>NZ_BAABIT010000001.1:4800000-7683881 GCF_039542925.1 Streptomyces coeruleoprunus | reverse complement strand
CGGTGGCGGAGCGGGCGTGGTGAAGGCGCGGTGGGCGCGGCCAGGGTGTGGCGCCTCGTCGTACCGGAGGTTGGCCAGCGCGGTGGCGAGAGCCGGCGGAAGTGGGCCGTGGCATAGCAGGGTCAGGCGGATTTGGGTGCGTTCCCGCAGGGCGAAGAGGTACTCGAAGTGCCGGGAGCTGATGCGATGGGCCCGGGTGACGATGACGTGACCGGTGCGCAGCGCGAGCATCCAGGCGGCGACCGCGCGCCAGGCGGTCTCGGTGTTGCGGTCCAGTACGTGCCGTCCCCACTGCCGGCCAGCGGGAGGTGTTTGCCCATGCTGCGCAGCAAGTCGTGGGCCAGGGAAGCCGGTGCGCGCGCCACCGGGGGGGTGGACGGTGATACGACCGGTCGCGGGGGTGTGGGCGTCCAGCGCGGCGGCCATGAAGGCGTGGTCGTCGTGAGGATCGTGCACCACGGTGAGCGGGGGCAGGCCAGGGCGGGTGTGGCCGGGTGACCACGTGGGCTTCCACGAGCCTGTGGTGGTGTCGTCGGACGAGTCGGTGGTGGTCTCGGACACGGCGGCCGTACGCGGAGGCGGCATCATCGCGACCTGGGTGGCTGTGGCGGGGCGGGCACTGGCAAGAGACTGTCGGTGAAATCCGCGCGGGCTGCGTCGGCCTGGTGGACATGCCGGTGTGGTCCCGGGTCGGCCGCGGCGGGGCGGTGGCCCAGGACTTGGTGGCCGGCGGGGTCGGCGGCGTCCAGGAAAGGGTGGGCGGCCAGGCCGAGGGCGAACAGCACATCGGGGTGGGGAGCGGGCTGTTTTCCGTCTGGGGGCGAGCAGGCGCCGGTTGGCCAGGCGCGGGATCTGATTGGCGGGCATTTCGGGGGTGAGGCCGCGGGCGGTGCGGTGCAGCAGGCGGGTGAGGGCGGCGGCCTCACCGGGGGCGAGCGAGGCGGCGGTGTGGCGGTGTTGTACAAGTTCTGCCGCTGTGTGCCGGTGAGCAGGCCAGGGACGCAGGTCAGGTGGATGGCGGTGTCGGTGTGGATGAGCCGTTGCGGGCTGCTGGGCTGCTCGAGGTGTGCGGCCAGGGCGGTGGCGGCCCACTTCAGGCGGTGTGGGGTCCATTCCAGGGCGGATGCCAGGTCGTCGGGGTGGATGCGACCGACCTCAAGCAGGGCCGCGTGCAGCACGGTGGCGTGGGTGGCCGCCCTCGGGACGGAACCGCGGGAGGCGTGCTCGGGGACGCGCAGGAGGGACTCAGGTGAGGTGTTCAGCACGCGGGCGAGAGCGAGCAAGGCGGCGGCGGGGAGGGTGTGCGGGGTGAGGTGGGTGCCCCAGTCGGCGGTGGGAATGCCGGTCAGCGCGGTCAGGTCCTCGTCGGTGAGCCGGCACTGGGCGGCGCGTGTCCGCAGGAACATCAGGTCGAACGCGGCCGCGGACGTGTCGTCGGGCGGCGGTGGCTGGTCGGTCACGGGCGTAACTCCCCAAGGCGGGGTAGGACGTCGGGGGCGGGCGGCACGGGGGTGTGCAGGTGCCAGCAGCGGGCGGCGGTGTGCCAGTCGTCCTCGGGGTGGGGGTGGACCAGGGCGGGTACCGGGAGGCCTGCGTCGGCGATGAGGGCCTCGAAGCGTGGCGCGGTGCCGAAGCAGTTCGCGAACAGGCCGTGCTTATCAGCGGTGCGCGGGGTGCGGCGGCGGAATTCGACCGCGGCGCGCAGCAGGGGGCGGGCGCGGGGCGGGACGGCGTACAGGTGCCGGGGCCCGGGCGGTTCGCCGATGTTGATCCGCGAGTCGCGATCGATGGCCACGGTGGTGTGGGTGTCGTCGACGGATCCGATCTGGGTCATCGACAGCAGCGACTTGTCGGTGCCGGTGAACAGCAGGGCCGCGATGGCGGCGGCGCGCAGCGGGTTGGGCAAGCGCACGGTGATCGTGTGCACGGTGCGCGGGGTGAGGGGCACGGTGGTAAGGCCGGGCCCCGCGCAACTGGTGAGGTCATCCGGCACGTTGAGCAGCAGCGAGCGGGACAGGAAGGCGGCCTGCGCGCCGCGCACGCGGGCCACGGTGTGCTGGGCGCTGGGACTTGAGACGGTCAGGCGGGCCAGGAACAGCCGCACAGCCTCGGTCTCCTGCAGGTTGAAGGGGGTGGGCTCGGCCGGGTGGTCGGCGTCTTCGGCGACCTCAGGTGGGGTTGGCTGGAGTGGCAGGGTGCGGGTCAGCCAGGTGCGGGCGGCGGCGTAGCCGGCGCGGTACTGGCCGTCGCTGTGGGCGAAGTCGGTGGCGCTCTGACGGCGCCAACAGTCCGCGCGGAACGCGGCCACACCGCTGCGGGGCAGCGTGGGCAGCGGGTGGGCGTGATCGTGCGGCGGCGGGCCGATGCGCCGTCTGGTGGCGGCCGGGCCGATCGCCTCGAGGACAGGGGCCGTGCCGAGTACGGTCACCACGTCGTCCAGCCCGGCGGCTGTGAGGCGTTCGAGCAGACGCTGGAAGTCGGCCTGCTCCGGGGCGTGGGCCAGCAGGGTCAGGCGAATACCGGTGTCCGCGCACCACCCGGCCAGGCGGCGCAGCCGCTCGGTGGTGAGGCGGTGGGCGCGCAGCACGATGGCCTCGTCAAGGCCGCAGGCCAGGGTCCAGCAGGTCACCGCCCGCCAGGCCGGGTCGGTGGACATCCGCTCGGCGTCCGGGCGGGAGAACCCGTCGCGGCCCATGGCGCGCAGTACGTCCAGCGCGAGGTAGGCCGGGCTGGTGGTGTGCGGGGTGGGATCGACGGTGATCCGGCCGCGGGCGGGGTCGGCCCACTGATAGGCGGCTCGGTGTACCGCGTGGTCGTCGTCGCCGTCCAGCAGCAGCCTTACCGGCCGCGCCGCCGGGGCCGCTGGCGGTGTAGCGGCCCGTGAAGCAGGAGCGGGGGCGGGGGTGGGAGGACGTGTGGATGCGGTCATGGGCGACGTCCGCCGTCGACCCGGTCGGCCACGGCTTGCAGCATGTCCCAGTCGGGCTTGCTTGCTCCGGTGGCAGCCAACACCCGATGGGTGTGAAGGGTCAGCACGACCCATCGGCGCAGCAGGCCATCGGCGAGGCGGGCGTCCAACGCCTTGAGGTAGTCGGGCGCGACGCTCTGCCACACAGGGTGCAGCGCGGGAAGTGCCTGCGGGACCTGGTCGCGGGTAAGCGGCCAGATGTAGAGCCAGCCGGCGGTGCGGCTGGCGAGCATCCGCTGGGCGCGCAAGGAGCGTTCGCCGCGCGCCTGGGCGATCAGGACCACGCACAGCCCCTGAGGGAGGTCGTCGTGGAGAAAACGCAGGTACTCGAAGCAGGATGCCGACAGCCGGTGGGCGTCCTCGACCACGACGATCCGCGGTTTGAGAGCCAGGGCGCGACGAATCCAGGCGTCGGCGGCCCCTGGGTCAGCGGACGCCTCACCACGGAGGCCAAGTGCACGGTGAAGGGCGGCTCGCAGGTCAGCCGGCGCCGGCTGTGCCCGGAAATGCAGCGGCAACAGCAACAGCTCACCGAGACGGCGGGCGGCGGTGTGGACGGCGAAGGTCTTGCCGACCCCGGCCTCGCCCAGCACGCACACAAACCGGCCCTGGGAGTACGCGTCAGCGAGCGCGTCGCCCACGGCGAGCATGCCCGGGGTGAGCAAGGTGCGCATACCTGGGGTGTCGAGGAAGTGCAGGCCAGACGGGGCCGCGTCGTCCATGACGGCGAAGGGCTCGGCTCCGACGGCCGCACCCCAGACGGCCGACGGCGGCGGGGGCGGGGTGGTCAGCATCGCTTCAGGGCCCAGTCCACGACCCGGTCGTCGACCTTGTCGGCCCCCAAGTGCTCCATGCCCTTGATCACGTGCTTGGTGACCTTCACCCACTCGCGGAAGGAGCCGAGCGCGTACTGGGTGTCGACCCGCTTCAGCAGCGCCTCGTCCGCACCCCTCCACACCGGGTGGGAGTCGGGCACGGTCTTGAGGACCTCGTCCTCGGTCATGGCCAGGATCTCCAGGCGGATGTAGATCCGCGAGGCCAGCGCCGGATCGCTCTGCAGCGTCTCGTACGCCTCCCGGCCGCCGACGAAGAGGATGGCGGGCTTGGGGTCGCAGGTGTCCCACAGCTTGCGCAGGAACTCGAAGTTCTCCCGCCGGTACTGCTGGGCCTCGTCGCACACGATCACATACGGGCGCCGGGGCAGGGTTTCGCGCAGCAGCTTGTCGAAAGCGGTCGGCGTACCCGGCATCTTGCAGGAGAGGTTCATCTGGTGGAACAGCTCCTCGCGCAGGTCCTTCGGTCCCGGGCGGGAGCGGGCGAAGTCCAGCGGGAGGATCAGATCCGGGTTCATCTCCTGGATCGTGGCCCGGGTGCCGAAGCTCTTGCCGAGCCCGGCGTCGCCGTAGATCACCGACATGGCCCGTGATTCGACGGTGTCGACGACGGTGTCCTTGATCTGCAGAAGCGTGTCGGTGGCGACCAGTGAGGAGTCCTCAAGGCCGAGGAAGAACTGCGGTCGCAGATCCGGACGGCGCGGCGGCCCAGACTCGGGCGGCTGGGACGGCGCGGCAGAAGCGGCGGCGGTGGTGGTCATGCGTCCTCCGAAGACGGATCGGCGGGGGCAGCGGCCTGGCCGGGGCGCACCCAGCCGGCCGGGACGGGCGTCAAAGGGTGATACGGCTCTGCGCGCCTACGAGGCGCGGCAGGCGCTGACCGGCTGGTGCCCGCGAGTTCGGCGAGCGCCTCTTCCTTGGTCATGCGGGTCGCCTGGACAGGTAGTTGGGGTTCGGTAGCCGGCAGATGACGGTCGCGTCTGCGCTCACCGGAGCGCTGCAAGGCCCGGCGCAGCTCAGCGCTGTGCTCCCGGCGCCCGGCAAGGACCTTGGCGCGCAGTTCCTCGGTGGCCTCGTCGCTGAGGAAGGCCCGGCCCAGGTAGCGGTCCCCGCGGAAGGTATACAGGTCGATCTCATGGCTGTGGTGCGGCATCCACCGCACCCGCACCTCGACCCCGATCCGGCCCACACCGTTCTCGGGCATGTAACAGCGGCCCGCGAACTCCACCCCGTGACTGGTGATCTTCCGGGGCCGGTGATCGCTCTCCAGCATGAACGCGCGCAGCTCGGCCGGGGTGGGCTCGGGACGGATCTCGGTGGGGTCGGCCAGCCACGCCTCAAGCGGCGTCGCCCCGGTGCGCTTCACCACGTGCTGGGTGTTGTGCTCATGCACCCACTCCCCCAGGCGCTCCACGAATGCCTCGAAGGTCAGTGGCGGGTCCGTCTCGCCGACGCGGCTGCGGTGGTCAAGCAGGGGCGCCTTGGTGTAGCGGGGCAGGTCGGCGAAGAAGCGGGTCATGCTGGTGCGGTTCAGCCGCTCGATACCGCCCTTGTGGCGGGCGCTGCGCACCCGGTGCACCGGGACGCCAAGAAGCCCGAAGGCCCGCCGGACCGTCTTGGACAGGAAGTCGGCGCCGCCGTCGACCCGTACCAGCTGAGGCAGTCCCCCGGCCGGCCCATAGGGATCCTCCCGCAGCACCGACGCCCGTACGGCAGCGAGGACCGAGCCGCGGTGCGCGGAACCGGCGGTGACCGCCCAGCCCATCACATAGCAGGTACCGCGGTCCTCGAACCAGGTCACCCACACCTTCGACAGCTTCTTGTCGGGCATCATCACGACGAGCGGGGCCTGCTTGTGATCGCCCTCCCACACCTGGTTCCGGGCCACCGCCGGCCGCCGGAACGCGGGATCGAAACCACGGGCGGCCGGAATGCCCTCCCGCAGACCCGCCATGAAACCCGGATCGAGGTCGCGAGCGATGGCATCGTGCAGCGTTGTCAGACCGATCGGCTTCTCCCCCGCTGCCTGGGCTTCGCGCACCAAGTGCTCGTGAGCGCGTTTGACGTTGCCCTGGTAGTCGGCGAGAACTTCGATGATCTCGTTGGTGATACGGAACCGGGAGCGTTCCGGCTTCTCCGGGCTGCCGGTCTTCTCAGCGCTCGCTAGCCAGTCCCACACCGTCCTGATGTGCACGTTCAACGCTTCGGAGACCAGCTGCACATGCGCCGTTGTCAGCTTCCCCGCCCTGCGCAGCCCCAACAGTTGAGCCACCGCGGCAGGCCGCAACTCATCCCGATGCCGCCCCAGGCCGTCGTCCATGGCCTCCAAGGCGTCGCCTCCCGCCGTCACCGGAGCCGACGACCACGCAGAGAACGAACCGGCAACAGAGCAGTGATCACAGTGTCAGCCTCCGGTCGTTCAACATCCGCCCCACGCAGAGCAGTTCATGCAACGCCCGTGGCAGGCGCGACGGATGAGACGTTAAAGCCGACACCACCACAAGAGCCCCGTCGATCACCTGAGCGAGTGACAGAGACCCCGTTCCGCCTCCGCCCTGCACCCTCATGCGCTACAGAGACCACCTCAAAGGAGGTTCGACGGAACACTGCACTGGCCGATTCGGGAGAACACCACCAAGATCAACCATCTAGAACATCAACTGACCAGGACAAACACGAGCCAGCATCAGTGGTGGGGAAACCCGAACATCTCGGTGGCCTCTTCCCCGAACCTCACACGAGCAGTGCGGCGCGCGCACGCGTGCGGTATGGATGGAGGAAGTGCAGCAGCTGATGGCCGGCTGGGGCTGGAGGACGTGGACGGCTGGGGCGAGCTGGCGCAGCGGCTGGATCACCACCTTCAGCCCGCTGAGGCCCCGTGCGCCGAGGGTGCCGGTGGCATGGCCGGCGCCGTCGGCGGGTGCTGGCCGTGGGGCACAGCCGACTCGCCGAGTCGCCCGGCTCGTTGCGCGAGCACTCCTGCATGGATCCGTCAAACAGGCGTCACCCGTTCGAGTGATATCTACTTCGGTGCGCTGACCGCTGCGGGTGGGAGACGGCCAGGCTGGCGCCACGGGCTGGTTCGGGGCGCCGGCTCCGGCCGGGAGACGCGGGGGGAGGCTCCGGTTGAGTGAGGTAAAGGCGTGGCATCTCGACGGCGACGGCCGCTTGGTGTGTGCCGTTCTCACCCAGCACGCCCAGTACCTGCACGACCGGACCGGCGGCTACTTCCTCTACCTGTCCCAGCTTAGGCACCGAGGACATCGCCCTTGAGTACCTTCAGACCATCCCCATCGGCCGGGAAGAGATCCTGCCCGGACACTGACCACCCGTGCGCACCGGGCGGCACAGGCCACCACCGCGCCCGCGCCAGCACCGTTTCCGCCCGCATCCCTCTCGAGGATCGAACCCGCTATGAGCATGGACCGGACCGGCATCCAGGACGTGCATGCCCTGTGGCTGCAGACACTGGACTTCCTTCACTACAACGCGCCCCAGACGTGGACGGACATGCTGCAGCAGGAGGGAGTGACGTTCTTGATGCCGCCCGCCGTGGCGGCACTTGAGCGAGTGGAGGATCAGGCGGCCGCCCTGGCGAACGCGGAAAGGCGCCGGCTACGCAAAGCGGACTTGTTCTACATCACCCGGGACGCCGCCGCGAGCGTCGCCGGGCTGACAGGCATCCCGTGCATCGCCCAGATCGCCAGCATTGTGCCCTCACCATCCGGGCTGATGGTGTGGGAGGACCCGCCGGTGTGCGTCGAGAGGGGTGTTGTGCTGCGGGCCGTCTCCTGGGGGCCTGCCTATGATGGCGGCACCTGGTGGTCCTGGTGGACGGATACGGCAGCCGGTGTGCGCGCCGGCATCGCCGAGCCGACCATCCTTATGATCCACGGAGGGCTGACCTTCCACGAGGAAGTCTACGCCGAGCCCGACTTCTGGCCGTTGCAGGCCGATGACCCCGCTCTGCCGGAGCACCTGCAGTTCCGGGCCCTGCTGTTTACGTGGATGGCGATCTCCTGCGGACTGCTGGTGTACCGCGAAGCCGTGGCCCCCAGCCAGGACATCCGCGCACATCTGCGCCGCATGAGTGTGGAGTCCCGGGTGGTGCACCGTGTGATCCCCGCCAACAGCGGCGACCGGCCGGGGCTGGCGCAGATCCTGCGCCGCCAGCTTCAGCTGGACGGAACGGTCACCGAGGAGCGACCCTACCCGGGGTCCTTGCCAGCGCAGTTGGCGCCGTGGCACGTCTATGTGCCGGGTCTCGGGCACCGCCTGATCGTGGAGATCCCTATCCTTGAGCCCGGGCAGACCGCGGTTCCCACGCTGGGCGCCGGAAGGAGGGTCAGCAACCTCGCGTTCGCGCCGGTCAGGGCGGTGCTACGGCAGGGCTGGCAGTTCCACAACGGCTATGTGCAGTCCCCGCTGCTCTACGATCCAGAACTTGGGCTCCTCACCGATCCCGGCGATGACGAGTTCTGACCGCACAGGACACCCCACGGCGCCCCTGACCGCTGTCTCGGGCTGCCGGACCGGTCCCTTCCCCACAGACCATGCCCCAGGCTGCCGCAAGCGAGGGCGGTCATGCCGACGGGCATCACCAGGCTCGGCGCTGTTGCGGATGAACTTCGGGGACGACCACCTGCAACGCCCGGTGCTGTACGTGGCATCCCTCCTGGATGCCCGGTTGGCGGCTCACGTGGAGGAAGGCCCCGCGGCTGCCGGCACTCCTGTAGCGCAGGCCGTCATCTGCGCTGACCGCTCTGGTCCATGACGATTTCTGAACGCTGCGCCAGACAATGCCCACTATTATCCGGTGATCACCATTACTCAGAGTGGCGTGCCGGGGATGGGGGCGGGCGGTGTACGTGGCCGAGGTGCTTGTGGAGCGGTTCCGGTCGTGCGAGCGGGTACAGATCCCGCTGCGCCCGGAAGTGACGGTTCTTGTCGGGGAGAACAACGCGGGCAAGTCCAGCGTGATCGATGCGATTCGTCTACTCACGGACCCTCTGGACGGGCGCCGGGTGCGCTATTTCGAGGACGCCGACGTCCTCAAGCCCGCCGCCTCGCTGGGCGGCCCCAGTCTGCAGATGGACGTGGCCGATATCGGCCCGGAGCAGAGTGGCGCGTATCTTGAGGCGCTGCTGCGCGAGGGGCCTCCCGAGAGCCGTACGGCGCGGTGGCAGGTGTCCTGGACAGCTCCGCAAATGGGTGGGCGACGCGGCAGCACGGTCTGGGCGCAGGGCGCGGGCCTTCCCGTCACGGGCGAGCCTCCCGCGCGCGGTGGTGTGCGACATGTCTACCTGCCGGCGCTGCGCGATGCGGAACGGGAGCTGGCCTCGGCTGGCGGCGACCGAGTGCGGATGATCCTTCGCGGGCTGCTGGGGGACGACGAGCAGGTCGATGCCTTCGTGGAACGGATCGGCACCGAGCTGAAGAAGGTGGCCGCAGACCCGGACGTGTTCAGGGTCAACGAGAAGATCAACGAGCCGCTGCGGGACCTGACCGTCGGCGCGCATCCCCAGATGAGTGAACTGGCCCTGGCTGAACCAACGTTCGCGTCGATCGCCCGGTCGCTGCGCATGCTGTTGGGTGATGCCTCCGCGCAACCGTTTCCGCTGTCGGCCTCGGGGCTGGGCTACGCCAACACCCTGTTCATCGCCACGGTGATGGCGGAGCTGGACGCAGCCGCCGAGGCTGACCTGACCGTGCTGCTGGTCGAGGAGCCCGAGGCACACCTGCATCCGCAGCTGCAGACGCTGCTGCTGCGCTATCTGCAGCAGCGGGCACGGGCCTCGCGCCGCCGGCCGTCGGGTGACCCGTCCCAGCCTGCCGGGCATCTGCAAGTGGTGGTCACCACGCACTCCCCCATCCTGTCGGCTGCGGCCAGCGTAGAGGACCTGGTGGTCATGGCACGTTGCCCGAGCGAGCTGTCGGACGGCTGGCAAGCGCGGCCTCTTCCCATTCCCCGGCTGCAGTTGAGCCCGGACCGGGTGCGGCATCTGGACCGCTATCTGGACGCCACGAAGAGTGCCCTGCTCTTCGCATCGCGGGCAATCCTAGTGGAGGGCATTTCCGAGCTTCTGCTGTTGCCGGCTCTGGCCGAGCGGGTCCTCGCCGCCGACGAGGCCGCCGACGAGGCGGCGAAGCGGGAGGCGTTCGAGGCGGTGGAACGGTTCTTCGGCATCACCCGGGTGATCGTGGACGGTGTCGGGTTCCAGGTCTATCTGCAAGTGCTGCTGGCGCCCGTTGACGGCATCTGTCTGGGACGGCGCGTGGCGCTGATCACCGACACGGACGTGGCGCCCGGGGAACCGGAACCGGCACGGCTTCAGTCCCTGCGGGAGCTGCCGCGCCGCTGGGGTTCTCCCGGCGCGCTGCACGTGGCCGCGGCGCCTCGGACGCTGGAGCCGGCCCTGTGGTCGTCCGACAACATCATCGCCCTGCGAGCGGCATTCCTGGGCTGCGCGCCACGCTCCGCAAGCCGCTGGGAGCAGGTCATCCAAGCGGACGATCCCGCGCTGGCTTTCGGGGAGCTGTTCGTTCCGAAGACCAGCCGGACGGTTACTGGAGCGGATGGAGAGCTGGCGAAGGGGGCTCCCATCTCCAAGGGGGAGTTCGCGCAGGAACTCGCCGACGTATTGGCCGACCGGGCGGTGCCATTCACCGTGCCCACCTACCTCGCGAACGCCATCCGCTTCATCACCGCCTCTGACGCCAGCACCCCTGCGGTGGGCACACCATGACGACGCCGGAGCAGACGACCTTGGCGCGGGCGGCCGCCGAGGCGCAGCAGAAGGCCGCCATGGCCGTGACCGCGCCTGCCTACGTGTCTGCCTGCCCGGGCGCGGGCAAGACATATGTGATCACCAGCCGGCATCTGCAATCGCCCTGGCGACTACTACGGCAGGGCCGGGCCTTGATCTCGTTCACGCGGGTGGCGCGGGATCAGATGGCTCGCCGCTGCCGCCAGGCGGGCCGCGCCGACCTGGTCCAAGCGCCGCACTTCATCGGCACGCTCGACTCGTTCCTGTGGGAGTTCCTGGTCAAGCCTCGGCGAGCAGCCAATCCGGCGCCCCGCCTGCTGGAGTCGTGGGCGAGCATCAAGGCCCCGGTCGAGGGCATGGACCGGGAAATCTCCCTGCACCGCTTCCCCATGGCGGTGGACCCCTCGCAGAAAGAGGCGTGCGAGTCGGTTGCCTGGGACAAGCTCGACTACGACACCCGCCAGCTCATCGAGGCCAGCGCCTACAGCCGCAAGGCGTGGGAGGAGAAGATCTTCGAAACCCGCAAGTCGTGGTGTGACCAGGGCTACTTCACCGGGCACGAGGCGCGGTTCCTGGCCTTGTGGAACCTGCGCAACGCCAAGGCCGCCGCCGGGCTGGTGCCCCCGTTGCGCTCCCGGTTCTCAGAAGTCATCGTCGATGAGGCACAGGACTGTTCCGCCGCTGACCTGGCCATCCTTCAACTGCTGCACGCCGCCGGCCTTCCGCTGATCCTCGTCGGCGACCCGGACCAGGCCATCTACGCATGGCGCGGCGCCGAACCCCAGGCTCTGAGGTCCTTCTCCGCGCAGCTGTCTCCCACCCCGCACCAGCTGACCGGTAACTGGCGCAGCTCCCCCGTCATCTGCCGACTGGCGGCCACTCTGCGCACGGGGCAGCGACCGCCGGACACCTCGGTCGTGCGCGACGACGACATCCCTGTCCTGCTGCTTCCCACCCAATTCGCCAACTCCGGCAGCCGTCACCTGCACGCCCCGACCGGTGCCGGCATCGTTGACTTCTTCCGCACGCTCACCGAGGAGTACGCCGTCCCAGCCAAGGACTGCCTGGTGACCGCCTACAAGTACGCCACCTTGCCGGCCATCAGCCGGGAGAAGCCCAACACCAGCGCCATCACCAGCCTGGCCTGGGCCCACGCCGCCGCCCACAGCCCGGGCGCCTCCGGCGACGACCTCACCCGGGCCTGCGCGATCGCCGTGCGCGTCCTGTTCGGCTACTGGTATCCGGGCGAGACCGGCGGCCCCGACAGCATCATGGCCGCCCACCGCCTGTCGGCCGGCCAGGTCAACCGCACGGCCTTCGCGTTCCTGCACAGCCTGCCCCCGCCCCACAAAGAATGGGGTCCGCAAGTGTGGCAAGCCATGAAGGCCTGGCCTGCTCTGCCCGGGGCCGCTCCGCAGGGCGGCAAGGGCCGCCCTGCCGGAAAACCCACCGTGTCCCGTCCCCAGGCGGCCACCGACATGCGCACCAACATCATCCACCAACTCAAGGGCGATGAAGCAGACGGCGTCCTGCTGTTGCTGCCCGATGCCGGAAGCGTCCAGCGTTGGGCCACCTCGGACCCGGTCACCGACGAGGTGCTGCGCGTCTGGTACGTCGCCGTCACCCGTGCCCGCCGCCTGGCCGCCATCGCCGTGCCCGAGGAAGAGACCGACGCACTGGCCCAGCTGCTGACCGGCCGCCAGGTGCCGGTCCGCGTCGCATGACCTGTCGTGCTGTCTGTCCTCGCATGTGCGGGGACAGACAGTTCATGGCAGGGGGCGGCCGTCAGTCCTTCTACGGCTGCAGTCGTGCTCGCACGGGGAAGATCTCCTGCGCCTGCACGCCGTAGATGAGTGAGTCGAACCCTCCGCTCCACAGGCCAAACACCGGTACTGAGCCGATGCGTTGGGCTGTTTCGGTCCATTCGCTGGTCGACTCGGTGGGACGCTCGGCAGAGCCCAGGGTCAGGCTTTGCCCGTCTCCACGGACAGGGCGTACACCCCACTGTGACGCGGTCGTCGTTGGGCCGGCCCAGCAGCAGACCGTGCAGGATCACCGCCGCATGATCGGCGGTGACGGGGCGGCGCGGGTTCCCCGACCAGGACATGGCGTCGTGGAACGTGAGCCAGGACGGGTCGGTGCGCACCGCGTCCTCCCCGTGCAGAACAACCCGATGCAGGAAGCCGATCTCACACGGACCGTGGCGGACCAGCACACCGGCTGGCGCAGCGAGAGCGGGGCCAGCGAGGCGTCAGTACCGCGGAGTCGTCGGCGGTGCGGAAGGCTGCGGACGCCGGCGCAACGCTCCACGTCATGAGCCTTCAGACCTCGCGTCAAACCGGGAAGGCATACCGCGACCGAATGGTGGCGCGTCAGCTGCGCGCCGCAGGAAGCCCAAGCCACGGCGCACCGCACCACCCTCGCCCACAACAGCGACAGCGCCCCGGCAGACCTATGGTGGTACATCGCGCTGCTCCACCTCGGCCACGCCCGCACCCTGTGGAAGGACCACATCGGCCACACACTCCCCCAGTGACCACCGCGCGCACGCCCCCTTGCCGGCCACCAAGCGCGGGGAGAACGGGCTTGGTCGCCGACAATGATCCCGCGGGCGCCGCCTTGCAGCCCCCCGGTCGCCGAGCAGACGGTGGAGCGGCTCAGGCGTCCGCGGCAGCCAGAGCGGCACGCCCCTCGGCAGTGGGCTCGGCCTGGTCGCCGCGGCTGCCGTCCGTCGGCACCACCACGCCGACTAGGCCCTGCTTCCACAAGCTGAGCGAGACGCCGCACCAGGCCATCTGCCGCTCGGTCCACGCCGCATGGAAGGGAGGATTCTCATCCATACCGGCTCAGCCGGGGGACGATGGAAGAGTGAACTCCACCGCCGAACATACACATCGGATAGGGCAACCTACTTGGACCGCACGAGGTCCTGGAGTTCTTTCGGTACCTCGGGACCCGAGTAAACAGCGTGGAGCGCGGCACTTGAGGGAGAATCTCCTACTGCAATCGCCACCTCAGGAGAAATACCCTTAACGGCATAGGCAGGCCGCTTTATGCTGGTTTCGGCCGTCTCGGTGCCGGTGTCGTGGCAGGAGGCCTGCGTCGCGAAGCCGAGGGCTGTCGTCACTGTGAAGTCGATGTTCGCGACGTCCCGGTAGGTGCGCCCCTGATACTCAAACTGGGACACGCACGCCCCCGCGGTGCGGCCACTGCTATTGGAGGTGGCGACATCCGTATCACCAGAGCCGCAGGCGCTTGATGTGACGAGCACACCCGTCGCCAGAACAGTTACGGTCCACCCAGTACGCCAGCCCATCCGTTGCCCCCTAGTAGATCGCTTCGAGGGTCAGGTAGTCCCCTCGCCCGAGCGTCCTATCACTAGTGTCACATGCGTTGATGGACGGCGACATGGTGAGATCCGGGTGCGCTGCCGAGACGTGATCCATTCCGAACACATGGCCTGCCTCGTGCGTTCCGACTGCCCGAATGTCGTAGAGATTGACGCAGCTGGAGGATGGGCTGTTAGTGAAGTTGTTGTCGGTCGTGTTGTAGCGGACGTCAGCCTCGACCAGCTCGCGCAGGTTGGACGTTGTTCCGTCGACGGTCCAGGAGCAGGTGACAGCGAGGTGCCCGGCTGCCAGGTCGCCTGCATCCCAGGTGTTCTGCTCGTCCCGAGGTGTGCACTGGCTGGAGGCGTTGATGTCCGCCTCATAGGTGGAGGTGCCGGCGTAGCTGGACTTGGCGTCGACCGTGTCGGAGATACCACAGTCGTTGTAGGTCTTGGTGATGTTGTCGATCGCGTCCGCGAAAGCGGCGTAAGCCTGGGCCTGCGTCAGTCCGCCCGGCATCCCTCCGTCTCCCACGTACCACGTGTAGGTATGAATCTCTTCGTGCATGGTCGGCGGCCGCGTCGTGTCAGAGCACGCTGACAGAGCTTGGACACTCGCGGACTCACCCGATTCCGCCGAGTGAGTCTGGTAACTGATCACCCCATCCTGCGCAACGGACACGGACAGACCCGCAGCTTCGCCCCCATCGGCTCTGAGCGCGTCAACTCGCACAGTCTCACCCCGCGCCGGCACGGCTACACCCACGGTGCCGTTCACGACGACACGGCCCGTCAGATCGCAGCCCTTGGACCGGGCGCCAGTGGGGAGCTGATCGACAGTCAGCACGCCTTTGGCAGCAAAGCCCGTGCAAGCGTCAGGTGTGGACGCCGCATGAGCGGAGCCAGTGGACACGCCGGCACATAAGAGTGCGAGAACCGTGACGGTGCGACCTGAGAATGCCAGTAAACTAAGCACAACCCCCCCGAATCGAGCGTTAGTTCGTACGTGACTGGGTGCGGCAGATCCTACACACGCATCGAACACTCACGCGGATGGTTTTTGAGGTTCCAGTGCTTGACGGGGGCTGACCATCGGCGCAGCACCTGGGCGACGGTGCTCGGCGGTCCGGTCCGCGCATACCGCAGGGCGCATACTCGACCGGGCGGGCGGGACGTGGGCCTCCCGGACGGTATCGATCAGGTCGGGGACCCGGCCCCCCGGCGGGCCAAATCAGGGTGCGGACGCCGCCGGATAACACCTGGAGTGGTAACACCGACGCCAAGCGGCCGGAACTGCACGTGCCAGTTCCGTATCGCGCCCGGGGAAACCGGCGGTGTCGAGACTGAGGAAGTGCATTGCATCTGAGGCAGTTCCCACAACCGCCCGCAGGGAGCTGGGAAACTCTCCGTCGAGAGCATCCCGGAACAAGCCATTCCCGTTTCCGGCATGATGGCGAACAGCAATGCCGAAGCCGCCGGTTGCCGAGGGGCTATGCCCGGCCTGGGCTCCGCGATATCGATGCGCTTGGTTTCAGCCGTTAAGCCTGGCTAATTGCACAGCGGCAGCAGCCCCCGCCTACAGTCTGGGTCGCTCGTGGACGCAATGGCGTGCACGAGCGAGATGGGCACCATGGGGTCGGAGGGCAGGCGGGCGTGTGACCGCCGTTGGCTGGTCCAGCGGACGAGAGGGAAGTTCCAGACCCTCTTCGCAGGCGCGTCGCCGGCCACGAGTTCTGGGACCAGCAGGGCCATCTCTGTCAACCCCTCAGAAGTGAGAAATTCCCTTATGGAGGTTGAGCGCGTGCGAATACGACGCACGGGAATCATCAGTGCCGCCACAGCAGCGGTCACACTGCTGTCCGTATCGGCGGCCACAGCGGAGGACTTCCTGTGGTCCGGCTACTGGCGTGAAGCCACGGCCGGAATGGAGTCCCGCAGATGGAGTGACGAGCAGTACTCACAGGTGCTGTACAGGAACTGCAGCGGGCCCCGAAGCTCGTCCGGCAGCAAACCGTACAACACGGATATACAGATGCACCGGGACATCTCAGCCTGGCCGGACGCCGACTACGACAACAAGACGTTCTCCGAGTGCTTCAAGGGCTACATGCACCAAAGCAACGGTGAATGGCACGACCTGCCGAAGGGCCAGTACTACTTCAGCGTCGAGGCCGTCAGGGGCGGCGTCGGGAAGCTGGACGTCGAGGTCGTCATGGTCGACAACACCTCCGCCGACTGAGGCGATTGAGCACCAACCGGTAGCCGCCTCCAGCACCATGAGAGGGAGGCGGCTGCCGTCTCGTTCACCGCACCGACGGGAAGACCGTGAAGATCACCGTACTGTTCCGTACTTCGCCCGCCGTGTGGGCCGCTCCCGTCGCCCTCGCGCTGCCGCTGCTGTACTACCTCGGTCCCGGCCGGCCCCCGGCCGACAACTTCGGCTACGCGCCTGAGATCACGTCGTACCCCCTGCGCTTCGCCTACCCCTTCGCCTACGCCGTCACCTCCGCGCTCGCCGCCTGGGTGTCCGCGAGCCTGCGGCAGGCCGGTGTATGGGACATGAACCACGCCCGCTCCCGCTACCGCATCGCCGCCCAAGCACTGCTCCCGGTCGTCACACTGGCCTGGACGATGCTGATCCTTCCTCCGCTGACCGCACTCACGGTGGAGGGCACGTGGCCAACGTGGGACAGCGTCTCTCCCCTGGTCGTCGGAATGATCGTGTGCGTGGAGCACGCGGTGATCGGATTCGCCGTCGGGCGGTGGGTGCCGAAAGTGATCGCCGCGCCGGTCCTCGCGGTAGTGACCTGGGTGGCAGTGGCATTCACCGTCACCGTGGACGCTCCCTGGGTACGGCACGTGTCGGGTGCGTTCCCCGAACAGTTGATGTTCGGCGAGGCACCCGCGTGGGGGGCGCTGTGGCCACATGTCGCGTTCACCGGCAGCATCGCTGCCGCGCTGATGGTGGCGTGGCTGCCGGTGCGACGCCGGGCGGTGGCTGCGGCCGCCGCCCTGGCCGTTGCCGCCGCGGGGGTCACCAGCACGTGCAAGGCGGTGAAGAACTATGACTACACCCCACCGCTCAAGACCTATGCGGTCACCATGGAGTGCGGACACACGGGAGGGACGGCCGTGTGCATGCCGGAGCAGACAGCGGGCGCTTTGCCCCAGGCTGTGAAGGCCACCCAAAAAGTCCTGGCCGACTTCGCCGCGGCCGGTGTCCCCCTGCGGCCCAAGACCGTCATCGATACGCTTCCCGAAGGTCGCTTCGCCACCCCGTCGACGGCCTCGACCTGGCGCGTTCCCTTGACCGCTGCCACCGACCGCGACGACGCCGCGTTCGCCGTCGCCGTCGCCGCGACAGGCATGAACTGTCCTAGTCCAGACCCTCTTCTGCGCCGCGTGGTCATCGCGTGGGCCGCTCACGTCACCGGCACGACCCCGTCCTGGCAACGGCTGCGCGCGAGCATCGACCGTCAAGGCTCGCCGGGGGACGTCGACGGCATGTTGCGCAGCGTGCTGAGCCGACCAGCCAAGGAGCAGGCCGACTGGTTCACCACCACCTCCAGGAAGGCGTGCACGGTCTGATGCGATGGTGGCTCAAGACCCGCCGAACCTTCACGGTGCTCACCGCTCTGGTCATGGTGTCGATGGGGCTGGCGGTGTGGATCGGGGAGCAATCCGTCATGCTCCCGTCGTTCTTCTCCAACAGCCAGCGGGCCGTACTGACCGTGTTCCTGCCGATCCCCGCCGTGGCAGCGCTGTCCCTGTCCCTGGACTCGCGGCTGGCCGCTTTCGAGATGGCTGCCGTCCGCTTCATCCCAGGGCGTGACGTGCTGCTCGTCCTGGCCGCCGTCGCCGGCTGTCTGGTCAGTGCCGGGATCTTCTGGTCACCCACAGGCATGTCGGTGGCCCGCAACATCGCCTTCCTGACCGGCCTGATGCTTCTGGCCCGGCCGTGGGCACGGCAGGCGGCCGTAATGATCCCCCTCATCTGGATCGCGCTGGTCGTGTTCTTCTCCCACCGTCCCTATCCCGACCCGGACCCGTGGACCGTCCTGCCAGAACCCGCTACCGCGGTCCATGCCGCCATCGCCGCTGCGGTCGTCCTCATCGCCGGCCTCACCCTTCTTTCTCGCACCCGCCAGGAACCGTCATGACGATCCGCTTCGACAACGTGACCTACGCCTACCGGCGCTGGAACCGACCGATACTCACCGACTTCACCTACTCCCTCCCCGCCGGGCTGACCGTGCTCCTGGGCCCCAACGGCGCCGGGAAGTCCACCCTGCTGAAACTCGCCGCAGGCACCGTCCGCCCCGCACACGGAACAATCACACTCGACGACGTACCCTCGACCGCTCGCTCATACCGGCATGCCGTCGGATGGCTGCCGCAGCACGTACAGCCAATGCCGCAACTGACCGCCCGCGAGTACGTCGCCTACACAGGCTGGCTCAAGGGCATGGCCACCTCCACAGCACACGAGAAGGCCGCAACCGCGCTCGAGCGGGTCGACCTCACCGAGCAAGCCGAGGTGAAGACCCACCGGCTCTCCGGCGGACAACTCAGGCGTCTGGGCGTCGCGGCCACGCTCGTCCACGACACCCAAGTCCTGTTGCTCGACGAACCGACCGCAGGACTGGACCCACAGCAGCGCCGGACATTTCGCAACGTGCTGGCCTCCCTGACTGACCAGGTGAGGATCCTGATGTCCACTCACGACACCCAGGACCTCGCCGAGGAAGCCGACCACGTCACCGTCCTGCGAGCGGGCCGAATCCTTCACACCGGCACGTCCAAGGAGTTCCTGGCCCACACCCCAGCGAGCGTCGCACCCGGCCGCGCCGCCGAAGCCGCCTACACGGCAATCCTCAACCGCGACGGCAACGCAAGCGGGTGATGCTGCCCGTCATGGCTCCGGCAGGCCCGATGCGGGCAGGCAGGTCTCTACCCGGGAGCTTGCATGGTCACCGATCCACTCGTAGTCGTCATCCGTGTCCCATCCGGGATTGCGGCGCCGTCGCTGAGGGAGGCGTCTCACGTCGTCGGCGTTAAGATCATCCATGGACGCTCATGGTGCCCAGCGACCATCGCGCTGACCAACATGACGTCCCGTTGTGGCTGGGTTCATGCCACCTGGTGCAGCGGTTCAGGTAGTCATGAGGCGGTGGTAGTCCTCGACCTGCTGCGCCAGGTCGGCTTCGGGGATGGACGTGAAAGCGCTCATCTGGGCGTAGGACAGGCCACTTCTGCGTCCGACCAGCGCGAGGTCCCACAGGGCCTGGTTGATCCGGGCCCTGGCGGTGCCGAGGGAGAGCATCCCGAGCTCGACAGCCTCGGTCGCCCGCATCGTCCCCTCGATCTGCAGCTCGGCCAGGTGGCGCACCGCACCGGTGATGGTCGGTGAGGAACTCGGGGCGTGTCGGATGGGACAGTGCCTGCCCAGGTCCGCTCGTGGGGCTGGGGTGGGCCGGCGTCGGCGTGCTTCGAGCGGCGGTGGGTGATGTACTCCCACACCCACCGGCAGGAGGCCCTGTTCTCGTATAGCTACGGCGACGGGACATGTAGCGCTGGGTAACGCTCGGGGCCGCGTTCGCTGTGAAGGCCAGTGGCGCAGCGGTTGGTGGTGGCGGCCCCGGTCTTCCATCTCTGGCCCACGGTGCAAGGTCGCGGCGGCGGAAGTTCACGTTCGCCTGTCCGGTCGCTGCTGGGTGGAGGCGTCGCAACAGGGCGTCGTCGTCGCGATTCCACGGCGGGCCTATCGGGCCGGCGGCTGGTACTGGCCCTCAATGCCCATGCCGCGCATCAGGTCTTGCATCAGCAGCTCGAACATGGGTTCCTGATCAGAGAAAAGGGGGGCAAGTGCCCGAAGACCTCCAGCGCGATCTGGCCGTAGAGCGACCGCCAGCAGCTCAGCATCACCACCAACGCGCCGGGAGGAAGGTCCACGCCGGTGTCTGCCCTGTAGTCCAGCATCTGCTGCCGCAGCCGCGGATCCATCCCATCCTCGTCGAGGATGGGGAACGGGCGCTCCGTCCACAGCTCCACGGCGCGCAGCAGGGGGCGGGCGCTGGGCGGGACGGCGTACATGTGCCGGGGCCCGGGCGGTTCGCCAATGTTGATCCGCGAGTCGCGATCGATGGCCACCGTGGTCTGGGCCTCGTCGACGGATCCGATCTGGGTCATCGACAGCAGCGACTTGTCGGTGCCGGCGAATAGCAGCGCCGCGATGGCAGCGGCGCACAGCGGGTTGGGCAGGCGCAGAGTGATCGTGTGCACGACGCGCGGCGTGAGGGGCACGGTGGTGATGCCCGGCCCCGCGCGCGGTGAGGTCGTCGGGCACGTTGAGCAGCAGCGAGCGGGACAGGAAGCCGGCCTGGGCACCGCGCACGCGCGCCACCGTGTGCCGCGGGCTGGACTTGAGACGGTCAGCCGGGCCAGGAGCAGCCGCAGAGCCTCCATCTCTTGCAGGCTGAAAGGGGTAGCCGCGGCCGGGTCGGCGGCAGGTTCGATGCCGTCAACGGCGGATGGTTGGGGTGACAGGGTGCGGGCCAGCCAGGTGCGGGCGGCGGCGTAGCCGACGCGGTACTGGCCATCGGTATGGCCGAAGTGAGCGTTCCGGCTTCTCCGGGCTGCCGGTCTTCTCAGCGCTCGCTAGCCAGTCCCACACCGTCCTGATGTGCACGTTCAACGCTTCGGAGACCAGCTGCACATGCGCCGTTGTCAGCTTCCCCGCCCTGCACAGCCCCAACAGTTGAGCCACCGCGGCAGGCCGCAACTCATCCCGATGCCGCCCCAGGCCGTCGTCCATGGCCTCCAAGGCGTCGCCTCCCGCCGTCACCGGAGCCGACAACCGCGCAGAGAACGAACCGGCAACAGAGCAGTGATCACAGTGTCAGCCTCCGGTCGTTCAACATCCGCCCCACGCAGAGCAGTTCATGCAACGCCCGTGGCAGGCGCGACGGATGAGACGTTAAAGCCGACACCACCACAAGAGCCCCGTCGATCACCTGAGCGAGTGACAGAGACCCCGTTCCGCCTCCGCCCTGCACCCTCATGCGCTACAGAGACCACCTCAAAGGAGGTTCGACGAACACTGCACTGGCCGATTCGGGATCACACCACCACTGATTCGGGAAAACACCACCAAGATCAACCATCTGAAACGTCAACTGACCAGGACAAACACGAGCCAGCATCAGTGGTGGGGAAACCCGAACATCTCGGTGGTCTCTTCCCCGAACCTCACAGTCCTGACGCACCAGAGCACGCTCCGGAGTCCCTACGGCTTCAACTGGTCCTCGGACTACAAGCGTCCAGAGCCTCGTGAGGGCGGTCTCCTCTTGGCGGAACCTCCTCGCCGTGGGTTGCTGGTCGAATCGGATGGGACGGTCACGGCGGCCGCAGCCGCGACCACGGACATGCTCGGCTGGGCGATGGAGCGAAACTCCAGCAGCGAGGGACGCCGGATCAGCGTGTTCGTACTGACCGAGATCACCCTGGAGTACTTCCGGCTGGTCGACCAGCACGTCCTTCCGCTGGTCGACGGCACGTGGACGCACCGAATCGTCGCCTCGGAGTTCACCCGCCCGCCCGCGCGCACCCTGGCCCCCGGTGACGACCCCACCTTCCCGCTCTTGGGCTCACCCCAGCCGGCCACAAGTAACGACTGGAACCACAGCTGGAAGGCCCTGGGGGACCCCGAGCGCGACGCCTACGAAGCCCTGCGACACATCTACGCGCTCTTCGGCCTCGACATCACCGCCAACCCGTTCCTCGACACGGACCGCGTAAGCACAGCCAAACTGCTGGAGAAGAAGTAGCAGACCCAGCGAGCACGCCCCGGATCCCGACCGGGGCGCGCTGCCCTCCCGGCTCCTCCCGCTCCTTGAAGACCCGCTCTGGGATGTCTACGCGGAGCAACCGATGGTCCAGAGGTCACCGGGGCTGCGAACAAAGGCCCGGCGCGGGCCTCCTGGGCGCGGTAGAGGGCGTGGCCGTCGGGGTTGTCGAGTGCGGCCGTCAGCGTCTGCTCCCCGGGGCGCACCCCGAGGTCGACTGGGCGCAGCTGCGTACGGTCGGCAAGGGCCGGCGCTCTCCCCTCGCCGGGCTCCAGACACAGTCGGCCTGAGCTCCGCGGTCGGACCCTGATGGACGACGCCTCTTCCACTCCGCGATCGCGGGGGAAGGGGGGCGTCGTCCCGGCAGCCCATCAGAAGCTGCGCTGTGCGGGAGGGGCTCCTACCTTGGCGGTGGGACGGCGTACAGGACCACCGCCCCTTGCTGGTCGACGCTGGCCCCTCTCCCCCCTCCCGAGGGGCCTGGCGCTCTCGCTGTTGGCCCGTGGTGGTGCCCGGCTTCACGAGGGGCCGGGCACCACCACGGAGCCGATCGGTATCCCGCTCACAGCCTGGCGTCTGGGATGGCAAGCCAACCGTGCCTAGATTGCACGAAGCTCGGAGCTGATCCCCATGCCGTCGAGGTCGCTCACGAGCCTCCAGTAAACGTCGCTCTCGTAGAAGCTCGCTGCATCGCCGTTCCCCTCAGCGGGGTCGATCTTGTCCATCTCGGGGACGTCGTAGGCCACCGTGTAACCGGCCTCCGCGTCGTTCCACTGGACCCGGACCACCATGTCCGCTGTGCCGATGTCGTAATTGTCGTTCCCGTAGTTCTTAGCGATGTACTCGAACGGGTACGTGAACGTATAGCTTTCGTCCTTCTTGATCGACCGCAGGTAGTCCAGCTCGTTCTCGAAGCCATAGTTGTTCGACTCACTCCACATGGAAGGAGCGTAATGCTCTGCACCTCTGCCAGAGTCGACACCATGGGCCAGCAGGCAAAGCGCTCGTAGACCTCGGCGCCCGTAAACGGTGCCTCCGCGCCGCGGTCCTGGAACACTTGGGTCATGCCGCTCATCCGTGACATCGTCCAAGCCGATTACTCGGTGGTGGAGGAGCTGCTGTACTCGAATCATCTGGGAGACGGCAGGTTCTACGACCCCGAGGGCCTGGACGTCGTCGTGGCCGAGCTCCACGGGTCTGTCGTCGGGGTCGCCGAGTTCCAGCTCCACTGCGACTTCGGGCACGACGAAGGCCGGGAGGCGCATCCCGGCGAGCAGACGTTCATCTCGACGATGGCCGTCGCCCTTACCGGTCGTCGCGGCGGGGTCGGCCGGGCACTTCTCACCGAGATCGCCCGCCGGGCGCAGAAAGCCGGCGACACGTTCCTGGCCCTGGTGCCGTAGGACGGCGCCGACGCGGCTGACCGGCAGGCGTTCTTCCAGGCGTGCGGGTTCACGCTCTACGGCCCCGCCGGACCGGGCGCGGCATGGGGCTGCCCGGTCTCGGAGATGCTCGCTGTGAAGGGCGCGGCTGACGCCGCAGGTGAGTAGCCCGTCGCCGGCCTCATCGTCGACTCCTCCCGCCAGATCGCCTTGAGCGGGGTACGCGACGACGCCTCATGGGGCGTCCATGAGACCGAACTTCCCGCGCGCCTGTGGACTGTCCCCTCCCCTGACTCCCCCGCCCACGCCGAATGGCACGACCAATGGGAACGCCACGTCCTCACCCGCCAGCCCTGACCTCACCCCACACAGGGCCCTGGTGTTCCCATCCATGAAGACCGCATCGCCGCCGGCTCGCACACTCGCGCCCCGCGTGCCACCGACAGTGGCGCGCGGGGCGCTGCACGTTCCCTGGCGACCGGGACGCGGCCCTGTCCAGCCCTGCTGCCGGCCGGTGGCCAGCAGAGGCTACTGCGCGTCGATGCAGGGCCCTTGGGCGCGGAAGCGCGCGCGGGTTTCGGGCCAGGGCGTCGCGCTGTCGTGGCCGGAGCAGCCGACGCCTCAGCACAGGGGGCGGGAGCCGGGCGCCGGCCTTCCGTTGTGCAGCGCCACCCGCCCGTACGCCTCGTAGCGCTCGCGGCCGTCCTCACCATCCACGAGTTCGTTCGCGAGCTCCTGCTTGGTCCAGCGTGCGAGGTTCTCGCCCGGGGCGTAGCGCCACCTCCTGAGGAGCATGGGAATGATCTCCGCCTTGGAGTGGTCGTCCATCAGAGCGTTCCGCCGCTGGAGGAGCTCATGCCGGAGCTCGCGCTCGGCCTCGGAGATCGGAGTGGTCGCCCTGCGGATGTCCGCGGGGTCCGTGTCCGGTTCGAAGATCATGACGCAGTGGTCGTGCGGCACGGGGACGGCGATTTTGCCCGGGAACCTGGCCTGCGTCTCGGCGGCTTCCCGTACCCAATTGAGGGCTTCGTGGTAGCCGAGGCCTGTGCCCTGCTCGCGTGCGGTGCGCTGGAGTTCGCGGGCGCGCTGCTGCTCGGTGGTGCGTTTGGTCATGGACGGGTCCTCTCGGCACCGGGGCTTCGCCCCCACACGGCAACCCCGGATCGATGGATCGTCAAGGTGTTCCTCAAGCGGTCCGTTGATCCCGGAAGACCTTCCACCAGTGTTCCGGGCAGTGTGGGTGTCCGGGTGCGGTGTGGGCGTCGGCGAAGCCCGGGGCGTCAGCCCTGCGAGCAGGATACTGGCTAGGCCGTCGGCCCCTTCGTCGACGACGGCGAGGCTCTGGCGTTGTCTGCGTACGGGTCGTGGACGAGGCACAGCCGAAGGGGCACGCCAGGTCTCCTCCCGACGGAGCTCTCCCGTCTCGCCCTGGGGCTCGGTACCAGAAGGACAGCACTGGGATGCCGGTGGCGTCTGTCGTGACCTGCTCCTTCGGCCTATCGCTGATGCTCACCCGGGGGCTCGTAGTCTGCGTCAGCCAGCGCTGTCTGGAGTTTGCAGAAACTGGCAGGCAGGGGCAGACGACGTGGGAGAACTGACGCAACGGACTGCATGTGTCGGCCCTGGCGGCTGGCCGCTTCGAGAGGCGGGCATGGGACAGATCGAGCAGGGTTTGGAGCGCGCGTTGCGCACCCGACCCGTTCCCTCAAGCACCGGGGCCCGCCTGCGTTTTCTGCTCGCAGCGCACCGGGGTTCCACCCGGCAGGTGGCCGCCGTGCTGGGCGTCTCGCAGCGCACTGTGCAGCGGTGGGTGACGGGGAAGCCGGGAGCGCGTCGTCCTCCGGGGCCGACGCAGGTTCGGGCGATCGAGGAAGCGGTCCTGGCTCGGTGGCAGCCCCGGGTGCGGGCCCGTCGGCGTGCCCAGGCCGAGGCGGAGGGGTTCGTCTTCCATACCAGGGCGCGGTTCGGGTTTGCTGCTTCGGCAGGTTCCTCGGACGATCCGCGGGTGCGGTGGATCACCCAGGATCTGCCGGGCGAGGTGGCTCGGGAGCTGTTCGCCGCTCGGGATGCCGGCGCGGGCGAGCAGCAGCAGACAGTGATCCTGGCCCGTGCGTTGGGGCACGCCTACTTTCGCGAATGGGGCCGCCGGGCCCACGGTCTGAACATCGCTTTCAGCGACGTCGAGTTCGCCGACTTCTCGATCGGCTGAGCCTGGCCCGTCGCATCACCAGGTCAGGGTGTTCAGCGTCGTGAGGGCCTGACACGACTGGTCGGCACCGCTTCGTACCGCTCGGCTTCCTGCCGCTCGCGCCAGTCCCACTCCACACGGCCGATCGGTGCTTTGCGGCGGGCTGCGGACGGCTGGGGCGGGCGCAGTCTGGCCGCCTCCGCCACGTGCAGCAGGAGCCCGCGGTCACCTGGCGCGGCGAGCAGTTCCTGGTCCTCGCCGGAGACGAGCCGGGTGAAGCAGGCCGCGGCCCGCAGGAACACGCCGGCCCAGGGTGGTACGGGATAGGCGGCGCAGCCGTCGGTGTAGCGGGCACGGTCGTGCAGGGCGAGCGTGGCCGCGGCAGTGTCGTAGTCGTGGGGACGTGCGGTGGCGAGTTGCTGGAGGGATGCGCCGGTGAACAGCGCGGCGGCGACGGCCGCGGCCAGGCGGGGATGTGCGGTCGCCACGTGCAGCCGGTGGGCGACCTGCTGGGTGGTGGGCGCGGTGAGAGGCACGGGCGGTGGGCGGTGTCGCCAGGCAATCTGGGGCGGCGTGCACGGGATAGAGCAGAGGCGGGGGCTGTCGTAGGAGACGAGGCGGTCCAGTGCGGGCAGGGTGAGCCACCGGCCGGCCGTCCCGGCGGGCTCGTCTGCGAGTGGGAGTTCGGTGACCGGTGTGCCGGAGTAGTGGCGGCGGGCAGCCTCGAAGTCGGCGGTGACGGAGTAGTCAGCCGTCCGCAGGGCCTGGTGCAGAGCGGCGGGCAGGTGCGGGCGGTGACAGACCAGGGTCAGGTGGATACCGGTGAGGGTCTGTAGCTGGAGGAGGCGCATCGTGCGACGAGTGGTGAGGCGGTGGGCGCGCAGGACGGTCAGCCGGGTGACAGGAAGGGCAGTGGTCCAGGCCGTGGCGGCTTCCCAGGCGGGTTGACGACCGCGTGGGAAGCGGCCTGGAAACAGGGGTGGCTTGCCTAGGGCGGCGAGAAGGTCGTGGGCGAGGCCGGTTTCACTGGTGGTGCCCGGGCCGGGGTGCAGGGTGATCCGGCCGGACGGCAGGTGGTGGGCGGCCAGGGCGGTGCGGTGTGGAGCACGTCGTCATGGCGGTCGATGACCACGGTGACAGGTGACGGTGGCGCTGCGAGCGGCATGGCGGTGTGGTGGTCAGGCGAGGCGACTGAAGGCCCAGCGCAGCAACTCTTGGTCGACGCGGGGGCGGCCGGTGCGGGTCAGGGCGGTGCGGGTGTGGGCGGTCAGCTGCGCCCAGGCACGGAAGTTGCCGTGCGCGGCGTGGCTGTCGGCGAAGGTGATGTCCTCGGGATCGGCATCGGCCCAGATCGGGTGGAACAGCGGGATGACGTCGAGGACCTCGCTGGGGGTGAGGCGGGTGAACTGCTGCCAGAGGAAGATCCGGGAGGACAGCATCGGTTCGCGGCGCAGCACGGTGTGGCAGCCCTCGCCGCCGAAGAAAATGATCGCGAGCTGGGTGGAGGGCTCGTCCCACAGGTAGCGGAAGTACTCGAAGGCCTCCCCGTTGAGCCACTGGGCCTCGTCGACGAGGAAGGTGCGGGGGCGCTCGGCCAGGGCGGTCTTCAGCAGACGGTCGAATTCGCTGGGGTGGCGCGGCGGCTCGCCGGCTAGGTCGAGCGCGGTGAACAGCTCGTAGCGCACCGCTCGGGCGGTGGGACGGGCACGGAAGGTGATCTTGCGGACGGAAGCCGGCGCCGCCGTGGATACACATCATCGCGCGGGCGGCGACCGTATCGCCGATGTTCTCACGCGCGGTGAGCAGGGCGCGGGTGGTGACCACGGAGGCGTCGGGCAGGTCGACGTACTGATAGGTCGCCGCGGTCACGAGGGGTCTCCGTCTTCGTCGGGGGTGGAAGGTGCGCCCCGCCCGGCCGGGCCGTCCGGGACTACAGGGGCGGAGTCACGGCTGGACGGGAGCGGGGCGGGCTGGCCCGCCGTGGTCAGCGCAGCCAGGGAAGCAGGGGTGCGCCAGTCGGCCGGGGGTGCGGCGGGCGGGATGACGTCCGGCAGCGCAAGCTGCGACAGGCTGGTGCCGGCACTCCGGGCGAGTTCGGCGTCGGCCTGTGCACCGGTCAGTGCGCCGAGCCGCTGTGGGGCTTCGGCCTGGGTGGCGGCGGCGTAGCGCTCGCGCTGGGAAGCTTCGAGGTCCTTCTTCAGGCGGCGGGCACGGGCCGCCCGCGTCTTCCGTACGGCGCTGACCTGTTCCTCGGTGGCCTGGTCGGCCAAGTCCGCGGGACCCAGGTAGCGGCCGGTGGCGGCGTGGTAGACCTCGATGCGGTGGTCGTGGTGGGGCATGAAGCGCACTCGGACCTGGATCCCGGCCAGCCCGGTCATCCACGGCCCCACATAGTCGCGCCTCCTGAAGCGGATGCCGCGGGTCGTCAGCGTGCGGGTCCCGGCGTCCTCCATGGTGAACCTCCACAGATCCGCCGCGGCCACGTCCTGCAGCGGGGTGGGATCGCCCTGCCACGCCTCAAGCGGAGTCCTGCCCCGCAACGGCGCGGGACGGTGTTCGGTGTTCCACCAGACGGTCCAATCCAGCAGCTGGGCGGTGAAGTCCTCAAAGCTGAGCAGCACTTCGTCTTTCGGGCGGGAGGCACGTTTGCCGGGGCGCGGCTGACGGGCGTAGCCGGGCAGTGCGGCCAGGAACATGCCTTCTACCGCCCGGTTGAGGCCCTCGACGGTGCCCTTGAGGTGGGGGGTGTAGGCGGGCAGGTCCTCCACCGTCACGTCCAGGAGATCGAACGCAGCGGTCACCGTCCGTGACAGGAAGTCCTTTGCCGCGGTCGACACGCACTTTCTCGGGCAGGCCGCCGAACGGGCCGTAGGGCTCCTCGCGCAGGACCGCAGAGCGCAGCGCGGCCAGCACCGACTCCCGCGACGGATGCACCGGCGTCACCGCGACACCGGTGACCGCGTTCGTCGCGCAGTCGGTGAACCACTTAATCCACGGCCTGCGGGCCCTGCCGTCGACCTCGACCAGCACCGGCGCCTGGACGTGATCGGTCTCCCACACCTGATTGCGCCAGCCCCGCGGCCGGGCCAGAAACACATCATGCTTGCGCGCCGCCCCCTCGCCACCGGCGAGCCCGGCCCGCTCCCCCGGCGACAGATCACGACGGATCGCCCGGTGCAGAGTCGCAATCGACGGAGGCGGATCCCCCTCGCCCCTGTCCGCACGAGCAGTCAGCTCACGATGCACCGCCGCGACGTTCCCCCTCCACAACCCCAGCAGAGCCCGGACCTCATCAGTAACCGTGAACCGCCCGGGATACGCAGCCCGCTCCCCCGGCGCCCGGGCCGCAGCCTCGTCCCCCTCGGCGGCAGCCAGCCACCGCCACACCGCACGCTCCCGCACCCCCAACACGTCCGCCGCCGACCTCACCCGCGTGGTGGTGAGCTTCCCCTCCCGCCGCAGGGCCAGCAGACGGCGCACCACAGGCCCCCGCAACGCCCGAACCGACACAGCCGGCAAAGCCCCACCCGAACCACCACCCGCCCCTTCCAGGTCCGGGTCCTGCTCTGTCTGATCCACACCCCCGAGCACACCAACACCCACCGGCCAGCGGATCAGAACTCACGAAACTGAGACAGCATCACCCTCACGCGATAACGCCCGAAGACAGCAATGCCTCACAGATCTCTCACCTCCAGGACAGTGACCTCACAGCCCTGGAACCGCCACCGACCAGCAACAACAGACCCAAACCCCACTGTCTCCCACCCCGCTGTGCCGAAACCGAGAGATCGCAGCAGCGCCCGACCGCGTGCGCTGCATGGGAGCCGCCGCGACCGCAGGCCAGTGGCCGGCCTGCCACCACGAGCACCGAGACATGCACGGCCATGGCCCGGCCGGCGCGCTGCGCTATCACCGCCCGCATCGCCCGCCAGCGGGGGTGTGGCTGTAGGGAAGCTTTGAGATCGTCTGTTGCTCGCGGTGAGAACGCCGGTTCCACAGCCGCCTCGGACGCCTCACCCGTCAAGGCTTCCTCACGCAGCCCGGGCGCGGCCTCCACCAGAAACAGACTTAACGCCGCTCTTCGCTGGCTGGAATCGGCACAACCGACGGCCGCCACTCCCGCCTGATCAACCCGAACACCCACGAGTCGGAAACCTCGCCGTTCACGATGCAGTCCTCCCGCAACGTCCCTTCACGCACGAATCCGATCTTCTCCAGGACCCGGGCAGATGCCACGTTGCGCGTATCGGTCTCGGCCTGCACACGATTCAGGTCCAATGTGTCGAACGCCCATCGCAGCAAGGCGTGTACGGCCTCCGTCGCGTAGCCGTGCCCCCACATCGCATCGCCGAGGACGTAGCCCAACGACGCACTGCGGTAGTCCGGGTTCCATCCGGTCAGACCGCACCAGCCGACGAAGGCCCCGTCACAGGCACGGTCGATGGCCACCCGCGCCCCGGTGCCTTCGTCCGCCATCTGCCGGCACATCGTGATGAACCGCTCGGCGCGGGCCGGTTCGCTCCACGGCGGAGAGTCCCAGTAGCGCAGCACGTAGGCGCTGCTGTGCAGCGCGAAGAGGGGCTCCGCGTCGGCGTCGGTGAAGGGGCGCAGTCGCAGGCGAGCGGTGTGCAGTATGGGGGTGGCCAACGTCATGTGCGCCATCTTGTGTCCTCAAGGGGCCGGCGGGACACCGAATATCCGATCCGCCTCCGGCTCTCATGACCAAGGCACCGCCTACCAGCAGAGCGCGCATGCCTTCAACCAGCACCCCGACCAAGCACTCAGGGTCTGTGGATCGCCACGGGCGCGCCATCTGTGCGAACGGCACGACCACTCGGCCTGCCCACCGATGGCCCAGACAGAACGTCACCCGCAGCCGCCTCGGACGCCGAGGCTTCCTCGGCAGCTGAAGATGTCACCGTCGTAGTGGCGCAGCGAACCGTAGCTTCTTGGGCCGGAGCTGCATGACGAGTTCGGCCCCTGGGGCTGACGGTCATCGGGCCTGGTCTCCGTTGGCCTACGCTCCGGTGTAAGCACTGTTCGCCTTGGCGGGTGCGAGCGGGGCCGGAGGCTGCCGTAGTCGACCAGCGAGTATTCCCCCTCCTACGACGGTGGTGGTCGTGCCGCACCAGCCCGGCCACCGGTACCTCGTCGACCCGGCCGGCACAAGCAAGCCCGGGGACGGCGGGGTCTGGTTCGCCGCCGGCGACGCCGGCCCGGCGGGGCGCACTCGCCCGCCGAGCCGAAGCCGTGACCCACCACAACCCGCCCGAACCGCTGCTGCAACGGCGTCCGCGTCGACGCAGCCCTCTCCCCCACCCACTCCCCGAGGGCGGCTGTCATGGACCAGCCCCCGGTCCCTCCTTGCCCTCAGGCCGGGCGTCGGCGGCGCCCTCGAAGATTTTTCTTCCAGCCTCCGGTCACACATCCGTGCGCCCATCCGTCAGAGCTGTGAAGACGCCAACAACCGATACGCATACGAAGGAAACCCGCCATGACGACCACCAACACCTCGATCTCCCGCATGTCCAACCCCGGCGAGTACGTGCCGGAACTGGCCGACGTCAGCGCCGCGCTCTTCCGCGCCACCGGCAACCACTCCGTACCCCGTACCACGATCAACCTGATCCACCTGCGCGCCGGGCAGATCGTCCACAACACCTACCTGACCATCCTCAACACCAGCTTCCTGCGCAAGGCCGGCGAGACCGAGGAGCGCATCACAGCCGTCGCGTCCTGGCAGGACGCCCCCTACTTCACCCCCGCCGAACGCGCCGCTCTCGCCCTGGTCGAGGCCACCCTCCAGCCCGCCCAGCACGGCCGCGAACGCGTCACCGACGAGCTCTACGCCGAAGCCGCCAAGCATTACGACGCCAAGGCGCTGGCCACCCTCACCATCGCCATCGGACAGATCAACTTCTTCATCGCCCTCGCCCTCATCGGCAAGCCCCAGCCCGTCACCTCCCTCACCGACCAGCAGTGGGACTGACCGCACACCACCCGACGTACCCGCGCAGAAGGTTCGCTCTTCTCCGCGTGCCGGGACGGGTGGCGCGCGCCCAGGCGGTGAGCTGACACTCGTCGGACGAGCCCTCCCGCCGCAGGGGACTCCCTGATCAGCCTGCCGCACACTCCACGCCGTGTCAGCTCGCCGCCACACACCGTCTGCGCGAGTAATGCTGGGGAGGCCGGCCATGACCAGCAGGGACGTGCGGTCCGGCTTCGCCCCGGACCGGTGTGCTGTTCGAGAGCGACGACCCCGGACGATGACTGAAACGGCAGGCACATCCCTGGGGAGAGCTCACACTGGAGGCAACGGCGACGACCGCCGGCACTCGTGGACAGAGCCCACGCAGGAGCAACGGCGAGGGCCGCCGGCGCGCTCGGCCTGAAGGCCGCTCAACACTCACCGTGGCAGCGCAGGCTGCCACCGGCGGCGAGAAGGCGTCCGCGAAAGCGGCAACGGCCTTCCAGCGGGGCCGTGCGGGCCCCGCCCAGTACACCACCCGCGAGAGCCACCACCGCCTCCCTAGGAGGCACGGGAAGAGCGCGGTTCAGGCGAAGACGCGTCCGTGCTCGTCGGACAGCGGGTGTGGGTCTCCCCCACCAAGACCAGACGTGGCCGGCTCACCCCGCAGCGACGGGCCACGCTGAGGGAGCAGGGCGGTGGAGTGGGGGGTGATGCCGCCGGCGGCAGGCGGTCGAACCGGCCGAGACACCCCCGGGCGCTGAAGGATTCCGGGCTGTCGCGGCCGCAGCCGGGGCCTCGTGCTGCGTCCCGGCTGCGCTCGTGCGCGTGTGGCTCCCCATCCGGTCCCGGGAGGGAAGATCGATTGTCAGTGGTGGGTGAGACGGTAGGGACATCGACATCGACATCGACATCGACATCGACATCGAGTCGCAACGAGGGGGAACCTGTCATGTCCGGAAACCAGAACTACATCAACCACGTCGCTCTTGTACTGGACGCCAGTTCGTCCATGTCCCACCTGAGCCGCAAGGTCGTCGAAGTCGCCGACCAGCAAATCGCCTACCTTGCCCGCCGGTCGAGGGAACTGGACCAGGAAACCCGCGTCACGGTGTACGTCTTCGCGGACAAGGTGGAGTGCGTCATCTACGACAAGGACGTACTGCGGATGCCGTCGCTGAAGCAGCTCTACCGGGTCGGTGGAATGACCGCTCTGCTGGCGGCCGCACTGAAGTCCCAGCGAGAGCTGGCACAGACCGCTCAACTGTACGGCGACCACAGCTTCCTGACATTCGTGCTGACCGACGGGCAGGAGAACGCAAGTCACCGCTGCCCGGACGCCCCCACCAGGAATGCACGTGAACTGGTCCAGGCCGTGGCCGAGATGATGGCAACGCAGGAGGACAACTGGACACTGGCCGTCCTGGTGCCCGACCAGATGGGCAAGCGCGAGGCCATGCAGTGCGGATTCCCGAAGGACAACATCGCCATCTGGGACGCCACCAGCACACAAGGCCTGGAAGAGGCCGGGCAGGTCATCCAGCAGGCCACCGAAAAATTCATGGTGGGCCGCACACAGGGCATCCGCGGATCCCGGGCGGTGTTCTCCACGGGCGCGGAAGCAGTCAACAAGGACACCATCAAGGCAGCCGGCCTCACCCCGGTCAACCCGTCGAAATACCAGCTGATCCCGGTGGCTCGTGAGGCCGCCATACGCGACTGGGTCACCGAATGCGGACACACCTACCGCACCGGCGGCGCGTTCTACCAGCTCAGCAAGTCGGAAAAAATCCAGGCACGCAAGCAGATCGCGGTACTGGAGAAGAAGACCGACCGCGTGTACACAGGACCCGAAGCCCGAGCCCTGCTCGGCCTGCCCGACATGGAAGTCCGCGTCAAGCCCGACCACAACGACGACTTCACCATCTTCGTACAAAGCACCAGCGTGAACCGGAAACTCGTACCCAACACCCGACTCCTCCTCATGCTCTGACACCCCCAAAAAACCCACACACCTCGAACAAACCCCGGCGGGTCCTACACGCTCCGCCCTCCGGCACCGGCACCGGCACCGGCACCGGCACCACAGTCATGGCCCGCGTTGATACGGACACGGCATAGAAGTACACGCCCGCTCAAACCCGCCACCGCCCACGCCATACCAGCGGCACCCCGCCCGGCGTCGGCGCCGCAACCCGGCATCGTCGGTCGGTTCGACCGGTCGGCCCAGCGTGGTCCGCTGCGCTGTGGCCGACCCGACCGCTGAAGTGCTCAGCACCCGAACGTGATCGGGCAGCAGACCGACCATGCGCGGCGGGGGGTACGTCTGCCGGGTGGACGGCCGGGACGGGGTGGCCAACGTGCGGCGCAGTTGCTGGACACGGAGGTCGGATGGCCCGCCACCGGGTACGGTGGCGGGCAGCCAGACGGGAGCGGCGTGGGGTGCCTGCGCGGAAGACGCCGGGCTGCCAGCGCTACGCGACCCACCCCCCCCTCCGCCGCCGGTGGATCCGCCGGGCCCCCCGCGACTGGAATCCGCGTGCCCTACCGGGGCCGCTGGAGCACGCTCCCGGCCGGCAAGCGAGCGGTGAACTCCTCCCACGCCAACATCCGCGCCATCGGCGAGCAGGCCAACGCCACTCTCAAAGCCTGGCGCCTCCTGCGCAAACTCCGTTGCAAAACCACCCGCATCACCGACATCGTCAAGGCCGTCCCGGCCCTACAACTCGCAGCGTCACTCTGAGACCGGCGAGACCGCTCACAGTGCGAACGAGGAAAACACCGACATCAACTACACCAAGGGAGCCAGCACACCGTGGCAGAGGTCAAAGTCACCTACGACAAGTCGGTGAACGCAGCGTACGTGTACTTCACCGAACCCCAGGCCCGAGTGCACTGCGCGAGCGTGTACGATCGCGACCCGGTGGACGTCGACGGCATGATCAACCTCGACTTCGACGAGCAGGGCCGCCTCATCGGCATCGAAGTGTCGGCGGCCAGTTCAAAACTGCCCGAGTACCCGCTCCAGTCCGCAAAGCGACTGGACACCGAAGACGCGTGAAGCAGTCGAGCACGGCAACCGCGGCCACCCTGCCGCGCTCTGCCGCAGGTGGGAAAACGCTCACTCCTCACGCTCCCCCTCGTGCCGTTCCGGCAGAAGCCGGCGGATGCGGCCGAGTCAACCACTGAACGGCGAAGCAACCGGTACGACGCAGGCCATCGGCAGGAGAAAGCGCCGCCCGCGCATCGAGCCTTGAAGACGGACGTGAGTTCTTCGGCACCGAAGACGATCACAGGGGTCAGCGCCCGACACAGCCGACTCCCGGCACCGCCCAGGCAACGCGGAGGACACCCGGAAACCTGGATCACAGCCGGCGAAACACCGCAGCACCGGCTGTCGCGTTTCGGCTGACGCCGAGCGGTACGGTCGCTGAGCCCCCGGACCGAACAACACGCGCATGCCACACTGGACCCATCCGAAGGAGGGGCCGCCATGACGGTGCAAAAATGCGGCGTATCCGTGCAGTTCTTCGACGACGAGGCCTATGAGGCGCAGTGCGTACTGCCAGCAGGGCACCCGGGCACCGTGCACAAGGATCCAGTCATCGGCGACTGGGACGAGGACGAGATCTACACCACCGGCCCCTCCTGATCGCTCGCACCCACCCCAGCCGGCCGGAATGGCGACCCGGCAGTGGACCGACGCGCACGACCACTTCCCCTGCGCTGCTGCCGCGGGGCAGTCCGTATGATCAAATCCCCACCGCCAAAGCCGGGGCGGCCGTTGTGAGACGCCTCCGGCGGCCTGCTGCTCTTCACCGGTTGTGCGGGATCCCGGAAGACGGTCCGCCTCACGCGGCGCCGTTTTTTCGGCATTCTCTTGCCATCGGACCGCACTGGGCACTGCACGGTCACGGCAATGCACAAACCCAGGCCCGCTGCCCCTCGCGCCCAGCCCCCATCGACGTGGGAGCCGTGGCGCCACACGCCACCCCCAGCTCGCTCCGACCCATCGGGGTCCCCTCCCCCGCACCGCGCAGAACACGTCACGGATGGAGCGGAACACCGACTGGAAAGCCAGACGACCGCCGGCGTCCAAACCAACACGCGCCAGCAGGCCGTCGACCACGAGGTACTCCTCCCAGGGCTCGCGCCCTGTCGCTCCGGCCAGCGCCCGGACTAGGGCGTGTGTGAGATGGGGCTACAACGTCTGGCGTATGAATGTGAGTTGGACGGTGGCTTCGTAGCGGACGGCGAGTTTTTCGTAGCGCGTCGCGACTCCTCTGGCCTGTTTGAGGAGCCCAATCCGGCACTCGACTTTGTGTCTGGCCTTGTATCGCTCACTGTCGAAGCCGGGCGGGCGGCCGCCGGTCGGAGCCCTGCGAAGGCGGTGCCCGGCCTGGTCGCGCTTCTCCGGAATGGTGTGCGGGATCTGCCGGCGCCGCAGGTACTCGCGGATCTGACGGGAGGAGCACGCGCGATCGGCCAGGACATGAGCAGGCCGGGTGCGCGGATGTTCGCCACCGATCCGCGGAACACTGATGCGGTCCATGACGTCGGTGAACACCCGGGCATCGGCCCGCTGTCCAGCGGTAACCACGGCGACCAGGACGTGAAAGGAGACGTCGACAGCCAGGTGAATGGCGGTCAGGGCGCCGCGTGAGCGGCCAAACGCGTGGTCGTCCGGCTCGGCCGCCAGGCCGCCGGAGTGACCCGGCCCGGATCAGCAGCCCTCCTTCTCCTCGCCCCGGCGGCGTGCTGGTGGACCCGGAAAATCGTGGAATCAACCGACATCTGCCAGAGGAGGTGCCCGGCAGCATCGGCCTCGACCTGCAGCTTTTTCAGGACTCTGGCCCACGAGCCCGTGCCCTCGATCTGTCGGCGGCGGAAGAGCGTGCATGCGGTCTCCACGGACCGTACCGCTCGGGTATGTCCCGCCACGGCGAGCCCGTGCGAGCGCGCCACCAGATCCCCTCGAAGACCTGCCGCCGATCCCGTGGCGGTCGCCCCATCATCCGTATCGGCGGCAACAGCCGCCCGAGCCACGCGCACTGTTGATCCGTCAGATTCCCACGAGGCATGCCAAGATCGTTTCAGATCTTGATCAACACCTCGGCACGCGCCCTAGCCTTGCGTCGGGTTGCTGTGCAGCTTACGCCGTTCCCGGTGGTTGGGGTGGCGAATGACCACCCCTCCCGGGCCACCGGACCCGGTGAGCCGGATCAGGGGAGTTCCCGGGAGCCGGTCGGATGTGGTCTCGTCCTTCAGGCCGCCGACGCCGGGATCCATGCCGCTGGTGTCCGCGACCCAACCGTCGGGAATGACAATCGTGACACCAGATGTCTCCCCGAACGCCTCCACTGCGACCTCCGTGAGGCGGCACTCAACCCGGGTGAAGTCGATCTTCACGCCCCCCACGCCTCCGTGAGCGATCACACGCCTGGGAACCTCCCAGCGCCCGGGGCCCCGGGACGCGCCGAACATGCCGCCCTTGAGCACCAGCGGCAGCCGGTCCTCCGAGGAATGCGGCCTCGGCAAGTCAGCGGTCAGGACGGCCAACTCGGCGTGAGTCCTGGACTTCAGCGCCTGCTCCAGGCGCGAATCCAGCTCATCGAGATCGATTCGCCCCTCGGCCGCCGCATCGCGCAACTGCTCCACCACTACTTCGCGGTCGTCGTGAGAGGCGCGGAGCTCGCCTGATGGAGCAGGGCGCGCAGAGGGCTCAGGAGGCTGGGCAGTCATAGCCGCAAGGATAAGCAGCCAGCGCACTGAGCGGACTGAGACCGCACATCTGAAAACACTGCCCAGCCTGTCCTCGAGGCCGGGAACGCGCTTGTCCTTCCACACCTTGTCACCCCGTACCGGCAAGGGAGGTCATCGATCGTCACGCCGGGACCGTCCCAGCACCCACGCATGGCAGCGAACCCGGCCAAAGCCGGTGACGGGGCCTGGAACGCTGCGACCGCTCGGACGGCCCCGTGATCCACCAGTGGCTCCGTCGTCCCCGCCCACTCCGGCGGCCCTGTCGCAGGGGCCGCCTTCGCGACGGGACGACGGGTGGCCGGAGCGGTCTTCCGGCTGGGCCGTCGCCGTGGCCTGTTCCACGCCCCACTCGCCAAGCACCGCCCTGCCCTACGGGCCGACCGCACGCCGCCCACTGCGCTGCGGTGCTCAGGCGGTGCTCAGGCGGTGGGGGGCGACGGCAGCCTCCCCGGTGGGGCGCCTTCGTAACCGGTCGTAGGTTCCCCCGAGTGCGAATTCCTTGGAGTCCTGGGTGCGCTGCCGGCGATCGAGATCGACAGTCCGTCGGTCAGCCATCGATGCGCCACCGTCATGTTCAGCACCCGCCCGCCCGTAGCGGTGCCGACCAGGGCCCAATACCGCTCCAGGCGGGGATCAAAGCCGGACGAGCGCGACACCAGCCCATGCAGGTATGCGCGGAAGGCGGGGGTGTCCGACTCCTGCCGGGCTCGTGCGTGGGCGGACACGAACGCGTCCACCGCGTCCCCTGCGCCGGGCGGCAGCCCCTGGGCCAGAGCGGCGGCCGTCAGGGCGGCGACTTCGTCGATCTCCGCGTAGAAGGCCGGGCCGTCCCTCATCTCCTCGTCGTGGTCTTGAGTCCAGCGGGTGAAACTGGGCGTCGATATGAGCAGGTGCAGCTCGGCGTAGGCCAGGACCGTAGCGGGGACCGGGTCCTGCGGCGGGGCGGGCGCCAGCATTGCGATCATGATGTCGAGTCGACGCTTGGGCATGGCCGCGGACAGCTCGCGGTACCAGTGATCAGTGAGCGTGCGATGCGCCTGCGGGAGCCGCTGCACACGGGACAGTACGTCCAGACGCCGGAGCCGTTCCTCGGCCGGGCAGTCGTCCAGCGACTTGAGCGTGGCCTCCCGCCACCGCAATTCGGTCAGCCGCTCCTGCACCACTTCAAGCTCGGTTGCCACCAGTTCGCCGAGCGTGCACTCACCCGTGACCACCTGCGTGATGGTCGCGATCGGGGTCTCCAACGCCCGCAGGCGCCTGATGAGCCGGATCCGCTCCCACGCCTCGGGGCCGTAACGCCGATGACCACCCGAGCTACGGACCGCCACCGGCAGCAGACCGCTGTCGGAGTAGTAGCGGAGGGTCTTGACCGGAAGACCTGTTCCAGCCGCGAGTTCACCGGTCCGAGCGGGCCACGCCTGCCAGCCTGCACACCGGCCTCGCGTTCGCCCGCGAAGAGATCCAGGAACTCAAACGCGAGCGCGACGCCTTGAAGCACCGCGTCCAACTCGCTCTGGGCGCCGAGATCGACAGCGCGGCACCAGCCGAGGTCGTCCACGGGATCCAGGACCTGGAACACCGGAATCAGGCCCTGGCCGGAGACCTCGCCGAGGCTCGCTCCCGAGCGGAAAGACTCGCCGAACAACGTGAGGAAGCAGAAGAAGCCATTGCCTCGCTGCGGCTCGCCCTGCGCAAGGCGATGCGTGCAGTGCCTCGATCTGCCGATTCGTGCTGGGGTGGTTGCCCGCCCGATATCACCCCGGCGTGAAGCGACGCATCGCCCGTCCGAGTTCGACTTGATGCGCCGCACGTACGGTTTTCCGCAGGGTGTCCGGTGCGGGTAACCGCACTGGACTGGACGGTAATCCTCATACCGCCGATGGCCTGTGATTTCTAGCTTGGGTGGGGTAGTCCGGGCGCCAGCCCGGACGGCCGGCCCGTCAGCTTGGAGACTCACATGCACCTCACGTCCTTGGCTGTGCCTCAGGAACCCGCCGACGGCATCGCGCGCTGGGCCGCCGATCTCGTTGAGACCATGGGTGGTCCCGGTGCCGGCCTGGCCATCGCGCTGGAGAACCTCTTCCCGCCGCTGCCGAGCGAGGTGATCCTGCCGTTGACCGGGTTCGCCGCCGGGCAGGGAGTTCTCACCCTGGCCTCGGCTCTGTTCTGGACGACGCTCGGCTCGGTTGCGGGAGCCATGGTCCTCTATTGGATCGGCATGCTCTTCGGCCGTGAACGCATGCACGCGATCTGGGCGAAACTGCCGCTGGTGAAGGCTTCCGACCTGGAGCGCACGGAGGGCTGGTTCGCGAAGCACGGCACCAAAGCAGTCTTCCTCGGCCGCATGGTGCCGATCTTCCGCAGCCTCATCTCCGTCCCCGCCGGGGTGGAGCGCATGCCTCTGCCCGTGTTCGTCATGCTGACCACGCTCGGCAGCCTGATCTGGAACGCCGTCCTGGTGATGGCCGGTTACTGGTTGGGCGCCCAGTGGGAAGTCGTGGAGACCTACGTCAGCATTGTCTCCAAAATAGTGCTGGTTCTGGTCGTCCTCGCCCTTGCGGTGTATGTGGCCGTACGGCTGCGCGGTCGCGTCCAGGGCCGGCACCGCCGCGCTTCATGACCCGCCACAGGCAACTCCGCACATTGGTCCCGTCCAGCGCGCGGCACAAGCGATCTTGCTCCGGTTATAGAGCCGCACTAGGCTCAGCCCCCGTGCAGGGGGACTCCGCAGGCATCACCGACCATCACATGCCAGGCTCACTGGGACAGGACGACTCCAGCCAGGGCGACGCCGCGAAACTGCCAGCCTCCTGGCCGCGTCGGTGCGCCGGTACATTCCTCGGCTGTATCACGGCCCTGCCCGGTTTCCTCTACTTCCTCATCGTCGGCACCGCCCTCGGCCCATTCCTGCTGTGGCCGCCAACGCGCACCAGCGCGCTCGGCATCCTGGTCGCCGGAGCCCGCCGGCTGACGACCCTCGAACGGATCCGCCGGGCCGCCTTCTTCGGCGACCGCTTCCCCGAGCACTACGAGGTGTCCGACCAGAAGATCCTGCGCTACCTGGCAGGGCACGCGCTCGCAGGGCTGGTGAGCAGTGTCGTCGTTGCCCTGCTGGCCTTCGGTGTCGTGCTGGCGGGAGCGCTCATGGGGGGCATGCTCCAGGGAAGCCTCCGCTGGCACAACGTGTTGGGGCAGATGGTCCTCGGCGGAGTCCTGCTCTTCCTTGACCTGCAGGGGCTGTACTCGCTCGCCGAGCTGGATGCGCGAACTGCCCGTGAGTGCTTCGGGCCCTCCGAGCAGGAGCTGCTGCGGCAGCGCGTCCACGAACTAGCCGCCAGCCGGGCAGCGGTCGTGCAGGCAGTGGACTCCGAACGCCGGCGTATCGAGCGGGACCTCCACGACGGAATCCAGCAACGCCTGGTGGCACTGGGCATGCTCCTCGGCCGGGCACGCCGGGGACGCAGTCCCGAGCAAGCAGACACCCTGCTGCGCCAGGCACACCAGGAGTCCCGGAACATCCTCGCCGAACTGCGCGAAGTGACCTGGCGGGTCTATCCCTCGGCCCTGGACAGTCTGGGGCTCAAGGAGGCGCTGGGCGGAGTGTCCGAGCGGTGCAGCATTCCCGTCCGTACAGAGTTCGACGTCACTGAGGAGTTGCCTCAGCCGGTGGAAACCGCTGCGTACTTCATAGTGTCGGAGTCCGTGACCAATGCGGCCAAACACTCCCGCGCAACGACCGTCTCCGTGCGGGTGGTGCTCCATGGCAGGGTGCTCACGGTGCGAATCCAGGACAACGGCGTAGGCGGCGCGGATCCCACGGGCAGCGGGCTGAGCGGACTGCGCAGCCGGGTGGCCGCGCTCGATGGCGTCCTGCGCGTCGACAGCCCCGGAGGGGGACCCACCACCATTACCGCGGACCTGCCATGCGCCTGATGATCGCCGAGGACTCGACCCTGCTGCGTGAGGGGCTGGTCCGGCTCCTCTTTGAGGAGGGACACGAGGTCCTGGGCGCGTTCGGTGACGCCGATGCCCTGCTGGCGGAGATGGCCTTGCGGCGACCCGACGTCGTGGTCCTCGACATTCGGATGCCGCCGACACACACCGACGAGGGGCTGCGTGCGGCGTTGGAGATTCGGGACCGGTGGCCGGAGACCGGCGTACTGGTGCTGTCTCAGCACATCGAGCGCAACTATGCGGCGCAGTTGCTGGCCTCCAACGCGGAACGCGTGGGATACCTCCTCAAGGACCGTGTCGCTCAGGTCGAGGAGTTCCTGGATGCGTTGGAACGCGTCCAGGCGGGCGGCGCTGCCATCGATCCCGAAGTCGTGCGGCAGCTGGTCATCCGCACGACGCACGGAGATCCGCTGACCCGCCTCACGCCCCGCGAACGCAGTGTCCTTGAGGCCCTGGCCCAGGGGCACACCAACACGGCGATCGCGCAAAAGCTGCACATCTCTCTGAGTTCGGTGGAGAAGAACCTCAACATGATCTTCGAAAAGCTGGAGCTGTCGCACACCACCGGATACAGCCGACGGATCCTGGCGGTCCTGAGGTATCTGGAGTCGTAGGGCGCCGGTGTGCACGCGGCGGAAGCCCTCGGCACGGCACAGACGCTGCCTCTTCTGCCGGGTAGGCGCCTGACTCCTCTCTCCAACCTCAGCCGCAAAGTAGGGGTCAGGGCTCCACGGTGGGGTTTTCTTGGGCTGGCGGGGGACGGTCTTGGTCTTGTCGAGGTGTCCGTGCACGTCGACCTCGGCACACGGAACATGTCGGCGATCTGCTGGACAGTCTTCTCCCGCCCGTCGTAGAGCCGCTGGGCGAGAGCGGCCTGATCCGCGGTGAGCTTCTTCGGTCGGCGCCCGCCGACCCGGCGGCGGGCTCGTGCGGAGGCGAGCCGTCCTTGGTGTTCGCCACGATCAGCTCGCGCTGGAGCTCGGCGAGTACGGACAGTATCCCGAAAATGGCCCGCCCCTCCATGGTGGCGGTGTCGATGCCCTGCTCGATGACGTGCAGCCCGATGCCGCGCTCGCGCAGTTCAGCGCCGAGGGTCACCAGATGCAGCACGGAGCGGGAGAGCCGGTCGAGCCGGGTGACCTTCAGTGTGTCGCCCTCGCGCAGCAGTCGGAGGACGAGATCGAGCTTCGGGCGGGACGCCTTCGCGCCGCTCGCGGTGTCGACGTGGATGTTCTGGCGGTCGGCACCGGCCCGAAGTAGGGGGTCGATCTGGTGATCGGGGTTCTAATCGGCGGTCGAGACCCGCGCGTAGCCGATGAGCATGTGTCGGAATCCATCGGCCGGACCGTTCACCGACGCTGATTTCCGAAACAAGTTGCCGACAGTCCCCACCTGCGGGTTCGTGATCACGGCCCTGAGTGTCGGCAGACGGTCGTTTGCCGACACTCGGCCATGCCGCTTCTGGGCGCCGGGAGTCAGGCCTGCTTGGCGGTGGGAGGTTCGGCGGTGTCGCGGAGGAACCGTTCGAGCGCCCCTCGCAGGATGTCGGGTTGTTCCAGATGGAGGTCGTGTCCCGTCCCGGGGACGCTCATGGCCACCGTCTCGGGTCGTTGCTGGAGCATCCTGCCGGATTCCTCTGGAGTGATGATGCCGGATTGGCCGAGAACGACCAGCGTCGGGCAGGCGATGCTTGCCCACTCGTCCCAGTAGGAACGCTGGGCGTCCTCGGCCAGGGAGTCGACCATTACGTCGCGGTCGAAGCGCGGCCACCATGCGCCGTCACGCTCTTCCAGTCCGGCGGCCCAGCCCTCGCCGACCGGACCGCCGCCGAGGAACGCTGTGGCAGCCTCTCTCGATGGGAACGGGGCCGGCCACGAGTCCAGCCATCTGCCGATCCCAGCGGGAACATCCGGACTCGGCCCGCCGGGTCCGGCCTCGACGAGTACGAGTGCGCGGACGCGGTCGGGATGCGCGGCGGCGGTGAGCATGGCGGTGTGGCCGCCGAGCGACTGGCCGATCAGGACGGGCTGCCGGAGGTGCAGTTGATCGAGGACCGCGATGACGTCGGCGACGTATGCGGCGCGCGAGCGGTCTTGGGGGTGCCGCTCGCTGGAGCCGTGGCCGCGCTGGTCGACTGCGACGACATGGTGCCGGGGGCTCAGGTGTCGGGCGATGGCGTCCCATTCGCCCGCATGGCCGGCCAGTCCGTGCAGCAGGACAACGGGGCGCTCCACTCCGCCCCAGTCGCGGCAGGAGATGCGTACGCCGTCGCGGACAACGGTGCGCTCGGACCAGGTCATGTGGCCCCCTCATGGGTGTGTCGGTGGAGTGTGTGTCGGCGGCGGTCAGCGGTAGGCGGCGAGAAAGATCCGGACACCGGCGGTGGCGTAGTGGTCGAGCTCGGACTCGGTGTGCTGAGGGCTGCCGTGGAACATGGCCTTGTTCACGGGGATCCACAGCAGCAGGCCGGAGAAGTGGTTGGCGGCCAGGAGCGGTTCATCGCATCGGAGCAGTCCGTGGTCGGCGAGGCGCTGGAAGGTGGCCGCGAGGCTGGCCAGGACCCGTTCGAAGCCCTGCTCGTACCAGTTGGCGCCCAGTTCAGGGAAGGCGTCCGCGTTGGCGATGACCAGGCGCCGCAGCTGAAGAACCTGGGGCTGGGTGAGTGCGGTCAGGAACTGGCGGGCGAGACGGGTCAGGTTCTCTTCCAGGGTGTCGGCGTCGGCCGGGATATCGGCCACCAGATCGACCATGCCGTCGATCCGGTCGGTGGTGGCCAGGACGATCTCGGCGAACAGCTTCTCCTTGTCGGAGAAGTGCTTGTAGACGGTCTGCTTGGACACCGCGGCCAGCTTCGCGATGTCGTCCATGCTGGTGCCGGAGTAGCCCTTGCTCATGAATGCGCTGGTCGCAGCCTCCATGATCGCCTGGCGCTTGAGCGCTGACCGGCCGTGCTCGCTTGATTCCATGACGCCTCCGGATTAGTACTGGACAGTCCAGTTTTTACGTGAGTACTGTACCGTCCAGTTCCACTCAGTACCATACCGTCTAGTTCCGTTCTCTCCTTGTCGAGGAAGACATCACATGACCCAGACCATCAGTGCCCCGATCGCTGCGTCCGCCTCGGCCCGGCCGACCACACGGGCCCTGCTGACCGGCGCTGCCGTGGCCGGCCCGCTGTTCCTGGGCGCGGGCCTGATACAGGGCCTCAGCCGCGACGGTTTCGACTTCACCCGCAACGCCCTCAGCCAGCTGAGCCTCGGCGACCTCGGATGGATCCAGGTCACCACCTTCCTGTTCACAGGCATCCTGGTCATCGCCGGCGCGGTCGGGATGCGCCAGGCGCTGCGCGATACACCTGGCGGCACCTGGGCGCCACGGCTGATCGCCGTGTTCGGCGCTTCGTTCCTGCTCGCCGGTGCCTTCGCCGCCGACCCGGGCGCCGGATTCCCCGCCGGAGCCCCCGAGGCCCGCGCCGCCTCCCTGAGCACGGATGGCGCCGTCCACATGTTCAGCGGCATGGTGGGATATCTGGCGCTGTGCGCCGCATTCCTCGTGCTGGCCCGCCACTTCGCCGCCCAGAACCGACGCGGATGGGCCGTCGCCTCCCGCATCGCGCCGGCGGGAATCCTCGCGGGGTTCGTCGGCTCGTCCGCCACCGTCCTGGCCTTCACGGCCGGCGCCGGACTCGGCCTCCTCTGGCTCACCATGGTCACCATCCGACTGATGGCCGCATCGCCCGCGGCGCGGCGGTAGCCCCCCTTGCTTCGCCCCCGCTCCCGGCACGACGACAATCCAAGATCACTAAGCACGCACGGACCGGATTCAGCAGCATGGCCGAACCAGTGAAGGGCCCTGCCGGCTACTTCCCCTCGATCGAGAGGAAGTACGGCCGCCCGATCGCCGAGTGGAAGGACCTGATCCGCTCCTCACCCCTGACCAGGCACATGGAGCTCGTCACCTGGCTCACGACCGAGCACGGCCTGGGCCACGGCCACGCCAACGCCCTCGTCGCGCACACCCTCGCCGAAGACAGCGCAGAGTGAACCCGCCTCACCCCGCACCAGGAACACCATGCTCTCTCGCGTGATCAACCGCGGGAGGCCGCGTTGCCTGCGCGGTCCCTGGTCGACCGGGAGTGGGGCACGGCAACCGACAGCCCGAGGTCGAGCCGCTTGCTCATGTCGAGGCGGAAGGTTCCTGCGCAGCCCTGGGCTGTGAGGTGGCCGACCTGCTGCAGGCGGAACCGGTCGCCGCCGCGGGCGCTGCGCTGGAGACGCTGAAGCCGGCGGTCGGGCAGGGCTCGCAGGCCGGCAGCGGGAGCCGCCCGGTTCCGCGGCAGCCAGGCACCGGCCCGGCACGGCGCGCGCTTCCGCCGAACTGATGCCGGCGGCGGTGGCGGTGACGGGGTCGTGCGGGCTGTGCGCGACGTGGGGTGTGGTCACGAGCACGGGGGTGTGCCGGGAGTGCCGCCGGGAGACCTCTGAGATGCGCCAGCAGCGCCGGGAGCGGAAGGCCTGCCGCCGGTGCGGGTGGGAGGCGGTCGTCGGTACGGACGGGACGTGCCGCTGCTGCCGCGCCGCCGTCCGCCTGGGCGAGGACGAGGAGTGGCTGGCCGCCGAGCTGCAACGCCGCGATCTGGCCCCGGGCCGGCCGCTCCAGCTGGCCATCGAGGTCGACGGCCTGCGCCTGAACGCCCGTCCACTGCGGCAGCCGCGCGGGAAGGTCCCGGTGAGCCGGCCGGTGTGGGCTCGCTACGGCCCGCCACCGCCGGAGGACAACCCGTCGGTGTGCGTGGAGGAGGTTGCCGGCCGGCTCGGTCTGTTCGCCCCTTTACCCCGCACGTTCACCCGCGAGCACGGCCGCCGCATCGCCGAACGCGCCATCGACGGCCTGCCCACCGTCCTCAACGAGCTCAAGCACCTGGCGGTCGAACGCGGGACCGGACCGACTTGGATGGTTCACACCGGCGGCGGGGCCCGCCTCGCACTCGCCTCTCGCCCGCCCGACGAGCACCTGGTCCGCCCTGAGGCCCTCGCCGACCTCCCGCAGATGCGGCCCACCATCCTCCTGGCTCTGCGGCGCACCGGACTCCTCGCGCCAGCCCGGCCGCGCATCGCGCCCCGCTGGATGTCACGGACGACGGGCAGCTGCGCCGACTGCCTGGCCTGGACGAACTACGAAGACCAGCGGTGCGCCCGCTGCCTGAACTGGCGCCACGTACACCCGATCGGCACCTGCCACCGCTGCGGACGCCTCCTCCCCGTCCCCGACGACCACTGCCGCCGATGCGTCCTCCTGCTCGCCGAGACCGCATCCGGGTCCCTAGAGGGTCTCGAGGGAGAAGATCGCGTCGTTGCAGACCCGTGGGCACGGGTCTGCTTCACTTGCCGGGGTCTGGCGCGTGGTTTGCCGGTGTGTCCGGGACGGTGACCATCGGCAGGTAGGTGGCGATGTCCTGGGGTTCGTCGACGGGTCTGCCCTCGGCCTCCACCCAGGCGTGCGCCCCGAACGGTGAGGTGCGTACCCCGCTGCACCAAGTGGGCCAGTGGCCGCGCATCCGGCACAGCAGGGCGGTGGCCAGGGAGCGTGGGAGGCAGTAGCGGCCCGCGCACAGCGTGCTGACAGCTGTTACTTCCCGCCGTGCCCGCAGAGCCTCGGCAAAACGTGCGGGCCTGGCGCCTCGCCGGGCCAGGCCCAGTACTGCACGGATTCGGCGCGGTGGCAGGTGGGCGAGGAGCCGGGCGGCGGCGACGGCGGCGTGGACCGTGAGCCGGGTGCCGAGCCCGGGGCGGGTACCGTCGGTGTCCAGGATCTGACTCACGAGTCGGTCACCAGCCTCTCTTTCACGAGGTGTGCGACCAGTGCCTTGACGTCGGCGGCGGCGCGCTCGGGGGTGACCGGGCGGGTGGCGGCGAGCCGCTCAGCCACCTGCTCGGGCGTGGCGCCGTCCAGCAGCGCCTTCACCACGAGGGCGCCGGTGCCGTTCAGCTGCCAGTAGTGCCCGGCGCGTTCATCGAGCAGGACCATGCTGTCGCCTGTGGCGCAGGCGGTCACATCAGCGCGCAATCGGTGCACTGTTCATCTCCCTCGTGTCATCCAGGGTGTACTGGTGCTCCAGGCCACGCAGCCACGCCTCCACTCCCAGCGTGGTCTCGAATTCCGCGATCCCGCCGATGAGTAGTTGGGGCGAGAGCAAGGCGCGGCGCAGTGCGTCTTCGTCAGCCAGTCCGGCGGCCACCAGGCGGGAGTCCTCGGCCCAGGCGGCGAGCGTCTGTCGGTTGCGGCGCAGGCCGTTGTGCCATTCGTATCCGAAGTGGTCCTTGGTGGTGCGGCGCAGGATGGTCTCGGGCACCAGGCCGTGCATGGCGGCGGCGAGGAGCGGTTTGTAGGACCAGGGGCTGGCGGCCTCGTGCGGGCGGGCGGCGAGCGCGGCTGCGATCACGGCGTCGTCGCAGAACGGGCTGTGATACGGCAGCCTGGCGAGCTGTCCGCAGTGGGCCAGAGGGCCGGCGAGTCGGCCCCCGCGCTGCGCGGCGGCGAGCCAGGCGTGCCGCCCGCGGTCAGGGTGCAGCGGTTCGGTGGCGTCCCGGGCCGCGCCGAGCAGCCGCTCACCGCACAGCTGTACGGTCTGCTCGCTCGCCCAGGGCGGAAGGTAGGGGCGCAGCCCCCAGCGCAGGTCGTCTGCGGCCACAGGCGTGCGCAGCAGTCCAGCGGCCTCGGCGAGCCAGGCAGCGTATGAGCCCCGGTCCAGCAGCGCCCTGGTGATCGCCCCGAGGGGCCGGCGGTGTCGCGCGCGCCACCCGGCCGCGTGGCGCAGGCCGGCTGCGGGTGACCGCCGCAGCAGACCGTGCACATACGAGGGTTGCGACTGGATGACCTGGTCCCCGCCGAAGCCGGACAACCGCAGCCGGGCCCCGCGCGCCCGCATCTGCTCGGCCAGGTACCGCTGCTCCACCCGCGTACGCACGATCGGGGACGGCTCGTCGCCCAGATCCACGCGCTCGTCCAGCCCGCTGAACTGGGCGGGCACATCGGCCGATTCGAACACCAGATGCTCGATGCGGGACAGGGACCCAGCGGCCCGGGTGGCATAGAGGCGGTCTTCGTTGGTGGGTGCGCCCGCGTCCATCGTGACGGTGACCAGCCGGGCGCCCGCCTTCGCCGCCAGGAAGCACAGTGAAGTCGAGTCCATGCCGCCGGACAGGTCCGCGCCCACTACCTCGTCCGGTCGGACCCGCAACGCGACCGCCCGCTCGAGTTCCTCCCGCAGCCCGGAGGCGGCCTGGTCCAGGGGCAGTTCGTCCGCCGGCGGCCGCCACCAGCGCCGGGTGCGCATCTCGCCGCCGGGTGCCAGCTCCAGAGCAGTGCCGGGCAGTACGGCATGCATGCCACGCCACAGCGCGCCCCAGGCGAGCGGGTGCGGAACGGTGTCACCGGTGAGCCGCAGCGCCAGCTGCGCGGTGTCCAGCTCCGCCGCGGTCAGCCGGGCGAGGATGCGGGCCTGGTCGGCGCAGACCGTGCCGCCGCCGGCCTCGGCCCGGTACACCCTGCGCTGCCCGGAGAAGCTGCCCCGCACGTACGTGTGCCCCGCGACGGACGCGAGAACATGGAAGCAGCCGTGGGCATCCGAAAGCGCCGGCTCGATGTGCGCGGTGTCCCTGATCTTCCGGGCCCGCGCGGCCAGTTCGGCGGCCTTCAGGGAACACGTCCCGGCGACCGCCAAGCGCACGTCACCGACGGCGCAGGCAGTCAGCTCCTCGTCCGGCCAGCAGCCGACCAGCCACGGACGGCCGGAAGCATGCGGCACGACCCGGAGCACGGCCGGGCCGGCCAGGTTCCGCAGACGATCGAGGAGACCGGGTGAGAGATCCCGGTCGAGAAGAACAACGAACCAGCAGGCCGACGTGGCGCCCATCGACATCTCCAGAGTGGCGGACGAGTGACAGCGTGGCACCGGGTGCCGGCCCAGGCATTGCGGCCAGGACCGGCACCCGCCGGGATCATCAGAGCCACAGGCCGACCGGGAAGTCGGGCCAGTCCCCGAATTCGCCCTGGGTCAGCTCGGCGAACGGCCCGACCTCGGCCAGCAGCGGCGGCTCGTACACATCCACGGTCTCGAAGCTCTGCAACGTCTCCTGCACAGCGATCACCTCCGGTCGCACGAAGGCGGAACTCCCGCCTCCCGCAAGCAAGTTAGGCAGACCCGTGTACCCCACAGCCAGCCACGCCGGGCTAATCCACCTGCAGGAGGGAAAGCAGGTCGACACCCAGCAACACGCGCCGGGACGTGCACCACCGGCTCACAGAACCAAGACACGACACAACAACCCGCCCGGCGCGCTTGCCGCACCACGGGAAGCTCCTCACTGCCTTCCGCACACCGTCCACGACACCCGGAACAGGTTCAGACGCTCCCGGCGGCGCCGATCAGATCCCCTCCCAGCCCGCATCCCGTACACCGGGTGCCCGATGGTGCCGCTGCATCCGTCGCCCAGATCGAGGACGCCAACGCGGATGAACCCCGCCTTCACCAGGACACGGCCAGAGCGGGGTTGTCGGGGGGCCTGGGCCTCGATCACCTCGATGCCGGCGGCGAACAGGGCCGAGGTTGATCATCGGCGGCAGCGGCTTCCTGGGAGCCGAGCTGATCCGGCAGGCGAGCGCGGCCGGGCACCCCACGGCCGCGACGTACGCGGCCAAGCCGGGCAATGACCTCCCAGGCCGAGTGGTACGCCCTTGATCTGCGGGATGCGGGACGCCTGGACTCCGTCGTGCCGAGGTGCGCCCGCAGCTCGTCGGAACGTCAACATCGACTCCACTTCCGTGCGGGCTCACCAACACGCCGCCGGCGCACCCAAGAACCCGCCACCCGCCCCACCCAGCTCGTCAAAAGGGGCTCTGCGAAGATCAATTCTGCTGCGCGCGCATCACCCTGGGGATCCTGCTGAAGGAGGCGGTGCGCCAGGTGAAGCCCCTGGCCGCTCCCGCGGCGGACTGACGACCAAAATCCACCTGGTTGCGGAGGGCCGCTGCCGCCCGCTGTCCCTGCTCGTCACCCCGGGACAACGGGCGGACTGCACCCAGTTCGAGCCGGTCATGGACAAGAGCCGTGTTCCCCGCGCGGGGCTCGGGCGTCCCCGCCGCACCCCGGACAGCGGGAGCGCCGACAAGGCGTACAGCAATGGCAAGATCCCCATCTACCTCCGCAAGCGCGGTATCCGGCACGTGATCCCGGAGAAGACGGACCACAAGGCCGCGCCTGCGCCGGGGGTCATGTGGTGGACGGCCCCCGGGCTTCAACAAGGACCGGTACAAAGATCGCAACACGGTGGGGCGGGCCATCGGAAGGCTCAAACAGTTCAGAGCCGTCGCCACCCGCTACGACAAGCGCGGGTACGTCCATCTCGGCACCGTCACCGCTGCCGCCCTCCTCGTTGGGCTCCGATCGTGACCGGAGCCGGAACCCAGGCGGGGCGGTTGGTCCCTCGGCAGGGATGGCCCGTCGGCTCAGGAATCAAGCACGGCGGCGACGGCTTCGATCTCTACGAGCTGGCCGTCATAGCCGAGCACGGTGACACCCATCAATGTGCTGGGCACGTCGTGGTCACCGAACGCGTCCCGGACAACCTCCCACGCCGTCACCAGGTCCTCCCGCCGGTGAGAGGCAACGAGAACACGGGTGCTGATGACATCGTGCAGTGACGCACCCGAGTCCGTCAGAGCGGTCCGCATGTTCTCCACAGCCCTGGCCGCCTGCCCCGCGACGTCCCCGATCGCCGCAGTGGAGCCATCCTCATTCAGAGGACATGCTCCGGCCAGGAAGATCAGCCGCGACTCGGCCGGAGCCGTGGCCGCGTAGGCGTACTCCGCAACATCGGACAGGGAGGCAGAACGAATCAATGTGACAGCACGCGGCACGGGCTTCCTTTCGCAGCAGTTCCGGGCACTCAGGACCTTCTCAAAGGTCGACTCCGCGTTCGACACATTTTCCTGGCCCGTCGACTCCCGTGATGGGCCGCTGCCGTCAGCCGCCCGATGGATCTCACGTGATCGAAGAGACATCCCCTAGTACTCCAGCAGGATTTCGCTGTCTGACCTGGTCTTTCGCCGGGTGGCGGGAGTACAGCGGGACTTGGATCGTGCGGGGGCGGTCTCACGGAGAGCGCCCCTCGATCGTGCGACAGCGCCGCAGTTAGTGGCAGCGGCGGGCGACGGCTTGGCGTCGTCGGCGCCATCTCGACCAGCTCAACGCGTGATGTCGTTCGCGGTGGCCCCGAAGGTGTGGGGGCCTGGGATGACAAGCTGCCAGGAATCGCCGAACCTCCGCCACTGTGAACTCGATGCCCCCGGCCGCCTCATCGGTGCCATACCTTTTTCCTGGACCTGTTGCGCCGTGGCGGCCAGGAAGGCGTGGGCGAGCATGGCGAGGGTGATGTGCCGGTATCAACCGACGTAGCGACGGACTTCGTACTGGTCCAGCCCGCACTCGTTCTTCGCGGCCTGGAAGCACTCCTCGATCGCCCAGCGTGTCCCGGCGATCCGCACCAGCTCCTGAACCAAGGGTGCGTAGGCGAGGTAGTAGGCGATCTCGTCGGGCCTGCGGATACCGCGGCGGGCCAGTGCCCACCGCATCCGATGGGGGACCTCGCCCTGGTAGTCGAACTCGTCGACGGCCGGCAGCCGCACCGCCGCCCAGTGGTAGACGCGAGGGCCCTTCGCGCCGTCACCGCACGAGATCTTCTCCCATGCCTCGTCCGGCGCCTGCGCGAACAGGCCGTCGATGCGGGGGCAGCCCACGGTGAACCGGGACTTGGGCACGGCCAGCACGTAGCCGACCCCGGACTGCTCCAGCAATCGGCGAAAGCGGCTCTCCTGTCCGTAGGCGGCGTCCGCAGTGACCCACGAGATGGGCAGCGACGAGGCGAGGGACCGCAGCACGACGCGGCGGGCCAGTTGACCCTTGGTCGCGAACTCTCGCTCGTCGGGAACGCGGGCTGCCCGGCAGCGTTCCCGGTCCTCGGTCCAGCTCTTGGGAAGGTAGAGCTCGCGGTCGACCAGGGCCCGGCCCAGGGTGGTGGCGTAGGCGGCAAAGACGCCAATCCGGCAGTTCTCGGTGCGGCCGGCGGTTCCGGAGTATTGGCGCAGGACCCCGGCGGAGGTGGTGCCTTTCTTGATGAACCCGGTGTCGTCGATGATGAGGACGCCACCACTCACGCCGAGCTTGTCGGCGACGTATTCCTGCAGGTCGTCGCGGATTTCGTCGGGGTTCCACTTCGCTCCGGCGAGCAGGTGCTGCAGGCCGTCGGGGGTTGCGTGGCCTGCCTGCTCGGCCAGTTGCCAACTGTTCTTCCGGGCCACCGGAGCGAGCAGGCTGCGCACGTAGTCGCGCATGCGACGGCGTAGCTCCACCCGGCTGAACCGATGGCCGATGGTCACGAAGAGGTCGTCCAGGTCCAGGTTCCACTGCTCGCCAACCCGCGCGCTGGTCACCTGAGGAAGCTGCGCCGCCGCTGCCACTACTTGCGGCGCTGTCGCACGATCGAGGGGCGGCCCGCCCGAGACCGCCCCTGACTCCTCCGCAGCCCGCCACACTCCAGCCGCCCAGCGAAACCCGCAGGTCAGACGTCAAAATCATGCTCCTGCTGGAGTACTAGGCGACCCCAAGGGTACGGCTCCGCCCCGCATGGAGGATGATGCGCGGCGGAGGGGATTCGAATGCGTTCAGAAATGCGGGATCAGGTGCAGGCAGGGGCCCCGTGGCAGGCACAGGTTCCGGCCCGAGCACAGACGCGGGTGCGGGTGAGAGACCGGTTCGGCTCGGCGTTCACGGCGTCGGTCTCGGTGCTGTTCTTCGAGGCCGTGATCGGATCGATCGTGTTCTACGTGTGGATGGAGACCCAGGAGGTCCCGGCCCTCGGCTACAACCTGTTCAACATCTTCTTCCTGTTCGTCATGGGATTGATCGGAGTGGCGGCCGGGGCGATCGGCGCCGTCCTGCTGTCGGTCGCCGTGGTGATGCCGCTCGTGGCCATCGCCGGATGGCTCGGCCGCACGGTCTCCGGGCGTGACGTCTGGTGGTGGATCCCGCTCCTGGCGGCCGCCGGCGGCACCCTGCCGGGGCTCGTCTCGGCGTCGATCGTGCCCGCCGGGTTCCCGGAGAACGTCTCGTCGGGCCTCATCGGGTGGTTCATGGGCGCTGCGGCGCTCGGCGTCCCGGCGCTGGTCGTCCGCAGGCTGGTGCTGCCGGACCGCCCGCGGGTGTCCGGCATCGCGATGTTCGGCTGGGTGGCGCTGTACGGGACGCTCGGCGTCGTCGTCACCGGCGCGCTCGCCGGTGTCGCCCTCTACGCCGGGATCGGGTACGAGCCTCCGCGGCTGACCGCGGAACGGCTCGCCGGGACGTGGTCCGACGGCAACGGCGGGAGGATCACCTTCACGGCGGACGGCAAGGTCACGGCCGACGGGGTCAAGACCTTCGGCGTCGACGACGACCGTCACGACGCGGGGCAGCCCTGCACCGGTGCCGGCACCTGGGTCCACCACCCGGGCGACGGGTCGTGGTCCCAGAATGTGGGGGTCTCCGTCGACGCCTGTGATGGGAGCCTGGGCCCCTGGGAGGTGTTCGGGACCCCCGAGCACCCGAAGCTGTACGTGCTCGTCGGCGACCCCGACGCCTGGGACCTGTACATTCTGGAGCCCGACGACCAGCCCCGCGAGGAGCCCGTCAGGGACTGAGGCGGCCGAAGCGTCCGCGGTGGAACAGGAGCGGCGCGGTGTCGCCCTCCGCGCCCAGGGCCTCGACCGTGCCGATGACGGGCGGCCCGCCCAAGACCGCCCCTGACTCCTCCGCAGCCCGCCACACTCCAGCCGCCCAGCGAAACCCACAGGTCAGACAGCAAAATCCTGCTGGAGTACCAGCAGCCGGTGACGCGCCAAGCTCTTCAACCACAACATCACGGCATGGGAGGTGATCAGGCGATGACGCCTGAGGAGCAGGATCTGGTCATGGGCCTGGTGTTCGTACCGGGTAAAGGCCGGAGGCGTACGCTCGACGAGGTGCTCGCCCACTTCGGCGAGTCCGACGGTGGGGTCCTGGCGCTCCGGCTACTCCGGGACGCCATGGAGCGCCGGGACGCCGACGACGTCGGGATGGCGTTGATCGTGAAGGCCTCCGCCGGCGCCTCTGGCGAAGAGTTCCTGGAGCCGTTGATCGAGCTGTCCCGTGCCGACTGGCACACTCGCCACGAGGACGTCGTGTCCATGCTGGGCAAGCTCCGCTCGCTCAAGGCGGTGCCGACACTGGGCGAGGTGGCTCGCTGGGTTCCCGAGTACCTGAACTGGGACGAGAACCGGGCGCTCGCGGTGAAGGCGATCTGGGCTCTCGGCGCCATTCCCGGCGCGGAGGCCCGGGAAGCCCTCGAGGGGTTGCGCGACGACGAGAACGAGATCATCCGTGAGAACGCGGTGAAGCAGCTCGCACGCCGCGGCGAGCTCTGACCGCGGAGTCGCAGCCGTTCATCCGGAACGCCCAGCCGAGTTTCCTCGGCCGGGCGTTCCGACCAAGATCAATCTCGCCGAGATTTCCTGTACCTCAACTACTGACGGGATGTCGCACAAACCACCCGCCGGGCCGTGAGTGACTCCCGAACTCATCGACATTCACCAAGGGACCGGCCCACGCGGTGACGCTCGAAGCCGTCGACAAACGACTCCCGTTCTCGGGCTCTGGCACAGCTTCCGTGGAGCGGCGCTGTACGAACTGGTCCGTTACGGCGGGCCCAGCCTACGACGTGCGGGGGCTGCGACATCGCCGGGCTGACCCACCGAGTGCCGGCGAGACACTAAAGAAGTTCAACGGCTCTGTGGTGGGTGCCTCGGCAGGTGACAGGTGTTCTCGGGGCTGATGCGGTGCGGGCCCCGACCCCGGAGCGGGGCCCGCAAGCAGGGTGCCGCGCCCGGGTCAGGACCAGGTGATGCCGTCGTGCGTGGCCTTCTCCGCTACGTCCGCTGCCTTGTTCAGCGCCACGTCCCGACCGCCTGCGCCGTCGGCGTTGTAGGCGGCGTCCTGAGCGGCGTCGGCGGCGTTGAAGAGCTTGTCTTCCGTCGCGCTGGCCTTGGTCATCCTGGTGAGGCCGTCGGCGGCCAGGCGGGCGGCCTCGGCGGCCGCCTGCGCGTCGCTGGCTGCCAGCGAGGCGTCCTCGGCCGTCTGGGCCTTCTCGGCGGCCTGCTGGGCGGTCGTCACGGCCTCCCGGATGTCCTGGAGGTCACGGGCGTCCTCCGAGCTCGCGGGGTCGCGGATCTCGATCGCGCGGTCCTCGTAGAACTGGGCGCGCAGGCCGACGCTGAGGGCGCGCTTGGCGTGGCAGTCCCTCTTGGCCTTGTCGTCGGTCGCCCCCAGGTCCTCCTGCTCCGGCGTGCACAGCACCGGCGGCTCGGGCGCCAGGACGCGGACCGGAGCGGCGGTCGTACCGACAGCGTGGGCCGGTACGACCAGCCCCACGATCGCACACGCACTGGCCAGTGCCGCGGCTGCGGAAATACGCCTGCTCATCAAGAAAGCCGCGAAGCGGCCCGTCGCGGAGCCCAACCGGATCACCACGGCGGCCGTCCCGGCCAGGCCCGCTTCTTCACCCGGACGGACGGCACACGGCCCGCCACGACCCGGCCTCTCCTCCGAAGAAGTCCCGGCCACGAAGCAGACCTGCACAGGGGCATGAGGGTGAGCACGTTTGCCGGGTTCTGTCGCTGTTCTTGTGACTGGTTGCCCGGGCCATCGCAAGCGGCTGGGAGAGGGTGACTGGCGTGATGATGCTGGATGGGACCCGGTAGGGTTGTGATCTTCGGTTGGCGGAAGCCACCCGGAGTCCCCTGAGGCTGTGCCGACAACGATGAACCTCGACGACACTCCCGCACGGCTCCGAGTCGACCGTGCTCTGGACTGCCTGGACGTCACCTTTCGCGGAATGACCGCCAGCAGCGACGAGACCCAGTGTGACTGCCACTGGGGCAGCGAAGAAGAACTCGCGCAATTGAAGGTCCCGGACGTGGTGCTCGACCCGGACCTTCTGCGTCGCACCTGGGATGCCCCCGACTGGAACGACCATGGCGCGGTGCTGCGCCGTATCCTGCCTCAATTCGCCAGGGCGCTGGTCAGTGGCCTCGTTGAGCCCCTATTCGGCATGGACGAGGTGGGACGTTCGTTCGCTCGAGGCCACTGGCGCCAGTGGCCCGCGCACCAGAGCGCGGCGGTGTGGGAGTTCCTGCATGCCTGGTGGGCTCACACCCTCACTGAACCGGATCCCGCCGTCCCCGTGCATGAGGTCCTCGCGCTGTGCGCCGAGGCATCTGCCACGCTCAGCCCGTGGCTCAAGACCTGGGAGGCATTCGAACACCGCGTTGCAGACCGGCACCTGGCCGAAGCGGCTGCCCACTGGGAGTACGACCTGCTGGGCGATCAACTTCCATGGGACGCCTGGGACAACGCAGATGCCCTGCGCATCGAGCTCGCGGCCTGGCTGGTCCGTCACGCTCCTGCGCGGCTTCAGGCCCAGGATGTACCCGAGGAACTGCTTCACCGCATACGACTCATCGGACTCACCGGCCCCGCCCGCTGGGAGGACCCGCACTGGCCCAACCACCGCTATTGAGCCGGCTTCGTCGCACCGCTTTCCCGAGCGTCAAGACGCACCGAATGGGCCGCGTCACAAGATCGGCGACAGAGCCCGTTGCCGCCCACCGGGCTGTGCCCTTTCACACGAACGCTGACAGCGGTCGTCGTGACGGCGGCGACGTGGTCGTCGTAGCCGTCGGGATCCACCTGCCGGCCTTCGTCGTCGAACGCGGGCTTGCGCAGCGCGGAGATCCACGCCGACGGCCCCGAGCTGGCGGGGCTGATCGGTGAATCCGGCGCGCTGCTCCTGGCCGACTACATCAGCGTCGTGCCCGATGAGCACACCGACTGCGTGTCCGGGTACGTCCTGGGGCAACTGGTGACCGTAGCGAGCCGGCACCTCAAGCACTGGTGCCTGACGGACGTAGGGCGCAGGCGGCGTGGGTCGCGGCGGACTCCCTGATCGAGTGCGTGCAGGAGCCGACCGGACCAGTTCCTCGTCGACGTCCGCGGCAACGTCGGCACCGGGATCGGGGGGCCGCCGCCTGACGCCGGGTGTGATATCCGCCGCACGGTGCACGCAGTGGTGCGCACCGGTGCGATCCGCCAGGGCAGCGTCTGACCGACGGGCTCGACGCCCTCCGGCAGGACGACTTCCCAGCCTCCACACCCTCGCCGCCGGCATCGACCGTGACGCCGTCATCGCCGGCCTGACGCTCCCCTGGAACTCCGGCGCCGTCGGAAGGCCACGTCAAACGGATCAAGATGCTCAAGCGCCAGATGCTCGGCCGAGCCGGCTTCGACCTCCTGCACAAGCGTGTCCTGCTCGCATGACGAAGCCCTGCAACCTCTCACCGCAGGAACAGCTGTACCGGCTCCTCGTACAGATCGACTTCGCACGGCCTGCGACCAAGTAGCCGGTGTGGTTGAACCGGTTGTTATGAACCGGCGGCCGACGTACTCGCCCTTGCCGGAGGCCCCGATGATCGAGGCCGCGCCCGCGTAAGCCTTCAGGCCATCGGCGGTGGCGAAGCGAGTCCGGTCGCTCCCCACCTCGGCCAGGAGGCGGGCGCCGGTGCTGGGCCCGATGCCGGGAAAGCTGATCATGATCGGCGCGTCGGGGTGGCTGCGGAAGGTCCACTCGACCGCCTTGGCAAGCTCGTCGACGGCCTTGCAGACGGCATTGAGCAGACTCAGCGGGGCTTTGGCCTGGATTGCCCCATGGCTTCCTCGACTGCGAGCAGCCGACGGGCTGCGGGCTGCGGGCTGCGGGCTGCGGGCTGCGGGGACAGCGTGTGGAGCCGTTCGGCGTCCCCGGTGATGCCGCGGCTTCCGGACCCTCATCGTCTTCGTCGTTCCACTGCCAGCAGGAACCCCTCAGTCGTACGCCGCGTGCGGCCGCTCGAACTTCCGTACCACTTCCGCAGCCCGGTGCTCATGGGGAAGGCGTTGACGCTGAACCAGGCCACCGACGGCTTCCACCGCAGCAGCCCGGTCTCCTGCCACCCGCTTCCGCGAGCTCCCCGGGTGCCGGTGTCGGCCCCTGGCAGAAGGGCGGATTCCCGCCTGGGACCATGAGGGAGTGTCCAAGGAACCGAACCCGATGCCCAGCTTGTGGCCGCTCGTACCGGCTGGGGCTACCGACTGGCTGCTGGAGGTGTGTGGCGACGGTGTAACCGGGTTCATGCCTCCGGCGATGCCTGACGCGGTGTGGGTGCTCCACGCCATGTACGAGCACGAGCATGGGCCGAAGGAAGTGTCGTACGACGAGTACCACCAGGCACGTCTTGCCGACGGGAGTACCCAGCCCCACACTGTCGCAGGCATCGACCTCGACGCCGTGAGCATCGCCACGGGGGGAGGTCTGGGCCGCGCCCGGCACCCCGGCCCTGGCTGGCGGCGGCTGCGCTGGACCGAGCTTGCCCGGCGGACCGGCGACCCGATAGTGCCCGACGGACTGATGCCCTCCTACCGCTGCTTTCCCTCGGCCAAGAAGGAGGGCAGCCGGCCACTGAGCATGATCCCGCCAACCGAAGGAAGCCTGGACCGTGAGACCTGGAACCGGCTGATCGCCACCCTCACCCAGTACAGCCCCGCAGGCCCGGACACCCGCTGCCTGGCCTACTACACCCCTCTGGCGCTTGGAGCCACTGACTTCGACACCCTCCACGTGCGTGCGGGCCGACTCGGCGACGCCGACATCCTGTACGACCAGTCCGAAGCAGACTTCAGCCCGTCCAACTTCTGGGCCGACGACCGCTCCTGGGTCCTGTGCACCGACTACGACCTATGGGCCACCAAGGTCGTCGGTTCACCAGCCCTCATCAACGCGCTGTTGAACGACTCTGAAATCGAGGCGGTTCGTCTGCCTTGGGCTCACTGATGACGAGCCGCGTTGCTCTCAGTCACGCATGCACCGGTTCGCAGAGGCCGCCGATCCGCAGCGGGCAAAGAACCAGACGGTCAGCCCCTGCTTGTGCTGCCGACCGCTGGCCCAGAAACAGCTTCGCCGCCTCTACCGCTTCCCTGTTGGATTCCTCGAAGGAGACTCCCTGGTTTTCGATCGGCACGGCGGCGGCGTGGACAGGCTGGCGGCAGACCACCGGCCTTCGACCAGGAGGCGTACAAGCAGCGCAACACCGTCGAGCGGTGCATCAACCGCCTCAAGCAGTGGCGCGGCATCGCCACCCGCTACGAGAAGACCGCCACCATCTACCTGTCAGGGCTCCACTTCGCCGCCATCTTCATCTGATCAGCAAGGTGATCCGCAAGAAACGGCCTAGTGGACGTTGAGGGCGAGGGCCAGGAGTGCCGCCGAGACCTCGCGGATGATGTGTTCGGCCTCCCGGTATGGGGGCTGGAACGAGGTTCCGCATTCAATTGTGTAGCCGAGGGTCTTGGTGGCGGTCGGGGTGGTGAAGTGGCGGCTGTAGGCGTAGTCGTCGCTGGTGCCGGAGGTGGGGTAGAGGCCGTACGCCGCCTCGACCCCGTAGTCGACGCCGCGCACTCCGCGTACCGCGTCGTTCATATGCCCGGCCAGTTCGACGGCGGTATTCAGGTCCTGGTAGGGGATGAACTCGCCGATGTCGTCATCCTTGCGGCCGCGTACGGCGTCGAGGGCGGGGTTGCGGAAGTTGTCGCTCGGGCTGGTGGTCTGGTTCCGATCCGAGCCCCAGTTATGCAGGATCACGGGTACGGCGCTGTGGACGTCGACGAGCCAGCGGATGCACGGGTGGGTGTCGAGCGCCCAGACGATGTTGCGGGTCTCGGGCTCCGAGGCGGCGGACGGGCCCCGGTACATCTGCGGGTCGCAGGGGTTGTCGGAGGTATGGACGTCCGCATCGGGAGCGAACTTGGCGGTGTGGTCCCAGAGGAATGCGAAGTTGCGGTTAAGATCCACGCCCGCGCAGGACGGGCCACCGTGTCCGTGTCCTGCCGGTGCCGGGCGGCGGTTCTTGCGCCACATCGCGTCGGCCGTCTGGCTGTAGGCGCGGCCGTCGGGGTTCACGCACGGGTAGAGGAACAGGGCCAGGCCGTCGATGACGTGCGTAACCTGGGCGGCCGTGTATGACGTCGAGCCGTAGCCGAGGCCGGTGCCCAGGCTGTGCGCCTCCAGAAGGTCCGCACCGAGTGAAACGAGCGCATCGGGCGGCACCCATTCACGGGCGTGGACCCCGCCCAGAATCAGAATGCCGTCGACGTCGTGGGCCGACCGGGACCCGATCCGCAGCAGGCGTGCCGTGCGGCCCTCGTGGGTGGTGTGGGGCGGGGTGAGGACCTCCGTCGCCCCCGGGTAGACGGCGTGCAGGTTGCTGATCGCCGATTCGATCTCGGCCACGTTGAGGTACACGGTCACTCCGTCCGGACGCGCGGGTTGTCGGGTCGCGGTGTCACTCCTTGCGGCCGAGCCCTCGGGGCAAGGCACCCCGGGCCGCGAAGCGGTCGCCCTCGCCGACCTCCTGCTTCCTGGCTTGCCAGTTCTCCGTGATGTTCTCGACCGCAGTGATGTTCACCCGTGGTGCCGACCTGGCGGATCTGGCCGAGTCGAGTTGGTCCCGGCGGAAGTAGAGGTCGAGGCCGAGGCCGGCAGCGGTCGCCCGGGCCACGGGGCGGCAGCCGGTATCGGGCCGGGTCTCCTCGATGAACTTTCGCAGTGCCTCGGCGTCCTCGGCGACGACGTGGCAGCGGAAGACCGCGGGGACCTCGTCCGTGCCGCCCGTGTCGCTCATCGCGTCCGCTGTCCCGCTCGTGCCGCTGGTGCCATGCGCCCCGCGACCAGTTGGGCGAGCGCGATGGCCTGGGCAGCGTTCACCCGACCGAAGCCGTAGTCGTCGTTGTGGCCGTTGCCGTCGTAAACGACACCGGGGCCGCCGATCTTGTCGGCCGACTGGTGCATGATCTCGCGCAGCTGGTCGCGGGTCAGGTCGGGGTTGGCCGCCAGCGCCAGTGCCGCGCAGCCGGCCGCGCAGGGGGCGGCGAAGCTGGTGCCGGTGCTCGGGCCGAAGCCGCCTCCGGACGTCGCGCTGACGACATCGACTCCGGGGGCGATCAGTTCGACCTCGGGGCCGCGGGCCGCGTTGTCCTCCCGGTCCTTGTTGTTCGACCGGACCACCGCGATGACATCCGGATGGGAGACCACCTCGTCCAGCATGATGTCGACGTTCCTGCCGTTGCTGGCCGCCCAGAAGATCGGCAGGCCCTTGCCCTGGCGTCCGTTGACGGCGGCGAATTCGAGGGCCAGCTTGAGCGTGCTGGTCAGGTCCCACTCCGCACCGTTCGGGCCCAGGCTGCTGACCAGGATGTCCGCGCCTTGCTGCGCGCCGGTTCCGGGCTCGGTCGAGGGTTTGGCGGCGTACGCCACGGCACGGGCCAGGGTCGTCTGCGTGCCGACCTGGTCCCCCAGGCACGCCACCAGCATGAGCTCGCACTCGGGGGCCGCACCGACCCCGCCGCTGCCGTTGTGCCGGGCGCCGACCATCCCGGCGCAGAAGGTGCCGTGGTCCTCGTCGGGCATGCCCGCGGTGCTCTGGGTGAAGGTCACGCCTACCACGCCGCTGCTGTAGAACCCCGAGCTCGGGTCCAGCCCACTGGCGAGATCCTGGTGCTGTACGTCGAAGCCGTTGTCGATGACGGCGACCCGGATGCCGTCCCCGAGAGTGTGGTCCCACGCGTTCTCGATGTGGACGTCGGCGCGCGGCTTGCCGCCATTGGTGCCGGTGTTGTTCCACTGCCACTGCTTGGGGTACTCGGGGTCGGAGGGTTGGAGCCGGGTCGGGACGTGCTCGATGAACGACGGTTCGGCGAAGATGAAACGGTCGTTGTCGTGCAGCTCCACGGAGGCCGCGAGGGCGTCCTCGGCGGCCCTGGCCCGCACCTCGTACAGGTTCGTCGCGAAGCCGAGTTTGTTGACGACAGTCAGGCCGGCCGCCTCGATCTCGCGCTCTGCCTCCTCCTCCGAGAGCGACGGCTGCAGCTGGACGTTCAGCGCGTCGGTCGCGATACCGATCCTGCCGCTGGGCTGCCGAATGACCTTGCCCGCTGCCTCCGCCCCGGAGATTTCCTCGCCTACGTCGACCGCCGCTCGGGTCTGCCGGTTCGGTCTGACGAACACCCAGTGCGCGCGGGCGAAGGCGGCGGCGGTCTCGTCGTCGATTCCCGCGTCGCGCATCGCTCCCCGTGCGCTCGTGCCCAGCTCCGCCTCCGCGTCGACGGCGGCCCTGACACCGTCCGTCTCCACCTTCACCGCGACGACATCGTCGAGTTCCTCCGCCTCGACGAGATTGCCACGTTGGTAGTACTGACGCGACATCGCACTCGCCTCTTCTCATGGGCGTAGCTGTCCTCAGGGGCGCAGCTGGCCCGGCCGGTTACGTCACGGCGACAGGGCGCGGCCCGAGAGAGAAGCCCCGTTCAGGTATGAATCCCCCTTTCTCACCAGTCTCCTCGCGTCTCGGAATGGGGGCAACCGCACGGGCGCGGGGGGATATGGGGGCGGGGATTCGCCGTCTGCGCTGAGCAGGGCAGGTATTGGCGTCCGGCCGTAGCGACGGCGACTGCTTCCGCGGCTGCACGTAGTCGGTCTGGTCGACTTTCGGTGGTCGGCCGCCGCGGCCTGGAGATGGGTGACGATCCGGGCCCCGGTGCCGTCCCGCCGCCAGCGGCGGAGCAGGTCATAGAGCTGCGGCCCGGCGAAGGGACGTTGTTCGCGGCGTACACGCAGCGCTCGCGACGGCGACCACGTCGTAAGAGCTTCCGTAGTTGCCCATCCAGTGCCGCTGTCCGGTCGCCCTTCTCTCGGCGATGCGCTTCTTGAGCTCCATCCCTTCGTCCACAGAGAGGACTCGGTCGGTAGGGATCTCTTGTGTAGTCATACAAATGCTCCTTCTGCAGACGGGATTCCATTCCCAAGATCTGCGCTCTTCGCCCGTTCGACACTTCACTCACTGCGGTTGCATCAGCAAACGAGTGAGGTCTGCCTACGCCGAGGCATCAGCCCTAAGGGCTGTCCCGAGATCGCCCGAATTGAGAAGCGACAGCACCTCACGCGTAGTGGGTCCTGGTGGGACCTGCGGGCCGTACGGGTCTGTGGGCGTTCGGTCACGATTCCCGGGGCCTTCAGCACCGGATGTGGGATGCGGAGTTCGAACGGAAGTTGTCCGTCATCCAAGAGCGTTGGTCGCGCGCGATCGGCGGCTGACGTCACTCATGCCGCGAGAGCCCCAGTGGCCGTGGGGAACGCGACGACTTCGTCGAAGCGGGTCCCGTGGTGGAGGCAGTGGTAGAGCTGTCCGATCATGCGGTTGAAGAGGTTGCGCTGTGCTCATGCGTGCCAGTCTCCGTGGTCGCGGCGGCGCCGGTAGTGGGCCTTGGCGCCGGGTGAGGCGGTGATTGAGGAGAAGGCCCAGAGGTAGCCGACAGCGTTGAGCCGGTCGTACTTGACCCAGCGGCGGGTGATGGACGTCTTCTTGCCGGAGGCGCTGGTGAGGGGTGAGGAGCCGGCGTATGCCTTCAGGCCGCGGGCGTGGGCGAACCGGCTGCGGTCGTCTCCGATCTCGGCGAACAGCCGGGCGCCGAGCTGGGTGCCGAGGCCGGGGAAGCTGAGGATGATCTCGGAGTCCGGGTGCCGGGGGAACGCTTCCTCCACTGCCTCGGCGAGCTGGTCGGCGGCGGTGCAGGCGGCCTCCAGCTGCACTCGGATCGGAAGACCTCGCGGAGCCGGTCGGCTTCGGCCTCGATTCCGCGCTGACGGCCAGCCCTCTTGAGGGCGGCCTGGAGCTGGGTCCGAGTGAGTCGGGCGGCGCGGGTGGGTGTCGGGCTGCCCGGAGCAGTTCCCGCATCTCGGGCCGGCACAGGCCGTTCTTCCAGCATCGGCCGCCGCCAGAGCGGCGGGGTGATACTCGCGCAGCAGGGAGCGGAGCTGGTTGGCGAGCCGCTGCCGGTTCCGGGTGGCGTCCTGCTGGGCGCGGGCAAGGACCGCGACGGCCCGGGCGAGATCGGAGTCGTCGGGCAGAGGCCGGTGGGCGTGCATGTCGGTGCGGAGGATGTTGGCCAGGACCAGGGCGTCGCCGGGGTCGGACTTCCGGCGGGAGACGGAGTGGCGGTCGCGGTATCGGGCGGCGGCCATCGGGTTGATCGCGAACACTGGCCGGCTGCCCGTCCGCAGCACGGCGACGAGTAGTCCGCGGGAGGTCTCCATGGCGACAGGGATCGGGTTCTCGGCGGTGTCGCCGTACTCGGCGAGCAGGTCGAGGAGGACCTTGTAGCCGGTGGCGTCGTCGGTGATGTGGCGCTTGGCGAGGAGCTGGCCGGTGTCGTCGACGAGGGCGGCTTCGACCCGGTGCGTGGCTGGGGTGCCTCACACTGACCCTCACCAAAGCAGGACAGGAGATCCCCCGCTGACACGCACTCTCAACGGAACCCCTCCGCTCTCTGCAAGATCCTCCGCGACTGCCGCCTCCAAGGCGACGGCGTCCACCACGCCATGCGCGGCATCGCTCGCCTGCACAACCTGGGGTCCAGCCGAGATATGCACCAAAGGGGCAATGAGTTGATCTTGATGCGAACTCGCACGCGGTCAGCGCAGTGAGTCCGCAGTAAATGCGTAGACCTCGCCCTGGCGGCCGGAACGGACCGCCGCAGGTCGCAAGGATCACGGCAGGGGCTCCGTCGCAGTAAATCCGGCATTTCCTGCGGCAGTTGCGAATGCGCCTCCGCGATCGAGCATCCGCCCAAATGTGTTTCTTCTATGGGGACTTGAGGGGAGGGGACTGTGAGTGCCCGACGCGGACCATGCCTGGCGCCAGGCTGTTTGCCTGGGTCATGCCCCCAGATCCTCCGTCACGGGCAGGCACTCGGCGAGCAGGTCGACGACGTCGCGCCATGCTCGCTGCGCGTGCTGTGGGTGGTAGCCGACGCCGGGGACCGTGGGGTGGTCGACCGGCGGGTGGTGGAAGGCGTGCAAGGCACCGCCGTAGACCGCGAGGCGCCAGTCGACGCCCGCGGCCTGCATCTCGGCGGTGAACGCGTTCCGTTGCGCGGGCGGCATGATCGGGTCTTCCGACCCGACCCCGGCCCACACGGGGCAGCGAATGCGCGCTGCCTCGCCCGGTCGGCCCGTGGTAGTTGCGTTGACTGTCCCGATCGCGCGCAGGTTGACGCCGTCGCGTCCGAGTTCCAGCGCGATGGCGCCCCCGGTGCCGTAGCCGATGGCGGCGATCCGGTCGGGGTCGGTCCGCGGTTCGGTGCGCAACACGTCGAGTGCCGCATGGCCGATGCCCCGCATCCGGTCGGGGTCGGCGAGCAGCGGCATACAACGGGCCAGCATCTCCTCGGGGTCGCCCAAATAGCGCCCGCCGTGAAGGTCGAAGGCCAGCGCCACGTATCCCAGCTCGGCGAGAGCATCGGCCCGGCGGCGCTCGACGTCGCTGAGTCCCATGCCCTCTGGTCCGAGCAGCACCGCGGGCCGGCGGTCGACACCGGCCGGGAGCGCCAGGTGCCCGACCATCGTCAAACCGTCCGCCGGGTACTCGACCGTACGCGTCGTGATCGTCGTCATGTGACTGGACTGTAGTGATCGTCGAGCCCGGTCCGGCCGCTGTTCTGCCGCTGGCAGAACAGCGCGCGTGTCCTTTGAAATACGGGGGCCGAGCGCTCGGGGCCTCAAGATCATCTCGATGCCCCTGGCGCGTACCTCGGTCACACCCCAACCTCGCCCTCACCGGATAGGCCCACAGGCCGCTGCGGCCAACCTCGCTCGAGTCGACTCGTCGATCCTTTACGGGACGGCTCTTAGCTGCACGATGATGTCCTCGAACCTTTCCAATTGCGTCCACCGCTTCTCGGCGCGCACTCGTGAAGGCAGCCGGTCAGCGGCCGGCAGCGGGCCCAGGTCCCAGCCGGTGATCTCCGCGATGTCGGCCACCGGTACCTGGAAGGTGCGGAAGGCGCCAAGCGGCGGAGGGTCTCCAGCTCTCCCCGCTTCGGCCAGAGCTCGCGCGGCCGCGTCGCGGGTCGGGTCGGGGCTTTGGTCAAGAACGTATGCGGTGGACGCGAGCTCCCCGTTCTGCATGAACGCAGCGACTGGGAAGTCCAGCGCAAAGCAATCCTCGCGCACTGCCCCGAACTGGACACCGCCACCAGCTTGGTCACCTCCTTCGCCGAGATGCTGAAGCCCCTGGAGGCCGAACGCCTCACCCAATGGATCACCGAGGCCATGCCCTCGGGCCTGCCCACGATCAGCACCTTCGCCGTCGGCCTGAACAGCGACTACGACGCCGTCCACGCCGGCCTGACCACCCACTGGAACCCGGCCCCGTCGAAGGCACCGGTCAACCGGATCAAGCTGCTGAAACGACGAATGCTCGGGCGCACCAGCTTCGCGCTCCTGTGTAAGCGCGTCCTTCTCGCCTGACACCCGTAACCAAGTCGGGGAGGCTAAGCCGGCACTGCTTGTACTACAGGAGCAGTTCCGGATGCGTCGGCCAGAACCGATCATTCTCAGTTGGTAGCCGTGGGCACAAGATGCCAGAAGGTGGTGTCGGCACTGCTGCGACAGAAGTCCAGTCGTGCGATCGATCAGCTCCGATCACGGTTCGGTAGATCTGCGATGAAGTGCCTTGCATTGATCGGGCGATACTCAGAATCTGCCGATCCCCTGAATTTCCACACACCGGTGCATCAGCGGCAACGCGGGAGGGCATCGATGGTGTTCCAGGCGATCATGGACTCGGAGGCGACCTTGGCTCTCACTACGGCAGGGGTGTCCCTGACAACGGGACTGTTGGGCATTGCCATCGGGTTCGGATCAGCCCACCTCCAGAATCGAAGGAAGTTGGAGGAGCTCTTCTTCAAGTCCCTGGAGTTCGTCAAACAAGGATCCCAGAACAGAAATGTCGGAATCTCCGCAGCAGAGATCTACTGGCAGCACAAGAGCCGCCGCCCTCTGATCACCGGCTTCATGACCGGCATTGCCGTCTACCTCCTTCAGGAGTCGAAGCAGTGGGACGCCGCGCACGAGGCCTTCAATCTCGACCGCATCATGACCATGCTGCTCCAACAGGAGCCCACGGACGCCAGCAAGGCTCACTACAAGGCCCTGTTGGAGGCAGTACGGGCGAACAGGAGCGAGAGCGGGAAGAACCAGAGGAGAAACAAGGAAGACCGGAGAGGTATCAAGGTCAGCGACTTCAAGCTGGGCAACTGGGAAAATGATTTGACACGGTTCGTCCCCGAGATGGAAATCAGCCCCTCCGCTGGAGAATCTCAGTAAGCAGCAGTTCCGGATAGGCGGCCAGAACCGATAGGGTGAGGACGGCCTTGGCGACTGACGTCACAGGGTGGGGGCTGACGCGGGCGCCGGCCACCTGGTCCGGGGGCCGAGAGGAATTCGGCAAGAAAGGCCGAGTGCAACCGCGTCGGTGACGGTCGGGCCGGCCTCTCCCAGAAGCACCGCCGCCACGGCGTGAACGTGCAGGTCGTTGCGGATCCCGCAGGCAACCTGCTGTGGATCTTACCCGCGCTGTCCGGCCGCACCCATGACCTAGCCGCGGCCCGCACCCACCGAGTCATCCGGATCTGCGAGCGCCAGGGCATTCCGGTTCTTGCCGACCGCGCCTACATCGGGGCCGGCTCCTGGGTGACCACGCCGATCAGGCAACTGCCGCGCCAGGACCTCAGTCCGACCCAGCGGACGGTCAACCGAGGCCTGCGTCGCGAGACCGAAGTCCTGCACGCCCTCCGCAAAGCCCGCGCCAGCCTCAACCGCATGACGGCCATCGTCGCGGCCGTTCCCACCCTGGAGAGTCAACGCTGAGAATGCTTCTTCACCGTCGCCTCTCCAGGGCGAGGAGGGCTTTGGCGAGGACGGCCATCCAGTTGGGACTGACGAGGGATCTTCTGGTTCACGACCAGACGAGTCGCCCTTCGGCGACCTCACAGACCGGATACTTTCCATCGGCGATCTTCGTCAGCATCTCCGCCACGGAGTCGAAATAGTGAGCCAGCGATTCGTATTCACCCGTGATCGTGGCCTCACCCACGAACCACCTGCCGACACGCCCGTCCCGAGCGTCGATGAACTTTCCCGTCCAGCCGTCCTGGTCCGACAGGAACGGGATCCACTCATTACGCCAGAACGGATTGTCCGGCTGGTCCGGAGGGTCGAACCCGCCGGGCACGAAGCGGGTCGCGTAGAGCTTCTCCATCGCGCGGATGCCCAGAAAGAAGCTTCCCTCATGCGGGAACCCGGCGAAGCCGCAGCATGCCACATCGTCGTCCACATCTTCCTCAGGAAGATCCAGATTGTTCTGCAGCAGCCACGCCCGCAGATCCTGAGGGAGGCGGATACGCATCCGTTCCTCGGCGGCCGCGAGCATCAGTTCCGTAGCGGGCCCGGGCAGATCCGCGTGATCGGCCGGGGCGTGCTGCCGAAGCAGATTCATCACGCGGGACCAGCTCTCCGCCACACTCATTCCCCTCTGCCCTCTCTACACGGATGCCCCCATACGGCTGCGCCTCTGCGGGTTGCGGAGCGCCGACCGGAGAACCTCGCAGGGATGGTACTCCGAGCAGGATTCCTGCCCCCACCCAAGACCACCTTCCGGCCCCAAGTGCAGGACCGGCCGCTCAGCGAGGTGACCGCCCGCCAACTCCTCACAAACAAGGCCGCTGTGCCCGGCGGGCCAGCAGAGGAACCTCCATGCACCAGCGAGGACGACATCCGCCGTGGCGTCCTGCACGAGGAACTACACCAGCCGCCTTGCGAAGCTGTCGAGTACCGAGACCGAACCGACCTGCTCCTGCGCTTTCTTGCCGAATTCCTCTCGGCCCCCGAGCCAACTGGCCGGAGCCCGCATCAGCCCCCACCTCATGACGTCAGTCGCCAAGGCCGTCCTCACCCTGGAGTGGCGAAGCTGAAAGGCTCACTGGGCCGTGCCGGCCAACAGCCACCGACGCACATGCACTTCCAGCAGCACTCGCTTGCTTCCGGGGCGTGTGGGAGCGGATACATCCCACCCATATTTCTGCTCGAACGCGGTCACGACCTCGTGAGGGAACCCGTCACGAATGAGTAATGCGTCTCCTTCGGCGACGACCGGAAACCGGCCGTCCTCCAAAGCCAGGGACACGCGGGGCTCCTTGCGGATGTTTCTGACCTTGACGGAGCTGTCATCCGTACCGATCCACCACCGGGAGCGCTGGTAGACGAACCAGACGGGCGTGATGTGGGCAGAGCCGTCCGAACGCACGGTGCACAGCCAGACGTTCCTTTCCTCGGCCAAGCGTAGACGGACGGCTGGCCCCGGCTCGTTCACAAGATCGCTCACTCCCCTATCGGACCAGCAGACGTGAGGAAACGCATCGGCCGGCGCGTCGGACCATCGGCGTAGGTCTCGCGGCCCAGAGGAAACGACCTCCCAAGCTTCTTGCCGAGGACGGGCATGATGGTCATCCTGATCGCGAGCCAGCGCCGTTCAGCCCGCAGAAGAGGAGGGACGCCGCCAGGTGATGTTGAAGCGCCGCATGAACGGCGCGTGCGGCACGAGGACGTCCGACGGGTCCTGGAGGTTGTTGCTGGCCCTGAGGCAGGGTTCGACGTCCCGGTCGGAGAGGACACGGGCCATGCCGGCGCTGTCCGTGTAGAGGTACGTTCCCGGCGTGTTGGCTGGCGACGCGGCGACGGTGATGCCGTGCTTGAGCAGGTGCCGCTCGCGGTTCCACGTCCCTACGCAGTACGCGCCGACCCGAGGGCCGCGGTCGCGATGACTCCGATCGGCACGGTGGCGATGGCGAGGCCCTCGACGCCCGCGATCCCGGCGCTCGCGCACAGGGCGACAAATACTCCGAGGCAGCCGAACTCGAACCACTTGAGCCTGCGCAGGAACCTCTGGCGCCCGGTCTTGGCGAAGGTGCGCAGGACAACGAGGGCGCCGCCGTCGATTTCCTCGGTCCGCTCCGGCAGCAGCGCGTTCACCGCGTCGGCGAAGGCAGTGGCGGCGGCCTCGCTCGCGTCCTCGATCCGGTAGACGGACGGCGTGGCCCCGGAAGGGGCCCTCAACTCGATCGTGACGCTCCGCCTCGGCGGGGATCGTCAGTTCTTCGCCGGGGCGTTCCAGGACCGGCCCCTCCTGCTCGGTGCTCAGGACGGCGCCGCCGCGCCCCTGTGGGACGGGTATAGCAGGTGTGATCGACGTGGGCGGGATCGTAGGGCCAACGGTTGCTTTCGGCAGCGCCCCCTTGTTTTCGTGCGGAGCACGACCATGGTCCCGAAGCGGAGGGCTCAGATCTCAACCCTGCCGGAGCCGCGCAAGAGGATGAGGCCATGGGCAACGCGCCTAACCTCTACGGGCCGGTGATCGACGCCATCCTGAAGGCGGACCTGACCGTGCCGCGGAAGCATCGCCACACGGTCAAGCGGATCTACGACCGGCTGCTGGACGCGCATGAAGCCGTCGACGTCTCCTACCAGATGGTCCGGGCCCACGTCGCCGCGCGCCGTGAGGAGATCCGTCTCGAGGCCGGCAAGGGGGTGGTAGACGCACCGCATGCAACTCGACCGCCGAGGCGCCGAACTCGCGCGGGGTGCGGTACTTCGAGCCGATGGCGCAGCAGTTCTTCTCCTCCGTTCGGTCAGGACCTGGCAGGTTGATGAGGCTCGTTGAATATCCCCACCCGGTGCTCAGGGGATGGACAGACCGCTCGTATTAGTTCCCCAGTCTTCAGCGTTCGCTGGGGGCGCTTGTGAGGTCACTGGCCCTCGCGGTCACGCAGGTCGTGTTGGGTCCCTGCGACCGCCGGGCCCCAGGTCTCCGGCATGTGGGCGACGACCACCGCTGCGGCTTCCTGGGCCGTGTAGTCGGGTTCGCGCGAGAATGGCTCGCCGCGGTGATGGACCGCATAGCGGTGGTCACCGAGCGGATAAATCGCCGAGATGTCCTGGGAGAACGGGAACCCGGTGCATCTGCTGAACATCAGGGCCCCGTGGCTGGTGAAGGGGAAGAGCGCTCTCAGTCTGGGCTCCGCGTGCGCTGCATGGAGCATTTCCAGGTCCTCGTACGGGTCCGGAGCCAGGTAGCGACTCCACTTCTCTGCCACGGCGTACTCAGGACCGCGTTCGTGGGCCAGAGCGAGGGGGCTGACTTCCAGGAATGGTGCCGCGGTCTGTAGTTCGGAGAGGGCGACGCCTGCATGCCAGGCCGCGGCCGCTTCGGCGAGCTCAGCGAGGTCGCTGGTGGAGCCGTTGGTGAGATTCACACCTTGACCCCACGCGGCGATGAGGAACACCCGCTCCGCGGATCCGAGGTCCACGCTGAATCGGTCCAGCCGTGGATTGCGGCTGGTGATCCCTGCGTGGATGAGCGACGAACCGTCGGACGAGGAACATGGCTGCCCTCCTCCCGCAAATCTTTCCTCGCCTCACCGACCCGGAGGTGGGCGAACGCCTCACCACGAGATCATTCTCAAAGGCTGTAGCAAGCCCATGGCAGGCTTCACGCAGAGCACAACTCCAGTACAGGCTCGGACGGGGAACTCGCCGTGCTCTATGGGCCGATGGTGAGCCGCAGGCTTTCGAGCCAGGCGTGGGCGATCCGCTCGGCCACGGTCTCGTCGCTGTCGCGGGTGAGGTCGATCGTCAGTACGCCCGCGGAGACCGACTCGTGGCGCACGCTCGAGCGGGGGGCTTCCAGGCGTACGAGTGCGGCCGGGGCGAGGGCCTCGAAGAGGGCCAGGGCGCGGCGGGTGATGGGCTCGATCCGGTGGCGGTGGTCCAGGGGAACGTCGATGTCGAGCGTCAGACGGTCGATGCGCAGGTCGAGGCCGGCTGTCATGGCGACGCGGCCTCGTCGATGCCGCCCCGGGCGATTTCGGCCCAGTGCGCGCCGAAATCGCTCGGGACGGCCACCCTGCCCACCTTCTCCAGTTCGCGGCGCAGCCCGGCGAGGAGGCTGACCGTGCCGATGGGGCGGGAGGCGGCCGCCGACTGGTACGCCGCGTGCAGGACGGCACCGCGGATGCTGCCCCCGGACAGGGGGAAGGAGGCGAGCAGCGCCCAGTCGACGTCGGGATCGATCGGTGCACCGGCCGGGATCTGGACACGCCAGATGCGCTCCCGCTCAGCCGCTCCCGGGAAGGGGAACTTGACCGAGAAGGCCAGTCGCCGAAGGAACGCCTCGTCGAGGTGACGCTCCAGGTTGGTGGCGAGCACGACCACGCCGTCGTGCGCCTCGATGCGGGCAAGCAGGTAGCTGATCTCGATGTTGGCGTAGCGGTCGTGGGCGTCCTTCACTTCGCTGCGCTTGCCGAAGAGGGCGTCCGCCTCGTCGAAGAAGAGCAGTCCGTTGGTGCCGGCCGCGGCGGCGAAGATACGGCTGAGGTTCTTCTCCGTCTCCCCGATGTACTTGCTCACCGCAGCGGCCAGGTCGACGGCGAACAGGTCCAGACCCAGCTGTGAGGCGATGATCTCGGCGGCGAGGGTCTTGCCGGTGCCCGGCGGTCCGCTGAAGAGTGCCGCGATGCCTCGACCGCGCGGGCTGCGGGCACCGAAGCCCCATTCCGACAGCACCCGGCCCCGGCTGCGGACGGCACCGGCCAGTTCCCTGAGCTGGCGCTGTTGTTCGGTGGGGAGCACGAGGTCGTCCCAGGTCTGCGCCGACCGCACGCGCCTGGCGGTGGAGCCGAGGACTGAGCCCGACCCGTCGCGGGCGACCGCCTCCACGACAGGCAGATCCGCCGGCCGGCCGAGAAGTCGCGCTGTCGCCGACGCGCGGGCGACGATCCGGGCGATCCCCGCGGGGCCCACCCGGAAGCGGGAGGCGAGGGACGAGGCGTCGGCGCGGTCCACGGCGATCCCTGCGGCCTCGAGTTCGGTGGACCAGCGACGGGCCACGTCGCCGGGGTCGGCCTCCGGCACGGTCAGGTTCACCCAGGGGGTGAGGGTTCCGGCAGGTGGGGCGACCGGATGGGGCGCGGCGACCAGGGTGAGCCATCCGCTGCCGTCGAGAACGGCGGCCAGCTCGCGGACCGTCCCGTCGAGGCCCGCGTCCGGGCGTTCTCCCGCCTCGGGCGTTCCCGGAGCCCCCGAGAGCGGCAGCAGAACGAGCAGCAGCGCCGGCTCCAGGCGTGCTGTCAGCACCCCCTCCCGCACCGCGTCGGCCAGAGTGGACACCGTGCGGTCGACGGCTCCCGCGTCGAGGACCACCAGTCCTGTCCCCAGGCGGGACGCGACCCGGTGCGCGGTGTCGCACAATTCGGCGTGCGCTGCCCCGTGCAGACAGGCGACGAGCCGTGTCCCGGCCGGGCCGGCCGCCCAGGCCCCGTCGTGCATCAGGCCGTCGGCCGCGCGGGCGAGCTGCTCGACGACCGGCCTCAGAGCGCTGGGTTCGTCGGCGTCGCCCGGCGTCCGGCCCGGTGCCATGAAGCGGAGCCACGGCCGCTCCGGTCCCCGTGGGTTGCCGAGCAGCAGGGTCCGTACCCGGTCGGTGAGCCCGAGGAGGTGTGACGGCCCCCCGCGCGGGTCCTGGAGCAGGTGCAGGACGCCGGCTGCGAACAGCGGGCCGCCCGGTTCCAGGGCGGCGCGCCCGGCGGCCCGCTCGGGAAGCCCGCCCCCGAGCAGGTCGAGCGCGAGCAGGGTGCCGGGACGGCTGTACGCGTGATCCCCCTGGAGCAGGCCGCAGAGCCGGGTGTAACGCCCGTCGAGCTCGACGCCGAGGCAGAGGACGACCAGCGTCACCTCCCAGGGGGTGAGCCCGGCGGCGGCGACCAGCCGGGCCAGCGGCAGCCGGACCGACGCCGGTGTAGCCGCCACCCGCTGGTCTAGTGCGGCCCGCAGCTCGGCGAGGGCGCCGGGCGGATCGTCCGCGGCGTCGGCGTCTGCTTCTGCACCTGCGTGTGCCTCTGCCTCTGCCTCCTCTGCGTCTGCGCCTGCTTCTGCGTCTGCGTCTGCGTCGTCCTCGACCGGGCCGGGCCGGCGCCCGTCGGTGAGAGAGGGCCGGGTGCGCCGGGCGACCTCGCGCAGGGCATGGTCGAGCAGCGCGAACTCCGCTCGCAGGTGCTCCCAGTGGTCGGCGAAACCCCGGGGCGGGGCGTCCACCCCGCCTCGCGCGCCCCCCGGGCCGTCCCACCGGCCGGTCATGCGCGTACCCGCAGGAAGTCGGAGCGGAAGCCGTCGACGATCACCGCGACGGTGTGCTCACCCGGCTGCAGGGGGCGTGGGAACTGGTGGGTGACCGTTGCCGGATCGGTGTGGGGGCCGAGCGAGTACTCCGCCGCGTCGACGCTCAGCCGTACGTCGTGGCCGTCCAGTCTGGCGCCCCGCAGGGTGAGCCTGCGGTCGGCGGGGTCATACTCCGAGCCGCCCGGTGCGCCGGTGACCGGGGTCAGTATCGGGGCGACCAGGAGCGGGCGCGGGTTGGTCAGTGCCCCGGAGGCGAGGCGGACACGCAGGTCATAGCGGCCGTTGGGGGTGGAGCCGGGGGCGAGATTGGTGAGTGTGGCCGCGGGCAGGACTGCCGTCGCGGTGCCGTCGTCCGTGCCGGTGGGGTCGACGGCGGCGCTGAAGCGTGGGGTGCCGGTGGAGTCGGTGGCGATGATCTCCGCGGCGGTGGCCAGGCCGGTCCCGGTGACGACGACGGTCGTGGGGCCGCCCGGCGCCGTACGGACCGGAGTGGCCGCGGCGGCCCAGGGGTCGACGCGGAACACGAGCACGGAGCTTCCCGGACCGCCGTCGAGGGTGACCCGCACCTCGGCCTCCGGCCCGGCGGGCAGCGTACGGGGCAGTTCCATGGTGAAGACGTCAGCGGCCGGGGGGCCGATCAGTCGCGCCGGTACGCCGGCGACTGTGACGGCGGGTGTACGGCCCGGCCCCGCCAGGCCCGCCCCCTCCACGCGGACACGTCCGGGGACGACCGCTCCGCCGCTCAGAGTGGCCGCCGGCCCGCGTGCGGGTACGAGAGCGGCGAGCTGCGGCGCCGCGTGCGTGCCCAGCGTGATCTGAGGCGCGGTGGCGGGCGGCACGGCGTATCCCGAGGTGGCACCGCGCAGCTGTACCAGCGAAACCTGGTAGGCGGCCGAGAGCCGGTAGGGCTTGCCGATCGTGCTCCAGATCCGCGACAGGTCCTCCACCGAGAGGGCGTCGAGCCGGACGCGGACGTCCTCGAAGGAGTCGCGCAGGGCCGCGGCCAGTTCGGTGTCGGCGTCGAAACCCGGACGGTGCACCTGGTTCAGGATCGGCTCGTCGTGCAGGGCGAGCATCGCCTCGCCGAGTGCGGCATGCGCCTCGTCGGTCTCGTCGTCCGAGCCGGGGGTGGGTCCGAACGGCGTGAGCAGGTACGACAGTTCCAGGGAGAGGACGGGTACGTCGCGGGCCGGTGCCCCGGCGCGGTTTCCCGGATAGGCCTGGTTCCTCAGGTGGGGGCTCTCGCCGACTCGGTACAGGTACAGGTTGACTCCGCTGCCGGTGAGGGGCGGGTCCTCGCCCGGAGGCAACAGGGTGACCGAACGGCCGGGCGACAGCGAGGACTTCAGGTAGGCGCGCAGTGCCTTGGTGGCGGCGGCGATGGCCTGGGCACTCATGTCAGCGGCCCAACCGGGCCCGGTCGAACGGGGACATCCCGAGCGCGGGACGGGGCTCGCGGTCCCGGCCGCCGTCTCCGCGTGCGGAGGCCGCCCCGGGCGGGGCCGCCTGAGCCGCCGGGCGCTGGACGACCGTCAACTCGATCCGCCCGATGGCCACGGTCACACGCGGCGCCTGCCGGGCGCCGCCGGCCGGCGGCACGGCGGAATCGTCCGCCAGGCCACCGGCGCCGGGAAGCGCCTGTGCGGGGCCGAGCGCGGTGCCGTCGGGAACGGGCACGTCCGACTCCGCGCGCCCGGTCGGCCGCTCAGGCGATCCGCCGCGTCCCGTGGCCGTGACGGCGGGTCCGTCGTGCCCGCCGGCGTGCACGGTGCGGGCCGTTCCGTCATCGAGGGAGGACTCCCGGCCGCCGACGGAGGTGCCGTCGGCGACGCGGCGTACGGAAAGGGGTACGGGGGTCGGTCCGGCCGGGGACGGCCCGGTACGGGTCGGGTGCTCTGCCGGAGGAACGGGGCCCCAGTGGGGCGGCGGGCCGGCCGCGGCGGGCCGGGGTCCCGGTGTGCCGGTGGACCGGCCGCCGGGGGCGGAGCCCTCGGGACCGCCCGTGCCCTCGGCCGGAGAGGGCGGTACGGCGGGCGCCGAGGGCACGGCGCTGTGGCCGGACGGCCACGCGAGGGATGGCCGGTCCGGGCCATGGAGCACGGGGCCCGTCGGACGTGCCGGCGCGGGCCGCGGTGGCTCGGCGGGCGTATCCGGTGGCGGTGGCGGCGTCATGGGCTGCTCGGGTGGCCGTCCGGCCCGTCGCCGGTGTGCGGCGCGGGCCGCGGGCGCCTCGGCGTCGCGGCGCGGCCCGTCGGAAGGGGCGCCGGAAGGGGACGGGCGCGTGCTGCCGTCGCGGCCGTGGTCGGTGCCGGCAGAGCTGCCCGAGCCGTCGGAGGCGCCGAAGACCTCGGGACCTTCAGGGCCTTCGGAGGCGGTGGTGGGGCGGGAGGCGTCCGTGTACGCCCTGCCTTGGGGGGCGCTTTCGCGGGGACCGCCCCTCTCGCGCTGGGCACGGCCGCCGGCCGCGACGGGCCGTGCGCTCCGGGCACCCGGCAGGCGGGCCCCGTCGGCCTGCGGACCGTCGGCCCGCTCGGTTCGGTCCGTCCCCGCCGCCGGATCACCGTCGGGGAGGGCCGCGGCTCCGACGCCCCCGGAGCGGGCGACGCGGGCCGCGGCGCTCTGGCGCATCTCCGGTGCGGTCCGCCAGGAGCGGGCGCCCGCGGTCGCCGACCGCTTAAGATAGCCGCTCACCCGTGCTCCTGTGCCCGGCGCAGATCCTGTGCGACAAGGGCGGCGAGGGCGCGCCGGCGCGGGCTGGGCAGGCTCATGATGGCGTGTTCGCTCCAGTGATAGGCGCTCGCGAGCAGGTGTACCTCGCGCAGCACGGTGCCGGCGGGGACGACGAACTCGTCCAGAACGTACCCGGCGAGGTCGAGGTCGGCCTCGAAGTCGACCCCGCACTCAGGGCAGGTGAGGTCCATCGCGAGCTCCACTTTGGCGCTCGCCTCGTCCACCGCGGCCGCGAGGGCGTCGCGGCTCCGTGCCGGTAGCCGGCCCCAGCCCTCCGCTCCGCCCGGCCCGTCGCCGACGCCCACCAGACATCGCTGGAGCAGCAGTTCGACCGGCTCGGTGGGGTCGCCTGCCGTACGCGCGAGGGCGACGGCCTCCTGGTCCCGTCCCCTCGGCGGCCGCAGGGTGACTCTGATCGCGCCGCCTCGGCCGTCGGGCAGTTCGTGGACCAGGGGCGTCGGCGGAGTCCGGCGCGCGTGGGTGGGGATGTCGGCCGCGGCGAACGAGACATCCATGGGCTGCGCACACGACGAGCACGACAGGACGACGTCGAAACGGTGGCCGTACGTGGAGGTTCGGACGGACAGCAGCAACAGGTCGCGGTCGGCGATCGCCAGGTCGAGCAGCATCTCCGGCGGTGGGGGTGCCCACGGACCGAGGCGTACGACGGTACGGGTGAGCAGGCCGGTGACGACCTCCGCACCGGCGAGGGCGGTGGGCTGGGCGGTGAGCCACTCCTCGTCCTCGCCGTCGAGGGGGCGTACCCAGGCGGTCGTGACGAGATCGCCGTCGTCGGTGACGAGGCCGGCGAGCAGGGTGACCGGCCGGTGGGTGTGGTGGGCGGGCGGCGTGACGGCGGCCGGGCGGGCCGCCGTCACGCCGGTACGGGTTTCCCTCATGTACGGCGGTCCGGTCAGCCGATCCGGGCGGGGCCGAGGCCCGCCGCTTCGACGACGGCGACATCGCGCTCGAACCACTCGTACTCGAGTTTCACCGTCGTGATGGCGACGGCGTTCGCCGAGGCGTCGAGGTCCGGCACGGCCTGGTAGTCGGCCACCCAGGCGCGGTACAGGTTGTAGGACAGGGCCTTGACGCCGGCCTCGTTGAAGATGTCGAGGGTGACGTTCTTGCGGAAGTCGCCGAGGTTGGTACGGCTGTGGCTGGCGAAGTCGTTGACGAGGTTGGCCCAGTCCTCGAAGGCCGTGTCGTAGGTGATGCCCGCTTCCAGGGTCACCGCTTCGTACTTCGTCTTGCCGGGGAGTTTGCGCGCGACGATGTTCTCGCCGGCCTCCCGCCATTCCGTCATCTCGGTCGAGCGTTTCAGGCCGGTCATCTTCGACAGCCCGGCGACGTAGACCCCGTCCCATTTGATCTTGAACCGGAAGTTGCGGTATGGGTCGAATCGGTTGGTGCTCGCACTCATACGCATGAGGGGTCCGGCCTTTCCTTGGCACGGCCGGCGGTCACACCGCCGACTGGTCGACCTTCTGGCTGAGGGTGAACACGACGAACTCGGCCGGCTTCAGCGGCGCGAACCCCACATGAAGGTTGACCACGCCGTTGTCGATGTCCTGCTGCGTGGTCGTCGTGGCGTCACAGGCGACGAAGAACGCCTCGGCCGGTGTGGCCCCCTGGAAGGCGCCGGCCCGGAACTGCGTGAGCATGAACGCCCGGACGTTGAGCCGCAGCTGCGACCACAGCGGCTCGTCGTTCGGCTCGAAGACCGCCCACTGGATGCCCCGGCGGATGCTGGACCGCAGGAAGATCGCCGTGCGACGGACCGGTACGTAGCGCCAGGCCGCGTCGGTGGCGAGAGTGCGGGCGCCCCAGGAGACGACGCCGTACCCCGGGAACCGGCGCAGGACGTTGAGGCCGATCGGGTTGAGGATGTCCTGGTCGGCGTCCTGGATGTCGTCGCAGAGGCCGAGCGCGCCGGCCAGACCGGTCTCGGTGCCCGCCGGTGCCTTGAAGACGCCTCGGCTGTTGTCGACCCGCGCGTACAGGCCGGCGATGGCCCCGGACGGCGGCACCGCGATGGTGGGCTTGCGGCCCTTGCCGATCGGGTCCGACACCCGCAGCCACGGGTAGTAGGCCGCGCCGTAGTCGCTGGGCGTGGACAGGGAGCGGATGAAGTCGCGGGCCGCTGTCTTTCCCCGCACGTCGGGTGTGGCTCCGGGAACCCGGGCGGCCTCGGGCGTGAGCACCCCGACGTCGGCGACGAAGAAGGCGTCCTGGAACGGGCGGTTGCGGCAGTACGCCATGCCCGCGCTCACGGTCAGGTCGTTGCCCGAGCCGGGGACGGCGATGATGTTGATGTCGTCGACACTGTCGAAGGCGTACAGGCCCGACCCCCGGTCGGCCCTGCCGACGAAGTGCCGGTCGCCCGGCGCCGGCACCCTGCCGTCCTTGCCGGGGCCCGCCGAGACGGATCCGCCGGGGAAGCTGATCCCCGCGGGGAGCGCCGGCATGGCGAAGGCGTGGATGGCGTCGACCGGGCGGGCCCGGTCGGCGTCGGTGGTCGGCACCGGCTCGGTGGCGCGGATGCGCACATGGCGGGAGGCGGCGTTCACCTTGCGCTCGACGAAGTTGCCGAGGGCGCGGTCCATGGAGAGGTTGTCGTGGCTCTCGATGACCCGGCCGGCCTGGCTGATCTGGAGCGTGAACGTCGGAGGGCCGCCGTCGGCGGAGCGGGTGGTCCGCACGCTGAGCGGTTCGCCGAGCGAGACGTTCGACGAGACGGTGAACGCGGTCGCGCCATCCGCGTCGGCGAAGGTCAGGACGTGCGCCGCGGCGGTGGCGGCGGGCCGGGCGTCGGCGAACGAGACCCCGTCCGGGACGACCGACTTGACGTAGACGAAGCGCGAGGCGTTGTTGACCGCCGTGTCGACGAAACCGTCGCTTGCCGGGTCCATGCTGAGCCCGTCGAAGGACTCGACCGGCACTCCCCCGTCGAACACGGTGAGCCGGAACAGGTTCTGCGGGTCCGCGGTGCTCTCGGTGACGGCCAGGCCCACGGTGTTCGCCCAGGCGCCGGGCGAGCGGGCCACGACGGCCAGGGTCGGGTTGACCGTCGAGGACTCGCGGTCGAGCAGGCCGACGCATGCCAGCGCGGCGTTGCCGGAGCCGGGGCCGTACCCCTCGTCCGGGTCGTCGTCGACGACGACCCGGACGATGTACGCGCGCCGTCCGCCGTTGTCGAAGAACGCCTGGACGGCATAGGCGAGATGGCTGTCGCGACGGAATCCGCCGAAGATACGCGTGAATTCCGTGAAACTGGTGACGAGCGGTGGGCGTGGCGGCTCACCGAAAGGCATCCGGAATCCGGGGACAGGTCCTTTGTCCGCGACCCCGACGAACCCGGCCGTCGACGTGCTGACGCCTTCGATCGGTTTGGCTGCGGAGGGCGCTTCGAGAACGTAGACGCCAGGATGGAGCAACTCGGGCATCAGCCCTCCCATGGGGCGCAGACAGCGGGCCCGACGCCGGTCTCAGGCCTCGAGTCACAGGTCGCCGACGGTCCCCAGGAAGCTTTCCAAAGCGGCTGGGCACTGTCAACGATCGCCGCAGACGGCGGCCCCCCGAATTCCGCTCTCTTACTACATCTCTGATCGGGCATCAGTCCTCCTCTGTTCACGGTTCCGGGGCATCTGTCTCGCGGAGGTCCCGGCTTTCCCCTTCGATGCTCCGGCCGCGGAATTCACGGCGGAACTGTCCGAGGATGGCGGTCTTCAGGCTGTGCACCACCGGCGGCAGGGCCAGGTAGTTGGAGGCGTCGTCGGCGCCGCCGAGCCACAGCTCACCCACGTGGTCCACCTGCCAGGCGACCCCGTCCGGTGTGCGTGGCCACCCGTCGGTGAAGCCCTGCGCCGCCGCGTCGCGGGCGGCGGCCTCGAACAGGGCGGTGTACTCGGCGCTGTAGCGTCCGGCGGCGATGCCTTCGCGTACCTGGCGTTGCATGGCCGCCGTACCGGCGACGTCGATGCCGGCGCTGCGGGGCGACTGGGTGAGCGTCAGCGCGTCCGCGGTCTCGATGTGCCGGATGATGTCGCGGACCAGCAGCACGCCGACCGGTGTGCTGTGGAGAGGGGCGAGGTGGTCCTCGAACCAGGACGTCACCTGGGCCCGTTCGGCGGGCTGGAGCAGGTCGATGTACACCTCGTACTCCCGCCGGGTGGCGCGGCGGGTCTGCCGGTCCAGCACGTCGTAGCCGGTCCGGGCGTCGTAGCCGGGCTCGGCGGCCGTCCGGGCGGCGAGCAGGTCGGCCTCGCCGGCGATCCGGGTGAGTTCCGCCGCAGCCTCCGGATCGCGCGTCCGGGCGGCCGCCCGCCGGGCCCGGGCCGCCAGCGCGGTCACCCGGCCGGCGTCGACCGGCCGCGTGAGGCGGCGCTGGGCCGGGAGATCCTCACGGATCCCGTGCAGCGCGCCCTCGACGTTCTCCCCGCGGCGCGCGGCCGCGGCGAGGTCGCGCAGGGCGGCGAGGTGCGTGTCGATGAGGGAGGCGGCCGCGGGATCGCCGCCGGAGGTGCTCCGCCACCGGTACAGGCGCGCTCGCAGACGGGCGATCTCCGCGGTGGCCTCGGCCTCGGCCGGTGAGGGGACCCGTTCGGGCGGGGCGGTCCCCATGGCGGTGTGTTCCCCCGGCTGCCGGGCGGCGGGGTCGCCCGGGACGGCCGTGCCGCTCCCGGTCCAGTCGTCCTCGCGCCGCTGCCGGTAGAAGTCGTCGAGGTCGCGCATCACCCACTCGTACGCGGGACTCGCCGGGTCGAGATGCCGGGTCTCGCTGCCGTACTCGCGGCTGTAGGCCTCGGGGGTGGGAACGTCGATGCGGCGCGCGGGCTCTCCCGGCGCCGCCGGGATCTCGACCACGATCCGCATCGGGTTCGTGGTCACGGTGACCCGGGTGATGCCCGTGGAGCCGTCGGGACGGGTGGACTGGACAAATTCGGTGTGGCTGCCGCTGCGCAGAGCCGCCCGGACCGCCAGCGCGATGTCGGCGGGCGCCGGCATCCGCAGGACGATGATGTTCTCCGGGTTGGGGTGCAGGTGCACGAGCGCCTGCCAGCCGTCGCCGGCCGGGGAGCGGACGCTGAACTCGGTTCCGATCTGGACGGCGAACTCCCCGGTGTTCGGGTTGAAGAACAGCCCGACCTCGGCACCGCGGCCGGCGGCGACCGCCTGGTCGTACGTGGCGACGGCCTGCTCGGCGGAGGTGGTACGGCTGCCGAACGGGCCAGGTCGCGGCGGCGGGGCCGCGGGATCCACCGGGCCGGGCGGACGCGTCTGCCCGAGTCGTACGCCGAGGATCTGGACGGCGAGGTCGCGCTCGGCGGTGTTGACGTCCGGCGCGGCGGGATCCCCGGGCCGAGTGGGCCGCGTGGTGCCGGCCGCCGTCCGGGCCTCGACGGTCTCCTCTTGCGGACGAGCGGGCTCGGCGGTCGCCCGCTCGGCGCCGCCCTCGGAGGCGGCTCGCCGGGCCGCCGCGAGACGGCGCTCGGCCAGGGAACGGGCCTGAGCCACCAGGTCCGTGACGGCGGGTCCGACAGGGCCCTCCGCCCCGGCCGCTGCCCGCTCGCCTGCCACTGGAGTGGTGCCGGCCGCTTCGGCGCCGCCCTCGGCGCGCGGGCCGCCGACGTCCCGTACCGGCGGACGGGGCGGTCCGCTGCCGTCGGCCAGGGCCTGTGCCTCCGGCGCGCCGGTGCCCGCGGGCAGCGGCGGTTCCTCGCCGCCGGTGCGCGGCCGGGCCCCCTCCTCGTGATGCGCGAGCCCGCCTCCCATGGACACGACGGTGATCGCCCCGGACCGGAGCGCGCCGAGGAAGGCGCGGGCCCGCCGCGAGTCACGCTCGCCCTCGGTCAGCCCCTCGGCGCGGTCGATCTCGTTCCATTCGACGGCGAGCTGGACGGGGATGGTGATGAGTTGCTGGACGTTGCCCACGACCCCGTGGATGTGGAGGGCCGTCTCGGTCCGCTCCAGGCGGTTGATCCAGCTCGGCAGGCGTCCGGCCGCGCGCCCGCTCTCCGCGACGCCCCGGGCGACGAACGTACCGACACCCAGCGTGGAGGCCACACCTCCTACGACACCAAGGACGTCGAAGACGAGGCCGATCTCCCAGGTGTGTCCCGTACGGGCACGCCGGGCCAGCGCGTCGATGGCGGTGATGGCGCCCGCGATCCCGCCGACCGCGCCGATGGCGACCCCGAGGCCTCCCGTGGCGAAGATCGCGGCGATCTCGGCGACGGTGGCGAGGTCGCGCAGCCGCTGCATGGCCCGGGCGCGGGAGCCGGGGGCGGAACGCATCGCGGGCTCGATCGGGACGGGGGCGCCGAGCGCGGTGCCGAGCTCGGCGGGCAGCCGGATGGCGAGCGTGCCGCGGCCGTACCCGGAGTTCTCGGCGAAGACACGGAAGGCGTCGCGGATGGCGGCGACCTGCCCGGCGTGGCCGGACGGGGAGCCGCGCCCGACGTAGATGTCGCGGCTGCCCGGGGAGGTGATGTCGACCAGGGCCCACCGGCGTGCGCCCTCGCGGGACCCGGCGAGTTCGCCGAGCATCGTGCGGACCTCGGTGACCTGGCCGTTCTCCTCGCTGGCGAGGGCGAGACGCGGACGGAACTCGGTGATGCCGCCGACCGGCGTGAACCGGGCGTGCTGCTGCCCGACCCAGGTCGCATGCTCGTCGTTCTCGCCGGCGAACTGGGTGAGCTGCCGCTGGGTCACGGCGACGCAGTCCTCGACGGACTGGCCGGTGCGCAGGAGCTGGATGTCGAGCAGCACCTCGTCGTCGGACAGCTCCGAGATGGGGGCACGCTGCGCGCGGTGCGTCCGGAGCTGTTGGGCGGTGGTCAGACGGCGGCGCAGGGCGCCGAGCGTCTGGGTGTAGGTCTCGAAGCCGCCCGCGCGGCCGGCGGCGACGAGCCGCTCCAGGTTGGCGCGGGCCACGGCGATGCGGCGCGGGTCGCCGGACGCGAGGGCCGCGGCGAGTTCGGCCCTGGCGGCGGCGAGAGAGGTGGCCTCGCGGTCGGCGCCCTCGGCGGCCCGGGTGCCGAGTGAGGAGATCCGTACCGGCTTGACCGCGATGCTCGACGCCCGCAGCACATGGTGTTCCGGGTCCGCGGCGGCCTCGTCCGACCACTGCGGCGTCGCCACGCAGCGCACCAGGAAGTCGCCTTCGCGGTCGAAGCCGATGGAGCGCTCGTTCAGCGGCTGTGTCACGGCGTCGATGAAGCTCCCGATGACGGAGCCCAGCAGGCGGACGGTGTTCGAGAGGCCGATGACCATGAGGTACGAGGCGCGGGCCTGCCAGGGCCAGTCCTCCTCGCTCATCATCTCGAGGTCCCGCTGCTGGTCCTCGGCGACCGCGGCGGCGTCACGCGAGAGGTTGGTACCGAGCGCGCTCAGGCCGGTCTGCGCCTCTCCCCCGCCCACGGCGGTCGTACGCGACCGGCTCCGCGCCTGTTCGCGGGTGAGCCCGGTGACGTCGATGATCTCCCAGTAGAACTGGACCGTCTGCATCCGGTTGAAGACCTCGTCCTGGAAGCCGAGGGACCGGGCCGCGTAGTCGAGCGCCATGGTGAACCGGTTGGTCGCCCCCGCCGTGCTGATGGCCGGTTCCTCGGGTTCGATGCCCGCCATGGTGATCTGCGACGGGTACGCGGGGGCGTTGGCGCCGGTGCGCCCGCCCGGGACGCGTTCGCCGGGGGTGGTGGCGGCGCCCGACGCACGGGCCTGTGCCCGTGCCTCCTGAGGGGGGACGACGGCGGCGGCCGATCCTGCGGGCGGTGGCGTGAAGCCGGTGGTACGGGCTCCATCGGCGATGCTCTGGCGGGCGCTGGGGTCCCGGGACTCCTGGAGGGCGCGCTCCGCGGCGTCGACGCGCCTGTCCAGCGCGGCCGGGGACTCGCCCTCACGCAGCGGGATCGTGGTCGTGGCCCGGTCGATGGTGATCGCCAGCTGCGGGGTGCCGGTCCGGCTCACCCCGGCGCGGTACACCGCCGGGCCACGCAGCACGCCGGGCGCGCGGGGCGGAGCGCCCGCGCCCTGAGCGGCGGCGCCCGGTCCGGCGCCCGACGCGGTCCCCGGGTCGGTGCCGGGTCCGGTGCCCTCCGAGCCCGTGCCGGTCGAGCGGTCGGCTGCTCCGCCCCCTCCGGCGCCCTCCCCCCGCGCACCCGCACCGGGGCCCCCTGCCGTCGCGCCGGCTCCGCCGGACCGCCGTCGGCGCTGGCGGGCCGCCGCGTCGCGCGCCCAGCCCGGTGCCTCCGCCTCGGTCCCCGACGCCCCGCGGGCGCGCCGGCTCAGGGAGCGGGCCAGCTCCGGCGGGACGAGAACGCCGGGCATGTACGCCACCAGCACGCTGTCCCCGGCGCGGCGCCCGGGTTCCGGCACCCCGGTGTAGCGCCGGAACGACTGGATGGCGAGGTGATCCCCGCGCAGGCCGAGGAACCAGACGAGACCGGTGCGGTGTTCGCGCAGGAAGACGACCGGCGCGTCGAGCATCGTCGGGTGCGAGGTGTCCTGCTCGAACAGGTCCCGCACCGACCCGTCGGGCCGTACGACCACGATGTAGTTCTCGACGAACAGGAAGCACTCGGACGGCTGCAGCACCTTCGGTGAGACCCCGCGCGCGACGGCCTCCGCGTCGAGGACGACCGATCGCAGACCGGTGAAGAGGGTGGGCAGCACGGCGATGAACGCGGCGGGATCGGCGCCGGTGTCGATCGGGTCGAAGGGCGCGCGCTGCTGCGACGCACCGTGCAGGTCGTGCTGCACGCGGGCCTCGCCCTGGTGCGCCTGGACGGCGACGTGCGCGAGTTCATGGGCGAGCAGTCGCCGCCCGGAGGCGGTTCCCGTACCGCCCCAGTCGGGCCCCAGGACGACGTGCGCGCCGAAGGCGTACGCCCGTGCTCCGAGCGCCGCCGCGGTGCCCGCGGCCGCCGCCCCCCGGTGCAGCCGGACCGGCTCCAGGTCCACCCCGAGCGCATGCCCGGCGGCCTCCCGCAGTGCGGGGGCGAGCGGTTCGCCCGGTGTGGCGGTGCCGAGGGCGGCCTCGGGCGTGGCGGGCCGGCCGGCGGGCGGAGCGGGTCCCCGGTCGAGACCGCCGGCCGTGGCCCGCTCCCGGGCGGCGGAGGACGGGGCGGCCGGTCCGGGTCCCGCGGCCTGCGGGCCGCGCAGCAGGGCGTCCTCGATGACCGGCAGCAGCACCTCCGCGACGGCGTCCGCGTGCCGCTCGGCGGCTTCCGTGTCCGCTCCGCGGGGCGCGGCGCGCAGCAGGCTCGCCACGGCCTCGACACGCGCCGGCCGCACCGGCGGGGCCGCCTCCGAGGCGCGGGGCGCACGTCCGCCACTCACCGGCCCGGCCTCCCGGCCGCGTTCGGCCCGTTGGTGCCGGTTCCCGCCGCGACCCTGGTCGCGGTGGCGGCCGGCGTTCCGGTCGCCGGCTCGTTCGCCGCTGCCGGTCGCGCGGATGCGGCCGCCGGTGCCCGACGAGGCGTGTCGGCCGGTGTTCCCGTACGGGCGCGAGCGGCCGGTGCCTCCGTACCGGCCGAACCGCCCGCCCGTAGCCGGGCGTAGAACTTCCGGTCGCGCTGCGGCAGCCAGCGCGGCGGCGGCACTCGGCGCCATCCGTCGAGGCCGCCGCCGCCCACCTCGAAGTGCCACGTATTGCCGGGGTGACGTACGTACACGAAACGGCCCTGTGCCGGCACGGACGCGAGGCGCGCGTGGCGGCGCAACGCAGCGTCGGCGAAGTGCACGTCCTCGCCGAGCGAGGAGTCGGGGAAGCCGCCGCTGGTGAGCCACCAGGTGCGGGGATAGGCGAGAGTGCCGCAGAGGACGAGCCCGGCGAACAGGCACCAGTCCTGGGTGTCGCACTCCCAGTACCAGCCGGTCCTGATGTCCAGGAAGACGGGCGCGCCGAGGCCGGTGACGTCCGCCGTGCCGGCCGCGATGGGCGCGGTCTGGGCGGAGATCCGGTTGGGGCCGTGCCAGTCGTCGTCGTCCCAGCCGACGATGATCTCCCCCCGCGCGGCCTGCGTGGCGATATTGCGCTTGATCCCGATCGACCGGGGCTCCCGCAGCCCGATGTAGCGCACGCGCGGGTCGGCCGGCACGAGGTCGGCGACGGGGTCCGCACCGTCGTCGACGACGATGAGTTCGCGCGCCGGATAGTCCTGGGCCAGGAAGCAGGCCAGCGCCTGCGCGACGAAGGGACGCCGGTCACGGGTCGGCATCACGCAGGTCACCAGCGGGAGTTCAACGGCCATGGGCGGGGCTTCCTGTGGGGGCGAACGAGGCGTAGAAGGCGAGGTCCTCGGCGGACAGCGGACCGGGCCCCTCGACCCGGTTCCAGCCGGGCGGCCCGTCGTCCGGGGTGAAGTCGAAGCGCCACGAATTGCGTCCGTGGCGGATGTAGACGTACATACCGCGATTGCTGAGGGCCTGGATCCGCGCCCCGGCGTCGGCGAACCGCTGCACCAGCCCGATGTCCTCGCCGAGCGAGGCGTCGGGGTACCCGCCGACACGACGCCACCAGTCCAGCGGGTAGGCGAGGGTGCCGGCCGCCAGCGCCTCGATGGACGCGTATCGCGGATCGGCCGCCTCCTGCTCGCGTGTCGACCACAGCCGCATGCTCCGCACGTCGAGCATGAGGTTGACTCCTACGCCGGTGAGGTCGGCGGTTCCGCGCACGAGGTCCCGAACCTGGCGGCTCACGCGCTCCGGGCCGAACCAGTCGTCGTCGTCCCACTGGATGACGAACTCGCCCCGTGCGCTCTCGCAGGCGACGTCGCGTTTGCGCCCGATCGTCGCCCGCTCGCCGAGTCGGATGTACCGCACGTGCGCCACGTCGGCCACGAGGTCCTCGACCGGTTCGGACCCGTCGTCCACGACGACGAGTTCGAGCCGCGGGTAGTCCTGACCCCTCAGGTTGCGCAGCGCCTGTGCGATGAAGCGGCGGCGGTTGAACGTCGGCATGACGCAGGTCACGAGGGGCAGCGCCGACCCGCGCAGCGCGACCCCGGGGGCGGCCGGCCGTGCCGGGGCGCCGGAGGGCGGGGCGGGGCTGGGCACGATGGCCCCGAGCCGCCCCCAGTCGGGCGCGGAGCCACCGAGCAGGCGCTCCACGGTGCCCCGCGGAAAGCCGGGCTGACCGGGCTCGGGCGGGTGGGTTCCCGGGCGTACCAGGACCGTGAGATGGGCCCCGCGCGGGACGTGGAAGGGACCGTCGGGCACGTCCAGGACGAAGCAGCCCGCCTCGTCGGCCAGGAACCCGCCGCGCGCGGCGAACGGGCCGGCGGCCCAGGCACGTCGGGTGAGGCAGACGGTCGCACCGAACAGACGGTGCGGCTCCGACCACGGGGCCGCGCTGCCGGCCCAGCTCTCACCGGCCGCGGGGTCCCACACCACGGCAGAGGCGGCCGCCGACAGGTCCAGGCCGCTACGGAGAAGGGCGTCGGCCTGGTAGCGCAGCCGCCAGGGCGGATACCAGGAATCCGGTTCCCACAGGGCCAGCAGCTCCCCGCGCGCGGCCGCGCAGCCGACGTCGCGCGCGGCGGCCGCGCTCGTGTCCGGGGGCACGGTGACCACGCGGACGTGCGGCCCGTCATCGGCGAAGGGTGCGTCGCCGCCGGTGTCGCGGGTGACGAGCACCAGTTCGCGCGGCTCGTGGTCCTGTTCGGCGAACAGGCGCATCGCGCGAGCGGTCGCGGCGGGGTCGTCGCCGACCAGGACGCACGAGACCAGGAGCGTGCCCGCCCCGGTCGGCGCCGCCGTCTCCGGGGCCCGGGCGAGCCGTTGGGCCGCCCTCTCCGGCAGGGATCCCGGGGCCGTCACCGTGCCGCTCCGGTCCACGTCCGGGGCGCGGTCGCCACAGGTACCGGCGGCTCCGCCTGGCCGGCGAGGAGGCGGTCCTCCATCTGCCGGAGGAATTCCTCCAGTTCGACCACGTCGATCACAGGACCCGCGCCCTCCGTCTGCCATTGGAGCGCCGCGTCCACCAGCCAGGGGTCCGGGAGCCGGTCGCGGGCCCAGCGGCCGCCCTCGGTCTTCGAGCAGATGACGCTCTCCGCGGCGTAGCGCCAGTCACGGCAGGCGTTGAGCACGCGGTACTGCGGGGACAGCCAGCGCATGGCGAGCTCGGCCCGCAACGCGGACAGATAGGCCTCGCGGGCGACGGGGGCGAAGACCTGGGCGGGGTGCGGGCCGGTCAGGGCGATGCCGTGGTCGAGGCAGCAGGCGAAGTGCATCACCATCCGCCGGTCGCCCTCGGGTTCCTCGTCCGCGGTCCGCGGCTCGCCCCAGAAGGTGAGGAGTTTCATCTCGCAGCGTGGAGCGGGCGAACGGGTGGCCGCGGCGGTCGCGCTGACGACGGCCAGGTCCATCCCCTTGACGCCGTACGGGCGGGGCACCGCAGTGACCTGCCGGGCCAGGGCCAGCGCGGTGTCCCGGCGCAGCGGGCCGGCGACCACGGCCACCACATCGACGTCGCTGCGGCCCGGGAGGAAGGTGCCGATGACCCCGGAGCCGTACAGGTACGCCCCGATGAGTTCGGTGCCCCGGTGACGCCGCAGCACCTCGACGCAGGCCCGCAGATACCGGTCGGCGGGCGGGTCGAGCAGCCCGATGAGCGGCGGACGGCCGCGCACGGCCCTCACCGCACCTCCCCTACCTCGAAGGACGAGGAGAACCGGCTGGGCCGCCCGTTGCTCTGTCCGTCCAGCGGCATTCCGTCCACGTCGAGGATCACGTGCGCCCCCTCCCCGTGCAGGTCGACGACGAACAGGCCGGGGATGATGAGGGAGTCGCGGTCCGCGGGGGCGAAGGTGAATCCCCGCACCATCCCGGGCGCGGCCTCGCCGAACGGGGTGATGGTGCCGTCCACCGTCGTGAAGGCGACGGGGTCCTCCAGCGGGGCCATGCCCACCTCCACCGACTGTGCGGTGAGGGTGTTCCGTTGGACGAGCTTGTCGAACTCCACCCGGATCACGGCCGGGAACTCCTGCAGCTGAGCGCCGTCGGGCGGCGAGATCCGGGTGACGCGGACCGGCACGGGAGCCGGGGGCGGTCCGAAGGTGAAAGACGCGGAGAAGTCGCTGGGCGTGCCGTCGCCGTCACCGTCGAGCCCGAGCCCGCCGGAGTCCACGATGGCGCTCGACAGGGTCAGCGTGTAGGTGCCGGCTCCCGCCCATCCCGGGGTGGCCGGTGTGAAGGTGAGGCCCGACCAGGTGTCGGCGGCCGGGGTGAAGGGGAACGGCTCGACGCTTCCGGAGACACGGACTCCGCCGGGTCCCCGGACGACGACGCGGTCGGCGGCCGTGACGCTCTCCCGGCTCACGTCCTTCGTGAACATCACGTGGATCGCCGGCGGTGCGGCGGCCAGGGAGGCCCCGGCGGCCGGTTCGACGCCGGCGACCCGCGGCGGCGCCGGGGGGCCGGTCAGGAACAGCCAGCTTTCGAACCTTCCGCCGGCGCGGCCGTCGCCCGAGGGCAGACGCAGGTCGGTCACCGTGTCGTACCCGTCGCGGGTGAGCCGGCCGAACACGGTCCCGTCGAGCGGCCGTCGCCCCGCCGCGTCGAGGATCTTGTCGCCGTGCAGGACGACGACGGCGCGCAGGTCGGGGGATCCGTCCACGAGCCGCAGCCGGTCCCGCCACTGGCCGACGCGGATCGGGTCCAGCTCGGTTCGCGGCCGGACGCCGACCTGGTCGGGGCCGGCCGTCACGATGCAGGGTACGCGCAGGGCGTGGACGAGGGGTTCGGTCGGGTCGGGCACGTGCAGCCAGATCTCGACCGTGCGGTCGGTGAGGGTGGCGGGCGCCATCGGCTCGGTGAAGCGCACCGTGAGGCCCTGGTTGAACGTCGTGACGGGCAGCGGCCGGTCGTTGCGCCAGCTGATGCCGTCCTGCCGGACCCGGGGGTGGGTTTTCGGGGCGAGCGCCTCGATGGCTTCCTGGACGTTCGAGGCGCCCAGGGCGGTGCGGCTGTCGTCGTACCGGACGTGCCGTGCCTGCAGGTCGGTGAGGGGATCGAACACGGGGACGCAGTCCACGGCGCGGTCGAGGGTGATCCCGGTCTCCGGGTCGCCCCTCCAGTGGAGGACCGCGAGGGGCGTGCGGTGCCGCCGGGTGCCGTGCGGCGGCACACCGTCCAGGTCTTCCACGGACGCGTCGCGCGCCCGCGTCGTGAACCACCAGTACGAGGAGGCGCGGAAGTCGTAACCGCTGAAGCGGACCTTCACCCCCTCGCCGAGGTCCACGTCCTCGGGCCCGACGAACCCCAGGCCGTCCCAGCGGCGCAGCACGACATGATCCGCACGCACCTCGGCATTGCGCGCCGGGGTGAGCAGTGGGTGGGCGGTGTCGAGCGTGACGGTGAGCGCGTCGGGGTCGGGGTCGGCCGCGATCCGGCACAGCAAGCCGTGCCCCGGACCGAGTTCGTCGGTGTCTCCGCAGATCTCGACGAGGTCCCCCACGCGCAGCATGCCGGCCCGGTCACGGCCGAGGCTGCCGACCTGGAGGGTGGTCGTCGCCGTGGTGAGGTCCGTGCGCAGCACGGCTGTGACCGCGGTGGCGAAACTCGCGTTGTCCGCCGACCATTTGTAACGGGCCCGCGGCACCAGCTCGGCGTCCCGCGGGTACGCGGAGCGCAGCGGGCCGGCGAGGGTGGCCAGACCGGTCTCGGGGTCGTAACTCACGACTGCGACGGGCTCGGCCGACTCTCCCGTACGGACGTACCAGCCGCGGCGCGCGAGTCGCCCCGCCGCGGTCTCCGCGGGACTGGGGCCCTCTCCCGGCACCAGGCGCAGCGATGTCGCCCCGGCGGGGGCGGGCTCGGCCAGCCGGGCCACGTCCCGCCGTGGGACCAGCGCCGCGCCGCCCGCCACGGTGTAGCCGTTGTGGCGTGTCGGGAGGGTGAGCCGTACCACGCCCGTGTCGTCCACGAAGGAGACCGACACCGCCTCGCGCAGCGCCGTGGGGCCCGGCCCCGCCACCAGGTCCCAGCCGCCGACCAGGAGAGCGGCCCTCTGGGGCGCGGTCAACTCGCCCACCGCCAGCTCGGCGCTGCCGCCCGGCGCGTCGGCGGTGAGCGGGACCGGGCTGGGCGCCAGCGCGCCGAGCATCTCACCGGAGTCGTGGATCTCGACGCGGTAGAGACGGTTCTCCCTGCCGGTGTACGTGCCGCCGGCGGGCACGTCGCAGGGGTTCTGCGGAGGAGCCGTGGGGCTGACGACAGTGGACAGCCGGCCGGTTCCGTCGTCGGGCAGATAGGCCGCGGCGTGCGTGCCGTCGAGGGTGGCGGGCCGGTGCGCCGCGGGCACGGCCACCACCTTCACCTGGGCGACGGTACGGAGCTGCACGGTGGTGTCGGGGCCGCCGAGCGCGACCTCGCGCCGGTCCTCCTGGAGGTAGCCGACCAGCCGGCGCCACACCTCCAGGTAGGCGACGGCGACCGTGGTCTCGACCGGGTCGAGCAGTTCGGCCGCCGGGGTCTCGCCTCCCGCCCCGGCCGCCGGGTCCAGGGCGCTGGATCCGCCGGCGGCCAGGATCGAGCCGTCGTCGAGCACGGTGGCCGAGTGCCAGGCGCGGGCCTCGGCGAGGGGACGGCCCGCCGTCCACCGGTCGGCGCCGGGATCGTAGAGCTCCGCCGAGGTGAGCGGGCGGTCGCCCCGGTGCCCGCCGGCGACGAGGACCTGGCCGGCCACGACGCGGGCGGCGCAGTGCCCGGTGCGCGCGGACGCGAGGGCCGCGGCGGACCGCCAGACCTGGGCCACCGGGTCGAACAGCTCGCACGAGGACAGTGCCTGGCCGGCCGCGAGGCCACCGACGACGAGGGCACGCCCGTCCGAGAGGAGCGTCATCGTGTGGCCCTCGCGCGCTCCGGCGAGGTCGGGTGCGGAGCGCCACTGGTCGGATGCGGGGTCGTAGAGTTCGGCGGTGGCCTCGGCGGCGCCCTCCCGGTGTCCTCCGCAGACGAGGACCGCCCCGGCGAGTGGCGGTCGGCCCAGCCGCACCGCGGTGTGCCTGCCGCGTGGCCGCGTCATGCTCGCGACTGTGGTCCAGGTGCCGGTGGCGGGCGTGTAGATCTCGGCGTCGGCGAGGGCGTCGGTGCCGGACGTGGGTCCGAGGGAGCCGCCGGTACGGGCGAAGCCGCCCGCGACCAGCAGGCGGCCGTCGGCCAGCATGGTGGCGGTGTGGCCGAAGCGGGCCCGCGCGAGCGGCGCGGTCGCCGTCCAGGTGCCGGTGGCGGGGTCGTAGAGCTCGGCCGTCGCGAGCGCGAGCCCGGCAGGACCGAGCCCTCCGGCCACCAGGATCCGGCGGTTGGGCAGGACGGTGACGGAGTGCCAGGCGCGGGCGACGCCCATGGCGGGCGTCGGCGACCAGGTGGCGGTGACCGGGTCGAACAGCTCGGCCGTCGAGGTGACCGCTCCCGCGGAGGTGCCCCCGCACACCAGGACGCGGGCCACCGGGGCGAGCGGGCCCGGCCGTGCCGGGGCGGCGCCGTGACCGGCCCGCGCGGTGCCCATGTCGCCGACGAGCTGCCAGCCGCTGCTGGTCGCGGACGGCAGGGGCAGCGGCGGTGCGCCGGGATAGTCCGGCTGCGTCGCGTAGGTGGTGCGGGTGGGGTTCGCGGCCAGGATCCCGTCGAGGTACAGGTGCCCGGCGGGCCCCGCACCGCCCCCGATGGTGAGCTCGCCGTTCCCGCCGTCGCCGAGCCGGAACGCCGTACCGGGGTCGGGGCGGCCCAGGGCGCCGACGACGTCGCGCACGTGGAGTTCGAGCCGGCGCAGGCGTGCGAGGGTGGCCTCGTTCCAGTCCGAGTCGAGCCAGAGCCGCCCCTGCTGCTGCAACCACTCGTCCCCCGACGCGTCGTCGACACGCAGTCGAGAGAAGTCGGCTTTCATGCGGCTCTCCTCCTGGAAGTGGTCCGGCTAGAAGTGGGTCCGGCGAGGACCCACGGGGATCCGGTCCTCGACGACGATCACCGGCCGTAGCCCGGCCGGCAGGAATTCGGTGAGCTTGGCCTCGAAGTTGGCCCGCCGCAGGCCCGGGTGGTCACCGGCGAAGGCGCCGACCTGGTCCCCGGACTCGGACGCGGTGCGGACCAGGGGCGAGGCGGCCTCTCCGATCGCGGCGAACAGCGGCGAACGCGGCCGCAGCGAACCGAAGGACGGGTGGGCGGAGTCGCCGCGCCCGAGGTCCTCGTCGCCGGGCACGCACCGGTAACGCCGCGGCAGCACGGAGCCGGGCTCGGTGCGGCTGAACCGAAGACAGCCGTTCTGCCGGCTGTCGACCACGGCGAGGGCGGCGAGCAGCGACTCGTCGGCTTCGAGCTCACCGGCCCGCAGCCGCCCCAGGACGGTCACCCGGCGCAGCCGGACCCGGCGCGCCGGGCGGTCGCCCGCCGGATCGGCGGCCTCCTGCTCGCGGGTGCGGCCGGGCTCGTCCGGACCGCCGACGGCCAGACCCGCGCGGTCCCCGGCCCCGGCCCGGTGCAGCACCGAGTCGTCCGCGGACACCAACGCCACGCCGGGACCGGCCCGTACGCCGGCCAGGACGGAGGATGCGACCAGGAGCTCGCTCTGATGGCCGGGGTCGGTCGCGTCCCACTGTACGGACACGCGGTCGGCGTCGGCGGCCGGTGCGCCCGAGGGCGGGCCGAGCGTGCAGGCTCCGATCCGCAGGGTCCTCATGAAACCGTCCTCGACCCGGACCTGCCCCCCGATCAGCAGCCCGGACAGGTGCAGTACGTGGTCGACGGAGAGTGCTTCCACGGGGGTGGTGCCGGTGACGCCGCGTACGGTCACCAGGGCGGGGCCGGTGCCGGCGGCGGAGGTGTCGGGTGCCAGGAGGCACGGCCGGGCCGGGCCGGTCCGGCCGCCCGCGCGGATGGTGATGTGCCGTCGGAGTGCCGCCGCCGGTAGTCCGGGCGGCCCGAAGTCGAGGGTGATCCGCTCGGGGTAGCTGGCGCTGTCGGCGATCTCGATGACCTCGTCGAGGGGAGCCCGTACCGATGTCCACCGCGCCGCGGAGGCGGCGACGGCATCCGACAGGGTGCGGTGGACGCGGTGGAGCGGCAGCCGGACGGCCGCGTCTCCCGTGGCGGCCACGATCCGCGTCGGTGCGGCGTCGTCCGTGTCGTCGCCGGCGGCGGGCGACGTGGTGAGGGCGGCGCGCGCCCCCACCGGCCCTGGGAACGCCTCGGTGTAGTCGACGGTGAGGTCGCGGTCGCCGGGAGGGACGGCGGTGAGCGGGTCGTCCTCGGCGAGGCAGAACCTGCCGCGCTCCGGGTCGATGCCCAGCTCTCCGGAGCGGGCGGGCCCGTGGACCGCGCGTCGGCGTCGCAGCGGGACGGCGCCCTCCAGGGGCAGTACCTGTCCCTGGGCGAAACGGGCGAGAGCAGATCCGGGCGGCAGCGTTCCCGCCGGAATCTCCTGGAGGCCGCCGGGCACGGTCCAGGTCGACCCGTCGGCGCCCAGTGTGAACAGCGCGCCGGGGCCGGCGCCGGGGGTGCCCTCGAGCTCGTCGCCGGGGTCCGCCACGAGGGTGGCCTCGGGCAGGTAGGCGAGCAGCGCCCGGCCCGCCCGGTCGGTCACGACGATCTCGCACGGCGGCGACACGGCCGGTTCCGGACCCGGTCCCGGGGCGGCCAGCGCGCGGACCCGCAGCGCGACGAGGGTGGTCCGCTCCACCGGGATGCGGTCGGCGGCGGCGTCCCGACTCGGCAGGTACGAGAACGCCGGCCATACGGTCTGTCCCGGCGGCACCGCCAGACGGGCCCGGATCGCCTCGCTCACGGGGGTGTCCTCGGTCACCAGCGCCCCGGCGAACCGGGGTACGCCGGCCAGTTCGTGGATCTCCAGGACCAGTCCCGGCCGGCCGGCGAACCGGGTGCGGTCCGTGACGAGGAGTCCCCGCACGCGGTGTGTGCCACCGTCGGGGAGGTGCGGCCAGGTCGAGGGGCGAGCGGCCGCGGCGGGTGGCCAGGCCTGGCCCTCCGAGGCGCGGGCGAGCCGGCCGCGGGCCGGAGGCCGCCCGTCCGGAGGCATCACCTGGTAGGTCGAGCCGTCGGTCGTGACGAGCAGGTCCACCGGCTGCCCGGGCCAGACGAACATCTCCGGCAGATAGGCGATCACCGCACCGGCGAACCGGCCGTCGGTCGCGGGGATCCCGTCGTGCCGGGCGGCCCGTGGCGGCGTGTCGTCGCGCACGGCGATCTCGCAGGCCGGGAAGCGTCCGGCGTCCGCCGTACCCAGCGCCTCGCGGCCGGGCAGGCCGTCCGGCCGGCCGGTTTCGACGCGCAGGACGAGACGGCCCGCGCCGCCCAGCGGCCGGTCGGGCCGGAAGGCCTGTGCGGCGTCCGGCAGGAGGGACGTCGCGATCGTGCCCAGGCGGACGGGGGCGGCCGCCGGGCCGGGGCCGACAGGGTCGGGGAACCAGAGCGCCGACACCAGGAAGTGCTCGGCCGGCCGTCTGAAGACCGAGGGATCGAGGACGCGCATCCCTTCCCCCGCGTGCAGCCGGGTCGAGGGGCCGGGCGCGCCGAAGGCGAAGTCCTCGACGGGCCCGCCGTCCGAGGCGCCGCCGGAAGGGGCGTCCGCCGCGGTTCCTGACGGTGTGCCCGCCGGGGCCAGCGCGAGCGGCACTCCGGCACGCCGTACGACCAGGTCGCGTTCCGGCCCGAAGGCGGTGCCCGGGTCCGCCGCGAAAGCCGCGGATTCCAGCGGGAGTCCGTCCTTCCCGAACAGGGGGAGTTCTTCGTGGAGAGGGTCGAAGGTGTAGGCGCGTGCCCCGGCGGGGACGGGCAGCCCGGGCGCCGCGGCGGCGGGTGTCACGCCGCGCTGCGGGAAGGTCGTGAGCGGGCGCAGGAAGAACACCGCCGTGCCCAGGTCGTGCCGCCCGCCCGCCGCGCCTGGCCCGGCGGTTCCGGGCCGGCCGGGCGGTCGGAGGTCGGGCAGGTGGGCGAACGGGTCGTCCGCGGTGCCGAGCCGGGCGAGCGCGACAGGGTCGCGCAGGGACGGGGTCAGCGGCCTGTCCACCCGTACGTGGTCGGTGTGCTGGGTCCAGGCCAGCGTGCGGAAGCCCTCGACGGCATCGGCGGGCCAGCCGGTGATGCCGCGGGCCAGCCCGGCGAGCATCGCGGGTGTCCCTTTGGCCCTGCGCCAGGCCAGTGTGTTGCGCACGTCCTGGCGGTTGCTCTGCCCGACGGGGTTGGGCAGGAGCGTGGTCCCGACGAGCGCGCCGAGGTAGGGCACCACCCAGTCGTCGCAGGTCTCCAGGAAGAAGTCGTCCCACAGGTCGTCGATGTCCTGCCGGACGGCCGCGACCTGGCCGGCGAGTGTCCGCAGCAGACCGCGCAGCGGGGCCCGCTCGACGGCCTGGCCGTCATCGAGGCCGGGCGACCGCAGCCGGGCGATCTCCAGGTCCTGCTGGCGGTAGAACGCCGGAAGCCGTGCGTAGAGCCGCTCCAGCCACAACTCCGGGGTGTGCCTCACTCCGTGTACCCCCCGGTCCCGGCCGTGATGGTGAGCCGACCGCGCAGTCCCGCGCCGTCGGTGGGGTCGTCCGCCACGACGACGAGGCCCGTGGCGGGGACGGGCAGCGTGTCGAGGACGGCGGGTCCGCTCCTGGACCCTGCCGGGGCGAGCCGGGTCACGACCGCGCGGGTCACCCCGGGGACCGCCTGTACGGCGGCGTAGACGCGGCTGAGACGCAGGGCCTCACCGAAGCCGAGGGTGGCGAGATGACCGAGGCTGCCGTCCGGACCGGTTCGCTGGGCGAGCGCGGCACGGACCCGTGCCACGGTCGTCCGGCGGCCGTGCCGGTCGTCGATGTCGACGACGAGGGCGACGTCCGCGGCCACGGGGGTGAAGTCGACGATGCGCAACGGCTGGTTGACGTCGCGGCGGGCGTCGAGGAACCGGCGCAGGCGCGCGATCTCGTCGCCCGGCAGTGGCCGTCGGTCCGCCCGGGCCACGGTGAGGTGGACCTCTCCCGTGGTGCCGAGACCTTCACCGCCCGCCGGTACGGCGCTCGCCCGGCCGCGGGCGATGCCGGGGAAGGACATGGCCAGGTCGGCGTGGTCGGCCACGGACACCGCCCGGTCGAGCGTCCGCAGCGACGCGGGGGCGTTGTGGCGGATGCCGGCGGCCCCCTCGGGGTCGGCGGCGCCTTCCGCGGGCAGCGGGTTGGTCACGGCGCGCAGACCGGGGACGCCGTCCACGAGGCGGGTGACGCCGCCGGCCGGGACGGCGCCGGAGGAGCCGAGGCCACGGCGGTAGGTGGCCGTCACGTTGTCGCGTCCCGCGGGCGGCCGGGCCGTGGTGTCGCCGAAGCGGACGACGGCGGCCGGGGCGTCGCCGGGCGGGTACTCGACGGCGAAGACGGTGTCGTCGGGCGTGGCCCCGGCGAGCGAGGACCGCTCGGTCCAGCGCACTCCGTTGACGCTGACCTGCAGCGTGCTGCGCTGGGTTCCCTCGCTGTCGGGACGGTACGTCAGCGGGCCGCGGCGCAGCCGGAACCCCTGCCACGCGGTGCCGTCGCCGCTGCCCAGGACCTCCGTGGGCACGGTCTCTCCGTGACTGGCCGGCACCACGTTCCCCAGCAGCGCGGTGCGGGACCGGTGATGAATGTGCGTCAGTGGCGATCTGAGGGTGACGACGGTCAGCGCCGAGGCGGTGAGCACGGTCACCGCCTCGATGGACACGGCCTCGGCTACGGTGCTCTCCCCCTGCTCGCCGGGCACCGTCGAGGTGACGACGGCCGACTGCCCCGGGGTGAGACCCGGGTGTCGTCCGGCGAGCAGCAGCCGGTCGCCGCCGAGCGCCTCGGGCAGCGGGCGCGCGTCGTCGAGGGGCAGCCGCTGCGACCGGAGCAGCACGGTGGTGGCGCGGCGCAGGAAGGTCTTCGTCGGGACGGCGGTGGCGAGCCGCAGCCGGGTGACCCTGCGCTCCAGGGTGAACCCGAGGTGGGTGACCGAGTCGGCGCCGGTCAGGCGGAAGGTCCGGTAGTGCCGCCGTGAGCCACTGAGGTCGAGCAGGACGGCGAACGAGGGGTCGGTGTCGCTGCCGGCGGCCGCTCCGTCGACGACGGTGTCGAGATGGAACGCGGATTTCTCGTCGGGCAGCCAGCTCCCGACCCCGGTGTCCCAGTCGGTGGGGAACCTGCCGCCCTCCTGGGTCAGTTCCCGGGGCAGGCCCGCCCAGGCGGGGGCGTCGGCGCCGAAGGGCCTGGCGCTCGCCCGAAGCGCGTACACGGCCGGGACGCCGCCCGTCCCCGCGGCGTAGCCGGTGTCGTCCTCGACCCAGGTCAGTGCGGTACGCCGGGCGCGCCGGTCCTCGCGGACCTCGGCGATCTCGCGCAGCAGGCCTTCCCCGGCGGGGACGCCCTCGTGGAAGCGGTCGAAGACCAGCACGTGGTCGCCCGCCCGCAGCCGCAGCCCGGTTCCGGCCAGGTACACGGTGCGGCGCAGGCGGCCGGTGGCCTCCGGCAGTGCCTGGTCGACGGGGTCCGGGGGCGGCGACGGCGGCCGCCCGGTGACCGGCTGCGAGCCGGACCGCAGCAGCGCACCGGCGAGCGTGGGGAACACCTGCCCGAGGTCGTCGGCGATCTGGTTGTAGTCGCCGGCTCCCGGCCCCGAGGTGCCCGGTCCGGTCGGCCCGGGCCATCGCGGTGCGGTCAGCGCCTCGACGGTCGCCAGCGCGGTCAGTGGGGCGAACTGGTTGGCCGGGCCGGAGGCGGCCATGGGGATGTGGTTGTGCTCGGCGCGCGCGGCCACCGCCTGGTCGGTCTCGAACACCACGGGCATGAGGTCGGGCGCGGCCCGCCCGCCGACCCGGGTGCCCTGGTGGACCGTGATCGTCTCTCCGGCCAGGGCGGGGTCGATCGTGAGGGCGAGCAGGACGCGGGCGGCCGAGCCCGGGCCGGGCCGGTATCCCACGAGCCGGGCCAGTCGCTGCAGCGAGTCGTGCTGGGTGGCGGTGCCGATGAACGCCTCGTTGGCGACGAGTTCGGTGTAGAGGGAGGCGTTGTCGGCCAGGTAGGCCCAGGCGTCCACCAAGGCGGTGGCGTGGTCGGGTGAGGCCTCGTTCTCACGCCAGCCGGGGAGCCGCAGCGGCAGGTCGTCGAGCATGGCCCGGCGGAACGTCTCGAACGTGCCGAGCCGGTACCGTACCCGGCTGAGGCCGGGCGGATTCGCGGGGCGGCGGGCAAGGCTGCCGCCGCGTCCTTCCGCGCCGTCGTCGCCCGGGGGCGTCCCGTACGGTCCGGCCATCAGCGGCCTCCCAGCGTCACGAGCGTGAGCCGGCCGCGCTCGGGGCGAGCCGGATCGTGGTCCAGGCGCGCGATCTGGTCACGGCCCACGGTGAGCTGCCCGGTCGCCTTGACCTGTGCGGTGTCCGCCTCCGGCGTGGCCGAGTCCAGCGGGGCGAGGACATCGACACCGACGGACTCGACACCGGGCACGGCCTGCACCGCGAGATAGAGGCGACTGAGGAGGACGGGGTCACCGAAGCTCAGGTTCTCGGGGTGGAACAGGCCGCGCGGGCCGCCGTCGTGGCTGCCGGGGCGCAGGGCCGCTGCCACGTCCTGGCGGACCGACCAGGCGAGGAACCCGGGCCGTACGCAGACCGTCAGGGCGAGCTGGAGGGGCAGGTCCCGGGCAGGCAGCAGCTGGAGGTCGTACCCGGTGAGCCGGCGCCGGTCGAGGAAGGCCAGCAGATCGGCGGAGAGCCGGTCGTCGAGTTCGGCACCGGCGGCCAGGTCCAGGATGAGGTCGACGGCGGTCCAGCTGCCGGTCCAACGGAACTCGGCCCGGGCACGCGAGACGACGCCGCCGCCGAGCGAGCGGTCGAACTCGGCGACGGCGTCGGCGTAGTCCCGGGCGGTGACGGCGACCAGGCGGTCGCCGGCGGCGGCCGGTCCGGTCCGGCGCGCGTCCTCGATGTCCTGTGGCCCGCGGCCGCCCGTGGCGGGAAGCGGATTGGTGACCGAGACGAGCCAGCCGCCAGGCCCGGCGACGGTCGAGGCGCCGTCGTCCACGGGCACGTTGAGCGATCCCGCGGGGACGTTGCCACCGGTGCCCAGACCCACCCTGAAGCGCAGGTCGACCACGGCGCCGTCGTCCGGCCTCAGGCCGAACGCGCCCCGGCCGGCGGTCCGGGTGCCGCCCTGGCCGAAGAGCATCGTCGCGCCCCCGTCGTCACCGGGCTCCAGGGTGAACACGCGCTCCCGCGGGCCGCTGTCGAGCAGGGTGGGCACCCAGCGCCACTCGGCGCCGTCGACCGTCGCCCACACCTGTGGCCGGCCCGCCGCGTCGATGCTGAGCGGTGCGCCGGGTACGGGGACACGCAGGCGCGGGCCCGGCGAGTCGGTCGTCCCCGGGGCCGCGGCGGGGCGGACCTCCCAGGTCGCCACCGCCTGCGGCGCGGCGAGGGCGCCCTCCGCCGTGGCCCCGACGAGGGCCCGCCAGATCCCGGCGGGGGCGTCCGAGTCGATGGTGAAGGGTTCGCCGTCCAGTCCGCCGGCGATATCCTGGGGCCGGGTGCGGACCTCCCGCTCGCCCAGGGGCGACTCGACGACGAGGACGACCTCCTGTCCGTCCGCGAGTCCCCACACCGTGAGCAGGACCACGCCGCCGGGGGACACGACCGCAGGGTGTGCGATCGCGGAGGCGGTGGTGTCGGGCGCCCCGTCCGTGCTCCGGTCCGCGCGCCCGCCCGGGGCAGGCAGCACCACTCGGGCACGATGGGTGCGCCCGTGCGTCGCGGGGACCAGGTTGCCCTGGACGACCGTCCCGGCGACGGGATGGTCGACGCGGGTGGCGGTGGCACGGGTCCACGTGACCCGGGTGAGCGGCGGGGTGCCGTGCGCGCCGTAGGGGGTGGCGGGGAGCCGCTCGGGGGTGCGGTCCAGTCGCACCACTTCCGCCCGCCCCGTGGCGGTATCGCGCAGGGCGAGGGCGTCGCCCGCGGCAAGGGCGGTGAGGTGGCCGACGAGGTGCGCCGACGTGGCGCCGGCAGGCAGGTATCCGTCGGGACTGTCCCAGTCGTAGATGACCAGCTCGTTGTGCTCGGGCCACAGCACGGCGTCCGTCACGGTCTCGAACACCACCGCGTCCTCGGCGTCGGAGCCGAGGCGGGCCGGCGCCGCGCCCCTGTTGTCGGTGGTCTGCTGCCGTACCGCGAAGCCCGCGGCGAGCAGGTGCGGCCGGGCGACCCGGAACTGCAGGAGGGTGGTGGCCGACGCGCCCTCGTCGAGGTGGTGCCCGATGAGCGCGAGGTGGCCGGCCACGGACCTGCGCCGGGTCGCGGTGTCGAGGAACGCCTCGTTGGCCACCCGGTCGAGTACGTAGCTGAAGCCGTCGGCGGTGGCGGCGAGCAACTCCAGGAGCATGACGCCGACATCGGCCTCGCTGGACTCGGTCCAGCCGGGCATCCGGGTCGGGAGGAACCCCTGGAGGGCGCGGCGGAACCCGGCGAAGTCCCGTGCGAGGTAGTCGATCCGGACCGTGGACGGCGGTTCGGCTGCGGCCGGTCCGGAGGCCCGGCCGCAGTCGGTGTCCGTGGCGCAGTCCAGCCGGAAGCGTACGTCCGCGGTGTTGTGGAACGGGTCCGCGTTCTCGCCGGTGAGGGCCAGCGTGTACGTGCTGCGGTCCCCCTCGCCGTCGAGCCGCAGAGTGACCCGGTCGGGGTGTCCGGGTACGGGTTCCACCTCGGCGATGCGGGGACGCAGCCGGGCTCCCCCGGTCAGCGAGTACCCGGTGCGGTCGAGCAGCCAGGAGGCCAGGTCGGTCGCGTCCGCGGGCTCGAGGAGGACGGCGAGTCGGGGCGGCGCTCCGGTGGCGGAGTCGGCGCCCACGACCTCCACCCGGGCGATGCCGACCATCCCGGCGCGCAGGAGCGGGCGCGTGCCGCCCAGGGGCGGGCCGGAGGACCGGGTGCCGGAGGGGCCGGCGGGCGGCGTGCTCATGGTCCTGCCTCCAGGGACACGATCCCTCCGCCGGCACCTGTGGTCACGCTCAGGGACTGCCGGGTGCCGGTCTGTTTCGCGACGTACACGATCGTGACGTGCAGCACCTCTTCGGCGCCCGGCTCGGCCCGGACGTCGACCTGCTCGACTCTCAGGCGGTCGCCGAGCCAGTGGTCCAGGTTCTGGGTGATGAGGAACTGCGTGGTGGTGCGCAGGATCTCGTTGCCGCCGGAGAAGACCAGGCGCCGGATGCCGCAGCCGAAGTCGGGCCGGTTGATCCGCTCGCCGGGCTCGGTGAACAGGACCTGGAGGACCAGGTTGCGCAGATGGTCCTCGGGGCCGCAGGTGCGCAGGCCGCCGGTGAGGCCCACGTCGAACGGGAGGGCGAGGTGACGCTCGGGTGTGTCCGCCATCTACAGCTCCACCTCGTGCCGGGACTTGGCGGCCTCGAGGCTGAGCACGAGGGGAGCCACGGGCGGCGAGGTCGCCGCGCCCGCCGCGGCGTGGGTGTGCGTGGCGAGGACCTTGACCAGCGCCTGGAGGGCGGTGTCCAGGGCCCGGTGGCCGACCAGGTGGTCGGTGCCCTTCTCGCCGATGGTGACCGTGGGGGCGCCGATCGTGATACCGCCGGAGTCCATGGTGACCGTGTTGCCGCTGGAGTCCTCGATGACGACGCCGGCGGCGTCCATGGTGACGGTATTGCCGTGGGCGTCGGTGACGGTGAGCGTCTCCTCCTCGTCGTCCAGGAGGATCACATGCCCCTTGGCCGTGCGCAGGACCTTCTGCGCGGGGCCCGCGGACAGGGGCACCTCGTCGCTGCCCCACCAGGCGCCGGTCCACACCGGATAGGCGAGGTTGCCGCCCTCGAACTCCACCCAGACGCCCGCGCCGACGCCGGGGACGGTGAAGAACCCTTCGCCGGGCAGCCCGCCGTACGGCAGACAGGGCAGGGCCCAGCCGAGTTCCGTGTCACCCGTGAGATGCGGAACGCGCGTCCGGACGCGGCCCATGGAGCGGGGGTCGTCGACATCGGTGACGATGCCGCGGTACTTGCCGAAGTACCGTCCCTCGACCCGCTCCACAAGGCGGGCGACGATCTGCTCCAGCGGTTCCACGGCGCCTCCTCACAGCCCCGGCAGCGACAGCCCGGGGGCCCCGCCGCCGAACGATTCGGAGCCTTCGAGCCCGACCGCGTTGCGGCGGGCTTCGAATCGCTGCCGGTACTCGCCTTCGGGGCGCATCCGGTGGACGACCCGGGTCACGTAGTACGCGCCGCTGTGCAGGGACCCGGCGCCCTTGACGAGGACGGACCGCCCGGCCCGCAGTACGTGCCCGTACGCGTCGCTGTTGATCTCGCCGGCCGCTTCGACGAACCAGGCGGCTTCGTCGCGGGCCGCCTGCGCCTGTTGCTGCAGCTCGGACGGATCGGCGGTGGGCGTGGCGGTCAGCAGCAGCGCCCCGGGGGTGCGCAGCGGCCGGGCGGCCCGGGCCAGGGTGTCCGCGGTGAGAGCGGCGAGGCCGGTGCGGCCGGTGCGGTGATGGGCGGGCTCGCCGACCTCGACGGTGGCCTCCTGGCGTGTGCCGGGGACCAGTTGAGCGGCGCGTACCGAGAGCGGACGGCGCCCGTCGAGGGTGGCTTCGAATGAGCGCAGGTTGCTTGTGGCGCCGAACCGGATCGCGAGGTCCGGCTGCGGTGTTCCGTCGAGGCCGGGCGGTCCGAACCGGCAGCGGTTCCCGTCCCCTTCGGGGACGAAGCGGACCTCGAAGCCGTTGCGGCGGGCGAGGGCGCGCAGGAAGGAGGCGTCGGTGCCGCGCTGTACGACGAGCGTGTCGTCGGACTGGCGGAGCGGAGGGACGGTGGTGACGTCGGCCGCGAACCCGGCTGCCGTGAGGATCTGTTCGGCGATGTCGGAGTCGGACAGGTCCGGCCAGGCGACCACTTTCTCCTCCTGCCCGAGGACCGCCCAGGGGTCCTGACAGAAGACGTCGAGGTGTGCGTCGCGACCGCTCAGACGCAGGGCTGTCCCGATCACGTAGCCCTCGGCGAGCGGCTCCGGGCCGCTGCCGCCGGGTGAGAGCAGTCCGCCGGCGGCCGTCGGGGCTCCCGCGAGGCCGCCGCCCGTGAAGCCGAGTGACACGCCGAGGCGGGCGAACGGGGTGAAGCGTTCATCGGACAGGTGGTTCCACTCGCCGTCGGGACCGGCGGACAGCCGCAGCCGGATCGTGAAGGAGCTGCCGTCGACGCTCTCGTCCACCTCGACGTACTCGACGTAGGGGTACAGGTCGGCGGCCGGCGAGCCGCCGCACCGCAGTTCGAACACCTTGTCCGGAATACGGATCACCCGGCCCGGTCGGGTGGGATGACGATCCGGGTGCCGGGCACCAGAAGCTCTTCGGGGTCGATGAGCGGATTGGCGTCGGCGATGACCCAGAACCGGTCGGCACGGCCGTAATAGGTGGCGGCGAGCAGGTCGAGGCGGTCGCCCGAGACGACGGTGTGGTGGTACCAGCCCGCGACGGGCGGCAGGAACCGGATGGGAAGGACGGCATGCACCTGCCCGTCGGCGGTGTCGACGAGGAGGCTGCGCCGGGCGACCTCGGCGTACCGGCTGCCTGGATCGGTCACAGGACGGCCCCCAGCAGATCTCCGGCGGCGTTGGCCAGATTGAGTGCGGCCATCACCTCGCGGACGGTCTGGGTGTACTGGTAGGCACCGATCTCGAGCTGCGCGCCGGCGGGGAGCCGGACCGGGGTGAGCACCCGCAGGGACACGTTCACCTCGACGCGGATGGGGTTGAGCATCTGGTCGTACTCGCGCTCCATGACGTAGAGGTTGGTGACGGTGACCGGCAGCAGGCGGTACGGGCCCCAGAAGAACAGCACGGTCGGCAGCTGCGCCGGCGGGCTGCGGTGCGGCTGTGGCCCGCCGCCGAACAGCGAACTGGCCAACGAGGACTTCGGGTACATGAGCAGCTCGAGCGCCGACAACGCGGGCAGGACACCGCTCACCGCCGCGATGGGGTTGCCGGCGGCGAGCTGGTCGGTGGCGTCGAGGCGCAGGGTGAACGAGATGCTCTCGTCGGGCTCGCCGGGCTGGTCGGCGGGGGTCGGCCCCGACCCGTCGGGAGCTTCGAGCGGGGCGGCCAGCCCCGGCGCGCGGCTCACGGACTCCGGATTGAACTGGAAGAGCACGATGTTCGGCAGACCACCGAGCAGACCTCCGTCGAACTTGACGAAGGCTCCCTTCAACGCTGGCACCGTTCGCAGCCCCCGTCCCGATGTGACGCGGCCGGCTACCCCGACTCGCCGGAGCCCGGTTTGATGACTGCGCGTCAGTCTGGCCCAGCCGTAAGCCCGCCGCAAGCACCGGGGCCGAGTCCACCCAAATGGCCGGGGTCACCGGCGCAGACCGCTGTGACCTGCAGTGATTCGGTACGGGTGCACGGGGCGGCCCAAGTCCGGTCAAGCGGAGGAGGAGGACGGGAACAGCGAGTGCGTTCGTCGGAAGGGCTGTTCAGCGGCCGCGTGCTCCCCGCTCGGCGCCGAACCGGCTGACCTGCCCGGCGGGCACGGTCGTCCTGGTCCCCCCGTCATCTGGCACGGCAGCCGCCGCAACGACACGATTTCCGGTCGATGAGGTGGTGGCGGGAGATACCCGCCGCCCCGGCGGACTGCTGGTCGCCTGTGGGGGCGGCGGGAGTCCTCGATCAGTAGCCGTAGATCATCTTGTAGGCGACCTCGGGAAGAAACTGTCCGGCCGTGGAGCCGGTTCCGACGCCGCAGTTGCCGTCGGATTCACCCGGGGTCTTGATCCACAGCAGCATCTCGGCGCCTCCGCCCGTCCGGGTCGGGGTGCCGATGCGGCGGCCCCCGGGGTTGCACCACTGGCCGTTGGAGCCGTTGCCGTTGCGGCTGGTGTCCACGACGAACGGCTTGGTGTAGCCGTAGCGGGCACTGAGCTCGCTGTTGACGGCGTTGCCGAAGGCGGTGTTCTCGGCGGTCGTGAAGTAGTTGGAGACGTTGAGCGAGAAGCCGTGGGCCTGAGGGAGGCCGGCTTCGTGGAGGCGCCGGGCCATGGTCGCCGGACTGACCCAGCCCGGGTTGCCGGCGTCCATGTACACCCAGGTGTTGGGGGCCTGGCGGTTGAACTGGGCGAGGGCGTTGGTGAGCATGCCCTCGCGTTCGTCGATCTGCGCCTGGGTCATGCAGCCGTAGTCCCCGAGGGAGTCCGGTTCGAGGATGACGACGGCCGGCCGGCCCGCGATCCCGCCGGCGAACTGGGCGATCCAGTTGGCGTAGGCGGACGGCGATGCGGCGCCGCCGGCGGAGTGCCCGCCGCAGTAGTCGCGGTTGTAGATGTTGTAGGCGACGAGGATGGGCAGCTTGTCGACGTGGTCCGCCGCTCCCACGTACGCACCCGTGGCGGTGCCTATGGTGCCGCTCCACGAGCCGAACCAGCGGGCCATTGGGGTGTTGGCGATGGAGGCGTTGATCGCGGGGGCCCGGCCGTCGCCGGGGTTGGCGGCCACCCACCTCTTGGCGCTGGAGTTGGGGTCCACATAGAACCCGCTGGTCATGGTGGTGGGGTCGGCCGCGTGCGCGGACGGTGCGGCGGCGAGCGCCAGCGGCAGGGCGAGGAGCGCTGCCGCCAGGGTACGGAGTCTGCGGCGCATGACTGTACCTCGATTTCCTGGGGATTGGGGGCGTTATGGGGAGCGCTCTCACCACCTCGACTCGCCGGGAGCGAACGGGGGTGGGAGCGCTCCCATCGGAAGCGGTCCCCATCGTTGGACGGGTTGGTTGAACTGTCAATGGTCAGCGCAGGGCTCGACTGCGGCGGGGCCCCGGCCGGAGCCAGGGCCCCGACGTCCGTCAGCAGGTCGAGTTGGCCTGGGTGAGCAGGCCGAGCCGCCACGGGAGCCGTTCCTTGCCGATAAGCGGAGCGGCCGCACCAACAGGGTGTTGACACACCCCGCCACACCTTTAACATCCCTGACGTCGCGACTTTCCGAACAAGGTTCGAAATTTCGAACCTCCTCCGAAGGAGTCCCTGGTGCTCAGACGTTTACGCGGACGACCGCTCCGCCTCCTCGCAGCCGCCGCCCTGACGGTCACCGCGTCCGTGACGGCCTCCGCCCACTCCCCCGCCTCGGCGGCGCCGGGCAGCCCAGCGCTTACCCCGCCGCTGGGGTGGAACAGTTGGAACAGCTTCGGGTGCGGGATCACCGAGGCCCAGGTCCGGCAGGCCGCCGACGCGATGGTGTCCTCGGGCATGCGGGACGCCGGCTACCGGTACGTGGTGGTCGACGACTGCTGGTTCGACCCACAGCGTGACGCGCAGGGCAACCTGCGGGCCAACCCGACGAAGTTCCCGAGCGGCATGAAGGCGCTCGGGGACTACATCCACGGCAAGGGCCTGAAGTTCGGCATCTACCAGGCTCCCAATGAGCGCACGTGCGCTCAGGGTGTGGGCACCTACCCCGGCTCCACCGGCAGCAAGGGCCACGAGGCCCAGGACGCCGCCACGTTCGCCTCATGGGGCGTGGACTACCTCAAGTACGACTGGTGTTCCTCCAGCGGCACCCGCGACGAACAGATCGCGCAGTTCACGGTCATGCGCGACGCCCTGCGCGCCACCGGCCGCCCGATCGTCTACAGCATCAACCCCAACAGCTTCCACGCCCCCACCGGTGCAACCTACGACTGGGGCCAGGTCGCCGACCTGTGGCGGACGACCGAGGACCTGCTCGACATCTGGCAGAACGGCAACACCAACAGCTACCCGATGGGCGTCGGCAACGTCCTGGACGTCACCGCGCCACTGGCGGCGCAGTCGGGTCCGGGCCACTGGAACGACCCCGACATGCTGGTCGTCGGCCGTCCCGGGCTGACCCTGACCGAGTCCCGCTCGCACTTCGCCCTGTGGGCCCTGATGAGCGCCCCGCTCATGGCCGGCAACGACATCCGCACCATGTCCGCCGACGTGAGCGCGATCCTCCGCAACCCGCGGCTGCTGGCGGTGAACCAGGATCCGCTGGGCGCGGGCGGGCGCAGGGTGCGCGACGACGGCGCCACCGAGGTGTTCGCCAAGCCCCTCGCGGACGGTTCGGTCGCGGTGGGCCTGTTCAACCGGGGCAGCGGCACCGCGACCGTCACCACGTCAGCGAACCAAGTCGGCCTCTCCGGCGGGCCCTTCACCCTCACCGACCTGTGGACCGGCGCCACGTCGAGCACATCCGGGCAGATCTCGGCGAGCGTCCCCGCGCACGGCGTCGCCGTGTTCCGGGTGACCGGCGGCAGCCCGCTGACCGCCACGACCTCGCGACTGCGGGGCAGCGGGTCCGGCCGCTGCGTGGACGTGGACAACGCCTCAACCGCCGCCGGCGCCACCGCACTGATCTGGGACTGCCACACGGCCGCCAACCAGCTGTGGACCACCTGGGCGGGCGGCGAGATCCGCGTCTACGGCGACAAGTGTCTGGACGCCTACAACCAGGGCACCACCAACGGCACCCGGGTCATCACCTGGCCGTGCAACGGCCAGAACAACCAGAAATGGACCATCGGCGCCGACGGCTCGATCCGCAACGTCCACGCCGGACTCTGCCTCGACGCCCAAGGGGCCGCCACCGCCAACGGGACCCCGCTGGTGCTGTGGACCTGCAACGGCCAGGCCAACCAGAAGTGGTCCCGCGCGTGAGCAACCGCGCTTCAAGAAGGGGACTTTCACGACGAGGACAAGGACCCTCTTATGGCCCGCCGTGGTCGCGGCGCTGGTCGTCTTGAGCATGGCAGGAACGGCACTGTGACACGGCCAGGTCGAGAACGCCCCGCGCCGCGAGAAAGCCGACCACCGGCCCCAGGCGTTCCACCTCGTCCAGCGCGTCGTCCAGCGGGATCGCCTGCGTGGCGATCAGCAGCCCGGCGGCCGGCACGGCCACCACTGCCTCCGGCCGGCCGAAGGGGCGCATGACCGCACAGGCCAGCACCAGTACGAGCAGGGCCGCGGACAGCGTCTCCGCGAGCTGGGTGTTCAGAATCGGGCCCTTCCGGACATCGACGGACGAACCGCCTCCCCATGATCCCGAAAGATACCCCTCACAGAAGAGGACACACGCATGAGAAAGTCCTGGGTCTCAACCCTGATCATGCTCGTCGCCGCCGCGCTCGGGGTGACGGCGACAGGGGCGCCTCCCGCATCGGCCGCCTCTGACACGCCCTTACGGGTCATGCCGTTGGGCGACTCGATCACCTGGGGGGTGGGAAGCAGTACGGGCAACGGCTACCGGGGACCGTTGTGGGACAGGATCGCGGCGGACGGCCATCCGGTGGACTTCGTCGGCACGTTGCGGGGCGGTTCGATGTCCGACCCCGACAACCAGGGCCATTCCGGATACAAGATCCACCAGATCGCCGCACTCGCCGACGCCTCTCTGACCCGCTACCGGCCCAACGTCGTGACGCTGCACATCGGCACCAACGACCTCAACGAGAGCTACCAGGTCTCCACGGCCACCGCCCGGCTGAAGTCGCTGGTCGGCCAGATCACCGCCGCCGCCCCCGACGCAACCGTCCTCGTGGCCTCCCTGGTCGTGTCCACCAGCGGCTCGGAGGAGCAGTACCGGGCCGCCTACAACCAGGCCATCCCCCGGATAGTGAGCGACGCGCAGGCCGCGGGCAAGCGCGTCGCGTACGTGGACATGAGCAGCCTGACCACGGCCGACCTGGCCGACACCCTGCATCCCAACGACTCCGGCTACCGGAAGATGGCGGACGCCTTCCACCGCGGCATCCAGGCCGCGGACAGCGCCGGGTGGCTGAGGAACCCCGCACCCGCCGCCGCGAGCGTGCGGTCCGGCATCGCCGGCAAGTGCCTGGACGTCAGCGGCGCGGGCACCGCCGACGGGACCGCCGTCCAGATCTGGAGCTGCAGCGGCAGCGGCAACCAGCTCTGGTCCGCCTACACCGACGGCACCCTGCGCTCCCTGGGCAAGTGCCTCGACGCCGCCGGCTGGGGCACCGCCAACGGCACCAAGGTGCAGCTCTGGGCCTGCCACGGCGGCGCCAACCAGGTGTGGCAGCCCTACAACGGCGGCTACCGCAACCCCGCCTCCGGCCGCTGCCTCGACGTCCCGGGCTCCACCACCGCCGACGGCACACAGCTCCAGCTGTGGGACTGCCACGGCGGCGCCAACCAGAAGTGGACCACCCTCACCACCGGATGACCCCCGCTCCCGGGACCTGGACCTCTTCCGGAGCCCGGTCCCGGGAGCACCGCGGTGTCGGACTGCCGTCGCTGACCGCGCCGCTGGTACAGCCGCGGCACCGGCGACCGCGAGGGCAGCAGCGTCGAGCACATGGCCACGTCGAGGCCTTTGTTCCATGTCCTGAGCCCGCTCGCCGAGGGTGCCTGACCCATGAATGTGCCCCTCGAGCCTTGGGCGTGAGGGGCACCTTCCCAAGCACACGATGCCCTGCCCATGAGCCCGCCACCGAGCGAGATCGTGCGCCCGGACTTGGTAGATCGTCGGCTCGGACCAAGGGATGTCCGTAACCGAGGTCCCTCTCAGGCCGGCCTGGGGTAGTCAGGATGTCCGGCGTAGGGTGCAGCGAGGTCGAGCAGGTCGTCGCATGGCCACGTCTCGCCGTCGTACTGGCAGTCATCGCGGTTTTCCCACGGCAGTTCGGGGTCGCCCGTGGCTGGACTGAGCACATGGCGGGCCAGCACACGTCGCTTGGCCTCGACCTCCCGCAGAACGCGAGCCGGGTCGTGCAGCGCCACGTGGCGGGCGATCGTGGGGTGGAACCCGGGGAGTTCTCCTTGGCAGAAGTCGACCGTGTGCCCGTGAGCGGTCCACTCCCCGCAGCCGTCGCCGTCGCAGCGTCGGGCCAGGTCGGCCTCTTCATCCAGCCGTGCGTTCAGGAACGTCACCAGGTCTTGACTCATGGGCTCATCCTGGAGGATCCGCCTGGCGCGGTCGCCTGAGTGCTGGCACGCCGAGCCGGGGCCGGCCATGGAAGCTGCCGCTGGCGGTCGTGCCGTGCGGGAAGCGGCGGGCGGGTGAAGTCGACAGCGGCAGCAGCCGCACACTCCACCCGGTCACGCCCAGGTCGTGGCAGGGGTGACAGGAGTCGAACCTGCGACATCCGGTTTTGGAGACCGGCGCTCTGGCCATCTGAGCTACACCCCTTCGGTGTGCGGACAGCTTGGCACTGTGGTGGCTCTCGCCGCCACCCGATTTTGAAACGGCCTCGTGCGCCGGCCGGGCCACCGCTGGGGGTGCTGCTGGGTGCGGCCCCCTGCCGGGACCGGAGCCGGCGAGGTGGCGGTGGGGGTGCTGGTCGGCCGCATACGCCTTCTCGCCGATCGTGAAGGGGGGCGTCGGCGGGGCCCTTGATATGGGGGCCGCGCCAGATCAGGCGGTGCTCCTGAGTGCTGGGGGTACCACTGGCGGACCTTATGCATCCGAACCGTCCAGCGGTGACGGTAGACGCGGCTCGTGCCTTCGCTCGCGGCCGAGCGCTGGGCGGGGACCTCCTGGGCGAGGCGGATGACGCGGACGTCGGGGTCGGCCGACGCCGATCCCTGCCGCGGGCGGCCCACCGACTGCTCGACCACCAAGACCTCGGTGCGCACGGCGAAGCAGGTCGCGGGATCCTCGTCGGCGCGGCTGACGCGGACCTCGTACGGCCCGGCTCTGGGGCCCGGTCACCGTCCCCCGGTCACTCGCTCTCGGCCCGGATCACGTCCAGCGCATACGGGAGGTCCGCACTCAGGCGGAGCCCACTGCCTTGCCGGACCTACGGATTGGCGGACCAAGAACCTTGTCCACCTCCGCGCATGTGACGTCGAGGAGTTCCTCACCGAACAGGCAGAGGGACTCCTCCCAAGGGTGTCCAAAACTGCCCAGGCGAAAGTCCTCCGTGAGATAGATGCAGTAGTCCCCGTCGGGATACGGGCTCAGAGGCCAAGCCGGCTGCTCCGGACCACCGACCTCCTGCGGCGCGAAGCGATACGACGTGTGCTGCCAATCGAGGGCGAGCAGCGTGCCCTGCGGGCCCACGCAGGAGGTCAGCCCCTGCTTGATCACGTCGACCAGGCGGTCCAGGCGCTCGTATCCCGGATCGTCGTCCAGTGCGGCAAGCCGCCAGGTAACCGATGCGACGGGCTCCTTGATGGCTGGCCACTCGAACGAACTCATACTCGGCCGGAAGTCGAAGTCCTCGTAGAAACGGCCCCAGACACGTCGGTACTCAGCCTCCGGCAGCGCGACCACGGGATCCTTGATCATGCCGTGATCCTATCGATTCGCCTCAGCGAGGATCGCGGTCCGGTCCCTGGTCTGCGGACCGGCGCCTCCCGGCACATCCGCCCGGCGGAATGGGCGAGCGTGACGGCGGACGTCAGTACGCCTGGGAACCACCAACATCCCGGAGGGGCCGCTGCCGGCCTCCGGTGGAGGCCGGCGCGGGCCCGTTCAGAGCGTGCGCAGCTTGGTGGTGAACACGTGGTTGGCGATCTTGTCGCCGAGGGTGAGGCCGTCCTCGGCGTCCCACGGAAAGTGCACGCCCAGCCAGACCCTGCTGTACGCGTCCTCGCGGGCGGCGGCGCTGAAGCTGGTGAAGTGGCGTGACTTGACCGGGGAGCGCGGCTCGTCGGTGGTCATGTCGAAGGCGATGCCGTCGGAGCCGAAGTACCGCTTCATGATGCCCGCCCACGCCGCGCCGAAGGTGGCGTGGCCCGACGCCCACGCGGGGAAGCAGGGGGTGACGTTGACGCCGGAGGGGTTCTTCAGGAGCGGCTTCCACTCCGGGTCGAGGCCGCCGTCACGGATGGCCGAGACCGGGCGCCACAGGTCGATGGGGGTCAGGAACTTCACGTCCCGGACGGCGATGCCGGCGTCCGCCATCGCGATCGACACGAGCGCGAACAGGCGGGCGTTCTCGTAGGTGTTCAGACCGCGTGCCGTCGCTATCTCGCGGGTGGCCTGGAGCAGCTGGCCCGGTGGCTTGTAGGTGCCGTCGTTGTCGTTGGCCCAGAACCAGGCGGCGGCCTCCTGGTCGGCGGTCCGGTTGATCACGGGGTCTTCGCGGTCGGCCGGTCTGCGCCCGCCGTCCGGGCGGCCTCCACCTGGGCCTTGTAGGCGTCACTGGCCAGCAGCTTCTCGTACGTGCCGTAGAGCCCGGGCGTCGGCGGCCGGAACTGCGAGCCGGAGGTGAGGGCGAAGGGTTTCACCAGCCCCCAGTAGGGGGTCACCGCCTGGCTGTGCTGCGCACAGGACGGATCGGGCATGTCCGGGTAGCTCGTCGGTCGCCACGCCCCCGGCTCGTTGCTCCCCACGTGGACGCGGTCGTCGTCCGACCCGTCCCCGGTACGTGCGTCCATCATCTGCGTCACCATCTTGCCGACGACGGTGGTGTCGAGGAGGTCGAACTCGGTGGGTTCGGTGCCGAAACGCTCCCGGAAGCGGGCGTCGAGGTACGCCGTCTGGTTCTTCCCGTACAGCTTCAGCAGGATGTTGTAGGCGGTGCGCCCGATGACCCGCTCCTCCTCGTCGGGCCCCTCGATCCAGCCGGCGTACTTCTCGGCGTGGATGTACGGCTCCGAGGTGATCCTGCCCTTCCACTTGAGCTGGTAGGAGCTCGCGGCGTCGTAGACGGCCGCGTTCAGCATGGCCGCCGCGCGGGACATGGGGCCGGGTCCGCCTCCCTCGCGTCTCACCACCTGGAGCAGGACGTCGTTCCAGTAGTGGACGGGGTCCTTGATGGTCTGCGGGGGCAGGGCGGCCTCGGCGGGCTGCGGGGCGGCGGTCAGGAGGGCCCCGGCCGTGGCGAGGACGGAGGCGGTCGCCAGGGCTCTGAGGCGGCGGGAGGTGCGTCGTGCGGATCGCGGGGTGGAGGCCATCGATGCTCCTTGTGATCGCGTCTGCTGATCACCACACGTCCGGTGGCGGCGAGATCATGGCCTGTCCGCGCTCCGGAGACGGGTCGATTCGCTCCCGGCGCGGGCGGAATGACCGATCCCGGCCGGGTACCTGGCCGGATCGCGTGACGCTTCGCGAGGAGATCCTCACGGTCGGCACGGCTCGGACACCGGCGAGCGATCGGCCCCGGCAGACGCGGTCGGGCTCATCACTAAGTGCCGGCCGGTGCCGGCCCGTTGGTGTTCAGCAGGGTGAGGCCGAGATGGGTGAGCGTATGGAGGGCAGCCTTCCGCTCCCGGGTGAGGGTGGTCAGTCCGGCGCTGCGCAGCGTGGTGGCGTGCTCGCTGGCGCTGGCCGGTGATATCCCGGCCCTCTGGGCGAGTTGCGTCGTCGTGCACGCGGGATGGTCGGCTATCACACACAGCACGACCGCCCGCGTCCGGCCGAGAAGCGCGGACAGAGCCGGTGGCACGGGAGCATCGACGTGGCGTCTGTCAGCGGGGAGAGCCCATAGGCCGGCCGTGTCGATCGGGTTGTGCGGAGCCGGATACACCATGACCACGGTATCGGCCTGGGGTTGTCGAACAGCTGGGGAACCGGCCCGCAGAACACCGAGGGAGCCAGGACCAGCGCACGACCTGCCAGGTGAAAGTCGGCTGAGGGGTGGGCTAGCGGCCGGTAGCCCGGGATTTCCAGCAGGGGAGGCTCCCACATGGCCATCGGGCGCATGCTGTCCAGCGACGCAGTCACCCCACCCTGCACCATGAGGCGCCCTCGGCGCGCTACCTCACCGTCCAGTAGTGGTGGATACGATCCCAGTACGAGGCGACGACTCCCACCCGGTGGCAGTCCTGCAGCGCGGCGGCAAGCCGCTGCTCGGACCGCCGGGCCTTGCGCGTTTCGGCGAGGGTCTGTGGAGGGCGGGCGATCAGGTCGCTGATGGCGCCGGCCTCATGCCACCCGAACCGGCCGTGGTCGGCCCGGGCAACTCTGCTCGGTCGAGCGCCTGGTCATCAGCGTGATCGCCGGCTGACTCCGCCACATCATCGACGCCGAACGCCCCGACAGCGGCAGTGCCGCCCGCGAGAACCCTGCGGCCTGTCTCCCGGCCGGTGGGCATGCGCATACGGATCGACTGCTCCCCAACTGCCTCACGCCGTTGGTTGGGCGGCGAAACTCAGAACGGGGGCTCGTCGAACGTGCCGCTCCATATCGGCTCGACGGGCCTGGCCTGCCGCTCTTGAAGAAGCGCCACAGCGTCTTTGACGCGGCCGAGTTCAATGAGGTGCCCGGCCAGGACGGTGCTGTTGGCGGGGGTGTGCTGCTCGAGGACGGCGACCGCCTCCTCAGTGCGTCCGACGTCCGCCAGCAACGCGCCGATGGACACGGCCGCATACCAGGTGTCGCCCTCGGGGTGTGCTCGCGCCTGCTCGATCGCTTCCTCACGCAGTCCGCAGGCGGCCATCAGCGGGAGCCGCATCCTGAACAAGTCCCACTCTTCCTCGCCGCGACGCGCCTTGAGCGAGTCGAGGAAGGCCAGGCCGTCCTGGGCGCGGCCCTCCTCGGCGTACAGGGTGCACAGCATGTCGACGATCCAGTCCTCCGCACCACCAGGCGAGTCCGCGAGGGTGCGCATCACCAGGATGGCCTCATCGGCCCGGCCGTGCCTCACAAGAAGCTGCGCCAGTTGCACCGCGCCGTGGCACTGATGGACCGGCGAGTCATCCGGCTGCCGGTACACAGCGATCGCGCCCTCCACATCGCCACGCTCCTCCAGCACCTCGGCGAGGCGCTGCGCGGCGTGCCCGAGGTGCTCGGCCGCCGCGTACATCCTCAGTTCCTCGATCCGGTCGTGCCGGGCCAGCAGGTCGGCCAGCTGGTCGCGGCCGTTGACGGAGGTGGTGGTCCGTGTGTGCAGCAGGGCCACAGCATCGTCGATGCGGCCCTGACGTTCACGGACAGCGGCGAGCAGTCCGATTGCCGTGTCGGCGTCGAGGCCGCGGCAGCACCACGGGCTGTCGCACCGGTGCCGGGCCGGGATGCGGGCGGCCAGCAGCGCGGCGACGTCTTCGTCCCGGCCTGCCTCCTCAGTGATGTCGACCAGGGCGGTGGCAAGGAACCAGTCCTCGATTCCGGCGCTCAGCAACACGACCGCCTCGTCCCTGCGTCCGTGCCGGGCCAGGAGGCGCGCGAAGAACTCCAGCGGGAGCCCTCCGGCCTCCGCGTGCGGCCGGACCAGGGCGATCGCCTCCTCTGCCCGCCCCCAGCTCTCCAGCAGTTCCGCCTGGGTCCGGGCGGCCGGCCACCAGCCCGTGGCGACGTACGGGGCGAGCACCTCCAGCGCCTCGGCCTGTCGGTCCTGCCCGCCGAGCAGCCGTGCCCACTCCCGCGCGCAGAACCACTCCCCACGGCCGGCCTGGCGTTCCACCTCCTCGGCATGGCCGAGCTCGAGCAGTCGGGAGACCAGGTGCGGGGGGATGCAGCCCGATTGCGTTCGGACCCGGAAATCAAGATCAGCAGCGTCCATGAGGCCGCACCCTAGCTCCCGGCCCCGACACCGACCTGCCGCCGAAATCACCGCCTCGGGATCGCGGCAAGGCCCGCACACAACGGGCGTAATCCACCCGGCTCCGCCCCGCCCTGGCCGGCGGCTCGACCAATGACGAGTTTGCCGTCCCAGCTCGTCGAGAGCTTGAGGCGGCCTGTGTTTCGTCGGGCGGTAGGGCGGCCAGGCCGGCCGGAAAGTCGATCTGTCGAGCAGTTCCGAGGCGTGAGCCACTTGAGCCGCGGGCAGCGCCGTGGGGTCTGGTCCGCAGGGGCCGGTGGCATGCGGATGCGTGAGGACATCCGCCGACGGCGGGTCCAGAGACGAGTTCCATCCGGTGCGTTCGTCGGCTGCCTGGCGGCAGGAGGCGAGATACTCCGCCGGGACGCGGGCAAGCTGCTGAGTGACGGCGATCCCGGCGACGTCGACCAGTGTTCCCTCCGTGGTCCTGTCGGTGGGGGTTCTTCGGACGCTTGTGTTTTGGTGAGCCGGTCCGGGAGAAACCTGCCCTGCCGCTCGGAGACGAGCTCGTAGAGGGCGTCGGCCTGGGCTGCGGACAGCCGGCGCATCGCGAAGTCGTCCAGGATGAGGACGTCGGCGCGTACGTCACTGGGGGCGCAAGTCACCGCGGCCGGATTCGCCCCTTCCGCCCATCCTGTCGGCCGGCGGCCGACCGAAGCGTGTCCCCTCCCCGGTTACCCGACCGGCTTCCGGCTGCGGCGGAGGGCTGCTCGTCGCCTCAGTCCCACCAGAACTTCCACGCGGTCGACCGGACCTCCCCGTCCGCGAGGACCGGCAGGTCGGGCAGCCGGTCGCTGCAGTACGCGAAACGCTCCACCGCCGCGCGGGCCGCGGCAGCGGGGCCGAGGGGCGGTCTCCTGACGACGAGCCGCATGCGGCTGCCGTCCAGGAAGAAGAGATCGGCGCCGAAACGCTCGTGCCAGCTGCGCAGGAACGCCACGTGGTCGGCCGGGAGCAGCAGGCGCCCGGTGGGCTCGCTCCACCAGTTCGGGGCGTCCGGGAATCCCGGCAGCAGGGCCGGGATCTCGTGGCCCTGCTCCGCCTCCACGAGGCACAGCCACAGCTCCGGCGCGGTGCCGAGCGGGAGGTCCTCCCAGAGGTCGCCCTCCTCCGGGAGGGCGGCCTCCGCCCTCAGCGCCCCCGCGAGCCGCTCGGGGATTAGCTCGTCGAGCCATTCCTCGGCGTCCTCCTCGTCGGCGGCCTTCGCGAGGGTGTCGCGCACCGCCGCCGCGACCACCTCCCCGACGACGGCTTCGGGGTCGCGCGCCAGCGCGGCGGCGAGGGTGGCACGCCCTCCCGGGCCGAGCCGCGGGGCGGGGTCCGACGCCAGCGCGGCCGGCTCGCGCGGCGTGACGACCGGGTACCACCCGGTGTCGTCACGCCGGTCGAGCCACAGCTGCCACACGGCGCGGGCGTCGGACCGCCGGACGGGGAATCCCATGACGCGGACACCGTGTGCCGACACCGCGGACCGCACGTTCTGAGGCGGGACGGCGAAGCCGTGCGCGCTCATCAGCGCGCTCACGGCACCGGCCGTCAGTCCGCCCCGGTCGTCGTTCGGCACACGGGCCCCCGTCGTCGTCATCGCAGGTAGTGGGTGAAATCGTAGCCGTCGCCCTGCATGCGGATCGCGGTGAGGTCGTTCGACTTCTGGTGCGATCTGACGACGGCGTTCAGTGCCGAGCGGGCCATCTTCTCGTCCACGTTGCGCAGCTTGATGAAGGCCACGTCCGCGCCCTGTTCGTCGGCACTGTAGATCTCCCTGGTGATGCCCTTGCGGCTGGTCGTCTTGAGGTCCTTGAACTCCCAGCGTTCACCGTCGACCCAGGCGTCGAACGATTTGTTCCCCTTGGCTCCCGGCGCGCCGTCGTCGGATCCGCGGGCCACGACGGTCCTGCCTTCCATGGCGAGCTCGAACGCCATGTCGAACTCCTCGTCGTCGAATCCCGGCTCACCCGGTTTGTTGCTGGAGGTCCAGGACTCGTCGATCCTGGAGAGGATCTCCTCGACCTGCTCCTCGAAGACCAGCTTCTCCGTCAGCATGTTGCCGAGCCGGCATCCTCCTCGGCCGCCGGGCTCCATGCGGCAGCCCCGGTCGTTGATCTCGTCGATCTCCTCCAGGTACTTGCCGTACGCGAACTTCCGCAGGTTCATGATCTGGTGCAGGCGCAGCTTGCGGAACTTCTTGGCCGCCTTGCCGCTGGTGTTGATGTAGCGCTGAGCCGCGTCGACGGAGGAGTACGTCTTCGTCTTGGCGTACTGCTGCGGCTTGCCCTGGCCCTTGTCCTTGCCGACGTAGCGCCCGCCGGAGCAGTCCTGCGGATTGGCGTTGCAGTAGTTCCGCATGTCCGGGTCGTAGAGACCCGTCGGGTCGCTCCGTGTGACGGGGCTGTTGTGGCTGTAGGCGTACCCGTTCATCTGCAGGGGATCGGCCATGTCGACGACCGGGTCCGCGGAGAGGAATCTGCCGGTCGACTGGTCGTACTCGCGTGCCCCGAGGTGGGTGAGCCCCGTCTCGGTGTCGTCGACGCCCACGCCGAGGTACGAGAGGGAGGACGGCCAGGCCGGCCTGGTGCCCCGGGTCTCGCCGTAGGGCTTGTGGGCCCGGCGGGTGACGGGCTGGCCCGACGCCATCTCGACGGCCGTGGTGCTGGTGCCGAGGTGATCGGCGAGGAGCACGTGGAGCTTGTGGCCCGTGGTGGCTCCGTTGACGGTGGAGCGGACGACCGAGGGCGCACCGGGCTGGTTGTAGGTGCGGGTGGCGCGGGTGATCTGGCCGGCCGCCGTGGTCAGTTCCGTCTCGCCCAGGTGGAGGACGCTGCCGGAGGGCGAGCTCTCCAGGACGCGGTTGCCGTCGGCGTCGTAGACGTAGGTCGTGGTGACCCCGTCGACCGTGGCGGTCTTCAGTCTGTTCTCCCGCGACCACTTCAGCTGCTGGGTGGAGGCGGCCAGGTCACGGACGGTGGTGTTGCCGGCGGCGTCGTAGGAGTAGGCGGAGCTGCTCCCCGACGGGGTGGAGGACACATACGCGAGGGTGTGCGGCTGCGTCCGGTACGACGGCGTCGTCCCGTTTCCGGTGACGGTCTTGCCGTAGCCGTAGGTGAATCGGACGTCCTTGGTCGCGTCGGCTGTGTTGTGCTCGACGAGGGAGGCGCGGTTGCCGATCGCGTCGAAGGTGAACGACTGCCAGTACGCCGTGGTGCCGGTGTTCAGGGTTCCCGTGGCCGGCGCGGCCGCGGCGAGGGAGTCCGTCAGCGCGGTGTCCGGGGCGTCGACGTCGGACTGGGTGTCCGGCGCCTCGGCGACCGGTCCGCTCGACGGCCATCCGTCGCTGCGCGGGCCCCAGGCGGTGCCGTTGGCCGCCTTGCAGCCCGTTCCGCCGGTGGTCGGTGTGATGTTCGACGTCCAGGCGTGCACGAGCTCGCCGAGAGCGTCGTAGGTGAAGCACTGGCTGTCCCACACGGAGGTGGTGCCGTCGGTCAGCTTGCGTGCGTTGGCCGTGATGTTGCCGGCCTTGTCGTACGCGAAGTGGCTGTCGGTGATCCGGTGGGAGCCGGCGGTCTCCCGGTCGGCGACGGTCCGCTGGAGCCGTCCCGTGTGCTGGTCGACGAAGTTGGTGGTCCAGACGCGGTAGGGCTGCGGTCCGCTGACGGTCCGCAGCGGCTCGCCGTACGGCGAGTACGTGACGTCGGCGGTGTACCAGCTGCGGCCGGACGTCGACTCGGCCAGGCCGTCGCTGTTGTAGCGGGTGACGACCTTCTCGGAGGCGAGACCGCCCTTGGCGGGGAGCGTCACCGAGAGGGGCTTGCCGGTGGGGGTGTAGGTGTAGGAGTAGCCGTACGTTCCTGACAGGCCCGTGGTCATGCTGTTGGCCGGAATGACCGTCTCCCGGCCCGTCGGCCGGTATCCGGTGTCGTAGCCGGTGATCCGGTTGACGTAGTCGCCGCTCGCGTCGTGGCGGATGGAGGCGACCGGCTTGCCCAGGGCGCCGGGCAGCGTGTCGAAGGTGTACTCCCGCACGGGGGCGGCCGTGGCCGAGCCCTCACGGACGGCCGTGACACGGCTCAGCTCGTCGTAGGTGGTGTGTACGGACCCGCGCAGGTCCGACGCGACGGTCTGGCGGTCGGCGTCGTCGTACTCGTAGCTCGTGGTGCCGGTGTCCGGGTCGGTGGAGGTGATGAGCCGGCCGCGGGCGTCGTACGTGGAGGTCCACTCGTTGCCCGCCGGGTCGACGACCTTGGTGCGGTTGCCGCGGGCGTCGTAGCTGTAGCGGGTGTCGCGCCAGCGGCCCGAGTTGGTGTTGGTGTAGTGCTGGATCAGGATGACCCGGCCGCGTGCGTCCAGCCAGGTGTTGGTCGTCGGCGCGGCGCCGCCGACCGAGCGGCTGTACGTGTTGGTGTCGCCGTAGGTGTTCGACTGGACGGTGGCGGTGTCGCCGCCGTGGAAGGTGGTCACGCGGAGCGCGCGGCCCAGGCCGTCGTACCGGGTCCGCGTCAGGCTCGGGACCAGTGAGTCGGAGACCCGCTTGAACTGGGCGGGGGTGGGGTCGTCCTTCGCCAGGTAGCCGCCGGTCTGTTCCTTGACCAGCCCGTGGTCGTCGTAGCGGGTGTCGGTGACGATCCGGCCGGGGCCGTGCGCCTCGCTCTGGGTCTGGACCTGGCGCATCAGGCCGTCGTAGACGGTGACCTGCTTGCCGTAGGTGCCGTCGTCCTTGAGCGTCTGCACGGTGACCGCCGACGGCCTGGTCACCGTGGTGGTGGCCTCGGCCATCTGGTAGGCGATCTGGATGTCGGGGCTCTGGCTGCCGGAGGAACGGGACGGCGACCAGCCCTTGGTCAGGCGCCCGAACGCGTCGTACTCCTTGCGGGTGATGCGTCCGTTGGTGTCGGTCTCGGTGAGGGCGAGCCCGCGGCCGGGATCGAAGGTGGTGACGTGGGTGTGGCCCTTCGGGTTGATCACCTTGGTCTGGGTGAGCGGACCGCCCGTGTCACCGGGGGTGTACTGCGTCTCGGTGGTGCCGACGACCGGCTTCTTGACGGTGCGGGCACGGCCCAGGGGGTCGTACGTCATGGTCGTGACGACGGAGTGGGACGTCCCGGCGCCGTTCGCCTCCGCCACGGAGGTGGCGAGGCCGCGGAGCGGCGCCGCTCCCCAGGGCTGGTTGTCGTAGGACGTCATGGTCGAGGCGAGGAGCTGCGTCGCCGGGCTGGCGGTGGCGTGCGCCGCGCACGACGTGGCCGTGGTGCGCACCGACTTCACGAGCCCGATGAGGTACACGTCCGGGTCGGTGTTGTGGACGTACTCCGTCTTGGCGCAGGTGTGGTCGCTCAGGGTCTCGCCGGTGCCGTTCGGCTTGACGACGGCGCTCTGCTCCTGGACGGGCAGCCCGTGGTCGGGGTCGAACTCCGTTTCCGTGCGGACGGCCTGCCAGCCGGTGCCGACGGTCTGGACGGCGTCCGACCTCTGAATGCCGGTCCGGTGCGCGAGCAGCGCAGGCAGGCTGCTGCCCCGGTGGCGTGAGGCGGTCTGCCGGGACCACGGGAAGTTGAGGGTCCGCTGGACGACGCGGCCGCCCGTGGCGTCGTAGGTGAGGGACTCCGCCACCATGCCCGCGTACTGCGGGGCGTCGTCGGCCAGGAGCGTCACCGCGGCCTTGGAGTCCTTGACCTCGCCGCCCGCGCCGCGGAAGTAGCGGGTGACGGTGTACGACTGGGTCTGCGGCTGGCTCGCGGAGGGCTTGATCTTCTTGCCCTTGACCGTGGTCACCTGCTGGTAGCCACGCCATTCGCTGTAGGTCCGCAGCTCGGGCCTGCTGAACTCGTCGTCGCTCTTGCCCCAGGCCGGGTTCTTGTAGTCGTACCGGGTGGTGATGCGGTCCGAGACGCCCGTGATCCTGTCGGTCTCCGTCACGGTGTGGACCACGTACTTGTTGAACCAGGCGAGCGCCGGCTTCTCCACCTCGCCGTCGGGCGACCAGCGGACCGGGTAGCACGTGCCGTGGTTGTCGTTCTCGGGGACGCTGGTGGGCTGCACCTTGCAGCCGCCCTTGTAGGTGACCTCGATGTCGCCGCCGTGTTCCGTCGCGACCGCGCCGATGCGCGGGCGGGTGAAGCCGGGGCGCGCGTCGCCGGCCGTGCGCGGGACGAGGTTGGGGAGCTGCTGGTCCTTGAGGTGGCCGGTCAGGGGGTGGGAGGCGTCGGCGCCGACGACGTACGGCTTGAAGCTGACGCCTGCCTTCGACATGAGGGTGCCGCTGGTGTCACCGGGCCGGAAGCCGTAGCGGGTGATGGAGTTCAGCCACAGACCCGGCGCCGTGTCGTACCAGTCGCGCGGGAAGGCGTGGTTGAGGAGGTAGGTGTCGACCTTGGCGAGGCCGGTGACGCCGGGACGGTGGGCGTAGGTGGTGACTCCGCCGAGGCGCAGTCTGTTCCAGAACGAGGGGAACGCGGGGCAGAGCTTGGAGGTGGACTTGCAGTTGAGGTTGCCGGGGCTGTCCCACCACGGACGGTAGGAGGCCGGGTTGCCGGTGTCGTCGAACTTGGCGGAGTCGCAGACCGTCGCGCCCTGGAGGCAGCGCTGCCACAGCAGGAAGTCGATCTTGGCGGCGGGGGTGGCGCCGAGGGCTCCCTCGCGCAGGCCGTACTCGATCGAGTCGGGCAGGCCGCCGCGGTCGTACGCCTCGGGCGTCTTGAACTTCTTGTTGACGGCGTAGTGGTTCGTCGACTTCAGCCAGTTGACGATCATCACGTTGCCGTGGACGTCGACGACCTTGTCCAGGCCCCAGTGCCAGGCCTGCCGCTTGTTGGTGTCGTTGTTGCAGCGGGAGGCGGCGAAGGTGGACGCGTGGCAGGGCTCGCCCGGGTGGTTGCCGAAGACGGGGACGGTGAAGACGGAGTTGGTGTCGGCGTGGCCGTCACCGATGCGGTTCAGGCCGTAGAAGTACTTCGTGCCGTCCGTGGTGGTGACGATCCAGTGTTCGCCGTCGTTGTCACTGTTGGCGCCGCCGGTCCTCAGTTCGACGCGCGTGCCGTCGTCCTGCTGGGGGCGGTACAGCTGGGTGGTGCCGATCCGCACCAGTTCGACGGTCCTGCCGCCGAGCGACATGACCGCGTTGTGCGAGACCCAGCACAGGTCGGAGGTCTTGTCCTTCTTGGCGGTGTTGTTGGGGACACCCGCTTCGGTCTCCTTGGCGTCGTCCCGGCAGGAGCGGTACCGACGCTCGATGTGGCCCGGGTCGTAGTCCCAGCCCTCACCGATCCAGGACGCCTGCGGGGACGACGTGGCCGTCTTGCCGTCGACGGACTGGGAGTTGTACTCGAAGGAGATCTGGGGGGCCGGTCCGGCCGGCGCCGGAGGTACCGCCAGCGGGTACGACCAGGTGAAGGCGCCCGACGAGCTGCCGGCGGCCCACTTGCCGCTCGAGATCAGCGGGGTCGCCTTGAAGGAACCGCCCTCGCCCGCGCCCGAGTCGACGGCGCCGACGACAGCCTTGTCCCCGCCCCCGTCGACGGCCTGCCGGGCAGACGAGTGGACGTAGGCGGCCTGCATCACACCAGGGCCGGGTACGGCCGCCGCGGGCGCCGACACCGGGGTGGTGACGGTGCCGTCGGCAGCGGTGTCGACCGTCGCCGTGATCGTCTTCGTCTTGGTGTCGTTGACCGTCTCCAGCTCCTGGTACGTGCTGCACTCCTCCAGGTCCGGAGTGGTCAGGTAGCACTCGGGGAACTGGACGAACGTCAGCCGGGAGGCCCAGTCCGCGCCGTAGAGGTTCTGGTACGTCTTGTAGTCGAGTTGCAGGGAGACCGGCACGGAGCCGGTGGAGGGGGCGGTCACGGTGACCACCGCGCCGTCCACGCCCTCGGACACCCGGTCCGCGCGGTCGGCGATGCCGACCTGCCAGGTGCCGGTGGGCATGGCCGCGCCGGGGGCCTGCCCGAGCTTCACGGGCAGGGTACCGGCGGGCTGCAGAGTGACGGGCTGCGCCGTCGTCGCCGCTGTCGCGTCGTCGAAGGACGCCTGCTGTGCGGCCGGTTCGCCGAAGGTGACGGCGCCGGTGTCCGGCGCAGGAGGCGTGGTCGTGCCGGCCGGGGCCTGGTCCTGGTTCTCCGCGGGCTCGGCGGCGATGCTGTCGAGCCCGGCGTCGCGCGTCGTCCCGGCCACCGGCTGCTCGCCGGGGATCTTTTCCAGGACGAGTTCCTCGCGGGGCACTTCGTCCTTGGCAGGGTCCGGCGGCACGGCCGCAGCCTGCGTGGGCAGGAGCGACACGAGCAGCACGGCGCTCAAGGCCGGTACGACGGTGGACCGCAGACGCCTTCGGCGCGCGGAACGGAAAGCAGGCACGGGTGAGGTCCCCCCGGACGACGAGAAGCGGCGCCTGGGCGGACCGCAGGTGAAGCCAGTGAACGGGGCGATTCTGTGGGCCTGCGGTGAAGAAAGAACAGATGAGAAGTGATCAAGTGACGATGATCACGGACCGAAATCGGCACAGGTCACGGCAGGTGGGACGGAAGGCGTTCAAGCTCAGGCGAGTGCCTGTGAGAGCACACCGTCCGGACTTTGAACACATCAGGAACTCGGACGTCCACATGGCGCGAAATCACCCGGCCGTATGCCGGTAAAACGCAGGGAATGACCGGTTCTCTCGGAGTGCCCCCCGGCTCCGCTGCCGGGGAGTGCACCGGCCTGTCCCCGCGCGGGGACGTCCGGGCCCGGCTGCGGTTCCCCGTCCGGCACGTGACGGCCGCTCCTCCGTGGGTCATGATCTGCTCGCATCCGTCACGCCCGGGCTTCGCCTTGCCGTACCCGCGTGAACAGCCAGAAGAGCCCGGTCGGCGGTCTGCCGTACGCCGGTTTCGAGGGGGGAAGGAAACCTCGCTCATGACGAGCAGATGGCGCCGCATGCCCGGACGCCGGCCACTCGCGGGGGTCGCGGCCGCCGTCGTCGTGGCCTCAGGACTGGCGTACGCAGGGTGGAACACGCCCGAGCAGCAACCGGAATCGGCCAAGCCGCGTACGGGGCAGAGCGCGCCGGTCGGTGAGGCCGACGCCGCGGCCCGGGCCAGGAAGACCGGCAGGGCCGTCGAGGCGACGGCGATGCGCACGCCGTACTCCACGACGTGGGCCAGGCCGGACGGGCTGATGCAGCGGCGCATCCATGCCAGCCCGATCCGCGCCAAGGTCGGCGGGGCCTGGAAGGCCATCGACACGGACCTCGTGCGGGTGGCCGACGGCTGGACGCCCAAGGCGACCAACGTCGGCATGGTCTTCTCGGCCGGGTCGAAGGCCGGCGCCGACCGTGCGTCGCGCGCGGGCGTGCAGCGCATCTCGCTGCTGCCCGGGGAGACCACGACGACGACCGGGAACAGTCCGCTCGCCACGCTCACGGTCAACGGGCACGACATCGTGCTGACCTGGCCGGGCACGGTGCCGACCCCGATCGTCGACGGCCCGAGGGCCCTCTACCCGGAGATCCTGCCGGGCGCCGACTTGGTGCTCACCGCCGGCGACGGGGGCTTCGCCCAGCTCCTGGTGGTGAAGAACCGCCAGGCGGCCGCCGACCCGCGGGTGGCGCAGCTGTCGTACGGGCTGTCCTCGCCCGATCTGTCGTTCTCGCTGGACTCCGTCACCGGCGTCCTCACCGCCGTGGACGCCGCCGGCACGGATGTCGCCGATTCCCCCACGCCGCTGATGTGGGACAGCTCCGGCACCCCCGCCCTGACGGACGGTCAGGCCGGCACGAGCGCCTCCCCGACGGCTCCGGAGGTGATTCCCTCCGAGTCCCCCGTGCCGACGGCGGATCCCGGCGTGTCGCCGTCGCCGTCCGGCGAGCCGACGGACGCCGTGAACGACGGTGACCAGGGTGACACCTTCAACGAGGTGCTGCCCGTGGCGACGGACGAGGCCGCCGATCCTTCCGTGACGGCCGAGATCGAGGGCTCGGCTCCGCCGGTGCCGCCCGAGCCCAGCCCCGAACCCTCGCAGACGGGTGCGGCGGCGACGCTCTCCCTGCCCGGGGTCAACGGCCCGCAGCCCGACTCGCGCGGCACGCTGGTCGGCACGGACCTGGAGGGCGAGAACTGGGTTCTGACACCGGATCAGGAATTCCTCGCCGACCCCACGACGGTCTACCCGGTCTTCATCGACCCCTCGGTCAAGAAGCACACCAACGACTGGACGACGGCCTACAGCCGGCACCCCAACGCCAGCTTCTACAACGGCAGGAACTTCAACAAGGGCGGCACCGACGAGGCACGCGTCGGCTACGAGTCGGACACCTGGGGCACCTCGCGGTCGTTCTTCACCATCGACTGGGACCCCGACCTCAAGGGCTCGACGGTGCACAGCGCCAAACTGCGCGCCCTGGAGACGTACTCCTGGTCGTGCAGCCCGCGCAGCATGACGGTGCACCTGACCGGCCCGGTCACTTCCAAGACGAACTGGAAGAACGCCCCGAAGATGACCAGCGCCAACAAGATCGGCGGCGGCACCTTCGCGCACGGCTGGAAGTCGAGTTCCTGCCCGGACGAGTACGTCGTGTTCGACATCAAGCCGACCGCGAAGAGGGCCGTCGACGGCGGCTGGAAGACGATGACCATCGGCTTCAAGGCGTCCGACGAGAGCTCGCAGTACTCCTGGAAGAAGTTCCAGGCCAACGGCGGCAACGACCCCTACGTCGACCTGTCGTACAACCGCCCGCCGGCCACCCCGTCCAGCCTGGTCCTCGACCCGAACGGGGCGCGCTGCGACACCACCGCCCCGTACCTGAACGTGGGCGCGTCCTCGATCACCCTGTGGGCGAACAGCAGCGACAAGGACGGCAATCTGGCGACGATCCAGTTCGAGCTGTGGCCGACCGGCGGCAGCACCACCAACCTGCTCGGCAGCAAGGGCAAGGTGTCGGTGGGCAGCCAGACCGACTCCGCCAAGGTGCACACCGACCCGATCTCGACGAGCATCCTGAAGAACGGCACCACCTACTCGTGGCGTGCCAGGGCGGTCGACAAGTTCGGCGCCACGTCCTCCTACTCGCACACCAAGACCCCGTGCCGGTTCGTGTTCGACACCGCCAAGCCCTCACCGCCGACCGCGTCCTCGACGCAGTTCCCGGACGCCGACGCCAAGGACAACGGCTTCGGGAACGACTCCGAGGACGCCAAGTGGAGCACGGTCAAGTTCGGCACCGCCGGATCGTTCACCTTCAAGGCCGCCCAGACCGACGTGGTGCGCTTCGAGTACGGCTTCAACCAGGCCGCGTACCCCTTCTCGGTGGCCAGGACCAACGGGGCACCCGTCACCACGACGACCACCGTGTCGAACGTCAAGCCTCCGCTGGCCGGGCCGAACGTGCTGTACGTCCGCGCGGTCGACGACGCCGGCAACGTCTCCGAGCCGCTGAAGTACTTCTTCTACGTGACTCCGCGGGACCAGGCCGATGCCCCCGGCGACTTCACCGGTGACCGGCTGCCCGACCTGATGGTCGTCGACGCCAACGGAAACCTGCGGCTCTACCCGTCCGAGGCGCAGACGGACCTGCTCAAGGGCACCGGTGACCTCGACTACTCCATGTCCGGCGCCTACCGGGGCAACCCGGCCAAGGACCCCAACGGTGACGACGGGCTGCCCGTCCACATCTCGGCGCCGTCCGGCTACTGGAAGAACACCCTGATCACCCATCTGGGCGATGTGTACGGAGGCGACGGCCTCCAGGACCTCGTCGCCCGGCGCGAGGGCAAGCTGTGGGTCTACCCCGGCGACGGCTACGGCGGCGTCAACATCGACAAGCGCCAGGAGATCCTGCTCCCGGCCGGCGCGCCCGCCGCGGACACCATCACGCAGATCGTCTCCGCGGGAGACGCGACCGGCGACGGCCAGACGGACTTCTTCATCACCGTCGGCGACGCCTTCTGGGCGCTGATCGGCTACAACGGCGCCACCGTCGAGCAGGCGGTCCGGCTGAGCAGCTCGGGCTGGACCGAGCGGGACATCGTCAGTGTCCAGGACAACACCGGCGACGGGGTCAGCGACCTCATCTACCGCACCGACGTCACCGGCCGGCTCCTCCTGCGGACGGGCAAGAAGGACGCCGACGGCACCGGGGTGGACATCACCTCCATCGCCCTCGCCGTGAACTCTGCCGCCGGAGCCGACACGGAGTACGGCGCGTCCGGCTGGGCCAGCACCAACATCCGGCTGCTGCACGGCACGCCCGATGCCAACGGCGACGGCATCCCGGACATCTGGACGCTCCGTGTGGACGGCGCGGTCCGCTTCTACGCGGGCAGCCGCACCGCGATGTCGGGCAGTGGTGTGGAGATCGTCGGCAACAGCGACGGAGTGGGCTGGAAGAACAAGCTGACCATCGGCTGACATCACCAGGCGCGGAGGGGCCCGGCCACATCGGCCGGGCCCCCTGTCGTCCTCCTCCGCCATGCCGGCCACCCGTGGGGGCCCACCCGGTCAGCCGGTCGTCGGTGCCGCCAAGTAGGCGCCGGAGACCCGGGCGCCGGGCATCTTCATGCCAGGTGCCGGTCCCACCACCAGGTGATGGAGGGGAACGGAAGCGGAGCCAGGCTGTTGTCCGCGGAGTGTTCGGCCCAGGCAATGTCCGGCTCTTCTCCGTCGGGTCCGGTGGCGGGGTCGAGGTAGCGCGGTACCCGCTGACCCCATTCCGCGTTGCCGCGGATGCCGTGGCACAGCCCGTCCAGGTAGGCGTTCAGTTCCTGGCCGGCCCTGGGCCGCACGGCCTGCCGCAGCCGGCAGAAGCGGAGCAGGATGCGGTCACGCAGCCGGTTCCCTTCATGGACGGCCGCTTGCAGGGTGAGCTGCCGGTCCTGGATGAGCGCGGTGAAGATGTTCTGGTCCGACTGCTGGTGGTCGAGTTCCTTCCGCAGCGAGTGCCGGTCGTTGTCGAGGGCGGCCACCATGGTGGCCATTTCGGTCAGGGCACGGGTTGCCGGGTGGTGCATCTCCGTTCCCGGTACGTGGATGCCGGTGGCCAGTTCCCACATGGCGAAGGTGGCATCGCCGCCGGAGGTGAGCAGCCGCATGGCCAGGTACTCGTCCACCCCGGGGCGGCGGTTGGCCGCCTGGTTGCCGATCTGCCAGGTAACCCCCGACAGCCAGGCACGGTGGCCGGCCACGAACCGGCGGAACGCCTCCGGGGGTCCGGCCTGCGCCATCCGTTCAGCGATGTCGCACAGCGCCGGAATGTACCGCTCGCCGCCGCTGTCGCTGCCCGGTGCCTCCAGAGCGCGCTGGACACGGCCGGCCAGCGCGGCGAACAGGTCGGGTCGGGTGTTGAGGGGCGGCGAGTCGCAGTGGGCGTCGTCGAACCCGAAGCCCCAGTAGTGCCACAGTGTGGTCGTCAACAGCCGCTCCCGGTCGGCGGCATGGGGGACGAAGCGGGCCCAGAAGTCGGAGCTGCGCGTGGCGACGATCCGGTTCCGCTCGGCGGTGCCGGCGCAGATGCCCGAGGCGTCGACCCACTCGATCGCCCGTTGCTCCAGCCAGCGCACCTCGGGATGCACGGCCGGCTCGAAGGGTGCGTACAGCAGCGGTAGCCGCAGCGTCTCGGTCGTCATGGTGCGCACCTGGGCTGGTCCTTTCGCGCTGGGGTGTCGGCTCCCGAGCGGGAGCGTCACGTCGTGCGGGCCTCCGCGATCGTCCGGAGGCGGTCGGGGTGGATCAGGACGCCGGGCGAGCGCCTGACGGCCCGGCCAGAGCGGAACGGCATCGGCGTACTCGGCCGGCGAGGCACCGAACGACAGCGGATCACACAGCGGCGCGGGCCCCTACCCGGCCGTCGGCGAAGCCGGAGGCCCGCACCGGTGACGCCGCCCGCCTTCACCCTCTCCGGCTGCTGGGAAGCCATGCGGAGCAACGGGGCGTTGAAGAAGCGCACACGGCGCGAACCCTGGAAGGACAGCACCAAAACCGTCCCTGCGAGTGGATTCGGCGATACCTCCGGCCCAGTACGGTCGCGAACCGCAGGCCGGGCGCCCGTAGGTGCGTACAGCCGGCTGTGACGAGGTCGCTCGTGCTCGGCCATGGCTCTGACGACCCTCGCACCGTGAACAGGGTCGCAGGTAAGGTCCCTGACATGCCATGATCGCCACGGCCCGACCCGCCGATCCGACTGGCACCGGGAACCGTCCGAGCCGCTTTGGGGGAGCACGTGCAGCGCGCTGTCGTCCTGGGGGGAAGTTTCGCCGGGCTGCTTGCGGCCCGTGTGCTGAGCGACTTCGCCGAAGAGGTCGTGGTCGTCGAACCCGACCTCCTCGGCGGGGACGGCACCGGTACCGGCGCCCCGCACCGCCGCCAGCTCCACGCGCTGCTGGCGATGGGACACACCCAGATCGAGCGGCTCTTCCCGGGCATCACCGAGGAGATGACGGCCCACGGCGCCCGAGTCGGCCGCGGCAGCGCTGTGCGGTTCTACGTGGACGGGGTGCTCAAGGCTCCGGTCGCCGATATCGAGATGGTGGGCGCGACACGCGCGTTCATCGAGGCGAACGTCCGGCGCCGCGTGGCGGCTCCGGGCACCGTGCGGTTCCACCACGCCGCGGGCAGGGGCATCGTCATCCGCAACGGCCGGGTCGTCGCGGTCCGGGTCTCCCCTGGTGACGCCGCCGGGTCGGACGACGAGCTCGACGCCGACTTCGTCGTCGACGCCATGGGCCGCTCCAGCCGCCTGAGCGCATGGCTGGCCGCAGAGGGCTGGGACATCGCCCCCGTCGACCGGATGCGCGTGGACCTCGGATACGCGACGGCCCGATTCGCCCGCGGGTCCGAGTTCCCGGACCTGGTGATCGCCCATTCCACGCCCGGCCCGGCGAGCGACTACCAGCCGACCGCCTGCGAACCCGGTGCGATGGTCGCCGTGGAGGGCAACGCCTGGTCCGTGGTGCTCGCCGGCTACCGCGACTACCGGCCGGGCCGGGACAAGGACCAGTTCCTGTCACGCATGAGGCGGTGCGTCGCGCCGCTGCGTGCGATGGCCGAGCAGGGCGACATGATCGGCGACGTCGAGCCCTTCCACTTCCGCGAGAGCCGCCGCCACCGGTTCACCGACCTCACGCACTTCCCGGGCGGCCTGGTCGTCGTGGGCGATGCCATGGCGACCGTGAACCCCATCTACGGTCAAGGCCTCACCCTGGCCGCGCTCCAGGCGTCCTCGCTTCGTGTGCACCTCGGTTCCGGAGCAGACCCGCGCACTGCCGCCTGGAGCTACTTCCGCCGCGCCGCCGTGGTCGTGGACGCCGCGTGGCAGCTGTCCACGACCGCGGACCTCGCCCAGCCGCACGTCACCGGGCCCTACCCCCGCGGCTACAAACTCCTGCGTTGGGCCGGCGACCGCATCACCGAAGCGTCGGTGAAGGACTCGCTGGTGAATCAGGCCTACATGGACGTCGTCCACATGCGTAAGCACCCCAGAACCCTCACGGGCCCGCGCGTGCTCGCCCGCGCCGCTCGGGTCCTGTGGCGGGGGTGAGACGCCTCGCGTCATGAACCGGAGGATGCTGTGGCTCCCCCGGGGACGAGGGACTTCCTCCATCAGGGCCCGTGACGGCTTCCAGAGGTGATGGGCAGCACGGCTGGCGGGGTCAGTGGGCGACCGGCCATCCGCTGCTCCAGTTCAGGAGGTTGATGCCGAGTTCGGGTGTGCCGTTGGCGTTGCCGTCGTAGTAGTGATAGACGATCAGGTCTCCGTCGACGTCGTTCATGATCGACTGGCCTCCGGGGCCGATGACGCTGCCGTGCGACTCGAGGACGGGAGTGCCGCCGTTGTTCATCATCGAGACGCCGTTCCTGTCGTAGTACGGCCCGGTGACACGCGTGGCGCGGCCGACCTTCACCTTGTACGTCGAGCCGGTGCCGTTGCAGCAGGTGTCGTAGGAGGCGAAGAGGTAGTAGTACCCGTTGCGCTTGACGATGAAGGGTGCCTCCACGGCCTTGGTCCCCGTCGGCCGGGAGGCGAGCGAGTAGCGGGTGCCGTTGCCGGACAGCTGCTTCCCGGTGAACGGATCGAGCTGGATCATTTTGATCCCGCTCCACCAGCTGCCGAACGACAGCCACCACTTGCCGTCGCTGTCGACGAACAGGTTGGGATCGATGGCGTTGTAGTCGCTGGCCGAACCCGAGGTGTACACGATTCCCCGGTCGCTCCAGCTGCCCGGCCGGCCGGTGCTCGAGGTCGCGAGGCCGATGGCCGAGGTGTTCGAGCCGAACGTCGAGACGGAGTAGTACATCAGGTACCTGCCGCCGTGGTACGAGATGTCCGGCGCCCAGGCCTCCGGCACGGACGAGTAGTTCCGCCACCAGCTCGGCCGCGCGGAGAACGCGTCGCCGCCGGCGCTGAATGCGGTGCGGTCGGTGGAGGTCTTGCTGCTGATGCCACCACCGGTGGCGTAGAGGAGGTACTGCCCCGACGAGGTGCGGAGCATCGTCGGATCGTGGGTGATGACGGATCCGGTGACCCGGCCGGGGTGGGGATAGGCGGAGGCCATCGACGGCATCAGGGCCAGGAGGAGAGCGGCCGGGACGGTGAACAGGGCGGTGGTGCGGGAGGTGATGCTCGAGGTGCGGCTCATGGGGACGCTCCAGGAGTGGGGGTTCCAACGTCCGGTATTCCGAACGGAAGTCGCGTCGTCGGACGGGACCGTAGAGTGGAACCCTGTGCGCGTCAATGACTCGCGCAGCCACTCGAAACTCCTCGAAACTCTCGAAACCGCCGGTGTTCCCGGCGTCCCGCAGCGGCCGCGGTCGTTGCTACGGCGCCGCCCGGCCCGTCCTGGGGCCGTTCGGTCTTCGGCGGCGTCGCGGCTGTGGGTCCCCCAGGGCTTCAGAGGTCGAGCTGGTACTCCAGGGCCTTGTGCGTGGGGACGTATCCCAGTGCGTCATTGATGCGCCGCATGTGCGTGTTGCTGTCCGCCGTATCGGTGATGAGCCCGGCCAGTTCCGGGTGGTCGGTGCGGGCGACGCGGATCGACTCGGCCTTCATCCAGCGGCCGAGGCCATGGCCGCGGTGCTCGGGCAGTACGCCTGTGCCGTAGTGCAGCCCGTCGCCCTTGCCGTCGCCCGGCACCACGAGCTCCGTGAAGCCGACGATCGAGCCGTCCGACTCGTCGACGGCGACCACCGTGGTGAGCAGCTGTCCACGGTCGGCGATGGCCTTGGCAGCGGCCAGAACCCGCTCGACGTCCCAGGACACGACACCGTAATCGGTGTCGTCCATCGGCATGTCGTCCATCGCGCGGCGCGAGTCGGCGAACGTCTGGGCCAGCTCCTCGGGGACGGTGCCTCGCCAAGACGCGAGACGGTAGCCGGGGTGCGGCCGTTCGGCGATCGCGTTGATCTCGTCAACCCCGTCGCTGCCCAATTCGTCCAGCGCGAGCCGGGCATACGTCAGTGTCAGCACCCTGCGGAAGCCGCTTGCGGCAAGGAAGTGATCGCCGGGCGTGCCCTCGTCGGTCTGCGCGACCACGGACCGCCTGCCCGCCTCCCGCGCGGCAGCCACCGCCGTCTCCAGGAGCCGCGACCCGACCCCCTTGCGCCGCTCCGCCCTGTGCACATTCACCTCCAGCTCGGCCAGGTGTTCCTGGCCGTCCCGGGTGAACACCCGCAGGAACGCGGAACCGAGCGGATCGCCGTCATCCCCACTGGCCAGCCAGGCGAGGCGATGGCCGGCCGAGGTGGGGTGGGGATCGGTGAGGGCGGTGATGCGGATGGGCAAGGTGGCTCCGGTGTGGTCAACGGGGTTGCGTACGGCCACAGTCGATCACGCGACGGGCTGCGGGAACAGCGATTTCACGGAGCAGAAGGGGAGTGCGAGCCTCCGAGGCGGGTTGGACGAGTCCGTCCCCGCGGCCCAGCGAGAGGCACTGGTCGACGTAGCGCAGCGGCGCGCTCGGGACCTTCCTGCCGGTCAGGCGCGCCGCGATGGCGTCGGCCGACCGCCACGCGGTGGGAACCCGGAGGCGCACGACATCCGCGGCGGCTTGCCGCCGCGGCCCCTCACCATGACCAAGTCGCCGATGGCGTATACGTCCACGTCCGAGACCGCGCGCATGGTCGGTTCGACCACGATCAGGCCTGTGGCGGTCATCTCCAGGGCGGAGGCCTGTGCGAGCGGGTGGACGGCGAAACCGGTGCCCCCCACGGTGACCGCGGCAGGGATCGCCCTGCCGTCGGCGGCAGCCTTCCGGTCGGCGTCGACGCCGGTTGCCTTCGCCGGCCTCGGTTCGACGCCGGTGCCCGGCGAACATCTCGCTGAGGGGCCGGAGTGGAGTCCTGGTCGGCCGCGAGCTGGTGCGGTCCGACGCGCTCGACGAAGTCGCGCGCGGCGCTGACGAGGGTGGCGGCGACGTCCACGCCGTGCGGTCGCCGGGCGATGCGCCCGGCGGCGACCCCCTCACATCGGGATCAGAAGGCCGTCAGCAGAGGCACGGGGTGGTCTTCGGCCGCCCACCGCCGCGTCACGCGTTCCAGCTTGTCGGGGTTGACCTGGCTGCGGAAGGCGGCGATGCCGTCGGCGCTGATCTCCAGACAGATCACACCGACGACCCGGCCGTCGACGACACCGATGATGGCGGGGTCGCCGTTGGCCGTCGTGGCGTAGACCTCGGCCGAGCCGCCGACCAGGGCGCGCTTGGCCGGGCTCGGCCTGAACAGGCCCCGCATGAACTTCGCGACCGCCAGGGCTCCCTCGAACGCCTTCGTGCGGGCCGGGACCTTCCCGCCGCCGTCGCCGACCGCGATGGCGTCCTGGGTGAGCAGCCGCACGAGCGGCTCGGTCCGGCCGCTGGTGGCGGCCGCGAGGAACTCGTCGACGATCCGCCGGGCCGCGGCCTCGTCGACTTCAGTGCGGGCCTTGCCGTCCGCGACGTGCTTCTTGGCGCGGTGGAAGATCTGCTGGCTGGCGGCCTCGGTGATGTCGAGGATGTCGGCGATCTCCCGGTGCCCGTAGCCGAAGGCCTCGCGCAGCACGTACACCGCACGCTCGTTGGGGGAAAGGCGCTCCAGGAGGACGAGGACCGCGTACGAGACCGATTCGCGCTGCTCGGCGGTGTCGGCCGGGCCGAGCATGGGGTCCCCGGCGAGCAGCGGCTCGGGGAGCCACTGGCCCACATAGGTCTCGCGCCGCGCGCGGGCCGAGGTGAGCTGGTTGAGGCACAGGTTGGTGAGAACCTTCGTCAGCCATGCCTCGGGGACCTCGATGTGATCGACGTCGGCGGCCTGCCAGCGCAAGAACGTCTCCTGCACGGCGTCCTCGGCCTCGTTCGCGGAGCCGAGCAGGCGGTAGGCGATGGCCTCCAGGCGGGGCCTGGACGCCTCGAACCGGTCCACGTCCTTCATCATCAGCGCCATGGCCCGGATCTTAGCCTCCACGCTCCGCGGACGGTCCCCCGCACTACGGCCCCGGGCCGACCTGGTGCGCCGCGTACTCGACCCCGAGATCCCGCCCTGGGGGTGGGCGCTGCGCCGTACGGGCGCCTCTCCTTCCGTCCGCACGCGTACGGATGAACGGGCTCAAGCCCAGGCGCCTCAACGGAAGGCGTCGGCGTTCTCCGCAGCCCACTGCTGGAACGGGCGGGCCGGCGTTCCGGTGACCCGTGGAACCGTGTCGCGCACCATCAGCAGCTCGTGGTTCACGTCTCCGCCAGTGACGTCGAGCACCGCGTCCGCAGCGTCGGGCCCGAAGACCGCGACCATCTGTGCTCGGGCCCGCCGGCGGCTGATCTCGGCGAAGCGAACCTCCCGGCCCAGTGCTGCCGCGATGGCCTCGACCTGCTGTCGGGCGGTCACCGGCTCTGGACCGGTCAAGGCATACGTGCGTCCGCGATGGCCGGGCTCGGTCAGTGCCACGCGTGCCACCGATGCGATGTCCGCAGGGTGGATGGTGGGCAGCGCGGTCTCTGCGTACGGCGCGTAGACGGTCTCCTGGCCGCTGATGGAATCCGCCCACATCAGGGCATTCGAGGCGAATTGCGTCGGCCGCAGGATCGTCCAGGCCATGCCGCTTGCCTTGAGGAGCTGCTCCACCGCCAGGTTCTCGCCGGCGGGGCCGAGGTGCGGGTGGGTCTGGACGGTGATGGACGACACCAGCACGACGTGCTCCACGCCCGCCTGCCGGGCGACTTCGAGGATGTCGGCGTCCGAGCCCAGACGCGACAGGAGAAAGAGCGAGCGCACCCCCTCCAGCGCGGGCTTCAACGACGCAGGGTCCGCGAAGTCGCCCTCCACAGGCTCGACACCTTCGGGGAGGACGGCACGTGCGGCATCACGGGTGAGCCCTCTCAGCGGCCCGACACCGCGTGCGTGCAGCTCCTTGAGCAGGGCACTGCCGATGTTTCCAGTGGCTCCGGTCACGAGGATCATGGGCGTGTCTCCCGTCGTCGGACGATCAAGTGGGCGACACGCTAGAACCTCAATCACGCTTCAGGTCAAGGCGCCTGGCCATGCCCTCGGCTGGGCACTCCCCGACCACGCAGCGGGAGGCGGGATGGCGGTCGCCGCGTCAGCAGCCAGCTCATCCACGGGATACAGCGCCAGCAGCACGCCACCGAAGCAGGTCGCGAGGCGGCACCGGACCGCAACCCTGACACTCGTCAGGAACGCTCGCCGTCCATCGCTGCCTACCGTATCGGCACGGGCCCTCCGGGCTCCTTCTACGCAGGCGACCTCGAAAGGCATGACCGTGCGCAGACTCCTCTGCAGTGCCGCCGCGCTCGCACTCGCGACCACCGCCATCACGGCAGCCGGCACCTCCCCGGCACAGGCGGCCGGCTCGTGGGCCAACTGCCCCTACGGCGCGGTGTGCATCTACCCGCAGAACCAGGATCCCGCCGTCAGCCCGAGCCATGTCTTCTGGGCATACGGACCGCACCGGATCTACAACCAGTACGGCGACCACTGGGTCCTGAACAACCAGTCCGACAACGCCCGCGCCGCCCTGTGCGAGAGCATCGGCACCGACTGCCGCTACTTCATCCCGGCCCAGAATGGCGTGTACTACAACCTCGACCCGATCAACTCGGTCACTCTGTCGGAGTGGCACCCGACATAAGAGCCATGCGTGCGGCGGCCGTCGCGGCGCCGGGACGGTCGCAAGCCGGGCCGACGCAGCCAGGCAAGCGCCGGGCGGCCGCGCGACCGGCCGCCCTCCTGATGAGTTCTGTCGCCCGACGGCTGTGAATGCCTCACGCACAGGCGGCCGTGCGTGAGGCATCCAGCACCGTCAGCCCGTCGGCAGGCCCAGGCCGTAGTACGTGACGTGGTAACCGTCCACGTACTCGGCCTCGCCTCCGACGATCAGGTCGGACGGATCGCTCACCCCCGCCGCCCTGGCCGTCGCCACGAGCATCTCCGCGAGCGCACGGCCCTTCGGTTCACCGGGGCCGCCCGCGTCCACGCGCCACACCGGATCGTCGTCGTCCCAGATCGACGCCGTGCTCGGGTGCTGGGCGGCCGTGCCCCAGCCGAGTGCGGCCGGATCGACGTCGTCCGGGGCGAAGCAGCCGATGGCCAGCCGGTCGCCGCACGTCACGTCGAAGAGGATGGGCGCTCCGTGGGCGTTGCGCCCGTAGAACGGCATCCCGATCCTGACGCCGAGTGCGGTGGTCTCCGCGGGCAGCGCTCCCAGGAAGTCGCCCAGGGACCGGGTGACGGTCTCCCAACTGCGCGCCTTCCAGCCGCCGGGGAAGCCGAGGCCGACGTTGGCCTGGTCGCGATTGCTGCCGAAGAAACCGCTGATCGAGTTCTCTTCACCGACGCCTTGACGCCAGAACCAGTTCTCCGCCGGCCCGGTGGGCTGCAGGACCAGCTCCGGCCCCGATTTCCCGGCGCGCAGTTCCAGCGTGTCCGGCCGGCCGCGCCAGCGCAGGAAGGGCGCGCCCCAGAGCTGCCCGCTGTCGTAGAAGGGCCCCATGTCGCCGTGCGAGCCCATGATGGACGGTTTGCCCAGCGCTTCGGTCAGCTCGTCCTTGGCCGCGCGGAAGGCGGCTGCCTGTGCCGCGTCGTCCGGTGCGGCGGTCGCCACCGGGACCGCGAGCTCCACGTACGACTCGCCACCGACGTAACGCTCCTCGAACTCGCCCACCGGGCGGAGGTGAGCGTTCCCGGCGGAGCGACCGGTCGTCAGGACGGTGTCGGACGGCGTGCCGCTCCAGGCCCAGCCGAGCTGGGCCGCCAAGGCCCTCACCCCGTCCGGCGTCCAGCCGCCGGTGTCCGCCGCGACGAGTCGCCGGGCGAGATCCGCGATGGATTCCTCTTCAGTGCTTCCCCGTTGTCCGTTCATGCGGTCATCGTGCCGCATCCTGGGCCGGCCCCTCTCAGCGGGGTGAGGCCGGCGGCAGTACAGCCGCAGGCCCTGGGCACCACGCCCCTCGGGCCGGGGCCACTGCGCCGGGCCGCCCGGGGCGCAGTGCGACGACGCCCGGGCAAACGCAGCACGCCCCACCCAGGTCCGCAACCGGCCCACGGCAGGACGAGGTCGCGCGCAATGCGGTAGCGGTGTCCGTACCGGCCCCGCCGTCACACGTGCCCGAGCCCGTGGTCGGCCCGTCCGCCGAACTGTGGTCGCCGAAACGCCACCACTCCCCCGTCGCGCCGCGGCGACCGCCCCGGGCCGGTCGGCCTCCGGTTGGTCAACCCTCCGGGCTGCGACCCGGATCAGTCAGCCGCAGGGGATGGCCCGGCATGCCCTCCCGTGGAGCAGCACCGCTGAACCGCCGTCATGGCGTCCTCGGGCTCGTCGAAGTGCCCGTACCGGCGTACGGGCGTTCGTCGAGGATCTGCGGCGCCTGGTGGCGCGGCGGCTCCTCGACGCCGTGGGGCCACGGTCAGGCGGCCCCGGTGTCCTGCGTCTCCAGTGAGGGGCCGGCCTCGTCGATCTGCCGGATCACGACCGGGTAGTCGGGGGTGCCTGCCGGGACCGGGCAGGCGGCGACCCTCGCCGCGATCTCCGTCACCCGCTCCAGGCTCGCGCAGTCGACGAGCCAGTACCCGGCGAGCACTTCCTGCGTCTGCCCGTACGGGGCGTCCCTGATCACGGGCTTGCCCGCGTCGTCCAGGGTCACGAACCGGGTCTTCGCCGGGTCCACGAGCCCCTGGCCGTCGACCATTTCACCGGAGCGGGTGAGGTCGTCGTTGATCGCGTTCATGTAGTCGAACATGGTCTGCAGGTCTTGTTCGCTCCAGGCCGGGGAGTGCGCCGACGGCCTGCCCTTCATGGCGTCGTAGTCGGCCTGTGAGCCCAGCACCATCATCAGGTACTTCACGGTGTCCTCCAGTTACGGCGGATCTCGGTGTGCCAGCCGTATGTCCGTCTGCACAGGAGACGTCGGAGTCGCCCGCCGATTCCCCACACTCGCCGGGGACTGGTACGGATTCATCTGCGAGTGCACCCGTACGCACCACGGCTCCCGGACGGATGCCTCGTTCTGCTGCCGTCTCCGGCCGCCGCCCGACCCCGGCACAGACCCACCACGACCGAATGGCGGCAGCCCTCAGCGGGCTCCCGGTTCCTCGGCCGGCTGCTTCGCGGAGTCCTCGGTGGTCGGCTCGCCCCGGGCCTGGTCGGGTGCGGCGAAGGCGATGGTGCCGAGAGCGGTCCTGGCTCGACGGAAATTGCCTGGCGTGGTGGTCGGGGCGGGGCGGAGACTCGGCGCATGGATGACATGGGGGCGTTCCAGGAGGCGGTCACCGCGTGGGCGGCCGGTGGGCCCGGCGACCCCGCGCGTGAGCTGGCCGCGCGGCTGCCCGTGCGGGCAGTCGTCCTGCTCGAAGGGCCGAGCGACGTCGCAGCGGTCGGCGCGTTGGCCGAGCGCCGCGGCCGGGACCTGGCGGCCGAAGGGATCTCCGTCCTGACGATGGGCGGTGCGATGAACGTCGGGCGCTTCGCCCGCCTCCTCGGCCCGTCCGGTCTGGGCCTCCGCCTCGCGGGGCTGTGCGACGAGGGGGAGCGTCGCTACTACGCCCGTGGCTGGGAGAAGGCCCGTGCGGCGCAGCAAGGGTTCTTCGTCTGCGCGGCGGATCTGGAGGACGAGCTGATCCGCGCACTGGGTGTCGCGCGGGTGACGGAACTCGTCCGGGCCGAGGGGGACCTGCGTGCCCTGCAGACGTTCCTGCGCCAGCCCGCACAGCAGGGCCGCACCGCACATCAGCAGTTGCGGCGCTTCCTCGGTACGAAGAAGGGGCGCAAGATCCACTACGGCCGGGTTCTCGTCGAGGCCCTGGACGCCGACCGCGTACCCGCGCCGCTCGACGACCTGCTCGCCAGCCTCTGAACTTAGGCCGGACACGCCGTCGGCAGCATGCGCGGGCGCGGACGTGCTCGGCCTTGCACAGCGGATGGGGTGCCGGACGCGTACAGGGTCGGCGATGACGGACCGTGCGATGGGCCGGCAGGGCGGCCGTGGTGCAGGTCCGTGGTCGACGGGGTCGGCAGTCGGCGAGGGGGATGCGTGACACCGGCCGGCGCGGCGCGGCGCCGCCCTCGGCTCCGCCTTCGCCGGGGCGGCTACGGGGAGATCAGTACGCGGAATGACGGGCGCCTCGGCAGGTCCGGGAGCGGGTAGGAGGGCCAGTCGCGGGCGTACGCGGGGGCGGGGCGGTTGTGGGAGAGCAGCACGGCGACCGGCCGGTGCAGGGCCGTTCGGGCGAGGCCCGCCGGGGTGATGCTCGTGTCGGGGCCGGCCGGCTGGCGGGAGGCGCAACCGGCGCGGTACGCCAGACGGATGGCCTCCTCGCCGGTCACGACGCACGGCGGCCGCACGCCGCGTGCGCGCAGTTCGGCGACGATCCGCACGTGGGTCGCCGTGTCGGTGCGGACCCGTCGCGTCACGGAGCTGAGCACCGTGTACTGGATCACCAGGTGCCCCAGGAGCGCGAGCAGGCACAGGCCGGCGAGTGCGGGCCGCCGGCGCGTGCGCAGACGCGCGAGCCGTACGAGGAGGACCGCGACCGGCAGCGCCAGCAGGGCGTAGGTGGGGAGCAGGAAGCGGGGTGCGGCGTAGTCGATGGTGAACAGGTACGGCAGCGCGAACACCAGCCCGGTGACGGCGGCGAGGTTCGTGGCGGTGCGGTGGGGTGTCCGCGCGGCCGCCCGGATGCCGCCCGCGACCAGCAGCGGCAGGGCCAGGAACCACAGCGCGGTGGCCGGGTTCCGCCACGGAACGTCGCACGGGCGGCACAGCGTACGGCCGCCCAGCGCCCGCACGTGGTCGTCCACCGCGACGTACCAGCCCAGGCCTCCCTGGATCTCACCGGAACGCCGCAGGCGCGCCGCGAGGCCGCCGTAGCGCACGTACGCCTCGATCACCCACTCGGCGCTGCCGACGGCCAGGCCCGCGGCGAGCACGCACAGCAGCACCGGCCGCCGCCACGCGCGTACCAGCAGCGAAGCCGCTGCCAGGGGAAGGACCAGCCATACGGCGTCGGGTGGGCGCATCAGCGCCACGAAGCCGACAGCCAGTCCCAGGCCCACCAGGGCGCGGGTCTCGCCGGGGTTCCGGGCGGCGCGCAGGAAGAAGCCCACCGCGGCGAGGGCACCGTAGGCGACCCAGAGGTTCGGCATCACCTGCGGCCCGTAGTACAGGGTGAACCACAGCGTCGCGAACAGTGCTCCGGCCAGCGCGACGACCGGCGGGGGCAGCAGCGAGCGCCAGACCCGCAGGGCGAGGAACAGGCCGACGCCGGACAGCACGGCCAGCCAGAGCCGCAGGGCCGTCGTCGATGTGGTGAGGGCCGCGACGGGAGCGGCGAGGAAGGCGATGCCCCGGGCCCGGGGCGCGCTGAAGAACGCCGCCGGGCCCTGTCGGCCGACCTGGCTGACGTACACCGTCTCGTCCCAGCCGAGGCCGAGTCCCGGCGCCACCAGCGTCAGCTGCGCCACGACGAACGCCGCCGCCACGACGGCGACCGGCCATGCCCGGGCGCCGGCGGGCCGGCCGGTCGCGGGCGGTGTCTCGACCCGGCCCGGCAGGCCGGCCGGGCCGGGGTCGCCCGGCAGGCCGGGCAGCAGGCGGGGCTCCCGCATGGCGAAGACCTCGTCGGTACCGGGCCGGGACCGCCCCCGGCCCTCCTGTACTCCTCACCCTGAGCGGGGTCACCGGGGCCCACCACACCACGAACCCAACCGGCCCAACGCTCCGTCCGAGGTCGTCCTCCACGGCTCCCCCGCCGCCGGCCCGCCGGGGACGTCCGAATCGAACCCCGGCCGTGGGCGAACCACGCCGGACACTGCCGGACCGACCCGCGAGGCCCTCCTTGCGGCACCGTCACCGTCGCTGCGATCCGCCCATGGCCGCGGACGTGATCCGCCGGACAGCACTCGCCCGCTACTCGACGGTGATGTCCTCGTAGGTGATCGTCACCTGCTCCGTCGCGGGCCCGGACTCGGCGGCGCCCAGCTGCGGCCCCTCCCAGCGGGACGCCCAGGCGTTGCTGAGGTGAATGCGGCGCACGGTCTGCTTGTTCGCGTCCTTCAACGCGATCGTGATGTCCTGACGGGCGGAGTCGAGGTCGGCGTTGACCAGGGTGGCCTTGATCCAGTCGGTGAACGCGGTGCTCTTGTCCATGCCGCGGGTGATCGTGATCTCGCCGGTCCTGCGCGCCCCCGGCTGCTTGCGAACGATCAGCTCACCGGTCGACGAGACCTGTCGGACCTCGACCACGTCCTGCTCCAGCTGGAGTCCCGAGACGCTCTGGACGGTCTCCACCTGGAACTTGCCGAGCTCGACGGCGAAAGTACTGCTGCTGAAGTTGTCACCGGTCAACACGATGCACGCCTCCTACTGCTCATGGCTGAAGAGCCGGCGGTCATTCCGCCGGCCCGGCTACGCATCTGCCCAACGCCACAAGCATGAGGAGGTCACACGATCCGCCGGACGGGCTCCAGCTGATCGTTTCAGAGTGAGTCGAGTCGCGGGTCGTGTGGGCGCGTCTCAGGTCAGGCTGTCGAACGTGCCGAGGAAGGCGCCGACCACCGCCGCAACGGCCCCGCCGGCGAAGAGGAGGCCGATGCCGAGGATGAGAACAACCAGGAGGGCGTCCCGGATCCGCCGGCCCCGCGACTGCAGCGGAAGTACGCGGCCGGGGTCGCGTGGGTCGTACGCCGCCTCGATGCTCCAGGTCGGGATGGAGTGCTGCACGGTGCGTACCACGCCGCCAGGATCCGTGTACGCGTACCGGCCGGGCTGCCCCTGGAGCCGGATGGCGGCCGTCCGGACGCCGTGCTTCCGCAGGTACCGCTCCTCGACCGGTGCGTAGGCGAGGAACGCGCCGAACGTGAGGATCGGTATCCCGAAGAAGCTGAACGGGATGATGAAGATCATGGCGGCCGGGCTTCCCATGAGGCCCACGAGCACGCATGAGCCGATGGCCACCAGGGTCGCGACGAGCGCGCCGCGCTTCATCCGGCGAAGCCAGTTCCGGTAGCTCGGCTGGTACAGGCGCTCGCCCGAGACGAGGTCCGCGCCGTCGATCGCCTCCGTCTCCTCGGGCCGCCCCGGCAGAGCCGCGTTCACCGCGTCGGCGAAGGCGACGGCAGCGGCGGCGTCCACCACGTCCCAGACCCGGTGGACGTGCGTCAACTCCGTGGTCGGCGCGGCGGTCAGCTCGATCGTGACGGACCGCCCCTCGGCGACTACACGGCTGATGGCCTTCAGCGGGATGTGCGTCCGCTCGTGCGGCCGACGCACGATCAGCGCATCGTTCTCCACGAGCGCGACGGTTTCCCCGCCGGCGTGGAGAACAGGTATGTGAGAAGTGATCGACATGTGCGCGATGGTAGGGGTGGAGGTCGGCGGCCGGGAGCCCTCAGGTGCACGGGCTCGACGCTGAAACGATCAGTGAGTCGCGTGCACGATGCGCGCGAAGCGGGTGGCCACCTTCCGCCATACAGCCGCGGCCGCCGGTTCGTCGATCGTCGCGCGGTGCACGAGGGCATCGGGGTCGAAGCCGTGTTCCCGCAGCCGCGCCGGGTCCCACCTCCGTATGGTGTCGGCACCGGCCTCGGGGTGGAACTGCACGCCCCAGGCGCGCTTCCCCACTCGGAAAGCCTGGTACGGGCAGTGCTCGCCGGACACCAGCCACGCGGCGCCCGGTGGAAGTGCGGTGATGGCGTCCACGTGGCGCTGAATGGCGTTGACGCGACGGGGCAGACCTGCGAAGAGGGAGTCGTCGTCGGCTTCGGGCCGCAGGGTCAAAGGGGTGCTGCCGACCTCTGGTGTGCCGTGCCGCGCCCGGACCGTACCGCCGGCCACCTGTGCCAGCAGCTCCGCCGAGACAGATCCCGAGGACGGCTGCCTCGGTCTCCAGCGCCTGGGCCACGAGCGCACGCGTCGGGGCGAGCCAGGGCGCACGTAGGTCGTCGTCGGGCAGGTAGGGGCCGCCCAGGACGAGGACGGCGCGGTGCTCCCAGCGCGCCGGGAGCTCCGCCCCTTCGTAGGCCGGGATCACGTCCAGCTCCAGCCCGTCCTCGGCCAGCCACCCGCCCAGGCGGCCGGCGCCCGCGTGGGGGCCGTTCTGCACCACGAGCACCCGTGACACCCGCACACGTCCCTTCACGACCCATCACCCGTCCTCCATGCGGCATCGCGGGCGTGTTCCCCTGGTGCGCCCGCGGATCCGGAGGGGAGGCCTAGGTACGCCGGGGAGCCTTGATCGGGGCGCAGGCGAATTCGTCGGTGTCCACCATGGCTTCCCTCGTGGGGCCGCACAGCTCGAACGACGTGGCCTTCTCCGTGTCCGGCAGGCTGAACCCGACGACGCCGACCTTGGTCGCGCCTCGATCGACGTTGCTGCCGACGAAGGTTTCGCCCCAGCTGTAGTCGCGCCACTCGCCGCCTGCGTCCTCCTGGACGTCCTCGGGGTCGGCGAGCGCGCTGCTGGGGTAGGCCTCGGTGTAGCAGTAGCCGCTCTCCCCGAAGTCGCAGGGCTTCTCGGTCGACTTGAACTTCAGCCGGAGGTACTTGAGTTTGACGTTGTCCACCCCGCGGTCGGGGAGTTCCCCGGTCACGGCGACGTAGACGGCGACGTAGTGCTTCCCGGCGTCGGCCGACGTGCCCGCCAATTCGGGCGTCCAGCTGGTGTCCACGGGTTTCACCCGCACGCCGAGCCGCGTCCCCGGTTCGGTGGTCACGAAGTCCTTGCCCGGGAAGTCGGCGAACTCGGTGTAGCCGGGCTGCGAGGCGGTCGGTGAGGACTCCGCTCCGGCGGGCGGCGCCTCGCTCTTGGCGTCACCGCCGCCACCCGAACATCCCGCGATCAGTACGAGTGAGCCCACGGCAAGCGCGGCCCGCGTGCGAGTCGACACGTAACTCCCATCGGACGAGAACCGAGCCCGCATCATAGCGAGCCGCGCCGAACGCGCACTCCGGCAAACGGTGGGCGGAACCGCCCATGCACGGCGTGAGATCGTGCCGGGTGACGAGCGGGCGGGCGGTTGTCGGCGGGCCTCACGAGGGGGACGGCCTCACCCTGTTACGGGCGCGGCGATGTCCGCCTTGTCACGCGTCCCGGCCGGCTTCCTCGGCCGCACGCTCCAGGCGGCTTCGATAGTCCTCCCACCACGCCGCGTCGCCCGGCGGCATGCTGTCGTTGTGCTGGTTCATCCCGACGGCACCGTCCAGGAGTTCGCGCAGGATGTCGGCGTGCCCGGCGTGGCGGTGCGTATCGGCGATCACGCGCACCACGGCATGATGCAGCGTCACCTCGTCCCTGCCCTCGGGCCACCACGGCACCCTGCCGATCGTGTCCAGCGCCAGGGCGTCGATCGTGGCGTCCGCGTGTGCCCACGCCCGGCGGTACAGCTCCACGATCTGCTCGCGTGACTCGTCGGCGGTGGCCCACATGTCCGCGTTGGGATCGGCGTCCTCGGCGAGCCAGGGCCGCGGCTCGCCCGACGGCCGTCCGAACGTGTCGCCGAAGTAGCCCAGCTCCACGCCGGCCGCGTGCTTGACCAGGCCCAGGAGGTTGGTGCCGGTCGGGGTCAGCGGGCGGCGAACGTCGTACTCGGAGAGCCCTTCGAGCTTCCAGAGCAGGGCCTCACGGGCGGATTGCAGGTAGAAGTGAAGGTCGTCTTTGGGATCCGATGCGGTCATGGGGTCAGTCTGCCGCTCGGGTGATCTTGTCGGAAGTGCGCTGTCGGGGCGGCGGTTGGGCTGTCCGCTCTGTACGCGCCCCGCGCCGCGCCGACTTGGACGAGGCGTTCCCCGGCCTGCTCGGCGCCCCTCGGCACGTCGTGCCGAGGGGCGCCGAGCGTCACGCCCGGGCGGGAGAGCGTGGTGACGCGGGCGGAGTGGGCGGGGGCCTCAGGCCGTGAGGTCCCGCACTCGCGGCGCGACGGTGCCGAACAGGTCGGCGATGGTGGTCAGGGCGGCGTTGTGGAGGGTGGCGGCGGGCAGGGTGGTGCCGTCCGGGGCTGTGAGGGACCGGGTGGCGGTGGCTTCTGCGACGACGGTGGGGCGGTAGCCGAGGCGGAAGGCGCCCTGCGCGGTGAAGCTGACGCACATGTGCGTCATGAATCCGGCCAGGACCAGGTCCGGGCCCGCGCCGAGGTCACGCAGGGTCTTCTCCAGGTCGGTGTTGTGGAAGGCGTCGGGGAACTGCTTGACCACGACCGGCTCCCCCTCGACCGGGGCCACTTCGGGGCTGATGGCGCCGATCTCGGCGCGGATGTCGTACGGGGTGCCCACGCCGCCGTCGTTGACGACGTGCACCACGGGCGTGCCCTGGGCGCGGGCGGCGGCCAGCAGCCGGGCGGCGGCGGCCAGGGCCTCGTCGGCTCCCTCCAGGGCCATGACACCGGTGCGGTAGGTGTTCTGGAAGTCGATCAGGATGAGGGTGGTGTCGGCCAGCTTCGGGAGCTGGTTGTCCAGGCCGATCACATCGCGAAGTGTCGTGGAAGCGGGCATGGTGGTGTTCCTCTCGATCGGGTTGAGCCGGCGTGGCGGGGCACGCGGACGTGCGCGTGCGCGCTGGTGCGCTGGTTGGTGCGCTGGTGAGGTGTGCCGGGCTTGGTGACCGGTCAGGGTGTGGTGGTGCGGAAGCGGCGTCGGTAGGCCGCCGGGCTGGTGGCGATCTGCCGCCGGAAGGCCCGGTGGAGGGTTTCCACCGAGCCGAGCCCGGTGTTCTCGGCGATGCCGTCCAGGGGCTGGTCGGTGGTCTCCAGCAGGCGGCGGGCGGCCTCGACCCGCAGTGCCTCGACGTATGCGGCGGGTGTCGTTCCGGTCTCCTGGGTGAAGACGCGGGCGAAGTGCCGCTCGCTCAGGCACATACGCGCCGCCAGCGTCGCCGCCGACAGGTCGGCGTCGAGGTGGTCGGCGATGTACCGGCGCAGTTCGTCGATGTCGCGGCGGGACGCCGGCGGGCGGCTGAGGGGAACGCTGAACTGGCTCTGCCCGCCCTGCCGTTTGAGGTAGACGACCAGGTGCCGGGCCACCGCGAGCGCGAGGTCCTCGCCATGGTCCTCGGCCACCAGTGCCAGGGCCAGATCCAGGCACGCACTGATCCCCGCCCCGGTCCACACGCGTCCTGAGCGGATGAAGATCGGGTCCGGGTCGACGGTGACCTCGGGGTGGTCGGCGGCCAGCCGGGCGGCCGTGGACCAGTGCGTGGTCGCCGCCCTGCCGTCCAGCAGGCCGGCGGCCGCCAGCAGGTGCGCACCCACGCACACCGAGGCGATCCGCCGGGCGTGCGGCGCGGTGTCCTTGATCCAGTCCACCACGTGCCGGTCGATCCGGGGCTGCGGCCCGTCCGCGTGCGGGTCCACCGCGCCGGGCACCAGCAGGGTGTCCACCCCGGTGCCCACGTCGGCGAACCCGACATCGGTGACCAGACGCACACCCGCCGAGGTCGCCACCGCCTCCCCCGCGCGCCCCGGCCCGGCCAGACGGACCTCGTAACGGGCACGACCGCCGGATTCCCGGTTGGCGAGCGTGAACACCTCGGCCGGCCCCGTGACGTCGAGCAGATCGACCTCGGGGAAGACCGCGATCACGACGCGGTGACTGAACTCGGACATGCCCCCATCCTCCGCACCGAACCCCACCGACAGCAATGACCGGCTTCTGTCACATCCGGACATCCGGACCCTCCCCGGGCGGAACCTCCGTCCCGGCCCGTCCTGGCTCAGGCGGGCCGGGTGCCCGTCTCGGCGCTGCTGTAGGTCCGCCCGGTGCCTACGGCGGGTCGCGCACAGCGCCCGAACCCATCGCGGCCGGCCATGCCGCCTGCCGCCGTTTCACGCGGACAGGCGGTGGTACCCGCCTGCCGTCCGGGACCGCCAGGCAGGCGGGAGAGCAGGTCGAGACGCCGCTGCGAACGCCGCCCGTACGGGGCGGGACAAGGAGGACTCCGCCATGGCTCCGAACCCGCACGAGAGCGGCGGCAACGCCGAGCCCGACCGTGGGCGAGGGAAGCGGCCGCCGGCCGAAGGGCCGGCCCACGTGCTCAAGCACTCCTGGGGGGCCGTGCTGAAGCGCACCGTCAAGGAGTTCAGGGAGGACAACCTCACCGACTGGGCGGCAGCCCTGACCTACTACGGGGTGTTGGCGATCTTCCCCGCCATGCTGGCCCTGCTGTCCCTCCTGGGCCTGCTGGGCGCCGCCGGCATCCAACCGCTGATCGACAACTTGGGCGGTCTGGCCCCCGGTGCGGCCCGCGACATCATCATGAGCATGCTGGAGCAGCTGGAGCGCAGCCAGGGCAGGGCCGGCGTGGCGTTCGTCATCGGCCTCGTGGTCGCGCTGTGGTCGGCCTCCGGCTACATCGCCGGGTTCATGCGCGCCTCCAACGCCGTCTACGACATCGGCGAGGGACGTCCGGTGTGGAAGACCCTCCCCACCCGGCTGCTCATCACCCTCGTCGTGGTGATCGTGCTGGCGCTGATGGCCATCGGCGTGGTCTTCACCGGCACCCTCGCGCAGAGGACGGGCGAGATCCTCGGCATCGGCGAGACCGCCATGACGGTGTGGAACATCGCCAAATGGCCTGTGATGATCTTCCTGTTCAGCCTGGTCATCGCCCTGCTGTACTGGGCATGCCCCAACGTCAGGCGGGGCTTCCGCTGGGTCACACCGGGAAGCCTCCTGGCCGTGCTCATCTGGCTCGTCGTCTCCGGCCTCTTCGCGCTGTACGTGGCGAACTTCTCCAGTTACGACAGGACCTACGGCAGCCTGGCGGCCGTCATCATCTTCCTGATCTGGCTGTGGATCTCCAACATCGCCATCCTCCTCGGCCTGGAATTCGACGCCGAACTCGAACGCCAGCGCGCCATCGACACCGGCCATCCGCCGGGCGAGGAGCCGTATGTCGAACCACGCGACACGCGCGAGCTCTGACCCCGCGGTGGGCCCGCCCGGCCGGGCGCGCCCGGCCCGGTGCGACTGCCTGGCCGGTGAGCGGGGTCCGGTGCTCTTCCCCGGGACACCCGCCGTATCCGTACGACATGCCGGTCACCGGGCCGGTGGGGTGGCTGCTCGGGAGGTTCGCGCCACGAGCAGGAGGAACAGTCCGCAGGCCGTCACGAGCAGCCATCCGGGATGGGACGCCTGGGCGAGGCCGGCGGGTCCCGCGCCCGCGACCAGGCCCCCGGCGAGGGCGACGCCGACCGCCGAACCGACCTGGCGTGCGGTGGAGGTGATCGCTCCGGCCACACCGGCACGGGACGGCGGCAGGCCGTTGACCGCGGTGTTGGTGATCGGTGCGTTGGCGAAGCCGAACCCGATGCCGATGAGCAGGTACGCCAGCAGGAGCAGCGGGACGCTCGTACCGTCACCGAGGTTCACCATGCAGAGGCCGCCGGCGGCGGTGAACCCGCCCGCGAGGAGAAGCGGACGCCGTGGTCCGAGGCGCCCCACCATCGTGCCGGACCAGGGGGCGCACAGGGTGGCACCCAGTGCCATGGGCAGGGTCGCGGCGCCTGCGGCGAGCGGCGTCCAACCGCGGGCCTGCTGTAGATAGAGCGTGGTGAGCAGGAGACTCACGTTCAGCGCGACGAACACCGCCACGGCGCCCAGCACCGCCGCGGTGAAGAGCGGCCTGCGGAACAGCCGGAGGTCCATCAGGGGTTCGGGCCGGTGCAGCTCCACCCAGGTGAAGCCGGCGGTCGCGGCCAGGATCACGGCGTAGCCGGCCATGGCCAGAGGCGAGGCCCAGCCGATGCGGGGTCCTTCGATGAGCACACCGACCGAGACGCACAGCGTCGATGTGAGGAGGAGCTGGCCGGGCAGGTCGAGCCGCCGGGCGCGCTGCCCGTGAGACTCCGGCACGAACAGCGCGACGAGAACGAGGGTGGCGACGATGACCGGTGCGTTGACCCAGAACACCGATCGCCAGCCGAACGCCGCGATGAGCGCCCCGCCGGTGACCGGGCCCGCCGCCATGCTGAGCCCGAAGACCGACGCCCAGACGCCGATCGCCCGTGCTCGTTCGCGCGGGTCGGGCATCGCGTTCACCACGATCGCCAGGGCAACGGGGCTCAGCATCGAGGCCCCCATCCCCTGGACGGCCCGTGCCGCGACGAGAAGGCCGAGGGACGGGGCCATCGCGCACGCAACCGAGGCGACCCCGAAGACGATCAGTCCGCACTGGAACACGCGACGCCGTCCGAAGCGGTCCGCGAGCGCACCGGAGACGATGAGAAGGCCGGCCAGGACCACGGTGTAGGCGTCCACGACCCATTCCAGGGCTCGGGTGTCCACGTGCAGGCCGCGTCCTATCTCGGGCAGGCCCACGTTCACGATGGTGGTGTCCAGGCCGACGAGGAACATGCTGAGCGCGCAGACGGCCAGTACCGTCCGGCGTCGGCGTGCGGTCAGTGCGGGTGGAGCGGTCGAGGATGTCGTGGTCACGGGCTCTGCCTTCTGTCCGGGTCGTCGTCTGCCGGCCCATGCTCGGGTCGGGTGACGGCGCCCGAACAGGAAATTTGCGGAGACTGCAAAATGGACCCATGGAAGGCAGGGCAGGCAGGGGCGAGGCGGAAGCCGCGGACGCCACGGAGGCCGCGGAACCCACGGGCGCCACGGACGCGGAACTCACGCAGATTCTCGACAGCATCGGGCCACGGCTACGAACGCTGCGACGCGGCCGCGGACTCACGCTCGAAGCGCTGGCGGAGGAGACCGGGATCTCGGTGAGCACGCTGTCGCGCCTGGAGTCGGGCAAGAGGCGCCCGACACTCGACCTGCTCATCCCCCTCGCGCGGACGCACCGCGTCGCACTCGACCAGCTGGTGGCGGCTCCGGCCACCGGTGACCCGCGCGTCCACCTGAAACCCCGTCGCAGGGAACGCGGGAACGTGCTTGTGCCCCTGACCGAGTATCCGGGACGGGTCCAGGTCTTCAAGCAGGTGCTCGCCCACCGCGAACCGAAACTCGTGACGCACTCCGGCTACGAATGGCTCTACGTGCTCGCCGGCGAACTCCGCCTCATCCTCGGAGAGCGCGAACTGACCCTCCGCCCGGGCGAGGTGGCGGAGTTCGACACCGGCGAACCGCACTGGTTCGGGCCCGCCGGCACGGCGCCCGTGGAGATCCTGCACCTGTTCGGCCCCCACGGCGACCAGGCCGTCGTCCGTACCGGGCCGTCGAACCACATTCCTTGAGGTGGCGGCCCCGCCTGTGCCATCGGGCGGGGCCGCCACCCACCGCGCCCGCCGCCGCCAGGGGAGACGGGACTTCGGGGACGGCCTAGTACTTCAGTGAGTGCCCGATGGGGTAGAGCATCTGCGCCGGGTTGTCGGGCCGCTTCACGGGGACCGGCAGCGCGCCGCGGGGCCTGACCGCGCCGGCGATCACCTTGGCGGCGGCGCGCAGTTCGACATCGGTCCAGGAATAGGTGGCGAGCGAGGCGCGCTGGCCGCGGAGCCCGGCGATGTCGTTCGGGTTGTTCATGGCGACCACGATCACCGGGACGCCTGTGGCGGCGAGTTCGGCGACGAGGGTGCGTTGCGGACCGGTGACGTTGTAGGCCGCCACGATCACGGCGTCCTTGCCGCGGGCCCTGGCCACCGCCGCGTCGATCTGTCCCCGGGTCGGGTCGGTGCCCGTCGAGAGGGCCCTGGCCCGGAAGCGCAGCCCGGTGAGCGCGTTCGCGAGGACGGCGGTGGGCGGTCCTCCGGTGCCGGAAGGGGCGTCCGGGTCGGCGCCGACGACGAGCACGTCGGGGCGGGCCGCTGGGTTGAGGGGGAGCAGTCGGCCTTCGTTGGTGAGGAGCGTGGTGGTTCGTTCCGCGATCCGGTCGGCGGCGGCCAGATGCGCGGCCTTGCCGACGACGCGGTCCACGCCCTCGCGGGAGACGTACGGGTGGGAGAACAGGCCCAGTCTCGACTTGAGCCGCAGGATGCGCAGGATCGACTCGTCGATCCGCTGCTCACTGATCTCGCCGCGTCTGACGGCGTTGAGGACGCCGTTCCAGGACACTTCCAGGCTGGCCGGGCCCAGCAGCTGGTCGCAGCCCGCCTTGAGCGCGAGCACCGCCGCCCCGTCCTCGCCGTACTTCTCGCGCACGCTCACCATGTTGATCGCGTCGGTGACGACCACGCCGTCGAAGCCGAGGCGTTCGCGCAGGATGCCGGTGATCATCGGCTGGGAGAGGGTGGCCGGCGTCTCGCGCCCGTCGAGGGCGGGTACCACGATGTGCGCGGTCATGATCGACTCCGCGCCGGCGTCGATGGCGGCCCGGAAGGGCGGGGCGTCCAGCTCCTCCCACTGCCGGGCCGTGTAGGTGATCCGCGGGAGGCCGAGGTGGCTGTCGAGCGCGGTGCCGCCGTGACCGGGGAAGTGCTTGGGGGTCGCCGCCACGCCGCCGAGTCGGTACCCCTCCACCTGGGCGGCGACCAGCGAGCCGACGGCCTTGGGGTCGGCGCCGAAGGACCGTACGCCGAGGGCCGAGTTGGCCGGATCGACGCTGACGTCGGCGACCGGCGCGTAGTTCTGCTTGATGCCCATGGCCGCGAGCTCCAGGCCCGAGATACGGGCCGCCTCGCGGGCGTCCGCCGTGGAGGCCCCGGCGCCGAGCGCCATCGCGCCGGGCATCAGGGTGGCGGGCTTGCCGATACGGGCCACCTTCCCGTGTTCCTGGTCCACGGAGATCAGGACCGGCACGGGGTTGCTCTTGGCGAGTCCGGCGCGCTGGATGCCGTTCGAGAGCTCGGCGACCTGGTGGGGGTCACGGATGTTGCGCGCCCACCGGGAGTACACGATTCCGCCGACGTGGTACTTCGCGACCAGCTCGGCGGCGTTGCGGACGCCGATCTTCTGGACGTTGGTGTCCATGTCGGCCTTGTCGGGCGTGGCCGCGGAGTGTCCGTGCACCCACATGACGAAGAGCTGGCCGACCTTCTCCTCCAGGCTCATCCGGGAGATGAGCTTGCGGAGTTCCGCCTCCGGCTCCTCGGCCGTGGCGGAGCGGGCGATCACTCCGCCGGCGGCAGCGGCGGCGGCGAGAGCGGCGCTGGCGGTGAGAAGGGTGCGTCTGGAGGTGCCGTGGTGCACGTGCGGTCCTTCCGGCGAGGGCATGAAGAAAACTGCCAAGAAGCCACGCATAGGACAAAGCGGTCATCCGATCAAGGCGGCTCGCGCGGATCACGGGCAGGTCGGCCGCTGGTACGTCAGTGAGGAGTACAGCCGACACCGCGCGCTACGGGCGCGCGCCGCGCCGCAGCGCTCCCACCAGCCCGATCACCGCGTCACGCGAGATGTACGCGACCGGCATACGGCGTCCCGTGTCCTGGGCGCATGCCGTCCTCCCTGAACCGGGCGCCGTCTCCCGCTCGGTCGCCGACGCGCCGCCCTGACCTGCGTGCCGTCGGTGCCGTCGCCCGACCTGCCCGCCCGCCGGTGCCGTCGCCGTGGGGTGCGGCGGACGCCGGCTCCCGTACCTCTCCGCCGGGGGAAGATGGCCACCATGGAAACTGACGCCGCCACAGCCACGAGCACCGCAGTGATCCTCACCAACGGGCATGGGCAGTACCTGCTGCACCTGCGCGACGCCAACAAACCGATCTGCGATGCCGGCACGTGGTCACTGATCGGCGGCGCGCGGGAAGGAGAGGAGACGCTCGACGAGGCGATGGCCCGCGAGCTCCACGAGGAAGCCGGCCTCACCCTCCCCCGCCTCACGCCCTTCACGACCGTCTGCGCCAAGGGCCCCCACGTGCCGGAAGGCCGCATCCAGGTCTACACCGGCCGCTGGGACGGCGACGCCGACGGCCTGCCCGTCACCGAAGGCATCATGTTCCGCTGGTTCGACGTGGCCACGATGGCCCACCTGACCATGTGCCCGTGGGCGTACGAAGCCATCCTCACCCACCAGCGGCAGAGCCCCGCCGCCGCTCCCGCCCCGGTGCCCCAGGACCCGTCCGGCGCCACGCACGGCGGTGCGGGCGCCGTGAAGAACGTGATCGGCGCCCACCTCTACCTGGAGCGCGACGGCCACACGCTCCTCGGGCTGCGGCACCCGGAGGTCGGGTACGCGGCCGAGCATTGGCACGCGCTGGCGGGTCATGTCGAGCGCGAGTCCGTCCGCTCCGCGTTGGTGCGGGAGGCCGCCGAGGAGGCCGGTCTCCTCCTCCGGCCGGAGGACCTGCACCTGGTGCACACCGTCCACGTGCTCGACCACGCCGGCGCCGAGCCGCGCATCCAGCTCTTCTTCCACGCCACTGCCTGGTCCGGCCGGCCGCAGGTGCGCGAACCGGACCGGTGCGTCCGCTGGCAGTGGTGGCCGCTCGACGGCCTGCCGGAACAGATGGTGCCCTACACCCGCGCGGCGATCGACGGCATCCGCGCCGGCCGCGCGTACACCGAGATGGGGTGGGAATGAGGCAGGCTCCTCCGGATCCCGTACCCGGCCGGCCCAGGGAGGTACCCATGGCGACGTCGAGCCCGCTCGCCGTCTTCGGGCACCCGAACGACGAAGCCCTCGCCGCGGGTGGCGTTCTCGCGCAGCACGCCACCGCAGGGGCACACACCGCCGACGTCGGGACGAGATCGCTGAGGCGATCAACACCCGTACTCGATGGTCGCGCCGCTGAGGTTCCGGCCACAGGGCGGCGGAACCGTGGTCGGCTCCGGTGCGCGGAGCTTCCGGTTTGTTGCGCCGACCACGGTTCCGCCGGTGGGTTCAGGCGCGGGCCGTCAGGAGGCGTCGCCCCTGCCCGTCGTCCCGCAGCCCCAGGCCGCACCGCTCGCGCTGTTGTAACGGCAGATCTGGATGTAGACGGTGGTGCCCGCAGGCTTGTTGAAGGAGAGTCGGTCGCAGCCGGAGTCGCCCCCGTCGAGCTCCTTCTGCATGTCGCTCTTGTCGGCCTTGGTCCACACGCGGCCCTGCACCGCGTACCCGTCCGGATCGGTGTCACAGACCTCGAACGTGTCCGTGTTGCCGTACCAGATCGCCGTGCCGTACGTGTTCGGGTCGGTGTACGCCCACGAATCGCGACCTGCGGCGCTCGCCGGGCCGGTGATACCGACCAGGGCCACCGCTACGGCTGACGCGAAGGCAAGACGCTTGGTATGTGCATTCATTCAGTCTCCCTGAGTGGGCTCGGATTTCACCTGTCCAGGGTTGAGTGATCAATCGCGCCGCGGTGATCGTACAGGCGACGCCCGGACAAAGGTCCAGCGGGGCAAGCGCCTTGGCGGGACGGTCGGGCCGTTCTACGCGGCGAGGGCGGCGGGCTCGCCGATGTGGGTGGCCGCCGTGCGCCACGCGGCGGTCACCGCGCTCCGGGCCCCGGCCGTCCGCCCGGCGCGGTCACCCGTCAACTCCAGTGGCGCGCCCACATGAACGTGCAGCTCGGGGCGGCGCAGTGGTGCCGTTGCCAGACCGGCGAGCTGCTTCGCGACGTTTCCGGAGGTGACCCTGCGTGCACCTGCCTGTCCCACCGGTACGACGAGGGCCCCGGTGCGTTCGACGAGGCGGGACAGGCCGCTGCGGAAGGTGCCGGGGGCGGCTTCGGCCGCGTCCTTGCGGTGCGGCAGACCGCCTTCCGCGTAGAGGAGCACCAGCCGTCCCTGCCGCAGGGCCTCGGTCGCGGTGTCGAGCGCGGCGGCGGCGCGCCGGTCACCGCGGAAGACGGGGATGTGCCCTTCACGGGCGAGGGCGCGGCCCAGGAGCGGGATGCGCCACAGCCCTGCCGTCGCCATGATGACCGGCTCGACGCCGAGGCGGTGCAGGGCGGCGAGGACGATGGCGGGGTCGGCGAGCGAGGTGTGGTTCGCGGCGATGATGCTGCCCGGCGCGAACTCGGCCTTGGGGTCGGTGGTCACCGACAGGCGGCCCACGGCGGGCACCAGCACGTCGGCGATGCGGCTCAGCATGGAGGTCTCCCGGTCCTGACGATGTTGATCTTCATCGTCGTCGACGGGCGCCGCCGTGACCTGAGTCGCCGTACTCACTTTTCCGCCCGTGGATCAGGTGGCCGAGGGCCGAGGCACCGGTCCGGAGCGTCGCGTTCCCGCGCGGCCCGATCTTGTCGATCTTTGGCCTTCTCGATCGTTTCCGGCCAGGGGTGTCCCGCGGAGGATGGAGGCAGGTGAAGCGAGGAAGAGGAGAAAGCACGTGGCCCTGGAGATGCGTGATCGCTGCGAGCGTTGCGAGACCGCGGCCCTGCCGCACGACGCGCCCGCCCGTATCTGCTCGTACGAGTGCACCTTCTGCGTGCCGTGCGGCGAGGCCATGCGGGACATCTGCCCCAACTGCGGCGGCGAGCTGGTCGCCCGGCCCCGGCGGGCGACGGTGGCCTGAGGCAGCCGTCCTGTCCTCTTGGTCGCGGGCCGCCGCACGCCGGCGGGCGAGGGTGTCGGGCGGCCTTCGAATGGCCCAGTCCCCGTCCCTTCGAATGGCCCTGGGGGCGGGCCATTCCGGGGCCTAGGTTGACGGCTGTTCGCGCTGTTCCTGCCCTAGGAGACCCATGTTCCGCAGGTTGCTTCCCGTCCTCGTCCCGGCGCCCGGTCCCGCTCGTGGTCTGGCGGCGTCCCAGTTGGTCAACTCGGTGGGCGACGGCGCGTTCATCGTCTGCTCCGCGCTGTACTTCTCCCGCGTCGTGGGACTGTCGGCGGGCCGCATCGGCCTCGGACTGACCGTGGCGTGGGGGCTCGGGGCGGTCGTGGGGGTGTGGCTGGGGCACCTCGCGGACCGCCGGGGGCCGCGCGGGATCGCGGTGCTGCTGTCGACGGCGACGGCCGTGTCGGTGGCGGCGCTGCTGTGCGTACGGTCGTTCGTGCCGTTCCTGCTCGTCGTGTGCGTGTACGCCACGGCGCAGAGCGGGCTGGCGGCGGCGCGTCAGTCGCTGCTGGCGGGGCTCGTTCCGCGCGGCGAGCGCACCGGGGTACTGGCGCATCTTCAGGCGACGGGCAACGCGGGGATCGCGGTGGGCGCGGCGATCGGTGCCGTCGCCCTGCACCTGGGCACGCCGGCCGCGTATCTGAGCGTCCTCGGCGTGGACGCGGTCGCGTTCGCCGCGTGCGCGCTGCTGCTGGGACGGCTGCCCTCCCCCGCGCCGGCCGGCACGCCCGGCCCGGGAGGCGAAGCCGGCAGGGGCGGCATGGCGGTGCTGCGGGACCGGCCGTACGCGCTGGTGACCTTCCTCAACATGGTCATGCTGCTGCGGATGCCGCTCATCAGTCTCGCCATCCCGCTGTGGATCGTGGAGCACACGGCGGCTCCCGGGTGGACGGTGTCGGCCCTGCTGGTGCTCAACACCGGTGGCGTGATGCTGTTCCAGGTCCGTACGGCGGCCGGGGTCACCGGGTTGCCGAGCGCCGTGGGCGCGGTGCGGTCGGGCGGTGTGGTCATGTTCGCGTCGTGCCTGGTGTTCGCCCTGTCCGGAGCCGCGGGTGGTGCGGCATGGGCGGCGGTCGCGGCGCTGCTGGTGGGGGCGGCGCTCCAGGTGTGGGGCGAGATGCGGCAGTCGGCCGGGGCCTGGCAGATCTCGTTCGACCTGGCACCGGCCGGGCAGCAGGGTCAGTATCAGGGCTTCTTCGGCGCGGGCGTGCCGGTGGCGCGGATGCTCGGGCCGGTGCTGTTGACCACGCTGGTCCTGACATGGGGGACGGCCGGCTGGGTCGTGCTCGGCGGGCTGTTCCTGGCGGCGGGGCTGGCCATGGGGCCGGTGGTGCGCCACGCGGAGCGTCGGGCGGGAGCGGTGACCTCGGGGGCGGCCGACGTGCGGCGGGCGACTGGATGCAGTGGCACCTGAGTGTGCGCCGCCGGTGGCTCGCGCGGCCGGCCGGCTCGCCGACGCGCTCGGTACGGACGCGCGGGCGCCGTCGTGGGTGGCCGATTGCCGTCGGTGCTTTTGCCGGTCGCTCGATCACCTGATCGAATGCTGTCCGTCCGAAGTAACCAATCTCCAGGAGGAATTGTGCGACGGCTAACAACCGCTGCGGCGTTCATGCTCGCGGCCACAGCGGTGCTGGGTGCGGCCGGAACGGCCCAGGCCCGGCAGGGCGCGGAGACCGGGACCACGGCGTCCTGCTCGACCGCCTGGGGCAGCGGCACCAAGACGGGCGGCCCCGAGTACGCCAAGCCGCTCACGGCCATCAAGACCAGTCAGGACCGGTGCTTCGACCGGATGGTCTTCGACACCGGCGGAGTGACGGGCAAGCTCGGCTACCACGTGAGCTATGTCGACGCCTTCCACCAGGACGGCTCCGGCGACCCGATACCGGTCAACGGCGGCGCGATCCTGCAGGTATTCGTGTCCTCGCCCAGCTACGACCCGGCCACGATGAAGCCGACCTACGCCGGCAAGCCCGGCCGGCCGCTCCCCGGCGTGAACATCACCGGGTACAAGACGTTCAAGGACACCCGGTTCGGGGCGAGCTTCGAGGGCCAGACCCAGATCGGTCTCGGCGTCCGGGCGAAGCTGCCGTTCCGTGTGACGCAGTCCGGCGACAAGCTGATCGTGGACGTCGCTCACAGCTGGTGACACCGTCCGTGGGCCGGCGCCGTCGTGCGCCGGCCCACGGCCTTCGGTTCCGGACGCCCGACGAACGGCTGTCCGTCACGGCCGCCGCACGACCGGCCGTCCGTCACGGCCGCGACCACCGCGTGGCCGCCGTCGGCGGACGCGGGGCCTACGGCCGTACGTCCTCGGACAGGTCGCGGACCAGGAGGTCGGCGAGGCGCCGGGCGGCAGACGGCAGGTACGTGTCGGCGTGCCGCACCAGCGTCAGGGTGCGGACGCAGTCAGCGGCTTCGATGCGCAGCCACGCCACCGACGTCGCGTGGGCCGAGAGCCGGGACATCGCCGGGAGCAGGCCGACGCCGAGGCCCGCGGTGATCAGTTCGTGGACCGCGCCCGGCTCGTCGCCCTCGCAGGTGATGGCGGGCCGCAGCCCCTCGGCGGCGAAGAGCCGGTCGAGCAGCGCCCGCTGCCAGTGGCCGGGCCGGGTGGAGATGAACGGCTCGTCGACCAGGTCCCGTACGGTCACCCGGTCCCGCCGGGTGAGCGGATGACCGTGGGGCACCGCGAGGAAGACCTCCTCCCGGATCAGCTCCTCCCTGTGCAGCGCCGGTCCCGTTACGGGCTGGGAGGCCACGCACAGGTCCACCTCGCGCGCCTGGAGCAGGCGCGCCATCTCCTCGGCGGTGGCCTGGAACAGCCGGATGGCGACCCGTGGATGGGCGGCGCGGAACGCCGCGAGGGTGCCGGTCAGCGACAGCAGCGTCTCCGCCGCGACGGCGACCGTGCCGTGGCCCATGGCCTCCGCGTCCGCGATCTCCCGCCGCGCGTCGGCGAGTTCGCCGAGGGCGCGGTCCACCCGGCGCAGGAACGCGCGGCCGTGCGCGTTGAGCCGGATGCGGCGGCCGGTGCGGTCGAACAGCGGCACGCCGAGTTCTCGCTCCAGGCGGCCGATGGTGCGGCTCACCGAGGGCTGCGCGACCCTCAGCTCCGCCGCGGCCCGGCTGATGTGCTCGTGCCGGGCGACGACCTGGAAGTGACGCAGCGCCAGCAGATCCATCGGTGCGCCTCCTCGAGCACGACTCCGCGCACGACTTCGCGGCGTTCTTCATCACCGTACAGGCATCAATTCATAGCGCGATTGGTCGTGGAGGTTATGAGCGGGGGCGGTTAGCGTCGTTGTGTGTACAAGACACCGTTACCCCCCTTCGTCAGTTACGTGGACTCCCTCCTCGCATCGCTCGCCCGTGACCCGGGCCGTACCGCGGTCGTGGATGCGGACGGCCGGCGAACCAGCGCCGGTGAACTCCACGACGCCATCCACCGGTTGGCCGCCGCCCTGGCCGACCGCGGCGTCGGGCGCGGCAGCACGGTCACGCTGCTGTCCGGCAACCGCTCCGAGGCGCTGACCGCCCGGTACGCGGCCAACCTGCTCGGCGCCCGCGTGACGTTCCTCTACGAGGGCATGGCACCGGAGGTGCTGGCCCGCATCGCCGATCACGTCGACACGCACGTGCTGCTCGTCGACCCCGCGTGCGGTGCGACCGCCGCCGGTGTCCTCGACCGCGTGCGCCCGCCGGAGGTCCTCGCGTTCGGGCCGAGTCCGCTGGCCGAGGACCTGCTCGCGCTGTCCGCCGCGTACGTGGGACGGCGGGTGAGGGGGGCGGCCCGGGCCGAGGACGACTGGTGCATCCGCCACACCGGCGGCACGACCGGGGTCCCCAAGGGCGTCCGTATGGCCCACGGTCCGTACCAGCGGTCGCTGCACGCCTGGAGCGACGCGACGGGCAAACGTTTCCTGGCGTGCACCTCGCTCGCGCACCTCGCCGGGCTCTTCGCCGACCGGACGCTCCTCGCGGGCGGTCGTGTCGTCCTGCGGCAGGGGTTCGACCCGGCGGATGTGCTCGCCACCGTCGCCCGGGAGCGCATCACGGATCTGTGGCTGCTTCCGCCGTTGCTCTACCGCCTCCTCGACGAACCGTCCCTGCCCTCCACGGACGTGTCGTCGCTCCGCCGGATCGCCTACGGCGGCTGCGCGGCGTCCCCCGCCCGGCTGCGGCAGGCCGCCGAGGTCTTCGGGCCGGTGCTCCACGGCTGGTACGGCCAGACGGAGGCCGGGCTGATCACCCACGTCCCCCCGGACGAGCACCACGTCACCGGCGAGGGCGGACAGGTCACCGTGGGGCGGCCGGCGCCGGGTGTGGAGGTCGCCGTGCGGGACGAGGGCGGCGGTCTGCGGCCGCCCGGCGGCGTGGGAGAGATCCATGTCAGATCGCGCCAGGTCATGAGCGGTTACTGGAAGCAGCCCGAGCTGACCGCCGAGGTGCTCCGGGACGGATGGGTGCGTACGGGGGACGCCGGTTACGCGGACGAGGACGGCTACCTCTACATCGTGGACCGCATCAAGGACATGATCATCGTCGTGGGCGGTCATGTGTACCCGGCCGAGCTGGAGGAGATGCTGCTCACGCACCCCGCGGTGGAGCACTGCGCGGTCTTCGGCGTACCGGGGCGGGACGGGGTGGAGGAGGTGCACGCCGCCGTGGTGCACGCCGCCGGATCCGTACGGCCCGACCTGGCGGGCGTCCGCGCGTTCGTGACGGCGCACAAGGGGGCGATGTACGCGCCGGCGGCCCTGCACACGCTGGGCCGGATCCCGCTCACCCCGGCGGGCAAGCCCGACCGCAAGCAGCTGCGGGCCCTCGCGGGCTGCGGCGAGGCCTGACTGGCGCGCCCCAAGGCACGGGCCGACGAGTCGTCGCGGCTGCCCGTCACGCAGGCGAGCCGCGTTGTTCCGCCGAACGGCCGGGTCCCCGGCCGGTCGGCGGGGGCGCTCGTGCTGCTCAGGCAGGAGTGCGCCGCTCCGGAAATCGTCGCCAGGGTTGACCTGGTGGTGCGTCGGGACCGTCATGATTCGGTCATGGCAAATGATCTGGGCAGTCTTGTCCGAGGGACCGCCGACCGGCTGGCGGAGGAAAGTGTCGGTGTGGTGGTGGCCGCGGTGTCGGGCGACTCCGTGGAGATCAGGGGTGCGGGGCGCACCGGCGGGGACCGGCAGGGTTCGCCGGGCGCGGACACGCTGTTCGAGATCGGGTCGGTCACCAAGGTGTTCACGGCGCTGGCGCTGGCGCGGCTGGTGGTGGCGGGTGCGGTGGACCTGGACGAGCCGCTGGCCGCGCTGCTGCCCGAGGGGGCGGTGGTGCCGTCACGCGACGGCGAGGAGATCTCGCTGCGGCATCTGGCGACCCACACCTCCGGGCTGCCGCGCCTGCCCAAGGGCATGCTGCTCCAGGCGCTGCTGCGGCCGTCGAAGCCGGATCCGTACGCGGGTTGCACGGCCGAGGTCCTGCTGCGCGGTCTCGCGCGGACCCGTCTCGGCGCCACGCCGGGGCAGCGGTTCCGCTACTCCAACCTCGGTGCCGGTCTGCTGGGGCTGGCCCTCGCGCACCGCACCGGCACCGACTACGCATCGCTGGTCACCCGCCACATCTGCGCCCCGTTGGGCTTGAGCGACACCGTGGTGACCGTCGACAGCGGCCGCGAGGCGCGCCTCGCCCAGGGCCACGGCCGGCGGCGACGGCCCGTCCCGCCATGGCACCTCGCCGACCTGGCGGGCGCGGGCGGGCTGCGCTCGACCGCGACCGATCTGGTGGCCTTCGCCCGTGCGCAGCTGGACGGCGGTCCCGGGCACCTCGCCGACGCCATACGTCTGACCCGGGAGGTCGAGCACCGCAACGGCCCCTTCGCCTCGGTGCACCTCGGCTGGATGAGCCACCGCCTCCACGCACGCCAGGGCGGCCACCTCCAGGTGTGGCACAACGGCGGCACGGGCGGCTTCTCCTCGTTCATGGGCTTCGACCCGGAGAACCGGGTGGCCGTCGTCGTCCTCGCGAACACGCAGCTGTCGGTCGACGGCCCGGCCCTGCGTCTCCTGCACGCGCTGCAGACGGAACAGCCGTCGACGGACTGAAACCGGCAGCGGGCGCTCCTCGCCCGCCGCCCGGTCCGCGCGTGCGTGCCGCTCAATGCCGCCGGGATGCATCGGCGGGCCGTCCACAGGACACTGGGCTCAGGGGGTCCGTACGGCCGAGGCCGGCCCTGCCGTACCACCGACCCATCCCCTGCGAGGAGGCGCGATGACCGCCTTGCCGAAACCTGTCGTCGATGCCATGGCCGACCGTTCCATGCGCCTGCACCACCTGCTCTGGCACGCCGCGCGGAACGGGTGGGCCGGGATGACCCCGGCCGAGCAGCAGATCTTCCGAGATCACGGCTGGGAGCCGCCGCGTCCCGGTTTGACCGCTGCCGGCGATCCCGAGATGGACAACGGCTCGGGCGAGGACTTCCTCTACATGCACCGCGAGATGATCGCCGATGTCGACGACATCCTGGCCCGTCTGGGCGACCCGCAGTACCCGCGCGTGGAGGGCTGGCCGGCCGTCCCGGCGCCGGACGACCCGGACTACCCGGTCCCGCCCGACTTCGACATACCGGGCGCCCCGGGCCTGACGGGCGCGATCCGGAACGCCAAGACCGATGCGTCCCTGGACCAACTGCGCGCGTGGGAGGCGACGTCCACCGATCCTGCGGTGCTGCGTCAGGTGACGCTCGGTCAACTCGGGGCCTTCCTCGAGTACGGCATCCACAACCGGATGCATCTGCGCTGGTCGGCCGAGATGCCCGCGTACCGGCCCAACGAGGATCCCTTCACCATCGGGGCCCAGTGGGACGACGCCCGGTACAACTGGCTCGCCGATCCCTATTCGGCCCATGTCAACCCGGCCTTCTGGAAGCTGCACGGCTGGGTGGACGCCCGGATCGACGACTGGATGGCCGCCAACGACCTGACCGGTCCCGTGCCCTGGAGCTTCGACCCTCCGTGGAGCGGGCCCATGGAGCACGGGGAACACGATCACCACCCCGTTGCGGGACCCAGCCTCCGGGCCCACGCCCTGGACGCCGAGACCTTCGAGCTGGTCGAACCGCAGCTGCGGGCCATGGAGGCCACCGTGCGGGACCTCCGGCGGGCGGGCGTCCCCGAGCCACCGCCACTGCCGGTGGTCACCGGGCTGACGCTCGGGTGAACGAACGGCGGGTGAGCCAAGGGCGGGTGAGCGAAGGGCGGGTGAGCGAACGGCGCCCCCGGAGTGGGCTCACCTGAACAGCCCGCCCAGGTCCTTCACCCAGCTGTCGAGCTGTTTGCGCACCGCGCCGACGTCGGTCGACGCGGCCTTCAGGAGAGTGCTCGCGCACGGGCCCGTCGCGCTCTGGCCCGGGTACGGGCCGGTCGCGTCGATCGGGTTCGGCGCGTGCGCGACGGCGGACGACAGCGTGGCGACGAAGACGGTGGCGACCTCGCGCGCGGCTCCCTTCATGTGCTGACAGGCCTTCTCCGCCGCCGGACCGAGCAGTTCGCCCGAGGGGACCCATCTGGTCGCCGCGTACCACACCGCGAACTCGTAGAGCTTCTCGCTGAGCCGGTCGACCACGTCGGTCTTGTTCGTGATCCCCTTCGGGGACACGGTCGCGCCGAGCGCCTGGGCGAACCGGGCGGCACGGGTGCTCCACTCGGTCCTGCTCGCCAGCGGCAGGTAGCTCGCGAGCGCGTCGGCGATGCCCTTGCCCGGCGCGTACTGCGGGGGACCGCCGGGAGTCGTGCCGCAGGCGACGAGGTAGCCGGCGGCATCGCCTTCCAGGTTGTCCATCACCCCGTAGTCGGAGGTCCGGTTGTGGAAGATGACCCCCACACCGGTCGGGCGAAGGATCCGGCGTTTGGCGAGATTCGCCGCCCCGCCGCCGAGGTCGCCCAGCCAGGTCACGATCTCCAGACCGGTGCCGCCCTGGCCGGGAAAGGTCTTCGTCCGCAGCGCCGCGCTCGCGCGGACTTCCAGCCCGATCAGCATGTGCCCGATGTCGATGCCGCGCCCGCGGTCCCGGATGCTCTGGCTGGCCTGGAGGTCGGCCAGCAGGGTGGTCCCGGCGAAGGCGGGGCGGGGGTCCGCGGGGATCGTCGCACCCGTGTACGTGAGGAATCCCAGGTTGCGGATGTGTGCCCCGCCCATGCTGCGGACGGATTCGACCTTGTAGTCGAGGCTCCAGGGCGTCCCGTAATAGACGCCCCGCAGTGTGCTGACGCGGTCCAAGGGGCTGGTCTGGCCGGCCTTCTTGATCAGTGCGTCCTCCGCGGCCCGGATCAGTGCGACCGCCGTGCGAAACGAAGTGGCCTTGGCCATGCCGTGCCCCTCCCCCTTCCCTCGTCCCTCTGTGCTTCGGCGCCTTGATGCCTTCGTCTCCGGCCCTCAGTCCTCCACCCACTCCCCCGACGTGTCCTTGCGCCAGGTGGGCAGGTCGTCGTCGCGGCGCAGCTTGACCAGGGTCGTCGGGATGCGGACCCGCCACGCGGCACCTTGCGGGACCTCGGCGCCGGGGCGGCGGAGGCGTTCGGCGATCTCGTCGGCGATGGGCAGGTAGAGGGGGCTGGTGATGGCGGGCAGCGGGCCGCCGTTCCACAGTTCGCCGAAGTTCATGTAGTGGTCGACGGCGCCCTCGAAGCCGGGGCGGACGGGTACGGTCACCCGGCAGTAGCCGGCCTTGAGGAACTGGTTGAACTGCGGGTCCGGGTCCTCGTAGGTCAGCCGCTCGTGCCACTTGCTCTTGCGGCCCCAGAAGTAGGGGTACGCGGCCCAGGTCAGGTGTTCCCACTCGAAGGCCTGCTCGAAGAACCGCACGTACGCGCCTTCGGCGGCGGCCCGGGCCACGTCGACCTGCGGGATCCCGCGGCCGTCGGCGCCGTACGCGGTGTCGATGGCGCCGAACATGTCGAAGTGCTGGTCGGTGAGGACGCTGATGCAGTTCTTGCGCAGTTCGTCGGCGACGAGGAGCTGGTTGGCCTGAGGGTTGCGGCCGTGGATCGCGACTCCCGCTTGGAGCTGGAGGGCGGCGATCTGCTGTTCGTACTCCGACAGGCGCGCGAGGTAGGCGGTGGTGAGCTTGGCGTGGGTCGCCAGCCGCCATGCCTCCATGGCGCGTTCGGTGCGCTGGCACTTCACCTCGATGGCGACGGCCACCTCCGAGACCCGCCAGGTCTGGACGGCGACCGGGACCGAGTCGCGTTCCTCGGTCATGGGCGTGGTCCACAGCCAGTGGCCGTCGTTGGAGAACCGGTGCGGCCGGCTGCCGACGATCACGTCGACGCTGCAGTTCGGCTGCCAGAGGTTCAGCAGCACACCGCACGACGCCTGTACGGCCATGTAGCCGTCGTCGATGGTGATCTGGCCCGAGTGGGTGTAGTCGGTCTTGCTGTCGCCGCCGCCCGCCTTGTAGTCGAAGGACTTGGTGCGGTAGACCTCCGGCGGCGGGGCGACGTCGGTGGCGTGGTACAGCTTGACCCACTGTGTGTAGTTCAGCTCGGTGATCTCGTCGGGGCGCAGGGTGAACGGGACGGGCTTCTCCACCTGCACCGCGCTGGCGTGGGCCGACTGCAGGGTCTCGATGAAGTACGCGGCCGGCTCCGGGATCATGAAGTCGAACATCGTCCGCAGCCCGTAGTTGTACATCTGGGCCTCGTAGACCTTGTTGACCCACTGGTAGACACCGGAGATGTTGGAGCCGCTGTTCCGGTTGTCCAGCGTGTGGGTGTTCTTCTCCGTCACCTCGGTGGTGACGCGCAGCGTGGTGCGCTCCAGGATCCGTTCGGCGATCCGGTTGGAACTGCGCTGGGTCACGTCCTGGGCGAAGGTGGCGGCCGATTTGGTGGCCTCCTCCTTGGAGCGGGACAGCGAGCCCTCGGCGGAGGCGGTGAACTCGACCGTCGGGCCGTACTTGCCGGACACGGTCAGTCCGGCCTTCAGCTCGGCGTCCTCCTTGATGACCGCGCTCGCCTCCCGGGTCATCTCGTAGCGGTCGGTGGACTCCAGCTCCCGCTCCTCGGTCGTGGTGACCTCGGACTCGGTGAAGGTGATCTGCTCGGTCTCCTGGCGCCGGACGTGCTCGCGCTGCTTGGACTCGCCGCGGAGGACGTTCTCGATGTGCGCGACGTCGGCGCCCGCGTAGCCGACCAGCTGCTGGCGGACCAGGATCAGGTCCGCCACACCGGAGGGGGCGACCGTGCCACGGGTGCGCGGGACGCGGCCGCCCTCCAGGGGGATGGCCTCGGGCGGCGGCGCCTCGCCGACCACCAGGGCCGTCCAGGGCGACGGCAGCGGGGTGGCGACGGTGACGAGGGTGTCGCCGATGCGTTTGACGCTGAGCCTGGTGGGCCGGCCGACCAGGGTCTCCAGCTCCTTGCCGATCGTGCCCTGCTCGTCCCGCAGTCGGTTGACGATCCGGTCCAGCGGCTGAGCCGTGAGGACGATGCCACGCTCCGACAGGACCGTCCTGGTGGCCGCGGTGAGCCTGTCGGCGGCGCTCTCCCGCAGGCGGAAGCCGATGTCGCCGAGCTGGACGGGCGTGAAGGACGGGGTGCCGGACAGCAGGTCGGGCCTGGCGCCGAACACCGTCCCGGCGAGCTTGGCCGCGCCCTCCACGGGCAGGGGGGCGGCGGGGGGCGGCGGGTCGCCCTCGGCGGCGGCGCCGGCGGTGCCGGTGGCACCGGCTGTCCGGTCGGTACCGGCGCCGTCGGACGTACCAGTGGTACCGGCCGTACCGGTGGCTTCGGGGTCCGTCGGCGTCTCGCCCGTGCCTTCGGTGTCCGCAGCAGCCGCCGGACCCATGGGCAGCGTGGGCAGCGTCGTCCCGAGGGCGCGCAGGTTGGCCTCGCTCAGGCGGTCGTGGAAGGTCACCTGCCGCACCAGTGCGGCCGTGGGCTGGTAGTTCACCGGTGGTACGACCGTCTCGCCGGCCGTCTGGGCGGTCGCGTGGAGGTGTTCGCCACCGAGACCGGTGAGTTCGTCGATCGCCTCCCGCAGCCGCCGGTGCGTGGTGAGCAGCAGCTGTGCGCGTTCCCGGCGCCGGGCCGCGGCCTGCGCCTCCTGCTCCCGCTGGCGGCGCTCCGCCTCGCTGGTGGACAGTTCCGACTCCAGGCCGGTCGGGCGGGGCAGTTGCAACGGGCGGCGCAGGGCCCGCCGTACGTCGTCGGCGTGGGCGGGGAACGCGGAGTCGGAGGCCAGCCGGGCTATCAGCTCCAGGTGGCGCAGCTGGTCGGTGAGGCCGTCGATGGCCCGGCCGTGTTCGCTGGGCAGGTACTTGATCGCCAGGATGCTGTCCCGGAGCCGGGACACGGCGTCCTGGTAGGGCTGCCCCGCGACGACGGCGGCCGGGTCGGCTCCGTACGCCTCGCGCACCGCGTGGACGACGGACTGCCGGTACGGGACGGGTGCGGCGGTGGGCTGACCGGCGGTCAGCCGGGTGAGGGCGGTGGCGAAGGCCGCGGTCTGGGCGGCGACCGGGGTCTTGGCGGGGTCTCCGATGAACCGGGGCGACACCACGAACTCACCCGAGACGCGGCGGAGTTCGGTGCGCGGTGCGTCGGAGCCCGATGCGGCGGCCAGCGCGGTCTGGAAGGCGGACTGCTGCGCCAGCTCGAGACCGGGCCTGACCGGGTCCTGGCTGACCGCGGGACGGATCAAGGACATGCGGAACAGCGGTTCCATGACGCTCTCCAGGTGACCTCAAGGTGACTCGCACGCCACGGCCCGTGCGTGAACGGAGGATGACGGACGGCGAGCCGACGGGTGACGTGCAAGCCGGTAAACCCCACGAACGAGTCCTTCCGGCGGTCTCCTCGTCGGCACGGCCGCCCCAGCATGCCCACGCGCCGACCCGGCCCGCATGCCGCGTTCCGCTGAGTGGAACGCCGGGAGGCCGAAGGAAGCCCGACGGGAGACCGAACCTGCCGGACGGTCATGGACCGTAGGGTGAAGCCGTGCTGAAGGATTCCAGGAAACTGCCCGCGTCAGGCCGGCGCGTCCTCGTCAGCGGCGCTTCGCGGGGTCTCGGCCGCGCGGTGGCCCAGGCGTTCGCGGCCAACGGCGACCGGGTCGCCGTCCACTTCGGCTCGCGCGCCGAGGAGGCCCGCGTGACCTTCGACTCGCTCGCCGGCACCGGCCATGCGCTGACCGGTGGCGACCTCGCGGACCCCGCCGGGGCGGCGGCCGTGGTGGACGCGGCGGCGGAGGCGCTCGGCGGGGTCGACGTGCTGGTGAACAACGCGGCGGTCAACATCCGCCATCCGCTGCCGGAGACCCCCTACGAGGAGTGGGTGGCGGTGTGGCAGCGGCACGTGTCGGTGAACCTGCTCGCCACGGCGAACCTGAGCCATCTCGCGGCCCGGCGCATGATCGACCAGGGCGGGGGCGGCAGGATCGTCAACATCGGCTCCCGGGGCGCCTTCCGCGGCGAGCCGGACCACCCCGCCTACGGTGCGACGAAAGCGGCCGTCCACGCCCTGGGCCAGTCCCTGGCCGTGTCCTTGGCCCCGTACGGCATCGGCGTCGCCTCGGTCGCGCCCGGCTTCTTCGCCACGGAACGCGTCTCCCCCCGGCTCACCGGGCCGGAGGGCGAGGCGATCCGCGCGCAGAGTCCCTTCCACCGCGTGGCGGACCCCGAGGAGATCGCCGCGGCCGTCCTCTGGCTCGCCTCGCCGGAGGCCGAGTGGTCTTCGGGAACCATCCTCGACCTCAACGGCGCTTCGCACTTGCGTAGCTGAGCCTAGGTCAGCGTGTGATGCGGGGCGCGCCCGTCACGGACATCATCAGGGAGTAGAGCGATGTGGTGGCCGTGATGAACAGGCGGTTGTTCTTGGGCCCGCCGAACGCGATGTTGGAGACCGTCTCCGGTACGAGCAGCCGGCCGATCAGCGTCCCGTCCGGGGCGTAGCAGTGGACACCGTCGTCGCAGGCCGCGACCCAGAGCCTGCCCTCGTCGTCGAACCGGATGTTGTCGAACACGCCGCCGCCCGGACGGCATTCGGCGAACACCTTGCCCTCGGACAGGCCGCCGTCGTCGCGCACCTCGTAGACGAGGATCTGGTTCCGGAGGGTGTCGGAGACGTACAGGTGCCGCTCGTCGGGTGAGAACACCAGGCCGTTCGGCCCGCGCAGGCCGTCGGCGGCGAGGCGGACCTCGCGGGTGGCGGGGTCCACGCGGTACACGTTGCGGGCGCCGATCTCGCTCTCGGCGCGGTGGCCCTCGTAGTCGCTGGTGATGCCGAAGTCGGGGTCGGAGAACCAGATCGAGCCGTCGGAGCGCACGACCGCGTCGTTCGGGCTGTTGAGCCGGCGTCCCTCGAAGCGGTCGGCGACGACGGTGACCGATCCGTCGTGTTCGGTCCGGGTGACGCGCCGGTTGCCCTGCTCGCAGCTGATCAGGCGGCCTTGGCGGTCCAGCGTGTTGCCGTTGCTGTGGCCGGCCGGGGAGCGGAACACGCCGACCGTGCCCGTTGTCTCGTCCCAGCGGAGCATGCGGTCGTTCGGGATGTCGCTCCAGACGACCTGCCGCCACGCGGGTACGTAGACGGGGCCCTCGGCCCAGCGGCAGTCCCCGTACAGCCGCTCCAGGCGCATGTCGCCGTTGGCGCACCGCCCGGTACGGAACCGCTCGTCCAGGACCTCGTACACACCGTTGACCAGACGACCGGGCATGCGTGACCCACCTCTCCCTCCACGGAATCCGAATGAGCTTCACCCTAACGAAGATGACACCGAACAACGTATGGTTTCTCCATGCCAAAGGTGGATGATGTCGATGTCATGCTGTTGGCGCTCCTCCAGCAGGACGCCACCCGGTCCTACGCCTCGCTGGGCGCGGCGGTCGGGCTGTCCGCGGGCGCCGCTCACGACCGTGTGCGCAAGCTGCGCGAACGCGGTGTCATCCGCGGCACGCGCGTCGACGTCGAGCCGGCGGCCGTCGGCCGCGGCGTCCTCGCCTTCGTGATGGTCGAGTCGACCTCGTGGATGGGCGACTCCGCGGAGGCGTTCGCGGCCGTCCCGGAGATCCAGGAGGCACACGTCATCGCCGGCAGCGCGTCCGTCCTGGTCAAGGTCCGCACGGCCACCACCGAGCAACTCCAGGACGTCCTGCGCCGCCTGTACGCCATCGACGGCGTCAGCGGCACCCAGGCCACCGTCGTCCTGGAGACCTTCTTCGAACGGCCCCTGCTACCGAGCCCCGAGGGGGACGCGGAACCGGCCTAGTGCCGTGACCGCACAGGTTCGCCGGGTTGCCGGTCAGGACGGGTGGCCCGGTGCGCTCTCGCCGCGGTAAGGGCACGATCATCAGCCTGGCCGCGACTGAAGCCGATCCGCTCCTATGACCGCGGCGTGCTGGCCCAGCGCCACGTGGTGAGACGAGGGTGCCCCGGCAGTTCGGCGCGGCCGGTGGCCCACAACAGGGTGCACCAGGGATCCGCGCCGCCCGGAGCCTCCGGAAACAGACGGGCGAGCACCCGCGAGCAGAGAGCGGAGGGCGGGGTCCAGGCAAGCCCGAAGCCTTCCGCCACATCGTGCATGTGTACCAGCGTCTCCACCACCCCCATCGCCGCGAAGCCTTCGGGGTCCGACACCCCGGCGGCGTGGTGGGCGCGGACCCGGGGCGGCGCCGTACGCACCATGGCGACCAGCAGCGCACCGCACGCCTCCAGCACCTGCACCAGGCCGGCCGGACCCGCATCACGGTCCGCGTAGACGAAGACCATGGGCCCTTCCGGCCTCTTCCGGCTCAACGCGAAGGGCACATGGGTGTCCAGCGGCGGGCTCTGGGGCCCCAGCTGCACGGCGTAGTAGAACAGGTCGTTGGCGAGGTGCTCGACGGTCTCCCAGCAGTCCCACTCCAGCGAACCGGCCTTACCGCCCCACCCCTCCTGGGGCGCGTCCCGAAGGATGCCCACGGCGAGCCGCACGGCAAGGTCGACGTCGTCCGCGGTGACGGGAGAGAGGACCGATCCGATTGCGACTGATCGAGACATGACAGCACCGTATCGCGAGGGCAGAGGGCAACCACATCCAGCCGGTGCTGGGATCGGAAAGGTTCATTCTCCAGTTCAGGTGGGCGGAGAGCTTGTCGAGGATCACGTAGATCGGGATGCCGTCCGGACGGGCGGCACGGATGGACCGCAGGGCGGCCAGGCGTGGTCGGTGCCCTTGCGGCGCCGGTTGATCCCCCACAGCTTGTCGTCGCCGACCGGGTAGCAGCAGTTCCGCGAAGCGGACCCGGAAGACCGAGGACCCGACCCGATGCCGTCCTGGCGGACCGCGCGTACTCATCCCGCGCTGCCCGAAGTCACCTCCGCCGACGCGGCATCCGGGCCGTCACCCCCCCCGTCCGATCAGATCAGCCACCGTCTGCGGCGAGGCCCCTACCGCCCACCAGGCCGCACTCCACCTCGCCGCCATCCTCATCCGGGCCCGCAGGCGACCCACGTGAGAAGCTCTAGGACCGATCGCCGATGCCGAGGGCGTGTTCTTTGAGGAATGCGCCCGCGTGGGCCGCTGCTTCCTCTGCGGTCGCGTACGGCGCCCCATCGGCGGCCGTGCCGGATGCTCCATCAGCGCCTCGACCAGTCCAGCCCCAACCACCGGCAGGCGACTGCACCAGCTCAGCAGTCCCTCCGAACAGCGCAAGCGCGCTTTTGCCCGCTGTCGCGGCTGCTGGGCGGCTGACGGCATCGGGCCATTTCTTACGGGCACCCTGCCGGGTGATGCCCCAGACGGCTCCCAACTGCTCGTAGCTCGCGCCGTAGGCGCCGGCGGTCACTGCCGCCTGTTCCGTGAGCCGCTTGACCTCGCCGTCCATCACCTTCCACGCGGCCAGGACGGACAGCGCCACGTCGACGGGACTCGCGTCCCACATACGGTCGACGGACAACCCGGTCTGCCGGGAGCGGATGGCCGAGGCCAGGGGATTCAAGGCGTCGTACAGGGCCTTGTCGAGCTCTGCCTGCTCTTCTGGGGTGATCTCAGAGGCCGTCATGCGACAACTGTAGTTTACGAAACCGTCTACGTAAACTGCAGTTTCCCGCAACTGCGTCGGCTGTCACCACATCCGACAGACAGGCCATGGGCCGGTTCGTCCGGATCCGGTGAGCCCGCCACGACTTCGCGTCCACCAACACCCGGCCGGGCTCACGACCCGTCCAGCAAGAAGAAGGTGGAGAGTGCTGACGCGACCGTCTTGGCGTCGTTCTCCATCGGGATGTGGCCCGCGTTGGGGACGCGTATCAGTTCGGTGTGCGGGATGTCCTGGGTGAAGCGTTCGGCGTACGCGATGTTCTGGAAGGTGTCGTCCTCTCCCCAGACAAGCAGCTTCGGTATCCGCGAGCGGCGCAGCGCCGGAAGCAGGTCGAGGGTGTAACGGCTGTCCGCCGCGCCGGCCAGCGCCATCCACGAACGGCCGACGCGCGGGCTGCGCCAGGGATCGAGGTACTCGGCGATCTCCTCCTCGGTGGCCGGCCGTCCCAGCGCGGTGGTGACCGCGGTGCGCCGGGCGGCAAGCAGTTCGTCCACACCCGTGGCGGCCACCACCTCGGGGTTCCGGTACCGCTCCACGCCCGGCACCGGCCACGAGTCGTAGGTCACCGAGTTGACCAGGGCCAGCCGGGCGACGTCGGTGTCCCCGCCGACCGCGAGGTGTTGGGCGATGGCCCCGCCGATGTCGTGGCCCGCCACCCGCAGCGGCTCATCGGCGCCCACTGCGGCGGCGAAGCGCCGCACCCAGTCGGCGAGCGCGGGCACGGTGGCGGACCGGGCGTCCAGTTCGCCGGCCGACCGGCCGAGGCCGGGCAGGTCGACGGCTACGGGCCGCAGCCCTGCCGCTGCCAGCTCGGTCAGCACCGGCAGCCATACCCGGCTCCAGTAAGTCCCGTGCAGCAGCAGGACGGGCGGACGGTCCGCGCCGCCGTCCGCTCCTGCCGCGGTCAGGTAACTGGCGGGCCGGCCGTCCACATCGACGGTCTTGCGGGTGATGGTCATCGACGACATGTCGCCTCCGGGGTCGCGTCCTGATCGATGGACGACATGACCTTCGTGGTCTGGATGCAGGCCCGTCAAATACCCTTGCCGGTATGGACGTATAGGCCGGTCGGCATAGCTGCTGGTGGGCGGCCGGGGGCGGTTCACGGGAGGCGGGAAAAGTGAGGCTGTCGCAGGTGCGGGTACTGCTGGCCGTCGCCGAGCACGGCGGGTTCACCGCCGCGGCGGAACGGATCGGCATGTCTCAACCGCACGTCAGCAGGGCGATCGCCGCGCTGGAGGCCGACCTGGGCGCGGCGCTGCTGGTGCGGCGCCGAGACGGTGTCGCCCTTACCGAGGCCGGGGAGCGCGCCGTCGCCCGGGCCCGGGAGGCGGTACGGCACTTCGACCTGATCCGCCCGGACGTGGCGGCCGCCGTCGGACAAGTGACGGGGTCCCTGCGGCTGGCGAGTCTGCCGAGCGCCACAGGGACGCTGATCGCCCCCCGACTGCGCACGTTCACCGACCGCTACCCCCAGGTCCGGGTGCGTCTTCTGGAGGGTTTCGGCCCGGAGATACGGGGATGGCTCAGGAACGGAGCCGCGGAGATGGGCCTGGTGACCCTCCCGGCGCCCGGCCTGCACACCGTGCCACTGAGCGCCGACGAGATGGTCGCGCTGGTGCCACGGGATCACGCGCTCGCCACAGCGGACACAGTGACCGTGCGGGCGCTGACGCGCGAGCCGTTCATCCTGTCGACCGGCGGGTGCCGACCGGTCATCCTGGATGCCGCGCGCCGTGCCGGCGCCGCCCTCGACGTCGCCTACGAGGCGGGCGAACTGTCGGCCATCATCGCGATGGTGGACTCGGGCCTGGGGGTGAGCATCGTGCCTACCCTGGGCCTCCCCGCGGATCTCGGCGGCGCCGTCACCCGCCCCCTGGACCCACCGATCTCACGGTCCCTCGCCCTGGCCGTGGCTTCCCTCGACGACTGCTCTCCGGCCGCCCGGGCCTTCCTGGACCACGTTCAGGTCCCGTGAAGTGGTGGCCGTTGCTCTAGGCCGCCTTGCGCGGCTTCTCCGCGTTCCGGTCGCGGAGCGCGTAACCACCGTCGACGACCGTCATGTCGGCGGCGGGTGCCATGCACGTGGTGAGCAGGGGCGCGCCCTTGGCCGTCGCCCCGGACAGGCCGACGCGGGCCTCACCCCTCTCGGGGACGTGGAAGCTCAGGCCCATGCGGGTGTGCGGGTCGAGGTGTGTCCGCCACGGGTGGCCGGGGCTGGTGCGGACCAGCCGGCCGGTGACGGTGGCGGTGGGGCCGCCGGTGGTGAGGCAGTCGACCCGGAAGTCGCCCCAGTAGTCGCGGCCGTCGATGACGTGGGAGATACGGAAGGTGCCCCAGGAACGGGTCGGGATGCTGCCTGCGGCGTAGGTGGAGTGGGCGTCGACGGTGACCCTCACCTCTTCGTCCGCGACGGGGTAGCTCAGCCGTGCCTCGCCCTTGAGGGCCGAGAGGAGGGTGGCGGGAGAGGCTCCCGGGGCGGATGCCGCCGCCGTAGGCGTGGGTGCGGGGGCGGACGCGGCGGCCGGGGCGGCGACCGCGGCCACGAGGGCGAGGGCGACGGCGGCGCGCAGGGTGTGGTCGAGCACGGTGGTACTCCGATCCGGGTGGGGGATTCCGTACGCGTCGATCCTCGTCAACCAGGCCTGGGCAGGGCGTCGTTCGACGGTCGCGGCCGCATCCGCCGCGCGGGCGAGGCGGTCTTCCCGGGCTCCGGCCTCAGGCGTACGTGCCTGGGCGGTTCCGCCCACCGACCCGCGGTCGGTGACCCGCGAGCCGGTGAAATCGTTTGCGGGCGGTCCATCGCGGGTCCCACAGTGGCCTGATGCAATCGGAACCCCGCTTCACCGTCCGTCCCGCCACCCTCGGCGACGCGACACTGATATGTGCGCTGCTCAATGAGATCGACACCATCGAGACGGGGCAGCCGGACACGGAGCTGCACAGCGTCGAGGCCGATCTGGCCCACCCGGAAGTCGACTTGGCGAAGGACTCGTGGCTCGCGTTCGAGGAGGACCGGCTGGTCGCCTACGCACTCGTGTGGGACGACTCCGGCGCCGAACGCATCGACGCCGACCACTATGTCCTGCCCGAACACCGTGCCGCCGGCGAGCGGCTGCTCGCCCTGGCCGAGGAACGCGCCGTGGAGCGGGCGCGCGCCAACGGCGCCTCCCGTGCCGTCGTCCACCTGCACCTCAACACCCGTCCGACCACCGACCTCGACATGATCGGGCGACGGGGCTGGGAGCGGGTGCGGCGCTACCACGTGATGACGCGTCCGCTGGCCCCCGCCGACATGGCCGTACCCGAGCCGCCCCCCGGTCTGGTGCTGCGCGACTGCGGCGACGAGGCGGACCGGAGGCGCGCCCACGCCCTGGTGCAGGAGACGTTCGCCGACCACTTCGACCATCAGCCGCGCACGTACGAGCAGTGGCTCGACGACATCGGCGTGGCCGGCGTGGACTGGTCCCTGGTGTGGATCGCCTCCGTCGGCGCGGAGGACGTCGCCGTGCTGTTCTCGCGGAACGACCGGCAGACCATGGCCTGGATCGGCAACATCGGCGTGCGCCGGTCCTTCCGCGGTCGCGGTATCGCCAGTCACCTGCTGCGGCACGCCTTCGCCGCGTACGCCGCGAAGGGCCGCGACACGATCGGACTCGGCGTCGACACCCGCAACGAGACGGGCGCGCTGCGACTGTACGAAGCACACGGCATGCGCACGCACCATGCGGTGGACACCTGGGAGGTGGTCCTCCCGGTGGCGCTGCAGCGGGTGTGAGAGGCCTACGGCCGAGCGCGCTCACCGTCGGGCGACCCGAGTCGGCCGACGGTGAACGGGTGGCTTGGCCCGTGATGGCTCATGACGGCTCGTGATGGCTCGTGATGGCTCGTGAGGGGCTCCGGGAGAAGCGCTCCCCCGCCGGTCACACAGCAGCCAGTAGCGCCTCCAGTGCCAGTGCCGTGTCCGGATGGCGGGCCACCAGTTCCGCGCCCTGCGGGGTCGCGTCCGCCGTCGTCCACCTTCCGTCGCAGCCCAGCAGGCTCGCCAGCGCGTCGCACGTCACGGGGTGGGCGGCCAGGAACGTGCCGGCGGGGCCGCCGTCCGGGTACAGCGCCGGCCGTGCGGCTTCCGGCTCGGGCTGTGCCCGCCACGGCGGCACCCACTCGTCCAGGGCGGCGAGCCTGCCGGGGAAGATCCGTCCGGCCTCGCGGATCAGCAGCGGGGCCAGTTCGGCTCCGTCCGACCGCAGGGTGGTGATCGGGGTGGGCAGCCACGGCAGGAGCACCGGATCCGGGAGCCGCGCGAACGCGTTCGACACGGCTTCCACGACGAAGTCGGCGAGGCCCGGCCCGGTTTCTTCGGCGGCGGGCCCCGGGACGGCTTCCTCGCCGCGCGCTCCACGACCTGGGCCAGCAGCGCGTCGTGCACGGAGCCGAACAGGACGGTCGCCATGGTGGCCTGGGGGTCGTACGCCGTGCGGCGCAGGCGCCGTTCGAGGACCTGCTCGATGGAGACGCCCTCGTAGCCCAGTTCGATCAGGGCACGCTGGTGGCTGCCGAGCGCCAGGTCCCACGATTCCTGGATGGGCCGCTCGCCGAGCTGCAGGACGCAAGGCGCAGGACGCAGGGCGCGGGGCGCAGGACGCAGTTCCGGACGACCGCGTGACGGTGCGGCTTGCCCCGCCGCACAAACCTGATAGCGTCGCCGTGTACATGATCGACCAAGGAGGTGAGACCCATTACCGCTGTACCGGGCCGGGTGCTCTCCTCCCTCATGGCTGTGCGGTTCATCTGACGTAGATGGCCCCGGGAGCTCCCGACTTCTCTTCGGACTCCCGCGAAAGGCTCTTCGTCATGCCCACGTTCTCCGCTCACGACGGAACCGAACTCGCCTATCACACCCTCGGTGAAGGCACCCCCCTCGTCTGCCTGCCCGGCGGGCCGACCGACTCCGCGTACCTCGGCGACCTCGGCGGCCTCTCCGCGCACCGCCGGTTGATCAGACTGGACCTCCGGGGCACCGGCCGGTCGGCGAGGCCGGCCGATGCCGCGTCCTGCCGTTGCGACCGGCTCGTCGACGACGTGGAGGCCCTGCGGGAGCACCTCGGTCTGGAACGGATGGACCTGCTCGCGCACTGCGCGGGCGCGAACCTGGCCGCGCTGTACGTGGGCCGCCACCCCGAACGCGTCGGCAGGCTGGCCCTCGTCACGCCGAGCGTCCGGGCCGTCGGCCTCACGATCTCAGGGGAGCTCCGGCGCGACACCGCGCTCCTGCGGCGGGGAGAGCCGTGGTTCCCGGAGGCGTTCGCGGCCCTGGAGGCGATCGTGGCGGGCACGGCCACGGCCGACAGCTGGAGGGCCGTCGCACCGTTCTCGTACGGCCGTTGGGACGAGGCGGCCCGGGCCCACCAGGCTGCCGGTGAGGAGCTGATGAACGGGGAGGTCGTGGCCGCCTACGGAGCCGACGGCGCCTTCGACCCGGCCGCGACCCGCGTGGCGCTCGCGCGGTTCGCGTCACCGGTTCTGCTGCTGGCGGGAGAGCTGGACATCGCCGCCCCTCCTCGCACGATGGCGGAGTTCGCCGGCCTGTTCCCGGAAGCCGAGCTGGTCGTCCAGGCCGGAGCGGGACACCACCCGTGGCTCGACGACGCCGACGCGTTCGTGGCGGCGACCACGGCGTTCTTGGATGCGCGCGCCGTGGCCCGGTGATCGGTGCGCGACGCGGCAGGTCGTGCTGACGGCTGACGGCTGACGGCTGACGGCTGACGGCTGACGGCTGACGGCTGACGGCTGACGGCTGACGGCTGACGATCCAGCGGTACGGCCTGCCGGTCGACGGCCCCGGGGCGGTGGCGCCCAACGCCCACCGCCCCGGCCTTGCAGGCGGGTTCAGCCCTTCCTCCGTGCCTCCACCACCGCGGCGGGCAGCACGCCGCTGATCCTGTACACATCCCCACTGCGCAACGCAGAGGGGGTGATGTACTCCGCTCGGGTGCCGACGACCATGATGGACACTCGCGATTCCGGCTGCCAGAACTCCTGGTAATGCGGGGCGTTCGCGGGATGCGTGATCTCGACCAGTGGTACGCCTCGCCGCTCCAGCAGTGTCCGGAGCTTCGCGAAGCGCAGCCGACGGCCGAAGCGCCCGTACCGTGCCCGGAGCACGTCGTTGACCGTGGCGGCGTCACCGCTCGCCAACCGGTGGACCTGCAGGGTGAAGTGGTGCCCGTCCCATGGATCGCGGGCGGAGTCGCGGACCCACGAGAACTCCGCCATGCCGTAGTCGCGCCACATGGTGTGGGCGTCGGGGGTGTTCTCGCCGAAGCCGTCACCCAGGAGCCCCGTGACCTGCTCGGGGCCGTCCGTGGGCCGTAGTCCGAGCACCGTTCCGGAGGTCACGACGTCCACGTAGAAGGCGAGGGAGTAAGGGGTCAACTGCTCTTTCCTCTGGTCTTCCTCTGGTGTTGCTCAAGGGCCGGGGCGGGCCGCGGAGCACAGGTTCGCGACCCTACCCGTGCGGAAGCCGGGGCGGCGCAGGTTTCGGCGTCCGGCCGGGACGACATACTCCGCTCCAGCGGCTTGTTGAGGAAGCGGCGGAATCATTCGGTTGTGAACCTGGGGGTGGACGACATGTCGGTCCGGAACGAGCACGCGGGTGAGCGGCGTGGCCCATGGGCGGGTCTCGGCGGGCTGCCGGTGGCGGCTGCCGCGCTGACGGGTACGGTCGCGATCTACATGGCCCTGGTGGCGTTCGGGAACCTCACCGACTTCGGCACGAACCGGCAGTTCGTGCGGCATGTCCTGGCGATGGACACGACTTTCAAGGATCCGGACCTGATGTGGCGGGCGATCGAGTCGACCGTGCTGCAGGACGCCGCCTACGTCGCCATCATCGCCTGGGAGACGCTCACGGCGTGCGTGCTCCTCGTGGCCACGTGGCTCTGGTGCGCCGGGCTGCGCCGCAGGGCCTATGACCGTGCTCGGAGGGTGAGCAGCGTCGGGCTGGTCATGGTGCTGTTGTTGTTCGGGCTGGGCTTCATGGCCATCGGCGGTGAGTGGTTCGTGATGTGGCAGTCGTCCGACTGGAACGGTCTGGACGCGGCCGCCCGCAACGTCATGCTGGCCGGCGTCGCGCTCGTCGCCGTCCACCTCCGGTCCGCGGTGCCGGACACGCCTGCCGCCTCGGAGAGCCCTGCCGCCTCGGAGAGTGCCGCCGCGTGACCTCAACCGGCGTACGGCGCGACCAGGAGCCCGGCCTGTTGGGCACGCAGGACCGCGCCGAGCCGGTCGACGGTGTCCAGCTTCCGGTAGAGGTTCTCCAGGTGCTTGTGCACGGTGCGTACGGAGATCCCGAGGCGGCGGGCCATGGCGGCGGCCGGCAGGCCCTCCGACAGCATCCGCAGGACCGTCGTCTCGCGGGCGGTCAAGGACAGGCGCCCGGCGGCACTGGCCGTGACCGCTTGCGCAGTGGCGGCCTTCTCGGCGACGGCGGCGCCTCCTGAACCGTCCGCCGTGTCCAGCCACGCCCCCGTCCTTGCCTCCGCCCCGGCCGCCCGCGCCGCCTGCGCCGCCCCCGCCGCCCTAGGCGTCCTCGCCGGACGCGCCGGACGCGCCGGACGCGCCGGCAGTCCGCCCCGGGCCGCCGCGGCGGCGAGAAGAGGCTGGATACGGGAACAGTAGAGACGCTCCCGGTCGGTGAAGTCGCGGCCGTCGCGGTAGACGAGGAACCCGCGCACATGGCCGCTCACGCCGGGCAGCGGGAGCCCGAGCACATGGCGCGTGCCGAAGGCCCGGTGCAGCACGTCGGCGGTGTCGCTGTGCCGCCAGGCCCGCTCGCCGACGAGTTGCGCGGCGGTCAGCGGCGTCCGGTCCGTGCGGGTCGCGTAGTGGGCGGCGAACGGGTGGCCGCCCCGTACATGGCGCAGGACCGTCTCGTCGAGGTCGAACTCCCCCGCGTGCCGCCGCCAGGCGACGACGCGGCCCCGGGACGTGCCCCACTCCGCGTCCTTGCCGACGACCACGCCGGCGTCCAGTGCGCGCAGCAACTCCTCGGCGACCAAAGGCCAGATGTGCTCCGGCCGCTCGGATTCCAGTACGGCCACCGCCAGATCCAGCATGCGTTCGTAGTCGCGCGTCCGCAGAATCGGCACGGTTCCCTCCGCTGTCCATACGTACTTTTCCCCATGGCACGTCCATGGCAGCGACGCCATTCTAATTCCCGGCGGCAACCGAAAGAGCCCGTGGCCGAAAGACGCCACGACTGTTCGCCGGCCTTCCGGAATTTCCGACCGAGGGCCCGGACGAGTCATACGGCGCGGGCATCACGGATGCGCCGATCCGACCACCATGAGAAGGCATAAGGACGAAGGAAGAGGACGACTGTGCGACGGATTTCCTCTGCTCTGCGCGCCGTGACCGCGGCGGGCATCGTGGCCGTCACGGCCATCGGCGGCGGCCTGGTCACCGCGCCCGCGGCGGGCGCCGCGCCCGCCGGCGTGCTCGCCTGCGGCTGGGACCCGGACGCGCCCTCCGGGCGCGCCTACTACAACCACTGCACGGGCGACGGAAGCTGGATCTGGATCCGCGTCGAGCGGCACAACGCCGACGGCTTCGACAAGTGCGTCGGCCCGGGCCGTACGTACCTGGGGAGCACCTCGGTCATCAAGTACGCCTGGTACAAGGGCGGCACGTGCTGAACGCTCACCGAATTTCCGCACGACCGTGACACCGTAATGCGGAAAACCGCCGCCCGGGGGTTGGCCCCGGGCGGCGGTTTCGGACAGCGACTTTCCTTTACCCGGGCATCACGGAAAGATCCCCGAGAAATAACGTGATCGCATCCCGAATATGCGTCACCAGTTGCAGTCGGGCACCCCGGCGATCTTTTCGCCGCCCTTGATGTAGATGTTGTTCACCCAGCCGATCTTTCCGGCGGGCGTCTCCACCAGCGTCCACCATTTGTTGCTGTAACCGGCGTCGTGAATCGTCTCGCCCTGCCGCTGGCAATGCGCGGACACCGTGAGGCGGGAGACCTTCGCCACGACGGTCGGGCAGCTGGCGCGCGAAGGGTAGAAGACGCAGTCGGCGTCGGCGGGGTCGTGCCGGACGTTCACGTCGCTCGCCCAGATGTACACCTGCGGCCATCCCGCCGCGGATCGCACCTCCCCCGCCCCTGTCGCCGGCGCGTCGGCGTGCGCCGCGGGTGCGAGGGCCAGCGCGGCGGCCAGAACCGAGGCGCCCGACAGCGCCTTCAACGAACGTCGTAGGTTCACCAGTTCCCCCTGGGCGGTCGTGTGTCCGTATCCATGTCGGTCTCGCACGAGAGACGGTACGGCGGGCCGCGACGTATGACTCCGGCTGCGGGCAGTCGTCTCCCCTGCCGCCGGCCGCTCCTCCAGTCCTGAACGAATCGGCCACAATCCTGGTGCGCCCGGGTGGATCGCCCCGGCAGGATGGCCCGATGGACTCGGCCGATCACACCCGTACACCCGCGCCCGCACCCGTACCCACGCCCGCTCTCCGCAGCCTTCGGGGCCTCAGCCTCGGCGATGCCTTCGGCGAGCGGTGGTTTCCGCTCTTCCGGGAGCCGCGGCAGGCCATCGAGGAGATCCGCGCCCGCCGCATGCCGGAGGAGCCTCGGTGGCACTGGACCGACGACACCGCGATGGCGCTCGGCATCGTGTACGTCCTCGAACGCCACGGCGAGATCCGGCCGGCCACTCTGGCGCTGGCCTTCGCCGCCGGACACCGGGCCGACCCGGGGCGCGGCTACGGCAGCGGCATGCACGAACTGCTGCCCCGCCTGCTCGACGCCCCGGAGGACTGGGCGTCGCTGTCGCGGGCCCTCTTCGACGGGCAGGGCAGCCTCGGCAACGGCGCCGCGATGCGCGTGGCTCCCCTGGGCGCGTGGTTCGCGGACGACGTGGAGCGGGTCGTACGGCAGGCGGAGGCGTCCGCGCTGGTGACGCACGCGCACCCCGAGGGCGTGGCGGGTGCGGTGGCGGTCGCCGTCGCCGCGGCCCTGTCGGCCCGTGGTGAACTGGACCTGCGCGCGGTCCTGCGCCACACCCCCGACAGCGCGGTCAGGGCGGGCCTCGCGCGTGCGGCCGACCTGCCCTTCACCACGGAGCCGTGGCGCGCCGCGGACGTGCTCGGCAACGGGCAGCGCATCCGCGCCGACGACACGGTCCCGTTCGCCCTCTGGTCCGCCGCCCGCCACCCCGACGACCTGGTCTCGGCCCTGTGGACCACGGCCGAGGGCCTGGGCGACGTCGACACCACGTGCGCGATCACCGGCGGTGTCGTGGGTGCCCGCACGGGCGTGGACTCGGTCCCGCCCGCGTGGCTGGAGCGGGTGGAGGCGCTGCCCGGCCGGTGAAAGGCACCCCGGGCGCGCCGGCGCGGGCCTCTGGTCCGGCACGGGCAGCGCCTCCGAGGCCTACGGGGTCAGGGCGGTGTACGAGCCCGGCGACCCGGGCTTCGCCGGGAACCGTGGGCCATGGATCGGGACCCGTGGGGCCGGGAACCGGGAGCGTAAGGGCTGCCAGCCGGGAGCCGGAGGCCCGAGGCCCGAGGCCGACGCCCCATCAAGGCACGCACCGGTGACGGCCCGCTTCACCCGCCGACCCCACGGGCGGACCCGGCGGGGCGGGCCAGCCGGGCGAGGGCGGCGGCCTCCTCGCTGCCCTCCTCGGCGCTGAACACGTGGACGACCAGGCCCGTCTCGCCGGGCGCCGCCGGTACGTGCAGCGTCTCGTAGTCCAGGGTCAGCGTCCCGGCCTGCGGGTGGCGCAGCCGCTTGTGGCCCGCGGCGCACATCACGACCTCGCCCGTGTCCCAGATCCGGCGGAAGTCGCGGCTGTGCACAGCCAGTTCGGCGACGAGTGCGGTCAGTTCCGGGTCGTCCGGGTACCGCCCGGCGGCGACTTGGAGCTGTCCCACGGCTTCCCTCGCCCTGTCCTCCCACTCCGGGTGGACGGTGCGCGAGGCCGGGTCGAGGAAGAGGAAGCGGGCGTTGTTCCGGTCGCGGCGGGCCGGTCCGTCGAGGCCGCCGATCAGTTCGGCGCCCAGGCCGTTCCAGGCGACCACGTCGAGGCGGTGGTTCGTGGCGAAGGCGGGGAAGCCGCTCAGCGAGTCGAGGATCCGCCGCAGCACGGGACTGACCCGGGCCTCCGGTGCCGGACCGCGCCGGCTGCCGGCGAGGTTGGCGAGGTGTTCGCGCTCGGCCGCGTCGAGGCGCAGGGCTCTGGCGAGCGCGTCGAGCACTTCGGGGGACGGCTGGGTGGCACGGCCCTGTTCGAGCCGGACGTAGTAGTCGACGCTGATGCCGGCGAGTTGGGAGAGTTCCTCGCGGCGCAGTCCGCGTACGCGTCGCCGGCGGCCTCCCGCGATGCCGACGTGCTCCGGCGCGACGCGGGCGCGACGGGCCCGCAGGAAGACGCCGAGCGCCCGGCGCGGGTCGCCGAACGCGTCGGCGGTGCGCCCGGCTTCGGCATTCCCGTCCGGTTCCGCCTCTGCTCGGTCCTTGCGCACCGCCTCGTCCACCCCGTTCACGCCCTCCAGTATGGGTGGCCCTCGCGGTACCAGGATCGCCGGTCCGCCGGTCGCACAGGGTGCTGGCCGCCGTGCCGCGGCCGGGAGATCGTGGCCGCATGACCACGTACGACACACCGTCGCAGCCGAAGAAGATCCTTGTCGTCACCGCTCACCCGGAACCCCGTTCCCTCAACGCCGCCCTGACCGCGTTCGCGGTCCGGCACCTGAGGGCGGCGGGCCACCAAGTGCGGGTGTCCGACCTGTACGCCATGAAGTGGAAGGCGCAGGTGGACGCCGACGACTTCCCCGATCACGCCGACGGCGGGCGGCTGGACGTGCTGGCCGGCCACGAACGGGCCACGCTGGCGGGCCGGCTGACGCCCGACGTCGCGGCCGAGCAGGAGAAGGTGGTGTGGTCGGACGCGGTGGTCCTGCAGTTCCCGCTGTGGTGGTTCTCCGTTCCCGCGATACTCAAGGGCTGGTTCGACCGGGTGTTCACCAACGGGTTCGCGCACGGTCCCGCCGTGCCGCCGCCCTACAGCGAGGGGGCCCTTGGGGGGCGTCGGGCGCTGGTGTCGGTGACCGTCGGGGCCCGGGAGTCGGCGTTCTCCGACCGGGGCGTCCACGGGCCGCTGGCGGACGTCCTCCACCCGGTGCAGCACGGCCTGTTCTGGTTCACCGGCATGGCGCCGCTCGAACCGTTCGCGCTGTACGGCACCGTCGACGTGTCGTCGGAACGGTTCGAGCGGGCCCAGCGGGAGTACGGGCGCAGGCTGGACGGGCTCTTCACGGACCCCCCGGTCCCGTTCCGGACGCTCACCGGCGGCGACTACGACCGGGAGATGCGGCTCCTGCCGGGCCGGGAGGCGCCGGGAGCACACGGCCTCGGCCTGCACGTCAGCCCGTAGACGTACGCGTGGAGGTACGAGCGTGGCCGCGGGCGAGGACGCCCGAGCGGCGTGCGAGCACAGCGCTCAGTGCACCGAGAATCCGCCGTCGACGAAGACCGACTGCCCCGTGACGTACGCCGAGGACGGGCCGGCCAGGAACACCGCCGCGCCGGCGAAGTCCTCGGCCAGGCCGTTGCGCCCCACCATCGTGCGGGCGGCCAGCGCGGCCACCTTGTCGGGGTCGGACGACAGCCGGGCGTTGAGCGGGGTCATGACGAAGCCGGGCACGAGGGTGTTGCACGTGACCCCGTACGGCGACCACGCCTCGGCCTGCGAGCGCGCCAGCGACTCCAGGGCACCCTTGGACACGCCGTACGCGCCGCTCTGGACGAACGCGCGGTGGGCCTGCTGCGAGGTGACGTGGATGATCCGCCCGTAGCCCCGCTCGGCCATGCCGGGCCCGAACCGCCGGCCCAGGAGGTAGGGCGCCTCCAGGTTCACGGCCATGGTCGTGTCCCAGACCTCTTCGCCCAGCTCGCCCATCGGGGGCCGGAGGTTGACGCCCGCGGAGTTGACGAGGATGTCCGGCTCCCCGAACGCCGCGACGGCCTCCTCGGCGGCCGCGCGTACCCCGTCACGGGTGCCGAGGTCGGCGCTGACCCACGCGGCACGGCAGCCTTGCTCCTCCAGTTCGCCGACGGTGGCGACGAGTTCCGCCTCGCGGCGGGCCACGACCACCACGGCGGCGCCCGCGCGTGCCAGGGCGGTGGCGATGGCCCGGCCGATGCCGGAACTGCCGCCCGTCACGACCGCGACCCGGCCGTCCAGTGAGAAGAGCTGGGAGAGGTATGCCTGCGACGTCATACCCGCACCCTAGACGGCGTGCCCGAGCCACGACGCCCGGGTCCCCGGGCACCCGACTGGAGCACCGCATCCGGGCGCCGGGCGGGCCGGCGCCCTGCGTGACGCGGGAGTTCGCGTTCCACCCGTCACCGGGGGCCGCGCCAGGCGTGACGTACGCCCGTCCTTCCTCACGGACCGACGGCCCCGCGTGCGGCGGCCGCTTCGTGGGCGGGGGTGCCGCCGCCCGGTCCGGTCGTGCCGGTCGGCGTGGGCGGGAGGCCGAGCACTCCGCGGACCGCCCGCTCGATGAGTTCGGCGTCGTGAGGGGCGTGGCCGGCCAGGAGGATGCCGATGCCCTCCACGGCGCCGACGTAGGCGCGGGCCGTTTCCCGGGGCGGCGGCCCGGGTGGGAGGGAGCCGGCGGCGCGTGCGGCGGCGATCTGTTCGCCGATGCTGTCGAGGGCGTCATCGATGATCTTCTCGATCAGCCGGCCGACGGGATGGTCCTGTCCCGCGAACTCGACCCGCAGGGTCATCATCACCCGGGCCACGTCCCGGCGGCAGTAGACGGCGTGTCCGCGGGCCGTCGCGAGCAGCGCCTCGACCGGGTCCGTCTCCTGCGCGGCGAGCCGGCCGACCTCGGCGCTCCACGTCTCGTCGACCCACCGCACCACGGCGAGCGCCAGCTCCTCCTTGTTGGCGAAGAGGTGGTACAGCGCCCCGCGCGTATAGCCGGCCTCGCGGGCGACGCGATCCAGCATCAGATTCGCGTACCCGTACCGGGACAGTCCCCGCGCCGCCGCCTCCAGCAGCGCGGCTCTCGTCCGGGCGCGCCTCTCCGCCTGTGTCCGGCGCCGCCCGCCGTCCGGTTCCGCTGTCGCCACGGTCACCACCACCCCAACTCACATACATGCATGTACGCATGTTACGTTGGGCCCGATCGTGCTGCTACTCGGCAACTGCCCGAGAGGAGTGGGAAGATGAAGACCCAACGGGGAACCACCGACGGTTCACGCCCGCAGGAATCGCAGCGGGATTCCGGGGTGACAGTCCATCAAGTGCACGACATTCCGGAGTCGGTCCGCGCGCTCGGCGGGATCGGCGACCCGCACTACGCCGACTTGTTCACGCTCACGGCCGACCGCGTCCCGGAGAGGTCGGCGGAGGAGTGGGCTCGTACGGCGCTCGAAGACATCGCGGCCTGGCAGGGACAGTTCGTCTGGCGGGTGCTGCTCCGGCTCCGCCTGCGCCTGAAGTGGCGCGGGGCGGCGACACATGTGGCCGGGTGGAGGATCGCCGGCCGTGGTGACGGCTGGCTGCGGCTGGAGGCCCGCTCCGCCTGGATGACCGGCAACCTCCTCTTCCGGGTCGAGGACGACCGGCTCTCGCTGGCCACGCTGATCCGCTACGACCGCCCCAAGGCGGCCCGCGTCTGGTCGCGGCTGGCGCCGACGCACTGCGAGGCGGTGCCCGGCCTGCTGCGCCAGGCGTATGAGACCGGGCTCCGCCGGCTGAGCTGACGCTCCGCCCGCCAGGAACGACGGACGGGCCGCTCGGCGGCCACCGACCGGGCGTGAAGGCCGCACAGGGCCTTCGCGCCCGGTCCCGCTTCCGGCGCCCCGGTCCGGCGAGGCGTCAGGCGAGGGGTCAGGCGAGGGCGACCAGGTCGCGGTAGTCCTCCGTCCACAGGTCCTCGTCCGCGTCGGGCAGGAGCAGGACGCGGTCCGGGCGCAGGGCGTCGACGGCGTCCTCGTCGTGGGTCACCATCACGACGGCCCCCGGGTACGAGCCGACCGCCGCCAGCACTTCGTCGCGCGAGGCGGGGTCGAGGTTGTTGGTCGGCTCGTCCAGCAGGAGCACGTTGGCACCGGAGTGGACCAGTCCGGCCAGGGCCAGGCGGGTCTTCTCGCCGCCGGAGAGCACACCGGCCGGTTTGTCGGCGTCACTTCCGCCGAACAGGAACGATCCCAGCACGCCCCGTGCCTCACCGTCCGTGAGGTGCGGTGCGGCCGCTGCCAGGTTCTGCCGTACGGTGCGGTCCGGTGCGAGTGTGTCGTGCTCCTGGGCGAAGTAGCCCAGCCGCAGCCCGTGCCCGTGCACCACCCGGCCGCTGTCCGGACGTTCCGTACCGGCGAGGACGCGCAGCAGGGTCGTCTTGCCGGCCCCGTTGAGGCCGAGCACCACCAGGCGGCTGCCGCGGTCGACGGCGAGGTCGACGCCGTCCAGCACCCGGTGGTCGCCGTAGGACTTGGTGAGGCCGATCGCGCCGAGCGGCGTCCGGCCGCAGGCCTGCGGTTCGGGCAGCCGGATTCTGGCGACCTTCTCCACGCGCCGGGCCGGTTCGAGCTCGGCGAGCATGCGGTCCGCGCGGCGGGCCATGCTCCTTGCCGTGACGGCGGTGGCCGAGCGGGCCTTCATCCTGTCCGCCTGGGCGTGCAGGGCGGCGGCCTTGCGCTCGGCGTTCGCGCGTTCCCTGGACCGGCGGCGCTCGTCCGCCGCGCGCTGGGCGAGGTGGGTGGCCCAGCCGGTGTTGTGGACGTCGATGGTGGCCCGTGTGGCGTCCAGGTGGAACACGCGGTTGACGACGTCGGCGAGCAGCCGGGTGTCGTGGCTGATCACCACGAGGCCGCCCCGGTGGCCCTGGAGGAAGGCGCGGAGCCAGGCGAGGGAGTCCGCGTCCAGGTGGTTGGTCGGCTCGTCGAGCAGCAACGTGCCGTCGTGGCCGGCGAACAGGATGCGGGCCAGCTCGACCCGGCGCCGCTGGCCACCGGACAGGCTGCCGACGGGCTCGCCCATCACCCGGTCGGGAAGGCCCAGACCGGCGGCCACGCGGGCGGCTGCCGCCTCGGCGGCGTAGCCGCCCCCGCTCTGGAACGCGGCTTCGGCGCGCGCGTAGGCGTTCATGGCCCGCTCCAGCGCGACGGGCACGTCCGCCTTCGCCATGGCGGCCTCTGCGGCCCTCAGCCGCTGCAGGGCCCGGTCCAGGCCGCGTGCGGAGAGGATCCGGTCGGTGACGGTCACGGCCGGGTCGGCGGCGCGGGAATCCTGCGCGAGGAAGCCGACGGGGCCGGTACGGGTGATGGTGCCGGCGACGGGCGTGGCGTGACCCGCCAGGGCGGTCATCAGGGTGGTCTTGCCGGCGCCGTTGCGGCCGACCAGGCCGATGCGGTCGCCGGGAGAGACGGTGAAGGAGAGGTCGGACAGCAGCAGGCGCGCACCCGCGCGCAGCTCGACACCGCGGACGGTAATCATGAAGTAACGCTCCGAGAAAGCAAAAGGACACACTTCTGGCGTGGAAGCGGGTCCTCGGCTAGGAAACTCGGGGCGTAGACATGCCGACACCGTAACCGATGCCCCGGCGATGCCGCAGCGTGATTTTGTGCGGTGTGATCCGGCCCCTCGGGCGTCAGAGCGACATGAGGCAGTAGAGGCGGTGGCCGGATGCCTGTGCGTGCCGGGCCAGCGATGCCAGCCCCTGGAGGTACTCGGCCAGCGCCTCGGGAGCGGCCTGTCCCTGGAATTCCTCGATCTGCGACCAGGGAACGGCGACCGCGCCCAGCCGCTGGGGAGTCGCCGCGGCGAGCGCGTCGCGGAGTTCATCGGTCAGCGTGGTGAGCCAGCGGGCCTCGTCCTCGGGGTCGCTGAGGAGGTGACCGAAGCGCGGGTGCGCGGTCACGTCGCTGTAGGGCTCGGCCCGGAGCAGGCCCTCGGCGGCGCCGAGTTGCACGTACGCGTCGATGCCCTTCGTCAGGTACGTCGGGAAGCCGGCGGCCCGCGGCCCGTCGTCGAAGGCCGACCGTGCCGCGTCGTCGTCGGGAGCGCTGAAGTAGTCGTAGAGGTTGCCCATGCCCCGCATGCTCTCTCACGGCCGCGAGGCCCCGACACCCGGCCGGACCAGTCGGCGGGGCCGGGCGGTGACCACGGTGCACGGCCCGTCGTTGACCCGCGAGCGAATCCGGAGAAGGCACGACGGAGAGGAACACCCCCATGGACGGCGTGGAGCGCGGGAACGGAACGAGTGGGAACGGCGGCGGGCGCTGGGCGTACATCGGCTCCTTCACGTCCGGAGGCGGCCGTGGCATCACCGTCGCGGCCGTGGACGAAGGGACCGGGGCGCTGACCCCGGTGACGGATGTCGAGACCGCCGAGAACCCTTCCTGTCTGGCTTTGGCGCGGGACACCGGGGTGCTCTACGCGGTGAGCGACGCGGAAGCGGGCGCGGTCACCGCCTTCCGGACGGGCGCGGGGAGGCTCGGTGCGCTCGGCCCGGCGGTGGAGGTGGGTGGCGCCGGCCCGACCCACCTCAGCGTGGCCGGGCGCCATCTTCTGACCGCCAACTACGGCTCGGGCAGCGTCAGCAGCCTGCGCCTGGCAGCGGACGGCACGCCTTCCGGGCCGCCCACCGTCCTCGCGCACCTCGGCTCGGGCCCCGACCCGGACCGGCAGGCGGGACCGCACGCCCACCAGGTGCTGCCGGCCCCCGGCGGACGGTGGGTGCTCAGCGTGGACCTGGGCACCGATTCGGTACGGGTCTGCACGCTCGACTCGGCCGGCGGGGTGCTCCGCGTGCACGCGGAGACGGCGCTACGGGCCGGGTCCGGGCCGCGCCACCTGGCCTTCCACCCGGACGGCGAGGTGGTCTACGTGCTGCACGAACTGGAGCCGCAGCTGACGGTCTGCCGCTGGGACCCGGCCTTGGGGCGGCTCGATCCGCTGTCGGAGGTCGCGATCGACACGGACCGGGTCCCCGAGGGCGTACGCGCCTACCCTTCCGTCGTCTGCGTCTCGCCCGACGGGCGCTTCGTCTGGGCGGCGGTGCGCGGCGGCAACACGCTCGACACGTTCTCCCTGGCCGACGGCGCCGACAAGCCGCGGCTGACGAGCAGCGTCGACTGCGGCGGCAGCTGGCCCCGCGACCTGGTGGCCGACCCCTCGGGCCGCAGGCTGTACGTCGCCAACGAGTGGTCCGGCGACGTCACGTGGTTCGACGTGGACCCGGCGAACGGCCGACTGCGCCGAGCGGGGACGGTGGAGATCCCGGCTGCCGCATGCGTGGCCCTCTCCTGACCGGCCGCCGCCTCAGGTGGTGACGCCCCGACGTCGCTTGTACAGGCGCCGGACACCGACCAGCCCCGCGCCCGCGGTGAAGTCCGCGCAATCGAGATCTTGGGCGTGGGCGACACCTGACGACGGGGCCACCGAGGCGAGCGCCAGAACAATGCCGCACGGGAAGGGGTCGTGGCCGTCGCCGGCAACCGGATTGCCTGCCGGGCCCTTTGACCAACCGGGGCGCTCGCTCGGCCGCCGTACCGGCCCGGTGGAGCGTCACGTCGGTTCCGTAGGGCTCGATGTGCCGTTGGCGAAGTCGCCCTACCGGTCGCGGCATCGTGACCGCGGCGGCCACTGTCAGTGGTGAGGGTCAGACTGGTGATCATCATGGCCGGTGTGGCGGGTCTTCAGGAGAGTGGTGTGTTCAGCGGAATCGATGAGATCGACTGGGCGTCGATGTCCCATGCGTACGGTGACGCCTCCGACGTGCCCGTCATCCTGCGCGGACTGGCGTCGGCGGACCAGGAGGAACGCGAGGCGGCGCTCGACGCGATGTACGGCGCCGTGCACCACCAGGGTGACGTGCACGACTCCACGGTGGCGTGCGTCCCGTTCCTCTACGACCTGGTGGGCACCCCGGGCCTCGCGGACCGCGGCGCGATCGTGCAGCTGCTGTGCAGCATCGACGGGGACGGCCGGGACTTGGGCGAGCTCGACGTCTGGACGGACGACGAGGACGAGTACGCGGCCTGGCTCGACAACTACGCGCGCGTGGAGACGGAGATCCGCCGACGCAGCCCGCTCCTCCTCGACCTCGCGGACGAGGACCCGGAATTGAGGGCCCAGCTGCCCATGGCCTGGGTGCGGCTCCACGAGGACACCACGCGGGTACGGGACCTGCTGCTCGCGCGGCTGGCCGTCGAGCGTGAGGCGACCGTATTGCGGGCCCTGGCGACCGCTCTCGGTGAACTGGCGTTTCGCCGGAGCCGGTTCACCGCCGAGGCGGCCGTGGCGCTGCGGGGCCTGGTCGCCGACGACAGCGGCGATCCGGGACTGCGGCTGTGCGCGCTCGTCCAGCTGGCCAGATGCGCGCCGGGCGATCTGCCGGAGGACGCGGTCGCGACGGCCGCGGAGGTGATGAGGGTGGCGAGGGAGGCCGGGGACGCGGCGCCCGGGCCCACGGCGGAGCCCTCTGCACCACCGACCACGATGATCGCCTACCTTCGCGCGCTGCGGGCCCGCCACCACCCCTCCCCTGTGTCGCCCTGGGCGACGGACCTGATGGGTGACCTCCACCGTGCGCTGGGCGACCGGGTACGGGAGCGCTTCGCCCTGCTGGAGGACCAGTTGCGCAGCCCCGACTGGGGGCAGCGGCGTGAAGCGATCGACATGGCAGGCGCCCTGCTCAGCGGCTGGCGCGGCCCGCATGAGGAGTCCGTCCGGCTCCTGGGCGAGCAGCTGTACGAGCCGGAGCACCGGCTGGTCAAGTGGGCGGCCGGCGAACTGGAATGGCTGCAGGCCATCGGTGGCCCGGCGGCCGGCGCGCTGGCCGAGCGGGTCGCGGCGGGGCCTCGGTTCCCTCTCCAGCGCGATTGGGAGGACACGACGTACGGGGCGTGCCTGTCGGCCCTTGCGGCCCAGGGCGATGGCCGAGCGGTGCCCGGCCTGGTCGACGTCCTCGCGTATGGCAAGGTGCCGGAGCACCTGGGGGCGTGGCTGGGGCGTATGGCCCCGGAGTCGGCGGCTCCGCTCGCGCCCGTGCTGCATGACAGGCTCGCCCGGACGGACCCGTGGCGGGCGCCGTACCGTACGGAACGGCTTCTCGAAGCCCTCTCCGTCCTCGGCTCGCCCGAGTGCCTGCCGCTCGCCCTGCGCATCCTGCGCGACCGGGACGGTCGCGGCGTCCGCCTGCAGGACGCGGCCCTGAAGGCCTTGGCCCGCCTGGGCCCCGCCGCGTGCGCCGAGGCGCTGGCCGCGATGCCGGACGTACGCCGTACGGCCGGCGATCCCTCGGCGACCTACCGTCTGTACGCGGCCGCCGTCATCGCCGAGGCGGAAGGGGCGACCCGCGCCGTCCTGGCCGCTCTCACCGACGCCTTGACCGGCGACCGGGGCTTCGCCCGGCATCTTGCCTTCACGATCGTCGACCGCCTGGGCCCCGCCGCGGCCCCACTGCTCCCGACGCTCCGCACCCTGGTCGCCCAGGAAGCCTCCGAACCGGCCGGCGAACTCGCCACCGCCCTGTGGAGAGCGGGCGGCGACCACGAGGAGTCCCTCCGTGCGCTCCTCGCCTCCTGGCGGGCCACGCGACGGAACCGCCCCTCAGTGGCCCGCGCCCTGCACGCCATGGGCCTTGGGGCAGCGGAGGCCATATCCCTCGTCCGGGAGGAGGTGTCCCACCCACGCCGGTACGGCAACGAGGACAGCATCCCGGACCGAAGCCGCCGCCGCTACGACTGCACGACCGACGAGCTCCTCCTGCACCACTGCACGGAAACCCTGGCCCTGCACTCGTGAGGCGATTCGTCCACCCCTCGCCCGCCTTGGCATGGCGGCTCGGACCGCCCGGCGTCGTGCGGTCCGGAGGTGTCCCGCATCGGGCTATTGCCCGTGTCCTGGAACCCCGTGCGGCGTTGGTCCCGTTATGACCAAGACTCAGCGACTTTTCGTTGCCCTCGCCGTCACCGCGGGGGCCTCCGCGCTCGCAGCGCCGTCCGCGCACGCGGGCGTCGTCCCGATCGGGCCTCAGGGGCCGTCACTCCTCAGCCAGGTCGAGAGCCTCTCGATGAGTGGGGTGGCGCCCGAGTACCGCTCGCAGGTGCCGAGGCTGACCCAGCAGTTCGGCGGGCTCGCGGGGCTGCAGAAGCTCGGCGAGCTCCGGCAGGTCGTCGCCCCTGTGGCGCCCGTGCTGGGGCTCGTGCCCGGCATCGGCTGAGCCCTCTCGAGCGCGTCCGGTGCCGGGCGCCCGGGAATGCGGGTCCGGCACCGGCGCGGGCGTGCGCCCCAGGCCTGGGTGCTCCAGCCGCGCGGCCAGCCCTGGGGCGGACGCACCACGCTTTGCAGCCCCGTCACGCGGATGCCGACAGCAGCCGTTCGGCCGCCTCCCGCGCCTCGCGGGCCGGTCGGGGCGAGCCGGTGACGGCGGCCGTCGTGATGGCGCCCTCGGCGAGCAGCATGAAGTGCGCGCCGGTCGCCGCCGGCGCTCCCGCGTCCCGCACCAGGTCGTCGATGTAGCGGCGGAACGCCTCCTTGTGTCCGCGCGCGGCCGCGGCGACCTCGGGCGAGCCGGCACCCAGCTCGCCGAAAGAGTTGATGAAGGCGCAGCCCCGGAAGCCGGGCTCCTCGAACCACCCGTGCAGCCAGTCGAAGACCGCGAGCACCCGGTCGGACGGCGGGCCGTCCACCCCGTCCACGTACGCGGCGAGGCTGCGCCGCCAGCGCGCGTCGCGCCGTAGCAGATACGCCTCCACCAGGGCGTCCTTCGACGGGAACAGCTGGTACAGCCGCCGCAGGGTCACGCCCGACGCCGAGCGGACGGCGTCCATGCCGACCGCCTGGATGCCCCGGCCGTAGAACAGCTCCTCGGCGGCGTCCAGGATGCCGTTCCGGGCGGCTTCGTTGTCCATGTCGCTGCTCCGTTGCATGAGAACCATCGTTCTCGTAGGGTAGCCCACGGCATGAGAACGACCGTTCTCATGCCGTCCGCCGACTCCCCGAGGAGATGTCGTGTCCGAGCCGCGCCCGCCCCTGCCGCCCTTCACCGAGGACACCGCCCGCCGGAAGGTCCAGCTCGCCGAGGACGCGTGGAACACCCGCGACCCCGAGGGGGTCGCCCTCGCCTACACCGAGGACTCCGAGTGGCGCAACCGCGATGTCTTCCTCAAGGGACGGGACGAGATCGTCGCCTTCCTGACGGCCAAGTGGCAGCGGGAACTCGGCTACCGGCTCCGCAAGGAGCTGTGGGCGCACACCGGCAACCGGATCGCTGTCCGCTTCGAGTACGAGTACCACGACGCCACCGGCCAGTGGTTCCGCGCGTACGGCAACGAGAACTGGGAGTTCGACGACAACGGCCTGATGCGCAAGCGTTACGCCAGCATCAACGACCTGCCGGTCACCGCCGCCGAACTGCGTATCGCCGACCCGGCCGGCTGAGGGCGGCGGGCGGCCCGGGATTCGGCCCGCACGTGGTGGGAACGCGGAGAGGCGCGGCCGCGCGACCCGCGCCGCCCTGCCCCTGCCGACTGAGGAGGCGGACGCCATGACCGATGACCGCCGGGCCCCGGACCCCCGCACCCTCCACCCGCGGCCCGACTTCCCCGAACAGCACCAGCCGCACCCCGGCTGGACCGAGCCGATGGAGCCGCGGCCCGACCACGGCGAGGACTCCTACGAGGGCCACGGACTGCTGCCCGACCGCGCCACCGTGGTCACGGGCGGCGACTCCGGCATCGGCAGGGCCGTCTGCCTGGCGTACGCGCGCGAGGGCGCCGACGTCCTGTTCACGTATCTGCCGGAGGAGCAGGACGAGGCCCGCGAGACGGCCCGCCTGGTCGAGGAGGCGGGCCGGAAGGCCGTCGCCGTGGCCTGCGACATCCGCCAGGAAGAGCAGTGCCGCGCGCTGATCGGCCGGGCCGCGGACGAGTTCGGCCGGATCGACGTCCTGGTCAACAACGCCGCGTTCCAGATGGCGCAGACCGAGGGGATCGAGGCCGTCACGACCGAGCAGTTCGACCGGGTGATGAAGACCAATCTCTACGGCATGTTCTGGCTGACCAAAATGGCCCTGGCGCACATGCACGAGGGCGGTTGCATCATCAACACCACGTCCGTGCAGGCCTACAAGCCCAGCCCGCCGCTGCTCGACTACGCCATGACCAAGGGCGCCATCGTGACCTTCACCCAGTGCATGGCCCAGATGCTCGCCCCGCGCGGCATCCGCGTGAACGCGGTCGCCCCCGGGCCCGTCTGGACGCCGCTGATCCCCGCCACCATGCCCGAGACCGCCGAGTTCGGGAAGCAGGCGCCCCTGGGCCGCGCCGCCCAGCCGGCCGAGATGGCACCCGCGTACGTGTTCCTCGCCTCGTCCGGTGCCGGGTTCATCACCGGCGACATCGTCAATGCGACCGGGGGGACCCCGCTGCCCTGACCCGCCCTCGCCCAGGACCGACCCGGCACCGCCCAGCGCCCCCGTGGAGTCGCTCCCCCGGACGCGGTGGCCGTGTCCGGGGGTGCGCGTGCGCGTTGACCCCCACATGACTCCGACGACGATGCGGCCGGGCCCCATCGGCGCCCAGCGCACCAGCGAAACGGTTCCCCGGTCCGCCATGGAGCCGATCTTCACGGAACTCGCCCGGCGCTGGGAGCAGGCCGGACGCACCGTCCCCGGCCGCCACGACCCCGAATGGGCCCGCCTGGCGCGACGCAGCCCCTGGCCACCCCGCTGATCTCCTGCCGCCGGGCCCGCCGGTCACCCGAATGGACCCGTACGGCAGCGCCCCGGCCGCGACCGTGATGGGCTGGGGACAAGTTCCGTCCACCGCACGGAGAGCCGCCATGTACGAAATGCACATCGGCACGGCCGCCACGGGCACCGGCCTGGTGTGGCATGTCGTCGCCCACGACCGCGCCTCCGCCCTCTGCGGGCAGCCGCTCCACGAGGAGGAAGCGGAGACCGACCGGCACTGCTTGCACTGCATGACCATGTTCCAGGAACTGATGCGTCGGACGACACGGTCCTGAGCCGCCCCGCCCCGACACCGCGCGGCTTCGCGCCGGTCGCCTGGCCGGATCGTTGCCGTGCGCCAGGAAAATCCGCTGCGGGCCCGGCTGCCGGTCGGCAGGCTGTGATCATGGACTCCCCGCTCGGCGATCCCGCCACAACGGCCTGGATCAGCACGCCCGTCGACGCCCGCCTCCTGCGCGGCGCCCTCGAAATCGAACGCACCGCCCGCGGCGTGCTCCCGCACCGGCTGCCCGCCCGGGCCCGGGCGCAGGCTCCGGAGAACCTGGCCATGGTCGAGGCCCAGCCCTCCGGCGTGCGGCTGGCCTTCCGTACGCGGGCCACCGCCGTCGAGCTGGACGTGCTGCCCACGAAGATCGTCTACCGGGGCGCGCCCGCCCCTCCGGAGGGCAGGTACGACCTGCTGGTCGACGGCTGTCCGGCCGGGCGGGCGAGCGCAAGTGGCGGGAACGTCCGTATCGTCGACATATCGACCCATTCCGCTGTCACGCGTCCGGGACCGGCCGGCACCGTGCGCTTCGCCGGGCTTCCCGACCGCGACAAGGACGTGGAGATCTGGCTGCCCCAGGCGGAGATCACCGAGGTGATCGCCCTGCGCACCGACGCTCCCGTGGAGGCCGCTCCTGATCGCGGCCGCAAGGTGTGGCTGCACCACGGCAGTTCGATCAGCCATGGGTCCGGCGCCGCGGGCCCGGCCACGACGTGGCCGGCGCTGGCCGCCGCACGGGGAGGCGTCGAGCTGATCAACCTGGGCTTCGGGGGGAACGCGCTGCTCGACCCGTTCACCGCGCGCGCCATGCGGGACACCCCCGCGGACCTGATCAGCGTGAAGATCGGCATCAATCTCGTCAACACCGACCTGATGCGCCTGCGGGCCTTCTCCCCCGCCGTCCACGGCTTCCTCGACACGCTCCGCGAGGGCCATCCCACCACGCCGTTGGTGGTCGTCTCCCCTCTCCTGTGCCCGATGCAGGAGGACACGCCGGGCCCGATCGTGCCCGACTTCGACGCACCTCGGCTGCGGTTCCGGACCGTCGGCGGCCCGGCCGGCCACTCCCACGGCCGGCTGACGCTCCGCGTCATCCGGGACGAGCTGTCCCGGATCACCGCTCGACGGGCTGCCGAGGACCCGCACCTTCATTACCTGGACGGCCGCTCCTTGTACGGCGAGGCGGACTTCGCCGAGCTGCCGCTGCCGGACGAGCTGCACCCGGACGCCGCCACCCACCGCCGTATGGGCGAGCGCTTCGCCGCGTGGGCCTTCGGGCGGGGCGGTCCCTTCGCCGTCCCCGGCTCCTGAGCCGTCCGTCGGGACCGCCTGCCGACGTGAGGCCGGCGGCCGGGGTGCACGGCCGTCCCGGATACGATCTTCGGATGGCTCGCAGTGGCAAGAGGGCCCGGCGCCTCGTCGTCGGCGGAGAGACGTTCCTGTGGTCCGTGGGCCACAGCCACAAGGTGCTGGGCAACGGGCGGTACGAGGGGTGCACCGAAACGGTCGACCTCCGCCGGTTCAAGGCGAGGGGGCGGCTCCGGGTCCTCTTCCGGTCCGGACCCGGGCGGTGGGTGAGCGACGGGTACATGATGGTCTCGGGTGCCGTCGCCACCGAGGACGGGCGGCACCTGAACCTCTGCGAGCCCGGGACCGCCAGGGCGTTGCTGGACGAGGCGTTGGCGCGGGGGTGGGAGCCGGACGACCCGGTGGTCCGGGAGCTGGACGGCTGGTCCCTGTTCGACGCAGTGGCCGAGCGCCGTGGCGCGGCCCCGACCCCGCCCGTGTGACGCCCCGGCGGTTTCCGACGGGATGGGCGGCGGCGAGGCGGCACGTCAGCGTCCTGCCGGTTCCGGGGTTCCGATGGCGGGGTAGTCGGTGTAGCCGGTCTCCCCGCCCGTGTACATGAAGTACTGGTCACGCACCGGGTTGAGGGGTGCGCCGGTGCGGAGACGTTCGACCAGGTCGGGGTTGGCCAGGAACGGGCGGCCCAGGGCGATGAGATCGGCTCCGGCGGCCAGCAGCCGCTCGCTCGCCCCCCTGCCGCCGTCCGCGGGCAGCGGCCCTCCCCACCCGAGGACCGGGTTGCCGACGAGGGTGCCCGGCCACGCCTTCCGTATCCACGGGAAGAGGGGCTGGTCCGGGTCGGCGAACACGAGGTGCAGGTAGGCGAGGCCCTGGTCCGCCAGCGCGTCGACGAGTGCGGGGTAGATGTGCTCGGTGTCGCCCTCCTCGATGCCGTTGACCGTGTTGGCCGGGGAGATGCGCAGGCCCACCCGGTCGGGGCCGATAGCGTCGGCGACGGCCCGCACCACCTCGACCACGAAGCGGATCCGGTGCGCCACCGGTCCGCCGTACGCGTCGGTGCGGTGGTTGGTGCCCTCGGCCAGGAACTGGTGGAGGAGGTGGCCGTTGGCCGCGTGCACCTCGACGCCCTCGAACCCGGCAGCGACGGCGTTGCGGGCGGCGGAGGCGAAGTCGGCGATCGTGGAGCGGATGTCGTCGGCCGTCATCTCGCGCGGGACGACGGAGGGCCGGCGGCCGGAGGGGGTGTGGATCGTCTCGGGGAGCGGGATGGGCGAGGGCGCGACCGGTGTCAGTCCGCTGGTGTCGGGGTGCCCCACCCGGCCGCCGTGCTGGAGCTGGACGAACATCCGGCCTCCGGCGGCGCGCACGGCGTCGGTGACCTGCCGCCATCCGGCGACGTGGCGTTCGTGGTGGAGGGCGGGGATGTGGGGGTAGGTCTGGCCCACCGCGTTGGGCGTGGTGGCCTCGGCGATGATCAGCCCCGCGGAGGCGCGCTGGGCGTAGTAGGTCGCCATGATGGGCTGCGGGACACCGTCCGCCGCGGCCCGGTTGCGGGTCAGGGGCGCCATCACCAGCCGGTTCGGGAGGTGGAGGGGGCCGAGGCGGGTGGGTTCGAAGAGCCGGGACTCGGCTGCTGTGTTCGTCATGCCGGTACCGTAGAAGTTGACATCAGTGTCAGGTTCAAGTCGCGGGCGGACATGCGGGGTGGGCGGTGCGGATCGGTGAACTGGCGCGGCGCAGCGGGGTGAGCGAGCGGTCCCTGCGCTACTACGAGAAGCAGGGGCTGCTGCGGTCCGAGCGCACGCCCGGGGGTCACCGGGACTACGGCGAGTGGGCCGTCGACCGGGTCATCCGGATCCAGGCGCTCTACGCGGCGGGGCTGAACAGCAAGAAGATCGCACGGTTGCTGCCGTGCATGCGGGACGTGGACGGCGGGCCCAACGAGTTCGCCACCCCCCGGCTGGTCGAGGAGCTGGTCGTGGAGCGGGACCGGATCACGCGACTGATGGCCGAGCTGGCGCGTTCCCGTGAGGTCCTGGACGAGGTGATCGGAGCGGCTTCCGCCGGTCTGGAGGGTGCCTCGGCGTCCGGCGGCGACCCGTCCGGGGGACTTCTCGCATCCGCGGGGGTGCCGGTGGGCAGCGATGTCGGCGTCCTGAACCCTCAGGGAAGAAAAAGGTGATTGCATGCGTCGTCGTCGCCCGACGGCTGTCCTCGTGCTCGGAACGCTCGCCCTGATCGCGGCGTTCGCCGCTCCGGCTTCCGCTGCCGTGGCGAACCCCTCCCCCGTTCTGCCCCAGCTGGAGACCCTGGTCTCCGAGGGCGTGAACATCGAGGGCCCGCTGATCAACAACTTGGGCCTGCCCAAGGGCCTCTGACCCCACTCGGGGCGCCGTACGGTCGGTGCCTCAGGGCTGCGCCAGGTAGCGGGCGAGAGTTCCGCGGGTGCGTTGGAGGGCGTCGATGCGCTCGTCGATGGCCTCCAACTCCCCGTGCAGGATCTCCCGGAGGTCGGCGCACCAGTCGAAGCCCGGCCCTTCGCCCCGGGCGCACGGCAGCACGGAACGGATCACTTCGGTGGACAGGCCCGCGTTCAGCAGGGCCCGCACCTGACGCACCGTCACCACCGAGTCCTCGTCGTATTCGCGGTAACCGTTGGGCCCGCGGCGGGCGTCGAGCAGTCCCTGCTCCTCGTAGTAGCGCAGGAGCCGTGCGCTGACGCCCGTACGCCGGGACAACTCCCCGATCAGCATCCGACCGCCTCGTTCGGGTTGACCTTCACATCGATGTGAAGCCTTAACGTCGGGGAACGGGGCGGGCATTCCACTCCCCCGTGGGCCGATGTCCCGATCCCGATCCCGATCTTTTGATCACCGTACTGCTGGAGTGATGCATGACCTCGTTCGTCGTTCAACGCAACGGCCGGGCCGCGACCGCCGGGGAGTTGGCCCCGCTCGCCTTCGCGGGCTACGCCCACTTCACCGCCATGCAGGTGCGCGGGGGCCGCGTCCGGGGCCTCGATCTGCACCTGCAGAGGCTGCGGTCGGCCTCCATGGAGCTGTTCGGCAGGGCGCTTCCGGACGATCGGGTGCGGGCCTTGCTGCGGGCGGCGCTGGAGGCGGGTCCGGCCGACGTCTCGCTGACGGCGACGGTGTCCTCGCCGTCGGGCGAGTTCACGGCGGGGGGCGGGACCGACGGAGTGTTGGACGTGCTGGTGCGTACCGGCCCGGCCGCCTCGGCGCCGGAGGGCCCGTTGGCCCTGGCGCCGGTCCCGTACGAGCGGGTCCTCCCGGCGGTCAAGCACGTGGGCGAGGTGGCGAAGACGTACTTCCTGCGCAGGGCCGTCGCCCAGGGCTACGACGACGCGGCCTTCGTCGACCGCCGGGGCCGGCTCAGCGAGGCGTCGATCTGGAACCTGGCCTTCTGGGACGGCGGCGCGGTGGTGTGGCCCGAGGCGGAGATGCTGGGCGGGGTCACGATGGGCATCGTCCGGCGGCGGCTCGACCGCCTCGGTGTCCCGCAGCACGTCCGGGAACTCACGCTCGCCGACCTGCCGAGCCTGGAGGGAGGCGTGGTCATGAACTCGTGGACTCCGGGCGTGCCGATACGGGGCATCGGCGACACGCCCCTGCCACCGGCGCCGTCCTTCGTGGACCTGCTGCACCGCGCGTACGAGGCCGAACCGCTCACCGCGCCGTAAGGCGGTCGCTTCAGGGGCGTTGGGCTGATAGGTGTGGGCGATGACTACGGAGGATCTTGACTCGCTCGAGCGCCTGCTCGCCGAGCGTGCCTGCGAGCGGCTCGTCCTGGAACTCGTTCACCGGCTCGACCTCGGTGAACCCGGCACCGTGGCCGACCTGTTCACGCCCGACGGGGTGTGGGAGTGGCCGTACGACGGGCGGCGGGTCGAAGGACGTGAGGCGCTGCGGCGGTACTTCGGGGCGCGGCCGGCGGACCGGCTGTCCCGGCGGATGTGTACCAACATCCTCGTCACCGTGCACTCGGCGGACACCGCGACGGCCACCACGTACTTCGCGACGTACCGGGTCGACGGCCATACGGAGGGCACGCTCGTGCCGCCCCGGCTGCCGGCGAACATCGGTCACTACGAGGACACGTTCCGCAAGGCGGAGGGTGAATGGCTCTTCGCGCGGCGCACGCTGGTCCTGCCCTTCGGCGGGCCCACCGAACGCCTCGGCGTGTCCGACAGAGCCGATGCCCAGCGTGTGGCGGCGATCGCCGGCGAGGCGGTCGCCAAGGCCAGGTAAGCGCCCGGGAAGGCGATGTTGTGGTACACGCGTGCCCGGATGTGCGCGGCGACCGCGCCGACGCAGAAGAGCACCAGGCCCGTACCGGCGGCGGTGCCGAGAGCGGGGACGCCCAGCAGTCCCACCAGGAGGCCGAGGGCTCCGGCCGCCTTGAGGGCAGCGAGCCGCGGCAGCCAGGACCGCGGGACGCCGACGACGGCCGAGTTGGCGAGGACCTGCGGGTGTCTCGCCAGGTCCGCCGCGGCGATCCCGGCGTCGGCCGCGACGGTGACCAGAATGACGGGGGCGGGGAGGATCTGCGCGCCCTGCCTTCCTCTCAGTTCCGGGGAGGGCGCCAGTCGGCGATGGACGCGAAGGACCGCAGCATCAGGTCGTCGGGGCCGAACCGGCCGACGCCGGCGACCAGGGCGTCGCGCACGGCGAGCAGCAGCGGGCTGGTGAGGTGGTTGAGGCGGGCCGTCCTGGCGGCCTGGCGCACGATGGCCGTCGTGCGGGGCAGGCGGTCGCGGGTGTACGCGGCGAGGGCCCGGCCCGGGTCGCGGCCGTCGTGCCGGGCGCCTGAGACGTGGTGGGCGAGGACGACGGCGTCCTCGATGGCCTGGTTGCCGCCCTGCCCGAGCGTGGGCGTCATCGCGTGGGCGGCGTCGCCGAGGAGGGCCGTCCTGCCCCGGTGGTACGCGGGCAGGGGTTCGGCCAGCTGCCGTACGTCGTGGCGCAGGACGCCCTCGGGGTCGGCGGCGGCCAGGAGGTCCGGGATCGGGTCGTGCCAGTCGGCGAAGCGGCGCCGGAGTTCGGCCTTCTCGCCGTCCGCCGAGCGGCCGCCCTCCGGGACGACGGCCGTGGCGTACGCGTAGACGCGGCCGTCCTTCAGCAGGTGGCTGCCCCACACGCCGCCGCGCCCCCACGTCTCGTGCGGCGGGAAGGCCCGCTCGGGGGCGGGAACGACGATGCGCCAGGCCGTGAAGCCCGCGTACCGGGGCCCCGGATGGGTGGGGAACAGCACGCGACGGACCCGCGAGTCGATGCCGTCCGCACCGACGACGAGGTCGGCCTCCAGATCGCCGTGCGGGGTGGCGACCACCGCGGGTCGGTCCGCCGCACCGGGGTCGGCGAGGGTGGAGCGGCAGTCCAGACGCAGGCACGAGTCCGGCAGGCCGGAGCGGAGGATCTCGACGAGGGTCGCGCGGTGCAGCGTCACCAGCGGGCCGCCGAACCGCGCGGTCGCCGCCTCGGAGCCCGACCGGACCAGCCAGCGGCCGGACGGGGTGCGGATGCCGCCGTCGCCGTGCCAGGTGGCGAGGTCCCGCACCGCGTCGCCCAGTCCGATGACGTCCAGGGCGCGGTGGGCGTTGGGTGCCAGGCCGATGCCGGCGCCCACGGGGGCGAGGGTGCGCGCCGCTTCGAGCACGGTCACCGACCAGCCCAGGCGGTGCAGGGCCACCGCGGCGGTGAGTCCGCCGACCCCGCCTCCTATGACCACCGCACGGGATTGACGCATGGCTCCTCCTCGGACCGACCCGTCGCACTACACCTGTAGTGCGCTCCGCTCACGGTACTACAGCTGTAGTCGCGCGGGGTAGGTTGGGCCCATGGCCTCACGCACGACCGGCGCCTCCCGCGCCGCACTCATCGCCGACACCGCACTCGCCCTGCTCGCCGAGCGCGGCATGCGCGGGCTCACCCACCGCGCCGTGGACGAGCACGCCGGGCTTCCCCAGGGCTCGACGTCCAACCACGCCCGTACCCGGCAGGCCCTGCTGGAGGCGGCCGTACGGCGGCTGGCGGACCGCGAGGCGGCGCTCCTCGGCCCGGGCGGAGCCCTGCCGATGCCGGAGGCAGGCCCGGAGACGGACCCGGGGGCGGGCCTGGAGACCGTCGCCGACGCCCTCGCCCTGGCGCTGCACCACTACCTCCAGCACCACCGCGACCTGCTCGTCGCCCGCTACGAACTGGCGCTGGAGGCCACGCGCCGGCCGGAGTTGCGCGCGTACTACGACGACGCCGGGCGGCGCTTCACGGAGCCGCTGACCGCCCTCGCCGAAGCCCTGGGGTCGCCCGACCCGCGGCGGCACGCGCTGTCCCTGGTCGCCTGGTGCGAGGGCATGCTGTTCGCCTGCGTCGTCGGCTCGTACCACGTGACGCCGCCCGGTCCGGAGGAGCTGCGCCGCGGCACCCTGGAACTCCTGCGGGGCATGGTCGACGACCGCCACGTCGAACAGATCCGGACACCTCGGGCACAGGGGTGAACCCGTCACCATAAGGGCCACTTGAGGGATCCCAAAGTAACCGTAAGGCTCCAAATCGGGCCGTATTCAGCTCGTTGGGGATCGGTACGCGAACACCAGGGAAGGAAATTGTTCGATAACCGTACGTGTCGTGACCTCATCACCTGCGATTCCGCCGGGCTCCGACCTCCCGCCGAGAGCCCGAAGAATCAGGCCATGAACCCTCAAGAGCCCATAAATACGTACTTGTGATCAATGGGTGTCCGGCAGAGGATCGCTGCTCGTTCCCGCATGGCACCCGGGCCGACGCCACCGCCGGCCCGGTCGTCACGCACACCTTCCGGGCGAGGAGGATCCCTGTGAGCGACCGGCTGAGTCTCAGTCCCGAGGCGGCACGGCAACTCGCGAGCACCACCAAGACCACCCCGCAGATGCGCGGCATCACCCCGCGCTACCTGCTGCGCGCTCTTCCCTGGGTGGACGTCGAGTCCGGCGTCTACCGCGTCAACCGCCGCCGTACGTACGTCCTCGGCGACGACCGCATCAGCACCCACACCGACGACGGCACCGCCCGCGTCGTCCCCGGCGACCTCCGCGAACTGCCCTACCTCAGGGACGCCGACGACGCCTTGCTCGACATGCTGGCCGACGCGTTCACCGAGGTGTCCTTCGAGCCCGGCGAGGTGCTGAGCGCCGACGGGGACACCGCCGACCGGCTGTGGGTCCTGGTCCGCGGGCGTGCCGAGAAGCGGGTCGACGGCCCGTACGGCGAGGACGCCCTGCTGGAGGTCATCGGCGACGGGCAGTTCTTCGACCTGGAGGCCTGGACCCGCGCCGGATCCATGCCGTACCGGGTCAAGGCCCTCACGTCGGGCGTCGCCCTGTGCCTGGACCGCGGGGCCCTCGCCGAGGTGATGGACCGTCACGAAGGCGTGCGGGCCGCGGTCGACTCGTACCTCACCGAGGGCGCCTCCCTGGCGGGCGCCGAAGTGCCGGTGGACCTCAGCGCGGGCCACGCGGGCGAGCCGGACCTGCCGGGCACGTTCGTGGACTACGAGGACACGCCGCGCGAGTACCACATGACCCTCGCCCAGACGGTCCTGCGCGTCCACACCCGCGTCGCCGACCTGTACAACGGGCCCATCGACCAGACGCGCGCCCAGGCCATGCTCACCATGCACGCGCTGCGGGAGCGGCAGGAGGCCTCGCTCCTCAACCACCCGCGCTACGGCCTGTTCCACAACGTCGCCCCCGGCCAGCGCGTGCAGTCCCGCACGGGCCGGCCGACCCCCGACGACCTGGACGAGCTGCTGACCCGGGTGTGGAAGCAGCCCTCGTTCTTCCTCGCCCACCCGAAGACGATCGCCGCGTTCGGCCGCGAGTGCACCCGCAGGGGCGTCCCGCCGGTCACCGACAGCCGGTTCGGCAGCCCGCTGCTCACCTGGCGCGGTGTGCCGCTGCTGCCCTCGGACAAGGTGCGGTTCTCGGGCGGCGCCGGCGCCGGTACGACCGAGATCCTGCTCGTCCGGACGGGCGAGGCGGAGCAGGGCGTCGTCGGGCTGCGGCCCGCATCCGTCGCCGACGAGGTCGAACCGGGTCTGTCCATGCGGAACATGGGCGTGGACCAGAAGGGCATCACCTCGTACCTGATGACCGCCTACTTCAACGCCGCGGTCCTGGTGGAGGACGCCGTCGCCGTGCTCCAGAACGTCGGGGTGCACCACTACCATGACTACTCCTGACACCTCCGTACGGCCCCGGGGGCACGGCGGGGCCTTCTCGCCCGAGGCGGCGCGGGCCGACGTGCCGATCCTGCACCGCACGGTCAACGGCCATCCCCTGGTCTGGTTCGACAACGGGGCGACCACGCAGAAGCCGCGCCAGGTGATCGAGGCGGTGGCCGGCTTCTACGGGGCGGCCAACTCCAACATCCACCGCGGCGCGCACACCATGGCCCGCGAGGCCACGGAGGCGTACGAGGCGGGGCGGGACGCGGTGGCACGGTTCCTCAACGCGCCGTCGCCGGACAGCATCGTGTTCGTGCGCGGCACCACCGAGGCGATCAACCTGGTCGCCGCGAGCTGGGGCCGTGGACGGGTGGGGCCCGGGGACGACATCCTCGTGCCGGTGCTGGAGCACCACTCCAACATCGTGCCGTGGCAGCTGCTCGCCAAGGAGACCCGGGCACGGGTGGTGCCCGTCCCGCTCCTGGAGGACGGCCGGATCGACCAGGACGCCTACGCCGACCTGCTGTCGATGCGCACCCGGCTGGTGGTGATCAGCCACGCGTCGAACGTGCTGGGCACCATCCCGCCGGTGCGGGAGATGACCGCCCTCGCCCACCGGTACGGGGCGAAGGTGCTGGTGGACGGGGCGCAGGCGGTGGCGCACCTGCCGGTGGACGTACAGGCGATCGACGCCGACTTCTACGTGTTCTCCGGGCACAAGATCTTCGCGCCCACCGGGATCGGCGCCCTGTACGCCAAGCCGGAGGTCCTGGGGACCATGGCGCCCTGGCAGGGCGGCGGCAACATGATCGAGTCCGTCGGCTTCGACCGCACCACGTACGCCCCCGTCCCGCACCTCCTGGAGGCCGGCACCGGGCACATCTCCGGCGCCGTCGGGCTGCTGGCGGCCCTGAACTGGCTGACGTCGTTCGACCGCGACGCCATCACGGCGTACGAGACGTCACTGCTGGCCTACGCCCGCGAGGCCATGGCCACGGTGCCCGGCCTCGACGTCCTGGGCGACGCGCCCGAGCGCGTCGCGGTGCTCACGTTCACGCTGGCCGGGCACGAACCGGGCGCGATCGCGGCGTGGCTCGACCGGGACGGCATCGCCGTCCGCGCCGGCCACCACTGCGCCCAGCCGGCCCTCGCCCACTACGGCCTGACGAGCGCGGCCCGCGCGTCGTTCGCGCTCTACAACACCCGGGAGGAGGTGGACCGCCTGGTGGCCTCCCTGCACCAACTGCGGCAGAGCGCCCCCACGGCCTGAACACCCGGCACGGCGCCCCCTGGAGATCAGGGGGCGCCGTGCCTCACCCGCCGCCGGCGTGACGGTGCGAGGCAGGCGCCTTCACCCGAGTGACCGGTCATGCTGCCGTGCGGTGGCCGAGGAGGGTGTCGCCGACCAGGCGGGCCGGGGGGCAGAGCGTCTGGCCGTGGGTGGTGAACAGGGCGTCCCGCGAGGGGAATCGGCCCAGGTCCGTGCGGACCGAGGCCGACAGGTCGTACGCCGAGCAGCTGCCGGTGCTCGCGCACAGGGAGCCGTCCCAGTCCACCGCGGTCGTCGCGAGCGCCTCGAAGAGCGTCTGCGAGCCGCGGTTGGTGAAGCCCGCCGGGCTGCGGGACGCCAGCGTCTCCAGGCTGCCGAACAGCTCCGACGCGCCGACCCATCCCGCGTCGCCGGGCAGGTGGAACTCCGGCCACGCCAGCACCACGTCGCGCGGCACGAGGAACCGCACCCTCGGGAACCTCGGATACCAGAACGACCCGTCCACCACCAGGCCCCGCACCCGTGTCGGCACGCCGAGCGCCCGGGCGACCGCCTCCAGCACCGCGAGCCGCTGGCTGCAGGAACCGCGCCCGCGTGCCAGCGTGCGCGACACCGGCTGGGTGTCGTTCATGGCGTAGACGGGCCGTACGCGGCGCACGATCAGCCGGTGCGCGGCCGCCAGCACCGACCGTGCGTCGTCCCGCCCGGCCAGGCGCCGTGCCTCGGCCACCAGGTCGGTCACGCGCGGATGGTGCAGGTCCAGGATCGGCGTGGCCGCGCAGGAGCCGGGCTCCTCGGCGGCCGGCGCCGTACGGGCGGTGCGCCGCCGCCACCAGGGGGTGAGCACGAGGCAGGTCATGGCCGCATGCTAGGGCCGGCTCGGGTGCTGCGGCACGGCGGGGTGGCGATGTGCGCGCACGCGCCGGGACGGCCCGGTCCCGCGGGAGGGGCAGGTCAGTGCCGACCGGTGGCGCCGGGCCCGTAGAGCTTGCTGAAGTACGTGACCGGCCGCTCCAGCCGCTCGCCGTCGACGAGCAGGTCGACGAACTCGTTGTAGAAGGCCACAAGACCGCTGATCTCCCGCACCGCCGGCAGCGGGTCCGGATAGCTCCAGGCGACGTTCGGCGGGACCTGTCCGGCGCCCTTCCACGACCAGTAGTCCGTCGCCACGCCCTTGTACGGGCACCGGGTGGTGTGGTCCGTGGGGGTCAGCAGGTCGAGCCTGACCTCCTCGCGCGGGACGTAGTAGCGCACGGGCAGCTCCGTCTCGAAGAGGAGGACGGGCCTGTGCGTGTCGGCGACGGTCGTGCCGTCGATCTCGACGCGGACGTGCCGGCTGCTGGGGAGCACATCGACGCGTTTGTACGGGTCGCGGGGGTGGACGAAGATCTCGGTCTCCTCCTCGTACCAGTGGTCGAGGACGGCGCGGCCGAACCATTCGAAGAGAACGTGTCCGGCCAGGTCCTCACCGGGGAAGGACCAGGCCGCGTGGGGCGTGACCTCGCCGTCCACCACCAGGTCGTAGCAGGCCGACGCGCCCGGGTGCCGCCCGGCCGGAGGGCGTGGCGCCAGGCGCAGCAGGTCGACTCGGACGTCGGCCTCCGGGAAGGCGTAGAGCGGTACCGGCCGGTCGGGCTCCCACACCAGGAGCGGCCGGCGGCTGTCGACGACGGTGGTTCCGCCCTTGGTGGCGCGGACCCAACGCTCGGCGGGCTCCCAGACGATGGCGTCGGGCGGGAGGGGCGGTCGGCGGACCACGCGCGGCCCGTCGGGGAGCCGGTGGTCGGGCGAGGTGTCCACGGTGGGCCTCCAGGGACCGGGCTGGTGCGGAGCTGTTGTTCCTCCTCCTGCCGATCCTCCTCGCCCGGTGCCGGGAGCGCATGTCCGCGGCGCCGGGCCGCCGGGTTCATGCCGGCATCAAAGCGCCGGGTTCGTGCGGTCCTTGCGCAGGACGGCGGTCGTCGCGGCGCCCGTCTCGGGGGTGAGCCGGTCCGGGCAGTCGATGCCGAGCTGGCCGGCCAGGTCGCGGCCGTACAGGTCGACCGCCGCCTCGACCAGGTCGGCCTGGACAGCCACCGCCTGGCGGGAGCGGTGGCGGGCGGCCAGCAGGACACCCGCGGCGATCGGCGCGGCGGGCCACCACAGGACGGCGAGCGGCAGGTAGAGCAGTCCCCAGCCGGTGAGCCGGGCCGCCGAGTCGCAGCCGGTCCTGGCCTCGGCCAGTTCGGCGCGGGCCGCGTCCGGGAGCATCAGCCACAGGCGGGGCCAGGCGGCCGACAGGTCCAGGTGGTAGCTGTCGTGGACGCGCTCGTCGACGGCGTACAGCCGGTCCCCCACCCAGGTCGGCCGCCGTGCCGGTACGGGGCAGACGGCGTCGCGCCGGGCGATCGCGGCCCGCAGCCGCTCCGCCGCGCGCGGGGCGCCGCCCCCCTCCGCGAACTCCCGCAGGGCCGCGTCCACTTCGGCCTGCGCCCGGTCCCAGCGCCGGCCGCGCCGCCGGGCGAACCGGCGCAGCACCGGTTCGTCGCCCGCCGCGCCCCAGGTCCACTCGACGAGCAGGGCCGCCGCCGACGCGGCCACTCCCGCCGCGGCGGACGCGGCCGTGAAGCCCATCGCCGCGATGAGGACCGTTCCGAACCGGCCGCTGGCCGGTGCGGCGGCGACCCGGTCCAGCCAGGCGGCCAGCGGGCGCGGGTCGAGGGCGTCGCCGTGGCCGAGCAGCACGGCGACGACGACCGCGATGACGTAACAGGCGCCGGGCAGGAGCAGCAGCGCGGCCCAGCGGCCGGCGACCTGTTTGCCGAGTTCGGCGAGGATCACGCTCACAGCCGGAACCGCCGTGCCCGCAGGGGCGCTCCGGTCAGGGCGCACAGCGGCGGCTCGGCGTCACCGGTGCGGGCCTCCCGGGAGTCGCGGGCGGCGGCGCGGACTTCCTGGGCGGCCCGGGGCTCCAGGCGGTTGCAGGGGCGGTCCGCGGGGCAGCCCCACAGCGTCACGACGGGATGCGGGCGGCCGCCGGCGAACGGTACGTAGGCGCGGGCGCCCGTGGTGAGCCCGTCGATGCCGTGGCGCGCGAACGCCTCGTCCAGCTCCCGCAGGTCCGCCAGCAACCCGGGCCCGGCGGTACCCGACCGCACCGCCTCCTGCAGCCGGTCGAGGACGTCCCCGACCCCGTACCGCGCCGCCCGCTCGGCCAGCGCCCCGCCCCCGGCCTGGGCGCAGAGCCGCCCCAGGCGCTCCGCCACCTCGTCCATACCGCCCCTCCTCGTGTCTCGCGAGACCCAACGTACCCGCCACGGACGGTGATTGCTCTGACACAGTGGGACATCACGGTGGGTGCGGTGGCGCTACGGGTGAGTCACGGGTGAATACGGAGTGGTGCATGAACGACGCGACCAGCCAGGTCCTCTGGACGGGCGGACCCGAACTGGAGGCGTACGCGGGGACGGGCGACGAGGCGGACCTGCCCCCGCTGCCGGGCCCCCGGTCGGCCCCCGCCGGCCCGGCGGGACCGGCCCTGGTCGCGCTCTGGTACTGGTACCGCTATCTGCACCGGCCCGGCCTGAGCGGGCTGCTCGAACTGCGCGCCGCACTCGCGACGGCCGGCCCGCTCGGTGCGGCGGTGGGCCCGGCCGCGCTCCCCACCACGCCCGAAGTCGCCGGTCTGCCCGCCCCGTTGCGGGAGCGCGCCGAGCAGGCGGCCGCGCGTCAGGGGCTGCTGCACCGGCTGCGGTCGGTGCTCCTCCCCCGCCCGCGCGGGGGCGCGCGGTCCTCCGGCGACGGCCGGTCCCTCGCGTCGGACACCATCCACGACATGCTCGACCTGATGGCCCGGTTCGACCGGGACGGGGAGAGGAAGGTGCTGGACGCGACCCTCGACAACCAGGTGCGGTGGCTGGAATCGGGCCTGCTGCCGGACCTGGAGGCGGCCGCGGTGCTCACCGACCACGCCCGCCTGACGTGGACGGTCGCCGAGCGCTGGGCGCCGGAGTACTTCGCGGAGACCGAGCGCATCGCCCGGGAGGCCGTACGGCGCACCCGGCCCGAGAAGCACGATCCGCACCTGGCGAATCGACTGCTGCTCGCGGCCCGCGGTGCCGCGCGGCAGGAAGACGGCGCGCCGGGCGCGCCCGCGCTCGTCCGGGCGGCCGACGACCTGCGCCGCGCGGTCGAGATCGCGCGGCGCGCCGTTCCCGTGTCGCTGGAACCGGCCCGTGAGCTCGTGCCGGTTCTCGTACGGCTCCATGGAGCGACCGGGGAGGACGGGCCGCTGACCGAGGCACTGGCCGTCGCGCACGAGTTGGTGCGCGCGACGGTGGACGGGCACCCGAGGGCGGGGCACCACTGGGCGTTGCTGGCCGCTGTGCAGCGGAGGGCCGTGGCACGGTGGGGTGCCGCCGCCGTGCGGGCGGTCCTCGACCGGCCGACGCCTGGCGCGGGGGGCGGGAGCGGCATGAGCGGTGCCGACCGTACTGGCGGCACCGGCGGCGTGAACCGGGTGGAGGCGCTGTGGGATGCCGCCGAGAACCCCGGCGCGTCGGCGGCCGCCCGGTGGGGGGCCGCCGTCGAGCTGCTGGACGCGGTGCCGGGCGACGACGCGGACCGTCCGCTCGCGCTGGTCGTGGCCGCGGAGGCCGAGTTGCGGCACTGGCGGGAGGGCGGCGACGACGTCACGCCCCTCACGGCTCGCGCCCGCGCGGTACGGGCGGCCGACGCCGCGCCTCCCGGCCACCCGCTGGCGAGCCGCGCCCTCGTCGCGCTCGCCGAGGCGACGATCCACGCGGCGGCCGACCCGGCCACGGCCGGGCCGTCGGACGGCGGCGCGGCACAGCGCCCGACCGCCGCGCAGGGACCGGCCGTTGCGCTCGCCGAGGCCGCCGTGGCGGCCGTACGGCAGGCCGTGCCGCTGCTGCGTGCCGGCGATCCCGGCACGCCCGAGTCCCTCGACCGGCTGGCGGGCGTGCTGTTCGCAGCCGTCGACGTGCTGACGGACATCACCCTGCTCCCGGAGTCCGTCGACCTGCGCAGGCAGGCCCTGGCGCTCACGCCGCCCGGTGATACGTGCCGGCCGTTCCGGCTGGCGAACCTCTCCCAGGCGCTGCGGGAGCTGGCCGACGCGAGGGCCGACCACGCCTTGGGGGACGAGGCCGTGGCGTGCGCCCGGGAGGCGGCGGACGCGCTGCCGGAGGGCGATCCGGCGCGGGACCAGGTGCTGTTCAACCTCGGGGCGGTGCTGTCGTCCGACCCGATGCGGGACGAGGACGCCGAGGGGCGGCTGGCGGAGGCGGAGCAGGCGTACCGGCGGGGACTGGCCGGGCTGCCCGCCGGGCACCCGGACGTGCTCCGCTTCCTGAGCGCGATCGGCCGGGTGCGGCTGCTTCGGTACGAGGAGACCGGCGACCGGCGGCTGCTGGACGACGCCGTGGCGCTGGTGCGGGACGCGGTGGCCCGTACGCCGCGCGACCACGGCATGTGGTGGGGGCGCAACGAGTGCCTGGCGCGGGCGTGCACCGCACTTCACGAGGCGGGCGGCGGCACCGATCCGGCGCTGCGCGCCGAGGCGCTGGCCGCGTGGGAGGTCGTGGCCACCGCCCCGGCCGCGCCCGCCCACCAGCGGGTCGAGGCGCAGGAGCGGCGGGCGGCCCTGGCCCGTGCGGCCGGCGACCCGGCGCTCGCGCTGCGGGCGCTGGAGGCGGCGCTCGACGAGCTCTCCGTGCTCTCGCGCCGCTCGCTGACGGGCCCGTGGCGCAAGGGCGGTGCACGCCACAGCGCCCGGATCGCCGCGCGGGCGGCGGAAGCCGCGCTCGACTGCGGCCGGACCGACCGGGCGGTGGAGCTGCTGGAGAACGGCCGTGCGGTGCTGTACGGGCAGGCGATCGCGACGCGCCGCCACTGGGCGCCGCTGCGGGCGATCGACCCGGAGGCGGCCGGGCGCCTCGCGGAGATCGACGCCCGGCTCGGCGAGGCCGACTTCCTGGCCAACGTGCGGGTCGTCACGACGGAGGTGGTCAGGCGCGGCCTGTTCGGCCGGAAGACCGAGGAGAAGACGGACTCGGTGGACCTGCGCCCCCGCTGGGCCGAGGAGACCCGGCGGCTGGCCGCCGAGCGCGCCGCGCTCCTCGAACGGCTCACCCGGCACCCCGACTTCGCGGAGCTGATGCGTCCGGAGCCGTTGCACCGGCTGCGCGCCCGCGTCGCCGGTGCGCCGGTGGTCTTCGTGCTGGCTCACCGGGAGCGGGGTGACGCGCTGCTGGTGCCGGCCGATCCGGAGCGCCCCGTCGTGCGCGTACCGCTGCCGGGGCTGTCCGAGGCGGCCGTACGGGAGCGGGTCCACCGGCTGGAGGCGGCGGTCGCCGACGCGGGCGACGTGGCCGCCGGGTTCGACCGGCGCGAGGCGGCCCAGGCGGAGGTGCACGCGGTCCTCGCGTGGCTGTGGGACGAGGTCGCCGGGCCGGTCCTGGAGCGGCTTCCGGAGCACGGTCCCGGCGCAGGCGGTGAACCGCCGCGGCTGTGGTGGTGTCCCGTCGGTGCGGTGGTGCGGCTGCCGCTGCACGCGGCGGGCCACCACCGCGCCCCGCGCACCGGAGGGCCGGCCGGCGGACGGCCCCGCACGGTCGTGGACCGTGTCGTCCCCTCGTACACGCCGACGCTCGGCGCGCTGGCGCACGCGCTGCGCGACACGCCGCCGCAGGGCCGCGGCCGGGACCGCACGGGCGCCCTGGTCGTGGCGGTGCCCGACGCGCCGGGGATGCCTCCGCTGCCGCTGGCCGGGCAGGAGGCGCAGGCCGTCATGGGGAGCGTTCCGGGTTCGCGCCTGCTGCTCGGCGGGGAAGCGACCCTGCCCGTCGTGGAGGCGGCGTTGCGCGACCACCGGATCGTCCACTTCGCCTGCCACGGCGACAGCGACGCGGCGCTGACCACCCTGCGCGGCGGCGGGCTCCACCTCGCGTCGGGCGAGACGCTGACCGCCCTGCACGTCCAGGAGGCCCGTCTGGAGCACGGAGCGCTGGCCTTCCTGTCCGCCTGCGGCACCGCCGAGGGCCACCGGGACATGCCGGACGAGCCGATGCACCTGGCCGCCGCGTTCCAGCTGGCCGGCTTCCGCAGTGTGATCGGCACGCTGTGGCCCGCGCCCGACAGCGCCGCCGTGGCGGGGGCGGTGTACGCGGGCCTCACGGCCCGGGGTACCCGCCCGCCCGACACGACGTTCTCGGCCGATGCGCTCAACACCGCGCTGCGCGCGATCCGCGACACGTACCCGGAGGTGCCCACCCGCTGGGCGGCCTACCTGCACACCGGCGCGTGACGACGGGAGGGACGCGCGGGCTCAGCGGATGAGCGAGCGGCCCGTGGGGGCCAGCCGCAGGAGCTGGGGTGGTGCCGTCTGCTCCCGCTGGACGGCCGGCAGGATGTCGTCCCGTACGAGGGGATGGGCCGACGTGGCCGCGACGTGTGCGCGGTGGGCTTCTCCGTCCGCGTACGAGGTGAGGACCGCGACGACGTTCACTCCGGTGCGGACGGGCAGCCGCGGGAAGGTGTTGGGTGCCGTCTCGGTGGTGAGGACCGCGAGCGGGGCGGGTCCCGTGCGGCGGAGCACGGGCAGCAGGCGCTGCTGGATGAGTTCGGAGCCGTTGTTCCGTCCGGGCGGGAAGAACCAGACGGTGGCGGAGACGAACCGGTCCGGTGCCGGGGTCCCGGCCGGCGGCCGCCCGGAGGGGGCGACGAGGCCGTTCCCGGCCGGGGCGGGCCGCAGGAGCAGGACGTCGTCGGAGTCGGCCATGGTCGCGTTGGCGCGGGGTCCGTGCTGGGCCCACACCGGTCCGCCGTAGAAGGCGGTGAGCGCCCGGTGACGTGCCGTCATGTCGGTGAAGCCGCGCAGCCAGACGAACCGGTCGGGGTCGTCGAGGTCCAGGAACTGGCCGAGGATCGCGGCTCCGGCGGCTTCCTGGGGTTCGATGAACTCCCGGTCGAAGAGCGAGACCAGTTCGTCGCGCCGCCCGGGGCGCAGCGTGTACTGGCGGAGTTCGATGACGGAGAGGCCGCTCGCGTCCACGACCGGGTGCGGGTCGGCCTCCGGGTTCGGGTGGGGGTTCGGGACCACTGTGGTGTCCTCCTCGACGGGGTGGCGGGACGGTCGCCCGCGCGTCGACCGTAGGCGCCTTCCCTGTCAGGGGCTGTCAGGGGATTCGCGGCTCCTGCGGGGAAGGGCGCCGCAGGCGCCGTAAATGGGCTGCGTCCACGCCCACGACCATGGGAGGGTGCCGGACGCGGACCGAACCCCGGCGACCAGGAGCGCGCGATGACGACGACCCCCCTTCCACCCCGTCTGGCGCCGCTGCTGGAGCAGTTCGACTTCGCGCGCGAGCGCCTCACCGGCCGGATGGCGGGGCCCGTCATGGACAGCGGCAACGGAACGGGCGTCGAGGTCGAGCCCATGACCGACGAGGAGTACCTGTGGGAACCGGTGCCCGGGTGCTGGTCGGTGCGGGAGCGTGCGCAGGGGCCGGGGCCGCGCGCGACCGAGCTGACCGGTGCGGGCGACTGGGGGCGTGACTCCGCGGCCGGCCCGCATCCCACGCCGCCGCCGTTCACGACGATCGCCTGGCGCCTGAGCCACCTGAGCGAGCTGCTGACCGTGGCCGCCGACCACACGGGGCGCACGGGCACGCTCACCCGGGACGACTACCGCAGCAGCGGCGACGCCGTCGGCGCGATCGCGGCGTTCGACGCCGGGGCCGAGGCCTGGCGGCAGGCGCTGTCACAGCTGGACGACGCCGCGCTCGACACCGTCGGATACTGCACGTACCCGCACGGGAGCTACGACGAGGACCCGTTCCTCGACATCGTCTGGTGGGTCAATCAGGAACTCCTCCACCACGGCGCCGAGATCGCCCTGCTGCGCGACCTGTACCGGGCGCGGCAGCAGGGCTGACCACCGGCCTCGCACCGAGCCCCGGCGGGAGTCGTCCCCGCCGGGGCACGGCCGCCGTCAGTGCTGCGGTCCCGGTCGGGATCCGTCACTTCGACGTGATGAAGTCCAGGGCTGCGCCGGAAGCGGTCGTCCAGTAGGTGACCAGCTGACCGTCGTCCGCGTACAACGTGTCGACGGGCATGGGCACGTCGATCGGCTCGCTCGCGGTGCTGCCGAGCTTGCGGCCGTGCAGCCTGAGGGTGATGCTCTTCGCCTCGTACTCGTCCCTGGCGCCGCCGCTCGCGAGCAGAGCGGCGTGTGCCTCCTCGCCCGGAGCGATGGTGACGGGTGCCCCCGGGTCGGGGTCACTGTCCTGGATCACGGGAACCGTGGTCCGGGCATTGGCACCGAGCCGCACGTGAGGGTAGTGGTAGAGGTTGCACTTCTTGTCGCCGGCGTTCTGGACGGTGATGAGGAGGTGCCTGGCCTCCTTGCTGTCCGCGGGCTCCTTCACGGCGGACACCGCGAGTGCGTCCTGGGTGCAGGCGGCGATGGTGTCCTTGTCGCCGCTACCACCGGTCCCGCCGGTTCCACCGGTGTTGCCCGAACTGCCGCCCGGCTGCGCCGAAGCCGTGCCGCTCGGCTTCGCCGAACCCGTCGCGCTCGGCCGGTCCGAGGCCTTGGGGTCGTCCGAACCGTCGGCCGCGGTCGGCTGGCACGCCGTGGACGCGAGCAGCGCGGCGACCACCGCGGCTCCGGTGGCGTAGGACTTCCAACCCTTGGCGCTCTTGTGGTTCCTGCAGGCAGGAGTGCTCATGGTGTTCCCCCGTGGTCGGCCGCGGGCGGCCGCTCTCGACTTTCGATGGCATGCAGAGTGTGCACCAGGAATCGCCCTCGACGCGTCTGCCCCGTTGGTCTGTTACGGATCACATACAGGGAAGGAGTGGTTCCGCCGGAAATCGCCTGATCAACGGGGTGGTTCAGAAGTCGAGTTCGACGTAGTCGATGTCCGTGAACTCCACCAGCAGCCCCGCGGCGCGGCGGCCGCCGTCCTTGAAGTACTGCTCCTGGAGGCCTTCCGCGACGACTGCCCGGAGCTGTTCGTCCGGGGCGCCCGCCTCCCGGGCCTCGAACAGGCGGGCCGCGTACGCCGGGGGCAGGTGCTGGGTGATCAGGCGGATGCGGCCGTCGTCGGTGGAGCCGGGCGCCGCGGTGAAGCCGAAGCGGGCGCGGGTCTCCACGGTGATCCCGCCCGTGGTGGCCGCGTGCTTCCGGGCGCGCTCCTTGACCCGCGGCTGCCAGCGCTTCGCGACCTCCTCCGCGAGGCGGGCCGCCAGTTCGGGGCGCGGCTTCCTCAACTGGTCCTTCACGTACCGCTCGACGGTGCGCTGGGACACGCCGAGCAGCCCGGCCACCGGCCGGGTGCCTTTGAGCTGCCGGACGAGGAAGCGCATCTGCGCGGGCGCGCCCTTGGGCGCCGGGCGCGTGGCGGTGTTCGCCGTGGCCTTGTCGAGGCTGTCGCCGAGGATGCCCATCGGATGCCGCTACTCCCCGCTGTCCCTGTCGCCGCCCTTGATGTGCCGGGCGGGGTTGTGTCCCTCGTCGAGCAACCTGACCGCCCACATCAGCGACTGTGTGCCCTCGTGCTTGACCATGCCGGGCGACACCCCGAGGCGGAAGGTGCCCGGTGCCGGTTTCCCGTCGGCCGTGTACGGGAGGAAGTCCAGGGGCGAGGGCCCGTCGGCGAGGTAGACCGCGCAGTCGGACAGAAGGGCGACGGGGATCGCCGCGTCCTCGTCGAGCACGAGGCGACCGGCGGGCGTCGGGCGCCCGGCGAGCGCGGTCTTGAGAATCTTGCGGTGCATGTTGACCCTCGCCGTGGCGATGACCGCGGCGCGGATGTCGGGCCGCCACGCCGGCCGGTCCAGCGCGGGCCACCGCTCGCCGTACGTGTGGGCGGCGCCCTGCGGCCGTTCGCGCAGCTTGCCGATGCCGCCCTTCACCGTCGACTTGATCGCCGAGAGCACCGCCGCCATGCCGGGGTCGCCGTCCTTGTGGTGCTCCATCGCCGCCAGGAACGCGTCGGCCGGCATGCCGGAGGTGACGCCCAGGTCCGCCATCGTCGCCTTGTACGCCTCCGACAGGTGCTTGTACCAGGGGTCGAGGTACGGCCCCGACCCGGTGCGCAGCCAGGCCTCCAGCGGGCGGACCGCGCCGGGCAGGCCGTACGTCTCGATCAGCTCCTGCGCGTAGGCCACCGTCGGCGTGGCGTACCACGCGGGGCCGTCCGGGCGGCCGCCGTGCGGGGTGAACGGGCTGGGCAGCCGCGGGTCCAGCTCGATGCCGGACAGGTCCACCAGCCAGGAGCCGGGCGTCTTCCGGTCGAACACCGGCTCCTTGACGTGCACCGGTGCCCCGAGTCCGACGGACAGCCGGTTGGCGGCCGCCAGGAACGCGGTGTTCACGTCGATGCCGACGGCGTACGCGCGCTCGCACTCGGCGTCGGTCAGCAGCTGCGGGTCACGGATCCAGTCGTACGCCTCCTCTTCCAGCACCTCGGCGGGCGTCCGCTGGTGGCCCCGCGGGTACAGGGCGGCGACCGCGGGGTGTTCGGCGGGGGCCTCCGGCGGGGCGGGGTCCACGGGGTGCGTGAGGGAGCCCGGCACCGGGCCCGACACCCAGGCGCCGGTCTGTTCGTCCCGCACCGCGCGCGTGGGCGGGCGCAGCGCGGTCATCGCCTCCAGGCCGCACACGGCGGTCGAGCCCCGGGGCGTGATCACCCTGGTCGCGTAGACACCCAGGACGCGCGCCAGCTCGGCCGGCTCCAGGTCGGCGGCGTCCCCCCACGAACGGGAGTCGAGCGCGCCCCACGGCAGGACGGCGAGCTGTACGCACTGCCGCCGGCCGCCGTCGGCGGGGCGGTAGATGCGTGCCCAGGGGCCGAATCCGCGCCGGGTCAGCCGCCATCCGGCGCGGGTGACCTGCCGTACGGCCTTGTGGTTCTCCGGCAGCCGCAGGCCTCGGCGGTCCTCCAGGACGGGGGGCAGCCCGAGCCGTTCGGCCGCCGCGGCGGTCAGCACGATGAGGGGGTCGGCGTCCTTGCCCCACGGGTGGAGCCGGGGCGCGCCGAGCCGGGACTCGGCGAGGGTCCACTCGGCGAGCGCCGGGATCGTACGGGCCGGGCAGTCCAGGACGAGGCCGCCCGTGCAGTAGAGCGCCCCGTCACCGTCCAGGACGCCGAGGGGCCCGTTCGCGAACCCGTCGTCGGCGGACGTCTCGGGGGAAGGTGCGGACGCCGCCGGGCGTCGGGCGGCGGGTGCACGGGTGCGCGCGGGCGCGGCCACTGGAGCTGTGGCCTGGGGTGGTACGTGAGGCTCGGCCGGGGGCGGTACGTCGGCCGCGGCGGGAGCCGGTGGCGCGGCGGGGGGCACGGCCGCATGGGGCTCCGGCTCGGGTTGTGGCTTCGACTGCGGCTCCGGCTCCGGTCGGAGGCCCGATGCCAGCTGCGGCTCCGGCTGAGGAGCCGGTTCGGGTTCCGCCTGAGCAGCCGGTTCCGGTTCCGGCTCCGGCTCCGGTTCCGGTTCCGGCGGGAAGCGGTCGGCGAGTCCGTCGAGCAGCCGGGCGTAGGCGGCCCGCTTCGGGGGCCGGGGTTCGCTGCGCCCGGACTCCCAGTTGCCGATGGACTCGCGCCGCGTGTTGAGCACCTTGGCGACCTGGTCCTGGGTCAGTCCGGCGGCCTCGCGGAGGCGCTTGCGCTCGGCGGGGGGCGGGAGCGGGTCCTGGGCGACCTGTTCCAGCAGTGCGTCGACGGCACTGAAGAGTGTTTCTTGCTCGTTGGGCACAGGGCTCCACCTCCGGGAGCCACCTTACCCACACCGGCCTCGGGTTTTTCTCTTCGATCGCCTGTGGATCGCTCAGGGTGTCGAGGCGGTCGGCGCGGGACGGCCGCCGGGCAGGATCCGGTGCAGTCCGACAGGTTCCTGGGCGCGCCGGGTCCACTCGCGCGGATAGCCGAGGGACACCTCGTGGTGCGGTACGCCGTCGACGACGACCGTGCGCGGGATGTGCAGATGGCCGTGGACGACGGCGGCGGAGCGGTAGCGGGTGTGCCAGTCGGCGGTGGCCTCCGTGCCGCACCACAGGGCGAAGTCCGGCCAGCGCAGGATGCGGGTGGGTTCGCGGACGAGCGGGAAGTGGTTGACGAGGACGGTGGGGAGGGTGGGGTCGATGGCGTCGAGGCGGGCGCGGGTGTACTCGACGCGGGCCCGGCACCACGCGTCGCGGCTGGGGTACGGGTCGGGGTGCAGGACGAACTCGTCGGTGCACACCACGCCCGCGTCGTGGGCGGCCTTCAGCGCCTCGTCCTTGGTGTGCATGCCGGGTCGGCGGAAGCTGTAGTCGTAGAGGACGAAGAGCGGGGCGACGACGACGGGCCCGTCGGGTCCGGGCCAGTGCGGGTAGGGGTCCTCGGGGGTGATCACGCCGAGGTCGCGGAGGGCGGCGACGAGGTACTGGTAGCGGGCCTCGCCGCGGAGTTGGACGGGGTCGGCGGGCGTGGTCCACAGTTCGTGGTTGCCCGGCGTCCAGATCACCGTGCCGAAACGGTCGCGCAGGAGGCTCATGGTCCGGACGATGTCGGTGGTGGTCTCCGCGACGTCGCCGGCGACGAGCAGCCAGTCGTCGGGCGATTCGGGACGCAGGCCGTCGATGAACGCCCGGTTCTCGGAATGGCGTGTGTGCAGGTCGCTCATCGCGAGCAGATTCATGGTCCTCCCCGCTCCCCCGTCGGCTACGGGATCACCATACGTGACGCACCCGGCAGCCGCTCGGAACCGAGCGGGCGCAGGAGTTGAAGGGGCTATCCCCGTTCTGTCAAGGGACTTGAGGAGGATTCGGGAGCGTCCGGTACGTCTGGGGGGTGATCTCGGGCGGGTGGGGCAACGCACGTCCCGTTCCGCGCATCAGTCCGTGCGAGCACATCGAACTGTGCAACCACAAGAAGGGCCGCATGATGCGTGTGAACACCCCCGGGCGCACCGCCCTCGCCATCGCCGTGGTGACGGCCGCCCTGGCCCCCATGACGCCCGCAGTCGCCGCTCCCGCGCCGGCCGCGGCGGACCTGCGGGCCGATGTGAACCGGGACGGGACCGTGGACGTCACCGGTGCGTCGGACGTGGAGGGCGAGGACACCTGGACGACCGGCAGAGGCGCGGTGCTGCTGCCGAACATCGACGACGACGGGCGGCGTTGCAAGGCGACGGCGCCGAACGGCAAGCCGCTGTCCGACGCGGACCTCGCCCGCTGCAACGACGCGTCGGACGCCGTGGTCAACGGCGCCGCGGACGCGGCGGACCTGGCCCGGCTGCGTACCGTGCCGATGCCCGCACTGGCGGACGCGGCGTCCGGTTCGGTGCGGGTCGTCGGTCCGGGGGCCTCGCGCTCCCGGCTGTTCCTCAAGCGGGCGGGCCGCTGGGTCGTGCTGACCCCGGCCGTGAAGCTGACGGCCGCCGAACTGCGGGCCGGCGTCGAGCTGTACGCGGAGGCCACCGACATCGTCCGGGACCGGGCGGTGTGGGACGGCACCGTGGTCGTCGAACTCGCGGTCGCCCCGGGCGGCGGCGCCCCGGCGACGACGGACCGCGTCACCCTCCGGGTCGCCCCGCTGCTGACCCACCATCACCTGCAGCAGACTCAGCGGGTCATGGTGACGCAGATCCAGGGCGGCGGCTCGTACGGCAAGCGCCAGCGGGCGTTCGTGGAGGCGCTGGACGCGCAGACCCGCGAGGCCGGCATCGGTCCGGCGTCGGTGAAGTTCACCGAGCCCGACCCGTGGACGCAGGACTTCGTGGAGCCCGCCTACGCGAGCATGGCGGGGCCGGGCGGCAAGGCCCAGTCGATGCGGATCATGCTGCGGTCGGCGCAGCCGGACCGTACGGCGGGACGGCAGCTGTTCACGAAGATGCGCGGCCCGGACGTGGGCGTCGTGCAGGTGACGCAGGTCCTCGACTCGGAGGAGTGGACGCTCAACTCCATGGGCAACCTGGAGACCATTCCTCCCTACGAGCACGCCGGCCGTGCGTTCCCCGCCGGGCGGATCATCATGGGTGAGCGCAAGGACACCGGGGCGAAGCCGGCGCGGGCGATGCGCACCCTGCTGGCGTCGCAGGGCCTGCAGGACCCGCTGCTGCTGGACACGTCGTGGCTGCACGTGGGGCACGTGGACGAGTTCGTGCAGTTCCTCCCGGCGGACACGCCGCGCGGCTGGCGGATAGCCGTGGCCGACCCGGAGGCGGGCATGCGGCTGCTGCGGGACGCCAAGGCGCAGGGCCACGGCGGCAGGGGCGTGTTCTCGGTGCCGCCGGCCATCGGGATGGGGCGGCCCGGCGAGACCATCGACCAGGCGCTCGCCAATCCGAAGCTGGCGGCGGACAACGCGCTGGCGGCGCGGCGTATCGCGGCGAACCTGGAGGTCCTGAAGCGGGAGACCGGGGTGACGGACGCCGAGGTGGTGCGCGTGCCGGCCCTGTACACGCGGGGCATCGAAGGGGACGCGGAGCCCGCGGGCGGCAAGAGCGACGAGCGGCGCGTGCCGCTGCTGCGCCGGCTCGGCGGGTCGGCCGAGAGCATGGAGGAGGTCCGCCGCTTCGGCCAGCAGCGGCGGCTGGCGGGGCCGGAGCTGACGGTGCAGACCAGCGCGTACATTCCCGGCGCGGTCAACGGTGTGGTGCTGGGCAAGGACCGGTACCTGGCGCCGAAGCAGTGGGGTCCGGTGATCAACGGCAAGGACGTGTTCACGGAGGCCGTCACGGCCGCGTACCGCGGGGCGGGGATGCGGGTGTCGTACATCGACGACTTCTACACGTACCACCTCGGCATGGGCGAGGTGCACTGCGGGACGAACACGCTGCGCGACACGACGCAGCGCTGGTGGTAGCCCCGACGGGTGCCTGACCGGTGCGCCCCCGCCCCCGCCCGGGGCGGGGGCGTGCCGTCTGGCAGACTGTCGGCGATCACTCAGGGCGGCGTGGTCCAGGAAACCGGTGCGAATCCGGTGCGGTCCCGCCACTGTGACCGGACTGCCGTGCGGCGTCCGGGAGTCAGACACTGACGCGCCGCCTCTTCCATTCCTTCAGGGGACGAGGATCCCCCGGAAAGGCACGGCCATGGCCCGTTCCCGCGCCGCGCTGCGCGCGTTCCTGACGTCCGTTCTGCTCTTCCCGCTCGCCGCTTGTGGTGCCCGCGGTGAACCCGGGGGTGCGTCGGCGTCGTCGCCGGCGGCCGCCGGTTTCCCCTACACCGTCACCAACTGCGGGGTGACGACGACCTACGAGGCGCCGCCCCGGCGGGCGGTGACCATGAATCAGCACGCGACGGAGGTGCTCCTCGCGCTGGGCCTCCAGGACCGCATGGCGGGCACCGCGTACCTCGACGACGCGGTGCTGCCCGAGTTCCGCGACGCCTACGGCAGGGTGAAGGTCCTGGCGAAGGAGTACCCGTCGAAGGAGGTCCTGCTCGGGGCGGACCCGGATTTCGTGTACGGGGGTTACGAGAGCGCCTTCGACGAGGGGGCCGGCCGCGACCGGGCCGGTCTGGAGAGGGCGGGCATCGCGACCCGCCTCAATGTGGAGTACTGCACGGACGGGCCGGTGGGTCTGGAGCAGTTGCGTACCGAGGTGCGGGAGGTGGCACGGACCTTCGGGGTGCCGGAGCGCGGTGAGCGGCTGCTGCGGGAGGAGCAGCGCCGTATCGACGGCGTGCGGGCACGGCTGAAGGGCGTGTCGCGACCGTCGGTGTTCGTGTACGACTCGGGTGACGCGTCGGCGTTCACGGCGGGCGGGGCGGGCGTCGGCCATCAGATCGTCTCGCTGGCCGGCGGCGAGAACGTGTTCGGCGATGTGGACAAGGCGTTCGGGGACGTGTCGTGGGAACAGGTCATCGCGCGCCGGCCCGAGGTCGTCGTGATCTACGACTACGGCGGCACGTCGGTCGAGGCGAAGAAGCGGCGCCTGTTGAACGATCCGGCGCTGGCGGGTGTTCCCGCGATCCGGGACAAGCGGTTCGCCGTGCTGCCGCTGTCGTCGGCCGTGCTGGGCGTGCGGGTCGCGGACGCGGTGGAGGACCTGGCCCGGCAGTTGCACCCGGGCGCGGCGTGAAGGGCGCCGGCGAGCGGCCCGCCGTGCGCTGCCTGGTGGTGCTCGCGGCGCTGGGGGCGGCGCTGGCCGTGGTCGCGGTGGTGGGGCTGGCGCTGGGGGCGGTGTGGATCCCGCCGGGCGAGGTGCTCGGGATCGTCCTCGGCGGGGAGCGGACGGGGGCGTTCGCATCGATCGTGTGGGACGTGCGGATGCCTCGGGTGGTGCTCGGCGCCGTGGTGGGTGCCGGTCTCGCGGTCGCGGGCGTGGTGCTCCAGGCGCTGGTGCGCAACGCGCTCGCGGACCCGTTCCTGCTGGGAGCCTCGTCGGGGGCGTCGGCCGGGGCCGTCGTGGTGGTGGTGCTCGGTGTCGGTGCCGGTCTGGCGACGACGGTGGCGCTTCCGGCGGCGGCGTTCGCCGGGTCGCTGGGGGCGCTGGTCGCGGTGTACGCGCTGGCCCGGCGGGGCGGTCACATGACGACGGGCCGGCTGGTGCTCGCGGGGGTCGCGGTGCAGTACGTGCTGGCGGCGTTCACGAGTCTGGTGCTGGTCCTGTCGGCGCGGCCCGAGCAGGTGCGCACGGTGCTGTTCTGGACGCTGGGCGGGCTGGGCGCGGCGCGGTGGGACCAGTTGGTGGTGCCGGTGGGCGCCCTGGTGGTGGGCGTCGGAGTGCTGCTGGGGCTGGCGCGGCCGCTGGACCTGCTGCTGGCGGGCGAGGAGGGGGCCAGGACGCTGGGGCTGGACGCCGGGCGGTTCCGGCCGGGATGTTCGTGCTCGTGTCGCTGGTGGTGGGGGTGCTGGTGGCGTTCAGCGGGGCGATCGGCTTCGTGGGGCTGATGGTGCCGCACGCGGCGCGGATGGTGGTGGGCGCCGGGCACCGCCGGCTGCTGCCGGTGGCGGCGCTCGGCGGTGCGGTGTTCCTGTCGGCGGCCGACCTGGTGGCGCGGACGGTGGCCGCGCCGGAGGAGATACCGGTCGGGGTGGTCACGGCGCTGGCGGGCGGGCCGTTCTTCCTGTGGCTGCTGCGGCGTGCGGGGCGGACCGAGGGGGTCGTGGAGTGAGGGGGCGCCGGGCCGTGGAACTGGTCACGGAGGACCTGCGGTACGAGGTGGGCGGGCGTGTCCTGCTGGACGGGGTCGGCGTACGGGCCGGGCCGGGCGTGACGGTGGGGCTGGTCGGGCCGAACGGGAGCGGCAAGACGACGCTCCTGCGCTGTGTGTACGGGGCGGTGCGGCCGGCGGGCGGCCGGGTGCTGCTGGACGGGCGGGACGCGGCGGCGCTGACGGTACGGGAGCGGGCCCGGCGGGTCGCCGTGGTGCCGCAGGACGCGCCGGGCTCCTTCGGGCTGACGGTCCGTGAGGTGGTCGCGATGGGGCGCGGTCCGCACAAGCGGTTCTGGGAGCAGGACGGTCCCGGGGACGCCCGGCTGGTGGCGGAGGCGCTGCGTACGGTGGGCGTGGAGGCGCTCGCGGGGCGGCGGTTCGACGGGCTGTCGGGCGGTGAGCGGCAGCGTGCCCTGGTCGCCCGGGCGCTCGTGCAGGAGCCGGGGCTGCTGGTCCTCGACGAGCCGACCAATCACCTGGACGTCCGCTTCCAGCTGGAGGTCCTGGGCCTCGTACGGCGCCTGGGCACGACGAATCTGCTGGTGCTGCACGATCTGAACCTGGCCGCCGCGTACTGCGACCTGCTGTACGTGCTGGACGGGGGGCGGATCGTGTCGTCGGGGACGCCGGACGAGGTGCTGACGGAGGACCTGCTGGCCGAGGTCTACCGGGTGCCGGCGCGGGTGGGCGTGCATCCGGTGACGGGGGCGCCGCACGTGATGTACCTGCCGCTGGGGTGAGGCGCTGGTGCGGCCCGAGGAGTTGCGGGGTCACCAGGGGTGGTGGGGCGTCCGGCCGGCCGCGTGGGGCGTGTTGCGGTCGGCCAGGTCGGCGACGAGGCGGGCCGCGTCGTCACGGAAGAGGGCCAGGCCGCGCGCGGTCTGTCCGTCGCGTTCCGGGCCGTCCGGGACGAGCCGGCCGACGGCGGCCAGCAGCTCGGGCAGGTTCCCGGCCCAGGTGGTCAGGCCCTCGGCCGCCATCGTGCGCACCCCTTCGGCGCCGTGCCCCGCGATGGGCCGGTAGCCGACCACGGGCAGCCCGGCGGCCAGGGCCTGGACGGCGGTCTGGCCCGCCGCGTTGTCGACGAGGAGCCGTGCCGTGGCCATCAGCTCGGGCAGCTCGTCGGTCCAGCCGAGCGCCACGACCCCCGGGACACGGGCGGCGCGGTGGCGCAGCCGCTCGTCACGGCCGCACAGGAGGACGGGCGCCAGGCGGTGTGCGGCGAGGGCCCGGGCGGTGGCGAGCAGGCCGGAGCCGACGCCCCAGGCACCGGACGAGAGCAGGACGGTGGGATCGGCACGGCCACCCGCCTGGCCCCACGGGGAGGTCGGGCTTCCCGCGGCCGAGCCGCGAGCCGTGCCGAACGCCGGGGGCACGACCGGTCCGGGGGCGGCCGCCGGGCGGCCCGTGCCCGCGCGGGCGGCCTTCGCCGCGCGGTCGCTGACACACAGGTGGAGGTCGTTGCCCGGATGGAGCCAGCCGCGGTGGACGGCGAAGTCCGTGACGTACACGGCGGCGGGGACACGGAGGGTGCCGCGCTGCCGCATGCCCCCGGTGACCTGGGCGGCCAGGTGGAAGGTGGAGACGACGACGTCGGGGCGCACCCGGGCCAGCAGACGCGCGAGGGGGCGCTCGGCGAGGGACGCCAGCGGGGACACGTCGGCACGCGGCACGGCCCTGGTGGCGTCCCGCGCGGGCGGGCGGGGCGCCAGGAACACCCGGTGGATCGCCGTGTAGACGACCGGCGCGTGGCGGACGATCCCGTGGTAGAAGCCGCGCAGGGCGCGCCCGGTGCCGGGCGGCAGGAGGGCCAGTACGTCCTGGACGTGGACGTCGAAGCCGCGTGTGCGGAGCCTGCGGGCCAGTTCGGCGGCGACGGCGTCGTGGCCGGCGCCCATGCTCGCGCTGAGGACCAGGCATCGCCGGGCCATGAGGTCGCCTCCCTGCCGGGAACGCGGCGCTCCCTTGCCTAGCGGTCCCTCCCATCCTGGGGCGGCGGGACGCCCGGGGCGTGATCGGACGGGCCTTTCGGGTGGTTCGGGGCCGCGGCGACCGCCGTCGGGAGGCGGCACGGTCAGAAATCGGGAGGCTGGGAAGAACCGCTGTCGGCGGATCGGCGCCTGCGGGCGAGTGGCGGAGGTCAGGGCATGGCGGGAACGGCACGGCCGGTCGTACTCATCACGGGGGCGTCCTCCGGCATCGGCGAGGCCGTGGCGGAGCGGTTCGCCGCGGACGCCGGGGGCCGGTGGCGGCTGCTGCTGGCCGGGCGGGACGAGGGTCGGCTCGCCGCGGTCGCGGGGCGCACCCATGGCGTACCGCTCGTGGCGGACCTGCGGGACACGACGGGTGCGGAGCGGCTGGCGGCGACGGCCCTGGAGCGGGAGGGCCGGGTGGACGTGCTGGTCGCGGCGGCCGGTGTGGGGTGGGCGGGGCCGTTCGCGCGGATGCCGGCGGACGCGGTCGAGGAGCTGGTGGCGGTGAACCTGACGGCGGTGATGCGGCTGGCGCGGCTGCTGCTGCCGGGGATGGTGGCCCGGGACGTGGGGCGTGTGGTGATGATCGGTTCCATGGCGGGGAGCGTGGGCGTGGCCAACGAGGCGGTGTACGCGGCGACGAAGGGCGGGCTGCTGGCGTTCGCGGAGAGCCTGCGCTACGAGTTGGCCGCGACGCGCGTACGGGTGGCGGTGGTGCAGCCGGGGGCGGTCGCCACGCCGTTCTTCGCGCACCGGGGGGTGCCGTACCACCGGGAGCATCCGCGTCCGGTGCCGGCGGGGAGGGCGGCGGACGCGGTGTGGCGCGCGGTGGTGCGGGGGCGGGAGGACCTGTTCGTGCCGGCGTGGCTGGGCCTGCCGGCGCGTATCCACGGGGCGGTGCCGGGGTTCTTCCGGGCCATGGCCAAGCGGTTCGGCTGAGCGGGCGGCGGGCGGATGCTGGCGTTGTCGATCTGTCTGGCACTGATGGCGGCGCTGGGCAACGCGGCGGCCTCGGTGCTGCAGCGGCGGGCCGCGGCGGATGCGGGACCGGAACGTCCGGCGGGTGGGCCTCAGGGTGGGGGCCCGCGAACGGGCCGCCGGGTGCACCGTCCGGCGCGGCGCGGCCCGGGTGCGGGCTGGTGGCCGCGGCTGGTGCGGCGGCGGGTGTGGGTGTGGGGGGCGGTGATGCTGGCCGTCTCCGGGATCTTCCAGGCGCTCGCGCTGGCGACGGGGCCGCTGGCGGTGGTCCAGCCCGTGATGAGCACGGAGTTGCTGTTCACGCTGGTGCTGGGCGGTGTCGTGTTCCGGCGCCGCCCGGACACGCGGACGTGGTGGGCGTTCGCGGCGATGGCGGGCGGGCTGGCGGCGTTCCTGGCGCTGGCGGAGCCGAAGGGCGGGCGGGCGACGGTTCCGGCGGCGGACTGGCTGTGGGCGGGCGGGGTGATCGGGGCGGCCGTGCTGGTGCTGATCGGGGTCGCGACGCGGTTGACGGCGGCGCCGAAGGCGGCGGTGCTGGGGACGGCGACGGCGATGGGCTTCTCGTGCACGGCCGCGCTGTTGAAGGACGCCCTGGGGCGGGTGGAGGCCGGCGTCGGGGCGGTGTTCGGGGCGTGGCAGCTGTACGCGGCGGTGGCGGTGGGGCTGGCGAGTTTCGTGCTGCTTCAAGTGACGTTCCGTGCGGGGACGCTGGTGGCGTCGCAGCCGGCGCTGACGCTGGGCGACGCGCTGTTGAGTGTGGTGCTGGGCGTGGCGCTGTTCGAGGAGCGGGTGGCGCAGGGGCCGCGTGCGGTGCTGGCGGGGATGGCGGTGGGTGTTCTGGTGGTGGCGTGCGCGCAGTTGGCGCGGTCGCCGCTGGTGACGGCCGGGGACGACGGGGAGTCCGCATGGTGAGGGGCGTACGCGATCGGGGCGTGACGGTCTGTCCGGCCGGCGGCGTGTCGGGTGCCGGGCCGGGGCCGAGGGGCGGCGCGGCGTGAGCGGGAGGGGCGGCGCCGCCGCCGCGGCGGTGGTTCTGGGGGTGGCCGGCTGGCACGTCGGGCCCGCCGCCACCTGGCTGCCGGGCGTACGGCGGGCGCTGTTCCCCGTGCTGGACGGGCGGGGTGATCCGGGGCGCGTGGCGCTGACGTTCGACGACGGGCCGGACCCGGCGACGACGCCGCGGTTCCTGCGCGCGCTGGACCGGCTGTCGGTGCGGGCGACGTTCTTCGTGCTCGGTGAGCGGCTGGAGCGGTGGCCGGGGCTGGGCCGCCTGATGGTGGCGGAGGGCCACGAGCTGGCGGTGCACGGCTGGCGGCACGATCCCCCGTGGTGGCCCCGCCCCGTACGGGACGTACGGGAGGTGGGGCGGGCGGCCGGGCTGGTGGCGGAGACGGCCGGGGAGTGGCCGCGCTGGTACCGGCCGCCGTACGGGGTGCTCACCGGCGGGCGCTGGACGGCCGCGCGGGCGGCGGGGCTGCGGCCCGTGCTGTGGTCGGCGTGGGGGCACGACTGGGCCGCCGGGGCGTCGCCCGGGAGCGTGTACGCGGAGGTGACGCGGTCCCTGGCGGGCGGGGCGACCGTGCTGTTGCACGACTCGGACACGATGAGCGTGCCGGGGTCGTGGCGGGCCGCGCTGGGCGCCCTGCCGGAGCTGGTGGCGGACTGCCGGGCGCGCGGCCTGGTGGTGGGGCGGCTCGCGGAGCACGGGCTGCACGGTGTCTGAGGCACGGCGCGCCCGGGCGGGCGTCGGCCCGGTCAGTGGTGGGGGAACGCGTGCCGGCCGAGCCCCGTGCACCAGGAGCCGGGCGCCGGGTGCGGCCGCCAGGTGCGGTCCCACTCCGCCCTGCGCACGCGGCGGTGGGAGGCGCCGGCGTGCTCGGCCATGCAGCAGATGACCGCGCCGAGCACGGCGGTGACGGCGGCGACCTCCACATGAGTGGGTGAACCGTGAACTATCCGTAGATGGTGGTGCATTGGTCCATCGTGCGACGACACCCCGGGGTGCGCATCCGGTGACGCCGGGCCACCGGCGGGCCCCGGCCGGGCCTCGGCCGGGCCACCGCCGGCGACGGTCGTGGGGCCGGACGGGTGAGGCGCGGCGGCCGGGCCCCCGGCCCCGCCGTCCCGGACCGGGCCCGCCGGGACAGCGCCGTGGGGCGGTCGTCCGCCGCTGCGCGGTGACGGCGCGGCGTCTCCTCGACGGGCGCGGCGGCGGAGGGACGCCCATCCTTTGAGCATGTGATCACTGCCCTACGTCAAGGAGTCCTACGTGCTGGATGACACGACCGCGACGGACACGGGCGCGAACGGGGCCGACGGCGGGGACGCGGCAGGGTCGCCGACGCTGCCCCCGATCCGGCACTGGCCGGCGCTGAACCTGTTCGGGGTGGACTTCGACCCGGTCCTGGCCGGGCTGATGCGGGAGGGGCCCCTCACCAGGATCCAGCTGCCGAACGGGACGGGCTGGGCCTGGCTGGTGACCCGCTACGACGACGTGCGGAGGGTCGCCGAGGACCCGCGCTTCGGCCGCAGGCCGCTCGCCGGGCACGACGTGACGCGGCTCGCGCCGCACTGCACGCCGGTCGACGGGGCGGTGGTGTTCGAGGACCCGCCGCACCACACCGGGCTGCGCCGGGCGGTGGCGCCCGCCTTCACCCCAGGGGGCGTGGAGCGGCTGCGGGAACGCGCCCGCGAGGTGCTGGACGAGCTGGTGGAGGGCCTGCTGCGGGACGGGCCGCCGGCGGACTTCACCGCGCGGCTGCTCGGCCCGTTCCCGCCGGCCGTGGCCTGCGAGCTGGTGGGCGTGCCCGCCCGGGACCGGCCGCGGATGCACGAGTGGACCCGGCTCGTCCTGTCCTCGCCGCAGCGCGCGGAGCGCGGCCGGCGCGCCGAGGAGGAGATGAGCGCCTACTTCGCCGACGCCGTACGGGAGCGGCGCGGCACCGGCGGCGAGGACGTCATCGGGTTGCTGGCGTCGGCCGTTGCGGCCGGCGGGATCACCGTGTCGGAGGCCGTGGGGCTCGCGCGGCTGGTCCAGGTCGGCGGCGAGGCGGTCACCCACAACACGGGCAACATGCTGTTCGTCCTCCTGACGCGGCCGGACCTGATGGACCGGCTCAGGCGCGAGCCGCATGTGCGCCCGCGGGCCGTCGAGGAGCTGCTGCGTTTCATCCCGCACCGCAACGCCGTCGGGCTGTCCCGGATCGCCCTGGAGGACCTGACGTTCGGCGGGGTGCAGATCAGGGCCGGTGAGGCGGTGTACGTGTCGTACCTGGCGGCCAACCGGGACCCGGACGTGTTCCCCGAACCGGAGCGCGTGGACTTCGACCGGAGCCCGAACCCTCACCTGGCGTTCGGCCACGGGCCGCACGCCTGCGTGGGTGCGTTGCTCGCCCGGCTGGAGGCGGAGCTGCTGGTGGACGCGCTGGCGGACCGGTTCCCGAGGCTGCGGCTCGCCGTCCCGGCGGAGGAGGTCCGGTTCCGGCGCGGCGCGCTGATCCGCGGCCCCGAATCCCTGCCGGTGACATGGTGACCGCGCGTCGCTGACGCCCCTGCGGCAACGCCCCGCCGCACGGTCGTACGGGGCGCCCCGGGCCCGTGCGGGTCGGGGGTGCCCCGTACGAAAGGGAGTCGCGCCAGTGGCCGGGGAGCCGGGCGGCTCAGCGGGGCAGCTCCTTGTGCGCCGTCTCCGGGAGCCGCAGGTACACGGCCGCGGAGGCCAGGCAGACCACGGCCACGTACCAGGGGAACAGCCCCGGCCGGCCGAGGTCCTTCAAGAGGGTCCCCACGTAGGGTGCCGTGCCGCCGAAGAGCGCCACGGTCAGCGAATACGGGAAGCCGATGCCGGCCGCGCGGACGCGGGCGGGGAAGATCTCCGCGTTGACGGCCGCCGAGACGGACGTGAACCCGGTGAGCAGGACCATGCCCGCGCACTGCGCGAGGAGCAGCGAGGCGAAGGTTCCGCCGCCGGGACCGCCGACGGAGCGCAGGAGCGGCACGCTCAGCACGGCGAAGCCGAGACCGAAGAAGAGAAGGAGCGGCTTGCGGCCGTAGCGGTCGGAGAGCAGTCCGCCCAGGGGCTGGAGCAGCGCGAAGAACGCGAGCGACAGGGTGCCGGCGAGGAGGGCGTCCGCCTTGGCGATCCCGGCGTTCAGCTCGGCGTACGTGGGCAGGTAGGACGTCCAGGTGTAGTAGGCGAGGGTGCCGCCCGCGGTGATGCCGCAGATCAGCAGCGACTGCCGGGGGTGGTGGCGGAGCGCGTCGAGGAGCCGCGGGCGTCGTGCGGCGGACGCCGCGCCGGCGGTCAGGGTCTCGTGCGCGCCGCGCCGGATCCAGAATCCGACGAGGCTGAGCGCCGCGCCCACGACGAAGGGGACGCGCCAGCCCCAGCTCTCCATCCGGTCGGGGGCGAGACCGGCGACGAGGGCGGCGGCGAGTCCGGACGCGGCGAGCTGGCCGAGGGTGGTGGAGACGTACTGGAAGCTGGAGAACAGGCCTCGGCGGCGGGGCCCGGCGGACTCGACGAGGAAGGTGGTGGACGCGGCGAACTCGCCGCCCACGGAGAGCCCTTGGAGCAGCCGGGCGGTGACGAGGACGACGGGAGCGAGCAGCCCGGCGGAGGCGTACGTCGGGGTGAGGCCGACGAGGAGGCTGCTCGCGCCCATGAGCAGGATCGTGACGGTGAGCGCGGCGCGCCGTCCGTGGCGGTCGGCGACGGCACCCATGACGAGGCCGCCGACGGGGCGCATGAAGAAGCCGACCGCGAAGACGGCGAAGGTGGACAGGAGGGGGACGAGGGAGTTCCCGCTGCCCGCGGGGAAGACCTGCGCGGCGATGTAGGTGGCGAGGAACGTGTACGCGTACCAGTCGTACCACTCGACGGCGTTGCCCACGGAGGCGGCGAGCAGCTGCCGGGTGGGCCTGCGGGTCGGGGCGAGGGGTGCGGGATCGGGGGTCGGGGCCGGGTCCGGAGCGGGCTCGGGGGCGGGGTCCGGAGTCCGGTTCGGGGTCGGGTCCGGGGTCGGGTCCGGCGTGGATGTCCGTGTCATGATCACGGCCATCCCCGCGGGCACGGCGTCCCACACGTTTCCTGTGTCAAGGCTGTGTGACGAGCCCGGCGGCGGCATGAGGCCCCGGCCGCCGTCGGGGCGGCCGGGGCCGACTCATCGAACCTGTCAGGTCATGTGACCGTCCTTTCCGGTCGTGCGACCGTTCACTTCCGTCGTATGACCTGTGGTGACCTCTCGGTTCCCGGTGCGGGCGTCACGGGGTGGACATCCGGCCCCTGCGGCCCCGGACCGCGCCGGCACGGCGGTCACCCGTCGCTGCCATGGCGGCACCGAGCAGCAGGGCGACGGCGCCGACGATGACGTTGTTGACCACGGTGCGCGTCGTGGAGACGTCACCGGCGATCAGCCACGGCGAGACGATCGTGAAGGCGCCGATGACGACGGCGCACCACGCCATGGCGTGCGTCCGCTCGTACGCGGTGCCGAAGCCGCCCATGCACAGGGCGTAGGCGATACCGGTGACCAGGTTGCACACCGCGAGTGCGGTGAGGCCGCTGAATCCCGCGATCCACGGCGAGGCCGCCAGGTAGACACCCGTCAGGAACGCCAGCGCCTCGATGGCCTGGCCGCGTGGACTACTGGTCGCCGCCTCGAACCGGGAGCGCATCTCGGCGAGGTCGGGGTGTTGCTCGATGGTCGGGTGGGTGGTCATTGCGGGCCCGCCTCCTGTAGAAGCCTTTATCTGCCCTTTATCCACATAGTCCACCTATCACCCATTTGGGTCAACTGGCACAGGAGCTCCACGCACGACCCCGTACGGCCCCGGGTTCACCGGTATGCACGCGGAGGCGACACCTCCACCCGTACGCCGTCGTTGATCTCGCGACCAGCCCCACGAAGCCCAGCGCGGCCGCCGTCACGATCGCGAGCGCGCACGACCGAACCGAGAGGGAGACCGCCATGCGTCGTCTTCGCACCGTCGCCCTGGCCGCGGCCACCGGTGCCCTGCTGACCGCGGGCGCCGCCACCACGGCCGCCGCCGTCACCGTCGACCCGGGGACCGACACCACTCCCGCCTCCAAGACGGGCGACGGTGTCGCACTCGTGAAGAACAACGCCCTCACTCCCTGGACCGTCGTGGATTTCGTCCTCGGTTCCGACGAGGAGTGAGCGGCGCTTGTTGCCGCCACGTTTCGGCCGTGTTGCGGGTCACGTACCCGCACGATCTACGCATCGTCGACATTTCAACCGCACTGACGACGCGCTGTCAGCCAGCGGTGACAGGATGTCACACGCCGGGCCATGCTCCACGAGTGTCGGTTTCACGTCACTGCTTGAATAACGGACAAAACCGAAAAGCGTCGCTGAATGTGCGTCAACCACCCCGGCGCGGCAGGCTGTCACCGCACCCCGACCGAACGGGATTCGAATGAAAGGGATGACGTACATGCGTACACCGCTGAGGCGCGCCGCCGTGTGCGGCGCCGTCGCCGCCATGGCTCTGACCACGCTGGCTCCGGCCGCGTCCGCGGCGCCGGCCGCCGCGGAGGCGAGGACCGACACCCGGGCCGAGGCCCGGCTCTACGCACCGAGTGCGCTCGTCCTCACGGTGGCCCAGGGCGAGAGCGCGGCGTACTCGACTCCCCTCCGGGCGGTGACCCTCACGTGCATGCCGTCTCCGGGAGGAACGCACCCGTCGCCCCAGGCGGCGTGCGACGCCCTGCGGGAGGTGAACGGTGAGTTCGGCGCACTGCGCAGCGACAGCCAGCGCGCCTGCATCAAGATCTACGACCCTGTCGTCGTCACCGCGCAGGGTGTGTGGGAAGGGCAGCGCGTGAGCTTCGAGCGCACCTTCGGCAACTCCTGCGTGATGGGTGCCGAGGGCACGAGCGTCTTCGCGTTCTGAGCCCTCCGGCCCGGCTCGTCGTTCCGCGGCCCGCGCCGCTCCCGGGTGGAAGCCTCCCCCCGCCCGGGGCGGGGCGGGCCGTGTCGTGCGCGGGAGCGGCCGCGCCGCGGTCAGGGCTGGACCGACATCACGCGAGACCGGCCGGGGCCGCCGGGGCGGAGGGCTCCTGACGGCCGGCGAACCGGTGCAGGTAGCGGACCTTGATGCACAGCGACCAGGGGTCGATCGGCTTGACGAGCAGATCGGCGGCGCCGAGGCGCATCGCCGTCCGGGACAGCTGGGCGTCGACGCCCATGCCGGTGACCAGGATGACCGGAATCCGCCGGGTCTGCTCCAGGCGTTGCATGTAGCGCAGCACGTCCAGGCCGCTGACGCCGGGCATCACGACGTCCAGGACGGTCACGGCGATCCCCCCGCGCAGTACGGCTTTCAGCGCGGCGTCCCCGCTGGTGGCCGCCTCCAGGGGGTAGCCCAGCGGCGAGAGGGCGCTCTGCAGTGCGAACAGGTTGTCCTCGTGGTCGTCGACCAGCAGGACCTTCTCCCCGGCGGACATGGCGCGTCACCTCCGCTCCGCGGGCCCGGCGCCCGGTGCCGGCCCCACGTACCCAGGATGCCCTCGCCGAGGCCGTCGCGGCAGGTCCGCGACGCGCTACGTGGCCGGACAGGCGCCCTTGCAGGACGGCACGCCCCTCCGGATCCGCCCGGCGCCGCCCCTCCGCGCAGCCGGGAAACCCGGAGGGGCGGCGGCATCGGCGCTCAGGCCAGGAGGCGGTCCAGCTCGGCCAGCTCCTGCTCGTCGAACGGCGGTACGTCGAGGACGCCGAGGTTCTGGTCGAGCTGGGCGACGCTGCTCGCGCCGACGAGGACGGACGTCACCCGCCGGTCGCGCAGCACCCAGGCCAGCGCCAGCTGGGCGAGCGTCTGTCCGCGGTCACCGGCGAACTTGTTCAGCGACCGCAGGAGGGTCAGCTTGTCCTCCGTGAGCGCGTCGCGCTTGAGGAAGTGCCCGACGGCCATCCGCGAGTCGGCGGGCACGCCATCGAGGTAACGGTCCGTCAGCTGACCCTGCGCGAGCGGCGAGAAGGCGATGACGCCGGCGCCGGCACCGTCGGAGGCGGCGATCAGCCCGTTGTCCTCGATGGTCCGGTCCAGCATGTTGTAGGCGTGCTGGTTGATCAGCAGCGGGGTGCCCAGCTCCTTCAGCACCTCGGCCGCGCGCACCATCTGCTCCGGGCTGTAGTTGGAGAGCCCCACGTACAGCGCCTTGCCCTGGCGCACCGCGCTGTCGAGGGCGCCCATCGTCTCCTCGACGGGCGTCTCGGGGTCGGGGCGGTGCGAGTAGAACACGTCGACGTAGTCGAGGCCCATGCGGGACAGCGACTGGTCGAGGCTGGCGAGCAGGTACTTGCGGGAGCCGTACTCGCCGTAGGGGCCCGGCCACATGTCGTAACCGGCCTTGGTGGCGATGAACAGCTCGTCGCGGTAGGGGCGGAAGTCCTGCGCGAAGAGCGTGCCGAAGTTCGCCTCGGCGCTGCCGTAGGGCGGGCCGTAGTTGTTGGCCAGGTCGAAGTGCGTGATGCCGCGGTCGAAGGCCCGCCGCAGCACGGCCCGCTGGGTCTCCAGCGGGCTGGTGTCGCCGAAGTTGTGCCAGAGGCCGAGGGAGACCTTGGGGAGGAGCACACCGCTACGGCCGCACCGCTGGTACTGCATGTCCGCGTAACGGTCGTCGGCGGCGAGGTAGGGGCCGGGCTTCAAAGGGATCTCTCCTCTGTCGGGGGTGGCCGCTGTCGGGGGTGGCCAGGGCCGTCGGACAATCTAGGAAGCCCTTTTCCTTCTGGTCAACGCGATTCTCAGGGCCGGCGGACCATCCTCACGGCCGATAGACCGTGCCGGGCTCCGCCTTGGCGGGGGCGAGGAGCTGGGGGACGGTGACGAAGGTGAAGCCGCGCTTCTTCAGCTCCTCGATGATGCCGGGGACCGCCGGGACCGTGCCGTCGTAGATGTCGTGCAGCAGGATGATGCCGTCCTTGTCGGCGCCGTCGAGCGTCCGCTGCCGTATCAGCGCCGAGTCGGTGGTGGAGTAGTCCTTGGCGGTCACACTCCACAGCACCTGGGCGAGGCCGAGTTCCCGGCTGATCTCGGAGACCGTCCCGTCGGTGCGGCCCTGCGGCGGGCGCATCAGGGTGGGGCGCTTGCCGGTGAGCCGCTCGACGGCGTCCTGCGTCCGGCCGAGTTCGTCGCGTATCTGGTCCGGTTCGAGGTCGGTGAGGATGCGGTGGGTCCAGGTGTGGTTGGCGACCTCGTGGCCTTCGGCGGCGATCCTCCGTACCACGTCGGGATAGCGGTCGACGTGCTTGCTGCCGAGCAGGAAGAAGGTCGCCGGCACCTGTTCCTTCTTCAGGATGTCGAGCAGCTTCGGGGTGTCCTTGCCGGGACCGGCGTCGAAGGTCAGGGCGATGCACTTGACCTTGCGGCAGTCGACCGCGCCGGCCTCGCCCTTCGCGTCGTCCCGGGCTCCGGCGGGGGCGACGGTGTCGACGGAGCAGCCGCCCAGGGCGAGGACGAGCGAGGCGACGAGCGCGACGCGCAGCGTACGGCCGCGGCGACGGGCGCTCCAGGTCGTGTCGGGCGTCGCTCCGGGCATCGCACTCGGCGTCGGGGAGGGCTCTTCGGGGCACCTGCGGTACGGCGGGGTCAGCGGCACGGCGCGCTCACTTTCGTGTTGGGGGGTACGGCCCGTAAGGGCACGCCGCGCACTCTACACAGGGTGTATACACACCATGCATACCGGGGTCCGAAGCCCGGCCACCGAGCGTCCGCGAGGGCGTTTCCCGTGGCCCCATCAGGAAACCCGCCTGGTCATGGTGCAATTCGGATACACGATGATGACGGAACAGGCGGGCCCGCGGGCCCTCGTCGAGCACGTCGTGCGCGCGGAGGCCGCTGGCTTCGACTTCTCCGTGACGTCCGACCACGCCTTCCCGTGGCTGCGCGCGCAGGGCCACTCCCCGTACGCGTGGGCCGTGCTGGGCGCGGCGGCCCAGGCGACGTCACGGATTCCGCTGATGACCTACGTGACCTGTCCGACCTTCCGCTACCACCCGGCGGTCGTGGCCCAGAAGGCGGCCACCCTCCAGCTGCTCTCGGAAGGCCGCTTCCGGCTGGGCCTCGGCTCGGGCGAGAACCTCAACGAGCATGTCGTGGGCGGCGGATGGCCCTCGGCCGGCGTGCGGCACGAGATGCTGGAGGAAGCCCTGGAGATCATCCGCGCGCTGTTCGAGGGCGGGCACGTCGACCACCGGGGCGAGCACTACGACGTGGAGTCGGCCCGGCTGTGGGACCTGCCGGACGAGCCGCCGCAGATCGGAGTCGCCGTGTCCGGCGAGCAGTCCTGCGCGCTGGCGGGGCGCTTCGCCGACCTGGTCATCGCGACCGAGCCGGACGCGGAACTGCTCGCCTCGTTCGACCGGCACGGCGGGCGGGGCAAGCCACGCGTGGGGCAGCTGCCCGTCTGCTACGACACCGACAAGGAGGCGGCGGTCCGGCGGGCCCACGAGCAGTTCCGGTGGTTCGGCCTGGGCTGGAAGGTCAACGCGGAGCTGCCCCACCCCGACTCGTTCGAGGCGGCGACCCGGTTCGTCCGGCCGGAGGACGTGGCCGGGTCGATCGCCTGCGGGGACGACCCCGACGACTTCGTGGCCGCCGTCAAGCCGTACGCCGACGCGGGGTTCACCGAGATCGCCCTCGTCCAGATCGGCGGCGACTCGCAGGAGGCGTTCCTGGACTGGTCGGAGAAGACCCTGCTGCCGGCGTTGCGTTCCGCGCTCGGATGACGGCTGGACGGCGGTCGGCGGTCACCGGGTGGTGGCCAGGTGACCGCCGGACGCCTCGCGGGCCGCTCACCGTGGGGCGAGCAGCAGCCGGGCCTCCCGCTCGTGCTCGCCGGACACCGATTGCGTGGAGCGCACCTCGAAGAGCCGGGCGAGGGCCTTCTCGACCTCGTCCACGGCGTGGTGGTCGCCCGTGAGCAGCGCTTCGATCGGCGCGCTGATGCGGGGCGGACCGGCCGGCTCGCCCGAATGGGCGGAGCTGTCGAAGGTCGCCATCCACACGGTCGGCTCCGGTCCGGCGGCCGGCTGCGGTGCCGGTGCGACGTCCTCGCACCCCACGAAGACGTGGTCGAGCGCGTCGAAGACCGCCAGGGCGTCCTCCCGACCGCACTCGCTGAGCTGCACGGTGACGTCGCAGTCCGCGGGGTGGTTCTCGGTCCGTTTCCTCTCCACGTTCTCTCCCTCTCCCTGAGTCCTCCGTGCCCTGTTCCCATACCGCCACGAATAACGCGTACCGGCCACTTCAGTGAGATCGTCCGCGGGGGCGTTTGCGTTGTCCCGGGCCTGGTACGGGGTGAGGGGAACCAGGGGGGACCGGCAGGAGGAACGACGATGCCCGCAGGATCCAGCTCGAAGCGTGAGCGGCAGTACGAGCACATCAAGGAAAGCTCGAAGAAGCGCGGCGAGAGCGACAAGCGCGCCAAGGAGATCGCCGCGCGGACGGTGAACAAGGAACGGGCCCGGAGCGGCGAGTCCAAGACCGCGAGCAAGACGTCGACGCGGGACACGTCCTCGTCCAAGCGGGGCGGACAGCGCTCGCAGGGCGGCTCCGAGGGACCGACGTACGACCAGCTGTACGCGGAGGCCAAGCGGCGCAACGTGCACGGCCGCTCGAACATGAACAAGGCGGAGCTGCAGCGAGAACTGGGCAAGTGACAGCGGGCGGCGCGACCGCCGCGGCAGCCGTCACCGGTACGGCGGCCGTCACCGCCGCGGCTCCGGCCGGGTGGCGAAGGGGCTGTCCGCCAGGTGGGCCAGCAGGTCGGCGGGGTCGTCGTAGATCGCGGCCGCACCCGCGGCGGTGAGGTCCCCGCGCGGGATGCCGCCGCAGAGGAGGCCCACACAGGTGACGCCCGCGCGCGTACCCGCCTTCATGTCCCAGACCGTGTCGCCGACGAACACCGAGTGGGCGGCCCGTCCGCCGGCCAGTTCCAGGGCCTGCCGGATGGGATCCGGGGCGGGTTTGCCCTCCTCCACGTCGTCGGCGCTCGCGGTCGCGGCGATCGCGTCGTCCGCGTCGATGGCGCGGCGCAGCGCCGCCAGCTCCGCTCCCCCGGCGGACGTGGCGAGCACGACGGTCCAGCCGTCCGCGGCGAGGGTCCTGAGGAGCCGTCCCGCCTCCCGGAAGGCCGGGAGGCGGTCCGAGAACGTGCCGTAGAGCGTCTTGTGCGCGGCGCTGATCGCCCCGTCCGCGCCACGGTCCCGGCCGGGGTCGAGGAGGTGCTCGATCAGGTCCTCGGCGCCCAGGCCGATGGCCCGGTGGACCGCGTGCATGGGCACGTCGTGACCGGCCTGCCGGAAGGCCTCCCACCACGTCGTGACGTGGAGGTGGTTGGTGTCGGCGAGGGTGCCGTCCACGTCGAACACCGCCGCGCGGGTGTCGGTCATCCCGGTCTCCTCCGTTCGCTCCTGCGTTCGCCCCCCGGCGTTCTCCCCTACGCCCTCTGCCGTTCTCTCCTGCCGGCCGGGCGCCCGTTCCCTTCCGGGGCTAGCCCTCGACGCCCGTCGACTTGTGGGCGGCGCCGACCGGCTTCGACTCGGGTGAGCCGCGCTGGCGCAGGTACACCGACAGGATGGCCATGGAGCCGACGGCGAGCAGTTCCGACTGCCAGTTCTGGAACGTGCGGCTCCAGAAGTCGGACGTGAAGACGTACTCGGTCCACGGAACGGGCTCCTCGAAGTCGAGCAGCCGCTGCTCGCCGTACCTGGCCGCTCCCGCGACGGACTGGGCGTACCAGGAGCCGAGGAAGAGGCTGGCCATGACGATGCCCAGGGAGCGGGAGTACAGCGTCTCGCGGATCCCCCCGGCAGCCGCCCAGCGGGGCGAGTCGTGCCGGGCGTGCCGCCCGACCTGCTGTTCCTCGTCCGACTCCAGGCCCACCTTGTGCATCTCCTTCGACTCGGGCGAGCCGCGCTGGACGAGCCACACGGTGGCGAAGAGGAAGAGGAAGAACTGGAGGTACTCGGACTGCCAGTTCTCGGTGACGTCGACCGCGAAGTGGGCGCTGGACAGGTAGCGGGCGAAGCTGACGGGGTCGGCGCCGAGGGCCCGCAGCTCGTCGTTGTAGACGGCGCGTCCCGCGACGGCCTGGCCGAAGAGGCACGCGAGGAAGCCCAGTCCGAAGGCGACCGAGAGTCCGTTGTCCCTGAGGAAACGGAGCAGGCGGGAGGGGCCCGTCACCGGTGCATCGCTCCGACGGCGGTGAAGTAGACGAGACCGCCGATCACGACGGTGAGGTAGAGGGTGAACATGGTGCGCACGGGCGGGGTCAGTCTCCCTTCACACGGCAGCGGTAGGGGCGTTGGGGGCGCGGGACGCAGCCCGCCGCCCTGACCTTCCAGCCGTCCGGGTACACGGCGAGGAAATAGGTGTCCTGGTCGAACGCGACGCGTGCGTGGTGGCCGTAGACCTCAGTGGTGCGGACGCCGCCGGGGTCGGCGAGTCCGGCGTCCTCCAGGGCCTTCTCGCAGGTCGGGCCGGTGTTGGCGGCGAGCTCCTCACGCGTCACCGGGCTGAGCATCCGGCAGGCTCCGCGGAAGTCGGCGGCCCCTGTGCGGGCGGCGAAGCGGGCGGCGGCCGCGGAGACGGCCCCGCTCTCGCTGTCGGGTACGGAGCAGCCGGCCACGAGCACCGCCGGGGCCAGGGCGAGCAGCGCGACGACGGGGATGGCACGCACGGAGCACCGCTCCTTTCGGCACCTGGTGGGGGCTACCCGGGACGTCGGGGGCTTCCCGGCGGTGTCCGTACGAGCATGGGGGCGCGCGGCGGACGCGTCACGCTCCGGGCGCGCGACACCCGGGCGGTGTCCTCCGGGTGACGTATCGGACCGGGTGAATCCGGGCGGGGCGGCCGCCCGGCACGGGCGGTTCGGAGGAGCGGGGGAGGCGGGGAGGTAGGGAAGCGGGGAAGGCCGGGGGCGGCCCCTGGAGCGGAAAGGCCCGGGAGACGAGGCGAGCTGGTGGGCCGGGACGCCGGACAGACCGGGCAACCGGGAGGCCGGGAAGCGTGGAAGGCCGGTGCCGGGGAACCGAAGGCCCGGGCTTCGAAGAGCAGGAGGGCCGCGGCGCCGGGAAGCCGGGGCCGGGAAGCCGGGGGCCGGGAAGCCGGGGGCCAGGAGGCCAGGAGGCCACGGGGCCGGAAGGCCGGGAAGCCCGGGGCCGGGAGGCCGGGAAGCCCGGGGCCGGGAGGCCGGGAGGCCTGGGGCCGGGAGGCCGGGAGGCCTGGGGCCGGGAAAGCTGGAGGCGTGAGCCGGCACGCCGAGGCGGGGCGGAAGGTGGTCGGAGCGCTTCCGGGGTACACGGACAGGGCGGAAGGACTGCGGGAGGCGGGCATGCCGGATCACGAGCACGGCACCTCGGGCCCGAACGGAGGGCACGGGGCGGGAGCGGCGTCGGGCGGGCGGGGTGACGGATCAGGCGAACCCGGCCTGTCGCGAGGGCGCCACGAGACTCCGGAGGAGCGGGCGGACCGCCGCTGGGGCGAGCTGATCCAGGAGATCCGCGTCGCCCAGACGGGCGTACAGATCCTGTTCGGTTTTCTGCTGACGGTGGTGTTCACGCCGCGCTTCGTGGACCTCGGCAGCGCGGAACGGCAGCTCTACATCCTCACGGTGGTGCTGGGCGCGGCGGCGACGGGGGCGCTGATCGGGCCGGTGTCGTTCCACCGGATCGTCTCGGGGCGGCGCATCAAACCGCAGACGGTGGAGTGGGCGTCGCGGCTGACGTTCACGGGGCTGCTGTTGCTGCTGGCGACGATGATCGCGGCACTGGCCCTGGTGTTGCGGGTCGCCACGCACGACCCGTTCGTCCCCTGGCTCGTTTCGGGTGTGGCCGCCTGGTACCTGATCTGCTGGTTCGTCCTGCCCATGTGGGCCAGGCACCGCTACACGACGCGTGACTGAGGGGTGCCGCCCGCCAGGACCTGCTCGACCGTGTCGGCCTCGTGGGCCGGCTTGTCGGGGCGGTGGCGTACGACGCGGGCGAAGCGCAGAGTGACGCCGGCGGGGTAGCGCGGGGAGCGCTGGAGACCGTCGAAGGCGATCTCGACGACGAGTTCGGGTCGGACGTGGACGGTGAAGCCGTCGTCGGAGACCGCCAGCTCACGCAGCCGGTCGGTCTGCCACCGGAGCATGGCGTCGGTGAGGCCCTTGAACGTCTTGCCGAGCATCACGAACGAGCCGTCCGCCGCGCGCGCCCCGAGGTGGAGGTTGGAGAGCAGGCCGACGCGCCGGCCGTGGCCCCATTCGGCCGCGAGGACCACCAGGTCGAGGGTGTGGACCGGCTTGACCTTCAGCCAGGAACGGCCGCGGCGGCCGGCACTGTAGGCGGAGTCCAGCGCCTTCACCATGACACCCTCGTGGCCGCGGCGGAGGGTGTCGGCGAAGAACGCCTCGGCGGCCGCGCACTGGTCCGGCTCCGCCGGATCGGCGACGACCGTACGGCGCACCCGCAGCGGCTCGGGGACGAGGCGCGCGAGAGCCGCGTGCCGCTCGCGGCCCGGCAGGTCGAGGAGTACGGCCCCGTCGGCGGCGAGCACGTCGAAGAAGACCGGCGACACGGGCAGCGCGGCGGCCGCGGCCGTCACGTCCACGCGGGAACCGACGCGGGAGGCGATGTCCTGGAAGGCCAGCGGCCGGCCCGTGTCGTCCAGCGCGATCACCTCGCCGTCCAGGATGAACGCGTCTCCCGCGAGCCGCAGCGCGGTCTCCCGCACCTCGGGCAGCCGGTCGGTGATGTCGTCGAGCGAGCGCGTGTAGATGCGGATGTCGTCGCCGGAGCGGTGGACCTGGACGCGGATGCCGTCGAGCTTCTCCTCCACCGCGCAGGGTCCGAGCGCGGCGATGGCCTCGGGGACGCTCTTCGCGGTGTGGGCGAGCATCGGCTGGACGGGGGTGCCGACGCGCAGCCGGAACCGTTCCAGAGCGGCCGGGCCCTCGGCGAGCAGCGCCCGGGCGACCCGGGGCAGGGACCCGTCCAGCATCACGGCCCGCCGCACCTCGGCGGCCGGGGCGCCGGTCGCCTTGGCGACGCCTTCCAGGGCGATGGCGTCGAGGGCGCCCTGGCGGACCTCGCCGGTCAGGAGCCGCAGCAGGAACCGCTGCTCTGGCGCGGTCGCGGCGGCCATCAGGTCCCGTACCCGGCGCTGCCGGTCGGACTGGGAGCCGGGCCCGGAAACCTGAGCCAGTTCCGTCAGGGCGGCGTCGGTGCCGGCCACGGTGAGCGCGGCATGCCCGGCAGCCGGCACCGCGTGCCTCAGGGTGCTCCACCCCACCCCGATACGGCCCTGCGGGAGGCGGCCCGCCAAGTAGGCGATGACCAGCGGGGCCTCCTCGGGCGGCGTCGAGGCGAACAGATCGGCCAGCACCGCGATCTTCCGCGACCGCGCCGAGGTGGCAGCGACCTGCTCCGACACATCCGCGACCCGAGCCAACAACATGCCGCCATGGTGCCCGCCCCCTGCTCCCCCCGCACCCGGGCCGAGGGCACGGTGGGGGGCTGCCGCCCGCGCCCGGCTCGTCCCCAGGACTCCTCGTTCCAGTACTCCTTGCCGTCGGCGATGAACGCCCGGCTGCCGCAGCCAAACCACTCCTGTTCCGCTCTGGACGTGCCAACCAGCATGAAGAACACGTGCCCGCACCCAGCTCCGCAGAAAAGGCTCAGGAGAGGCACCCCCAGCCCCGTGGCCGTCGGCCCAGCCGTGTTGGATGGCCGCATGGCCAGGAGACAAAGGGAGAAGCAGCCTCCATTCGGCATGCCCAAGGCGATCGTCCTGTGCGCGACGCCGCGCGGCTGGCGGCACAGCGTCCTCACCGTGGAGGGTGGAATGGTCTGCGGAGGTCTCTCCGACGTCCCGCCCGACGCCGGTCCCGAAGAGGCGCGGGCAGCGGCGGCCGCGATGCTGGTGGGACTCGCACGCGGCTTCCACGGTGTCGGCGTCGACGTGACGTGGGACCCGCCCAAGAAGCCGGGATCTGGACCGGGCGGGTCGCTCCCCGAGTGGCCTCACGGCATGGCGGTGAATCCGTAGGACAGGTCCAGGAGGAACGGTGAGCCCGGCTTCGTCGGGGTCCACCCCTGGTCGAGTGCGGTTCTGATGGTGTCGGCCACCTCGGCCGGGAGTACGGGCCTGGCCCGGTGACCGAGCCAGTTGCTCAGGTGGGGGCGGTCGGTGACCACCACGAGCGGGGCACCACTCTGTTCGGCGTGTTCGACAGCGTACGTGCAGGGCGACCAGCAGAGTGCCTGTCCGTATGTGGGCCTTCGGCGCAGGCGCCAGCGATACGGGACGCCGTCGACCGTGATGCGGCGTGCCCCCTTCCGGCCGACCGTCATGGCTTCCCTTCCCTGAGTCACGTGCCGACATCCTCCCACCGTCGCCCGAGGCGCGACGCCTCCGTGTTGGCGGAACATCAAGCATCAGGTCTCCCTTCATTCACTCAACTCCCCTACTCTTCGGTCGGGTTGAGACCAACCGACCGGAAAGCAGGGGGAATTCATGAGGACGTTGTCGCGGACCGCGCGCGCTGTGGTCACCGCCGGGGCAGCCGGAGCACTCGTCCTGGGGGCCGCTCCCACGCCCGCCGGGGCGGTGGATCCGGGGCAGCTTTCGTATGCGGGCTCGACGGGGGTCGGGGTCCACAACGCCTACGAGAAGACGAAGTACCGGTACTTCGCGGACGCCTTGGACTCCGGTGCCGGGATGCTCGAAATCGATGTGTGGACCAACGCGTTCGGCCGGTCCTGGCGCGTGTCGCACAGCAACCCCCTCGGTAACGACAACAATTGCGAGAACGCGGCGCACGCGGGTGAGCTGCGCACCAAGTCCAGGAACCAGGACCTCGGCGGGTGCCTCGCCGACATCCGGGCGTGGCACGACGCCCATCCCGGCCACCGCCCCATCCTGCTGAAGCTGGAGCTCAAGGACGGCTTCCAGGCCAACTACGGCCGGGGCCCCGCCGCACTGGACGCCCTGCTGACGGCCCGCCTCGGCGACGCGCTGTTCCGCCCGGCCGATCTGGTGCGCGGACACGCCGACCTGGACACCGCCGTGCGCACGGACGGTTGGCCGGCACGCTCCGCGATGGCGGGGAAGTTCGTCGTCCAGCTCATCCCGGGCACGCTCGAGGAGGACAACCCGGCGGACTCCCTGTGGACCGACCGCGAGTACGCGATTCATCTGCGGAACCTGGCGTCGGCCGGGCGGCTGCGGGAGGCGGGCGCCTTCCCCGCGGTCCACGGAGCCCAGGCCGGTGATCCGCGCGCACGGTACACGGACGCCGGTCTGCGACCCTGGTTCGTCCTGTTCGACGGCGACGCCTCCGCGTACACGGGCGGCTCGATCGACACCTCCTGGTACGCGCGCCACAACTACCTGGTCCTCATGACGGACGCGCACAAGGTGGCGCCCGCCATCGACGGCACGAACCCGACCGAGCAGCAGGCACGCGACCGCGTCGGCCTGCTGGCCGGGCGCCACGCCAGCGTGGTGTCCGCCGACTGGTACCCGCTGCCGGGCGTTCTCTCGATGGTGGTCGCGCGCGGCGGCGTGTAGCGGAGCGGCCCCGCGCGGCGGCCTGCAGCCAAGCGGTCCCGCGCGCGGCGGCGGTACCCAGCCGTCGCACGTGGCGGCGTGCAGCCGATCGGCCCCGCGTGGCGCCGTACAGCCGAGCAGTCGCGCGCTGCGCCGTGCAGCGAGCGGTCCGGGCGGCCGGTCAGCCGACCCGGGCCCGCCGTAGCCGGAAGCGGGCGAGCAGTCCCGTACGGCGGCGGCGGGCCGCGTCGGGCCTCGGCGGCGGGTCAGGGGCGGCCGGTGTCGCGGGTGGGCCGTCCGGGCGTGGCGCGGGCCGGTCCGCTCGGGCCTCGGCCAGGGCGGTGATGAGCCGCGTCCGCAGCTCACGGATCTCGTTCGGCTCGTCGGCGAGCAGCAGGCGCTCCACGATTTCGCGTGCGGTCGCCGACTCGGAGCGGCCCTGCGGGGCCGGCGGGCGGAGACGTTCGATGTGGGCCCGTTCATAGGGGTCGGTGACCAGTTCCGCCAGTTGGGCCGGGCCCAGGCAGGAGGCGAGGACGGCGGCCTTCTCCCACAGGTCGTCCGTCTGCCGCAGGAGCAGTCCGGTGCGGCGGGCGCGCCAGGTGCGCGGCCGGGCGTCCGCGCCGGCCTCCAGCAGGGCGCGGAGCCCAGCGGGTACCCGGCCGGTGAGGAGTTCGGGGTAGCGGGAGGCCACGTCCCGTACCTCACAGGCGAGATAGAGCCATACGACCGCGCGGTAGCGGTTGAGGTAGAACGCGACCGGTCTGAAGTAGCCCGCCCTGGCCAGCCGGGTGAACCGGTCGGCGGAGATGGTGGCGAGCCGGGCGGCCTCCGCCGTGCCGACCGTACGGATCCGGTCGCGCAGGCCGTCCGGGAAGTCCTCCTCGGCGCGCAGCCGGTCGATCTCCTCCTGCGCCACCCTGGGACGACCGCCGGGTCCCGCCGGAACGGTGCGGACATGCCCCAGGTGTACCGCCAGTTCGAACTCTCCCCGCCTCAGTTCCAGTTCCTGTGCGGCGCGCCCGCGGGCCACGGTGCGCGTGGCGTACTCGACCGACATGTCGGCCACCCCCGTCCAACTCGTTCACGCTTACTCTCAGTGACGAAGTTAGCGGTGATGGCTCCTCCGCGCTCGGCCTGTGGATAACCTGCGATCGGTCGTTTCCGGTCTCCGCCAAGGCCTCGCGGCACACGCCGTTTCCCAGGAACGGATCGGCGGCCTAGGGTGCGTCGGGGCGGGCCGTGGGCCGGCGGGCGGCGACGGCGAGGTGCTCGCCGACCCGGTTGACCAGCAGCGTCATCTCGTACGCGACCTGGCCGACGTCGGCCTCGGCCTCCGTCAGGACGCACAGGCAACTGCCTTCGCCCGCCGCGGTGACGAAGAGCAGCGCGTCGTCGAACTCGATCATCGTCTGGCGGGCCCGCCCTACCCGGAAGTGGCGTCCCGACCCCCGGGCGAGACTGTGCAGCCCCGATGAGACGGCGGCCAGGTGCTCCGCGTCCTCGCGCGGCAGGCCGGAACTCGTGCCGGTCACCAGACCGTCGTTCGACAGCACCAGCGCGTGCCGTATGTGGGCGACGCGCTTGGTCAAGTCGTCCAGGAGCCAGTCGAGTTCTTTGTCGAGCGCCATGCCCGGTCCTCCCCGTTTTCGTTTGTCCCCGTTTCCCCGTGTCCGCGTAAGCCTTACCCACGGAGGTGGACAGGGCAAGCACTCCCTAGGACACGGAGTCCAGCATGCGGGCGGTGTGCACGCGGCCGGCGTGCTCGACGAGCCGTATCAGGACCTCCTTGCCCGAGTCGCGGTCGCGGGCGTCGCACAGCACGACCGGTGTGCCGTGGTCGAGGTCGAGCGCGCGGGCCACGTCGTGCGCCCCGTACGCGCGTGCTCCGGGGAAGCAGTTGACGGCGACGAGGAACGGGACGTGCCGGTGCTCGAAGTAGTCGACGGCCGGAAAGCAGTCCTCCAGGCGGCGGGTGTCGGCCAGGACGACGGCGCCGAGCGCCCCTTGGGCCAGCTCGTCCCACAGGAACCAGAACCGGTCCTGTCCGGGCGTGCCGAACAGGTAGAGCGTGAGCCCCGAACGGATGGTGATGCGGCCGAAGTCCATGGCCACGGTCGTGGTGGTCTTCCGGTCGACTCCCCCGGTGTCGTCGACGGTCCGGCCCGCCTCGCTGAGCTGTTCCTCCGTCCGCAGTGGCCGGATTTCGCTGACGGCACCGACCAGGGTCGTCTTGCCGACCCCGAAGCCGCCGGCGACGAGAATCTTCAAGGCCAGGGCGGGGGTGCTCCCGGACATACCGGATGCGTCAAAGGTGCCAGGTGTGTCAGAGGCGTCAGAGGTGTCAGATGTGCCGGGCACGTTGGACGGGTCAGAGCGCTCGGAGGCCATTGATCACTTCTCTCAGGATCTGTTCGTCGGGCAGCTGCGCGAGGGGGACGGGACGGGTGACGTGGATGTGTCCGGCTTCGAGGAGGTCGCCGAGGAGGACCCGTACGACACCGACGGGCAGGTCGGCGTCCGCGGCGAGTTCCGCCACGGACTGGGTCTCGGTGCGGCAGAGGGTGAGCAGGGTGCGGTGTTCGGGGCCGAGGAGGGACTCCTCGGCCTCGCCGGACGGGTCCCTGTGGGCCGTGACGAGCGCGATGAGGTCGAACCGCACGTGCTCCGTCCCTGGCCTGGTGCGTCCGCCCGTCATGGCGTACGGGCGGACGAGCGGTCCGGCCTCGGCGTCGTACCAGCGGCCCCCGACGAGGCCGCCGGTCGCTTCGCGAGTCATGGGCGGGCTCCCGTCAGCCCACGCCGGGCGGTGGCACGGTGGAGCCGCTGCCCGCCCACGTGGTCGCCGCGGCGGCGGTGACCCTCGGCGGGGTGCGCAGGTGTTCACCGACCCGTTTGACGAGGCGGGCCATCTCGTAGGCGATGAGCCCGATGTCGGCGCCGGCGGAGCTGAGGACGGCCAGGCAGGAGCCGTCCCCGGCGGCGACGACGAAGAGGAACGCCTCGTCCATCTCGACCATGGTCTGGCGCACTCCCCCGGCGTGGAAATGGCGCCCGGCGCCCTTGGCGAGGCTGTGGAACCCGGAGGCGACCGCGGCGAGGTGTTCGGCGTCCTCACGGGTCAGCGCGCTCGACGCGCCCACGGCGAGGCCGTCATTGGAGAGCACGACGGCGTGGTGCACCTCGCGGACGCGGGCGGCGAGGTCGTCCAGCAGCCAGTCGAGGTCGCCGGTGCCGTGCGGCCGGGCGCCGGCTCTCTCGTGCTCGATCATCCTTGGTCTCCTTCGCTGCCGTGAGTGGAAGTGCGGGTTCCGGGGGCGGTGCCGCCACCTCGGACCCAGCCGTCGCGGTAGGCGGTCATCCGGGCCCTGACCTGTTCGGGTGTACGGCGCTCGGCACGCTCGTCGGCGGCCGGGCCGTCGTCCGCGTCGTCCGGCTGGGCGGGGGCTGCTCCGCGCAGTTGAGGTGCCAGGCTGGCCTGTCGTGTACGGCGCGGGAGGCCGCTGTCGGCTCCGTCACCTGCGGGGGCGGGGTCCCGTACGGAGGTGTGCTGTGTGGCGCGCTGGTGGTGGGGACGCAGGGCCGTGACGGTGGTCGGGGCGGGCGAGGACTCGGAGGCGCCCTCGGGCCTGGGCGAGGCATGCGTGGCCTCCGAGACGGGCGGGCCCGGGTGAGGGGTGGGCGTCCAGGGCGTATCGGCGGACAGAGACGCGACGGCCGGCGCAGCCGCTCCATGGTCCGGGAAGCCGGAGTGGGGGGCGCCTGCGGGTTCCGGGGGGTGCGGCGTGGCGTGGCGTGTGCCGGATCCGGCCGGAAGTGCGCTTTGCAGCACGTCGATCGGCAGGAGGACGACGGCCGTGGTGCCGCCGTACGGCGACGGGCGCAGGTGCACCTTGATGTCGTGGCGCGCGGAGAGCCGGCTGACCACGAAGAGGCCGAGACGGTCGCTGTCGAACAGGTCCAGCGTCTCGGACTGGGCGATGCGCCGGTTGGCGTCGGCCAGTGCCTCCTTGCCCATGCCGAGGCCCCGGTCCTCGATCTCCAGGGCGTAGCCGTTGCCGACGGGTTCGCCGGTCACGCGGACCTTGGTGTGGGGCGGGGAGAACTGCGTGGCGTTCTCGATGAGCTCGGCGAGCAGGTGCGTGAGGTCGGCGACCGCTCCGCCGGTGACGGCGGTCTCGGGCAGCCGGCGGACCTCCACGCGCGCGTAGTCCTCGATTTCGGAGACGGCGGCGCGTACGACGTTGGTGAGCGGTACGGGGGTGCGCCAGGCGCGGCCGGGTGCCGCACCGGAGAGGATGATCAGGCTCTCGGCGTGCCGGCGCATGCGGGTGGTGAGGTGGTCCAGGCGGAACAGGTCGCCGAGCTCGTTGGGGTCCTCGGCGCGGCGTTCCATGCTGTCGAGCAGATTGAGCTGCCGGTGGACGAGGACCTGGCTGCGGCGGGCGAGGTTGACGAAGACGCCGGAGATGCCGCTGGCGAGTTCGGCGCGTTCGACGGCCGCTCCGAGTGCGGCGCGGTGCACGGTGCCGAGGGCCTCGCCGACCTGGCCGATCTCGTCCTGGGCGGGCGGTCCGGGCGGCGCCTCGGCGTGGATGTCGAGTTCTTCCCCGGCGCGCAGCCGGCTCATGGCGTGCGGGAGTTTGCGGCGGGCGATGTCCAGGGCGGTGTTGCGGAGGCTGACGAGTTCGACGACGAGGGCCCGGCCGATGCGTACGGAGATGACGAGGGAGGCGGCGACGGCTGCCAGGCCGAGGAGCACGGCGGCGCCGGCCGGGGTGAGAACGCCGTCGGCGAGCGGGTCGGCGGCGGTCGCGGCGGCGGCGTGCCGGGCCTCGGCCTCCAGGGAGGCCGAGGCCGTGCGTACGGCGGTGTGGGCGGGGTCCCAACGGGCTGCGGGCACTGCGGTCGCGGCCGCGCGGCCGGCGGGGGCGGCGGCGATCCGCTTCTCCGCGTCGGTGATCTCCCGGTAGGCGCTCTGCGCCGTGAGGCGGCGCCAAGCCGTGCGGGAGGCCTCGGGGAGGTCGGCGGCGGCGGACGCGGCGAGAGTACGGCGGGCCTCTGCGGTGCCGGTGAAGAGCCGCTGGTGGGGCGCGGTGAGCCGGCCGGTGAGGTGGGCGGAGGTGAGCAGGGCGTCCTCGCGGGCCAGCATCTCCCACGCGTGCGCGAATTCGAGGAGCACGCGCGCGTGGGCGCCCGTCGTGGCGTCCTGGATGCCGGCGAGGGCGCCGTCGACGGCGAACGCAGCGGTGATGGCGGCGGTGTAGCCCTCGTAGACAGCGTCCCACGTGCCGTCGGACGTGGTGGGGGTGTGGTTGCGGGCCTGTGCCCGCAGGTGCTTCAGGCGCTGGGCCCGTTCGACGAACGCCCGTACCCGTTCGGCCACCTGGGGCGGGGTGTCGCCCGCGTCGGCGAGGGTGTGCCGGTCGCCGAGCCGCAGGCGGGAGACGGCCGCGTCCGTGGACCGGGCCCGCTCGTCGAGGTCGGCGGCGCGGGCGGCCGCGGGTGCGGAGACCTGCCGGAGGGCGGCGCGGCGTTCGTCCTGGAGCGCGGTGACGGCGGCGGCGACGGGCTCACGGATGCGGGCGTCGGTCTGCTGGACTTCTCTCAGGTGGGCCACGTCCTGGGCCGTCGTCACGGTGGCGAACCCCCACAGGCCCAGCAGCGAGACGACGGGGACCATGAGCAGGGAGATGATCCTGGCCCGTACGGTCCGGGGGCGCAGTCGCCCGCGCGGGGCGACCGCGGATATGTGTGCCGGGGGTCTCGCGGGGCGCTCGCGTCCTTCACCCGGGGCACCGGGGGCACCGGGGGTACCGGAGGCCGTCGGCGCGGCGTGGGCGCGCCGGCCCCGGGCGGCGCCCGCAGGGGCCGGGGGCGAGGGGGACGCTTCGGCGTCTCCATGGGGTGTGCGGGGAGTGCGCATGGCTCCTCGTTCCGGTACGGGCGGGGCGGCGTGCGGGGTGCGGGGGCGGTGACGGGGCTGCGTCGGGTGGGGTTCAGGGGGCGGTGATACGTGCGTGGCCGCTGGTTCAAGCGGGGCGTACGGCTGTGGTGGGGCCGGCCCGCATGGGGTGGTGGGCCGGCCCGCATGGGACGAGGCTCAGGGCGCGGTCGCCGGTTCTGGCTAGGGCGCCGTCGCCGGCTCGGCAGGCGGGTCGGGGAACGTGCGGTCGGGAAGCGGGCGGTCGGGGAGCGTGCGCTCTGGGCGGCCTGCGGAGGCGTAGTCGGCCCGCTCGCTCGCCGTCGGGGACAGGGCGACGAAGGCGGACGTGAGGAAGAGGTACGACCCGAGGCCGACGGCGAGGGGGAAGATGAACTGCATCGCCGTGGCCCCGGGCAGCTCGGCGCCGGAGGGCGCCACCTCGACGGTGACCGCGAGCATGCCCGTGTAGTGCATGCTGCTGACGGCCGCGCCCATCACGAGGGACGCGACGGCCACCGCGGAGGGCGACTTGATGTTCAGGGCCGCCCACAGCGCGGCCGTCGCGGCGACGACGGCGATGACGACGGACAGCGCGACGAGCACCGGGTCGTAGCGCACGGTGCCGTGCAGCCGCAGCGCCGCCATGCCGAGGTAGTGCATGCTGGCCACGCCGAGACCGGTGGTCAGCCCGCCCACCAGCAGCGACCCGACTCGCTCGCGCCGGTGGCCGTGGCCGACCGCGAAGACGCCGACCCCGACGACCGCCATGGCGACCAGCAGGCTGAGGAGGGTCAGCGGTACGTCGTACCGGATCTCCGTGCCGGTGACGGCGAAGCCGAGCATGGCGACGAAGTGCATGGTCCAGATGCCGGTGCCGATGGCGGAGGCGGCGGTCAGCAGCCAGTTGCGGCGCGAGGCGCCCGTGGCGTCGAGCGCCCGTACGGTACAGCGCAGGCCCAGGGCGGCTCCGACACAGGCCATCGCGTACGACAGCACAGGGGTCAGCCAGCCGAAGGCGGCGTGGTCCAGGTGTCCCATGGCTCCGGGACGCTAGCCCCGCGGGGGGCGCACATTGGGGGCGCAGTTCGAAAGCTGACGGAATATGACAGAGAGACGGTCCGGTCCGATCGCGCCTTGCTCGAACGTGTGCGCAGTGCCTCCTGCTCTCGTGTGAGGGATCATGTCCGCATGGGCGAGAACCACACGGACGTACAGGCGTTCTTCACCGCGAGGGCGGCCGACTGGGACGCGCGGTTCCCGGACGACGGCCCGGCCTACGCGGCGGCCGTCGCGGATCTCGGACTGCGTCCGGGGGACGCCGTGCTGGACGCCGGCTGCGGTACGGGGCGTGCGCTGCCCGCGCTGCGGGACGTCGTGGGCCCTTCGGGTACGGTCATCGGCCTCGACCTGACGCCCGCGATGCTGGAGGCGGCGGTGCGCGCCGGGCGGTCGGCCCACGGGGCCCTGCTGCTGGGCGACGTGGGGCGGCTTCCCCTGCGGGACGGGGTGTTGGACGCGGTGTTCGGGGCCGGGCTCGTCTCGCACCTCGCACGGCCGGCCGAGGACCTGAGGGAGCTGGCGCGTGTCGTACGACCCGGGGGGCGGCTCGCGCTCTTCCACCCGGTGGGGCGCGCGGTGCTGGCCGCCCGGCACGGGCGCACGCTCACGGAGGACGACCTGCGGGCCGAGCCGAACCTGCGGCCGCTGCTGGCCGGTTCCGGCTGGCGCCTGGTCTCCTACGTGGACGAGGACAGCCGCTTCCTCGCACAGGCGGTACGCGAGCGCTGACCGGTCGCGCTGACCGCGGTGGCCGCGATGGCACCGCGGCGAGGCGACGGCGGCGTGCGGCTCCCCTTCTGCGGGCGCGGGCCCGCCTCTACGTTGGAGGGGAGGCAGGCACGCGGCTGGCCGCGGCGGGCACCGCCGCGCGCGGGAAGGTGGGCCCGATGTTCAGCAGACTCCGTACGCTCCCCCTGCTCCGGACCCTGGCCGGGGGCCGGCGGTCCACGGCGGGCGCCGTGGGCGGACCCGGCGGCGCGGGGATCGCCGGTACGGCCGGTACGGGGCGGGCCGGCAGCCCGAGGAGGCGGCACAACATCTTCGAGGCCGCGGCGGCCCACGTCGCCGCCTGCTCCGAGGACGACGAGGACGCCATGGACGAGGCGGCGGGCTGGGTGTCGCCGGAGGCGCTGTCCTTCGGGGTCAGGGAGCTGGCGTGCCGCGCGGTGATCGCCCTCGCGCGCGAGCGGGGCGAGTCCCCGCAGGCGGTGGCCCGCAGCCTCCTCGGCCTCCCGGCGGCGTGATCCGCAGGCGGGCCGGTGCGCCGAGCCTGTGGGCCTGGGCCATGCCCCATGCCGCCATGCCGCCATGCCGCCATACCGCCATACCGCCATACCGCCATACCGCCATGCCCATGATCAGCTGCGGCCGCTGCCCAGGCCTCTGGCCGGGCATTTTCGCTGCTCGGGTCGACGGGCTCTCGACGGCGGGGTTACTCGCTGGTTAAGGTGCGCCGACCGGCACCTTGGACTGGACGACGGGAGGCCGCAGTGACCGAGACGCACAACACCACGGACACGGGCCGGGGCGACACGACGTACGCGGTCGGCGACGAGGCCGGCGAGGCCGAGGAGTCGCTCTACGTGCTGACGGCGCTGCTGCTGACCCCCGCGCAGTTCCCGAGCGTCCTCGGCGACGACTACCCGCAGGCCTGTCGGGCGCTCGGCCTGGAGCCGTACGCCGAGGGCTACGGCCTGGTCCTGGGACAGGACGGTGACGGCGCGCGCTGGACGGTGGCCGTGGACGACGTGTCCCTGGTCGCGGTCGCGATCTCCAGCTGGGACTGCGGCATGGAGTACGACCTGTCGCCCGGCGAGGAGAGCGTCATCGCCGTGCTGCCCGGCTGGCCCCTCGCGCTCGCGGTGGCCGCTCCGGGACTGCCGGCCCCGCACGACCCAGCCCCGGCACCGGACGAGCCTCCCCCGCTGGCGCCGCCGGACGCCTCCTCCTGGGGCCCGGCGCAGCGACGGCTGGGCGCGGACGAGGTCGCCCTTCAGTGGGCCACGTGGCGCGAACAACTCGGCGAGGGCGACTTCGCGCCGCCGCAGGCCGCGGAGACCGACCCTGCGGACGGAGCGCCCGCTACGGCGCCGCAGCCCCCTGCGGACCCGTTCCCCACGGAGGCCGTCGCCGGTGCCGGCGAAGGCTTCACGTCGCACGACGGAGTGCGCCGGGCGCTGGCCGAGGCACGCCACTACCTGGAGGACCCGCCGCCACCCGGCAGGGTGCGCTCCACGTTCGCGCCGGGCGGCGCGCGGACGCTCCGGGCGGACGGCCCTGGCTGGTCGCTGGTCGCGCGGACGGACGACATCGCGTTCGTCCTGCTCGACGAGCGGCCCGGCGAGGTCCTGCCGGTCGGACGGGGCGCGCACCTGCCCGGCCTGCTCGCGGGCCTCGACGCGATGGCCGTACGACCGGGCTGAGCCACCGGGCGGGCAGGCCACAGACGGCAGACGCCACGTGGCAGGCCACAGACGGCAGACGCCACGGGCAGGCCACCGACATCCGGCGGCACGCGGCACGCGCCACGCGGCAGCCTCACGCCGTACGGAACCGGGCACGCACCCCCGTCCCCACGCTCAGCGGCCTATCTCCTTACGGGTAACCCGACGCAGTCGTCGTCGCTGACCCGGGTCGAGCGCCAGGTAGGCGAGGGCGGGCACCCCGAGCACCACCAACAGGGACAGCCAGAAGCCGATCAACGGCATCAGCAGCAGCCCGACGGCCACTCCCCCGATCACGATCTTGGTCCTCGTCGACACGGCGACCCCTCCTTCCCCGGCGCGGCCCGGCCGCTCCTTGCCGTGTGAACGTCCGGGCCGCCGCACGGGTTCCGCACATGGGACCGAATCGGGGGCTCCCCCCAGACCCCCGTATCGCCCTCAACGGCGCCTCGGGAAGGAGCGGGGCGGGGCGGGGAAACATCCTCCGGTTCATGCTCCCTCGGCGGAGCGGGTGAAACGGTTGCTCGGTTCGCCTCGCAGCCGGCCGTCCGGGAGTCTGCGGCCGTAGGCCAGCAGCAGGAGGTCCTGGGCGGCGCCGAACACGGGTGAGCCGGAGCCGTACGACCAGTCGAGGTCCTCGGCGCACAGCTGCACTCCGTCAAGGTCGGCGCCGAAGAACTTCAGGGTGCTGGGCCGGATGTCGTCGAGCAGGATACGCAGCCGGTTCTCGGGGACGCGCCGGTCGATGCCGAGGGCGACGGTGATGTCCAGCCCGTGCACGAGGTCGTGGCCGAGTGCCGCCGCGAGCCCGCCGACCGGTGGTGTCCAGGGATGGTGGGCGTTGTCCCGCAGGAAGGCGGCGAGCGCGGTGGTGGAGTAGGCGGCCGAGTCCCTGCGCGCGACCCGATCGGTCATGCGGTGAAGGTTCCCGCGTGCCTTGACCAATTCACCGAGCATCGTGGGCAAGGAGAGCCGGAACCCCATCGACATGTGCGCCGCCACTTCGCGAACGCGCCATCCCGCGCAGAGGCTCTGCTCGTTCCACTGATCGGTTCGCAAAGTGTCGAACAGGTCGGCCAGTTCTCGGCGTTCCGCCGCGATCGCTGCCCTGACTTCGGCACTCTTCCCCTTGCGGGTCGTCGCGTTCTCCATGCGATCAAGCCTGCGGCCGACAGATCGATAACGCCAGTAGATAGTTCTGCTGCAACCTAGAATCGTTGCTTATGGAACTCCGCCAGCTGCGCTACTTCGTCTGTGTCGTCGAGGAGGGCGGTTTCACAAGAGCCGCCGCCCGGCTGCATCTGGCCCAGCCAGGCCTCAGCGCCCAGATCCGCCAGCTGGAGAAGGAGCTGGGGCAGCCCCTGCTCGACCGCTCCGGCCGGTCGGTGACACCGACCGAGGTGGGCCGAGCGGTCCTGCCGTACGCCCGGGCCGCACTGGCCGCGGCGGAGTCGGTGCGGCAGACGGTCGATGCGTACACGGGGCTGCTGCGCGGCCGGGTCACGCTCGGACTGGTCTCCGGCGCCACCGGCCACGTCTTCGACATCGCCGCTTTGCTCGCGGACTTCCACGACGCCCACCCCTCGGTGGAGGTGGCCCTCACCGAGGACACCACGGAGCGGATGCAGGCCGCGCTCCTGGCCGGCGAGCTCGACATCGCCGTCCTCGGAACGGCAGAGGAGGTGCCCCCGCCCGGAGCGACCTTCCAGACGGTGATCGATGTCCCGCTGGTCGCCGCTATCGCGCCCAGTGATCCTGTTCTCGACCGCGTCGACGGTACGAGCGTCCCGCTTGCCGAGCTGCGGGACCGGCCGCTGATCTGCCTGCCGCGCGGCACCGGGGTGCGCACGGCGCTCGAACGCGGCTGTGCGCAGGCAGGGTTCCGGCCCCGGGTCGCCTTCGAGGCGGCAGCCCCACACGTGCTCTCGCAGCTCGCCGCACGGGGCCTGGGCATCGCCGTGCTACCTGCCGGTGAGAACGAGTCACCCCTCGACAGACACCTCCGCACCCTGCGGATCGTCCAGCCCGAGATGCGTGGCCGCATCGCGCTCGCCTGGCAGGCCGGCGGCCCTTCGAGCCCCGCGGCCCGGGTGCTCCTCGACCGCCTGCGCGAAGTCGTCCCCAAGCCCCCCAATTCCTAGACGGACGGCCGCCCTGACCGGCTCGCCGGAGCCAGGGGGCCGGCACCGCTGTCCGCGACCAGGTGCACCGGCGCCATCCGGGCCCACATCGCATCGGTGCTCCTGACCGGACGGACGCATGTCATCACATGACCCACCCGTCAAGGAGACCCGACCTGGCGCTCGGCCCGCAGCGGCTCACCGACGGCGTGCAGGTGTGCGAGGGCCTGACGGTAGGAGTCGACGAACCCGGTCTCGGTGTACGGGAGGCCCAGGGCTCGGCAGTGGGCGCGCACCAGGGGCTGGGCCAGCCGGAGGTGCGGCCGGGGCATGCCCGGGAAGAGGTGGTGCTCGATCTGGTAGTTCAGGCCGCCCAGGAACCAGTCCGTGAGTGCACCGCCACGGATGTTGCGCGAGGTGAGGACCTGGCGGCGCAGATGGCCCCAGTGCTCTCCGTCGTCCCCGGGCCCCGGCATCGCCATGCCCTTGTGGTTGGGCGCGAACGCCAGCCCCAGGTGGAGTCCCAGCAGCATCTGATGGACGAGCGCGAAGACCAGGGCCTGTGCCGGGGACATGGCGACGAGCAGCAGCGTGACGTAGCCGGCCACGTGGGCGGCCATCAGCCCGCCCTCCACGGCGCGCTGCCGCGCGGTGCGGCTCCTGCCCCGCGCGGAGAACAGCGCCTGGAGGCCGTACACCTTCAAGGCGAGCCCTTCGAGGGTCGTGAGCGGGAAGAACAGCCAGGCCTGGTGGCGGGTGAGCCAGGCGCGCGGCCCCGTACGGCCGGCCGCGTGGCCGCGGGAGAAGACCAGGACGTCGGGGGCGACGTCGGGGTCCTTGTCGACGTGGTTGGGGTTGGCGTGGTGCCGGTTGTGCTTGTCGTTCCACCAGTCCTGGCTCATGCCGAGCAGGAGGTTGGCATGCAACAGTTGCAGGAGGTGGTTGGTGCGGCGGCGGTCGGCGATCTGCGCATGGCCCGCGTCGTGCGCGACGAACCCGGCGCGGGCGGAGAACACCGCCAGCGGAACCGCCAGCAGCAGGGACCACCACGAGTGGCCGAAGAGCAGCATGCCGGTGGCGACGGCGGCCAGGGCGAGCAGATTGGCGGTGATCCCGGCGGCGTACCAGCCGGGGCGGCGGTGGAGCAGGCCCTGCTCCTTGACCGTACGCAGGAGGGGCGAGAACTCGCTGCCAGCCGCGCGGGCGGGTGGGAGAGCCGCACGGGAACGTGTGCGGGCGGGGGCGGGCGGTGCTGCCTGAGGCATGGGTTCTCCGGTCTTCGTGTCCGGGACGGAGTGGGATGGGTGCGAGGGTGCGGTGCGCGGACCGCTCCCGCCCCTGCCCAGGACGCTACGGACGAGCTGTACCGGGCGACCATGGCGCCAGCCCCCGGCCGTGGAGGGGATTGCCCGCACCCCGGGGGTGGTGCCACCGACACCCCCACCAGGGGGGCGTGAGCCACATCACCTTTGGAAGACCTCCTTCCAGACGTGTCGTCAGGTAATCTCGGCCGCTCCTGATCCGCACTAGTCAAATTTGAGGAATGCGTCAGCACTGTGCACTGGGATTCCCTTCTCTCCGGCCTCGCCCGCTGCTCCACCGTCTTCCTGCCCTCTGATCCCGCCCGCTCCGGACGGCTCGCCTTCTGGCGGCCCGACGGCGAGGACCTCCCCTACGTCGAGGAGGCCGTCGTCCAGGAGGTGACCGTCGTCGCCGACGACGCCAGGACGCGCACCGTACGGGCCGTCTGTGTGCCCGTACGGGACGCCGTACCGCTGCTCACCCGGGCACGCGCCACGGCCGACGCCTCCCGGACGACGGCATTCTGGGGCGCGGCCACGCTGCTGGCCCTTCACCTCGTGGCCCGCGGCAGGGTGCTGCCGGGAGTCACCGCCAAGGACGTGGACGCCTGGCGGGTGGGCCCGCTCGCACCCGACGACCTGGAGCGCGTACGGACCCTCGCCGCGTCCATGCCGCCCGCGGCCCACGCGGTGCCGGTCGGGGCTGCCCCCGACGGTACGCCGCTGCTGCCGCAGCCGGAGCGGGTGCTGCGGGCGTTCCTGGACGCGGTGGCCGACACGCTGACCCGTACGCCCGCCGCTCCGCTCGCGGCCGGCGACCCGGCCTTCGCGGCGGACGAACCGCAGCACCGGCCGGAGCTGCGGGCCTGGGCCGCAGACGTGGCGGCCGGTCACGACGCGGGCGTACGGCTGTCGCTGCGCATCGAGGTCACGGGCCTGGAGAACGCCCCCGGCGAAACCGCGGACTCCGACGGCGCCGTCCACCCGATCCCCCTCTTCCGTGCGGTACTTCAGCTGCACGGCGTGGCCGATCCAGGTCTGGTCGCCGATGCCGCCGACGTGTGGTCGGGCGCGCGGGCCGAGGCCTTCGGGCCACGCGCCCGCATGGACGCGCTCCTGGCGCTGCGCCGCGCCGCGCGGGCGTGGCCCGCCCTGTCGCCCCTGCTCTCCGCGGCCGTTCCGGACTCCCTCGAACTGGCCGAGGACGAGATCGCCGAGCTGCTGGGCGCCGCGGGGCGCGCCCTCGCGCACAGCGGCGTGGAGGTCCACTGGCCGAAGCGGCTCGCCCGCTCGCTCACCACGCGCGCGGTGATCGGCCCGGCCGGGCACGAAGACGGCCACAACGGCACGGGAACCGGCATCGGCGCCGGGGACCCCGAGACGGACCGGGACGGGGACGCGCGGGCCTCCGGGCTGCCGTCCTTCCTGTCCGCCGACGCCCTCCTCACCTTCGACTGGCGCTTCGCCCTGGGCGACCAGCGCATCAGCCGCGCCGAACTGGACCGGCTCGCCGAGGCCGGGAGGCCGCTGGTGCGGCTGCGCGACCAGTGGGTGCTCATCGACCCGGAGGAGGTCCGGCGGGCCCGCGACCGCCGCGACCGCCACGACAGCCGGGGTCGCAAGCTCACGACCGTCGAGGCGCTGGGCGCCGTACTGACCGGCAGCACGGACGTCGACGGCCATCCCGTCGACGTACAGGCCTCGGGCTGGCTCAGGGAGCTGCGCGACCGCCTTGCCGACCCGGAGGGCGGCCGTCAGGAGGCCGGTCAGCCCGCCGCGCTCGCCGCGACCCTGCGCGACTACCAGCTGCGCGGCCTGAACTGGCTGCACCGGATGACGTCCCTCGGCCTCGGCGCCTGCCTGGCCGACGACATGGGCCTGGGCAAGACGATCACGCTGATCGCGCTGCATCTGCACCGGCAGACCGACGCGTCCGCCGCCGGGCCGACGCTGGTCGTGTGTCCCACGTCGCTCATGGGCAACTGGCAGCGGGAGATCGAGAAGTTCGCGCCCGGCACGCCCGTACGCCGGTTCCACGGGCCCGCGCGCGACCTGGACGGACTGGCGGAGGAAGGCGGCCAGGGGTTCGTCCTCACCACGTACGGGACGATGCGGCTCGACGCCGAGCGCCTCGCGGGCGTGGACTGGGGCATGGTCGTCGCCGACGAGGCCCAGCACGTCAAGAACCCGTACTCGGCGACCGCGCGGCAACTGCGCACGATCGGTGCGAGGGCGCGCGTGGCGCTCTCCGGCACGCCGGTGGAGAACAACCTGTCCGAGCTGTGGGCGATCCTCGACTGGACGACGCCCGGGCTGCTCGGGCGGCTGGGTACGTTCCGCAGCCGCTACGCGCAGGCCGTCGAGGGCGGCACGGACCCGGCGGCCGCCGAGCGACTGGCGCGGCTGGTGCGGCCGTTCCTGCTGCGCCGCCGCAAGTCGGACCCCGGCATCGCGCCGGAACTGCCGCCCAAGACCGAGACGGACCGGGCGGTGTCGCTCACGAAGGAGCAGGCCGGGCTGTACGAGGCGGTGGTCCGCGAGACGCTCGCGGCCATCGCGGAGGCCGACGGCATGGAGCGGCGCGGCCTGGTCGTCCAGCTCCTGACGGCGCTCAAGCAGATCTGCAACCACCCCGCGCAGTACCTGAAGGAGGAGCGGCCCCTGATCGCGGGCCGCAGCGGGAAGCTGGAGCTGCTGGACGAACTGCTGGACACGCTGATCGCCGAGGAGGCGAGCGTGCTGGTGTTCACGCAGTACGTGCGGACGGCCCGGCTCCTCGAAACGCATCTGGCGGCGCGCGGCGTGCGCACCCAGCTGCTGCACGGCGGCACGCCGGTCGCCGAGCGCGAGGCGATGGTGGAGCGCTTCCAGAACGGCGAAGTGCCGGTGTTCCTGCTGTCGTTGAAGGCCGCCGGCACGGGCCTGAACCTGACGCGGGCGGGCCATGTCGTGCACTACGACCGCTGGTGGAACCCCGCCGTGGAGGCGCAGGCCACCGACCGGGCGTACCGGATCGGGCAGACGCAGCCGGTGCAGGTCCACCGGCTGATCGCCGAGGGCACGATCGAGGACCGGATCGCGGACATGCTGGCCCGCAAGCGGGAGCTGGCCGACGCGGTGCTCGGCGGCGGCGAGACCGCCCTGACCGAGCTGACGGACGCCGAGCTGACGGAACTGGTGGAACTGCGCGGGGTGCGAGGGGGCGCGTGATGAGCGACGACTACGAGGACGAGTACGAGTACGGGACCGGGAACACGGACGAGTACGGCGCCGGGTACACGGACGAGCACGGCACCGGCGACGGCCGGCCGCTCGCCGGGTCCGCGCCCCGGGAGGAGCTGACGTTCGAGGCGCTGCCACCCGCCCGGGGGCGGGGCTTCGCGGAGAGCTGGTGGGGCCGGGCGTGGCTCAAGGCGCTGGAGGACACGGCGCTCGACGGTGCGCAGCTGAAGAAGGGGCGCGCACAGGCGCGGGCCGGTGCGGTGGGCGCGGTGTCGGTACGGCCGGGCCGGATCACCGCGGTCGTACGGGACCGCGACGGCACCTCCCAGCGCAGCGACGTCCTGGTGCAGGAGCTGTCCGGGGAGGACTGGGACCGGTTCCTGGACGCGACGGTGGAGCGGGCCGGCCATGTCGCGGCGCTCCTGGACCGGGACATGCCGCCGCACCTGGTGGAGGACGCGGCGGCGGCCGGGGTGGACCTGCTGCCGGGCATCGGCGACCTGGAGCCGGAGTGCACGTGCGGGGGTTGGGACCACTGCCCGCACACCGCTGCGCTCTGCTACCAGGTGGCACGGCTGCTGGACCGGGATCCGTTCGTGCTGCTGCTCCTGCGGGGGCGCGGGGAGCGGCGGCTGCTCGACGAGCTGACGGCGCGCAGCGAGGCACGGGCGGCCGTACGGGACGGTGACGCGCCGGCCGACGGGTCCGAGGACTCCGGGGAAGGGGAAGGGGTACGGGCCGACGAGGCGTTCGCGGCACGGGACATCCTTCCGCCGTTGCCCGTCCCGCCGCCGCTGCCCGGGGAGCCGGGCGAGCCGCCGTCGCTGGACACCGAGGCGGGTGCCGGTCCGGGCGTCGACCCGACGGCGCTGGAGCTGCTGGCGGCGGACGCCGCGACGCGGGCGCATCGCATGCTGGCGGAGGCGCTGGCGGCCGGGCACGGGGGGCAGCCTCCGGAGTCGCCGCTGTCGGTGGGGCAGGACGCGGTGCGGCTCGCCGCCACGGCCGGGTTGCCGGACGCGGTCGCGGGGCGGCTCGCGGCGGGGACGGGGCGCCGTCCGGCGGACCTGGAGCTCGCCGTGCGGGCCTGGCGGCTGGGCGGCGCGGCGGCCCTCGCCGTGCTGGAGGAGGAGTGGGTGCCGGACGACGACCTACTGGCCCGGGCCGGGGCGCGGCTCGCGGAGGCGTGGGAGGAGGGTGAGCGGCCGGCGCTGCGCGCGGTGGCGGCGGGCCGCTGGACGGTGACGGGCCGGGAGGCGCAGCTCCGTCTGGGGCGGGACGGCCGCTGGTGGCCGTACCGCCGGGAGCGGGGCCGCTGGGCTCCGGCGGGGCCGGCCGCCCATGACCCGGCGGCGGCGCTGGCCGACCTGCTGGACGGCCGGGCCGCGGAGGGCGAACCGGCCGTCTGAGGGGCCGCGGCAACCGTAACGGGCGCCGCCCGCCGGCGGATGGTGTCGGCGGGCGGCGCGGGGACGTGGCAGGAGCTCGGGGGCAGGGCCTCAGGCGAGCCCGAGCTGCCGTTCGGCCGCGTCGACGGTCTGGGCGAGGAGCGTGGCGATGGTCATCGGGCCGACGCCGCCCGGCACCGGCGTGATGAGGCTCGCGCGCTCGGCGGCGCCGTCGAAGTCGACGTCGCCGACGTTGCCCTCGTTGTAGCCGGCGTCGATCACGACGGCGCCCGGCTTGATGTCCTCGCCCTTGATGAAGCGGGGCCGGCCGACGGCCGCGACCACGATGTCGGCCTCGCGCAGGGCGGCGGACAGGTCGGCGGCCGGGGTGTAGGAGTGGCAGTAGGTCACGGTCGCGTTCCGGGCGAGCAGCAGCATCCCGGCGGGCTTGCCGAGGATGGCGCTGCGGCCGACGACGACGGCCCGCTTGCCGGCCGGGTCCACGTCGTACGCGTCGAGCAGCCGCATGATGCCACCGGGGGTGCAGGAGACGAAGCCGGGCAGGCCGAAGCTCATGGTGGCGAAGGAGCTGGTGGTGACGCCGTCGACGTCCTTCTCGGGGGCGATGGCCTCGAACGCGGCGCGCTCGTCGATGTGCGGGCCGACGGGGTGCTGGAGGAGGATGCCGTGGACCTCGGGGTCCTGCGACAGGTCCTCCAGGACGGCGACGAGTTCCTCGGTGGTCGTCGTGGCGGGCAGTTCGACGTGGCGGGAGCGGATGCCGGCCTTCTCGCAGCGGGCGCGCTTCATCCGTACGTAGGTGACGGACGCGGGGTCCTCGCCGACGAGGACGGTGGCGAGGCAGGGCTGGGTGCCGGTGCGGCCGGTGATGTCGGCGGCGCGGGCGGCGGTCTCCTCGACGAGCCGGCGGGCGAGGCCGCTGCCGTCCATGAGGCGGGCGCTGGCGGTGGTCGACATGGGTCCTCCTGGGCGTCTACGGCAAACGTATGTACTGATCGCCCAGGCGCACGGCAGGTCGCGTGTCCCGTCCATCCACGTCCGGTCCACCGGGCCGCTCCCCGGTGGTACTCCACCCAAGCGCCAGTCACGGCCCGCCCCCACTGTACGTGACGAGGGGGGCGCGCGGGGGCGCGGGCCGGGTTGTCGGTGGTGCCGGGCGGCGGCCACGATGGCACCGGCACCGAAGACCTCGACGAGGAGGGCGTGTTGAGCGAGGCGTGGGTGGCTCTGGAGCGGGGTGCGGATCCCGTGGAACGTGCCGGGGAGCTGCGCCGGGCGTACGACGCGTTCACGGCGGGCGGTCAGGTGCGCCGGCCCGTGCGCCCGGTCGTGGCGGAGTCGTGGCGGCGGTCGGCCCGGGCGCGGGTGAGCCCGGACGGTCCGGCTCCGGTGGAGCTGGCGGACGACGAGCTGGCCGCGTACCGGGAGGCGCATCCGCTGGCGGCGGCGATGCCGGTGATCCGGGAGCTGATGGGCGCGTACGCGACGGACGGGGAGCATCTCGTCGCGGTGTGCGACGCGTACGGGCGGCTGTTGTGGGTGGAGGGGCATCCGAGCACGCTGCGGCTGGCGGGGCGGATGAATTTCGTGGCGGGTGCGCGCTGGTCGGAGTCGGCGATGGGGACGAACGCGCCCGGCACGGCGATCGCGATCGACCGGCCCGTGCAGGTCTTCGCGGCGGAGCACTTCCGGCGGCCGGTGCAGACGTGGACGTGCGCGGCGGCGCCGCTGCACGATCCGCACAGCGGACGGCTGCTGGGGGCGGTCGACATCACGGGCGGGGACGGGCTCGCCCATCCGCACAGCCTGGCGTTCGTGCAGGCGGTGGCGCGGGCGGCGGAGTCGCAGCTGGCGCTGCTGGCTCCGGCGCCGGCCCGAGACCGGGTGACGCTGTCGGCACTGGGCCGGGACGAGGCGGTGCTGGTGGCGGGTGGGCGCACGGTGCGGCTGAGCCCTCGGCACAGCGAAATCGTGGTGATGCTGGCGGCCCACCCGGAGGGTGTGGGCGGGGGCGAGCTGCTGGCGGCGCTGTACGAGGAGGGTGCGGTCACGCCGGTGACGCTGCGGGCGGAGTTGTCGCGGCTGCGGGGCCTGCTCGGGCCGGAGTTGCTGCCGTCGCGGCCGTACCGGCTGGCGGCGCCGGTGGACGCGGACTTCGAGACGGTGGCGCGGCGGCTGACGTCCGGGGCGGTGACCGCGGCGGTGGGCGGATACACGGGGCCGCTGCTGCCGGGGAGCTGCGCGCCGGGGGTGGTGCGGCTGCGGCGGCGGCTGGCGGACCAGTTACGGGCGGCGCTGATCGCGCGGGGCGACGTGCAACTGCTGGACGACTGGGCGCGCAGCCCGTGGGGCGAGGACGACCTGGAGGTGTGGCAGGCACTGGCGGGCGCGGTCCCCGCCGGTAGCCGGCCGCCCGTACAGGCGCGGGTGCGGGCCTTGGACGCGGAGCTGTCGGCGGGGCTGCCGGCGTGACTGGCGGCGGGGCCGCTGGCGTGACTGGCGGCAGGGCCGCCTGCCGGTTGACCACTGGAGAACCACGGCCCGGCCCTCCGTCAGAACCGCCGTTCGACGCAACGCGGTTGCAACGTTCCGCTCCGTAGCCTCGCGCGGGAGCGCCGGCCGGACGGCGGCCGGCGCTCTCCTAAGGAGGCAAGGACGATGACCCGGTACGCGGCACCCGGCACCGACGGCGCGATCGTCTCGTACGCGTCCCGCTACGACCACTGGATCGGCGGGGCCTACGTGCCTCCCGCGCGCGGGCAGTACTTCGAGAACCCGAGCCCCGTCGACGGCCGGCCCTTCACCGAGATAGCCAGGGGCACGGCCGAGGACGTGGAGCGGGCGCTGGACGCGGCGCACGCGGCGGCGCCGGCGTGGGGCAGGACGGCCCCCGGGGAGCGCGCGGGGATCCTGCTGCGGATCGCGGACCGGATGGAGGCGCGCCTGGAGGAGCTGGCGGTCGCGGAGAGCTGGGAGAACGGCAAGCCGGTGCGGGAGACGCTGGCGGCCGACATCCCGTTGGCGATCGACCACTTCCGGTACTTCGCGGGGGCACTGCGGGCCCAGGAGGGCTCGCTGTCCGAGCTCGACGACGACACGGTGGCGTACCACTTCCACGAGCCGCTGGGGGTCGTGGCGCAGATCATCCCGTGGAACTTCCCCCTCCTGATGGCGGCGTGGAAGCTGGCCCCGGCGCTGGCGGCGGGGAACGCGGTCGTCCTGAAGCCGGCCGAGCAGACCCCCGCGTCCATCCACGTCTGGCTGGACCTGGTCGCGGACCTGCTCCCGCCGGGTGTCCTGAACGTGGTGAACGGCTTCGGCGTGGAGGCGGGCAAGCCGCTGGCGTCGAGCCCGCGGGTGGCGAAGATCTCGTTCACGGGCGAGACGACGACGGGGCGGCTGATCATGCAGTACGCCTCGGAGAACATCCGGCCTGTGACGCTGGAGCTGGGCGGCAAGTCGCCGAACATCTTCTTCGACGACGTGTGGGCGGCGGACGACGACTTCCGCGACAAGGCCCTGGAGGGCTTCACGATGTTCGCCCTGAACCAGGGCGAGGTGTGCACGTGCCCGTCCCGCGCCCTGATCCAGCGCGGCCATTACGGGGAGTTCCTGGACGCGGCCGTGGCCCGTACGGAGCGGATCGTGCCGGGGCACCCGCTGGACACGGACACGATGATCGGCGCGCAGGCGTCCAACGACCAGCTGGAGAAGATCCTCTCGTACGTGGACATCGGCCAGCAGGAGGGCGCGAAGATCCTGACGGGCGGTCAGCGTATCGAGTACGGCGGCGACATGGCGGGTGGCTACTACGTCCAGCCGACCGTCTTCGAGGGCGACAACCGCATGCGGATCTTCCAGGAGGAGATCTTCGGTCCGGTGGTCGCGGTGACGTCGTTCACCGACTTCGAGGACGCGATGACGACGGCGAACGACACCCTGTACGGCCTGGGCGCCGGCGTATGGACGCGCGACATCAACACGGCGTACCGCGCGGGCCGCGCGATCCAGGCGGGCCGCGTCTGGACGAACTGCTACCACGCGTACCCGGCCCACGCGGCGTTCGGCGGCTACAAGCAGTCGGGCATCGGCCGAGAGACGCACCGGATGATGCTGGAGCACTACCAGCAGACGAAGAACCTGCTGGTCAGCTACTCGCCGAAGAAGCTCGGCTTCTTCTAGAGGCACGAAAGGAGGCGCCTGACCTGGGCTTTTGCCCGTCAGGCGCCTCTCGCTCGCCTTACTCAGGGAGGAGTCGCGTTTGCGCTGAAACTCCCAGTTCATCCCACCGGTATCCCGCTCCTGACCAGCTCTTCCGGACCAGTCACGGACCAAAACCCCGGCTCACCCCCCAGGCGCCACCCCCGGCTGACGCGGTCCCACTCCGCCAGGTACTCCGGGAGCGGCCCTGTCGGCGGGGCCACCACGCACACACCGGATCCGTCGAGTTCCGCGCGCCATTCCGGCCACCACTGCCCGTACGAGGCGAGCCGCATCTCGTGGCCGCGCCAGCGCCGGGACAGAAGGGCATCGGCCCGAGGCAGCAGGTGCCGCATCTCGCTACGGCCCCCGGCATCGTCACGCATCCGCGTGAACCCCTGCACGGAAAAGCACTCGACACCGAACCGGGTGGCCCAGCCCGCGTCCTCCTGCTGCCCGCTGACGAGCGCCGCGAGGCAGCCCGTGCGCAGCAGCGGCAGGAGCAGAAAGGGCCGGGGAGTGAAGCGTGAAGCCCAGCGAAGGGGCACGCCGTAAGACGTCGCGTGCGTCGTTCAGCGATGTGATCACCAGAGGATTATCCGAGCCGGCGGATCGACTCGACCGGCAAAGGGTGCCCTGGGTACGGCTCCTCAGCCGCGTCGCGGTGAGGCACGATGACTTCAGATCGGCACCATCTCCCGTACACCACCGCGCTCGCCGCCAGACCTGTCCACCCGCCTGGGCGGGCACTTAGAACTCCTAACGAAATGATCTTCAAGGTGGTTGGATCACTCCGGGAGTGACGATCCGGGGGCTGGAGTGGCTCGGTCGAAGCCGTGGGAAGTCGACCACGACCTGCGGGCGGTGATCGAGCGGCTGCTACCGAAGGTGGAACGCCGGCCCCGGCACCCAGGGCGAAAGCGGCATCCGGACCGGCTGGTGTTCCAGGGCGTCCTGTTCGTCCTGCACACCGGGATCGCCCAGGAGCATCTGCCGCAGGAACTCGGCTTCGGCTCGAGCATGACCTGCTGGCGCCGCCTGGCCGAGTGGACCGAGGCTGGAGTCTGGCCCCGGCTGCACGAGGTCCTTCTGGCCAAGCTTCGCAACGCGAACGCCCTCGACTTCTCCCGGGCGGCCGTCGACGGCTCCCACATACGGGCACTGAAAGGGGGACCCAAGACGGGACGAAGCCCTGTTGACCGGGGCAGGACGGGCAGCAAGCATCACCTGATCACCGACGCCACCGGTATCCCGCTCTCCGCCACCTTGACCGGCGGCAACCGCAACGACGTCACCCAGCTGATCCCGCTGCTTCAGGCAGTGCCGCCGGTGAGGGGCACGCGAGGCCGGCCCCGGCGCCGCCCGGACGTGGTGCTGGGCGAGCATTCGCCCACCTGCACTGGTTCCGCGCCTGCGGATCCGCTGGGAGATCCGCGACGACATCCACGAAGCCTTCCTCGCCCTCGGATGCGCACTGATGTGCTGGCGACGCCTGAACTCCCGAGACAAGTTCAAGACAGGCACGGCCAACGTTGATGGCCCGGTGGCCGACCTCAGGCCGGCTTGCGCCACACGGAGACGTGCTTCGCGGAGTCCTGGGTGAACGGAGACCCGTCCCAGTCCGCAACGCGACGTTCCAGCTCGAGCCCAGCGATCCGCGCCATCAGGTCGAGCTCCGTCGGCCAGGCGTACCGGTGCCGGGAGTTTTCGCGGCGGTAGTGGCCGTCGTCGCCGTCGCGGGTGAAGTGGTGCGAGACGAGCATCTGCTCGACCAGATCGAAGGTGTCGAAGCCGAGATGCTGCTGAGAGACGTCGAACGGCACCGCGACCTGACCAGGCGGCAGGAGCCGCAGCGGCGGCACACCCAGCTCGATGACGAACCGGCCGCCGGGCTCCAGATGCCGTGCGGCGTTGCGGAAGCACTCGACCTGCTCGTCCTGCGTGAGCAGGTTCGTGATGGTGTTGTAGACGAGGTAGACCAGGGTGAACCCGCCGGGAACGACGGTGGTGGCCATGTCCCCGATGACTACCGGGAGGGTGCCCTCGTCGACCTTGCGCCGCAGCACCGCTGCCATGTGCTCGGACAGTTCGATGCCCACCACCGGCACGCCGCGTTCCCGGAGCGGGACTCCCACCCGTCCGGTTCCGATGGCGAACTCCAGCGCCCGGCCGTCTCCGGCAAGCTCGGCGAGGAAGGCGAGGGTCGGTCCGAGAACGGCAGCCGAGGACGCTTCGGCTTCCTCGGCGTCGTAGCGGTCGGCGGTCGCGCGGGTCCACAGTTCACTGGTCGTCACGGGTGGCCACTGTGCCGGGTGCCGAGAGGCGCTGTCGACGCATTTACGTTCTCCGCGGCTCAGCATGCACCGCCCACAACTCGTTGTCGCCTTGCCAGGGCTTCGGCCGAACCGCCCCGCCCCGCCCCGCACCCCGGATCATCAGTCCCGGAGTGATCCAACCACCTTGGAGACCATTTCGTTAGGAGTTCTTACGCGCTGCTCAGCGCTTCATGGCATCTCACCTGCGCAGACGTCCCTCCTCGCGGATCACGTCCGCGTGGGAGGGAAGCACGCGGTGTCGTCCATCGCGGCGGCGGGAAGCACGCTCAGCCAGGTGTCGGCCGCGGTCTACCGGGAGTCCTTCCCGCCGACGCGGGGATGATCCGCCCTGATGCCGTCGTTTCTGGACGAGGCCGCCGTCCCCGCCGGCGCGGGGGTGATCCGCACGTCCGTACGTGGGCGCACTCCAGGTACTGGCCGACCCGGGGCAACCGGCCCGCCCTTGTGGGGTTATGACAAGATCGATCAATGCCCGGACTGCCGCGCCGCCTCCAGCAAGGCACGCCCATGCCGCAGCGGCAGGCTGAGCCAGCATTGATCACGACTCGCTATGACGGAACGGCACGACCACCGGTACACAACGCACCAGCGAAGACAGAGCCCCAGCATCGCTGACGCGCCGTCAGCAAAGTCAGCACTGGGTCAGCATTAGGACTACTGGACCCTCCCACACACGACCACACCTTGAGCCGTCGACCGCCCTCAGCAGAGGCCGCGAGAGGCGGCCCACCCTTGTTCCGCTTGACGAGCCTGATGTCGGGTTGCCCACCTGGTTGGGCAGCTTCTCTCCGTCGCATCATCACAGTTCAGCGGGCTCGGCGGGAGTTCAGGGGCCGGGAGCGGCGTACCGGCGTAGCCTTCCACTTCGCCGAAGCGGTTGCCGGTCATCCAGGCTTCGCGGGCTTCCGCGATCTCGTCGTGGGTGCGGCCGATGAGGTTCCACCACAACTCACGCCCGTACCGCAACACCGCAGACCAACGGCCGAGGCATGAAGGGCCACCAGACTTCGTCCGCAGACCAACAGCGCGGCCACGTCTCGCCCGCCTTCAAGATCCGGGCCATTCACGGACCAGCGCGCCTGGAAGAGCTCCAGCGTCCGCCTTTTCCGCTGGTCAGGTGCGGTGCAGTTGCTGTACCACCAGCAGACGAAGAATCTTCTCGTGTCGTACTCGCCGAAGAAGCTCGGCTTCTTCTGAGTCACCCCGGACCAGGTGGGGCTCCCAGCCGTGCTGGGAGCCCCCGTGCTCGAGGGACGGGTCAGGCCAGGCCCTGGAGGCGCCAGATCTGGTTCTTCTTCCAGGTCAGATCGGTCGCCGGGTCGCAGGTCCACTGGTGGATCCGCGCACCGGGATCGGCCGAGATCCCGCTGACGTCCAGGCACTTGCCGCTGTGCGCCGCGACCAGCTGGTAGTCCTTGCTGTTGCCGAGCGCGCTGACCGGTTTGAGGGTGAACATCTGGTTCGTGGTACCGCTGCAGGTCCACTGGATGGCGGCGGCACCGTCGGCCGTGGAAGCGCCCGAGACGTCCAGGCACTTGCCGCTGTACTCGTTCACGATGGTGTACGTGTTCGCCCGGCCGGCGACCGGCTTGAGATCGAGCATCTGCTGGTATCCGCCCTCGCAGTGGTACTGCTGGTACTGCGTGGCGTCGTCGGTGCTGAGGTTGGTGTCGTCCAGGCACTGACCGCTGTGCTGGACCACCGCGACCGTGGAGACGGTGGTGTTCGACGTGGGCAGCAGCGTGACGGTGTAGCCGTCCGCGGCATCCGTCCACGGAACGACCACCGCAGCCGAGTTTCCGCTGACGGTCAGCGTCCGGTCGGAGACCGTCACCGGTCCCGTCACCGCGCCACCGCCGTTGTTCGGGATGCGCTGGACGATCGCGCGGACCCGGCCGTTCTCCACCACCGACGTGGTGTCGAGACGGTTGAGGTTGACGGTGACATTGCCGGTGTTGCCGTTGCTGCCCAGCAGGATCTTGGCGTTGCGCGCGGAGTTGTCCCTCGTCGCCACCCCGTCGGTGTTCGTACCGGGCGTGAGGTTCACGATGTTGCCGGTCTGCGAGCCGTAGTACCGGTACAGGAACCACTCGCCCAGTGGCAGATACTGACCGCCGGTCCTGGTGAGCAGGTTCGCCGCGAAGTCGTGCAGGTTGGCGCCCCACGCCCAGTTGGCGCGCATGCCGTCCGCCCCGGCGCGCTCCAGACGAGAGATGTACCAGCCGCCGCGGCCAGGGTTCTGCTCGGTGTTGGCGGCGTACTCGTTCACCTGGAACGGACGGCTCGTGGTCATCGACCGTGCCGCCAGCTTGGAGTTGACGGCGTTGGCGTCGGCGACCGGGTCACCCGGCAGGTCGTGCCAGCTGTAGATGTCGGGTTCGACGTTGTTGGCCTTCACGTAGTCCAGGTACGTGTTCCACCAGGGGCCGCCCCAGTCCGCGGAGGGCTTGCCGGCCGTGCTGGCACCGACGATGACGGCGCCCGGGAAGGCGGCCCGGATCCGCTGGTGGGCCCGCTTCCACATCTCCAGGTACTGGGCCTGCGGCCGGTCCCAGAAGGCGGAGTAGTCGGGCTCGTTCCAGATGTCCCACTGGATGTCGGTCATGCCGGCCGCCTTCGCGTCGGCGAGCAGCCGGTCGTAGAAGGCTTCGAAGCGGGACCAGTCGCCGTTGTCACCGGGGAAGGTGGGCGAGGTGGTCCCGTCGGCGCCCCACAGGTCGTGCGGCAGGATGACGAAGGTGCCACCCAGCGCCTTGGTGCTCCTGTACTGGGCAAGGGTGGAGTTCCACCGGCGGTCGTACTTGCCGGCGACCCAGCCTCCCGGGCTGTCCAGCTGGGCTCCGCCGGCCCGCATGAACTTCCACTTGATGTCCTTGTAGAAGTGCTCCTGGGGCAGCGAGCCGTCCTCGGTCATCCCGTAGAGGGTGCCCGAGGCACGGTACGTGGGGGCGCCCCGGGTGGCGGAGAAATCGACGGTGACGGTGGTGTCCGCGACCGCGGCCTTGGACGAGGCGGCGGGCACCAGGGTCGCGGCCAGGGCGGCCAGGAGGACGGCCACGGACGCGAGGACTCTGCGTCGGGCGGGAGTTGCGGGTCCTGAGGGTGTGGTGAGCGGCTTCATTCTGCGGCTCCTGGGGTGGACGGAGAAGGAGAACCGGGGCCCGATCGGTCCCGGGGCCTGGAGGAGGCGGCCGGTCAGCGGCCGTCTCGGTGCGCGTGGGCTTCGGCGAGGACGAGATAGGCGGCGGCGGTCCAGGTATAGGCGCGATCGCGCAGCCCCGTTCCGGTGAGGGCGTCGAAGTTCTCGGCGAAGCCGTGGGTTTCGCACAGGGTGCGGAAGCGGGCACTGATCTCGTCGGCGAGGCGGTCGTGGCCGGCGCGACGCAGGCCGTCCTCGAGGAGGACGGTGGCGGGCGCCCAGATGGGGCCGCGCCAGTAGCCGTCGGAGAGGTAGTGGGGTGAGGTGGGCAGTTCGGTGGCCAGTCCGTGCGGGGTCAGATGGGTCTCGATCCGGGCGGCCAGGGTTCTGCCGATGTTCTCTGGCAGGTGCTCGCCCAGTGCCATCGGCATCAGGTCCAGCAGGCTGGAGCTCTCCCAGGTCGCGGCGGTGTCGACACCGCGGGCCACGAACCGCTCTCCCGTCCACAGCTCGTCGAGCATCGCGGCCTGCGTCGCCTCGGCGGTGCGCGTCCAGCGCCGGGCCTCGTCGGGCAGGTCAAGTTCGGTGGCCAGGCGGGCGAGTTCGCGGAGCTGGAGTACGAGGAAGGCGGCCAGGTCGGCGGTGACGACCACGCGCTCGGGATCGAAGGTGGTGGCGTTGTCCCAGCCGCTGTCGTTGCCGTGCTGGTAGTGGGGCAGGGCGGCGCCGAAGGCTCGGCGGGCCGTGAGCCAGAAGTCCGTCCACCGTGCCAACCTACGGTAGGTCTCGGCGAGTTCCGTCCGGCTGAGGGGCTCGGGAAGCCGTCCGCGCAAGTGGGACAGGGTCCAGCCGTGGATGGGCGGTTTGACGAAGTTGTAGAGGACCTCGGAGTGGGTCACCGAGTCGGGCAAAGCACCGGTCTCGTCCTGATGGTCGAAGGGCAGGGAGAACTGGTCCCAGGCCAGGGCGGGGGTACCGGGGGCCAGGGCGAGGGCGTTGAAGCAGTGGTCTAGCCGGCCCCCACCAGCTGCGCGGGCCGGTTGACGAACGCGACCCGGCGGTGACCCAGGTCCCCGAGATGGTGCACGCAGGCCGCCGCGAGCGCGGTGTGGTCCAGGCCGACCCGCCAGCCGCCTTCCGGGTGCGCGGTACGGCCGATGGCGACGGACGGGAAGCCCAGTTCGGCCATATGATCGACCCGGTCGTCCCGCAGCCTGATCTCCATCAGGATCGTCCCGTCGACCCGCCGCTGCCCCAGCAACCGCTGGAAGGAGCGGTCGCTGTCCACACCGCTCGGGGACAGCAGCACGTCGTAGTCGTACGCCGCCGCGGCCTCCACCACACTGCCGATGAAGTCCAGCTGCATGCCGGTGTAGTGGTTGCCGGCCGGCGGGAAGACGAGACCGATCGTGTTGGTCCGGCCGTTGGCCAGGGCCCGCGCACTCGCGTTGGGCTGGTATCCCAGCTCGTCGATGACCCGCTGGATCTTCCGGCGGGTGTCCTCCGACACCGGACGCTTGCCGCTCAGGGCATACGACACGGGGCTCCGCGAGAACACGCGACCCCACGGCCACCCGCCGGCCCCACACCCACCAGGCCTCACACATCCGGCAACGCGACGGACGGGACGGACCGCTCCGGTGCGAGACCACGTTCGCGCAGCCAGGACAGCTGGACCGGCGGGTTGGAGCCGTACCCGCCGCCGTGGTCGCCGAAGGGCCAGACGGTCATGGTGCGGTCCTCGCCCCGGTAGTGGTTGTAGGCGGCGTAGACCGTGGAGGGCGGGCAGATCGGGTCCATCAGGGCGACGCTGAACAGCACCGGCGCGGTGGCCCGTTGGGCGAAGTGGACGCCGTCGAAGTAGTCGAGGGTGGCGAGGGTCTGTTCCACGCGGTCGCGACTGTGCCAGCGCAGGTACTCGGCGATCTCCGGGTACGGGCCCTCCCCGGTGATCTGCACGGCGCGGCGGAAGTGGCACAGGAACGGGACGTCCGGCAGTGCCGCCGCGACGCGGTCTCCGGCGAGAGCGGCGACGGCGAGGGTCAGGCCGCCGCCCTGGCTGCCTCCGGCCACCACGATCCTGCGCGGGTCGAGGCCGGGCAGCCCGGCGACGGCGTCCACGGCGCGTACGCAGTCGGTGATCAGCCGCCGGTAGTAGTAGTTCTCGGGGGAGTCGATGCCTCGGGTCATGAACCCCCCGGCCCACTGCGTGCCGTCGCCCGCCGTCCGGTCCGGGGTGTCGTGGCCCTGGCCCCGGCTGTCGACGACGAGCTGGGCGTAGCCGGCGGCGGACCAGAGCAGGTGGTCGGTGGGCAGACCACGGCCGCCGCTGTAGCCCATGTACGTGACGACGACCGGCAGCGGTCCCTCCGTGCCGCGCGGGCGCAGGAGCCAGGCGGCCACCGGCTCGCCGTCCCAGCCGGGGAAGCGCACGTCGTCGACTTCGACGGTGTGCAGCAGGTGCGCGGAGGTGACCCGTTCGGCCTTGATCGTCCCGTCGTAGGACCGGGCTTCGGCGAGGGTGCGGCGCCAGAACGCGTCGAAGTCGTTCGGAGCGGTCAGCTGCGGCTGGTAGCCGACGAGGTCGTCAGTCCCGAGGTCGGTGAGCGGCATGGGGCTTCCTCCGGTCGGAGTGTGGACGAGGTGGCGGGGGTTCGAGTGGCATCGGGACCACGCCCCTCGCGGGTCCGAGGCACGGCTGGGCAAGGGAGTGGCGGCCCGTCCTCCCCCCTTCGGACGGGCCGCCGGTTTACGGGCCGGGTGCAAGCGGTCAGTCGGCTCTGCCAGGGCTGCCGAAGCGGAAGGCGGAGAGGCGGAAGTCACCGTGCAGGGTCAGGCGCAGGTCGTGGACGCCCTCGGGCGGGGCGTCCAGTTCGCCTGCGACGGTCTGCCATGCGTAGCGGTCGCCGGTGGGGGGGACGTCGAGCTCGGCCAGCACCTGGTCGCCAGCCTGGATGACCAGCCGCGCCTCGCTGGGTCCGGCGTCCTCGCGGGCGGTCTCGGCCTCGATCCGGACGGCCCCGGAGAGGTCGACGTCGTGGAAGAGAAGCGTCCCGGGCCGCGCGGGGTCGGTGGGCGTGACCGCGTCACCGTCGGCCCGAGTGGCGTCGACGAGGGTGACGTCCGCGTAGTCGTCGAAGCCGACCGCCAGGGTCCGCCGTTCCACGACGACCCGGGGCGCCGAGGCCGTCCCGGTCACCGTCAGCGGTGCGGTGAGGACCGGGTGATCGGCGGAGCGGGCGACGACGATCTCGTAGCCGCCGGGATCGACGGTGAAGGCGGAGGTGGCGACATCCCAGTGGGCGAGCCGTTCGGCGGGCAGTCGGAACGTCACCTCGCGGCTCTCCCCTGGTTCCAGGCGCACCTTGCGGAAGTCGGCCAGGCGCAGTCTGGGCGCCTCGTGACGGGCGTCCGGCGCCCGGACGTAGAGCTGCACCACCTCGCTGCCGGCCCGGGCACCGCTGTTGGTCAGGGTCACCGTGATGTCGACCGCGCCGTCCTGGCCGGTCGACGACCGTGACAGCCACAGGTCGCGGTAGGAGAAGTCGGTATACGACAGGCCGTGGCCGAAGGGGTAGAGGGGCGCGGCCGGATGGTACTGGTAGGTCCAGCCCGCCTTGATGATGTCGTAGTCGAGTGGGGCCGGCAGCGGATCGTCGCCCCGGTACCAGGTCTGTGGGAGGCGCCCGGCGGGGTCGGCCTCGCCGACGAGCACGGCGGCCAGCGCGTGGCCCGTCTCCTGCCCGCCGTGGGAGGTCCACACCACGGCGGGCAGATGCTCGTCTGCCCAGTCGACGGCGTACGGGTAGCTGCTCATCACCACGAGCGCCGTCTCGGGGCGCACGGCCGCGACCGCGCGGAGCAGCTCCTCCTGCGTCGCGGGCAGGTCGATGTCCGCGCGGTCCTCGGTCTCACGGCCGTTGATCATGGGGTGGTTGCCGAGGACGACGACCGCCGCGTCGGCCGCCTCGGCGGCTGCCCGGGCCTCGGCCGCGCCGTCGCGCAGCAGCTCTCGCTCCCAGCGTTCGGCGGAGTCCGGGGCGTCGGCGGTCACGGTGACGCGGCCGTCGGTCGGATCCACGGCGGCGTAGCGGCCGGTGAGCACGGAGCGCAGCAGCACCGTGTCCTCCCTGGCCGGTTCGAGCCGGAAGGTCTCCTTGACGAACCAGTTCTTGAGCACCGTCTGGTCGGCCGCCACGGTGGCGTCGTCCTTGAGGCTCAGGTAATGGCCGGTGTCGGCGGCGCGGAGGGTCAGCGTGCCGCGGCCCCAGTCGGTCACGTCGAAGGCGGTCTTGCCGAGGAGTTCGCCGGTGGTGCGGGAGCGCAGCGCGATACGGTCGGCGCCCTCCACCCGGACCACCTCGCCGCCGTGGGCGCCGAGTGCGGCGGCGAGGCCGTCGGCGACGGTCACCTGGTAGGGCATGGTGCCGCTGTACCAGTCCTCGCACAGCGTGTCGGCGAGGGGGCCGATGACGGCGATCCGTGACGTACGGGCCGGGTCCAGCGGCAGCAGGCCGTCGTTCTTGAGCAGTACCACCGACTCGGTCGCCGCGTGCCGCGCCAGGGCGCGGTGCTCGGGGCAGTCGATCACCTCCGGGCCGATCCCGGCGTACGGGTCGAGGTCCGGGTCGAACTCGGCGAGACGGAAACGGAGTTCGAGCTGCCGACGCACCGCGCGGTCCACGTCGGCCTGTTCCATCAGGCCGCGCTCCAGCGCCTCGCGCAGTCGGCCGACGGGCGTGGCGCTGTCCTCGGCGTGGTCGGTGAAGCTGTCGATGCCGGCCTTGAGGGCGGCGGCGTGGGACTCGGTGTGGTCGTCGAAGTAGTGCTCCGGGTCGACCAGGTTGGAGGGGGCCTCGGCGTCGCTGACGACGAACAGTTCGTGACCGGTGGGCCGCGCCCAGCGGCGCAGCTCGGTCTCGATCAGCGGGCTGATGTGGCAGGGGCGGCCGTTGACCAGGTTGTACGCGGCCATGGCTCCGGTCGCGGCGCCGGAGGCGACGACGGGCCGGAAGGCGGCCAGGTCGTACTCGTGGAGGACGCGCGGGCGCAGTCCGGAAGAGGTGGTGCAGCGGTCGTCCTCGTTGTTGTAGGCGAGGAAGTGCTTGAGAACGGGAGCCGCCCGCAGGTAGGTCGGATGGTCGCCGGCGAGGCCCCGGCAATATGCCTCGCCGAGCCGAGCGGTGTGCACCGGGTCCTCGGAGTAGCCCTCCTCGTTGCGCCCCCAGCGCGGATCGCGCAGCAGGTTCAGCACGGGTGCCCATGCCTGCAGGCTGTGGGGGCCGTCGCCGACGGCGGGCGTCCGGTGGTGGTGGAAGGCCCGCAGCTCGACCGAGACGGCCTCGGCGACCCGGCGCACCAGGTCCTCGTCCCAGGTGGCGCCGAGGCCGACGGCCTGCGGGAAGACCGTCGCCACCCCCAGCCAGGAGACCCCGTGCAGGGCCTCGCTGCCCGTACGGAAGGCAGCGAGGCCGAGCCGTGGGACGGCCGGCACGTACTGGTGCAGCATCGCGATCCGCTCTTCGGGCATGAGCCGTGAGAGCAGGTCGTCGACGCGCTTCTGCAGTGGCAGCGCGGGATCACGGAAATCGGGCTGCTCGGATGCTGACGCGGGCGCGGAACTCACGTGGAAACCCCTCGGGCGAGCTGGTTACGGCGGCGTTCGTCGAAGCGCTTCGACGGTCCCATTCACCTTCACGGCCTGTCAATGAAGGGCGCAGAGAAAGTACTTCCCCGTCGACTCTCCCGTGTCGCGCGAAACCACTCGGTCACCCTTCCTTTCCGAGTCAAGCGATTCGATTCGACGTCAGGACCCGTCTGCGCCCGCACGTCGACGACCCGTTCGAAGAAGAACTCGTGCTTGAGGAAGGAGACGTCGTACTCGTGACCCGGGTACGGCGGGATCAGCTGGGCGGCCTGGAACAGCCGCCAACCGTCCTGCAGCGCGGCCACCCCCGACTCGTACGGCGGCTCGTCGCTGTCGCCCGTGGTGGGCGAGGTGCGGCCGGTGCCGTCGTAGCGCGACCAGCCGACGACATGGGAGTCCAGCGCCGAGCTCGCCAGGTACAGCACGAGCACCTGCTGCCGCAGCACCGGGGCGGCGGTGGCGTCTCCGGTGTCCGCCGACGCGGGCGGGATCGCTTCGGTCGTCATGCCACGGTCTCCTTCGGGCGGTTGGAGACCCTGGTCACCCAGTGGTCGAGGTCGAAGCCGTCGTCGCCGGTCAGCTCCCGCCACAGCAGGATGCGGTTGTACCGCTCCAGCCGGCCGGTCGCTCCCTCGTACCACGGGAACATCGCGTCCAGCTCCGCTGCCACCTGCGGGTCGTGGAGATCCGAGGTGTCCCACAGACGTCGTTGACGCACCCTGGGATTGAAGCGGATCTTGAACATGTAGCGGAGGATGTCGCTGTCGTTGCGCCGGCCCCCGTGCCATATGCCGTGGTGCAGAAGCACCACCGTGCCGGCCGGGCAGACCAACCGGTCCTGACCGCGCAGGTTCTGGTAGCGGCCGGTGTCCGATTCGTTGATCCGCCGCAGATGACTGCCCGGCACGCTGAGCGTTCCGCCCATCTCCAGCGTCACGGTCTGCGGGTAGTACATCAACTGGACGTCGAAGGCGTCCGGTCGGACATCGATGATGGCGTCCCCGTGCAGCGCCTGCGCGGCGCCTCCGTGAGGCTCGCGGGTATGCACGAAGTGGTGGTCCACCCACGGCTCCGGGCCGACCAGGCTGCGCAGGGCCCCTGCCACCTGTGGAAGTTCCAGCAGCCTGCGGACGAAGGAGCCCTTCGCGTACGCATCGGACAGCGGCGTCCCGTACGGCACCGGCGGCACCCCGCCCGCCAGTACCGCCAAGCCCTCGGCGTTCATCTCCGCCGGAACCACCGCGTCCAGCCGCAGTGACCCGCGCGCCACGAAGCGCGCCATCTGCACCGAGTTCAGCAGTTCTTGCCTGTTCTCCATGACGGCCACGCTAGGTCCGGCCGCCGCGCACCGCGTGGGCCGCGTTCACCCTCCACTGGTCGATTTTCACTCTGCCGTCCGCCAAGCACGTCGACGACCGCGTCCCAGGACCGGCCGCGTCCACCGTGGTAGAACACGTGCCCATGCAGACGGTCCTCGCCCATCTCGACGAGCCTCCCACTCTCGCCGCCGTCGGTATCGGCGTGCACGGTCCGGCCGGCCAGGTGGACGTGTTCTCGCTGCCGGACCTGTGGCAGCTCCATCTGTACGGCTACGACGCCGACTTGACGGTCGACGGCACCGAGCACGCGATCCGCCCCGGGCGGGTCAGCCTCGTACCGCCCGGAACCGAGGTGCGTTACCGCTACCGGGGCCGCTCCGAGCACCTCTACGCCCACCTCCGCCTGGGCTCGGCGGGAACACCTCAGAGCTTTCCCGTGATCCAGCGCACCGGACGCGAGCTCGACCTGCTCACGGCACAGTTGCGGCAGGGACTGGCCGCCTGGCCGAACACCCCGGCCCGGGCCACCGCCGAGGTGTGGGCCGCCCTGTGGCGGATCGCCCGGCTCACCCCGCTGCGCGAGCAGAGCGCCCGGGCCGTTCATCCGGCGGTGGCGGCCGCGACGGCCCTGATCGAGGCGCGGCTGACGGAGTCCCTGACGGTGCCGGAGATCGCGAAGGCGGCCGGCGTTTCCCACAACCACCTGACCCGGCTCTTCCGCGCCGCCACCGGGGAAACCGTCGTCGGCTACATCCGGGCCCGCCGGATGGAACGCGCACGCCATTTCCTGCGGGCCACCACGCTCTCCATCCCCGCCGTCGCCGCCTCGGTCGGCATCCCCGACCTCCAGGCGTTCAACAAGGCCTGCCGCCGTGAACTCGGGGCGTCACCTCGCGGCATCCGTACCGCCAGTGCCGCCCCGCGCGACAGCGCGGCTCAGTAGATCCGGACCATCGGCAGGCGGCCCCCGTCACCCGTCTCCCACGAGACTCGACCGGCTCCCGCTCCGGGAATCTCCGGCAACCCTTCCGCCTCCGGCGGCAACTGAGCAGTGCACCATCGGCTCGATCTCCGGACGGACGGACATGCGGACAGCGAAGCAGGCAACGCGGCAGCGCAGGCACAGGCGCGAGCACAGATACGGGCTGATGTGGAGCATGGTGGCGGTACTGACAGCCGCAGGCGTCCTCACCTGCCTGGTGGTGGCGCTGCGCCCCGGCCCCACGGCCGACGCGGGGGCGGCCACGACCGTAGCCCCCGTCGCCGGCACCGAGGCGGCGCCCACGACCGCTCCCTCGACCGGTTCCGCGACCCCGACCAACGCCTCTCACGCATCGGCGACCCCCACCTCGCCCCCCACCTCGACCCCGACCATGGCCACGACCACAGGCTCGCAGACGACCGACCGCGCGGCACCCCGGCCCGGACGCATCCAGCCCCACACCACCTACGAGGGGGTCGCGACCGCATACAAGGCCGCGGACGGCGACGGCGCCTGCCTGTTCGGGCCGAGCGACGACCTCATGATCGCGGCCATGAACACCACGGACTACGAGTCGTCCAGGGCGTGCGGCGCGTACGTGCTCGTCCGCGCCTCCAACGGCGCCTCGATCACGGTCCGCATCACCAACGAATGCCCGCTGCCCTGCGCGCCCGGACAACTCGACCTCAGCGAGCAGGCATTCGCCAAGCTGGCGGACCTCGAGGTCGGCCGGCTCCCGATCACCTGGACCCTGCTGAGCCCCGGCACGCTCCCCCCGCTCTCCATCCGGTACAAGACCGGGTCCAGCCCCTACTGGTGCGGCATCCAAGTGATCAACCACCGCAATCCGGTCGACCGGCTGGAGGTCCGCACCGCCCAAGGCTGGCGACAGCTGCCCCGTAGCGACTACAACTACTTCCTCTCCACCAACGGCAGTGGATGCGGCAGTTCGATCAGGATCACCGACGTCTACGGAGAGCGGCTGACGGTCGACGGGATCGCGCTGAAGCCGGATGTGGCGCAGCCGACCCGCGTCCAGTTCGCCCCGCGCTGAACCCATCCGCGTCGGTCGTCTCGGTCTCCGCTGGAGGACGACCGCTCATGACCGGGGCGGCGCTACTGACGCCGTGGCCGAACGAGCCTGTGCTGGTACCAGCGACTCGTTGAGGGGAAGGAGCCCGGCAGTACCAGCACGCGGGGCCGGCCCGCACCCCAGGTGGAGGCGGGCCCGTGAGGGCCGGAAGGGGACCGTCAGGCAGTGATACAGGGGCCCGACGAGGCTGAGCCGGGCGGAGGATGTGGCGCCGCCGAAGTGGGCGGCGTGGCAGCGGGCACCAGACACGCGGTGTTGGTCATTCGGTACCTACCGTGACTGACTCGGCGCACCAGACGGAGCGAACCTAGGCTGGAACCAGCCGCTGGAAACCGGTCCTGGCGAGCACCGCTGTCCGGACGGAGGCGTGGCGCGTGGAGATGGCTGCCAAGCAGGATGCCCCGATTGCCGCTGCCGTGGTCGACCCGCACGGCATGGTGAGTGGTTGGAGCGAGGGCGGGCGGCTGCTGCTGGGCTGGACGGCGGAGGAGACCGTGGGGCGTCCCGTGACCGACCTGTTGGTCGATCGCCCATCCGACTTCCCCGAGATTCTCGGCATCGGCTCCGACCCCACGGGAGTCGTCCCGCTGCGCCACCGGGACGGTTCCAGGGTGGACGCCGTGCTGACGGCCCATCCGCTGCGCGGTGCTGACGGCCGTTCGCTGGGCCACGTGGTGACCGTCCAGCCGTGGGGAGGCCGCCCCGTGATCGCCGACCGGGCCTTCGAGCAGTGCCCCTTCGCTCTGGGCGTCTACGACCCTGAGCTGCGGTTTCTGTGGGTCAATGCCTCCGCGTGCCGAGTGATGGCGCACTCCGAGGAGCAGGTGCTCGGTGAGAAGTACCGCGAGCTGTTCCCCGAACTGGACGACATGGCATACACCGACAGGCTCTCCGAGGTGGCGAGGACGGGCGAGCCCGCACGCCTCATCACCGTCTTCCGCCCGCTCGGCAGCGACTACGCCAACGCCTGGGCCACCAGCATGTGGCCCGTCCGAGATGCCGAGGGCAAGACCCGCGCGGTCGCCAACTGGGGATTCGACATGAGCGCCGAGTACTGGGCTCGGCAACGCCTGCTCATCCTCAACAAGGCCAGCGGCGGCATCGGCCTGACACTCGACGTGATCGGCACCGCCCGGGAACTGGCCACGACCCCGGTGCCGGGATTCGCCGACCTCGTCACCGTAGACCTCTTCGACGAGGTGCTGCGCGGGGAGGAACCGCCCTCCGCGTCCGCGTTCACCCCCGGCGCGGCCATCGCGCTCAGCCGTGCCGCCCAGCACAGCGCGAAGGAGGACGCCGACCGGGCGCCCGAACCCGCGACACCGGTCAGCCACACTCCCGGTTCCGTCGCCGCCCGCTGCATGGCCACCGGCAGGTCCACGGTCGAGCTCGCCGCTCAGCCCGGCCAGGGCGGCGAATGGGCCTTCGGGCCCGGGCTCGCCGCCGACCCGGCCCACTGGCCGCCGGGCAACCCGTTGATCGAAGGGGCCATCGCCGCGGACGGGCTGACCGGCCGGATCACCGTGCCGCTCCGGGCCCGCGGCGCGCTGCTCGGCGTCGTCGCCTTCTCCCGCCTGGACCGGCCCGAGGCCTTCACCGCCGACGACCTGATCCTCGCCGAAGAGATGACCGCCAAAGCCGCCGTCGCCATCGACAACGCCCGCCGGTACGCGCGCGAACGCACGACCGCGCTGACCCTGCAACGCAGCCTGCTGCCGCAGGGGCTGCCGAACCAGGAGGCGGTCGAGGTGGCATCCCGCTACCTGCCCGCCGGGACCGGCGCGGAAGTGGGCGGGGACTGGTTCGATGTCGTTCCGCTGTCCGGTGCCCGGGTCGCCCTGGTCGTCGGCGATGTCGTCGGCCACGGCCTGCACGCCTCGGCCGCCATGGGCCGGCTGCGCACCGCGGTCCGCACTCTCGCCGACGTCGACCTGCCGCCGGACGAGCTGCTGACCCACCTGGACGACCTGGTCCTGCACCTCGCCGGCGACCTCCAGCCCGCCGGCCACTTCGAGCCGACCGGCGAATCCGGCGCCACCTGCCTGTACACCGTCTACGACCCTGTCTCCCGGCGCTTCACGCTGGCCAGCGCCGGCCATCCGCTGCCGCTGATCATCTCCCCGGACGGCACCAGGACACCGGTCCCCGCCCATCCGGGTCCGCCGCTCGGCATCGGTGGGCTGCCTTTCGAGGCCACCGAGCTCGAGCTGCCCGAGGGCAGCCTGCTCGTCCTCTACACCGACGGACTGGTGGAAAGCCGCGAGCGCGACGTCGACCAGCGGATCGCCGAACTGCTGCGAGCCCTGAACCACTCGGCCACCTCCCTGGAGGCCCTGTGCGACATGGTCATGGACGCCATGCTCCCCGAACGCCGCACCGACGACGCCGCCCTGCTGCTCGCTCGCACCCACGCGCTGGATCCCCACCACGTCGCCGACCTGGTCGTAGAGCCCGACCCCGCGCAGGTGCCGCGCGCCAGGAAGTTCGCCGTCGACCAGGTGGACGCCTGGGGCCTGCAGGAGGCGTCATTCGTCACCGAACTGGTCGTCAGCGAGCTGGTCACCAACGCCATCAGATACGGCGAGCCGCCGATCAGGCTGCGGCTGATTCGCGATACTTCCCTGATCTGCGAGGTCTTCGACGGCAGCAACACCGCTCCGCACCTGCGCCGAGCCCGCGCCTTCGACGAGGGTGGCCGGGGCCTGCTGCTGGTCGCCCAGCTCACCCACGAGTGGGGCACCCGGCACACCACCAACGGCAAGACGATCTGGTGCGCGCAGCCCCTCCCCCAGGCCGGTGTGATGTCGTGATCGAACATGGGTGACCACGGTTCGACCCTGGCCGACCGTTCCGCCGTCTCCTCCCTGTCCGCGTCCCCGGCCTCTGCCCGTATCGCCGCTGGGGACGTGCTGGACGGGCGTTTCGGCGGACCTGATTCCGCAGCGCTGGACGCCCGCGACCGTCGACGATCACCTGGACAACGGTGATCCCTGGGCGCTCAATCCCGAGCAGCGGCCCGACCTGGACGGCCCGGTGATGATGCCGTCCACAGCGCCACTGTGGTCGGGTGGTGCTACGTCGTGATTCGGGGTCCGTCTCCGTGGTCGGGGATGGGCAGGCGCACGCCGGCCTGGAGGGCGGATTGGTGGGCGATGATGCCGGGGAGGGTGTAGCGGGCGGCGGTCCATGCGTGCAGCGGTGGAGGCGTTCGTGTCGTGACCGCGGTGGCGAAGTCGTCGGCGAGGAAGTGGTGACTGCCCTCGTGGCCGTTGGGCGCGTGCGCGAACTCACGCGGGAGCCGAGAGCGGTCGTGGACGGGTGCGGTACCGGAGGCGAAGGCGTCGCGCAGTTCCGGGGCGACGTGGGAGAGCGCCGGGTCGTCCGGTGTGAGGGTGGGTGCGGGGTGCAGGTGCGCGGTGACGTCGTGCTCGCCCTTCTTGTCCTGCCACAGGCTGACCGAGCCGAGTTGTTCGAGGACTCCTTCCGTGCCGAAGTAGCGGAAGCGGGACTCCTTGCCGATGTATCCGACCCTGCGGAACTCGTTCGTGCGGAAGCTTCCGCCACCGGCGACTTGGAACAGTGCGGTCGCGTTGGAGAAGTCGTTGTCGAACTGGCTGATCTCGCGATCGAACACACCGTCGCCGCGCTCGTCCGGCACGCCGATCGCCGAGACGCTCACGGCGTGCGTCTGCCAGGCGCCGAGGACTCCGCCGATCGAGTGGGTGGGGTAGAGCAGCGGCGGGTAGCTGGCGGTGGACTTCCAGTTCTCACCGCCGCTGTACTTGTACGCGTCGTAGAAGCCCCAGTCCATGTCGTGGACGTAGTCGCCTTCCGCGTAGAAGATCCGGCCGAACGCTCCCGCGGCGATCTGGGCGCGCGCGTAGACGGTCGCCGGGTGGTAGTGGCTCGTCTCGCCCATCATGTAGATCCGGCCGGTCTCCTCGACCGCCGCGATGATGTCCGCGATCTCGGCCTCGGTCACGGCCATCGGGACCGCGCTGTAGACGTCCTTGCCCGCGCGCAGTGCCTGCACGGCGAGGGGGCCGTGGGTCCAGCGTTGGGTGAAGATGGCGATGGCGTCGAGACCGGAGTCGAGCATGTCCTCGAACGAGGGGAGCGTGCCGGCGAGGTCATGCTCGGTGACGAGTCGCTCGGCGCGCTCCGGGAGCAGGTCGGTGACCTTGATGTCACCGACGTCCGGGTGCAGGCGCCAGAGTTTGGCGAACGAACCGGCGAACTGGCCGGCGCCGACGATACCGAGTGAGAACACGCGAAGTCTCCATGAGGAACGTAGGAGTGGGTGCGAGCTGGTGCCGGTCGCATCACGGTGCGGGCTTCGGCACTCCTTGGGACCACCCCGCAGGCGGGGCGGTCCCATTTCACGACGATAGGATCCGAGTACACGCGATGTCTGCACCGTTTCGAAGCGAGAACTTCTTGGATCCTCAGGGTGCTCTGGTCGACGAACCCTCGTACCTGCGCGGCTGGTCGGGACGCCCGACGCTGATGGCGGCAGCGCACCGGCACGACGACCTGGAGATCAACTTCGTGGCCGGCGGTGGGTCGATGCTCTATCTCTACGGCGGCGAACTCCTCGAAGTCGCGGTGGGCGGCCTCGCTGTGTTCTGGGCCGCGATCCCGCACCAGTTGGTGGCGAGCCGGGCGACGCGCGTCCACTGGCTGCATGTGCCCTTCGACCAGTTTCTCGCCTGGGGGCTGCCCCAACCGCTCCTCGCCCGTGTGCTCTCGGGCGTGCCGGTGATCACTCCCGCGGCCCGTGCCGACGCAAGCGATCCGGCGAAGTTCACCCAGTGGGCCGCGGATCTGGCCGCGGGCGACGACGAACTGCACCGCATCGCGATGCTGGAGATACAAGCGCGCGTCCGGCGCCTGGCGCTTGCCACGGTCGGCGATCCGGCGCATCGACACGCCGGTGACGATCCGGCCCTGCGCCAGGCGGTGTCCATGGCGCGGTACATCGCACATCACTTCCGGGAGCCGATCACTGTCGCGGACGTCGCCGCGGCGGCGTATGTCCACCCGACCTACGCCATGACCCAGTTCCGCAAGGTCGTGCGTACCACGATCGGCGACTACGTGAAGCTGTACCGGCTCGCTGAAGCACGCCGGTTGCTGGTGACCACCGACCTTCCCGCGAGCCAGGTGGCTGCGGCCGCCGGCTTCGGTTCGGTCAGCCGTTTCTACCGAGCCTTCACCGACGCGTGCGGAACCACCCCGGCACGATTCCGGCACAGACGCGTGCTCTGACCCACCCGGCGGCTCTTGACGAGAACATGTCGCATGTCTACTGTCCTGCGACGGAACCGAACAGATTTCAACAATCGGATGCCCCGTCCCGGGGAGCCGAGAGCCCGCGCTCGGACGTGCGTCACCGCACTGACGGCGGCGCTCCTGTCCGGACTTGGCGCCGTCGGCACGGTTCGGGCGGCCCCCGTGGCTCCGAACGCGTCGTGCGTGCTGGTCGGCCGTAACAGGGTCTCTCCCCCACCCTCGCCGATCTGCCGTGCGTGAGGCGGCCGCCGACGCCGGCGCGGAAGGCCCATCACTCTCAGAAGAGGACACCCGCATGAGAAAGTCCTGGCTTCTCCACCTGATCACGCTTGTCGCCGTCGCGCTCGGGGTGACGGCGGCAGGTGTCGCCCCTGCCTCCGCCGCCTCCGACACACCTCTGCGGGTCATGCCGCTGGGCGACTCGATCACCTGGGGCGTGGGAAGCAGCACGGGCAACGGCTACCGGGGACCGTTGTGGAACATGCTCGCGGCGGACGGCCACCCGGTGGACTTCGTCGGCACGGGGCGGGCCGGTTCGATGTCCGACCCCGACAACGAAGGCCACTCCGGATACCACATCAACGAGATCGCCGCCCTCGCCGACGCCTCCCTGACCCGCTACCGGCCCAACGTCGTGACGCTGCACATCGGCACCAACGACCTCATAGGGGCCTCCGGGCCCAACGCCGCCATCGCCGAGCTGAAGTCGCTGGTCAACCAGATCACCGCCGACGTCCCCGACGCGACCGTCCTCGTCGCCTCCCTGGTCGTGTCCACCAACAGCTCGGAGGAGCAGTGGCGGGGCACGTACAACCAGGCCATCCCCCAGATCGTCAGCGAGGCACAGGCCGCGGGCAAGCACGTCGCATCCGTCGACATGAGCGGCCTGACCACGGCCGACCTGGCCGACCCCCTGCACCCCAACGACTCCGGCTACCGGAAGATGGCCGACGCCTTCCACCGCGGCGTCCAGGCCGCGGACAGCGCCGGGTGGCTGAGGAACCCCGCACCCGCCCCGGCACGCGTACAGTCCGGCATCACCGGCAAATGCCTGGACGTCAACGGCGCCGGCAGCGCCGACGGGACCGCCGTACAGACGTGGAGCTGCGGCGACGGCGCCAACCAGTACTGGTCCGCCTACACCGACGGCACCCTGCGCTCCCTGGGCAAGTGCCTCGACGCCGCCGGCTGGGGCACCGCCAACGGCACCAAGGTGCAGCTCTGGGCCTGCCACGGCGGCGCCAACCAGGTGTGGCAGCCCTACAACGGCGGCTACCGCAACCCCGCCTCCGGCCGCTGCCTCGACGTCCCGGGCTCCACCACCGCCGACGGCACACAGCTCCAGCTGTGGGACTGCCACGGCGGCGCCAACCAGAAGTGGACGACTCTGACCGCCGGATGACCCCTCGTACCCCGGACCTGAGCCCCTTCCGGGCTCAGATCCCGGCAGGACATCGGTGGCGGGCACCGTCGAAGCGCTTCGCCGATGCTGCTCTCTCCGATAGCGCGCCCATGAACCGGCACTGAAGACAGTCTCGCGGTAGGTGCCCTTGTTTCTCGCGAAACTTGTCCGTTAGCTTAAACGCGGGATAGTGAAGCGCTTCGACAACGCCCGCTGTCCGGCTTGCGGGGGCCGCGAGCCGGTGTCCGGAGCAGCTCGCAGAGCACATCGCGCCCCGCCCTCACCGCCGTCTCCGGCCCCGCACAGGTCCGTCAGAGCACGACTCGACACTCCGTACCCGAGGAACCCGCCCGGCACCGACCTCGAAAGGGCCGCCATGACCAAGGAACAAGGGGCCTTCCACTGGGGGCACGAGGCCCTTCACCTCGACCTCGTCCTCGATGACGACGGCAGCCCGCGCCTCACGCACCTCGGACTGCCCGGCGAAACGCGGAGAGTCCCCGGCGCATCCCTCCCCCTGGTGGAGGTGACGGCCGCGGGTCACGGCCGCGACTGGTCGGGCAGCCGCCTGATCGGGACCGCTCTCGGCGGGCGGCTGCGCCACCGGGCCCACCACGCGGCCCGCGACGGCGACTGGCACACGCTGACCGTGCAGCTCCACGACCCGGAAACCGGGCTGGCCGCGGAGGTGGCCTACCGGTCGCCGGACGGCATTCCCGTGCTCCGCAGTGAAGTGACGCTGCGCAACGAAGGGCAGGCCACCTTGCACCTGGAGTCGGTCAGCTCGCTCGCGGTGGGCTGCCTCACCCCACGGGACCCGGCGGCCGTCGACGCCGCCGACCTGCTGTGGGCGGACAACGACTGGCTCGCCGAGTGCCGCTGGCAGCGACAGCCGATGCGCCGCACCACACCCGGCGTCAGCGGGCAGGTGACGTACGGGCACGGCAAGGCGGGCTTCGCCCTGAACGGACAAGGCACCTGGTCCAGTTGCGGACACCTGCCCATGGGCGGCCTGACGGACCGGCGCACCGGACGCAGTTGGGTGTGGCAGGTCGAGCACAACGGCGGGGGCTGGCGCTGGGAGTGCCAAGAGCACGACGAGGCGGCCTACGCTGCGCTGTTCGGGCCCACCGACACCCACCACGGCTGGCGGCACCCCCTGGAACCCGGCGCCGTCTTCCGCACCGTACCCGCCGCACTGGCCTTCAGCGCCGACGGCGGCCCCGGCTCCGCGTTCGCCGCGCTGACCCGCTACCGCCGCGCCCAGCGCCGCCCTCATGCCGACCACCAGCGCCTGCCCGTCATCTTCAACGACTACATGAACTGCCTGATGGGCGACCCCACCACCGACAAGCTGCTGCCGCTGATCGACGCGGCGGCCGAGGCCGGCGCCGAGCACTTCGTCATCGACGCGGGCTGGTACGACGACGGTGACGGCGGCTGGTGGACCAGCGTCGGTGCCTGGGAGCCGGCCGCCTCTCGCTTCCCCGGCGAGAAGGGGATCCAGGAGGTACTGGACCATATCCGCCGACGCGGCATGGTTCCCGGCCTGTGGCTGGAGCCGGAAGTCATCGGCGTCCACAGCCCCATGGCCAAGTCCCTGCCCGACGAGGCGTTCTTCCGCCGCGACGGCGCCCGCGTCACGGAGACCGGCCGGCACCACCTGGACATGCGCCACCCGGCCGCCCGTGCCCACCTCGACCGGGTCGTGGACCGCCTGGTCGGCGAGTGGGGCGTCGGCTACCTCAAGCTCGACCACAACATCGACCCCGGCTCCGGCACCAGCGCCCACCCCGGCGAGACCCCCGGCGACGGCCTGCTCGGCCACAACCGGGCGCACCTCGAATGGCTCGACGGCGTCCTCGACCGGCACCCGCACCTGGTGGTGGAGAACTGCGCCTCCGGCGGCATGCGCTGGGACGACGCCATGCTCTCCCGGCTGCAGCTGCAGTCCACCAGCGACCAGCAGAACCTCCACCTCTACGCGCCCATCGCGGCCTCCGCGCCCACCGCCGTCACCCCCGAACAGGGTGCCGTATGGGCGTACCCCCGGCCGGAGGACTCCCTCGACGAGGTGGCCTTCACCATGGCCAACGCGCTGCTCGGCCGGATCCACCTCTCCGGCCGTATTCCCGAACTCGAGCGGGAGGCCCGCGCCCTGGTCCACGAGGCGGTAGCGGTGTACAAGGCCATCCGCGCCGATCTGCCGCAAGCCGTGCCGTCCTGGCCACTGGGCCTTCCTGCCTGGGACGACCCCTGGATCGCCCTGGCCATGCGCACGCCCGCCACCACCTACCTCACGGCCTGGCGCCGCCCAGGAACCGACGCCACGGCGACGCTTCACCTGCCCCACCTGCGGGACACCGCCGCCCGTGTCGACCTGCTCTATCCCTCGGTCAGTCGGGCCGATTCCGCCTGGCTGCCCGACACGGCCGAGCTGAGCCTGACCCTGCCCACTGCGCCGTCCGCCGTCCTGCTCCGCATCACCCCCACGGCCCCCGGCGCTCCCTGAAGCACCCCCACCACACCACGACTTCGTCACAAATCGACGAGAGGACCTATCGGGTGCCGGCACTGCGCCGGCCGGACCGACGCTTCGCCAAGCGGCTGGCGCGACCCGGGCCGCCGCCGAGGGCACGGAGAAGGCAGTACGGTCGGCGGTCAGTGTTCCGGCTTCCGCCATCGACGAGGGCTTGTACGTCGCACCAGGGCTTCATCGAAGCGCTTCAACGAGGGGATGGACAACACGACAGGCTGGGGCTAGGGTCGGCGTACATTTAACGCGGAAGTGATACGCTCGCACGATCGAAGCGCTTCATAAGGCTGGGAGAGCTGGATGGTAACCCTCGCCGAGGTCGCCCGGCACGCCGGAGTGTCGGCGAGCACGGTGAGCTATGTCCTCAGCGGCAAGCGGCCCATCTCCGCGGCCACCCGGCTGCAGGTCGAGCAGAGCATCCGCGAGCTGGGATACCACCCGAACGCGGGCGCGCGGGCCCTGGCCAGCAGCAGGTCGAACATCATCGCGCTGATGGTTCCCCTGCGCACCGACATGTACGTGCCGGTGATGATGGAGATCGCCATCGCGGTCGCCACGACGGCCCGGACGCACGGGTACGACGTGCTGCTGCTGACCGGCGAGGAGGGTCCCGAAGCCGTCCGCCGCGTCACCGGCAGTGGGCTCGCCGACGCGATGATCCTCATGGATGTCGAGCTCGACGACGAGCGGTTGCCGTTGCTGCGCGGCACCGACCAGCCGTCCGTGCTGATCGGGCTGCCCGCCGACACCTCAGGACTGACCTGCGTCGACCTCGACTTCAGGGCGACCGGCGCGTTGTGCGTCGAGCATCTGGCGATGCTCGGCCATCGCGACATCGCCGTCATCGGCGAGGCCCCCGCGGTCTACGAACGCCACACCGGCTTCGCCGAGCGCACCCTCGTCGGAATCCGTTCCCGGGCACGGGAGTTGGGCCTCAGGGTGTTGCACCGGCCGTGCGAGGGCGGCTACGAGGCGATGGCCGCCATCCTCACCCGCATCCTCGATGAGCGCCCGGGCACCTCCGGGTTCGTCGTGCAGAACGAGCAGGCGGTCGAGCCACTGCTCGCCCTGCTGCGCCGGCAGGGCCGCGCCGTCCCCGAGGACGTGTCGGTGGTCGCGATCTGCCCGGAACAGGTGGCCGTCCAGGCCTCGGTGCGGCTGACGTCGGTCTCCATCCCCGCGCAGGAGATGGGCCGGCAGGCGGTGGAGCGTCTGGTCGCCAAGATCGACGGTCACGCCACCGACGAAGTCTTGCTGATCGCACCCGAGTTGACGGTGCGGACGAGTACCGGATCGGCGCCCTGACGCGTGGACCGGTGAGACGTACGGGGCGGTGCGACCGTGACGGTCGACGCCCCAATGGACCTCATCCCGCTGTACCTGCGGACGGGGCACGGTCGTTCGGCCAACTTCCGGTCACCGCAGGCGAGTTGGACGGGATAGATTGGCCGGGTGTCCTCGTCTCCGCTCGCCCTCGCCCTCGCCAATCTCCTGGTGCGCCCGGCCTTCGGCTCCCGACGCGATCCCGGCCGGGTCTTCGACAGCATCGCCGCGGCCGCCGGGGAGGCGCCCGGTGACCGCCAGTTCGTCGACGACTTCCGGTCGCTGCTGGGCTGGTGGGCGAATGCCGACCGGCTCACCCCGGTCGGCTGGCAGTCGGCGCAGACGCATGTGCGCCGGCATCTCACCAACCGGGCCCGCGTCCGGCGGCTGGTCGCCGAGCATCCGGAGATCGAGCGGGAGCCGATCGAGAAGCCGGTGTTCGTCGTGGGACTGCCGCGCACGGCCACCACGGTCACGCACTCCGTGCTGTCGATCTCGGACGAGCACCGCTGTCCCCTGCTCTGGGAACTGCTCACGCCCGACCTGGACCTGCCGCCCCGGCAACGGCGGAAGGCGATCACCGCCGGGCGTCGGCTGGTCCAGGGCGCCGACCTCTTCGCGCCGCGCTTCCGCGACATCCACGCGATGGCCGCCGAGGGTCCCGAGGAATGCACGTTCGCCCTCCCGCACGCCCTGATGCCGTTCTCCCAGGCCCGGATCCCCGAGTACCAGGACTGGCACTGCGAGCGGGACTTCGTCCCCGACTACCGGTATCTCAAGCAGGTCTACCAGGTACTGCAGTACGGCCGCCCGCGGCGGCGCTGGATGATGAAGTCCCCCATGCACCTGGAGAATCTGGACGCACTGCGCACGGTGTTCCCTGACGCCACGATCGTGTGGTGCCACCGCGATCCGGTCACCGTCGTGGCGTCCTTCTGCTCTCTGGTCGAGCACGGCATGGCCGTCAGCACCCGCCCGCTCGACCTGGAGGGCATCGGCGCCACCTGGCTCGGCCTGCTGAGCCGCGCCATGACACGCGGTCTCGCGGCCCGGGCCGACATCCCGCCGGAGCAGTTGGTGGACGCCCCGTACTCCTGGCTCGGGTCCGACCCCGCCACCGGTGCCCCCAAGCTCTACGCGGCCGTCGGCGCTCCGTGGACGGAGGCGGACGCGGCCCGGCTCCCCGCGGCCGTCGCCCGCCCCAAGGGCGCCCGCAAGCACACCTACGACCTGAGCCGCTACGGCCTGAGCCGCTCCGATGTCGAGTCCGCGTTCGCGGACTACAACACACTGCGGGCCGAGGTCGACCACGCCTGAGGAGAACGAAGAAGAAGGCCTGACTTCGATACGGACCGTGCGAGCCGGCCGCAGATCCGCCGTCACCCGGACGGGCCGCCCAGGTCAGTTGTGCCTACCGGTGCGGACGGTGCCGTGGACGGGCCCGACGACAGCGGTCATGGCCGGAGCACCGCCACGCCGTAGCGGCCGAGGGTGACCCGGTCGGTGACTGACGTCCCCGTGAGGAGATCGTGGTGAGTGCCGGGCACCTCGACGGTCACCGGCTCGCGGCCGTGGTTGAGCACGAACAGCGCCTCGCCCCAGCGGACGGCCTCGACCTCCTCGGGGAGGCCGTCGAGCACCGGCCGGACGCCCGCGGCGGAGGCGATCCGGGCCAGCAGGTCGCGCAGCGCCTCCGGCTCCGGGAGCGTGGAGACGTACCAGGCCCGGCCCTTGCGCAGGACGGCGGGCAGTCCGTCGAGTTCACCGCCCTTGTACGGGACGGTCTCGTCGGCGGAGCCGTCGCCCTCCAGCTCCTCCGACCACAGGGACGCCGTGAAGCCCTCGCAGGTGACGGTCTCCCCCGCGTCCAGCGGCCACCACTCGTGCAGGGTGCGGATGCCGAACAGCTCGCGCAGCCGGGGATCCATGCCACCGGCGCGGACCCGGTCGTCCTCGTCGGCGACGCCGGTCTGGAAGCCGCAGACGAGGGTGCCGCCCCTGCGGACATGGGCGAGGAGGTTGTCGATCGCCGCGTCGGTGAGGGCGTAGAGCTGCGGCACGATGACCACGGAGTATGGGGTCAGGTCGTGCTCGGGGTGGGCGAAGTCGGTGGTGAAGTGCGCCTGCCAGAGGGCTCGGTGCCAGGCGCGCAGGACGTCCGGGTACTCCACCTGGCCGGACAGGCGGCCGTCCTGGGCGCCGGCCCACCAGGCGTGCCAGTCATGCAGGATCGCGATGTCCGCGGTGATGTTCCGGCCGGCCGTCTCGGCGGCGATCCGCTCCAGCTCCGCGCCGAGCCGCTTGACCTCCTGGTACGTCCGGCCCTCCTCCCCGGCATGGCTGACCATGCCGGAGTGGAACTTCTCCGCGCCCTGCCGGGACTGCCGCCACTGGAAGTAGCAGACGGCGTCGGCACCCCGGGCCACGGCCTGCAGGGACCAGAGCCGGTTGAGGCCCCGGGGCTTGGGGTGGTTCACGCCCCGCCAGTTGACGGGCCCGGCAGCCTGCTCCATGAGCATCCACGGCCCGCGCGCCTGGGAGCGGGTCATGTCCTGGACGAGGGCGCCGCTCTGGGCGCCCAGCGGGTCGCGCGGATCCGGGTAGATGTCGACGGAGACCACGTCCTCCTCCTCGGCCCAGCGCCAGGCGTCCTGGCCCATCCACAGCGGCATGAAGTTGCTGGTGACCGGGATGTTCGGGGTGTGGCGGCGCACGATGTCCCGCTCGGCGACGTAGCACTCCAGGAGCATGTCCGAGGTGAAGCGCCTGAAGTCCAGCACCTGGGTGGGGTTGCGCATGTAGTGGGGCAGGCGGGGCGGCAGGATGCCGTCCCAGGTGTCGTAACCCTGGCTCCAGAAGGCGGTGCCCCAGGCCTCGTTGAGGGCGTCGAGGGTGCCGTACTTCTCGCGCAGCCAGCGGCGGAAGGCTGCCGCGGCCTCGTCGCCGTAGTCGAAGGTGCAGTACTCGTTGTTGATGTGCCACATCGTCAGCGCCGGGTGGCCGGCGTAGCGGGCGGCGAGGTCCTCTGTGATGGCGGCGGCGTAGCGCCGATAGGTGGCGCTGGAGTGCGAGAAGTGCTGCCGGCCGCCCCACCACTCGGTGCGGCCGTCCTCGGTGACGGGCAGGGTGTCCGGGTGCAGTCGGCCCATCCAGGGCGGGGGCGAGGAGGTCGGGGTGGCGAGGACGACGCCGATGCCGTTGTCGTGCATCAGGTCCATCAGCGTGTCCAGTCTGCCGAACTCCCTCGCGCCCGGCTCCGGTTCCAGCGCCGACCAGGAGAAGACACCGAGGGTGACCGAGTTGACCCCGGCCGCCTTCATCAGCCGGACGTCCTCGTACCAGGTCTCCTCGGGCCACTGCTCCGGGTTGTAGTCGCCGCCGAAGAGAAGGCGGCCGCGGGTCGCGTCGCTCAGGCCGGGCATCAGACGGGCTCCCCGTACTGCACGCCGCGCCCGTTGGTGCCGACGTAGACCCGCCCGTACACGCGCGGATCGCCGGTGATGGCCCGGCCGATCCAGCCCCACTGGTGCTGGTCGTCGTTGATCCGTACCCAGCTCTTCGCCTCGTCGTCGGAGCGGTGGACGGCGTTGAAGCCCTCGGTCGCGCCGACCATGTAGACCGCCGGGTAGGTGGCGCCCGGGGCGGCCTTGCCGAAGCCCAGGGTGTGCGAGGACCGGCAGCTGCCGACCCTGGTGAAGGTGGCGCCCCCGTCGGTGGAGCGGTACAGCCCGGCCTCCTTCGCGCTGAGCCACAGGTCACCGGAGCGCCCCGGGGCCGCGGTCAGCTGGAACTGCGGGTCGCCCGAGGGCAGGTCGGTGGCCGTGGGGGTGAAGGTCAGGCCGCCGTCGGTGCTGGCGTGGACCGTGCCGGCCGTCGTGTCGTAGCCGTAGAAGAGCGCCGGGTCCACGGGGTCCGCGACCAGGACGGCGCCCTTCGGGACGGAGGTGGCCTCGGACCAGGTGGCGCCGTTGTCCGTCGAGCGGTACGCCGGGTTGACGGTGCCGTTCGAGGACCCGAGGGACCACAGGAGCACGCTGCCGTCGGCGTTGGTGACGATCGGGCCGGGCGCGTCCTTGGCGGCGGCCGGCTGTGACGCGAAGGGCGACCAGGTCTGTCCGCCGTCGTCCGACCAGGCGCCGTTGGCGCTCCCGCTCCAGCCGGTGCGCACGACGTACGAGGGTCGGGCAGCGGCCTGGGAGAGTCCCGTCGTCGACCCGAAGACGGGGTTCGACGCCATGCCGCGTGAGGGGGATGCCGTGAGCGACTCGTGGTACATCACGCCGATGTCGCCGTTGCCGCTGATCAGATGCGCCTCTCCGACCGGCGGCGAGATCAGATGGAGGATGGCGGTCTCCTCCAGGCCGCGGATCTGCGGAGCCCAGCGCCGGAGGTCGCGCGTGCCGTACAGGGTCGCGCCGGTGCCGTAGACGACGTGCCGGGAGTCGAACGGGTCGAGGCCGAGGGCCTGGATCCACCAGCCGAACTTGGGCTTGTCGCCACCCCACTTGAGGTAGGGGGTCTCGGAGACGTCGAGGACGGCCTCGTCCTTCAGGGACGTCCAGGTGCGGCCGCCGTCGGTGGAACGGAAGACGGTGTCGATCTCGGACCAGCGGTTGTTGGTGGACACGACGAGCGTCCCGGGCCGGCGGGCGTCGACGGCGACGCCGCCGTAGCCGAAGGCGTCGGTCCCGCCGTCGCTCGTCACCCCGCCGGGCTTCACGGGGGTGACCTCGGTCCATTTCCCGTTCGTCGTCCGCAGCTTGTGCACGCTGCCGTCGGACTGCCCGTTGGGGCCGGGGGCGTTGGCATACGTCACGTACAGCTCTCGGGTGAGGCGGTCGTACGCGGCTCGGACCGGCACCCTCGCGGCGGTGCCGGCCGGCTGCCCGGGGACGGGCTCCCACGTCCTTCCGTCGGACGTGCGGTAGAGGTTGGGGTGGTCGGCGGTGCCGTCGGAGTCGCCCCAGCCGGCGTAGACGGTACGGCCCGCGGCGACCAGGAGGGTGATGCCCTGGCCGGTGGCGCTCGGGGTGGCCGGGAAGTCCGCGGGCTGCCACGTGGCGCCTCGGTCGGTGGACTTGAGCAGTCCGTCGTGCCGGGTGCCGAGCCACAGCGTGTCGCAGTCCCGCGGGTCGACCAGGAGCCGTTCACCGCATCCGCGCCCGTCCTCGTTGGCTCCGAGCTTCACGGTGAGGTCCGTGCGCTTCCAGGTGGCACCCCGGTCCTCGGACCGCAGCACGGCCCCGTTGCCGGCCCAGGGCTGCGTGTACGTGCCGAGGGCCAGGTACAGGCGGTTCCGGTGGGCCGGGTCGACGGCCATGGCCTCGACGCCGAGAAGGTTCCAGTCGTCCCAGCCGAGGTGGTCGGTCAGCGGGATCCAACGGTCGGTGCGGTCGTCCCAGCGGTAGGCGCCCCCGATGTCGGTCCTGGCGTAGGCGAGCCCTCGTACCGACGGGTGGAACAGCACGCCGCTGATGAAACCGGTGCCGCCCATGACGGCGCCGCGCCACCGGTAGCCGCTCTCGGCGACGGACGAGCGGGCGGCGGCCTGCGCCTGCCCCGAAACCGCGGGCAGGGAGACGACCGCGGCGGCGGCAGCGGAACCGGCAAGAACGGAGCGCCTGCTGAGGTGGAACCTGCTCATGACATACCTCTGTCCTGACGAAAGGGGAGATCGAGCTGGGATCAGGGGCGCGGGGCCGTGTCGATGTGCGGCTCCGGCGCGTGGGCGCGACCAGAGCGTCAGCCCTTGATGGCTCCTGTGAGCATGCCCTTCTTGAAGTGCCGCTGGACGAACGGGGAGGCGACCGCGACCGGGATCAGCGCGAGGACCATGACGGCCATCTGCAGCCCCAGGGCGGAGAGTTGGCCGGTGCGGACGGCCTGCTGGAGGCCGGTCGGCGCCTCGGTGTTCTTCTGGACCAGCTGGATGAGCACGTTCTGCAGCGGCATCATCTCCTGGTCGTTGAGGTAGATGGACGCGTTGAACCAGGCGCTCCAGTACCCGACCGCGTAGAACAGCGAGATGACGGCCAGCACCGCGCGTGACAGCGGCACGATGATGGTCAGCAGGATGCGCATCTCGCCGGCCCCGTCGATGCGGGCGGACTCGGTGAGTTCGGGTGAGATCCCCATGAAGAAGGCCCGCAGGACGAGGATGTTGAAGACGCTGACGGCGCTCGGCAGGATCAGCGACAGATAGGTGTCGGTGAGGCCCAGCGACTGGACCAGAAGGTACGTCGGAATGAGGCCGGCCCCGAAGAACATGGTCGCCATCATGGCCATCAGGAAGAACCGATGGCCCAGACTCCCCGGCCGCGACAGGCCGTAGGCCGCCAGCACCGACACCGTCATCGAGAACAGCGTGCCGGCGAGCGTGACACCGACCGAGACCATGATGGCCCGGCTGACCTGGCCACCGCTGAGCAGTTCGGTGTAGTTGACGAAGGTGATGCCCTGGGGGATCACGACGAGGCCGCCGACCTCGTCGATCACGGGCTTCGGGGAGAGGCTGGTGACGATCACGATCCACAGCGGGCCGAGCACCCCGAGACAGCAGAGCACGAGGAAGCCGCCCTTGGCGGTGAGTCCCGCCTTGCTCGGCGGCTCCTCCCACACCGGGCGGGCGGGAGCCTTGAGGCTGCGGATGAGCTGCGTGTTGAGGCTCACTTCTTGTACACCCCCTGCTCGCCCAGCAGGTGCGCGAACTTGTTCGCGCCCAGGACGAGACAGACTCCGATGAGTCCCTTGGCCAGGCCGACCGCGGCCGCGTAGCTGAAGTCGCCGTTCTGGATACCCATGTTCCACACGTAGGTGTCGAGGACCTCGCTGGCCCCTGCGCCGACCGCGTCCCGCTGGAGCAGGAACTGCTCGAATCCGACGCTCAGCGCGTCGCCCACCCTGAGGACCAGGAGCAGGGCGATCACCGGGCGCAGCGCGGGCAGCGTGACGTGCCACATGCGTCGCCAGCGCCCCGCGCCGTCCATGGCGGCGGCCTCGTACAGGTCGGTGCTGACGGCGGACAGCGCGGCGAGGAAGACGATGATCCCCCAGCCGGCGTCCTTCCACACGGCCTGCGCGGTGACCAGGTACTTGAAGAGGTCCGCGTCGGTCATCAGGTCGAAGCCGCTCCACCCGTGCTCCTCGAGGGTCTGCGCGATGATGCCCGCGCCGCCGAGGATCTGCTGGAACACGGTGACGACGAGGACCCACGAGAAGAAGTGCGGGAGATACATGATCGCCTGTGCCACGGCCCGCACCCGGGGCCGGATCACGCTGTTGATGACCAGCGCGAGGGCGATGGGGACGGGGAAGAACAGCACCAGTTGGAGCACGAACAGGACGATGGTGTTCTTCGTGGCGCTCCAGAACAGCGGGTCGTCGAACATCCGCGAGAACTGCTCCACGCCCACCCAGGGGCTGTGGAAGACCGCCGTGATGCCGTTGCTGGAGACGTACGGGTCGTAGTCCTGGAAGGCGACGACGTTGCCGAGGAGCGGGACGTAGTTGAAGAGGAGGAGCAGGGCGATGACGGGCGAGGTCATCAGGATGAGCGCGCGGTCGCGGCGCCACCGGACCCGGAAGGGGACCTTGCCCGCCTTGGCGGTCCTGCGCGGCACGCTCTCCTTCGCGGTGGCTCCGGCGACCGCCGCCCTCGGTTCCTCGACGACCGCGGCGGGACGCGTCCCGTCGGGCCTGCTCCCGGCCGTGAGGGACATCAGTTGCCGCTGCCGTTCTTGTCGAGGAGCTCCTTGTACCAGTCGCGCAGCTTGTCGCCGCCGGAGGACTTCCAGGTGGAGATGGCCTGCTGGATGTCGGAGAGCTTCTTGTTGCCGCGTACGAAGTCGATCTCCAGCTGCTCGAACTGGCTGGAGAGGGTGGCGTACCGGCTCGGCTCGACGATGTTCATGCCGTAGGTGGAGGTCTTCTTGACGAGAGCGCCCTGCCGCTGCTGCCACTCGACCTGCATGCGGGCGATGTCGGGGAGGTCGGGGTGGGCGGTGTAGGGGGCCGGGGCCGCCAGCAGCACCCAGGCGTTGTTCACCTCCTGGATGCCCTGATCGTTCTTGACCGGGGCGCCGTTCGCGACCGTGTAGTGGGTGCCCTCGACGCCGTAGTCGACGAACATCCGCTCCTTGGTGCCGTAGGGTGCCGCCGCGAAGTTGGCCGCGGCCAGCGCGTTCTCGACCGTCTCCTTCGAGGCGCCCTTGCGGATCATGGACCAGATGCCGGCGGGCTGGCCGGCGTACAGCGTCGGGCTGCCGCCGTCGGCGCCGAAGTAGTCCATGCCGCCGATCTCGAAGTCCGGGTTGGACCGGGCCTGTTCGGCGGTCTTGCCGTACCAGGAGGACATGTCGTTGTTGTAGACCAGGATCTGTCCGGCGGTGAACCGCTGGCTCGGGTCGCCCGTGTTCGCCTTGTCGTCGGGATGGACGACGCCGGCGGCGAACAGCTTGCGGACCCACTCCAGATGTTCGAGGTACTGGGGGTGCTCGATGCGGTACGTCAGCTTGCCGTCGTTCCCGATGTTCCAGCCGAGCGACCCGGCGGGAAGGACGCTGAAGAAGCCTGCCGCCGACCACCTCATGTCACCGCAGGCCCACACCTTGGCCTTGGCGCTGGTGGCCTCCTTCGCCCAGCTGAGGAACTCGTCGGCCGACGTGGGAACGGTGTAGCCCTTCTTGTCGAAGACGTCCTTGCGGTAGTAGGGCACGATGCCGGGCACGGGGGCAGCGGGCATCGGGATGCCGCGCAGCGCGCCGCCGAAGATGCTCATGCGCCAGGAGTCGGTCGGGATCGCGGCCAGGTTCGGGTACTTCTTGACCTTGTCACCCGCCAGATAGGGGCCGAGGTCCATGAACTTCGCGGTGACCGCGTTCGAGATCTTGCCGACCAGTTCCCAGCTCGGCACGACCACCATGTCGGGTATGGAGCTGGAGGCGAGAACGGCACCGAGCTTCTCACCGTAGGTGTTGCCGTCCTGGTTCTGCCAGGTGATCTTGGTGCCCGCCGCGGCGTCGAGCGCCGTGTAGTACGCGCACCCGGGCTTCGGCGGGGTGCCCCAGAGCGGGGCCATGATCTCGAGGGGAGCGCCGGTGCCGAGCCTGGTCGGGACCGAGGTGGCGAGGGCCGCGAGGTCGACCTTGCCGGTGTACCCCGCTGACGAGCCGTTCTTCGACGGAATGTCCGGCTTGGCGACCGTGCTGGCCACATAGGTCGGGAGCAGCTTGTCCGCGGCCTTGCCCGACGTGGCACCCTCTCGCGACCCGCCGCCCTCCGCATCGCTGCAGGCGGTGAGGAGCGGCATTCCCCCCGCCACGGCCGCGGTGGCGACCGCCGTGGAGGCGAGGAAGCTTCTCCGGCTCAGTCCGGAGGAGGCGGCATTCGGCGTCATTGCGTCAACCCTTCGTGGCGCAGCTGGACACCCGGCGGTGGGCCGTCGGCTGCGGTGTCATGACTGGAACTGGCTGAGCTGAAAGCGGACATCCGGCCACTGCGACGCGATGCGCAGTCGAAGCGCTTCGATGTTGCAGTGAGGTTAAGTGAACACCCAGGGGCGCACAAGAGTCGCTTCCAAGATTCCTCCGAGGGCCGGGCGGCGACTCTTGGCCACACCCTGTCCGCCCTTTTGGATGCGATGGCGCTGCTCTCTTGACACGCGCCCTGCGGCCTGATGAGCATCGAAGCGCTTCAAAAGCACTCGCCGGTCCACCTCAAGGGGATCCCACGTGTCCGCACACACGCCGCACACACCACTACCTTTCCGCGATCAGCAGCTGACTTTCGCGAAGCGCGTCGACGACCTCCTGTCGCGGCTCACCCTCGACGAGAAGATCGGATTCCTGCACCAGTTCGCGCCCGCCGTGGAGCGGCTCGGCGTCGCCGCGTTCCGCACCGGCCAGGAGGCCCTGCACGGCGTGGCCTGGATGGGGCCGGCCACCGTCTTCCCGCAGGCGGTGGGCCTGGGCGCGACCTGGAACACGGATCTCGTCCGACGGGTCGGCGAGGCGGTGTCCAAGGAGGTCCGCGCGATGCGCGCCCGCGACGACCGCGTGAGCCTGAATGTCTGGTCCCCGACCGTGAACCTGCTGCGCCACCCTCTGTGGGGCCGCAACGAGGAGGGCTACTCGGAGGACCCGAAGCTCACCTCGGCCATCGCCACCGCCTATACGCACGGCCTGCGCGGCGAGCACCCGACGTACTGGCGCACCGCGCCCGTCCTCAAGCACTGGCTGGCCCACAACAACGAGACGGGCCGCGACGTCACGTCCTCCTCGGTCCGCCCGCGCGTCCTGCACGAATACGACCTGCGCGCCTTCCGCGAGACGGTCGAGGCGGGCGCCGTGGCCGGCGTGATGCCGGCGTACAACCTGGTCAACGGCCGCCCGAACCACGTCTCGCCCTATCTGAGCGAGCATCTGCGCACCTGGACCGACGAGGAGCTGCTCGTCTGCTCGGACGCGGGCGCGCCCTCCAACCTGGTCGACTCCGAGCACTACTTCGACACCCACGAGGAGGCGACGGCCGCCGCGCTGCTCGCCGGCGTCGACAGCTTCACCGACCACGGCACCGACAGCTCGAAGATCACCGCGCGGGTCCGCGGCGCCCTGGAGCAGGGCCTGCTGACCGAGTCTGACGTCGACGCGGCGGTACGCCGCCAGCTCTCGGTCCGTTTCCGCCTCGGCGAGTTCGACCCGGAGTACGACCCGCACGCGCTCACCACGGCCTTCGACACCCCGGACCACCGGGCCCTCGCGCAAGAGGCGGCCGAGCAGGCGGTCGTGCTGCTCAAGAACAGCGGTGGCCTGCTGCCGCTCGCGCCCGGCACCCGGCTCGCGGTGGTCGGCCTGCTCGCCGACGAGTGCAAGCTCGACTGGTACAGCGGCACGCTCCTGCACCGCTGTACGCCGCTGGCGGGCCTGTCCGAGCGGTTCGGCTCGGAGCGCGTGCAGTTCGCGGAGGGCGTGGACCGGATCCTGCTGAAGACCTCGGCCGGAACCTTCCTGCACGTCCCCGAGGCGGACGCCGACGACGAGGCGCGCGGCGCCGAAGGCGCCCTCGACCCGGCCCTGCTCGCAGGCCGGACGGATCTGCCCCCGCTCATCACCGGGGCGACCGGCACCGAGCTCTCCCTCATCGACTGGGGCGAGGGCGTGCTGACCCTGCGCGCCCCCGACGGCCGTTATCTCTCCGTCGCCGAGGACGGCCGTGTCCGAGCCTCCGCCGACCAGCCCGGAGGCTGGTTCGTCCAGGAGACGTTCCGACTGGAACCGCACGAGAACGGCCACCTCCTTCGGCACATCGGTACGGGCCACCCCCTCTCTGTCGCCCCCGACGGCCTGAAGGTTGCCGACGGAAACGGGGAGATCTTCGAGGTCGTCGTCGTCGAGAGCGGCGAGGACGCGGTGCACAGGGTCGCCTCGCAGGCGGACGTGGTGGTGGTGGTCGCGGGCAACGATCCGCACATCAACGGACGCGAGACCGAGGACCGTACGACCCTCGCCCTCCCCGCCCACCAGGAGCGCCTCCTGCGCGCGGCCCGCACGGCCAACCCGAACACGGTGCTGGCGCTGGTCTCGTCGTACCCGTACACGGTCGATCACGCGGAGGTGCCGGCGCTGCTGTGGACGGCCCACGGCGGCCAGGCGGCCGGCAGCGCCCTGGCCCGGATCCTGGCCGGCGACGTCTCCCCCGCCGGCCGCCTCCCGCAGACCTGGTACGCCGACGACTCCGACCTGCCGGGTCTCCTCGACTACGACGTGATCGGCGGCCGCCAGACGTACCTCTACTTCGAGGGCACGCCTCTCTTCCCGTTCGGCCACGGCCTGTCGTACGCGTCCTTCTCCTACGAGGGCCTCACGACTCACATCGAGGACGGGACACTGCGTGTGTCCTTCACGGTCGCCAACACCGGTGATGTCATCGCGGACGAGGTCGCCCAGCTCTACACGCGGGCCATGGAGCCGTCGGTGCCACGGCCCCGCAGGGAACTGGTCGCGCACCGGCGTGTGACGCTCGCGCCCGGCGAGGTCACGGAGATCGCCTTCCGGGTGCCGATGTCGGCCTTCGCGTTCTGGGATGTTGCGCAGGGACGACACCGGGTGGCACCGGGCCTCTACGAGATCCTCGTCGGCGCGTCCAGCGAGGACATCCGCCTGGCCGGGACCGTCGGCCTCGACGGCGAGCCGTCCGTCCCCCGGCCGGTCATGGTGGGCGGCCTGGACGCGGTGGACTTCGACGACCAGCGCGACACGGAGATCGTGGACCGCGCGAAGACGTCGGGTGACTCCGTCGCCCCTGTGACCGGCCTGAGGGGCGAGCTGGTGTTCCGTGACTGTGACTTCGGAGAGGGGGCCGCCGGGATCACGGTGGAGGCCGCGGGTGAGGGCACGGTCGAACTCTCGCTGGGTGACGGTCCGGTACTGGCGGCGCTCACGCTTTCCCCGGTCGCAGCCGGGCCCTACGACTACGCCACGGTGAGCGCCCCCGTCGTCGTGGCGGCCGGTGTGCACGACGTCCGCCTCGGGCTGCGTGGCCCGGTGCGACTCGCGCGCGTCGCGTTCACCGCCTGAGGTCTCCCCGTCTGAGGTCTCCATCGATCCCCTGTGCAGAGGAGTCGCCGCAGAGGGGTCCGGCACCGGAAGGCTTCGGTGCCGGACTCGGCTTCTTCAGGTCTGCGTTCGACATGGTCGGTCACGAACCGGCCGGGACCGGCCGGGACCGGCCGGCCGGAGACCGACGCCGGGCTCGTCGCCGAACTGTCGGCCTGTTTCCCGTGACGGGGCGGCGGAACGTCACCGGTCCTCCGCGGCGGCTCCTGGTGCGGCGGCGAGGACACGGACGTCCCAGACACCGAGCCGCAGCGGCGTACCGGCCGGGGCCACGCTGCCGTTCAGGCGTCGGTCAGGCCCACCGGCGGCCTTGGCGGTGGCGGGCTACCGTCTCCGTTTCCGGACGACATGGACGCGCCGGCCGTCGGGGGCGGTGCCGGTGGAGGTGGCAGTGGCAGTGGCAGTGGAGACGGTGACGGTGACGGTGACGGAGTCCAGCAGGCGCTGCCGGGCGCGGTGCCCACGCACGTGACGCTGCCCGCGCCGTGGCGGCGGGTGGTGACGGCGGGCCGGCGCCCGAAGTGCCGGGGGGCCTACTCGGCCGGGACGTCGGCGTCCTCGACGGCCGGGCCCTCCACCCAACGGGTGTCCGCGCGTCGCCCGGCACCTGGAGCGGGCTGTCCGGTGCGGTGCGCAGCGGCAAGTCGGCTGCTGAACTCGTCGTACCGGACGCCCGCCGCCCGAACCAGTCAACGCCGGTCCGGTTGTCGGAGGTGCCGCCGATGGCTTGGGCGTTGGTCTCCGTGATCAGGAACGGCTCCCGGCCCGAAGTAAGGACGCGGTTCGCCGCGATCGACGCCATCCGGGGGTGCGGCTCACCGTGGACCCCGCGGACGGCAACGACGGCTCTCTGGTGACTCATGGCAGCAGCCCCCGAGGGACCGTCGAAGCGCTTCACTTGATGACGCAAGGCAGTGAAAACCTTCTCAGCCAAACAAGAGGCCGTACAGCGATGGACCCTTCCTTCTTGCCAGGCATTGACATCATATCCGGGTAGTGACAGCGTCGAAGCGCTTCACTGACCGATGTCTCTCAGCTCGTGAGGTGTCCCTCCCGTGGGTTCTGCTTCCCAGCCCGCCGTCCGTCGGTGGCCGTTCCCCGATCCCGCGCTCCCGGGGGACCAGCGCGTGGACCACCTGATGCAACGCCTCACACTCGACGAGCGGATCACTCTGCTTCACCCGGGCGCGCCGACCGTCGAGCACCCCGAGGACGCCTCCTTCCGCGCCTGGACGGACCAACGGCACGGCGGGGCCTGGCTCGGCGGGGCCACTGCAGGTCCGCAGGCGATGGGACTCCGCGCCATCTTGGACAGGGACTCCATCCCCCTACCCGTGTCTCCCACCGGTCTCGATCACCGAGAACGACCAAACCGAGGACGGCACCCTCGCCCCCGACGGCCCGGTCCATGACCCGGACCGGATCGCCTACCCGGCCAACCACCTCGCCGCCGTCGCGGATGCCGTCGCGGCCGGGGTGGACGCTCACCCGAACGCCCAAGGACAGCTACCACTGGTACCGGGGCCTGATCACCGCGCACCGCGCGCGGACGGAGGAAACCACCCGATGAAGTTCACCGACGGCTACTGGCTGATGCGTCCCGGAGTGACCGCGCGCTACGCCACCGAGGTCGCGGACGTCCGGGCCGACGAGCACCGGGTAACCCTCTACGCGCCGGTGAAGCACGTGCGCGGCCGCGGCGACACGCTCAACAGCGCGTTGCTGACGGTCGAGTGCTGGTCGCCGGCCGAGGGCGTGATCGGGGTGCGTGCCACCCACCACGCCGGCTCGGTGCGCCGGGGGCCGGAGTTCGCACTGCCCGGCGCGCGACCGGATGTGGGAAAGGTGTACCGGGACGGCGCGGTGGTCGAGCTCGGTGCGGGTGAGCTGTCGCTGCGGGTGGACACCTCCCAGCCGTGGCGCCTGGAGTTCTCCGCCGGCGGCCGGGTGCTGACCTCCGTGGGCGAGCGCGGCATCGGCTTCGTCACCGACGCCGCCGGCCGGCACCACATGGTGGGCCAACTCGCCTTGGGCGTCGGCGAGCTGGTCTACGGGCTCGGGGAACGCTTCACCCCGTTCGTCCGGAACGGGCAGTCCGTGGACATCTGGCAGGCGGACGGAGGCACCAGCAGCGAGCAGGCCTACAAGAACGTCCCCTTCCACCTGACGAACCGCGGCTACGGGGTCTTCGTCAACCACCCCGGCAAGGTGAGTTACGAGGTCGGCTCCGAGGCGGTCGGCCAGGTGCAGTTCAGCGTCGAGGACCAGTCGCTGGAGTTCTTCGTCGTCCACGGCCCCACCCCCAAGCAGGTCCTGGAGCGTTACACGGTCCTCTCCGGCCGCCCCGCGCTGCCGCCGGCCTGGGCGCTGGGCCTGTGGCTGACGACGTCCTTCACCACCGACTACGACGAGGCCACCGTCAACCGCTTCGTCGGCGGCATGGCCGAACGCGGCATCCCGCTGAGCGTGTTCCACTTCGACTGCTTCTGGATGCGCGGCTACCAGTGGTGCGACTTCGCGTGGGACGCCGACACCTTCCCCGACCCGGCCGGGATGCTGGCCCGGCTCAAGGAGCGGGGGCTGCGGATCTCCGCCTGGATCAACCCCTACATCGCGCAGAAGTCGGCACTCTTCGAGGAGGGCATACGCGCGGGCCACCTCGTGCGGCGCCCGGACGGCAGCGTGTGGCAGTGGGACCTGTGGCAGCCCGGCATGGCGCTGGTGGACTTCACGAACCCCGCCGCACGCGACTGGTACCTGGCGAAACTACGCGCCCTGCTCGACCAGGGCGTCGACTGTTTCAAGACCGACTTCGGCGAGCGCATTCCCACCGACGTGGTGTGGCACGACGGTTCCGACCCGGAGCGGATGCACAACTACTACACCCACCTCTACAACGAGGCGGTCTTCGAGCTGCTGCGCGAGGTGCGCGGGGACGGCGAGGCGCTGCTGTTCGCGCGCTCCGCCACCGCGGGCGGCCAGCAGTACCCGGTGCACTGGGGCGGTGACTGCGAGTCCCACTTCAACGCCATGGCCGAGTCGCTGCGCGGCGGACTCTCCCTCGGCCTGTCCGGCTTCGGCTTCTGGAGCCACGACATCGGCGGCTTCGAAGGCACCCCGACGCCCACCGTCTTCAAGCGCTGGGTGCAGTTCGGGCTGCTCTCCTCGCACAGCCGCCTGCATGGCAGCAAGTCCTACCGTGTGCCGTGGGACTACGGCGAGGAGGCCGTCGAGGTCACCCGCGAGTTCACCCTGCTCAAGCATCGCCTCGCCCCCTACCTCCAGCGCGCCGCCCAGCAGGCGCACGCCACCGGCGTCCCGGTGATGCGCGCGATGGTGCTGGAGTTCCCCGACGACCCGGCCGCCGCCACGCTCGACCGGCAGTACCTGCTCGGCGACGACCTCCTCGTCGCCCCCATCTTCACCGACGACGGCACGGTCGACTACTACGTACCCGAGGGCACGTGGACCAACGTCCTGACCGGCACCCGGGTCACCGGCCCCCGCTGGGTCCGCGAGCAGCACGACTTCCGCACCCTGCCGCTCCTCGCCCGCCCCGACTCCGTCATCCCACTCGGCGCCGACGACCAGCGCCCCGTCTCCGAGTGGGCGGACGGAGTCGAGCTGCGGGTGCACGCCTTCGCCGACGACACCGAGCGCACCGTCGTGATCCCCAGCACCGACGGCCCCGGGCAGGCGGCCCGCTTCCACCTGCGCCGCCGTGGCGGCCGCCTGCACGTGGCCACCGACAGCCCGCACCCGTGGCAGCTGCGGATCGGCGGCCCGAACGCAACGTTGCACACCCGGCCGGCCGGCACCTCGGAGGCCGACCTGCCGTACCCGGCCTGAACCCGACAGCCGGGGCGGGGTCCCTGCGGGGCCCCGCCCTGGACACGGTTCCTCGCCGACGCCTTCGATGCCCACCAACCGACGCATGCCGCCATGCGTCGTCAGGCCAAGCGACACCTGGGCCCCGGTCAACTGGACGCCCTGCTATGAACGGATTGGTCGAGCACGACGGGCGACAGGCGACCTGGACGGCAGGTGCAGAGGTCCACGATCAAGATCCGGCCCATTCCCGGTCCACGCTCCGCTCCACAGGCCCGCCGAGCACGGTTTCCGCAGGTCAACGTCCGTGTACCTCCTGTACCGCCGCAGACGAAGAACCTGCTGCTGTCGTACTCCACGAAGAAGCTGGGCTTCTTCTAGAGGCACGAAAAGAGGCGCCTGACCTGGTCTTTTGCCCGTCAGGCGCCTTCAGCCGGACCCGCTTGGAGCTAGGTTCGTTTTGTGCTGCAACTCCCAGTTCCTCCCACTGTTATCCCGCTTCTGACCAGCGCTTCCGGACCAGCGCGGACCAAAACTCCGACTCAGCCTGCAGGCGCCGTGTCCTGGCTGACGCGTTCCCACTCCTGCATGGACCGCTCGATGAGGCGGTTGGCCTGCTCCCGGACGCCGTCCAGAAACTTGGCATAGCGGCGGAAGAGACCTCGATGCTCTGGTCCGCTCGGCGAGCGCATTCGGCCGGGTCCACACCGGAGTACAGCCAGAACGAGATCCCGGCGTGCCGGACATCGCAGGGCGGCTTGGCCAGTTCGGAGGCGAGCTCCGTGCGGGTCAGGACGTACTGCCGAGCCCGCGCCCACGTCGACTACCCTCGCGGGTGCGGGGACGACACGACCGGGCCCGTAGCCCCTTGCGGATCCGGGAACTACCCCTGCGGGTGCCGGGACGACCGGCCTCCGGGACCTCCCGCGTCCTTGCCGTCCGAACTACCCCCGCCGGTGCGGGGACGACGGGCCGCCCGCCTGGGCGACAATGGAGACGTTGGAACTACTCCCGCGGGTGCGGGGAGGACCCGGGCGGCGGCGCCAGCGCGGTGACTGTGCGGGAACTACCCCCGCGGGTGCGGGGACGACGGGTTCGCCATCGAGGTGAGGTGGGCTGTGGCGGAACTACCCCCGCGGGTACGGGGATGACCGCTCGCGCTCGACGTACAGGTCGCACCCGGGCGAACTACCCTCGCGGGCGCGGGGACGACCAGTGGGGCCAGCGATATGGGGCGTACCGTGGCGAACTACCCCCGCGGGTGCGGGGACGACCGGCGCGAGCGCCACCATCAGCTCACCGAAGGCGAACTACCCCCGCGGGTACGGGGACGACGGTCTGTCCGCGACCGAGTACGGCCTGTCCTGGGAACTCCCCCCCCCCGCGGGTACGGGGACGACATGTCGGTGCGGGGCAGGCGCCGCATGTCGTAGGAACTACCCCCGCGGGTACGGGGACGACTCCGGGGGCGCACGCCGTTGTCAGGAATCGAGAGAACTACCCCCGCGGGTGGGGGGACGACAGCAGTTCCTCCGCCGTGCGCTGCTTCGCAGGCGAACTACCCCCGCGGGTGCGGGGACGACCTTCCCTTCCGGGAGGGCAGGGGGTATCTCATTGAACTACCCCCGCGGGTGCGGGGACGACCCCTGTTCTCCCTTCGGGGAGGGCAGGGGGCGCGAACTACCCCCGCGGGTGCGGGGACGACACGCTGGCCGCCCCGAAGGGCACCGGTCCCGGAGAACTACCCCCGCGGGTGCGGGGACGACGCTCGTCCCCGTCGTACGGCTTGGTGTGGGCGTGAACTACCCCCGCGGGTGCGGGGACGACGCACGACCGGAGAGAGCAGGCCCGATGCCCTGGGAACTACCCCCGCGGGTGCGGGGACGACACCGAAGGGCTCGACGCCCGCATGCACCACCTGGAACTACCCCCGCGGGTGCGGGGACGACGAACTCGGTGGTCCGAGGCCGCCCGGGTGATCGGAACTACCCCCGCGGGTGGGGGGACGACACCTCGTCGGGCGAGAACACGCCGAGGCTGCGGGAACTACCCCCGCGGGTGCGGGGACGACGACAGGGTGTCGGCGCGGATCATCGCGTCGGCGGAACTACCCCCGCGGGTGCGGGGACGACGGCATCGGCGGGTACCCGAGCCGCTCCATGACCGAACTACCCCCGCGGGTGCGCGGACGACACGATCTCCGGGAAGACGACGTCGCGGAACTGCGAACTACCCCCGCGGGTGCGGGGACGACGTCTCGCCGGATCCGCCCAGGGGCCCGGGCAGGGAACTACCCCCGCGGGTGCGGGGACGACACCTCGCACCCCAGCCAATGGGTCTCGATGCCGGAACTACCCCCGCGGGTGCGGGGACGACATGCGGCCAGGCGGGCCGCCCTGCGACCCTCGGGAACTACCCCCGCGGGTGCGGGGACGACCGCCGCGTCGACGGCCGCGCCGGTCATGCCGACGAACTACCCCCGCGGGTGCGGGGACGACGTGTGCGGCACCAAGCCCGAGTTCCTGTTCGTGGAACTACCCCCGCGGGTGCGGGGACGACGCCGTCATTGGGCAAGCTCCGCTGTACCGACTGGAACTACCCCCGCGGGTGCGGGGACGACCCTCCGCTGGTAGCGAGGGCCCAGCCGCCGGTCGAACTACCCCCGCGGGTGCGGGGACGACGCGCCCGGGACCGGCCGCCCCGAGGTGTCCCTGGAACTACCCCCGCGGGTGCGGGGACGACGAGTAGGTACTGGAGTCGAGGATCCACACGCTGGAACTACCCCCGCGGGTGCGGGGACGACAACCTGGAGACGTTGGCCTACCTGGAACCGCTCGAACTACCCCCGCGGGTGCGGGGACGACGCGGAGGCGGACACCGTCCCGGCCCGGGCGACGGAACTACCCCCGCGGGTGCGGGGACGACGTCTTGAAACCGCTATGGCGCTCTAGCGCACTCGAACTACCCCCGCGGGTGCGGGGACGACCCTTGGGTGTCGGGATCAGTAGAGCCGGGGTCGGAACTACCCCCGCGGGTGCGGGGACGACTCAGTAGAGCCGGGGTCGTTGACGACAACCTCGGAACTACCCCCGCGGGTGCGGGGACGACCTCGTCAGCCCGAGGGCCCACTCGTTGATGGAGGAACTACCCCCGCGGGTGCGGGGACGACATCAGCGAGGTCGGCAGCGGCGGCACGCTCACCGAACTACCCCCGCGGGTGCGGGGACGACCTGGGGCCAGCGCGATGGCAGCCATGATGAGCGAACTACCCCCGCGGGTGCGGGGACGACCTCGGCCTCCGCCTGGGCCTTGATGCGTAGGGCGAACTACCCCCGCGGGTGCGGGGACGACACCAAGGCGGCCGAGGAGGACGGCGACCGTGACGAACTACCCCCGCGGGTGCGGGGACGACGTTCAGGCCCTTCAGCCGCAAAACGGCAGCCAGGAACTACCCCCGCGGGTGCGGGGACGACACTTGCTGGCCTTGGCTGTTGTCACGTGATCATGCGGTTTTCATTCACTTGCTTCGCGGTTTTCCAGGGCTGTTCGGCGTTTCCTCTGGGCCTGGACATGAGGGTGAGGCCGTCGAAGTCGGTGGGGGTCCAGCGATCCTGGCCGACGGTGCGGACAGTCCAGCCCTGTTCGGTTCGGGCGGGTTCGATCATGACTGCCTGACCGTCTCGGATGCGGTCGGTCAGAACTTTCCACAGCCCGTCGCGGATACGCGGGTTTGGGCTGCCGACGAAGACTCCTGGGGCGACTTCGACGAACCAGCGGGTTAGGTGGCCTCGGAGACCGGGTGGGGCTGCGATGAGGATAACGACCGTGGTCGCGGCGCTCATGGGGCTGTGTCCCGGTTCGGGTCGTCCGGGATGACGTCCAGGTGGCTTTCAGGGCTGAAGAAGTCCGACCCCCAGTTTCGGCCGCCGCTGACAACGCCCTCCTTGTCGTCCCACAGTGCTCCCAGGTCTTCCTCCAGCAGGGTGGTGCCTTCCGGGACGAGCAGGTTCTTGATGTCTGCGACCACGCGGGACAGCAGCTTGTCCTGGACGATCGCGTCGCGAAGAGCCGTTCGGGCATCGCGCTCCGAGGTCAGTCCCTTGGCGGCAAGGTCGAAGGCCAGTGGGATGGTGAACTCGGCCTTGTAGAGGTCGGCGATGTCCAGGACGAATGACAATGCAGAGCCCGTGTGAACGAAGCCGAGGGCCGGGCTGGCTCCGATGCCGGTTATGACGGCGTGGCAGATGCCGTAGAGGGCTGAGTTCGCCGCGGACAGCAGCCGGTTGACGTCGTCGCCTGCTGCGAAGGCGTCGCCGGGTTTGTAGTCCCGTTTGGTCCAGGGCACGCCGGTGCGTTCGGAGTGCTGGGCGTAAAGTCGACGCACGCGTGTGCCCTCCCGCCCGCGTAGCTGCTGGAGGGTGAGGTCCGAGGTGTCTTCACCAGGGAAACGCATGTCGTACATGCGGCGGGCGACCGCGACGCGTTCCTTGGGGCGGGTGACCAGCCATGCCTGGCGCAGTTGGAGCTGGGAGCCGCGTGCGATGCCGTGGCCTGAGGCGTAGAGGCGGACGCCGTGTTCGCCGACCCAGCATAGGGAGGTGCCGGAGTCGGCGAGGAGGGTGACGGCTCCGTGGGTGATGCGGCTTCCCGGGCCGATGAGGAGGACGGCCAGCCACGCCGCCGGCACGTGTACGACTCGTGCTTTGTTGACCAGGACGATGGCGTTGTCGTCTCGGTCGATGTGGCAGCGCTCGACGTACAGGCTGGAGACGCGGTCCTCCAGCCGGTGTACTTCCTGCGGACCGGCTCGCCACCATGGCTCAGGCATGCGCCACCGCCGCCTTCGCTCGCACCGGGGCCAGGGTGAGCAGCCCTTGACCGTAGCCCTTGGCCGGCCCGATGCCCTGTAGCAGTGCCGCGCGCAGCGCCTCGGGGTCGGTAACCCGGAGGCGCCCTTCGAACGTGGCCGTTGAGAGGGTGACCCGCGGGCCGTCACGGTGCTTGTTGAAGCGCAGGATGTCGCGGCTGACGATCGACACGGCAGGTCCTGCAGCGAACAGACCGTCCGCTTTGAGTCCTGGAGCCGGGGTGTCGGACGTGGCCTCGGGGATGGTGAAGCCGTGGCGATCGGCTCGGGCGAGGAGCCAGGCGAGTTGCTGGGCCGCAGTTCGATGGGCTACGCGCAAGCCACGCGGGCGGCGTTCGCCCGGGTTAAGTGGTTCTGCACGCGCTTTGAGGCGGGTGTTCTGCTGCTCGCTCTGCTTGGTGGGGCGCGGCACGCTCTGGACGGGGTTAGCAGTCAGGCGGAAGCCGAACTCCTTACCGAGTGCGATGCGTTCGAGGAGGGGTGTGTAGTCGGCGAGGAGGGGTTCGCCGCCGTCGGCTCCGGGCCAGCCGGCTTCGTCGACCAGGTGCTGCCAGGAGGGGCGGTTCTCAGTGAGGACGAGGATCTCGGTGCGATGGGGGGTGTTGTTCTCGATCCGCCACAAGACGCGCTCGGTGACGGGCTGCACGGCGAGACCGGCGAGGATCGCCGCGTGGAGGCGGTGGGGGCTGGACAGGAGGGAGACGGCTTTGCGACGGCGCGGGTTCAGGGCGATTTTCGACAGGTAGGGCATCGGGGCTCACCAGCCCAGGAGGGCGAACGGGTCGTGGCCGGTGCTGGCCGGAGGGGCTTCTTCGTCGGCGGGTTCTGCTGCTTGCCGGCCGGTGGGGACGGTGACCCACAGGTGCCGGACGGACCGGCGGCCGAAGAGGGTGCCGGTTTTCAGGTCGTAGGTGTCGGGAACGTCCACGGCGAGCTGATCGCCGGCTGGATCCTCGACTGTGGCCTCCAGTGTCACCTCCGTCCCTCGAACCTGGCAGCGGCGATGGGCGGACGCCTGCCACGGTACGGCCGCAAGTGCGTCCGGGAGTTCGGTGCTGTCCTGCAGTCCGAGGCTGACCGGTCCGGTGGGCGGGCAGGAGCGGCGACCGAGGGCGAGCGGAAATGCGGGGTGGCGTAGGGCGTGCTCTAGGTGTTCCAGGAGGGATGCGGGGCCGCACAGGGCTGCGACGAACACGGCGTCCTGAAGGTAGAACCGCTCGGTGACGCCGGTGTACTTTGGGGGGCTGGTCTTCGTCTGCGCGCCCTTCGCATTCACTTTGGCGGAGGGCAGTGGGATGCCGCGGTAGTCGCTGGCGGTGTGGTAGTCGCGCAGCAGGGAGCCCGGTTGGTCGACGCGTACACCGAGGCGAAGGTTGAGGAGATCGGTGATCGAGGCTTCTCGGGGGCGGCCCTCGGCGGCTGCGAGGAGGCCGAGGACACCGGACTTGGTCGGTTGGGGCCGAGTCTCGCGCCGGTTGTAGCGGGAGGGTCCGCCCCAGGACTGCAGGGGCGCGGCCAGGCGGAGGACGAGGACGGCGTGGTCGGTCATCGCACGTCGGCCTTCGTCTTCTCGGCGTCAGCGAGCCACTGTCCGACCAGCTCGCCGAGGGAATCGAGTAGCTGCGGGAAGGCAATGGACGGGCCGAACGCTTCCGTGAGCTTGTCTGCTTCGACGTTGTAGGCGGCCAGGATGTTCGACGGCCTGGCGCCCCAGGTGGTGGCGATGGACGTGAGCTCGTCGGCTAGGCGGACGGCTGACTCGTTCGCCAGGCCGGTGACGCCCACGACCGGCTCCTCGTAGGCGGAGACCAGGTTGACCGGCTGGTCGGTGCGGAGGGTGAGGAGTACGAGGTGGGGCAGGGTGCGGTGGGCGAAGGAGTTCTGGTGACCGGTGGGCATGGAGCGGGTGAAGGCGTCGACGAAGCGGACAGCCGTGTGGCGTGTGTCCTCGGCAGAGGTGAGATTGTCGCGCAGCTGGTGTACGCCGAGGACCGCGTAGCGGTAGAGGGTGGAGGAGTTGAACTCGACGGTGCCGATCATGCCGGCGCCGTGGTCGTCGGTGTTCTCGTCATCCACCGCGGTGTAATAGTCGAACTCGGTGCGCACGGCATGGGTGGACAGGGCGTGTGCGACTTGGACGGCGGCGTCCACATTAAGGGTCGGTAGGTCGGCGACCATGCGGCCGAAGAGCGCGACCTCCGCCGGGTGGCCGGTGGAGAGGGTGGCGACCACGGGGAGCTTGCCGACTTCGGCCTTGAGGTCCTTGTCGGGCAGAGCGGCAAGTTCTGCGGCGCGGCCGTTCAGCAGCTTGACGATGTCGTCGAGCTGGCGCTTGCCGAAGAACAGGAGGTAGGCGGACTGTTCCTCCTTCTTGGACGACTTGGTGATCCCCAGAGGCTCCAGCAGGGCGGCGGCCAGACGCTCGGCCTGGGCGATGTCGAGTCCCGTACCGCCATCGGTGACCGGCCTGGTGAGCCGCTCGGCGAGCAGGGCGGCGATCCGCTTGGTCCGGGTCGCGCGGTCGGCCGGTTCGACGGCCTCGGCGAATTCGACGCGGGTGGCGCGCTTCCACGCCTGGGAGGAAACCCGGGCACGGCGGGCGCCACCGAAAACGGCCTGCTTCGGAGTCCCGGAATCGTCCCTGTTGGCGTTGGACGGGGGCAGGCTCTGAAGGACGTGGACCTCAACGAACAGGGTGGGCTGGCTCACGAAAGTGGCTCCTCGGTGACATGAGGCGTCGCCGAACGGCGACACGGAGACGAAGGGGTGGATCACGCGGCGCCGGACGGGAGACTTTGTCCGGCGCTGGCGTCAGGAGTTCTTGGACGTGGGGTCGACGCGGAAGTCACGATCCCAGCGGCTACGGAAGCGGTTCTGGGCGTGCGTCCGCGGGTCGTCCCAGGTCCGCAGGGCGGTACGCAGCAGGTCGTAGTCGAGGCCGATCTCCGCGCGTGAGAGCAGGGTGACGAAGCCCCGCAGGTGCATCGCCAGCTCGACGCTGTCGATCGAGGTCAGGAGGGCACCGAACCGGCGTTCCAGCGCTTCGATGCCGATGCCGTTCTTCGTAAGCAGCAGGCGCGCAGCCGTGCCGGGGGTGTTGCCAGGGACGTGCATCGTGCGGCTTCGGCCCTGCTGGTGCCGCCCGAAGAGGTGGAGTGCCGTGTGCTCGGCGATCAAGTCGCGGGTGAGGGCGCCCTTGCCGCGCAGGTCAGAAGGCATGCGGGTCCGATAGTACGGCCACATCGCGGGCACGCTGCCGGCCTCACGGCCTGTACCGGACCTCAGTGCCGCGAGCTGCGCGCCGCTGTCCACGCCGTCCGGGAGGAATCCTGCCCAGTACGGGGCGGCACGGGTGGCGTCATCGGCCTCGGTGGCGGACGGCTCGGTGTACTGCAGCCCCCACGAGCGCAGGACCCGGTCCCGTTCCGGGCTCTCCCAGGCGGCGAAGTCGTACATCAGCCGGGTGTAGTCGAGGCCAATACCCGCCTGTCCCAGCAGGGGGACGAGCCGGTACAGGTGCTGGACGAGCTCATGGAGTTCCTGCGCTGTGGCGGCCGCGATCAGCCGCTGCTCCACGGCGCTCTCCGACAAGGCTCCGGAGCGGCGCAGTTCCCGGCATGCCCTGCCCAGGCCGGCCTTGGGGCGGTGGGCCGGTTCGGCGGATGCCTGTTGGTGGCGCCCGTAGAGGGTAAGGGCGGCGTGCTCGGCGATGTAGAGGTCGGGCAGGCGGTCCGTTTCCCGTGCGGCGTCTGTCAGCCGCACCCGGTGGGCGTCCCGGACGGCGGGGACGGTGCCCGGCTCGCCGCCGATGCCGTCGCGCAGGCCGCGCAGGCGACGCGTGACGTGCTCCGAGAAGCCGGGGCGGCCTTCCTGGGCGCGGGTCTGCCAGTCAGCGGCGGCTTCTTCCCAGAAGTAGGCCCGCAGGCCGGTACCCGTCCTACCGGTTACGGTGCTCATGCCGCCTCCCCGTTCTCCGGGCCGTTGGAGGGCAGTCGGGTCAGGCTCTCGGCGAGCTTCTTGTGGAAGATGGCCATGGCCTTGCCACTCCGGTACACGACCTCCTTGCCGCCCTGCTTCTCGGCCCGTCCCACGATCGCGCGCGGCGGCGCGGCAGCCAGGAGCGCTTCAGCCTCCCGCACGGCCGCCGCGCGTACGGACAGCTCCCAGGCGAGCTGGGCGCGCTCAAGCAGGTCGTCGTCCTCACCTACGGTACGCAGCCCGGTGAGCAGGCGGCGCATCGTACCGTCGAGGCTGTGCAGGAACCGGGAGGAGGGACGCTGACCTTTGTCACGTGGCAATGGGTCTCCGCCGGAGGCGCGTCGCAGGTCGTTGTTGAGGTTGTCCAGGGCGCGGCCGGCCTGGTCCGCCTGGGTGACACATTCCAGGATCGCGGTGCGCAGCCACTCGTCCTCGGCGAGCAGGGAGGCCACCGGGAGGGGCAGGCTGTCGCCGATGGCGTTCTCGACGACGGCGGACTGATTGCCGTATTCGAGACCGCAGATCTCCACACCAAGCTGGTACTTGCCAGGTAGGGCATCTTCGGCGCTTAGACCACCGACCTGCCGCAGGAGCGCGGAGGTGTATGGTCCTTCTCCCTCCACGGGCAGCGCGAGGGCGAGAAGTGTGCCGAGTCCTTCCCAAGCCGAGCGCCCGGAGGCATGGCGACGGGGGCGCTGCTGGGGCTTGCCCGCCTTCGGCTTCGTGGTGTGGGACCAAGCGGTGTGCGGGTCCAAGGCCGAAGTCTGGGTGAGACGGTCGCCTGCGCAAACGATCACGCGACGCACACGGAGACCCCGGTCCGTCTCACACGGGATCAGCCGGATGCGGCGAGCCTGGAAGGTGAGCAGGTCCAGCAGCTCCCCCGCCGGGCGTGACGACCACTCGGGGCCGGCTGGCGACTTCCAGCCGAGCGAGGCCGGGCGCTCGTCCCACGCCCACTGGGGCCGGTCCACCGGGTCCAAGCCGTCCGCCCGGATCGGCGTGTTCAGCATCAGCGTCTCGAACAGGTTCTGGCCCACCGGAATGGTCACACCGAGCTGGCCAAGGGGCCCCGTCGGATTGCCGGTCGTGATGCCGTTCTTTGCCTGCGGATCACCCACGGCTCCGGTCTTGATGGAAGCCGTGTCCCAGCAGTGTGCGTGAAGCAGCCATAGCAGCGCCTGATCGGGCGCCAACATCAAGTCGTCGCCTTCGGTGAGTGAGCTGAACAGCGGCACGTTGTTACCGGAGGCGATCGACGGCACAAGCTGCGCGGCCGATTTCGTCTCTCCCGTGAGGGCTTCCAGACCCGCAACCTGTGCAAACGGTCGCTGGTCGTCGAAGAGCCTGAAGCGGTCGCCGTACCGGGCCCCAAGGTACTCGGCCAGCTGCGTCACCTCGGTGTCCGAGAACCGGCCACGCCTGAACCGCTCCGCCCACTCCTGCCGCGTACGCGGTACGCCGATGGCGTCCAGCACCACCGGCAACAGTAGCTGCCGCAGCAACGCGGCCAGCATCGTGGGCACCGGGAGCTCCAGCCGCCGGACCGTATGTGCGCCCATCAACACGCCGCATAAGCCGGTCGTGCGAACTGCTCCGTCAACGTCGACTGTGATCAGCCAGTCGCCGCGGACGAGATCTCCGTCAGCTTCCATGGTGATGCCCCTCCATCAATCACGTGCCATCTACGAAGCCGCGGATGTGCCATCAACTCACCCTTTACGAAGGGTATTTGAGGGTCGTCCGATCAGCGCAACACTGGCACACAACGCTTACTGCTTACAACCACTTCCGGCGCATCCGGACGGCCTGCGCGCCCCCTCCGTCCGCTCGGGCGGCGGACCTGTACCCTGACGCAACGGCGCATGGAGCCGGCCCTCCCCGAGTACCGGGGGTGTTCCCGCTTAGTGCTTCACGTCGTCCCCGCAGCGCGGGGGGCCGGGATTCCGGGATCGGCTCCACGCACCGTTCACCCTCGCTCGACAACCAATCCCAGAACGTCGTCGTACGAGATCTGGTCCTCGCCCAGAACGGCGGTCCCGCCCTCGTCCAGCACGAGCGCCCGCGCGTACCTGAGCCATGGATGACCGACCCACCCCGGCAACGGAACGAGTCCCGTCTCCTTTGCCTCCGCAGCCTCCGTCAGCCGCCCAGGCAACCGCACCGTGCCGCCCAGAAGCCGGCCGACCACTGTCTCGTCGTCCACTTCACCGTGCACACCGATCCACGTCCCGTCGATCGCCCGGTATCCGCCAGCCGAGCGACGGACGATCACGGCCTCCACCGACCGCTGACCATCCCGAACCACGGCATCGAGGTCCTCCTCAGATGCCGCCCGGCTGCCGGCGTAGTGGAGCCCCTCCAAGGTCGGTGACCCCCATTCGCGGGGTCGCGTCAGCAGGAAGCTCTCCGCGTTGTTCTCCCGCTGCTGTTCCTTCGACCGCCACTCCTCATGGGCTGCTGACTCCTCCCATTCCGGCGGGCACACCTCCGCCTCTCCGTACGCCCTGGCTACCAAGCGCGGCACATCTGACGGGATGCTCCACCCGGCCCTCTGCGACGCTTCCCCGTCCAGCGGTCCCGCAGCTTCGGCGACCAGGGCGGCGGCCCTCAGCAGGGCCCACTCCCCATAGATCTTTTTGGACGCGGGTAGGAAGCGCGGCCGCCCCCTATCGCCGAGGGCCACTCCTGTCACGAGAACGCGCGGTTCAGTCAGCGCAGACGGCCTCCGGGTCCCGCTGTGCCGGTGGAGCCGGCCGATGCGCTGCAGCAGCAGGTCGACGGGAGCAAGGTCTGTGATCAGTAGATCCACATCGACATCGAACGATTGCTCGGCAAGCTGCGTGGCGATCACCACCATCCGGTAAGGCCGTGTGTCGCCGGCCTCTGGTCCCAGTAGCCGCAGGCACTCCTCGGTCCGTTCGGCCCGGTGCGCCGAGCACAGCCTTCCGTGGAGTAGCCGCACCTGCCCCTCGAAGCCGGACTTCGTCAGAGCACGGTGAACGGCCTGGGCCCGGTCGACCTGGTTCACCACCACCAGCGCCACGCCACCATCGGCCACCTCGTTCCTCACGACGGCGGCGAGCAGCTCGCCGTCTTGGGCGATGTCGGGCAGCCACTCGATCCGTGTCGGCATGGATGCACGCCAAGAAGGCACCGCTTCACGTGAACTCGTCGCCACCGACTTTCCCTTGAGGGCGTAGGCCACGGTGACACAGGGATATCCGGCTGGCTCCGGCACCGGACAGCCCGCATCCGCGGTGCTCAGGGCACCCGACAGATATGCATCGACGAATGCCTGCCGCTGCGCCGGCGGGAGTGTCGCCGACAGCAGCACTACTGGGACCTTGGCCTGCCCGAGCCAGCGCAGGGCCTCCAGGAGGAACTGCCGCATGTAGACGTCCGCGGCATGTACCTCGTCCACGACCACGACCTTGCCGAGGAGACCGGCGAACCGCAGCATCACGTGGCGCGTGCGGGTCGCCGCATGCAGTAGGTGATCCACGGTGCCGACGGCAAACGCCGTCAGCAGGCCACGCTTGTTTCCCAGGAACCACCGGGCCGGACCGTCACGCTCCTCCTGCGGGCGGCGGCTTCCTTCGGATGTCCACAAGGGCATTCCGTACTCGGCGTCCTCCTCGGTCGCCCCGTACGCATCGAACGGATCCATGGCCGACAACTCGTCATCTCCGCCGGTTTCCCCATCCGCGCTCGCCCCCTTGCGGTCCCAGATCTCCCGCCAGGTCGGATTGAAGCGGCGTTTGCCGTGCAGCAGCGCGACCTGTGCCTCCAGTTCCGGGTCGAAGGACCGCACCCACTCCAGTACCTGCGTGTACATCGGGTCGCTCGTCGCTTGCGTCGGCATAGCCACGAAGACGCCGTCCAGTCCGAACCTGGCCGCCAACACCTCGGCCGCCGCCAGCGCGGCCTTCGTCTTACCCTCCCCCATCGGAGCCTCGGCCACCATCAGCCCCGGCACCGGCATCGACCACGCCCGCTCCACAAGCTCCTGCTGTGAGGCCCTCGGAGTCACCATCAACCGACCGGTCAGCGGAGAAAGCCGATCTTCGGGAATCGCGAGCTCATTCCACCCACCTCGTAGACCCAGCCGCTGCCACGCTGCCTCGGCCCGCTGACGAGCCCCCGCGAGAGACACATTCCGCGCATCCGCGAGCCCCTCGAACTGCTCGCTGTCACTGGCGATCCAGTCCGCCATGACGATGAGCCCGGACAGCGCCAATTGTTCCGCCTTGTTCAGAGCGCCCACGGGTCGCGCGTCAGCCAGGTCCTCAAATCCGACGGCCCGGGTGAACACGTCCACGACCGCCCTCTGCGCCTGCTCCCACGCCGCACCGCGCCCCTGCACCTCCCGATGCCCGGGCTTCAGCCCTTGGACGGAGGGAAACACCCCGTGATGGCCAGCCACCAGCGGCCACACCCAAGCCGCGCTCTCGACGCACCCCCACTCCGCGACCAGCCTCGGCCGCAGCAACGCTGCCCCTGCCACATCATGCCGCCATCGCTGCCGCCGATCCGCCGGCAATCGCCCCCACGCCAGACCGGCTGCCTTGACCGGGGCGGCCTCCGCTTCATCCAGCGCCTGAAAGGCGGGACACGCCTTCCCACAATCATGAATCCCGCAGATCCACATGAACCAAAGACGCCCGCGGCCGCCGCTGATCCCTTCCAACCGTCCACGCAACGCGGGCGACAGGTACCGGTCCCACATCACCTCGGCCACGGCGGCGGTATCCAGGAGATGCCCGAGCAGCAAGTGCGTCCGCCCCCCGTTCCGCGCTGCGGACTTCCCCCATAACCGCGACACCCTGGCAACGGCCTCCTCCGACAGCCCCATCGCCCGCATCAGGTCGACAATCGACCGCATGTGCTCCACCAGCGCAGCCCTCTCCATAGAGTGGATCCGCACCCTAAACCCAGCCACTGACATCGACCCTGGATCGCATGCCTCAACCGTCGACACTGCCAAACAAAATCCGACCCCACTGCTAACATCAGCGCAGGTCAAGAAGGGTCGTCCCCGCACCCGCGGGGGTAGTTCAGACGTTGTCGGACGTTTCCGGGTTGCCGAGGCCGTCGTCCCCGCACCCGCGGGGGTAGTTCGGTCTCCAGCAGATCCTCGGCGTTGGGGCCTAGGTCGTCCCCGCACCCGCGGGGGTAGTTCAAGGCCCGCTCCAGGATGCTGGTGTCGGGTGTCGTCGTCCCCGCACCCGCGGGGGTAGTTCCTCGATCAGGACAGGGACCTGATGCTCGCGATCGTCGTCCCCGCACCCGCGGGGGTAGTTCGGCGCGTTGCTGAGCTGGGCGTGGGCACCTTCGGTCGTCCCCGCACCCGCGGGGGTAGTTCATCGAGCGGCCCGTACAGCATGCCGCCGTCCAGGTCGTCCCCGCACCCGCGGGGGTAGTTCGCCAGCCACGGCCCCCTTGACCGGCCTTCCCCAGTCGTCCCCGCACCCGCGGGGGTAGTTCTCCGGCCTCCATCGCACCTCGCAGTCGTCCCCGCACCCGCGGGGGTAGTTCCCGCTCTTGCCCGACGCCGCGGACGACGTCCTCGTCGTCCCCGCACCCGCGGGGGTAGTTCCATCCGCCCCGACGAGTGGCTGATCATCCACGCGTCGTCCCCGCACCCGCGGGGGTAGTTCCGCGCGTGACGTGGAGTTGGCGTCGGACCAGTGGTCGTCCCCGCACCCGCGGGGGTAGTTCCATCACCGTCCCGATCGAGGCGGCCGGGATCATGTCGTCCCCGCACCCGCGGGGGTAGTTCGGCGAGTTCGCACCGAAGGGAAAGCTGGACTCCGTCGTCCCCGCACCCGCGGGGGTAGTTCGCGCCTCGCGCAGTACATCAGCGACGGGTGGAGGTCGTCCCCGCACCCGCGGGGGTAGTTCGGCCGGCGCCGAAGGCCGCGCCTCGATGTGGATGTCGTCCCCGCACCCGCGGGGGTAGTTCCGCCGAGCACCCCACCTCCAAGCCCGTCGACCTGTCGTCCCCGCACCCGCGGGGGTAGTTCCTGCGCGTGGCCCCTCAAAAGGGGGGTGCTGTTGTCGTCCCCGCACCCGCGGGGGTAGTTCGCCCCCACTACACCCCACCAACAAACCCACCCCGTCGTCCCCGCACCCGCGGGGGTAGTTCCACCTCGGGGGGTGCGGGGCTCGCCGTGGTGGAGTCGTCCCCGCACCCGCGGGGGTAGTTCCGATGTGGTGGACAGCTCCGCGGGCCCGGGCCCGTCGTCCCCGCACCCGCACCCGCACTCGCGGGGGTAGTTCTCTGTAGCGGGCTTCGGTCACCTGATACAAGGCGTCGTCCCCGCACCCGCGGGGGTAGTTCCCTGGGCGGCTGGTCGGACGTGGGGGACGTGGAGTCGTCCCCGCACCCGCGGGGGTAGTTCCGTAACGGGGATGCTGCTCGCCGCCCGATGAGCGTCGTCCCCGCACCCGCGGGGGTAGCTTTCTCGGCGGGTCCGCCGTCCTGGACGTGCTGGCGTCGTCCCCGCACCCGCGGGGGTAGTTCCCTGGTGAAAGGCGTGCCCTGGGCCGGCCTGCTGTCGTCCCCGCACCTGCGGGGGTAGTTCGCGAAAGGACAAGCCGCATGACCGAAGCAGCCTGTCGTCCCCGCACCCGCGGGGGCAGTTCCCTAGTGCGGGGCGTGGTGGGCTCCCGTTGGAAGTCGTTCCCCGCACCCGCGGGGGTAGTTCCCGTGCCGTCGTCGGTGATCCGCCGACGCCGGTGTCGTCCCCGCACCCGCCGGGGGGAGTTCCACGTTCGGAATGACGAGTTCCTGTTCCAGCATGTCGTCCCCGTACCCGCGGGGGTAGTACCCACGACACGGGAGGAGAATCACGTCGGCGCCGGTCGGCCCCGCACCCCCGCAGGGAGTTCCCTGACAAGGGGGCCTCGGGACGCCGTGGTCTCTATCAGTCGTACCCGCACCTGTCGGCCGTGAGCTCACCGCGAAGGTGGTCGGCTGCCACGCACTACATCGTCCGAGTACCCCGGCGGCGATGGCGGAACGTGGCAGTCAGCACCCGCACGTCGGCCTCGTTCGCACACGCTCCCCAAACCAAGATCCGGACCATTCCCGGGCCGCATGACCTACGGCCGTTGACAAACTGTCCATTTCCGCTGGTCAAGGGGCACCCTGTCCTTGTACCGCCTGCAGACGAAGAATCTGCTGGTGAGCTACTCGCCGAAGAGGCTCGGGTTCTTCTGAGTGGTTCCCGGCCAGTCGGACCCGCGGTGGCCTCGGGCGACCGGTACCGTCACCAGTCCATCGGCAGGCCGTCGATGAACGAGGTGAGCCGCTCGGCGATGAGGCGGTCGTCGGCGGCCGAGTAGTGCCAGTGGCAGCCGAGGAAGTCCAGGCCCGAGGTGTCGAGGAACCAGTAGCGGACCCCGCTGTCGCCGGCGTCGTTGCGGGCCTTGACCACCTGCTGGACGTGATCGGCGAACTGCCCGGCGCCGACCGCCACGAGGGTGGTGCCGGACCCGTAGCGCCCCCGCAGCTTCTGGAGGAAGTCACCGTAGGCACTGCGGTAGGCGGCCGCGAGGCCGTCGGGGGTCCATGGTTCACCGGGGTTGATGGAGGTCGAGAAGTCGTTGGTACCGAGGTTGACGACCACGAGCCGGGGCCGCCAGGTGCCGGGGTTCTGCCAGACGTCGCCGGCCGTGTTCAGGAGGGCGCGGTCGTAGAAGGTTCGGTACGTGACGTCGGGCGTACCCCCGTTGTAGTTGCGGACCATGCCGAGGCCCGAATAGGCGTTCAGCTGGTAGTCGGCGTTCCACCGCCGGGCGACGAGGGCGCCGTAGCTCACGTCGGCGTTGGTGGTCCGCTTCACCTGGTCCCCGGTGCAGTCGCGGGACGTCGAGAGGTTGCCGTAGCCCACCGTGTTGGAGTCCCCGATGAACTCGATCTGGCGCCGGCGGGCCGCCGGCTTGCTCAGGACGGCGCCGCCGGGTGCGGCGACGAAGCCTCCGAACTGGCTGGTGCTTCCCGGGGTGTCGTTCCGCTTGACCACCCGGACGGTGTGCGCGCGGTCCTCCAGGCCGTTGATCCAGTGCGTCTTCTTGCCGGGCGTGACGAGCGTGGCGACGGTGGCTCCGTCGATCTGCACGTCGTAGTCGGCGGCCGAGTCGTCGATGACGATGCCCACGCCGGTACCCCTGACGGACCCCTCGAAATACACGCCGGGCCAGCTGTACTGAAGCGTGTCACCGGCGTCCTTGACCCGCCCCGCGGTGTGCACCTGCGCCAGCGGTCCACCGACTCGGACCAGGCGCCACTGCTGGTTCGCCCCGCCCCAGTCGGTGTACTGGACGACCTTGGCCCCGTCCGCGGTGGCGGCGCCCTGGACTTCGACGGCCTTGCCGCTGTGGCGGTTGATCAGGCGGATGTGGCCGTCGGGGGAGTCGGCGATCCGGAACTGCTGGTTGGTGCCGTTCAGGTCGCTCCACTGCACGAGGGCCGCGGAGTCGGCGGTCGAGTGGTTGTGGACGTCCAGGACCTTGCCCGAGTGCTGGGCCTTGAGCCGGTAGTAGCCGCCGCCGGAGTCCACGAAGCGGAACCGCTGGTTGGCGTTGTCGGTACGGGTCCACTGATGGACCGCCGCGCCGTCACCGGCGGCCGCGCCGGACACGTCGAGCGCCTTGCCGCTGGCGCGGTTGACCAGCACGTACCACGCCTCCGTGTCGACGGTCGCGGCCCGCGCCGTCCCGGCGGCACCCACGCCTGCCAGCAGCGCGGCCAGCAGAGCGACCACCACGGTGAAGGACGCCGTCCACCTGCCGGGCCTTCGCCCGGACCATCGTAATGAAGTGCCCATGTCAGCCATCCACCTTCTACCGAGCTGCTTGGCGCCCGTCTCGGGAGCGCTCCCATGTGACGAAATGCCGAACACTGGTCGACTGGTCGGAGATTCAGGGCGCACATTATTGATGCGCATCGCCACCGTCAACGGGGGTGGCGGAGGGGACTGATCACCGCCGAACTATGCGCAGGTCAAAGCGACTTGGGGAGGCACAGCACACACCGTGCCTTCCCGCCCGAGGCCGGGCTCCTCCGTCATCCCTCTCTGGGCGGAGCCGTGCTCTCCCGGACCGTGAGCGTCGTCGCGATCTCCAGGCCGAGCTGCGGCACATCCTCACCACGCCGAGCGCGAGCGCCAGTTCGGTGGCTGCGGTCGCCATCTCGGCCAGCGGCTGATGGACCGTCGTCAGCGGCGGGTCCATCCAGGCCACGGCCGGCACGTCGTCGAACCCGACGACGCAGAGGTCGTCGGGGCTGCCCAGGACCAGCTCACGGGCCGCCCGGTAGACGCCCAGCGCCTGCATGCCGTTCGCGGTGAACACGGCGGTCGGGCGGTCGGGCCGGGACAGCAACTCGCGCGCCGCGGCGTACCCGTGCTCGCGGTCGAGGTGGGTCTTCACCACCAGGCCGGGCTCCATCGGCAGGCCGGCCTCGGCCAGAGCCGAGACGTATCCGGAGAGCTGGGCGCGGCAGAAGGCGTGATCGTGGCCGCTGGGCTGCCCACCGGCGGCTGGGGCTACGCGTTCCTGCCGTACGTGGCCCGCTTCGTCCGCTCCCAGGGGCTTCCCGCGCTCAGCCACACCGGCCGCTTCCACGAGAGCTGGGGGGACAACGCCGCCCTCAAGCCCCGGGCCGCCCTGCTCTACGAGTGCGGCCGGATCCTCGGCCACGGCCTGACCAGCGGCGTGGGCGACGTGCTGCACCCCCGGGGCGCGCCCTCGCCGGCCGTGTACGAACTCGTCGGATCGGTGTACGGGCACATCGCGGCCTGTGAGCCGTTCCTCGAAAGCGGCCGGGTCGTCAGCGAGGTCGCCGTGATCGTCGACCCCGGCCTGGGCGCCAACCCCGGCGCGAGCAACATCGGAGCCGTACGGGCGCTGCAACAGCTCCGCGTGCAGTTCGACGTCGTTCCCCCGGAGATGAACCTCGGCGGGTACCGGGCCGTCGTGGTGCCGGAGGCGACGGAGGTCGACGACGCGCTCGCCGGGCGCCTGGACGCATACCGCGGCGCCGGCGGGGCCATTCTCCTCGTCGGGCCGTCGCTGGTCGGAAGCGGCGGTGGGCCGAGCCTCCCGGACCTGCCGGTCGAGGGCCTGGCGCGGGCGCCTTCCGGCGAGGCCTTCCTCGCGTGCCAGGGCGTCCCGGGCGAGCGGGAGGACTTCCCCGTGATCGCCCACGGCTCCCGGCTGACGGCCCGGCCGCGGCCCGGCGCCGAGATCCTGGCCCGCGTGGTGGAGCCGTACCACTCGCGCGCCTGGGACCGGTTCTGCGGCCACTCCTACACACCGCCGGCCCGCCCGACGGACGAGGTCGCCGTCGCCGTCGGGGACGGGGTGGCCGCGGTGACGGTGCCGCTGTTCGAGGCGTTCCACGAGCACGGCGTCGAGACGTATCGGCGCCTGCTCGGCGCGGCGCTCGACCGCCTCGTGCCGGATCCCCTGCACCGTGGTGCACCTGATCAGCTTCGTCCCGGCCCGGGAGACCCCACACCTCGACCTGGTGCACGACCCGTTCCCCCCTGGTCGACGTGCCCGTGTCCGTACGCCTGGAGACCCCGCAGCGCTCCGTGCGGCTCCAGCCCGCCGGGCAGGAGCTTTCCCGGCGCCACGACGGCCACTACGGCATGTGGACGTCACCAGCCTGGGCGGACACGCGCTGCTCGTGATCGAGCACGACTGACCGGGAAGCCGGGCGAGGCCCCGCGCCGTGTGGCGCGGGGCCTTGTGTCCGTACCGGTTCAGGCCGGTGGGGGTCACCCGTGCGCCGCACGGGGAAGCGGGCGGTCCCGCCCCGGGCCGTCGGAGTGCGGTCGACGCGCTTGTGCAGCGGTAGCGCGGGATCACGGAAATCGGGCGGCACGGATGCGGACGTGGGCACGGAACTCACGTGGAAACCCCTCAGCCGGGTGGGCACGGTGACCAATCATCGAAGCGCATCGACGGTCCCACTCGCCTCGACGACCCGTCAATGCAAGCCGCAGAGAAAGTTTGCCCCCGTTGAACCTCTTGTTTCGTGCGAAACAAGTCCATTACTTTCCCCTGCGAAGTGAAGCGTTTCGACGGCGAGTTGGCAGAAGGGCCCCTCATGAGCCTTGAGTCGAGCCGCAGACGTCTCGTCGGCGCGGCGGCCTCGGTCGCCGGAGCGGCCGCGCCCTCCCCGCTGGGTCCGGCTGCGGAGGCGGCGGGCAGCAGCGCACGGGCACGAACACCGAGCGGCCCATCTCCGAAGCGACCCGGACCCGTGTCGAGCAGGCCGTCACGGCCCTCGGCTACCACCCGAACGCCGGCGCCCGGGCCTTCGCGGGCAAACGCTCGCACATCATCGCCCTCATCGTGCCGCTCCACCCCGAGGTGCACGTGCCGACGATGACGGACATCGCCATCTCGGTCACGGTGAGGGCCCGCGAGCGCGGTTACGACGTCCTCCTGCTCACCAATGACGAAGGACCCGAGGAGGTGCGGCGGGTCACCGCCAGCGGCATCGCCGACGGGGTGATCCTCATGGACGTCACGTCGACGACGCCCGCATCCCGGTCCTGCGGGCTCAGGGGCCTCCGGCGGCGCTCATGGGCTCCCCGACGATCCGAGCGGACTCTCCTGCGGCGACTACGACTTCGCCGGGGCGGGAGCCCTCTGCGCGGACCACCTGGCCGACCTCGGCCACCGGGACGCCGCCTTCGTGGGCTGCAGCAGCGGCGTGTACCGGCGGCACGCCGGCTACGCGGAGCGGACCCTCGACGGCTTCCGCGAGCGGGCCGAGCTGCGGGGCCTGCGCTTCGTGCACCGGCCGTGCGAGGGCACGTACGACAGCGCGGCGGCGACGCTGGGCCGGATCCTCGCGGACCGCCCCGACACCACGGGGTTCGTCGTGCAGAACGAGGGCGCGATCGGCCCGCTCCTGGGCCTGCTGCGCGCCGGCGGCCGCACCGTGCCGGAGGACGTCTCGGTGGTCGCCGTCTGCCCCGCGGCGCCGGCCGAGCAGCACGCGCCCCGGCTCACCGTCGTGACCGCCCCGAGCAAGGAGCTGGGCCAGCTGGCCGTCGACCAGGCGATGGCCCGGATCGCCGCCATGGCCGAAGGCCACGAACCGGAGGACGAACTCGTCCTGATGCCACCGGAACTGGTGGTCCGCGAGAGCACCGCCGCGCCCCCGCGTCGCGGGGCGCGCCGAGCCGAACGACCGTAGATCTCACGTGGAGGATGTGCTCCAGATGGACGTACGCCGGCTGACCGACCGCCTGGGCGGCCTCGCCTTCGGCGGGGACTACAACCCCGAGCAGTGGGACGAGGAGGTGTGGAAGGAGGACGACGAGCTGATGCGCCGGGCGCGGGTCAACCTGGCGACGGTCGGTGTCTTCTCCTGGGCCCTGCTGGAACCGGAGGAGGGACGCTACGACTTCGCCTGGCTCGATGCCCACGTCGAGCGCCTGCACGCCAACGGCGTCGCCGTCGACCTGGCGACCCCCACCGCCTCGCCGCCGCCGTGGTTCACCCTGGCCCATCCCGACGCCCTGCCGGTGACGCCCGAGGGCACCCGGCTGACCCACGGCAGCCGGGACACGTACTGCCTGGCCGCGCCCGCCTACCGGCGGGCCGCCCGCCGGATCGCCTCGGCGCTGGCCGAGCGGTACGGCGACCATCCCGCCCTGGCGCTGTGGCACGTGCACAACGAGTACGTGACCCTGTGCTGGTGCGACCACACGGCCGCGGCCTTCCGGGTCTGGCTGCGGGCCCGGCACGGCACGCTCGACGCGCTCAACGAGGCCTGGGGGACGGCGTTCTGGAGCCAGCGGTACACCTCCTGGGAGCAGATCGTGCCGCCACGCGCCACCCAGTGGCACAAGAACCCCGGCCAGGCCCTGGACTTCCGCCGCTTCTGGTCCGACGAGGCGCTCGCCGCCTACCGCGAGCAGCGCGACGCGATCCGGGCCCACAGCGACCGTCCGGTGACCACCAACCTCATGGTGCCCGCCTACCAGAACCTGGACCTGTGGGCCTTCGGCCGCGAGGTCGACCTGGTCACCATCGACCACTACCCCACCGCGCCCGGCGTGGACGCCGCCGCCGACACCGCCTTCGGCGCCGACCGGGCCCGCTCCTTCGGCGGCGGCGCGCCCTGGCTGCTGATGGAGCAGGGCACCAACACCGTGTACACGGGCGACCGGATCCTCGGCAAGGAGCCGGGCGAGATCCTGCGCCACTCGCTCGGCCACATCGCCCGGGGCTCGGAGGGCGCGCTGTTCTTCCAGTGGCGCCAGTCCCGGGCGGGCGCCGAGCAGTGGCACTCGGCGATCGTCCCGCACGCCGGGCCGGACAGCCGCCTCTTCCGCGAGGCCGCGGCCACCGGCGAGGCCGTCGCCCGCCTCGGCGAGCTCGCCGGCTCCACCGTACGGGCCGAGGTCGCCGTCCTGCACGACTCCGACGCCTGGTGGGCCCTGGACGTCGACGGGCTCCCGTCCCCCGAACTGGACTACCACTCCTCGCTGAGCCGTGCCCACCGGGCCCTGTGGGACGCCGGCGTCACCGTCGACTTCGCCCACCCGGACCACGACCTGAGCCGCTACCGCCTAGTGGTCGCCCCGGCCCTGTTCCTGCTCTCCGACGCGGGCGCGGAGAACCTGCGCCGGTACGTCGAAGGCGGTGGCACCCTCCTCGTCCAGCACGCCGGCGGCCGCGTGGACGAGCGCCTCCACGCCCGCCTCGGCGGCTACCCGGGCGCGCCGCTGCGCGAGGCGCTGGGCGTCCGGGTCGAGGAGCACCGCCCGCTGCGGCGGGGCGAGGAGATCGTCCTCTCGGACGGCTCACGGGCCGGCGCCTGGAGCGAGGCGCTGCGTACGGAGGGAGCCGAGGCGGTCGCCACGTACACCCACGGCATGCTCGCCGGCGGTCCCGCCCTCACCCGCCACGCCTACGGGGCGGGGCACGGCTGGTACGTCTCCACCCGCCCCTGCGACGCCGCCTACGCCTCCCTGGTCGCCCGGCTGCTCGTGGAGAGCGGCGCGACCCCGGACCTGGCCGGCCTGCCGCCGGGCGTCGAGAGGGTCACCCGGCACGCCCCGGACGGCCGCCGCTGGCACGTGCTGATCAACCACCGCACCGGGACCGTGCCTCTGCCGGAGCCCGCCCACGACCTGCTCACCGGTGCCACCGCGTACGAGCTGCCGCCCGGCGGCTGCGCGGTCCTGCGCCCCCTGCCCTGAGGCCGAGCCTCACCGCCCCGGACCCGAAAGGACCCTGACGTGAAGTCAGATCCATTGCGCCCCGTCGATACCGTCACGAACCCGGTGATCCCGGGCTTCCATCCCGATCCCAGCGTCTGCCGCGTGGGCGACGACTACTACCTGGTGTGCTCCAGCTTCGAGTACTTCCCCGGCGTCCCCGTCTTCCACAGCCGCGACCTGGTGAACTGGACCCAGATCGGCAACGCCCTCGACCGGCCCAGCCAGCTGTGGCTGCCCCGCGACATGCCCTCCTCCGCCGGGATCTACGCGCCGACGCTGCGCCACCACGACGGCTGGTTCTGGCTGATCGTCACCAATGTCGGTGACGGGGGGAACATGCTCTTCACCGCCACCGACCCCGCCGGACCCTGGTCCGATCCGATCCGGCTGCCCGGAGTGCCCGGCATCGACCCCGACCTCGCCTGGGACGAGGACGGCGTGTGCTGGGTCACCGTCGCCGGGGTGTCCCAGCTCCGCATCGACCCGCACAGCGGAGAGGCGCTCGGCGAGCCGCACCGGCTGTGGTCCGGCACACCGGGCGCCAAGGCGCCCGAGGCCCCGCACCTCTACCGCGTCGGCGACCACTGGTACCTCCTGATCGCCGAAGGCGGCACCGAACGCGGCCACGGCGTCTCGGTCGCCCGCGGCCCGGGGCCGTCCGGCCCGTTCGAGCCCTGCCCGGCCAACCCGATCCTGACCCACCGCGGCACCGACCACCCCGTCCAGAACACCGGCCACGCGGACCTCGTCCAGGCACCCGACGGCTCCTGGTGGATGGTGCTCCTCGGCGTCCGGCCGGGCGGCGGCACCCCCGGCTGGCACGTGCTCGGGCGCGAGACCTTCCTCGCCCCCGTGGAGTGGGTGGACGGCTGGCCCGTTGTCGGCGCACTGTCCCCCGAGATCCCGGCACCCCCCTGGCCACTGGGTCCGGCCCCGCTCCCCCCGGCCCGGGACGACTTCGACCGGGCCGAACTCGCCCCTTGCTGGATCTCCGTGCGCGAGCGGCCGGAGCGGCTGTGCACCACCAGGGAGCGCTCCGGCTGGCTCACCCTCCACGCCGACGGTCCCTCCCCCGACGAGCCCGGCCCGGTGTTCGTCGGCCGCCGCCAGCAGCACCTCGCCTGCACCGTACGGACCCTCGTGGACCCCGCCGAGGGCCGCGGCGGCCTGGCCGTCCGCCTCGACGAGAGCCACCACTACGAGATCGAGGCGACCGCCGCCGAGGTGACGGTGTCCGCCCGCATCGGCCCCCTGCGCACCGTGGTGGCGACCGCCCCGGCCCCGGCCGGTCCGGTGGTCCTCGGCGTCGAGATCACCCCACACCCGCCGGAGGGCCCACGGACCGGACCCGACCTGCTCGCCCTCGGTTTCGAGGCCCCGGACGGCACGTTCACCCCGCTCGGCACACTCGACGGCCGGTACCTGTCGACCGAGGTCGCCGGCGGCTTCACCGGCCGCGTCATCGGCATGTACGCCGCCGAAGGAACCGTCCACTTCGACTGGTTCGACTACACGCCGCTCGACGGCTGACCCACCGACCACCCTTCCGCTCACCATCCGCACGACCGACCGAAAGGAACGCCACGTGAACGACATACGGCACGCCTTGTCGCGCCGCAGCCGCGGCCCGGGACGCCTGGCGGCCCTGCTGCTCTCCCTGGTCGTCCTCCTCGGGCTGTCCGGCGGCACCGCGCTCGCCGGTCCCAACGGCGAGAAGAAGCGGTCGCGGCCAGCCGTCGTGGTCCCGGCCTCCGCCATGGACGCCGTCGCCGCGATGCAGCCCAGCTGGAACCTGGGCAACACCCTGGACGCCATCCCTCACGAGACCAACTGGGGCAACCCGCTCACGACCAGGGAGATGCTCGCCCACGTCCGCTCGCAGGGCTTCCGCAGCGTCCGCATCCCGGTGACGTGGACCGACCACCACTCCGCCACCGCCCCGTACACCATCGACCCGGTGTGGATGAACCGCGTCCAGCAGGTGGTCGACTGGGCGCTCGCCGAGGGCCTGTACGTCGTGCTCAACATCCACCACGACTCGTGGCAGTGGATCGCGAAGATGACCACCGAGCACGACCAGGTGCTCGCCCGCTACAACGCCCTGTGGACGCAGATCGCCGCCAGGTTCAAGGACGCGCCGCGCACCCTGCTCTTCGAGAGCGTCAACGAGCCCCAGTTCGAGAACGCCACGGCCGAACAGGTCACCCGGTTCCTCAACGAACTCAACACCTCCTTCCACTCCATCGTCCGTTCCTCGGGCGGCGGGAACACGGACCGTCTGCTGGTCCTGCCCACCAAGTTCTGCACGCCCGACCAAGCGCTGATGGACGACCTGTACACCACGATCCGCGCGCTGAACGACAGGAACCTCGTCGCCACCGTGCACTACTACAGCTGGTACCCGTTCAGCGTGAACATCGCGGGCGGCACCCACTACGACGCCACCGCACAGAAGGACCTCGACGACGCCTTCGCCCGCATGCACAACACCTTCGTCGCCCGGGGCATCCCCGTCTACGTCGGCGAATACGGCCTGCTCGGCTGGCCCGACCACAACCACCCCTCCCGCATCGAGCGGGGCGAGGCGCTGAAGTACTACGAGCACCTCGGGTACAAGGCGCGCGTCGCCGGCGTCACCACCGCGCTGTGGGATCCCGGAGCCTGGGCCTACCTGAACCGCGAAACCCTGACCTGGTCCGACCCCGCCCTCTTCCAGTGGATCAAGTCGAGCTGGACCACCCGCTCCGGCACCACCTCCTTCGACAAGGTCCACCTGCCGAAGTCAAGCCCCATCACCGTCCAGTCCCTCACCCTGAACCGGAACGGCACCAGCTTCCACGGCCTCTGGCAGGGCAACACCCGCCTGTCCTACGGCCGGGACTACACCGTCTCCGGCGACCGGCTCACCTTCACCACCACCGCGCTGACCCGGCTCGCCGGCAACCGGGCGTACGGAGTGAACGCGACGATCCAGGCCCGCTTCTCCAGCGGGCTGCCGTGGAACATCGACATCGTCACCCACGACCGTCCGGTCCTGGCGAACGCGACCGGTACGACGGGCGCCTTCACCATCCCCACGCGGTACCGCGGTGACACGCTCGCGACGATGCACGCCACGTATGCCGACGGCACCAACGCCGGCCAGACCGACTGGACCCCCTACCAGGAGTTCAACAAGGCGTTCCGGCCGGACTACGCCGGCAATGGGATCATCCTGCACACCGAGTTCCTGAACGCCCTGCGTGACGGCGAGCGGGCGACGCTGGTGTTCCACTTCTACAGCGGCGCGACCGTCACGTACCACGTGACCAAGTCCGGCACCTCGGTGACCGGCACCGTCGCCTGACCACACTCCTCCTCGCCCCGGCCGCCGTCATCCGGCTGCCGGGGCCTTCACATCCCGAGGTCCAGCCCGGCGACCGGCGCGGTCGCGCTTCAGGCAGCCGGAGCCCCGACGCGAGTGCTGCACCACCTCGCCGGGCATCTGGTCCGCCGTCAGCAGGAGGGCGGTGGCTGGTCGTACACCGACCTGTCGCATCAGACCGACGTCGACAACACCTCCGTCGTGGTGCCGTTCCTCCACACCCTCGATCCCGACCGGTACGGCGAACCGATTCGCCGCGGGATCAGCTCTCTGCTTACCTTCCAGGGGCCCGACGGCGGCTTCCCGACCTATGTGGCCGGCGCCCGTCCGAGGCTTCCATGACGGCCGCGGCCGTCGACGCCCTCGCCGCCCAACGAGACCCCCGCCTCTCGTCCGAGCCGGTGCGCAGGATGCTCAAGCGGACGGAAGTGCTGCTGCACGGGAGCCGTAACCGGGACGGCGGTTGGGGGCAGCACACCGGGGACTCGAGTGACGTCATCAGCACCGCCTACGGGCTCATCGCCACCTGCGGGCAGGAAGACCCGGCCCCGGCCGCCGACGCGGCCGCGTTCCTTCTCGCCGCCCGGCGCGGGGACGGCGGGCTGAAGCACACCGACCTCCTCACCCTCGTCGGGCGGCCCGTGGCCTTCGAACCGTCCCCGGCCCTCAGCGGGCACGCCGTACAGCACGGTTGGCCCCAGGCCGACCGCACCACCCTGCCGTGCCTCCTGGCGGCCGTCGGGGCGTAACCCGGCTCGCCAACCGGCCTGACAGCGCATTCCCGTCAGGTGTCCGCCGGCCACCTCATCGAATGAGCTCGTGCGCAGGAGGTGCGTGTACTGGACGTGTACGGCCGTCCGAAGGCTGTCCCGTAACCGCGAGCCGTCCCGTCGGGGGCGGGCCGCTCCGTGCTCCTGGAGCTAGCCGAAGATGAGTTCAACGTCCTTGTCCACGCAGATCCGCAGGACGGTCACCAACTCTCCGACGTCTTCGATGCGCCGTCGGAGGACGGGGTCACTGTCGTCGGGCTCGGGTTGGTTGAGAATCGCCTCCAGCCGCGGCAGCATCGCCGCGCATTGAGCAGGCGTGAGGGCTCCCTCGTCGTCTGCGTGGTCGAGTAGTGGCGCCAGCGTGGTGGAGACGCTGGACCACTGGCGATCCCCGCCGAAGCCGTCCATCTCGGCGAGCTCGAACCCCTCGATCCGGGCCAGCCACTGCCTGAACATGCTGAAGCCGGTGTAGGACCAGGAGACGTCTGGGCTCGCCACGTCGTCGTCACTTGGGAAGAGCATCAGTCCCATCTCGTACCCCCTTGCCTGCCCTGTGCCCAGGATCAACCGTGGGGAGGCGTGTCGGCAAGGGAAATGATCGCTGGTGACCCAGCTGCGGAGGGAGGGAGTCGACGCTGGGCTGCGGCTGGCGGACCGTGTGCTGCCGGTCGCCGCCTACTCGCACCCGGGCGGTCGTGATAGTCGCGCACGCGAGTTCGGGCGCGCGTCGAGCGCACCTTCGCCCGCGTGAAGGGCTGCAAGATCCTTCGTGACTGCCGCCTGAAGGGCGATGCGTCCCCTACGCCATGCTCGGCATCGCTCGCCTCTACAGGCTCCTCCTTGCTGGACAACCGCGTTTTTCAAGATCACTTACGGGACAGCCTCTAAGCCCTGGCGGCGATGATGGTGCCGCCGGGCACGTTGCCGCCGATGTCGATCGCCATGCGGACCGCGGCCACGAGGGGCTCTTCCGGCCCCTTGCGGATCGCGTCGTAGTTGAGGAAGGCGAAGAGGTTCGGGAAGGTCAGCAGGGACTGGGCCACCGTGTGGAGGCCGTCGATCGCCTGCTGCGCGACCAGGCGGATGACGTTGCCCAGGCAGGCCACGCCGATGACGGTCATGACGAGGGGCATCCACGGCTTCAGCACGCTCCAGCCCTGTTTCAGTTGGGCGAAGAAGAGGAACGCCGCGTAGGCGGCGAAGGCGATCACACCACCCATCGCGGCCTTGAGCTCGTTGGACCACGTGTCGATCTCCGACAGGGCGACCCCTTGAAAGGTCAGCATGGCCACAGCTCCGGTCCACAACGTGTTGAGCAGCGACAGCCACTGGGGGGCCTCGTCCCCCTTGTAGTCGATGGCGCACATCGGGATCGCCTGGACTGCGGTGAGGATTCCGGCGGCGAGCGTGCAGCCGCGGTACTGCGGGGTGCCGAGGGTGCTCGCCTCGGGGAGCCTGCCGTGCGGGAACGGCTGCTCGTCGGTGCCCTCGGCCAACTTGTAGATGAGGGTGACCGGTACCGCGGCCACGAGGGCGATCACCCCGGCGTAGGTCGGCTTGTCGTCGTCCGAGTTCCCGGACAGGCGGGCCAGCCACCGGAACAGCTCTTTGACGACGGCGTTGTCGATCTCGGCGTCGAGCAGCGCGCCGAAGCCCTTCATACCCGACTCGATGAGCGAGGCGCCCAGGTCGACGATGGCAGTTCCGGTGTCGAAGGCGGCTCCGAGGATGTTCTTCGTGCCGTCGAGGATCGCCGCCAGTTCCGCACTGGAGACTCCGCCGGATGAGCGGAACGTGTCGAGCACGGCCGGGGCCAGCTCCTTCGCCCCCTTCTCCAGCTCCTGCCCGGCGGTGGACATCCTCAGCGCGACCTCCTGCATCAGCTTCTCCACGCCGTCGGGCTCCACGGGCTGCGGTAGCGACAACCCCGTCAGCACGGCCGGCAGACCGGCGGACTGCATCTTGTCCATCAGCCAGTTGTGGTGCGCGTTGCCGGTGAAGTGGCTCTGCGGCACCTTCCCGATCGACGAGCCCTTGGGGACCGCGGCCAGTTCGGAGATCTTCTTGCCGGAAAGCTGCTGGATCACCGTGTTCAAGCTCTTGAGTACGTTGTCCTTCTCGCCCTGGAGCCATGTCGCCGCCCTCTGACGCCCCGCTTCCGTCGCCTTGGCGATCGCCGGCGGCGCCTTGCGCATGGCCTCTTCCAACGCGCGCTTGGTGTTCCAGATGGCCTTGAGGTCGAACAGGGCCTTGAGCCACGCGATGACCTTCTCGACGAATGCCTCGATCTGGTGGAAGACGTTGGCCACGAACTGGGCGGCCTGCTCCAGGCTGTGGAGCGCGACCTTGATGCCCTTGACGATCGCGTTGCCGATCTTGACGGCGATGGTGGAAAGCTCGTGGAGCCCCTTGAGGACCGCCTCGTCGATCTCGATCAGACCGTTCTTGGCCGCCCGCAGCAGGTCGCCGCCGAGTTGCCTGAGCTTGTGCCGGGCTTCCTCCTCCAGGTGCTTGGCGCCCTCGACGGCCTCGTTGTAGACGTGCTTGAGGTCGTTCCACCTGTCTGCGAGCCAGCCGTACTCCGCCCCCTCTTCCTCACGGCTGACATCTGCGACGGCCAGGTCCAGCTCCTCCTGGTTGTGCAGCAGGACGCACTGGTAGGGCGCACCGGAGGTCCGCTGTCCTCGGGAAGCGGACACGCCCAGGCTGAACCGTACGCCCACCGCGTTCTCGGGCAGCTTCTTGCCCAGGCCGACCAGTGCGGTGCGCTGGATCGCCTGGGAGGCGATCGAGGCGAGTACCGGATTCTTGTTGGCAAGCGGCGCCAGAGGGGCGTTGTCGCGGCCCTGCGCGTCTTTGAGCGTGTCGCCGTGCTTGTCGAACTTCGGCAGCGCGCCGCCCGGGTCCGTCTCGCGCAGCGTCCCGTGTCCCGAGAGGTACGTGTGGACGGCGTGGCCGGGCTGGATGGGTACGGGCTTCGCCAGATCTGCCGAGCTCAGTTCCAGCAGGGAGGCGCCGAGGCCGTTCGGCGCCACCCCGAAGGTGACCTTGCCACAGGCGTCGGTCGTGAGGTCGACACCCTCGCGGGGAATCCTCATCACTCGGTTCTGGTACGTCACCGTGCACGCGGAGGCGTGTTCCGCCGGCCTCAGCCTCACCGGGTAGTTCGCGAGGGGTGCACCCGTGGCGTCCGTGACCGCGGCTTCGACGCGGTAGTGGGTGAGCTCGTACGCCTGCGTCTGCGGAGCGCGGACATCGTGCTCGTGCCACATGCTGGTGTGTGGGTCCTGGAACTCCATGCGGAGACCCTTGGTGCCCTTGACGTACGAGAAGAGCGTCGGGGCGTCGACCGGCTCGACCGAGGCCGCAACGCCCGCGATGCCCTTGTCGAGGGGCGTCGGCGGGAGCCAGCGCGGGATTCCTCCATCGCCGACGGGCCGGACAGGGTCCTGGCGCAACGACCAGAGGACGTCCTTCTCGTCGATGCCGTAGATGTCCCAGCGGATCCGACCGCGTTGCCGGGTCTCACACAGGTGCGCGACAGCGGTGCGGAACGTCATGTCGCCGACGTGACAGCTCCCGAATGGCTGACCCTGCGGCCCGCAGCTCCACAGGTGCAGGGTGTCATCCGCGTGCAGGATCAAGAACGTGGCCTGCCGCTCGTCGCCGAAGGCGGCCACCACGCGTTTCACCTGTGGATAGCCCGGCACCTCTACGTCCCACCGCTCGTTGAGCCGGCCGACGACGCCGTGGTTGACCTTGAGCTTTCCGTCCACGACTGCGGCCGAGGCCCAGTGGTCACTGCCCACGCGCGTCATGCGCGCGTTCTCGTCGAGACGTGTCCACACGGGTTGCGAGGCGGGGTGCAGGGCCCATCCCGAGCCCGACGCCCTCCCCGCGTAGACGAGGGGGCGCAGGTGGCCGTTGTGAACGGTGTGGGAGACGTTCAGGCCACGGAGCCGGTCCCCGTCCTCAGGGACGTGCACGGCGAACGGTTCCGACCACGTCCCGTCGGAGCGCAGCACAGAGCGGTAGCCGCTGCCGAGACTGAGGAAGAAACACTCGACGAAGGGATCGCCTTCCTGGTTCTTCCCGGTGATGACGACCACTTCGGTCGGTGTGTGCGAGTCGAAGAGCTTCACCGCCTGCCAGCCGGTCGAGGACGTGAAGTCGGGGGACACATGCAGCAGAGCCGTGCCGCTCCCCGCCTCACTCACCACGAGCACGTCCTCCGCCTGGGTGTACGGGTTGCGGAAGACCGCGAGCGGGGCCGGGCTCGACTCGTCCACGTGGATACCAGCCGCCATCACCACGTCCTGGCTCAGCACCTCGCTCACGTTGACCTTGAGCGGGAGTACGGGCTTGGCGGCGGGCGGTACAGCGGGCGAGGGCGCGGTGGCGGTCTTCACGAGTGGCTCCTGGGGCAGTGGGGGTGTGCCTGTCCAGTACTCCACGAATCCCCCGGCGCTGCCCCTTGGCATGACCCCGTTGGCCCATCCGACCAGTCTCCGAGGTCGTCTCGGCACAAACCCGGCTGCGGCTCGCTCCCAGGGATGGCTCAAGCCGTGTCCGACAGGTCAGCGGATCGCGCCCCATCGGAAGTGCCTGGGCGTGCTTCTCGCGCAAGGCAAGGAGTGTGACGGGCGAGTGCGCAGCGTTATGCGGGGCGCCGGAAATGCGGAGGTATGAGAGAAGGATCACTGGAGAATAAAAGGGATCATATGGATCTTCCGCCCTCGTGCGGCCTACGGTCGTAGGGTTGCTCTGATTCCTCACCGCACTGGGAGGGCGTGTGCGCCGCCGCTCCACGACCGACCACGCCGCCGGCCCCACCGGGCGCCGCGGTCACATACGCAAGACGGCGATCGCGGCCGGTGCGGTCGCGGCCGTCGCCGGCGGACTGTACGTGGCGGGTCTCGTCGCCACCGGGGACGACATCTCCGCGGGCACCCGGGTGGACGGCATCGACATCGGCGGCCTGAGCCGTGCCGAGGCCGCCGCCCGGCTCGCCTCCGCGGCCCCCGCCGCGTGGAAGGACCCGATGCGGGTGACCGTCGGTGACGCGTCGACCACCGTCGACCCCGCCTCGGCCGGGCTGGCGGTCGACGTCCGGGCCACCGCGGACCGGGCGGCCGACCCGTCCCGCAGTCCGTTCACCGTCATCGGCCGGCTCTTCTCCTCCTCCCAAAGCCGCGACATCGAGCCCGTCGTCTCGTTCGACGGGACGAAGGCACACGCGGCCGTCGCGGCGGCCGCGAAGGAGCATGACCGCGAGGTCCGCGAGGCCGCTGTCGCCTTCAAGGACGGCAAGGCGGTCGTGACGCAGCCCCGCGAGGGGCTGAAGCTGGACACGGAGAAGGCCGTCGAGGCGTTGCGCAGCGCCTACCCCGCGGCCGGCGGCACGGCGCCCGTGGCGCTTCCGGTCTCGGTGAAGCAGCCGCAGGTACGGGGGGCGGAGCTCGCCCGCTTCGTGAACGAGTTCGCGAAGCCCGCCATGTCCGGTCCTGTCACGCTCACCTCGGGCGATGAACGGCTCCAGATCACGGCGGCCACGTTGGGCGAGCACCTGACCGTGAAGGCGGACGGCGGACGGCTCACTCCCTCCCTCGACGCCCGGGCACTGCTGCACGACTCGGCGGTGTCCCGTCCGCTCGACACGCTCACCGGCGCGCCCGTCGAGGCCCGACTCGGGGTGCGAGACGGCAGGGTCGTCGTGGAGCAGGACGGCCGCCCCGGCCGTGAGGTGTCGGCCGAGGCCCTCCGCCGGGCGGTGGAGCCGCTGCTGACCAAGAAGGGCGCGGCCGCCCGTACCGGCCCGGTCGCCGCCACGGTGACGCCATCGAGGCTGACGGCGCAGACGCTTGCCCGGCTCGGGATCACCGAGCAGATGTCGACGTTCACGGTGAACTTCCCGGCCGCGCCGTACCGCACGACCAACATCGGCCGGGCGGTCGAGCTGATCAACGGCTCGGTGGTCCAGCCGGGCGAGGTGTGGAGCTTCAACCGCACGGTCGGTGAGCGCACCAAGGCCAATGGCTTCGTCGACGGCACCATGATCATGGACGGTCAATATCGGAAGGCCCCGGGCGGCGGTGTGTCGGCGGTCGCCACCACCGTCTACAACGCGCTCTTCTTCGCCGGGGTCGAGCCCCTGGAACACGGCGCCCACTCCTTCTACATCGAGCGCTACCCGGCGGGCCGGGAGGCGACCGTGGCCTGGGGCACGCTCGACCTGAAGTTCCGCAATGACTCGGGCAAGCCGATCTACATCAGGGCGAGTTCGACGGATTCGTCGGTCACAGTGAGCTTCCTCGGCACGAAGAAGTACGACTCGGTGACGGCGGACGCCGGCCCCCGTACGAACATCACGCCGCCGAAGGAGCGCAAGGGCACCGGCGAGACATGCGAGGTGCAGGAGCCGTTGGAGGGCTTCGACATCAAGGTCGACCGCGTCTTCACCAACGCCGGCGTCGAGGTGAAGCGCGAGACGTTCGGCACGCACTACACCCCGCGGGACAAGGTGACCTGCGACTGATCGGCCACGAGGCGCGGTGACCGGACCCGCGCACCGGCGCCCGGCGTCGTCGACGAAGACGCCCGGGAGGGTCGCGCCGTGGCGGCATGGATCCCACGGCCGGCAGGCTGGAAGGTTTCACGAGGCCACCGCCGGCTCGCCCGGTCCGGCCGCCGTCGCGGTGCTCTCCTGCGCGAGCGGTCCGGCGACGCGGCTCAGCGCGCTGGTGAGCAGCAGTTTGACGTTGCCGAAGCTGTAGTCGACGCGCCGTCATCGCCGAGGACCGGTATCTGCCCGAAGCTGTTGCTCGGCGCGACCGCGACCGGGTTGCCGACCTTGACGAACATGCCTTCCATGGACCCGTAGAAGTCGATGCCGTCGGTGGTGGCGTCGAAGGTGCCGGAGGACTCGACGCTGCAGCGGCATCGTCGTCGAGCCCCGCCCAGTGCCGATGACCACCGGGGCGGGCACGGGCGCGGTGCCGAGCTTGGTGATATCCCTGTTGCCGCAGGGTGCCCTCGTACCGTCCTCCGTCAGCGTGCGCGGCGCGCGAGGCCGCGGCCCATGGCGCGGCGTACCGCACGCCGTAGCGACCTGTGCATACGCCGGAACGGGTGCGGCGGAGTCCGCCACGCTGGCGGCCGCTCCGGGAAGAGCGGTACGCGCGGCATGAGGTACCGCGTGCGGCCGACCTCCATCTCGCACAGGAACACGCCGCCCATGTCCCTCAGCGTGATGCCCAGTGGACGAGCGGGGTCCCCCGGAAGTTCGGCGTGCAAGACGGTGGTGCCCGCCCGTGGAGCCCTGCCCCGGGCGACGACCTTCCCGTCGACGAGCACCTCAACGGGACCGGAGACAGCGGCCACCTGGACCGTGACGGAGTGGCCGTCCTGATCCACGTGGAAGCGGCTGACCGCGGCCATGCCTCCAGAGTAGGGCGAGGCGCCGCGGGGGCGGTGCGGTACGGAGTGGGGCTTGGCGATCAGGGCCCCCGTGGGGAGCCCCGGCCCGGGATCGCATTGACCAGGCAGCCGACTTCTCGCCGCTGTGGTTGAGCCCGTTGACGGTGTTGGCTGGTGTCACTACTGTGCGCTCCAGATCTCCGACCTATCGACCGCCGTTCGGTATTTCGTCCTATGGGAGCGCTCCCAGGCAGACCTCCGACAGGCAGTCGCGATCGGCGAAGAAGGAGGCGCGATTGACATGTGCACCACACAACGACACCGCAGGCCGGCGCTACTTCCGTTCGCTCACCTCCCCCAGCCCCAGAGGCAGGTGGACACCCCTTGCCGCCACGGGGGACGAACCCTCGCCGGCAACGACCAGATCCTGACCATCGATCCGTGTCTACTGCGGTACGTCTACCAGGGCATGGACCTCCGCGCCGGAAACAACTACCTCCGCCTGCCCTGGCGGATGGGCCTGCTCACCCAGACCAACCCCACTTGCTGATCACCACGACGCCCCAGAGGAGCCGCTCATGCCCTGCACCACCGCGTCGTTACGCCGCCCCGTACGCCCCACCGCCGCCCTGCTGACGGGCGCTCTCCTCCTCGGCGGTCTCATGACCGGGCCGGCCGCCGCGGACGTCCCCGCCGCCGTGGCGGCGACCTCGGCCGTACGCGTCAACCAGGTCGGGTACCTGCCGGACGGCCCCAAGCGCGCCACCGTCGTCACCTCGGCGACGCAGTCACTCACCTGGCAGCTGCGGAACGCGTCCGGGACGGTGGTCGCCTCCGGATCGACGGTCCCCCGCGGCGCGGACACGCCGTCCGGGCAGTCCGTCCAGGTGGCGGACTTCTCCTCGTACCGGAGCACGGGCTCGGGATACGTCCTGGCCGTGGACGGCAGCAGCAGCGCACCTTTCGACATCCGCGCGGATCTCTACGACGCGCTGCGCTCCGACTCGATGGCGTTCTTCCACCATCAGCGCAGCGGCATCGCGATCGACGCCTCTCTGGTGGGCTCCGCCTACGCCCGCCCGGCCGGGCACCTCGGCATCGCGCCCAACAAGGGCGACATCTCCGTCCCCTGCCAGGCCACCGTGTGCGACTACACCCGGGATGTGAGGGGCGGCTGGTACGACGCGGGTGACCACGGCAAGTACGTGGTCAACGGCGGCATCTCCACCTGGCTGGTGGTCAACTCCTTCGAGCGGGCCAAGCGGGCGGGGAAGGAGGCGGCGCTGGGCGACTCGACCCTGCGCGTCCCCGAGCGCGGCAACGGCATGCCGGACGTCCTGGACGAGGCGCGGTGGGAGCTCGACTTCCTGATGCGGATGCAGGTGCCCGAGGGCAAGCCGTACGCGGGCATGGCGTTCCACAAGATCCATGACGCGGCCTGGACCGACATGCCGATGCGCCCCGAGCAGGACGCCCAACCCCGGGAACTGCACCGCCCCTCCACGGCGGCGACGCTGAACCTCGCGGCGGCCGCCGCGCAGTGTGCCCGGGTCTTCCGGCCGTACGACTCCGCGTACGCCGACCGCTGCCTGTCGGCCGCCCGCCGGGCCTGGGCGGCGGCGCGGGCCAACCCCGCGGTGTACGCGCCGGATTCGGACAGCACGGGTGGCGGTGCCTACGGGGACACGCGGGTCACCGACGAGTTCTACTGGGCGGCCGGCGAGCTGTACGCGACGACCGGCGAGAGCGCCTACCGGGACGCGGTCACCTCCTCGTCCTGGCACACCTCCGCCGACGCCTTCACCCCCTACGGCTTCAGCTGGGGGGACACGGCCGCGCTCGGCCGGCTCGTCCTGGCCACCGTCCCCAACGGGCTGCCCGCGGCCGACGTGGCCCGGATCCGTTCCTCGGTGACCGCGGCCGCCGACGGCTATCTGTCCAGGATGGCCGCGCAGGGCTACGCGGTGCCCGTCCCCGCCGACGGGTACTTCTGGGGCTCGAACGGCGAGGTCGCCAACGACGCGGTCGTCATGGCCGTCGCCGGGGAGCTGACGGGTGACGGGCGCTACCGCGCCGGTGCGCTGGAGGCCATGGACTACCTGCTGGGCCGCAACGCCCTCGGCCTGTCGTACGTGACCGGCTACGGCGAGACGTCCTCGCAGAACCAGCACCACCGCTTCTGGGCCCACCAGCTGGACCCCTCGCTGCCCCGCCCGCCGGCGGGGTCGCTCGCGGGCGGCCCCAACAGCGCGCTCCAGGACCCGGTGGCGCAGGAGAAGCTGGCCGGGTGCGCGCCGGCCGCCTGCTACGTCGACGACATCGGCTCGTACTCGACCAATGAGGTGGCGGTCAACTGGAACGCCCCGCTGGCCTGGCTCGCCGCCTACGCCGCCGAGCGGACCTCCACCGTCGAACCGCCCACCGCCGCCTGCGCGGTGACGTACACGGTGAACAACGTCTGGGACACCGGCTTCACCGCGACCGTCACCGTCCGGAACACCGGCCCGACGGCCGTGGACGGATGGCAGCTGACCTGGACGTACGCGGGTGGCCAGCGCGTCACCAGCGCCTGGAACGCGACCGTCACCCAGAACGGCTCCACCGCCGTCGCCCGCAACGCCGACTGGAACCGGGCGATCGCCCCCGGTGCGGCCGCGAGCTTCGGAGTCCAGGGGACACACACCGGCGCGAATCCCTCCCCCACGGCCTTCGCGCTCAACGGGAGCGCCTGCGCCTGATCCGCTGCCGACCGGGCCCGGCGGACGATTCCGTCCGGGCCCGGCCGGCGCCCCAGCACCGCCGAAGCCCCCCGCCGACCAGGAGACACCATGCGCCGACTCCTCGCCTGCCTGACAGCGGCGGCAGCCGCACTCGCCGGCCTCGCCGCGATGGCGCCGCCGGCCACGGCCGCCGACTCGGGCACGTTCAGCGTGCTCACGTACAACGTGGCCGGGCTGCCCGAGAGCCTCTCCAGCGCCCCGACGCCGCGCGAGTCCAGCACGACGGAGATCGGCCGGCGGATCGCGCCGTACGACATCGTCCACGTCCAGGAGGACTTCAACTACCACGCCCGCCTGTACGCCGCCGACACCGCCCACCCCCACCGCACCCCCACCAGCGGCGGCGCGGGCATCGGCAGCGGGCTCAACACCTTGTCGAAGTCGCCTTACGACGTGGACGACTTCGAGCGGGTGCGCTGGAACTCCTGCCAGTACGACTCCGGGGACTGCCTCACCCCCAAGGGCTTCACCTTCGCCCGGCAGCGCCTCGCCGAGGGGGTGTACGTCGACTTCTACAACCTGCACACCAACGCGGGCACGAGCACGGGAGATCTGCGGTCACGCGCCGACAACCTGAACCAGCTCACCGCCTTCATCAAGACCCACTCGGCGGGCAACGCGGTCGTCGTCATGGGCGACACCAACACCCGCTACACCCGCGGCGGCGACACCATCGCCGAGTTCGCCGCCGCCAACGGCCTCACCGACCCCTGGGTCGAGCTGATCCGCGGCGGCACCCCGCCCGCCAAGGGCAGCGACGCCCTGGTGTGCGACCAGTCCCAGCCGACCGTGCCCAACACCTGCGAGGTCGTCGACAAGATCCTCTACCGCGGCAGCACGCTCGTCTCTCTCAACGCCACCTCCTACAACAACGAGCACGCCGCGTTCCTCACCGGCAGCGGACTCATGCTGTCCGACCACGATCCCGTCGCGGTGGGCTTCTCCTGGTCCCGCAACCCGGCCTTCCAGCTGAGCGAGCAGTTCGGCGGACCGCACGGCGCCCCCTTCAACGACATCGACCGCGTCCCCGCGGGTGCCCGCGCGACCGGCATCGCGCTGAGCGCCGGTGCCCGGATCGACCGGCTGAGCATCACCCTGGACAACGGCACGACACTCGCCCACGGTGGCACCGGCGGCACGGCGGCCTCGCTGACGCTCGGCAGCGAGGAGTACGTGACCACCGCGTACCTGTGCCGGGCCCGGAAGGACGGTCACACCCGGATCTTCCACGCCAGGTTCACCACGAACCTCGGCCGCACGGTGGCCGGCGGTACGCCGACCTCCGACTGCGTCACCCACACCGCTCCCCCGGGCTGGCAGATCACCGGCTTCCACGGCCGCTCGGGCGACGAGATCGACAAGATCGGCTTCATCCACACCCGCCGCTGACACCGGACCACGACGGCATCCACCAGGGCCAGGAGGAGACCTTCTCCCGGTCAGAAGGGTCGCGGGCTCATGACGGCCGCTTCCCGAGCCGCTCGGCCAGGAAAGCGATGATCTCGTTCCGGGCCCGCGTGGTGGGGTGGCCGTCCTGGTCGACGAGGTGTGCCGTGACGACGCTGTGGGCGCACCCGACGACGTCGCGGAAGAAGGGCGGAGGGTTCGTGTTCGCCGTCTCGGCCTTGAGTACGCGGCCGTCGAACGCGTCCCCGAGCAGGGCTCGGTACGCCGCGAACCGCCGGCCCGTGCACCACCTGTCGTTGTCGAAGCGGTAGGCGAGGACCTTCAACCCGTCCCGCGCGACGCGTTCGGCCACGGCGGCAGCGTCTTCGTCGCTGATCTCCAGACCGTCGGGGTCGTCGAGCGGCAGCGACGGGTGGTTGACCACCGGCGCGATGACGGCGGGTTCGAGTGCCATGGTCAGGGCGAAATTGCCGGTGAAACACAGACCGACGGCGCCGACGCCGGGCCCGCCGCACTCGGCGTGCGCCAGCCGAGCGAGGCCGCGCAGCCATGTGACGACGGGGCTGGTGCCGCCGCCCGCGAACGCGCGGAACTCGGCGCTGACGCACGCGCGCCGTACGACGGTCTCGCGTGCCTCGGCGAGCGGGTAGGCACCGTCGACACCGAACAGAGAAGGCAGGTACACGCGGAAGCCGGCATCACGCACCCACCGCGCGAACCGCGCGACGTCGGGGCTGATGCCCGGCATCTCGGGCATGAGGACGACTGCCGGTCCCGACCCGGCCACGTACACGGTCTTGTCGATGCCGTCGACGCCGATGGCTCTCGACGAGAAGTCGTCCAAGGGATCGCTCTGTCCTCGCATGATGGTCATGACCGAGATGATGATGAGTGGCCGCCCCGCTGAGAAGCGGCGGCATCGCCACGTGTCCCGGTGATATCGCCACCCGTTCAGAGGCGTCGGAGGGCCGTATGAGTCCGCTGCGAGTCGGTGTGCTGGCCTACCCCGGCTGCTTCGCGTCGGAGGTGTACGGAGTCCCCGACCTCCTGGCCATGGCCACTCATGTCGCCGCGGCGCGGGGATCGGTTCGGCCGGCCTACGCGGTGTCGGTCGTCTCGCCGCGGCGACGTGTGATCGCGTCCGGAGGTTCGGTGCTCGACGTCTCGGCGGTTCGCCCGGTGGACGTCCTGATCGTGCCGGGCTTCGAACTCTCGCCCGCGCTCGACCTCGACGCGACACTCGCGGGCTGGGGACCGGAAGTGGCGTCGCTTCGATCACAGGCGGCGTCGGGGACGGCTGTCGTATCGATCTGTGTGGGTGCCTTCCTGGTCGCTGAAGCCGGGCTGCTCGGCGGGCGCGAAGCGACCACGTCGTGGTTGTTCGCGGATCGGTTCGCCCGCCGGTACCCCGATGTGCGCCTGCGCCCGGAGAGCTTGGTCGTGACCGACCGGGGCGTGACGACCACAGCGGCCTTCAGTGCCATGTACGACTTCGCGCTGCAGTTCATCCGCGAGCACGACGGCCCGGGTGTCGCCCGTAGCACCGCGCGGATCGCCCTCGTCGACGATGCGCGTTCCACACAGGCTCCCTATGTCGACCCGGACCTCATTCCGACTGTGGGCAGGGAGTTCTCGCTGGGCGTCAAGCGGTGGCTCGACCAGAACCTCGGTGCTCGCTATGACCTGCCCGCCCTCGCCCAGGAGTTCCACGTGAGCACGAGAACCCTGCTCCGCCGCTTCCGCGACGAAGCCGGCGAGACGCCCCTCGCGTACCTGCAGAAGGTCCGGGTGCGCCGAGCCCAACGCCTTCTGGAGACGACCGACAGGACCGTCGCAAGCATCGCCGCCGACGTCGGCTACCGCGACCCTGGGGCGTTCAGCGGCATCTTCGCCAGACATACGGGCCGGCGGCCGAGCGACTACCGCGGGACATTCCGTCGTCACCGCGACGATCGCGGGTCAGCCGGGCGAACGGAGGCGTGAGACCCCGCCTTCGTCGGCACGGCCGCGGCCCTCGTCGCCCACTGCCGACCCGTCGACGAGGGTCGGGACCTCCCTGCCGCCTGCGGTGGATCCGACCATCTCCGACGTGGCGGCTTCACACCCTCCGGATATGACAGTCGTTATAGAAGGCTGTAGCCTGAAGCCCTCTATAACGACTGTCATAGGAGGATGTCGTGACGATCATTACCGTGAACAGCCCCAAGGGCCGCCTGAGCCTGGCGATGCGCCGCGAGCTGGCCGAGACGCTGACGGACGCGGTCCTCGTTCCCGAGGTGGGGCAGTTCGCCCCGCCCGCGCGGGTCGGATTCCAGGTGCACTTCGTCGAGCGCGAGTCCGACATGATGGCCATCGGCGGACGGCTCGTGGCGGACATCGGCCCGGACGCCGACGTCATGGTGATCGACGTGGCGGTCATGGACGGAGACTGGCGGCAGGAGGTCAGGACCGCCGTCATCGAGCGCGTCCTGGCCGCGCTGGCCGACGCCTGCGGACTGTCGCGGCCGTCGCCGAGCTGGTGGGTCAACTTCCGCGTCATCGACGAGGGCAGCTGGGGGTCCAGCGGTGGCGTACTGTCCGTCCTCCCCCTCCTCGACACCGGTGTGTTCACCGAGGAGAAGGCCAAGGCCGTCCGCGCCGCGCTCGGCGCGTGAGCAGGGGGATGTACGGGTCAGAGCGCTCCGCGCGGGCGGTTCGGGTGCGGTCGTGGCACTCCGCCGGCCAACGGCACGGATCCACGACCCCGAAGCAATCCGCCCGTTGCCTTCGGCCGCCCAGCTCGTCGCCCTGACGATGGGGCCGCCGGCCGACGGTTACCAGCGCGGACACCGCAACCAGGTCCGGGTGCCCAGCGGCGCCTTCGAGCGCAACGGGGCGCCGAGGGGCGGCCCGTTCAGTCCTTGACCGCGGCCGCGATCAGGGCCCGCAGTTGCTCGGCGGTGCGGTCGAGCGGCTCGGTGCTGCGTTTGGCGCGGCACATGGCCACCGTGCCCTCGACGGCCGCGACGATGAGCGTCGCGAGCTGCGCGGCCTGCTCGGTCTCGGCGCCGTGTTCCCGCAGGGAGGCGGCGAGCAGGGTCTCCCACTGCTCGAAGACCTCGGCGGCGGCCGCGAGGGCGGGTGGGATCTCGTCGACGGGGGGTTCCTCGATGGCCACGGCCAGGACGGGGCAGCCGGCGTGGAAGTCGCTCTCCACGACGATCTTCCGCCACAGATCCAGGAAGGCCCTCAGACCCGCGGCCGGCCCCGCTTCCAGTTCCTTGCGCAGACTCCGGGCCACCCAGTCGCCCGTGTACCGGACGGCCTCACTGGCCAGCTGCTGCTTGCCCTCGGGGAAGTAGTGGTACGTCGAGCCGAGCGGCGCCTTGGCGTGCTTGGCCATCTCCCGGATGCTCGTGGCACTCAGGCCACGCCGGCTGATCATGTCGGCGGCACCGGACACGATCCGCTCGCGCGACGGCGCACTGCTCTTGGCCACCTGCGCACTCCCCTCTGGCTATAACGTCCGTCATAGTCTACCGTGACCGACGTCTATAACGATCGTCATAGGAGCTGCCGTGCCCATGATCCGATTGACCGTGCCGGTCGGCGCCCTCACCGAAGAGGGCCGCACCACCGTTCAGCGCGACCTCGCGGCCGTGCTGCTGCGCCGGGAAGGTGCACCTGACACCGCGTTCTTCCGTGCGCAGGCGTGGAGCTACCTCGTCGAGCTGCCCGAAGGCGCCCAGACCACCGCCGAGGACGACACGCCCCGCTTCCTCGTGGAAGTGACGGTGCCGCAAGGGGCGCTGTCCGAGCGGCGCAAGGCCGGGCTGGTCCAGGACGCGACGAAGACGGTGCTGTCCGCCGCCGGCCTCGCTCCGCGGGACGCGCTGCGGGTCTGGGTGCTCGTGCACGAGCAGCCGGACGGGACCTGGGGTGCGGGTGGCTCCGTCATCCGCTACGCCGACCTGGTGTCCCTGGCGCGGCAGGACAAGGAGCGGGCCGATGCGTGAGCTGACGTACGTCGCCCGCCGCACGGTCGAGTGGCGCGAGGCCCCGGACCCCGAGCTCGGGTCCGATCGGGCCGCGATCGTCGCGCCGGTCGCCGCGACCTCCTGCGACGTGGACTCCGCGATCCTGGCCGGGCACGGCTTCCTGGACCCGCCCTTCGCTCTGGGACACGAGTGCGTCGCCCGCGTCACCGACGTCGGCGACGACGTGACGAGCGTGGCTCCCGGCGACCTCGTCGTCGTGCCCTGGTCCATCAGCTGCGGCACCTGCGACCACTGCCGCACCGGGCTCACCGCCCACTGCGCCTCGGTCCCGCACATGGCGATGTACGGCGCGCCGATCGGCGGTGACTGGGGCGGCCTCTTCTCCGACCTCGTCCGCGTCCCGTACGCGGACGCCATGCTGGTCCCGCTCCCCACCGGCCTCGACCCGGTCGCGATGGCCTCGGCGAGCGACAACTGGTCCCTGTCCTGGCGGCTCGTCGCCCCGCACCTCAGGGCCCGCCCCGGCGCCCGGGTGCTGGTCGTGGCACGCGGCAGCATCGGCCTGTACGTCTGCGACATCGCCGGCGCCCTCGGCGCCTCCGACATCCTGTACGTCGATCCCGACCCCGAACACCGCAAGCTCGCCGAGAGCTTCGGCGCCCGCACCGCCGAGGCGATCGAACCGATCCGCCACGGCTTCGACCTCGCCGTCGAGGCCACCGGCCGCGTCGACCAGCTCGCCCTCGCCGTCAACTCCCTCGCGCCCGAAGGCATCTGCGAATCGGCCGGCAACCACTTCCGCCCCGGAGAACTGCCGCTCCTCGACATGTACCTCACCGGCGTCACCCTGCGCATCGCCCGGGACAACGTCCGCGCCCACATCCCCGAGGCCCTGGCCCTCGCCGCCTCCGGCACCGTCGAACCGGCCCGCGTCGTCTCCCACGTCCTCGACTGGGAACAACTCCCCGACGCCCTGCCGGAGAAGCACCTCAAGCCCGTCTTCGTCCGCGACACCACCCCGCCCCGGGCAGCACACTGATCACCGCACACGGAGACACCTGGCCACTGCCGTGGCGGGGCGACATTCACACCAGGACGCTCGGCATCACCCGACTTCACGACCTCGCCGTTTCGGAGGATGCTCAGTCGAGACAGAACTCGTTGCCCTCGATGTCCTGCATCACAAGGCACGACTCATTGACGCCATCGGCACGCAGTAGCCGCACGCGCACCGCACCGAGCGCGATCAGTCGTTCGCACTCGGCCTCAAGCGCGGCGAGGCGCTCAGCACCCACCAGCCCGGTGCCGACCCGCACGTCGAGATGCACACGATTCTTGACGACCTTTCCTTCGGGAACGCGCTGGAAGAACAGTCGCGGGCCCACCCCTGAGGGATCAACGCATGCGAACCATGAACCCCGGTCCTCCGGTGGCAGCGAGCTGGTGAAATCGTCCCAAGAGGCAAACCCCTTCGGTGGCGGCGGTACGACGTACCCCAACACCTCGCACCAGAAAAGAGCGACACGCTCAGGTTCCGCACAGTCGAAAGTGACTTGGAACTGCTTGATCGATGACATCGGCGCACCATAGCAGCGGATCTGCGGCTCATCTCCCCGTGAGGATCGGCAATCGACTCCTCAGCCAGACCTCTACCGGAGCGGACCAGCCAGCCTTTCGACGGGCAGAGGCGGCCACTTCGGCTCCTCCCGGGTAAGACTGGCCAGCTCTTCCGGTGGTTCGGCACCGTCCCGAACGCTGGTGACGTAGGCCTTCGCTTCCTGCGGGCTCAGTCGCGGGGCCTGCTTGCGCAGGTGGGTCATCGCGGCCACGACGCCGACGGAGTGGACGAGCGCGCGAACGGCGGAGGCGAGTGGGTCGGGCGGTCTTATGCCCTTGGTCTGCAGGAGGTAGTGCTCCTCCCAGCCCTCCTCCGACCACCAGGCGTCGGGGATGTAGTGGATGCTCCCGTCGTGCCGGTCCACCAAGCAGTGGCCGCCGCCCATGAGGTTGCCGCGCACGCCTCCGGTGCGGGCGTACTCCGCCGTGTTCCAGAAGGCGAGCCAGCCGACCGCGTGTTCCTCCACGTGGTAGACGGCCAGCTCGGGGGCCGGCCCCTCCCATGACCACGTCAGCCGCTCTGTGGCCAGGAAGGATTCGACGAGCTCGACGGCGCGCTCCTTGGAGATCACCATCTCATCATCCACCAGGGGTCAACCGGCTTTCCGTAGCCGACGCCGTCGCCGCCGCGCCCGCGGCGACCATGTCCGCCTGCCGTTGCGCCGGGGGCTGCTCACCCCGGCCAACTCCCGAATGACGCGGCGGGTCGGCAGCCACACCACGGCGGTCAGGGTGCTCTTGACGGGCAGCGGCCCGACCGCGTTGTTGCGGTTCGGCCCGTCCCGACACGGCCGTACCGGCCTCGGCCGGCGTGGTGAGCAGGGCGGGGCCCGTTGCTGCTGGGCCCCCGATACCCCGGCCGGTGGCCCCCGGGCGCGCGGCCGCGCGTCGGGGGCCCCGGTTCACGGCGCGGTGCCCGCGTCCCGCGTCTCGCGTGGGCGGCACCGCGTTGCTCGTTCTCAGTGCCAGTACTTCATGTCCGTACCTCCTCCCCCGCTGAAGGGCGCAGCGTCACCTCGAAGCGGTCGAGGCCGCGCAGGGTGAGGTTGCGCCGGTGATGTGGTTCCGCGACCGCCCGTGCCCCGGGGTGGTCCGTGGCGAGGGTCCCGAGGACCGATCCGGCGAGCCGGATCGCCATGGAAGCGCCCAGGCAGGCATGGGCCCCGCGGCCGAACCCGAGGTGCGGGTTCGGGGCGCGGTCGAGTCGCAGCTCTGAGGGGTGGGTGAAGCGGACCGGGTCGTGGTTGGCCGCTCCGAGAAGCAGGGTGACCGGGTCGCCCGCCTTGATGGTGACGCCGCCCAGTTCGGTGTCGTCGACGCAGACCCGGGCGTCGGCCTGGACGGGTGCGTCGTAGCGGATGAGTTCGTCGACGGCGGTGGCCGGGCCCGCGTCCCGGAAGGCGGCCGGTGCGCCGGGCGTGGTGAGCAGGGCGGCTGCGGCGTTGCCGAGCAGGCGGGAGGCCGATTCGTAGCCGGCGTGGAGGACGGCGCGCAGGCTGTTGCGCAGCACCGCCGGGTCGACGCCGCTGTCGTCGGCGTGGGCGGCGACGTAGCCGATGAGGCCGTTCTCGGGCGGGTCGGCGAGCCAGCCGCCGGCGTAGTCGGCGAGTTCGGCGCGGGCGGCGACGGCCGGTTCGTGCTTCTCGGGCCACAGGCCCGCGTCCATGCCGTCGACGACGGTGCGGGACATGGGGACGAACCACGCCAGGTCGGGGGCGGGTACGCCGAGGAAGGTGGTGACGAAGCGCAGGGCGAGCGGTTCGGCGAGCTCGCCGACGAGGTCGAAGGAGGGCCGTCGGGCCAGCTCGGCGAAGAGCTCCTTGACCTGGTGGTCGAGCGCGTCGTGCAGCGCCCGGCGGTCCTGGGCGCGGAAGCCGTCGAGCAACAGGTGCCGGATGGCGGTGTGTTCGGGCGGGTCGAGGGTCTGGACGCTCAGCAGCGGCGCCGGGATGTCCTCGCCGGCTCGGCGCCAGTCGGAGGCGAAGCGGGTGCTGTCGGTGAGGACGGCGAGGCAGTCGGCGTGCCGGGTGAGGACCCAGGAGCCGAGCGGTTCGTGCCAGAAGACGGGGGTGTTTTCACGCAACCGGGCATATGCCGGGTAGGGGTTGCGGAGGACCGACGGCCGGGCCAGGTCGAGTATCGGATCGGCTGTCGCCGTCTGATCCGCTGGATCCACGAAAACGTCTCCCCCTGCGCAGAAGGGCCTGGTTGAGGCCGTAAATGCTTCCGGTTGAGCGGTGCGGAGGAAACGATTCGCCGGTGGGCCACGCCCTTCCGCGGGCAATTCTCCGTGCTGATCGTCGGTGACGCTACCACGCAACTTCCGTGGCTGGTATGACTACGTGCCACGGATCTTTCCCACGCTCACGGGGAGTAACGGATGTCGGAGCAAGGTCGGACGATCGTCCACGATGTGCCACTGAACGTCGCTCAACAGCCGGATCCCTACCCGCTGTTCGAGCGGATCAGGAAGCACGGGGTGGTGCAGCGGGTTCGGCTGAATCCCACTCTTGAAGTGTGGATGGTCACGGGCTACGACGAGGCGGTGGCGGCGCTCACCGATCCACGGCTCAGCAGCAGCCCCGCCGGGGTGAACGGCCTGGCCGAGGAGATGGCCCACCAGGAGCGCACCAACGTCCTGATGGCCAGCATGCTGGTGGCGGACGGTTCGGACCACACCCGGCTGCGCAACCTGGTGTCCAAGGCCTTCACCGCCCGCCGGATCGAGGCGCTGGCCCCGCGCATCCAGGAGCTCACCGACGCCCATCTGGACGCCTTCGCCGCCCGGGGGACGGCCGATCTGGTCGCCGAGTTCGCCCTGCCGCTGCCGATGGCGGTGCTCGCCGAGCTGATCGGTATCCCGGACGAGGGGCAGCCCGATTTCGCCAAGCTGGCGGTCGGGCTCATCATGCCGCCCAACACCCCGGAGCGGCTCGCGAAGGGAGCCCGTGCGCGGGCCGAACTGACCGAGTTCTACGAGCCGTTGATCGCCCTGCGCAAGAAGGAACCCCGCGACGACCTGCTGAGCGCACTGTGCGCGGCGCAGGCCGAGGAGCGGATCACCGACCGTGAACTCACCGCGATGGCCATCCTGTTGACGCTCGCCGGACACGAGACGACGGCCGGCCTCATCGCCAATGGCGTGCACGCGCTGCTGCGCCACCCCGGCCAGTTCGCCGCGCTGCGCGACGACCCCTCGCTGCTGCCTGGCGCGATCGAGGAGCTGCTGCGCTACGAGGGCCCGGTGAGCCGCGGGGTCGCGAGGTTCACCGTGGACCCGTACGAGATCGGCGGCGTCACCGTACCGGCCGGCGAGATGATCATCATCGGGCTCGCCGCGGCCAACCGTGACCCGGCCCGCTACGACCGGCCGGACATCCTCGACGTGGCCCGCCGGGAGGTGCCGCAGCAGCTCGCCTTCGGTCACGGGGTGCACTTCTGTCTCGGTGCCCCGCTGGCGCGCGCCGAGGCGCGGATCGCCATCGGGACGCTGCTGCGCCGCTTCCCGGACCTGCGGCTGACCGACCCGGACGAGGACCTGACCCGGCGGGAGGGCATCCTGCGCGGCATGGCGACCCTGCCGGTCTCCTTCACGCCGGCGTCGCCGGTCGGCGCGCGGGCGGGAGCGGGGCGCCGCCCATGAGCCGCAGCGCGCCGTTCGACGCCATCGCCCCCACCTACGACCCGTCGCGAGGCGGCACCGCCCGCGCGGCCGTCTTCGCCGGGCAACTGGCGCCGCTGCTCGACCCGGCCGAGCCGGTGCTCGACATCGGCGTCGGCACCGGGATCGTGGCGGCCGAGCTGACCGCGCGCGGCCACCGGGTGTACGGCGTCGACCTGTCCCCCGGCATGCTCGCCCACGCCCGCGACCGGCTCGGCGCCCGGGTGGCGGTCGGTGACGCGGGCCGGCTGCCGGTCCGTACGGCGTCGGTGGCGCAGGCCGTCTCGACCTGGCTGCTGCACGCCGGCCCCGACCCGCGGGCCGTCTTCGCCGAGGCGGCGCGGGTGCTGCGGCCCGGCGGCCGCTACCTGGTCATCCCGGCCCGGGGCGGGCGCCCCACGGACGACATCGGCCGCATCGTGAACGCGCTGGAGGACCGGCTGGACCCGGACGGCTCCCGCCAGGACGACCCCCGGCACCTCGCCCCGCTCGCCGCCGCGCGCGACCTGCTCTTCGAGGGTACGGCGAGCGAACGGCCCACCACCTTCCGGGTCTCCCCGCACCAGATGGCCCGGTCCCTGGCAGGCGGCCGGCTCTTCACCGGGGCCTGGCAGGTGCGCGAGGAGGACCTGGGCCTCGTGGCGGAAGCGTGCGAACGGCTCCGCGCCCTGCCGGATCCGGACGTCCCGCGGGTGCGGGAGATGGCCGACTTCGTGATGCTCTTCCGCCGCCGGGGCCCGGGCGGCCAGGAATAGCGCCGTCCACCCGAAGGACGGACCTGGCGGCGTCCCGTCCGCGCGACCACGGTCCGTCCCGTCGGGGCCCGGCCGTCCCCGTGTCACCCCTGAGGGCGGGGGCGACACGGCCCGCGGCGCAGGCGCTTCGCCGTCCTCAGCCCGCGTGGTCGGCGAGCCGTTCCATGTCGAGGACCGTGATACGGCCCCGGGCGAGGCGGATCAGGTGCTGGTCGGCGAAATCGCGCAGGACCTTCGTGGTGGTTTCGCGGGAGGTGCCGGCGAGGGCGGCGATCTGCTGGTGGGTCAGCGCGATCTGCGGGCCGCGCGCACCGAGCACCCGTGGCCGGGTGTCGGCGACGAGGGTGAGCAGGGTGGTGGCGATGCGCTGGGGCACGGATTTGAAGACGCTGTCGGACAGGCGCTGTTCGAGGTCGGTCAGGCGGCGGCCGAGGATCTCGGTGATGCGTGCGGAGATACGGGCGTCGGAGAGCAGGAAGCGGTGGACGTCGGCGCGGCTCATGACGCAGACGGTGACGTCGTCGAGGGCTTCGGCGAAGTTGTCGTACATCCGCTGCCCGAGCAGCGCCATCTCTCCGAAGATGGTGCCGGGGCTGATGATGGCGCAGGTCAGGGCGCGGCCGTCGGTGGAGACGCGGAAGATGCGGACGCGCCCCTTCTTGAGGATGAACAGCACCTCGGAGGGCTGGGACGGCGAGTAGAGCAGCTCGCCGGCGGTGTACGTCTTCATGGGCGCAGCGTCGGCGATGGCGTCCATCTCCGCTTCGCTCAGATCGCGGAAGATGTCGATCTCGGAGATGCACCAGGTCTTGTCGTCGTCACCGGTGTGGTTCATGTGGTGTGGTTCCTCGCGTCGTCCTGGCGCCCAGGGCGGGGGCGCCGCGCCCCACCGCGGTGTGGCCAGCGCGCCCGCGCTGCTGGTCAGACAGTAGTCGTCCGGGGTGCCGACGGGAGGTTCCGCGCCCCGGAGCGGCGAGCAGGGACCAGGGTTCGACGCGGGCGGTGTCGACGTCATCCCGCGGTCCGGTCCGTCCCCTTGGCGCCCATCGCCCGAGCCATCAAGGAGAAGGTGATTCCGGCGAGGAGGCCGAAGACGAGGTGGCCGCCGAGGCTGGAGGCGGTGACGTCGTTCCATACGAAGACGGGCATGCCCATGTTGGCCGGCATGATCCACAGGGCGCCCACGAACCACCACACGGCGCCATAGGCCAGGCCGAGGACGACAGCGGGCACGAGGCGCCGGGCGAGCTGCCCGAGCAGCACGCCGAAGCTGATGCCGGCGAACAGCGCGATCGCGAGGTGGATGAGCCAGCCCACGAAGGCGTTGGTGGATCCGAGGAGTCCGGCGACCATGGTGATCATCGCGGTGTCCATCACCGGCCGGGAGACCGACATCCAGATGCCGAAGCCGAGACCACCGACCAGTCCGGCCGCGGCGCCCCGGACGGCGTGGACCGGGATGGCGGCGGTCCTGGGGGATACATGTGCTGCGGTGACCATAGTGATCATTCCCTCTGCCGGGTTCTTCTGTCGCTTACGCTGCCGACGCTAGATCTCCCGGCACCCGCAGGTATGTGACCGCCCTTACCTACGCGTCGGTAGCGCGGATTGCGGCCCCGCCGGGTGTGCGCTCCGCGATCAGCAGGGCGTAGCCGAGCACCCCCTCCGCGACGGCGCCGCGTGCCGCTGTGAGGACGGCGGGGGCGACGTCGAGGCCGACACCGGCGTCGATGAGCCTGTCCGGCGCGGTGATGCGGAGCAGGTTCAGCCGCGCCTCGATCTGGTCGATCATGCGGGTCATGGCGTGGTCGTGGCGCTCGGTGCGGACGGTGCGCAACCCTGCCGCGGAGAGAATCCCGACGTACTCGTCCAGGGGCCGGGCGTCGGCGACGCAGGCGATGCGGGCACCCGGTCCGGTGAGTTCGGGCGGGAGCCGGGTGGGGTCGACGGTCACGTCCGTGATACCGAGCCGACCGCCGGGCTTGAGGACGCGGGCGAACTCCTGGGCTGCCCGTGCCTTGTCGGGGAAGGTGCACAGGGCGCACTCGCACACCGCCGCGTCGAAGGTGCTGTCGGGGTAGGGAAGGTGTTCGGCGTCCCCCGTGGTGAAGCGCGCCTTGCCCGTGAGTCCGGCGGCCTGGGCGGCGCCCTGCGCGAGGGCGGTGTTGGCGGCGGAGTAGTCCACCGCGTCGACCTCGGCGCCGTGGACGGTGGCCAGGAGCAGGGCGGTGGTACCGCGTCCGGAGGCGACGTCGAGGACGCGGCTGTCCGGCCCCAGAGCCAGGGCGCCGGCGAGGCGGCGGGTCAGGGCGGTGCCGCCGGGGTGGTAGGAGTCGCCGAGCAGCAGAGCGACGGCGTCGGAGGAGTACGCGGCGGCGCAGCACGCCTTCAGCTGCTCGCCCGTGGGAGGCCTGCTCATGAGATGCCTTCCCCTTCCACGGTGCGGGCGGTCTTCGATCCGTACGGGGTGTCGGTGAGGCGGTGCGCGAGCGGCAGGGCGTTGGGGGCGACGGGAGCGACGGGCACGCCCGACATCTGCGCGCGGACCTGCTCCCGGTAGCCGACGGAGTTGTAGGCGCAGAACGGGATGAGCCGCCCGTCGGGGGTGATCTCCTCGACGCAGCACTTCATCAGCTGCTTGACGTTGAGGGTGTAGGGGTCCTGGAAGTCCTGCACGACGATCATGAACGCCTTGTCGTCCAGGTCCTTCACGACCTCTGGCAGGTCGATGCCGCAGGTGTCCGCGCAGTCCAGGGCCTCGGCGGTGGCCCGCAGTTTCTCCTGGGTCGTCTCCGTCCCCATGAAGGCGGAGGCCGACCACAGTTTCTCCAGGGCCTCGCGGATCCCGACGTCGGGCAGCACGCGGTTGGTGACGTAGTCCAGGTACTCCTCGACGTCGAGCAGCCGCGGGACGGGGACGACGGTACGGTTCCCGGGCTTTCCGTCCACCAGGAGGTAGGTGACGGAGCGGCAGGTCGGGAAGCAGCACGGTACGGGGAAGAAGTCGCCCTTCTGGAACCAGGTGGGCCGCTGTTCGGTGATGAGCCGGATGACGTCGGGGTTGGTGAGCCGGTTCAGCGGGTCGAATTCCACGTGCCGGCCGGAGTGGGTGACCGGCTGGAACGCCACCGAGCGTACGGCGGGGTGGTCGATGCCGTACTCGATGATCGCGCCGAGTTCGTGCTCGTTCAGGCCCCGCTCCACGGCGGCGACCAGGGTGACGGTGAGGCCGGCCTCCGCGCAGTTGTCCAGGGCCCGCCGCTTGACGTCGCGCAGGTCCCGGCCCCGGATCTCCCGGTGGGTGCGTTCGTCGAAGCCGTCGAACTGGAGGTAGACGTTCACCGACCTGCCCGGCACGTGGTTGCGTTCGCCGAGCTGGGCGACGAAGTTCTTGTCGGTGGCCAGGCGGATGCCGTTGGTGTTGAGCGTGACGTTCCTGATCGGGCGGGCCTGGGCGAGGTCGATGAAGTCGAGGATGTGCTTGTGGATGGTGGGCTCGCCGCCGGAGAACATCACCACCTCCGCCTCGCCCTCGGACTCCACGAACGCGTCGAGCATCCGCTCGCACTGCTCGTGGGTGATGGCGTAGCCGTCGGGCTGGTGGCCGGAGTCGGCGAAGCAGACGGGGCAGTCCAGGTTGCAGCCCGTGTTGACCTCGATGATGCCCAGGCAGGCGTGCTGCTTGTGTTCCGGGCACAGCCCGCAGTCCAACGGGCAGCCGTCCCGCACGTCGGTCTGGAACGCGAGCGGAATGGTCCCCGGCTTGTTGAACCGGGCCGAGGCCAGGTACTCCTCGGCGTCCCCGTACACCAGCGCCTCGAACTCGCCGTGCTCGCGGCACCGCTTGCGCAGATACACCTTGTCGTCGCGGATGTTGACCTGAGCGTCGATCGGCGTCTTGCACATCGGGCAGATCGACTTGGTGAACTCCACGAACACCTCGTCACGGTCCACCTTGCGCCTCGGCGCCGGTGCTTGGGTCATCGAAGAACTCCTCTCCCACAGGGCTGCAACCCGTCATCGGCCCGGCACTTCTTCGTGCGGCCGGGCGTTTCTCCGTGCGGCCGGGCCCGGCCCGGACAGGTGACGGCCGTCCTCCCGTCGGGTGCCGCCGGGGCCGGGCGTTCACGCTCAGGGCTGCGCCGAGCGTCGCTCGGCCTCTTGGCGGACCGCTGCGAGGGACGCGGCGACGGTCGCCTCCCACCGTGGGGCGACCAGGCCGCCCCACCACTGCCCGGCTCGCCACAGGTCGGTGGCGAGTTCGCCCTCGTACACCAACCGCGTACCGGACTCGTGCTCGTCGAGCGTGAACGACTCGGTGACGGCGGGGACCGGACCCCGCACCAGGCGGAAGTCGACCCGCTCCGGGCGGGTGAACCGCACCGTCTCCACCGTCGTCGCCGTCAGCCGTCCACCCGCGACCGGGGTGTGATGGGCGGCGAGCACCATGTCGGAGCCCCGCTCCAGCACCTGGACCTTCTCCCGCATCGCCCGCGTGGCCCGGCCCAGGTACGGCTGGGCGATGATGTCGAACACCACCTCGCGCGGCGCCGCGACGTCCATGGTCTGCGGCCCCAGCGCCCGACGTCGCCGCCCGACCCCCAGGTCCAGGGGCAGCGCCCCGCTCACCAGCCCCAGGTACCCGGCCGCCGCGCTCCCGCCCGCGACGGTCGCAGCCGCCAGGGCACCGATCCACACCATCGCCCGGACCTCTCCACGCGTTCGTCCCTTGTCCTGGTCGACGCTAGGCCGGGCGGCCCCGCCGGTCGGTGAGCGCGTTCACCGTCCTCCCGGCGTGTCGCGCCCTACCCTGAGGCCCTGAGCGCCACCACCTTGTGGAGGACGGAGGAATGTGGAGTACGTATCCGGGATGACCGACAGCCGCGCCGCCACGAACGCGCTCCTGGCCGGTCTGCGTCATGGGCGCTTCACCCCGGCAGCGGTCGCCTGCTTCCTCGGGCGCGCCACCCGCCGTTCCCTGGTCCAGGCCGTCCGGCGCCCACGCGCCCTGGCCGAGCTGACGGCCCTGCACGGCGCCTTGTACGCCGTCGCGGCCGGCAGACGGCCCGGCCGGCGCTGGGTGACCACGAGCTGGGCACTGGCCGTGCTGCACCTGGGGCTGCTGGAGCACCGCACGCGCCTGTCCGGGGCGGACGTCCTGACGCTCCTGCGCGCCAACCTCCCCGCCCTGCCCGGCGGAGCCGGCCGCGCGTCCGGGGTGCTGGCCGTCGGCCTCGACCTCGCCGACGGACGCCTCGCCCGCCGGCAGGGCACCACCTCCCCCTTCGGGGACTACGCCGACAGCTTCGCCGACGCCGCCTACTGGACCTGGCTCACCCTGCGCCATGAACCGAGCCGCACGGTACGGGCGGCAGCGGTCGCCGCCTGGTCGCTTCCCGTCGTCACCCTCACCGGCCTCGCGCTGCGCCACGGAACCGTGCCCGAACGGCCCCGGCCCGTCCTGCTGCGGCCCGCCGCCGTCCTCCAGGCCGTCGTCGCGCTCCGCCGCCTCACCCGGCGCTGACCGTCCCGGTCAGCGCCTGCCGTCCCCGGGCTGATCCGGTTCGGGCGTCCCCTCCACCCGCACGCCCCGCCAGAACGCCACATGATCCTTGATCCTCCGGGCCAGGGGGGTGGGCCTGGGGTAGTACCAGGCCGCATCCGGATTGGTCAGCCCGTCGACCCGGAGGCTGTAGTAGCGGGCCACTCCTTTCCAGAAGCACAGTGACCTGGTCCTGCTCGGCATGAGGTACCGCCGGTCGAGCGACTCGGGCGGGAAGTAGTGGTTGCCCTCGACGATCACCGTGCGCGGAGTCTCCGCGATCACTGCGCCGTTCCACATCGCACGCAGCATGGCGTTTCTCCTCACCGTGAAGAGGGACCGTGCTCGGCCGTGTCGTCGGCCTTCACACGGCCGACGAGGTCACCGTCACGGCGCGAACGCCACGGCCGGGACGATGCGGGCATGCGTCCGGGTCCGCCCCGCAGCGAGGCTTTGATCAGCCGTAGAGTCTGCAGGGATCCGCTGCACGCCCGGCAACCGGCGACGTGCGCGGCCACCCGCGTCCGGTGCGCACCGGTGAGCTCCCCGTCGGCGTACGCCTCCACGGCACCGCGCAGGCGTCCATGCCGTGGCTTCTTCCGGCACTCCGCCCACAACCGGCGCAGCCCGGCGATGCGCGGTTTCGTCATGCACCGCAAACCCGGAGCCGGACGCCCGCAATTCCCATGGAGTGCCCGGTGGGACCTAGGGCCCTTTTCCCGGCAACCGCCCGTCGACCGGAAGCCGGACGCCGGCCGGTGCGGGCCGCGTCTCGCCGGCCGCGCCGGCCGGGTCGCCGATGGCGGTCGCGGCCCGCTCGTCCGGGCCGGCGCGACGCCCTGCGCCGGTCTCGGCGAGCGTCGATGCACGGGGTACTCGATCACTGCCGAAGGCCGTGCACCCGCTCGGCGCGGTGCGTCGGCCGTGGCCCTGTCACCAGGGACGGGAAGCTGTCACCACGGTGCTTCAGCGGGCGGGATTCCCGGGCGAGGGAGGACATGGAATGTGGGCGGCCCGACAGGTGGTTTCCGCGATGTGGAAGAAGACGTGACCGCACCGCCCGGCCCGGCGGACCCTCGGGGCAAGGCGTTCGCCGCCTATGTGCTGCCCGAGGTGGAGGTGCTGTTGCGGGTGGCGATGACGCTGACCGCGCAGCCCGCCGACGCCGAGGACCTGGTGCAGGACACCCTGCTGCGGGCCTACCGGTCCATCGACCGGTTCGACGGGCAGCACCCCCGCGCCTGGCTGCTGACGATCATGCGGCGGGCCGAGATCAACCGGCACCGCCGGCGCCGTCCGCATCTCCTGGACGACCCGGACACCGACCTCGACCGGCTCAGCACCACGGGCGCCAGTGGGTCGGCGGAAGAGATCGTGGTCGGCGAGGCGTTCGACGAAGTGGTCGACGAGGCCCTCTGCGCGCTGCCGCTGTCGACGACGTCGACGGCACGCTCCACCGCGTGCTCGACCCCAAGCCGAACGCGGCCTACCTCATGGGGGTGGACGGCCGGGTCGGCTTCCGGATCCTCTGGTCCGACGACCGCGAGGCGATCCTGCGGGCAGCCCTGGAGGACGCGCTGTCCGGACGCTCTCCGTCGCGTGAACACCAGGGACATGCGGTGCCCATGTTCCGCGGCATCGCGGAAATGGACCGCATGCTGACCATCTCGGGGCCCACGGCCCGACGAGACGTCCGCAGGGCCGCGCCTCCGATGTACGCCATGGCACGACTGATGGGCCTGGTGAAGCACCGCCGCGAAAGCGTGCCCGCGTAACGCGACAGCGGCGCTGGGAACCGGTCCGTGCATGTACGACGCCGAACCGCGGCGTCGTCGACATGGCACGGCTGCGACGGCTGCTGGAGCGGGACGCTGCGGTGTTCAGTGGGTGCGGCGTCGCATGGCGAGGAGGAGGACGGCCGTCGCTGAACCATCCTGCCGCCCTTTGGGATCCGTGGCTCGGGCACAATCAGGTGCCGTGCCGTCCACTCCTGATCTCACCGTCCTGTACCCCGACGTCGCCGCCTGCGGCAGCCTCGCCGCAGCGCTCCGGGCCGCGGCGGCAGGCCGCCTCCGCGATGTCCCCGTCACCTCGCCGGCCTCCGCTCCGCTGCTGCACGCGACCGTCGCCAGCACCCTGGCGCACCGCGAGCCGCTGCGGATCAGCGCACGGCGGTACGAGCGGCGGTGGTCGGTCGACGGCACGGAGCCGATCCAGAGGCTGTCCCTCATCGACGGCACGACGGACGACTTGGCGGAGGTCGCCAGAGCCGCACGAGCCTGGCACGACGGGGCGGCCCTGGACGACATCCGCCGGGCGGCACCCTTCGTGCACCTGACCGGCCGGTTCGAGGTGCCCGACCACGATCCCGCGCGCCTGACGGAATCCGAGTGGCAGGGCTTGCGCCGGGAGGCGAGCGAACTGGAGTACGCCTGGCAGGGGACGTACCAGGCCCTGATCGAGGCGGCGCACGCCGAGCCGGCGCTGCGCGCCCTCTACCCGTTCACGAGCCACTGGGCGCTGCGCTTCTCCACCACCACCCGCCCGCAGCTGACCGTCGTCGGACCGTGCCTGACCGCGGGGAGCGACGGCATGTACGGGGTGGGGATGGGCTTCATCACTCCGGACCTCGGCCTGTTCGCCACGGCGCAGGAGGCCGTGGCGATGGCCGTGCGCCATCTGCCGCCCGACCTCGGCCCGACCGCGGTCGGTGGATGACCCCCGTCCGGCGAGCGGCGGCCGGGCGACAGCGCGGGACACACGGGCGATCACGTGACCCGGACGGATTCGTCGCTCGAACCCGTCGATCAGATCGGTGAGTGGTATGCCAACGGCGACCGCATCCGCCGCTCGGTGCGGGCGCGTACGGCCTCCTGCGTCTCCCACGTCCGCGCCGACGACCGCGCGCGGTGCGGCAAGTCCCAGCAGTACGCCTGACGGCGCTTCCGCTCGCTGCGGAGGTCCTGGTCACAGAGCAGGGCCTCCGGGCGGACCGACGGTCAGCGGACGACCTTGACCCCGAAGTGGCCGCCGAACTGCTGGCCGAGGCCGAAGGCGATGGCGGAGTGCATGTGGGCGTACATCTCCATGCCGCGGGCACAGACCAGCGGGCCGAGGTCCAGGATGTCGGTCCAGCCGTACGCCTTGAGCAGCTCGGTGGCGGCCCGCTTGGCGTCGGCGTGGTCGCCGGCGACGAACATGGTGTGGTCGCCGCCGCCGACGGACTTGGGGTTCACGACAGTGGTCTGCTCCTGCGTGACGAAGGACTTGACGACCTTGGTGTCCGGCAGGGCCCGCTGGATCTGCTCGGCGAGGCTGTCGGTGTCGCACGGGTCGAGCTTCGGCATCACGCCCCACGGAGTGGGCCAGGGGTGCTCGGTCTCGTGCCGGTAGATGTAGGGGACGGCGTAGTCGATCAGCACCTTGCCCACGAGGTCGTCGGCGATGGCGGCCAGGGCGGCGCGGGCGTTGTGGCCGTCGATGCCGTTGATCACCAGCTCGTCGGCAGCGGCCGCGGCCTCGCCGAAGGGCAGCAGGGTGACGCCCGGGTGCTGGGCGAGCCACTGCCCGTAGGGCGGGTTGCCCATCATGTCGGGCTCGGTGCGGGCCAGCGTGGCCTCGGGGTCGCGGGTGCCGACGTACACCTCGTGGCCGAGCTCGAGGAGCTTGGCGGTGTGGGCGCGGCCGCCGCCACCGGTGCCGAGAACGGTGATCTTCATGGGGGTATCTCCTTGTCGGGGTGGGGTGGTCAGTGCCGGGTCTTGCCGGTGACGCCGATGACGTAGCCGTTCATGGGGGTCTTCCACGGGCCGGGCCGGTGAGGCGGGTCGGCGGTTCTCAGGCGTGCTCGGCGAGGTCGTCGCTCGCCTTGAGCAGGTTCCTGTCGTTGACGCCGATGACGTAGCCGTCCGGGTCGCGGAAGTAGAACATCCGCTGTCCGTGGTGGTCGGTGAGGGGCTTGACGATCTCGGCGTGACGGGAGATGTGCTGGTAGGCCGCGTCCAGGTCGTCCACGCCGAGGTAGAACATCCCGGCGAAGCCGATGGGGGTGTCGGCCAGGACGGGCAACCAGTTCTTCAGGTCCCCGTTGCTGTAGATCATCGCGCAGAACTCGCCCTGGTGGAGCAGCAGATGGAGGTCGTCGCCGGGGCGGGCGGTGCTGGAGTCCACGTCGAAGCCCAGATTCTCGTAGAACGCGATGCTCGCCGCGGTGTCGCGGACGCTGATGCAGGGGGCGAAGGCCACGGTCTTCTCCTCGGGTGGGGGTGGGGGTGGGTGGAGTACCGCGTGGGCGGTCTGGTGGAGCCGGCGCTCCGGCCGGTACTCCGTCACCCTTCAAGTAGTACATCAGTACTGTAAGCATGTCGAGAGGTGTGGGCAAATCGGACATAACTTCGCTGGTCATGAGCATGGGCGCGGCCTCACCTCGCCCCCGCGAGACCCCCGAGAGGGGATATATGGCAGCATTCCCACACCTTCTCTCCGCCGCACCCGACCGAGCGAGCTCGCGCCAATCTTGGTACATTCGTACTGTACGAGTTCGAGGTGTACGGTGAAACGACAGCGGAGGACACGGTCATGGCCACTCAGGGCTCACCCAGGCGTCGGCGGGACCCGCAGCGGCGGATCGAGGAGATCGCGGCCGCGACCGAGAAGGTCATCGCCGAGCGCGGCATCGAGGGGCTGACCCACCGCGCGGTCGCGGAGGAGGCGGGCGTCCCGCTCGGCGCGACGACCTACCACTTCGCCACCAAGGACGACCTCATCGCCGCGGCCCTCCGGCGATCCGTGGAGCGCTACGCCGCCTACCTCGACGACTGGGTCGCCCAGCGCCCCGACCTCACGCCCGAGCAGCTCACCGTGCTGCTGACCGACGTGCTGATGAGCTGTTTCGGTCCGCAGCGGGACGCGCAGGTCGTGGAGTTCGAGCTGTACCTGGCCGCCCTGCGCCGCCCCGCGCTGCGCCCGATCGCCGACCAGTACATCGAGCTGAGCGTCACAGCCCTCCTGCCGTACGTCGACCCGCTCACCGCGCGCGCCGCGGCTGTCGCCACCAACGGCCTGACCCTGCACGGTCTGGCCGGCAGTACTCCGCCTTCGCGCGCCGAGGTCGAGGCGATCCTGCGCCGCGTCCTCGCTCCGAACCCGGACCTGCCCGCGACCGCCTCCCCGGCGCCTGCGGCACCCACGGCATCGGCGCATGCTGCCGCCGCCGTCGGCCAGGACAGCTGAAGGCCGCCCATGAGCACCATCCCCCGCGTCACGGACACCCAGCGCCGTGCCCTCCTCGCCCGCCGCCACCTCCTCGGGCCCGAGCACCGGGCGGCGAGCGTGCGAGGCGTGGCCGAGGCCGTCCTGGCGCTGCACGCCACCGACCCGGCGACCGTCCATCTCTCGGTCGCCGCCCGCCTCCACGACGCCCGCCACGAGGACGTCGAGCCCGCGCTGTGCGAGCCGGGGTCGCTGCTGCGGATGACGGCGATGCGCTGCACCCTCTTCGTCGTGCCGACGGCCCTGGCGCCGGTGATGCTCGCCGCGGCCGGCCGCCCCCAGGCCGCCGCCCGGACCAAGGACCTGCTGCGCCGGCTGGAGCAGACCGGTCTCGGCGACGCCGCGTGGCTGGAAAAGGTCGGCGAGGCCGCGCTGGAGGCTCTCCGGGAGCGGGGAGAGGCGAGCACCGCCGAACTGGCGGCCGCCGTCCCGGGCCTGGAGCGGCAGATCGTCGTCTCCCCGGGCAAGCCGTACGAGTCGCGGCGCAGCATCGCCTCCGAGGTGCTCTTCGTACTCGCCGCCGAGGGCCGGATCGTACGCGGCAGCCGCCGGGGCGGCTGGACCAGCAACCAGTACGCCTGGGCCCCTGCCCCCGCGCCGGCCGCACTCCCCGCCCGGCAGGCCCGCGCGGGCCTCGCCCGCCACTGGCTGGGCGCCTTCGGGCCCGGCACGCTCGCCGACCTCAAGTGGTGGACCGGCTGGACCCTCACCGACACCCGCACGGCTCTCGCGGACGCCGGCGCGGTCGAGGTCGCCCTGGACGAGCGCGACGCCCCCGGTTTCGTACGGGCGGAAGACCTCGACGCGCTCGCTGCGGGCGATGCCGACGAACACGAGCCCTCGGCGGTACTGCTCCCCGCCCTGGACCCGACGCCCATGGGCTAGCGGGACCGGGACTTCTACCTGGACCCCGGCCACCGGAGCGCGCTCTTCGACCGCATGGGCAACATCGGCCCCACCGTGTGGTGGGGCGGCCGGATCGTCGGCGGCTGGGCCCAGCGCCGTGACGGCACCCTCGCCCTGCGCCTGGTCACCGACCCCGGCCGGGACGCCCGAGCCGCTGTCGAGGCCGAGGCCGACCGCCTCACCGCCTACCTGGGCGACCGCCGCTTCACTCCCGCCTACCGCACCCCGCTCGAACGCGAGCTCACCGCATAGTGCCGTTCACCGGGTTCTTCGGACCACGCTCGGCTCGCTTAACATCTGCGTCCATGTCCGAAGCCGAGCACGTCCTTGACTGGTTGCAGCACTGGTACGCCTCACAGTGCGATGGGGACTGGGAACACGAATGGGGCGTGACGATCGGCACGCTCGACAACCCGGGCTGGACCGTCAAGATCAGCCTTGAGGAGACGGACTTGGCGGACCGGGAGTATCCCCGGCACCAGGTCACCCGGGATGACCAGGACTGGGTGATGGCCTGGACGTCGGAGAAGACGTTCCATATCGCATGCGGGCCCCGCAATCTGACCGAGGCCCTCACGCTGTTCCGGGCCTGGACTTCGGAAAGTGCCCCTTGAGTACCGCTTCTGGCGGCCCTCCCGCCGCTTCCGGACTCGCCCGCGCCGGGCCCGGGGATGGCCGGCCCGCCACGCGGTTTCCTACAACATCCGGGTCGCGTCGGCGTGAGGTGCCGGGTTGGCGCGGGAGGCGGCGCGGCGGCCTCCGACCAACAGCAGGATGTTCGCCAGCAGGAAGAGCGGCCAGGGCGTGGTGATGAGGATGAAGGCGTCCACCACGCCCCAGATTCCCAGCGTCCACGCGATGAACGGCGGTGGAGTGATGCCGCGGCGGTCAAGCCACAGGACGATCAGGCCGACCACGATGAGCGGTGGGCCGAAGCTCTCCAGAGACAGCCAGAGCGCGCTGTTGGCCGGGCTCATGTCGGAGAAGTCCGCGCCCCACAGCGCCCCGCTGAACCACTCCCCCGCGTGGCGTGCCGCTCCCTCCAGCGTCAGGGCGAGGAGCGTGTGCGCGGCTCCGAGGAGCACAAAAAGCCAGCCGGCACATTTGATCATCTGAACCCTCCCAGGGTGTTGCCAATGTGGAGCGCGTCATCCGTGCAACCAGTGCGCCCGCCTGCCCGGCTGCCCGGCTGCAGAGGAGTACGAGACCACCAGTTCCGGAACTATTGGTTTCGATACTCTCGGTCTCGTATGATGCACCCATGTCTGCGCGAAAGCAAGCCAGGAACCACGGGGGCCGCCCCCGGGACAGCCGCGTCGATGACGCCATCGCCTCCGCCGTTCAAGAGCTACTGGCCGAGGTGGGATACATGGGGCTCACGATGGCCGAGGTGGCCGCGCGAGCGGGTGTGGGCAAAGCGGCGATCTACCGGCGCCACGCCACCAAACAAGAAATGATCTTCGACGTTCTGCTGCCGGATCAGTTCCTGGCCGTGGCACCCGACCACGGCTCGCTCAGCGCCGACCTGGCCGCCGTGCTCGCCGAGATCGCGGACAGCATGACCACCCCGCCGCAGGGGACGATCCCGGGCCTGCTGGCCGACATCCACGCCGACCCCGCGCTACGTGACCGGTTCGACCGGAAGTACCTCGAAGCCCAGCGCCGGACCCTCACGGAGATCCTGGACCGCGCGGCCGCACGCGGCGAACTCACCACCCGCCCCGACCCGGCCGCCCTCAACGCCCTGCTGGTCGGCCCCGTCTTCGCCTGGCTGTTCCTGCTGTCCGAATCCCCCGAGCAGCTGCCCGTCCTGACCTCCGCACTTCTCGACGCGGCACTCGCCCTCACCAGCTCCGGACCTTCCGGGGCCGCCGTCCAAGCCGGTGCTCCGTGAAGGAGCCCCATGCGAGGGCCTGCACTCCGCGGCTTGGCCCGGGCATGTCATGGGCACGATCATGGTCGCCGCTGGATCGCTGTGGGCGCCTCGGGTCTTTCCGGCGTTTCGATGCGAGGCTGCTGGTGGCCACGTACCACTCGGGGAGGAATCCATGGCCGTCACCTATCTGATGCTGGCACGGCTACCGGAGGGACGCCTGGATGCGTTCGACGCATACGAGAGCGCCGTCCTTCCGCTCCTTGCCGAGCACGGGGGACGCCTCGAACGGCGGCTGCGCACTCTGGACGATCGTGCCGAAGTCCACCTCGTGAGCTCTCCCAGCGACGAGGACTTCGCCGCCTACCGAGCCGACCCTCGGCGCTCCTCCGCTGCACCGCTGTGGGAAGCGTCCGGAGCGGCGATGGAACTCCTCGCCGTCCGCGACGTGCAGTGACAGTGAGCCGGCCGCGGGTGAGCAGTGCGCGAGCGGAAATCAGCCGCGCGGCAGCGTCTGGGTGTAGACGCTGTTGACGATCTTCTGCGCCACCTCGGCCTGCCCGGCGTCGGCCTCGACACGCACCCGGATCTCGCGCGCGGGGAGGCCCGCCGGGGTGTACGTCACGCGGATCGAGATCTCGTACCGGCTGCCCTCGGGATCCAGGACGGCGTACGACAGGTCGGGACCGGGGTCCGGGCCGGGGTCGGGCGGCTGGGCGGCGGGGCGGTCCACGATGTTGACGACCAGGGACTCGCCGCTGCACCCGAAGACACCGTCTCCCTCCTGTGGCCAGCACCCGAAGACGTCCGGTGGCGTTCGCACGGGAATGCTCAGATCGGGGTGTGTCTGGATCACGGAGTGCTCGTCGGCACCCCAGACCGCGCCGTACAGCGACCGCTCGGGACGCTGGTACCCGTCGGTGCGCGTCCGCCGCGGCAGCTGGGCCGGAGGGACGTCGGCCAGTACGGGCCCGGCGGCACCGATCCGGTCGTCCGGGACATCGCCCGCGCGCAGCACCCACCGGGCGATGATCCGGGCCACCGCGCTGACCCTGCCGGTCGTGGCGTACTCCTCGCTGTACGTCACCCGCACGATCATGTGCCCGGCCCACACGGCCACCACGGCCTCCGGCGCGCCGTACGGCTCCGTGGACGGGGACACCCGCAGCAGGGCCTCGTCCCCGAGTCGCGGGAGGTGGAAGGTACCCGGCGTGTCCATGGAGCGCCGCATGATGTCCCACTCCTCCTCGTCGGCCTGTCCGGGGGCTTCCCAGTCGCGGTCGAGCATCGCTTTCCGCGCGGGACGGAAGGGCGATCTCTCCTCGTAGTGACAGAGATGTCCTCTGTCGTCCTGCACCGGGTCGGCGATCACCTGCCGCACCTGCTTCACCGGAAGCAGCTCGCACGCGGTCGGCGCGGGTTTCGACGTGAAGTCCGGGGAGACCATCAAGGACGCCATGAGGCCCATCGACATCAGGCAGGTGCTGACGGCGTACACGCTGACGAACGAGGGCGGTTGCGGCTCCTCGCGGGCGGGGCGGGCGGCCGTGCCGTCCGCGGTGACGCCGTTCGCCTCCGCGAGCCGGTTGCGCAGCTCGATGTGGCGGAAGCGGTACAGCCCGCCGGACTGCCGCAGCACGCCCCGGTGGTGCGCGTCGTCCAGGAAGGTCATCACCCGCCAGGGCAGCGTGCCGCTGAAGGAGAACCAGAGGCGGGCCAGGACCAGCCCGCCGCCGGCCGACCCCGACCAGGCGCACAGCGCCCAGGCGAGCAGCACGAGCGCCGCCGTCCGCAGCCAGGTGAGGGTGGTCGTCGTCGCTGTCTCCACCTGCCAGATGATCACCAGCAGGAAGGTGAAGCCGAGCACCACCTCGGTCGCGGTCCGCCGGCGCCGGTGCCGGACGAGAGCGAGGGGGCCGAGCACCAGCTCGGTACGGCGGTCCGCCCGCAGCAGAGCGACCGGTTCCGACGCCTCGGCGGGATCGGCCCGGCAGCTCAGCAGGGCGAGCAGGCCCATGGACAGGGACAGCAGCAGCGCCAGAGCCGGCAGGGCCAGGGGAAGCAGCGCCCAGCCGGGGCGGGTGAACACGCCGGAGAAGGCCAGTGCCGTCACCACGGCCGGCAACCACCACCGCAGCCACCGCGATGCCCGCCGCCACGCCCGCACCTCCTCCCGCCCCGGCACCCGCAACCGGCGCGGCGCGTCGACGGCCGGGGAGGGCGCACAGTCGAGGAGCGCCGCGAGCGAGCCGAGCAGGAGCACCGCCGACCACGGGGGCAGCGGCAGCCACTCCCGCCACCACGGATCGTCGTAGCCGGTCAGTCCCACGGCCAGGGCTGCGACACCCACCGCGAGCCCCGTGCCCGGCCAGCGCAGCCACCATGGCACCGCCTCCGTCAGCCGCCACCACGCGATGTCCTGCTCACCGCCGCGCCGCAGATGCGCTGCGAGGTACCCGGCCCAGCGGCGGGCCTGGGCGCTGCTCCACAGGCCGCCCGCGGAATCCGCGCGGGCGGCGGAGTCCTCGTAGGCGGCGGAGAGGAACGCGTCGTAGAGGTGACGTTCGACGGCGGCGGCGTCGGGGAAGCGGCGGTTGTCGAGGAGGTCGCGCGGATCGGCGTGGGTCTCGCTGTAGACGAAGCGGGCGAGGCTCACCATGAGGGGCGTGCTCAGCACCGAGCGCACCATGGCGGCCTGCGGCGGCCCGGCGTCGGCGGACAGCTCGGCCAGGACGGGCGCCCACTTGGTCGGCGCGGCCGGGGCCGGACCGGTGCGTGGCGCGGTGCGCGGCAGATAGGCGCGCAGGTCGTCGATGCCGAGCGGGGTCAGCTGCACGACCGTCGCGGCCGGCAGCACCGTGGCCGCGTCGGCGACGGCGGCCTCGTACTCCTCGCTCCGGCAGGTCAGCACGAGCCGGGCCGGGGCGTTCAGGCTGCGCCGCAGCCGGGCGAGGGCCCTGGCGCGGGTGGGTGCGGGCAGTTCGTCCAGGCCGTCGAGGATCGGCAGGAGCCGGCCGCTGGTGATGAGGTCGTGGGCGGTGTGGTGAGTGGGCACCGCCGAGGGGTGCAGGGCGGCCAGCCGGTGCGCCGCCCAGTGCCAGGGGTCCTGCTCGGTGGGGTTCCAGGAGGCCAGGGGCAGCAGCACGGGTACGGCCGTCAGCGACACCCTGTCGTCCAGGAGCGCGCGGGCGAGCCGCAGCGCCAGCGCCGACTTGCCCGCGCCGGGCGCGCCCAGGATCACCAGACGGCCGTTGGGGAGGGAGGTGAAGAAGCGGCCGATGGCGTCGAACCGGCCGTCCCGGTCGGGGGCCGGAGCCGGTGGGGGATCGGTGGTCGCAGGCGCGCCCAGGATGTTGGCCTCGTGGTCGCTCACCCATGGGTCGGCCGCCGACCAACGGACGGGGATGGGCACGGGGTCGTGGATGCGGGACTGCCGCTCGTCGCGCGCGTACTCGTCGGCGAGCGCCGCCGCGAGGTCCGCCGCCACCCGGTCGAGCTCCTCGGGCAGCGGCCCGCGGCGCGGCGCACGACGGCTCCGCCACCGCTCGGGCAGCTCCAGGAGGACGGCCGCGCACCACACCAGACCGGTGACGGCCAGCGCGGCCCCGAGCGGGGCAAGACCTCGCGCTGCCGGTGGCGGCGTGTGGAACAGGGCCAGCCCCAGCGCGGCGCAGACGACCGCCGGCAGGGCCTGGCCCGGTCTGCCGCGGGCCTGCTGCTCCTCGGGGCGGGGGCTCGTGAAGTGCACCTCGACCCGGTGGCCCTGCACGACGGTGTGGAACCGGCCGCCGGAGATCTCGTTGTGCACCCGGACACCGTCGTCGTGTTCGTCCCCCGGCATGCGGCGCCCCGTGCCTAACGGCCGAAGCTCAGGGGCCCGTTGATGTCCCGTGCCTGGACTACCGCGCCCTGGAAGGTCCCGCCTGAGATCTCGTTGCGCACCTCGCCCGTGCCGGTCCGCAGCTCCGGCAGGGCCTCGGCCTCGCGCCGCCAGGTCTCCAGGGCTCGGGCGAACGCCGGGTCCTGCCGGGCCCGCTCGGCCAGTGCCTCGGCCAGTTCCCGGGCGCGGTCCACGCTGTGGGCCGCCTCGCCGAGCGCGACCAGCTCTCCCTCGCCGTCCGGCGTCCCCTCCGGGTCCGGCCGGCGTCCGACCAGGTTGCGCAGCGCGAACCAGATCTGCTGCCCGGCGGCACCGGCGGTGCCGGAGGCGAGGGCCATGAGCAGTTCGGGTGCGATGGGGTCCACGGGTGTTCCTCCCCCGTACTTCGCCGCGTGCGGCGAACTGTGTTGGTCTTCGAGGTGTTTCACCGGTTCTCAAGGCACTTCGCTGGTGCTCTACGTACCTCGCTCATGTACGTCGCGGCCGAGCGTAGGGCGGCGCGGGTGCCGGGGCGGCATATATGGCCCGGGACAACCCGTAGGGGTGAGCGAGCGGATGGCGTACGAGGCACCGAGGAGACAGCCACCGCCCCGCATGGATTGGCTGGGCGGCAGGTCTCACCCCCGCTGGTGCCCGGCGCGGGCCCGGCCGCCGGGGTCATGGAGCCGAGGCCGGACAGACCTGCGCGGTGAACAGCGAGACGTCCGTCGGCGGGAACGGGCGCTGCGACAGGATCGGGTCGACGGCCGGCTGCGCCGTGGTCGGCCCGGCCAGGCATGCGTGGTGTCTCCCTGTGTCGGCTGTTTCATTTCGTCCACGGCCGGAGCTTCTCCGGGTTCAGTACGGCCCAGATGTGCCTGATGCGGTCGCCGGCGATGTCGAAGGCGTACACCGCCACCGTGGCGCCGGCGTGCTCCGCCACCAGGCCGGGGCGGCCGTTGACGGTCCGCTCGACGAGTACGAGGTCGCTTGCCCTGGCGGCGAGTTGGACGAAGAAGTCCGCCACCTGCGCGCCGCCTTCGATCGGGTACGGCACGGCCGTGACGCGGCCGCCCCCGTCCCCGACCGCCGTCGCGGCGGGGTCGAGCAGGCCGATGAGGGAGCCGATGTCCTTGGCTTCCCAGGCCTGTTTGAAGTTCCTGACGATGCCGGCGGCCTGGTCGGCCGGCATCGGGCGGGAGGCCGGCCGCGCGTCGCGGAGCCGTCGGCGGGCCGAGGCGGCCAGCTGGCGGCAGGCGGCGGGGCTGCGGCCGACGATCTCGGCCACTTCGGTGAACGAGTAGCGGAAGACGTCGTGCAGGACGAACGCGACGCGTTCGGCAGGGGTCATGGATTCGAGCACGACCAGGAAGGCCATGTTGACCGACTCGTCCAGCGTGACGCGGTCGGCCGGGTCGCCGGTCTCGGCGCCCGGCGATCCGTCGGGCCGCTCGGTGGGTTCCGGCACCGGCTCGGGGATCCAGTGACCCACGTACCGCTCGCGCCGAGCCCGTGCCGAGCCGAGCAGGTTCAGGCAGATGCGGGTGGCGACCGTCGTCAGCCAGCCGCCGACGGACTCGACGGCCTCCTGCCGCTGCCGGGACATGGCGTACCAGCGGACATAGGTCTCCTGGACGACGTCCTCGGCCTCCGACAGGGAGCCGAGGAGCCGGTAGGCGAGGTTGATCAGCCGGCGCCGCTCGCCCATGAGCGCGGCCAGGCTCGGATCGAGCAGGTCGTCTGCCGGTCCGGGCTGGATGGTCACGGTGTCCCCCACTTCGTCGTATCGCGATCGCTGCCGACGGTTACGACAAGACAGCCCTGCGGAATGTGAGGTCGGCGCGCCGCCTCACAGTGCGCCGGGCCGCTTTGCCGTACGGGTCCGAGCGACATCGCTCCCGCTGGAGCCCTCACCCAGCCGCGCCGCCCGGACGATCCGCCCGCCCGGTGGCCATCGTCCACGTCCGACACCTGTTGGCACCTCACATCTCTGCGGACTGGCCGGTCCAACCACGTGAGATCACAGGAACTGCGGCCCGGTGAGCCGACCGCAGTCCATTCCTTGAAGGAGGATGCGATGGCTTCGCACGAGTCCGACATCAGGGCGCTGCTGGACAGCCGCGTCGACGCCAGCCAGACCAAGGACATCGACCGACTGATGTCCCATTACTCGGACGACATCGTCTACTACGACGCCGTTCCCCCGCTCCAGTTCACGGGACGCGAAGAGGTCCGCGGCAACTTCCTGCGCTGGTTCGACGCCTACGACGGCCCGATCAGCCTGGAGACGCACGCGCTCACCGTCGCGAGCAGTGATGCGGACATCGCCTTCGCGCACATGCTGCACCTGGACTCGGGAACGCGGAAGAACGGGCTCGACATAGGGATCTGGGTGCGTTCGAGCGTGTGCTTCCGGCGGTTGAACGGCACGTGGCTGATCACCCACGAGCACATCTCCATGCCGATCAACCCGGAGAACCTCCAGGCCTGGTTTCCGCCGGACATGTGAGACAGACCGGCCACTCTCCGCGGAGAGTGCCTGCGGTCCGGGTCCAGCACGCTGTGAAGAGGCGCCTGACGGGGATTTCGCCCGTCAGGCGCCTTTCGCTTTGCAAGGCCGGAGCCCGCCCACGCCGAATCGACTGAGCTGCTCAAGGGCACTCTCCGGCGCCGCCACGGCACCCCCTGTGGCGCCACGCGTTAACCACTCGGCGCCATCCGACGCCACAATGGCTTGTCATAGCGCCACACTGGTGCCAGTATGGCGCTATGCACCTGACGCGCTACGGCCATCACCTCTCTCATGAGCGCGCGGGCGCCGCGAACACTGAGGCGGCACCCTCCGCCATGGCTCGGCCCCGCCCCGGTACCCGCCCATGGCGCCAGACATGGCGCCAGTAGCGGCACCACTGGCGCCACATCGCAAGACCTCGCTCGACGAGGCAGGCGTCTGAACCCGCACCACCCGTCACCGTTCACCGCACTCGCTCTCCCCGGAGGACACCATGCAGCACGAACCGTCGGCCCGACCCGGGACCACCGAGCCCGTCACGCTTCCCACGCGGCGCGCCGCCGGCTGCCCCTTCGACCCGCCCGCCGGACTGGCGGAGCTGCGCGAGGCGAAGCCGCTCACCCGGATGGCGTACCCCGACGGGCACGTCGGCTGGCTGGCCACGAGCTACTCCACGGTCCGCTCGATCATGGGCGACAACCGCTTCAGCTCGCGGTACGAGCTCATGCACTACCCCTTCCCCGGGGGGCCCGAGGGCCCCCTGCCGCCCGCCACCGTCGGTGACATGACCGGGATGGACGCGCCCGAGCACACCCGCTTCCGGCGGCTCCTCATGGGCAAGTTCACCGTCCGCCGGATGCGTCTGCTCACCGAGCGGGTGGAGCGGATCACCGCTGAGCACCTGGACGCATTAGAGCGCCGGGGCCCCGGCACGGATCTGGTCGAGGCGTTCGCCCGGCCCATCCCCGCGCTGATGATCTGCGAGCTGCTCGGCGTGCCCTACGCCGACCGCGAGCGCTTCCAGGGCTACGCCCACACGCTGATGACCATGGACGTGCCGCCCGAGGAGCGGTACGCCGCCATGGTCGGGCTCCAGGAGTACATGGCGGAACTGGTCGCCGCCAAGCGCGCCGAGCCCTCCGACGACCTCCTCGGCGACCTGGCCCAGGACTCCGACCTCACCGACGAGGAGCTGATCGGCGTCGGCGGCTTCCTGCTCGCCGCCGGGCTCGACACGACCGCCAACATGATCGCCCACGGGACGTTCGCGCTGCTCAGCAACCCGGCTCAGGCCGAGGCCCTGCGCAGGGACCCGGATCTGGCCCCCCAGGCCGTCGAGGAGCTGATGCGTTACCTGACCGTCGCTCACACCACCGTGAAGGCCGCGCTGGAGGACGTCGAGTTGGAAGGCCGGCTGATCAAGGCGGGCGAGAGCGTCACCATCTCGCTCGAAGCCGCCAACCGGGACCCGGAGAGGTTCGCCGACCCGGACGTCCTGGACTTCCACCGCAAGGCCACGGGACACCTGGGCTTCGGCCACGGCATGCACCAGTGCCTGGGCCAGCAGCTGGCCCGCGTCGAGATGACGGGTGGCCCTGCCCGCGCTGCTGGGCCGGTTCCCCACGCTGCGCCTCGCCGTGCCGGCCGATGAGGTGCCGCTGCGGACGGACATGAACATCTACGGCGTGCACCGGCTGCCGGTCGCCTGGGACGAGGACTGATCGCATGGACGTCCGTGTCGACCGCGACCGGTGCCTCGGTGCCGGAATGTGCGCCCTGACCGCCCCTGGGGTCTTCGACCAGGACCAGGACGAGGGTCTGGTCGTCCTGCTGAACGCCCGGCCGCCGCAGGAGCAGCGCGCGGCAGTGCGCGTCGCCGCCGGGGTGTGCCCCGCCTCGGTCATCACCGTGGCGGAGCGGGGAGCCTCCACCACCTCGTAGCGCGCCCTCTCCTCATGTCGCCTCCGAGCGTCCGAGACCCGGAGGCCCGGGCCTCCGAGCCCCCGGGCCTGCGCACGACCGCCCCGCACCCGGGCTCCGCGACAACCCACCCAGCCGTTCTCCACTCACCGACAGGATCTCCTCCACCGTGGCCGTATTCCTCTCCCGACTGGGCCGCTTCGCCTTCCGACGGCGGGGCCTGGTCGTCCTCCTGTGGCTCCTCGCTCTCGTCGGCGCGGGCTTCGCGGCCTCCACCGCGGCCCCTCCGCCCGCCGACACCTTCTCGATGCCGGGTACGGAGTCGCAGAAGGCCTTCGATCTGCTCCAGGAGAAGTTCCCGGACGCCCGCGCGGACGGTGCCGCCGCCCGCGTCGTCATCCGCGCCCCCGGCGCCGAGAAGATCACCTCGCCCACCCGCAGGGCGCAGGTCGAGCGGCTCGTCGCCGAACTCGCCAAGGCGCCCCAAGTCGTGGTCGTGGCCGACCCGTTCAAGGTGAACGCCGTGAGCGGCGACCGTACGACCACGTACGCCTACGTCACGTACGAGGCGAAGGCCACCGAGCTGACCGATGCGGCGCACGACGGCCTCACCGGCGCGATGGAGCGGGCCCGGGCCACCGGCCTCGTCGTCGAGGCGGGCGGCGACGCCGTCGAGATCGAGCAGACGATGAGCGGTACGGGTGAGCAGCTCGGCATCCTCGTCTCCGCCGTCGTCCTGCTCCTCACCTTCGGCTCCCTGGTCGCCGCCGGAATGCCCCTGCTGACCGCCATGATCGGTGTCGGTACAGGCATCAGCGGCATCGTCGCGCTCGGCAGCGCGCTCGGACTGTCGTCCACCACCTCGACGCTCGCGATGATGATCGGCCTTGCCGTCGGTATCGACTACGCCCTGTTCATCGTCTCCCGCTACCGTTCCGAGATCGCCGAGGGGCGTGAGCGCGCCGAAGCCGCCTCGCGCGCCGTGGGCACGGCGGGTTCGGCCGTGGTGTTCGCCGGACTCACCGTGATCATCGCCCTGGCGGGGCTCGCGGTGGTGAACGTCCCGATGCTCACCAAGATGGGCCTGGCCGCGGCCGGCACGGTCGCCGTGGCCGTACTCCTCGCGATCACGTTCGTGCCCGCACTCCTCGGCTTCGCCCCCGTCAAGGTGCTCGCCCGCAGGGACCGCCACCGGTACACCGGCAAGCCGCTGTCGGAGCGTCAGCAGCGCAAGGCCGCCCGGCGCGAGGACCGCCGCAAGGCGAACCTCGGTGCCCGCTGGGCGGGGCTCGTACTGCGCCGCCCCGTCGCCGTCCTCGTGCTCGGCGTCCTGGGCCTCGGTGCCGTCGCCCTGCCCGCCGCGAGCCTCGAACTGGGGCTGCCGGGCGAGGGGAGCATGTCCCCGCGGACCACCCAGCGCAAGGCGTACGACATGCTGTCGGACTCCTTCGGTCCGGGCTTCAACGGGCCGCTGACGATCACCGTCCGGGCCGAGGACGCGAAAGCGACGACGGAACTGGTCCGCACGGCTCTGGAAGGCGTCCCCGGAGTCGACAGCGTCTCTCCCGTCACGACCGGCCCTTCGGGCGACACCGCGCTCGTCAATGTCGTCCCCGACACCGGTCCGGCCGACACCAGGACCGAAAACCTCGTGCGCTCGCTGCGTGGCATGGCGGGCGGGCTGGAGTCCCGGACGGGCGCCTCGGAGATCCTGGTCGCCGGCCAGACCGCGATGCTCATCGACTTCTCGCAGACCCTGGACGACGCGCTGCTCCCCTACCTCGGTCTGGTGGTCGGCCTGGCGTTCCTCCTGCTCATGCTGGTCTTCCGCTCCGTGCTCGTCCCCCTCAAGGCGGCACTCGGCTTCCTTCTGTCGGTGACCGCGGCCCTCGGTGCCGTGGTGGCCGTGTTCCAGTGGGGCTGGCTCGCCGGCCTCGTCGGTGTCGACCAGCCGGGCCCGATCATGAGCACCCTGCCCATCTTCATGATCGGCGTGGTCTTCGGCCTCGCGATGGACTACGAGGTCTTCCTGGTCTCCCGGATGCGTGAGGCGTACGTCCACGGCGCCCGCCCGGGCGAGGCGGTCGCCGCCGGGTTCCGGTACGGAGGCCGGGTCGTCAGCGCCGCCGCGATCATCATGACCAGCGTCTTCTCCGGGTTCGTCCTGGAGGACGACGACTTCGTCAAGATGATCGGTTTCGGTCTCGCCGCCGCTGTCCTCTTCGACGCCTTCGTCGTCCGCATGGCCATCGTGCCCGCCCTGTTCGCCCTGCTCGGCAAGTCCGCCTGGTGGCTGCCGCGGTGGCTCGACCGGCTCCTGCCCAACATCGACGTCGAGGGCGCGAAGCTGACCCAGCACCGCACGACGCCCTCGGAGCCCTCCGTACGAGAGCGGCACCTCGTGGGCTGACCGCCCAGCGCGACCACTCGCCCGGCCCGGCGGCCCTCCCGCCGGGCCTCTCGGCGCGGCCCCTCTTCTGCGCCGTCCGGTGCTCGTCCGTCACCCGTCCTGTCCATCGCCCGGCAGCGGGAACCGCGTTCTGCGCTCCGAGCGCAGCGTGCTCCCTACGCTCACGGCTATGTTCCGCACTGAGCCGACGCCGGCCGCCAGGATCGATACCCTCACGTCTTCACCCCCGCCCGTGCGGCTTCCGATGTTCTGGAAGCCGGTGCTGTGCGCGTCCGGCGTCCTGCTGCTCGTTCTGCTCGGCACCGCCGGGCGGTACGGGTATCACCGCGACGAGTTGTACTTCCGGTTGCTGGGGCAGCACTTGGCCTGGGGCTACACCGATGTCCCCGTCGGCACGCCCGCGCTGGCCCGGCTCTTCACCACCCTCCTGGGCGACAACCTCTTCGCCCTGCGCGTACCGTCCGCGCTGTCGGCGGCCCTGACGGTCGTCCTCACCGCCGCGCTGGCCCGTGAGCTGGGCGGCGGTCGCAGCGCCCAGACGCTGGCGGCCGCGGGAACCGCCGCAGGGGGTTCACCCTGGTCACCGGCCACATGCTGCAGTCCTCCGTGGTCGACATGGCGGTCTGGGCGGCGGCGATCCTGTGCGCTGTCCGGGCCCTGGTCCGCCGGGACGGGCGATGGTGGATCGCCTTCGGCGTGGTGTGCGGGGCCGGCCTTCTCAACAAGCACCTGATCACGCTCCTGATGGCCGGGCTGCTCACCGGGCTGCTCACCGTCGGGCCGCGCAGGGTGCTGGCGGACCGATGGGTCTGGTGCGGCGCCGCGGTGGCTCTGCTACTGGCCCTGCCCACCCTCGTCCACCAGGCCGCTCACGGCTGGCCGCAGCTTCAGATGGCGCGGGCGCTGGCCGACCGGTACGGCGCGGCCAACCGCACCGGCTTCGTGCCGGAGCATGTGCTGCTGCTGGGCCTGGCACAGCTGCCCGTCTGGATCGCCGGCCTCGTCGGCCTGTTCCGCAGGCAGGCTTGGCGCCCCGTGCGGGCCTTGGGCGTGGCGTACGGCGTGGTCGTGGCGATCGTCCTCGTCAGCGGAGGGCGCCAGGACTACGCGGCCCCTGTCGTCATCGCGCTGTACGGGGCGGGATGCGTTCCGGTGGCCGCATGGCTGGCACGTGACCGGCACCCGGCGGTGCGCGTACCGGTGTGGAGCGCGGCGTCGCTGTCCACCGCCGGGATCATGGTGGTGACGCTTCCGCTGCTGCCCCTGGAGCTGGCCGCCCGCACACCGATCCCGCGGCTCAACGTGGCGATGAGGGAGCAGATCGGCTGGCCCGCGTACGTGGATCAGGTGGCCGGGGTCTTCCGCTCGCTGCCCCCCGCCGACCGGCGACGGGCGGTCATCCTGACGGAGAACTACGGCGAAGCGGCGGCGCTGGACCTGTTCGGTCGTGGCCTGCCCCCCGCGTACAGCGGGCATGTGGAGCTCTACCACCTCGGCAAGCCTCCGCCCGGCGCCACGATCGCCGTCACCGTGGGGATGCGTCCGGCGGAACTCGCAACGGTGTTCCGCGCATGCTCGGTGAAGGGACGACTGGCCGACGCCACGCGCATCCGCAACCTGGAGTCGGGCGCGCCCCTCATGGTGTGCGAAGGCCCGCGAGGGCCATGGGCGCGGCTGTGGCCGCGCTTGCGTCATCTGGACTGAGCACCCCCTGCGATACCCCGCACGGGCTCCCGGCCGTCCGGTTCAGTCGGAGACGGCCGAGGACGTCTCGACGAGGCCGTCGCGCAGCCGGGCGCCCTGCCGGAGCAGTTCCCGCTGGACGAGTGTGTGGTGGACGTCGCGGGGCCGACGGTCGCGTCGCACCGCGAGGGCGGCGCAGACGCCCGCGGCCTGGCCGGTCGCCATGGCGATGGGCATCACCCGGTACGACGAGTGGGCGACATGGGTGCCCGAGATGCAGCGGCCCGCGACGAGCAGGTGATCGGTGCCGCGGGGCAGCAGGCAGCGCAGCGGGATGTCGTACGCCTTCCCTTGGGGTACGCGCTTCAGGATCGTGCCCGTGCCCTGCGGGTTGTGGATGTCGACCGGGTAGGCGCCGTGGGCGATGGCGTCCGGGAAGAGCTCCGCCGCCATGATGTCGTGCCCGGTCAGTTTGTAGTCGCCCATGATGCGGCGGGTCTCGCGCACGCCGGTCTGCACGCCGCTCTGGACCACGTACGACTCCTCGAAGCCGGGCACGTGGTGGCGCAGGAAGTGGTCGATCTGCCGCAGTTGGCGGCGGGCGACGAATTCGGCGCGGGTCAGGTCCCACACGCTCGTGCCCAGCACTCTGGTGATCCGTGTGCTGTTCACGCTCAGTTCGTCGGGGTGCGGGGTGGCGAAGAACAGGATGTCCTCGCGCGGCAGCTCCAGTTCGCCGTCCGCTGTGGCCTCGCGGACGAGATCCCACAGCCCGTGGACGCCGCGCCACTGGTCGGGGTGTTCCCTGACGTAGTCGGCGAAGCGCGGCTGGAGGAAGTTCGCCACCCGGAACATGAGCGTCATGGGCTGGACGAGCCCGTCCACCGGCCGGCCGACCTCGTAGGGTGCGCCCGAGGCGGCCGCGATGTCGCCGTCCCCCGTGCAGTCCACGACGACCCTGGCGTCGATCACCACGGGACCCGACTTGGTCTCGAAGACCACCCGCAGGCCGTCGTCGAGCGGAAGCGCCGAGGACGCGAAGGCGTGGAAGAGCATCCGCACCCCTGCCTCCTCCAGCATGTCCAGCGTGACGAGCTTGAAGACCTCCGGGTCGAACGGCACCGTGTAGCCGGTTTCGACGGAGGGCGGGACGCAGCCGCCCTGCCGGGTGAGCCGGTCCAGCAGCCGCCACAGCACACCGGCGACCACCGGCTCCCCCTCGCCGTGGTCGGTGGGCAGCAGGCGGGTGTCGTCCCCGGGGGATGCCTGCTTCTTCTCGTTGTGGAACGACATCAGCGGCATGACCAGGGCCGCCGTCGCGTTGCCGCCGAGGAACCCGTAGCGTTCGACGAGGACCACGTCCGCCCCGGCGTCCGTGGCGGCGAGCGCCGCCCCGAGGCCGGCCGGGCCGCCGCCGACGACGAGTACGTCGGTCGTGCCCGCGAGCTGCGCGGGGCGGGGCGGCAGCGTGATGGTGTGCTGCTCGGTGGGTGGTCCGAGGATCGGCATCGGCTTCTCCGCTTCCACACATGGTCCGCTGTACGGCTCGCACCGCTGTACCGCTGTACCGCTCAAGGTCCGCTGGTGCGTGTGCCTCCGCTCGTCGGTCCGGACGGAAAGGAGCCTTTCTGCTCCTCGATGTGTTCCAGCACCGCCCGGCAGCGATTCCAGGTCTCTCCGGACAGTTCACGCAGCGCGCCGACGCGCGAGCACAGTGTGTCCCTCCGCTGGGGATATTCGTCCCAGAGCCTGTCCAGTTCCGCCAGTAGCGGCCCCGCCTGCTCCCGGGCCACGCCGACCAGTGCCGGAGCGCCGACCCTGCGCGCGAAGTCGAAGACCTTGCCGGCATAGGGCAGGGGCAGGAACGGTACGCCGGAGACCGCCGCGAAGATCAGGAAGTGCAGCCGCATGCCGACGGCGAGGCTGAGGCGCCCCGTGAAGCCCAGGATCTGTCCGGGGCTGTAGGCGCCGTTCAGGATGCGGCCCCGGTCGGGCGCGATCATGTGGGAGAGGACCGCGTGCGCGTGGCGGACGTCCTGTCGCTCCATCGGCATGAACACCACGTACGTGTCGATGCGGCAGACGAGGAAGTCCGCCACCTCGGCCAGCAGGGCGTGGTAGTCGCTGACGCTCAGGTGTTCGGCCGCCCGGCCGGGCTCCCGTACCGACATGCCCACCAGTCGTGTGCCGCCCGGGATGCCCTCGTACAGCAGCATCTGGTCGGTGAAGTCCTCGGGTTCGAGCAGCAGCGCGGGGTCCGCGGTGACCGTGATCTCGCGATCGAGGCCGACCTCCTCCAGGACGAGCTTGGACTCCTCGTCCCGTACGACCACGTCGTCCATCTCCGCGACCACGCTGCGTACGGCCTGTCGATCGTCGGCCTCGGTGAGCGGCCCGGCGCCGATGGCATACGCGAAGGTGCGCACCCCGACGGACTGGGCCGCCTTGACCAGGCGCAGATAGCGCCGTGCCTCTCCGTCGTACAGGAATCCGCCACCCCCCAGAATGAGGAGGTCGAGCCCCGACAGCGCGGCCGTCAACCGGCCCTGACTGACGCCCTCCCAGCCCACGACCTCGTCGGCGGAGCCGTGGTTGACCGTGGTGTGCTCGGGATTCCGGCTGAAGACGACCAGCCACGCGTCCGGACGCCAGGCACGCAGGCGCCCGAGGGTGCAGGTCAGGATGGACTCGTCACCGATATTGAAGCCGCCGTACGAGCCGAGCACACCGATACGCAGGACGTTCCGCGGAGCACCCTCACTGGTCATCTGCGCTCCCACCGGATCCGAGCCGATCCAGAGCCCCGCCGAGGCCGGCATGCGCGCACTCGGCGGCTCCTCCCCGGATGCCCTCGGTACGGGCGGGCAAACACCGACTGCAGGCCGTTGATCCCTCAACTTCCTGTTCGCGGCCTGCTCGCCGAGCCGGGCTGCGGGGCCCGGGATGGGCGGGGATGCGGAGGGTACTCGGCTGTCCAGCGTCTCGGCACACCACAGAGGAGGCACGATGAACCAGCGCACGCCCAAAGATCGCGCGGAGAAGCGCAGCCGCGAGGAGCCCGGAGCCCATTCCGGCCGCGAGAACCAGCCTGCCCGACGCGACGTGCCGGGCACGGCGGGCGTCACGGAGGGGTACCGGCCCGAGGAAGGAACAGCCGGCGGTCAAGCCCTGAAGGGCGTCGAGGCGGAGGACACCGCGGCGACGAAGGGCCGGGCCGATCAGCCGACCGCACGGAAGCGCAAGGGCCGAAACACCGGCGGCCCGTAGCCTTTGCGCCCCGCCCCCGCCCCCCGCTCGTCAAACGCCGAAAGAGGGCTGATTTCAGCACACGACCCAGGTGACCGGGGCGCGCCTGGAGCGGTCTGTCAGTGTCCGTAGGGCGGCTCGAAGCAGCCGGTCTCCATGTACGGGCCATTGACCGCGACCTCGTAATTGCTCTTCTGCACGAACGCGCTGACGCAGGCGTCGTGAACGCGAAGCCCGACCAGGGCACCCTCGGGCGTGACGTACCGGCCGGCCTCGTAGCGCTGGTGCATCGCGCGCACCGTGAGCGTCCCCCCGAGCCGCTCGCCCTTCGGGCCGGTGCGCTCCTCCTCGTACCCGAGCTCGAGGAGCGCCGCGCGCACACGCGCGGGGTCCCATTCCCTCTGGGTCCACAGCCTCTTGAGGACGGGCTCGATGCGCGCGGCTTCCTTCTGCGCGGCCTTCGCGCCGGCGGGGGACATCTCGCGGGAGCGGCGGTAGGCGTTGTTGTCGCCGTTGTGGGGGGCGCCATCGACGACTCCGGGCTCCACGTAGGGGGATGCTCCCGGGGTACGGGGGCCGGAGCTCGGAGCCGTCCCCGGAGCACCGGCCGCCGGATTCGTGCCGCGCTGCTCACCGCAGGCGGTCAGCGATATCGCGGCGGCCAACAGGAGGGAGGCGGCCGCGAGGTGTCTGTGCCGTTCAGGCGTCGAGCTCCACATGGGGAGGACTCTGCCATGGCGGGGCGCCCCGCACGGGTGCGGGGCGGGTGATCGAGCCGTTGCGGAACGGACCCAAGGGGCCGTTCCCCGTGCTACCGGTCCGGGTAGATGTCGCCGGTGGCCATGCCGGACTCCTGCTCGCTCCGCTCCCTGAGCCGGCGTGCCTCGTCCCGCAGCCGCTGCTTCTCCTGCGGGTCGGCAGCGCCTTCCGCCGTCCGCTCCAGGTCCTTGGCCTTCTCGCGCATCTGCCGGGCTCGTTCACGCGACTCGTCCGCGGTACTCATGGGGCGCTCCTCCTGGACGGGGACCAACCGACCACACCAGGGAAACAGCGCCCCCGCCCGTCCGCACGTCGAAGCGCGAACCATGACTCCGCGCGACGATTCCGGTCGTCGTCCGGTCGGGCCTGGTGCGACCCTGGACGTGGGGGCCGCCACGAAGGGGTGCGGGATGCCCGAGCTGCCCGACGTCGAGGGGTTCCGTGAGGTCCTCGCCAGCTGTGGGCAGGGCAGGCGGATCACCCGGGTCGAGGTGCACGACGCGGGTGTGCTGCACGGGGTGAGCGCGGAGCGGCTGCGCCGCCGGCTGGAGGGGCGTCGGTTCACCGAACCGGGGCGGCACGGCAAGTGGCTGCTCGCCCGCACGGACGGGCCGACCGTCCTGATGCACTTCGGCATGACCGGACAGCTCCTGTGCTGCCGCGAGGGCGACGAGCGTCACCCGCACGACCGCGTCGTGTTCGCCCTGGGCCGCGACCAGCTGCGTTTCCGTGACCAGCGCAAGCTGCAGGGCATCTGGCTCGCCGACGATCCCGACGCCGACGTCGCTCGGGCCCTGGGCGACCAGGGGCCCGACGCCATGTCGCTGGACCGGGCCGCGTTCGACGAGCTGCTGTCCGGTCGGCGCAGCCGCGTCAAGTCGGCCCTGACGGACCAGTCCCTGATCGCCGGACTGGGCAATCTGCTCGCGGACGAGATCCTGTGGCGGGCCCGGCTGCATCCGGCACGCCGGACCGACGAGCTGACCGACGAGGAGCGCCGCCGGCTCCACACCGAGATGCGCCGCACCCTGCGCTCATCGGTGCGCGCGGGGCGCGTACCGCCGCGGAACTCCTGGCTCACCGGCCGCCGCGACGATCCCGACCCGGCATGCCCCCGCTGTGACGGCCCCCTGAGCCGCCGGCGCGTCGGCGGGCGCGGCACCGTGTGGTGCCCCCGCTGCCAGCCGGACGGCTCATGACCCGTACGGGCCGCCCCGCGCACATCGGGCGTCAGGACGACGGGTGGCTGGCCACGACCTCTCCGCCGCTGTCCGCGGCGAGGTAGCCGACCGCGTTGTACTCGTTGATGAGGTAGAACCGCAGCGTCGGCCGGTCGGAGTTGAACGTCCAGCGACCGACGATGACGTAGCGCAGGGTCGGACGCTCCACCCCCAGCTGGCCTTCGCCGCGCTTCATCAGGGCGGGAAGACCGTCCCAGGCCATGGCCGTGACGTCGAAGGGCTGTTCGTCCGCCGCGTCGGCGGCGATGGTGCCGCCGGGGCCGGTCCGCCGGGCGACGCCGTTGCGGAATTCGTACGCGTCGTAGGTCTTGGCACCCACCCGGGTAGGGATCTCCGCCAGGGCGTAGTCCTCGAAGATCGTCAGCTCCTTCATCCGGGTGGTGCCGCTCGCCTTGCGGAACGACTCGATGACCGTGCGGACGTTCGCCGGGGTGAGCAGGCTGCCCCGGGGCGCGGGGGTGCTGTCCCCCGTCCCCTTTTCCGCGCCCGTGCCCGGGGTGCGGTCTCCGGTCACCGGGGTGGCTCCGCCACTGGGCCGGGAGCCCGATCCGTCGGCGTCGGAGCCCGAGCCGCCGTCGGGGAGCACGTTCACGGCGGCGGCGACGGCCACGGCCGCCGTCAGCGTGAGGGAGACGGCGAGCGTCGCGGCGCGGCGGCGCGGCCGGGGGACGGACGGTGGCAGGGGCGGGCCGAACCCGCCGTTTCCCGAGGCGACATGGGACGGGACGGTCGGCGGCGTCCAGGACGGCGACGCGGGCGGCGTGTACGCGGGGTGGGGGTGCGGCGGGCCGAACGGGCCGGGTCCGGCTCCTTCCGGTACGCCGGTGCGAGACGGCCCCGCCTCGGCGTCGGCCAGCATCTGCTCCAGGCCTGCCCCGTCGGGCCGCAGCGCGGGGTCGCGCACCAGCAGCCGGGTGAGTACGGGCGCCAGCGCACCCGATCTCACCGGCGGCGGGATCGGGTCGTCGAGCACGGCGACCACGGTCGCGAGGCCGGTGGCGCGGCGCAGCGGGTGGTGGCCTTCGGCCGCCACGTACAGGAGCATCCCGAGCGACCACAGGTCGGAGGCCGGGTTGCCCTCCTCGCCACGTACACGCTCGGGGGCGATGTACTCCGGCGAGCCGATGAGGTCCCCTGTGGAGGTGAGCCGTGACGTCGCCTCGCTGAACGCGGCGATGCCGAAGTCCGTCAGGACGGCGCTGCCGTCCGGACGCAGCAGGATGTTCGCGGGTTTGACGTCACGGTGCTGGATGCCGGCGGAGTGGGCGGCGCGCAGGGCGGACAGGACCTGCCGCCCGAGGGTGAGGACCTCGGGCACCGGCATCGGGCCTTCGGCGAGGCGGTCGTGCACCGAGCGGCCCTCGACGAGTTCCATGACGATCCAGGGGTGCGAGCCGTCCTGGGGTTCGACGATGTGGTGGATCGTCACGACGTGCGGGTTCGACAGCCGTGCCAGCGCCCGGGCCTCGCGAACGGCCCGTTCGCGCAGCTGCGCGGCGAGTCCGGGCGTCGCCTCGGCGACCGCGGGGTCGGGCGGGCGGACCTCCTTCAGGGCGACATCGCGGTCCAGGGCGATGTCACGTGCTCGCCAGACCGTGCCCATGCCGCCGCTGCCCAGCCGGGAGATCAGTTGGAAACGCCCGTCGACCAGGGGTCTTCGGCCCTCACTCGTACTCATGGGCGGTCATGGTATGCGGTGCCCGTGACCGGGTGATCCGTGGGCGACCCACGCAGGAGCTCGCCGCCGCGCGAGCACCCGTTCGGGGTGGATCGGTGCGCGCCCCGCGCGTCACGGGGGGCCGCGGGCACCGCCGTCGGCCGGCCGTCCCATCGGGCGTACGGGACGGTCGGGGTTCGCGGGATCGTGGCACCCTGGCCGTATGTGCGGCCGTTACGTCTCCACCCGCAGCCCCGAGGACCTCACCCGGCTCTTCCACGTCACCGACTGGCTGCCGGAGGAGACCCTCGCGCCGAGCTGGAACGTCGCCCCCACCGACGACGTGTACGCCGTGCTGGAGCGCACGCCGCGGGGCAGCGGGGCGGCGCAGCCGAAGCGGGAGCTGCGGCCGCTCCGGTGGGGCCTCGTACCGTCCTGGGCGGAAGACCCCAAGATCGGCTCGCGGCTGATCAACGCGCGGATGGAGACCGTGCACGCCAAGCCCGCCTTCCGGCGCGCCTTCGTCAAGCACCGCTGCCTCCTGCCGGCCGACGGCTTCTACGAGTGGGAGTCCGTCAAGGACCGGGCCACGGGGAAGACGCGCAAGCAGCCGTACTTCGTCCATCCCGCCGACGAGCAGGTGATGGCGCTCGCCGGCCTGTACGCGTACTGGCGCAACCCCGAGGTCGAGCGCGACGACGACCCGGAGGCCTGGCTGATGACCTGCACCATCCTCACGACGGAGGCCACCGACGCCGCCGGCCGCCTCCACCCCCGCATGCCGCTCGCCCTCACCGCCGACCACTACGACGACTGGCTCGACCCCCACCACGAGGACCCCGACGACCTGCGTGCCCTGCTCACCCAGCCCGCCGACGGCCACCTCGACGCGCGGCCCGTCTCCCCCGCCGTCAACAACGTACGCAACAACGGCCCCGAGCTCCTGGACGAGCTCGCCTCCTGACGACTGCGCGCAGCCGGCACCGGGGCGGGTCAGAGGGGCCTCGGTGGCAGTTCCAGGACCGTGCGTGCGGCGGCGCGGACGTCCGCGTCCTCGTCCGTCACGAGCCGTTCGAGCGCCGTGCGGACCGCCGGGCCCGGCCGTCGGGCCAGGGACCAGGCGGCCGAGAACCGAACCCAGCGGTCGGTGTCGGCGGTGCGGGCCACGAGGAGTTCGGTCGTCGGCTCGTCGTGCGACGCGGCGAGGGCCGCCACAGCCGCCCTTCTGACCTCGGGTGCGGAATCGCCGGCGCCGGTCATCAGGACGGCCAGGGCCCGCACGGGATCCCCCGTGCCGAAGAGGGAGCCGAGCGTGCTCATCACATCGGCGCGCACCCGCGGGTCGAGGTCGGACGCCGCGTCGGCGACAGGCCCGAAGTAGTCCCTCCCGCCGCAGTCGATGAGGCTCAGGCCCCGGACGCCGACCAGCCGGGTCGCGGGGTCGTCCGAGGCGAGGCAGCCCAGGACCAGCCCGACGGACGTCCCCGGCCAGGCGGAGAACAGGTCGAGGAGGTCGAGCTCCAGCGTGTCCCCGTCCTGGTCGCGGTCGCTTTCCCACGCGCGCAGCAGGGCGGGCAGGGCCGCCGCACCGCAGGCACCGGCCAGGACATGGGCGATCCGGTCCCGCGCGAAGGGGTCGTCCGCGTCGACGTGTCGCGCGAGCCGGCGCTCCAGCTCCGACCGCAGGAAGGCGGCCGCCGGGGTCCGCAGTCGTTCCACCAAGGCACCGATCCGACGGCGCGCCTCGGGCTCGCGCTCGGTGTTCGCGGCGAGCAGCGCGTCCAACTCGTTCCACGTACGGCGCAGCGCCGCGCGCTCGGCCGCCCCCTCCCCCGGCACACCGTTCCCCGTCATGCCGCTCACCCTACAAACGTGCGCCGGCCCTGGTCGCGGCGGCGACGGGGGCTGACCGGCGCCTCGTCGCGCGGGCCGCCCCCGCGGCCCGCGCCGTCAGGCCTCCTCCGGGGCTACGGCCGGACGGCGTGCAGGACCCGCAGGCCGCGGGGGCCCGCCTCGTCGTGGTGGATGACGAGGCCGGCCGCGGCGCACTGGTCGGTCAACCACTCGGGGGCCAGGCGGAGTTTGGGGTAACTGCTCGTCTTCAAGTGCCAGGTGTCGTCCTGGCGGGTGTGCAGCAGGTCGTGGACCAGGACCGTGTCCCCGTCGACGTAGTCGAGGAAACAGGTGAGGATCCGGTCGTCGGTGCTCCGGACGGGGATGAAGCGGTCCGGGCCGTGCACGTCGCGTGTCAGGTCGCGGTAGGTGACGACGAAGCTGCCGCCCGGGCGCAGCGCATCGGCGACGTCCGCGATCAACTCCTGGACGTCGGCCCGGTCGGGCAGGTGCGGCAGGGTGTCGCCCATGCAGACGACGGCCGCGACCGAACCCGGGGCGGTGAGGCGGGGCAGGGCACCGCGGATGTCCCCGTGCACGGGGCGTACGGCGTCCGCGGCCCCCGAGCGCCGGGCGTGTTCGAGGAGTTCGTCGAGGAGCAGGTCACTGGTGTCGACCGCCGTCACTGACGTGAAGCCGAGGCGGGCGAGGGCCAGGGTCTGTACGCCGGGGCCGCAGCCGAGGTCGACGGCTGCGGCCTTCTCTTCAGGTCGGGCGGTCACTCCCAGTCCGCGGAGGAGTTCCGCCTGCGCCGCCACCACCGTCTCGATGTCACCGCCGAGCATCCAGGTGTAGTGCTCGGCGAGCAGGTGCGCGTAATGGTCGGCAGCGGCTGTCATGAGGCAGTTCCTTTCGCGAGGGCCAAGTCGGTCGGTCAGGCGGGCGGTTCAGGTGGTCCGGCGGGCAGTACGGAGTTCCTTCCGGGCGGGTGAACGGCGGCGGCACCTACGCCCCGGCGGGCGGGGCCGGGACGGTGGCGCCGCTCACGGCCGACTCGCCCGTCAGCACCCAGACGGCGAGATCGGCGAGGTACACGTTCGTCCTGGCGGCCTCCAGGGCTTCTCCGAGAGCTGCGCGATAGGTGGGTGTCGCCTCGGCGTGGCGTTGCCGGCCGGCCGGTGTGATGCTCGCGGCGACCGCCCGGCCGTCACCGGCCGGGGAGGTCCGCTCCGCGAGCCCCCGGGCCTCCAGCCGGCCGACCAGGCGCGTCACCGTGCTGTCCTTGAGCCCGATCCGGTCGGCCAACTCACCCATGCGCAGGGAGGGGCCGCTGTCCGGGTGCCGCAGCGCGCACAGGGCGCGGTACTCGGACAGCGGCAGGCCGTGCCCGTGTTGCAGGGCCTCGTCCAACTGCTTCTCCACGCGGCCCAGCAGTCGTACGGCCATGCACCAGCGCTCGTCCTGCATGTCGTCGGCGGACGGCCGCGCCGGCTCCTCGGTTCTCTGATGTGCAGTCACCACGCGGTGGATGCTATCTGCTTGCTCAAGCAATAAAAAGCACCGTAGCGTGGATGCCGCACCCACGCTCCACCACGACGGATTCGTCCCCTTCGGACAGGAGACCGCTCCCCGATGCCCCAGCATGCGGACAAGGCCCATCTCAGGAGAAGAGCGGAACTGTTCGGCGGCGGCGAGGACCATCGCCGGTTCGGCGGTCCGACGACCGGCGACGAGCGGCGCATGCTCCTCGACGTCCTGGGCGCCCAGCGCGCCACGCTGGAGCTGAAGTGCTCAGGCCTGGGACCGGAGTTGTTCCTGCGGTCCGTCGCACCGTCCACACTCTCGCTGCTCGGCCTGGTCCGGCACCTCGCCGATGTGGAACGCCGCTGGTTCCGGCGTGTACTGGCCGGGCAGGACGCACCCGCCCTCTTCTCCTCGGCGTCCGACCCCGACGGGGACTTCGACCGTGCCGAAGCCACGCCGGGCGTCGTCGAGGCGTCGTGGGAGGCCTGGCGGACCGAGGTGGCGTTCGCCGAACGGTTCGCCGGTCAGGCGCGCGACCTCGACGTGGAGGGCGTCGACTCCTGGCGCGGAACGGTCTCCCTGCGCTGGGTGCTCATCCACATGATCGAGGAGTACGCCCGCCACAACGGCCACGCCGACCTGCTGCGCGAGCGCATCGACGGAGCGATCGGCCTCTGAGACGGCGCGGTGCGGCCGCCCCGCGGGGTCGGCTGCCTGTCGGCCGGCGTCCGACGGCTCATGCGCGCTCGCGGAGGTACGCCTCCAGCTCGGCGGCCCCGTTCAGCATCGCCCGCCCGCGGAGGGAGAGCCGGCCGCGCCAGTCGCCGAGGGCGGCCTCCAGCGGCTCCAGCCCCCCGGCCGCCCGCACTTGGGCGATCAGCGGGGCGATCTGCTCCAGCAGGTAGCCGCCCCGCCTGAGCTGGTGGGCGAGCCGGGCGTCCCGTACGGCGGCCTCGTCGTAGACGCGGTACCCGGTCAGCGGGTCGCGGCGCGGGCGTACGAGCCCGGCACGCTCCCATTTGCGCAGCGTCGCGGGGCGGATGCCGAGCTTCCCTGCCAGCGGCCCGATGAAGGTGGCGCCCGGCACGGACACGGACACGGCTGCCGGCTCGGACCCGGCACCGGACCCGGACGCCGCACCGGGCTCGGACTCCCTCTTGTGCTCCAGGTCGCGCAGGGCGCTCTCCACGGCCTGGAGGGTTCGCCGGTCGTCGAGGAGCTGGGCGTGGCTCTCGTCGATGAGGCGGAACGCCTCGTCGACCTCGCCCTCGTTCACCGCCCGCAGGATCGACGTCGCCGTCCGGTGGCCGTGGCCGGGCACCAGGGCGAGGAAGGCGCGCAGGGCCGCCGCGTGCAGCGACGTATAGGTGCGGTAGCCCGCGGGCGTGCGGTCGGCGGCCGGGAGGATGCCGGCCTCCTCGTAGTTCCTGACCGCCTGGGTCGACAGACCGTGCCGACGCGCCAGGTCGACCGGCCTGAGCCGATCTCCGCTTTGAAGGTTTCGTCCCATGGTCCTGCCGATATCACGTCGAAGTCTCCATCGAAGGTTCAACGATACCGTTGAAGGCATGGCTACCGACATCAAGGAAACCACCCATCCCGTCCATGCCGCCGCCGTCATGGGGCTGCTCCCGGCGCGGCCGCGGCTGCTCGCCCTGGGCGAGCCCACGCACGGCGAGGACACGCTGCTCGGCCTGCGCAACGAGCTGTTCCGGCAGCTCGTCGAGGAGGAGGGCTACCGGACGATCGCGATCGAGAGCGACTGCATGACGGGCCTGGTCGTCGACGACTACGTCACCTCGGGCACGGGCACCCTCGACGAGGTCGTGGAGCGCGGAATCAGCCACGGCTGGGGCACCTCCGCGGCCAACCGCGAGCTGGTGCGCTGGATGCGCGCCTACAACGACGGCCGGCCCGCGTCCGAGCGGCTCCGCTTCGCCGGTTTCGACGGCCCGCTGGAGATCACGGCCGCCGCGAGCCCCCGGCAGGCCCTCACCGGACTCCACGGCTACCTCGCGGCCCGCGTGGACGCGGACCTGCTCCCCTGTACCGCGGAGGCGCTCGACCGCCTGCTCGGCGCCGACGACCGGTGGACCGACCCCGCCGCGATGAGGGACCCCGCCCAGTCGGTGGGGCGGTCGGCCGAGGCCACCGAACTGCGGCTGCTCGCCGATGATCTGGCGACGTTGCTCGACGAGCAGACGCCGCACCTGATCCAAGCGACGTCGCGGGACGACTGGGACCGGGCGCGCCTGTACGGGCGCACCGCGACCGGCCTGCTGCGCTACCACTACTGGATGGCCGACACCTCACCGGCCCGCTTGACCCGGCTGGTGGGCGTGCGGGACCAGATGATGGCCCGGAACCTCCTCGCCGTCGCCGAACGGGGCCCGGCGCTCGTCCACGCCCACAACTCCCACCTCCAGCGGGAGAAGAGCTCGATGCGGATGGGCGGGATGCCGCTGGAGTGGTGGAGCGCCGGCGCGCTGGTGAGCGCCCGGCTCGGCGAGGAATACGCCTTCGTGGCCACGGCCCTCGGCACGATCCGGCACCAGGGGGTGGACGCGCCGTCGCCGGACTCCGTCGAAGGACTCCTGTACGCGCTCCCGGAGGACCGCTGCGTCGTCGACGCCCCGCGGCTGGCCACCGCCCTCGCCGGCACGCGGCCCGCGCCCCGCGTCTCCCCCTGGTTCGGCTACGCCCCGCTCGACCCGGCCCACCTGGCGGGCACCGACGGCATCGTGTTCGTCAAGGACGTCCCGCAGAGCTTGCTGTTCCGTCCCTGGAGGTCGACGACAGAAGGGCCCTCGTACTCCACGCTCTCTACCACCCCGGCTGAGGGGCTGCCCGGCGGTCGTGGAATACATACCTCTGTGATTCGCTTGAGCGAATCACAGAGGTATGACGGCGCTTGAGGCGGGGCTGGTCACCACTCCATTCGGACCTGGGGCGCTCGGAACCGCGGCCGAATGGTGAATCACCGCATTGCGATGCCGCAAGAAAGGCACCCGGCTGGTGCGAAGGGATTTTCCGGAGGCAGTGCAGAGGCGTTTCCTCGGCCCGCGTCCGCACCTGGATCGGCACCGTCCCACCGCAGGGCCAGAGCCGATCCGGCAATACGGCGGAGCATGCCCGCGTAACCGGCCGCCGTGATCACATGAACGCCCCTCCCAGGTCGTCGAGCGGTGATCGCCGCATCGGCACACCCGAGGGGCGATTTCCGTACAGGACCGCGCTCGCGCCGACTCCGGACACCGCCCTCGGCAGCCCCTCTCATGCGGCGCCCACGGGGCCGACGTCGGCGCCCAAACGTTTTTGCTTCCGCTGAGCGGAACTTCTGGAGGCGAAGATTCCGAAACGCGGATCCGCCTCCCGTACGCTTCACCGCCGCGGCGCACCCCAAGAACCGAAGCTGCCATTGCCGGGGGATTCGAAGACGACCGCATAAGCGCCGGCCGGCCCGGCGGGAACCGCGACGTGCCTCCAGACGGTCCGTTCTGCCACGGAGGCCGGTTTAACGCGATGCCCTCGTTCGGTGTATTACGGACACGCGGAGGCGAGCGCACTCCTATGGAATCCGAGTCGCGAGTTTCCCTCACCTTCGGGATGTCGACTCTATTTTCATATGAATCCGCAAGAAAGCAGCCATTATGGCTCCTCTCGAACGTGGGGCGAACGGGAGACACGGAGAAAGCGCGCCACCGGAGGCGCCGGGGGCGGTAGGGCGGATTCGCGCAGTACGCATGGTGTGTGAGTGGTCGACTGCTGTCGACGGTGCGCTCTCATCATGTGGCGAAGAGACACACGCTCCGCGGAGAATTTCTTTCATTCAGGCACGTATCCGCGTCAGACTTGTTCTGCACGGGTACGAGATACCTCACCGAAGCCCGTCGCCGCCAGCCGTTCCGGTAAATGGCGATCGATCGCGATTCGGTACGCCTTCGCGAATGTCGGCGACCGGACGGAGTCCGCTTGCCGCAAGCAGCGAATCGAGCCCGATCCGGTGACTATCTCATGCATTCCCGGCAGCAAAGCAGAAAGGTTTGACAGATCTCTTCCGTCAGCAGAGCCAGAGAAAGGAGAGGACGATGGCAGAACCCACGGAAACCCAAGTCGTCTCGGCACCGCAGAGCACCGCCGTCATCGCCACGGTCGCGGGTAACGGCAGGGCCGAGTACGCGGGTGACGGCCACGCCGCCGTGAAAGCGGGCCTTCACCAACCCAACACCGTCGCACGGGACTCCCAGGGCAACCTCTACATCGCCGACACCGAGAACCACCGGGTGCGGAAAGTCGACGCGGAGACCCGGACGATCACCACCGTCGCGGGCAACGGCGAGCAGGCCTTCTACGGCGACGACGGTCCGGCCGCGGACGCCGCGCTCAACCGGCCCCGAGGCGTCACTGTCGACTCCGAGGGCAACTTCTACATCGCCGACACCGAGAACCACCGGGTGCGGAGGGTCGACGCGGAGACCCGGACGATCACCACCGTCGCGGGCAGCGGCAGCGCCGGCTTCGGCGGCGACGGAGGAGCAGCGGTCAGGGCCCACCTGTACACGCCCTTCGACGTCGTGCTGGGCCCCCACGGCAGTCTCTACATCGCCGACACCGACAACGGGCGGGTGCGCAGCGTCGACGCGCAGTCCCAGACGATCACCACCGTCGCGGGCAACGGCGACCACGGGTTCTCCAGCGACGGCGTGCCGGCCACCACGGCCGCGCTCAACCGGCCCCGCGGCGTCGCCGTGGACTCGCGGGGCAGTCTCTACATCGCCGACACGGCGAACAGCCGTGTGCGCAAGGTGGACGGGACGACGCGGACGATCACGACGGTGGCGGGTGACGGCAGCGACGGGTTCAGCGGGGACGGCGGGCCGGCGGTCTACGCCGCACTCAACCGCCCCGGGGCGTCGCCGTGGACTCCCAGGGCAACGTCTACATCGCCGACACCGACAACGAGCGCGTGCGAAAGATCGATTCGGTGTCCCGGTCGATCACCACCGTCGCGGGCAACGGCAGCACCGGCTTCGGCGGGGACGGCGGACTCGCCGTGAACGCCGTACTCAACGAGCCCCGCAGTATCGCCGTGGACCCCGGAGGCGACCTCTACATCTCCGACACGGGAAACAACCGTGTGCGGAAGGTGAGTGAAGTGCCCGTCACCGCGCCGTTCTCCGTGTCGCCCGGGGGAACGGCGACGCTGGAACGCGGCACCGGCAAGTTCGGCTGGCCCGGCGTGTACGTGAAGGCCCTCGGAAGCGGCGGAGTCGCCCCGCAGACCGTGCGGGTGACCCTTCCTGCCGGGAAGGGCCTGCAGTTCCACGGCAGCGGCAACCTGATCGTGTACGGCGAGGACCGGGACGGCCGCTTCGGCCAGCTGGCCTCGTACGGCGGCACGCTGTCGGTGGACAAGCAGACGTTCACCACCGACGGGCCGGTCGACCTGCACCTGGGGACGAACGGCAAGACGAACTCCCTGCTCATCGGCGTGGTGGCCCCTGCCGACGCGGTGCTGGGCGAGACGAAGCTGACCTTCACCGTGGGCGACCGACCGCCCACCTCCGCACCCGTCAACGTCACGGTCGGGTTCTCGGTGTCGCCCGGGGGGACCACGACACTGGAACGCGGCAAGTCCGCCTGGCCCGGGGTGTACGCGAAGGCCCTCGGGGACGGCGGAGTCGCCCCGCAGACCGTCCGCGTGACCCTGCCCCCCGGGAAGGGCCTGCAGTTCCACGGCAGCGGCAACCTCATCGTGTACGGCGAGGACCGGGACGGCCACTTCGGCCAGCTGGCCTCGTACGGCGGCACGCTGTCGGCGGACAAGCAGACGTTCACCACCCACGGCCCGGTCGACCTGCACCTGTGGAAGGCGCAGGCGTCGAACTCCCTGCTGATCGGCCTCGTGGCGCCTGCCGACGCCGTGCCGGGTGAGACGAAGCCGACGTTCACCGTGGGCGGCCAACCGCCCACCTCCGCACCCGTCAACGTCACGTAGTCCCGGCGGCGGTTCGGACCTGCCCGCCGGAAGGCCGCCATGAGAGAGCCGCGGCTCGGCGCGGCCGGGGCGCCCACCGGGAGGCCCCGGCCACGCCGGCCCTGCGGACGCGGTCGCCCGGGCGCCCTCCCCCTCGTCTTCATCCCGTCCCTCCGAAGGGAGCAGATACACGTGGACTCGGCGGCGACCCGCGCGCACATGCCTCCTCAGGTCTCGTTCACACGGCCGAAGAGCCTGTCCATCGCGGCCCGGGTGTACGGCTACCCACCGACTCACAACGCGGGGTCCGAGTGGATGCTCCACTCGATGCTCCGGCCGCTGGTCGAGCACGGCCACCGGGTGACGGTCTGGCTCTCCCATCCCGGGAGCATCGAGAAGCGCTACGACATCGGCGGCGTGAGCGTGGTCCCGTACCAGGAAGGCGCCGACTTCGCCGCCGCCGTGCAGAAGGCGGACGTGCTGATCTCCCACTTCGAGAACGTCCCCCTGGTGTCAGGTCTGGCCCGGACCCGGCAGATCCCCGTGGTGGTGATCTGTCACGACAACTTCGCGACGACCTTCCACAACGCGGCGGGAGCCGACCTCCTCGTCTACAACAGCGAGTGGATCCGGCGGGACGGCGAGATCTTCTACGCGCGGTACCCTCCGGAATTCCTGCCCAAGCGCACGATCGTGGTGCGCCCCCCGGTGATCGCGGAGGACTACCGCACCGAGCCGGGCGACCGCGCGACCCTGGTGAACCTCAACGCCGACAAGGGCGGCGAGCTCTTCTGGCGGATCGCCGCCTGGACACCGGAGTGGAGTTTCCTGGGCGTCCGCGGCGCCTACGGCCAGCAGATCATGCCGCCCCCTCGGCTGCCCAACTGCGAAGTCGTCGACAGCGTTCCGGGCACGAACATGCGCGAGCACGTCTACAGCCGGTCGCGGGTGATGCTCATGCCGAGCCTGTACGAGTCCTGGGGCCGCGTGGCGGTGGAGGCGTGCGCGTCCGGTATCCCGGTCATCGCCCATCCCACTCCCGGGCTGGTCGAGTCCCTGGGAGCAGCAGGCATCTTCGCCTACCGGGACGACGTGAACGCCTGGATCCACGCCCTCCTCGCGCTGCGGGACCCCGTCAACTGGGCGAGAGCGTCCCGGCGTGCGAAGGCCCGATCCGAACAGCTGACCAGGGAGTCGGACCTCGACCTGTGGTGCGACGCGGTCGAGTCGCTGGCCCGGGAACGCCGGCCGGCATCGCTCCGCGGCGCGAGTGCGGCACGCCGGCTGTGGCGCTCCCAGTGAACAGGGCCCCGGCAGCCACGGACCGAGCGGGCAGCAGCCCTGCCCGCAGGACGAGAAGGGGACAGGAGGTGGTGGTCATCCGCTGAGGAGGTCCTCGGAGCCGCATCGCAGCGAACTGGCTCCAGCGGCCACCCGGCACACCAGCCGCAGACACGAAGCAAGCAATTTTTCGGCTCGAACGAAAGGAAAGATCCGTGCTCGAATTCAAGACGGTCACCTTCACGGTGGACTCCGCGCCCATGTCCGCACAGACCAGCCTGACGTCGGGATTCTCCCTCAAGGGCAAGGTCCGGAAGATCGATGGAAGGCCGGTCATGAACGTGGCCCTCCAGGCATGCAAGCTGGAGGTGCTCCACGGCGGAAACGTGCACCACTGCTCGATGTCGCTCGACGAGGTGGCCGTGGAACTCATCCCGTCCTCCAGCGCGGAGTACGACGGGACCGTCAGGATGACCATCTGGCGCCGCAACCACCCCAACGACGCGAGGGACGCGGCCTGGAAGTTCAGGGGCACCGTCACGGCGCTCGTCGTCGCCGACATCACCAGCTCCTGAGGCCGGAGACGGCAGCGTCCGCGCAGTCCGGACGTGTCGTCCACCCCCTACCGGGCCGTCCGGTCGGCACGACCGCCGGCCGGACGGCCCCGGCTACGAGCGCCCCGACACAAGACCGGGCCGCCACCCCGCCGTCCCCCGCCCACACCTCAGAGACGCGCCGCCCGCAGCGGCTGCCCACCACCCCAGGAGGAGCTGTGAAGATCGCCGTCGTCATGCCCTTCCGGCCCCAGCCCAGCCGCGAGTACGCCCATGACGTGAGCGTCGCCCACTGGCGCCGCGCGCTGCCCGCCATCGCCGTGACGGACATCGACACCGACGACGAGCCGTTCAACCCCGCCGCGTGCCGGAACGAGGGCGTGCGCCGTGCCGCACGGTCCGGCGCCGACGTGGTCGTCGTCGCCGACGCCGACACGCTGGTCGAGGAGTGCCCGCTGTGGCAGGCGATCCGAGGCGCCGCCGCGAGCGGTCTCGTCCATCTGCCCTACACCGAGTACCGGTCCCTCGGCGCCGACGGTACCGCGCAGCACCGGGCGGGAAGGGCGCTGCGCGACTGCACCGCCGTCACGGTCCACGGCGCCTGCAGCGGCGTCTACGTGACCACCCCGGCGACATGGTGGTCCCACGGGGGACAGGACGAGCGGTTCCGCGGCTGGGGCTTCGAGGACGCCGCATGGGAGGTCGCCCACACCACCCTTCTCGGCGCACCCCCCGTCCGCCACGAAGGCCGGGCCTACGCCCTGCACCACTCGCCGGCGGTCAAGGAGGGCCCGCAGTACGAGGCCAATGCCGCGCTGTGCCATCGCTACCTCGAAGCCGCCGAGGACCCCGCCGCCCTGCGGGCCCTCGTACGGGAGCGGGACACCGTCCCGTCCCCGCCCCGCCTCTGACGCCTCCGCCCCAGGTGTTCCAAAACCGGGCCACCGGGCAGAACATACGCCGCTACGAATGCGAAATCAGCGGTCCCGCCCGCCCGGGGGCACGCGGCGCCCCCGGCGCCGGCGGGCTGATTCGGTCATCGGAAAACCCGCCTTTTTCGTGTTCTCTTTCGCGCTCTTTTCGCATGCCCTTCTCGCATGCCCTTCTCGCAGGCCCTCGCGTGCGCCTCTGCGTGTTCTCTTAGCGGTGCGGTCCGCCGTGCGCGACCATACGGACGCCGATACAGGCAGACCACGTCAAGAGCAGCAGCCAGCAGAAGGAACCACCGAGACAGAAAGAAGGACGGACGTGTCCGGCAGCGAAAGCGAGAACCCGGCAATCTCCTCCCCGACCCCCACGCCGACTCGCCCCAAGACGAATCGGGACTGGTGGCCGAATCAGCTGGACCTCCAGGTTCTCCATCAGCACTCGTCCCGCTCCAATCCGATGGACCAGGACTTCGACTACGCGAAGGAGTTCGCGACCCTCGACCTCGACGCCCTCAAGCGGGACGTCTTCGCGCTGATGACGGCGTCCCAGGACTGGTGGCCCGCCGACTACGGCCACTACGGGCCGCTCTTCATCCGGATGAGCTGGCACGCCGCGGGGACGTACCGCATCGCCGACGGCCGGGGCGGCGGCGGCACGGGCGCTCAGCGCTTCGCGCCTCTCAACAGCTGGCCGGACAACGCGAGCCTCGACAAGGCACGCCGTCTGCTGTGGCCGGTCAAGCAGAAGTACGGGCAGAAGATCTCCTGGGCCGACCTTCTGGTCTTCACCGGCAACTGCGCCATGGAATCGATGGGATTCAAGACCTTCGGTTTCGGCTTCGGGCGGGAGGACATCTGGGAACCCGAGGAAATCTTCTGGGGCCCGAGGACACCTGGCTCGGCGATGAGCGCTACAGCGGCGACAGGGAACTCACCGGTCCTTTCGGTGCCGTGCAGATGGGCCTGATCTACGTCAATCCGGAGGGCCCCAACGGCAATCCGGATCCGCTGGCCGCCGCCAGGGACATCCGCGAGACGTTCGGGCGTATGGCGATGAACGACGAGGAGACGGTCGCGCTCATCGTCGGCGGCCACACGTTCGGCAAGTGTCACGGGGCGGTCGATCCCTCGTACATCGGCCCGGAGCCCGAGGCCGCCTCCATCGAGCAGCAGGGCATCGGCTGGCGGAACACGTACGGCAGCGGCAAGGGCGCCGACGCGCTCACCAGTGGGCTGGAGGGCGCGTGGACCTCCGAGCCGACGAGGTGGGACAACGGCTACCTGGACAACCTGTTCCGGTACGACTGGGAGCTGACGACGAGCCCCGCCGGCGCGAAGCAGTGGACCCCGACGGATCCGTCGGCCAAGGACACGGTGCCCGACGCCCACGATCCGTCGAAGAGGCACGCACCGATGATGCTGACGACGGACCTCGCGCTGAAGCTGGATCCGGTCTACGGGCCGATCGCGAAGGGCTTCCACGAGAACCCGGACAGGCTCGCGCCGGCGTTCGCCAAGGCCTGGTACAAGCTGCTGCACCGCGACATGGGCCCCCTCTCGCGCTACCTCGGGCCGTGGGTCCCCGAGCCGCAGCTGTGGCAGGACCCGGTCCCCCCGGTCGATCACGACCTGGTGGCGGACGAGGACATCGCCGCCCTCAAGAGCACGGTCCTCGCCTCGGGGCTGTCCGTCTCCCAGCTGGCCACAACGGCTTGGGCGTCGGCGGCGAGCTTCCGCGGCACCGACAAGCGCGGCGGGGCCAACGGCGCGCGGATCCGGCTCGCGCCGCAGAAGGACTGGGAGGTCAACGCCCTGCCCGAAGTGGCCGAGGTGCTGCGGACCTTGGAGCGGATCCAGCAGGACTTCAACGGGTCGCAGACCGGCGGCAGGAAGGTGTCGCTCGCCGACCTGATCGTCCTTGGCGGGTGCGCGGCCGTCGAGCAGGCCGCGAAGAACGCCGGCCACGACATCACGGTCCCGTTCGCACCGGGGCGTACTGACGCCTCGCAGGAGCAGACCGACGTGGAGTCGTTCGCCGTCCTCGAACCCAAGGCGGACGCCTTCCGCAACTACCTCCGGGAAGGGGAGAAGCTGTCGCCGGAGACGCTCCTGCTGGACCGCGCCAACCTGTTGACGCTGACCGCTCCCGAGATGACGGTCCTGATCGGCGGCATGCGGGCCCTGAACACCGGCTTCAAGCGGTCCCGGCACGGCGTCCTCACCGACCGGCCGGAGACCTTGACCAACGACTTCTTCGTCAGCCTGCTCGACATGGGCACGGAGTGGAAGGCGTCGGCTGCGGACGAGAACGTCTTCGAAGGCCGGGATCGCACCACGGGCGAGGTCAAGTGGACCGCCACCGCCGTCGACCTCGTCTTCGGTTCGCACTCCCAACTCCGGGCGGTCTCGGAGGTCTACGCGTCCGCGGACGCGGAAGCGAAGTTCATCCGTGACTTCGTGGCGGCGTGGGACAAGGTGATGAACCTCGACCGGTTCGACCTCCGCTGAGTCCGGTGTCCCGGTCGGCCCCCTCGTAGGCCGACCGGGGCTTCCCCGGACGGCTCGGTCTGATGTAATCGTCGCCGGACGGTCCCCCGGGGGCGGGGCTCATCGGCAGGGGGCGGAGTTGCACGAGCTGGGTGAGGCGGACCCGCGGCAGGTCGGGCGCTATCGGATCCTCGCGCGCCTGGGCGTGGGCGGGATGGGCCGCGTGTACCTGGGCCGTTCCACCAGCGGCCGGATGGTCGCGGTGAAGGTGGTGCGCGCCGAACTGGCCGAGGACCCGGACTTCCGGCGCCGGTTCGCCCGCGAGGTGGAGGCGGCCCGGCGCGTCACGGGATTCTTCACCGCGGCCGTCGTCGACGCCGACCCCGAGGGCTCACCCGCCTGGCTCGCCACCGCCTACGTTCCCGGCATGCCGCTCGACGAAGCGGTCCGCGCCCACGGGGCGTGGGCCCGGCGTTCGCTGCTCGTCCTGGGAGCCGGACTGGTGGAGGCCCTGGAGGCCATTCACGGTGCGGGGCTGATCCACCGTGACCTGAAGCCGTCGAACGTCCTTCTCGCCGGCGACGGACCCCGCGTGATCGACTTCGGGATCTCGATCGCCTCGGAGGCGAGCGTCCTGACGCGGACGGGCATGGTGGTCGGTACCCCCGGGTTCATGTCGCCCGAGCAGGTGACGGGGCGCACCGTCGGCCCCGCCAGCGACGTGTTCGCGCTGGGCGCCGTACTGGCCTTCGCGGGCACCGGGGCCGCGCCCTTCGGGACGGGCTCCCCGCACTCGGTGAACTTCCGCGCCGTATACGAGGAACCGGAACTCGGCGGGCTGCCGGCGGGTACGGGATTCGTCGGCCGGTGTCTCGCGAAGGACCCCGGGCGGCGGCCGACGGTTCCGGAACTGCTGGCCGAGTTCGCGCAGTTACTCGGGGATGCCGGCGGGCAGACGTACGGGGTTGGGCTGCCGCAGGAGACCGACTGGCTGCCCGAAGCGGTGGCGACGGCCCTCACGGACCGGACCACCGCCCGGACCGCGCCCCGGCCCGCGGCGAACCCGGAACCGCCGCAGGACCCCCGTGTCCCCGCCGACGCGGTGCCCGGCCCCGACCCGCGGGTCTCCCTGGACAAGAAGCCCGAGCCGGCGGCGGTCCCGCCGGCCCCAGCGCCCGCCGAGCCGCCGGCCCTCGTCGACCGAGAGCCCGCGCGGGCCCCGGCCACGCCGACTCCCGCGATCGACGAGATCGACAAGAACGACAAGGCGGTTCCGACGCCGACTGGGCCCGCCGCACCGACCGCGCCGCCCCTGTCGCCGCCGGCGCAGGCCCCCGCGCCCGAGGCACCACGACCGTCGGGTCCGCCCGCCACCGAGCCGCTCCTCGTCTCCACCAGGACGCCCGCGTCACCCACGTCGCCCGGCCGCCTCCCCACGCAGCCGCCGGGCCGCGCCCGGCGCCGCCGTCTCGTGGCGATCGCTCTCGTCGCGGCCCTCGTCACCGGTGGTGGCATCACCGCCCTGCTCGCCAACCTGGGCAAGGGCAAGTCCCATGGGGCGGAGGGCGAAAAGAGCTCCTCCACCGCCCCCGCGGGCTTCGACGCCGCGGTCGGCAAGGTGGTCAACGCGTCCGACAAGAAGGGCGGCACGCTCCGCCTGCTGAGCCGCTCGGACGCCGATTCCTGGGACCCGGCCCGCTCGTACTACGGCTGGGTCTGGAACATGCAGCGCCTCTACGCCCGTACGCTGCTCGCCTACGATGCCAAGCCGGGCAGGCAGGGCCTCAACCTCGTTCCGGACCTGGCCGCGGCCCAGCCGCAGGTATCGCCCGACGGCAGGACGTACACCGTCCGGCTGAAGTCCGGTCTGCAGTTCGAGGACGGCACGCCGATCACCTCGCAGGACGTCAAGTACGGCATCGAGCGCGTCTTCGCGCAGGACGTCCTCAGCGGCGGCCCCGTCCACCTGATCGAGTCGCTGGACCAGGGGCAGAACTACCAGGGCCCGTACAAGGGCGGCGGCGCGGGGAAGTCGGGCCTGAGGTCGGTCGAGACGCCGGACGACCGGACACTCGTCTTCCGGCTCGCCGAAGCCGACTCGCGCTTCCCGTACCTGCTGGCCATGGGCGCCACCTCCCCCGTGCCGCGGAAGCGGGACACGGGCGCACGCTACGGCAAGGAGCCCGTCTCCTCCGGCCCGTACAAGTTCGCGTCGTACACGCCGTCGAAGTCGCTCGTCCTCGTCCGCAACGAGCACTGGGACCGGGCCACCGACCCGCTGCGCAAGGCGTTGCCGGACAGGATCGAGCTGTCCTTCTCCACCAACCCCGAAGAGGTGGGCACACGGCTCGTCGCGGGCCTCGCGGACCTCGACGCCCAGCAGGGCGGCCTGTCGCAGCGCCACGTGAGCAAGGTGTTGCAGGACCCGAAGCTGAAGGCCCAGACGGACGCTCCGTACACGGGCTACCTCCGGTACGTCTCGCTCGTGTCGAAAACGGCGCCGCTCGACAACGTGCACTGCCGCAAGGCCGTGCTGTACGCGGCCGACACGACCGCCCTCCAGACCGCGCGCGGCGGTCCGACGGCCGGTTCCCGGCACGGCAACATGCTGCCGCCGACGATGCCGGGCGCCGACGACTACGACCCGTTCGGCCTGACCGGCGGCAAGCCGCAGCCCGAGAAGGCCAGGGAGGAACTGCGGGCCTGCGGCAAACCGAACGGCTTCACCACCAAGCTCGTCGTGCGCAACAACAGGCCCAAGGACGTCGCGTCGGCCGAGGCCCTGCAGCAGGCCCTCAAGGCCGTGGGCATCACCGTCGAGATCCTGCAGCGGGACGAGACGGAGTTCCTCACGGCCGTCCGCTCGCCCGGCACGGTCAAGGAGAACGGCTACGGCCTGATCGTGGTCGCCTGGGGCGCCGACTACGCCCACGGCTCCGGCTTCCTGCGGCCCCTGGCGGACGGGCGCCTCATCGCGGCGGGCGACCGCGTCAACTACGCGCAGATCAACGATCCCCGGATCAACGCCCTCTTCGCCCAGGCCGAGACGGAGACCGACGCCGCCAAGGCGTCCGGGATCTACCGCCGTATCAACCACAAGGTCACCGACGGCGCGTACTACCTGCCCGTAGTCGCCGACAAAGCCCTCAACTACCGCCACCCGCGACTGACCAACGTCTACGTCCACGAGGCCTACGGCATGGTCGACATTCAGGCTCTCGGGACCAGCGACGGCACATGACGGGCACGACCGCACCGGGGGACGAAGGCTACGGCCGTCCTCCCTCCTCCTCGTCCCCGTCGTCGGCAGCGCCCAGGAGCCGCAGGCGTACCTGCAGCCGGCCGTCGACGATCCGGGTGTCGAAGGCGGGCTGGGGCGCGGTCGCGGGGCCGTGTACGTTCCAGCCGTCGGCCAGCCGGAACACGCTGCCGTGCCAGGGACAGCGCACGCAGCCGTCGATGAGTTCGCCTTCCGAGAGCGGCCCCGCCATGTGACTGCACCGGTCGGCCAGGACGTGGACGGTGCCTCCGGGCTCGCGGACGACCATGACCGCGACCTCGCCGACATGGCGCCGCACCGCCCGTCCCACGGGAAGACCGGCCACGTCGCCCACCGTGTGCCACTCAGGCTCCAGCAGATGGTGGACGTGCTCGGCGTGGTTGGCGCCGGCCGCCTGACGGTAGGCGAGGTGGCCGCCCAGCGCGCCGCCCACGCCGACGGCCGACAGTCCGGCCAGGCCCAGCGCCTTGCCGGGCCCCGCGAGCCCCCGGCGCCTCGCGGCGTAGGAGGCCGTGTAGAGGGCGACCGCGGTGATGTTGGTGGCCGCGTGCACGAGGCCGACGCGCTGCTGTTCCTTGGGCAGGGCGGCCCAGTCGGTCCAGCCGGCCAGGGCCGCGGGTCCCGCCGTGGCCAGTCCGGCGCCGACGAGCACCTGGGCGCTCCGGCGGTCGCCGGACAGCATGTCGAGCAGGGCCGCGGACAGCCACATGCCGAGGGGCAGCTGCACCATCACCGGGTGCAGCGGATGCCCGAGCCAGCGCCCGTGCAGCACATCCCGCCCGGGGCCGAGCGGAGCCGCCTTGACCGCCGCCCGCACGGAGTCGATCAGCCGGTCGGCGCCCGGCCACCGCTCCAGCCGGTCCACACCGCGCAGGACCCGGCCGGGCCCCTCCGCCGACGGCAGGAGCCGCCGCACCGCCACAGTCGCGTGATGACGCTTCGCCAACGGGTCCATGTCGGGGCGGGTAGCCGCTCCAGCCCGGACGAAACGAGCCTCCCGTCCGGGTACGTCACCCTCAGCCGGGGCAGCAGCACGGGCTGCCCGGGGTCGTTCTGGACCATCAGCCCGGCCTGACCCGCCCGGGCGCCTCGGCTCCGGCCGAAACTCCTCTCCGGAGCCGCGGCCGGAGCTGTCAGAAGCGCGCGTGCGTGGTGATGTCCGAGCGGAACTCGTCGATCATCGCCGGGCTGACCGTGGAGCGGCACTGGGCGATCGCGGCGAGGTAGTCCTCGGTGCTCGCGCCGAAGGGGCCGGTGGAGGCCGCGCCGGTGCCGAGGGTCTCCAGGTCCCGTTCGAAGGACACCTGCGCGGCGACGCGGACGGCGTGCTCGATGTCGGCCGGGGTGAAGAGTTCGCTCGCCGCGACCAGCGCGGGGATGTCGATGTCCGCGCGGCCCTCGGTGTAGCGGGACCAGATGGCGGCCCGGGCGGCCTCGTCCGGGGTGCCGATGGGGATCACGTAGTCGAACCGGCCGGTCCGGAGGAACGCCGGGTCCAGGGAGCGTACGGAGTTGGTGGCGCACACCAGCAGGCGTTCGTCGCGCTCGCGGAAGCCGGGGATCAGCTTCAGCAGTTCGTTGGTCACGCCGTGGACACCGCCGGGCCGGGCGGGTTCGGTGCGTACCGGGGCGATCTCCTCGACCTCGTCGATGAAGACGAGCACGCGTTCCAGTTCGGCGATACGGGCGAAGGCGCTGCGCAGGGCGGCGGCGAGGTTCCCCTCGTCGGCGAGGCGGGAGGGCAGCAGTTCGACGAAGGGCCAGCCGAGCCTGGAGGCGATGCCGCGGGCGAAGGTCGTCTTGCCGGTTCCGGGAGGGCCGAAGAGGGCGATGGCGCGGGGCGGGCGTACGCCGTGCCGTGCGGCCCGCTCGGGTTCGGCGAGGGGCAGTACGACGCGCCGCTCGATGAGGTCCTTCTCGGTCTCCATCCCGGACACCTTGGCCCACAGGTCGCCCGGCAGGAACCGGCCGCCGAGGTCCTCCAGCAGACCGGCGGACGGACCGTGCGCCGGTTCCGCCTTCTCGAAGTAGGCGACGGCGGGCCGACGGGTGTACCCGGCGTTGAGGAGGCCCTCCCCAAGGAGTTCCTCCTCCGGCAGGACGTAGGCGATGCGGCCGACGCGGGCGGCGACGAGCCGCCGCTCCAGCTCCATCAGCAGGGCACTGGCGAGTCCCCTGCCGCGCCAGCCGGAGGAGATGGCGATCCGCATCACCCAGGCCCGCTCCCCCGACACGCAGGCGAGTGCGGCCCCGATGGGAACGCCCTGGTGGACGGCGACGACGGCGGGCTGGCGGGAGGTCAGCGCGCCGATGCACTCGGCGAGGGAGAAGACCGATTCCTGCCCGAGTTCCGCCGTGGTGTCGATCAGGTGCACCACCGCTGCGAGATCGCTCTCTCGGTAGTCGTGGATCAGCCAGTTCACCGGTACCGCCCCTCGTTGTCCGTTGCGCCGAGGCTAGGGGCGCCGCGGAAGCGCGTCCGCTGCCGTCGTGCACAATCGGCGGCCGCGACTGCTCCGTACCGTCCATTGCCGCGCGCTCGCCTGAGCGGCACCGGGGGCGCGGGTCCTCAGCCGTCCTTCTCGGCGACCCGCACCGCCAGTTGGCGTACGGGCTCGGACCACGCCTCCGGGTCGAGCCAGGGGAAGGTGTGCGCGCCCGGCACCTCCACGCAGGTGCCGTCGGCCACCAGCCCGGACAGGTGCCGGGCCCACCGGGTGGTGCCGATCAGGTCGTCCCTGCCGTGGATGACCAGCAGGGGCACGCGCAGCCGGGCGACCGCGTCCTCCAGGTCGTCGGCCAGGTGCGCGCGTGCCGTGTGCAGCAGCCGTCGCAGGCCCGCCCGCTTCCACTCCGGGCGGTGCGACTCGCTGAGGCCCGGCGGCTCCCGGCGCCCGTCCAGACGCCAGCGGACCAGCAGCCGCAACCGCCCCCTGGCGACCGGGTCGACGGTCGGGCTCGCCAGCACCACGGCCGCGACCGCGGGGTGCCCGACCGCGGCGCGAGCGGCGACCTGTGTGCCGCTGGAGTGGCCCACCAGGACCACGCGGCCCACGTCCTGTGCGGTGAGCCAGTCGGCGACGCAGCGCCCGAACTCCGGGACGTCCAGCTCGTGCGGCGGTTCGCCGCTGCCGCCGAACCCCGGCAGCTCCACCAGGTGGGCCCGTGTCCACCGGGCGAAGGCCGCGAGCCCGGGCAGGAGGTAGTCGGCGACGCCCATGCCCTGTACGAGGACGACCTCGGGCACCCCCGGCGCGGGCCGCCCCACGGCCCGGCTGCGCATGCGGCCGAGCACGCCGTCGTGGTAGGCGCTCACGGTCTCCACGCGCGCGTGCCCTCCGTCAGGCGCTCCACCGGGGCGGCCCGGAACGCGTCGGTGTCCCGTACCCCGGACAGGAACTCGTCCAGTTCCGCCAGGGTCACCGGCGCCGGAAGGGGCAGACGCCCGGGCAGGTCCGCCAGCGCCGGGCGGTACCGCAGGGTGCTGCCGAGGTCCTCCGGATAGGCCGTCTCGTCCACGCCGATCAGGTCGCCGCTCACGGTCGCGTGCCGCCGCGCGAGTCCCCGCCAGTCCTCCGCGGGGACCTGGCCGACCGAGCGCAGTCCGTTGGAGAACAGGTTCACGGCGATGTGCCGGTACGGCTCGGCCCGGGCCAGGTACTCCGCGGCCCAGTCGTACGAGGGCCGCGCGGTGAACTGCAGCCAGAACGGCACGGCTCCGAGCCGCAGCGTCCAGTACGGCTCCCACTGGTTGTACGTCTCGACGAGCAGCCGGTCGTCCGCCGGGAGGCCGCGGCGGCGGTACCACCAGCGGTAGAACTCGGCGACAAGGGGACTGAGGTGCTCGGGCTCGGCGACGGTGACGCGCCGCACCGGGTAGCCGCACCGCTCGGCCAGCGCCAGGACGTCCGGGGTGAGGGCGTCGTCGTACCCCCATTCGGCCTCGGGGTACGTCTGGTCCGCCGGGGGCGCGTCCCACCGGCGTACGGGCGAGCCCTGCTCCGCGAGGTGCTCGGCGAGCCGTTCGCTGCCGGTGACGTACTCGTCCGGCGCCATGCCGCCGAGGGCCCCGAACTGGAAGCGCTGCCGGTCGCCCAAGACCGTCATCGGCCACCTCAGGGTGCAGTCCAGGAGGAAGACCGTCGCCCCCGGCGCGAGCCGCTGTTCCAGGAAGCGCCGCAGTTCCGCGCCCAGGCGCAACCGCTTGAAGCGGAAGTAGGCGAAGCGGACGATCATCGCCCGGTCCTGGCTGGGGTCGTGCATGTGGCACAGCGCGAGCTCGGGGTCGGCCTCGACCAGGTCGCGGCCCAGCCCCGCGCCGGCCCGCAGGGCCGCGCGGGGCCGGTCGGGGTCGATCCGGGCCCGTACGGGCACCAGGTACGTCTGCGGCAGCACCGGCGCGCCCAGGGCGGCCGCCAGGTGCACGGCGGCGCCGCTGCCCGCGCCGATGAACACGGCCGGGTACGGGCCGGGGCCGTACTGTGCGGCCGTCCACGCGGCCAGGTCCTCGCCGGTCAGCCGCCGCACCAGGGAGACGGGCGCGCCCTGCAGGTGCGCCACCAGTACGTACGCCCGGCGCCGTGCCCGCGAGGGCAGGTGCGACAGCAGGTCGGCCAGGCGCGCGGAGCCCGGCGCGACACCCAGCCCGGGGAAGTCCTGGCCGCGCAGGAACCGGCTCACCGCCCGCACCGACGTCACGGACGAGTCGAAGTCGCACAGGCACCGGGCCGTCCGCAGGCGTCGTACGGGACCGGCGGTCATCCGGTGCCGCCTCTGGACGCGTCGGCCGTGGCCACGGCGGCGACAGGCCCTGCCGGGGCGGCGGATTCGGCGCAGACGATCATGGTGCCCCCTGGGGCTCGGCTGGCGCGTCGCCGGTCCGGTACCCGCAGGGCCGGGGCGTACACGTGGCACGAGGCGGGGCGCCGGCGTCCGGCGGACGGGACGGCTCGGGACGGTTCGGCGGAGCCGGCGGAAGGGCGCCTCGGGTGCGGCCATGGGCACGGCGGCGCGGTCGCGGATCGCGCGTCTGTCCGACGCGGCGACACGCCGGCGGCAGACGGGTGAACCGCGGTGGCGTACGGAGCGCGACGGGAACAGGAACGGTACGTTCCGCCGATCCCGCGCGAGAGGACGTCACCATGCCGGAGCCCGTCCGTGTCGGCCTCCTCGTGGACAGCGACGCGTTCGGCGGCGCCGAGGTGTACGTGCGGCAGCTGCTGCGGCGCCTCCCGGCGCACTTCCGCCGCCGCCTCGTGGTCGCCGAGCCCGTCGCCCCGCACTTCCGTGACCTGCACGCCTTGTGCGAGGACGTCACCGTGGTGCCGCTCCTGCGGGGCCGGGACCCGGGGCACGCGACGGCGTCGCTGCTCGCGGGGCACGCCGTGGACGTCTGGCACGTCAACCTGGTCGACCCCGGCAGCAACCGGGCCGCCCTGGCCGCCGCGAGCGCCCTGGCCCCGACGGTCGCGACGCTCCACATGCCCGGTCACGCGCACGACGCGACCGTCGCGCTGCGCGCGCTGTACGGCGGGCTGACCACCGTGATCGCGGTCTCCCGCGAGATCGCGGAGACGGTGCGGGAACGCTTCGGCGTGCCCGGCGACCGGGTCGTCCGGGTCCGCAACGGCGTGGACGTTCCGCCGCGCGCCGCGCCGCCGGTCCGCGCGTCGGGCGGCACGCCCTGCCGTATCGGGGCCGTGGGGCGGCTGACCGAGCAGAAGGGCTTCGACGTGCTCGTCGGGGCCGTCGCCCGTCTGGTGGCGGAGGGACACCCGATCACGGTCGAGGTGGCCGGCGATGGCCGCGACCGGGCGGCGCTGGAGCGTGCGGCGGCCGGCCTGCCGGTGCGGTTCCACGGGTTCGTCGCGGACGTGCCGGCCTTCCTGCGCGGACTCGACGTCTTCTGCCTGCCGTCCCGCCGGGAGGCGCTCTCGCTCGCCCTGCTGGAGGCGATGGCGCACGCGCTGCCGTGCGTGACGACACCCGTCGGGGACGTCACCGAAGTGCTGGGCGACACGGTGGTGACCGTCCCCGTGGACGATCCGGCCGCGCTCGCCCGCGCCTTGGGCGGCCTGGTGGCGGACCCGGAACGCGCCCGGCGGCTCGGCCTGCGCGCCAGGCGCCTCGCGGTGGGCGGCCTCGACGCGGCCGGCATGGTGGCGGCGACGGCCGACGTGCTGGCCGCGGCCGCGGCTTCGGCTCAGCCGAGCAGCGCGAGGGCCGCCGCCACGACGGTCCCGGGAGCCAGCGCATGAGCGCAGCGGAAGTCGATCGGGCACGTCAGGTGCGGGCACGGGCTGCACGCGACCCCGGCGCTCAGGGCACGGTGGCGACGGCCCCGGTGGGCCCACCGCACGGGGTCGCCGGACAGGAAGACGGTGACGCTCGGGGTTCCGGTCGCGGCCGCGAGGTGCGCCGCCCCGGTGTCGTTGGCCACCAGGAGCGCCGCGCCTCGGAGCAGGCACGCGAACGCGCCGAGCGTCGTCCGCCCGGTCAGGTCCACCACCGGCGTCCGGGCGTGGCGCGCGAGGGCCGCCGTCACCGCCTCCTCACCGCGCACGCCGGTGACCACGATCCGCAGGCCCGCCCGCTCCGCCAGCGCGTCCGCGACGGCGGCGAACCGCTCCGGCGGCCACCGGCGGCTGGCGCACGTCGCACCCGGGTGGAGCACGGCGTAGCGCCCCTCGCGCAGGCCGTGGGCCCGGCCGAGAGCCGCGTACGCGGTCAGGTCCGCGACCCGTACGGGGAACTCCGGCGTGTCGTCCGCGCCGGGCGGCACGCCGAGGTGCTCCACCAGCCGCAGGTGCCGGTGGATCTCGTGGACGCGGTCCGGGTACGGCAGGTGGAGCGCGCCCGAACCCGTGAAGCCACGGGCCGCGAACCCGCCGGTGCGCCGCGCCGGGACCAACGCCGTCACCTCGTTGGCCGCCGGGCGGTCCCCGTACGCCTGGAGCGCCAGGTCGAAGCGGCGCGCGGCGGCCGCCGCCAGGAAGGCGTCGAACAGGTCGGGCCGCGGCGTGCGCTCCGGGATGCCCGGGTAGCCGGGGAACGGCAGCAACTCGTCGACGTACGCCCGGAAGCGCCCGACGACCGGCGCCGTCTCGGGCCAGGTGACGAACGTCAGCCGCACGTCGGGGCGGGCGGCCCGCAGGGCGCGCAGCGCGGGGACCGTGCAGAGCAGGTCGCCGAGTCCGACGCGGGCGCGCACGTACGCCACTCGGCGTACCGAGGGATCGGCGAGAGGGGCGACGGGAGAACCGGCCACGCGGTGACTCCTCGCAGGCGGGCGGGAGCACCATGATGCCCGGTGACGCCCCGCTCCGCGTGCTGCGCTTCACGTCGGTCTTCGAGCCCTCGGCCGCAGCGGACACGAGGGGCGCCGGTGGCGGTGCGCTGCTCGCGCCGTACGACCCCGTCGGCGGGATGCAGAACCACACGGCCGAGCTGACCCGTTGCCTGGACCGTCGTGGCTTCGAGCAGACGGTGCTGACGTCGCGGCTGTCCGGCCCGGCGGGCCCGCGCCGCCTGGGTGGGTCGGCGGTGGTCGTCCGCACGGGTGTGCGTGTGCCCGTCCTGCGCCAGCTGTGGGCCCCGCCCGCTCTCGCCCTGGCCCTGAGGAGCGGCGGCGACCGGCATGCGGACGTCGTGCACGCCCACGCGGGCGAGGACCTGGCCGTGCTGCCGGTCGCGCGGCTGGCGGCGCTGCGGCACGGGTGCCCGCTCGTGATCACGTTGCACTGCAGTCTCCGGCACACCCTGCGGGGCCGGGACCCCCGCAGTCTGCTGCTGCGCTCACTCGGCGGGGCGGTGGAACGGCGTGTGGCCGCGTGCGCCGACGCGGTCATCACCCTGACGCCGGCCGCGGCGCGCCGGCTCGGCGACGACGACCCCTGCCCCAAGGGCCGGGTCCATGTGATCCCTTCGGGCTTCGCCCCCGAGCTGTTCGCCGGGCCGTACGACGATCCCTTCCCCGGCCTGCCGCACCCGCGGATCGCGTACGTGGGCCGGCTGGCCCGGCAGAAGGACGTCGGGACCCTGCTGGAGGCGTTCGCCCGCCTCGGCCCCCGCCGGGCGTCGCTGGTCGTCGTGGGCGACGGCCCGCAGCGCGCGGCCCTGCAGCGGCGGGCCGACGAACTCGGCGTACCGGCGCGCTTCACCGGCTTCGTGCGGCACGAGCGGGTACCGGCGGTGCTGGGCCACGTCGACGTGTTCGTCCTGCCGAGCCGTTACGAGGAGCTGGGCTCGGTCCTGGTCGAGGCCATGGCGGCCGGAGTTCCCGTGGTCGCCAGCCGGGTGGGCGGCATCCCGCACCTGGTGCGGGACGGCGAGACGGGGCTGCTCGCCGCCGCGGGCGACACCGCGTCGTTCGCGCACGCCGTCGCCCGGCTCCTCGACGAGCCGGAGACCGCGGCGCGCCTCGGCCGGACCGCCCGCCGCACTGTCGCCACCGCGTACGCCTGGCCGGTCCTGGCCGGGCGGGTCGCGGAGGTCTACCGGCAGGTCATCGACGGACGCGGGACCGACGAGCACCGAACCGACGAACGCCGCAGCGGCGGGCGCGGGATCGGCGGAGGTCCTGTCGACCGCCCCCTGCCGGAGAGGCGCATCGGGAGGTCCACCCCATGACCCCCACCCCCCGCATCGCCGTCCTCGTGCCGACGTACCACCAGGCCGCCTTCCTCGGCCGGGCGTTGCGCGGCCTGCTCGCCCAGACGGTGACCGACTGGGAGGCGGTGGTCGTCGACGACGGGTCGACGGACCGCACGCCGGACATCGTGGCCCCGTACCTCACCGACCCCCGCGTCGGCCACCGCCGCCACGCCGGCAACCGCGGCCTGGGCGCGGCCCTCAACACGGCCCTCGGCCTGACCCGTGCCCCCGCCGTCGCCTACCTGCCGTCCGACGACCTGTGGGACCCGGACCACCTCGCCGCGCTGCTCGACGTGCTGGCCGACCCGGCCGTCGCCCTCGCCCACACCGGCGTACGCCACCACGAACACCTCGTCGCCCTGGGAGCCCCGGACGGACACCCCCTCCAGCTGGTGCAGGTCGCCCACCGCCGGGTGCCGGAACGCTGGCCGGAGCGGGACGAGATCGAGAGCGACGACCTGGAGCGCCTGTACTGGTCGGTGCTGCGGCGCCACGGAGCCGTCCGCGCCACCGGACGCACCACCTGCACCTGGACGGACCACCCGGACCAGCGCCACAAGGTCATCCGGGAGCGGTACGACGGCGGCCTCAACGTCTTCCGCCGCCGGTACGGCGTGACCACTCCCCTGCGCTTCCACTCGTCCGACAGCGGCGAGACCGACGAACCCGCCCTCTACCGGCGCTTCCGGGACCGCGCGTACCCGCCCGCGCCCGACGGCCTGCGCATCCTGCTGGTCGGGGAACTCGCGTACAACCCGGAGCGGGTGCTCGCGCTCGCCGAGCGCGGCCACCGCCTCTTCGGCCTGTGGACGGACGACGGGCTCGGCATGAACACCGTGGGCCCGCTGCCCTTCGGCCACGTCGCCGATCTGCCGCGGCAGGACTGGGCCCGCGCACTGCGGTCGGTGCGGCCGGACGTCGTCCACGCCCAGCTGAACTGGCGGGCCGTGCCCTTCGCGCACGAGGTGCTGCGCGCCGTGCCCGACGTGCCGTTCGTCTGGCACTACAAGGAGTCGCCCCAGGCGTCGGTCCGGCGCGGCGAGTGGCCCCTGCTGGCCGACCTGGTGACGCTGTCCGACGCGCGGCTGTTCTGCTCCCCGGAGGAGCGGGACTGGTTCGCCCTCGCGCTGCCGGACCGGATGGACCCGGCCACGTCGTACGTGCTCGACGGCGACCTGCCCAAGGCGGACTGGTTCGACGGGCCGTGCGCGGCGCGCCTCTCCGAGACCGATCCGGACGGCGCGCCGCACACCGTCGTCATCGGCCGGCCGCTGGGCATGGACGCCGCGTTCGTGTCGCGCCTCGCCGCCCACGGCGTCCATCTGCACTTCCACGGGCTGGTGCGCGACCGGGGCCCGGGCGGCGCGTGGACGTCGTGGCTGGACGAGGCCGTACGGGCCGCGCCCGGCCGCGTCCATGTGCATCCGCACGTCGACCAGCGGGGCTGGCGGCGCGTCCTGTCCCGGTACGACGCGGGCTGGCTGCACCGCGTGCGCAGCGCCAACGGCGGCGACCTCGCGGTGGCCTCCTGGGACGACCTCAACGTGCCGGCACGGCTGCCCGCGCTGATGGCCGCCGGTGTCCCGGTGCTCCAGCAGCGCAGGCCGGGCTGCGCGGTGGCCGCGGAGCGGCTGGTGGACGGGCTGGGCATCGGCGTGCTGTACGACGACGCCGACGACGTGGCGGAACGGCTCCGGGACCAGGTCGCGATGAAGGGCCGCCGGGCGGCCGTGGCCGACCGGCGGCACACCTTCGCGTTCGACGCGCACGCCGACGCCCTGTGCGCCCTGTTGCGGCGCTGCGCCGCCGAGGGGCCCCGCCACGCCGCCGCGCGGAGGCGCGCATGAGCGCGCGGCTCGCGGTGATCGGGGCGGGGCCCACCGGGCTGGGCGCGGCCCACCGGCTGCGCGAGCTGGGACACGACGACTTCGTGGTCCTGGAGGCCACCGGCCGGGTGGGGGGCCTCGCCCGCTCCGAGACCGACGGGCGGGGCTTCACGTACGACATCGGCGGCCACGTGCTGTTCAGTCACTACCCGTACTACACGGAGCTGGTGGAGCGGCTGCTGGGCGACGACTTCACGGAGATCCGGCGCGAGGCGTCGATCCGGATGGAGCAGCGGTACATCCCGTACCCGTTCCAGAACAACATCCGCGGGCTCGAACCCGGCACGGTCTTCGAGTGCCTGTCCGGGCTGATCGCCGCGCAGCGCGCCGGGCGGGACGGCCGGGTTCCGGCGACCTTCCGGGACTGGGTCCACGCCACCTTCGGCAGCGGCATCGCCCGGCACTTCATGCTGCCCTACAACCTCAAGGTGTGGGCGACACCGCCGGAGGAGATGGGGCACCAGTGGATCGGCGAGCGGGTGGCGACGGTCGACGTGGACGCGGTGCTGCGCAACGTCGTGCTGGGTGAGGAGACCCGGGACTGGGGCCCCAACAGCACTTTCCGCTATCCGCTGCACGGCGGGACCGGGCACCTCTTCGAGAGGCTGGCCGAGCCCGTCGTCGACCGCGTCCGGTGGCACGCCCGCGTCGTCGCCGTCGACCCGGGGGCGCGGTACGCGCGCACCGCGGACGGCCGTGTGTGGGCGTACGACGCGCTGCTGTCCACGATGCCGCTCGACGACCTCGTCGGCTGCTGCGCGAGCGCCCCGGCCGATGTCGCCGAGGCCGCACGCCTGCTGCGGTCCACCGGTACGCACGTGGTGGGCGTGGCGGTCGACCGCCGTATCGACTCGCCGCACACCTGGGTGTACTTCCCCGAGCCGGACGTCCCGTTCTACCGGGCCACCTACCTGTCGAGCTACTCGCCGCACCTGGTCCGCAGGCCGGGGCAGACGCTCCTGCTGACCGAGACGTCCACCTCGGCGCACCGGCCGGTCGACGGCGCGTCGGCCGTGGCGGGCGCCGTCGACGGGCTCGTGCGGGCGGGGCTGCTGCGGGAGACGGACCGGTCGCTGATCGTGTCCACCTGGCACTGCGCCGAGCCGAAGACGTATCCGGTGCCGACGCTGGACCGGGACGCCGCACTGGGGGTCATCCACTCGTGGCTGTCCCGCCACGGCATCGCCTCGCGGGGGCGGTTCGGGGCGTGGCGGTACGAGATCGGCAACATGGACCACTCCTGCATGCAGGGCGTCGAGTGGGCCGACCACGTGGTGAACGGGGCGCCCGAGCAGGTGTGGGCGTCATGACGGACGGGTGATCGACATGGAGCTGCTGCTCGGCGGGGAGCGCGTCGACCTGACGCGCCGGGTGCTCGTCATGGGCGTGCTGAACCGGACCCGGGACTCGTTCTACGACGGCGGCGCCTATTTCGCGCTGGACGCGCTGCTGCGCCGCGCCGAGGAGCTGGTCGCCGGGGGCGCCGACGTCCTGGACGTCGGCGCCCGTCCGGCCGGTGTCGGCGTCCGCGAGGTCCCGGAGGCGGAGGAGACCGATCTCGCCGCCTCCACCGTCGAGGAGTTGCGCAGGCGCTTCGACGTGCCGCTGTCGGTGGACACGCGCAGGGCACGGGTCGCGGCCGAGGCGTACCGGGCCGGAGCGGTCATCGGCAACGACATGAGCGGCTTCGCCGACCCGGATTATCTGCCGGCGGCCGCGGCGGCGGGTGCCGCGGTCGTCGCCACCCACATCCGGCTCCCGGTCGGCGTCCCGGATCCCGATCCCCGGTACGACGACCTCGTCGGCGACGTGAAACGGCGTCTTCTGGAACTGGGCGACCGGGCGCGCCGGGCCGGACTGCCGCGCGCGGCCGTCGTCCTGGACCCCGGTATCGACCTGGGCAAGACCTGGCGCCAGTCGCTCACGCTCCTGGCCCGCTTCGCCGACTTCGCGGCACTGGGCCACCCGTTGCTGGCCGCGCCGTCCAACAAGATCTTCCTGGGCCGGCTGCTCGGCCGTGACAAGCACGAGCGCGGCCCGGCCACGGTCGCGGCCTGCGCCCTCGCGGTGGGCCGCGGTGCCCGGCTGGTACGCGTCCACGACGTGGCGCCGGTCAGGGACGCGGTGGACCTGGCGGTGGCCCTGGAGCACGCGGCGACAGAAAGCTGATTCCGGCCCGCGGCACCACGCCGGTGCAGGGGGCGGTTGTGTACCGGTCGCCTCGGCGGGTACCTCGTCCGCGAACCGCTCCCTCATGGGAGGTGCGCGATGATCACCCACGAACGCCTCACCGAGGACGTGGCCCGGCGTGGACACCTCTCGGGGTCCGACGAGACCGTCCGCGTGATCCGCGTCGTGCTGGGCGCGCTGGCGCACCGGCTCGACATGCCCCAGCGGCGGCGGCTGCGCGAGGCGATGCCGGGTCCCGAGCGGGACGCGGCCCAGGCCACGGTCCCGGCCTCGTCGAGCGGCGTGACCGATCTCCTCGCGGAGGTCGGCCGCCATCTGGACGCTCCTCCCGAGCGGGCGCTGTTCCTGGCGCAGGCGGTCGTCTCCCGGATCGCCGAGGAGGATCCGGACCTCGGCCGTGAGCTCGGCGAGCACCTCCCGGACGACTTCGCTCCGCTCTTCGCACCGCCGGAGCCGCATCCGGAGCGGGCTCATTCCGCTGCGGACGCCCCCGCGCCGCTGACCGAGGAGGAGCTGGCCGCCGAGCTGGGCAGGCGCCCGCAGTGGAGCAGCGACGGCCGCCGTCTCACCCGCGCGGTGGCGCTGCCCGAGGACCGGTTCCCGCCGCTGCTGAACGCCGTGGAGCGGGCCGCCCGGGACGTGAACCACCGGGCTGACTGGAAGCGGACCGACGACGGAATGGCCTTCACGCTGTACACGCGGTCCGTGGACGCCGTCACCCGGCTGGACCTGGAACTCGCCGACCGCATCGACGCCGCCGTCGCGGCCGTGGGCTCGGGCGGACACCCAGGGTGATGCCGAGCCCCGGACGTCCTCGAGGAGGCCGGTGATGACAGCGACCGCGGCCGGCGGGCGGCAGCCGATGGCCGAGGTGCGCGCCGGGGCCCTGCCCCTGACCGGACCGGAGTCGCTGGATCCCCTGATGGAGCGGATCGGCGAGGCCCGTTACGTGCTGCTGGGCGAGGCGTCCCACGGCACCGCCGAGTACTACCGGTGGCGTGCCGTGCTGACCCGCCGCCTGATCGAGGAGAGGGGCTTCTCCTTCGTCGCCGTGGAGGGCGACTGGCCCGACTGCCAGGCGGTGCACGACTCCGTCACCGCCGGTCCCGGCGCACCCGGCGACCCCGTGGAGGCGCTGGAGGGCTTCGACCGGTGGCCGACGTGGATGTGGGCCAACACCGACGTCGCCGGGTTCAGCCGCTGGCTGCGGCGGCACAACGTCGCGCTGCCGCCGGACCGGCGGGTGGGGTTCTTCGGGCTCGACGTGTACTCCCTGTGGGAGTCGCTGCACGCCGTGCTCGACTACCTCGACGAGCATGCGCCGCAGGACGTCGATCACGCGCTGGAGGCGTACCGCTGTTTCGAGCCGTACGCGGACGATCCGCAGTCCTACGCCCTGGCCACCGAGCTGGTCCCGGCCGGCTGTGAGCGCGAGGTCCTGTCCCTTCTGGTGCGGCTGCGCCGTGACGCGGAGCAGGCGGCGCGCAGGGACGACAGCCTGGCCAGGTTCGCCGCGCGGCAGAACGCGGAGGTCCTGGCCGGCGCCGAGCGGTACTACCGGGCGATGGTGCGGGGAGGCCCCGAGTCCTGGAACATCCGGGACCATCACATGGCCGACACGCTCGACCGGCTCATGGAGTACCACGGGCCGCACGCGAAAGCGGTGGTGTGGGAGCACAACACCCACATCGGCGACGCGCGGGCGACCGACATGGCCGGCGCCGGCATGGTCAACGTCGGCCAGCTGGTACGGGAACGCCACGGCGACGACGGCGTCGTCCTGGTCGGGTTCGGCTCGTACGAGGGCACGGTCATCGCCTCCGACCGCTGGGGCGGGCGCCCCCGCGCCATGGAGGTGCCGCCCGCGCGTCCGGGCAGCCTGGAGGAGCTGATGCACCGGGCACTGCCCGAAGGCGCCGCGCTGTTCGTCTTCCCCGTGGCGGCCGGAGACCGATGGCTGCGGGAGCAACGGGACCACCGCGCCATCGGGGTCGTGTACCGCCCGCGGCACGAGAGATGGGGCAACTACGTCGCCACCGTCCTCGGCGAACGGTACGACGCCTTCTGCTTCCTGGACCGCACCAGCGCCCTGACCCCTCTCCCCACCGGCCCGGCGGACACGAGAGAGGAGGAGACCTGGCCCACGGGCGTCTAGGACGCCCGTCGATCGAGCAGCGAGGAGTGATGATCCATGGCCGTGTGCGAGGTCTGCAAGAACGACTACGAGCTGGCCTTCGAGGTACGGGCGGCGGGGGCGGTGCACGTCTTCGACAGCATCGAGTGCGCCGCCCAGAAGATCGCGCCGATCTGCGACAACTGTCAGTGCCGCATCCTCGGCCACGGCCTGCAGGCCGACGGCCAGTTCTTCTGCTGCGCGCACTGCGCCCGCGAGCAGGGCTTCGCCCGGCTCGTGGACCACGCCTGAACCCGGCGTCGCACGAGGGCGCCCGACCCGGGATGTCACGGGCCGGGCGCCCCGCACCCGCCCTGCCGCGGGGCCTGGAGGACAGGGGCCGGTTCAGCGCGCGGAGGCCACGTCCACGACCTGGAAGACCGCGGTCGAACGCTCGTCGTGCAGGTGGGCGTTCATGGGCTCGACCAGGGCCGAGTGATCCGGGTCGGTGCGCCACCGCTTGATGGCTTCGAGGCTCTCCCACTCGCTGGTGAGCAACCACTGGCCGGGGTTGTCGATCGAGCGGCACAGCTGCTCACCGAGGTGTCCGGGGAACCGGACGGCCCGTTCCAGGACGCGGTGGTACGCCTGGACGAAGTCCGCTTCCCTGCCTTCCCGCACGCGGAGCATGCGGATCACCCGCACGTGCGCCGAGGGTTCCATCGCGCTCACTCCGCGGTCATGCCGGGTCGAGTACGACGGGGAGTTCCGCGAGCCCGCGGAACGCCGGGAAGGGCACGGTCAGCCAGCGTACGTCCTCCGGTGCCCCGACCAGGGACATGCGCGGGTACCGTTCGAAGAGCGTGGTGAGGGCGATCTGCATCTCCAGGCGGGCCAGCGGCGCGCCGACGCAGTAGTGCGGGCCGTAGCCGAACGCGAGGTGCGTCGCCTGGACGTTCGGGCGCGTGACGTCCAGTTGGTCGGGGGCGGCGAACGCCTCCGGGTCACGGTGGGCCCCGGCGATCGAGATCTGGACGAGCGCCCCCTTGGGGATGAGCGTGTCGCGGATCCGGATGTCCTCCGTGGCGTAGCGGAACGTGCCGTTCTCGACGGAGGTCTCGAACCGGAAGATCTCCTCGATGGCCGCGGCCGTCGCGCCGGCGTCCCGGAACGCCAGTCGCTTCTGCTCCGGCTGGGTGAGCAGGTGGTAGACGGCGTTGCCGATCTGGTACGCCGTCGACTTGTGGCCCGCGAACAGCAGGACCCACGCCGTGGAGACCAGCTCGTGGTCGGTGAGCGCGCCGTCCTGGTCGCGCGCGGTGACGAGGGCGCTGAGCAGTCCGTCGTCCGGCTCCGTTCGCTTCCGCGTGATCAGTTCCACCAAGTAGTCGCGCAGATTGCCCTCGGCGATCTCCAGGGCCTTGCGCGCTTCCGGGCCGAAGCCGGTCTGGGCGACGGTGGCGGACCACTCCTGCGCCTGCGTGCGTTCGTCCTCCGGAATGCCCAGGAGTTCGCTGATCACGTGGAGCGGCAGCGGGAAGCCGAACTCCGGGAGCAGGTTCACGGGCTCCGACGTCGGGCACCGGTCCAGCAGATCGTTCGTGATCTTCTGGACGCGCTCACGCAGCGATTCGACGCGCTTGGGGGTGAACGTGCTGCCGACGATGCGCCGGAGGCGGGTGTGCTTCGGCGGGTCCGAGAACAGCATGTTGTCGTCCAGGGCGATGGACGAGTCGCCGAAGATGCGGTGGTAGGCGTCGATCGCGCCGTACATGTCCTTGCTCAGGCGGGGGTCGGCCAGCGCGGCGCGGGCGTCGTCGTACCGCGTGATCAGGTACGTCTCGACCCCGTGGGGAGGCGACAGCGGGCATACGGGCGCGGTCTCCCTGAGCTTTGCGTACACGGGATGCGGGTTGGCGCGAAACGCCCGGCTGCAGGACGAGGCCTCGGCCGCGGCCTCTTCGGACGACAATTCCTCGGATGCGAACGCTTGCGTCATGACTGGTCCCGGGGGTCGAGCTGCTGGCCGCAGCTGAGGCGTGGTCTTCTGCGAGTACCGCCCCCTGGCGACACACAGGGATGGGTTGCTCGGTCAGTGCCACGATTTCCCGTGCCGCACGACGAATCAAACGCGGCTGCGCCAAACGGGCGGGCCGCCGGGCGAACCACGGAATTTCCCGTGGTGACCCGGCCGGCGTATCACCGGGTGCCGTCGGCCGCCTCTCCAAGTACCGGTAGAGAGATACTCCTTGACGCCGGTCCTCCGAATCCCGGACCGGCCACCGCCGGATGGACAGGAAACCAGTTGAACGCACAGGCAGCGGAATCTGTACCGGTTCTCATCGTAGGCGGATCCCTGGTGGGCCTTTCCACCTCCGTGTTCCTGGGGCGCCTCGGCGTCGAGCACATCCTCGTGGAGCGGCACGCGAGGACGTCGACACATCCACGCGGCCGCGGGAACAACGTGCGCACGATGGAACTCTTCCGCACCGCGGGACTGGAGGCGCACATCCGCGAGGCCGCCTACGCCCTCGCCGGAAACGACGGTGTCCTGCAGGTGAACACCCTCACCGGAGACCAGCGCCGCTGGATCATCAAGGACATCTCCGCCGGCATGGACGTGTCCGAGGACAGCTCTTCGGACTGGTGCCTGTGCAGTCAGAACGATCTGGAACCGGTCCTGCTGGACTACGCCCGCCGCCAGGGCGGTGACATCCGCTTCGGTACGGAGATGCTGTCCTTCAGCCAGGGCCCGGAAGGGGTCCGGGCCGAAATCCTGGACCGGGAGACCGGTGAGGCCCGCACGGTGAACGCCGATTTCCTGGTGGCCGCGGACGGGCCCAGGAGTTCCGTGCGCAAACGTCTCGGAATCGGCCAGTCAGGTCCCGGTGCGCTGTTCCACAATGTCAGCGTCACGTTCCGCAGCAAGGCGCTCAAGGACTGCATCGGGGAGAAGAGATTCGTCGTCTGCTATGTCACCGACCCGGAGGGTGAAGGCGCCCTGCTGCCCGTGGACAACGAGGAACGGTGGGTGATCCACGTTCCCTGGTTCCCGGACGGCGGCGAATCCCTGGAGGACTTCAGCAACGACCGTCTGACGGCGCACATCCGGGCGGCCGCCGGCGTCCCGGACATCGACGTCGAGATCACCGGAAAGGCACCCTGGCACGCCGCGAATCTCGTCGCGGACAGCTATCGGGAAGGCCGGATCTTCCTGGCCGGGGATTCCGCGCACGAAATGCCGCCCACGGGTGCGTTCGGCTCCAATACCGGGATCCAGGACGCCCACAACCTCGCCTGGAAGCTGGCCGCGGTGCACCGCGGCTGGGCGGGCACGGCCCTGCTCGACACCTACGAGGACGAACGGCGGCCCGTCGCCGTCGAGACCAGCGCACGGGCGTGCCTGCAGGCGGCCGAGGAGCAGCACCCGGGCCTCAGCCCCGCGGCGCGGCGCAACAACGACCCGGCGGACCTGATGACCGTCGCGCTCTGCTACCGGTACGCCTCCCCCGCCGTGCTGGGCGCGCCCCCGGACGGGCCCGTCGTCCCGGAGACGTTCCAGCTCGGCGGCGTGCCGGGGAGCCGGGCACCCCACATGTGGGTCATGAGGGAGGGGCGCAGGATCTCCACGATCGACCTGTACGAGCGTTCCTTCGTCGTGCTCGCCGGGTCCCGGGGCCGGGTGTGGCGGAACGCCGCCCTGCGGGCCTCCGAGACGCTGGGCGTTCCGGTCGACGCGTACCTCGTCGGACAGGGCCCCGGACACGATCTCGTTCCGGAGCCGGATGCCGACTGGGCGCGGCTGCACGGCACGGCCGAGGACGGCGCCGTGCTCGTACGCCCGGACGGTTTCGTCGCGTGGCGGGCGGACGCCGCGGTCCCGGACGCCGACCGCGTCCTGACGGAGGCTCTGCAGACCGTCCTCTGCCGCGCCTGAGCACACCCCCCGCACGCCCCCACCCCGAGGACTGGCCATGACACTCGTCAACAACCCTCAGATCCACGAACCGGTCACCGCCGAGGACGGCCCGGCCGCCGGCCGGGTCGACGTCCACCACCACTTCACCGCTCCGGCCTGGCTGGACTGGGCGGAAGAGCGAGGGGTGATCAACCGCGAGCGGCTTCCCTGGTGGACCCGCTGGGACCTGGACACCGCCCTGGACGTCATGGACCGGACCGGCATCAGCACGGCCGTCATGACGGTGGCGATGCTCGGACGGCTCCGGGAGCACGCGGAGCGCCGGGAAAGCGCGCGCGTCGCCCTGCGGGCGGCGGCCGACGTCGTGGCCGCCCACCCGGCGCGGTTCGCCTTCTTCACTCCTGTCTTCCTCGACGACCTGGAACTGTCCCGGTGGAGCGTCCAGTACGGCCTCGACGAGCTCGGAGCCGTCGGGGTCAGCACGCGAACGAGCATGGGCGGTGTCTACCTCGGAGACGATTCGCACGACCGCCTCCTCGCGGAGCTGAACGAGCGGTCCGCGGTGATCAGCACCCACCCCATGGAGGTGCCGGCGGGTGGCGACGGCGGTACGGGACTTCCGGGCATGCCGCCGTTCGTGTGCGACTTCCTGATGGACACGACACGTGCCGCCATCAACCTCATCAGGAACGGGACCCTCGACCGCTATCCGAACCTCACCTTCGTCCTTCCGCACGGCGGGGGCTTCCTGCCCTACATGGCCACCCGCCTCGAACTCTTCGGCCGGGCTCTCACGCCCGAGATCGATCCGGGCCGGGTCCGCGACTACCTGCACCGGTTCTGCTTCGACACCGCGGGCCCCATGTCGCCCTCGGCCACGCCCACCCTGCTCGCCACGGTGGACCCGGGCCGCATCCTGTTCGGCACGGACTGGCCGCCCACCCCCGCGCACGTCGTCACCGACATCGTGGCACCGGCTCTGGACGGCGATCCCGCCCTCTCGGCTCACCAACTCCACGCCATCAACCGCGAGAACGCCCTGCGGCTGATGCCGGCGCTCGCCCGCTGACCTGCGGGGCCGGCACCGGCCGGCACACGAGAAGGCCGCTGTCCGCGGAACATCCGCGGCAGCGGCCCTCTTCGTGCCGGCCTGTTCTCCGTCTCACCTGGCGGCGGCGTTCCGCTCCCATCGGTAGAAGCACTGCGCCATGGCGTCCTTGGGGCTGCGCCAGGTCTGCGGGTCGTACGGGCTGACGTATGCCGCGAGCCTCCTGCTGATGTCCCGGAACTCCGGGTGCTCGGCGACGCGCGCGATGGCGGGACCGGGGTCCTGGTCCGCTTCGATGAAGTGCATGTACACGTCACCGAACTGGAACAGGGACCGCTTCGTCACCCCCACGAGGTGCGGGAGTTCGCCGCTGTCGGAGGCCGCGAAGACCTCGGCGATGTCCGGGGCCGACTGCGGGGCCATCCGGGCGACGATCAGGGCGTGGTGCATGGACGTCTCCTTCCGCGAACCGTGCCGCTCAGGCGGCGGGGGTCGGCTCGCCGGCGGCCTGCTCGACACGGTCGCGGATCAGGGCCATCTGCACGGGCGAGTTGCGGTTGAGCATCGCCGTCATCCCGGCGTCGTCGACGGGGGCGTCCGGTCGCATGGCGAAGTCCTGCGTCCAGCGCATGCGCGTGCCGGCCGGGGTCTCCTCGTACTCCCAGAGGATGTCCATGTACTCGAAGGGCCCGGGTTCGATGCGGCGTGCGCGAACGGTGAGCGTGGCGCGGTCGGTGACCCGCTCCGACACCCAGCTCCACACCTTGCCGTTCTCGTCGGGGTGCATGGTCAGGCGGAAGGTCACCGTGTCGCCCTGGCGGGACAGGATCTCGACGGAGGCGTACTCGCTGAACAGCTGCGGCCACCTCTCCAGGTCGTTGGTCATGTTCCAGACGAGGTCGACGGGGGCGGCGATGGTGATCTCGTTCTCGGTGTGTCCGGGCACTTCAGGCTCCAGTCGTGAGGGTGCTGTTGACGAGGTCGAGGAAGTCGCGGGGGGTCTTGCAGCGCTCCGCGTCGGTGGGGAGCGAGCGGCCGTGCTGGTTCTCCAGCTCGCCCACGATGCCGAGCAGGCCGAGGGAGTCCAGTCCGAAGCCGGCGAAGGGCGTGTCCACACGGTTCGCGAGGTCGTGCGGGTCGACGACGACGCCGGCGGCCTTCTTCATCAGCGCGGCCAGTTCCTCGACGGTCAGTTCGCTGTGCATGCGCGTTCTCCTTGTCGTACCGGGTTCTAGGCGTTCCGGGCGGTGCGTCCCGGGCCGCGGCGCAGAACCAGCGCCGCGTTGGAGCCCATCAGTCCTCGGCTGAGGACCAGGGCCGTGCGGAGCTCGGCCGGGCGGGCGGTGGAGGTCACCAGGTCGATGTCGTGGCAGACGTCGAAGATGTTCGGCGTCGGCGGTATCTGCCCGTGCTCCATGGCCATCACCGCGGCGGCGATGTCCAGCAGGGGCGCCCCGCAGTAGGACCGTCCGATGCCCGTCTTGGGGGCCGTGACGGGGACGCGGGCGCCGTGCCGGCCGAGGGCGTCGGAGAGGGCGAGCGCCTCGGCGCGGTCCGCCTCCGGTACGCCCAGCGCGTCGGCGAAGACCACGTCGACCTCCTCCGGTGCGCAGCCGGCCTCGTCGAGGGCGCCGCGTATGGCGCGGGCGAGTCCCTCGCGTGACCGGTCCCAGCGTGCGGCGCCGGTGAACGTGGCGGCGTGTCCGTCCACGGTGGCGCGGACGGCCGCGTCACGGCGGTGCGCGCGGTCCGCGTCCTCGACGACGAGTACGGCGCCGCCTTCGGCGGGCACGAAACCGCAGGCCGCGGCGGTGAAGGGGCGGTAGGCGGTCGCCGGGTCGCCGACGGTGCTGAGCTCGGGGTACCCGAGCTGGCAGACCATCGAGTACGGGGCGAGCGGTGCCTCCGCGGCTCCGACCACCACCGCGTCGACGCCCCGCCGTACGGTACGGGCGGCGTGCGCGACGGCGTCCAGGCCGCCCGCCTCGTCACTGGCGACCACCCCGCAGGGGCCCTTGAAGCCGCTGCGGATGGATATCTGGCCGGTGCTGGCCGCGTAGAACCAGGCGATGGACTGGTAGGGGCCGACGAATCGGGAGCCCTGTCCCCAGAGCTTCTGCAGTTCCCGCTGGCCGAACTCGCCGCCCCCGGACCCGGCCGCGGTGACCACGCCGACGGAGTACGGCGAGTCGGCGGCGGCGCCGCTCAGTCCCGCGTCGTCCAGGGCGGCGCCGGCCGCGGCCATGGCGAAGTGGGTGAAGCGGTCGGTCTGGACGAGGTAGGTCTCCTCGATGAAGGCGGAGGGGTCGAATCCGCGGACCTCGCCGGCGACGCTGAGCGGCAGGTGCCCGCATCCCTCCCGGGTGATCCGGTCCAGTACGTTCACGCCCTCCTTGACGGACTTCCAGTAGGTGTCCGCGCGCAGGCCGTTGGGCGCGATCACGCCGATGCCCGTGACCGCGGTGCGCCCGGTTCGTCGATCGCTCATCTCTTCCTCCCGCCCGGCCCCGTGAGGAGCACCGCGGACTGGAAGCCGCCGAAGCCGCTGCCCACGGACAGCACGTGGCCGAGCCTGCGGGAGCGTGCGCTGCGCGGTACGTAGTCCAGGTCGCACTCGGGGTCCGGGGTCTCGTAGTTCGCCGTCGGCGGCACCACCTGGTGGGCCAGGGCCAGCACGCAGGCGACGACCTCGATCGCGCCGATCGCCCCCAGCGAGTGGCCCACCATGGACTTGATGGAGCTCATGGGGGTGTCGTAGGCGTGGGCGCCCAGGGACCGCTTGACGGCGGCGGTCTCGTGGCGGTCGTTCTGGCGGGTGCCGGAGCCGTGCGCGTTGACGTAGTCGATGTCCGTGGGGTCCACGCGGGCGTGGTCGAGCGCGGTGTCGATGGCGCGGGCCATCTCCAGGCCCTCGGTGGTCAGCCCGGTCATGTGGTAGGCGTTGCCGTACGTGGCGTAGCCGCCGATCTCGCAGTAGATGTGCGCGCCGCGGGCGCGGGCGTGTTCGAGCTCCTCCAGGACGAGCACCGCGGCGCCCTCGCCCATGACGAATCCGTCACGGTGGGCGTCGAAGGGCCGGGAGGCGTGGGCCGGGTCGTCGTTGTTCGGCGAGGTCGCCTTGATGGCGTCGAAGCAGGCCATGGTGATCGGGGAGATCGGCGAGTCCGACGCTCCGGCGATGCAGAGGTCGGCGCGGCCCTCCTCGATGGTGTGGAAGGCGTATCCCACGGCGTCGAGTCCGGAGGTGCAGCCGGTGGACACGGTCTGCACCGGCCCCATGGCGCCGAACTGCTCCGCGACGAGGGAGGCCAGGGTGCTGGGCGAGAACGCCAGGTGCAGCCGCGGTTCGGCGGCGGCGTGGTCGACGTCCCAGCGGCGTCCTCGTTCGCTGACGAGGACGTAGTCGTGCTCCAGGCGGGTCGTGCCGCCGACCGCGCTGCCGAGGGAGACGGCCACGCGCCACGGGTCCTCCTCGCCGACGTCGATGCCGGAGTCGGCCACCGCCTCCCGCGCGGCGACCACCGCGAACTGGATGTACCGGTCGGCGCGTTCGGTCAGGTCGGGGTCGAGCCCGTGCGCGAGGGGGTCGAAGTCGCACTCGGCGGCGATCCGGGACCGCAGCCCCTCCGGGTCGAAGAGGGTGATGCCGCGCGTCGCGGTACGGCCGTTGGAGAGGAGGTCCCAGAACGCCGGCACGCCGGTGCCGCCGGGAGCCACGACCCCGATGCCGGTGACGGCCACCCGCCGGGTCATGCTGGCGCCCCCCGTCGTTCGGACTGCGCGACCTCCTCCTGCACGACGGGGTACGGCTGGAGGTTCTCGCTCCCCTCCGGGGTTTCCGTGGGCTCCGTGTCGACGTGGCCCAGGCTCGGCTTGGGTGCCAGGGGGCCCAGGTGGAACACCATGCGGGCCTCCTCGTCGCCGACGTTGCGGAAGCGGTGCCGCATGTTGATGGGGATCATGAGGGCCTGGTCGGGGCGCAGGGCGAACGTCTCGTCGTCCAGGTCGACCTCCATGCGGCCCTCGACGACGTACACGAACTCCTCGGAGTACGGGTGGTAGTGCTCGCTGATGCGCTCGCCCGGCTGCAGGATGGCCAGCCCCATGAAGCCGCTGGTCGATCCCACGGTGACGGGGGTGAGCATGGTGCGCAGGTCGCCGCCGCGCTTGCGGTTGGGCTGGGTCTCGCTCAGGTCGACGATGCGCGGGCGTGTCGTGTCCATGGTTCGGTCTCCTGGTCGCTCGGTGGTGGGTGTGGTGCGTGCGCTCGTCAGGCCTGTGCGGCCCTGCGGTCGGTGATCAGCGTCATGCCGGCGTGCGCGAGGAGGCGGTGGGCGTCCCGTTCGCCGGTGAGGGGTCCTTCCACGCCGAGTGCGGCGCCGTCGAGCAGGCGTGCCAGTACGGCGGGCTTCCGCCTGCCGTGGATGCCGAGGGTCCTGACCGGGTCGGTCTCGGGGTCGCCCGTCACGTCGACGAGCCGGACGACGAGGTCGTCCCGGTGGAAGACGGTGCTGCGGTGCACCGGGCTCGCGGGGTCCTGCGCGGCGGTCTCGTCCTGCCGGGCGAGCAGCCGGGCCAGCGCCATGCCGCAGCCCGGGCGGGCCGGGTAGTACAGCGCGTGGCGCCGCAGCCCCGCGGGTTCCGGCCCGTCGCCGGCCACGTGGTGGACGGCCGGCATGGCGGCGAGGGTGAAGAAGGCACGTGCGGACGCGGGGTCGTTCAGGTCCCGGCTCCGCTCCAGGTACGGGTTGAGGGCCTCCTCGACGGCCCGTACCTCGGGCTGCCGCGAGACGTGGCGGAGGGCCGCCATCAGGTCGCCCTGCACCTCGACGGTGCGGACGACACGGTTGCCGTGCATGAACAGCGTGGTGCGGCGCAGCCGCGTGGAGTCGTCGACGCGGGCCTCGGGCGGCGCGTAGCCGGCGAGGATGTCCGCGACCTTGGACTCGGAGCCCGGCTTGACGGTGAACGTCAGCGCGTGACGCGTCACCCCGTCGCCCAGCCGTACGGGCGCCTGGACGCCGGCGGTGTCGGCGGTGAGCGGAAGGGCACTGCCGGTCTCGCGGACGATGTGGTAGCGCATCGACCGGAGGTCACGGACGCAGCTCTGCATGGGCCTGACCGTCTCGATGTGGTCCTCGCTGTTGATCCAGGCGAGGAACGGCGGGGCGCTCGCCCATTCGCTGGCGATAAGCCACTGGGACGGGTTCTCCATGGACTGGCACAGCTGGTCACTGATGTGGCCGGGAACCGACGCGACGTGGCGCCGCATGTGCTCGTACGCGTCGAGGAACCGCTGCTGGGCGCCTTCGTGGAGATCGACGAGCAGGAGGACTCGAAGCCTGGAGCCGTCGAACGCCGACTGGGATATGCGTGTCGAGGTGGTCATCCGGCTGACCCTTCCTTCGGGAGAGCGAACGACGGCCGCCGAGTCCGCGAGCGCGGACGACGGTCGGCCCTGAGCCCCTTCATCGTGGGTCGGCCGTCCACACCCCGCGAGCCACGGGGGCCAATTGAGGGAACGCGGCAGCGTTGCCGTCGCCTCGTCGCGGGGGGACGCGCCGTGCCGGGTCGGCAACGACTTTTGCCGCGTCCGGCCCGTAGGTCGCAGCCTGGTTCCCGTCGAAGAGAGCCATGGAGAGAGCCATGGAGATCCGGGAGGCCGCACGATGACTGCCCATGAAGGCGTGGAGACCGCACAGGGCGCCGGGGACGACGCGCCGCTGAACAACCGCGTCCACCACGTACGCTCCGGCGAGCTGGACGGGTACGCCGCCATCAGCGGTGGCACGGTCGGGTCGAAGAGGCTCTGGATGGGCCTGGTGGAGAACCCCCCGCTGAGCGCCACGGACAACCACCATCACGGCGATTCGGAGGCGGGGATCTACGTGGTCAGCGGTCACCCCGTGTTCGTGTTCCACGACGGCACACGAGAGGTGCGCCTCGCCGGCGGTCCGGGCGACTTCTTCCTGGTGCCTCCGTTCGTCCCGCACCGCGAGGAGAACCCCGATCCGGACGAGCCCGCGGTCGTCGTGATCGCCCGGACCACGCAGGAGCCGATCAAGGTCTCCGTGCCCGAGCTGTACCGGCTCCAGGAGACGGACCCGCGGTAGAGGGGCCGCCCAGTCGGAGGTCAGGAGGTACGCGGCGTCACCAGGCCCGATTCGTAGGCGAGGATCACGAGCTGGGCGCGGTCGCGGGCGTGGAGCTTGGTCATGGCGCGGTTGACGTGGGTCTTCGCGGTCGTCGGGCTGATCACCATGCGGTCGGCGATCCGGTCGTTGGACAGGCCCTGCGCGACCAGGGCGACGGCCTCGCGTTCGCGGTTGGTCAGCCCTTCCAGCCCGGCGTGGGTGCCCGTGCCGGGCGGCTGGGCGACGTACCGGTCGATGAGCCTGCGGGTGATGGAGGGGGCGAGCAGGGCGTCGCCGCGGGCGGCGACGCGTACCGCGTGCAGGAAGTCCTCGGGCACGATGTCCTTGACGAGGAATCCGGCGGCGCCGGCACGCAGCGCGTCGAAGACGTACTCGTCGAAGCCGTAGTTGGTGAGGATGACGACGTGCACCCCGGCGAGGGCCGGGTCCGCGGCGATGCGCCGGGTCGCCTCGATGCCGTCGACGACGGGCATCTGCACGTCGACGAGCGCCACGTCGGGCAGGTGTTCCCTGGCGAGGGCCACGCCCTGCGCCCCGTCGGCGGCCTCGGCCACCACCTCGATGTCGTCCTCGCCGTCGAGGAGCGCGCGGAACGCGCCGCGCAGGAGCGGCTGGTCGTCGACCAGCAGGACACGGATCATGACGTACGGTCCACGGGGAGTTCGGCCTGGACGGTGAAGCCGCCCTCGCTGCGCGGCTCGGCCCGCAGCCGGCCGCCGAGGGCGGTGACGCGTTCGCGCATCCCGAGCAGCCCGACGCCGGGTACCGGTGTGCTGTCCGGCGTCGCCGTGCCGTCGTCGTCGACGCGTATCGCGAGGCTGTCCGGACGGCAGTCGATCCGTACCGACGCCGTGGCCGCGGCGGCGTGCCGGGCGATGTTGGTGAGCGACTCCTGGACGATCCTGTAGACGGTCCGGTCCACCGCGGCCGGCACGTCGTGGGGTCGGCCCTCGATCGTCAGCGTCGCGTCGAGGCCGATCGTACGGGCCCGTTCCACCAGCTCCGGAACGTGGTCGAGCCCGCGCGGCGGGGCCGTGTCGTCGTCGCGCAGCGCCTCCAGGGTGGCGCGCAGCTCCCGGGTCGCCTCGCGCCCGGCCTCCTGGATCGCCAGCAGGGCCTCCGGCACGGGCTCGCCGCGCTTGCGGGCCAGGTGGACGGCGACTTCGGCCTGCACCTTGATGACCGAGATCTGGTGGGTGAGCGAATCGTGCAGCTCCCGGGCGATGCGCAGCCGCTCCTCGTCGGCGCGGCGCCGCGCGGTCTCCTCGCGGGTGCGCTCGGCCTCGTCCGCCCGCCGCTCGGCCTGCCGCAGCGCCTCGCCGGCGGCGCCGGCCGCGATGAGCCAGGCGATTTCGAGGGCGCCCCGGGCCTGTGCGAACGCCTCGCCCGTGTCGTGCAGGCCCGAGGCCAGGGCGGCGAGCGGCAGAGCGGCCAGTACGGCCACGCTCGTCACGACCGTCACGGTGCGGTGCCCCGCCCGTACGGCGGCGTACACGGCGAACAGGTACGCGACGGCCGGCACGTCGAAACCGGCCGCCTGATACCCCACCGCGCACAGCCCGGTGCCGGCCAGGACGGTGACCGGGGCACGGCGGCGCGCGGCCAGTGCCAGGCCGCCGGCGGTCAGCAGCGCGCAGCCGAGCACGTCGAGCCTCGTGGCGCTGCCCTGCTGTCCGGACACCCCGGTGACCAGCAGCGCGGCCGCCACGCCGACGGCGATCGCCCAGTCTCCGACACGGGCCCGTCCTGTCTTCATGCGCGCACCTTAGCCAGTCGCCGGCGTGCGGCGAGTCCTGCTCCCGGAGGAGGGTCCGCCTACCGCGCCCGCAGTACTTTTCGCGGCGCCTGCGGCGCGGGCGGCAGCGCGAATCGTCCGCGTTCGGGGGACGACCGGCGGGGGGTCCGGCGGACAGGATCGGCCCAGGTCCAGTCGGAGGAGAAGAAGGAGCACCCATGTCAGTCGGATTTCTGCCGGCCGCGTCGGCGGCCGCGCACGCCTCGGTCCAGCCGGTCGCCGCCGACGTGTACACCATGAGCGCCGGGCGACTCGGGGCCGTCGTGGCCGCGCTGCTGGGACTGTTCGGCGTGGCCGTCGGCGGACTGGCCCTCGCCCGCTCCACCGGTCGTACCGGCACCTGGTACGGCGGGCGGAGCGGGGCCGTCGTGGCCCTGGTGGCGGGGCTGATCGCCATGGCCGTCGGCGGGCTCGTGGTGGCCACCGCCTCCGGTGGCCTCGGCACCGGCAACGGACTCGGCGGGGGCATCGTGGCTCTGGGAGTGGGGCTGATCGGCTCGGTTCTCGGCGGACTGGCGCTGAGGCGCTGCCGCCGCGCGGGCTGACCGCGACGGCTGCCTCGCGTTCACCCCGAGCGGCGGTCGAACGGCACGGGGCCGATGGTCACGACGCACCTCTCCCGAACGTGCCCCGCGTGACGCGCTCGGCGCCGGGGTTCCGGTCGACCGCCGTCTGCGGGGCGCGGCCCGTTCAGTCGTCCTCGTCCTGGTCCCCTTGCTTCTTCCGGTCCTCCTCGTGCTGGCTCCCTCCGTCCGTCTCCTGCGTCGGAGTGTCCTGGCGTACCGGGACAGGGGCCGCGGTCGGAGCGGAACGCGGGGATTCGCCGGCGGTGGTTGACGGGGTCCCGGGTGCTTCCGTGGCCCCGAGCGGCGGCGCTGCCGGGCTCGCGGACTGTGCCGGATCGCGGTGGGGTGTCTCGGCCGCTGTCCGATCCGGTGAGAACCACGCCATGCCCGCCAGCATGGCGGCCAGGAAGACCACGGCTCCGGCGACGCCGATGACGAGTCCGGGGCGGCGGGCGGCGACTCGACGGGCCGCGGGCGCCTGGCGGATCGGCCGGTGGGGCGCGTACGAGGCGGTGGCGGCCGGTGGCGGGGGGCTGGTCGGCGCGGGCGTCGGCGGAGCGGGCGGAGGCGTGACGGCGGGCAGGGGCTGTGCGTGCCGCTGCCAGAGTCCGGCGGCGAACCAGTCGGCGGCCTGTCGCGCGGTGGGTCTGTCCTCGGGCCGCTTGGCGAGGAGGTCGAGGAGGTAGTCCTCGAAGGCGGGCGGCAGGGCGATGCCCTGGAGCCGCGGCGGCCGGGGCGCGGCGTCGAGGTGCTGGTGGAGGATGGCGATGGCCGTGTCGGCCTGGAACGGCGCCCGTCCGGTGAGGACTTGGTAGAGCACGCACCCCAGGGAGTACACGTCCGACGGCGGCCCGGCGGGCTTGCCCAGGGCGCGTTCGGGGGCGAGGTAGAGGCTGGTGCCGACGATCTCGCCGGTGCCGGTGAGTGCGGCGGCCGGATCGTCGAGGAAGCGGGCGATCCCGAAGTCGCCGATCTTCACCGTGCCGTCGGCGTCCAGGAGCAGGTTCGCGGGCTTGATGTCGCGGTGGACGACGCCTTGTTCATGCGCGGCGGCGAGTCCGGCGGCCGCCTGGGCGGCGATGGCGGCGGCCCGCTCGGCGGGGAGCGGGCCCCGCTGCGCCAGGGCGCGTGCGAGGCTGCCGCCCTCCACCAGCTCCATCACCAGGAACAGGCGCCCCTCGTGCTCGCCGAAGTCCAGAACGCCCACGACGTGGGGGTGGTTGAGGCGGCCGGCGGTCCGGGCTTCGAGGCGGAAGCGCTGGACGGCGGTCGGGTCGGACTCCTGGGCCAGCAGGAGTTTGACGGCGACCGGTCTGCCCAGGGTCTCGTCGTACGCCCGCCAGACCTCGCCCATGGCCCCGCGTCCGACCCGGTCTTGAAGGCGGTAACGGCCCGCTGTCAGCACCTGCGTTTCATCCTCATCACCCGACGACATGACCGCTGCGGGCCGTGACGCACCCGTGGAGTGGGCAGATGGTGGGGGGTGCCGCAGCGGAACTCAGCGTACCGCCGCACACGCCTGGTTGATCACTTGGACGGCGGTGCCGGTGGCCGGGCCGGGCATGCCGCACGCGGTCCGGCGATGTCGAGCACCGCCCTGGCCGTGCAGTCCCTGTCCGAGGATTCGCCGCCGTGCCCCGCGGCATGACCTCGGCTGCGGTGCACGCGCCGCCGCGGGTGGCACCGCCCGGGACGGTCGTCGAGTACGGTGCGCGATCATGGGTCGTGTGAACCGCACCACCGAGTACGCACGCCGCGCCCGCAGGGGGTGGCTCAGCGCGACCACCGCGCGTTGACCCCTCGGACGGAGCGTGCCGCGACGCGCACCGCACGGCCCATGCGACAAGGAGGACCCCATGGACGCCGCCCCAGAAGGACGGCAGCAGCTGGACGCGGTCAGCGTCCTCAACGCGAAGCAGACCCTCCTCCAGCTCCTCGCCCGGGCGGGGGTCTACTCCGGCGACGCGGAGGAGCTGATCGGGCTGGTCGAGGCCGGTGCCCTCGCCCTGGCGCACGAGGAGGCCGGCGCGATCGGGGGGAACACGCCGGCGGAGAAGGGCGCGCTCTACGAGGCCGGCTGGCTCGACGGAGCCCAGGCCGTCACCGACGAACTCGCCGACCTCGCGGAACGAGCGCTGCGCCGTGCCGTCGCCGCCGACTCCTCGGCGCCCTCCTCGGACGTCCGCCCTCCCGTCAGGAAGATGCAGGTGGAGCGGGCCAAGGTGGCGGTCACGCCCCTCTACCTCTCGTTCACGGCCGTCTCCGACCTCGACCCCGAGGTCTCCGAGCAGGTGCTCACCGCCGTCCTCGGCACCATGACCTCCCGGCAGCGCGCCGCGTACGCCGGGAGGCTCGCGGAGTTCGCCTCGGCCAACCGGGCGCGCCTGGAACGGCTGTACGCGGAGTACGGGCCCGGCAGCAGCATCGCGATCCACGGCCGCTACTCGCTCATCCACTCCCCCACCAGCATCGCCGTACTGGAACGACTCGCCACGGAGCCGTCGGCCCTGCGGGAGGAGTGGGACGCCGCCGAACTGCCACCGGCGTGGCTGGACGGACTCACGACGGCCTGGGGCTCACCGCTCTGACGGCAACGCGGCCACGGCAGCCCTTGTCCTCCTGCGGCCGCGTGCGCCGTTCGGGGAGCCACGACCGCGGATCCGCGCAAGGAGAGCGGTCGGCTATGGTGTCGCGACACTGGACCGGACGATGGGCACGCCGGGTGGCCGCCGCCTCCGCGGTGGTGGCGGGGGCGCCGGCGGGGCTTCCCGCCGACGGGGCGGTCGCGTCGGCCGGCTCCGCCAGGGCCCAGGGGTCCCCGGAGAACGGGGCTGGCCAAGACGGCTCTGATGCCGTGATCACACCGGCCATACCAAGATCGTTTCCCTGGCGGAGCAGCTCTGAACGACGTCCCCGCGGAATCCGATGGCGCGACGCGGCGTCGCCGTCAAGAATCGGCGGATGCATGAAATAGGGCTGTCCGACGGGATCATCACGCTGTCGCCGTTGCGCCTGGACGATGTGGAGGCACATCTCACGGGGGAAGACGAGCTGCTGGTTCGCTGGCTCAACGGAGGTCCCGGCACGCGTGAGGGCGTGGAAGCGTATTTCCGGCACTGCCGGGAACAGTGGGACACCGCCGGGCCGCTTCGCGCCTTCGGCATCCGGGCGGGCGCCGACCAGGTGCTGGCAGGGACGGCCGACCTGCGGTTCACAGGAGAGGGCTTGGCCCCCGGCCAGGTGAACGTCGCCTACGGCCTCTACCCGTCCTGGAGAGGCCGTGGCCTGGCCACCCGCGCGGTCCTCCTGGCATCCCGGTACGCCGCCGCCGAGGGCGCGCAAGAGGCGGTGATTCAGGTCGATCCGGAGAATCGCGCATCCGCCGCAGTCGCGCGGCGCGCAGGATTCACTCCCAGCAAGCAACCGCGCAGCAACGACGCCACACGCTTCGACTGGTACATCCGCGACCTGCGTGAGGACCGTTCCGGCTTCCCCTGTTGAGCCAGTACCGTTGCCCTGGGTTCAGAGGTTCTTCCGCATGAGCACGCACATCGTCTCGTGGCGACGGATCGACCCGTCGGGCCCTTCCTCGTCCCAGGCATCCGGCTCACGGCCGTATGCGGCATAGCCCAGGCGCTCATACAGGGCGCGCGCCCGGGGATTGTCCTCCTCTACAGCGAGTGCGACCCTGCGCAGCCCGCGGTCCCGGATCCGTTGTTCGGCTGCTCGGACGAGCAGCGTTCCCAAGCCGCAGGACTGCAGCGCCGGCATCACGGCGAGCTGCCATAGAGTCCCGGCTCCCTCGGAGACTTGGTAGTCGATGCCGCCGATCGCCACCGGCAGGTCCGCAGGGGTGCATACGGCCAGATAGTCCACCTCGCCCGCCGCAGCGCGCGCCAGTTCCCGTTCCACGTGGCGCAGGTGGGTGTCCGAGCCCGCCCAGGTGCACGCCGGCAGGTCCTGGGGCAGGAGATCGCGCACGCCGACAGGCAAGGTGACGGCGGCATGAGCAGGGTCGTCTTCAGTCTTCACGCACCGAAGCATGCGATGGCATCCACGGCACGACAACGGATTTCTTCGGCTCGTTCCGGTGGGTCGAAGGCGGCGACCATGCCCCGATGCCGTGTGCTGACGCTTCTCGTGAGCACAGCCATCAGACCAGCAGTTGCGGGACAACCCTCGGGGATGGTGTGGTCGGCTGCCGCGCAACGGTGGCGTTCCGGCCCGCCACCGGGCTCTTGGCTACGCTGACGCCTGTGATCAAGAATGCGGGTACAGCCTCCTTGGAGTGGTGGGCCAACCACTCGACCTGCCTGGGGCTCTTCCCCGTCCGGGTGGTGGAGTGCGGTGCAGGGATCCGGGACGCGTACCCCTCGCCCGCACTCGGGGACGAAGAGGCAGAGGGCCTCCGATTCCTGGTCGACCTCAGTCCGCATTTCACCCTTCGCTTCGACGACGGTTCGACGATCGAGGTGGAGGTGACGCACAGCGGGGACCTCAATACGCTACGACTGCACCCGACTGACACGCCGTAAACGCCTCGGAGAGCAGGCCCACCGGCATCAGGTGGCGGCCCGGGCCTGAGCCATCAACCCCCGCATGGCGCACCGGTGCTGCTCCGGCTGTGCTTATGGGCAGCAGGCGCAGTCGGTCGGCAGCCGCACGCGGGGGCATCGGCCGGCGCAGGGGTTGCGGGCCTGGCGCAGCAGACCCTGCCGTGCCATGTGTCGCGGCCCTCTTCGGCGGCCACGGCGGCGATGACGAGGGCGGCGATCTCGTCGGCCTTCAGCGGGCGGCGGGTTCGGTGATCCAGCGGGCGGCGAGGAGGCCTGAGCCGGCGGTGAGGACGGCGGCGGCGATGACGGTGGCGTTCAGGCCGAGGGCGTCGGCGAGCACCCCGGCCACGAGGGCGCCCACCGCGTAGCCGAGGTCGCGCCAGAAGCGGTAGGTGCCGAGTGCGTTGACGCGCCAGGCGGGGTGGGCGTGGTCGGAGACGGAGGCGATGAGGGCGGGGTACACCATGGCGGTACCGATGCCGAGGGCGGCGGCCGACAGGATGCCGGCGAGCAACGGCGTGTCCAGCAGTGCCAGGGCCAGGACGAATCCCGCGGCCTGGAGGAGCATGCCGTGGACGATGAGGGGCTTGCGGCCGATGCGGTCGGCGAGATGGCCGGTCGGGATCTGCCCGATGCCCCACAGCAGCGGGTAGAGGCCCTTGATCAGACCGACGGCGGCCAGTCCGAGGCCGTGGTCGGTGAACAGCAGCGGGAAGACGCCCCAGGTGAGGCCGTCGTTGAGGTTGTTGACCAGGCCGGCCTGGCTGGCGCCGCGCAGGGAGCGGTGGCGCCAGGAGGTGCGGGCGAAGGTGCGGGCGAGGCCGGTGGACCGTTCGGACGCGGCCGTGGCCGGGTGCCCCGCGAGTTCGAGGGCGACATGGGCGGCGGTGTCGCGGACGACGAGGGACAGGGCGAGGCCGGACGCGACGAAGACGACGCCGATGAGCTGGGGTGCGGGGCGCAGGCCGTAGGCGGTGGCGAGGTAGCCGGTGAGCAGGGCGGTGGCGCCGAGGGCGACGTACCCGGCGGCCTCGTTCAGGCCGGTCGCGAGGCCGCGCCGGGCGGGACCGACGAGGTCGATCTTCATGTTGACGGTCATCGACCAGGTCAGCCCTTGATTGACGCCCAGGAGGACGTTGGCGGCGACGATCCAGCCCCAGGAGGGCGCCCAGGCGAGCGCGAAGGGAACGGGGACGCCGATCAGCCAGCCGGCCACCAGGAGCCGCTTGCGGCGGAAGCGGGCGGCCAGCGCGCCGGCGGCGAGGTTGGTGACCGCCTTGGTGAGGCCGAAGGCGATGATGAAGGAGAAGACCGCCAGGTCGCTGGTCAGGCCGAAGACATCGGCGCCGATGAGCGGGACGGTGGTGCGCTCCAGCCCGACCAGGGCGCCGACGCAGACGTTGACGACGACGAGCAGGGCGAACTGCGGCCAGTTCTCCCGCAGGCCGAGCCGCACCGGCCGCGGGCGCCGCTGATCGTCGACGAAGCCCACGGCGCTCCTCCTGGATCCGCTCGGAAGGTCACCACAGGACCCTCCCCGACTACGATATTCCATGGATTTATGGAGGATGAACCCCGCAGAGGCAGGGTCGCCCCTCATGGAAATGGCGCAGCCGACGGCCGTATCAGTCGTCACCCGGTCGAGCGGACGGGAGTCGCGCTCCCGCCCGCCCGAGACGCACGTACGGGAGCGTGGACCCGATCCGACCATGATCGAGGAGACCCCATGTCCGAGCCTGCCGGCCGCCCCGTTCCGGTCCCGCCCGACGAGTACGTGAAGACGCTCCCGCACCACACGGTGTTCGCGTGCCTGTACGTGCGGGACGAGCGCGACCACCCGATTCAGCTGCGCTCCGTCTACGGCGCGCGGGCGTGGCAGTTGCCCGGCGGGAACATGGAGCACGGCGAGGACCCGTGGATCGCCGCCCGGCGCGAAGCCGTCGAGGAGACTGGGCTGAAGCACTTCATGGAGCTGGAGCCCGTTCTGCTGCTGACGGTCTACCGCCACCCGGAGGGCCTGTGGCCGATGCCGACGGTCGGGTTCGTCTTCGACGGTGGGCGCCTCACGGCGGGCCGGCTGGACGCCATGCGCCTGAACCCGGACGAGCACAGCACGTGGGAGGTCCACGACTGGTCCGGCTGGGAGCGCCTGATGCCGCCGCTGGGGTTCGCCCGGCTCCGCTCCATCGAAGCCGCACGCACCGGCCGGGGACCCCGGTTCCTGGTGACCGGGCCCCCGGACCGCAGGGAGGACCCGACCGGATGACCGCCTGGTCGGAGCGGGTGCGGCAGTGAAAAGGGGCCCGGCCGGCGAGCCGATCATGCCCTCGGCCGATCCCGTGGCGGACTGACTACGAAGATCCACCTCGCAGCCGACGGTCGCTGCCGGCCGCTGGCGTTCGTCGTGACTCCCGGCCAGGCCTCTCCAGGGTGAACGTCACCCCTGCGCCCGTGGCGAGCGGCGCAGACCGCGTGGGGCGGGGATCAGCGCGTCTCGCCGGCCTCGCGCCCCGCCCACGCGATGTCGTCCGTCGCCAACCCCGGGTCACCGGCCAGCGCCGATGGAGTCACTCCGGTGAACGCCACGGCCTCCCGGTGAAGATGGGACTGGTCGGTGTAGCCGCATTCCGTCGCGACGTGGGCCGCGCTCGCGCCCGCGGTCAAACGCTGGGCGGCGTGGCGGAAGCGGACCAGTGACGCGGCGCGCTTGGGAGGCAGGCCGATCTGGGACCGGAACCGGGACCACAGGCGCTTGCGGCTCCAGCCGACCTCGGCTGCCAGGTCCTCGATCCTGACGCGGCCGCGGCTCACGAGGATCCGGTCCCAGGCCCGGACCACCTCGGGGTCCACCGGTGGCCCCGTCCCGCGGCGACGGGCGAGGAAGGCGTCCGTCAACGCGAAACGGTCCTCCCAGGACGGGGCCCCGCCCAATTGCTCCCGGATCCGTGCCGCGTCCCGGCCCCACAGGTCGTCGAGAGCGACCACGGTACGCGCCAGCTCGGCCGGGCGGACACCCAGCACGGCGTGCGTGACCAACGGGGACAGGTGCACCTCCACGCATGCGATGTTCTCGCCCCGCATGCGCATCGCAACGGGCGCGAGCCCGGCGACGAGACTTCCGCGCTGTTGCCGGCCGAGGGCGTCGCCCACGATGAGCGGACCGTCGCCGAACTCGACGACGAGGGTGAGGGCCGGGTGAGGAATCACCGGCAGGTCGACGGGGCCCGTGCCCCGATCGCGGAATCCGGCCAGGCTGACGCCGGCTGTCCGGCCGCGCTGCGGTGGCCTCCTGACCTCCCACCCGGTCACAGGCTCACGCTCACCCACGGCGGATCGCATCACCCCATGCTACGAGGAGACCGATCGGAACATTCGTACAAGACGCCGGCGCGCGCCGACGGTCACAGTGGGCTCATGAGCAGCCTCATCATCCAGAACGCCTTCCAGGCGTTCGCCAGTTATGACCCCGACCGGATCTCCGCGGTCCTCACCGAGGACGACGAATGGCTCTCGCCCCCCGGGAACGCAGTTGCCGTCGCGCTCGGGGCGACCCATCACATGGTCGGCAGGAAGGCGATCGTGCGCTTCTTCGCCGAGGGCTTCCCCCGTCTGTTCGTGCGCGACGTCGCCGTCACCTTCCACGGTTTCCAGGCCGACAGCGAGCGGGGGGTCGCCGAGGCGAGCGTGACGGCAACGCTCGCAAACGGAAACCACTACAACAACGACTACTGCTTCGTCTTCGCATTCCGGAACGAGCTGATCCACCGGGTCCGCGAGTACGTGGACACCTCCCGCGGGCACCGCATGATCTTCGGCGAGATCCCCCAGTAGCCGTCCTCACTGACGGCGAGATACCTCCCACCACACCCTCACCCGAGGTGATCCGTAGGAAACGGCCCAGGAGTTGGTTCGCTCGGCTAGCGGGTCAGCCCGGCTTTCGCAAGGACTTCGTCGAGGGTCAGCGTCGAGGCCAAGTTGTGGATCCAGGCCTGAGGCGGTGCTGCGAAGACGTCGCCCAAAGCGGCCATGAGCGCCGCGAAATCATTCCGGAAGTGCCTGTATACGGCGTCAATGTCAGCCCACTGTTCGATGATCACGAAGGTATTCGGTGCTTCGAGATCTTCGGCGATCTGGTAGCCCTCACAGCCCTCCTCAGCACGGGTCCGCGCCGCGTTGCCGCGCATCACCTCGAGCCAGTGCTCACGCCGCTCCGGCTTGATCGATGCTCTGACAACCTGGAGAACCATGCGCTGCTCCTCACATCGCCCGGCACCGCATCTTCCGGGATCGCTCAGTTTTCGTGCTCTGCCCAGTAGACCGCCCCGGGCAACCGGCCACCTGTCGTTGTACGCCGCTCGTGTCAGGCGCGTGGCGCCGCGCCGCAGGAGGGCCGCCTGAATCCGCGCGAGCCGCAGCCCCCTGCGGCAGGCCGTCGACGGGCTGACCTGCGAGGTCGCGCCGGGGAGCATGCGCGGGCCGCCGGCCTCGGCGCCAGTTATCGGCCGGGGCGGCCGGGGTACTCGGTGGAAGGCCGATGACGTCGTGCGCAAGCCCACGGGCACTGATGCGGTGGAGCAGAGCCGCCTCATGCGCGGGGCGTCCGAGCAGCCGGACGTGAGCAAGGAGGAGGGCCGCGGAGAGGGGCCGCCCGTGTGGCCGCACGGCCGGGCAGGCCGTGGTGGTCCGAGGCGGGCTCAGTGCGTCGCGCCTCCCGTACGGCACCGCAACGAGGGAAGTGGACCATGGCACACACCACCGTTCCCGACATCATGAAAGCCATCAAGAGCGCCGATTTCCCGGCCTCCAAGGAGGATCTCGTCGAGGCCGCCCGCCGGTCCGGTGCCTCCGAGGAAGTCGTCAAGGCGCTGCGGGGCATCCCGCCCGAGCAGTACACGAACCGCGACGACGTGGCCCACTCCGTACGCGTCGACGTGGACAGTGACCAGGACACGAACCGGTCCCGCAGGGCCGAACAGGCCCGTCAGGGCGGCAAGCCCGGCCTGGCCCAGGGCCTGCGCGACGTCCCCAAGCCTCCGATCCAGGAGGAACTCGACCAGTAGTGGCGCCCTGCCCGGACGACGCCGCTCATGTGCCGCGCGCCCACCGCGCGACGCCCGCCGCCGCGCCCGCGAGGACCGCGGCGGCGGTGAGCCGGCGCATCGCCGTGCGGCGGCGGCCGCCCCACCCGCCGTGCGCGGCGCCCTGCCCGGGCGCCGGGACGTGCAGATTGCCCTGGCCCGCCGGTGCGGGTTCCTTGTGCGACAGGTGCTTCTTGTCCACGTGCCGGGCCATCATCCGCTCCACCACGCCCGGCATCACGCGCGACTGCAGAATCAGGGACCGGCCCATCGGCCCCACGACGACTTCACGCCGGGGCACCCGCACCAGGTCCGTGATGGCACAGGCCACTCGCTCGGGGCTGTAGACGGGAGGCATGGGCAGGATCTTGCGTCCCGTGTAGTTGGCGGCGTGTTCGAACAGCGGCGTGTCGATCGTGGCCGGCAGGACCGTGCACACGTGGATGTTGTCCGCCCGGTCCAGCAGCAGTTCCTGGCGCAGGCTCGCGCTGAGCGCCCGGATGGCGTACTTCGACATGCCGTAGGCGTGGGCGTACGGCTGGCTGAGTACGCCGACGACCGACGAGACGTTGATCAGCGTGCCGCTGCCCTGTTCGCGCATGGTTCGAAGGGCGGCGCGGGCGCCGTGCACGTAGCCCATGACGTTGACGTCCATGACCCTGCGGAAGTCCGCCAGGGGCACTTCCTCGAAGGGGCCGAAGAGCGTCACGGCCGCGGAGTTGACCCATACGTCGATCCGGCCGAAGCGCTGCACCGTCCGCCGGGCGAGGTCGTCCACGGCCGCGGCGTCCGTCACGTCGGTCGGCACGACGAGGGCCTCGGCGCCCCGGTGACGTTCGCACTCCCGCCTGACCGCCTCCAGCGCCTCGGCGCGACGCGCCGCCAGCACCACGGGACAGCCCTTGCGGGCGAAGGCGACGGCGGTGGCACGTCCGATGCCGCTGGACGCACCGGTGATCACGACGACGGAATCACGCACGCGCATGAGGAACCCTTCTCCACCCCCCGTGGGATGAGCCACTCAACCACCGGACGCCCCTCTGCACCGCTCGGCGGGTGCCCTCGGGGGGTTTCCTTACGCCGCGCGGGTGGCCGGTGCCGCGGGCGTCCTCGCGCATGCCGCTGGTCGGCGACGCGCCACCGGCCGACGACGAGGGGTTCTCCTCCTCAGGTCCGCACGTCGAAGCCGCCGCGGCCGTCGAACCGCACTTCCCGCACCGTGTCGAACCCGTCGTCCGGCGACGGCTTGCGCAGCCGCTTCATCGTGGCCAGGACCCCGATGTCGGGCACGCGGTCGCGGCCCTCGCGGAGGGCGTTGCGCCGCAGCGAGCCCGTGACGTCGGGCGGGAACCAGTACGCCGTCACCGTCGCGCCGTACGCGTGCGCCAGCTCCAGCAGCGGGCCCCATTCCTCGGGCGACGGGTTGGTGTTGTCGACCGCCACGGACCGGCCGGCGGCGACGGCGTCCTCCACCAGCCGCATCTGCCGCCGCTGCTTGTTACGGGCGCCTCGCGGGAACAGGTCCTTGCTGACCAGCCCGTACCGCTCCGACAGGCACTGCTCGTAGAACGTCGACTTCCCCGACGCCTGCAGCCCGACGAGCACGGCCACGTCCGCTCCTGCCGCCATACCGCCACGATGACACGCGAAGGTGCCGGGCGGCACTACCGGGGCGTCAGCACGCAGAACTCACGGCCGTCGGGATCGGCCATGGCCACCCGGCCGTCCTCACCCCGCCCCCCGTCGAGGCGCGTCGCGCCGAGGGAGACGAGACGGTCGATCTCGGCCTGCTGATCACCGTGGGCGGTCGGAGCGAGCTCGAAACGCAGCCGCTCCTTCCCGGTCTTCGGCATCAGGGGCGGACCGCCCCAGGTGACCTTCGGACCGCCGTGCGGTGAGCGGATCGCGGTCTCCTGGTCCTGGTCCCAGACCAGCGGCCAGCCCAGCGCCTTGTTCCAGAAGTAGCCGACCTCCTGCGAGCCGTCGCACGCGAGCGCTCCGACGAAGCCGCAGTCGGCGAGGAAGGTGTTGTCCGGCTCGATGACGCAGAACTCGTTGCCCTCGGGGTCCGCGAGCACCACATGGCCCTCCTCCGGGCGTTGGCCGATGTCGATGTGCCGGCCCCCGAGTTCGAGTGCCCTCGCCACCGTCCGCTGCTGGTCCTCCAGGGACATGCTCGTCAGATCGAAGTGCATGTGGTTCGGGCCGCTCTTCTGCTCCTGCGTGGGGAGGAAGCGGATCCGGAACCCCGTGTCGTCGCTCGGCAGCAGCGCGATGCCGTCCTGGGGGTCGTCGATCAGCTCCCAGCCCAGGACGCCGGCCCAGAAGCGCGCGAGACGGCGCGGCTCGTTCGCGTCGAAGCAGAGCGCGAAAAGGTGACAGGTCATTCCGCTCGGCACTTCCCATCCACTGGCTCGACGCCGCAAGCGGGCACGTCCTCCGCGCCCATGGAGCAGCAAAGCTAGGCACCCCTGGGCCCGTCACGCAAAGCGTTATTCCTCGCGGCACCTGCGGCTTGCTCGCCATTCGGGGGCGAGGACCGCCCAGACCTGCTTGTCGTGGCGGGTGCCGCCGAAGGGCCAGGACTGGCGCCGTACGCCTTCGAGTGTCATGCCGAGCCGCTTGGCCACCGCGGAGCTTCGCTCGTTGTCGGCCCGGCAGTGCCACTCGGCGCGGTGCAGCCCCCGTTCGGTGAGGGCCCAGTCCAGCAGGGCGCCGCAGGCCTCCGTCACCAGGCCGTGCCCCTCGGCCGCCGGCTCCAGCCAGCAGCCGACCTCGCAGGAACCGGAAGCGGCGTCGAAGGCCGTGAACATCACGCCGCCGACCAGCGTGCCGTCGAGCCAGATGCCGTAGAGGCGGGCACCGTCCGCCGCCTGGCGCTCGGCGTACCGGCGCAGTGTGCCGCGCGCCCCGTCGACGTCGTCCGTGACGAACCCCTGGCCCACCCATGGACGGATGTGCTCGCGAGCCCGGTCCAGGTGCACGGCGAACTCCGCGGCATGCCATGTCTCGAGCGGACGGAGGCGAGCGTCGTCCCGCAGGGGCAGGGAGAACATGAGGACCCCTCATTCACACAACAAGCGTTATGGATATGTACGGTAGCAGCATGCCACGCACCAAGGGAGACCACGAGGCCCGCCGTCGTGACGTCTCGGAGGCGGTCTGGCGGGTGTTGGCCGCGCACGGGTTCGGCGGGCTGACGCTGCGCGCCGTCGCCGCCGAACTCGGCGCCACCACCGGCCTGCTCACCCACTACTTCCCCGCCAAGCGCGACCTGGTCGCGTACGCCCTGGACCTGCTCGCGGAGCGCACGGCCGCCCGCCCCCGGCCTTCCGGCGGGCACGGCCTGGCAGCCCTGCGGACCGCCTTGCTCGGCGTCCTGCCGCTGACCGCCGAGGCGGCCGCGAGCAACCGGATCTGGGTGTCCTCCTGGGACACCGCGCTCAGCGACCCGGAGTCGAGCGACGACTACGCCGGCAAGTACGCGCAGAGCCGCGCCAAGCTGCGCGACCTGGTCGCCGCCGCCCAACAGCTCGGCGAGCTGCCGGCCGGCGACCCCGAGCGCATCGCGGCCGGCGCCCAGTCCTTCGTGCTCGGCCTCACGGTGCAGGCGCTGTTCGCGCCCACGGCGTTCCCTCCCCGGCGGCAGGTTGAACTCCTCGACGACTACCTGGCGTCGCTCGCTTCCCGGTCCGTGGCCACGCCCCCGCCCCCGTCCCGTGGCGACGAGGCGGTCTCCCCTTGATGACGCGCGCGCCACGCGGACTTCGCCCGCTCTTGTCCTACTAGTGGCGTGTCCGCGTCAGTTCGCTGTGGCAACGCGGTGGAGCTGACCAGACTGGTGCCGCAGCGTCCGCTTCCAGGGAGGTTTCTCCATGAAGAAGTTCAACCGGCTGTGCGTCACCCTCTCCGTCACCGCGCTGTTGGCGGCCGGCGCCGGCGCCGCCGTCGCGGCTCCCGCCGCTCCGGGACACCACGTCCGAGGCGGCCATATCCTGAGCGAGGCCGGCCCCGCGGCCGACGCCCGCTTCACCAAGGGCACCACCATCTGCAGGAACCAGGCGCTCACCTCCGGCAACGGCAGGGCGGTGCTGCGCGTGCAGGAGGACGGCAACTTCGTCCTCTACAAGGACGGCCGCCCGGTGTGGCAGGCGCCCGGCGCCTGGTCCAGGGGCAACTGCGCCGTCTTCCAGGAGGACGGCAACTTCGTTCTCTACGACGCCGGCAACGACCCCGTCTGGCACTCCAGCACCTGGCACCGGGGAGAGACCCTCGCCGTCCAGGACGACGGCAACGTGGTCATCTACGACCAGGACGACCGCCCGGTCTGGGCCACGGACACCGGGGACTGACAGCGGCCCCGGTCCGTCCGCGCCCGCTCGCCCTCACCCCGGGGCGAGCGGGCCCTTCACTGGCGCAATGCGAAGGAGATGTGCGGGGCCAGCGCCCGAAGGAAGTCCCGCGCGTCGAACATCTCACCGGCGGAGGCGACGCCGACCGTCCTGGTCCGTCCCGTAAGGATGCGGTCGACGGCCTCCACCGCGAGCGGCGCGGTGACGGCGTAGATGTCCTGGCCCGTCGCCACGGCGCGCCGTTCGGCACCCCCGGAGCGTACGGCCACATCGACGAGGAAGGTCTGCGCGGACCGGCCGCGCTCGTCGACCGCGGCGGGGGCCGGTGTGTCCGGCGCCGCCAGGTCCTTCGCCGCCTCGACCGTCATGTAGGTGCGTACCTCGGGGATGGACAGGTGGCTGGGGAGCGTGACGACGTCGGCCATCGTGAACTCGCCGATGACGGCCCGGGAACCGAGCGGGGCGGGGAAGGGCCACTCCAGGGTCGGCGGGTCGTCGTGGCGGTACTCCAGCCGCCCCTTGCTGTAGCGCACGCGCCGGCCGTTCCGCCGCTCGCGTGAGACCGCGCCCGCGTCGCGCGTCCCGCCGGTGGGGTGCCAACCGCTCAGCCCGTACGCGATGTGCGCCTCGTCCGCCGTCGTCCAGTCGCCCATCGCCGCGGTGGCCAGCAGGTCGCCGAGCCCGCCGAAGAAGGCCATCGCGGGGACGATCACCGCTCCCGCGGTGCGGGCGCGTTCCGTGAAGTGCGTGAACGTGTCGGCGTTGGCCTCGATCTCCGCCGCCACGTCCACGTACGGGATCCCGGCGCGCAGGGCCGCCTCGATCAGGGGCGCGGCTGTCATGGCGAAGGGCCCCGCGCAGTTGATCACGGCTGCGGCCCCGGCCAAGGCGCGGTCGAGTGAGACCGGGTCGTCGACCGACGCCGTACGGACGTCGAATCCGGGGCCGGACGCGGCGAGGTCGCGCAGCTTGGCGCTGTCACGGCCGGCGAGAACCGGGACGAACCCGCGATCCCGCAGCTCCGCCACCACGAAGCGCCCGGTGTGCCCGTACGCCCCGAACACCGCCACCTCGAGCCCTGATTCCATGGGTCCTCCCCGACGCGAATGATCTCTTGCCCGCTCGACCGCTGGACCTGCCGGCCTGTCCGGTCGTTGATCCGTTGCGGAACATCCTGTCGAGGGCGGGTGTCCCGCACGAGTGTCCGGAACGACACGACCCATACAATTCCGGACGTGAGTACTGTCGCGTTCGCCGTCACCGACGGGATGTTGCACTTCGAGCTGTCCGTGGCGTACGAGGTCTTCGGCTCCGACCTGACGGGCGTGGCCGACCCCTGGTACGACGTCGTCGTCTGCGGGACGGGGGCCGTACGGTTCGGGCGGTTCCGGCTGGAGGCCGACCACGGACTCGACCGGCTCCAGCAGGCCGACACCGTGATCGTCCCGGGCTGGGCCGACGTCGACGAGGACCCGCCCGCCGAGCTGGTCGACGCGGTGCGTGCGGCCCACGAGGCGGGGGCGCGGGTGGCCTCCCTCTGTACGGGCGCGTTCGTGCTGGCTGCCGCTGGCCTGTTGGACGGGCGGCGTGCGACCACGCACTGGGCGCACGCCGCGGATCTCGCCGCCCGCCACCCGGAGGTGGAGGTGGACCCGGACGTGCTCTACGTGGACAGCGGCAGCGTGCTGACCTCCGCCGGCAAGGCGGCCGCGATGGACCTGTGTCTGCACCTGGTCCGCCTCGACCACGGCTCGTCGGTGGCCAACACGGTCGCCCGCCGCCTCGTGGTCCCGCCGCACAGGGAGGGCGGTCAGGCCCAGTTCGTCACCACCCCGGTGCCCGCCCGGCACAGGCACCCGCTCGCCGAACTGTTCCCCTGGGTGATGGAACGGCTCGACCATCCGCTGACGGTGGAGGACCTGGCCCGTCAGGCGCGGATGAGCTCGCGCCACCTGGGCCGGCACTTCCGGTCAGTGACCGGTACGACGCCGCTGCAATGGCTGCTGGCGCAGCGGATCCGCCACGCCCAGGAGTTGCTGGAGAACACCGACGACAGCGTCGACGCCATCGCGGCCGCGACCGGCATGGGCACGGCCACGACGCTGCGCCGACACTTCAACCGCACGGTCGGCGTACCGCCGGACACGTACCGCCGCACGTTCCGCGCGCGGACACGGCCGTCGGCCTGACCGGCACCTACGACGGGCTCAACGCCAGCCGAACCGGCGGTCCACGACCGCCGCGAACTCCTCGAGCGACAGCACGGCGTCCCCGTTCTGGTCGGCGGCGTCGAACAACGCGGAAGAGGCATCGGCGTCACCCACACCCCAGAACGGCAGGAGCCCCGACGCGGCCAGGGACGGCCCCTTGGTGTGCAGGGCGGTGATCACCTCTTCGCGGGTGAGCGTCCCGTTCTTGTCGAGGTCGAGCGCCTCGAACAGCTTCCGGGCCTTGTCACTGATCACGTCGGTCCTCTCCTTGCACAGACGGGCGGCGGACCCGCCTCACTGCCGGAGCAGACGCATTCCGCCCCGGCCTGGTTGCCCCGAGCCCGGACCGCCGTCGACTCGATCAGCCTGCGCCTGCCCCGGCCCCGCCGCTCCCCTCATCACCCATCGGCGGCCGACGGAGCCGCCTGAAGGAGGATGGATCACGTGAAGACATCGAGCGAACACGAAGCCGCCATCGTCCGCCTGTGGGACGAACACCTGCATGCGGCTTTCCCCGCCCGACTGCGCGGCGCGGAGGGCGTGCTCACATCGACGACCGACACGGCCCTCACCGACTGAGCCGGAGGCTCGCGGCGCACACGGACGACGTGACGGGCGGGCACCGTCGACCTCGGCGCTGTCGGTGGCCGCATGGCCTCGGTGAAGCCGTTCGGCCTGGCCTCGGTACGTGTGCGGCCGGGCCTGTCGATAGGCTGACGATCATGGCGGACTGGGGGATGCGACCGGCGTCGGAGGGCGACGTCGAGGCGGTGGCCGAGTTGCGGGCCGTCGCGCTGCGGGCGGATCTCGAGCGGCTCGGGCGGTACGACGAGTGGCGGGTGCGGCAGCGGCTGCGGGACGGGTTCGCACCGGCACACACCTGGGTGATCGAGATGGGCGGCGCGTTCGCCGGCTGTGTGGCGCTGCGGCCGGCCGGGGACGCCCACTGGCTGGAGCACTTCTACCTGGCTCCCCACCTGCAGGGTGCGGGCATCGGTACGGCTGTGCTGCGCGAGCTGCTGGAGCGGTGCGACCGGGACGGCATCCTCGTCCGGCTCAACGTCCTGCAGGGCAGTCCGGCCCGGCGGCTTTACGAGCGGCACGGATTCGCACTCGAAACGCAGGATCCGGTGGATGTGTTCCTGGTGCGCGAGCCGGCCGCGGCCGTGGGCCACAACTGATCGCTGCCCGGTTCCCGCCGCGCGTGCCGCACCAGCGTACAGGCGATCGATTTCACGGTGTTATTGACGGATTACCGTCCGTAAGACATTCTCCGTGCCGGAGTGACGGAGACCCGGACGTCAGGTGCGGGTCCCGTGAAGATTCCGAGGGGGGAATCGTGCATCCATCCGTCATGCCCGGGCGCAGACCCACGCGTCTTCGCCGTCTCATGACCGGCGCCGCGGCCTTGGCCTTAGCCGCCGCGGCCACTCTGACCTGGGCCCCCGCCGCGTCGGCGGCGCCGGCGCCCGGAGCTTCGGCCAGTCCGACGTCCGTCGGCCGATTCGGTACGTCCACGGTGACGCTCGCCCTCGATGGCGAGAGCAGCACCCAGTCGACGCCGACCGACCTGGTGCTGGTCCTCGACGAGTCCGGCAGCATCAACGACACGGAGTTCGACCAGCTGACGAGCTTCGCGGACAGTGTCGTCGCAGCGGTCGCCGACGACGGGCTGTTCGCGAACGGCGGCAGGGTGGGCGTCGTCGGGTTCTCGGACACCGCGGAGAACGTCAGCGCGCTCAGCGACAGCGAAGCGGCCGTCCGTTCCGCCATCGTGAACAACCCTCAGCTGCGCGCCAGCACGTGCATCTCCTGCGGCCTCAACCAGGCCGGCAGCATGCTCGGTGCCGACGACCCGCAGCGCAACCAGGTGGTCATCGTGATCACCGACGGCAACGCGAACCCCGGTGACCCCACCGGTGCGGCGGCCACGGCCCTCCAGGGCAAGGCGACGGTGTTCGCGGTGGGCGTCGGCGACGGCGTCAGCCAGGCCACGCTCGAAACGATCGCGAGCGGTGCGGGACCCGACAACACGTTCTCCGTGGGCGGTTTCGACGACCTCGCCGACCTCCTGGAGGAGCTGGTCTCCGCGGTGTCGGTCCCCGGCGCCACGCATCCCTCCATCGCCGTCACGCTCGCGGCGCCCTGGACGCTGGTTCCCGGCTCGGTGACCGCCAACCTGGCCGGATCGTCGATCGGCGGCGTGACACCGGACGGGTTCACCTGGTCCCGGGCGAACCTCGGCGACGAAAACCTCGTGATCACCTATCAGGTCAAGCACGTCGGCGCGCCCTGCGGTCCGCTCGGGGTGAACTCGTCCGTGGTCTACCACGACGACGAGAACGCCGCGGTGGCCTTCCCGCCGGTCGTCGTCACCGTCACCTGCGTGCCCCCGGTCGCCGACGCCGGTCCGGACAAGTCCGTCGCCGAGGGCTCGTCCGTGACGCTGGACGGATCCGGCAGCCACGACACGGACGGCGTGATCACGTCGTACGCCTGGAGCGGCGCCCAGGCGGGCGTCGGGGCGCTCTCGGACACGAGCAGCGCGGTGGCGACGTACGCCGGTCTCGACGACGGCGCCGACGCCGTGACCCTGACCGTGACCGACGACAACGGCCTGACCGATGACGACAGCACCACCGTGACGGTGCAGAACGTGGCCCCGAGCCTGGCCCTCACGTCATGCCCGGTCGCCCCCAACGCGGTCGGCACGGATGTCTCGATCGCGGGCTCCTTCACCGATCCGGGCACGCTCGACACGCATGAGATGAAGGTCGCCTGGGGCGACGGCACCACCTCGGTGTCGCCCGTGACGTCCCCCGTCAACGCCTCGCACCAGTACACGGCCGCGGGCATCTACGACATCGCCGTCACCGTGACCGACGACGACGGCGGCTCGGACACCAAGAACTGCGGCTTCGTCGTCGTGTACGACCCCGACGGCGGCTTCGTCACCGGCGGCGGCTGGATCGACTCGCCCGCCGGCGCCTATCCGGCGGACCCGAGCGCCACCGGGCGCGCCAACTTCGGCTTCGTGTCGAAGTACAAGAACGGCGCCTCAGTGCCGACCGGCAGCACGGAGTTCCAGTTCAAGGCCGGGTCCCTGAACTTCCACTCCCAGGACCACCAGTGGCTGGTCGTCGCCGGCAACAAGGCGACGTTCAAGGGCACCGGCACGGTCAACGGCACGGCGGGCTACAGCTTCATGCTGACCGCGACCGACGGCAGTCCGGACCGGTTCCGGATGAAGATCTGGAAGACCGCGGACGACACGCCGGTCTACGACAACCAGGTCGGAGCCGGCGACACCGCCGACCCGACGACCGCCCTGTCCGGCGGCAACATCGTCATCCACAAGGGCTGACGCAACGACGCACGACACCACCGGCCGGCGCGGGCGCTCCACCTCCCGCGCCGGCCGGCGCTGCTGTGTCCCCCATGTCGGAGCGTGGGCACCGGCCGCGTCGAGAAGTCGTCGCCGCACACCGACTCGCCGCCGTCGCCGCCGTGGACCGCGGTGGGGTCACTCGTCAGCTCCGTCGTGTGGGTCGCAGCGAGTGACATGGGCCCCGTCTCACAGGCGGGTCCGACACAGCCGTGCCCGCCCCGCGCCCTGCGGCTCTGTGCGGCCGAAGAGTGCCGCTGACACTGATCAGCCACCACGCGGATCCGGATCCGGTAGAACGCGCCATCGAAGTACGCGCTGTCGTCCGAAGTTCACCGATCCGAAAGGACCGCGTCCATGCACCTTCGCCGTATCGCGGCGCACGTCGCCGCGTGCGGGGTCCTGTTCGCGCTCGCGACACCCGCCACCGCCGCACCACAAGCAACCGCCCCGGGCGCATGCCGCCCCGCCGACGCCCACACCGGCACCGACCGTACGGACTCCGACGCCGGGTGCCTCGAGGTGGCCCTGCGGATGGCCGAGGCGCCCGCCCTCGGCTCCGAGGCCACGCTCGACATCGAGGTCCGGTCCGTGGCCGACCGCTCGGAGGTGCAGCTCGACGTCGAACTGCCCGCAGGACTCGTGTGGGTGAGCCCGCCCACCGGCCTGCGATCGTCGACCGCCGCCTCGCGCGTACCCGCCCACGGCGGGCAGGTGCACCGCGCGGCGGGCGAGGGCCACGCCGGCCGTGAGCGGCCGTGGCGGCTCAGCGGAACCGTCAAGGCCGTCGGTACGGGCCCGGTGGGCATCCGTGCGACGGCGACCACGCCCGTACCCGCGCAGGGCGGCTTCGACGGGGACAGTGACAGCGTCTTCCTGACGGTCGGCGCGGAGCGGTCCGCCTTCGGCATCGCGGTGAAGGACGTCAACCCCGTCTCGCCCGTGAAGGACGACGTGACGCGGGCCCACCCCCACCTCACCCACCGGCCCGCGGGTCCCGCGCCGAAGCGTTCCGCCGAGGCCGGAACGGCCTGCGCGACCGGCTCGTGGAACTACGTGGACCACACGGGGCTCACCCGCGTGTCCGGGAACGCCCTCGTGACGGTGTACGACTCCGACGCGAAGGGCTCGCACGACGTGCTCGCGACCGGGCTCACCGGCGCGGACGGCCGGTACCTGCTGTGCTTCGACAACACCGACGAAGAGGGCGGCGGGCAGGACCTCTACGTCCAGTTCGCGACGGAGAACCCCTCCTGGGTCATACGGAACGGCAGGTCCCGACAGGCCTACCGGTTCGCGACCGCCGTCCGTCCCGACACCGCCTCCGGCGGCACGGTCGACTTCGGCGCGTTCCAGCCCGCCGACGCCGCCCTGATGCGAGGTGTCGAAGCGTTCGACACGCTCGACGCGGCGTGGGCCTGGACGCCCGGCACCGCCTGCTGGGACGCCAGGGACACCGCCTGCAGACGGGGCCTCGTCAACTGGGCCCCGGACTCCACCGACGGCACCTACTACTCCCTGCGGGGCAACGCCGTCCATCTGGCCGCCGAGGACCCGGACGCGCCCGTCCTGGTGCTCCACGAATTCGGTCACGCCCTCATGGACGACGTGTACGAGGACGACTTCCCGTACTCGCCGAACTGCAGCCCCCACTACATCCCGCGCACCAGCTCGGCCGGCTGCGCCTGGACCGAGGGGTTCCCGACCTGGTACGGCGCCATGGTGCTCGACGACCCCACGTTCCGGTGGCCGGGCGGCCGGACCCTGGACCTCGAGGGCCCGACGTGGGGCACCACCGGGTGGGACAACGGCGACACCGCGGAGGGCCGGGTCGTCGGCGCCATGATCGACCTGGCGGACGCGGCCAATGAGGGCGGGGACACCTGCTCCGAGGACCCCACCGGCCCGATGTGGAACACCTTCCTCGGCCATGTGTCCCACACCTTCCGCGAGTTCTGGGCCCACCGTGCCGCGGACGGTCACGACGTCGGTGCCGCCGCACTCGGCTGTCTCCTCCACAACACGATCGACTACCGCTCCTGATCAGCGGCACGGTACGCACGCGGGCGCACCAGCCGGTTTCCGGGGTGGTGCGCCCGCGCACCCGGGTTGGTACCTTGCCGCGCATGGCGACGGGGAAGGTCGGCGAGGCGCTGACGCGGCTCGGCATCGGCGGCCGGGCGGCCAGGGTCTACCTGGCACTGCTGGAGCACGCGCCGGCTCCGCTGAGCGAGATCGGCACCGCGGCCGGGCTGGACGACGGGGAACTGGCAGCCGCCTACGCGGAGCTGGTGGACGCGGGGCTCGCCAGTGCCGCCGTCACCGGACACGGCCGGGTGGTCCCCGTACCGCCCACGGCCGGGCTGCAGATCCTCAGCAGACACCGCGCCGCCGAACTGGACGCGTCCTGCGTCACCGTCACGGGCGCCTTCGACACCTTCCGCAGGCTGCGCAACGCCGAGTACCGGGACGACCTGGTCGAGGTGGTCACCGGCGAGGAGATCGGCCCGCGGCTGCGCCGGGCGTGGGCCAGCGCGCGGGCGCAGATACGGCAGTTCGACTCTCCCCCGTACTTCCCCATCCCCACCGCCACGGACGAGGCGCTGGCCACCCTCGCCCGCGGCGTGACCCAGCGCGTCGTCTACACACGGGAGTCGCTGGAGTTCCCGGGCAACCTCGCCGGGAGCATCGAACCGTGCATCGAGGCCGGCGAGCAGGCCAGGGTCGTGCCGTCCGTACCCGTGAAGCTGATCATCATCGACGACGCCTACGCGTTGGTGTCCCTGCCGATCGAGGAGACCGACGTGCACCACACCATGCTCGTCGTGCAGGCCAGTGGCCTCTTCTCGGCGCTCGTCGCGCTGTTCGAGCAGACCTGGCAGGGCGCGCTTCCCTTCCACGGCCCCCTGCCCGGGGCCCGGCGCCTGCTGCCGTCGGACCGCCGGCTGCTGGCGCTGCTCGCCGGCGGCGTGTCCGACGACGACATCGCCCGCGAACTGGGCATCAGCCGCCGCACGTTGTTCCGCCGCATCGAGCTGCTGATGACGCGCCTGGGCGCCAGGACCCGGTTCCAGATGGCCCTGCAGGCGCAGCGCCGGGGATGGCTCTGAGCAGGTCCCGGCGGATGACGGTGACCATGGGCGGCTTCCCCGAGGGTCCCGGTCGTCCCAGCCTCGCGTGTGCCGGTCGACCCCGGCGGATATTGGCTTGCGCGCCGTGGTCGTTCGGGCCAAGGTCGCCTGAAAACCCGACCGAGGCAGAGAAGATGACCACGCAGATCCAGCACGTCGACCACGAACTCGTCCAGGCCGCAGCCCACATCGCGCGCACCCGCTGCCGGGGGGACAACCACACCATGGCGGCCGCGGGCCGCGCCCGGGACGGCCGGATCGTCACCGCGGTGAACGCCTACCACTTCACGGGAGGCCCGTGCGCCGAGCTGGTCCTCATCGGTGCGGCGGCCGCCCAGGGCGCCTACGAACTGGACACGATCGTCGCCGTGGGCGACCGCGACCGCGGTGTCGTTCCTCCGTGCGGCCGGTGCCGTCAGGCCCTTCTCGACTACTTCCCCGCACTCAAGGTCATCGTCGGCGACGGCGAACGCATCCGCACCGTGCTGATCACCGACCTGCTGCCCGCGAGCTACGTCTGGGCCGACCACCAACTCGCGGCCGAGTAAGCGCGTCGCAGAGCACGGGCGCATCCGACGGCGGGGCGGACGCCTTGCCTGGTGCGGCACTTGGGCCTGTCTCACCGAGGATCTTGGTGGAGCTCGCGGAACCAGAAGATGAGTCCGTGCAGGTCTACGCGTCTTGTCGTGCGGGTGCGGCGTGCTGGGGCTTGTGGACGGCGGGTTCGGGCAGGGTGCGGAGGAGCAGCCAGCTCAGGGCGGGCATGGCGATCAGGGGGGCGAGGGCCGTCTGCAGGGAGGTGGCGTCGGCCAGGTGTCCCAGAAGGGGGCTGACGAGGCCGCCGATGCTGACGGTGAGGCCGAGGGTGACGCCGCTGGCGGTGCCGATGCGGGAGGGCAGGTAGTCCTGGCCGAGGGTGACCTGGAGGGAGAAGGGGACATACAGGCCGGCCGAGGTGAGGGCCACGAAGAGGAACATGGCCGGGCCTGGCGTGCAGACCACTCCGGTGACGGCGGCGATCGAGAGCAGGTAGGACCAGCGGGAGACGCGGATGCGGTCGTAGCGATCGGCCAGGGACCCGCCGAGGACCGAGCCGACCGCGCCGCCCAGGAACAGCAGGAACAGCGCGACGGTGCCCGCGATGGTGCTGCCCTGCATGCGCTGCTGCGCGTAGAGGGAGATGAAGGTGCTCAGGCCGGTGAAGACGATGGAGCGGAAGACGACCGCCAGGGACAGCTTCACGAACGAGGCCACGTCGTCGGCGCCCCGACTCGTGGAAGTCCTGGAGGCGTCGGCCTGAGGCCGGGCGAGCGTCCGGAGCACGGGCACGCACAGGGCGGCGCCGACGAGCGCGGGGAGGACCAGAAGCGGTGTCCAGCGCAGCGAGCCGTGTCCGATCGCGGCCGACACCATGATCGGGGCGAGCGCGAAGCCGATGTTGCCGCCGAGGGAGAACCAGCTCATCGCGCTGTGGCTGCCCCGACTGGCCAGCCGGGCCACGCGGGCGGCCTCCGGGTGGTAGGCGGCCACCCCGATCCCGGAGACCGCGACGAAGAGCAGAGTGAGCCCGTAGGAGCCGCTCAGGCCGCTCAGCGCGATGCCCACGCCGCCCAGCAGAGTGCTGACCGGCAGCAGCCACGGCAGGGCCCACCGGTCGGTGAGCGCGCCGAACACCGGTTGGGCCACCGACGACAGCAGAGACGCGGCCAGCACGATGCCCGAGGCCACGGCGTAGCCATAGTCCCGTTCGGCCACGAAGAACGGGATCAGCGCCGCGACAGCGCCCTGGTAGATGTCGACGCAGGCATGCCCCAGGGCCAGCAGGGAGATCGATGTATTCCTTCGCACCCGCCCCATGCTGGGAGAAGCACCCGGTGTCCCGCTTTCGATAGATTGCCACGCGATGCAGAAAATCCGCCACACCCCCGTCGCGCCGACCCGGACTCAACGTCTCGCGTCCGGTGGTGAGATCGACGCGCACCGCCATGACGACCACCAGATCGCCTACGCCAGCCAGGGCACCATCTCGGTGACCACCGACGCCGGCACCTGGGTCGCCCCCGCCACGCGCGCGATCTGGATCCCCGCCGGCACCGTCCACCAGCATCAGGCCCACGGCGAACTCGACCTCCACCTCGTCGGCCTGCCCGCCACGGAAAACCCCCTCGGCTTCGACGAACCGGCCGTCCTCGCCGTCAGCCCCCTCCTGCGCGAACTGATCGTCGCCTACACACGCGACCCCGAGAACGACAGCCCGCGCCACCTCCGCCTGCGCGCCGTCATGCTCGACCAGCTCGAGATCTCCCCGGAGCAGCCCCTGCACCTACCGACCCCCACCGACCCGCTGCTCCGGGAACTGCACGACATCCTGCGCGCCGACCCGGCCGACAACCGCTCCCTCGACGATCTCGGACGCCGGATCGGCGCCAGCACCCGCACCCTCTCCCGCCGCCTCCGCGACGACCTCGGCCTCACCTACCCCCAGTGGCGCACCCAGATCAGACTCCACCACGCCCTGATCCTCCTGGCCGACGACACCCCCGTCACCACCGTCGCCCACCGGTGCGGCTGGTCATCCGCCAGCACCTTCATCGACGTCTTCCGCCGCACCTTCGGTCACACCCCCGGATCCCGCCCCGCCACCCGACGCGGGATCCGGCCGGCGTGCGAGCCGCCGAGATCGTTCGGCGGGCGGAGGCACTAGGCGGTTTCGGGCTTCTTCAGGACCTCCACCAGGCTGGAGGAGCTGTCCGCGGCGTGGCCGGCGTCCATGCCGCGCCGGAAGACAGCGGCGACGGCGGCGGGCAGGGCGGTGTCGACGCCCGCGTCCGCGGCGGTGTGCAGGACGTGTTCGGTGCTCGCGAGGCCCATCGCGAGGCGGTCGACGTCGCCCCCGTGGTCGCCGGCGTCGACGCGGGGCGTGTAGAACTCCAGGAACTGACGGAGGTTCAGGGCGTCGACGGCGAGCGGCAGGATGTCGGCGGCCTTCAGACCGTGGGCGCCCGCCATGGCGACGGCCTGCCAGTAACTGGTGAGGGCCGTCCAGAACATGACCATGTTGAGCTGGTAGAGGAGCGCAGCGAGGCCGGGGTCCTCGCCGCGGTGGTCGGGGGTCGTGAGCACCTCCAGGGTGGCGCGGTGGGCGTCGAAGACCTCGCGCGGGCCGCTGTACAGGGTCGTGGAGGCGGCGTCGCCGATGCCCGAGGGCGGGGTCAGGACGCCGCCGGTGAGCTGTGTGGCGCCGCGCTCGGCGGCCCAGGCGGCCGCGGTGCGGGCCTTGTCGGGGGTGTCGGAGGTCAGGTTCACGAGGACGCGGCCCTTCAGGGCGGCCGGAGGGGCCTCGCCCAGTACGGCGTAGACGGCGTCGTAGTCCGTCAGGCTCAGGACCACCAACTCGGCTGCGCCGAGCGCCTCTTCGACGGTGGGCGCGAGGCGGGCGCCGCGCCGGACGAGGTCGTCGGCGCGGGACGGCGTGCGGTTCCAGACGGTGACGGCGTGGCCGCGGTCGAGGAACGCGGCGGCCATGGCGCGGCCCATGGGGCCCAGGCCGATGACGGTGACGGGGGCGTTGGCTGAGGTCGTGCTCAAGGGATCCACCTCTCCGGGACATCACTAGAACGAACGCTCTATCCAGAGCGATGACGAGACCGTAGCACAGGTCTAGAACGAACGCTCTACTCATTTCCTCGGTACGATCTGCTCCATGCAGACCGCCGCCGCAGCCAACAGCCCGTCCTCCTCTCCCGGTACGCGGGACCGGATCGTGACCACCGCCGCGCGCCTCATCCAGCGCCAGGGGTACGTCGGCACGGGCATCAAGCAGATCGCCCAGGATGCGCAGGCGACCCTCGGCTCCGTCTACCACTTCTTCCCGGGCGGCAAGGAGGCCGTGGCCGTCGCGGCACTCCGGCACAGCAGCGAGGAGTTCGCGGGGTTCCTGCGGGAGGCGCTGGGCGGCGAGGAGGACCCGGCGGCCGCGGTGGAGGCGTGCGCCGCGCGTCTGGCGACGGAGCTGCACGCGTCGGGGTGGGTGGACGGATGCCCCGTCACGGCGGCGGCGCTGGAGACGCTCGGCACCGACACGAAGATCCAGCAGGTGTGCGCGGAGGCGCTGCGCGACTGGGAGCTGATCGTCCACGAGAAGCTGCTGCGCTGCGGCTTCGGCACCGACGACGCGCGGGAACTGGCGACCACGGTCATCGGCGCCCTGGAGGGCGCGGAGGTCACCGCCCAGGTCAACCGCAGCGAGGCCCCCCTCCGAACGACGGGCCGCCAACTGGCCCGCCTGATCCGCTCGTACGGCTAGGCCGTTTCGTTCGGACATCGCGAGTCCTCATACTTCCCGAATGGAGATGCAGGCTGCGGAAGCGGCGCGACGCTGGCTGGCTGATCAGGGCATCAGCCAGGTGCGCGACGGGTGGGTCAGCGACGAGAGGCCCGACGAGCTGCTCACGGCGAACCAAGTCGCGCATTCCTGGGCCGGCGACGTGTTCGCCGAAGACCTGGACGCGGCCGACCAGGTGCGGTTGGCCTTCGGGCTGCTGGACCTCCTCGACGAATACTGGGTCACGTGCGAGATCCGGTTCGCGGACGAGGGCGCGGAGGGTCCCCTGCCGGCCGACGTGCTGTGGGACGGCTACCGTCAGCGGTTGGAGGCGGACCGGGACGTCGAGGCCGTCACCTACTCGCTGTGGGTCGACTGGTTCGAGGACCACACCACTTCCGCGACGGCCTTCGCCGAGGTACTCGGTCACGACATCGACCGAGTGGTGGCGGATCGATCGGAAGGCCTGCTCCGCCGAGCCCGTCGGGTTCTCGAGTGCTCGGGCCCGGTGCGCTGGCCCGTGAAGGAGCCGACGTACCGCACCGCCGCGCGGCTCCCCGCCCTGCACCCGGCCCTCTTCCGCGGCCTGCGGGGGAGCTTCCACGACGTCTACGGCGACCTGGAGCCGGCAGCCGCACTGGCCCTCCTCGACCAGTTGGATCTGCCCACGAACACCCAGCACCTCGCGGAGCTGCGCCACGTACTTGCCTCGGGGCACAAGAACCACCACCGCAGCCCCGGCGCCTGGGACGACGCGGTTCGCTCCTGCTCCTGAGTCGTGGACCGACCGTGCGGATGGCGCGCGTGCGCCGGTGCCGGCGAATGGCGCGGGAAAGGGGCGCGCGGTCAGTCGTCCGTCCGGTCGTCGGCGTCGTCGTCGCCGGGCGTGTGGTGCGAGGAGCGTGCCGTGTCGGGCGCCTTGTTCGACGCGGCCGGACGCTGGGCCTTGGCGTCGGCCCTTGTTTCCTTCTTCGAGCCGTCGGCGTTGCGCAGCTCGACCTCCCAGGTGCCGTCGTCGTCGAAGTCCACCGACGTCACCGTGGCGCCGGAGTGGCCGCTCAGCGCCGTGGCCGCCGCCTGGGCGGCGGTCACCCGTGCCGAGCGCAGCGCGGCGCTCTCCGCCCGGTCCTCCGCGTCGTCGGCGTCGTCGTCCGCCTCGTGGCTCACCGTCGCCTTCGATGAGTCGACGGTCAGGTGGTGCGTCCGGTCGCCCTTGCCCAGCACCTCGACGTCCCAGTGGCCGCCGTCGTCGTCCAGCTCCGCCGAGGCCACCACGCCCGGGGAGGCCTTCAGCGCGGCGGCGATCGCCTGTGCGGCGCTGACGGAGCCTGCGGCGGCGGCCCTGTCGTCCGCCCGGGCGTCGTCCCGGTGGTCCACCCGGGCGTCGTCCCGGTCGTCCGCCTCGTCGTCGTCGCTCCGGACCACGTCCGCCGCCGTCCGCAGGGACGGGGTCGCGTCGGCGGCAGACACGGCGACCGCCGTGTACGTTCCGCCGCCGACCAGCACGGCCGCCGTGAGCGTGGCGATGACCGGATTGCGCTTCATGGGTTTCTCCTCCGTGACCCGGCACCGGATGCGTGCCGTTCCTCGATGACGGGGACCACTCTGGCCACCACACGCTGAAGCCGGCCTGAAGCCACCTGAAGGGCTCTTCAGGTTCGGTCTGCCACGCTGGGGCACATGAGGTTGTTGATCGTGGAGGACGAGAAGCGGCTGGCGGCGTCCCTGGCCGGAGGGCTGAGGGCCGAGGGCTACGCCGTGGACGTCGTCCACGACGGGCGGGAGGGCCTGCACCGCGCCTCCGAGGGCACGTACGACCTGCTGATCCTCGACATCATGCTGCCCGGCATGAACGGCTACCGCGTCTGCGCGGCGCTGCGCGCGACCGGGAACGACGTACCGATCCTCATGCTCACGGCCAAGGACGGCGAGTACGACGAGGCCGAGGGCCTCGACACCGGCGCCGACGACTACCTGACCAAGCCGTTCTCGTACGTGGTGCTCGTCGCCCGGGTCAAGGCGCTGCTGCGCCGCCGCGGCCGTGCGGGGGCCGCGCCCGTGCACACCGTCGGGGACCTGCGGGTCGACACCGCGACCCGCCGAGTGTTCTGCGGCGACGACGAAGTGTCCCTGGCCGCGAAGGAGTTCGCCGTGCTGGAACAGCTGGCCGTGCGCGCCGGCGAGGTCGTCGGCAAGCCGGAGATCCTTGAGCACGTGTGGGACTTCGCCTACGAGGGCGACCCCAACATCGTCGAGGTCTACGTCTCCGCCCTGCGCCGCAAGCTCGGCGCGCGGCGCATCCAGACCGTGCGCGGGGCCGGCTACCGGCTGGTCGCGACGCCATGAGATCGGTCCGCGCCCGGGCGGCGCTCGGGGCCACGCTCGTGGTGGCGGTCGCGCTGGTCGCGGCCGGCGCCGCCCTGCTGCTGGTGCTCCGCGCGAACCTGCTCGAACAGGCCGGTCTGCAGGCCGAGATCACCGCACGGGAGGTAGCCTCGCAGATCGCCGTGGGCCGGCCGCCGAACCGCCTGGAACTCCCCGACGAGGACCAGCGCCCGGTGCAGGTCGTCGACGACGGGGGCCGCGTCGTCGCCGTCAGCGAGGGTCTGGAGGCGATCTCCGGCACATCGAGCACGGCGGTCGCACCCTCCCCGGCCGGCGCGGCCTCGCCCGCCCCCTCGGCCCCGCCCTCGCCCTCGGACGACGACGACGCCGCCGACGCCGACGGCAGGAGCGAGGGCACCGACGGGGACGACACCACCCCGACCCCGGGCGAAGTCTCCAACGACCGCCCGGACTTCACGTCCGGCACCGCCACCGTCGACGGGCGGAGGGCGGACTACCGCTTCGCCGCCGTGAAGGTGACTCCCAGCGGCACGGCACGCGAGTACACCGTCCACGCGGGCGCTCCGCTCGCGACCGAGCGGGACGCGGTGAGCACCGTGCGCACCGCGATGCTCGCCGGTCTGCCCCTGCTGCTCGCGGTGGTCGGCTCGGTGACCTGGCTGGTCACCCGCCGCGCGCTGCGGCCCGTCGAGGCGATCCGGAGGGAGATGGCCGCCATCACCGCGTCCGAGGACCTCTCACGCCGCGTCCCCGAACCCGGTTCGCGGGACGAGGTCGCGCGCCTCGCGCGGACGACGAACGAGACGCTGGCGGCTCTTGAAGCCTCGGTCGAGCGGCAGCGGCGGTTCGTCGCGGACGCCTCGCACGAACTGCGCAGTCCGATCGCGTCGCTGCGCACGCAGCTGGAGGTCGGCGCGGCCCACCCCGACCTGCTGGACCTCGCAGGCGCCGTCCAGGACACGGAGCGGCTCCAGCAGCTCGCCGCCGACCTGCTCCTGCTGGCCCGCTTGGACGCGGGGGAACGGCCCGCGGGCAGGCACGTCGACCTGGCGGAGCTGGTGCGGGACGAGATGGCTCACCGTCACGGCGACCGGATCCCCGTCGCCGTCCGGGTACGAGGTGACGGGCACGGCGTGACGGGGTCGCCCGGCCATCTGCGCAGGGTCGTCGGCAACCTCGTGGACAACGCCCAGCGGCATGCCGTCCGTTCCGTCACCGCGTCGGTCGGTGCCACCGGAGATCGTGTCGAGGTCGCCGTGTCCGACGACGGGGCGGGTGTGCCGTACGCGGACCGCGAGCGGATCTTCGAGCGGTTCGTACGGCTGGACGACGCCCGCAGCCGCGACGAGGGGGGCGCCGGACTGGGCCTGGCCATCGCCCGGGACGTGGCGCACCGGCACGGCGGCACGCTCGCCGTCGGTACGGCCGCGGGCGGGGGCGCCCGTTTCGTCCTCTCCCTCCCGAGGGCGGACCGCCCGCAGGAGCCGTCCCGCTGAGCCCGCGCGCCCGGTGGCGACGCGGGTGGCGACCCGGCCGGTCGGCGGTGCCGGGCACCCGGCCGATAGCCTGTGCATGTCAACAATGCGTTGATCCCCGCTCGTTCACTCACCTACGAGGGTCCCCCAGGCGTGTCCACACCACCACCGCACTACCAGAACCAACCTCCGTACGGGCAGCCGCAGTCGTACGGGCACCCGCAGCCCTACGGACAGCAGCCGCAGCAGTACGGGCACCCGCAGCCGTACGGATACCAGCAGCAGCCCCATCCGCCGCAGCCGCCGCGCGGGCCGCAGCAGCCGCAGCCGGGCGGTCTGTTGCGGGGCCTGAAGGCCGCCGTCGTCGTCCTGGCGGTGTTCGGCGGCTTGGCGTACTACGTCTGGGACTACAACACCAGTCCCACCGGCGGCAAGGCGAAGGCGGAGGCCTCGCAGTCCGCGCAGGCCGAGGAGAACAAGACGCACGACCCGAACATCGGCGACTGCGTCAAGGTCGACGACCCCGACGGCAAGCCCCTGCCGACGATCGTCGACTGCGGCTCGCCCGAGGCCGAGTACAAGACGGGGGACAGGCTGTACGGCCCCGACCGGCAGTGCGGGTCGGAGTACGACTACGGCATCGAGTACTCGAGCCGCCGGGGCGCCGACTACACGTTGTGCTTCACCAAGGTCTGACCGGCCCGCCCCTCCGGCTCGGCTTCCGGCCGCCGTCCGCGACAACGGGACGGCGGCCGTTCCCGTACACGCGTAGGGCGCTGGCGGCGGGGGACGGCCCACGGCAGAATCCCGCCCTGTGAAGATCACCGCGCGCGAACTCAACCGAGCCGCTCTCAGCCGTCAGTCGCTGCTGCGACGGGAGTCGCTGACCATCCCCGACGGGGTGCGGCGTGTGGTCGCGCTCCAGGCGCAGCACCCGGCCTCGCCGTACATCGCGCTGTGGAACCGGCTCGCCGGCTTCACCCCTGAGGAGCTGGACGCCGCCTTCGCCCGGCGTGCGGTGGTCAAGGCGACCCTGATGCGGATCACCCTGCACGCCGTGCACGCCGAGGACTACGCGGCCTTCCGGGCCGCGATGCAGCCGACGCTGTACGGCTCGCGGCTCGGCCACCGCTTCGCCGCCGCGGGACTGACGCCCGCGGACGCCGATGAGCTGGTGCCGGAGCTGCTGGCCTTCGCCGACCGGCCGCGGACGTCGGCGGAGATGCAGGCGTGGGTGGAGGAGCGGCTCGGCGCGGAGAGGAAGGACGGGGCGTGGTGGGGGCTGAAGGCGTACGCGCCGCTGCACCACGCGCCGACGGCCGCGCCGTGGTCGTTCGGGGTGCGGCCGTCCTTCGTCGCGGCCGGCACAGGGCGCGTGTTCACGGGGCGGGCGGTGGACGCGGAGGCGCTGCGGACGCTGATTCTGCGCTATCTGTCGGGGTTCGGGCCGGCGTCGGTGGCGGACGTGGCCCAGTTCGCCATGGTGCCGAGGGCACCCGTCCGCGAGGCGCTGCGGGCGCTGGACGGCGCCGTCGAGCAGCTGCGGGGGCCGGACGGCGTCACGCTGTTCGACCTCCCGGGTGCTTCACGGCCGCCCGCCGACACGCCTGCGCCGCCCCGGCTGATGGCGATGTGGGACAGCACGCTGCTGGCCTGGGCCGACCGCAGCCGAGTGGTGCCGCCGGACTACCGCCGGCTCGTGATACGGAACAACGGCGACGTGCTGCCCACCCTACTTGTGGACGGGTATGTCGCGGGCGTATGGCGCCCGGTGGAGGGAGGCATCGAGGCCACCGCCTTCCACCCGCTCCCGCCGGCCGCGTGGGACGGCCTCGCCGCGGAGGCCGAGTCCCTGACGGCCCTCCTGGCCGACCGCGAGCCCACGGTCTACAGCCGCCACCACAACTGGTGGGCGAAGCTGCCGGCGGCGGAGGTGCGGCTGCTCCCCGGAGCTGGGAGGTAGTTCCGCACTGACCGCCTTGCGGCTGTGGGCAAGCTCGCGTTGAACGCGTTCAATTCCCCTGGCAGTATGAGCACTGCCGCGATCGCCCGCCGGGCGACCCGTGTCGACGTGCCGCACCGCAGGGGGGCTTGGGCTGTGGAACCGAAACGCTCCTGGGGACGGGCGCTGCTGATCTCGATGCTGGTGCTGTTCCTGGAAGCAGCGCTCGCGCTAGTCGTGGCCGTGGTGTACGGGTTCACCCAGGAGTCACCGAACGCGGGCGGCACCTACGCCCTCGCGCTGCCCCTCCTCGCGGTGGTCGGTGCCTTCGCAGGAGCCGCTGTCTCGCTGGCGCTCGTGCTTCCCGCGGTATGGCTGAGCGAGGCGCTGGGGCGTCGGTTCGGTGGCCGTGAGGCGTGGTGGTGGGTACCGCCGGCAGCGGCGACGGCGGCCCTCGTACCGGTGGTCGCAGGTGTCGTCCTGTCCGACGCCGCGGACTGGGGCGTCGCCGTCAAGTCCTGGCTCGTGGTGACCGCGTCGCTCACCGCCCCGATCTGGTTCAGCCGACTGCGTCGACGCGGACTGTTCGGCTCGCTCGCGCTGTGGGGCACGTTGGTCGTGGCCTGTGCGGGCACCCTCGGGGGCATCGCCCTCCACACGGGCCTGCTCGAGGAGTACCGCCCGCCGACGATCACTCCGGCGGCGCTGGTGGGGACCTGGTCCGACGGAAGGGGCGGAACCCTGACCGTCGCCCCGGACGGCAGGGTCACGGCCTTCGGCGTCGACGACCACGGGATGGACGCCAACGTCGACATCGTGGTGAACGAGTGCACCGGTGAAGGCACTTGGACGTTCGACGCCGGAGAGAACCCATGGACGCAGCGGGTCGACCTCACCGTCCATGACTGCCAGTGGCCCGCCTGGAACGTGGGCGGCACGGCGGAGCGGATCACGCTGTACCAGTACATCGGGGACCCGGACGCGGGGCACCTGTACGAGCTGACGAAGACCCGCGGCGGGTCCTGAGGCGCGGGTTCGGTGCGCTCCCCCACCGACGAGACGTGGCGAGAAGTGACGAGACCGACACCTCTGTCCTCGTCGCCGGGGAGTGCTACTGCGACGAGCGCCTCGCCCAAGGCGGCGGGTGGAGTGCCGACTCTCGGCTGTACGGATCGGGCGGGGAGCCGGGTGCCCGATAATCGGGTTCGTCACGCTCACTGGAACCGCCGGAGGCCTTCCGTTGCCCTCGATACATGAACTCGCCACGTGGGAGCCGCTGCTGAGGCTCCTGGTGGCGGGCAACACGGAGAGCCTTGCCGCGCCCGGTGGCCACGTGGCGGGGTGGATCGGGCCGTACGGGTGGAGCGTGCCCTTTCAGGGGCCCGGGCCGGCCGGGCGGGTCGACCACAGGCAGCACGAGTACGACGCGGTGCAGCGAGTGCGGAGCGCGCTCGCGGACGCCGGTGCCGACGGCATCTCGTTCGTCGTGGAGGCATCGCCGAGCGGGGCGGCGGTGCTCCACCTGCTCGGCCCCAGCCCCGCCGTGGCGCCCGGGATCGGCCCGTACCCGGGTTCGATCGTCCTGGTCGAGGGCGCCGTCCCCGAGCCCTGGCGCCGTCTTCCCGATCCGGTGCCGGGGGCGCGGCCGGCGCGGTCGGTGAATCCGGCGCGGCTGGAGCGGACGCTGCGCAAGCGGCTCCCCGACGCGATCGGTGCCACCGAGGAGGAGATCGCCGCCACGGAGGCGCGTCTCGGGGTCGCGTTGCCGGACGAGCTCAAGGCGCTCTACCGGGTGACGCGGGCCCGATGGCAGGACTGGGGCGGCGGCTACGAGGCGGCGGAGCGCGTCTTCCGGGCGGTCGGCTGCGAACTCTTCCCGCTCGACCGCCTGTACGTGGCGGACGCGTCGTCCCGGCCGTCCCCCTGGCAGCACGCGGCGACGACGGCGGTCGTCACCCCGCCCGACGCCGCGGTGCAGGGGCTGGTCGGCTCCCCCGGCTGGATCGTCTTCGGCGACAACGGCGGTGGCGACCGGATCGCGGTCGACCTCACCCCCGGCCCGCGCGGGCACACCGGCCAGATCATCACGCTCGGCCACGAGCAGCGCATCGGCGCCGAGCTGCGCGCCGACTCCCTCACCGACCTGGTCGCGAAGGGGCCCAGGAAGGGCCGCCGCACCCGTCGCGGGGACGAGACGCCGGTCGTGGCCCGGATCAACGCCCACGACCTCGGCAGCGTCGAGGCCGCCGGCCACCCGGACCTGGAGGTCCTGTGCATCGGCGTGTGGGACGGTGAGCCGCTCGGCCTCGCCCCCGTCACCGGGCTGCCCCGCCTGCGGACCCTCACCGCCTTCCCCGGCACGCTCGCCGACCCGCTGGAGATCGGTGCGCTGACCGGCCTGGAGTTCCTGGAACTCGGGCCGGAGGAGTGGCGGGTCCTCCTCGACGCCGGAGCCGTCCCGCGCGGCCTGCTGGCTGCCGCCATCGAGGTGCGCGGCCCTCGGCACCCCCTCCCCGTCATGGCCCTGGCCGATGAACTCCTCGCCCTGTGGGACCGGCCCCCCATCCCCCACACCGTCCTGGAAGCCCACGTGGGGTGAGGAGGGGCCGTGGCCTACGCGGGCGGCACCATGCTGGGTGACGACGCGTCATGGGCGACGAGTCGCGGTGTGCCCGTGCCGTCCGCCCGTACCGACCAGACGTCCGACGCGTCGCGGGTCGCGCCCGGGAGGGCGTACGCGAGGGTCGCGTCGTCCAGCCACGCGGCCTGGTCGTCGACGCTGCGGGCCTCGGCCAGGGGTGTGTCGCGCATCGTCCGCAGGTCGAGGACGTGCAGGCGCCAGGGGCTCGTGGTGCCCGTGCGGACGCGCTTCTTGTAGGCGAGGCGCGTGCCGTCAGGGGACAGGGAGGGGCATTCGACGTTCTCCCGCAGGGCTCGCGCGGTCCACTTCTTCAGGTCGCCCTCGACCAGGTAGGTCCGGCCGCGGGTGGACACGGTCGCGTAGAAGCGGTTGTCGTCCCGGCTGAACGTGATGCCCCAGTAGTTGACGTCGGGTGCGCTGTAGCGCCTTCCGTCGATCGAGAGCTGGACGGTTTCCATGTTCTTGATGAGGTAGCCGGTCCTGGTGTCGAGGATGCCGCTGCGCGTGGAGAACGCGGACCCGGCGTACGAGTCGCCGCTGACGAAGACGGTCCAGGAGATCACGCGGCCGGACGGGGACACGCGGGCCCGGTTGGGCGTGCCGCCGAAGGTGACCGTGCGCTTCGGCCGCAGGGCGCTGTCCAGGACGACGGCCTGGGTCCGGGGCGGGATGCCCGGGACGGTGGTGAGGCAGACGGCGGTCCCGCCCGCGGCGTAGAAGCGCCGGCACGCCAGACCGGTCGCCTCGCGTGCGTCCTCGGTCCGTGTCGCCTCGCGTCCGTCTTCGGTCCGTGGCGCCTTCCGTCCGCCCTCGGTCGGCACGACCGACACCGTGCCGGCGTCCGTCCGCACATACAGGCCGGGGGTGGTCGTGAGGGTGATGCCGGAGGCGTCCGGCGCGGCGGGCGCGTTCCGTTCGGAGGCGCGGACGGTGTACACGACGGCGACCGCGGCCAGCAGTGCGGCGGCGAGGGCCACAGCCGTGACGCGGGCGCGCGGGGAGGGTGTGGTGGTCATCGGGGCTCCGGGAGGGCGGCGGGAAGCAGGAGGCGGGCGCAGAACAGCGCGGCGGCCAGCGCGGCGGCGGCCAGGGTGAGGGCGGTGTGCATGCTCCAGAGCGTCCATGCCGCACCGAACAGGACGGAGGCCAGCAGACGGCCGAGCGCCTGCCCGGACTGCAGCAGCGCCAGCCCGCCGGCGCGCCGCCCGTCGGGGATCAGCGGGCCGCCGAGGGCCATCAGCACGCCGTCCGTGGCCGCGTAGTACGCACCGTGCAGGACCAGGACGGCGAGGAGCAGGGGCAGTCCCGCCAGCGGCGAGAGCAGCAACACGTAGGCGCCGAGCAGGGCGAGGTGCCCCAGGAGGTACGGGGTGCGGCGGCCGGTCCGGTCGGCGGCCCGGCCGGCCGGCACGGCGAGCAGCAGGTAGACGGCCGCGCTGCCCAGCGGGAGCAGGGGGAAGAAGGCGGGATCCAGGTCGAGCCGCTTCTGCAGGACGAGGTGGAGGAACGCGTCGCCCACGGACACCAGGCCCAGCAGGGTGGCCGCCGCCAGTACCCGGCGGAAGGCGGGGACGGTCAGCAGGCGCAGGGTGGATCTCGGCGTCGCCGTGCCGGGCGCCGTTGTGGCGGGTGCGGCCGCGTCACGGCCGGGGACGAAGGCGAACAGCACCACGACACCGAGCAGGCCGCAGCAGAAGCTGACGACGAACACGGCGTCGTACGCGTCGGCCGTCGCCCACAGCAGGGCGAACGCCACGAGCGGGCCGAGCAGCGCGCCGGTCGTGTCCATGGCACGGTGCACACCGAAGGCGCGGCCGAGGTCCCGTTCGTCGCAGTTGAGCGTGATCAGCGCGTCGCGCGGGGCGGTGCGTACGCCCTTGCCGACGCGGTCCGCGGCGAGCGCCGCGGACAGCGCGGGGGTGGAGCCGCCCGCGAGCAGCAGGCCGAGCCGGGAGAGCGCGGACAGGGCGTACCCGGCTCCGGCGACGAGTCTGTGGCGCCGCCAGCGGTCCGCGGCATGGCCGCCGGCGAGGCGTACGAAGGCGGTGAGGCCGTTGTACAGCCCGTCGAGGAAGCCGAACTGGAGGGGACTGAGGCCCAGTCCGAGGACGAGGTAGAGGGGGAGGACGGCGGTGACCATCTCGGACGAGACGTCGGTGACGAGGCTGACGGCGCCGAGCGCGACGACCGTGGAGGCGACGCGGGCCCGGCCGGCCGGGGCGGCGCTCCGGGCGGTGGTGCCGGGTCCCGGGCCGGGCGGCTGCGACGGGCCCGACCGGCCGGCGGCGAGGTACATGGGGGGCTCCTCGGGCGTGGCCGCCCCCGGGGCGCTCCGCCGTTTCCGTGGCGGGACGCGGAGCACCCCGGGCGCGGATGGCTGCTGCCGGTCAGTGGCAGGTGTAGGTGGGGCTGGTGTCGAGGACGGTCCCGTCCGTCCGGACGAACTGCGACTGGAAGCCGGTGTCGGTGAAGTTGAGCTTCACCACGCCGAACGTGTCCCAGATGCGCTTCACGCTGTTCTTCTGGACCGTGTCACCGGGGCCGTAGAGGTCCTTGCCGCCCGCGCCGCCGAGGATCTCGACGATTCCCCCGGGATCGGCCCGGCCGCTGCCGGTCTGCGGGGCGAAGCGTTCGTAGTGGTGGTCGTGGCCGTTGAGGACCAGTTCGGCGCCGGCGGCTTCGAGGAGGTCCCACACGGGCCTGCTGACCGGGACGTTGCCGTGGCTGCCGGAGCTGAACAGCGGCTCGTGCCAGTAGGCGGCGACGCACTTCTTGTCGTTGGCGGCGAGATCGGCCCTGAGCCAGTCGAGCTGTTCCTTCTCGTCGAAACGGTTGGAGTTCAGCGCCACGAAGTGCCAGTTGTTGTGGTCGTACGAGTACCACATCTTGCCCTGGGGGGTGGCGCGGCTGCCGAAGTACTGCCGGTAGGCCCTCTCGTCCCTGTTCTCCCAGTCGTCGTAGGACTCGTGGTTGCCGGGCACGGGGTGGGTCTTGTGCTTGAAGCGCCCCCAGGACTTGTCGTAGTAGGTGCGGAAGTCCTCGATGTGGGCGTCGTCGTACTGGTTGTCGCCCATCGTGATGTAGAACGCCGGGTCGATGGCCTCGGCGCGTGCGGCGGTCTTGAAGTGCTGGCAGCCGGGGTCGGTCCGGTGGCACTGGGCGGCGATGTCACCGGCGCCCACGACCGTGAACGCGCCGGTGGGGCCGGGCGGGTCGGTGGGGCCGGTGCCCGTGGTGCCGTAGACCTCGACCTCGTGGAGCGAGTAGCCGTACGGGGTGCCACGGGCGGTGCCGTACATCCGCAGGTAGCGGCCGGTGCCCCGCAGGCCGGTCCACTCGTCGGTGCCGCCGTTGCCGGACGTCTCGGCGGCGAGGCGGGTCCAGTGGGTCCCGTCCGCCGAGATCTCGATCCGGTAGGCGGTCGCGTGGGCGGCCTCCCAGGTCAGCTTCACGCGGGAGACGGTGGATCCGGCGCCCAGGTCGATGCGCAGCCACTGCGGGTCGGATCCCTCGGCGCTGGCCCAGCGGGTGGAGGGGGTGCCGTCGACCGCCTTGTCGGGGGTGAGGGACGGGGTTTCGACGGACGAGGCGGTGGCGGGCCTGTTGCGGGAGATCAGCTGCTCGCTGCCGGGGGCCGGCGGGGCCGGGTCGGGGTCGCGTGCGATGTGGAACCGGTCGCCGTAGACGTGCCAGGTGAGCGGGGTGTTCAGGCGCAGGTTTCCCTGGTCGAGGAAGACCCGCTGGGCGGTGTCGACGCGGCTGGTGTCCTCGTGCGCGGCCTCCTTCTTCATCTCGGCCACGCGCGCGTCGAGGAACGCGTGCAGGTACGCGGTCTCGTTCCCGCCGTCCGCGGGCGTGGCGGCGTCGGCGCGGGCGGCGTCCCGGATCGAAGCGAAGCCCGATGCGCCGTGCATGACCATGGCGTCGTAGTAGGCGAACTGGCCCAGCTCCCGCAGGCCGTCCCGCTTGGCCCGGGCGACGGCCGGGTCGAAGTAGACGCGGTCACGCTCGTGTTCCTGCGCCGCCCGGAACTCCGGCGTCCGCGCGGCCTTCACCCACGCGCCGGTGAAGCCGGGGTCCAGGCCCTCGTGCGAGTCGCTGCCGTCGACCTCGCGCAGGGCGGGGAGGTAGCGGGCGAGGGGGTTGTCCGGCACCCGTTCGGTGTAGTGCTCGACGAGTTCGAGCATGTCGTGGGTGCCGGAGCAGAAGCCGACGATGCCCGCCGTGTACCCGCGGCCGTCGCCGATGTCCTCGATGTAGTCGAACTGGTCCCGCCAGTCCAGCGACGAGTTCTCGGCGCTGGAGACGAGCCGCATGGCGATCTCCTTCTTCACCGGATCGTCCAGTCCGGCCGCGGCCGTCGGCGTGCCGGTCGTCGTACCGACGGCCTGACCGACGCTCAGGGCGACCACCGTGGGCACGGCGGCCAGTGCCAGGGCCAGGACGATCCGGAGTGCCGTGCGTCGGCGGCGCGGGCGCCGGGCAGGTGGCGAAGGGGGTCGCAGAGGGGGCAGGGGCATGTGATTCTCCGCTTTCTCGCCTGGCCGGTGTCGACGCACCCGGGATGAGCGGGCGACGGCACCCAGGCGAAGGTGGGGCCGGAGGCCATTGTTAGGAACCTTTCCTTTCTATTGGTGGCCGACGGCTGCCCGCAAGGGCCGTGACAGCAGAAAACTTGACAGCGATCAGGCCCGCGCCGCCCGCCGTTCGAGTGGCCTACCGCGACTGCCGTGTCACACCGCCCCCACATGCGACGTTCGCGGTGATGATCGAAGCCTCCATCACCCGGAGGGACTGATTCCCGTTGGTCGTCACGATCGTCGTGGTCCTGCTGGCCCTCATGCTGGGCCTGATCGGCCACTGGTTGCTGCGCGGCCGCCTGGAGGCGGAGGAGACGCCGTCGCTGACCGTGCGCGACTTCGTACTCCCCCTGCAGACGCTCACCGTGTTCGTGCTGGCCTTCGTCCTGGTCACCGCGTCCACCTCGCAGGGCAAGGCCGATGACGCGGTACGGCGGGAAGCGGGGGCGGTGGACCACATGTTCGAGGTGGCCGAATTCGCACCCGCGGCGCAGCGCCTGCGAATCCAGGCGGACGTCGTCTGCTACACCCGCGCGGTACGAGCCGGCGAGTGGAAGGCGATGTCCCAGGGGCACGGATCAGGCCGCCCCAGCCACTGGACCACCGATTTCCGTGCCGCACTGAAGCGGATGGGCACGGGGGACTCGTCCTTCGGGCTGCTCATCGCCGCCGACAAGGAACGGTCCCAGGCACGGCAGACACGCATCGCGGAGTCCACGCCCACCATCCCCGGTGCCGTGTACTGGCTGATGCTGACCGCGCTCGCCTGCCTCGTCGTCACACTCGCCCTGTGCCTGCCCCGCAGGAACACCGCCCTGGTCACCGCGGGGCTGGTCACCATCACCGCGCTGCTGACCAGCGTGCTGCTCGTCATCAGGGACGTCGACCGCCCCTTCAGCGGCGTCATCGAGGTGCCGACCACGGCCATCGACACGGTCGAGGAGGACATCACCGAGGACTTCGTCGCGGCCTACGGCCGGGGCCGGCTGCCCTGCGACGACGACGGCCGGCCGCAGTCGGTGTAGGCCCCGGTGGTCCGCGGTCGCCCCTACCGGGCGGTCGTGCCGCGGACGAGCATCTTGCCCGTGTTCCGGCCGCGCAGCATCCCCAGGAACGCGTCCACGATCCGGTCGAAGCCGTCGACGACCGTCTCGTCCGACCGCAGCCGCCCGCTGCGCAGATGCGGCACGGCCAGGTCGTACAACTCCTCTTGGGCGTCGCGGTGGTTGCGGACGAGGAAGCCTTCGAGGCGCAGGCTCTTGCCCACGACGTCGAAGAGGTTGCGGGGCGCGGCGGGCGCGCCGCCGGTGCTGTTGTACTGGCCGACCGCGCCGCACCAGGCGATACGCCCGTACTCGCGCAGGGACGCGATCGCGGCCTCCAGGTGGTCGCCGCCCACGTTGTCGACGAACACGTCGATCCCGTCCGGCGCGGCCTTCGCCAGCTGCTCGGCGACCGGACCGTCGTGGTAGTCGAAGGCCGCGTCGTAACCGACGTGTTCCGTCAGGTACGCCACTTTCGCGGCCGAGCCGGCGCTGCCGACGATCCGGCCCGCGCCCAGCAGCCGGGCCAGCCTCCCGGTGGCCGTGCCGACGCCGCCGGCCGCCGCGGACACGAACAGGTCCTCGCCCTGCCGGAGTCGGGCGATCCGGGTAAGGGCCACGTACGCGGAGAGGCCGGTGCCGCCCAGGATGCCGAGGTGGGCGGAGAGCGGGACGCCGTCGAAGACGGGCAGGCGGCGCGCCGTGTCCGCGGTGACGAGGCTGTGGGTACGCCAGCCCTCGCGGTGCAGGACGATCTCGCCCTCCCGGAGGCCGGGGTCGCGTGACTCCACGACCCGGCCGATGGTGCGGCCCTCCATGGGCGCGTGCAGCGTCCACAACTCGTCCGAGTCCATCGCCTCGCGGTGGTACGGGTCCACGGACCAGTACAGGTTCTCCACCAGTGCGGTACCCGGCGCGGGCGAAGGCACGGGGGCCTCGACGAAGGCGAAGTGGTCGTGGGTCGGAAAGCCGGTGGGGCGGGCGATCTGGTGAACGGTGAGCGATGTCGTGGTCATGGCTCGGACCGTATGCGGACCCCCGGCCACCGGTGCAGGTGCCGTGATCGACAGAATGGGCCCCATCCATGAACGCTCCTCATACACCGAGGTGACAACGGTGATCACGCCACCGCGGCCACGCGACGCAGCACCCCGGGAACCGGCCCCCGCCGGTCCCGCGGCGCGCGATCTGACACCTCAGGAACTCCGCGTGGTCGTGGCGGTGGAGCGCGAGGGCAGCTTCTCCGCCGCGGCGGCGGTGCTCGGCATGACGCAGTCGGCCGTGTCGCACTCCGTGCGGGGCAGCGAGCGCGCGATCGGCGTGGTGCTCTTCGACCGTGGCCGCCACGGCGCCCGCCCCACCGCCGCCGGAACACGCGTCGCCGCGCACGCCCGGCGGGTGCTGCGCCTGCTGGACGTGATGGTCGCCGAGGCCCGCACGGCGGAGGACGGCACCGTCGCCGGGCGGCTGCGGATCGCCGCGTTCCGCAGCGCGGCGCTGCATCTGCTGCCGGCGGTGCTCAAGCGGCTGACCGCACGCCACCCGGACCTCGTGCCCGAGGTGCGGATCGTGCGGGAGGTGGGCCCGGGCACCGCCGGGGAGGTGGCGGCGGGCCGCGCCGACGTGGGCATCGCCACGATCGGCACGACGTCGCCCGTGCCGCCGGGGCTGGTCGGCGGCCGCCTGCTGACCGAGCCGTACGCGCTGGTGCACCCGGCGGGCCACCCGGACCCTCGGTCGCTGCCCCTGGTCGACTGGGCGGAGAACTGCACCTCGTACACCCGTGACTGGTGGGCCGCCCAGGACTGGATCCCCCGCGCGAGCGTCGAGGCGGACGACGACGGGGCCGTGCTGTCGATGGTGGCCGGTGGACTCGGCATGGCGATCATGCCGCAGCTCGCGCTGACCGGGGCGCCGCCCGCCGTCGAGATCGAGGACCTCGGCCCCCTGCGCCCCACGCGCGACGTCGGCTACGTCACCACCCCGGAACTCGCGTCCGCCGCCGCTGTCCGTGCCCTGATCCGCGAACTGCGCACGCTCGGGCGGGAGCTTCGGTAGCCGCCGCCCCCGGCCTCGACGGGAGTGGCCGGGGCCGGCGGCCCTGACGCATGGCCTACGGCGCCATCTCGTACGCCCCGGAGAGCGCCTCGACGCGCTCCCAGACGCGGGCCGAGCGGGCCTCGTCGACGACCGGACGCCGTACGGCGCCCAGCGCCCAGCTCTGCTGCTGCTCGGTGGCGGAGTCCTTGCCGTGCAGTTCGACGGCGTGCGCGGAGAAGTCGCGTACGAGGACGGCGAAGAGCTCGTCCAGCACGTCCTCGTCGAGGCCGGTCAGGCGCGCCTGCTCCAGGATCAGCTGGCCGTGCACGACGAGCGCGAAGAGCTGTCCGACGGCGAGGAGGAGGTCGAGGTCGCGGCTCTGCTCCTCGTCGGGGGCGGCGGTGGTGGCGAACGCGCACAGCGCGTCGGCCTGCTCGCGGAAGCGGCCGACGTTGGGCAGCTGGGCGTACGCGTCGAAGGCGCCGCGCCAGTCGTGGAACCGGACGGAGCCGAGGCCGCGGGCGGGGCCCTGGCGGAAGAGGAACGTGTCGTCGGCGGCGTCGAGCCGGGTCGGGACGGGCTCGTACGCGGCCGGGTTCAGGAGATGGTTCCTCATGAACTTGAGGATCAGGGCGAGATTGACGTGGACCGTGCCCTCCAGTTTGGGCAGGCTCCGGATCTCGACGGCGGCCTGGGCGAAGTAGTTGTCCTTCTCGAAGCCCTTGGCGGCGATGACGTCCCACATCAGGTCGATGACCTTCTCGCCCTCCGTGGTCACCTTCATCTTCGTCATCGGGTTGAAGAGGAGGTAGCGGCGGTCGTCGGGGCCCGCGGAGCGGAAGTAGTCGACGGCGCGGTCGCTGAACAGCTTCATGCCGACGAGGCGGACGTACGCGTCGGTCAGCTCACGGCGCACGTGCGGGAAGGCGGTGACGGGGCGGCCGTAGAGGATGCGGTTGTGGGCGTGGGTGACGGCCTCGTACATCGCGTGCTCGCAGATGCCGATGGAGGCGGTGCAGAGGTTGAACTTGCCGACGTTGACGGTGTTGAGCGCGGCGTCGAAGGCGGCGCGGCCCGTGTGCAGGACGTCCTCGGGGGCTACGGGGTAGTCCTCCAGGCGGAACTCGCTGACGAACTTGGACGAGTCCACGACGTTCTTGACCAGGTGGTACGCGGCGTGGCGGCTGTCGGCGGCGAAGAAGACGTAGCCGTCCGGGCCCTCGACGTCGGTGCGGCGGCCGAACACGGAGACGAGCCCGGCGGCGTTGCCGTTGCCGATGTAGTACTTGGAGCCGGTGGCCCTGAAGCCGCCCTGGCCGTCGGGCTCCAGCAGCATGTCGGTGGAGTAGATGTCGGCGCCGTGGCTCTTCTCGGACAGGCCGAAGGCGAACACCTCGCCCTGCGCGAGGAGGTCGGCCGCGCGGTCGCGGGCGGCGGCGTTGTCGCTCTGCCAGACGGGGCCGAGGCCGAGGATGGTGACCTGCCAGGCGTACCAGTAGTCGAGCCCGTAGAAGCCGAGGATCTCGTTGAGGGCGGCGATCCGGGCGGTGTCCCACCGCTTGTCCTGCCGGCCGTCGGCGGCGGAGGCCGGGGTGAGGAAGGTCGCGAACAGCCCTTCCTTGGCGGCGAACGCGAGGAAGTCCGCCAGCCAGGCGCGCGAGCGGTAGTCCTCGATCAGCTTGCGCTTGCCGCGCTCCTCGAACCAGTCGACGGTGGCCCGCAGCAGCCGACGGGTCTCCGGGTCGAAGTGCGCCGGGTCGTAGGTGCGCGGGTTGAACAGCAGCGGGTCGGCCATGGATGTCCGCCTTTCCGGCTCGGATGAGGGTGGTGGTGCTGAGGTGGTGCTCTGGTGGTGTTGATGTGGTGGTCGGGGGCGCCGCCCGGCACCTTGATCACCTGGTCGAGCACCATGCCCGATCCTCATATGCAACTCGTTGCACAAACAAGCGCCACCGCTGCGGTGAGACGGGGCTCACGCGCCGCGTCCTCCCTGCCGGCCGCCATGGGCCGCCCCGCCAGGGCCGCGACGGAAGCCGACCGGCTCCCCGGGTGGCCGAAAGCCGTCGCGGCGGGGTACGGAGGTGGGTGTTCCCCGGGCTTTGTCGGCCGATCGGCTGACACCTTGCCGAGGGCTTTCTAGAGTACGGGTCTCGAGTGCTCCGGGGGGTTCCGTGGGACGAGCGAGTGGTAGGGGGAGAGTCGTCCTCCTGTGCGGGGTCCTGGTGGCCCTGGGCAGTCCGTGGACGCGGGAGGCGCTGCTCGGCTGGTGGCCGCGGGACAGTGCGCTCGCGCTGTTGCGGCAGGCGTTGTTCGTGCCCACGTGGCAGCCCGCGCCGGGGCCGTACCCGTACACGCCCCAATTCACCTGGACGACCAACCTGGGCTTCGTCCTGCTGCTGGTCACGGTCGCGGTACTGGTCCCCCGGCTGGTGGCCCGGCCGACCGCCGCCGGTGGCGTCCGGTGGGCCGCCGCCGTGGGTGCCGGGGTGCTGGTGTCTGTCCTCGGCTCGGCGCTGCAATGGATCCTCGCCATTGCCTTCGGGACCGACGTCATCCTGACCTACGGCCGGGACGCCTCCGCCCTCCTCGGGTCCTTCCTCGTGGACGGCCTGGTGTTCGGCGTGCTGTTCGGTCTCCTCATCGCCGTCGTGTACGCCGGCGGTGCCACGGCGCCGCCGCAGGCCCGCGCGCGAGCGGCGTCCCGTACCCGTCAACGGAGGACTGCCATGGCCGGCTCCTTCCCGGAAGCGCCCGCCCCCGTCGCGACCGGCACCACGCCGGGCGACGTCACCCGCTACCTGTGCGCGGCCGCGTACCTGCGTCCCTCCTTCGCCCGCCGCGTCGTCGACGACGTGCTGGGCGACGGGCTCGGCGCGATCGCCGTCTCTCCGGGCGTCGACCTCGTGCCCGTCGCCCGGCACAGTCTCACGGCGCACCGGCTCCACCGGGAGCGGAACCGGAAGCTCGCCGCGGTCACCTGCCTCATCGCGGCGTTCGGCCCGCTGTGGCTGCTGTTCGCGGGGCTCGCGTTACGGACGCTGGGGGCCGCGGCCCGGGGGCGGCCCCGTGCCGTGCGCGGTCGTGAGGTGCCGCCCGTGTCGCGGGCGGCGTGGCGGGTGGCCGGCACGGCCGGCGCCCTCCTCCTCGCCGGCGTACTTGCGGGCATGGCGCTGTCCGCCCTGCCGCTCCCCGGCCTTCTTCGCTGGCTGGTCGGCGGCTACCTGCTGGGCCTTCCGCCGCTCCTCGCCGTGATCGCCGGCGGTGCGCTGGCCCTGCGGATCGTCGCCGACGAGGACCGGGACATGGAGGAGCGGCTGCGCGGTGCGCTGCGGCGCGACGTGTTCGACCCGGACATGTCGCCGCGGCCCGCGCCGGTGGAGCCGTGGGCGGCTGCCAGGATCGCGGCCGTGGCCGCCGCCCAGCGCGGCAACGTCACCTGCTACAGCGGTTTCTCGCCGTTCGTCGGGTACGGCGAGAAGGAGTCGGAGTGGACGCTGTCGGTGCCGTTGCTGCCGCCCGAGCCGTCCCGTGAGGGTGGAGGGGGCCGGGAGTCCTCGGCCGCCGTCAGCCGCTTCGACGCCTGGGACGTCGTGACGCGGCTGCGCCGGCGACTGCGCGAGGTCGCGGAGGGGACGGATTCGGCGGCCGGTTCGGGTCGGCGGCTGGACGAGAACGGACGCGACGACGGGTGGGGTGGCCGTCGGGACGACGGATGGGACGGTGGTCGGGACGACGGGTGGGGTGACGGCGGCCGGAGCGGCGCTCGGGACCGTGACCGGGACGGCGGGTGGGGTGACGGCGGCCGGAGCCGGGCTCGGGACGGTGGCCGGGGTGACCGGGCCGTCGGCCCGGCCACCGGCGACTGGCCGCCCGTCGACGGGCTGGTCGTCGAGGACCGGGTCTTCGTCAGCGGCAGGGAACTGGCCCGGGACGGCCGTCTGCTGCCCGACCCGCGGCGCGCTCCCGTCACACTGCTGCCCGCCGAGGCGTTGCGGCGCATCGCGCTCAACCCGGACGGTGTGGCCCGGCACTGCGTGGCCGCTCATGTGCCGCTGTGGGGCGGCGAGGTGGTGTCCAGCCACTTCCTGCACGTGGCCGTGGTGGGCAGGACCCTGCACCTGCGGTGCGACCGGTACGTCCTCGGGCCCGTATGGCGCGACCTGCACGTGGTGGACCTGCTGCGGCCGGCCGGCGCCGCCGGGAGCCGCGCGGCCCTGGTGCTCAAGGCCCTGGGGCGGACCGGCGCCGCGTTGCGGGGTGCGGCCCGGTCGTTCCTGGCCGACGCGCTCGCCGAGTACCGCACGCCGCGGCGCCGGCGCCGCGAACAGCGGGCGGCCGTGGAGGATCCCGCCTTCGACCGCGGCGCCCGGGTGAGCGTCCGCGAGGACGCGCAGGGCCCGGAGTACCTGCACCACTTCCAGCTGGTGGACGCGCGGCGAGCCCTCAACGCCCTCGACCGGCACGCCCTGGCGGCCGTCCGGGACTTCCTGGACGAGCACGGCGTGGACACGGCGGACTTCCGTACGCAGAGCCAGACCATCCTCAACCACGGTGTCCTGCAGACGGGCGGGGTGAGCGTCGTGGGGAACCAGGCCGTGGGCCAGGGCGCCCAGGCCACCGCCGAGTCGGCCACGGCCCGGGCCGGCGATCCGCCGCGGTCCGGAACCGCGGCCAAACGATAGGAGGGGTACGTGCCCGGTCAACCCGATCAGTCCGCCGAAGAGCCGTCCAGGGTGCTCAACTTCGGTGTGCAGCAGTACGGCGGTCAGAGCCAGGTCGCGAACCAGGCCGTGGGCCCGCAGGCGCGGGCCGTGGCGGGCCGGATCTCCGTCCAGGCGCCGGCCGCGGAGCAGCGCGCCCAGGTGGACGCCCTGCTCCTGCTGATCGAGCGCCTGCTGGAGGAGCACAGGTCCGCCCTGCCGGACCAGGAGGTGCCACGGGCGGAGCTGCGCAGGCTTCGGGAGGAGCTGGACGAGGGCTCGCCCGAGCCGGGGGTCGTGCGACGGGCCCTCGACCGGCTGACGGCCTTCGCCGAGCCGGCGGCGCCTCTGGCGGCGGCGGTCGCCGAACTCACGCAGCTGCTCCAGTCCTTCTGATCCTTCCGAGCGGTACTCCTTCTGGTCCAGACCTCTTGACGGCAGGTCTGGACCAGAAGACGCTGAACTTCCGTCCCCCGGAAGGAGCAGCGGAATGCCCCGTCACGGAAGAACGCTTCTGGGAACCGGCCTGGCACTGGCAGGCCTCCTCCACTTGGCGGGCGGCGCCTCGGCGGCCTCGACGGCGGCCGCCCAGGAATCCCCGGCCGCCGCGACCTGCGCCCTCAAGCCGAGGCCCACCGGCAAGGTGCTCCAGGGCTACTGGGAGAACTGGGACGGCGCCGCCAACGGCGTGCACCCGCCCTTCGGCTGGACCCCGATCACCGATCCGCGCATCCGGCAGCACGGCTACAACGTCGTCACCGCCGCCTTCCCCGTCATCCGCTCGGACGGCACGGCCCTCTGGGAGGACGGGATGGACACCACCGTGAAGGTGCCCACGCCGGCCGAGATGTGCGAGGCCAAGGCCGCCGGACTCACCGTGCTGCTGTCGATCGGCGGAGCCACCGCCGGGATCGACCTCAACTCCCGCGCCGTCGCGGACCGCTTCATCGCCACGATCGTGCCGATCCTCCAGGAGCACCACTTCGACGGCATCGACATCGACATCGAGACCGGCCTCGTCGGCAGCGGGAACATCAACCGGCTCTCCCCCTCCCAAGCCAACCTCGTCCACATCATCGACGGGATCCTGGAGCGCATGCCTCCCGGCTTCGGCCTCACCATGGCGCCCGAGACGGCGTACGTCACCGGCGGCAGCGTCACCTACGGCTCCATCTGGGGCGCGTACCTGCCCATCGTGAAGAAGTACGCGGACAACGGCCGCCTGTGGTGGCTGAACATGCAGTACTACAACGGCAGCATGTACGGGTGCTCCGGCGACTCCTACGCGGCCGGCACGGTCGCGGGCTTCACGGCCCAGACCGACTGCCTCGACCGGGGCCTCGTCGTCCAGGGAACCACCGTCCGGGTCCCGTACGACAAACAGGTCCCCGGCCTGCCCGCCCAGCCCGGCGCCGGAGGCGGCCACATGCAGCCCGGCACCGTCGCCCAGGCCTGGAACACCTACGGCGGCCGCCTGAAGGGCCTGATGACCTGGTCGATCAACTGGGACGGCTCCCGGAACTGGACGTTCGGCGACAACGTCAAGGCACTGCAGGGTCGTTGAGACGCCGGTGCGGCGGCGCGTGTCCGCCGGGCCGCCGCTCGGCCCACGAGGTGGAAGCCCTACAGGCCGATGTCGCGGCGGCGTACGTCGTCGGGGGACTCCCGGCGTACGAGGAGGCGGGGGCGGGCCTGGGTGACGGCGACCACCGGGGGGCGGCCGACCAGGTTGTAGCCCGATGCCATGGACAGGTGGTAGGCCCCCGCCACGGGGACGGCGAGGAGGTCGCCCGGGTGGACGTCGCCGGGGAGTTCGACGTCGGACGCGAGGATGTCGCCGGCCTCGCAGTGGCGGCCCACGACCGTCACGGTCGCGGTGGCGGCGGTCGAGGGCCGGCCGATGAGCCGGGGCGCGTAGCGGACGCCGTACAGGGCGGGGCGGGGGTTGTCGCTCATGCCGCCGTCGACCGCCACGAAGGTGGTGCCTTCGGTGCGTTTGACGGCGAGGACCCGGTAGAGGGCGATGCCCGCAGGTCCGACGACGGCGCGGCCCGGCTCGACGGTGAGCCGGGGTACGGGGATCCCGGCCGCCGCGCAGCTGTCCGCCAGCTCGGCCCGGATCGCCCGGGCGAGGGCGGGGACGTCCAGGGCGTCGTCGCCCGGGCGGTAGGCGATGCCGTGGCCGCCGCCCAGGTCCAGTTGCGTGAGGGTCGTCCCGTGCTGTTCCCGGATCCGTGCCATGAGGCCCACGAGGCGGCGCACCGCCGCCAGGTAGGGCCGGACGGCGGTGATCTGGGAGCCGAGGTGGCAGTGCAGGCCGACGAGTTCAAGGCCTGGCTGGTGCAGGATCCGGGCGACGGCGTGCTGGGCCGAGCCGTCGGTGACGGACAGCCCGAACTTCTGGTCCGCGGTGCCGGTGCGGATCTTGGTGTGGCCGCCGGCCGCGATGCCGGGGGCGATCCGGACGAGCACCTTCTGCCGGGTGCCCGCGGGCACGATGGCGGCGAGGCGGGCGATCTCCGAGGAGCTGTCGATCACGATGCGGCCGACGCCCAGTCGCAGCGCGGTCCTCAGCTCGTCGGGGCTCTTGGCGTTGCCGTGCAGGACGATCCGCTCCGGCGGGAAGCCCGTGACGACGGCGAGGTCCAGTTCGCCGGCCGAGCAGACGTCGAGCCCGAGGCCCTCCTCGGCGACCCAGTGGACCATGGCGCGGCACAGGAACGCCTTGGCCGCGTAGAGCACTTCGGCTCCGGGGAAGTCCCGCAGGTAGGCGCGGCAGCGGTCGCGCACCTCCTGCTCGTCGAGGACGTAGACGGGCGTCCCGTACTGCTCGGCGACCTCGTCGAGCGGTACGCCGCCGACCGCGAGGCGGCCGGGCGACACGTGGGCCGTCGAGGCGGGCCACAAGGACAGGTCGTCGGCGGGGGCTCCGGAGGCGGCGGGGACGGCACCCGTGGACAGGGTCATGGCGCCTCCCCCTCAGCCGACGGTCAGACGCACGCGTGCCGTGGGCCCGGCGCCGGGGCGTGCGCCACGGTCCTCCGGGTGCGGGCGGGCGGCTTCGTCGGCGGGCGGGGCGATCAGCTGCGGGTCGACGGTGACGGTGGTGACGCCGAGCGGCTCGGTGAGGGAGCGCAGGGCGGGCTCACCGAGCCGTATCCACGGCTGCGGACGCCCCAGGACGGCGGTCAGCCGGGCGGCCGTGGTGAATCCGACGGCCGTACGCTCTCCGAGGGGTGTACGGAACAGGCGGGGCACGTGGCCCGCGGGGCCCGGCCGGACGGGAACGAAGAGCGGCCCGGCCGGGACGCGATCAGAGGGCTCCGGGTCGTCGCCGCTGGCAAGCTCGGTCATGGGACTCCTCCTCGAGGGTCCTGGACAACGGGACCGCCCGGCGCGCCGTGCGAGCCGGGGGTACGAACGACGCTAGCCCCGCACGGGGTGCGTGCGGGGGCCCATGACGCGATGCTGACGTGAAACGGATCGGCACTGACGGGGCGTTGACGGGCGGGCGGCGAGGGAGGGTCCTCGGCCGGGCGTCCGTCAGGAGGAGGCCTCGGCCAGGCGGCGGCGCAGGCTCAGGGGGCGCATGTCCGTCCAGACGCGGCCGATGTGGTCCAGGCACTCCTGCCGTGAGCCCGCCGTGCCCTCGGCATGCCACCCGGGCGGCAACGCGCGGTCCGCGCGCCAGATGGAGTACTGCTCCTCGTCGTTGAGCACGACCTGGTACTCCTCGCTCCCGCTCGTCTCGCTCATCTCGCTCGGTCTCCTTCGATCGGTCGGGTCGGTCGACGGGTGCCAGACTCGCGCCTCCGCCGGCCGGACGACAGGGACAAACGCGCAGCAGGTCCGGCGGTGTGTGCTGCCGCTCCTTCCCTGGTGGGTGCGTGCGGCGGCCCGACAGTGTCGGCGGGGCCACGAGTCAGGCCCCGCCGTCCCTCCTTCGGAAGGAGTTCCGCCATGCCGGACATGCCGGAGACCGTTCATCTGCCCGTCGGGGGGTGGCGCCTGTGGGAGCACTTCGCGCTGCGCGGGCCGGGCTTCCCCGCGGAGGGCGTGCTGCGGCTGGCCCCGCCGGGGCTCGCCGAGGCCGCGGACAAGTTCGCGGCGGGCGACGAGCCGGCCGGGCCGGAGTGGACGGCGTTCACCGAGGACTTCGACGCGGGCGCCGTCCGTACGGCGCGGCTGCTCCAGGAGATCGCCGCGAGCCCGCGGTTCCGCGCGGCGGTCGCCTGGCAGAACCCGGCCGTGCTGCGCACCGGTGTGGCGCCGTTCCTGGCGTGGACGCCGACCGGGGCGGGACGCACCAGCATGCCCCGGCAGCGCGAGGAGCTGGTCGCCCACTACTGGCAGCGGTTCTGCGTGAAGAACGACACCATCGGCTTCTTCGGGCCCGTCGGCTGGGGCCGCTGGGACCTGGCCCGCGAGGACATCGCGGTCGATCCCGGTGCCGGGTTCCTCGCCGACTCGCAGGTGTACTTCTCCAGTTGGGCGATCGACGCGCTCGCGCGCTCCCTCGACGCCGATCCGGCGCTGCGGGCGTGGATACCGCCGCGCCGCATCCCGTTCGTACGGATCGAGGACGGCGCGGTGCGCGTGCCGGGCCGGCGGCCGCAGCCGGTCGCCGAGGCCGACCGGGCGGTGCTGGCCCTGTGCGACGGGACCCGGACGGTCGCGGAGATCGCGGCGGCGTCGGGCCTCACCGGGGCGGACGCCGAGCGGGCCGTACGGGCGCTGGTGGCCGCGCGGTGGGTGCACTGGCGGCTGGACGTCCCGTCGAGCACGTACCCGGAGCGCGAGCTGCGGGCGACCCTCGAACGGATCGGCGACCCCGCGGTGCGGGAACCCGCCCTGGAGCGCCTGGCCGTGCTGGAGCGGGGCCGTGACGCCGTGCGGGCGGCCGGGACGGACGCCGAGGCGCTGACCACGGCGCTCGGCGCCCTGGAGGCCGACTTCGCGGCGCTCACCGCGACCGAGGCGCAGCGGGCGAAGGGCGCGAAGACGGCGCCGTGCCGCGGGGTGGTGTACTCCGACTGCCGGCGGTCGGCGACGGCGGTGCTGGGCAGCTCGCTGCTCGGCGAACTGACCGCGCTCGGCCTGTGTCTGACCGCGGCCCGCTGGATGACGAACAGGGTCGCGGAGCGGATCCGCGGACGGCTGCGCCCGGTGTACGAGCGGCTCGCCGAGGGCGGCGGCCGGGTGGACCTGGCGTCGCTGTGGCTGGCCTGTCTGCCGTCGCCGCACCCGCGGGCGGACGAGGACATCGCCGCCGTACAGGCGGAGCTGCGGGCGAAGTGGGCCCGCGTCCTGGAGCTGCCGGAGGGGGCGCGCCGGGTGCGGCTGTCGTCGGCGGACCTCGCCGAGCGGGTGCGGGCGGAGTTCGACGAGCCGGGCGCGGGCTGGTCCCTGGCGCGGTACTTCAGCCCCGACGTGCTCGTGCTGGCGCGGGACGCGGACGCGGTGGCCCGCGGGGACTTCGAGCTGCTGCTCGGCGAGATGCACTGCGCGCTCAACACGATGGGCGCGTCGCTCTTCGTCCACCAGCACCCCGACCGCGCGGCCCTGGTGGCCGAGACGTCGCGGGACTTCCCGGGGCCCCGGCTGCTGCCGATGCTGCCCAAGGAGTTGCCGCTCAAGTGGTCCACGCGCAGCAGGCCCTCCCTGGAGCGGCCCGAGGACTACCACGTGGCCCTGGTGGACCACACGGGTGACCCGTTCCGGCAGCGTACGGTCCTCGCCGCCGACGTCTCCGTGGAGGTGCGGGACGGCGCGCTGGTCGCGGTGCTTCCGGACGGCGCCGTGTTCGACCTGCTCGACGTGTACGCCAACACGCTCACGCAGCGCGTGATGGACCGCTTCACGCTGCGGCCCGAGGGCGACCACACGCCGCGCATCACGCTCGACCGGATGGTCGTGGCGCGCGAGACCTGGACGCTGCCCGTGGCCGGACTGGCCTTCACGGAGGAGAAGTCGGAGGCGCGGCGGTTCGTCCGGGCCCGTGCCTGGGCGCGCGAACGGGACCTCCCGCGCTTCGTGTTCGTCGTGTCGCCGACGGAACCCCGGCCGTTCTACGTGGACTTCGACAGTCCCGTCTACGTCAACATCTTCGCGAAGGCCGCGCGCAGGCTCGCCCGGAAGGACCCCGGGGCGCGCCTCGTCGTCAGTGAGATGCTGCCCACGCCCGAGCAGGCCTGGCTGGCGGACGACGAGGGCCGCACGTACACCTCCGAGCTGCGGTTCGTGGCCGTCGACCGGACCGCCGTGGCCGGCCGCGCGGAAGGGGCCGAGTGATGCGCACCTTCGTCGACGACATCGCCGACCACGCCGTACGCGAGCCGGACCGGGTCGCGGTGACGACACCGGACGGCGAGCTGACCTACGCCGGGCTGGCCGCCCGTGTCGACGCCCTGGCTGCGGTGCTCGCCGCCCGGGGAGCGCGCGCCGAGACGGTGTGCGGGGTGGCCGTGGCGCGCGGGGTGGACGCGGTGGTCGCCGTGGCGGCCGCCGTGCGGTGCGGGGCGGCGTTCCTGACGCTGGACGTGGAGCAGCCGCCGCGGCGGCTGGCGGCGCTCGTGCGCAGCGGGGGCGCGGACCTGCTGGTCACCACCTCGGACCTGGCCGACCGGCTCGACCTGCCGGTCCCGGGCCGTCCCGTGCTCCTGGACCGGCCGGAGACGCACGCGGGTGACGGGCCGGCGCGCGGTGTGCCGGACGGGCGGGCGCTGGCCTACGTCAGCCACACGTCCGGCACGACCGGCGAGCCGAGCCCGGTGCTGGTGGAGCACCGCGGGCTCGACGGGTACCTGCGGTTCGTCGTACGGGACTTCGGCCTCGGTCCGGACACGGTGGCGCTCCAGACGGCGCCGCTGGGCTACGACGCGTCCGTACGGGACACGTTCGCTCCCCTGCTCGCGGGCGGGCGCCTGGTCCTCGTGCCGCGGTCGGCGGTGCTGCGGCCGCGGGAGTTCGGCGCGGTCGTGCGGGCCCACGGGGTGAACGCGCTGCTCAGCGTGACGCCGTCGTTCCTGTCGTTCCTGGCCGGGCAGCCGGACGGGGCGGGGCTGCCGGCCGGCGTACGGCTGGTGGTGAGCAGCGGCGAGTCGCTGCGCCCCTTCCTGGCCGCGGGCGGACGGTCGCTCGTCGAGGGGCGGCTCGTCAACCAGTACGGGCCGACGGAGTGCACGATGACCTCGACGCGGTACGACGTGCCGGCCGATCCGGCGACCGACGCGGACATCGTGGGGACGCCGATCGACGGTGTGGTCGTCCGGGTGCTCGACGACGCGCTGGGACCCGTGCCCGAGGGCGAGGTCGGGGAGGTGTGCATCGGCGGCGCCGGGGTGGCCCGCGGCTACCGCGGCCTGGCCGCCCGTACGGCGGAGTGCTTCGTACCGGACCCGGCGGGGCCGCCGGGTGCGCGCCTGTACCGGACGGGCGACCTGGCCCGGAGCGGGCCCGGCGGCCTGCGGCTGCTGGGGCGGCGGGACCGACAGGTCAAGATCCGCGGTCACCGTGTCGACCCGGCCGAGATCGAGGGCGCGCTGCTGGCGCACCCGGGGGTCACGGGCGCGGTCGTCACGCCCCGCACGGACGACGCGGGGCGGGTGTTCCTCGTCGCCCATGTCACCGGCGACCTGGCGGACACCGGCGACGCCGCCCTGCGCGCCCACCTCGGGGCGACCCTGCCGCCGCACCTGATGCCCCGCCGGTTCGTGCGGCTGGCCGAACTGCCCACCACGCGCGGCGGCAAGGCGGACCGGCGGGCCCTGGCGGAGTCGGCGGTGCGGTCATGACGGGGCTCGGCGGCGGGCCGGTGCCGGCCGACGTGGACGGCGCGGCCGAGCGCATCGCCCCGTACGTCCGGCGCACCCCGCTGCTGCCGGGCCTGCCGGCGCCGGGCCGGCGGCGGGGCGGCTGGGGGCTGCTGCTCAAGGCGGAACACCTGCAGCACAGCGGGTCGTTCAAGCTGCGCGGTGCCGCCAACGCCGTGCTGGCGCTGGGCGCGCGCAGCATCGTCACGGGCTCGTCGGGCAACCACGGGATCGCCCTGGCACGGCTGGCCGCCCCCATGGGCGTGCGGGTGACCGTGGTGCTGGCCGCCGGGGCGAACCCGGCCAAGGCCGCCCGCATCCGCGCCCTGGGCGGGCGCACGGTCACCGTGCGGGGCGGGGTCGCGGAGCGCGAGGAGCGGGCCCGCGCACTCGCCGAGGAGACCGGCGCGGTCCTCGTGCCGTCGTCGGACCACGCGCTGGTCGTCGCGGGGCAGGGCACGGTGGCCCGCGAGATCCTGGCCGACGTCCCCGACGTACGGACCCTGTACGTGCCGGTCGGCGGGGGCGGCCTGCTGGCGGGGGCGTGCCTGGCCGCGCGGGACCATCCCGTACGGATCGTGGGCGTCGAGCCGGCGGAGACGCCCCGCTACGCCCGGTCCCTGGCGGCGGGGCGGCCGCTGCGGCTGCCGCCCTGCGACACGGTGGCCGACGGGCTGCGGGCCCAGCGGCCCGGCGACGTGCCGTACGCGGTGGTCAGGGACCGGGTCGACGACCTGGTCGCCGTGTCCGACGCGGAGATCCTCACCGCGACCGACCGGCTGCGCCGGCTCGGTGTCGAGGCGGAGCCCAGCGGCGCCGTCGCCCTCGCGGGGGCGCTGCGCGCCGGGCGCCACCGCGAGCGTGCGGTGGCCGTGGTCTCCGGCGGCAACACCCTGGCCGCGCTCACCGCCCTCGCCGACGCGACCGCGTCGACCACCCGGCCCATCAGCACCACTGCGACGAACCCCACCCTCACCTGTCCCGAACTGGAGGAGACCCGATGACCGAGACGACCACCACCCTGACCGCCGCCCCGACGACGACGGCGCCCGGCACCACCGAACTGCTCGTCGGCATCTACCGTGAGGCGCTGGGGGCGGCCGGCCTGGACGAGCACAGCGACTTCTACGAGAACGGCGGCGACTCCCTGACCGCGTTCCAGGTCACCGCACGGCTCCAGGAGGTCCTGGGCGTCGAGGTGCCGGTCGCGCTCGTGTTCGCGTACCCCACGCCCGCGGACCTCGCCGACGTCGTCGACACCGACCTCCTCCAGGGGTGAGGGCCGTGGAGGAGGGCGGTACGGAGCGGGACGTGTGGCTGCCGGGCGGGCGCTGGCGGCTGTGGGAGCAGTTCGCGCTGCGCGGTCCGGGCTTCCCGGCCTCGGGCGTGCTGCGCCTCGCACCGCCGGGGCTCGCCGAGGCGACCGACAAGTTCGGGCCCGGAGAGGCGCTGGGCGGGCAGGCGTGGGGTGAGTTCGCCGAGGTGTTCGCGGGCGCGGCGGTGGAGAGCGCGCACGTGCTCCAGGACATCGCGCGGACGCCGGCGTTCCGGGAGGCCGTGGCCTGGCAGAACCGGCCGGTCCTCGCCTCGGGTGTGGCGCCGTTCCTGGCGTGGACGCCGACCGCGTCCGGGCGCACCAGCATGCCCCGGCAGCGCGAGGAGCTGGTCGCCCACTACTGGCAGCGGTTCTGCGTCAAGAACGACACCATCGGCTTCTTCGGGCCCGTCGGCTGGGGCCGCTGGGACCCGGCCCGCGAGGGCGTCGACGTCGATCCGGGCGAGGGTCTGATCGCCACGACGGAGGTGTACTTCGCCGGGTGGGCCGTTGACGCCCTGGCCGCGCGGATCGACGCCGACCCCGCGCTGCGGGAGTGGGTGGCGCCCCGCCGGGTGCCGTTCGTGCGCGTCTCGGGCACCGGGGTGACCGTGCCGGGCCGCCCGGCGCGGCCGCTCGGCCCGGAGGCCGCCGCGGTCCTCGGGCTGTGCGACGGTGTACGGCCCGTACGGGACATGCGCGCCGCGCTCCCGGGCGTGGACGTCCCTGCCGTCCTCGCGGATCTGGTGGCCCGGCGCTGGGTCGTGTGGAAGCTGGAGGTGCCGGCGGGCGCCCGTCCCGAGCGGTGGCTGAGGGACTGGCTGGAGAAGGCCGGGGACGGGGACGCGCGGCGGCGCTGGCTGGACGCGCTCGACGCGCTCGAGCGCGGCCGCGAACGGGTGGGGGCGGCCGAGGGCGCCGACGAGGTGGTGGCCGCGCTGACCGGCCTGGAGGAGGAGTTCGCCACGCTCACCCGGACGGCTGCCGTACGGGAGAAGGGGGCTGGGACGGCGCCCTGCCGGGCGGTCGTGTACGCCGACTGCCGGCGTGCGGCCACGGTGCGCGCGGGCCGTGCCGTACGGCGGGCGCTCGCGCCGCTGGAGCCGCTGCTCACCAGCACGGGGTGGCTGACGGCGCGGCTGGCCGACGCGGTCATGGCCGAGGCGCGGACGGTGTACGCGCGGCTGGCCGCCGAGGGGCCGGTGGACCTGGCGTCGTTCTGGTTCGCGTGCATGCCGGTCCTGCACGGCACGGCGCGGACGCGGGCGGAGGCGCTGCAGCGGGAGTTCCGCGACCGGTGGGCGTCCGTGCTGGCCGTGCCGCCGGGTGCCCGCCGGGTGCACAGGTCGCTGGACGACATCGCGGGGGCGGTCGCCGAACGGTTCGGCGGCGACACGGGTCAGGGCACGGGTCAGGGCCCCGGCTGGACCGCGGCCCGCTACGTCAGCCCGGACGTCATGGTCGCCGCGACCGGCGCGGACGCCGTGGAGCGGGGCGACTTCCAGCTGGTGCTGGGCGAGTTGCACCTGGCGGCGAACACGCTGGGCGCGTCGCTCTTCGTCCACCAGCACCCGGATCCCGGGGAGCTGGTGCGGCTCACGGGCCGCGACCATCCGCGACCGCGCCTGATGCCGCTGCTGCCCAAGGAGCACCGGTCGCGGCTGTCCGCCCGGACCCGGCACGCGCTGGTCCGCCCCGAGGACTACCACGTGGCGCTGGTGGACGTCGCCGGCGACGCCGCCCGGCCCCGTACGGCGCTCAGCGCGGAGGTGGCGGTGACCGAGCGGGACGACGGCGAGCTGGTGGTGGTCCTGCCGGACGGCGCCGAGTTCGCCGCCGTGGACGTGTTCGCGCACGTGCTGACGACGCTGGCCATGGACCTGTTCCGGATCCTGCCCGAGGAGGGGCACACGCCGCGCGTGACGGTGGACCGCCTGGTCGTGGCCCGGGAGACCTGGCGGCTGCCCGCGGCCGATCCGGACTTCGCCGGGGAGAAGGACGAGGCCCGCCGGTTCGTGGGGGCGCGGCGCTGGCGCGCGCGGCACGGGCTGCCGCGTTTCGTGTTCGTGGTGCTGCCCACCGAGCCGCGCCCCTTCTACGTGGACTTCGACAGTCCCGTGTACGTGAACATCCTCGCCAAGGCGGTGCGCCGGATGGCCCGCCGGGAGCCGGACGGGCGGCTGGTGGTCACCGAGATGCTGCCGACGCCCGAACAGGCGTGGCTGGTCGACGACGAGGGGAACGCGTACACGTCCGAGCTGCGGTTCGTGGCGGTCGACGGGAGGGAGCGCGTCCGGAGGTAGCTGGTCCAGGCGCATGCGGCGGCGCGTCCGGCCGGGGTTCCGGCGGGGCGCGCCGCCGTTCGCGTGCCGGGCCGCTGCCGCGCGGACTTCCGCACATACGGACTTCCGCGACGTACGGACTTCCGCGCGTACGGGCTTCTGCGCGTGCGGCTGCGTCTTCTTCCCTACTGGGCCCGCGCCGCAGCCAAGAAGGTGGGGGAAAACACCGCTTGGAGGCCCGCAGTGAAGGTTGGCGCAGCTGTTCGCACCGTATCGTCCGCACAGCGGAGGCTGTGGTTCCTCGACCAGCTCTCCCGAGGCTCGGCCGACTCCCTGCTCCCGCTGGCGCTCCGGATCCGCGGCGCTCTCGACGTCCCCGCCCTGGAGCGGGCGCTGGCGGGTGTCGTGGCCCGCCACGAGGTGCTGCGGACCCGGTTCGTCACCGTGGGCGGCGAGCCCGTCCCGCGCGTCGAGCCGCCCGGCCGGTTCGCCGTCGCGCGGGTCGACCTCGACGGCGTCGGCGAGCTGTTCGCCGCGGAACTGGCCCGTCCGCTCGACCTGGCGGAGGAGATCCCGCTGCGGGCCACGCTGGCCCGCCTCGGCCCGGACGAGCACGTGCTGCTGCTCGTGGTCCACCACATCGCGGTGGACGGCTGGTCGTGGGACGTCCTGCTGCGCGAACTGGCCGCCGGGTACCGGGGCGAGGAGGTGCCTGCCCCGCCGGTGCAGTACGCGGACTTCGCGCGGGACCGGGCGGAGCGGCTGAGCGGACCGCGCATGGAGCGTCTGCTGGCGTACTGGCGCGACCGGCTGGCGGGCGCGGCCCCGCTGGAGCTGCCCACGGACCGGCCGCGCCCGCGGTTCTGGGACGGGGCGGGCGACGTGGTCCGCTTCGACCTGCCGGCCGATGTGGTGGCCGGCGTCGACCGGCTGGCCCGTGAGCACCGGGCCACGCGGTACATGGTGCTGCTCGCGGTGTACACGGCGCTGCTGGGACGGTACTCGGGCCGGTCGGACATCGCCGTGTGCACGACCCTGGCCGACCGGGGAGACCCGCGCGTCGCGGACGTGATCGGCCCGTTCGTCAACACGATCGTGCTGCGCACCGACCTGTCCGGCGACCTGTCGTTCGCGGAGCTGCTGGGCCGGGTGCGGGCGGGGGCGCTGCGGGACTTCTCGCACGCGGAGGCCCCGTTCGACCGGGTGGTGGGTGCGGTGGGCGGGGCGCGCGACCTGTCGCGCCACCCGCTGGCGCAGGCCTCCTTCACGCTGGCGGGCACGCAGCGGCCGCCCGTGCTCGGTGACCTGGACGTGGAGTTGGTGGCGACGCCGCTGAAGGGCACGCCGCTGGACGTCTTCCTGGACCTGGGGAGCCGGCCGGACGGGACCGTCGCGGCCCGGCTGCAGTACTCGACGGCCCTGTTCGACGCCGGGACGATGCGCCGCTTCCGCGACGGCTACGCGGAGCTGCTGGCCGCCGTGGTGGCCGCGCCCGAGGCGCCGGTGAGCGAGGCGGCGGGCCGCCTGGCGCCGCTGACCGGCCGGGAGGCCCACGCGCCGGCCGTCACGGGCGCGCAGGCGCCGCGGGCCGGCAGTACGGAGCCGTTCCAAGTGGCGGGCGCGGCCGACGCGGTCGCCCTCGTCTGCGAGGGCGAGTCCGTGCGGTACGGGGAACTGGACGCCCTGACGGGCGGGATGGCGCGGGCGCTCGCCGACGGCGGGGTACGGCCCGGTGACCGCGTCGGCGTACTGGTGCGGCGCGGCATCGGGGCCGTGGTCGCCATGGCCGGCATCTGGCGGGCCGGCGGGGTGTACGTCCCGCTCGATCCCCAACTCCCCGATGAGCGGCTGCGGTTCATGGTGGAAGAGGCGGGGGTGCGGTGCGTCGTGGCCGATGCCACGACCGCGGAAGCCGCCGCCGCGCTGGGGCTGCCCGTACGGCCCGTCGAGTCGGTACGGCCCGACGCGCGGGGGCCGCGTCATGTGCCGGTGCCCGAGGAGCTGGCGTATGTGATCTTCACGTCGGGTTCCACGGGCCGGCCCAAGGCCGTGGGGGTCGAGCACCGTGCGCTGTCGGCCCATGTGGCCGCCGCGCGGGAGGCGTTCGGCATGACCTCCGACGACCGGGTGCTCGCCTTCTCGTCGTTCTCCTTCGACGCCTCGCTCGACCAGCTGCTGCCCGCGCTGTCGTGCGGTGCGACGGTGGTGATCCGCCCCGACGAGCAGTGGCATCCCGCGCGGATCCCCGCGGAGGTGCGCCGGCACGGGCTCACCGTGGTCAACCTGCCGCCCACCTACTGGTCCGGGCTGGCGCAGTCGCTCACCGGTGACGCGGCGGCCGGCCTGTCGTCGCTGCGGCTGCTGATCCTCGGCGGGGAGGACGTGCCGGCGGGCCCGCTGGCCGCCTGGCGGGCCCGCGTCCCCCATGTGCGGGTGTGCAACGCGTACGGGCCCACGGAGACGACCGTCACCGCCACCGCGTACGACGTCCTCCCCGGCGCCGGGGATCCCGGCCGGGTCCCCATCGGCAGGCCCCTCGGTGGGCGCCGGGCCCATGTGGTGGACGCCCGCGGCGACCTGGTGGGCGTCGGCGACGAGGGTGAACTCCTCGTCGGCGGACCGGAACTGGCGCGCGGCTACCTCGGGCGGCCGGCCCTGACGGCGGAGCGGTTCGTGCCCGATCCGTACGGGGACGGCGGGCGGCTCTACCGCACCGGTGACCTGGTGCGGCTGCGTGCGGACGGGGAGCTGGAGTTCCTGGGGCGGACGGACGACCAGGTGAAGATCCGGGGCTTCCGCGTGGAGTTGGGCGAGGTCGAGGCGGTGCTGCGGGAGTGCCCGGGGGTGGCCGCCGCGGCCGTGGCGGCTCGCCCGGACGCGAGCGGGGCGCCGGCCCTGGCCGGTTACGTGGTCGCCGGGCCGGGGGGCGGGGTGGACCCGGTAGCGCTGCGGGCGTGGTGTGCGGGGCGGCTGCCGCACTACGCGGTGCCGTCGCGGTTCGCGGTGCTGGACGCGCTGCCGGTGAACGCCTCCGGGAAGCTCGACCGGGCGGCGCTGCCGGACATCGGCACGGACGGGTCCGCCGGCGGTGCGGACTACGCGGCGCCGCGTGATGCCACGGAGCGGGTGGTGGCGGAGATCTGGGCCGAGGTGCTGGGCGTGGAGCGCGTCGGCATCGACGACGGGTTCTTCGAGCTGGGCGGGCACTCGCTGCTCGCCACGATGGCGGTGTCCAGGATCGCGGAGCGGCTGGGCCGTGAGGTGGAGCTGCGCACGCTGTTCGAGAACCCGCGGATCCGGGAGTTCGGGCCGCTGGTCGGCGCGGCGCGGCGGGCGGCCGTGGGGGCCGGTGTGGTGCCGGTGGACCGGTCGGGGCCGCTGCCGATGTCGTTCGCGCAGGAGCGGATGTGGTTCCTGGACCGGATGTCGGACCGGGGCGAGGAGTACGTGCTGTGGTTCTCCTGGCGGGTGCGCGGCGGTCTGGACCGCGCGGCCTGGCAGGGCGCCCTGGACGATGTGGTGGCCCGGCACGAGGTGCTGCGCACTGCCCTCGTCGAGGTGGAGGGGCGGCCCGCGCAGCGGGTGCTGGAGGCCGTGGGGGTGCCGCTGGAGTGGCATGCGATCCCGGACGGCGGCGACGGCGGGGCCGACCGCGTCGCCGGCGGCGGTGTCGGGACCGGACCGCTGGACCGGGTGCGGGAGCGCGCCGTGGCCTTCGCGACCCGCCGGTTCGACCTCTCCGCGCCGCCGCTGCTGCGCTCCGGCGTCTGGGAGGTGGCCCCGGACGACCACGTCGTGGTCATCGCCTTCCACCACGTGGCCACCGACGGCTGGTCCAAGGACGTCGTGGTGGGCGAGGTGTCGGCGTGCTACGCGGCGCGGCTCGCCGGCCGCCGGGCCGGGCTGCCCGCGCTGCCGGTGCAGTACGGGGACTTCGCGGTGTGGCAGCGGAGCGCGGCGGAGGACGGGGCGCTGGAGGAGCGGCTGCGCTACTGGGAGTCGGCGCTGTCCGGGCTCGCGCCGCTGGAGCTGGCCACGGACCGGCCGCGGCCCGCGGTGTGGTCGGGGCGGGGCGCGGCGGTCGAGGTGGACCTGCCGCGGTCGCTGGCCGCGGGGCTGGACGAGCTGGCCCGCCGGCACGGGGTGACCCGGTTCATGGTGCTGCTGGCCGTGGTGCAGATCGTGCTGGCCCGCTGGTCCGGGCAGCGGGACGTGGCGGTGGGCACCCCGGTGGCGGGGCGTGGCCAGGTGGAGCTGGAGCGGCTGGTCGGGCTGTTCGTGAACACGGTGGTGCTGCGCGCGGACCTGTCCGGCGAGCCCGCCTTCGGGGAGTTCCTCGGCCGGGTCCGCGAGACCGTGCTGGGCGCCTTCGACCACCAGGACGTGCCGTTCGAGCGGCTGGTGGAGCGGCTGCGGCCGGAGCGGGACGCGTCCCGCAACCCGCTGTTCCAGGTCATGTTCGACGTGCAGGAGAGCCCGGTGGGCGGGCCGCGCGCCGAGGGCCTGGACGTGGAGCCGTTCGCGCTGCCGTGGCGGTCGGCGAAGTTCGACCTGACGGCCACGTTCCTGCTGTATCCCGACCGGTTCGCGCTGAACGTCGAGTACAGCACCGACCTCTTCGACGCCGCCACGGTCACCCGTTTCGCCGGGCACGTGGGCCGGGTGCTGGAGTCGGCGCTCGCCGGGCCGGACCGGCCGGTGGGGCGGCTGGAGATGCTGTCCGACGCCGAGTACGCGGAGCTGACCGGCCCGGTCGCCGGGCCGTGCCCGACGGTGGCGCAGGTGGCCCCGTACGCGGTGACGGGCGCGCCCGGGGCGGTCGCGCTGGTCTGCGGGGACGCGTCCCTCACGTACGGCGGACTCGACGGTCTCGCGGGCGGCTTGGCGGACGCGCTGCGCGCCGCCGGGGTCGGTCCGGAGACGGCGGTGGGGGTGTGTCTGGGGCGCGGGTTGTGGTCCGTCGTCGCCATGGCCGCGATCTGGCGCGCGGGCGGGGTGTACGTGCCGCTGGACCCGCAGCTGCCCGAGGAGCGCCTGCGGTACATGGTGGAGCGGGCCGGGGTGCGGTACGTCGTGACGGACGGCGCCACCGCCCCGCGGGCCGCCGGGCTGGGCGCGCCGGTCCTGTCCGTGGAGTCGGTCCGGCCGGCCCCCGGCGCGCCCCGGCACACGCCTGCCCCGCGCGAACTGGCGTGCGTCATCTTCACCTCGGGGTCCACGGGCCGGCCCAAGGCCGTGGGGGTGGAGCACCACGCGCTGGCCGCGCACGCGCTCGCCGCGCGGGAACGGTTCGGCATCACCGCCGAGGACCGGGTGATGAACTTCGCCTCGTTCTCCTTCGACGCGTCGCTGGAGCAGGTCCTGCCGGCTCTCGGCGCCGGTGCCGCGGTGGTGATCCGCCCGGACGAGGTGTGGACGGTGGAGGAACTGGCCGCCCGGGTGCGCTCCGACGGCGTGACGGTCATGGAGGTGACGCCCTCCTACTGGGAGGAGATCGCGGCCCGGCTCGACACGGTCGCGGACGACCTGAAGGGGCTGCGGCTCGTCGTCACGGGCGGTGAGACGCTGCCGTCGGCGCCGCTGGCCCGGTGGTTCGCGTATCTGCCGCACGTGCCGGTCCAGAACACGTACGGCCCGACGGAGTCGGTGATCTCGGCGACGTCCCGGCTCGTCACCGGACCGGTCGAGGGCCGGGTGCCGATCGGGACGGCCTGGGGCGCGCGCCGCACGTACGTGGTGGACGCGGAGGGTGAACTCGTGCCCGTGGGCGTCCCGGGCGAACTCCTCGTCGGCGGGCCGGAACTGGCGCGCGGCTACCTGGGGCAGCCCGCCCTCACCGCCGAACGGTTCGTGCCGGACCCCTTCGGCGGTACGGGCGGCAGGCTCTACCGCACCGGCGACATCGTGCGGGGCCTGCCGGACGGGCAGCTGGACTTCCTCGGCCGGACCGACCACCAGGTGAAGATCCGGGGCTTCCGCATCGAGCTGGGCGAGGTCGAGGCCGTACTGGAACGGCATCCCGGAGTGCACGCCGCCGCCGTGCTCGTCCGCGAGCTGCGCGGGGACCGGGCCCTGGTCGGGTACGCGGCCGGGCAGGGCCTGGACGTGGGGAAGCTCGCCGAGTGGTGCCGCGCCCACCTGCCCGGCTACATGGTGCCGGCCGCGTTCGTCCTGCTCGACGCCCTGCCGCGGACCGTGCAGGGCAAGCTCGACGCCGGGGCCCTGCCCGACCCCGAACCGCCCGCGTCGGCCGGGTCCGTGGCGCCCCGCACGCCCACCGAGGTGGTGACGGCCCAGATCTGGGCCGAGGTGCTGGGCCTCGCCCACGTCGGCGTGCACGACGACTTCTTCGCGCTGGGCGGGCATTCGCTGCGCGCCGTGGCCGTCGCGTCCCGGCTGCGGGCGGCGTTCGACTGCCCGGTCCAGGTGCGCGACCTGTTCGAGCACCCGACGGTCGAGCGGCTGGCCGTCGAGGTGGAACGGCGGCTCGTCGAGCAGATCTCGGCGATGAGCGAGGACGAGATCGATCTGTCGCTGACGGCGGACTACTGACATCGGGGGGCTCCGCCCCCGAACCCCCCGCTCCTCAAAGCCAGGAGGGGCTGAATTCAGCCCGACCTCTGATCACACGACTTCTGATCACACGACTTCTGATCAGCCGACTCTTCGATGGGACGGATCCCTCATGACCACCACCACCGCACCCGAAGGCCTCTCCCCCGCCGCGCGCCGGCTGCTGGAGCGCAGGCTGCGCGGCCGGGCGGGCGCCGCGCCGGCCGGGATACCGCGGCTCGACCCGCGCCCGGAGCGCGTCCCCCTGTCGGCGGCGCAGCAGCGCCTGTACTTCCTCCACCGGCTCGACCCGGACGGTGTGGAGTACCTGATGCCCGCGGCGTGGCGGTTCACGGGCCCGCTGGACGCGGCCGCGCTCGACGGGGCGGTCCGCGACCTGGTGGCGCGGCACGAGCAGCTGCGGGTGGTGTTCACGGACGAGGAGGGCGTCCCCGCGCAGTGCGTGCTGGACGGCGAGCCCGCGGGACTGGACGTGGTGGAGCTGCCCCCAGGGGTGCGGGACGGGGGTCCCGACGCGCTCGCCGCGGCGGTACGGGACGTGGCGACGCGGCCCTTCGACCTGGCCGCCGAGCCGGCGTTCCGGGCCGTGCTGCTGCGGGTCGCGGACGACGACCACGTCCTGGTGCTCGCCCTGCACCACATCGTGGCGGACGGCTGGTCCCTCGACGTCCTGCTGCGCGACCTGTCCGCGTTCTACCGGGCCAGGACCGGGGGCCCGGCCGCCGATCTGCCGGCCCTGCCCATCCACTACACGGACTACGCGGTGTGGCAGCGCGGCGGCGACCACACCGCCGACCTGGCCTACTGGCGGGGCGCGCTGGCCGGCCTGACACCGCTGGAGCTGCCCACCGACCACCCCCGGCCCACCGAGCGGTCCTACATGGGGGCCCTGCACACCGTCGAACTGCCCGGCCCGCTGGTCGCGGAGCTGCGCGCGCTCGGCGAACGCGCCGACACCACCCCGTACATGACGCTGATGGCGGCGTTCCAGGCGGCGCTGGCGTTCCACAGCGGGCAGGACGACATCGCGATCGGCACCGTGGTGGCCAACCGGGAGCGGCCGGAGACGGAGCAGCTGGCCGGGTTCTTCGTGAACACCCTGGTGGTGCGCACCGACCTGGCGGGTGATCCGACGTCGGACGCGTTGCTGGCCCGCACCCGGGAGAGCGTGCTGGGCGCGCTGTCGCACCAGGGCCTGCCCTTCGAGCGGGTCGTGGACGAGCTGAGCCCGGAGCGGGACCTGAGCCGCAACCCGCTGTTCCAGGTCCTGTTCACGCACACGCAGGCCCGGTCGGGGGCGTACCGCCTGGGGGACGGCGCCGAGGGGGCACCGTTCCCGGTCGACCTGACCACCGCGAAGTTCGACTTCACCCTGGACGTCCTGGAGACCCCGGACGGCGGGGAGGGGCCCGGCCGGATCGCGCTGCGGTTCGTGTACCGGCCCGACCTGTTCACCGAGGAGTGGGTGGCCCGGTTCGCCGCGCACACCGTGGCGGTGCTGCGGGCGTTCGTGCGGGTGCCCAGTGTGCCGCTCAGCGAGATGGCGCTGCTCACCGACGAGGAGATCGGCGAGCTGCTGGGCCCGGACGGTCCCGCGAACCGCACCCCGTTGCCGGAGGCCGCCGGTCCCGAGGAGGCCGTCGCGCCGCGCACCGCCCTGGAGCGGTTCGCCGAGCGGGTGCGCCGTACGCCCGGGGCGGTCGCCGTATCCGGGGGCGGCCGGAGCCTGACGTACGCGCGACTGGACGCCGCCTCGCGGGTGCTGGCGCGGCGCCTGCGGGAGGCGGGTGCGGGGCCCGAGTCGCTGGTCGGGGTCTGCCTCGGGCGCGGTCCCGAGCTGGCCGTGGCGCTGCTCGGCGTGTGGCGGGCGGGTGCGGCGTACCTGCCGCTGGACCCGGCGCACCCGCGGGCGCGGCGCGCGTTCACGGTCGACGACGCGGGCGTGTCCCTCGTGGTGACGGACGGCGCGGGGCGCGAGGCCGTGGAGGGCCTGCCGGTGGAGGTGATCGCGCTGGACGACGTCCTGGCGGGGGCGGAGGCGGCGGAGTCGGAGGACCTCGTCGAGGACCCGCCGGGTCCCGAACGCCTCGCGTACGTCATCTACACGTCCGGCTCGACGGGCCGGCCGAAGGGCGTGGAGGTCACGCACGGCAATCTCGGCTGGCTGCTGGGCGCGGCGGACCGGCACTTCGCCTTCGGCGCGGACGACGTGTGGACCCTGGTGCACTCCCCCGCCTTCGACTTCTCCGTCTGGGAGCTGTGGGGTCCGCTGACGTCGGGCGGGCGGGTGGTGGTGCTCACCGACGACGAGGTCCGCGACCCGGCCGCGGTGCTGCGCGTGCTGCGCGAGGAGCGGGTGACGGTGCTGAACCAGACGCCCGCCGCGTTCAAGGGGCTGCGGGCGCACATGGCGCAGTGCGGCGCGGACTTCGCCGGCCTCGCGCTGCGTACGGTGATCTTCGGCGGTGACGCGTTCGACGCGCGGGACTACCGCGACTGGTTCGCGGTCCCGGCGGACGCGCGGCCCGCGCTGGTCAACATGTACGGCATCACGGAGACCACCGTGCACGTCACGCACCGGCCGATCACCGAGGCGGACACGCGGTCGCCGGTGACGTCGCCGATCGGCAGGCCGCTGGCGGGCCAGCACGGCTATGTGCTCGACCGGTTCGGGCGGCTGGTGCCGCGGGGCACGGTGGGCGAGCTGTACGTGGCGGGCGGCGGGGTGGCGCGCGGCTACCGCAACCGCCCCGAGCTGACCGCCGAGCGCTTCCCCACCGACCCGTTCGGCCCCGGCGCGACGCGGATGTACCGTACGGGCGACCTGGTGAAGGTGCTGCCCGACGGCCAGTTGGCTTACGTGGGGCGCGCCGACCACCAGGTGAAGGTGCGGGGTTTCCGGATCGAGCCCGGTGAGATCGAGACGGCCCTGCGCGCCCTGCCGGGTGTGGCGGACGCGGCGGTGGTGGCCCGTCCCGGCCCGCACGGCGGTGCCCGTCTCGTCGCCCACGTGGTGCTGACCGAGGGCCGGCCGCTGGACGCCACGGACCTGCGCGACCGGCTGCGCCTGACGCTGCCGTCGTACATGGTGCCCGCGCTGTTCGTGCGGCACGAGCGGCTGCCGCTGACCGCGAACGGCAAGGTCGACCGGGCCGCGCTGCGGGAGGTGGCCGGCGACGCGGCCGCCGCGCCCGCGGGCCACGTACCGCCGGCAGGGGCGACGGAGGAGGCGCTGGCCCGGGTCTGGGCGGAGGTGCTGGGCGCGGAGCGGATCAGCCGCACGGCGAACTTCTTCGACCTGGGCGGCGATTCGATCCTGGCGCTGCGGGTGATCGGCCTCGCGCGGTCGGCCGGGCTCGCCCTGACCGTACCGGACCTGTTCCGGGCGCCCACGCTGGGCGAGCTGGCGCGGCGGGCGACCGCGGCCGACGGGGCGGCGCCCGCGGCGGTGGAGCCGTTCTCCCAGCTGGACCCGGCGGACCGGGCCCGGCTGCCGGAGGGCCTGGAGGACGCGTACCCGCTGACGATGCTCCAGGCCGGCATGCTGCACGAGATGCTGGCCGATCCGCGGCGCGGCGCGTACCACAACGTCACCGACCTCAAGATCACCGTCCCGGAGGGGTTCGACCCGGCGGCGTTCCAGGCCGCGGTGGACGCGGTCGTGCGCGAGCACGGCATCCTGCGGACCTCCGTCGACCTGGTGTCGTTCTCCGAGCCGCTCCAGCTGGTGCACCGCACCGCCCACCTCCCGGTCGGCTTCACGGATCTGCGCGGGCTGGCGCGCGAGGAGCAGCGCGCGGCCCTGCGGCGGTACGTGGACGAGGAGTTCGGCCGGCGGTTCGACCTGGCGGCGGCGCCGCTGGTCCGGATCCATCTGCACCGTCTCACGGACCACGAGCTGCGGCTCACGCTCACGGACTGCCATGTCGTCCTGGACGGCTGGAGCCTCACGTCGCTCATCGCGGACCTGCTGGACCTGCACCGCCAGGCGGTGGCGCACGGCCGTACGCCGCGGCTGCCGGCCGCGCCCCGGTTCGCCGAGTACGTGGCGCTGGAGCGCGCGGCGCTGGAGGACGAGGCCGGGCTCGACTACTGGCGTGCGGCGCTGGCCGCGCTGAGCCCGGTCCGCTTCACCCGGCGCGGCGGGGACGCGGCGGTCGGCGGCGGCCAGGACGCGGCCGACGGCGGCGGGGACGAGGCGAACGTGTACGAGACGCGGCGCTCGTACGCCCGGCTCGCCGGGCCCGTGGGGCGGCTGGCCCGGCGGGCGGGGGTGCCCCGGCGTACGGTGCTGCTCACGGCCTTCCACCATCTGATGAGCCTGTTCGCCGAGCGGGACGACGACGCCGACGGGCACGCGATCGGTCTGGTCACGAACGGCCGTCCGGAGGTGCCGGGCGCGGACCGGATGCGCGGGCTGTTCCTCAACACCGTGCCGTTCGGTGTGCGGCGCCCGGCGGGCAGCTGGCTCGAGTACGTGCGGGCGGTGTTCGCGGCCGAGCAGGACATGCTGCCGCACCGCAGGGTGCCGCTGGTCCGGCTCGGGCAGCTGCGGCCCGGTGAACCGAGCCCGGTCCAGGCGGTGTTCAACTTCGTCAACTTCCACCGGCTGTCCGGCGACACCTGGGACGAGTCGCTGGAGATCGCCCGGACCATGTTCCCGCTGCTGGTGAACGCGAGCGTGGACGGCTTCCAGCTCGACGCGGACCCGGAGTACGTGTCGCCGGCGACGGCGGACCAGCTGGCCGACCTGCTGTGCTCGGTGCTGGAGACCATGGTGGCCGCCCCGGACGCCCCCGTGTCGCGGCCCGCGCTGAGCGGAGCGGCGCGTGAGCAGGCGCTGGGCGCGTGGGCGCGCGGCCCCGTCGTCGCGGGTGAGGGCCGGATGTTCCACGAGTGCGTGGCCGATCACACCGCGCGGACCCCGGACGCGGTCGCCGTCGCCCATGGCACGCGGGAGGTCACGTACGCCGCGCTGGACGGGGACGCCGAGCGGCTGGCCCGGCGGCTGCGGACGCTCGGGGTGGGGCCGGAGACGGTCGTCGGCATCTGCGTGGACCGCGGCCCGGACATGCTGCGGGCGGTGCTGGGCGTGCTCAAGGCGGGCGGGGCGTTCCTCCCGCTGGACCCGCAGCACCCGACGGAGCGCCTGGCGTTCACGGCGCGGGACAGCGGGATGCGGGTGCTGCTCACGCAGACGGCGCTGGAGGGCGCGGTGCCGTTCGACGGGCCGGCGGTGGTCCTGGACGATCCCGCGACGTGGACGGCGCCGGAGACGGCGGACGCGCCGGCGCCCGAGGTGGGCCCCGACAACACGGCGTACATCATCTACACGTCCGGCTCGACGGGTACGCCCAAGGGCGCCGCCGTCCCGCACCGCGGCCTGACCAACATGCTGGAGGGCCAGCGCGACCTGATCGCGCCGACCGCGGCCGACCGGGTGCTCCAGTTCGCGTCGTTCAGCTTCGACGCCTCGATCCTGGAGATGACGTGGGCGCTGGCGAACGGCGGCCGCCTGTGCACCGCCCCCAAGGAGGCGCTGCGGCCCGGTCCGGATCTGGCGGCCACGCTGCGCGCGCACGGGATCACGGGCACGATGCTGCCGCCGAGCGCGCTGGCGGTGCTGGGCGAGGACCGCTTCCCCGGCCTGGAGGTGCTCCAGGTGGCCGGCGAGGCGTGCCCGGCGGAGCTGGCGCGGACGTGGTCGCGCGGCCGGCGCTTCTACAACGTCTACGGGCTCACGGAGACGTCGTCGTGGTCCGTCGCCGCCCTCCTCTCGCCCGACTGCCGGCGCGCGCCCATCGGCCGGCCGATCCGCAACACGCAGATCCACGTCCTCGACGACGACTTCCAGCCCCTGCCGGTCGGTGTTCCGGGGGAGATCCACCTGGGCGGTCACGCCGTGGGCCGGGGCTACCTCAACCGGCCGGAGCTGACGGCCGCGACGTTCGTGCCCGACCCGTACGGAGCGCCCGGCGACCGGCTGTGCCGCACCGGCGACATCGGGGTGCGGCGGCCGGACGGCGACGTGGAGTGGCTGGGCCGGCGCGACGGCCAGGTCAAGCTGCGCGGGTTCCGCATCGAGCTGGGCGAGGTCGAGCACGCCCTGCGGGAGCTGCCGGAGGTGCGGCAGGCGGTGGTGCTGCTGCGCCGTGACCTCCCCGGCGGCGAACCGGCCCTGGTCGCCTACGCGGTGCTCCGCGACGGCACGGGGGCCGGCGGCTCGGCGGACGGGCTGCGGCAGGGGCTGCGCGCCCGGATGCCGGAGTACATGGTGCCGGCGTTCTTCGTGCTCCTCGACTCCCTGCCGGTCAACACCAGCGGCAAGGTCGACAAGCGGGCGCTGCCGCTGCCGGCGGCCGGACGCGACCGGGGCGGCGCCCCGTACGTGCCGCCGCGCACCCCCGCCGAGTTGGTGCTGGCCGAGGTGTGGCGCGGGGTCCTGGGCCTCGACGAGGTCGGGGTGCACGACGACTTCTTCCGGCTGGGCGGCAGCTCCCTGTCGACGGTCCGCGTGGCGGCCCAGGCGACGGCGCGGGGCGTGCGGGTGACGGTACGGGACCTCATCGAGGCCCCGACGATCGCGCGGCTGGCGTCCCGTGCGGGCGCGGCGGCGGCCGCGGAGGTCCGGTCGGAGGTGCGGTTGCGGGACGGCGAGGGCGCGCCCCTGTGGTGCGTGCACCCGACCGGCGGCAGCGCCGCGTGGTACGTGCCGCTCGCCCGTGAGCTGCCGCCGGGGCGGCCGGTGCGGGCGTTCCAGGCGCGCGGCCTGCTGGGCGGGGTGGACCCGACCACGGTGCCGGGTATCGCCGCGAACTACGTCGCCGAGATCACCGCGCAGGGCGGGCGGGGGCCGCACGACCTGCTGGGCTGGTCCATGGGCGCCAACCTGGCGCTGGAGATGGCGACGCAGCTGTACGAGGCCGGGCACACGGTGGAGCCGCTGGTCCTGATCGAACCGTACCTGCCGAACCCGGTGGCGGCGCAGCGCCTGGCGCGGGTGGGCCGGGACATGGAGACGGCCCTGGGCATGCGGGACCGGATCCGCGCGCTCGCGTCCTCGCCGGAGCGGGAGGCCGCCGTCGCGGAGCTGACGGCGCTGCTGCTGGGCGCGGGGATGAGCCCGAGCGAGGCGGCGCTGGTGGAGAACGCCCCGATCGAGGTGTGGCACTCGCTGCTGGTCGCGCTGGCCGGCTACCGCGTCCGTCCGTACCCGGGCCATGTCCACCTCGTGGTGGGCGGTGTGGCGGCCGGGCTCCCGGAGGACGAGCCGATGCCGGGCCTGGACGTCGACTACCCGACGTATGTGGCGCGGTGGCGTGAGCTGGCCCTGGGCGGTCTGACGGTCCATGTGGCGGAGGGGGACCACATGTCGATGATGTCCGAGCGGCTGATGCCGGGGACCGCCGCGGTGCTGGCGGGGATCGGGACGGGGGTCCGCCGATGACCGCCACCACGACGGCCGCCGCGGTGACGGCTCCGGTGTTCACGGAGCGGTACCTGCTCTCGCCGGCGGTGAACGCGGATCCGTACGGCTATCTCAACGCGCTGCGGGACCACGACCCCGTGTACTGGAGCGCCATGCACCGGGCGTGGCTGGTCACCGGTCACGACCAGCTGATGCACTGTCTGCGCGAGCCCGCCGTCTCGGCTGACCGGGTGCGTCCGCTGATGGACGCCGTGCCGGAGGGCGCCCGCGACGACGCCGAGCGGGCGTTCGGGATCCTGTCCCGCTGGATGGTGTTCAACGATCCGCCGCAGCACCGGCGGCTGCGCCAGGTGTTCCAGGACCAGTTCGCCGCCCGCGCGATCAACCGGTACCGCGGGTTCGTCGAGCGGGCCACGCGGGCGGTGCTCGACCGGCGTGCCGCCCCCGGCCGGTCCGGTGACCTGGTCGCCGACCTCGCCAGGCCGCTGCCCGCCCTGGTGTTCGCCCGCTGGCTGGGCGTGCCGCAGGCGCACGGGCCGTCCTTCTGGTACTGGAACGCGCGGGTGGGCGACCTGGTGCTGGGCGCGGCCCAGGAGGAGCGCGAGTACCGCACGTCGCTCCAGTCGCTGGTCAATCTGGAGGACTACCTCGCCGATCTGGTGCGGAAGCGCCGGGCGGAGCCGAAGGACGACTTGATCAGCGCCGTGCTGGCGGGCGGCCGCATCGGGACGTCCGTCAGCGAGGAGGAGTTCGTGGGGCTGCTGACGCAGATGGCCTTCGCCGGCGGCGAGACCACCAGCAACCTCATCGCCAACACGCTGCTCGCGCTGCTGCGCCGGCCGGCCGAACTGGCGGCGGTCCGCGAGGACCCGGCGGCGCTCGTGCCGATGGCGGTGGAGGAGGCGATGCGCTTCGACGGCCCGTCGAAGATGTCGATCAGGACGGCGGCGGCCGACCTGGATCTCGACGGCCGTGCGGTACGGGCCGGGGACCGGCTGTTCCTGGTCACGGCCGCCGCCAACCGCGACCCCGCGCGCTTCGCCGATCCGGACCGGTTCAGCGTCCGGCGCGGCAGCGGCGGGCCCTCGCACCTGGGCTTCGGGTTCGGCCCGCACTTCTGCATCGGCGCGGCGCTGGCCCGGCTGGTCGCGGTCAGCGCGGTGGACGCGCTGGTGCGGGAGCGGCCCGGCCTGGAACTGGTCGACGAGCCCCTGTCCTGGCAGCCGTCGCTGCTCAACCGTGCCCTGACGGCCCTGCCCGTCCGCTACTGACCACCGGCCGCCCGGGCGGCGGCCGCGACGAAGGGTTCGACATGGCGAACACTCTGACGAGCGCGGGGGCCCGTCTCTGGTCCCCCGCCCGGCAGCGGTCGTTCCGGCTGCTCTGGACGGGCCAGTCCCTGTCCCTGCTCGGTGACGGCTTCAGCTACATCGCGTTCTCCTGGATCACCTTGGGCCTCACGGGTTCCGCGCTGAGCCTCGGCTACGTGCTGGCCTTCCAGGCCGTGCCGCGTGCGGTGCTGACGCTGGTCGGCGGGTCGCTCAGCGACAAGTGGTCGAGCCGGAGGCTGATGGCGTTCTCGAGCTGGGCGCGGGCCGCCCTGATGGTGTCGGTCGGTTTCCTGGGCCTGGCGGGTGCGCTGACGGTATGGATGCTGTGCGTGGCCGCCGCGCTGTTCGGCGCGGTGGACGCGTTCTTCCAGCCGGCTCGGGCGTCCATCCTGCCGACGGTGGTCGGCAAGGAGGAGCTGGCGCCCGCCAACGCGCTGCTGGGGGTGGGCGCCAAGGTGTCGGCGGTGCTCGGGCCGGCGGTGGGCGGTCTGGTGGTGGCGGTGACCGACGCGCCGGTGGCGTTCCTCGTGGACGGCGTGTGCTTCGCGCTGTGCGGGCTGTGCGTGGCGAGCATCAGGCCGCTGCCGACCGCCCCGGAGGACGCGGTGGTCGCTCCCGCTCCCGCTGCCGGTGACTCGCTCGTGGCCCGGATCCGGGAAGGGCTGCGGTACGCGTGGGAGGACCCGCGGATCCGTACCGTGCTGGTCGTGGACACGGCGGTGACGTTCTGTCACGCGGGGCCGTTCACCGTGGGCTTCGCCACCCTCGCGAAAGTCGACCTGGAGGGCGGTTCGACCACGCTGGGGCTCCTGAACGGGGCCCTGGCGGGCGGGGCCATGCTGGGCGCGTTGGTGGGCGGGATGGTCGGGGGGCGGCCGCGCGTCGGGCTGCTGATCGCGGCGCTGGCCGGCTGGCTGGCCCTCGGCATGGGCGTGCTCGGTGTCGTCGGGAGCACGGCTGCGGCGCTCGGTACGGTCCTGGTGATGGGCTTCGGCATCGGTTTCCAGGGCGTGTTCGGCGTCAGCTGGATCCAGCGCAACATCGACGGTTCGGTGCTGAGTCGGGTGATCTCGGTGGACATGGTCCTCGGCTACGCCGTCGCCCCCCTGTCGCTGATCGTGTGCGGGGCGCTGGCCCGGTCCGGCACGGGGCCGATGTTCGCGCTGACGGCGGTGATCCTGACCGGGACGGCGCTGGGGGTGCTCGCGTCGCGGACGGTGCGGGAGATGCGCTGACGGGACCGCGTGCCCCGACCGTACGGCCGTCGCGGGGCCGTACGGCCGGGGCGCTCAGGGCGTGAAGGAGACGGAGAAGTCGCACAGCGCCGCCCGGTTGGTCCGGCCGGTCTTCGTGCCGAGGCTGGCGATGTGCTTCTCGACCGTGCGGGGCGAGATGTAGAGGCGGTCGGCGATCTCCTTGTTGCCGAGCCGCTCCGGGAGCAGCTGGAACACCTCGTACTCGCGGACCGTGATGCCCAGGGCGCGCAGTGCCTCGGGGATGCGGCTGCTGCCGGTGCGGTGCTGGTGGACGGGGGCGCCGAGGCGGCGCAGGGCGGCGCGGCAGGCGTTGGTGACGGCGGGGACGGAGGCCTGGTGGAAGTGGTGTTCGGCGCGGCGGAGCCAGGCGACGGGCTCACCCCAGCCGCGCTCGTGGGCCTCCTCGGACAGCAGCCGCAGTCCGAGGTGGAGGGCGGTGGGGTACGGTTCGGCGACGCGCAGCGCCTCGGCGGCGGCAGCGGCGGCCTCCGCGGTACGGCCCTCCCGGCCGAGCAGCACCGCGTCGGCGAACAGCACGAACTGCCGGTTCCACCGCATGCGGCCCGGGGCGGTCGCGGCGATCTCCTCCTGGACGGCCCGTCCGGCGTCCCCGGACAGCACGTCGAGCAGCACGCCGATGCCGTACCGGCCGCTCAGGTAGTACGTGCTGGGGTTGGCGTGCTCCAGTGCGGCGACGTCGTGCAGCGCCCGTACGGCGCCGGGCCGGTCCTCCTCCATGAGGGCGCAGAAGGCACGGGCGAGGCCGAGCGTCAGGGGCTCCTCCTGCGCGCCGGCGCCGTCCCACTCGGCGAACGCCTCCAGCGCCCGCTCCATGGCGGGCCGGTCGCCGCGGTGGGCGGCGAGCGTGGCCTGGGCCATCAGCACGTAGCGGCTGGCGGGGGCGAGGCGGAGCCGCTGGACCACGGCGAGGCATTCGTCGCCGGAGCGCCGGGCGGTTTCGAAGTCGCCGCGCAGGACGGCGTCGAGGACGAGGATGCCGTCGACGGTGTGGACGATGGTGGCGGAGCCGACCCGCAGCGCCTCCTCGCGGGCGGCGAGCAGCGGGGCGGTGCTGCCGTCGGTGAGCCAGTTGTTGCCGCCGATGCGGGTGAGCGCGTACATCCGCTGGACGGGCAGGCGGTGCTGTTCGGCGGTGAGCAGCGCGGACTCCAGCAGGGCGGTGGACTCGTCGAAGTCGCGCTCCCGGGCGAGGGTGGCGAGCAGTTCCCAGGCCTGGCAGACGGCGGAGGGCAGTCCGTGGCGTTCGGCGGCCTGGAGGGCGGACCTGGCCAGTTTCTCGGCCTGCTGGGTGCAGTCGGGGCCGGGGGTGTCGAGCGCCAGGTAGGCGGCGGCGACGTCGACGAGGGCGGTGGCCCGTTCGTCGGGGCTGCGCCGCAGCAGCGCGCGGGCCTGGGCGATGGCGCGGTTGCCGTCCTCCCACCGGCCCGCGGTGTGGGCGACCTTGGCGAGCCGGGTGTGCAGGGCGGCGAGGCGGGGGACGGTGAGGTCGGTCCCGGCGAGGGCGTTCAGTTCGCGGGCGAGGCTGAAGGCACGGGCGAAGTCGCCGGTCTCGGCGAGCGCCGGCAGCAGGGTCTCCAGGACTTCCGCGCGGCGCGTGGCGTCGCCGCTGTCGGCGAGGAGCCGCTCGGCGCGGGACAGCAGGGTGACCGCCGAGCTGATCGCACCGGCGGCGAGGGCGCGCCGACCGGCCTCCGCGAAGAGGCGGCCGGCCTCGGTCACGTCGCCCTCCTCGGAGCGCAGCCCGGCGGCGAGCTGGCACCAGTCGCCCTCCAGCTCCGGGTGGAGCGCCTGGACCGCTGCCGCCGCGCGGCCCGCCAGCTCGGCGCGCCTGCCGGGGGTGAGCTGGGTGAACAGCGCCTCGACGGTGAGCGGGTGGCGGAAGGCGTACCAGTCGGGGGCGGGCTCGTCGGGGACGACGAGCCGGGAGGCGACTCCGGCGTGGAGGTGGCTGAGGAGTTCCCGGTCGTCGACCCCGGTGACGTCCTGGAGCACGGTGAGCGGGAAGCGGCGGCCGATCACGGCGGCCGCCGAGAAGAGGTTCCGGCCCTGGGGGCCGAGCCGGTCGATCCTCTGGAGGAGGCCCTTGGCCATGGAGGAGGACACATCGCCGCGGAGGTCGCCGACGACCTCCCAGCCGTCGTCCCCGTTGACGAGGTACCCGCTGCTGATCATCGATTGGAGCCGTTCCTCCACGAGGAGGGGGCTGCCCGCGCTGTCCTCCCAGAGCCGCTCCAGGGCGGCCGCGGGGACGCGTTCGACGTCGGTGCCCAGCTGTGAGGCGACGAGGGCGACCACCTCGGCGCGCGTCAGGGACGCGAGGTCGAGGGTGGTGCCCACGCGCCGCCAGCGGGCCGATTCGGCCAGGTCGAGGGCGTCGCACGGCTCGGTGCGGATGGTGGCCAGCAGCACGACGGGGGCCTGGTCGAGGTTGTCCACCAGGTACTCGACCACGGCCAGCGTCTCCGGGTCGGCGTCGTGCAGGTCCTCCAGGAGCAGCAGGGTGCCGCGGTCCCTTCCGGTGGCGATGAGCAGCCGGAGCACCGCCTCGCCGAGGACGATCATGGAGCTGCCGCCCTGGACGTCACCGCCCCAGTCGGGGATGAGCCGCCCGAGGACCGGCCGGTAGGGGCCGAGGGGCAGGTCGTCCAGGGGTTCGCCGCCGCGGAACAGCGACATCAGGGCCTCGGTCAGCGGCCGGAACGGGACGGCGGGGCCGGTGGTGGTGGACCGGCCCCGCAGTACGCGCATCCCGCTGTCGACGGCCAGGCCGACCGCTTCGGCGGCGAGCCGGGTCTTGCCGATGCCCGCCTCGCCGACCAGGAACACGCCTCGCCCGCGCTGTGCGCACGCGTCGCTCAACGCACGTGACAGTTCCCGTAATTGAGGGTCACGTCCGACGATGTGTGGAACATGTGAACGCATGAGCGCATGCTAGTGCTCACCGCTGCGAACCGGTCAACGGGTGGGGAAAACCCCCGGCGTGGGCCGATGCCGGCGTCAGCCGTGCACGTTCGGCAGGGAGACGCTGGTGTCGAAGGAGCTGAGGGTGATGACGATCCCGCTCGTGAGCACCATGCCGGACAGGGCACGGGCGCGGGCGCAGGCTCTGTTGCGGCCGGAGAGGGTGATGCCGCCGGCGGGGTCGCCGGCGCGGGAGGCGGTGGTCTCCTCGGCGGACGAGGTGGACGAGGCGGACGTGACGGCGGAGGTGGTGGTGGCGGCGGACGAGGCGGTGGCGGGCGTGTTCTGCATGGCGGTGGTCACCTTTCTCGTAACGGATGAAGGGAGGAGCCGAGGTGCGGGGTGCGTCGCGCGGCCGGTCGTGCGTCAGCCGTGCCGGTGTGTGTCGAGCAGCAGGACGGAGGGGACCTCGTCCGGGAAGGCGAGCCTGAGCAGTTGGTGGCCGATGCCGGCCAGGCCGGTCAGCAGGCCGGGTGAGGGGACGTGGCCGGGGGTGCCGCAGCGGTGGCCGTACTGATCGATGCCGCCGAGTACTTCGCCGGTTCGGCGCGTCAGCGCGTCCCGGGCCCGGTCGTGCCCCCGGTCGGCGAGCAGGGCCAGCAGCTCCATGGAGCCGAGGGCGCCATGGCGCGGACTCATGTCGTCCGCCCAGCCGGCGTCGTCGAGGAGCCGCACCCACCGGTCGGCCTCCGCGTCCGCGGGCGGGATGCCGGCGAGCGGCAGCGCGTCCGCGGCGGCCAGGGCGGTGCCGGACAGGCCCGCGTACCAGCCGGGGCCGGACCGTCCCGGGTCCCCGGCCGCCGCGAGGGCGGACCTCAGCAGCGCCGCTCCGGCGGCGGCGTACGGCTCCGGGGCCGGCCGCCGGGCGCCGGACGGGTGCGGCGCCGCGGGCAGCGTCGCCGCGTACCGCAGCAGGGCCCAGCCGACACCGGCGTCGCCGTGGGCGAAGCCGGGCTCCCCGGAGGGCTCGGGCGCCAGCCGGAGGAGCCGGTCCGCGAGCCGGTCGGCCAGTGCGGCGGCGCCGGGCGCCGCGCCGGTGCGGTCGGCGGCGAGTGTGGCCGCCAGCGCTCCGGCGAGGCCGTCGGCGAGGTCGGCCGGCGGGTGGTCGACGAGGCCGGTGGCGCGGTCGAGGGCGTCCAGGGCCGTGGCCAGGTGGGCGTGCGACGCGCCGTCGAGCAGCGGGGCCAGCCTGGCGACGGCGTACACGATGCCGCCGAGTCCGTGCAGCGCGCCCGGCCCCGCGGCGGCGCCCAGAGCCGGGTCGCCGGCCAGCGCGGCCAGCAGGTCCGGCAGCGGGCGTACGGCCTGCCGGGCGAGGTCGGTGTAGCGCTGGGCGCCGGCGAGCGCGCCGGCCTCGGCGAGGAAGAGGGCGACGCCGCAGTAGCCCTGGGCGAGCCCGCCGCCCATCGGCAGCACGGCCCAGTGGCCTGGGGTGACCTCCTCCAGGCCCAGCCAGTTGACGCGCCCGTCGCCGTGCACCGCGCGCGCCGCGATCTCGTCGGCGATGCCGCAGGCCGCGGTCAGCAGGCGGGACGCCTCGGGTGACACGGGCGCGGCGGGGTGCACCGACAGCTCGGAACGGGGGGCGTCCGTACCGGAGTTGGCCTGGCCGACGGCCAGCGTCGCGTGGACGATCCACTCCTGGTCGTAGCGGTCCACCTCGCCCATCGCCACGATCTTGCGGCGTGCGGCGTGCAGGGCGGGCGTCGGGAGCACGCCGTCGATGCGTACGCCCTGGGCGCTCCACACGGCCGTCCGTGCCGGGCGGTGGCCGAACAGCGGCACGTCCCCGGCCCACAGGTCGGCGATCTCGTGCTCGACGAGCCGCCGGCGCGCGGGGTCGTGGGCGGACTCGGTCCACAGCACGGAGAACACCGACTCCCGTGCGAGGGCGTCCCCCAGGACGCCGGGGTGCGTGGACTCCTCCAGGAGCGTGGCGTAGAGGCGGGTGGAGCGGGCGATGAGCCTGCCCCGGCCGGCGGCCCAGTGGTCGAGGAGCCCGCCGAGGAATTCGTCGCGGTGTGCGGTGATCGTGTCGTAGCCGGTCCTGAATCCCTCCAGGAGGGCCGCGCGGTGGTCGGCGTGCCGGGCCGGGCGGCCGTCCGGGTGGGGCCGGTTGCGGCCGGCGGTGCTCCGGACCGGGCCGCGCACCATGCGCATCCCGTCCGTCCCGGAGTCCTCCCACCGCATGCCGTCGCTGGGGTACGCCTCTCCGTCGGAGCCGCCGAGTCCGGAGATGTCGAGGGCGCCGTTGTCGCCGATCAGCAGGCTGGGCAGCAGGCAGGTGCGGTGCACGGACACCCGCAGGGCCTCGGCCGCCGGGTCGGGGCCCGCCGTCGCCGCCTGCGGCAGGTCGGCGTGCAGCAGGGTCTCGGCGTCCACGAGCAGGGGCTGGTCGCCGCACGCGATGACGTTCTCGTAGTGCATGTCCACGGCGTCCAGCGCGTACAGCAGGGCGAGCAGCGCGCCTTGGCGGCGGTAGAAGCGGTCCAGTTCGAGGGCGTCGCGGCACCAGCGGTGCTCGATGAACTCCATCCAGCCGTGGTCGGCCCGGCGCACCGAGCGCGGGGTGCGCAGCCCGAGGCCGGGCGCCTTTCCGTTGAGCCAGTCCACGGCCCGGTCCAGCAGGACGTGCTGGTCCAGGGGGCGGGGCTTGTAGACGACCGTGTGTCCCGTGGCGAAGCGGAGGAGGGCGACCGACCGGCTGCCCTGGTGCGCGTCGCCCGCTTCGAGGTCGATCCGGACGAGCGGGCCGGGGTCGGCCCCGTCGCACAGCCGCGCCACGATGGCCGGACGGTCGTCGGCGTAGCGCGACAGCAGCTCGACCGTGGCCTCCACGGTGTGGAGGCAGGTCTCGCCCAGCATGCGGGCCAGGACGGGGTAGCGGACGAACAGTCCGGCCAGCGCGCCGGGCGCGCGCAGGCCGTCCAGGAACGCGGCGAACCTGTCCTGCGGGGTCTCCCCCCGCAACCGGCCCGCGGTACGGGCGTGGTGCAGCTCCGTGACGAGGGTCCGGGCCGCCTGGCGGGCCAGCCGGCCGCCCAGCAGTTCGGTGAACGCCGCCCGGGCGACGGCGGTGTCGCCCGGGGCCGTCCGGAGCCGCGCGGCCGCCAGGGTCCAGGCGGAGGCGACGAGAGGACGCAGCACCGGCAGGAACACGGCGGGCCCTTCGGGGCCTTCAGGTCCTCGGGGCTCTTCAGGTCCTTCGGAGCGGACCGTGTCGTCCTCGCCCGCCGCGCGCTGGTGGGCCGTCAGCGCCCCCGCGACGAACCGGGCCCACTCCGGCTCGGCGGTACGCGCCGCCAGGCGGGCGGCCGGTTCCGCGGCGAGCCCGAGCGCCAGGTCCTCGCCGACCCCCAGAGCGGACAGGCGGCCGGCGAAGCCCGCGGCGTCCCCGAGGGCCCACGGCACCACCGCTTCCGCGCCCGGCGCAGCGACCGGAGCGGGCGCGTCCGGCGCGGCCAGCCGCTCCCGCAGGGTGAGGCCGGGGGCCCACCAGGCGGGCGGCAGGGGGCCGAGCTGCGCTTCTCGGGCGAGGGCGGTGTCAGTCACGGCAACGAAGCTCCCAGAGCCCGGCCGCGGGCACATGGGGGCCGCTCCCCCATATTCTGCGGCCGCTCCCCCAGGCGTACGGGGCGTGGGGCGGCGCCGTACGGCCCCGGGGAACGGCCGCCGTACGGGCGGGGGCGGCGCGGGGGCGGGGCCGTCGTACGCGCGGGCTCCGCTCCCCCTACGGATCACCGCGCCCCGCGTCCCGGAGTCGGCACGGTGTCCGCACCACCTCCTCCCCGTCCGCCCGTCCCGGCCGGGGGAAGCGGCCGGAAATGTGGGGGCGGGAGCCCGATGTACGGCGTGGGTTCCGGCCGGAGTCTGGGACCAGTGCAGCAACCACGTCGCATTCTTGGAGGACTCGGTGGGAGAACCCGTACTCGTCAGCGTCGTCGCACTGGACCCGGTGCTGGAGGCCGGTATCAGGAGCACTCTGTCGACGTGTCCGGAGATCGCCCTCACCACGGCGGCGGGTGAGCCGCGGGTCGTCGTGATGACCGTCGACCAGGTGTCCCCGTCGGAGCTGGACGTCCTGCGGTCGGTCCGTGAGGCCCCGTCGCAGCCCGAAGTGGTGCTCGTGGCCAGCCGGCTGGCCCCCGCGGACGCCCTGCACGCCCTGGCGGCGGGGGCACGCGGTCTGCTGCGCCGCGGCGAGGCGGACGCCGCACGGCTCACCCGTGCGGCGCTGGCGGCCGCTCGCGGCGACTGCACGCTGCCGCCCGGGCTGCTGGACCGGCTGCTCAAGCACTCGGAGGCCGGTGGTGCGGACGCCGGCGGGGCCTCGCCGGCGTGGGCGGGGGCGAGCCTGGACGACCGGGAGCGGTCGGTGCTGCGCCTGGTCGCCGACGGCCACGAGACGAACGAGATCGCCCGGCGCCTGTGCTACTCGCCCCGTACGGTGACGGCCGTCGTGCACGACATCACCCGGCGGTTCCGGCTGCGCAACCGGGCGCACGCCGTGGCCTACGCGCTGCGGACGGGGCTGCTGTGACGGCGCCCGGGGCGGCGCCCGCCGAGGCCGCGGCGGGAGTGCGGGTCCGTGTGGTGCCGGCGGCCGGTGCCCGCGCGCATACGGCTCCGGCGGCCGGACGGGTGACGGCGATGCTGCGCCAGGCGGGCATCGAGCCGACCGCCGGTGCCGGCACGGTCACGGTGGCCGTCACGGCGACCGTGGAGGAGGCCGTGGCCCTGTGCCCCGGCTCGGAGGACCGGCTCCTCGCGGTATGTGACACCGTGTCACCGGCCGGGCTCCGCGGCGCGCTGCGGGCCGGCGTGCGGGCGATCCTCCGCTCGTCGGACCTGACGCCCGCGCAGCTGATGGCCGGTGTGCACAGCGCCTGGCACGGCGACAGCCGCGTGCCGTACTCGGCGCTGGTGCAGCTGCTCGGGGGTGCGACCGCGACGGAGGCGCCGCAGCTGACTCCACGCCAGCACTCGGTACTGGCCCTGATGGCCGAGGGGCACGGCAACGCGGTGATCGCGCGCACCCTGTCGTGCTCGCCGCACACGGTGAAGAACACCGTGTACGAGCTGATGGGCCGTCTGCAGGCCCGTAACCGCGCCCAGGCCGTGGCCTGCGCGGTCCGCTGGAGCCTCATCTAGGTTTTGCGCCAACTTTCGGCGCTTTCCCGTCGAGAAGTCCCTCCGTTCACCGTGTCTTCACGGGCAGGTCCCACCGGCCGGCATTACCATTCATTGACCCGGCTTTTAACTTGCATTGGTGAAGTCGGGCCCATGGGCTTCGGGAGGGAGGGACGCGTGCGCGCACCACAGCGGTTCAGGACGGCCTCGCCGGTCGTCCTGGCCGTCCTCCTTCCGCTGATCGTCCTGTCCCTGGTCGTGGCCCAATTGCTCGTCCTCGCCGCCTCCCCGGCACAGGCCCTGCCCCAGGGCCCCCACGCCGGGGCCGAGGTGCCGTTCGTCAAGGCCGTGGGCGCCGCCGCGCAGCACGAGACCGCCGGGTCGCGGGAGTGCGACCCGCCCGGGACCGTCAGCGGCGCGCCGCGCGGACGCGACCGGCACCGCGCCGGTGCCCGCGCGCCCCTCTCCCCCGCTGCGGCCCGCCCGTCATGCGCGACGGGTCAGGCCGGGACGCGTCCGGGGGCCGGATCCGGCCCCTCGTCATCCCGGCCGGCGAGACCCGACACGGCCCACACCCCGGCCGCCCTCCAGGTCTTCCGCTGCTGAGCGGGGCTGTACACGCCCGGCTCTGTTCTCATCGGTCCGACGCGCCGTCAGGGCGCGCCAGGAGGAATCACCTATGCAACCCCTCATCGACAACGCCCGTACGTTCGGACAGCGCCCTGAGGAGTTCGCCAAGCTCGCCGAGGGCCAGTCGCCCGAGGTCCTGTTCATCACCTGCTCCGACTCCCGGGTCGTCCCGGCCCTGATCACGGGCGCCCGCCCCGGTCAGCTCTTCGAGCTGCGCACCGCGGGCAACATCGTTCCCCCGTACGGCGAGGGCCGCCCCACCGGCGAGGCCGCCACCATCGAGTACGCCGTGGAGGTCCTCGGCGTGCGGGACGTCGTGGTGTGCGGCCACTCCCACTGCGGTGCCGTCGGCGCGCTGGTCCGCGGCGAGGACCTGAGCGCCGTCCCCGCCGTACGGGACTGGCTGGCGCACGCCGCGCCCGAGCCCGCCACGAGGCAGCCGGGCGACCCTGCCGTGGCGGAGGCCGTCCAGCACCACGTGCTGGCCCAGCTGCTGCGGCTGCGCTCGTATCCGTGCATTGAACAACGGCTCGGGGACGGCCGTATCAACCTGCGCGGCTGGTACTACGAGGTCCACACGGGGGCCGTACGGGAGCACCGGGCCGCCACCGACACCTTCGAGTCCCTGTGAGGCGGTCGAACACCGTGCTGGCCCGATTCCCCCATGTGCGACAGGACTTCGCCGCATCGCTCGTCGTGTTCCTCGTCGCCCTCCCCCTGTGTCTGGGCGTCGCCGTCGCCTCCGGCGTCCCGGCCGAACTGGGCCTGGTGACCGGCATCGTGGGCGGTGTCGTCACCGGCCTCATGCGCGGCAGCAGCCTCCAGGTGTCCGGGCCCGCCGCCGGTCTGACGGTGCTGGTCCTGGAGGCCGTCCGGGAGTTCGGACTGCCCGCCCTCGGCGTCATCGTGCTGCTGGCCGGGCTGCTGCAGGTCGCCATGGGCGTCCTGAAGTGGGGGCGCTGGTTCCGGGCGATCTCCGTGTCGGTCGTCGAGGGCATGCTCGCGGGCATCGGCCTCGTCATCATCGCCGGCCAGCTGTACGCGGCCGCGGGCGTGGAGGCCCCGGCCTCCGGCCTGGCCAAGATCGCGGGCCTGCCCGGCGCGGTCGCGGAGGTGGCGGGCAGCACGGCGGCCCTGGCCTCGGTCGCGGTCGGCGCGGGCACGACAGCCGTGCTGGTGCTGTGGAAGCACCTGCCGCGGCGGGTCCGTACGGTCCCGGGAGCGCTCGCCGCGGTGGTGCTGGCCACGGTGGTGACCCAGGTGTTCCGGCTGCCGGTGGCGACCGTCGAGGTGAACGGGCTGCTGGACGCCGTCCAGCCGCCCGGCCCGGGCGCCTTCGGCGCGCTGGGCGACATCGCCCTGCTCGGGACCGTCGTGGCGTTCGCGCTGATCGCCTCGGCCGAGTCGCTGTTCAGCGCGGCGGCCGTGGACCGGCTGCACGAGGGGCCGCGCACCGATTACGACAAGGAGCTGGTGGCACAGGGCGCGGGCAACACCGTGTGCGGGCTGCTGGGCGCGCTGCCGATGACCGCGGTGATCGTGCGCAGTTCGGCCAATGTGCAGGCGGGTGCCCGGACGAAGGCGTCCCGTGTGCTGCACGGCGTGTGGCTGCTGCTGTTCGCGACGCTGCTGCCGGCGACGCTGGGGCTGATACCGCTGGCGGCGCTCGCCGGCATCCTCGTCCACGCGGGCTGGAAGCTGATTCCCTTCCGGGGCGTCGTCTCCCTGTGGCGGGAGCACCGCGGGGAGGCCCTGATCCTCGGGGTGACGGCCGTGGCGATCGTGGCGGTGAACATGTTCGAGGGCGTTCTGATCGGTCTCGGCCTGTCCGTCGCGAAGGCCGCTTGGGACGCGTCGCACATCAGGCTGGCCGTCGTCGACAAGGGCGCCGGGCCCGTCCAGGCCCACCTGTCGGGGAACGCGACGTTCCTGCGTCTGCCGAAGATCCTCGACACCCTGGAGTCCCTGCCCCGGGACCGTCCGGTGGAGCTGGACCTCTCCGGACTCCACCACCTGGACCACGCCTGCCGTACGGCCCTGGAGAACTGGGCCGAACGCCACGGCGCGACCAGTGTCGACCGGGTGAAGGTGACGGCCGCGGACAGCGGCCACGCCACGGTCTGAACACCGCGGGGCCCGGGGTTCGCCCCGGGCCCCGCGCGGGGGCACGGCGCTCAGCCCCCGAGCACCGACGCCCCGAGGCCGGCGCCGGCCACCCCAAAGACCGGCACCGACCCGGGGAAACACCGGCCTACTGGTCCACGACGGTGAGCTTGCGCTCGTTCAGCGGCTGGGTCGGCCGGTTGCTCTTCGGGAACAGCGCCTTGTACGCGGCCACTTGGTCCGGGGCGACGCGGACCGGGTCCTTGAGGACGGTCCACTTGACGCCCTCGGTGCAGGGCGGGGTCGTCAGCGAGCCCTCGTACCGGTACTGGTCGCGGTCACCGGGCAGGAAGGCGGTCAGGTCGAAGGCCTTGGTGATCTTCGCCGTGGCGCCCTCCGCGGCCGGCAGCTCCTTGAAGAGGTCCGCGAAGGCGGACGCCCCGGGCTTCTCGTCCATCAGCACGCCGACCACGGCGAGCCTGCCGTCCTTGTCGGCGTGCACGAAGTGCAGCTCCATGGCGGTGTGCCTGCCCTCCTCGGTGTGCTCGCTCGGGAGGTGGAAGTGGAACTGCTTGAGGTCGTAGGCGATGCCGTCGATGACGATCCTGCTGCCGGCGGAGACGTTGGCCTGGACGGTGTGGCCGTTGTTCACCAGTTCCGCGGTGACGGGTCTGTAGTCGATGGTGACGGCCTTGTCGACCGGGGCCCCGGCGGCCTCGGCGTCGTCCAGGTCGATCGGCGACTGCTCGCGCCCGGCCTCGCACGCCTCGAAGTCCTCGGCGAGGGTGGCCCAGTTCGCGGGACCTTCCGCCCCCTCGTACCCCCAGTGGGCACCCGCCTTCTTCTCGCCCTTCTCGGCACCCTGGGCCTTTCCGTCGGCGTGCGGCGAGGCGGCCGCGGCCGGCGCGCCCTTCATCTCCGTACCGCCACCGCCGGAGCAGGACGTGACGGTGAGAACGGTGAGAATGGCGACGCCGGCCATCGCGGCCCGGCGTATGACGTGGGAGGACATGCTTGTTTCCACCTCGGTGAGGTCGTCTGATCGTGGGATGCGGCCACCCGCTGGGTGCCGGGCTCCACTGTTCGACGCCATCGACCAGCACGGAGACAAGCAAGGAACATGAGAGAGCAAAACAAGGTAAAGCTAGTTTAAAGCTCAACCATCACACGTCGCTTCTTGGGCGGTGAGGACGGACAAAAGAGCCTCGACCCACCCGATCGGCCACCCGCGTCACGGCCCCCACGGGTCCCGGTACCTCACGGTCCGGGCGGGCATCGGCCGAGGTCCGCGCCGGCGCCACCACAGGAACACGGCCAGGCCCAGGGGCACGAGGAGGAGAGGGAGCAGCCGCAGCGGCACGGACGCGGAGCCCGCCGCGGGCTGCCGCGCCTGCGGCGGCTGTTCCCGCGACGGCGGAGCCGGGGTCCGTGCCCCGTCCGTCGACCGGCCCGGCGTGGTCGCGCCGAGCCAGACCGGGTCGTCGGGCGTGGCGGCCGAGGGTGCGGTCAGCGAGCGGTCGACGGACCTGGCGAGGCCGGCGTGTTCGGCCGTGAAGCGGTCGGGCGTGAGCTTGCGCAACGGGATCCTGGTGAGGTCGACGCCGCCGTACGTGTAGGTGCGGACGTGGACGGTGTCGCCCTTCCTGGTCCTGTCGGTGACTTCGAACTCGCCCTTCTTGTAGGAGTCGACGTAGGCGTCGAAGGTGTCCCGCGGCTTCCAGCCGGTCTCCGTCCGCCAGTCGGTGATGTCGCCCTTGTCGACGAGGTCTCCGTACGCGGTGTCCTTGGTGTGGCTCAGCTCGCGGTACCACTCGGCGGCCACGCGTGCGAGATGGACGCGGCGCAGTTCGGCGTATGCGGGCGCGGTGTTGATGGCGTGCTTCAGCCTGGGCAGGATCAGGCCGCGGAACAGGCCCTCGTTGTGGTCCTCGGTGGCCTTGTCCTGCTGCGGGCAGGAGGCGGCTTTCGACTCGCCTCGTTTCTCCAGGTACTGGGTCTCCATCTGGACGTCGAGGGGCGCGTCGAGGATGTGGAGCCGGTCACCGTCCGCGTACACCGAGGCCGGCGCGGAGACGATCCAGGTACGGAACGACAGGCAGTTGCCGGCGATGCCGTCCCAGAACCTCCGGCCCAGCGCCGTTCGCGGGTGGACCAGTTGTCCGACGGTCTTCTTCATGCGCAGGTCGGCCTGGAGCATGATGCGCCCGGCGTCCGTACGGCCCAGCCGGCTGTCGACGATGCGGTCCGGCTCGTTCGGATTGAGGTTGACCCAGAAGGAGCCCGGGTCGAGCGAGAGCCAGACGAAGAAGGCGTCGGACGTCTGGTCGGCCGCCTTCAGACCGGTGGCGGTGCGGGCGTCGCCCTTCATGGGGTCGCGGCCGGCGCTGAACGCGTACCGCAGTCCGCCGCCGTCGCCGGGGTCCGCGAGGTAGCGGAGTTCCATGGTGGAGAAGTCGATGCCGCCGGGGGCCGTGCCGGGGGCGCTGAGCGCCTTGCCGAGGCCCGTGGTGGCGGGCCGGTCGGCTAAGGGCCGTCCCTGGTCGCACGGGTCGCCGGCCTTGACCGCCGCCGCGTACGCGAGCGTGTGGGGCGCCGGGGCGCCCAGCGCCCTCGGCGCCGGCTTCTTCGACGGCGGGCACGTCACCCTGGGAACGGCGAAGGTGGTGGCAAGGCTGCCCAGTACGTCGCCCCGCGTCGTGCGCGCCGCCCGCTTCACCCCTTCGAGGTCCAGTTCCAGCTGCTTCATGGCATCGGCGTTGCGCGCCTCCCTCAGGTCCTTGTACGGGCGGGCCGCCTTCTCGACGGCCTTGCGCTGTTGTTCCGGGCTCTTGCCCGCCGTCTCCTGGCGCGCCTGGGCGATCGCCCGGCTCTCCATGGCGAGTTCCTTGACGGACAGGTCGTACTTCCGGGCGTACACGGTCGGTGTGCCCTTGGGGTAGAGAGCGGCGCACTTCCGGCACTGCTGGCGTTCGGACGCCCCGAGGAGTTTCGCCCGCGGACCGATGGCGTACTTCTTCAGGACGTCCTCGATGACGCCCTCGGAGTGCCTCCTGCCCGGGATGTTCAGGGCGCTGACGGCGACGAGGCGCTCCACCCGCGCGCGGTCCAGGCTGCGGAGCGTCCTGCGGTTGAGGTAGTCCTCCACCGACGCGACGGTGACGATCGACGTCCTCCAGGCCTTGTCGCCGGACAGGCTGATGGTGGTCGTCTCGTGGAGGAGCTTCATGATCTGCTCATGGGTCAGGGCGAGCGGGTTGATCAGTTCGACGGCGCCGTTGCGGTCCGGGTCGAACGCCTCCTCCTCGTCCCCCTTGGGCAGTTCGAGGCTCATGGCCACGCGCAGCTCGGACACGGGCAGGAGCGGCGGGCTCAGGAGCGGGTTGTCGAACCGCCGCGACAGGTCGATCCCGTCCGCCGCGCCGGGCGGTCGCTGGTCGTCGGCCGTGCCCGGCGCGGCGGTGCCCAGCAGCACCGCCAGCACCAGCGCCAGCACCGCCGGCGCCCGCAGCCGCATGCGCCCGATGGATGACGCCATGTCGTCCCCTCCGTCTCGTGCGCGCGCCGCACGTGGACGTGGAGCCCCTCCGGCGCGGCCCGGCCCTGCTCAGGGCGCAACCTGCCACGGCTGTACGGGTCCGGCAAGGTGGTACGGCGGAGTTGGCCGAATGAGACGCCCGGCGCCTTCCACGGCGGCGTCCCGCTCGTGTCAGGTCCTGGCCTGCGCCGCCACCATGAGGCGCAGGGCGCGGGCCAGGGGGGTGTCTGCGGTGAAGTCGGCACCGGCGGGCAGGTCGACCAGCTCTCCATGGGTGAGGACGAGGACGCCGCAGGAACCGGGGCGTGCCGCGCCGGGGCCGCTGAGCCAGTCGCCGAAGGCGGGGGCGGTGGTGTCGAGCCGCTGCCTGCTCCTGCGGCCCACCTCGCCCATCACGTCGTCCACGCCGGTCAGTTCCTCGACGGAGGTGAACGGCACGGTCAGCACGGGCTCGTCGACCAGGCGGACGCGCGGCTCCTCCTGCGCCGGCAGGTCGGGGAGCAGTCCCCGGCCGAAGCGGGCGTAGTACAGGAGGCTGTGGGCCGAGTCGATCCCGCCGACGAACGGCCGGTCGAAGCTGACCCTGCGGGTGCTCGCGATGTACGCGTGCGGGATGCGGGGGTCGGCCGGCTCCGGCCAGTGCACCTCCGCCTCGCCGCGCTCCCGCCAGGGCACGTACCGCCGGATGTCGTCGGAGGGCGACGGGGGCAGCAGCTCGATGCCGAAGCGTTCCGGCTCCTTGGCGACGATGGAGCCCGGGGTCAGGGAGAAGACGCCGATGCCCGCGGTCGTCCAGAGGGTGTCGTGCCGCTGGAGGAACTCGTACGTCGCGAAGGCCTCCGCCTCGGACTCGGTGGGGAAGCCGGTGAAGCCCATCATCTGCGCGGCGATGCCGCCCCGCGCGAGCTCGGCGAGGACGTCGGGCACCTTGTCGATCCGTACGCCCTTGTCGATGAGGTCGAGGACCCGCTGGGTGCCGGACTCGTAGCCGAAGGAGACCGCGACGCAGCCGGAGGATGCCAGCAGTTCGCCGACGGCCCGCTCGGGGAACGTGCGCTCCAGGCGCAGCTCCGCCGCCCACCGGATGTCGAGGGACGACTCGGCGAGGGCCGCGGCGAGGGTGCGCAGGTAGCGGGGGGACATGGCGTCCACGGCGAAGTACAGGGTGCGGCCGATGCGCGTGGCCCGGCGCAGGTCCTCCAGCACCGCGGCGACGGGCCGTTCGCGCGACGGGGAGGTGGGCCGGTCGGTGTTCAGGCCGTAGTCGCAGAAGGTGCACTTGTTCCAGTAGCAGCCGCGGGTGGGGCTGTAGAGGACGACCGGCTCGGGCGACCAGTAGCGGTCCCAGTCCCAGACGTCGTACGCGGGGCTCGCGAGGCCGGCGACGCTGCCGTAGGAAATGTGCGGGTCGGGGCGTGAGCGGGTCATGACGCCGCCGACGGTGTCGAAGCCGGTGCCGTCCCTGATCGCGTCGAGGATGCCGACGAGCGCCGTCTCGCCCTCGCCGGGGACGATGAGGTCGGCGTCCTGGAAGACCTTCCACAGCGCCGCGCGGTCCGTGGCGTACTTGACGACGTCGCCGACCTCGGTGCCGCCGAAGACGATGACGGTGTCGGGCAGGGCGGTGCGGATCAGCCGGGCCATGCGCAGGGCGACGGGCAGCTGGCTGGTGTAGTTGACGGACAGGCCCACCAGGTCCCAGCGGCGTTCGCCGAGCCGGGCCGCGAACGCGTCGGCGAGGTAGCCCTCGAACGGGCGGGAGACGGCCTCGGCCACCGCGGGGTCGGACAGGTCGGCCGTACTGCACAGGTTGACCGTGGACTTCGCGCGGACCGAGAACCCGTCCAGGGCTCCGGCGGGCATGTCCAGGGCGAGCAGGTCCCACCACCGGGTCATCACGGCGACCGCCTGGGCGTAGGTCGGGGGGTGGTAGAAGAGCTCGGGGTCCTTGAACACGGCGATCGCGTGGCGGGCCGACGAGGCGGTCAGGCCCTCCGCGGCCAGGGACAGCCGGTAGCGGATCTCGTCGTGGCGCGAGAGCGGGCCTCGGCGGCTCTCGATCCCGGCGCGTGTGCGCCGTGCGGAGTCGATCGCCGCGCCGAACCTGGCGGGGTCCGCCAGGTACTCGAAGGCGTCGAGGTTGGCGTCCACGCAGCCGTAGGCGGTGTGGCCCGCCTCCCTGGCGGCCCCGACGAGGTAGGGGATCGAGTGGTACGGGGTGGTGGGGTCGGTGACGGGCGGGTTGATCAGCAGGTACGCGACGTCACCGGTGCCCCGTCCTCGGTGGGGTGCCGGCCTTCCCAGCGGAACGAACACGCTCATCCCTGTGACTCCTGACTGCTGTCCTGTCGGTGGTGACGTCGGTGGTGGCCTTCGTGGCGGCGGGCGTGAACTCGTCGCCCGAGCGGTAGCCGCGGAACGCCTTCTGGCTGAGGGCGCACAGGACGGCGAGGGCGATGGCCGCGCCCGCCGCCGGGAAGAAGGGCGCCGCGCCGAGGTGGCGGACCCCGAAGCCGGCGACCGCGACGGAGACCGGGAAGGTGCCCATCACGGCCAGCATCACCAGGCTCATGGCCCGTCCGATGAGGGCCGGTGGCGTCCAGACCTGGAGCATCGTCACGGCGACGATGTTCTGCCAGCCGCTGGCCGCGGCGTACAGGCAGACGCACACGGCGGCGCCGACGAGGCCGCCGGCGTACGGCACGGCCGCCAGCGCGGCGCCCATCACGACCGCGAGCGCGGCGAAGAGGTACGCGGGAGAGGTCACGGTCCGGGCGCGGGCGGCGATCAGTGAACCGGCCAGTCCCCCGAGGCTCAGGCAGGTCAGCAGGACGCCGTAGCCTGTGGCGCCCATGCCCTGGTGGGCCAGTTCGGGCAGGGCGACCTCGATGGTGCCGTTGAACGCGAGGTTGCAGACCAGGGCGACGACGAGGACGACGTGCAGGAGCCGTCCTTCGCGGAGGAGTCGCGCGAAGGAGGGACCCTTGGGGTCACCGGCCTCCGCCGTGCCGGCCGTCCCTCCCGGGGTGTCGGGTGCCGTGGTGCCCGCTGGCTCCGCGTCGGCGCCGGTGCGCATACGGAAGAGCACCGCGGCCGACACCACGAAGGACACCGCGTCGACCGTGAGCGCCGGCCCCGCGCCGAAGCCGGCCACGAGGGCGCCGCCGGCGGTCGGGCCGAGGAGGCCGCCGACCTGGTTGACCATGGTGGACAGGGCGTTGCCCCGGCCGAGGTCGTCCTTGGGCAGCAGGGCGGGCAGCAGCGTGTACGAGGAGGGGATGAACACGCCGGAGCTGGCGCCCAGGACCACGGCGACGGGGGCCAGCTGGGCGAGCGTCGGGGTTCCGGTGAAGGCGACGATCGCCAGGTAGCCGACGGCCGCGGCGCGCACCACGTCGGCGACGAGCATGACGCGCCGCCCGCCGAAGCGGTCGGCCACGACACCGCCCAGGGAGATGGTGACGACCCGGGGGATGCCGTAGCAGGCGAGCACGGTGCCGAGCAGGACGGGGCCTCCGTCGCCGGACAGGATCAGCCACGGCAGGGCGACGGCGTAGCAGTAGTCCCCGACCGTCGACGAGAGCTGTCCGGCGAGCAGCAGCCGGAAGCCGCGCACCGCCAGGGGCCCGCTGGCCAGTGCCGTACGAAACCTGTGGGCGGCTGCTGCCACGTCTCCTCCTCGGTCGCGGTGTCGCCGCGGGACGGCACGGCCGGGTCAGACGGCCGACGGGGCGTTCGGGCCGACGGGGAGGCGGAAGAACTCGTCGACCACGGCGGCCACGGTCGCGGGCGGCGGCAGGGCGAGGGTGGTCCGCACGTCCCGGGTGGCGATCTGCCAGGCGGGGACCGGTACGGGTTCCACGACCACGTGTCCGTCGTCCCGCAGCCGGGACACGTTGCGGCGCACCGGGGGCCGCTCCCACATCCGCCGGTTCATGCTCGGGAAGAACAGCACGGGGAGTTCGTGGGCGAGCAGTGCGGAGCTGAGCAGGCCCGAGGCCAGTCCGTGCGCCGCCTGGCCGAGCATGTTGGCGGTCGCGGGCAGCACCACGAACCGCTCGGCCCACGCGGCGAGGGAGACATGGCCGACGGTCAGCTCGTCCTGGCCGTCGCAGTGGACCTCCTCGCAGAGCAGCCGCATGCTCGTGGGCGGCAGGAGCGCCGCGGCGGAGCGCGTCATGACGATGCGGACGTGGACGTCGAGCTCGGCCCGGAGGGTCGTGAGGTACTGCGGCAGCGCGAGGACGTTGGCCGAGCCGCACACTCCGACGAGGAGGCGGCGCCGGCCCGTACGGCCGGGGCCGTCGTCCGGCGGGTCGGGGGTGCCGTCCGCCATCACCGGGCCCCGCCGGTCGCGCCGGTCGCACCGGTCCCGTCGGCCGCGGGGCTCAGACCGCACTGGGCGGCGACGATGTCGAGCCGGTCCTGGAAGTTGAACTTGTAGCTGGGGCACGGCGGGTGTCCCTCGTGCCACGCCTTGGGGCAGGAGCCGCCGCACGTCGGCATGAAGACGCAGTCGCGGCACCAGGTCGTGCCCTGTTCGATCTCGTCGTTCCAGCCGTCGTACGGGCCCTCCGGCCGTACGGGGTCGGGTCCGGCGCGGTCGATGTGCGTGAGGGCGAGGTGCTGTTCGGCCTCGGGCACGAGGGGGTGCTCGCTGCACGAGAAGATGTTGCCGGTGCTGCTGATGATCTCCGCCGTGGTGGTCGTCGCCGGGCACACGACCTTCTTCGCTGTGGTGGGCAGCACCTGCGTGGTGAGGCCGCCCCGCAGCAGGAGGCGGAGCCAGGCCGTTTCCCGGTCGGCGAAGTGCCGCTTGGACACCTCGATGCCGGACACGTCGTTTCCCCACGAGTGGACCGGAACGATCGAGAAGGACACATTCGGCCGGGCGAATCCGAGTTCCGCCATGAGGGCGATGTAACGGGGCACGGCGTCCTGATTGTGGGTGTCCACATTCGTGCGGAAGGTGAAGTGCGTGGACCGGAATTCGGGTTCGTCGAGTGCGGCGCGCACGGTGCGGACGATCGTCCAGAAGGAGCCGCGTCCATTCTTGAGCGGACGGTGCTTGTCGTGTATCTCGGGAGGGCCGTCGACGGTGATCTCGAAATGGGTGACCCCGCATCCACGGATAAGGGTGTCGACCTTTTCCGCGGTGAGCAGGGACCCGTTCGTCACCAGGACGGAGGAGTAGGCGACGCCCCGCTCGGCGGCGGCCCGCACGAACTGGGGTGCCAGGTCGCGGATGACCGCGTAGCCCATCATCGGCTCGGCCCCGAACCAGTCGACGCGCAGGCGGCGCGTGGCCGGGGCGTTCAGCGCCCGCAGGACCCGGTCGCGGACCTGGCTGCGGTGCGTGCGCGACAGGCCTCCGCGGGTGTGCTGCTGGCCGCAGTAGGCGCATCCCATGTTGCAGTAGGAGGTGGGCAGCAGGGCGATGTGGACGGCCGAACGGTCGGCGGAGGCGCGCCGGTTGCGGTCGAGGACGGCGGACAGCTCGCCCTCGCCGGCCGGTACGAGCACCTCGGCGGTCCGCAGCGCGTCGCGCCACGCCGGTGACAGGGCGGCGGGGTCGCGGTCCTCCAGCGCCCGGGCCGTGGCGGCGTCGACGGCGACGACGCGCGCGGTACGGGTGCTGTAGACGAGGCGTACCGGCACACCCGTGGTGTCCGTGTAGGCACGGTCGCTCATCACGACGTATCGGCTGACTCGGTCCATCCCCAACCCTTCGGCGCTGCGGTCCCGGCGGACGGCGGTTCGGCGCTCGACGCGTGCCCGGCATGCGTCCCGGTGGCCGGTTCGACGGCCGGTTCGGCGGCGCCGGGGCCGCCGAACGGGCCGTCGGCGCCGGGGCTTTCGCCCCGGTCGCCGCGACGGGCTGATCAGCCACGCGGGGCGACTCGGCGCCCCGGGCGGGCGACGAGGCCTGCGGTGTGGTGGACCGGGTCAGCAGACGACGTTGTTGGAGTCCGCCACCTGGCCCTCGACCGCGGCCGACACGGCGCTCAGCCGCGCCTGGATCGAGCCGAGGACGGCGACCTCGTCCGGGCTCAGGGACGCGAAGACCTCACGCTCGGACTCGGAGAGCAGGTCGACCGGGGTGCCGGCGCGGCGCAGGGCTTCCAGGGGCTCGTGGGACATGCGTCACTCCTTCGGGAGAGGTTCACCGGGTTGGTGCAACGGCAAGGCTGCTCCCGGCGCGGCCGGGTTGGGCATCCCTCAATCGACTATGAATCGGCGGCGGCACGGAGGCGGTTAGCGGAGGAAGAGAATCCGAATCGCCCCGTCCGAGCGGATCTTCCCGGAAAGTTGGCGTCTTGTCCGGAACATGACCCGCGGCTACCCTGTCTCCGTGGGTGACGAATTCCGCACACAGGTCCATGTTTCGAGCGCCGCTTACGAGGTGCAGGATTTGACCGTACGGGAAATTCGGATCGCTTCCCTCGTGGCCGCCGGCGCATCGAACCGCCGAATCGCGAACGATCTCTGCATCAGTCCGCACACCGTGGCGGCCCATTTATGCAACATGCTCCGAAGAACGGGCGCGTCGAACCGCACGGAAATGATTGCACGGCTCTACGCACGGGGCCTTCTGGTCCAGGGAACGTGGCCGCCGCTGCCCGCGGAGGCCCCGCACTACGGGAACGAGGTGCCGGTAGCCATGACCTTCGATGCCTTGCACGCACTGCGGGAGGCCGGCCATCCAGTGGACCTGCTGGCGGTGGAGCAGCGCTCCGTGCTCTCCCAGCTCAGCGAGCTGGAGGTCCAGGTCCTCAACTCGGTCAAGGGGCGTCTGGATGCCGCCGCGGCGGACGTGGAGGGTCAGGACCTCAAACTCCTGTGAGCGGCGGGACGCGGTGCGGCACCTGCCGCACGGAGGCGCCACCGGGGGCCCGCTTCTGCCCCGAGTGCGGCACGCCGCTCACCGGAGGCGTCCCGTCCGCGGACAGCCGGCGCATCGTCACGGCGGTCTTCATCGACCTGGTCGGCTCCACCGTGCTCGCCGAGACGCTCGACCCCGAGGCGCTGCGGCGCACGATGGACCGGTACTACAGCGCCTGCACGGCGGCCGTCACCGAACGCGGCGGCGTGGTCGAGAAGTTCATCGGCGACGCGGTCATGGCGGTCTTCGGGGCGTTCGTCAGCCACGAGGACGACGCCCTGCGCGCCGTACAGGCCGCGTACGCGGTGCGCGAGGCACTGGCCGGCACCGGGGCGGAGGCCGATGCGGGGGTGCGGCTCGACATCCACTGCGGGATCGCCTCGGGCGAGGCCGTGGTGGCCGGGGCCGCCGGCGGCGGCGCCCGGGTCGTGGGCGACGTCGTGCACACCGCCGCCCGGCTCCAGTCGCACGCGCGGGTGCACGAGATCCTCATCGGCGACGAGACGGCGCGGCTGGTGGGCAGCGGGGTGCGGATGGAGGCGGTCGCGCCGCTGAGGCTGAAGGGCAAGCGCGACCTCGTCACCGCCTGGCGCGTCGTCGGCCTCGTCGACGGCCCCGGCCAGGAGAACCTGGTGCCGATGGTCGGCCGCGAGCGCGAACTGGCCTCGTTGGAGGAGGTGTTCGCCTCGGTGCGCCGTGAGCGCCGCTGCCGCCGCGTCACCGTGACGGGACCCACCGGCATCGGCAAGTCGCGCCTGGTACGGGAGTTCCTCGCCACCCGCCCGGCGGCGGACGCCGTCGTCCTGCGCGGCACGTGCCCGCCGTACGGCGCGGGGCTCGCGTACCGCCCGCTGGCCGAGGCGGTCTGGTCCCTGCCCGGCGGCTGGGAGGAGGCGGTGAGCACGCTGGAGGCGCTGCGCCCGAGCGCCGACCGCGCCGTCACCGCCCTCGCCGTGGCACTGGGCGTCCGCGCCGAGAACGGGCTGCCGGTCAGCGTCGACGAGATCGGCTGGGCGTTCCGCCGGCTGGTCGAGGCGCTGGGCCGGCGCGCTCCGCTGGTCCTCGTGCTGGAGGACTTCCACTGGGCGGAGCCGACCCTCCTCGACACCATCGGGGAGGTGGTCGACGGGGTGACCGACGCGGAGGTGCTGATCATCTGCGTGGCGCGCCCGGAGCGCGCCGGCGCGCCCGGCGACTCCCCCGGCCTCCGTCTGGAGGCCCTGCCCGTCGAGCAGACCGAGCGGCTCGTCGGCCTGCTGGCGGACCGTACGGAGGTCACCGCGCAGGAGACGGGCTGCACCGACGAGGCGCTGGCGTGGGTGGTCCAGGAGTGCGACGGCAACCCGCTGTTCGCGGAGCTGCTGGTGGAGGACCTGGTGAACAACCGGTCCGCGGTGCAGGGCGTCCCGACGACGATCCGGGTGCTCCTGACCGCCTGGCTGGACCGGCTCCCGGCCGCCGACCGCGCGGTGCTGGAACGCGCGGCGGGCGTGGGCGGATCGTTCACCGCCGAGGACGTCCGGACCCTCGCCGGCGACTCGCCGGCGCTGACCGACGACGCCGTCGACGCCGCGGTGAGCCGTCTGCTGCAGACACGGGTGATCCACCCCGCCGGCCCGCCCGGCACGTTCCGGTTCACCCGCATGCTCGCCCGGGACACCCTCTACGAAATGACGTCCAAGACCCGCCGCGCCCACTGGCACACGCTACTGGCCAACCGCCTGGAAACCCGACTCCCCCCGGACTCACCGCCCGGGAAGCCGACGGCCTCGCCGGGGCGGGGGGCGGGGGGCTCGCCGGGGCGGGGGGCGGAAGCTTCGCCGGGGCGGGCAGCGGGAGCTTCGCCGGGGCGGAAAGCGGGGGTCTCACCGAGCCAGGAGGCGGAAACCGCCGCGCCGCCGGAGACGAAGGCCTCGCCGACACCGGGTGCAGGGGCCTCCGGGACACCAGGGACGGGAACCTCCGAAAGGCCGAGGACGGAAGCCCCACCGGCACCAGACCCAGCGGCCTCCCCAATCCCGGGGACAGATGCTTCGCCGACGCCAAGCGCAGCGACCTCCGCGCCCCCGGGCACGGAAGCCCCACCGACACCGGGCCCAGGGGCCTCGCCAACTGTGGGGCCAGGTGCCTCGCCGACACCAGGAGTCGGTGCCTCGCCGACACCTGGCCCAGAGGCCTCCGCGCCCCCCACAGGCGCCTCGCCGGCACCGGGCACGCCAACCTCCACAACGCCGGGCACGGAAGCCCCACCGACATCAGGCGCAGGGAACTCGCCAGCCCCGGGGACAGGTGCCTCGCCGGCACCGGCAACACGGACCTCCGCGGCCCCGGGCATGGGCGCCTCGCCGACGCCGGAGACGCGAACCTCCGCGACCCCGGGCACGGGAGCCCCGCCGGCACCAGGCGCAGGGGCCACCCCCGTCCTGGCGGCAGGTGCCGTGCCGGTACCGGGAGTCGGTGCCTCGCTGGCACCTGGGCCAGAGGCCTCCGCGGCGCCGGGGACGGGAGCCTTCGCGGCATCAGGGGCGGGGACCTCCGGGGCGCCGGGGGCGGGAGGCTGGACGGCAGGGGTGGCCGGCGTCGCGGCGGCGTCTCCCGGGCCCGCGGTCGAAGGGGACCTCGCGTACCACCTGGAGGCGGCCTGTCGGTTGCTCTCCGAGGTGGATCCGGGTGACCCCGGGCTGCCCGCCCTGACGCGTCGCGCGGCCCGCGCCCTGGTGACGACGGGCTACCGGGCGCTGCACCGCCGTGACCTGCCCGCCGCGGTGGCGCTGATGGAACGCGGGCGTGCCCTGACCTCTGACGGGGACCCCGAGCATCGCGTCCTGGCCGTCCGCATCACCGACGCGTACGCCGCGCTGGGCCGTTGGGAAAGTGCCCGGCTGGCCGTCGCCGAGGCCGAGGCGCGGGGCGGGCAGGATCTGCCGACCCGGCACACCTGCGCCATCCTGCGGCGGACGATCGCCCTGCGCTCGGGCGACCCGGGGCGGGCGGAGGACGCCCCCGTCGGGCGGCCCGCAGCCGACGACGGCCTGAGCTGGTGCCGGCTGCACCAGCTGACGGCGCTGCGCAGCCTCGCCGAGGGCCGTACCGGCGCCGCCGAGGCCGCCATGCGCGACGCCCTCACCCGGGCGCGGGACGCCACGGACGCCTACGAGGAGAACCGGATCCTCGTGTCGATCTGCGAACTGACGCAGTGGTCGCCCACGCCGCTCACGAAGGCCATCGCGCTGTGCGAGGACCTGGCGCGGCGGTTCGACGCCGACCGCTGCCTGTTGGTGCCGATCCTGTTGACGCGGGCGCGCCACCTGGCCCTCTCCGGCCGCGTGGACGAGGCCCGCGCCGATGTGGAGCTGGCGCGACGCCACTCCGCCGACCTGAAGCTGACGCTCGGGGACATCGCCGCCGACCAGACGGCGGGGCTCGTCGAGTCGCTGTGCGGTGCGCACGCGGCCGCGGCCCGCCACTACGCGGCGGCGGCCGACGGGCTCGGCGCGCTCGGACAGACGACGACGGCGGCGACGCTCCGCGTGTACGCGGCCCGCGAGGCCTTCCGCGCGGGCGGCGGCAACGAAGACACCTGGCCGGGCGGCGGCAACCACGGCGGGCGGGGCGCCGGCGAGGGTGCCGGGCCGGCCGGCGGCGACAGCGGCGACGAGGCACCGCCGGCCGGCGAGGCGGCAGCAGGGGTCACCCCGGAACTCCGCGCGCAGGCCGTCCACCTGGCGCTGCGGGCGCGGAGGGCCGCGCGGGCCGGCGCGTACGAGGAGGCGGTCCGTACGGTCGAGCGGGCCGTCGCCACCCTTGACCGTACCGACGACCCCTGCCTGATCGGGGACGTGTGGTTCGAGGCGGCCCGGGTCCTGGACGCCGCCGGGGCCACGGCGCGGGCGCGGCGCGCGGCGGAGCGGGCGCTGGCGGCCCTGACCGCGAAGGGTGCCGCCCTGCCCGCGCGGGCGGTGCGCGCGTGGCTGACGGAGCGGGACGCACGGGAGGAGGCCGGATGAGCGATCCGCCCTGGAGACGGCCGGCGAAGGCCTACACGCCCGGCGTGCCGGCCTGGGGCGCGATGACCAGTACGCAGACGCTGGAGGAGTTCGCGGCCGTTCCGATGGCCGGGGTCTCCCCCGAGTGGGCCTGGGGCGGCGCCGACGGCTCGGGCGTGCGCGTCTGCGTCGTGGACAGCGGCGTGCAGGCCGACCACCCGCTGGTGGGCGGGATCGACCGGTCGGTGACCACGGTCGAGAACGACGCGGGCGTGGTGGAGATCGCCGACTGCGCCCCGTCCGACCGGGCGGGCCACGGCACGGCCTGCGCAGGGGTGATCCGCTCGCTGGCCCCGAAGTGCTCCCTGTCGTCCGTCCAGGTGCTGACCGACGGCAAGACGGGCAGCGGGGCGGCCCTGCTCGCGGGGCTGTCCTGGGCTATCGACGAGGGCTTCGACGTGATCAACCTCAGCCTGGCGACGACCCGTACGGCCCTGTCGGCCCGGCTGCACGCACTCGTCGACCGCGCCTACTTCCGGCGGTGCGCCCTCGTCGTCTCCGCGCACAACCGGCCCGTGCCCAGCTATCCGTGGTCGTTCTCGTCGGTGATCTCGGTCGCCAGCCACGACGAGGACGATCCGGCGACCTACTACTACAACCCGGCCCCGCCCGTGGAGTTCCACGCCCGCGGCGTCCGCGTCCCCGTGGCCTGGCCCGGCGGAGGCACCATCCGCTCCACCGGCAACAGCTTCGCCGCACCGCACATCTCGGGGCTGTGCGCGCTGGTGCTCGGCAAGCACCCCTGGCTCACCCCGTTCCAGCTGAAGACGGTCCTGTTCCTGTGCGCCGGCAACGTGGTCGGCCGATTCGGAGGTGCGCATGACACTCCCCGTTGACGCCGCGGCGCCCACCGAGCGCCGCCTTCTGCAGTCCATCGTGGAAGTCGCCCGGCACGCCTTCGGGGCGGCGGCCTCCTCGATCTTCCTGGTCGACCCCGACGCCGGGGACCTGGTCTTCGAAGCGGTCGCCGGCGAGGGCGACGGGCAGCTCGTCGGATCCCGTTTCCCGGCCGGGACCGGCATCGCGGGGTGGGTGGCGGCGTCCGGGCAGTCGATGCTCGTGGACGACCTGCGCGAGTCGGAGCACTTCTCCGGCACAGCCGCCGCCTCCACCGGCTATGTGCCCAACAGCATCATGGCGGCGCCCCTGTTCAGCGGCGACGCGTGCATCGGCGTGCTGGAGGTGCTGGACCGCGGCGCCGACGGCGTACGGGAGATGGCGGACGTCGAGCTGCTGGACCTGCTCGCCGACCAGGCGGCCATCGGCCTGGAGCTGCTGACGCGCCTGCGCGCCACCGCGCCGGACCAGCGCTCCGACAAGGCGCTGCGTCTGCTCGCGATGGCGGAGTCGCTGCTGGAGAACGCCCGTGGCTGAGCACTGCGTGCTGGTGCTGACCAGACGCGGCGACAGGGAGGCCACCGAGGTGGCCTCCCTGCTGCGCAGGATCGGCGTGCCCGTCCACCGCCTCGACGCGGACGGCCTGGAGGGCGTCGAGGCCACGTGCGAACCGGACGGGCCGCTGACCTTGGACGGACACCGGTTCGTGCCCAGCGTGATGTGGCTGCGCCACTTCTCGCTGCGGGCCGCGCCGGCGACGCGGCCCGCGGACGGGCAGATGCTGTACGGCGATTCGTGGACCGCGCTGGCACGTCAGCTGGCCGTCGTGTCCCGTGCCACCATCGGCGCCACCGACCCGGGCGCGTTCCGCCAGCACGCCCAGGCCGGGGCGCTCGGCGTGCGCACGCCGCGGAGCGTGGTGACCACGGACCCGGCGGCCGCCGCCGCGCGCCTCCCGCCCGGGCGGTACGTGGTGAAGGTGCTCGACCGGCACTTCGTGGAGCCCGAGCCGGCCGGCTTCGCGTGGTTCCTGCCCCGGGTCCTGGAGCGGTCGCAGCTGCGCGACGCGCTCGGGGTGCCCTGGGCGCACGGCGGCACGCCGGTCGTGCTGCAGGAGTACGTCGACCACGACGCCGAGTTCCGGGTCTACTTGGTGGGCGGCGAGGTCCTCGCGTTCGAGGTGGCCAAGGAGGACCCGCGCGACGTCTGGTGCCGCCCGGACCGCGTACGGGTGCGGCGCGCCGAGGCGCCGCTCGCCGTGGCGGAGGCGGTGCGGGCGCTCGGCGCGGCGTGGAACCTCGCGTACGGGGCGTTCGACTTCCTGCTGGACCGCGGCGAGGCCGTGTTCCTGGAGGTGAACGCCCAGGGCGACTGGCACTGGTTCGAGCGCCGGGCCGGTGTCGACGTGGTGACGCGCGCCGCGGTCCGCACCGTACGGGAACTCCACCGGTCGGCCGTCGGCGACCGTGGGCCGGGGCCGGTCGACCTGCTGACGTTCCTCGGCGCGGGCCGGTCCGTTGGCGGGCGGAAGGTCGAGCGCCCGTGAGAGGATCCGGGCGCTGTGCTGCGCTGGTTCCCGACCCCGGAAGGTGACGATGTACGCGATATCCCTGGGCGACGACGGGGCCGAGCTGCGCCCGCTCGAACCGTGGCGGGCCGGGGAGTTCCTGGCCCATGTGAACCGGGGGCGGGAGTTCATCGGGCAGCACAACGGCCTCCCGGACGTCGTGACCGATCTGGAGTCGGCGCGGGCGTTCCTCCAGGCGTACGCGGAGAAGACGGCGACCGACACCGGGCGGATCCACGGCATCTGGTGGGACGGCACGCTGGTCGGCGCGGTCATCTTCCGCAGGCTGGACGTCGCGCAGGGCACGGCGGAGGCCGGCTGCTGGCTGGAGCCGTCGGCGGTGGGCCGGGGTCTGGTGACGCGGGCGGTGCGCGTGCTCATCGACTGGGCCGTCGAGGAGCGGGGCATCCACCGCGTGGAGTGGTGGGTCTCGACGGAGAACGCGCCCAGTATCGCGGTGGCCCGGCGGCTCGGGATGACGAGGGACGGCGTCCTGCGGGAGAGCTATCTGTACCGGGGCAAGCGGCACGACGAGGAGATCTGGTCGGTGCTGGCACCGGAGTGGCGGGCGGCCGGGCGGACGTAGGCCGCGGGGTCCGGCGGACCCCCCGCTCCTTGATTTCGGCCCGTCCGGCGTTCGAGGACGAGCGCCGGAGGCGCGAAAGGGGGTCTAGGGGCGGAGCCCCCAGTCACGGGAAGGGGCGGGGTAGGGGAAAGATCCCCCGGACACCCCCGGACAGGCGGCCCCCAGACAGGCGGCCCTCAGACACAGACCCGCCAGACCAGCAGCCGCCCCGCCCCAGCGGTCCCCCGCCCTCCCCCGGGGCGCTCAGGCCGGTGAGGCGTCCGGGACGGCCGCCGGGCCGCAATCGGGGTGGCCCCAGCGTGCGCCGACCTTGGCGATGGGATCGCCGACCCCGTACGGCTTCCCGCACGGGCACGTGCCGCGGAACTTCGCCTTGATGGTCCGCGATCCGCTGCCCGGGGCGGAGGCGCCCCGCCGCCGCTTCTCCGCGGCCGCGCCGGACCTCTGGCGCGCCGGGGCGCTGCGCTGCGGCGCCGGTACCGGCACGTCGGTCGCGCCGAGGGCGGTGCCCGCGGCCTGCTGGGTGGCCGCCGCGTCGCTCGCCGCCTGGTCGGCGATCGCGTTCAGCAGGTCGCCGTCCTCGCGGTGGGCCGGCACGTAGCGGAACTCGACGTCCCGCTCGGCGAGCAGGGCGTCGATGCGCTGCACGAGCTCCTGGTTCGCCACCGGCTTGCCGGCCGCGGTCCGCCAGCCGTTGCGTTTCCAGTTCGGCAGCCACTGGGTGACGGCCTTCATCGCGTACTGGGAGTCCATGCGCACCTGGAGGGACGCCCGGGGGCGACGGCCTCCAACAGCCGCTCCAGGGCGGTCAGTTCGCCCACGTTGTTGGTGGCGCGGCCCAGCGGGCCGGACTCCCAGTGCTCGGGACGGCCCTCCGCGTCCGCGATGACCCACGCCCAGCCGGCCGGGCCGGGATTCCCCTTGGCCGCCCCGTCACAGGCGGCGATGATGCGATCGGACATCCTCCGATCATGCCTCATCCGAAGAGGCGCCCCGACCGGCCACCGGCGGCGGAGCGCGCCCCGCACGGACCGCTCAGCCGCCGCCGTCGCGCGGGCGGTCGTCCGATCGGCGCAGCCGCCTCCGGAGCCTGCGGACGCTCAGCCACCCGGCTACGCCTGCCACCGCGGCGACCACGCCCGGGACCGCCACGGCGACCGGCGTGGACACCACCTCCGACAGGGACAGCAGGGCCGTGGCCACGGCCCAGAGCAGCAACGCCGGGGCGAGTGCCATCAGGGCGTCGACCCATCCGGGACGGCCACCGCCCACCTGACGCTGGAAGGCGTTCCAGCGTGCCCGGACCGTGCTCGTGCCGCGGGACACATGCACGCGCGCGGCCGCCGGGGAGGAGCCGATACGGCGACCGATCTCGGCGCTCGACAGGCCCACGTGCCGCAGGAACGTCGCCGCGGCCTGTTTGCCCGGCAGGGCCGTGACGTCCTCCATGACCAGGTGCGCGAGCACTTGGTCGTCCACGGTGGCCTGGCTCGGCAGCGACGACCATCCCGGCCCTCCCGCGGACCCCTCCAGCGTGTCGGCGTCGGCGGCGGCGCACCGGCGTGCCGTCCTGGCCGCCTCCCGCACCAGGTTGCGTGCCACCGTGTACAGGTAGCGTTCCGGCTGCTCGATCGTGCTCCAGTTCTTCATGGCGCGGGCGAACGTCTCCTGGACCACGTCGTCGACGTGCAGCGCGGACTCGGGCAGGCCCTGCTGCTCGGCCTGCCTCATGACGTAGCGGCTCAGGCGCTCCGCGTAGGCGCGGTAGGCCTCCTCCACCTCGCCGGTCCACCAGGGGGTGGGCCCGGTCATCGCCGGCGCTCCCGCACCGGGGCGGCCGACGGCGGGGCGGCGCGCAGGAGTTCGGCACGCGCGCGGGACGTCAGCCACTCGGCCGCGGCGTCGCTGAGCCGCTGGAGCGACTGGGCGCCCGTGAACGCCAGCAGAAGGATGACGAGTTCGTTGAGCATGGGGGTCCTTCCCCGTCGGCGGTGGCCGGGACGACCGGCCTTCTCCTCGTTAGAGCGCCGCGCGGCCGAAGTGTTAACCCGCCCCCCGGTCCGCCCCGTCAGAAGAGCAGCAACAGCTCGATCACCGACGCCGGGGCCGCCAGGATCGCCAGGACGCCCAGAACGACGGACGTGCCCGCCATCCTGGCCTCGACCACCGACCGGATCCCGTAGATCAGCCCGACGACGCACATCGGCGGGCAGAGCAGCGACAGGACGATGCCCAGGACGCCCCACCGCACGGGCCTCAGGCCCGCGTCCATCGACGACTGCCGGGCGGCCCTGCGTGCGACGGCCTTCCGCCGGCCGCGCCCGTGCCGTTGCCGCACGCCCCGCCACCTGATCAGCAGGACCGCCAACGCGGGAAGTCCCAGAACGAACGCCACGCCGTACCCCTCCCCGTGGTTGCCCGCGAGGTGGCCGTTCACCACGGCGGCGACCGGCGGGGGCACCACGGTCCAGAACATCAGCTTGGCGTAGTCGACCTTGCCCATCCCCCTCCGCGTCTCCTCCAGCGCCGCGAGCCGCTCGGGGGGCGCGACCGGTTGCGGACCTGCGGCCTCCGGGGCGGAGTACGTCGCGGCACGGGAGACGTCGTCGACCCACCGCCGCAGCGCCGCGCGGGTCGCCGCCACGTGCTCCCGGCCGAAGTCCCGACCCGAATCACCGCCGAAGTCCCGGCCCGAGTCGCCGCCGGACGGCCGCCGCGGCCCCGCCACCCGCCCTGGCCCGGCGTCCACGAAGAAGAGCGCGGTGCCGTCCTTCAGCCGTAATTCGGCGTTCGCGCGCACCGGATGGGTGAGGGTCGCCTCGACGACGTCGTCGAGGGAGACACGGAACCTGCCCTCCGGTACGGGCCCTCCCGCCGCCACCTGCCGCAGCCGGTGCGCCAGCCGTTCGCTGCGGGTCCACCAGCGCACGTCGTGGACGCGCACCGGCAGGAAGTTCACCGCGGACGCCTCGACGACGAGGTCGTAGACGCCTCCGTTGAACCGGAGCATCATCGCCCCCATCACCTCGGCCTCCGCCTCGGAGATCCGGACGTCGCCGAAGCTCCCGCCCGCCTCCTCGAGGCAGATGCCCCGCTTCCGGAGCCGCGCCCTGACGTCGGCGGCACCGCCGGGAGACGCGAGCGCGGCGTCCGCCCACGCCACGGCGTCCAGCAGGCCGTCCGGCGCGGTCAGGGCGGGACCGATGCCCGGCGTGTACGCCCACACGGCGGCGCCCGCCCGCTCGGCGGTCGCCGAGAGCGCGGCCGTCAGGTGCGCGGCCAGTTCGAAAGCCGTGTTGCGCACGCGATCGGTGCTGATCCGGGCCCGCTTGAGCTGGGCCGCGAGATCGGCCGCCCGCCCGTCGGCCAGGAGGTCCAGCACCTCCGACAGGCCCGCGTCCGGGGCGCCGTACGCTCGGGCGGCCGCCCGGTACAGGACGTCGGCGCACCGCTGTGCCCGCGCCCGCGCGACGCGGACGGCGTGGTCCGGGAACGCCGTCCCCGAGGTGCCGACGGCCCGGAGGGCCAAGGCGTCGAGCTTGGGGCCGTGCCGCTCCAGGAGCGGCACCAGTACGTGGGCGGGCCGGTCGTCGGCGGCCGTGGCGGGGGGAAGGGAGCCCATCGCCTCGATGATCTCGATCCGCTCCCGGGGCGACGGGTGCGTGTCCCACCTGGAGGCCGCCTTGCTGCCGGGAGCGGGCCCGCCGCCCGCCGGCGACGGGCCGGACGCCTGGTCGCGGCTGAAGAGCGCGAAGGCCTCCGTCACTCCCGTGAGGGCCACACCGTCGACCGTGACGTCCGCGTACGTCCGCAGGAAGCGGGACCAGTCGCGCTCCAGGGCGTCCGCGCTCCGCACGGCGTCGACCGCGACCCGCGTCCCCGTCATGCGGGCGGCGTTGCGGTCGGCCGTGTGCTCCTGGTACCGGAGCACGCCGAGGGACGCCAGGCGGTACGCCCAGTGGTAGCCGCGGAGCACGACCCCCCAGGGGACTCCCGCGCCCTGTGCCGCGTTCTCGACGGCGTCCCAGCCCGCGTAGGTCAGGGCTCCCAGCCGGCCGTCGCCCCGCGCGTGGTGCCCCAGCTCGTGGGCGAGGACGAAGCGCAGCTGGTCGACCGTCAGGCCCGTCAGGAGGCCCGCACCGACGTAGAGGCGGCGCCGGCCGGCGAGCAGTCCGAGCAACCAGCCGTCCTCCTGCATGTACGCGTTCGCCTCGGGAACGAGGAGGACTTCGTGCGGCGTCCGGCAGTCGAGCGCCGCGCAGCAGTCCTCCACCAGGCGCCACAGCTCCGGGGCGCCCGCCCGGTCCACGGCGGCACCGGGAGGGACCGGCACGGCGCACAACACGGCACGGCCGAGGGACAGCAGCACGGCCAGGCCCACGAGCGTCGCCAGGCCCAGCGCCTTCAGCCCCGCCCCGTCGACCCGCTCGCTGAGCGCGAGAACGCCGGCGAGGGCCAGGGCGACGACGAGCGCCGCGGCGGTCAGGAGGTAGCCCACCAGCAGGATCATGGCGAGCGCAGCACGTACCACGACGGACATCCGGCCCCCTCCGCACGCCCCGCCGGTGACCGCGCGCGGTGGCGGGTCCTCACGGGGACGTACCCGCCCAGAGTAGGCCCTCCAGGACACGTGGTGCCGGGTCGGCCCGGTCCCGTACGGCCGGTCCATGGGCGTGCGCCCGGCTGCACAGTGGGACGAGGCATGCCAGGCTTATGGGGCATTCACGGCATTCATCACCTATCGGAAAGGCAGGATCCCGGTGAGCGTCAAGCCCATTCCGGAGGACTATCCGCGTGTCACTCCGTACCTCTGCGTCGACGGGGCCGCGGCGGCGATCGACTTCTACGTCTCGGTGCTCGGCGCGACGGAGCGCATGAGGATGCCGGCACCGGACGGCCGGATCGGCCACGCCGAGCTGCAGTTCGGCAACTCGGTGGTCATGCTCGCGGACGAGTTCCCGGAGATGGGGGTCCGCGGGCCGAAGTCGGTGGGCGGCACACCGGTGCAGCTGCACGTGTACGTGGAGGACGTCGACGCGGCCTTCGCGCGCGCCCTCGACAAGGGCGCCACCGAACTCGACGCGGTGAAGGACCAGTTCTACGGCGACCGGACCGGCCAGTTCGAGGATCCCTTCGGCCACCGCTGGAACGTCGCCACGCATGTGGAGGACGTCCCGCCGGAGGAGATGGAGAGGCGGGCCAGGGAGGCCATGCAGTCCATGGGAGGCAGCGACTGACCCGCCCCCCTCGCCCCTGCCTCCACCGGAGCGCGGGGCGCCGGGAGGATCACGGCCGCGACGGCGAACGTCGCGCCGCCGGCCGGGCGCCCCGGCCGCGAGCCCGGAGGCCACCGCCGGGGCCGCCGGGACGCGGCCCCGGCACCGGGGAGTGCGCCCGGAACCCCGGCCGGGCGTTCGACGCCCCGGGCGGCGATACCCGGTTCCTCAGCCCAGCGCGTCGAGCAGTCGGCGCTCCCGTTCGGCACTGAGGCCCGCCCGGCGGGCCCGGTCCAGGCCCTGCTCCCGTTCCCACCGCAACGTGTCGGCCAGCAGTTCCGCGCGGGGCCGGTGCCGCAGCCCGGCGGCGCGCGCGGCGGAGCCGTTACGGGCCGCGAAGCCCTCCCAGCCCTGCTCGACGATCCACATCGGCAGCGACTCCTCCCCCATGAACTCGGCCACGCCCTGCGCGAGCAGCCACTCCGAGCCGGCCGTGACGACCGGGCCGGTGTGCCCGCCGGCGGTGCGGGACAGCTCGATCCACTCCGCGAACGGGACGAGCGGGCCGACGGCGTCGTAAGTGCCGGTGGTCCCCTTCTCCGCGGCGTCGAGGAGCCAGGCCGCGAGGTCCCGTACGTCGACGGTCTGCGTCGGCATGGCGGGTATGTCCGGCACGAGCATCGGCGCGTGCGGATCCCGTGCGGCCCTGGCCACCCAGTAGCCGGAGCGTCCGCTACGGTCGCCGGGCCCGCCGATGAGGCCGGCGCGGGCGATGAGGAGGCGATCGCCCACAACAGCCGCCGACGCCTGCTCGCAGGCGACCTTCGCCTCGCCGTACACCTCTTGGCCGGCCTCGCGCCGCTCGGTCGGGGTGAGGAGCGCGGCGGTCTCGTCGGCGTCCGCCTCGGCGTGGGAGGCGTAGGCGCTGACGGACGACACGTACGTCCAGTGCCGGGCCCTGCCGCCCAGCGCGTCCAGCGCCTCGCGGACGAATCCCGGCTGCCACGACACCTCGATCACCGCGTCCCAGTCGCGGTCGCGCACGCGATCGTACGCGGCGGAATCGCGCCGGTCGGCGGCCACCAGCCGCGCCCCGTCCGCCACTTCGCCGCTCTCGCCGCGCGCCAGGCACGTCACCCGATGACCGCGCCCGACCGCCTGCCGCGACAGCTCGCGGCCCACCCATGCCGTTCCACCCAGAACCAGGATCTCCATTCCGACACCCAAGCACCGCGCGCACCGAGCGGCCGGCCGGGTTCGCTGACAGCGGACCGGTGACGGGAGCCGGTCCGCGCGCGGGTGCGCACAGGGCCTCGCGCCGCGAGGGGCATGGCCGGGGGCTCGGCGGGCACCCGGACCGGTGCAGGGCCCCGTCCGGCGGTGAGCGTGCGCGGACCCGATTGTTCGCACGAGCACGTCGACACCACCGCTCCGCCGCAGCGATCACCGGGCGGCGCGTGGCCGATCCGTCGGCCACCGCCCGGGAGCGGCCGGGAGGACGACGGTCGGCGGGCGCCCAGGGCGATGTGGAGGAGGTGCACCACCATGAGCGCGTTGCGCGGCGCACGGGAGGAGACGGTGGACCACATCGGCGTGCGTCCACTGGCGGAGGTGGAGCTGGCGCTCCGTGAGGTGGTGACCGACTCGTCCCGCCGGCGTTCCGATCCGTTCATCGAGGGCGCCTCGCAGGCTCTTCGGTGGGCCATGGCCCGGGAGGGCTCGGGGCCCGTCACGGGCGCTCGTGTGTACGGAGTGCCGGGTCTGGAGGCGCTCACGGCCGAGGTCGACGCGTCGGCGGTGCAACTCGACGATCCGAGCTGCTCCGACGATGCCAAGGCCTACACCTCGGGCGCGCACGACGCCCTTGCCTGGCTCTGCGGCCACACCGATCGGCAGCCATGAGCCACCCAGGGCAGAAGTAATGGTCAATCATGCCTACCGCCCCTATACTCCGGGGATGCAGTCCACGACGATCAGGCGTGCCACGGCACAGGACGCGGCACGCCTCACCGCACTGGTCCGGGGATCCGGCGCCTACCGGGGGACGTACGCCTCGATCATCTCCGGCTACCGGGTCACCGCCGACTACATCGCCCGCCACCGGGTCTTCGTCGCCGTGGACGCGACCGGGCGGGTCGTCGGCTTCTACGCGCTCGTGCTGGAGCCGCCGGAGCTCGACCTGGCCTTCGTGGCGGACGACGCGCAGGGCACGGGGGTCGGCCGTCTCCTCGTGCGGCACATGATCGCTCAGGCGAGGGAGGCGGGCCTCGCCGAGGTGCGGGTGGTGGCCCATCCCCCGGCCGAGGCGTTCTACCGGCGCATGGGCGCCGAGCGGGTGGGCACGGTCGCCCCGTCGCCGCCGAGGGTCACGTGGGAGCGCCCCGAGCTGCGGTTCACGACGGCCTGACGCGTGCGGGCCGGACACGCCGCCGGGGCCCGTGAGAGACCCCGACGGCAGCGGTCGTCCGGCTATCCGCAGCTCACGCGGGTGTCGCCGGAGTCGGTGGTGCAGGTGTCGCTGCCGGGTCCGCCGTCGGCCCGGTCGTTGCCGGAGACGCCGTCACGGGTGTCGAGGCGGTCGTCACCGTAGTGGCCGTACAGCGTGTCGCCGCCGGGGCCCGCGTTGAGCGTGTCGTGGCCGGAGCCACCGTTGAGGTAGTCGTTGCCCGAGCCGCCGTACACGGTGTCGTTGCCCGCGACGGCGTAGATGGTGTCATTGCCGCCGAGGGCGCAGATCACGTCGCTCCCGGAGGTCCCGTTGATCGTGTTGGCGCCGCTGGTGCCGACGATCGTGCAGCCGCGGAAGTTGTTGACGGAGGTGCTGACCGTGGCGGTGTTGTTGCCCGGGACGGGGTCGGACTGGGCGGCGGAGGCCGTGGCCGTGTCGGTGAGGGTCCCGGTGGCCGTGGGCTCGGCGACCACGGTCACGGTGGCGGAGGCCCCCGGTGCGAGCGTGCCGAGGGAGCAGGTGGCCCGGCCGGTCGTGAGGGAGCAGCTGCCCTGGGTCGGGGTGGCCGACAGCAGGACGGCCGGTCCGGAGAGGGTGTCGGTGAGCGAGACGTTCGTGGCCGACGTGTCGGTGCTCGTGTTGGTCACGCGGACGGTGTAGGTGGCCTGGGTGCCGAGGCTCACGGACGAGGGGCCGGTCTTGGTGACGGACAGGTTCGCGGTGGGCGTGGTCTCCGTACCGCCCAGGAACCGGGCCACGGCCCGGTCGTCGCCGCTCGTGCCGGCGGCGACGATTTTGCCGTCCGGCTGGAGGAGGACGGCGCGGGCCGAGTCGAAGAAGGTCTCGATGTCGGTGACGACCTTGCCGTCGCCGCCGCCGAAGGTGGTGTCCAGGTTGCCGTCGGACCGGTAGCGCACCAGGGCGAAGTCGGTGTCCGCGTCGCCGGCGCCGATGATCCTGCCGTCGGACTGCAGGGTGACGTCGTACGCCCTGCCGAAATTGACGAAGCTCGTGGTCACCCTGCCGTCCCCGCTGAAGTCCGGGTCGGGCGTGCCGTCGGGCAGGTAGCGGGCGAGCGCCCAGGTGAGGCCGCTGTACCCGGCGACGACGATGCGGCCGTCGGACTGCACCGCCACCCCCCGCCCCGAGTCCTCGCCGGCGAAGGAGGTGGTCACCGTGCCGTCGCCACCGAAGCCCGCGTCGAGGGTGCCGTCGGACCGGAACCGCGCCACCGCGAAGTCCGAGGCGAAGCTGGGGCCGGTGAACCCGGCCTCGCCCGCGGCGACGATGCCGCCGTCGGCCTGCCGGGCCACGTCGTACGCCGTGGCGCCGCCGCCCTCGAAGTCCGAGATCGCCCTGCCTCCGTCGCCGAAGCCCGGGTCGGGGCTGCCGTCGGGCAGGTAGCGGGCGACCGCGAACTGGAGGCCCCCGACGCCCGTGTTGCCCACGGCGACGATCGTGCCGTCGGGCTGCACCAGCACACCGTGGGCGTTGGAGCTGAAGCCCGCTCCGAAGTCGGTGAACACCCGGCCGCCGTCGCCGAATCCGGTGTCGAGGCTGCCGTCGCTGTTGAAGCGGGCCACGACGAACAGGGCGCGCGAGCCGTCGGGCGTGTCGCTGCTGCCCACCACGACGATCCTGCCGTCGCTCTGCAGCGCCCCCGCCTGCGCCACGTCGCCGAACTCGCTGAAGCTCGCGGTCGCCACGCCGTTGTCGCCGAAGGCGGTGTCCATGCTGCCGTCGGCGTTGTAGCGGACCAGCGCGAAGTCGCCGGGCCCCTCGAACGGGTAGACGGTGCCGATGGTGACCAGCTTGCCGTCGGACTGGAGCAGCACGTCCTGCGAGTCGTCGGTGGGCGCCAGGCTCGTGACGACCTTGCCGTCGCCGCTGAAGGTGAGGTCCAGGTCGCCGGGGGCGGCGAGGACCGAGCCGGGCAGGGCGACGAGGAGCGCGACGGCCGTGCCGGCCGCCGCGCAGGCCCGGCCCAGTCTTCGCCGCAGGCGGGGAAGGGAGCGGGGGATGAATCGGGTCATGCGGAACCTCGGTTCTCTGGAGTGACTGCCGAGCGTTTCTGGAGCGACCGCCGAGCGGCCTGGATCACCGGCACGGGATGGTAGGAGCGAGGATCGCGACCCACGGGCTCGTGCGCGCGAACACGCTGGGCCGTACCGCTGGACGGAGGTACGCCGCTACGGCATCGGACGCCACTGTGTGATCACCCGACAAAAAGGGGACATGCGTGCGAGGACACGCGCACGGGGGACGGGAGAAACGGTCATTCGCCGCGGGGGCGTCACCGGACCGCACGGCTGTGGCTACGGTGGAGCGACCAGGCGGTTACTCGGGGGTGGGTGAAGTGAGCGTGCTCGTCAGCGAGGAGCGCCATCCCGGCACACTGCCCGTGCAGCACATGGCCCTGGGGCACCACGCGTTCCTCTGTTACGACGGCGACTCGCCCGGCTGGGACGTACTCGCCGCGTTCGTGTGGACCGGCCTCGCCCGCGGTGAGAAGGTCATCGTCCTCGGACCGCCCGAGCTGACGGAGGCACAGGTGGCCGCACGGCTCCAGCAGGCACCCGGCCTGCTGGTCGCGTCCGGCTACGAGAGGGCGCAACTGGAGCTGAGCAGTATGCGGGAACTGATCATGCCCACGCGGACGTTCACGGCGGACCGGCAGTGGCAGCGCATCGTCGAGGAGACCGAGGCCGCCCGCGCCGAGGGGTACGCCGGGCTGCGGACGTACATCGACATGGGGTGGGTCGCCGCTCTGGGCGCCGACTTCGACACGATGATGGACCGCGAGCGGCGGGCCGGGCACCTCTTCGACAGCGGCTTCTACAGCGAGATCTGCGCCTACGACCGGCGGCGGTTCCCCGAGCCGGTCCTCGACGCGATGTGCCGGGCCCACCCGCAGAACCTGCTGCCCGCGCTGGGCGCGCTGCGCTGCCGGCGCGACGGTGCCACGCTGGCCGTCATCGGCGAGGCGGGTGCCGCGACGTACGAGCGGTTCGCCGAGGCGCTGGACGGGCTGCTGCGCGCGCCGCTGCCGGACGGCACCGCCACCGTCGACCTGCTGCGGGCCGGCTTCCTGGGCGCCGAGTGCGCCTCCGCGCTCGTCCGGGCACTGGACGGGGCCGGGGCCCGCCGTCCCTTACGGATCAGGTGTTCCGCGGGGCACGCTCTGCTGCTGCGGCGTCTGGGTGCCGACCCGTCCGTCCTCGACGTGGCGAGGTAGGCGCATGACCGTGGATCCGGCCGGGGGGACGCCCGGCACCGACGAGCACGTCCTGATGCGCCGCGCGTTCGACGGCGCGGACATCCCCGAACTGCGGGTACTGGTGGACAGTTACGCCGCGCTCGCGGGCCTGGCGGAACCGCGCCGCGGCGACTTCGTCGTGGCCGTGGACGCCGTGGCGGGGAACGCCGTGCGGCACGCGGGCGGGCGGGGCGTGCTGGTGCTCGCCAGGACGCCGAAGGAGCTGGAGTGCCGGGTCCGCGACCGCGGCCCGGGCTTCACCGAGGACGTCATCCCGCGGCTCGCGCCCGGCATCGACGGCGCCTGCCCGGGGCGGGGGCTGTGGTTGGCGCGGCTGATCACGGACCGGCTCACGGTCGCCCGTGAGCCGGTCGGTTCGACGGTGACGTTCGCGATGCGCCTGGACTGAGTCTCCACGACGCGCCCCGGGCCGGCCGCCTGCACAGGTTGAAGGAAGTACCGGTTCGTCAACCAGCGCCCGCACACATTGAGTTCAGAGGTTGTGCACAACAAGCCGCCGCTTCTGTGAGATGTCTTGACCACTCGTAGCCTCACTACTTAAATCACGTCTCAACTTAAGTAGTGAGACTCATCTGCGGTGCCTCGACCCCACCAAGGAGCACCATGCGCAGCGGCAGGTCCCCCATATCCGCCCGGACGCGGTACGTCCGTCTCCTCGCCTCCCTCACCGCCTGTGTCCTCGGCGCGGGCGCCCTGACCTTCGCGACCCCGGACAGCGCCCTGGCCGCCGGTGAGCGCGTCGACGTCTGGCTGACGACCACCTCGGACGCCGGCGGCAGGAACGTCACGCGCGGCCTCGCCCCGCAGCCGTCGTTCGCCTTCGGCCCGTCGGGCGGCAGCGCGAGCCACACCGTCATCGTCGACGAGGGCGTCACCTACCAGCGGTTCGAGGGCGGCGGCGCGTCCATCACCGACACGACCGCGTACCTGCTGCGGGGCGGGGCGATCAGCCCCGCCACCCGCGACACGGTCATGCGGAAGCTGTTCTCGCCGACGGAGGGCATCGGCCTGTCCTTCGTACGGAACCCGATCGGCGCGTCCGACCTGTCGCGGCCCGGCCACGTGTCGCTCGACGACACGTGCTGCGACCTCGGCGACTTCGGGGCCAACGGCTACGACACCGACGTCCGGCTGCTCACCGCGCAGGCCGAACGGCTCAACCCGGCGCTCCGGGTGAAGGGGGTGCCGTGGAGCGCGCCCGGCTGGATGAAGGACAACGGCCGCATGGACCGGATGGGCTGGCTCAAGTGGGAGTACTACCCGATGTACGCCCAGTACCTGGTGAAGTACGTGCAGAGCTACCGGGCGGCCGGGATCGAGGTCGACTACCTGTCGGTGCAGAACGAGCCGAACTGCTGCCATGCCTCCAACCCCACCGCGATGAACTACCCGGGCATGAATTGGAACCCGTCCGGCCTGGTGGAGTTCACCAAGAACCACGTATACCCGGCGTTCCGCGCCGCCGGGATCACCACCAAGGTGCTCGTGCACGACTGGAACTACGGCGACTACGCCGGGTTCGGTGCGGCGGTCCTCGGCGACGCCGGCGTGCGCGAGGACCCGCTCTTCGGGGGCATCGCCTGGCACGGCTACTCCGGGGACCCGTCGATCGGCACGCAGGTGCACGACCGGTACCCGGCGGTGCGGCAGTTCAGCACCGAGCACTCCGGCGGCACCTGGATCGCCGACCAGCACAACGAGGACCTGTCCGACATCGTCCGCTACGCCCGCAACTGGAGCGGCAGCCTGGTCAAGTGGAGCCTCGCGCTCAACCAGAACATGGGCCCGCACAACGGGGGCTGCGGCGTCTGCACCGGGCTGATCACGGTACAGGAGGGCGGCCCGCGCGCCGGGCAGGTCGACTACACCGTCGAGTACTACACGACCGGGCACCTGACGAAGTTCGTGAAGCCGGGCGCGTACCGGATCGCCTCCACCGCCAACAGCACGGTGCAGAACGTCGCCTGGCGCAACCCCGACGGTTCCAAGGCGCTGATCGCCCACAACGGGGGGACGAGCCCGCAGTCGCTGCGGGTGGACTGGGGCGACCAGTCGTTCGTCCACACCCTGCCCGCCCGCACCACCGCCACGTTCACCTGGGCCGGCACGCCCGGCGGCGCCGCGAGCAGCGGCACGCTGACGGGCCCGGCGGGCAAGTGCCTGGACGTGGCCGGGGCGGACACCGCCGACGGCACCGCCGTACAGCTGTACTCCTGCAACGGCACCGCCGCCCAGCGCTGGACGCTCGCGGCCGACAGCTCCGTCCGGGCACTCGGCAAGTGCCTCGACGTCGCCGGGGGTTCGACGGCCGACGGCGCCCCGGTCCAGCTGTACACGTGCAACGGCACGGGGGCGCAGCGCTGGTCGTACGACGCCTCGACGCACGACCTGGTCAACACCGCGGCCGGCAAGTGCCTGGACGTCAGGGACCAGTCCTCCGCCGACGGCGCACGCGCCCAGATCTGGTCGTGCACCGGCGGCGCCAACCAGAAGTGGACCTTCCACCGCTCGTAGCGCGAGCGCGTGGCCCACACACGTGCCGCGCCGCTCGTCGACCGGACGCGCGGCGCCCGCTCGCCCGCGCCGTCCGCGTACGTCACCCATCCACCCCACCGGCCACCGAAGGAGCCGTATGCACCGTCGACATCCGCGCAGGAGAACGAGCACCGCCGTCCTCGCGGCCGCAGCCGTCCTGGGCGCCCTGCTCACCGGCGCCGCGCCCGGCGCCGCCGCCGACGAGCCGGCGCCCGTCGCCGTGGACCGTTTCGAGGGCGAGGTCCCGTTCGCGGACCCGCCCGCGGACGGGATCTTCACCTGGGGCAGCGACGCCGACGACCGGCCCGGCCTGACGATCACGGCGCGGCCGGACGCGCCCGAGGGCGGCAAGGTCCTCGAAGGCAGTTACCACATCAGTGGCTGGGGCGGTTTCAGCCATGAGTTCGCCACCGACCGGCCCGCCCACGACTGGAGCCGCCACCGGGGCGTGCGCTTCTGGTGGTACGGGCAGAACACCGCTCCGCTGCCGCCCGGTTCCGGCCGGCGCGTCCACTTCGAGATCAAGGACGGCGGCACGAGCGGCGGGGCGTCCGAGCTGTGGACGACGTCCTTCACCGACGACTGGTCGGGCTGGCACCTCGTCGAACTGCCCTTCACCACCTTTCAGTACCGCACCGACTACCAGCCGGTGGGCGGCATCGACCAGGTCCTCGGCCTGAAGGAGATGTGGGGGTACGCCGTCACGCTGCCGCCGGGCGCGCCCGGCACCTTCGCCGTCGACGGCCTGGAGCTGTACGGACAGGCCGACCCGGCCCTCAGCGCCTCGGTCGTCGCCGGCGCGGCCGTCCATCCGGTGGACGAGGGCGGCGCCGCGCGGGTCGACGTCTCCGTGGCCACCACGGGGTCCCGCCCGCTGGACGCGCCCGTGACCGTGGCGTACGGCACCGAAGGCGGCACCGCCCGGCCGGGCGAGGACTACACGCCCGTCTCCGGCACCTTCACCTTCCCGGCGGGCACCCCCTCCGGCGCGACCCGCACGATCGTCGTGCGCACGCGCGAGGACGGTGCGGCGGAGCCCGCCGAGACCGTCCCGGTCCGGCTCACCGTCACCGGCGCGAAGGCTCCGGCCGAGCAGCCGCAGGTCGTCGTGAACGCCCACGGGCTGCCGTATCTGGACGCGCGGCTCCCGGTGCGCAAGCGCGTGGCCGACCTGCTGTCGCGGATGACCCTCGCGGAGAAGGCCGGCCAGATGACGCAGGCCGAGCGGGGCGCGCTGCGCTCGCAGGGCGACATCGCCGCGTACGGCCTGGGTTCGCTGCTGTCCGGCGGCGGCTCGGTGCCGAACCCGAACACGCCCGAGTCCTGGGCGCGGATGATCGACGCGTATCAACTGCGCGCACGGGCCACCCGGTTCCAGATCCCGCTGATCTACGGCGTGGACGCGGTGCACGGCCACAACAACGTGGTCGGCTCCACGATCATGCCGCACAACATCGGCATCGGCGCGGGCCGTGACCCGGACCTGGCCCGCAGGGCGGGCGCCGTCACGGCGAAGGAGGTCCGCGCGACCGGCATCCCCTGGGACTTCGCCCCGTGCCTGTGCGTCACGCGCGACGAGCGCTGGGGCCGCTCGTACGAGGCGTTCGGCGAGGACCCCGCGCTGGTCACCGCCATGGAGACCGTCATCGAGGGGATGCAGGGCGCCGCGTCGGGCAAGGACCTGTCCCGCAACGACAAGGTGCTCACCAGCGCCAAGCACTTCGTCGGCGACGGCGGCACCGCGTTCGGGTCGTCGGCCACCGGCTCGTACACCATCGACCAGGGCGTCACCAAGGTGACCCGGGAGGAGCTGGAGGCGGTGCACCTGGCGCCGTTCGCCGAGGCCGTCAAGCGCGGCACCGGCACGGTGATGCCCTCGTACTCCTCGCTCGACGTCATCGGCGACGACGCGGGCCCGGTGAAGATGCACGCCAACGCCGCCATGATCAACGGTGTGCTCAAGGGCCGCATGGGGTTCGACGGCTTCGTGATCAGCGACTGGCAGGCCATCGACCAGATCCCCGGCGACTATCCCAGTGACGTCCGCACGTCCGTCAACGCCGGCCTCGACATGATCATGGTGCCGACCGACTACCCCGGTTTCGTCACGGCCCTGAAGGACGAGGTGACGGCCGGCCGGATCGGCGGGGCCCGCATCGACGACGCCGTGTCCCGGATCCTCACCCAGAAGTTCCGGCTGGGGCTGTTCGAGAAGCCGTACGCCGACACCACCCACCTGGAGGAGATCGGCTCGCCGGCGCACCGGGCCGTGGCGCGCGAGGCCGCCGCCACATCGCAGGTGCTGCTGAAGAACGAGGGCGCGCTGCTGCCGCTGCGGCCGTCCCAGAAGGTGTACGTGGCCGGGTCGAACGCCGACGACCTCGGCAACCAGTCCGGTGGCTGGACGATCAGCTGGCAGGGCTCATCGGGGCGGATCACCACCGGGACGACGATCCTGGAGGGCATGAGGAAGGCGGCTCCCGGGGCGGACATCACGTACTCGAAGGACGCCTCGGCGCCGACCGCGGGACATGACGTCGGTGTGGTCGTCGTCGGCGAGACGCCGTACGCGGAGGGCGTGGGTGATGTCGGCAACGGGCACGACCTGGAGCTGTCCGCGGCCGACAAGGCGGCCGTCGACAGGGTCTGCGCCGCGATGGAGTGCGCCGTCCTGATCGTCTCCGGGCGGCCGCAGCTGATCGGCGACCGGCTCGGCGCCGTCGACGCGCTCGTCGCCTCCTGGCTCCCGGGCACCGAGGGCGACGGGGTCGCCGACGTGCTCTACGGCAAGCGGCCGTTCACCGGCCAGCTGCCGGTGACGTGGCCCCGGTCCGAGGCACAACTCCCGGTGAACGTCGGGGACTCGGTGTACGACCCGCAGTTCCCCTACGGCTGGGGCCTGACCACCCTGACGAAGCCGGCCGCGGGCGGGGAGGCCGCGCTCAGGGCCGTCGCCGCGGCCGCGCGCGTCCTGGAGGCGACGGGACAGGAGGACTCCCGTGTGGCGAGGGACCTGGTCGCGAGGGCCCGCCTGATCGTCCAGGAGCGGATCGGCACGGACATGACGGCCGCGGTGGCGAAGCCGTTCGCCGAGGCCGAGCACCTGCGGCTCACCGGTGACCTGTCGGGGGCGGTCGCCCGGCTGACCGCCGCGTACCGGGCAGCGGGCTGAGGCTCCGCGCCGCGCGGCCGGTTCAGGTCAGTACGCGCCCCCGGATGGCCGCCTGCCATCCGGGGGCGGCGGCTTCCCGGGCCGGCTGCTCCGGCCTGCCCCCGGTGTCGAGCAGTCCGGCCAGGGGCAGGGTCGCCGCTCCGACGGTCACCGCGTCGGGGCCCAGCGCGCCGAGCCCGATGGTGACGCGTGCGGCGGGATACGCCATCGAATAGGCGAGGGCGTGCGCGCGGACGTCGGCGAGGAAACGCGCCCCGAGCCGCAGTCCCGCCCATCCGCCGACCAGGACGCGTTCGGGCTGGAAGAGGTTGATGAGCCCGGAAAGGCCGGCCCCGAGGTACTCGGCGGTCCGCGCGAGCACCGCGGCCGCCGCCGGGTCCGGGTCGCCGCCGGCGGCGGGGAAGGCGGCGTCGGCCAGCGCGCCGAGGGCCGTCTCCTCGTCGGCGCCCGCCGGGACACGCCCGCCCGCCTCCCGCCACCGCTCGATCAGGGCGGCCGCGCCCGCGTAGGCCTCCAGGCAGCCGGGCGCGCCGCAACGGCAGCGTCGGCCGCCGACGGCGATCGTGAGGTGTCCCCACTCCAGGGCCCTGCCCTGCCGCGCCACGTCCGTGACGAGGCACGCGCCCACCCCGGAGCCGAGGAGGACCACGGCCGCGCTCGCGGCGCCGCGGCCGGCTCCGAACCACATCTCCGCCTGCCCGAGCGTCCTCGCGCCGTTCTCGATGAGGAAGGGCACGCCGGAGGGTAGCCCGCAGGCCGCGCGGAGGCGCTGTTCCAGGGGTACGGCGTCCCAGCCGATCGTCTGACCGTGGACCACGGCGCCCTGCCCGGCGGCGGCCGCCACGATGCCGGGCACCCCGACGCCGACGCCGGCCAGGCGGTCGGGGGTGACTCCGGCCTGCCGCAGCACGTCGTGGACGCCGTCGCGCACGTGCCCCACGACGTGGTCGACGTCGTACTCGTCGCCCGTCACGGGGGTTTCCCTGCGGGCGAGTTCGGTGAGGGCGAGGTCGAACAGCTCGACCCTGACGCGGGTCTCCCCCACGTCGACGCCGATCAGGTACCCGGCGGCCGGGGCGACGCGCAGGAGGATGCGGGGGCGGCCGCCGTCCGAGTCGACGCTCCCGGCCTCCTCGACGAGGCCGTCGGCGAGGAGGTCGCCGACGACGTTGCTGATGGTCCCGGAGCTGAGCCCCGTCGCGGGGCCGAGGGTCTGGCGGCTCATGGGCCCGTCGAAGTAGAGCCGCCGCAGGACGGCCGCGCGGTTGCTGCGGCGCAGGTCGTTGACCGTACGCCCCGATCTTGCCGCCATGTGTCGCCCCTCCGGCCGCCCGGGATGCACGGGCTGCGGTGTGGTTCCGGCCGTTCGTTACCTCGGCGGAAGCTTAACTCGCGTCCTGATTCAAGCCGTGAGAGGCGAGAGGCGTGGGGCGACGGACACCCCGTCCGGAGCGGGGGGCCGCCCCGGCTGCCCGGCGGCGGCGCGCGAGCGGGCCGTCGTATCCGGCGGGAGGAGCCTGCCGAGCCCGGGTCGGCCGCACGCCCAGCACCGCCGGGCGTGCCCGAAGCGGGGGCCCGGCGGGGCCGTTTCTGCCCTGCTCAGACGAGATGCCGCGCGGAGCTGACCCTTGCCCGGCTGCGCACGGGTGGGCCGCCGCTGTCGGCGGTGCCGCCTCCGCTCCCGCCACCCGCTCCGCCACCACCGCACATCGCACCCCATGACGGCCGCGTCCTGACGGCCTCCAACGGGCAGGCTCACTTCGGGAGTTGTGTCACGCGGGAGGCGTCGGGCGTCGAGGAGGACGGGGGACGACGGGATGACGAAGCGTGCCGGTGGACGTCCGGGGCGGCAGACGCTGGTCGTGGGGCGGCGGTTCGCCGCCACGGCGCTGGGGGTGTGGGTCGCCTGCCTCCTCGTCGTCGACTTCCGGCTGACGGGGTCGGCCGCCCGGCAGCCGGCCGCCGTGGCGCTCACGGCGGCTGTGGCCACCGCGGTGGTGCTGGTCGTCACGTGGCCCGCCGGACGGCTGCTGCGGAAGGCGGCGGTGAAGGCCCAGCGGGGAATGGCGCGCGAGCCGGACTGGAACGCCTCCGAATGGGAGTTCTTCGCGCCGATGCGGCGCTACATGGTGATCATGACGCTGAGCATCCTGCTCCAGCTGGTGGCCGACACGGTGGTGTTCCTGCTCGGGCTGTGGGCGGGCGTACGGCTCTCCGCGGAGGCCGGGCTGCCCGTGGAGCTGTCGGGGCAGGCGCCGACCGTGGTGGCCGGTGTCGTCGCGGGGGCCGTGGCGTCGGCCGCCCTCGCGGTGTTCGGCCTGTTCCTGAAGCGCTCCGCGGCGGCGGCCAGGGGTGCGCTCGCGGGGGTCGTCCTGGGCGTGGCCGGGGTCGCGCTCGCGGCGTGGCTCCTGGACGGCGTCCGGCTCGGTGCCGCGCCGCTGTGGCAGCAGGTGCTGCTTCTGGTCGCGGTGGTGTGCGTCATGCGCCTGGCGCCGCGGTTCACGCTGACGCTGCCCGTGCCCGGCCTGGCGTCGCTGGTGCTGGTGTCGATCCGGGCCCTGGTGCTGTGGGCGGTCCTCCAGGCGGTGCCCTTCATGGAGCCGCGGCTGTACGTCGACGGCTTCTGGCCGCTGGTGGGGGTGGCGGCGTTCGTCTGGGTCGTGGAGTGGCCGACGCGCCTGGCAGAGGCCCGCGGCGAGGCCGCCACGCGGCAGCCGGAACCGATCGACCCGTTCCCGCCGGGGCACATGTTCCCGCAGGGACCGTACTACTGACGGGGTGTGACGGGCAGGAACGGAGCCAGCGCCTCCCGCACGTCGGCGGGGAGGCGGGCGATGTCGGCCGGGGTGGCGAACCGGTGGTCGGCGTAGTCGAAGCCGGGGGTGACGACCTCCACGACCAGGGCGTAGGGCGCGCCGTCGATGAGCTGGGAGGCCTTCCACACCTCACCGGGGACGGCGAGGAAGTGGCGCGTGCCCGCCTGGAGCGTGACCCGTTCCAGCGTGCCGTCCGGGGTGAGGGTGACGTACTCGACGGGGCCGCCGTCGATGAGGAAGTGCAGGATGTCGCTGCGGTTGCGGTGCAGCCGCCCGCGCGGTTCCTCCCGCGTGAGCAGGTAGTGGATCGAACTCGCGACCGGGCGCGGACCCGCCGGTGTCGTGGTGGTGCGGGGGCTGGTGTAGATCCGCTGGAAGTACCCGCCCTCGGGATGCGGCTCCAGCCCGAGCTGCCGCTTCCAGTCCCGCATGCCGCCACCTCGCTGAGCTCGCCCCTGCCGACACCCTACGCGCCGACCGTACGGTGGCCGGGGAAGCGGGTGCCGTTCCGTGCGCATGGAGTTCCGGCGGTCGTACGTCGCCGTGGCACGGCGCGCGGTGCGCCTGTCGCCCGGTCCTGAGGGCCACGGCGCGCGGGCACACGCACGCGGCCCTCGTTTCGCCTCGGGCGACTGCCCTCAGTCGACCGTCACCTTCACGATGCGGCCCGAGGCCTCCGTGATGAAGAGGGTGCGGCGCGGGTCGTGGCCGGGGAAGGCGAGCGGGACGCGGACGCTGCAGGGCATGCGCAGGCCCGAGGCCAGGACGCAGGAGCGGCCGGTGGCCGGGTCGACGCGGAGGAGTTCCCCGGTGCGGAAGGCGGCGACGACCAGGGCGCCGTCGAAGGACGTGAGGTCGTCCAGGACCTTGGCGTGGAGGGGGTTCGGGGTCAGTTCGGCGACCGTGGTGTGGCGAGCCGGGTCCGCCAGCGGGATGCGGACGACCGGCGACGCGGTGCTGGAGATGACGCTCGCGTAGAGCTGGTCGCCGACGATTTCCAGGCCGTTGGTGCCGAAGACGGAGGCGGCACCGGTCCACTGCTCGTCCCGGGTGCCGTCCGGGCGGATCTTGAGGACCCCGGTGGCGAGTTCACGGCTGACGTAGAAGTTGCCCTGAGGGTCGATCGCGAGGCCGTTGATGCCGGAGAGACCCGAGACGACCGTCTCGGGCTCCGGGTGAGCGGCGCGCGGATCGAACCGAACGATGCCCGCGCCGCCGCTGAGCGGCGAAGTGAACGGGTTCACGCCGAAGTTGACGTACATGAAGCCGTCCGGGCCGCGCCGGATGCCGCCGGGGCCGTTCACCGGCACGGTGGTCCTGAGCGTGCCGTCGGGGCCGTAGCCCTCGACCCGGCCGGCCGTGATGTGCGCGACCCAGAGGGTGCCGTGGCCGTCGAACTCCAGGTTCTCCCGCCAGTCCAGGAGGGGTACCGCGCCCTGCCGGAACACCTCGGTGGTCACGCGCCGCCCGCACGCCTCCAGTGCCGCGGTCGCCGGCGGCGGGGCGGCGGTCGCGGGTGGCTGGGCGAGGGCCGTCAGCAGCAGCGACAGCAGGCCCGCCACCAGGCCGCGCCTCGTCGGGGTCATGGTGTGTCTCCCTCCGTGGACGTCGTGGACGTCAGCGGGACGTCATCGGCGACCCTAGCCCGGATGTCGAATCAGGTTCTAGAAGGGTTTTTCAGACAGGTGTGTTCGGTGAACGGCCGGGCCGCCCGCCCCGTAGGAGAGGAGGCACATCCTCGCCGTACGAAGGAGAGCCTCGATCGTGTTGCGCTCCAGGGGACTGATCAGGGTCGACTACCCGCGCCGGGGGCGGCGCGGGTACGCGCGGTTCCTGCCGTCGTGGCGGCAGCTCGCCGCCCTGTTCCTGCTGTCCGTGACCGGGGTCGCCGGTCTGGTCGGCTGGTTCTACGTCACGACGCCCATCCCCGACGCGAACGCGGAGGCCCGGTCGGAGGCCACCGTCTACCTGTGGGCCGACGGCACGCAGATGGCGAGCGTCGGCCCGGTCAACCGGCAGAACGTGCCCCTGTCCGACGTCCCGCCGTCCCTCCAGAACGCCGTGATCGCCACCGAGAACGCCACGTTCTACACCGACCCCGGCTTCTCCGTGCGCGGCCTGGCACGCGCGGCGGTCGCCATGGCGCGGGGCGGCGAGGTGCAGGGCGGCTCCACGATCACCCAGCAGTACGTGAAGAACACCTTCCTCACACAGGAGCAGACGCTGACGCGCAAGTTCCGCGAACTGTGCCTGGCGGTCAAGCTGTCGCGGACACTGTCCAAGGAGGAGATCCTCCAGGGCTACCTCAACACCAGCTGGTTCGGCCGGAACGCCTACGGGGTGCAGGCCGCGGCGGTCGCCTACTACGGCACCGACGTCCACGACCTCGACCCGTCCCGGGGCGCCCTGCTGGCCGCGCTGCTCAAGGGCGGGGACCTGTACGACCCGGCGCTGGGCGAGGCGCACCGGCGCCGGGCGGAGGCGCGGTGGCGGTACGTCCTGGACCGGCAGGTGGAGCTCGGGCTCATGACACGTGCCGAGCGCGCCTCGTACACCGTGTTCCCGGAACCGCGGCCGCGAGCGGCGGCCGGCGACCTGGCGGGGCAGACCGGCTACCTGGTGGACGCGGCCAACAAGGACCTGCGCAACCGCATGGGGCTGACCGCGGAGGACTTGGGCCGCGGCGGCTTCCGGGTGCGGACGACGTTCGACCGCGTCGAGGTCGAACGGCTGCGGCGGGCCGTGGAGGGCGTGACGGGCGGGGTCGACGGCGCCGGCGCCGCTGGTGGCCCGGAGGGCGCTGACGGCGCCGGCGCGCCGGGCGAGGGCGGCGTGCGGGCGCCGGGGGTTTCGCCCGCGGCTTCCTCCGGAGCCTCCGACCCCGACCTGCAGGTCGGCGCGGCCGCCGTCCGGCCCGCCGACGGTGCCGTGCTGGCGCTGTACGGCGGCCCGGACGCCACCCGGCACTTCAGCAACAACGCCGACACGGCCGGCGTCCCGGTCGGCTCGGCGTTCACGCCGTTCGTCATGGCGGCCGCCCTCCGGCACGGAGCGGGCGACGGCGGCGGCCCGGAGGACGGCGCGCCGGCGCTGCGCCGCGCGCTGGTGCGGGGCGATCAGGAGATGTTCCGCCGGCTGGGCGCGGACGTCGGCCCGAGCCGGGTGCGCGACCTCGCGGTCGACAGCGGGCTGCTGCCGCGCAGCCTGGCCGCGCCGGACCCGTCGTTCGCGACGGGGACGTCCACGCCGAGCGCCATCCGCATGGCGGGGGCGTACGCCACGTTCGCCGGGGGTGGCCGGCGGACGGAGCCGCACTCGGTGACCGAGGTGAGCTATCAGGGCGCACGTCTGGACCGGCTCGAACGGCCGACCGCCCGGCAGGTGCTGGAGCCGGACGTGGCCCGGGAGGTCTCGCGGGCGCTGCGGGACGTGGCCGTGGACGCCGTGGACCCGGAGACGCTGAGCGCGCTGGGGCCGATCGCGGCGGGGCGTACGGATGCGGGCGACCGGCTGCCGGCGGCGTGGTTCGTCGGCTACGGCGAGGGGCTTTCGACGGCGGTGACCGTGTTCCGCAGCAGGTCCGGCGACGGCGGGCTGCTGCCGCTCGACGAGGCGGCCGAGGACGGCTCGCGGCAGCGGCAGGCCGACGCGCTGTCCCAGCGGGTGTGGTCCTCGTACATGAAGGCGGGCGGCGGCCAGGGCACGGACTGAGAACGTTGACGGGCGGTCGGCGGGGTTCACACCGCCGACCGCCCGGCCTTCGGTAAAACCGTGGGAGGTCGCGAAATCAGGCGAATCACGTCAGTGCTTGAGCGTGTCCTTGGCCTTCTGTCCTGTCTGCTTGGCGTCGCCCTCGACCTGCTCCGCCCGTCCCTTGATTTCGAGGCTCTCGTTGCCGACAGCCCTGCCGGTGACCTCCTTGGCCTTGCCCTTGGCGGTCTTTCCGATGTTCTTTGCCTTCTTTCCGGCAGCCATAAGGAACCTCCAGTACGGATTCCACGCGGCGGCGGTTCTGCCACGGGCGCGGAAATCGTTCACATTTCTGCTTCCCCCGTCCGGAACAATTACTCCGGAATTTCCTGGGGGGGTATCGATCAGGGAGGCAGAAGGGTGCCGAGGGGTCCCAGGTCGAGATTGAGGTCCTCCAGCGTGAGGTCGTAGCGCTCGCACAGTTCGGCCATCCGGTCGTGCAGGACCATCAGCGTGAGGCCGAGCCTCTCCTCCTGCTCCTCGGTGAGATCACCCTGGTCGACCCGGTGGAGGGCCTGCCGCTCCATGAGCTGGCGCAGCAGCTCCACGATCGTCAGGACGAGCTTGAGGAGGTCGCGTTCCACGGTCTCGGGATCGGTCCGGAGGCGCCGTGCCGCGCCGCCCCGCCCCCGGCTGCCGTCGAACGGCGAGACCTCGTCGGCGCGGGCCGGCAGCAGGGAGAAGGCGCGCCGAGCGGCGTCGGCCACCTCCCGCCGGCGGTCGACGTCCGGGCGGCCGAGGCCCGGGGCGGCGACCACCGGGCGGTCGCCGTCGTCGGGGCGGTGGGCGTCAGGCCGGTCCGAGGGGACGGACACGGTCGCCTCCCTCCGTTTCCACGGTCGCTTCCGGCACCAGGGGCGTCAGCGCCCACGCGTCGCCGCCCACGGCGACGATGACGGCACGCAGCGAGATCCGCACCAGATCGACGTCCGCGATCGACAGGACGAGGTCACCGGTCAGCACGACACCGCCGCTCAGCAGCCGGTCCAGCAGGTCGATCAGGGCCACCTGCCGCCCGGGGAGCCCGGACACGTCCCGCGCCGTCACGGCTGTCCCGCCCCTTCCGGCTCCTCCGGTCCGGACAGGGTGGCGAAGGAGTACGGAGCCCACGGCCCCGTGATCTCCACGCGCACTCCCGGCAGGCCCTCCGCCGACCGCAGCACCCGCGCGCGGAAGTCACCGGAACGGCCGGCGGGTACGAGGTAGGCGTCATTGGCGACGTTCTCGCCGGCGCCGACGGCGAGCCGTCCCTGCTGCGGACGGTGGCGCGCATGCGCCAGGGCCAGCTCGCCCGCCTCGGCCTCGATCCGGCGTACGGCTTCGGCGGCGGCCGACCACGTCGCCTCCCGCGCGTGGTGCTGCTGCCGGCGGCGTCGCAGGTAGGCCCGCCCCGGATCGGGTTCGTCCGCCGGGGCGGCCTGCGAGGAGGCGGGGTCCCCGGAGTCGCCCGGTGGCTCCGCGTAGACCTTGACCCCCCACTCCACGCTGTCGGCGAGCCGGTCCAGCATCCTCGTGAACGTCTCCTCCCCCTGGCGCAGGACGTCACGGACCCGCGCGTCGTCGAGATAGACCGTCGCCAGACGCAGGGGCAGGACCGTGGTGTGCGCGGCCAGGACCTCGACGACCGAGTGGTGAGCCCTTGCCACCGCTTCCAGCCAGTCGAGGTCCTCCAGGTGCACCTTCAGGGCCGCTTCCGAGTAGCCGGCCTCCGGTACGGAGCTGACCGCGGCCGCCACCCCGCCGGCCCGCAGGAGCCGCACGGGCCCGCCCGCGACGCCGCTGACGCCCCGCAGGGCGCGCTGCTCCAGCACATCGACCGGGCGTACCACGGCGTACGCGTAGCTCAGCTGTCCGTCCATGGCGTCAACTCCGCCGCTCCTCGTCCCGGGTGGCCGGTTCACGCCTCCTCGTCCTCGGCCCGGCGGCCCCGCGCCGTTCGCCACGTGTGCCGTCGTCCGTGCGGGCGCCGGTGTCGCGGTCGTCGGCGTCCGCGGGGAAGTCGTCGTCCCCGTCGGCGGACCTGTGGGCCGACCTGTCGGCTGACCTGTCGCCGTACCTGTCGGCGGACCTCTCGACAGACCTGTCGGCGGACCTGTCCTGGGTCCTCTCGGCGGGCCGGCGGCGCCGGCTCGTCGCACCCTCGTGCAGTTCCGCCCGGGGCCTGCCGCGTGCGCGCAGCGCCCTCACTTCGGCGCGCAGGCGCTCGTTCTCGTCCTCCAGCTCCTCCCAGCCGTCGGCCCGTGACGACAGGGCGGGATCGCGCTCCCACCAGTCGATGCCGATCTCCCTGGCCTTGTCGACCGAGGCGACGAGCAGGCGGAGCCGGATGGTGAGGAGCTCGATGTCGAGCAGGTTGATCCGGATGTCGCCGACGATGACGATGCCCTTGTCGAGCACGCGCTCCAGGATGTCGGCGAGGTTGGCGCCCTGTGCCTGGCCGTACGGGGTCAGCGCCCGCGCGGGCGAGGCGCCGGGGGAGTCGGATGCGGTCACGGCGGACTCGACCTCGATCCCTTGCCCTCAGCGCTTCCGCGCCGCGCGCCGGCGCGGCGGCTTCCCGTCGTCCTCCCCGCCGCCGGCGTAGCCCTCGTCCCGGTCCTCGTACCGGTCCCCCGGCTCGTCCTCGTCCTCCCGGTCCTCCTCGTACTCGTCCTCGTCCTCCTCCTCGTACGCGTCGTCCGCGTCCCTGTCCTCCGCCTCCTCGTCGTCCTCGAACTCCTCGTCCTCGTACTCCTCGCCGTCCGGGGTCTCGTCGCGGCCGCCACGCGCCTCCTCGCCGGACCGGTCGCCCCCCTCGTCGGGCCCGCGGACGACCTCGCCGCCGTGGATCTCGCCGCGCCAGCCGCCCGTGGCCTCGCCCCGCAGCATGACGAACGTCCGGAACGCCTTGAGGTCGAGCCGGGCGCGCCGGCCCTGGGCGCGTACGAGGCTGCCCGCCTTCTCGACGATGCCCTTGGGGAAGTACTCCATGACGAGGAGCACCTTGGTGAGGTTCTCGCCGAGGGGGTGGAACGTGACGACGCCCTTGGTGGTGCCCTTCGCGCCCTCGGAGGTCCAGGCGATGCGCTCGTCGGGGACCTGCTCGGTGATATGGCCCTGGAACGCCCGGGTGGCCTTGGCGATCTTCACTTCCCACCGGGTCGTGGTGTCGTCCTCCTGCTCGACGTCCACCACGCCCTTGGCGAACCGGCTGAACTCCTGGAACTGGGTCCACTGGTCGTACGCCTCGCGCACCGGGACGCCGACGTCGATGTCCTCGATGACCGTCATGGTCCTGCGGCCGCCGTCGGGGGCGGCGTGGTGGGCGTCCGGGGTCCTCCCGGTCGCCTCCTTGACCTTGTCCACCACCGCGTCCTTCGCGTGGGAGGCGGTGTCCTTGGCGTGCGTGGCGGTGTCCGCGACGTGCGAGGCGGCCGAGGTGAGCGCCGTGGCACCGGGGGAAGCGCGCTCCGCCAGCTTCCTGCCGCTCCGGCCCAGGGCGTGGGTCAGGGCGCGCGGGCCCATGGGCGCCGTGCCCAGTCTGGCCGCCGCCGCTCCCATGCGGTGGCCGACGCCGGTCAGCGCCTTGTCGAGCCGTGCTTCGAGGTAGGCCTCCAGTTCCTGCGTGAGCCGGTGGGAGCCGGGATTGCGCAGCACCCCGCTCCTCTCGCTCCGCCCGCCCTTGTCGTCAGCCATCGTCCCGCCTCCTCGCACTCCTCGAACGGGTCCCCCTCGGCGTGGGCGACGCGGATGCCTTGGCCGTCGTCCGCCGGGCCGTGCCCGCGGTCTTCTTCGGTGCCGCGGTCGTGGTCCGGTGCGGGGACGCGGTCCGCCGGGCACGGGGCTCCTCCGGCTCCTCGGCCTCCTCCGGTTCCTCGGCCTCGTCGGCCTCCTCCGGCTCCTCCGGCTCCTCGGCCTCGGGTTCCTCGGGCCCGTACTCCTCGGGCTCCTCCTCGCCCCGCCGGCCCCGCTCGTCCTCGTCCTCGTCCACGCGCTCCCGGCGGCCCTCGTCCTCGTCGCGGCTCCCTCCCCGCAGACCCTCCGTCCGCTGGTGCAGGGCGTCGGCAAGGCGCTCGGCCTTGGCGCTCAGCACCGTGGTCGCGGCCGCCTTGCCGGCACTGGCCAGCTCGCCGCGAACCTGCTCGTTGACGTTGCTCAGGAAGGGTGACCGGGCGAGGGACCTGCCCAGCTCGCCGGGCTTGACACGCGATCCCGCGAAGGCCAGGGCCAGCCCGAGAGCGAGCTTGGCCTTCTTCGTGCGGCCCAGCACATAGCCTCCGACTATGGCGGTGCCGATCTTGGTGTTGTTCATCATGCCGGTTCTCTCCTCGCCCCTCGGCCGCCTCCGCCGCCCGGTGATCGCGGGAGGGGAGGCGGTCGCCGGTTCACAGGCCGCCCGGGCCGGCCCTGCGAAGCTGGTAGGCCCTGATCTCTTCGAGCCGCTCCAGGAGCTGCTCCTCTCGGTGCGCGAACTCCTCCTCGTCGATGTCGCCCGCCTCCCGGGCCCGCTCCAGCCCGGCCAGTGCCTCCTGGACGGGGCTGGGGTCGTAGTACTCCTGCTCGGCGGCCTGCACGACCTTGTCGAGCACCCAGCCGACCCCTCTCAGCGGAGCGAGGGGCAGCGCGAGGATCTCGATCAGCAGTCCCACGGCGCCTCCCTGGTCGCGGGCGAACGGGCCGGGTCAGGCGAAGCTGTACGGCGGCAACGGGCCCCGGACCCGGAGTTCGACTCCTTCGGCCTGGCTCTTCGCCAGTTCTTCGGCGGCCTTCGCGAACGCGTCGGCACGATCCCGGTCGACGAGGAACGAGACGTTCACGAAGTACTGCTGGGACGGCTCGGACAGGTTCTCGGCATAGGCGTGCGGCCGCAGCGCGGAGAGCACCGATCCGGCCAGGGCGTCCTGCCGTGCCTGCACCTCCTGTGCGACGAGCTGGCCGAGTTCGAGCCGCTCCTCGTAGGTTCCGCCGCCTTCCCGGGTCGCCTCGTTCAACTGCCGGACACGTTCGGACTCGTCGACGACCTGCCGCAGAACGGCCTCTTCCTCCTGGAGGCCCTTCACGTTGAACTCCACCCGGTCGGTGAGCTCTTCGAGCCGCTTCCGGAACTGCTCGGCTCCCTGCTCCAGGACCGCGCGGACGGCGTCCTCGTCCGCGGCGACGAACCCGAAGCCGAGGGGCAGCGTGACGCCGTCGGACGCCAGGCGTTCCTGCACCGCGTGGTGCGCCTCGACTTCCGCGCGCCCCGCGGACAGCTCCTCCGGCGCCTCACTGACGACGGCGCACAGCGAGTCCCCGCGGACCGCCCGGAGCCGGGTGCCGGAGCCGCCGACGCCGGTCAGGCCTTCGAGGCGTACCGGATGCGATTCCTCGGTGATGGCGTAGACGTACAGAGGCATCGTCAACCCCCGTCCTCCGACGAACGCCGGGTGCGGCTGTGTTCGCGTCGCCCGTCGTCCCGGGAGTGCGTCTCCTTCTCGTGGCGGGGCCTTCTCTCCGCCTCCGCCTCCGCCTCGCGTCCACCGGTCAGGGACTCGGTGAACGCCTCGACCGCGCCGGTCAGTGCTCCTTTGCTCTTGCCCCTGGCGCCTCCCTCGGCGGTGTCCTCCACGATGTCGGAGAGCTGCGCGGGGGCCTTGCGGCCGGTCTCCAGGTCGAGGCGGTTGCAGGCCTCGGCGAAGCGCAGGTACGTGTCGACACTCGCCGCCACGACACGTGCGTCGATCTTGGCGAGTTCGATTCCGACGAGGGACACCCGGACGAAGGCGTCGATGACGAGGCCCCGGTCGAGGACCAGCTCCAGGACGTCGTAGAGGTTCCCCGACCCTCCGCCGGGTCCGGGTACCGCGCCGCCCTGCTGCATCACAGTCACAATGTCTTCCCTTCGCTGAAGGGCCGGGCGCCGCGCTAGCGGTCCTCCCGGTCGATCTGGGCGCGCGTGTAGCGCTTCCCGCGCTCGTAGCCCAGCAGTTGGCCCCCCGGACCCAGGACGACCTCGTAGCTGGCCATCACGCTGGTGGTCTCGGGGATCCGCTCGAGCTCGACCACCTCGACCTCCGCCGTCCAGCCCTCCTCCGTCGGCTTGAGTGCCGAGACGGACTCGGGGGCCCGCCCCAGCAGCTCGGTGAGCTGCTCGGTCGCACGGCGCAGCGCCTCTGTCGCCGGCACCCGTTCCTGCGGGGCGTCGTCCGGTTCGCGCGACCGGCGTTCGGCGTGGGCGGAGGCTTCCTTCTTGCGCGTGTCGTCACTCGTGACGATCACCCTCTTGGACCATTTTCGCCCTGTACGGACTTGTTTCTCGTGAAACTTCCTGAATTCCACCGTATCCTCCGCGCCCCGCTTTGGCCACGACGCGGCAGGCCCGCGCGGACGCGGATACGGAACACGGCTACCGGGTGGCGTGATCTTGACGCTAAGCTCCCCACACCCTTCTTGATTTGTTCATGGCACGCTAGGAACCTTCACATGCGTATACGTCTTTCGCAGGCCGCCCTGGGCGCCGCCATGGCGGCGACGCTGCTGCTCGCCTCCCCCGCCGTCGCCGCCGACACCGCCACGGACGTCCCGGCGTGGACCCTCACCGAAGGCACGGACGAGGGCGCGGACACGACCGGCACCCCGAGGACCCTGTCCGCGTACTCGCTGCCGCCGGACAGCTGGTGCGTGTCCACCTACGGCTCCAAGGTCTGCTTCGAGCACCACGGGGACGTGGTGTGGGTACTGGACACCGCGTCCGACGGCATGTCGGCGATCGGCGGCGTCTACACGGACTATGGGCGGGCTCCGGAGGCGTGCCGCAACAAGTCGGGCTACAACCGCTGGGTGTCGTGCGACAAGGACTACGCCGAGTCCGGCAACATCCGCCTGCGCGCCCTGCGGTACGACGGCGACACCGGCAAGTTCTACCTGCCGGACGCCTACTCGGGCTGGCTGCCGGTCGACGGCAGCTGGTAGTCCGCCGCCGCCCCGGCTCGCCCGGACGGGGCGCGGCACCACGCCCGGGGGCGGCATCCGCGTACGGATGCCGCCCCCGGGCCCCTGCCGACTGCGGGCGAGGTGTTCAGCGGCTGCCCGTGAGGCGGGCGAACACCACCACGTTGTCCGCGTAGTAGCGCTTCGACGGGTCGTACCGGCCGCCGCAGGTGATCAGCCGGAGTCCGGCATGGTCGATGTTCTTGTACACCTCGACGGTGGGGAAGCGGTTCTTCGCGTACTGGCCGACGCGGTCGACGGTGAACTCCGCGGTGCTGCCGTCCTCGCGGGCGACGTCGATCCTGTCGCCGGGCTTCAGCGAGGACAGCCGGTGGAACACCGAGGGCGCGCCGTTCCAGCTGACGTGACCGGCGATGACGGCCGGCCCGCGGGAGCCGGGCGCCGGCCCCGGCACGTACCAGCCGGCCTTGTCGGGGTCGCGCGGCGTCTCCATGGTGCCGTCCTTCTGCTGCCCCAGGTCCTCCAGCGTGGAGGACACGGCGATCGACGGGATGGAGATCTCGCGGGGGGCCGCCCTCGCCAGCTCCCGTGCGCCGGCACCCTCCGCGGCCTGCCCCGGGGACGCCGCCCCCGACGGGCCCCGGCCGTGGGCGGAGCCGCCGTGGGCCGGCTGCTGGTCCTGCCGCTGGGCCGCCGGGGCCGACCGCGGGGCCTGTCCTTGCGTACCCGCGCACCCGGTGACCAGCAGCAGCGCCGCCGTCGCGCAGGCCGCGGCCACCCTGCCGTACGTATCGCGAAGGGTCACGCGGCGCTCCGGTCCGTCGGCTCGCCGGGGCCCCCGGGGAGCGGCCCGGCCGTGGTCGCGGTCCACCGGCCCCGCCGCAGGGCGAGGACGCCGGCGCCCGCCACGAACCCCACGCCGCCCGCGCCCACCAGCAGGCCCGTGACGCCGCCGCCCTCGGCGGAGCCGCCGCCCGTCTCGACGCCGCCGACGGGGATCGAGCCGACGGCCGCGCCCTCCACCAGGCCGCAGACCGCCGGGGCGGTGGCCTCCTGCGGGAGCTTCGGGTCGAGGTCGCTCTTGCCCGCGCCGAAGTCGTACTGGCCGTCGCCGTTGCGGTCGAGGCCGTGCTGCACGACGTGCAGGTCCTTGATGTGGTCGGCGACGTCCTGCGAGACGGTGATCGTGCGCTCGTAGGAGAGCCTGCCGTCCGCGTCGGCGACCGGCATGCGGTCGACGGCGAGGCCACTGTCGGCGGAGGTGTCGCCCTCGGTGGTGAGCGAGATGTTGATCGCGCCGTAGACGGGCAGGCCCTCACTGGTGGTGACGATGCCGTCGCCGTCCTTGTCCGCACTCGCGTCCGGGCAGCGGAAGTCGTGGCCGTCCGTCGAGCCGTGGATGTGCTGCGCGTGCGGCTGGCCCGGTGTGAGCCCTTCGGACTCGATCTTCACGGTGAGCCGGGTGCCGTCGAGGCTGAGCATGACCGTGCCGTTGGCGCCGGAGTCGTTCAGCGGGTCGAGGTCGATCTGGAAGGCCGTCGCCTCGGCGGCCGCGGGGGAAGCGGTGGCCGCCGTGAGGGCGAGGGCGGCGGGCAGGGCGAGGAGTACGGCGAGGCGTGTGGTGCGCTGAGCTGTCACGATCGTGGGTTCCCTTCCGGCGGCCGCCGGGATGAGGGGGACGGCGGCCGCTGTTCGTACGGACGGCACGTCGGGTACGCGCCGCGGTGTGGGGGTGGGGGGTTGGCTCGGGGACGCGGGGTGGCGCGGGTACGCGCGGTGGCCGCGTACGCCGGAGGCTGGGGGCTACGCGCCGGAGTTGGGGGTACGCGCGGAGGCTTGAGGTCGCGCGGATGCCTGGGTGCGCGGGGATGCTGGGGGTACGCGCAGCGGCTCAGGCCGTGCCGGTGCCTGCCGCCGGTGCGGGGGCCGGGGGCTGGGCGCGCTGCGCGGGGTGCGGCGAGATGGAGGCGACGGGCGCGGCCTCGCCGAGGTGCCCGGTGTGGGGGCGGGGCCGGGTCGCCCGGTCGGGGCCGGCGGCGCCGAGTGCGGCCGCCGCCGGCCCGGTGTGCGTCGTACGGCCGTTCGCCTCGGGCCCGTTGGCCACGGACGACCAGGTACGGAGGCGGTGGCTGGCCGCCTCGTCCAGGGTCACGGGGCCGCCGCGCTGCTCGGCCAGCCTGCTGGCCTCACGGCCGAGGGCGGCCACGTCGTCCCAGCGCAGGCTGAGCACGACGGCGAGTTCCGCCCCGCCCTCGGGGAGGCCTCGCACCATGGGTTCCTTGCGATCGGTCATGTCCGCTCCTGTCATCGACGCAGAGGGGTGTCCCCGCGCCCGGCCGCCGGCGGGCGCGGGTAGCCGCTAGTACGCACGACAGGAGCGCCATGTTCAGAACAGGCCGTGCCGGAGTCGCGCGGGACACCGGCCGGGGCCGCGCCTACAGCCCGTACCGGCCCTTCAGACGGCGCCAGAAGTCGCGGTACATCCACGCGTCGAACTCCGTGACGCGGTCCGCCGTTCCGGCCCGCATGAGGAAGCCGCCGACGCCCGTGGGGGTCCGCGCACCGACCATGTACTCACTGCCGATGCGCTGCCCCCAGTCGCCGCCCGCGCCGCCGCGGAAGCCCTTCATGAGCCAGAGCGACCACCGAGTCGCCGCCGGGACGGGGAACGTTGCCTCCGCCGGGGGGCCGGCCAGGGCGGAGGCATCAGGCCGGCGAGCCCGTTCGAGTCGAACTCTAGTATGGGCCCGCCGGCGGAGACTTCCGCCCGCGTCCACGAACGAACAGGTGGTGGATATGGCCTACTTGGCCGCTGCCCTGGCCCTGGTCAGCGCCTCCGCGCAGCACTCGGGCGCAGCTGTCGAACGCCTGAAGGCGTTCGAGACCGAGCACGGGCGCGCGCTTCCGGCCGCGGTGCGCGAGTGGTACTCCCTCGCGGAGGCCCGGACGATCCTGGAGCCGTCGGACAACGGGGACCACGTCTATGCGGTCGACGAACTGGGCGGCTCGGCGACCTACTACTGGCCCGGTGACGACGACGAGTGGCCCGAAGACCTGGACGAGCAGGAGGAGCGCCACTTCGATCCCGTGGCCATGGGCCTGCTGCCCTTCCTGGAGGAGAACCAGGGCGTCTACTGTCTGGCGGTGCGGCTGGACGGCTCCGACGACCCGCCCGTGGTGCTCTCCTGGGACGGCGTACAGCCGGACACCTGGCAGCCCCACGCGTCGCGTTTCTCCGAGTGGGTCCACACGCGCGTGTGGGACCTCCCGCTGCTGCGCGGCTCCGGCACGCTCAAGGGCGGCCTGAAGGAGGTGACGGCAGCCGACCTGGAGGTCCTGGCCCGACGACTGCGGGAACGACCGTCGACGACCACGGACAGCCCCTCGCCCGGGCCGGCCCAGGTATGGCGCCGGTTCGCCGGCACCGACGCCGGCGACGACCAGCGTGTGCTCCTTCTTTCTCCGCACACCGACGGTGGCACCTGGACCGTGTACTTCTGGGCAGCGTCCGACGACCTTCTGGTGGACCTGGTGACCGCGGTGCGTTCGGTGCTCACCTTGCACGGGGACCTGACCCCGGCCCACGGACCCGACGACGTGGCCGAACGCGCTCTGGAGCGCCTGAACTCCTGAACCGCGGCGGCGGACTCTAGGCCGTGTGCGACGGGTTCCGGGTGCCCGGCCCGTCGGACACGACCTCCCGGAGGACGGCCGCGAGTTCGCGCCAGCCGCTGCGGGCGAACGTGCCGCGCGCGTCGGTGGCGACCTGCACGGCGATGTGGTCGGCGCCGGCCTTGTGCCGTTCGGCGAGCCCTGCCGCCACGTCCTCGGGCTTTCCCCGGAGGAAGAGCGCGTCGACGAGTCGGTCGCTTCCTCCGCCGGTCAGGTCGTCCTCGGTGAACCCGGAACGCAGCCATGCGGACCGGTAGTTGGCCAACGGCAAGTAGGGGGCGAGCGTGTCCCGGGCCCGGGCGCGTGCCGTTGCCGCGTCGGCGTGCAGGACGACGGTCTGCTCCAGGGCGAGCACCGGTCCCGGCCCCAGGAGTTCCCTGGTCCTGGTCACGTGCTCGGTGTCGACCAGGTACGGGTGGACACCAAGGGTCCGGCGGGCCGCCAGCCTGGTCATCCGGGGCCCGTGCGCCCCGACCAGCCGGGCGGAGGGCGGCAGCGCGACGGCCGCCGAGTCCAGGGCGTCCAGGTAGCCGGCCATGGCGGTGTAGGGGCGCCGGTACGTGCCGACCACTTCGGCGTGGCTGACGCCCAGGCCGACCACCAGCCGCTCCCGTTGATGTGCCGGCAGTGCGCCGTACGCGCCGGCCAGCCGGTCCGCGGGCCGGTCCCAGATGGAGACGCAGGCGGTGGCCACGGTGACACGACGCGTCGCGTCCAGCACCCCGGCCGCGCGCAGCAGGTCGCCCCGCGGATTGCCGCCGGGGTCACCGCCCAGCCACAGCGTCCCGAACCCGAGTTCCTCGGCCTCCGCCGCGGCGTCCGCGGCCTCGCAGGGGTCGCCGTGGGTGAACGCCAGGCTCCAGATCCCGAACTTGCCGAGTTCCATGGGCCCTCCTGATGTCGGTGCCGCCCTTCTTATCCGGGTGGCCACCGCCACCGCCAGAGCGTCGAGGTCGGAGGTGCGCTCGGACCGGCTCAGGTGCGTCCCTTGCCGAGCATCTTCTCCATCTGGGCGATCTCGGCGTTCTGGGTGGTGGTGATCCGGTCGGCGAGCTGCTTGGCCTGCTCGTTGACGCCGTCCTTCTTCTCCGTACCGGCCATGGCCACCGCGCCCTTGTGGTGCTCGATCATCATCGTCAGGAACATGGTGTCGAAGGCCTTGCCGGAGGCGCGTCGCAGGGCGTCCATCCGGTCCTCGTCCATCATGCCGGGCATGGGCGAGGCGTCCATGTCGTGCCCGTGCTCCATGTCCGTCCCCTCGGGCACCTCCTCGCCCCAGGCCTTCAGCCAGCCGGACATGGTCGCGATCTCGGGGGCCTGGGCCTTCTCGATCTTCCGGGCGAGGTCCTGTACGGCCGGCGAGGCGCCCCGGCCCTCGGCCATGCCGGACATGGTGACGGCCTGCCGGTGGTGGACGATCATGTCCTGGGCGAAGGCCACGTCGGCGTCGTTGTGCCGGCCGGCGGCGGGCGCGGCGGATGTCGTGGCACCGGGCGACGGGGTCCCCGTACCGCCGTATCCCCCGTCGTCGCCGCACGCGGTCAGGGCCAGCGCGGCCATGCCCGAGGCGAGGAGCAGTGCGGCACGGCGCCGCGTCGTGGGGGCATGTGGTCCGGTCATGACGAGGCCTCTCCGATCCGTGCTGCGGCGGCACGGCCCGCTTTCCGCCGTGCGACGCCGGTCCGCGGTCAGCGTAGGCACGCGCCGGGCGGACGCGCCGTCCGGACGCCGCGGACGGGGGACGCCCGTCGCGGCCCGGTCCGCCCCGTCAGCCGAGCGCCGCGCCCCGCCACACCAGCAGCGCCACGTCGACGCCCGCCACGGCGATCGACGCGAGGAACGGCACCCGCGGGTGGCGGCGGCCCACGACGACGACCACCGGCGTGGTGGCCCCCACCGCCGCGAGCGCCACCGCGCCCGCGACGCCCAGCGGCTCCGGCCCCGCGAGCGCCAGCAGCAGGGAGGCCAGGAGCAGCGGGAGCGGCATCAGCAGGCGCGCCTTCGCCGGGCCCAGCCGCTGGGGCCAGCCCCGCACCCCCGTTTCCAGGTCGGCCGCGATGTCCGGCAGGACGTTGCCGAGATGGGCGCCCACGCCCAGCAGCGCCCCGGCGGCGACGGCCCACCAGGCGGGCCACGGGCTGCCGGGCAGGCCGAGCGCCACGAAGGCCGGCAGGGCGGCGAACGCCACGGCGTACGGCAGCCAGGACAGTGCCGTCGCCTTCACGCCGAGGTTGTAGGCCCACGCGGCGGCGACGGCGACGAGGTGGACGCTCCCGGCGAGCGCGCCGCAGGCCAGGGACAGCGGCACGGTCAGCGCCAGGGCCACGAGGCTCGCCGCCCGTACGGCCGGGGCGCCGACCGCGCCGGACGCCACCGGTTTGTCGTGGCGGCCGACCGCGCGGTCGCGTACGGCGTCCACGGCGTCGTTGCACCAGCCCACCGAGAGCTGCCCCGCCAGCACCGTGGCGGCGATCAGGAGACAGGTGCGGGCGTCCTGCCCCGCCGACGCGGCCAGGGCCGTCGTCAGCAGGGTGACGGCGGCCGCGGGAACGGGATGACAGGCCATCAGCAGCCCCGTCACCGGCGGCGGTCGTCGCCGACCTGCGGCGGCGCCGACGTCCTGCGTGTGCGTGGCGTCCACGCGGCGATCGTAGGCGCCAGGCGGGCGATCACGTGGTACGGCCGCGCCGCTCCCGGGCACACATGGCGTCACGCCGTCCGCACCAGGGAGCTTCATGACCCGGATCGCAGCCGTTCACGGAGTCCCGGCACCGCACCGGCACGCCCAGAGCGACATCACCGACATGGTGGCCCGTTCGTGTCTGCCCGCCGGGGCCGACCGGCGTGTCCTCGACCGCCTGCACGCCGGGGCGCAGGTGCGCACCCGCCATACGGCGCTGCCCCTCGACCGGTACGAGGAGCTGCGCGACTTCGGGGCGGTCAACGACGCGTTCATCGCGGGGGCCGTGGACCTCGGCGCCCAGGCGGTGGCCGGGGCGCTGCGGGAGGCGGGGCTGTCGCCGCGGGACGTCGACCTTCTGCTGTTCACCTCGGTGACGGGCATCGCCGCGCCCTCCGTGGACGCCCGGCTCGTGGGGCGGCTCGGTCTGCGGCCGGACGTGCGACGGCTGCCGGTGTTCGGCCTGGGGTGCGTCGCCGGCGCGGCGGGCGTCGCCCGGCTGCACGACTGTCTGCACGGCTGGCCGGACCGGGTCGCGGTACTGCTCGCCGTGGAGCTGTGCTCGCTGACGTTCCAGCGTACGGACGCGTCCGCGGCCAATCTGATCGCGACGGCGCTGTTCGGGGACGGCGCCGCCGCCGTCGTCGCCTGCGGTGCCCGGCGGCGTACGGCGGGGGCGGCGGACGGCCCGACCGTGGTGGCGAGCCGCAGCCGTCTGTACCCGGACACCGAGAGGCTGCTGGGCTGGGACATCACCGGGTCGGGTTTCCGTGTCGTCCTGGATCCCTCCGTGCCGGACGTGGTGCGCAAGAACCTCGCCGACGACGTCGACGGCTTCCTCTCCGACCACGGTCTGGACCGGCGGGACGTGACGGCGTGGGTGACCCACGCGGGCGGGCCGAAGGTGCTGGACGCGGTCGCGGAGGCGCTGGAACTGCCGGACGGTGCCCTCGACGTGAGCCGCCGCTCGCTGGCGGAGGTCGGCAACCTGTCGTCGGCGTCCGTGCTGCACGTCCTGCGCGACACCCTGGCCTCGGGGCGCAGACCGCCCGCGGGCACGCCGGGTCTGCTGCTCGCGATGGGCCCGGGTTTCTGCACCGAACTCGTTCTGTTGCGCTGGTAGGAAGCGGAGAGCACGACATGATCTGGTACGCCCTGCTGGTGCTGGCGACCGGCGCCGAGCGCGTCGCGGAACTCGTGGTGGCCCGCCGCAACGCGCGCTGGAGCGTGGCGCGCGGCGCCGTGGAGTACGGGCGGCGGCACTACCCCGTGATGGTGACCCTGCACACGGGTCTCCTGGCCGGCTGCCTCGCCGAGGTGTTGCTGGCGCCGCGGCCGTTCCACCCGGTGCTCGGCTGGGCCATGGCGGCCGTGGTCGTCGCGGCGCAGGGCCTGCGCTGGTGGTGCGTCAGGACGCTGGGGCCGCGCTGGAACACACGCGTCCTGGTGGTCCCGGGCCTGCCACTGGTGACGGGCGGGCCGTACCGGTGGCTGCGCCACCCGAACTACGTGGCGGTGGTGGCCGAGGGCATCGCGCTGCCGCTCGTCCACGGCGCGTGGCTGACCGCGACGCTGTTCACGCTGGCCAACGCCGTGCTGCTGACGACACGGATCCGCTGCGAGGAGTCCGCCCTGGCGCGGGCGGCGAACCCGGCGACGACCGCAGGCGCGGGGGCGGGCCCGACGACGGCCACAGGCGTGGAGGCAGGCCCGGCGACGACCGCGGGCGTGGAGGCACCGGGCCTCTCAACGGCCACCGGCATGGAGGCGGCGGGCCCGACGACGGTCGCTGACCTGCACGCGGCCGGGCCGACGACAGTCACCGGCCCGGAGGTGGCTGCCCCGACGACGGCCACTGACCTGCACGCGACCGACCCGGCGACGACCGCCGAGGTGCGGGCCACCGGCGCGGGGGCGGCCACCGGCATGGAGGCGCCCGGCCCGGCAACGGCCCGAGGCATCGAGGGGCCCGGGCCGACGACAGTCACGGGCTCGGAGGCGGCTGCCCCATCGACGGCCACCAACGTGGAGGCGGCAGCCCTTTCGGCGGCCAGCGGCACGGAGGCGCCCGGACCGGCGACGTCCCGAGGCATGGAGGGGGCCGGGCCGGCGACAGTCGCGGGCATGGACCCGGCAGCCCCGACGACGGCCACTGACCTGCACGCGGCCGGGCCGGTCACGACCGCCGAGGCGCAGGCCACCGGCGCGGGGGCGGCGGCTGGGGGCGGCGGGCCCGCCGCCCCCGGGCGGGGCTTCGTGCCGGGGCTGCCGCGGTGATCGACCTGTTGGTGGCGGGCGGTGGGCCCGCCGGGCTGGCGGTGGCCATTCACGCCACGCTGGCCGGGCTGGAGGCCGTCGTGGTGGAGCCACGTCCCACCCCGGTGGACAAGGCGTGCGGCGAGGGCGTCATGCCGGGCGGCGTGCGGTCGCTGTGCGCGCTGGGCGTCCGCCCGGCCGGCCACGACCTGCGCGGCATCCGGTACGTGGACGGCGAGCACCGGGTGCAGGCCGCGTTCCGCGACGGCACCGGGCTCGGGGTGCGCCGCACGGAGCTGAGCGCGGCGCTGGCGCGCCGGGCCGGCGAGCTGGGCGTGCGGATCGTGCCCGGCCGGGTCGGCGAGGTGCGGCAGGGCCCGGACGGCGTGAGCGCCGCGGGGCTGCGGGCCCGCTGGCTCGTCGCGGCGGACGGCCTGCACTCCCCCGTGCGCCGTGCGCTGGGCCTGGACCTGCCGCCCGGCCGCGGGCCCCGGCGCTACGGGCTGCGGCGCCACTACCGCGTACCGCCGTGGTCCGACTACGTCGAGGTGCACTGGTCGCGTGCGGGCGAGGCGTATGTGACACCGGTCGCGGACGACCTCGTCGGCGTGGCCGTGCTGAGCACGGCGCGGCGCGGCTACGACACGTACCTGGACGGCTTCCCCGAGCTGGCGGCGTGCCTGCGCGAGGCCCCGGCCGTGAACGGGGTGCGCGGCGCCGGGCCGCTGCGGCAGCGGGTGCGGAGCCGGGTGGCGGGACGGGTCCTGCTGGTGGGCGACGCCGCGGGTTACGTCGACGCGCTCACCGGCGAGGGGATCGCGCTCGCGCTGGCGTCGGCGGAGGCGGCGGTGCGGTGCCTTCGGGCAGGGCGGCCGCAGGCGTACGAGCGGGCCTGGTGGCGGCTGTCCCGTCGGCAGCGGCTGCTGACGGAGGCGCTGGTGCGGCTGAGCTGCCGCCGCGAGACCGCCCGGCTGATCGTGCCGGCCGCGGCCCGTATGCCGGCGGTCTTCACGGCGGCGGTGCGGGCCCTGCAGTGAGCGGCGCCGTGCAGCCACGCGATGGGCGGCGGCCATGCAGCCCTGCGGTGGGCGGCGGCCGTACGGCCCTGCAGTGAGCGGCGGCCACGCGCCTCGCAACGGGCAGCTGCCGCGCTTGTCCCGCAGTTGGCTGCAGCCCCGCGCCTCGCAGTGGACGGCAGCCACGCGCCTCGCAATGAGCGGCGACCGGACAACCCGCTGTGAGCAGATGCCATGCACCCCGCAGTGGGCAGCGGGCGTACGGCCCGCAGCGAGCGGCGGCCACGCGCCTCCCGGTGGATGACAGCCACGCGCCTCGCAATGAGCGGCGACCGGACAGCCCGCCGTGAGCAAATGCCATGCACCCCGCAGTGGGCAGCGGCCGTACGGCCCGCAGCGAGCGGCGGCCACGCGCCTCCCGGTGGATGACAGCCACGCGCCTCGCAATGAGCGGCGACCGGACAGCCCGCCGTGAGCAGCTGCCTTGTACCCCGCAGCGAGCGGCGGCCACGCGCTCGCAGTGGGCAGCCGCCGCGCGTGCCTCCCAGTGGGCAGCCGCCGCATGCCGCGTACCGAGCGGCGGCCGTACTCGCCCTCCTGTGACGACGGCTGTCCCTGCCTGCGGTGACGACCGCTGTCCCTGTCTCCCGTGACGGGCGAGCCCAAAGCCCCACCAGCAGGGCGAGGCCCCGTGGCCCCGGAAGCGAACGGGCAAGGCCCAGGCCCCGGAACCGGCCGGGCGAGCCCCCTGGCCCCGGGACCGGCCGGGCAAAGCCCAGGCCCCGGGACCGCACGGGCGAGCCCCCCCTGGCCCCGGAACCGGAGGGGCGAGGCCCAGGCCCCTGAACCGGCCGGGCGAGCCCCCCGGCCGGGACCGGCCGGCGACCCCCCTGGCCCCGCGAGCGGCCGGCGAGCCCCCGTCCCCGGGACCGGCCGGGCGAGGCTCTGGCAGGGGCTCCGGCCGCCGTGCGGGGCGCCCGCGGCGGCGCACCGCACGAGCGGCGGATACTTGACGCGTGAACGTGTCCGCGCCGGGGCTCACCGGGCTGCGGGAGAGGCTCGGCCACGCCGTGTTCGTCCGGGTCGCGGGCCCGGAGGGACCGGTCAACCGCGCCCGGATCCACGGGACGCCCGGCCCTCGCTGGTTCGGCCCCGACCGTCCCATCCGTACCGTCCACGGCGACGCGTCGATGTTCGTGGGCGGGCTCCGGGCCCTGCTGCTCCAGTCCCTGCACCCGCTCGCGATGGCGGCCGTGGCGGGCCACTCCGACTACCGGGGCGACCCATGGGGGCGCCTCCAGCGCACCAGCACGTTCCTGGCGGTGACGACGTACGGCACCGCCGACGACGCCCGGCGGGCGGTGGAGCGGGTGCGGGCGGTGCACGACCGGGTCCACGGGTACACGGCCGACGGGGAGCCGTACCACGCCGCCGACCCGCACCTCCTCGGCTGGGTGCACGTCGCCGAGGTCGACAGCTTCCTGACGGCCCACCAGAGATACGGCGCGCACCCCCTGGACGACCAGGGGTACGACGGGTACGTCGCCGACGCCGCGCGCGTGGCGAGCGAGCTGGGCGTGGTCGACCCGCCGCGCGACCGGGCCGAGCTGGCGGCCCGCCTCGCCGCGTACCGCCCGGAGCTGCGCGCCACGCGGGAGGCGCGCGAGGCCGCCCGGTTCGTGCTGCGCCGTCCGCCGCTGCCCTGGCCGGCCCGGGGGCCGTACGCCGTGCTGGCGGCGACCGCGGTGTCCCTGCTCCCGCCCTGGGCGCGTGAGCCCCTGGGCCTGCCGTACCTGCCGCGGGTCGAGGACACGGTCGTGCGGACGGCGGGCCGTGCGCTGGTCGGCACGATCCGCTGGGCCCTCGCGCCTCCGCCGCCCACCCGCGACACGCTCTGACCGGGGACGAGGTCAGCTCTTGGCCAGGGTGCGGTCCAGGAGGGGGAGCAGGCGGTCCCAGTGGCGCTTCAGCCCGGAGGCGCTGAAAGCGTCGGTGTCGGACATGGTGAACCCGTGGACGGTACCGGGATAGATCTCGGAGGTGTAGGTGACACCCGCGGCGTCCAGGGCCCGGTGGAGTTCGCTGAGGGCCTCGGCCGGCATGTCGTTCCCGGAGAGGCCGAGGTGGACCTCGGCGGTCAGCTCGGGGATGAGGCGGTGCGGGCTGTCGGGCGCGTCGGTGACGAGGAAGCCGGGGTGGAATCCGGCGACGGCGGCCACCTGGCCGGGGTGGGCCGTCGCGGTGCGCATCGCCAGGGCGCCGCCTATGCAGTAGCCGATCGCGGCGACCGGTCCGGTGCGGACCTGCGGCCGGGTGGTGAGGAACCTGAGGTAGGCGTCGGCGTCGCGCAGGATCCGTTCGGTGGTGTGCTCCTCGAGCAGGGGCATCAGCCGGCCGACGACCGCGGGCCGGATCTCCGCTCCGATGTGCTCGGGGAGCTCGACCACCGGGGCCGGGCCGTGCCGGTAGTAGAGGTTGGGGACGAGCACGAAGTAGCCGTGCCCGGCCAGTTCGCGGGCCCTCTTCTCCAGCTCGGGCCGCACGCCGAAGGCGTCGGTGTACAGCAGCACCCCGGGGTGCCGCTCGCCGCCGTCGGGGAAGGCGGCGAAGGCGTCGGCCTGACCGTCAGGGGTGGGAATCTGCAGTGTCTCAGTGGGAATGGCGGATCTTCCTTCCTGGAGTTCGCCCCGACGAACGTTAGTGGCACTAACAGTGTCGGCGCGGGTGAACGTATATCATTAGCCGGACTAACGCAATGGGTAGGATGGCCGCCATGACCAGAGCCGAAGCCGCAGACGTGCCCGACGACGGCGCGCCCCGGACGCCCGACCGACTGCGCGGGCGGGCGAGCCGACTGCTGTCGCAGCTGTCCACGCGGTCGGACCGGCTGATCAACGAAGGGCTGGCCCAGGCCGACGCCCGCAAGTGGCACTACGCCGTGCTCGCCTCGCTGCAGGATTTCGGGCCCGGCAGCCAGGCGACCCTGAGCAGGCGCACCGGCATCTACCGCAGCGACATGGTCGGCGTGCTCAACGAACTGGCCGAGCGTCAGCTCGTCGAGCGGACACCGGACCCCGACGACCAGCGCCGCAACATCATCACGATCTCCGCCCAGGGCCGCCGTCGGCTGCGCCTCCTCGACAAGGTCCTCGACGAGCTGCACGACGAACTGCTCGCCCCGCTGAGCGCGGCGGAACGCGACCAGTTCGTGCGGTTGCTCACCCGCTTGCTGGACCACCACACCGGGACCTCCTGACCCGGGTGTGAGCGGCAGCCCGGGCGCCCGACCGCAGGGCACGGCGCGCCCGCCCGGAGCGCGGCCGCCCCGACCGCAGGGCACGGGCGCGGCCGGCCGGGGCCGGTGCACGGCGTCGTAGGGTGAGGGCCCGGGTGTCACGCCGACCCGGCGTGACACCGCGCCCGACCCGCGACGACCCCCAAGGAGATCCGCCGTGCCCGCTCCGCGTATGAGCAGTACGCCTCTGCCCGGCATCGGAGTCCGCTACGACCTCACCACGCGCGAGCACCGTCGTCTGTCGGTCGTCGCGCAGCGCGACGGCGGGCGGGTCCTCAGTGCGTACCGTACGGACGACCCCGACGCCTGCGCGCTCTCGGTGAAGTTGACGGCGGGTGAGGCCGAGGCGCTGATCGACGCGCTCATGCCGTGCCACCACAGCCCCAACCTGCTGTCCACGACCGGTCTGGGCCTGGTCGCGGAGCGGATCGAGCTGCCTGCCGCCTCTCACTGGAACGGGCGCGTGCTGGGCGAGACGCGTCTGCGCACCGAGACCGGAGCGTCGATCGTGGCGGTGCTGCGGCGGGCGGACGCCATCCCGGCGCCGGGGCCGGACTTCCGGCTGGCCGGAGGGGACACGCTCATCGTGATCGGTACGCGCGAGGGCGTCGACGCCGCCGCGGCGATACTCGGCCGGGAGTGAACGCGTGCACTCCTCCGCGGTCTTCCTGATCGAGTTCGGTGCGATCATCCTGGGCCTCGGGCTGCTCGGGCGGATCGCCGGACGGCTGAAGTTCTCCCCCATACCCCTCTACCTCCTGGCCGGACTCGCCTTCGGTACGGGTGGACTGCTGCCGCTGGGCGCCAGCGAGGAGTTCGTGGCGATCGGCGCCGAGATCGGCGTCATCCTGCTCCTGTTGATGCTGGGCCTGGAGTACACCGCTACCGACCTGGTCACGAACCTCCGGACGCAGTACCCGGCGGGGCTCGTGGACGCGGCGCTGAACGCCCTGCCGGGTGCGGCGATGGCGCTGCTGCTGGGCTGGGGGCCGGTCGCCGCCGCCGTGCTGGCCGGCGTCACCTGGATCTCCTCGTCGGGCGTCATCGCCAAGGTGCTGGGCGACCTCGGGCGCCTCGGCAACCGCGAGACGCCCGTCGTGCTGAGCATCCTGGTCCTCGAAGACCTGGCCATGGCCGTCTACCTGCCGATCATCACGGCCCTGCTGGCCGGCGTCGGCCTGGCGGCCGGCAGCCTCACGCTGGCCATCGCGCTGGGCCTGGCGGGCCTGGTGCTGTTCCTCGCGCTGCGGTACGGGCGGCTCATCTCCCGGTTGGTGTCCAGCGACGACCCGGAGAAGCTGCTGCTCGTGGTGCTCGGCCTGACCCTGCTGGTCGCGGGGCTCGCCCAGCAGCTGCAGGTGTCGGCCGCCGTCGGGGCGTTCCTGGTGGGGATCGCGCTGTCGGGCGAGGTCGCCGAGGGGGCGCACCATCTGCTCAGCCCGCTGCGCGATCTGTTCGCCGCGGTGTTCTTCGTCTTCTTCGGCCTCCACACGGACCCGGCCAGCATCCCGCCGGTGCTGTTGCCGGCGCTCGCGCTCGCCGTGGTGACGACCGCCACGAAGATCGCCACGGGGTACTGGGCCGCCCGGCGTGCCGGGATCTCCGCCAAGGGGCGCTGGCGCGCCGGTGGCGCCCTGGTGGCGCGCGGGGAGTTCTCCATCGTCATCGCCGGGCTCGCGGTCACGGCCGGCATCGAGCCGTCCCTCGGGCCGCTGGCCACGGCGTACGTGCTGATCCTGGTGATGGTCGGGCCGCTCACCGCCCGCTACGCCGAGCCCGTCGCCGGCCGTCTCACCGCGCGCCGCCGTGCGCGGGGCTCGGTGGCCGGGGCGGCGGCTCCGGACGGCCGGCTGCCGGCTCCTCGGGAGGAGTCCCTGGAGCCGCTGGGCGGGTCCGACCGCGTGTGACTTTCCGTCAGATAGCGGTGGCGAGGCGGACGGACCTGCCCGGGCGGGGGAAGTGGCACCGCCAGTCGGGGGTGGCTCCGAAGGCCAGCAGGGCGGCGTGCGCGGCGGCGATCAGCGCCGGCCCGTCGCCGTCCCGCAGGACCGTCGGCAGCACCGCCACGGTCGGGCGGGAGTGCCGGGCTGCGACGATACGGCGCAGGTAGACGCGCTGGTCGGGGTGGGGGCCCACTTCGAGGAGGATGTCCGCCCCGTCCTTCAGCGCCGCGTCGACGGCGTGGGCGAACCGGACCGGCCGGCGGATGTTCTGCCACCAGTAGCCGCCCGTCAGCCGGTCCCCCCGCAGGCGGCCCCCGGTCACGGACGAGTAGAACGGCACGTCGCCCTCGTGCGGCGTCAGTCCCTGCTCGCCGGCCAGGAAGGCAGCGCGCTGCGGGTCCATGGCGGAGCTGTGGAAGGCGGAGTCGAGGACCAGTCCGCGGTGGAAGACGCCCCGCTGTTCCAGGCGCGCGCACCACTCGTCGAGTACCGCCGGGTCACCGGCGACGGACACGTCCTGCGGGCTGTTGATGCCGGCCAGCTCCAGGCGGCCGCCGAGCGCGGCGAGTTCGGCGAGTGCGTCGGCGTGCGGGAGCCCCACGGCGGCCATCCTGCCGCTTCCCGTGGTCGCGGCCATGGCCCGGCTCATCGACGTGACCAGGTGCGCGGCCTGGGTGAGGGTGAGCGCGCCGGCGGTGTGGGCGGCGGCGACCTCGCCCAGGCTGCGGCCCAGCACCATGCGCGGCCGGAACCCGCGGTCGCGCAGGAGGGCCACGAGCCCCACCTGGAGGGTGAACAGCAGGGGCTGGGCGATGTCCGTGGCGTCGAGGCGCCACGGGCCGGGCGGCGTGGTGAGGCGGTCGGTGACGGACCAGCCCACCAGTGGGGCCAGTTCGCGGTCGACGTCCTCGACGGCCCCGCGGAAGGCGGGTTCCTCCTGGAACAGGTCGGCGCCCATGCCCGCCCACTGGGAGCCGTCGCCGTTGAAGACGAGCGCGACGTGACCGGTGTGCACCGCTTCGGCGCGGGCGGCGGCGCACGCCTTCCCGTCCGCCGCCCCGGCGGGGCGCTCGTGGCCGTCGCCGACGAGGCCGGCGAACTGCCGTGCCGCCTCCGCGGGGCAGTGGGCCAGCGCCACCGCGCGGTGCGGGTGGGGCGCGCGGCGCAGGCAGGACGTGTAGGCGAGGTCGTAGAACTCGTCGGACCGGACGTCGTCCAGGTGCCGTACGTTCCGCAGGATCGCGTGCGTCAGCGCGTCCTCGGTACCGGCGCTGATCATCAACGGCAGCACACCGTCGGGCGGCGTGCGGCGTCGCGGGTCGTCCATCGGGTACCTCCGCGATGACGGTCGCTGCGGTATCGCGTTCTGGCCCCGTGAACGCCACGTGAGGCGTCCGGCCGCGTCGCGGACGAGCGGTGCTTCCCGCTTCCCGGCCGCCCGCCGCTGTGCACGGGCGGGCGCGGCCCCACTCCTTCGGTACGGTACCGCGCCGCCGGGTGGCGCGCGCGGGGAGAGCCCCGGACCCGCACGCGGGCCACGGTCGGGGCGTCCCCCGCGCACGGGCGCTGGGAAGGGCTGTCCCCCGCAACCCGGGCGCGGGTGCGGGGGACAGCCCTGCGGCAGGGCGTCGGGCGGGCTAGGTCGTGTCCGGCGGATCATGCCTGGGCCGCGGGGTCTGGCACGCGCTCCCCCAAGCCCTGACGGGCAGGGGGGACCCCCAGCGGCGTTGTCGTCGGTCGCGATGGCTCCGCCATCCCTCCCTCCTCCGCCTTGCAGCCGCACGCACCAGACCCCGCTCACCAGCAGTCAAAGGCACCGCCCAGCGATGTCGGCATGATCCGCCGGACACTCCCTAGCTGCCGCCCGTCCTGCGGCGCCGGACCCACCACGTGAGCGCGCCGCCCGCGACGGCGAGCGCCGCGGCCACGGCGGCGATGAGGCCGACGGGGGTGCTGTTGCCGGTGTCGGCGAGGTCACCGTCCGGGTCCTTGGCCGGCGGGGTCGTGCCGTCGCCGCCGGGCGTGGACGGGCCGGGTGCCGGGGTCGACGGGTGGTCGGTCGGCTTCGGGTCGTCCGGGCCGGTCGGGCTCGGTGTCGGCTTCGGGTCGTCGGGGCTGGTGGGCTGGTCGGAGCTGGTCCCGCCGAGGTAGGCCGTGTCTCCCTCCTGGTAGGTCACCTCCGCCTGGACGGACGTCCTGGTGGTCTTGTCCAGGCCGCGGTACTGCGTGGCGAACTGGGCGCGGCTGATGTCGCGCTTCGGCGCCTTGGAGAAGTCGACCCCGCCCATGGACAGGATCCACACCTTGCCGCCGTAGACGCGCTCGAACTTGTAGTCGCCGTTCTTGAACGAGTGGACGTACTTGTCGTAGACGGTCTTCTTGTCCCAGTCCTTGTTCTCGCCCCTGAGCGGCCACCGCTTGACGTCGTTGCTGTTGATGATCTTGCGGAAGTCGGTCGGGGCGACCGCGTCCTGCCGCCGGACGTACTCGGCGGCCACCCGCGAGGAGTAGACGCGGCGCAGGTCGGCGTAGGACGCGTCCTCGTTGACGCGGCGCTCCAGCTCGGGCTGGATCATCGTGCGGATCAGGGCCTCGGCCTGCTTCGTCTGCGCCTCCGTCAGCCTGCAGGTGGCGGGTGGCACGTCCGGCCCGGTCGGGACCTCCATGTTGACCTTCAGCGGCGCGTCGAGGATGTAGATGCCGCCGTCCTGCTCCCGGACCTTCGCGGGCTTCGGGGTGATCCACTGGCGGATGACGGGCAGGCAGGGCATGCCTTCCGGGGTACGGGGCGCCGCGCGCCAGAAGCGTTCCCCCCGCTCGTACTTGTCGGGGTTCATCGCATCCGCGTAGTCGTGCTTGAGGGTCAGGTCGGCCTCCAGCAGGACGCGTCCGGCGTCCGTCCTGGCGAACTCCTTGTCCATGATCACGTCGGGGCGGACCGGGTTGAGGTTGACCCAGAACCTGTCCGGGGTCAGGGCGAGCCAGGTGAAGAAGGCGTCCGAGGCGAGCTGGAGCTTGGCGTCACCGCCGTAGCCGGGGTTCTCGTCCGGGTCCTTGACGTAGTCGGCCTTCATCGAATAGTCGAGGCCCTTGCCCTTGACGGGGCTGCCGACGTAGTTGATCTCCAGGGTGGAGAAGTCGATGCCACCGGGCCCGCGGCCGAAGTAGCCGCCGCCGTTGTTCTGGTTGTACATGGCCTGGAGCCGGCGTGCTTCCTCGACCGTCTTCCCGGACCGCAGGGCCTGGTCGATGATCGGCCCCCGGCCGCCCTTGAGCGGATCGGGGTTGAACCGCTTGTCGTAGTTGGTGTAGACGTTCGGCTTCTGGGTGCGCTCGATGGCGTTCGACCGGCGCTCGTTGACGCCGGCCTGGGTGCGGTTGGTGCCCCGGTCCCGCTTGAGGTCGTCGTCGAACTGCTTGATCTTGTTCTTGGTCGGCCCCTCGGTCCTGGCACCGGTCAGGTACCGGAACGTCGACTTGGGCTTCTCCTTGGCGATCTGCCGGTCCGCCTTGAGCTGGTCGTCCTCGATCCGGCCGTTGGACTTCATCTCGACCTTGCGCTCGGTGCGCCGGTTGTGGGCGTCCACGACGCGGGTGCGCTTCTCGCCGGTCTCGGGGTCGGTGTACTCGATCGGGTCCTGGCACCACCAGTCGGGGCCGATCATGTTGTACTTCTTGACCATGCGGGCCTCGAACGCGTCACCCCGGAGCGGGTTGCCGTGGGCGCCGATGTAGCGGACGTCGAGGAAGCGCCTGAAGTCCCGGTAGCCCTTCGGGCTGTCGTACTGCTTGTTGTAGCGGGCGTAGATCTCCATGACCTTGTCCGCGGGGTTCTTCGTCCGGTTGTACTTGCGCTGCCACTTGCGATAGTTCGTTCCCGCGGCCGCGCGCTGGGCGTCGGTCGGCGGCAGCACCCCGTCGTAGGCCTTCGCGGGGTTGTCGTAGGTGTAGTTCTCGTCGTTCGGCCACGCGTCGTACGGAAGGCCGTCCGGCGGCCCGGAGTTGGGCGGCGTGGTGGGGAACTTCTTCCCGAGGAACTTCTCGTCGCACCGCACCGGCTTGACGTTCGGCCCCTTGGCCGCCTCCGCCTCGTCGAGGGCCGGCAGGCCGGTGAGGGTCACCGCCGCTGTGGCGGTGAGGGCGAGCGCGATGCGCGCCCACACGCGCCCGCGGCGCGCAGGTCGGTCTGTCCGCATGCTCACTGACTTCTCCCCCTGGGAACCCCGTTGATGTCAGGAGAGGTGCGCGGCGCCGTGGGCTCCGAGGTCAACTGGTCTTGGTGCGCCGGCTGTTGCCACTCTAGGGGCGGGCCGGCCGGGCACCCCCGGATGGGGACGGCATGTCCCCGCCAACTCCCTCGTTCCTTCACATCGTCACGTCAGAACTCCTCGAACCCGTCGGGCTCACCCATCCAGGTGTCCTCCAGGTCTCCGGTGGCCTCTTCCGTGTGCCGGACGCGGAACACGGACAGGGTGCGGCCGGTACGCAGGAGCGGGCTGACGTGCCCGAGCACGAGCCGTGTCAGGCTCTCCCAGGGGAAGGACCCGGGGGCGGCATCGAGGTCGATGCCCCGCCGCTCCAGGTCGTCGGGGTCGATACCGAACGCGTCGACGACCTCGTGCGGGGTGCCTTCGAGGTCCCAGTCCCCCTCACCGCTCCACCCCGCGGCGAACAGGCGCGCCCCCGCCGGGTGCCGGATGACGTGGGTGCCGTAGGTCATGGGGTGGTCGATCGTCGCCGAGCCGATGAGAACCGCTCCGGGGAAGCGCGCGGCCAGCTCGTCCGCCTGCTCCACGAGGGGGAGGGTTCCCCCGGTGTACACCAGGGCGGGGTCGTTGATCTCCGTCACCGTTCCCCAGCAGCCGACACCGACCAGGTCGAGGTCCGCGCGGGTGGAGAAGGGAGGCCGCTCGGTCGCCTCGATCCGGTCGACCTCGTCCACCACCGTGTCGACGGTGCCGAGGCAAGCGGCGAACTCCCGGGCCCGCTCCGGGTCGTGGGCGGGCAGCGCCCCTCCCCCGCCGGCGGGGAAGGGCGGCTCGATCAGGGTGAGCCTGAACTCGCCGTACCATGCGAGGCCCTGCTCCGGCGGGCACTCCCAGAAGTCGTCGTCGGTCATCGGATCGCCTCCGTGGATGTCAGTGGCCCGCCGCACCCGGGCGGGCCTGGGTGTGGGGGGCGGCGGGCGCCGGGCCCAGGGTGGTCGTGCCGGGCGCGGCGCGGTGGCCGAGTCCGGTGCGGTACGCGTCGAGGGCGGCCTCGACACGGCCCGTACGGCGCAGCAGGTCGCCCAGCAGCCGGCACAGGTCGGCGAGGTCTCCGGTCGCCCCGCTCCGCTCCAGCAGGCCCAGCGCCCGCACGTAGTGCTCCTCGGCCGCCTCGGTGTCGCCGCGCTCCTCCGCGATGAGGCCGAGGAGCCGGTGCGCGCCGCCCGCGTGCACGGCGCCGTGCCGGTCGCCGAGGTCCAGCAGCGCCGAGAGGAGTCCGGCCGCCTCGTCGTGGCGGCCGAGGCGCCGCAGCACGTCGGCGAGTTCGACCTCCACCTGGGCGGTGTAGAGAGCGGCGCGCTTGGCGGCCAGCATGTCGCGGGCGGTGCGCAGCTCGCGCTCCGCCGTGTCGAGTTCGCCGCGCTGCGCCTGGACGTAGCCCCGCATCCAGTGGCAGTGCGCCAGGTCGGTGCGCAGCCGCAGCTGCCGGTACATCGACTGGGCCTTGGCGAGGGAGGCGTCGGCGTCGGCGGTGCGCCCCTCGGCGAGGAACGTGCGGGCGACCTGCCGGTGCATGCCCGCGACCAGCGCCGGGTCCTTGACCTGCGGCGCCAGGGCGAGCGCCAGTTCCGCCGCGTGGGCGGCCCGCGCGTGCGCGCCCATGTCGATGTAGGGGCCGATGACGGCGGCGTACAGCATCACGAGCGCCTCGGGGTCGGCGAGGCCGCTCGTGTTCAGCTCGTCGAGGGTGGATTCGAGGAGGTAGCAGGCGTAGCGCAGCTCGCCCGCGAGGAGGTGCGCGACGGCGCGGCCCCGGATCGCGCGGGCGCGGCGCGGCAGCGGCTCGCCGGCCAGCAGCTGTTCGGCCATGGCGAAGTGCCGTCCAGCGTCGGAGAGTTGGCCCGCCTCCAGGGCGCAGTCGCCGAGGCCGAGCAGTGCCTCGGCCCGTTCGGGGAGGAGGTCCAGGCCTTCGGCGTCGGCGAGCAGCCGCCGGTAGTGGGCGGCGGCCTCGTCGGCGGACCCGGTGGCGAGGGTCCGCTGGGCGTCGGTCAGGGCGAGGCGGAGTTCGGTCGCCAGACGGGCGGGCCGGCCGGTGGCCAGCTCCTCGTACGTCGTGCCGAGGCGTGCGGCGAGGAAGCGCAGCGCCGTCTCGGAGGGCCGCACCTTGCCGGACTCCAGGGTGGAGATGTAGGCCGCCGTGTACGACGGCTCGGCCAGCTGCCGCTGGGTCAGGCCGCGTTCGGCGCGCAGCCGCTGCACCCGTCGGCCGATCTCGGCCGGTTCGTCCATGGGAACCCCCCTGGTCGCTCGAACTCCCCAGTATTCAGCGGGACCTGACCATTGCGCATCCACCGCGCCCAGCCCTACCTTAAGCCGCCTGTTCACCGTATTTAAGCCCTCACTTAACTTCCGTCATCGGGGGAGGACTCCGTGCGCTCGACCCTGCGCAGATCCCTGACGGCCACCGGTGTGGCCGCCGCCGTCGTCGCGGCGCTCGCCGCCGGGCCCGGCACCGCGACCGCCGGCCCGCCGCCCCTCTCCGAACCGTCACCGGGCGCCCTGGTGGAGGTCGAGATACCCGGCCCGGAGAACGGCGTGCTCGCCGGATCGGGCCACGCGCACGTACCGGCCGCCGGGCGGGGCGCGCCCGCGTCGCGACTCTCCGCTGCGGAGAGCGCCGCCGACGGGACGGTCACCAAGGTGGTCGACAACGGGCCCACCGCCGACCGGCTGGACGTCGTCGTCATCGGCGACGGGTACACGGCCGGCGAACTGGACCGGTTCCACGCCGACGCGCGGGCGAAGTGGGCGGAGGTGGCGGCCGTCGAGCCGTACACGACGTACCAGGGCCTGTTCAACGTGTGGACGGTCGACGCCGTGTCCCGCGAGTCGGGTGTGACCGGCGACCCCGACCGGGGCACCGTCAGGGACACCGCGCTCGGGGCGTACTTCTGGTGCGGGGACATCGAGCGGCTGCTCTGCGTCGACCAGGAGAAGGTCGACGGGTACGTGGCCCTGGCACCCGACGCGGACCTGGTGCTCGTCCTCGCCAACAGCGCCAAGTACGGCGGCGCCGGTTACAACGAGCCCAGCGAGACCCTGGGCTACGACGGCATCTCGACGGCGTCCGCCGGCAACGAGAAGTCCGGCCAGGTCGCCATCCACGAGACGGGCCACTCGCTGGGCCGGCTCGCCGACGAGTACTTCTACCCCGGCCTTCCCGACTACGCGCGCTACACGGGCCGCGAGCCCGCCGATCCGAACGTGTCCACGCTGGACGCCGGCCGGATGGCCGCGCGGCAGACCAAGTGGCACCGCTGGCTGGGCGAGCAGTCGCCCGACGGCGGCACGGTCGGTACGTACGAGGGCGGCGGCTACTACGTCTCCGGTCTGTACCGGCCGACGGACAGCTCGCTGATGCGGGTCCTGGACAAGCCGTTCAACCTGCCGGGCGTGGAGGCGATGATCGCCGGCTTCTACCGGCACGCCCGCCCCGCGACGGCCGTCAGCCCCACGGACCGCACGCTGCGCCGTCACCACGCGGCGGAGGTCGCCGTGCCGCGCCTCACGGGGTCGAGCGGCCGGGCCCTGACGGTCCGCTGGTACCTGGACGGCCGCGAACTGCCGTCCTTCGCGGGCCGCACGGAGGTGCGGGTCACGGAACTGGGTGTCCGGCTGCTCGACTTCAGGACGCACAAGCTGTCGGTCACGGTCGAGGACCGCACACCGTCGGTGCGCGACCCGGAGATCGCGCGGACACTGCGCGCGACGGTCGAGTGGAAGGTGCGGCTGTAGGGCGGGCGCGGTCGGCGGGCGGCGCGGGGGCGGCCGTGGGGCGGGCGCCCGCCCGCTCAGTGGCCGGCGGCCGTCAGCGGTCGGCCGCCGTTCCGGTCGTGCTGCCGGTGCCCGGGGCCATGAGGCCGTCCAGGAGGTCGGCCAGCACGTCGATCGGTGTGGTGGCCGGGCCGGTGGGCTCCGGCGGGGCGGCGGGCTGCCGGTCCTCCGGGTCCGCGGCGTCCGCCGGCTTCCCGGGGCCCGGCGGTACGGGCGCGGGCCCGGGCTCCGCGGGTCCGGCAGCGGGCGTGGGCACGGGGAGCGGCGGCGCGGGGCGCTGATCGGGCGCCGCCGGCGGCGCGGCGGGGACCTCCGCCCAGGGGGTGCCGTCGCCGGTGACGGGGCGGGGCAGGTCCGGGGCGCCGGCGGGCAGCAGGTCCGTGGGCCGGGGGGCGGCGCTCGGGGACAGCGGGGCGGCGCCGGGGCCCCGCGGGGCGGTCGCGGCGCGGTCCGGGCCCCCGGGCGGCGTGGTCGAGCCCGCCGTGTCGGGCAGCGGGCTGTGCAGGGACTCCGGCGTGGCCCGGGAGGCCGGAGTGTCGTGGCCCGACTGCAGGACGAAGGCGAGGGCGCCGACCACGCCCATGGCGGTGGTGGCCCTGATCATGACGAAGCGGGCGCTGCTCGTGCGGCGTGGTTGCCTGTGCTTGCCCATGGGGGCGCCTCCGGGGCCGTGCGTGGTGCGTGGTGCGTGACGGTCGGATGTGGTCCGACGGTCGGACAATGGGATCCGCGCCCGGAAAGTGACGGCCGGTGCGGCGTTGTGGACCGCCTGTGGCGAAGTTGCTACACAGCGCGGGCCGTGTCCGGCTCGCCGGGCCGATGCGGCCGGGCGTCCGCACAATGGAGTCGGGGCCAGCGGCAGGCGGGAGGAACGTCTCGTGGCATCGGAGCCGCCGGGGGACGCCAGGGATCGGAGCCCGCTGTGGTCCGAGCCGGGGACGCTGCTGCAGCACGTGCCCGTCGCCGTCTTCGGCCTCGACCACGACGACCGGGTCTGTTACTGGGGGCCGGGCGCCCACGACCTGTTCGGGTACGACGCGGACGAGATCCTGCGCCGGCCCGGCGCCGCGCTCTTCGCCGACGCGGCCGGGGACGTGTCCGCGTCGTGCGCGCGGATGGCGGAGCGCGGCCGGGTGGACGGGTACTGGCGGGGCCGGCTGACGGCCCGCGGGAAGGACGGCGAGGTCTTCGACTCCGGGTTCCGGGTGTTCCCCGTGGACGGCGCCGAGGGGCGCTCCGTACTGATGGGCCTCGCCAGCCGCAGCGAGGAGCTCGACCGGGTGAAGACCAATCTCGCGTTCCTCGACGCCCTGTTCCAGACGTGCCCCATCGGGCTGGTCATGCTCGACGAGGACTTCCGGTACATCCACCTGAACCAGGCGCTCGCCGACATGGACGGGATGCCCGTCGAGGACCACCTCGGCCGCCGGGCGGACGAGGTCATGATCATGGCGGACGCCGCCGCGTGGCGGGCCGCGCTCCACACGGTCACCGAGAGCGGCAGGCCGCTGGTGGGGATGCCGGTGAGCCTGCGCACGGCCGGACACCCCGGCCGGGACCAGGTGCGGTCGGTGAGCCTGTTCCCGCTGAGCCAGGCGGTCGGTACGCGGCCCGGCGTGGGCGGCCTGGTGGTGGACGTGACCGACCGGGAGGAGGCGCTGCTGGAGGCGGAGGCGGGCCGGCGGCGGCTGGCGCTGCTGGACCGGGCCGCGTCCCGCATCGGGACGACCCTGGACGTCGACGTCACCGCGCGGGAGCTGGTGGACACGGTGGTGCCGGAGTTCGCGGACGGGGCGGTCGTGGAGGTCGTGGAATGGCTGGACGAGGACGAGCGGTTCGACCCAGCGCTGCCCCTCCTCACCCGTCGTATCGCCGCCACGACCACGCTGCCGCCGCCCGCCGACGACGTCGTGGGCGGCCTGGAGCACGTCACGTACCCGCCGGGGTCCGCCATCCACGACATGCTGCGCACCGGCCGTCCGATCTGCGCGGCGGTCGACGAGGACTTCGTGGCGCGGACCGTGGTCCTGGAGGAGCGGGCCCGGCTCCTCACGGAGAGCGGCCTCGCGTGCATCCTGATCGCGCCGCTGATCGCGCGGGGCACGGTCCAGGGCATCACCCTGTTCGGCCGGTCCGCCGCCCGGCCCGCCTTCACCGAGGACGACCTGGGCCTCGCGGCCGAGCTGGGCTCCCGCGCGGCGCTCTGCCTGGACAACGCCCGCCTGTACAGCCGCGTCCAGGACATCGCGCTCACGCTCCAGCGCGCCCTGCTGCCCAGCGCGACGGCGACCAGCCCGTACGTGCGGATGGCGCACCGGTACGTGCCGGGCAGTCGGATCACCGAGGTCGGCGGCGACTGGTACGACGTCGTCGCGCTGCCCGGCGAGCGGGTCGCGCTGGTGGTCGGCGACGTGATGGGGCACGGGGTGCCGGCGGCCGCCGCGATGGGCCGGCTGCGGATCACGGCCAAGGCCCTGGCCCGGCACGACCGGGCGCCGGACGACCTGATGGGCGACCTGGACGCGTGCGCCCAGGAGTCCGGCATCGAACTGGCGACGTGCCTGTACCTGGTGTACGACCCGACGACCGGGCGCGCCCGGATCGCCAGCGCGGGCCATCCGCCGCCGCTGCTGCGGCACCCGGACGGCCGGGTCGAGGCGATCGGGGACGTCCTCGGCGTGCCGCTGGGTGTCGGTGGCTTCGCGTATCTGACGACGGAGCGGGTACTTCCGGACGGCGCCACCCTCGCCCTCTACACGGACGGCCTCGTCGAGGCCCGCGGCCGGGACATCGAGACGGGCCTGGCGGCCCTGCGGGAGGAACTCGCGTCGGCGACGGGTCCGTTGGAGGCGGCGGCCGACCGCATCCTCGGGAACCTGCTGCCGGACCCGCCGACCGACGACACGGTCCTGCTCCTGGCGCGCGTGCACCGCACGCCCGGCCCGCAGGTGTGATGCGTCTGTCCTACGCCCCGGTGTAGCGGAGCAGGACGCCCGTGCCGTCCTGGAGGGGCGGGTCGTCGTGGGGCCGGACGATCAGTTCCGCGTGGGTGGCGACGGCGGCGCGGATCAGGGCCGCGTCGGCGTCCTCCTCCCAGAAGTAGTCGACGCCGAAGGCCCTCAGGTCGTGGCCGGACAGGGCGAGCCGGTTCGGTTCGGAGCCCACCCAGAGGCGCCGGCCGGGCGGGCGCGGGGTGGTGAGGACGAGGGCCTGGGCCTGGCCGCGCTGCAGGGCGGCGACCGCGGCGGCGAGGCCCTCGACGTCGCCGGGGCGGCGGGCACGCTGGGACTGGAAGGCGTCGAGCTGCTGCTGGTCGCGGGCGCGCATCCGGTCGGCGAACAGGCCGGCCAGGTCCTCCTCGAGGACGGTCCTGCCGGGCTCGGGCTGGTGCCGGCCACCGTTCTTGATCTTGGTGAAGCGGTCCTGGAGGCGTTTCGGTGCGAGCCGGGTGATCGTGTTGGCGGCCCACGGGTCGCCGGAGACGACGATGGCCTCCGTGGCGCCGGTGCGGGGTCCGTCGCCGCCGTCGGTCAGCTCGGCGAGGAGCTGCTCGGCCTCCCGCGGCCAGTCGTCGGCCGGTATCCGCTCGTGGATCTCGTGGGGCGGGGCGACCCTGCTGATGGGCCAGCTGCCGACGCTGACGTCGATCTCGATCTCGTCGTGGGCGCCGTGCTCGCCGGTGTGCAGCCGGTGGGTCGCGACGGCGGCGTACGGGATGTCGGGGGCGTGCTGGAGGCAGAGCGGGACGGTGTCGGGCACGGTGCCGTACCGGGCGGAGTCCCGGTCCGGTGGGCGGGGCAGGCACTCGGCGAGCAGGACGCGGCCGCCGGCGGCGAAGACGGCCTGCCCGTGCTGCCCGGCGATCTCCCGGTCCGTGCCGATCTCGGCCTCGATCGCGCGGACGGTGGCGGGGTCGGCGTCGTGGGCGAGCAGGCTGTCCCGGAGGTGCCGCCAGCGCACCTCGACGGCCCGGTCGGGCTCGTCGATGTCGCGGGAGGTGTCCAGGTACACGGACGCGACCGGTCGGTCCTGCTGGTAGAGGGGTTCGAGGAACTGCAGCTTCACGGCGTGCTCCCGGCGTTCGTTCTCTCGTCGTTACGGCTACCCCCGCGCGGCGGGGGGACACGCGACGTACGGTCACCGGCGGTCACCCCCGGTCACCGAACGCCGCTTCCCGGGCCACCTGGCCGAGGGTGTGGCCGGTACGGACGGAACGCGCGCGCCGCGGATCGGAGGCGCCGCCGGTGCCGGCGTGCGCGTCGGCCTTCTTCACCAGCAGCCACGCCTCGCGCTCCCCGCCGCCGCCCGACCGTATGCGGGTGAGCGCGTACGCCCCGTGCAGCTTGTGGCCGTCCAGCCGGAAGGAGGCGTGGCCCGCCCGGAGCGCCTCGCCCATCGGGATCTCGCGGCCGTCCCGGCCGGAGGAAAGGTTCCGGTAGGTCCCCTCGTCCCAGATGATCACGGTGCCTGCGCCGTACCCGCCCTCGGGGATGACGCCCTCGAAGTCCCGGTACTCCAGGGGGTGGTCCTCCGTCGGCATCGCCAGCCGCTTGTCCTTGGGGTCGGCGGACGGCCCCTTGGGGACGGACCAGGACTTCAGGACGCCGTCCGCCTCCAGCCGGAAGTCGAAGTGCGTCGTCGTCGCGTCGTGGATCTGCACGACGAACCGGGGCCGGCCGGAGCCCGGGGCCTCGTGCGGCCGCTCCCCCTCGGGCTCGGTCGTCCGGGAGAAGTCACGCTTGCGGTGGTAGCGCTCCAGTGCGCCTTTCGTCCCCTTCGCACTCACGGCATCCGCGTACCCCGGCGCCTCCGGGGCACACCGGGGCCGTACCCGGGTGCCGACGGTCCGGACCGTGCGGTTCCGGCCATCGGAGGGGCCTTGGCGGCAGCACCCGTGACAGCTGGCGGAACGTCAGACTCCGCGCTGGTCAGGGCGCCAAAAGCGACCTGACACCGCGAAAGGATCAGTAGTGAGGAGTCTCACAAAATGCCATTTCCGTTCGGATTTTCGCCAGGGCATGGGTCAAGATCCCTGGCGACGACAAGCCCTCGCCGCCCTGGCGAGGCGGTCCGGGCGGACGCCGAGTCCTGCCGCCGTCCGGATGTCAGGTCGACGCATTGTGGATCGGCAGGAGTGGAGGACCCAGCAGTACCGGGGCGTGCGCACCATGGCCGTCCCTTGGGGTGAAGCCGCGTCAGCGGCCGGGCAACTTCGCCTGCCCGAACCCGACAGGTCATCCTTCACAGGCGGATGACGAAGGGTTGCGCATGACCGCGCAGAATCATGTCCCGTCCCTGCTGTCCCGGGCCGGCACCGTGTCGGCCCTGACCCTCGCCGCGATCGGCGGCACGATGCTGGCGCCCGGCGCCGTGTCGGAGGCAGAGGCGGCGGCGCCCGCGTACGCCGTCAAGGCGCTCAACGTGGCGGCCGCCAAGAAGGGTTCGCCGTACAAGTACGGGGCGGCGGGCCCGACCCGGTTCGACTGTTCCGGCCTGACGCTCTACGCGTACAAGCAGGCGGGCAAGACGCTGCCGCGCACGGCGCAGCAGCAGTACAACAAGACCCGGCACATATCGGGGTCCGCCCTGCTCAAGGGTGACCTGGTGTTCTTCCACTCCGGTGGGCGCGTCTACCACGTGGGCATCTACGCCGGGGGCGGCAAGATCTGGCACTCGCCGAAGTCCGGTTCGGTGGTGAAGCTGGACCGCATCTGGTCGAAGTCCGTCTACTTCGGCCGGGTGCGCTGACCTGAGGGTCACTGGCCCTCGGGTGACCGCCTGTCACCCGAGGGCGCGTACGGCGTCGACGACGAGGTCCCAGAACCTGGGGACGTCCACGTCGACGCCGACGTACGCGTTCGGGCGGGCGCCGGTCACGCCGTCGAGGTCCACGACGGTGGCGCCGCGGGTGTGGGTGCCGGTCAGCTCGATCGCGACGGGGGCGTGGACCAGGGTGATCAGGTCCGGGTCGATGAGGTGCGCGACCGTCAGCGGGTCGTGCAGGGGCGGGGCCGGGAAGCCGAAGACCTCGCGGTACGTGGTGCCGAAGTAGGTCAGCAGGTCGGTGCAGAGGCGGGCCAGCGGTGTGCCGAGCGCGTCGATGCGGGCGACGACGTCGGGCGTCGCCAGCGCCCGGTGGCTGACGTTGAGGCCGATCATGGTGACGGGCAGGCCGTTGCTGAAGACGATGTCGGCGGCCTCGGGGTCGGCGAGGATGTTGAACTCCGCGGCGGGCGTCCTGTTCCCGCGCTCGGTGGATCCGCCCATGAGGACGATCCGCTCGATCCTCGCGGCCAGCTCCGGGTGGGCGAGCAGGAGCGCGGCGATGTTGCTGAGCGGCCCGGTCGGTACGAGCGTCACGGGCACGGGGTGGGCGCGCAGCGTGTCGCGCAGGAACGTGACCGCGTCGCGGCCGTCGACCGGCACGGTCGGCTCGCCGAAGCCGGGCCCGTCGAGCCCCGACTCGCCGTGGATGTCCGGCGCGACGATGCCGGAGCCGTGCAGGGGGCCGGCGAGGCCGGCGGCGATGGGTACGCCCTCGATCCCGGCGACCGTGCACACGCGGCGGGCGTTCAGCGTGGTCTTCTCCACGGTCTGGTTCCCGGCCACGGTGGTGATCCCGAGCAGCTGGACGGCCGGGTGGGCGGCGGCGAGCAGGATGTTGAAGGCGTCGTCGTGGCCCGGGTCGCAGTCCAGGATCACGGGGATGGGCATGCGTCTCTCCTCCTTCACGGGTTCACGACCTTCCCCGTCGCGTCAGGCTCCACGCGTCACACGCGTCCGTGGGCCTTCTGCGCGCGGCGGGACAGGGAGTCGATCACCACGGCGATGAGCAGCACCCCGCCCGTGATCATGAACTGGACCGCTCCCCGGATGCCCAGCAGCGCCACGCCCGAGGCGATCGACTGGATGACGAGCACGCCGAGCAGCGCGGACCACACCGTGCCGCGTCCGCCGAAGAGGCTGGTGCCACCGATGACCGCCGCGGCGATGGCGTTCATCAGAAGGAGCCCGCCGCCGGACGCCTGGCTGGCCGAGGTGACCCGGGAGGCCAGGAAGAGGCCGCCGAGCGCGGCCATGCTCCCCGAGATCATGAACACGCTGATACGGATCCGGTCCACGCCGATGCCGGCCCGCCGCGCCGCCTCCAGCCGCCCGCCCAGCGCGAACACCGTCCGCCCGTAAGGGGTGCGCCGCAGGACGAAGTCGAGGGCGACGAGCACCACGATGAAGATGAGCAGGGCGAGCGGCAGCCCCTGGAACCGGTTGAGCACGAAGGCGGCGGCGAAGGCCACCACGGCCAGCGCGCCCGTACGCACGGCGATCTCGCCCGGTGTCCGGAACGGTACGCCCGCCGCCCTGCGGCGTCGCGCGTCGCGCAGCGCGACCAGCAGGTAGCCGGCGACGCCGAGCGCCGCCACGCCGTACGCGACCGCGACGTAGTGGAAGTGGTAGCTGGTCAGCTGGGCGACCAGGCCCTCGTCGTCGAGGTTGACGGTGCCGTTCGACCCGAGGATGTACAGCATGAGCCCGTTCCAGCCGAGCAGCCCCGCGAGGGTGACGACGAACGCGGGCACGCCGACCTTCGTGAAGACGAAGCCGTGGAAGAAGCCGATCGCCGTCCCCAGGGCCAGGGCCAGGAGCAGCGCGGGGCCCTCCGCCAGGCCGTGATGGACGTTCAGCATGGCGAAGGCGGCCGCGGCGAGACCGCTCACCGAGCCGACCGACAGGTCGATCTCGCCCAGGAGGAGGACGAAGACCACACCGACGGCGATCAGTCCGGTGCCGACGATGTCGACGCTCAGGTTGGACAGGTTGCGGGGCGAGAGGAACTTCTCGTCGAAGCTGACGAAGATGATCCAGATCGCGGCGACGCTGATCAGGACGGGCAGGGAGCCCAGTTCGCCGCCGCGGAGCCGGCCGGCGACCGCCTCGGCGAGGCGCCGGCCCCGGGACGGCCGCGGGTGCGAGCGCGGGTGCGCCTGCGGGTGCGGCTCGGGGCGCGGGTGCTGCCGTGTGGGCCTGGGGGTGCCGTTCACAGGTCCGCCTCCCACTCGCGGGACGCCCGGCGCGTCACGGCGTTGTCCGTGGCCCCGGTGATGGAGGAGATGATCTGTTCGTGGGACGTGGTGGTCACGTCGAAGAAGCCGTTGTTCCGGCCCAGGCGCAGCACGGCGACGGAATCCGCGACGGCCTTCACGTCGCCCATGTTGTGGCTGATGAGGAGCACGCCGAGCCGCTGTTCCCGGAGCCGGTCGACGAGTCCGAGGACCTGCGCCGTCTGTTCGATGCCCAGGGCGGCGGTGGGCTCGTCGAGGAGGACGAGCCGGGGTGCGCCGATCAGGGAGCGGGAGATGGCGACGGTCTGCCGCTGGCCGCCGGACAGGGACGCGACGGGGAGGCGCACGCTCGGCATGCGGATGGAGAACGCGTGCAGCAGGTCGAGGGTGCGCCGCTCCATCTCCACCTCGTCGAGGACGCCGAGGCGCTGGATCTCGCGGCCGAGGAAGACGTTGCCGACGACGTCGAGGTTGTCGCACAGGGCGAGGTCCTGGTAGACGGTCGCGATGCCGAGGGCCTGGGCGTCGTGGGGGCGGGTGATGTGGACGGGCCGGCCGTCCCACTCGATGGTGCCCCGGTCGGCGGGGTCGACCCCGGCGATCACCTTGACCAGGGTGGACTTGCCCGCGCCGTTGTCGCCCACCAGGGCGACGACCTCGCCGGCGTGGATCTCCAGCTCGATGTCCGCGAGGGCCTGGACGGCCCCGAACCGTTTGAAGATGCCCCGCAGCACGAGCAGGGGCGGTTCCGCCGGACGAACCATGTGCGCCTCCTTGCGCCCTAGCCGGTGAGTCCCGCCTTCTCGCAGGCGGCGGCGTACTTGGGCGTGCAGATCTGGTCGATGGTGTAGAGGCCGTCCTTGACGACCGTGTCCCGGATGTTGCCGACGGTGACGGATATCGGGGTGAGCAGCACCGTCGGGACCCCGCTCGTGCCGGTGCCGTCGGCGGCGCCGGTGGTGGCGCCGGGCGGCGGCTCTCCGCGGATGAGGGCGACGGCCATCTCGGCGGCGGCGTCCGCCTCCAGCCGGAACGGCTTGTAGACGGTCATGTACTGCTCACCGGCGACGATCCGCTGGATGCCGGCGAGTTCGGCGTCCTGGCCGGTCACGGGCGGCAGGGGCGTGATCTTGGCGGCCTTGAGGGCGGAGATGATGCCGGAGGCGAGGCCGTCGTTGGCGGAGTACACCCCGTCGATACGGTCGGCGCCGAGGGAGGCGATGGCTCCCGCCATGTTGATGTGGGCGTTCAGCGGCCTCCACTCGGCCGTGTCGTACGCCTTGCCGATCCGGACGCGGTCCTGGAGGACGGACAGGGCGCCCTCCTTGAACCAGCCGGAGTTGGGGTCGGTCGGGTCGCCGTTCATCATGACGATCTGTGCGTCGCCGGCCCGGTCGCCGAGGGCCCGGAGCAGGGCCTCGCCCTGGAGCCTGCCGACCTGTGCGCCGTCGAAGGAGACGTATCCGGAGATGGGTCCCTCGACGAGCCGGTCGTACGCGATGACGGCGATGCCGGCCTCCCGGGCCTTCTCGACGGAGGAGCGCAGGGACTTGGAGTCGACGGCGCCGAGGATGATCACGCGGACCCCCTGGGTGATCATCGAGTCGATCTGCCGGTGCTGGATCGCCACGTCCTGCTGTGCGCTGGCGGACATGACGGTGCACGCGGGGCACAGTTCGCCGATGCGGCGTTCGAGCAGGGGCCGGTCGTACTGCTCCCAGCGGTTGGTGCTGCCGGGCAGGAGCACGCCGACGCTCATGCTGTCGGGCGGCACGTGCCCGCCGGTCTCCTCCACCTGGGCGGCCTTGCCGCAGGCCGCGAGGGCGGAGGCCAGGACGAGACCGGCCACGAGCGCGGCGGTGGGGCGTCGGCGGCGGATCATGGCGCACTCCCCACGAAGAGTTCGGCCCACACCTGTTTGCCGCCGCCGAGCGGTACGGAGCCCCAGGACGCCGTCATCGCCTCGACGAGCAGCAGGCCGCGCCCGCCGGTGGCCTCCCAGTCCGTGCTGGTGGCTTTGACGGGCGCGCGGGGAGAGGTGTCGTTGACGGCGACGCGCAGGCGGTCCCCGGCGAGGGTCAGGTCCAGGCGGACCTCGCCCTGGGTGTGCGCGATGGCGTTGGTGACGAGTTCGGACACGACGAGCAGGGCCACGTCGACCTCCTCGCGTACGGACCAGGAGCGCAGGGTGCGCGCGGTGAAGCGGCGGGCGTGCATGACGGCGTCGGGGAGCCGCCACACGGCCCACCGGGCCCGGATCGGCCGGACGCGCATGCCGTCGTAGCGCAGGAGCAGGACGGCCACGTCGTCGTCCCGGCGGCGGGTGCTCGCGACCAGTTCGTCGGCCACCCGCCCCGGGTCGGCGGGGTCCGCCCCGGCGAGCAGTTCGCGCACCGCGCGCAGCCCTTCGTCCAGGGTGAGGGTGGAGGACTCCACCAGGCCGTCGGTCAGCAGGGTGACGAGCGTGCCGGGGCTCAGCCCCAGTTCGGTCATGGGGAACTCGGCGTCCGCGAGGACGCCCAGCGGGGGGCCGCCCTCGATGACCGTCTCCTCCGTCGTGCCGTCGGGGAAGCGCAGCAGCGGCGGCAGGTGTCCGGCGCGGACGACCCAGGCGATGCCCTCCTCCATGTCGAGGTCGACGTAGGAGCAGGTGGCGAACAGGTCGGTCTCCATGCCGACGAGGAGCCGGTTGGCGTGCGCCACGACGACGTCCGGCGGATGGCCCTCCACGGCGTACGCCCGGATGGCGGTGCGCATCTGGCCCATGATCGTGGCGGCCCCGGCGCTGTGTCCCTGGACGTCGCCGATGACGAGGGCCACGTGGCCGTCGGCGAGGGGGATCACGTCGTACCAGTCGCCGCCCACTTCCAGGCCCGCCGTGGCGGGCAGGTAGCGGGCGACGGCCACGCCTCCGGGCAGGGCGGGGAGTTTGCGGGGCAGGAGGCTGCGCTGGAGCATCGTGGCGAGTTCGTGCCCGGCGTCGAGGGCGTGGGCGCGCATGAGGGCCTGGCCGACCATGCCGGCGGTGGCGGTCAGCAGGGAGCGCTCCTCCGCGCCGAACCGGTGCTCACCGTCCCAGCCGACCAGGCACACGCCGACCGTACGGCCGTCCGCGGGCAGCGGCAGGACGGCGAGCCCGCCGGGGCCGATGCCGGCGAGGCCCGGTTCGAGGTCGGTGCCCGGCGGCCACAGGCCCACATGGCCCTCGCGCAGCGCGCCCTCCAGGGTCGGCAGGCTGTGGCAGGAGGCGTCGGGCCACTCCGAGCGCCACTCGGACCGCCACGCGTCGGGCCAGGCGTCCGGCTGCGGCGGGTCGAGGAGGGTGACCACGAGGCGGTCGCCCTCCAGCTCGGCCACCGCGACCCGGTCGGCCTGGAGCGGGTCCCGCAGGGACTCCACGACGACCCTGCTGACGTCCCGGATGGTCGTCGCCCCGGCGAGCGCGGCGGACAGCCGCTGCACGAGGGAGACGTCGTCGACGCTGGGCCGCAGGTAGGAGGCGTCGCCCACGACGCCCAGCACGCGCGTGGGCCTGCCGTCGGCGCCGGCCTGCACCCGGCAGCGCAGGCCCAGCCAGCGCAGCTCGCCGCCTGGGCGGCGGACCCGGAACGCCAGCTGCTGGTCGGCCGCCGCCCGGCCCGGCTCGACGACCGCCATCAGGGCGGGCAGGTCGTCGGGTACGGCGCGTTCCAGGAGGGTCGACACGTGCCCGTCGAACTCGTCCTGCGGGATGCCGAGCAGGTCGAGCACCGGGGGGTCCACTTCCATGCGGCCGGTCCGCAGGGTCAGGACGAGACCGCCTCCGCGCACCGGCAGCAGGGTGGGCCCGGCACGGGGCCCGGTGTCGGTACGGGCGGGTACGCGGGCGGCGGCGGCTTCCAGCCCGGCGGCCGTCTGGTCGGCGTACAGCTCCAGCAGCGCGCGCTGATCGTCGTCGAAGCCACCGGCGGCGCCCCGCACCACCAGGAGGCACCCGAGCAGCCGCGACTCCCCACCGAGGGGGAGGGCGCCCAGAACGACGGCACCGCCGTCGCCCGGCTCGCCGCCGGCCCCGGTCGCGGCCTCGGCTGCGGCCCTGGCACCGGGCGCAGCACCGGCACCGGTCTCGGCACCGGTCCCGCCGACAGCGCCAGTCGCGGTCGCGGCCCCGGTCGAGATTCCGGCCGCGGTACCGGACGGAGGACCGGCCCCGGCCCCGGTCGGGGGCCCGGTCGGCGGCCCGGCGCCTGCCCCCGCCGCCGCACTGGCCCCCGCCGCAGCCCCCGCCCCGGCGCCCGGCGCCTCCGGTGCGGGTGGGCCCGTGTCGTAGCGGGCCAGGTCCTCCGCGGTCAGCCACAGGGGGCGGCCCGTGCGGCAGGCGACGGCGACCGGGGAACGGTCGGCGAGCGTGTGCACGGGCGGGGGCCGGTACGGCCCGTCGGTGCTGCCCGCGGTCTCGGCGAGCCGCAGCTCGGCGCCGTTCTCGGTCAGCACGTAGACAGCGGCCATCCCCACCCCGCCGGAAGCAAAGATCTGCCCGGTCAAGCCTGCACCGCCTCCGTGCGCGGCAAGCTGCCAGCGTGTGTCGCTGTCCATCACTCCCCTCCATGCTGCTACGGGGTGAGCGTGGGCAGCCAGTCAGAGCGGCGCGTCCGAGGGGCTGCGGCCCTGGGGGCACGGCGACCGCCGTGTGTCGCAACTTCGCCACAGGACGACCTGATCGCCGATCAGCCGTCACTTTCGCCCCTCCACGCCCATTGTCCGACTGTCGGATCGAGTTCTACGGCCCCGGAGGCGACCACATGGGCAGGCACAGGCAACCTCGGGAGACGGGCGGCGCCCGCCATCCCGTCGTCAGGACGACCACCGCCGTGGGAGCGGCCGCCGCGCTGGCCCTCTTCGTCCAGGCGTCCCACGACAGCCGCCCACCCGGGGCGGAGCCCGGGGCGCACGGCCCGTCGGCCCGCGCGGCGCTCCCCTCGGGTCCGGGCGGGGGCGCTGACGCCGACCGCGCCGGCAGGGGGCGACCCGAGGACGGCGGCATGTCGCCGACGGCCGTCCCCGACCTCACGCCGCTGCCCTCCGGGACGTCGTCGCCCTCACCGCGACCGACCGCCGGCGCCACGTCGCCCGCCGAGGCGGGCCGGCGCACGGAACCGGCCACGTCCACCCCGCACGGGGACGACGCGCGGCCCTCGCGCTCCGTGGGAGCCGCCACTCCCCCGGCCTCCGCGGGCGCGGGGGAAACGGCCCGGCCGTCGCCGTCGCCCACCGCCGGCGGCCCGGTCGGCGACCTGCTGCACGACCTCGTGGGCCCCGGTGGCGGGGCGCAGCCCTCGGACACCGCCACGGCCACGGCCGCCGGCGGCGGGTCGGGGTCCGGGGAGGCCCCGTGACCGGGAGCCGTCCCGGCCCGGCGGTGTTTTGATGAAGGAATGACGCTTCTCGTCGGGACGTCGGGGTGGCAGTACAAGGACTGGCGGGGTGTCCTCTACCCCGAGGGGACGCCCCAGCGGCTCTGGCTGGAGGAGTACGCCGCCGGGTTCGCGACGGTCGAGTCGAACAACGCCTTCTACCGGCTGCCGTCACGCGAGATCTTCGAGACGTGGCGGCTGCGCACCCCGCCGGACTTCGTGATGGCGGTCAAGGCGAGCCGTTTCCTCACGCACATCAAACGGCTGCGGGAGCCCGAGGAACCCGTGGAACGGCTGATGAGCCACGCCGAAGGACTGGCCGACCGGCTCGGACCGGTGCTCCTCCAGCTCCCGCCCACGCTGCGCGCCGATCCGGGGCTCCTCGACGCGTGCCTCGGCTGCTTCCCGGCCGGTGCGCGCATCGCGGTCGAGCCGCGCCACGACTCCTGGTGGTCGCCCGCGGTGCGCCGGGTGCTGGAGGACCGGGGCGCCGCGATGTGCTGGGCCGACGCGGGGGCGCGGCCCGTGACGCCGCTGTGGCGTACGACGGACTGGGGGTACCTGAGGTTCCACGCCGGAAGGGCCCGGGCCTGGCCCCGCTACGGCCGGCGGTCCCTGGAGACCTGGGTGCGGCGCGTGGCGGACGCCTGGCCCCACGACCGGGACGTGTACGCGTACTTCAACAACGACCCGAACGCCGCCGCGGTCCTGGACGCCGTGGTCTTCGCACGCGCGGCCCGTGCGGCCGGACTGACCGTGACCCGCACCCCGACACCCCTGCGGCCCGGCCCTCAGCCGGGGCGGCGGTAGGCGTCGACCTTCCTGATTGAACGCAAAACTTCACGTTTTCCGCCAGGAAAGCCGGAAGACATCCACACGAATTTGCGGTATGCGCACTGATCCTCCATCATCATGACTGACCGTCAGTTCCACCTAGGCAAAGGCCGCATGTCCGTCCTCGAATTACCGGACCTCATACGTTTCGCCCGGCAGCACTCGCCCTTCTACCGCGACCTCTACGCGTCCCTGCCGCCCGGCACCGACCGCCTCACCGCCCTCCCGGTCATCGACCAGCGGGAGTTCTGGGCGGCCAACACCCTCGACGGCAACCGGGTCCTGACGGGCCCGCTCCACGAGGCGACCGTCTTCAAGACCGGCGGCACCACCGGGGCGCCCAAGTTCTCCTTCTACACCCGCGACGAGTGGCGCGCCTTCGTCGCCGCCTTCGGCCAGGGGCTCCCGGACGCCGGGCTGCGCCCGGGCCACCGGGTGGCCGACCTGTTCTACGCGGGTGAGCTGTACGCCAGCTTCCTGTTCCTGCTCGACTCGCTCGCCCACGCCCCCGTCGACAACGTCCGGTTGCCGATCGGCGGCGCCGCGCCCCTGGAGTCGACCGTCCCCACGCTGCGGGACTTCGCCGCGCAGGTGGTGACCGGCACGCCGACCACGCTGTGCCGGCTCGCCGAGCACCTGATCGCGCACGATCTGCGGCTCGACGCCGTGGAGCTGGTCCTCTTCGGCGGCGAGGCGCTCTTCGCCGACCAACGCCGCCTGCTGGCCGCCGCGTTCCCCCGGGCCGAGGCCCGCTCGGTCGGGTACGCCAGCGTCGACGCGGGACTGCTCGGCCGGCCCGTGCGGGGCGACGACCCGCGCGTGCACCGGGCGTTCACGCCGCACTCCGTCGTCGAGATCCTCGACGACGCCACCGGCGAGCCCGTCACCGAACCGGGACGGGCGGGGCGGGTCGTGGTGACCAGCCTCTTCCGCCGCCTCATGCCCGTGATCCGCTACCCGGCGGGCGACCGCGCCGAGTGGACCGACGTCCGGGCCGGGCACTTCCGGATCCTCGGCCGCGCCGAGGAGGGCGTACGGGTCGGGCCCGTGTCCCTGTACACCCAGGACGCGCAGGACGCCGTGGCCGCGGCGGACACCGCGGGCCGGATCGTCGGCGTGCAGCTCGTCGTGCGCCGCTGGGACGGCCGAGACGGGCTGGTCCTGCGGCTGGCCACCGCCCCGGGCGACGACGACCCGGCCGGTCTCGAACCGCTGGCCGAGGCCGTCGTCATGGAGCTGGAGTCGGTCCGCCCGCTGTATCCGCAGAGCGTGCGGGCGGGGTTCGTGCACCCGCTGTCCGTGGAGTGGGCGCGCCACCGCGACCTGGCCGTGAACCCGCGGTCGGGGAAGCTCGTCCGCGTCCTCGACGAGAGGCCCACCGCGTGAACGTCCCCACGGCCCCGCCGGTGCGCCCACCCCGGACCGACGAGCCCGCCGCCCGGACCGGCCGGACGAACCGGACAGCCCAGACGGCCCGGACCACCCAGCCCGGCGAGGCACGCCGGACCGTCCCGGACGGCAGGTCCACACGGACCGCCCGGACCCCCCGGGCCGCCCGCATCGAGCCGGCGTCCGTCGCCGACATCGCCGAGCTGCGTCAGCTGTACTACGCCGTCTACGGGCCGCACTACCCGGTCGGGCTCGGCACCGACCCCGCCGAGATGGCCCGGCTGCTGCGCGACCCGCACTGCCTGTGGCTGGTGGCCCGCTGCCCGGACACCGGTGCGCTGGTCGCGTCCGCCGCCGTGCACGGCGAACCCGGCAGCCGTATCGGCCGGCTCGAGGGCCTGGCCGTCCATCCCGACCACCGCTCCGGCGGACTGGCCGGCGCGCTGACCGAGGCGCTGTGCGCGGGCACGCTGGACAGCGGGCGCTTGGACTCGGTGTACGCCACGGTCCGTACCGTGAGCCCCGGTCCGCAGCGGGCCGTCGCCCGCCACGGCTTCCGGCCGCTGGGCGTCCTGCCCAACGCGGTGGATCTGCGCTGCCGCGAGAGCCTCGCTCTCTACGCGCGTCACTCCCCCGGTGTGCTGGACCGCCGCGTCCCCGTGCCCGAGGTGCCCGCGCCGCTGGTGCCGCTGCTGCGGACCGTCGAGCGCTGTCTCGGCGTCAGCTACCGGGACACGCGCGCCGCCGGACCGGCGCGGAAGGAGGAACGGCCCGCGGCGGGCGGCGAGCCGCTGGAGCTGATCGAGGCGCCCTCCTTCGTACGGCGCCGCTTCCGCGAGCGCTTCCCGGACGCGGGCGGCTGGTTCTACCCGCTGCACACGCCCAATGTGCTGCTCGCACCGGACGACGGCCGGTTCGAGGTGTACGCGTACCTCAACCGCACCGGACGGTACTGCTCACTCGTCGCCGCCCATCCCGGACCGGCCGCCGCGGCCGCCTGTCTGGAGCCGGTGACCCGGGCCCTGACCCGGGCCGGCGCCGGGTACGTCGAGGCGCTGGTGCCGCTGGCGCACCACGAGGCCCTGTCGGTGTTCCTCGCCGAGGGCTTCGTGCCCGGGGCGCTGTACCCGGCGATGCGCGCGGACGAGGACGGCTTCCACGACTACGTCGTGCTGTCCCGCTCCACCGAGCGCGTCGACTTCCGCGGCGTCGTGGCCGAACCGGCCCTGCGGCCCTACCTGGACTCCTACCGGTCGGCCTGGGCGTCGACCCATCTGCCCCCTGACGAGGTTGCCCCATGAACCCGCACCTGGCCCCGGTCGGCGTCCCCGACCCCACGGCGCTGCCCCATGTGCAGCGGCTGTGCGACCTGGCCGACCCGTACGCCTCCGGACCCGCCGAGGACGAGCTGTTCGCCTCCGCGATGGCGGAGATCAACGCCTGGCACGCCGAACGCTCGCCGTTCTTCCGCGCGTTGCACGAGGCGACCCCGCCCGCGCGGCCGTACCGCACGCCGCTCGTGCACGCCAACTTCTTCAAACGGCACGAGGTGCTGTCCGTCCCCCGGGACGACATCGAGCTGCACCTGACGTCGTCCGGCACGACCGGCCAGAAGTCGCAGATGTTCTTCGACCGGTGGACCATCCGCTCGGCACAGCGCATGGTCGCGCGGATCTTCGAGCGCAACGGCTGGATCACCCCGGACCAGGAGGTCAACTACCTCCTCTACAGCTACGAGCCGGCCCCGGCCCTCAACCTCGGCACGTCCTTCACGGACAACTACCTGTGCGACTTCGCGCCGGCGCGGACCGTCGAGTACGCGCTGCGCAACACCGGCGGCGGCCACGAGTTCGACCCGTTCGGCTGTGTCGCCGCGCTGCGCCGCTTCGCCGCCGACGACGCCCCGGTGCGGATCCTCGGCTTCCCGGCGTTCCTGTTCTTCACGCTGGAGCGGATGCGCGCCATGGGGCTGCCACCTCTCCGGCTCCCGGAGGGATCCCTCGTCGTGCTGGGCGGCGGCTGGAAGGGGCACGCCGACCGGCGCATCGGCAAGGACGAGCTGTACGCGCGGGTCACGGAGCAGCTGGGCATCCCCGGCGAGCGCGTCCGCGACACGTTCGGGTCGGTCGAGCACTGCGTTCCGTACATCGAGTGCGACCGGCACCGGCTGCACGCCCCGGTCTGGTCGCGGGTCGCGATCCGCTCGACCCGCACGCTGGAGCCGCTGCCGTACGGCGAGCCCGGCTACCTGCACCTCGTCTCGCCGTACATCACGTCCGTACCGGCGCAGAGCGTCGTCATGGGCGACCTCGCCTCCCTCCAACCCGGCGAGGCGTGCGGCTGCGGGCTGTCCACGCCCTGGTTCACCGTGCACGGCCGAGCCGGGGTGAGCCGCAACCGGAGCTGCGCGGTGGCCGCCGCCGAACTGATGAAGGGAATGTCGTGACCCACGCGCACAGCACCGGCGCACCGCACTACTGGCAGGGCGCGCTCATCGGCGACGAGGAGGCGGAGCGCCGGCTGGCCGGCCTGGCCGCCACGGTCGAGGACGTCCTCGGAACGCCGCTGGACACCGAGACCGTGCTCGCCGCCTGCGACGCGCTGGCGACGGCCCTGCGCGACCCGGAGCACCCGGTCCGGGCCCGGCTCGTCCCGCACCTGCCGGAGGGCGAGGACCCGTCGGTCCTCACCGAGCTGGGCACCTATCTGAGCCGGGGCGAGCTGACCCGCAAGCTGCGCCGCGAACTGGGCGGCACGGCCCCGCAGCGGCTGAACCGCCCCGACGCCCGCGAGACGGTCTACGAGGCGTGGGCCCCGGTCGGCCTGGTCGCGCACGTCGCACCCGGCAACGCCGTGACCGTCGCACCGCTGAGCGTCGTCGAGGGCCTGCTCGCCGGGAACGTCAACGTGCTCAAGACCAGCGGCGGCGACACCCTGTTCGCCCGGCACCTGCTGGCGGAAGTGGCCGCCCTGGACCCGACGGGCGGCATCGCCGACCGGGTGATCGTGCTGCGGTTCCCGTCGTCGCGGCAGGAGTGGCTGCGCCTGATGTGCGCGCCGGCCGACGCGGTCGCCGTGTGGGGCGGCGAGAGCGCCGTGGAGGGGGTCGCCGCCCATGTGCCGCCGGGCTGCCGCCTGGTGGAGTGGGGGCACCGGATCTCCTTCGCGTACCTGGCCCGTGAGGCCTGGCGGGACCGGGGCGCGCTGGAGGCGCTGGCGGCCGACGTGTGCCGGTACGAGCAGCAGGCCTGCTCCAGCCCGCAGGTGGTGTACCTGGACACGGACGACGCGGAGGAGGTCTTCGCGTTCGCGGAGCGGTTCGCGGGGGTGCTGGCCGCGCACACGGCCGACGTGCCGCCGCCGGAGGGCGAGGCCGCTCCCGCCGAGGAGGCGGAGGTGACCACGACCGAGCTGATCGCCCGGCTGGAGGAACACCTCGGTCTGACGCGGGTGTTCGCCGCGCCGGACGGCGCGTGGCGGGTCATGGCCGACACCCGGCCCGCGCTGACCGCGTCGCCGCTGCACCGCAGCGTGTGGGTCAAGCCGCTGCCGCGCAAGCGGATGATCGGCGCACTGCGTCCCATGCGGCGCTATCTGCAGACGGCGGGGCTCGCGGGCGGCCGCAGCGACATCGCCGAACTGTCCCGGCTCGCCCTGGCGTCCGGGGTCACGCGGGTGACGCCGGTCGGTTCCATGCTCGACGGCTACTCCGGTGAGCCGCACGACGGCGTGTACGCCCTCCAGCGCTACAGCCGCCGTGTCGCGGTCCGGGCCGACGCCCGGTTCGCGACGACCGCCTGCCTGGACGACCTGGTCCGGCCCGCCGTCCTGCCCGCACCCGTGGGCCCGTTGACGGACAAGGAGGCGGTCCAGGAACGCAACCGGCACGTGGCGCGCGCCGACGCGGAGCTGTACTTCCGCAGCGGCGGCAGCACCGGAGCGCCCGCGCTGTCCCTGTTCAGCTACGACGACTACGACACGCAGATGTGCGCCGCGGCCCGCGGACTGCTCGCCGCCGGCTACGACCCGGCGCGGGACCGCACGGCCAACCTGTTCTACTGCGGCGGGATGTACGGCGGTTTCCTCAGCTTCTTCTCCGTCCTGGAGCGGCTGGGCGGCGTGCAGCTGCCCCTGGCGGCCGGGCCTGACCACCGGGCGACGGCCGAGGCGCTGATCGCCCACGGGGCCGACACCCTGTTCGGCATGCCGTCGTACCTCTGGCAGCTGCTGCACGCCGAGGCGGAGGCCCTGCGCGCGTACGGCGGCATCCGGAAGATCTTCTACGGGGGCGAGCACTTCACCGCCGCACAGCGCCGCGTGCTGGAGGAGACCTTCGGCGTCGAGGTGGTCCGCTCCATCACCTACGGCAGCACCGACCTCGGCCCGCTGGGCCACCAGTGCACCGAGAGCACCGGCGGCGTCCACCACCTCCACGCGGACCTGCACACGCTGGAGATCGTCGACGTGGAGGAGGACCGGCCGGTGCCGCCCGGCGAGACGGGACGCCTGGTGTTCACCACGCACGCCAGGCGCGGCCAGGCGCTGGGCCGTTACGTCATCGGCGACCTCGGCCGGGCGGTGCCGGGCCGCTGCGCGTGCGGCAGTCTGGCCCCGCGCTTCGAGCTGCTCGGCAGGACCGGCGACGTGATGCGGGTGGCCACGTACTTCCTCCACCACGGCCGCTTCGTGACGATCGCGGAGCGGAGCGCCGGTTACGGCGGCGAGCTGCAGGTCGTCCTCGCCGCGGGCGACGGCCGCGAGCACCTCACCGTCCGCGTGGAACGCTCCGCCGCACCGGACCCGCTGCGCCTGCGCGACGCGTTCCTGGCGGATTATCCGGAGCTGCGCACGGCCGTGGAGGAGCGGCTGCTGGACCTGACGGTCGAGGCGGTGGACGGCCCGTCCCTGCACCGCAGCCCCACCAGCGGCAAACTCCGCACGGTGGTGGACCGGCGCGGCTGACGACCGCCCGGCGGAGGGGCGGGCCGGTCAGCCCTGGGGGTCCTGCGGTGCGGCCGTGACGTCGCGCAGGCCCCGGTCGGTCAACTCGGTGCGCTCCTCCGTCCGGTGCCCGCGGGCGATGTAGTCGCGCACGACCAGTTCGACGGCGTCCTGGGGTGATCCGACCCCGGCGAGGACCATCACTTCCACGACCAGCTCGGCGTCGAGACTGATGGTGACCTTGGCCATGGGCTCCCCCTCTGTCGCGCTCCGTCGCGTCTCCCCGCGGGACTCTAATCCAGGCGTCAGCCCTTGACGACGCCGAGGGGGACGAGGCGGGCGACCGGGCGGGCCAGGCCCGCGCCCTCCGTGGCGCGGGCCACCGCGTCGATGTCCTTGTAGGCGCCGGGCGCCTCCTCCGCGAGTCCGCGCCAGGACGACGGGCGCACGGCGATGCCGTGGGACTCCAGGTCGTCGCGCAGCTGCTCCCCGCGGACGCGGCGCAGGGCCTGGTGGCGGCTCCAGACGCGGCCGGCGCCGTGGCAGGCCGAGGCGAAGGCGTCGTTGCCGGCGGTGCCGGTCATCACGTACGAGGCGGTGCCCATCGTCCCTGGGACCAGGACGGGCTGTCCCGCACCGGCGAGGTCCCGCGGCAGGTCGGGGTGGCCGGGCGGGAGGGCCAGGGTGGCGCCCTTGCGGTGGACGCAGAGGCTGCGCCGTGCGCCGTCCACCTCGTGCGTCTCGATCTTGGCGGTGTTGTGCGAGACGTCGTACACGAGGTCGAGGCCCGCGCCGGCGGCCGTGGCGAAGGCGCGCCGGGCCGCTTCGGCGAGCAGTTGCCGGTTGGCGCGGCCGTAGTTGGCGGCGGCCGCCATGGCGCCCAGGTAGTCGCGGCCGGGCGGGGACACGACGGGGGCGCAGGCCAGCTGCCGGTCCGGGAGGCGGATGCCGTACGCGCGCAGGGACTGGTCCATGACGCGGACGTGGTCGCCGCACACCTGGTGGCCCAGGCCGCGCGAGCCGCAGTGGATCATGACGCACACCTGGCCGTCGTGGAGGCCGAAGCGGGCCGCGGTGTCCTCGTCGTACACCCGGTCCACGGCCTGCACTTCCAGGAAGTGGTTGCCCGAGCCGAGGCTCCCGACCTGTTCCAGGCCCCGCTCGACGGCGCGCCGGCCGACGTGGGACGGGTCGGCCCCGGGCAGGGCCCCGCGGTCCTCGCAGCGGTCCAGGTCGCGCGGGACGCCGTGGCCGTGTTCGACCGCGTAGCCGGCGCCGCCCACCAGCAGGTCCTCCATCTGTGCCGGGCCGGACAGCTTCCACAGCCCGCCGCGCCCCATGCCGCGCGGAATGGTGTCGCCGAGGATGTCCATGAGCCGGCGCATCTTCGGGGCGAGGGGTTCGCGGTCGATGCCCGCGGCGAGGAGCCGGACCCCGCAGGAGATGTCGAAGCCGACGCCGCCGGGCGAGATCACGCCGCCCGCGTCGACGTCGGTGGCGGCCACGCCGCCGATGGGGAAGCCGTACCCCCAGTGGACGTCGGGCATGGCGAAGGAGGCGCGGACGATGCCGGGCAGTGTGGCGACGTTGACGACTTGTTCCAGCGCCTTGTCACCGGTCGCCTGCGGCAGCAGCTCCGGCGTCGCGAAGACCACGCCGGGCACGCGCATCGGATCGCGCCGGTCGATGCGGTACCGGAACGGGCGCTCCTCCACCAGCGGGATGTCCATGCCCCGTCACCGCCCGTCGGCCGTGGGGCGTCCCCGTCAGGAGACCGGCTCCAGGACGAGGAGGCGGATGTCGTGCGGCAGCTGCTCGACGGCCGCCTCCAGGTGTCCGGGCGAGACCTGGGCGCGCACGGCGGCGGTGACGGCGCGGGCGATCCGCGGGACGTCGTCCGCGGCGACCTTGGCCTCCTGGACGAAGCGGCTCACATACGCGTCGCGGTCGTACTTGACGGGGACGACGCTCGGGTCCCAGCCGTCGTAGTAGACGCCGCGCAGCAGCTCGGGCAGCTGGGCCGCGAAGTGCGCGGCAACGTCGACCGTGAGCCGGTCGCGGAGGGTGTGCAGCCAGGCGCGCAGCGCCCGGTGGGCCAAGTGGCGGTCGTCGGTTCCGAGGGCCTCGCACACCGATTTCAGCCAGATGTTGGCGGTGTGGATGGCGTGTTCGAAGTCCGGCGCGTGGGTGACGGACATGAGTCGGTCCCTTCCAGGCTGGTTGCCGGCGGGAGGTCCCCTGTGCGCAGAAGACGGCGGCGCACCGCGGCCTCTCCTCGTCCCTGCTCCACGGCCCATGCTACTGCGGGTGCCGCCCGGGCACGCCCCGGGAGGGAACGGGCCGGTCACACGTCCAGGGTCACGGAGCAGCTCCACCCCTCCGGCCCGGACGTGAGGTGCAGTTCGTGCAGGGTCACCGCCTTGGGCGCGGCCCCGGTCACGGGCAGCGAACCGGCGTCGGCCATGGACAGGTCGGCGCGCAGGCCGCCGGGTACGGGCGTGAGCCGTACGCCGACGGGTACCTCGCCGTCGGTGTCGAGCCGGTAGACGACCTCGTCCAGCAGCTCCACCAGCAGGTCCTCGTCCCGGTCGGCGCGCACCTCCACCGCCCGGCTCCGGACGGGCCGCGCCCCGGCCAGGTCGAGGAACGACACGCACATCCCGCGCACCGCCTGGACCAGGCACTCCTCGCGGGTCGGGGCCCAGGCCTCCACCCGCAGGTCCGCGGTGTGCGGGACGCTGCGGTGACCGCCGCGCGCGGTGGTGTCGTCCTGGCCCGTCACCTCTGCCCCCGGATGTCGTGCGGAGCCCCGCCCTGTCTCCATCCTGGTCCCGTCGCCGGGGGCGCACCACAGGGGGCGGGCCCCGTGGACCCCGCCCCCTGTGGTGCCGAGCCGTGCGGTGCCGGTCAGCAGACCGGTACGCCCGGCACCTGGTTGTCCGGCGAGCTGAGGTAGATGTTGGTCATGTAGCCGCCGTACTGCGGCAGATGGGCCCACCAGTCGTTGACGTACGGCGGGACGCTGACCTGCTGGCCGCGCTTCTGGCAGGAGACGAGGACCTCCACTCCGGCGGGCAGCGTGGTCACCGCCGCCGAGCCGGTGGTCGCCTGGGTGCGCACCCGCACCCCGCTCCCCCAGGTGCCGATCCACGTGCCGGCCGGGCGGGTCGCCCCGGGGACGTTCAGCGAGCGGGTGAGCCGGCCCAGGTCGGTGTACGCCTTGCCGTACGGCGTGCCGCTCGGGTGGAGCGTCAGGACGGCGACGATGGCCCGGTCGCCGGCGCCGACGACGCCCGTGGTGTGCAGGGCGGGACGGGAGAGGTCCACGGCGGCGGCGCCCGCGCCGTTCTGCGCGGACCTGGCGCTCGCCGGGGCCGTGCAGCCGCCGGAGGAGAACCCGGACCAGCCCTGCTTGACGGCCCACGGGCGGTTGAAGGAGCCGGCGATGCCGAAGTGCTGGTCGTAGCCGTCGGTGGCGCAGCGGGTCGACTGCCGCAGGTTGTTCATCACGTAGTCGCGTACGGCCGCGGGGGCGGAGTCCAGCAGGTAGCGGTAGATGGTGACGGTGTCGCGGGCGGACAGGGCCGTGTAGCCCCAGAAGCCGGGGTGGGACGCCGGGGGCCGGGCGGTGTCGGCCAGCCGGAGCCGGGCGACCATGCGGTCGATGACGGCGCCCTGGCCGTTGTTCGCCCAGTAATGGCTCGCCGCGGCGTCGTCGCTGCTGCGCAGCATGGCGTCGATTCGGGTGCGGTCGGCCGCGGGGAGGGTGGCGGGGTCGCGGTTCCACAGCATGTCGAGCGCGATGAGGATCTTCACGACGGACGCCGACCGGAACTGGCCGGCGGCGTTGATCTGCTCGGTGAAGGTCCCGGTCCGCCGGTCGAAGACCGCGACGCCCGCCGTGACGCCGGCGGGCACCTGGGCCCGGGTGGTGGCGGCCGCCCGGGGCGCGGGGTCGGCCGCGGCGGCGGCCGTGGAGGACAGCAGCGCCGCCAGGGCCATGGAGAGCAGCCCGGCGAGTGCGGCCGGGCGTCGTACGCCGCGCGGCGTCGAGGCCCGGGGCGCGGCGGTGTGGCGGGTCCGGCGTGGCAGGCGGGTCAGGGCGCGGAGGAAGGGGCGGTGTGCGGGCATGGTTGGGTGGTCTCCCGGTTCGGTGGCGGTGGTGGAACGGGCGGCACGGGTCAGGGAGTGTCCGCAAAGTAGCGTCGTCCGCCCGAAGGGCGGACGCCGCCAGGCAGACGGGACTTTGCGGACACGACCTAGGGCCCGTAGCACTGGGGGACGCCCGGCAGCCAGTTGTCCGGGTGATCGATGTAGTAGCTGGCCATCCATCCGTGGAAGCCGCGGTTGAGGTTGTCGACGTACACCCAGTACGGGTTGCCGCCGACGGTCTGGCCCTTCGTCTGGCAGGTGACCTCCAGCCGGTCGCCGGGCTGCGACTGTCCGGTGACCTTGGGGCAGTTGCCGGGCGAGGGGAACTCGGGGCAGCGGAAGCCGTGCGAGCCGTCCACGTCGACGCGTGCGTTGACGTTCGTGGCCCAGGTGCTGAACACCCGGTTCGCCGCCGGGCGGGTGGTGGCGGCTGCCTGGGCGGGTGTGGCGACCGCGGTCGCGGCGAGCGCGGCGGTCGCCGCCGCGGCCGCGCACAGGGCGGTGGTGAGCCTCGCGGGTTTCCTCGGCATGTCGTCTCCTTCGGCCGGGAGGGGAGGTGGATGAGTGGTGCGGTGTGTGCACCACCCTCTCGACGGGGCGGCGGCGCCTCCCGTATGAGGGCATACGGCGCGGGCGTGCGCGCCGTCCCACCGGGGAAGCCATGAGCGGCCCCCTGGGCCCGCACGGACGGAGGACCCATGTCCCAGCGCACCATCCGCCTCGCGACCGCCGGCCTCGCGGCCGGTGCCGCCCTCGCCCTGTTCGGCGCGTCCGGAACCGCGCACGCCGGCGCGGCCGGTTTCTACGTGTCGCTCCAGACGCACAGCAACGTCCGGGCCGCCGCGACGACGAACAGCTCGCTGATCCTCAACACGGGCTCGACGAAGGACCGTTACTACCTGGACGGCGTCTGCTACGCGCGCGGTCAGTACGTGAAGGTCGGCTCCTACGGCACGGACGTCTGGTACAAGGGCCACGTCCACGACGGGGTCGACGTGACACAGCCCGTACGCCACAACGTGTGGGTGTGGGGCGGCAACGTCAACATCGGTAAGGACCCGTCGGACTCCGTGGGCCGCTGCTGACGTGTCGCACCGCGCAGGACGCCCCCGGCTCCGCGCGAGCGGGCCGGGGGCGTCCTGCGTGAGAGGGGAGGGGCCGGGGGTCAGCAGACGGGCAGACCCGAGTCGCGCTCGTCGTTGCCTCCGCCGACCAGGAAGATCTCGCTCATGTAGACGGAGGGGGCCATGCCCACGGCGGGCGTCTTGATCCACCAGGTGTGCCAGTAGGGCCCGTACGTGGCCCTCCCGCCCTTGACCTGGCAGATCGCCCGGATGAACCCGTCGTCGGGCGACCACCCGGCGACCGGCGAGTCCATGGTGGGCGCCGCCCTCATATTGACCTTGGAGCCCCACATCGGGCACTTGTACTGGCCGGGGTAGCCGGGGTACGGGGTGCACGGCGCCGAGTCGGCGGCGTGCGCGGGCGTCGCGGTGAGGCCGGGGGTGAGGACGGCGGCGACGGCCAGTGCGGCGGCCGCCACCGTCCTCGTTCCGGCGCGGAGGCCGGTCACGGGCACGTCGGAACCCCCGGCAGCCAGGCGTCCTTGTGGTCGATGTAGATGTTGGACACGTAGCCGCCGAACGCCGGGATGTGCGCCCAGGCGTCGTTGCTGTAGCCCTCCGCGTTGACCAGGTCGCCGCGCTTCTGGCAGTCCACGTACACGGGGGTCGGACCGCTGAGGGTGCGGACGACGGCCGCGTTCAGCCGGACGTCGGCGCGGACCCGGACACCGGTGCCCCACGTGGTGAAGTTGGTGCCGGGGGTGCCGCCGCCGCCCGGGGTGCAGGGCAGGCCCACTCCGCGGGCGCGCAGGTAGGCGACCGGGTCCATGCCGCGGGTGCTGGAGGTGGAGCTGTGCGCCTCGAAGTGGAGGTGGGGTCCGGTGGACTGGCCCTCGGAGCCCATGCGGGCGATGTGGGTGCCGCCGTTCACCCGGTCGTTGACGCGGACCAGGCGCTCGTACATGTGGCCGTACTCGGTGACCGTGCCGTCGTCGTGGCGGATGCGGATCCACTGGCCGTAGCCGCTGGCGGGGCCGGAGGCGATGACGGTGCCGGGGCCGGTGGAGTAGATCGGCGTGCCGCGGGTGTTGGCGATGTCGACGCCGTCGTGGCCGGAGTGGTAGCCCTGCGTGACGCGGCCGGCCGCGGGGCAGGAGGCGGTGTACGCGGCGGCCTTGGCGGGCGCGGCCTCGGCGGGCGCGGCCTGCGCGGTGACCGCGGTGAGCGGGATCAGCGCGGCCGCGGTGGCGGTCGCCGCCAGTACGCGGACGGACGTGCGGTGGTTCAGTGGCATGACGAAGTCTCCTCCGTACGGGAATCGGGATGTCGTGGAACAGCGGGACGCCGGTGGCGCGACGCGGACGGCGGGACGCGGACCGGTCGGTGCGAACGTGTCGGTGCTCAGGGGCCGGTGGGCGGCCTCAGCACGCGGGGACGCCGGGCAGCCAGGCCGCCTTGTCGTCGATGTAGATGTTGGAGATCCACGCCTTGTACGCCGGCAGGTAGGACCAGACGTCGTTGCGGTAGCCCTCGGCCTCGACCATCTCGCCGTGTGCCTGGCACAGCACGTCCACGGCCGTGGGGCCGGAAAGCCGGGTCACGGGCGGCTTCTTGGTGTTCGGCTCGGGCCGCAGGGCCACTCCGGTGCCCCAGGTCACGAAGCGCTTGGAGTTCGCCGGCGGCCGTTCGCCGCCGGTGACGCGCAGCGCTCCCGCGTACTGGGCGTTGAGCCGTACGTCGCTGACCATCACGAGCGTTCCGGACTCCCGGGCCTCGACCATCTTGCCGTTGCCGAGGTAGATGGCGATGTGGTGCACGGACTTGAGGTTGCCGGGGTCGGACGCCCACAGGAGCAGGTCGCCGGGCTGGAGCGGGGCGAGGCCCTGGGCGCGGGTGAAGCGCGCGGTGGCGCCGCTCCACTGGGCCTGGTTCCAGGAGCCCTCCGGCAGGAGGATGCCGGCGCCCTGCCAGGCCGCGTACTGGACGAGGTGCGAGCAGTCGAAGCCCTTCACCTTGCTGTCGTGCGCACCGGGGCCGCCGCCCGGATAGTCCTGGCCGTACGTCGGGCCGTGGATGGAGCCGCCGCCCCAGGAGTACGGCACGCCGATCTGCGAGCAGGCGGCGTTGACGACGGCCTGGGCCTGCGCGGGCGCGGCGGCCAGCGGACGGCAGTCGGCGGCCGCCGCCGCGGGCGCCGCTCCGGCGGCCCGCGGAGCGGCGGTGGCTGCCGGGGCTCCGGCGGTGCTCAGGGCAGTGGCCAGGAGCAGTCCTCCGGCCGCCGAGGCCAGCGTGCGGTTCTTCCAACGCATGTGTGTGTTCCCCCTGGTGCGAGTGGTGGTGCTGGACGCGGGCCCTGCGGACGCGGCGGTGGTCAGGCCGCCGCGGTGCGGGGGACGGAGGCGGGCATGGGGTCCGCACCGCCGTCGCTCTTCGTGGAGGGGACGGGTCCCGGTGCCGTCCCGTATGAGCCGAGGGCGGCCCGGATCTTGGCGTGGCCGCGCATGCGGTTGCGCTGCACGGTTCCCCGGTGCGCGCCGAGGCGTTCGGCCGCGCCGTCGTGGGTGAGGCCTTCGAGGTCGACGAGGATGACGGCCGCCGCCTCCTTCGGCGACAGGCCGCGCAGGAGGTCGATCGCGGCGGCCTCCGCCTCGCGCGAGGCGAGCCCGCCGTCCCAGCTCTCCTCGGGCAGCCGGTCGGTGCACCGCTCCCGGCGCGAGGGGTGCAGCCAGGAGTCGCGCAGCAGGTTCATCGCGGCCGCGCAGGTGTACGCGTACGGGTGCCGCTGGTGGGCGAGCGTGTGGGAGCGGGCACGGCGCGAGAGGCGCAGATACGTCTCCTGGAGCAGGTCGTCCGCGTCGTGCGGGTTGCCGGTGAGGGCCAGCAGGCGGCGGCGGAGCCGGGGCATCGCGGCCGTGAACGCCGCGTCGAACTCGGCGGGTGTCATGCCGTGGGCGTGGTCCTGGTGCTGCGCGTGGGTGTGGGTGTGGGTGTGGGTCTGGACGTGGGTGTGGCTTTCGGTGGTGCGGATGATGTGCACGTGCGTTCCCCCGGTGGTCATTGCGGTGTGCTTCTCGCAGGTCGTGACGGAGGCGGAGGCCGCCCTGCCGATGGTCGGTCGGTCAGGAGCGGTCGCCGGACGGGAGTGCGGCGGGCCCGTAGCGGGCGGCCGGCCGGCCGCCGAGCAGGGCCCAGTAGCGGTCCCCGTAGGACCAGTGCCACCACTCGGTGGGGTAGTTGACGAACCCGGCGGCGGTCATCGCCCGGCCCATCAGCTCCCGGTGGGTGCGGGCCTCATCGGTGATGTTGGCGGCCGCGGTGCGGCAGCCGCCGGCGCTCTCCTCCGGGGTGGCGTTGACCTCCGTGCCGAGCGGCAGTTCGACGCCGTCCCCGGTGCACAGGGTCAGGTCCACGGCGCCGCCGCTGACGTGCGGGGCGACTTCCGGCGGGGAGATGTAGGCACTGGTCAGTTCCCGTATCCGGGCGGGGGTCGCGTCCGGGTGGGCGGCCCGCATGACGGCGGCGTACTCCTCGAAGTACCGCTGCTGGAGGGCGGGCGGGCGGAAGCCCTCCACCACCAGCAGGCGGATCCCGGCGGGCAGGTGCCGCTGGGCGAGGAGCAGCCGGCGTGCCACGTCGGCGCGTACGTGGGCGTACGAGCCGTCGTCGTCGGCCTGCCGCGCGTCGACGAGGAGCCCTCCGGTCCGCCGCAGGTCGACCAGGTCCTCACCCGTGTCGGCCACGCCGGTCTCGGCGACCCTCCGGTCCGAGAGCAGGATGATCTCTGTCACGCCTTCAGCGTGCCGGGGGGCTCTGCAGAACCGCTGCAGATCTTCTGCATCCTCTGCAGAACCCCTGCGGAGCGCTCGGCAGATGCCTGCAGAGCGCTCGGTCAGCCGGGCGGCGTCGTCTCCCCCGTCGTCTCTCCTGTCATCTCCTCCGCCTCGCGGCTGCCGAGCGCGCGGAACGTCTCCAGCGCCTCGGTCCGGGCGTCGCGGGCCGCGACGTCGTCGCCGCGTCCGGCCGCCGCGGTGCCCAGGTCCCGTACCGTACGGGCCCGCCACAGCGGCAGCCCGAGCCGGTCCCACAGGGCGAGGGCCTCGCGCAGGACCTCCGCCGCCCCGTCCCAGTCCGCCTCGGCGAGCCGCACCTCGCCCAGCGAGCGCAAAACCAGCGCCTCGCCGAACACGTCGCGGGCCTCCCGGGTGACCTCCAGGCACGGTTCGAGGCGTTCCCGTGCCTCGCCGAGCAGGCCCTGGCGCAACTGCACCTTGGCCAGGGACTGGTTCGCGTACATCGTGCCGAACGCGTCCTCGGTCTCGTCGAAGATGCGCAGGGCATCGCGCAGGAGCCGTTCGGCCTCCGGGAGCCGCCCCTGGGCGCGGTGGCACAGGGCGAGCGAGCGGAGGGTCAGGCCCTCGCCCTGCCGGTCCCCCGCCGCCCGGTACAGCTCCAGCGCCCTGGTCAGCGCCTCCCACGCCGCGTCGTACCGGCCGCGGTCGCGGTGTACGGCGCCGATGCCGTAGTGCAGGTGCGCCACGGCCGCGCGGTCGGCGCCGGTGCCGGTGCCCTCGCCGGTGGGTGTCCCGGTCGCGCCGTACAGCGTGAGGGTGGCCTCCAGCAGCTCCAGCGCCTCGGTGAAGCGGCCCTGTTCGCGGCGTGCGTTGCCCATGCCGGCGAGGGCGGCGGCCCGGCCGCGCGCCACGCCGGTGTCGTCGAACAGGCGCAGGGCGTCCTTGAAGTAGGCGTGGGCGTCCTCGAAGCGGTCCTGCTCCAGGCGGAGCTGGCCGAGGCCGTGGAGGAGCCAGGCCTCGCCCTCGGCGTCACCGCTGCGCCGTACGGCGGCCAGCGCGACGGTGTGGGAACGGGACCAGGCGTCGAACCGGTTGTAGAGGGCGGCCGAACTCGCTATCAGGACGGCGGCCAGTTCCCGTGCCGCCCTGGGCAGGCCGTGGTCGGCGCAGTGGCTCACGGCGGCGACCAGGCAGGGCTGCTCGGCCGCGAACCAGGCGGCGGGCCTGCGCAGCAGCTCCTCCTCCGGGAACGGGTCGGGCTCGGCCGCGGCGCCCGACCCGCGGTCCTCGGGGAGCAGGCGGGACGCCCCGCCGGGGCCGCGCGCCGCCGCGGTCCTCGCCAGCGCCAGCCACCGGTCCACGAGCCGCAGCACGGCGGCCTCGCGTTCCTCGGGAGTCTCGTCCGAAAGACAGCGCTCCCGGGCGTGCTCCCGCGCCAGGTCGTGGATGCGATAGCGGGTCTGGCCGGTCTCGTCGACCCCGACGAGGTCCACGAAGTGGCAGTCCACGAGGGATTCGACGGCCTCCTCGGCGTCGTCGGGCGGGACGTCGAGCAGCGGCGCGGCCACCCAGGCGGCGAAGTCGGGCAGTTCGAGCAGGGCCAGTCTGCGCAGTGCGCGCCGCTGCCGCTCGCCCAGCTCCGCGTACCCCATCTGCAGGCTGGCGCGCAGCTCCAGGTCGCCGGCCTGGAGTTCGTCGAGGCGGCGGTGGGCGTCGCGGAGGCGGGCGGCGAGGCGGGCGGGGGTCCAGTGCGGGCGTGCGGCGAGCCGGGCCCCGGCGATCCGTACGGCCAGCGGCAGCCGGCCGCACAGGGCGACGATCTCGGCGGTCTGGTGGGGTTCGGCGCCGGCCCGCTCCGGTCCGGCGACCTTCGTCAGCAGGGCGACCGCCTCGTGCTCGGCGGGGGCGGTGAGGTCCAGGTGGGCGGCTCCTTCGAGGGCGACGAGCCGCCTGCGGCTGGTGATCAGGACGGCCGAGCCGGGCCCGGGCGGGAGGAGGGGCCGCAGCGGGGCCTCGCCGACGGCGTTGTCGAGGACGAGCAGTATCCGCCGGCGGGCGATGTGGCTGCGGTAGAGCCCGAGCAGGTCCTCCGGTCCGCCGGTGAGGGTGTCGGGGTCGACGCCGAGGGCCCGCAGCAGCCGGGCGAGGGCGTCGGCCGTACCGACGGGCGTGGCGTCCGAGGCCCGCAGGTCCAGGAACAGCTGCCCGTCGGGGAAGAGCGCGGAGAGGCGGTGGCCGATGTGGACGGCGAGCGCGGTCTTGCCCACGCCCGAGCGCCCCGAGATCACGCCGAGGGGCGCGGCGGTGCGCGCCGGGTCGGCGACGCTGCCGAGCAGGGCGGTCGCCCAGGCGATCTCCTTGTCCCGGCCGACGAAGTCGGCGACGTCGGGCGGGAGGTGGCACGGCATGGGGTGCCGGGCGGCGTCGGGGTCCGGTGCGCCGCGGGCGGTCTGGCGCGGCACCGTTCCCGCGGACGGCGGGCCGGAGGGGCCTGCCGGACGGGGTGCGGGGGTGGTGGCCGGGTGGAGGGGCGGGCTCTGCCCGGACCGGTGGGCCGGCCGGGACCCGCTCGGCGGGGCCGTGTTCACGGGGGCGGACTCCACCGGGGTGCCCAGCACGGAGGTGTCCCCGGTCAACAGGGCCTGGTGGAGGGCGCGCAGCTCGGGGCCCGGGTCGATGCCCAGTTCGGACCGGAGCAGGTCGCGGCCCTCCTGGTAGACGCGCAGGGCGTCGGGCACCCGGCCGGTGCGGAAGAGGGCGGTCATCAGCTGGCCGCGCGGCCGCTCCCGCAGCGGGTCGGCCGCGACGTGCGCGTACAGCTCGGCGACGATCTCGGCGCGGCAGCCGAGCGTCAGCTCGGCGGCGAACCGGGCCTCCAGCGCGGTGCGACGCAGTTCGGCCAGGCGCGCCGCCTCGATCCTGGCGAAGGCCTGGCCGAGCCCTTCCAGCGCCTCCTGCCCGCGCCACAGGGTCATCGCGTCGCGCAGGACGTCCACGGCCTCGGCGGGGCGCCCCTCGGAGGCCGCGCGTCTGCCTCGGGCGAGGGCCCGCTCGAAGCGGTGGGCGTCGATGAGGTCGCGCGGCAGCTCCGCGACGTATCCGGGCGAGCGCGTGCCGATCGCGGTGGCGCCCCCGTCGGCCGCCGCGAGCGCCCGGCGCAGCGCGGACACGTGGGAGGCGACGAGCGCCCTGGCGGTGACGGGTGCCTGTTCCTCCCAGACCAGGTCCACGAGGCGGTCGGTGGAGAGCACCTCCCCCGGATGAATGACGAGTGCCGCGAGGATCGCGGTCGGTTTCGCTCCGTTCAAGGGGATCCGGCGGTCCCCGTCCCACACCTCGGCAGGGCCGAGCAGGCGCACTTCTAGCATCGTCCCCCGAGTCCCTGGTCAGTGAGCCTCGTACGGTGCAGACGATACCGGTGGGCTGTGACAGGGCACGACTTCCACCGGACCGCCCTGTCCGGGTTCGGCGGTCCGGTGGTGTGCGCCGCGGCGTGCATGCGGTGGTATTCGGCCGGTGGTGACCTCGCATTCGGGCGGGGAGCGCTGTCCGTCTTCGTGTGGGCGACGGAATCCGGGGTGCGGCCGTATGACTGATGCCGGGACGGATGTTGGCGTGAATGCTTCGTGCGGCGGGCCCGGCGGACTCATATGGGGAGCGGGCGAGTTCCGTCGCTCCGGCGACAGCGTTCGATTTCCCCCCGATCACGCCGAGGAGTCCGGATGACCACCGAGCGAACGACCGCCCAGCGGGCGACGACGAAGCGCACGACCCGGCTGCGCCGGATGGCCGTGGCGGGCGCGGCGGCCGCGGGAGCTGCCGCGTCCCTGGTCGGCGCGGCCCCCGCCCAGGCCGCCGCGGACGCGACGCGGGTGTACGTGTGGGCGACCGGCGTGAACATGCGCGCGTGCGCCTCGTACCAGTGCCCGCCGTACGACAACGTGAAGGTCAGCAGGATGTACGTCACCGCGTTCTGCCAGAACAAGGGCGACGACGTGCGGGACGGGAACTACGCGAACAACTGGTGGCTGCTGGTGGACGCCGGCGGCCCGAAGGGCTGGATCAGCGCGGTCTACGTCAGGGGCGGCCGCAACTGGGAGCCGATCCCGGGGGTCTCGCAGGACTTCGACGACTGCCGCTGAGCCCGCCGGGCGGCTGTGGCCCGCCACCGCGGCGGGCCACAGCGGGGGCCAGGGCCTAGAAGAACTCGTCGAGCAGCTGGTAGAAGGCCATCTTGTCCTTGTCGACGTGCTGCGCCCCGTACCGTTCGAGGAACCGCTCGGCGTACTCCGGGCCGAACCAGGGGTCCTCGTCGATCTCCAGCTCGCGGGCGGCGAGGGCGAGGTCGGCGTGGCGGTCGGCGCGGCCGAGGCGGCCCACGTCGATCACTCCGGTGACCCGGCAGGTCTCCGGGTCGAGCAGCACGTTGTTCGGGCAGAGGTCCCCGTGGCAGACGACCGTGTCCTCCTTCTCGGGCCGGGTGCGGTCGAGTTCGGCGAGGAGCCGTTCGCCGGACCAGCCCTCGCGCTCCTCCTGGAGGTCGTCGAGGTCGACGAGTCCCTCGCGCACGTTGTGCCGGGCCTCCGCCACGGTCACGGTGAGGCCGCGGTCGAAGGGGCACGCGTCGACGGGCAGGTCGTGCAGGGCGCGGGCGAGGTCCGCCATGGCCTCGACGACGGCGAGGCGCTGGTGCTCCGGCCACTCCTCGGCGGCCGAGACGCCCGGGACGGCCTCGGTGACGAGCCAGGCGGAGGTGTCGTCCCCGCCGCGCTCGACGATGCGGGGGACGGGAATGCCGTGGCGGGCCAGCCATTCCAGCCGGTCGGCCTCGCCCGCGAGGTCGAAGGCGGCGTTTTCCGGGGTGCGCGGGGCGACTTTCGCATAAAGCTCGGGCTGGTGTCCGGTGAGGTGATAAACGAAGGCGCCCGAATCTCCTTCGTTCACGGCGGTCCATTCGTGGTGCGGGTATTTCCGGCGCAACGTGCTGTCCATGGTCGGCATCATGGCAGAGGGCCCTCAATTCGCCCCGCCCCTTTGACACTTCCTGAACGGTTTCGGACAGGGGCGGCGGGCGGCTTCACCGGGGGCCTCCCGCGGAGGCGCGTGCCGTTTCCGCGTCGGCGGCGAACTCCCGTACGCACGGGGAGGTGTACGCCTCGGCGAGCTGCAGCAGGAAGCGGGTCTCGGTGGCGAGGTCCGTGGTGTGCCGGCCGGCGGTGACGACCTCGCGGGTCGGATCGGGGCGGGCGCCGCCGAGCTTGGCGGCGCGGGCCCTGGTCAGGAGGCACGCGGTCACGAACGCGTCGGTGCGCTCGGCGGGGACGCCGCAGCGGCGCACATGGGCGCGGGCGTCATCGGAAACGGCCGGATCCGCGTAGTGGCCGAGGGCGAGGATGGCGTCGCGTATCTCGATGACCTTCCGGTAGGCGATCAGGCGCCAGGAGACCTGCGGCTGGAGGAACGCCAGGAGGCGGGAGCGGGACACGGACAGGGCGACGTGGGGCACGGCGTCCACGAGGTGCCGCCACAGCGGCCAGATGCGCCAGATGGTGTGCGCGTGGCCGAGCGCGCGGCGCAGTTCGAGCATCGTGGGCACGAGGAGCGCGGCGGCGCGCAGCACGGCGTGCCCGCTCAGCAGGAGGCAGAGCGTGGTGCCGGGGCGGGAGTCGACGACGAGGAGGACGAGGGTGCCGATCCAGAACAGGCCGGCCAGGGCGGTGCCCCAGCCGAAGAGCATGAGGCCGAGGTTGAGGGACCGGTGGGGGCCGCGCCGGCCGTAGGCCCAGCAGACCCGGACGCAGGCGGCGTTGGCCACGACGTGGAGGGTGACGAGGAGGAGCCAGTAGGCGGCGGAGGGGGCGCGGGCGAGCGTGAACGGCGGCCCGTGGCTCCCCGGGGGTACGGCGCCGAGCCCGGCCAGCGCGAGGAGCGCGGCCATCATGGCGGCGGTGGTCAGGACGATGGTGCCGGTGTGGCGGCGGCCGCTGGTGGCGTAGGCGGCGAAGTGCAGGACGGCGCCGGCCGACACCACGCCGGCCTGGTTCTTGGCGATGGCGACGGACCGGGCGGAGCCGGTCAGCTGGGTGACGTACTGGCAGACGGGCTCCAGGTGCAGGGTCATCGCGACGGCGGCGGACGCGACGGCGAGCCACAGTCCGCGCTGGTGCGGGTGGCGCAGTGCCGGGAGGGCCCGCAGCAGGACGGCCCCCCAGAGCAGGCAGAGGCCGGTGGCGTCCAGGGCGAGGCCCCATGCTCCGGGTAAGTCACAGCTCATGGTCGGTGCTCACCCCGAGGGCCGCGCGCAGTTTGCCGTAGGGGTCCGACGGCTGGCCGTGACCGGCGCCCGCCTCTCCGGTGCGGATCAGTGTCGCCAGCATCTCGGCCTCCTGCTCCTGGCGGGTGGAGTAGTTGGTACGGGCGAGGATGCGGCGGACCAGGCGGGGGCTGAGGTCGGCGAGGAGGCCACCGGGCGGGCCGGCGTCGGCGGTGGCGTGGTGGTTGAAGAGCATGTGGCCGATCTCGTGCAGCACGATGTGCTCCTGGTGGGAACGGGCGGTGCGCTGCTCGTAGAAGATGTGGTCGTCGGTGTCGGTGGCGATCCACAATCCGCACGCGCCCGAGGCGGCGGCCTGGAGGGGCAGCGGGTGGAGGTGGAGGGGACGCCTGCGGTGCGCGGAGAGATGTGCGCACAGCGTCTCGATGGCGAAGGGTTGGGGCAGGGCGAGCTGGCCCAGCAGCGGTCGACAGCGTCGGCGCAGCCTGGCGATCCTGTACGACATTCGGTGTGTACCGTTCGGCCTTCCTCGGACGGCGTTGAGGGCGTGGAGAGCACGGACCGTCCACCGAAGCCCGCTCCGCCGGGGTGCCGGACGACGGCACGGCGGCATGGCCGCGGGACCGCACGACGACGTGGGGTGGCGCGGCGGCACGACGGCATGGCGGTGTGGCACGCATGACGGCATGGCCGGTCCACCGGGTCGTACGGGGGCGCCGGAGGTGTCTTCCGGGCACGACGGATCACCGGTCGGGCCGTCCGGCGGTTCGGGTGTCGAAGCGCGGGCGGGCCGGTCGGCGTGTCGTGCCGGATCGCGTGGGCGCGTCCCGTGGCGGGGAATCGCGGCTGGATGCGGACGAGCAGCAGGCGGTGGCCGTGGATCAGATCCGGCCGGACGGCCGGTGTGGCGTCACCACTCCGCTACGAAGAAAGAGGAAACGGTTCTTCGTCGCCCCGGAATACCCGTGGGGCGATACATGGCGGGCCGTTCGGACGGCGTCACTCCGCGGCCCGGCCCCTTGTTGTGAGAAAAAATGACAGCCTCCCCATGCTTGGTGCCCCCGCGGCACCAGCGGCCATATTCCAGTAGCCCCCGCTGTTGTTCCGCCCCGTTTTTCCGTAGCCCCCCGGCTACGTCGTGCTTCCGGACGTTCCGGTTCGGCCGCCGTCCGGTGCGGCCTTGTGGTCGTGGTCGTCGACGGACGCGAGGTTCTGCACCCTGCGGGCCTCGTTGACCATGATGAGCAGGGCGTCCAGGCTCTCCGCGGAGAGGCCCTCGGCCCGTAGGGCGAGGTTGCGCACCCGGGCGTCGCGCAGCGCCGTGGCCAGCTTGAGCTGCGAGTTGACCCGCTCGGCCGTCTCCTCGTTGAGGAAGTACTCGGGCGGCACCCCGAAGAACTCGGCCAGCACGTCCAGCTGCTCCAGCGTGACGTTGCGCTTCTTGCCCGTCGCGAGCTCCCACAGGTAGGTGCCGGAGATGGCACCGCCGGTGGTCTCGCGGATCTCCTTGGCCAGCCGGGCGTAGCCCGGTCGTTTGCGCTCGTCCGGGTAGAGGGCGGCGATCAATTCGCCCAGCCGCTGGTCGAACTTCCGCAGGAGCGGCCGCTCGTGCGACTCAGGTGCCGATCCACTGCCCGCCATGCACGTCTCTCCCTTCCGTTCCGGCTTCGCCCCGGACCTCCGCCCGCTCTAGCGGACAGCGCTCACCCGGCCATCAAACAACTATCAGCCATGGTTGACAAGTTGATGTGATGCCAGCGTACGATCATGCGCAGCTTCATCCGCTTTAGCGAACAGAACCCGCCCGGGGACCGCCGGGCACTCCTGACCACGGAGGTTCGGCACGATGAAGGCTCTGCTGTTCGAGGCCCCCGAGCGGGCCCTGCTCATCCACCGGGAGGTACCGGATCCGGCCCCCGGCGAGGCGCTGGTCCGGATCGCCTACAACTCCGTCTGCGGCAGCGACCTCTCCTTCTACAAGGGGGTCTGGCACGGCTTCACCTACCCCGTGGTGCCCGGCCACGAGTGGAGCGGCACCGTCGTGGACGTCAACGGCCCGCAGGGGGCCGAACTGATCGGCACCAACGTGGTGGGCGATCTGACCTGCTCGTGCGGGACCTGCGCGCACTGCGCGGCCGGCACACCCACGCTCTGCGAGGACCTCCAGGAGCTGGGCTTCACCCGGGACGGCGCCTGCGCCGAGTACATGACCATCCCGGTCGCCAACCTCAAACGGCTCCCGGACACGCTCCCGCTGCGCGCCGCCTGCCAGGTCGAGCCGCTCGCGGTGGCACTCAACGCCGTGGACCGGCTGAACGTCACGGCCGGCGAGAAGGTGGCCGTCATGGGCGCCGGCGGCATCGGGCTGCTGCTCGCCCAGGCCGTGCGGCTGCGCGGCGGCACCGTCACCGCGGTCGCCGAGCCGGTGCCCGAGCGGCGGGCCGCGGCCCTCGCCATGGGCGTCCCGGCGGCGGTGCCCGGACAGCCGGGCGACCTCGTGGAGTTCCTCCGCAAGAACCCGGGGGCCGTGCCCGACGTCGTCCTGGAGGCCTCCGGCTACCCGACCGCCGTGCAGGAGGCCGTCGAGGCCGTCCGCCCCGGCGGACGCGTCGGCCTGGTCGGCTACCGCATCGAGGAGTCGGCCGCGATGGCGCCGCACCACATCGTGCTGAAGGTCCTCACCATCCAGGCGTCCATGGGCCCCGGCACCCGCTTCGACGAGGCCATCGGCGTCCTGGCGTCCGGCGCCGTCGACGTCGACGCGCTGCTCAGCCACGAGTTCGCGCTGGACGACCACGCCAAGGCACTCGACGTCGCCCTGCGCCGCGCCGACGGCAACACCCGCTCGTACTTCAACCTCCGGGCCTGAACGCCGGTGCACGCCCCGGCGGTTCCACCCTCCCGCCCCTCATCCGCACATCCCCGGCATGACGTCAGGAAGGAAGGTCCCATGGTTTCCCGGTTGGCAGTGAAGGGCGGCGACGCCATACGCACACGTCCCTGGCCCGCCTGGCCGCAGCCCGCGCCCGGTGTGCCCGGCGCGGTCGCGGAGGTCCTCGGCTCGGGCCGGTGGTCGATCAGCGGCCCGTACCGCGGCGCGGACTCCTACGAGCGCCGCTTCGCCCGCGCGTTCGCCGCCTACCACGACGTACCGCACTGCGTGCCCGCCGCGAGCGGCACCGCGAGCCTGATGCTGGCCCTGGAGGCCTGCGGCGTCGGCGCCGGCGACGAGGTGATCGTCCCGGGCCTGTCGTGGGTCGCCTCCGGCTCCACCGTCCTGGGCGTCAACGCCGTCCCCGTCTTCTGCGACGTCGACCCCGCGACGCTGTGCCTCGACCCCGACGCGGTCGAGGCCCTCATCACCGAGCGCACCCGGGCCATCGTGGTCGTCCACCTCTACTCGGCCGTCGCCGACATGGACGCGCTCCGCCGGATCGCCGAGCGCCACGGACTGCCGCTCGTCGAGGACTGCGCCCAGGCCCACGGTGCGGCCTACCGGGGCGTCAAGGTGGGCGCGCTGGCCACCGCCGGCACCTTCAGCATGCAGCACAGCAAGGTGCTCACCAGCGGCGAGGGCGGCGCGGTCATCACCCGCGACGCCGACTTCGCCCGGCGCGTCGAGCACCTGCGGGCCGACGGCCGCTGCCTGACCACCACCCCGCCCGCACCCGGCGCCATGGAACTCGTCGAGACCGGCGAGCTGATGGGCAGCAACCGGTGCCTCTCCGAGTTCCAGGCCGCCATCCTCACCGAGCAGCTCACCACCCTCGACGAGCAGAACGAGCGGCGCCGCGCGAACGCCCTGCTCCTCGACCGGCACCTCGGCGAACTCGGCCTGCGCCCGCAGGCCACGTCCGAGGGCACCACCTCGCGCACCTACTACACGTACGCGGTCCGCCTCCCCGACGGCGAGCTGGAGCACACCGCCATCGGCGAGATCACCGGCGCGCTCAGCGCCGAACTGGGCTTCTCGGTCCTGCCCTCGTACGCCCCGATCCCGGCCAACAAGCTGTACGCGCCGCACACCCGCCGGCGCTACACCGTGAGCCTGGCGCACGAGGAGCGCATCGACCCCAAGCGGTTCTCGCTGCCGGTGTGCGAGGACACCGCCCGGCGGACCGTGACCCTGCACCACGCCGCCCTGCTGGGCGACGCAGACGACATGGGCGACATCGCCGCGGCCTTCGCCAAGGTCCTGCGGCACGGCGCCGAACTGGCCCATTGACCCCGCAGGCACCCCGCCGCGCCCCAGCCCCGCGAACCGCCGGAGGATCGGGAAAGATCATGCAGGTCACACCCATAGCGATGGAAGAAGCGTCGTTCCCCTACCGACTCGGGACCGACTGCGCCGAGGACGTCGTGGCACGGCTCGCCGCACTGCGGGCCAGCAGCTACTTAGTGGTGGCGGACACCACGGTGGCCGCCCTCTACGGCGTCGACCTGACCGCCCGCATCGACAAGGAGGCCGGACCGGCCCACCTGCTCACCCACGAGGTGGGAGAGGTGCACAAGGGGCTCGCCACCGTCGGCGCGCTCACCGAACAGGCCCTGGAGCACGGCGCCGACCGCCGCTCCGTCGTCGTCGCCCTGGGCGGCGGCGTCACCGGGAACATCGCCGGCCTCGTCGCCTCCCTGCTGTTCCGCGGCATCCGCCTCGTCCACGTGCCCACCACGGTGGTGGCCATGCTCGACTCGGTGCTGTCGCTGAAGCAGGCCGTCAACGCCACCTTCGGCAAGAACCTCGTCGGCACCTTCTACCAGCCCGTCGAGGTCCTGGCCGACACCGCGATGCTGCGCACCCTGCCGCCGCGCGAGATCCGCTCCGGCATCGGCGAGGTGGTCAAGAACGCGCTCGCCATCCGGCCCTCCATGCTCGACCGGCTCGCGGGCGCCCTGCGCGCCGACGGCCGGTACGACGACGAGACCATGCGCTGGATCATCGCCGAGAGCCTGGCCGCCAAGGCCATGGTCACCCGGGACGACAAGCACGAGCGGCGCTCCGGGCTCGTCCTGGAGTACGGCCACACCACCGGGCACGCCATCGAGCACGCCTCGCGCGGCGAGGTCGCGCACGGGGCGGGCGTGGCCGTCGGCATGACGATCGCCGCCGAGGTGTCCCGGCGCCTGGGCCACGCCGACGCGGGGCTCGTCGCCCTGCACCGCGAACTGGTCGCCGCCGCCGGTGTGGAGCCCGTGATCCCCGCGCACGTCGACACGGCGCTCGTGAAGAACTGGCTGGCGTACGACAACAAGCGCGGCTACCTCGACAGCCCGCCCGGCCACACCCCGATGGTGCTGCTCTCCGCCCCCGGCAAGGTGCTGCACACCGGCGCCATGCCCCTCGTCCCGGTCCCGCTGGCGCTGCTGGAAGAGGTGGTCGACGAGACGACCGCGGCCGGCACGGCCGAACCGGCGTACGCGGGGCGCGCACCGGCGGGCCCGCTGCCCTAGGTGGTGGCCGGGGGATCCTTCCCCACCCCGCCCCTTCCCGAATCGGGGGGCTCCGCCCCCCGAACCCCCCGCTCCTCAAACGCCGGAGGGGCTGAATTCGGCCCGTGCGGCGTTTCCTCTTCCGTGGAGTTCCTGTGCGTGTGCTGCGGCTCACCCCCTTCTTCCACCACGACTGCGTCACCGACTGGCCCGCCGAGTTCGACGCCGTCGGGGGCATGCAGGTGCAGATCCTGGGCCTCTCGCGGGAGCTGGCCGGGCGTGGAGTGGAGCAGCTGGTCATGACCGTGGGCTTTCCCGGGCTGCCCAAGGAGCGGGTCGACCGGCCCGGGCTCACCGTCCGGGTGACCCGGGCGCCTCTCCCCCGGCTGCGCTCCGAACTCACCGGTCTGGTCGGGCTCAACCAGGCGTGGCTGGCCGGTGTCCTCGCCGCGTGCGTTCCGCTGCGCCGCAGATGGCGGCCGGACCTGGTGCACGTCCACGCGGACGGCCAGCTGTGGGCGCTGCTCGCGGGCCCGCTCGTGTCGCGCATCGTCGGCGCCCCGTACTGCGTCACGCTGCACTGCTCACGGCTGGCGGTGTACGAGCCGATGTCCCGCTTCGACCGGCTGCAGCACCGCCTGGTGTACGCCGCCGAGCGGTACGCCCTGCGGCACGCCCGCCGGATCTCGACGCTCACCTCGCGGACCGCCGACACGGTCGCGCGGCTCCTGCCGCTGGACCGCGGCCTGGTGGACGTCCTGCCCGACTCGGTCGGGAACGTACGGCCCGTACCGGGCGGGGAGGCGCGGGAGTACGTGCGGGCCCTGGGCGTCCCGGACGGCGTGCCGGTGGTCGGCTGGGTCGGCCGGGTCGCGCACGAGAAGGGGTGGCGGGACTTCGTCACCATGGCGGGGCACTGGGACGCCCTGTCGGGTGCGCCCGGTGCGGTGTTCCTCGTGGTGGGCGACGGGCCGCAGCGGGAGCGGATGCGGGAGGCCGTTTCGGCGGCGGGCCTCGCGGACCGGTTCGTGTTCACCGGGTTCCTGCCGCACGACGCCGTCCCGTCGGTGATGACCGCCCTGGACGTGCTGGTGATGCCGTCGGCGCACGAGGAGCTGGGCGGCAGCGCGCTGGAGGCCATGGTGTGCGGGACCCCCGTGGCCGGCTACGCCGTGGGCGGGCTGCGCGACACGGTCGGCGGGGTCACCCCCTCGCTGCTCGTGCCGCGCGGCGACGTCGAGGCGCTGACACGGGCGGCGGGCGACGCGGTGACCGACGCGCCCCGGCACCACAAGGCGGTCGACGCGGCGCTGCCCGACCTGCTGGCCGCGTACGGCGCGGACACCGTCGACCGGGCGCTGGAGCACTACGGCCGGGCGCTCGGCGAGGACGCGGCGGGAGGTGGAGCGTGGAGGCCATGACGTCACTGCGGCGGTGCGCCCCCTACCTGCGGCCGCACCGCTGGCTGATGGCCGGGGCGTGCGGCGCGGCGTTCGGGTCGATGCTCGCGGGCCTGGCCATGCCGCTGGTGCTCCAGGGGCTGGTGGACGGCCCGGTCGCCGAGCGGGACTTCGCGGCGCTGCCGTGGTTCATCGGCGGGTTCGCGCTGCTCGGCGTGGTCGAGGCGGTCCTGCTGGGCGCGCGCCGGCTGCTGGTGGTGCGGCCGGCGACCCGGCTGGAGACGGCGATGCGGGCGGACGTCGCGGCGCACATCCAGCGGCTGCCGCTGTCGTTCCACGCGCGCTGGCAGTCGGGGCAGTTGCTCTCCCGGACGGTCTCCGACGTGACGGAGATCGGGCGGTTCGTGGCGTTCTCCGCCGTGTACCTGATGGTGAACGTGGCGGCCCTGGTCGTCGGTCTGCTGGTGCTGGCGCGGCTGGCGCCGGTCCTGGCGCTGATCGTGTTCCTGGCGTACGCGCCGATGGTGCTGGCGACGACGGTGTTCGAGCAGCGGTTCCGGGTGGTGGCCCGCTCCGCGCAGGAGCTGAGCGGCGATCTGTCCACGACCGTCGAGGAGTCGGTGCTCGGCGTGCGGGTGCTGAAGGTGTTCGGGCGCGGTCCGGAGACGGTGCGCCGGTTCACGGAGCAGGCGCGCCGGCTGCGCGGCCTGGAGCTGCGGAAGCTGTCGTACACGGCGGCCCTGTGGTGGGTGATCACGGCGCTGCCGGACCTGGCCATCGTGGCGATGATCGGGTACGGCGGGCACAGCGTCGCCACCGGCTCGCTGACGCTGGGGACGCTGATGGCGGCGGTCACGGTCGCCACGTACCTGCGCTGGCCGGCCGACACCCTGGGCTGGCTGACCGCCGACGCGTCGACCGCGGCCGCGGCGGCCGACCGGTACTGGCAGGTGCGGGACGAGCCGGTCACGGTGACCGATCCGCCGCGGCCGCTGCCCCTGCCGTCGCCGGTGCGGGGCGAGGTCCGCCTGGAGGACGTGCACTACGCGCACCCGGGCGGGCGGGCCGCGGCCCTGCGGGGCGTCGACCTGACGATCCGGGCGGGCAGCACGGTGGCCGTCGTCGGGGCGACCGGCTCCGGGAAGAGCACCCTGCTGTCGCTGCTGTCCAGGCTGGACGACCCGACGTCGGGCCGCGTCACGCTGGACGGCACGGATCTGCGGGACCTGGCCCTGGCGGACCTGCGGTCGGTGGTGTGCAGCGCCTTCGACGACCCGGTGCTGTTCTCCGGGACGGTACGGGACAACGTCACGCTGGGCGTGCGCCGACCGGACACGGGCCCGGACGCGCCGGACGGAGACGACGCGGTGTGGGAGGCGCTGCGGACGGTGCGGGCGGACGGGTTCGTCTCCGCGCTGCCCGAGCGGCTGTCCACGGTGATCGGCGAGGAGGGCCTCGGCCTGTCGGGCGGTCAGCGGCAGCGCCTGGCGCTGGCCCGGGCGATCCTGCCCCGGCCGTCGGTGCTGGTGCTGGACGACGCGCTGTCCGCGCTGGACGTGCGGACGGAGGCGGAGGTGGAGGCCGCGCTGCGCGGGGTCCTGAGCCGGGTCACGACGGTCGTGGCGGCGCACCGGCCGGGCACGCTGCGCCTGGCCGACCAGGTGGTGTTCCTGTCCGGCGGGCGGGTCGCCGCGACGGGCACGCACGACGAACTGATGGCGCGGGAGCCGGAGTACCGGCTGCTGGTCCAGCCGCCGCCCGAGATGCCGGGTGCCGGCGCGGACGCGGAAGGCCCGGCCGCCGGGGCCGGTGCCGGCGGTCCCGCGGGTGACAGGGCGGGGAAGGTGGAGACGCGATGAGCGAGCGCGACGACGCGCGGTCCCGGGCCCGCCGGGACGCCCTGCTGCGCATGCTGCTGTGGCCGAAGCGGCGCCGGCTGGCCGCCGCGACGGGCCTCGCCCTGGTCGAGAACGTGTGCGGGCTGGTCCCGCCGCTGCTCATCGCCGCCGCCATCGACCGCGGGGTGCCCGCGGCGGCGGACGGACGCTGGGGCCCGCTCGTCGGGTTCACGGCCGCGGCGCTGGCCGCGGGCCTGACCACCGCGACCCTCAAGTACTGCTTCCTGCGCTACTCCGGCGGCATCGCCCAGGACCTGCTGTTCGAGCTGCGGCACCGGGCGTTCACCCATGTGATGGGCCAGCCGCTGGCGTTCCACGAGTCGTACCCCTCGGGGCGGGTCATCGCCCGGCTGTCGAGCGACGTGGAGTCGGTCGAGGAGATGCTGGAGATGGGCCTGGACGGGCTGTTCTCGGCGCTGTTCTCCATGGTCGGCATCCTCACCGTGATGCTCTGGCTGGACCAGCCGATGGCCGCGGTGGTCATCGCGCTGTTCCTTCCGCTGTACGCGCTGACGCGGTGGTTCCGGCTCCGGTCGCGGCGGGCGTACCGGCGCACCAGGACGGCCGTCGAGGGCGTCGTCGGGCACACCGTCGAGGCGTACAACGGCATCAAGGCGGTGCAGGCGTTCCGCCGCGAGGAGGCCAACGCGCTGCGCCTGCGCGGCCTGGACGCCCACTACGCGGTGGCGCGGGCGGACGCCGGCTGGGTCAGCGCCGCGTTCAGCGGCGGCGTGAAGCTCATCGGGAACCTGTCGCTGGTGGGGCTGCTGACGCTGGGGGTGTTCCGGATCCACCAGGGCGAGCTGGCGATCGGCACGCTGACCGCGTTCCTCCTGTACGTGCACCGGCTGTACGACCCGATCGACGAGCTGGCGAGCTTCGCCAACGCGTTCTCGTCGGCGTCGGCCGGTCTCGAGAAGATCGGGGCGCTGTTCGTGCGCCACCCGGCGGTCGCCGAGCCGGAGCGGCCGGTGCCGCTGCCGGCCCGAGGGGCCGGGGGCGCCGTGCGGTTCGAGGACGTGCACTTCCGGTACGGCGAGGAGGGCCGGCCGGTCCTGTCGGGCGTCGACCTGGCCCTCGAACCGGGCCGTACGGTGGCCCTGGTGGGCACCACGGGCGCCGGCAAGTCGACGATCGCCAAGTTGCTGGCCCGGCTCTACGACCCCACGGCCGGCCGGATCACGCTGGACGGCGTCGACCTGCGCGAGCTGGCGGACGCCGAGCTGCGGGGCGCCGTCTCGATGATCACGCAGGAGTCGTTCCTGTTCGCCGGTTCGGTGGCGCGGAACATCGCGCTGGGCCGGCCGGACGCCTCACCGGCGGAGATCCGGGCCGCCGCCGAGGCGGTGGGCGCGCACGGGTTCATCAGCGCGCTTCCGGAGGGCTACGACACCGACGTGCACAAGCGCGGCACGGGCCTGTCGGCCGGGCAGCGGCAGCTGATCGCCCTGGCGCGGGTGATGCTCACGTCGCCGCGCGTGCTGATCCTCGACGAGGCGACGTCCAGCATGGACACGCCGTCGGAGCGGGCGGTGCACGAGGCGCTGACGCGGGTGCTCGCCGGCCGTACGGCGGTGATCATCGCGCACCGGCTCTCCACGGTCGCCATCGCGGACCGCGTCCTGGTCATCGAGGACGGCGCGGTGGTCGAGGACGGCAGCCCGGCGCAGCTCCTCGACGCCGGCGGCCGGTTCGCCGGCATGCAGCGGGGGTGGCTGGCCGCGACCTCGGCATGACGCCCCACGGGCCCATCCCTGTCCCCCCTCTTCTCCGCATCCTCCCCCTTCTACGAAAGGCACACCAATGAAGCGCCTTCGGGGCACCCTGCCCCTGGACGCCCGGCACGCATGGCACCCCGAGCCGCTGGGGCCCGCGCACCGCGACGGGTGGGACTCCCGGGACGACGACCGGATCTGGGACGTCGTCGTGATCGGCAGCGGCGCCAGCGGATCGGTGGCCGCCGACCGGCTCGTCCGGCAGGGGCTGGACGTCCTGATGGTCGAGGAGGGCTTCCGGCTCTCCCCCGACCTCGGCAACCCCGAGCTGGACGACATGTGCCGCACGGCGCTGGTCCGTGACGGCAACGGCGGCTGGACCGACGAGGGCTGGCCGTGGACGACCTCCAACCTGGGCGGCGGGACCGTGTTCTACGGCGGCGCGTCGTGGCGCTACCGGCCGTTCGACTTCGACCCGAGCGAGCTGATCGACGCCGGCGACCTCGATGTGCGCTGGCCGTACGGGCTCGCCGAACTCGCCCCGTACTACGACGTGCTGGAGCGTCGGCTCGGCATCTGCGGCGGCGAGCCGGACCAGGAGAGCCGCGGCCCCGCCCACCCGCCGACGGCCGCGGCGGAGGTCCTGTACGAGGCGGGCACGGCGCTGGGCTACGACCCGTTCCCGACGCCCCTGGCCATCAACCGGCACGCTCATGGCGGGCGTTCGGCGTGCGGCAGGGACTCGCTGTGCGTGAGCCACCAGTGCCCCACGGGCGCGAAGGCCGACGTCGTGGCCGTGTTCCTGACGCCGCTTTCCGCGCACCCCAACTTCACGCTGCGCACCGGGATCCGGGCGCTGCGGCTGGAGCAGGACCGCGCGGACGCGGTGACGTCGGTGACGTGCCTGGACCGGCTGTCCCGCACCACGCACCGGATCCGGGCGCGGTCCTTCGTCGTCGCGTGCAACGCGATCCAGACGGCCGCCCTGCTGCTGCGCTCCCGCGGCGGGCACGCCCCCGACGGCGTGGGCAACCACTCGGGGCTGGTGGGCCGCGGCCTGACGATGAAGCTCAGCGAGTACGTCAGCGGCGTCGTGGAGGCCCCCGACGGGACGACGCTCGCCGACTGGCGGACGCACACGGGGCCGTTCTCGACGATCGCGTTCCTCGACCACTACCTGGACCCCGCCTGCCCGACCGGGGTGGGCGGTCTGATCTACGAGTCGAAGAACGACGAGCCGGACCGCATCCGGCACGACGCGCTGGAGCTGCGGATCGAGACGATCCTGGCCGACCACCCGAACCTGGACAACCGCGTGCGGCTGTCCCGGCACGTCGACGAGGACGGGGTGCCGGCCGTCGTCATCGACTACACGCCCGACCCGCGCGACCTGCGCCGCCTGGAGTACATGACGGACAAGTGCGAGCGGCTGCTGCGGCAGGCGGGCGCGACCGCGATCCGGCACGAGGAGAGCGGCTTCGCCCATGGCAGCTGCCATCTGCACGGCACGTGCCGGGCGGGCGACGACCCGGCGACCTCGGTCGTGGACGGCTGGGGCCGGGTCCACTCCGCCCCCAACGTGTACGTCGTCGACGGCAGCTTCATGCCCTACCCGGGCGGCCTCAACCCGACCCTGACCATCCAGGCGCACGCGCTGCGCAGCGCCAAGGCGGTCGCCGGCGACCTCGTGTCCCGGCACGCCGCGCACGTCTGAACCGGCGCACCGCGCCCGCCACTTCACCGACACACCCAGCGAGGAGTCACGACCATGGCATCCGACATCGTGTGGCCGCCGCCCGTCCGGCAGGTCCGCGCCTACCGCAACATCGTCGTCGACGGCGCCTGCAACATCCGCTGCACCTACTGCGAGGTCAAGAAGACCAAGGTCGACCAGCCGGCGACCATCCGCTCGCTGGACCGGATCTTCGCCGAGTACGAGCCGGACGCGGTGCTGTTCCGGGTGGAGTCCGACGGTGAGATCACCCTCTACCCGAAGATCGTCGACCATCTGCAGAAACGTGCCTCCGAGGGCTACCGCGTCGAGGTGCTGAGCAACGGCACGAAGCTGCCGCGGGCCCTGGAGGGCCGCCCGGACCTGCTCTGGGTGTTCTCGGTCGACGGGCACACCGAGGCGATGAACGCCAAGCGCGGTCTGAAGCAGGCGCAGATCGACCGGATCATCGACGCCGCCGTCGAGCTGGGCGCGGAACTCCAGACGGTGTACTGGGGCCAGTCGGTGGACGAGGTGAACGCCTACATCGACCTGCTGGCGTCCCGCGGCTACCGGGGGCTGCTGCACTTCATGCCGCTGCTCGCGTTCAAGGGGCAGCCGCTGACGGTGAACCTGCGCTATGAGGAGCTGCACCCGGCGGACTTCCTGGCGCCGCCGGAGTACTTCCGCCGCTGGAACCACATCTTCGAGACCGGCAAGCGGGACGCGGTCTGCGACCAGATCACCAACGGCTACAACTACCAGGTGTCCGGGGACGAGATCCGGATGGTCAAGTGCGACTGCTACTCGGTGCCCAAGCACCTGGTGCACGGCTTCGGCCCGATCCGCGAGTTCGACAACTGGCCGTGCGGCACCTGCATCGCCAACCAGGAGTTCAACAACTCGCGCGAGCGGATGCGGGCCCCGCAGGGCCGCATCCCGCTGCCCATCGTATGACCGCGGTCCAGCGCTTCGTGCTGGTCCGGCACGCGGAGGCGAGCGTCAACGTCCTGGACGACGAGGACGTCCTGCCGGGTTTCGACCCGCACGCCGGGCTCACCCGGCTCGGCGAGCGGCAGGCCCGGGCGCTCGCCCGCCACCTCCCCGGGGACCCGGCGGTACGCCCGCCGGGCCCCGGCCCGCAGTCCGGCGTACGGGTGTACTGCAGCCCGCAGCGGCGGGCGGCGCGCACGGCGGAGCCGCTCGGCGCGGCCCTGGGCGTGCCCGTGGTGGCGGACGGCAGGCTGGCGGAGCTGGCCGCGCCGGAGGTCTTCCCGCGCCCGGTGCGGGTGCGGGAGTGGGACGCCGTGCTGGAGGAGCGCCTGCTGCGGCCGGAGGCCGAGGTGTTCGGCGTGGAGAGCTGGGCCGCGCAGCGGCGCCGGGTGCGGGAGTTCCTCGGCGAGCGGTGCCCGGTGGCCGCGGGCGGCGGCCGGTGGGTGCTCGTGTCGCACTCCGAGACGATGCAGGCCCTCCTCTTCGAGCTGCTGGGGCTGGACGACGCGCTGCTGCACCGCACCCGTTTCAAGATCAGCAACACCGGTGTGTTCATCGTGGACAGAACGGAGGACGGATGCGCTTCCCTGGTGGTGGCGAACAGCAAGACGCACCTGGCGCGGACGGCATGACCCGCATGCTCGTCCTGAAGTGCCTCAGTGACGAGACCGGCGACGACGCCGGCGACATCGTCGCCCAGGGGTTCGTGGACGTGGACGACCGCGAGTTCGTCAACATCGTCAACCGGCTCGAGGGCTACTTCGACTGCACGCTGTGGCTGCGCTCCCGGCCCGGGAACCGGTTCGTGGTGGCGGACCTGGTGGAGCGGGTGGCGGCGGCGACCGCGCGGCGCGCACCGGAGGTGGACCGTGCCTGAGGCGGCGGCCGGCGGGCGGGCCCTGTTCGAGATCTACGACGAGGGCTTCGACTCGCCGTCGTGGGGCGGGGTGGAGACCGCCCTGTGGCATCTGGTGCGGTCGCTGCGCGAGGCGGGCGTCGACGCCGGTTTCTACCGCGAGTCGGAGGGCGCCGACCTGGACGCGCTCGCCGCACGCGTGGAGCGGGAGCGGGTGGACGCGGTGTTCCCGCTGGTGGAGAGCGCCCTGTTCGAGGGCGCCGCCTGGCGGCGACTGCCCGGGCTGCACGCGCGGACGGTGCGGATCTGGCACGACGTCAGCCGGCTTTCCGCGGACCTGTCGAAGCCGCCGCCGTGTCCGGTGCACGCCGACCGCCCGGCCTCTCGGGGGGAGCCCGAGGCGGAGGGCTGCGTCGCGCACGGGGCGCATCCCGGCGGGCCGATGCGGGAGGTGTTCCTGCGGGACCTGCCGTGGACGCGGTGCTTCCCGCGCCGGTCGGTGATCCCCTGGGCGGCCGACCACGTGCCCGCCAAGGACCTGCACGACCCGTCGGGGCCGGTCGTGCTCCAGCTCGGCAAGATCGACACGGTGGACGCGGAGCGGTGCCTGCGCCGCCTGACCGGTGCCGGGGTGCCGCTGCGGGTCATGTTCGCGACCTGGTCGCGGCGGGGCCGCGAGGCCCGCGAGCTGGTGCGCGACCACCTGGGCGGCGGGCGGCGGATCGAGGTGCTCGACTCGTACGACATCCGCGCCGACTGGGAGCGGGTCTTCGGCGGCGCCTCGCTGTTCCTGCTGCCGTCGCTGTTCCACGAGACCTTCAACTTCGCGGCGGCCGAGGCCGTCCAGCTGGGCGTGCCGGTGGCGACGCTCGGCGAGGGCGGCAACCTGCCGCGGTTCGCCTCGCTGCGCGCCCCGACGCTGGACGAGCTGCTGGACCGGGTCGTCTCGGACGGCGGCCGCGCCCTGGAGCCCAAGCCGCGTCCGGCGACGGGCTGGCGGGACGTGGCCGCCCGGTACGCCGAGGTGGTCCGGGAGGGGCGGCACGATGGGTGAGCCCACGTGGGAGGTGACCGACGAGCCGGCCGGGGCCCTGGCGGCACGGCTGCGCGAGGGACGGACGCTGCTGGTCTCGCCGCACCCGGACGACGTGGCGTACTCGTGCGGCGGGCTGCTCGCCGCGGTGGGCCGCCCCGCCCACGCCACGCTGCTGACGGTGTTCACGCGATCCGCGTGGGCGCTGCCGAAGCGGCTGCGGCGCGCCGGGGTACGGGTGATCAGCGCCCGGCGCCGCGAGGAGGAGCTGCGCTACTGCCGGCTGCGGGGCCTGGCGGACTACCGGCCGCTGGGCTTCGACGACGCGAGCCTGCGCGGCTACGACGACGTGGCGGAGGTGTCGTCGTCCGTGGAGGCGGACGGGCTGCGCGGTGCGGTGGAGGAGGCCGTGTCGGCGGCGGTGCGCGCGTCGGGGGCGGACACCGTGCTGGCTCCCGCGGCCGTGGGCGGGCACATCGACCACCTGCTGGTGCACGGCGCGGTGCGGGGCGCGGTGGGGAACGGGGCGCTCCTGCTCTTCTACGAGGACCTGCCGTACGCGGGCCAGCACGACCTGGGCGACGTCGAGCGGACGCTGCGGGACGAGCGGGGCCTCGTGCCGTACGCGGGCGTCGACGTCTCCGGCGTCGTGGAGGACAAGGTGCGCGGCATGTACGTGTACGGCAGCCAGACGGACGACGAGTGCGTGCGCGAGACGCTGTGGCACGCGCGGCGCACGGCGTGCCCGCACGTCGCGGCCGGTCGCCCGCCTGTCGCTGTCGGGTCGGCCGCGGAGGCCCGCGCCATGGGTGCCGGGCGCCCCACGTGCGCGGTCGGCGGGCGGGCTTTCGCGTATGCCGAGCGGGTGTGGGCCGTGGCCGCCCCGGCGGAGGCCCGGTGAGCCGGGGCGGCGGCCGGCCACGCGCGTGGTCAGCCCAGGTCGGCGACGTACCGTGCCTGCGCGGCCAGTTCGGCCTCGACGCGGTCGGCGGTGGCCCCGGTCAGGACCGGGCAGCGGCGCAGCCACGTCCGGACGTTCCAGTGCAGGGCCTCGCCCGCCAGGCTCAGCCCGGCGTCGAACGCCCGGGCGTCGCCCGTGGCCTCGGCCACGGCGTCGCGCAGCAGGTCCCGGGCGTGCGCGTCGAGCCGGTTCTCCACCACGAACGAGGCGATCTCGCTCTCCAGGCTGCCGCCGCCGCCCCAGATCCAGTCCAGTCCGAACCGCCGCAGGACGGGGGCGCCTTCGCTCCCGTCCGCGCCGGCGAGCTGCCAGTGCCAGAAGCCGTGCCCGTACGGCAGCGGGGTGCGGAACAGGACGCCGTCGACGCCGCCGAGCGGGGCCCGGCCGGGCACGTACCGGGCGAGCCAGGCGTCGTCCACGGGCAGGGGGCGGCCCATGCGCTCCCGCAGCCGGCGCAGCCCCTGGCCCAGCCGCTCACGCGGGTCGTACACGGCGGCCTCGCCGGGGCGGCCCAGCTCTCCGAGGCGCCGCAGCTCGTGCCAGGAACGGGCGACCGCGCCCAGCACGTGGCGCCGGCGCGGCTCGTCCAGCACCGGCAGCGCGTCGCGCAACGGCCGCAGCCCGCTCTCGTGACGGGTCACCAGGTACCCGTCGGCGAAGGCGGTGCCGGGCGGCAGCAGCTGGCCCATGGCACGCAGCGCCCGGTAGCAGTGCAGGCCGTGCGTCCCCGTGCCGATGAACCGGAAGTGGTGGACGTCCGGCGTCGCGCCGCGGCCCGTGCTGGTCAGCGTGAACGGCCGGGCGCGCGGGGCGATGCGGTGGGCGCCGCCGCTCCTCGCGGGTGCGGGGTCGGAGCCGTACAGGTCGAGGAACGGGCCCCGGAACGGCTCGGTGCGGTGGACCGCGCCGGGTGCGAGGGGCACCCCGGCCGCGCGGGCGCGGGCGGCCAGCCGGGCGGAGTCGCCGGTGCCGGCCAGCTGCCAGAGGCGTTCCGCACCGGTGCGGACCGGCGGGCGTTCGGCGACCACGCGCACGGCGGGGCCGCTGGGGTCGTACAGCCGTCCCGGTGCGGCGAGGAGGATGTCCCGCGCCGCGGGGAAGCGCTCGGCGATGCGGTCGCGTACGGCCCTGGCGGTGGCGCCGGTGTCCGGCTGGTCGTCCACCAGGACGATGACCGTGCGGGGCGGCAGGGTGCGCGGCAGCGCGGCGAGTTCGGCCTGCGGCAGCGTGATGCCGTCGGCGCCGCGCACGGGGCGGACGCTGTGCCACGTGGGCGCCGCGGCGCGTCCGGCGTCCTCGGCGGCCGCCTGCCAGAAGGGCGCGAGGTAGGAGCCCCCGGTCCGGACGGCCACGACGAGGACGGGCTCGCCGGCGGGCCGCTCCGCCAGGTGGCCGGCGGCCTGGGCCAGGCAGAGTTCCGGGTCGGCGAGGTCGTAGCCGTAGCACTCCGGCGTCTTCCAGTCGGTGGCGTGCCGCAGCAGCGCGGCGGCGACCGGGTCCGTACGGGCCGCGGCGGAGCGCCACAGGGTGTCGGTCGTCGCGGTGGCCAGGGCGAGGGCCCGCTCCAGGAGCCTCGACCGCCCGTCGGTGTCACGGGCCGGGGCCCCCGGGTCGGCGGCCATCTCGCGCGCGAGCTCGGTACACATCCCGCGCAACTCCTCGGCGAGTTCCGGGAGTTCCCCGGGTATGCCCGGCAGTCCGGCCCGCGGGCCGTCCGGGGTCCGCGCCGCGGCCGCCGCGGCGTCGGAGAGCAGCTGTTCCGCGAAGCAGGCGCAGGCGTGCAGGGCGGCCGTGCTCCCGTCCCGGCGTGCCGTGTCGACGAAAGCACGGTGCAGGGCGGGCAGCGCCACGCCGGATGTCACCACGTCCATTCCTCCTGGGGTTGGGGGGTCACGCGTTCCGGCGCATTCCTGTCGCCCGGACCGCCTGGCCACTGTGCGCCCGGCCCCATTTCCCTTTCAACGCAAGTCTTTCCCACGAGGTGAACAATGACGGAAAACTCTTCCCTGCTGGCCGAATTCCCCACCTGCCCGCGTGACACGAATGACCGTCCGAGGGTTTTCCCCTCGGCGTCCGGCGCTTATGTGACCGATGAATCCGGATTCCGCTGGATCGATTTCGACAATGCGCGCGGGTCGATTCTGCTGGGACACGGCGACCCGGACGTCGCCGAGGCCGTCGCGCGGGCCGCGACCGGAGCCGCCGGCACCGCGACCGGCTGGAGCCCCCGGGTCGACGCGGTGCTGGAGCGGCTGCACGCGCTGTGCGGCGGCGAGGTGGTGGGCCTGTTCCGGTCCGGCACGGCGGCCGTGCGGGCGGCCGTGCTCGCGGTGCGGGAGGCGACCGGGCGGCCGCTCCTGTTGAGCGCCGGCTACCACGGCTACGACCCGATGTGGTACCCGTCCGGCACCCCGCTGGAGCCCAACGCGGACGGCGTCGTGGACTTCTTCTTCGACCTCGGGCTCCTCGCGGAGCTGCTGCGCGCCCCGGAGCGGGTGGCCGCGGTCGTGGTGTCGCCCGACCACATGCACCTGTCGCCGGCCTGGTACCGGGAGCTGCGCCGGCTGTGCTCCCGCGCGGGGGTGGTGCTGGTGGCGGACGAGGTCAAGGTGGGCCTGCGCTACGGGGCGGGCCTGTCCACGGCGGAGCTGCTCGCCCCGGACGTGTGGGTGGTCGCGAAGGGCATGGCCAACGGTCATGCCGTGTCGGCCGTCGGCGGGCCGCGGGCGCTGCTGAGGCCGTTGAAGGAGGTGTCGTTCACCTCGTTCTTCGAGCCGACGATCCTGGCCGCGGCGGACGCCGTGCTCCGGCGGGTGGCCACGGGCGAGCCGCAGCGGGCCGTGCGCGAGGCCGGCGAGCGGTTCCTGCGCCACGCGCGCAAGGCGCTCGGGGACGCGTCACTGCCGGTGGAGATCGCGGGTGACGGCACGTTCTTCCAGTTCGTGCCCGCCACGGAGGAACTGGAGGACGCCTTCTACCGGGCCGCGAACGCCGAGGGCCTGCTCTTCTACGCGGGCGACAACCAGGGCGTGTCGGCCGCCTTCGACGACGCCGTCCTGACGGACGCCGAGCAGCGGTTCACCCGCGTGTGCGGCCGGCTGTCGGCGTACGCGGGCACGGCGCCGGTCGACGAGGAGGCCCGCTACCGGGTCGCGTGGAACGTGATGGACGGCCTGCGCGAGGCCGACCGCGACCGGGGCACGACCGAGGCGTTGCTGGCCCGGCTGCTCGACGACTGACACCCCTTCGTACGCCGCGACCACCCGCGACCACCGTGACCACCCGCGATCAGAGCGACCGCAGCGACCACCGCGACCACCGCGACCACCGCGACAGAAAGGCTTGAGGCGCCGCCCCATGGACAGGCCAGCCGTTCCCGTCAGCACCGAAGAAGTTCTCCGCACGGAGGAAACCGAGAAGTACGGCGCGAAATGCGCCCGGCTCCTGGAGTTGTACCGCGACCCGGAATTCACCGCGGTGGCCCTGCCGGTATTTCCGCTCGACCCCGCGGACGCGTACGCATATCTGGCGCGGGAGCACTCCGAAGACGTCACCGCCACCCAGAAGGAACTCGTCGCGGGTTATGCGGCGCTCCTGCGGGACCTGCGCCCCGAACTCGCCGCCCGGATCGGCGCGGTGTGCGGCGACGCCCCCTGGATCGTCCGCAGCTCGGGCGCCGAGGACCAGGAGGACAACGTCAACGCCGGCGGCTACGAGAGCCTGGTGTGCCCGCGCCCCGAGGACCTGTACGCCACGGTCGCGGCGGTCGTCTTCAGCGGGTACGGCGAGCACTCCGTGGCCCAGCAGCGGCTGGCCGACCCGTCGTACCGGCCCTCGCCCATCGCCGCGTTCGTCCAGCCGCTCGTCGACGTCGACTCCGACGCCGGCGCCCCGGAGGCGGACCCGCCGGTCGCCCCGGTGGAGACACCACTGCTCGCCGAGGACGACGTCGCGGCCCTGTCGGGTCTCCTGGCCCGCCTCCACCGGCGGTTCGGCATGCCGCGACTGGACTCCGAGTGGGTGCTGGAGACCGACGCGGGAACCGTGTCCGTCACGGGGCTGACCGAACTCGGGCCGGACGGGCGGCTCGTGGGCCAGCTGTCGCTGGGCTTCGGCTTCGCCTCGGCGCAGCGCCTGGGCGACGGCGACAACAGCCTCGCCTGGCTGACCGGCGTGCCCGGCACCGTGCTGTGGCGGGGAGCCGTGCTGCGCCGGGTGGAGACCGGCCGGACGCGGCTCGTCCAGGTGCGGCCCGCCACCGCGTTCGACCCGGAGCCGTCGCTGGACATCCTCACCGACGCGTGCCGGGACGTCTGGCGGAGCACCTGCGTCGCCGCACCGGTCGACATCCTCGTGCCGCCGCGCCGGGTGCGGGCCTCGTCGTTCCTCACGTCGGTGCGCCTGGAGGACGCCTGGAGCCGCTATCTGCGCCTCGAGCCCGAGCAGCGGGAGCGGCTCGGCCATGTGCTGGTGGAGCGCGGCAGCCCCGCCGAGCACGCGGCGGTGATGTTCCGCCAGCACGGGGTCGCCGTGCTGCGGGGCCGCCCGGAGGACATCCCGGAGACCGCGTCGTACGCCCTGGCCGACCCGTGGACGCAGGAGTGCTACTTCGGCACGGGACGGCCGCCGGAGGTGGAGACCTCCCGGCGGCGGATGTCCGCCGTCCCGCAGGGCTGCCGGCTGCTGTTCGGGCGCGAGGACGGCGCGGAGGCGGCCGCCGCGGCGCGGACGGACGGGCGCCCGCCGGGACCCGCGCACATGCCCGGCGCGACCCGGCTGTACGAGCTGCCCCACCTGCCGCCCCGGGTGCGGGACCGGATCGTGCTGGACAGCTTCCTGCCGGCGCCGGACGTGTTCGTGCGGCGGGGTGCCGGCGTGGCGTCCCCGGCGTTCGCCGGCCGCACGGCGGAGGCCCTGCTCGACGGCGGCCTCCCGCCGCGACGGCTGGCGGAGCTGGTGCCGGACGCGGCGCGGGAGTACGCGCGGGGGCTGGCCGCCGCGCGATCGGCGGACGCGGAGGGCGTCGCCGCGGTGCTGCCGCGCTGCGCGGCCGTCGCGGCGGGACCGCTCGCCGCGGCCGTGGCGGGCTCCGCCGATGTGCGGATCCCCGTGGCCCTGGCCCGGCTCGACGCGTCCGCGACCGTCTCGGACACGGCGCTCGCCGCCGTGCTGCCGCCGGTCCTGGCCCTCGCCGCCAAGGGTGACGTGGACGGTACGGAGGCGGCGCTGGCCCTGCTGGAGGCGGTGGAGTCGCTGGCGGCGGCCATGCACGCGCTCGATGTGTACACGGCGGCGGAACGCGACGACGTGCTCGCCCGTACGGTCGCCGCCCTGCCCCTGGACGACGCGTCCCGCACCGGGGCGCTGTGCCGGTTCGCGGCCCGCTCGTCGGCGCCGCCCGCGGAGACGTACCGGCTGCTCGAACCCGCCGCCCGCGACGAGGAGTTCGCGGCGCGGTACCTGGCGGTGGAGCGCGGGCGGGTCGACCTGTCGGCCGCCGACGCGGGCGACGCGGCCCGGCGCGGCCACGCTCTGAACGCCGCGTACCGGGCGTACGCCGATCCTGGCGCCTGGTGCGGCGGCGTGGACGAGGTGCTCGTGGACCTGACCCGCAGCGATCTGATCGAGGCGTACGACAGCACGCTCAAGCGGTTGCTGCTCGACGTGGTCGAGCGGCTGGAGCCGGCCGCGTACGGCGCCTATCTGGAGGTGCTGGACGCGTGGCTGGGCCTGGTGGGCGCGTTCCGGCTCTCGGCCGAGGAGGAGCGGGCGGTCGCCGGGTTCGGCGCGTGGGTCGCGGCCTGGCGCGAGGCGCCGGTGCCCGAGGACTTCGGCCTGGAGGAGGAGCTGACCTGGGGCCGGCTGCTGGAGCTGGCCGCCGGGGGGACACCGGCCGGTGGTGAGGACGGCCCCGGCAACCCGCACCAGCTGCACAACGCGCTCCACCAGTGGCTGCTGGCCCGCACCGCCCGCTACCCCGCCGAACGGGCGCCCTCCGGGGTCCGCGAACTGCAACGCCTCTCCGACCGGTTCGGGCCGGGCGGCAACAAGCTGCTGCGCTTCACGCGGGACGCCGTCGAACTGGACGTACCGCTCGGCATCCACAAGGCGAGCCTGATGTTCCGCCCCGACCGGGTGGAGGGCGAGTGGACGGAACCCCCGGACGTCACGGAGGCGGAGGCGGGGCGCCTGACGGGCCTGACCGTCCTGCTGGACCGCTGCGGCGAGTGGTTCCCGGAACTGGAGTTCCGCTGCGAACGACTGCTCCTGGCAGGCACGTGGACCCTCCAGGTGGAGGCGCGGCCGGCGGCGGCGCCACCCGGCGGCGGGCGGCCGGCGGGCGCGGCGATGCCGGCCGGCGGCGAAGAGATGCCGCTCAGCGGCGAAGGGACGGCGGGTGCGGCGATGCCGGCCGGCGGCGAAGGGACGGCGCTCGGCGGCGGGCGGCTGACGCTTGCGCAGATGCGGCTGGCCCTCGGTGTGTTCCGGACACTCTTCGACGGCTCCTACGACTTCTCCTACGTACCGGCCGAGGACGTCGCGGACCTGAGCGGGGCGTTCCGGGAGCCGGGCTGGGCCCAGGTGTTCCGGTCGCTCGTCGAGTACCGGCTCGTCTACGACGACGCGGAGCTGTTCGAGACGCTGGAGACGCTGCCGCTCGGCACCGCGATCGGCATGCTCTGCACCGACGGGCGGATCCGCGCCGAGGTGCTGGCCGCGTCCGACGAGGGCGCCGAGGCGGCGCTCGCCCGGCTGGACGGGGCGTGGCGGCGGCTGGCCGGCACGGCCGATCCCGCCGAGTGGATCGCCACGCACAACCTGGTCCAGCAGCTCGCACTGCTGGTCGCCGCGCGGTACCCGGACGCGGCGGTGGAGGCCGTGGCCGCGGGCGGGCCGGGGGCGGCGGCCGCCCGCGTGGACGCGCTGGCCGCCGCCGTGCTGGCCCGCGGCGACCTGCGGGAGGCCGTCGTGCGGGCCTTCGCGCGCCGTCCGGGCGGGGACGAGGGGCTGTTGCGGCGGGCGCCGTGGCTGGTGGTGTCGGAGGCGAACGCGGCGGAGGTCGCGCGTCGGGTCGCCGCGGCCGGGCCGGCCGCGTACCGGCGCTGCAAGCAGTTCCTGGCGCACCGGTACGCCCACGTCCTGGCGGACGCGGGCCTGCTGCCCGGGCTCGTCGCCGACCTGGAGGTCGTGCCGTACGGACGCGATGCGCGGGGGGAGGCGCTGTTGGGGGCGGCGGTGGCTGCGGCGGGTGGCCGCCTGCGCCGCGACATCCGCGCGAAGCCCGCAGCCTGACGGCTCCGGCCGGGGGCCGTCCCCCGGCCGGGGCCGGCGCCGCCGTTCCTGTTGCGGGCATGCGTTCCGCCTGGGGGTCCCTCCTGGACGTAGTCCTTGGGGGAGGAACGGGTGTGCACAGCAGGAACGGTCCCCCGGATCGACATCCCCGCCTCCGCCTCCACCTCCACCATCACCATCACCAACACCATCACCATCACCAACGCGATGATCACCGTCCTGCGGCGCATCGCGAACCCCGCCGCGACCGCCGCACCTACACCCGCTTCCCCACCGCGACCTCCGCCGGCATCACCTACTTCAACGGCGCCTGGCAGACTTTCTCCACCGCCGCGGCCTGGAACATCACCGTCCCCGACTGGGCCTCCAAGGCCACCGTCCGCCTCGACGTGCTCCAGCTCAAGTACAGCGTCAACCCGTTCATCGGCGCTCTGCCCGCCGAGTTCGGCGCCTCCCTGACCACCGAGTCCGTCGTCCTCGACGACAACCAGAGCGGCATCCGCCGCGCCTCGGCGACCGCCGTCGGCGAGCTGACCGTCCCCGACATCTACCGCGGCACTACCCAGGCCCTGCGCGCCCAAGCCACCGGCATCAGCGGGTCAACCCCCACAGCACCGACCCCCACGACCCGATGGCCACTGTCCCGGCTCCGTCCGGGACGGCTGGTACCTCAAACTCGGCGAACTCGTCTTCGTCCAGACCCACATCGCCTGCTCGGCCGCCGGATCCGGCACCACCGGGATCACGATCTCCCTGCCATCCACCCCCTACCGCGGCTCCAGCGACTGCCGCCAGTACCTGCCGGCCTACGCGGGCGGCATTGCCGCCGGGACCAATGCCGCCACGGGCGGGGCCTGCATCGGGAACATCGACTTCAGCGGCTCCGGCGCCCAGATCGATCAGCTCCGCACCCGACCGACGTCCTGATCCGCGGCGAGAACCTCTCCGCCACTACGATTGTCACCTTCGCCGACTGGTACCGAGAGGTGTGACAAGCGTTCAACTCACCTTCGACCCGATCGGTCTTCTTCGTCGGGTGTTGGGCGGCGAAATGCCTCGAGTGTTGAGATCCTCACGGCTCCTACGACAATCGCCTGGACCAACACATCGTTAGCGCGTCGCACTCTTCTGAACCCGCGCCAGATCAGGAAAAGAGCAGGCTCGAGCAGGAGAAGCCAGTTCACTGATCCCAACATCGAGTACGCGGTGATACTCAAGACCATGAAGGCGAAACCCGCGTTCACCTTCAAGTCGGCCTCGGCATTCATCCGATCGTAGTCTGCGAACAGGTCCTTGTCAGCACCATACAATCGGTCACGTACCTCTGGAAGGTCTGCAAGGACACACTCCAGTGTCCTTTCACCTGGGTTCACCCCGCTTCCGTATGCCTTCCGCATGTGCGTCGAAAGTGAATTGAAACCTGACGGAGTTAGCACCAACCATCTTGTGCGCATGCTCGGCTTCATATGCTTTTCTGCGATGTCCTGAACAAAGCGGAGGACTGCGGAAGCTCGAATCTCCAGAAGGCTGCCCACAAGGTAGGCGACGAAGGAACCGGCAGCGAGAGCAGTCGGCTTCCCCATCCACTCCACGGCAGCAAAAAGTTGACTTAGTCGATCTCCGGCCTTTCCGGCCTGCGGAACCTTCTCGGAGAGGACAAGAAAGACGGCCACAAGGTAGATGTAACCGGCTGCCAGTGGCGTGCGGAGTTCCCGTAGTCCGGGAAGAAGCGAAGGGAGCACAGCTCATCGTTGTCCGGCATCGTCGCCTCTAAGACCGGGACACGCTGGCCCGCTGTCGAGCAGGGCAACCAGCAGCACGAAGCTGGCCTACGCTCAGCCATCAGGGGCGACCCTCCGCCCGGCTAGATCCCCCGAGGGACTGCCGCCTCCGGCACGGCCCGGGCGGCACACCACCCATCTGCCCTGGGCGCGGGGAGACCCAGGAGCACGGGCGCGTGCCCACCCACCTCACCATCGACGCATACGCGGTCCAGCCGCATCTCGACCGCACCGTCCTGGACCAGCGCAACCTGATCGCCCAGGGCATCCGCACCAGCCAACTCGGCCTCGACACGGACGTCGACACGCTCGACTCCTGCACCGGCAACGCCGCCACCGCCCCGCTGTCCAACATCCTCACCCCGGCCCGCGCGGCCGCCGTCGGCCTCGCCCTCACCGACGCGGCGGCCGCCGAGCGTTACGCCATCGACCTGTACGCCGAGGCCACCCGCCACGACCGTTGGCACACCGCCACCTGACCCGCCGACGACTGCGGCTCCTCCGGCCTCGGCGGCGCCGCCAATGCTTTGCGCGCCCGCGGCTTGGTCGACCAGGGCGCGGCTGGGCGCCACTGTCGAGAAGGACTTACTGCTGACAGGCTGGTCGCTGCGTAAGCCGCGGATCGCGCCCCCGGCACCGCGCCGGACTGTGCACGTACAAGAATTGCCCCGGAAGGCGTCCTGACCTGCAGTTTCACGAGTGCACGAGCGAGGACACAAGGCGGGACACAGGAACACGTCCTGCTCAGCTCGACGCGCCTGGCGTAGGGGGCGTGGCCGCTCCCGGGCTTCGCGTGAACTCGCCGTTCAGGCCCCGCCAGCCCGGGCCGAGACCGCGGCGCTGGCGGGTCGGCTCGCCGCTCAGCTCCGCGCGCAGGACTGCGGTGAATTCCGGAACGGCGGCCAACGCGCGGTCGGCCCCGGCACCGACCTGGCGCAGGGCGTCGAGCGCGTCGAGCGCGTCATCGGCCATCTCGGTGCTCCCCGGCCGCGATGGGGTTGGGCGCCGGGGCGATGCACTCGGCGACCGCAGGCCGAGCGGAACCGAGCGCTTCATGTCCGTTGGCGATGGCTTGAGCGCAACGGGCCTCTCCTATCTCACGGAAGGAGGGGTCCTTACCGGGCTCTGGCCGCAGTTCCGTGAATCCTCGGGGCAGCGAACAGAGCGACACATCGCCAGGCCGCTGCCCGGGGCCACATGACCGCGTGCGCTCCGCTTGTCGGGTCAGCCAGTGAGTGTCACACAGGGAAGGCCGACGCTCGCGCCGTCACGGAATCCCTCCGCACAAAGCCGGGTGCCCACTGGGAAATGACGCTGGGGGTATGCCTGGTCACGGTAGGCCCGAAACGCGGCGACGTCCTCGAGCTTCGTACGCGCGCTCCACCCGTTGGTGGTCCATACCCGCGCGGTAATCCTGTGTGGCTGGTTGGTGTTGGCGACGGAGACTTCCACCCTGCCCAGGTAAGTCCCATGGTCGTAGGTCTCGATACAGACGGAGTGGTTGCACCACTTGCCGGCAGCAGCAGCGGGCGGCGCAGCGGAGAGGACGATTCCGGCTGCTGCAGCCGTTGCCGAGACAGCGGCGACGATCTTCCGAAGTGGGGTCATGCTTCGAACAACGACCCCTCCCACTCCCTGTTACGAACCAGTGTCCGGGCCAAGCCCACCGGCACCCCTCGCCCCTCGCCTGTGGTTTCACGGAACTGCGGCCTGAACCTACCAGGGCCGACCAGCGCAGTCAGCGGTCACAGAGAAGGGCGGCTCGGGCCAGCCGGTGGCAAATCGAGCCGCCCCTGTGGATCAGAACCGGGTCTGGATCCAGAGGATGATCACGCTGACCGCGCCGCTGCCGAGGCTGTACGCGGCCCCGCGGATGACCTGGGCGTGGACAGAGCGTCCATGCCGGCGTGCCCACTTCCGCAGGTAGGCGGACGTGCGACCACGGAAACTGTCCACGGGTCGGCTGTCCATAGGGGCGAAGTCCTTGTTAGTCTGACCCATACCCGGTGAGTCCTTTCGTTGATCGACAAATGAGTCACCGTACAGGGAGCCCACCCGGCTACTTGGCCTAGGAAACCGTTGCCGATAGGGCTCCTTTTGCGTGTCGGCCATCTACGACGCCGAAACGACACGATGGACGGATCAGGGAGCAACTTCGCAGTGCTGCTTGGCTGCTGATGGCCGTTTGGCTACCGAATCGGCGCACCATCGACCCACCTTCGGTACACGATCAGAACAGATGCCAGGCCAGGCCAGTGGTTTGCATCACAGATGACGTGTCGCCGTAGTCATCCATGACGAAGCCCATCTCCGCGTTGCCGATCCGACGGTCTTGCCGGTCCCGGCGTTGCAGCGTCACGCAGGAACAAAGCGCAGGAGTCTGCATGTACATGGCTTACCCACACGAAAGCGACCGTCAGGAAGGGGGTCTGGAGCGCCTCTCGTAGCCACCCTCGAGGATGGGCTGCCGGACTCGACGTTCGGCAGCCAGAGGGCCGCTCACGCGTTTCCGCGTCGTCGGGACGAGGGCAGGTTGTCCGAATGTAGCGAACTTGCACAGTTGAGACTGAGCGCTTCACCTGGTGCGCGAGCCATTGACTTGGCGGGGCTGAGTGCTTCAGTTGGCGGGCAGGACAGCGGGCTGCCTTCCTACCTGCGGGGTCTTCGCGGAAACCGGTACGGGGGCTGGTACGGCGGGCTGTGCTGGGTGGCGTGGAGGTATCGATTCATACACCGGGGGCTGGGTCCCGGCTGGTGTGGTCGCACAGCTGCACTCTGGATGATCTCGTCGCGCCGTACGTCATCGCCCCGGGGGTCTTCGGGCGGCTGGGGACGGGGCCAGGATGAGCCCGGCGGTGGACGGCGGCGTGGAAGACATCCGGGGCGGAGGTGGCCGTCCCCTGACACAGGATGTCAGGGGACCGGTCCTAGCGTCTGCGGCATGACGAACAACGACTTCGCGTTCTTCACCGGCACCTACGACGTCGCCAACCGCTGGCGCAAGGACTTCCTCGACCCGACCGAGGGTGACGACCGTTGGGAGGAGTTTCCCGGCATCACCCGCGCCTCCTGCCACTTCGACGGCGCCGCCAGCTTCGATGAGATCGAGTTTCCGACCAAGGGCTTCTCCGGGCTGACCCTGCGGCTGTTCAACCCGGCGACCGCACAGTGGTCGCTGTACTGGGCCAGCATGCGGACCGGCACCCTCTTCCCACCCGTCACCGGCAGCTTCGGCGCGGACGGCACCGGCGTCTTCCACGGCGACGACGAACACGACGGTCGCAAGGTCAAGGCGCGCTTCATCTGGTCCGGCATCACCACCGACCGCGCCCACTGGGAGCAGGCGTTCTCCCTCGACAACGGGCGGACCTGGATCACCAACTGGCACATGGACTTCACGCGCCACACGGCCACAGACCGCGTCGCGTAACAGCGGCGGCGACGTCCTCGGGGCCTCCTCACCGGTGGTCTCAGCCTGGGCAGTCGGCCCGACTGCTGACCGCTACAGTCGGCGATCCCCGCCAACCGTGGCGGTCAATCACAAGTGCGCGCCCCTGGTGGGGCTTCGGAACTGGCCGCCGGAGCGCGCGTTCCTGGCAATGCGGCCCTCGCTCCGGGCAGCGCTTCCGTCCTGCCGTGGCCCACGCCAGCGGAACGTTGTGTCTCGCGTCGGACAACCTCTCCTTATCTGACGTCAGGAGTGCCGCCGAACGGCCGGTGACGAGAGGTCACCCCACGGACAGCTCCGCCTGCTCTGGCCGGCCTGGGGGACTCCCCACCGATCGAGGTCCTCGTGCCGACCGGCCCCAGTGCCGAATGCGGCATCGACGATGAGCCGCCGCTCATCCTGACCGGCGGCTCCGACGACTGGACCGTGGACAGCGCCACCGACCGGCCGGTCCTCACGCTGAACGCCGACTACCGCCCTGAGGCCCCGCTCCCTGCGCGCCACGACGGTGGGTGGGTCCGTGGGCGACTGACCCCCGGTGGGGGGTGGGGTAGGTGGGACCGCCCGCCCGGTGGGCCGCTCACCCCGGTGGGGCGGGACCGCCCGCCCGTGGGCGGCTCACCGCCGGTGGGGGGTGGGGTCGGTGGCGCCGTCCGTGTGTGGGCGGGTTGGCCCCGGTGGGGGTGGGCGTCGCCCACCCGATGAGGGGCGCCTCAGGCGCCCAGCTTCGTCTCGATCCATGTGACGCCGAAGCGCACCACGTCCCGCGCCTCGAAGAGGTGGCAGCGCGCCGCGCCCACGAGGCCGACGCGGCCGAAGCCCGCCGCGAGCATGTCCTCGGCGATGACTGTGAAGGGCCAGACCCCCTCGGGCACGACGCGCCCGTAGTCGAACGCCTCCGTCGAGGTGTCGACGTCCCGGAACCGTCGCCACACCCGCCGCCCTTCGACCGTGATGGGCTGTTCGTACTCGACGTACCGCTTGTCCGGCGCCTCGGCCAGGGCCTCCGCGTGGTGGAGCAGGGTCAGCGCGTCCAGGGGCGCGCCCAGCAGCAGGACGCGGCCGCCGGCCTCGGTGAGCCGGGCCAGGGGCGTGTCGGGGCCGTGCGGGTGGTCCCACGGGTGGTCGTCCATCAGGCGGTGGGCGGCGGGGCCGACGGCGACGAAGCTGGCGTCGGGGTGGCGGCTGCGCACGGCGCCCGGCCAATGGCGCAGCGCCTCGGGGACCCGGCCGTTGTTGTGGTCGGCCTCGCTGAGCAGCGGGTCGTAGGCGGGCCACTCGGCGCGGGCGGCCTCCCGCCAGGGCTCCGGCCAGTCGGCGAGGTCGTAGGGCGGGGCGTCGTTCCAGCCGCAGTACGCCATGAGGGTGCCGTCGTCGCCGACGGCCTCGGTCAGGGCGTCGATGACGGTCCGGGTGCCGCCGACGACGTACCCGAGGGCCGAGAGACTTGTGTGAATCATGACGATGTCGCCGTGGGCGACGCCCAGTTCCTTCAGGTCCCGCACCAGGCGGCCGCGGGTCACCGGGCCGCCGGCGCGCTCCAGCAGTTCTTTTTCGTCCACGCACCGGAACCTAACGCCGGGGAGGTCCGGCCCGCCCTTTCCCCGGCGCTTTCCGGCCACCGGGGATCAGCGAGCAGCCGTCGCAGGGAAACCCGCTCGACCTGGTGACCTCCTCGAAGTGATCCTTGGGCATGGAGTTCCTCTGCTACCACCGCGACCGGCCCGGCTCCCTGCCGCTGCGCGACGAGCTGCTCGAAGAGCATTGGTCCTACATGGACCAGTACGCGAAGGAGATGATCGCCCGGGGCCCGACTCTCGCCGACGACGGCGACACGCCCACCGGCAGCGTGCACATCGTCGATCTGCCCGATCCCGCCGCTGCCCGCGCGTTCGCCTTCGACGAGCCGAACTACCAGGCCGGCGTCTACCGGGACGTGCTGCTGCGACGGTGGCGCAACGTGCTGGGGCGCACCATGTGGGACTTCCCCGGCGGCCGGTACGGCGGCAACCGGTACCTGGTGCTCGGTCTCGGCACGGGGCAGGCCGCCGACGTCGCGGTGCCGCCCGACCGGAACGAGCTGATCGCCTACGGGCCGCTGCTGTCCGACGACGGCGCCACCTGGCTGGGCACGGCGGCGTTGGTCCGAGCGCCGGACCCGGACACGGCACGCGCCATCCTGACCCCGGACCGGTACGCCGGCATTGAGGTGCACAACTGGCAGTTCGGCGGGCGCCCGTCATAGCCGAGGATGTCCGTCGACATGGCCGTCGAAGCCCTTCGGGTCGCTGAGCGTCAGCCTGACGCACACCGGTGGATCCGTGGGTCGGCGGCGGGCCGGGCCCCGGGGCCGCATCCCGGGGCCCGGCCCGTCTCATCGGACGGCTCAGATGTCGATCACGCGGTACGCGATCGTGTACACGCCGCCCGAGCCCTCCAGCGACCGGTACTGGACCTCGGCGCCCGCCTCGCTGCCGGTGACGAGCGTCGCGCCGAGCTTGTCGTCCGAGCTGGTGCTGTCGTAGTCCCAGAGGGTCAGCGTCCTGGCCTGCTGCTTGCCCAGGATCAGCGCCGAGTTGCCGTTGGCGTCCTCCAGGGAGCGGACGTAGTTGGCGCCCATGGTCTGGTACTTGGCGCTGCCCGGCCACACCTTGACGGTGTTGCCGTTGGCGTCGGTGATCTTGATGTACGCCTCGTCGTGGTCGCCCTCGCTCTGCTGGTGGCAGGTCAGGGACAGCAGCTCGATCCGCACGTAGTCGATCGGCTCGGCGTGCGCGGCCCCGGCGGAGACGCCGACGCTGCCCAGGCCGAGCAGGGCGGCGGCGGTCAGACGGGCGGTGCGGTGCTTGCGCATGTGGATTCCCCCCACAGTCGGGGTCACCGGGAAGGTGACCTCGGTCGGTCCGGCCGCCTCTTTCCGACGGTCCGGAGTGCCGTCCCCTCGGCACGGCTCCACTCTGCTCGCCCGGCCGCCCGTCGTTCTACGCGCGTTCCGCTGAACGGAACGGCTCAGGGCAGCAGCACCGACGGGACGCGCGCCCCGGGCGCCGGTACGCCGCGGGCGAGGGCGCGGGTGAGGGCCGCCCCGGCCTCCGCGACGGCCTGGGCGACCGCGTCGAGCCGGTGCCCGGCGGGGACCATCGCGGCGAGCGCGGCGACGGTACGGCCGTCGGGACTGCGTACGGGCAGGGCGGCGCAGCACACCCCCTCCATCACGTCCTCCCGGTCGAACACGGCCCCGCCGCGGAGGGGACCGCGCAGGGCGCGGCCGGCCGCGGTGTCGAGCCGGAAGCTCATGCCGTCCCGTACGGGGACGACGGGTTCCAGCTCGCCGGGCACGGAGCTGACGGTCAGCGCGGAGTCGTCGCGCAGCACCGTGAGGACGACGCTGGCGCCGGTCATCGCGCGCAGGCGGTGCAGCGGCAGCCGGGCGACCGCGCGGAGCCCCGGGTGCGGCTGCCACGCCTGGCCGAGCCGGTAGAGCTGCGGGCCCACCCGGTAGCGGCTGCCCTGCCGCTCGACGGCGCCGACCGCCACGAGTTGGTCCAGCAGCCGGTGGGCGCTGCCCTTGGGCACGCCGCACGCCTCGGCCAGCTCGGTCACCCCCGCGTCGTCACCGTGCCGCCGCAACGCCTCCAGCAGGGCGAACGCCCCCTCCAGCACGCCGCGCCCCCGCGCGCGAACCGTCCCGTCCATGACACCCCCGAAAACGACGTGGACCCGACAGAGGGCACCATCCCGCACCACCCGCGTCGCGACGAAACCTTTCCGGGGCGTTTCCCGCGCGTCGGGCGCGCCTGCCGCACGCGGGGTGCGCCGGTGCCGCACAAGGCGTACCGTTGACACGCCCACGTCAAGTTGAGCGAAGCTCATGTTCCGCGCGGCGCTCAGGTCCTGGGAGGAGCGCACCATGCGAGGTCCCCTGCTCCTGTCGCTGTCCGTCGCGGCCCTCCTGTCCTGCGGGGCCGCCGCCACTCCACCGCCCGCCGCCCCGGCACCCGTTCCCGTGACGGCCGCCGCCCCGCCGTCGGACCTCGCCGCCTCCTGGCGGCCTCCTCTGAGCACCCGGGGGCGGTACGTCGTCGACGCCGACGGCAACCGCTTCAAGCTCAGGTCGGTGAACTGGCAGGGCGCCCAGGGATCCTGGAACGGCTCGGGCGACATCGACGACCCCGCGAACCATCACGACGGCGAGAAATCCGACCAGATGCCCCTGGGCCTGGACCGCGTACCGGTCGAGCGGATCCTCGCCACGTTCCACGAACTCGGCGTCAACAGCGTCCGACTGCCGTTCTCCAACGAGATGCTGCGCGACCGGCGCCCCGTCCCCGACGCCTCCGTCGCCGCGAACCCGCGGCTGCGGGGCATGACCCCGCTCCAGGTCTTCGACGAGGTGGTCGCGGCCGCCACCGCCGAGGGGTTCGCGGTGGTGCTCAACAACCACACCAACACCTCCCGCTTCTGCTGCGGCCTGGACGGCAACGAACGCTGGAACACGAGCCAGTCCACCGCGCAGTGGGAGGCCGACTGGCTCGCGCTGGCCCGCCGCTACCGGGACAACAAGCGGGTCGTCGGCGCCGACCTCTACAACGAGGTGCGCCGCACGGTCACCGACGACGCCAACTGGAACGGCGGCGACGCCCACGACTGGTGGGCCGCCTCCCAGCGCCTCGGCGACCGGCTCCTGACCGAGGCCAACCCGGACCTCCTCGTCATCGTCGAGGGCATCAACTGGCAGGGCATCCCGGTGGACGGGCTGCCGCACTGGCGGCCGACGCTCGAACCGGTCCGCGCCGTCTCCCACACGCTGGTCGACTCCGGGAAACTGGTCTACTCGGCGCACTTCTACGGGTACACCGGCCCGAACCACACCGGCGCCACCGGCCTCGGCGAGACCAGCGACCCGCGCTACCGGGACCTCTCGCGTGAGGAGCTGTTCGCGACCCTCGACCGGCAGGCGTTCTTCGCGCGGACCGCGGGACAGCACTTCACCGCGCCGGTGTGGATCAGCGAGTTCGGTGCAGGCCACGACGAGACCGACCCCCGGACGCGGGCCTGGTTCGCCGCCTTCGTGGACCATCTGATCGCGCGGGACGCCGACTTCGCCTACTGGCCCGCCGTCGGCTGGGCCGGTCACGGGACGTGGGCGCTGGCCGACTTCGACCGCTCGGGCCGCCGTTCCGGGGTCCTGGAGGGCGGCGACTGGCGCGCCGCCGACTGGCGTCGGCTCGTCACCGCGCCCCACCGCACCGGACCCGTCCCCCGCTCCGACGCCTGGGACATGCTGAACCTCGACCACGCCGACGCCGTGCAGTCGCGGGGCGTCCGGGCACGCGGCGACTGGGACGAGGGAGCCCGCAAGGGCGTGTGCCCCGACGGGCAGCGGCTCGTGGGCCTGGCCCACCGGGGCGGCCGCGGCCTGTGCACGGATGCGGGGGCCGCCCCCGCGGCGGACCCCTCGACCGTGCCCGCCGTCGTCCGCGACGAGCGCCATGTGGGGCCGGGCGACTGGGCGTACGGCTACACCAAGTACCAGTGCGGCGCGGACCGGTTCCTGATCGGCTACAGCCTGCGCGGCGCGGCGGTGTCCGCCGTGCTGTGCGCCACGGCGGACAGGGGGCTCGGAACGGACGGGCGGACCGTGTGGTTCGACCGGGGCGACAACCGGCCGGACGGCGGCCCCGGCGGCGACTTCGCGCACGGCGCCTTCAAGGGCCAGTGCGGGACCGGCGAGTACGCCGCCGGTGTCGCCTTCAGCCACGCGTGGGCGCGGGGCGGCGCGCCCGCCGCGCTGCTGTGCCGCAGGGCCTGAGCCCGGTCACCCGGCCGTGAAGAGCTTGCCGACCAGTTGCTCGCGGTGCAGGGCGGACTCCAGGTCCTCGTCGACGAAGCAGAGCATCACGCCCTTGCGGCCGGGGTGGTAGGCAGCCAGGACGACCGCGCCGCGGCGGGTCTCCGGGTCGTACGCGTGCCCCGACTCGCGCAGCCGCCGCAGCGCCGCGCCGAACGACGGCACCTCCCAGCCGGTGGGCCAGACCCGCTCCAGCAGGATGCGGTCCCGGCCGAAGCCCTCCCCCACGACCCGCTTGCCGACGATCTCGTAGATGTGGGTGGAGCCCGTCGCGCGGCCGTTGTACTCGGTGAACAGGACCTCGCCCGCCGGCGTGACCACCGCGTCGGCGCTCAGGACGCCCCGGTAGCCCATGGCCCGCAGCCCCTCGGAGATCCGCCGGCCGCCCTCCACCAGCGTGTGCAGCTGCCGCTCGTCCAGGTCCGGGGCGGGCATCACCTGCGCGTCCGGGAGCGGCCGGTACTGCATCTCGCCGTGACCGCCGAGCCGGCAGCCGTCGTCGGAGAGCCAGAACTCCGCGAAGTAGGCGCGGCTGTCCGGGTGGTAGCGCTCGACGACCACCCGGTGCCGGCCGCCCGCGGTGAGCCAGTCCCAGCGCTCGTCGAGGTACGCCCGCAGCCCGGCACCCACACCGCCGCTGCCGCTGTCGGCGGCGCCGAGCACCCGGATCTGCCGCGCGCCGCGCAGGGGTACGTCCGGGGTGCGGCTGACGATCTCGTTGCCGTCGCTGCCGGAGCCGTAGTCCTGCTTGAGGATCACGGGGCTGCCGTCGTCGAGGATGCGCGCGATGTGCAGCTCCGCGCGCCGCGGGTCCGCGCACACCGCCCCGTCGGGGAGGGGCGCGCCGACGCCTGCCGCGACCGCGCGGAACACGGCCTTGCTGCTGCCGAGGAGTCCGCCGCTCTGGCCGAGGAACCCGTGTCCCTGGAGCGCCTCCGGGCAGCCCAGGGCGCCGGCCAGCTCGGCGACGGCGGCGTCCGGCCACAGCGCGAAGATCTCGTCCGCCGGCTGTCCGCCGAGCAGGTCGCGCAGGGCGACGAGGAAGCCGGGGTCGGCCAGCCGGTCGGCGGTCAGGACACCGGTGCCGACGCGTCCCGGCGGCGGGACCAGGATGCGCAGGGAGGCCCGGCGGGTGCCCGTCAGCGAGGTCACGTACGCCAGGAACTCCTCTTCGGGCCGTACGGGGAGGACGAGGATGTCGCCGTCCTCGGCGAACCACGCGAGCCGCTGGACCGCCCAGCCCGTGCCGGCCGGTTCCTCCAGTTCCTCGCTCCAGTCATTACCGACGAGAACCCGCACCATCGCGCACCTCCAAGGTCGCGCCCATTCTTTGTCCCTGACGAAGAACTTCCGCTTCCTTGCGCCGCGGTCGGCCAATTCTCCGGACGGCTCCGACGGGGTGTCAAGAGCGCGACGGGGCACCCGGAATTCCGTTTCCGCGGACCGCGCGCCGGTTTCGGCCAGTGCAATTCGGCGGGTCTCCGTATGGCCGGATCCGCCCCCTTGTCGGCCGCACGGCCCATTCCTACCATCGGGATCGGCCCACCAACTGCCTGACGGTACGGGGAAGGAGGTGGAGCATGGAGCGCGAAATCATCTGGAGCGAGATCGAGGAATCCGACCTCGCGGAGATCGTTTCGTCGAGCAACGTCAAGGACGTGAGCGTCGTCTCGTCCAGCAACGTCAAGGACTGACCTCGAGGACCGACCAGCGCATGAGCCGGGCCCTTTCCCCGGCCCGGCACGGTCGTGGCGCGGCTCGTCGACGAATACCGCGTGACCGGCCGTTTTCACGGGGGAAGGCCCGGTTTCACCGGACGGCCGGGGGTCTCCCGGACGGCCGGAGTCCGCACCGGCCGGCGCCGCCGGGAGAACCAAGGGGAGGACTGTTGGCTGTCGGGCGTGAACTGACCCTGATCGACCGGCCCGTGTTCCCACCGGACTGCACCCCGCCGAGGCCTCTGCGCATCGGGCTGGTGAACATGCCGTGGGCGCGCACCGACACGCCTTCCATCCAGTGCGGTCTGCTGCAGGCCGTCCTGTCCTCCTTCGGCCATGACGCGCGCAGTCTCTACCCGAATCTCGAACTGTCCGCGGAACTGGGAGCCGGGCTCTACGAGACCCTCACCGAGGCGCCTTCCGAACGTGTTCATCTCTTCGGCGAATGGCTTTTCGGCCCGGCCGCTTTCGGTGTGGCGCACGACGAGGAGGAATACCGCGCGCATTTCCCGGAGGTCCCGGAGATCTGCGCGTCCGCCGGGCTGTCCTGGGAGGCCGTGACGGCGCTGCGGAGTGAGCGCCTTCCCGCCTGGATCGACGAACTCGCCGCCCGCGAGATGTGGGCCGGCTTCGACATCGTCGGCTTCACCTCCACGTTCCTGCAGAACGTGGCCGCGCTGGCGCTCGCCCGCCGGCTGAAGGAGGCCCGCCCCGAACTCGTCGTCGTGTTCGGCGGGGCGAACTACGACGGCGACATGGGCCCGGAGTACCTGAGGAGTTTCCCGTTCATCGATTACGTCGTCGTCGGCGAGGGCGACGTGGCGTTCCCCCGGCTGGCCGCGGCCGTCGCGCGCGGGGAGCGGCCCACCGCCCTGCCGGGCGTCTGCGGGCGGGGCGCGCACGGCGAGGTGGAGCCGCCGGCGCCCGGTGCGCGCACCCGCACCATGGACGCGCTGCCCCCGCCGCTCTACGACGACTACTTCTCCGCCGTCGAGGCACTGGGCCGGACGAACGTCATCGGCCGGAACACCCAGCGGCTCCTGGTGGAGTTCTCGCGCGGCTGCTGGTGGGGCGAGAAGCACCACTGCACGTTCTGCGGGCTCAACGCGCTGGGCATGCAGTACCGCGCCAAGTCGCCCGGGCAGGCCCTCGCCGAGCTGGAGGAGCTGATGCGGCGGCACCGCGTGCTCGCGGTCGACGCCGTCGACAACATCCTCGACATGGCGTACCTGGGCACCCTGTGCACCACGCTGCGCGCGTCGCCCTGGGACGTGGCGCTGTTCTTCGAGGTGAAGGCCAATCTCACCAGGGAGCAGGTGCGGCTGCTGTCCGAGGCCGGCGTGTGGAAGATCCAGCCGGGCCTGGAGAGCCTGAGCAGCGACGTGCTGCGCCTGATGCGGAAGGGCTCCTCCCGGCTGCTGAACGTACGGCTCCTCAAGTGGGCCCATTACTACGGCGTACGGGTCGACTGGAACCTGCTGACCGGGTTCCCCGGCGAGACCGACGAGGACTACACGGGGCAGACCGCGCTGGTGCCGCTGCTGACGCACCTCGAACCGCCGGCGGGTGTCGGCCGGATCTGGCTGGAGCGCTTCAGCCCCTACTTCACGGACCCGTCGTTCGGCATGCAGCAGGTGAAGCCCAAGGCGGCGTACCGGTTCGCCTATCCGGTGCCCGGCATCGACCACAGCCGGATCGCGTACTTCTTCGACTACGAGGCGCCCGGTGTGGCCTCCGCCGACGCGGTCGCCGGTCTTGCGAAGGCCGTCGAGGGGTGGCAGCGGGCGTGGGAGTCGGACGACCGCCCGCAGCTGACCTACCGGCGAGGTCCCGACTGGCTCACCGTCCTCGACACCCGGGGCGGCCGCCGCCGCAAGGCGACGCTCACCGGCTGGCGGGCACGGGCGTACGAGCTGTGCGGCGACGCGCCGCGCGGTGCGGCCCGCGTCCACCGGGAGCTGGTGGAGCTGGGACTGCTCACGGGTCCGGACGGGAGCGGCGCCGGTGCCGCGGAGGTCGAGGAGTTCCTGCGGGGCACCGTGGAGCACGGCATCTGCCTGGAGGAGGACGGCAAGTTCCTGTCCCTGGCCCTGCCGGTCAGGCCGGGCCGTCCGGCGCCCGGCGAGGGCGCGAAGCGTCAGGACACGGCGCCGGGGGCGGCGGGGTGACGGAGCGGGCGGACGGCGGGGTGACGGACCGGGCGGATACCCGCGGAACCGGTGCGCGATGCCCTGGACCGGGGGCCGTTCCCGCGCCCGTCGTGCTGCCGACGGTCCGGGAGGGGCCGTTCGATCCGCCGCCCGGCCTCTCGTGGTTGCGGGACGAGGATCCCGTGCGGCCGCTGCGGTATCCGGACGGCCATGTCGGATGGCTGGTGACCGGGCACGAGCACGTCCGGACGGTGCTGGCCGACCCGCGCTTCAGTGCCCGCTCGGAGCTGAAGCGCGTCCCCGTCCCGCGTCCGGGCGCCGATCCGTTCATCGGCCGGCCGGCCCTGCCGGGCTGGTTCGTCGACATGGACCGTCCCGGGCACACGCGGTTCCGGCGGCTGCTGACCGGCTCGTTCTCGCTGCGCCGGATGCAGTTGCTCCAGCCGCGCCTGGAGCGGATCGCGGAGGACCTGCTCGACGCCATGGAGAGGTCCGGGGCGCCCGCCGACCTGGTGGAGGCCTTCGCGCTGCCGCTGCCGTCGCTCGCCGTGTGCGAGCTGCTGGGCGTGCCGTACGCCGAACGCGGCGTGTTCCAGCACGACAGCACCCTGCTGTTCCGCCTGGACGCCACCGCGGCACAGGCGGAGGCCGCGATGGAGAACCTGACCGGTCTGCTGCTCGACCTGGTGCGCCACCGGCGCCGGCACCCGGGTGACGACCTGATCAGCCGGATGGCCGCGGGCGGCCTGTCCGACGACGAGGCGGCCGGCGCGGGTGTGCTGCTGCTGACGGCCGGGCACGAGACGGTGGCAGGGATGCTGGGGCTCGGGGTGTTCACCCTGCTGTGCCACCCGGATACGGCGGCGGCCCTGCGCGCGGACCCGTCACCCGCCGCGATGGCGGCGGCCGTGGAGGAACTCCTCCGGTACCTGACCATCTTTCAGTTCGGGGTGCCGCGCACGCCGGTCGTGGACGTCGAGGTGGCGGGGCGGCTCCTGCGCGCCGGGGAGAGCGTCACGTGCTGCCTGCCCGCCGCGAACCGCGACCCGGCCCGGTTCGCGGACCCGGACCGCTTGGACGTGACCCGCCCGGCGGGCGGCCACCTGGCCTTCGGGTACGGCGTGCACCAGTGCATCGGGCAGAACCTGGCCCGCGTGGAGCTGCGCGTCGGGTACGCGGCGCTGCTGCGCCGGTTCCCCGGGCTGCGGCTCGCCGTGCCGCCCGCGCGGGTGCCGCTCGGCACGGACATGGGGTTCTACTGCGTGCACCGCCTGCCGGTGACCTGGTAGCCGGGCCGGACGGCGAGGGCGCGCGGCTACGCGGGGCCCGTCCCCGGCGGGGGTCCGTGCCAGGAGGCCCACAGCTCGGCGTACGCGCCGCCCTTGCGCAGCAGTTCGTCGTGGGTGCCGATCTCGGTGATGCGCCCGTCCTCCATGACGGCCACCCGGTCCGCGTCGTGGGCGGTGTGCAGCCGGTGGGCGATGGCGACGACGGTCCGCCCCTCCAGGACGGCGGAGAGCGAGCGCTCCAGCTCGCGGGCCGTTCGGGGCGCCAGCAGCGAGGTGGCTTCGTCGAGGACGAGGGTGTGCGGGTCGGCGAGCACGAGCCGGGCCAGCGACAGCTGCTGGGCGCGGGCGGGGGGCAGGGTGGCGCCCTGCGAGCCGAGCGGGGCGTCGAGCCCGAGGTCGGCGGCCCAGTCCCAGGCGCCCACGGCGGAGAGCACCTTCTCCAGTTCGGCGTCCGTGGCCTGCGGCCTGGCCAGCAGCAGGTTGTCGCGGAGGGTGTCGTCGAAGACGTGGTGCTCCTGCGTCACGAGGGCGACCCTGCGGCGCAGCTCGGGCAGCGGCAGGGCGGTGAGCGGCACGCCGCCGAGCGTGACGCTGCCGGTGCGCGGCGGGTGGATGCCGGCGAGGAGCCGTCCGAGGGTGGTCTTGCCGGCGCCGGAGGGACCGACGACGGCCAGTCGCTCGCCGGGCCTGATGGCGAGGCTGACACCCCGCAGGACGTCCCGGCCCTCCCGGTAGGCGTACGTCACCTCCTTCAGGACCAGCGCCGCACCGGCGTCGGCCGCGACGCCGGAACCGGCCGCACCGGCCCCTGTCGTGTCGAGCCCGGTCGCGCCGACTCCCTTCGCACCGGCCCTCGTGGCGCCGGGCTGCGTCGCTCCGGTTCCCTTCGCACCGGCCTCCGTCGCGCCCCGCTCCAGCGGCCGCCCGGCGGCCGCCGCCCGGTCCCCGTCCCGTGCCGTGCCGACGCCGAGGAGGCGGGCCAGCGACGCGCCGCCCACCTGGAGGTCGTCCAACCGCGACAGCATCCGGTCGACGGGACCCAGGATCTGCTGGACGTAGAGCGTCGCCGCGGTCACGGCGGCCAGCGAGACCCTGCCCTGGGCGTGCAGGAGCCCGCCGACGATCAGCGTGGCGACGACGGGCAGCACGTACGACACGTCGGAGATCGGCAGGAACACGGTGCGCAGCCGCAGCGTGTAGCGCTCGGCCGCGCCGGCCAGCCGCAGGTCCTCGTCGGCGCGTTCGGCGCGGCGCCGCGCCAGGCGCAGGGCCTCCACGGTGCGGGCGCCCTCTATGGTCTCGGCGAGCCCTTCGGCGACCCGGGAGTACGCGGCGCTCTCGCGGAGGTAGCCGTCGCGGGCCCGCCTCAGGTACCAGCGGGTCGCGCCCCACAGCAGCGGCACCGCGATCAGGCAGGGCAGCGCCAGCAGGGGGCCGACGACGACGAGTCCGCCCAGGGTGACCACGACGGTGGTGAGGGAGATCAGGGCGTCCGGCACGGCGCTGCGCAGCGTGCCGGACAGGACGTCCACGTCCCGCGTGGTGCGCGTCACCATGTCGCCGGGCCCCGCCCGGTCGACGGTGGCGAGGGGCAGGGCGAGGAGCCGCTCGACGAAGTTCTCGCGCAGCTCCGCCAGGACGGTCTCGCCGAGCCGGGCCGAGGCGTACATGGCGACGTTGACGAGGGCGCCCTGGAGGAGGACGAAGCCGAGGATGAGCAGGGCGACACGCCCGATGTCGGCCGTGCCCCGCCCGGCGTCCTCCACGAAGTCGCCCAGCAGGCGGGGCGCGACGAGCCCGCACGCGGCCGCGGCCGCGTGGAGCAGCAGCGCCGCGGAGAGGGCGGCCCGGTGCCGCCGCACCAGGAGGCGTACGTGCGCGCGGACCTGCCGTACCGAGGCGACGGGCAGCACCCGGGCGCCGGTCTCCGCCGATGCGTCCACTGCGGTCGATGTCTCCTTACGCGTCGCGGTCCGCGGCCCGGCTCAGGCTTGGCTCAGGGCTTGGCGGCGACGACGAGTCCGTGCTCGTAGGGCAGTCCGGCGTAGGTGGTGACGCGGTCGCAGCCGGCCTCGCGCAGCCACCGTTCGTAGTCCTCCGCCGGATAGGCCATGCCCTGGCCGCTGGCGAGGACATTGAGGTAGAGCGAGAGCCGCGCGGAGAACACTCCCGCGGTCTCGTCGGCGGAAGCGTGGAATCCGTACACGAATATCCGGCCGCCCGGGGGAAGGGCCCGGACGGCCTTCGCCAGGAGGAGCCGGATCTGGTCGGGCGAGAACACTTCGAGGACATGGCTGAAAAGGATGGCGTCGAAGCCCTCAGGGAAGTCGTCCTCGAAAATGTTGCCCGGGTGGACCGTCACACGTCCGGCCGTCCCGGACGGAATGCCGCGCTCGGCGAGACGGCCGACGCTCGGCATTTCGAAAACGGTGACCTCCGCTTCCGGCAGCCGTTCGGCGATACGGAAGGCGGTGGTTCCGTCACCGCCGCCGACGTCCAGCAGGCGGCGTACGGTGGCTAGTTCGGCGTTTTCCAGCAGGCCGCTCATCGACTGGAGCGTGAACGCGGCCATGGAGGCGTGCAGGATCTCCTCGGTCTCCGGATCGCGGGCGAGCCGCTGATACAGCGTCGGCTCGGTGCCGGGATGGGCGGACAGCGCGGTGTTCGTCCCGCTGCGCAGGGCGGAGGTGGTGTGCGCGAACGCCGGGTAGTAGATCCGCTGCCAGCCCAGCAGGATGTGCCGCCAGCTGTCCGGACCGTCCTTGGCCAGCAGTTCCTCGGCCGGCGCGGCGTTGTGGTACCGGCCGTCCTCGCGGAGCACCATCTCGCTCGCGCAGAGCCCGAGCAGCAGCACCCGCAGGGAGTGCTCGGGGATGCCGACGTGCCGGCGGATGTCCTCGAATTCCGCCTTGGGGTGCTCCGAGAGAAAGGCGAAAACGCCGAGTTCGACACCGGCCACGACGGCATTGAAGAGGGCCGGGCCGTTCACGATGAGCCGGAATCGGTCGTACTGTCGGTCCACGTCCTGGGCGGGCATGTGCGCGACCGTCCCTTCCAGAATTGATCACCTCGGGGCATGGCCGGAAATGAGCGATGCGAAGGTCTCTGGCGGCGCCGGCCCTGCGGGGAAACGCAGCGATGCTGACACACTCTCCAGGACAGCGGCAAGTGCGCGGAAAACGGCCCGCGTTGACATTCCTGGACCGTCTTGACACGTCAGGTGCCGTGGGCAACGATTGATCGCTCTCTTCGCTCTCCTTCGTGCTCCGTCGTGGGTGTGAACCCGTAAGCCAGCCAGGAGTGATGGGCAATGCGCGTGAACAGCTATGACGAATGGTCGCCCCTGCGTGAGGTGATCGTCGGCTCGGCCCTGAACTACACCTCCCACGAACGTGAGCTGTCCTTCGACCTGTTCTTCCACGACAACCTCGTACGCTCCGAGTGGTACTACCCCCGGCTGTCCGTGCCGGGCAGCGCGGCCGCGTCCGGGACGCGGTCCGGGCGCTCGCCCATCAAGCAGCGGTACGTCGAGGAGCTGATCGAGGACGTCGAGGGGATCGCGCGGACCCTGGAGTCGCTGTCCGTCCGGGTGCACCGCCCGCTGGATCTACACGGGACGACGACGGAGGTGCGCACGCCCGCGTGGTCGGCGGCCGTCGTACCGCCGCTCAACGTCCGCGACAACACGCTGATCCTCGGCGACGAGATCATCGAGACGCCTCCGATGATCCGGTCCCGCTATTTCGAGACGCAGTTCCTCACCCCGGTCTTCGCGGAGTACTTCCGCCAGGGCGCGCGGTGGACGGTCATGCCGCGGCCACTGATGACGGACGCCTCCTTCGACCCCTCGTACGCCCGGCAGTCGGCCGGCGGGCCCATGGAGCCGATCGAGGACGTCCGGCCGTCCCCGTACGACGTCGGCTTCGAGATGATGTTCGACGGCGCGCAGTGTCTGCGGCTCGGACGGGACCTCCTGGTGAACATCTCCACGGAGAACCACGCCATGGCGTGCGACTGGCTGGAGCGCCACCTGGAGGGCCGCTTCCGCATCCACCGCGTGCACCGGCTCAGCGACAGCCACATCGACAGCATGGTCCTCGCCCTGCGCCCGGGGACGCTCCTGGTGCGCTCCAAGGAGGTCGCCGACCAGCTGCCGCCCGCGCTGAGGAGCTGGGACATGATCGTGCCGCCCCCGCCCGAGGGGAACAACTTCCCCCGGTACGAGGACGACGACCTGGTCCTCACCAGCCCCTTCATCGACCTCAATGTGCTGTCGGTGTCCCCCGACACGGTCCTGGTCAACGAGGCCTGCCCGGAGCTGGTGCGGACGCTGGAGCAGCACGGGTTCACGGTGGTGCCCGTACGCCACCGTCACCGGCGGCTGTTCGGCGGCGGGTTCCACTGCTTCACGCTGGACACCGTCCGGGACGGCGGGCCCGAGGACTACCTCGGCTGAGACCGCCAGGAGGTACCGGTGCCGGTGCACAGCACACGAGAGCAGGACACGGTCGTACGGGCACCCGCCGCCGCGCCCCGCCCGGCGGTCCCGGGGGTGCCGCCGGCCGCGCCCCGGATCGTGTCGGTGGGCACGGCGGTGCCCCCGGCGTCGTACACGCAGCGGGAGATCCTGGACCTGTTCGGGGTCACCGACCCGCGGATCACCTCGCTCTTCCTGAACGGCGGCATCGCGCGGCGCCATCTGACGCTGCCGCCGGCCGGGCCGGACGGGACGCCGCGCGAGGAGACCCAGGGGGAACTCCTCGCCAAGCACTCCACCGAGGGGGTGCGGCTGGGGCGGGCGGCCGTCGAGGACTGCCTGCGGCGCGCCGGGGCGGCGCCGGCCGACGTGCGCCACCTGTGCTGCGTGTCCTCCACCGGCTTCCTCACACCCGGCCTGAGCGCCCTGCTCATCAAGGACATGGGCCTGTCCCGGCACTGCTCGCGGCTCGACGTCGTCGGCATGGGGTGCAACGCCGGACTCAACGCCCTCTCCTCGACGGCCGGCTGGGCCGCGCTCCACCCCGGCGGACTCGCGGTGATGGTGTGCGTCGAGGTGTGCTCCGCGGCGTACGTGTTCGACGGCACGCTGCGCACCTCCGTCGTCAACAGCCTCTTCGGCGACGGCGCCGCCGCCCTCGCCGTGACCGCTCCCGACGCCGCCGGTACGGGAGCCCGCGCGCCGGGCGGGCCGGCGGTGCTGCGCTTCGCCGGGCGCATCATCCCCGAGGCGGTCGGCGCCATGCGGTACGACTGGGACGACGCCCACGGCCGGTTCAGCTTCTACCTGGACCCGGAAGTGCCGTACGTGGTGGGCGCGCACGCGGAAGGGGCCGTGCGCCGGCTCCTGGACGGCACCGGCCTGCACCGCTCGGACATCGACCACTGGGTGATCCACTCCGGCGGGCGCAAGGTCGTGGACTCCGTACGCGTCAACCTCGGGCTCACCCGGCACGACGTGCGGCACACCACCGGCGTGCTCAGGGACCTGGGGAACGTCTCCAGCGGATCGTTCCTGTTCTCCTACCGGCGGCTCCTCGACGAGGACCGGGTCCGGCCCGGTGACCACGGCGTGCTGATGACCATGGGGCCCGGCTCCACGATCGAGACGGCGCTGCTGCGCTGGTGACCGTACGGACGCGACCGCACGACAGGAGGCAGAAGGTGGCGACTCCCCCACCGGCCGAGGAACTCGCCGACGGCCTCGGGCTGCAGCTGCGGATCGACGGCGCGCTCCCGCTCGCCGCGCTCACCCGGGCCGTCGACGACCTGTGCCGGCGCGCCGACGCGCGCGACCGCCAGACCGTCGTGGTGCTGCGGCTGGGTGACAGTGCGACCGGGTCCTGGCCCGGAGACGTCGGCATCCAGGACGTCAACCGCTGGGAGCGCGCCGTACGGCGGCTGGAGCGCCTGACCGCGGTCACCGTCGCCGTGGCCGGCGGCACCTGCGGCGGGCCCGCGCTCGACCTGCTGCTCGCCACGGACTACCGGATGGCCACCGCGGACCTGCGGCTCGTCCTTCCCGTCAACGACGGGCACTTCTGGCCCGGCATGGCCGTGCACCGGCTGGTCCGGCAGACCGGCCTCGGGCCCGCGCGCCGGCTGGTGCTGTGGGGGCACGACGTCACGGCCCGGCGGGCCCTGGAGTGCGGGCTGATCGACGAGATCGGCGCGGACGCCGAGGAGGCCGTGCGCACCGCCACGGTCTGGCTGGGCCGCGCGTCCGCCACCGAACTCGCCGTACGCCGGGCCCTGCTGCTGGAGGCCGCGGCGGCCAGTCACGAGGACGCCCTCGGCACCCACCTGGCGGCCTGCGACCGCGAACTGCGGCGCTTACGGGGCCCTGGGCAGGGTGGCACACCGGCGGCCGGGCCGGGCCCGCCCTCGGGGTCGACCGACCGCTGAGTACCGACGGATGTCCGCCGACCGCCGACCGTTAGGATCAACTCTTCATGACCAGCGCGACGTTGTGGAATCGCGGGCTGCCGTCCGCGTCCGGTGCGGGAGCGGCCGCGACGCGCCGCGGAGCCGCGTCATGAGGCCGCTGCCCGACCCCGAACCGGGGACCCCCGACGTCCGGTCGCCCCTGCGGTACCTCGTGTGGCTCGCCGGGCACACCCGTGCGGCCCTCTTTCTGGGCGTCGTGTACGGCATCGCGTGCATGCTCGCGCAGGCGCTGGTCCCCCTCGCGCTCGGCCGGGCCGTCGACCGGGGCCTCGTCGACCGGGACACCACCGCCCTGTGGACCTGGGCGGGCGCCGTCCTGGGGCTGGGAGTGCTCCAGGCCGTGACGAGCATCCTGCGCGACCGGTGTTCCCTGACCGCGTCGCTGGCCGCGAGCTACCGCACGGTCCAGCTCGTCACCCGGCACGCCGGGCTGCTGGGGTCGACCCTGTCCCGGCGGGTCTCGGCGGGCGAGGCGCTCAGCGTGGGCGCCGTGGACGCCACCCGCATCGGCCGCGCCCTGGAGATCCTGGCCCACGGGGGCGGCGCCCTGGTCGCGGTGTGCGTCGTGGCCGCGGTCATGCTGGCGACGTCCTGGCAGCTGGGCCTCGTCGTGCTGATCGGCGTGCCCGTGATGGCGTGGGCGGTGGGCGCGGTGATCCGCCCGCTGCACGGCCGGCAGGAGCGGCTGCGCGACGAACAGGCCGCGCTCACCTCGCGGGCCGTGGACGTCGTGGGCGGCCTGCGCGTGCTGCGGGGCCTCGGCGGGGAGGACACCGCGGCGGCGCGGTACCGGACGGACTCGGAGCGCGTACGCGGCTCGGCGGTCCGCGCCGCCCGCCTCGAATCCCTCCTGGGCGCGATCCAGGAGCTGCTGCCCGGCCTGCTGATGGTGCTGGTGGTGTGGCTGGGCGCGCGGCTGGTCGTCGGCGACCGGATCACCGTCGGCCAGCTCGTCGTCTTCTACACGTACGCCGTCTTCCTGACGACCCCGCTCCGGCTCCTCACGGTCACGGCGGACCGCTTCACCAGGGCCTTCGTGGCGGCCGGCCGCGTCACCCGGCTGCTGTCCCTGGAACGGGACGCGGGGTCGGAGGGCGGCTCCGCCGGTACGGGCACCGCAGGCGACGCGCCCGCGCGTGTCCACGCGGGCCGGCCCGGGACCGGGGCACCCTCGGACCTGGTCGATCCCGTGTCCGGAGTGCGGCTGCGGGCGGGGGCGTTGACCGCGGTCGTCTGCGCGGAGGCGGACGTGGCGGGCGCGCTGGCCGACCGGCTCGGGGGCTACGCGGCGCCCGCCGCCCGGTACGCGGGCATCGCGCTCGACACGCTGCCGCCGGACGAGGTGCGGCGCCGCGTCCTGGTCGACGACCACGACGCCCACCTCTTCTCCGGGACGCTGCGCGAGACGCTGGAGCCCGCTCAGGTGGCGCGGGACCGGGCGGGCGCGCTCGCCGGCGCGCTGCACAGCGCCTCGGCGGACGACATCGTGGCCGGGCTGCCCGCCGGCCTGGACGAGCCGTTCGTCCAGGGCGGGCGCGAGTTCTCGGGCGGTCAGCGCCAGCGCCTGCGGCTGGCCCGGGCCCTGCTGGCGGACCCCGAGGTGCTGGTCCTGGTCGAACCGACCAGCGCGGTCGACGCACACACGGAGGCCCGCATCGCACGGCGGCTCGCGCGGGCCCGCGAGGGCAGGACCACGGCCGTGTTCACCACCAGCCCGGCACTCCTCAACGCGGCGGACCACGTGGTGCACGTCGTGCACGGCAGGCTCCGCGCGGAGGGCACGCACGCCCGGCTCCTCGCGGACGAGGCCTACCGGACGGTGGTGCTGCGCGAGGGGAGCGCCTGACGGGCTGAAACCGGCCCCTCCGGTTCCTGAGGCCCGCGTTACCCGAAAGGGTGAGTTGCGGGCCCTGTGCCGGGTGCCCGGGTGCCGGGTGCGCGTCGTGCGTGTTCAGTGGCCGTGACAGGGCCTTGAGAGGCCACGTATCGACCGCCCGCAGACCGCAACGGAGGCCGCCCATGGGACGGAACCCAGAACAGAAGCCGGACGCCCGCCTGTCCCGGAACCGGGCACGGCTCGCGTACAAGGTGCGCTACGCGCTCGGGCACCCCGACCGGCTGGTGCCCTACGCGCGGCGGGCGGGCCGCAACGCGGTGCTGCGGCTGCGGCACGGGCGCGACCACGTGGCCTACTACCGGGCGGTGATGGCGTCGGACACCGCGCGCAGCCCCGAGGCGGCGGTCGGCGGCGCGCCGTCGCACGACCGCTGGCTGGCCATCGGGCAGTTGCAGTACGACTACCTGGTGGGGCACGGGCTGACGCCGCAGGACCGCCTCCTGGAGATCGGCTGCGGCAACCTCCGGGCGGGGTGGCGGTTCATCGACCACCTGGAGCCCGGGCACTACTACGGGATCGACATCTCGCCCGACATCCTCATCGAGGCGAAGAAGACCCTCGTCCGCTACCGGCTCCAGCACAAGGTGCCGTACCTGACGCCGGTGGACGACCTGAAGCTGGACTTCCTGCCGGACGGCTGGTTCACCGTGGTGCACGCGCACAGCGTGTTCTCGCACTCGCCGCTGCGCATCATCGACGAATGCCTCGCGCACGTCGGGCGGGTGCTGGCGCCCGGGGGCTTCTTCGACTTCACGTACGACCGTACGGAGGGCGCCGAACACCAGGTGCTGGGCGAGGACTTCTACTACCGCACCGACACGCTGGTGCGGCTGGCGCGCAGGCACGGGCTGGAGGCCCGGTTCATGGACGACTGGGAGCGCCTGCCGCACGGGCAGTCCCGGCTGCGGGTCACGCACGGGGCCGGGGACCGGGTGGGCTGACGTACGTTCCGGCAGGTCACCGGCCTGCCGCCGTACGGGTGAGCGAGCCCGTCGGGCGTCCCGGCGATAGGATGAAGTGTCCGTGCGAGGGGGCCGTGTGCCCCCGAGTACCCCTCGTCGAGCGCCGCTCGCGCAGCGAGAGGAGCGGTTCGCATGGCCGACGCACGCGTGTGCCCCGCCTGCCACACCCCGGTCGCCGAGGGCAGCCTGTTCTGTCCCCGGTGCGGCCGCTCCCTGACCGGCGGGCCCGCGCCGCCGCCACCCGGTTTCCCCCCGCCCGGGGAGCCGCACGGCAGGCCCGGCGGGGGCGGCTGGAGCCCGCGGGCCGAGCACGACCCGTACGGGGGACGGGGCCCCGCTCCCCCGCCGCCCGACAGGCCGCCGCCCCCCGGGCCACCGCACGGCGCCCCGCACGGGCGCCCGGGTCCCGCCGCCCAGCCGCTGGTCGGGGGCGGAGTCGTCGAGGGGCAGGTCCGGGGCGTGCAGGTGCGCTCCGAGATGCGCGGCGACCAGGGCTCCCAGGCGATCTGGACGTTCCGCGTCGAGCGCTACGACGAGGCGGGGAACCGGCTGTCGCTCGTACCCGTGGAGATGCGGGGCATGACCTTCGAAGGGTCCATCAGCGACGGCGACTGGATCAGGGCCGAGGGCAGGATGCGCCACGGCACCCTCCGCGTGACGACCCTGCAGAACCTCACCACCGGGGCGGTCGTCCGCGCCAAGGGCGTACCGAAGGCCGCCGTCGTGGCGGTCGCGGTCATCGCGCTCGTCATCCTCGCCGGGATCGCGTGGATCGCGTACACGGGCTTCACCGCCGACACCGGGCCGCCGCCCGGCTTCCTGCCCCCGCCGCGCTGACGGGCCCCGGGCATGCTCACCGAAGGCCTGACGGCACAGAGCCTGGACTACCTCCAGCGCGTGGGGTTCGAGCCGCCCGAGCTCGGGCCCGGTGCGAGCGTCACGGACGCGCCCCCGGCGCTGCGCTCCCTGGTGCGGATCGCCGGGATCGGCCGCCGGGACAAGAGCCGGCGCCCCACGGCCGCGGAGGAGGCGGGCCCGCTCACCCGTGACCTGCTCGTCGGCCTCCACACGTACAAGGTGCCGCTCGCCTTCCTGGCGGGCGGCGAGCCCGGGCGGTCGTCCGTGTGCCTGGGGACCTGGCTGCCCGCCGGGGGCTCGCCGCACTCGGTGGCGCGGAACCAGCGGCTCCTGGAGTCCGCGCTGCGGACGCTCTACCCGGCCGTCGACCTCGCGCCGTACTCCTCGGACACCGGGCGGTGGCCGCTGGGCGGGCTCGTGATGGGCGTCCCCACGCTGAAGCCGCCGGACGCCGTCGACGGGGTCCGGCAGCTCGACCGGCTGTTCCAGGCGCTGAACGGGGTGCACTGGGCCGCGCTGGTGCTGGCGCAGCCCGTCGACGAGACGCCGGTGCGGGACCTGCGGCTGCGCCTCATCAACGAGATGCGGGCCGTGCAGACCTCGGTCAAGCTGGGCGGCGTGCCGAGCCCGCTCGCGGACCACTACCTCGACCTGCTGGGGGGCCAGCTCGGGACGCTCACCGACGGGCAGGGCACGGGCGCCTGGCGCACCGCGGTGTACCTGCTCGGCGACGCCGACGGCTACGCGGAGGTCACGAGCCTGTGGCGGGGCGTGTTCTCCGGCGAGCGGTCGTTCCCGGAGCCCGTGCGGATCTGGGACCGCGGTGACGTGCCGATGCTGGCGGCGTCCTGGGCCATGCCCGACCCGGGCCCCGACGCGGCGGCTCCGGGGCACTACCGTCAGCCGTTCCAGCACCAGACGCTGCTGACGTCGCCGCAGCTCGCGGCGTATGTGCACTTCCCGCACGTCGAGACGCACGGCTTCGCCATCACCGAGGTGCCGGACTTCGACACGGTGCCGCCGGCGGCGGGTGAGGACGCGATCGTGCTCGGCACGGTCGTGGAGCGGGGCCGGCCCACGGCCACGCCGTACGCCGTCTCGCCCGCGACGCTGAACCGGCACGCCTTCGTCACGGGCGTCACCGGGTCCGGGAAGACGAACACCGTCTTCCACCTGCTGCGCCGGGTCGCCGCGCGGGGCGTCCCGTTCCTCGTCGTCGAGCCAGCCAAGACCGAGTACCGGGTCCTGCTGCGCGACCCGGAGCTGGGCGGCACGCTCCAGGTGTTCACGCTGGGCAACGAGGTGGTGTCGCCGTTCCGGCTGAACCCGTTCGAGGTGCCCGAGGGCACGCCGGTCGCGGTCCATCTGGATCTGCTGCGGTCGGTGTTCCACGCGAGCTTCGGCATGTGGACGCCGCTGCCGCAGGTCCTCGAAACGGCCCTGCACGGCATCTACGCCGACCGCGGCTGGGACATCACGACGGGCACCAACCGGCGCCTGGCCGGCGCCGACGGCGGAGACCGGGCGGCCGCGTTCCCGACCCTGTCGGACCTCGTCCGCAAGGTCGAGGAGATCGTGCCGCGCCTCGGATACGAGGAGAGGGTGACCGGCGACCTGCGCGCCGCCCTGCGGACCCGCCTGGACAGCCTGCGCACCGGCGGCAAGGGCCGGATGCTCGACGTCCGCCGCTCGCTGCCGCTGGGGATGCTGCTGGGCCGGCCGACCGTGCTGGAACTGGAGGGCATGGGGGACGACGACGACAAGGCGTTCATGATGGGCCTGCTGATGATCCGTCTGGCCGAGCACCGGCGGGCGGAGGGCGACGTGGAGGGGCTGCGGCACCTGCTCGTCGTCGAGGAGGCGCACCGGCTGCTGGCCGCCGCCGAGCGGAGCCGGGGCGGTGGCGAGGTGGAGGCGGACGTCCGGGGCAAGGCGGTGGAGACGTTCACCCATCTGCTGTCGGAGATCCGGGCGTACGGCCAGGGCGTGGTGGTGGTCGACCAGGTGCCGTCCAAGCTGGCGCCCGACGTGCTGAAGAACTCCACCCTCAAGGTGGCCCACCGGCTGGTAGCCGGTGACGACCGGGACGTCCTGGGCGACACCATGGCGATGACGGAACGTCAGGACGTGGCGCTGGCCACGCTGCCGGTGGGCCGGGCGGCGGTCTTCACCGACGGCGAGGACGCCCCGCTGCTGCTCCAGGTGCCCCGCTCCAAGGGCGGCACCGGCACCTGGCCCCGGCACGACGAGGTGCGGGAGCACATGGGCCGTGACCGGGCGCTGTCGCTGCCCCCTTCGGACGACTGCGACCTGCGGTGCCTGGACGCGCCGGCGGCGTGCGAGGCGGCGCGCGCCCTGGTGCGGGAGGCGCCGGTGGTCAGGGCCCTGGCCCGTACGGTGCTGTCCGCCGTGCAGGTGCGCGGCGGTCTCGAGCGGGGCTGGCCCGACGTCGTCGCGACGGTGGAGCCGCGCAGGCCCCGCTGGGTCGGGCGGGAGGAGCTGCTGCGGTGCCTGGCCCGGCACGGCGCGCGGCGGCTGGCCGACGCGCGCGGGGCGCGGGCGGGCTGGACGTACGGGCGGACCGCGTCGGTCGCGGACCGGGTGGACCGCATGCTGGTCGCCGTGCTGGAGGGCAGGCCGGCGGACGGCGAGGTGCTGGAGCTGCGGCACGAACTGCTGGACCTCCAGGGCGGTGGACCCGGTCCGTTCCAGGGGTGTGCCCGCATCTGGGGTGACCGTCCGGGGCCGTGCCTGTGCCGCGAGCCGGTCGCCGAGCTGGTGGCGTCGGGCGACTTCGCGGGCGTCTGGGGCGAGGCGCGGGCGGCGGACCGGGCGGCGGGGCACGGGGGCCGGACGGCGGTGTGGGACGTCTGCCAGGACGCCGCCCACCAGCTGGTGGAGTTCCCCGGCGACGAGCAGGACCCGGGGCTGGAGGCACGGCTGCGGGACGTGGCCCGGTGCACGGGGCTGTGCGTCGCGCAGCAGATGCTGGCGGCCGAGGAGTGGGCGCACCCGGCCGTCGGACGCCGGGCGCTGACGGGTCTGCTCGCGGAGTCGGGGCACGGCCCGGGGCCGGACGAAGGAGGCGAGTACGCATGGGAGAGGTGAGGGACCGCCGCCACGAGACGGACGACCGGCGCGGCTCGGGTCCCCGTGCCGGGGCGGGGGACCGCGGGGAGATCCGCGGGGGTGGCGACAGCCACCGGCACACGGGCGAGCAGAAGCCGAAGGAGCCCGAGGTCAAGTCGTGGACGACCGCCGACGGCCACACGCACGCCAAGGGCGACACCAAGGACGACGCGGGGAACAAGTCCGGGAAGACGTGGGAGAGCGACAACTGGAAGTCGTCCGACAACCACCATCACCACCACAGCGAGACGAAGGACGCCAACGGCAAGGTGGAGTCGACGTACACGACGGAGTCCTGGAAGACATCGGACGGGCACAGTCACTGGAAGTCCGAGTCGACGGACAGCAACGGCAAGGTGACCCAGTCCGTGGAGACCTGGAAGGACAAGGACGGCAAGTTCCACTCCAAGACCTCCGAGGAGAACGCGAGCGGCAAGAGCACCACGGAGGAGACCCGCTGGAAGGGCAAGGACGGCAAGGAGCACTTCGAGTCCACGACGACGGACTCCAAGGGCAACACCACCTCGACCTCGGGCGAGCGCTGGACCGGCAAGGACGGCAAGCAGCACGAGAGTTCGGTGACCACGGGACCGAGCACCATCTCGAAACCCTGAACACCGATCCGGAGGTACGGCGATGGACACCGTTCTGGTCACGGGTGGGACCGGGCATCTGGGCCGTGATCTGGTCGGTCTGCTGAAACCGGCGTACCAGGTCCGCGTATTGGCCCGCTCACGTGGCACGGACCCGGAGGTGGAGTGGGTGCGGGGCGACCTCGCCACGGGGGCCGGGATCCCGGAGGCGATGAGCGGCGTACGGACCGTGGTGCACGCGGCGACCTGGTCCCCGGCCGCCCGGCGCGGCTACGTCCTGCCGACGGACCTCCTGCGCAGCCCGCCGGACGTCGACGTCGACGGCACGCGCCGCCTGCTCGACGAGGCCGCGAGGGCGGGCGTCGACCACTTCGCGTACGTCTCCATCGTGGGCGTGGACCGCTCCCGCCTGCCGTACCTGCGCCTGAAGCACAGGGCCGAAGAGCTGGTGCGCACGGGGCAGGTGCCCTGGTCGGTGCTGCGGGCTACCCAGTTCCACTGGCTGACGGACCGCATGCTGGGCAGGGCCGCCCGGCTGCCCGTCGTGCCGCTGCCCACCGCCGTCGAGGCCCAGCCGGTGGACACGGCCGACTTCGCCGCGTACGTGGCCCGGCGCGTGGCGGACGGCCCGGGCGGCCGGTGCGACGACTTCGGCGGCCCGGAGGTCCTCACGCTGTCCGACCTGCTGGCCCAATGGCAGCGGATCCGCAGCCGCCGCGTGCGCACCCTGAACGTCCCCTCGCCCGCCCCGGTCCGCCGCGCAGCCCATCACCTGACCTGCCCGACGGGCCGGCGCGGCCACATCACCTGGGCGACCTGGCTGCACAGCCACACCCCGGAGTGACGGGGAGCCGCCGCTGAGCCCGTCAGCCGCCCGACGTTGCCGTACCTCGGCAATCGGGGAGCAGCGACACTGCGAGCCAAGCGACCTGAACGACAGTCAGGGGCCGCTCGACAATGGCCACATGTCGACGACGGCGTACTTACCCCGCACCCGGCGGAAGCGTCCGCCCCACCTGGGCACCAGAGTCATCGCCATGCTGCTCATCAATGTGGCGGTCTGGCTTCTGATCACGCCCATGCGTTTCGCGTTCCGGGACGAGCAGGCGTTTCGGAACGCCGTCCCCTGCCACCCGGAGGTCACCGGGCCCGACGACTGCCTGCGTACGGTTCCGGCAATCATCGACGGCACCGAGCGCACGGAGGGGTTCACCCGGCTGACCCTCACCCAGCAGGACGGGAAGGTCACCCGGGTACGGATTCCCCGGCTCGCCACCGCCCGCCGGGGCCGGGGCCCGTATCGAGGTGACGCACTGGCTGGGGCAGATCCGGTACGCCGACTTCGCGTCCGGGCGCCGGTACACGACCGCTGATCCACGCGGCGGGTACCGGGTGTTCCTCTCGTGGGGCCTGGGGCTCGGCTTCATGGGGGCGGGTTTCCTGTGGCGCGCCCTGTGGCAGGCGCGCAACTCCCGGCGCTCGCCCCGCCGCCACCCGTGGCGGCTCACCGTTCCGTTCCTGGGTGCCGTCTCCCTCGCCCCGGCCGGGGCGGCATCCCCCTGGCTGACGAACGGCCTGGCCCCGGCGCTGGCGTTCACCGGTGTGTGCACCGCCGTCGTGGCAGGCGTGTGCGGTGTGGTGGCCCTCGGGCTCCGGCGTGGGAACGGCGGCGACAGGTAGCCGACGCCGCCCTCCTGGCACCCCGGCGTACGGCTCGGCCGGAAAGCGTCCCCGGCCGCTCCCGAGGCCGCCGCTGTTCATTACGGTGCGTCAGAAGCTGGCCATACATGCGTCCTTGAGGAGCAACGCGAAGTGAATCGTCTCCGTGCCGTCCTGTCCGTGCTGGCGTTGGCCGTCACGGCCCTGTCGGCGGCCGGTCCGGCCGCCGCCGCTGCCGTGCCCGTCGACGAGCCGCGCCGGGAGCGGCCCGCCGTGTGCAGCGGCGAGTTCCAGGGCGACGCCCGATTAGGTCCGAAGTACCTGCCCCGCCCGTCGCACGAGCCGGTCGGGCCGCTGCTGAAGGGCTACCGGCGTACCGGCGGCATGTCGCCGCAGGCGTTTCTCGCCACGTATTGGAAGGAGGAGGGCCCGGAGGGTCCCGCCGGCTGGAAGTACCCGCCGAACGACGGCTTCGCCGAGGTCAACGGCGAGGTGGACAAACACGTGGAGGTGCTGGAGCCGGGCGAGGACCTGGACCGGTTCGGGTCGGAGTACGGGTCCTACCTCGCCCCCGCGGGGGACGCGTACGCGAGGCGGGCGCTGCCGCCGCAGAACCTCGGCACCCGTGACGGGGCGTTCCCCTGCGACTACCACCTGTACGAGGTCAAGCGGGCGTTCCCCGTGTGGCAGGGCAGCATCGCGCCCTGGTTCGCGCAGCCGGGCGGCGGGCAGCAGATCAAGCTGGACGCGGCGCTGCTGAACCCGGGCGAGGGGCAGCGCCTGAACGTCAAGTGGCTGCTGGACCACGGCTACCTCGCCCCGGCGACCCGCTAGGCGGAGCACGGTGGACCGCCACGGCCTGCGCGCCGCCCTGCGGGACCGGGGCGTGGCGGACGGCCACTACGTCATCGAGGGCGTCCACGAGCCGTCGCCGCTCCCGCCGGACTTCCTGTACCTGCGCCGCTCGCCCCGCTCCCCCGGCCTGTGGGAGGCGGGGGCCTACGAGCGGGGCGTGTGGGAGCCGGTCACGCAGCGCGCCGACGAGGCGGCCGCGTGCGCCGATCTGCTGCGGCTGCTGTCGGGGTGAGACCGGCCCGGTCGGCCCGGGCGTACAGTCGGCCCACACGACCTCGGCGAGGCCTTCGGCGGCCGCCGCGGTGAGGTACTCCACGAGGCCGTCGTAGTGGAGACGGCCCCGGTCGAGTGTGCGGGGTGCGTCCCAGCCGAAGGGGCACAGTCCCGACCCGGTGATCGTGGCGTGGTCGGCGGCGGCGACGAGGTCGTCGTACGGCAGGGCGGCGAGCGCCTCCGCGGCGGCGCGGACCCTGGGCGGGGCGAGGTGGCCGGACGGGCCGTACGGCTGGTCCGCCGGGCCCAGGCGTTCCTCGCCGCGGCTGAAACCGACCGTGACGCCGCGCCGGTCCAGCAGGTGGGCGATCAGGCCCCACGCCCGGCCCGTGGTGAAGTAGCGGGCCCGGGCGGGGCCCGGTTCGTGGAACTCCTCGCCCTCGCGGATGTCCTCGAAGAGGTTCCAGGCCCAGTCCGCGTCGTCGGCCATCCGTGCCGGCTCGTCCGGCGTGACCCGCAGGTATTCCCCGATCCTGCTCATCGGCGGATCGTAACCGACCGGTGGAGGGCGGGCCGCCCCCGGTGGAGGCGGCCCCCTGCGGGCGTCAGGTCAGGAGGAGTTGGCCGCCCGCGCCGCCGTGTTCCTGGTACTCGCCGGGGAACGGCCGGTCCAGCAGGCCCACGCCGCGGGCGGCGGACATGCGCAGCTCGATGATGCCGCGTACGGCCGGCCACTCCTCGTCGAGGATCGAGTAGAACGCGGTGTCCCGCACCACGCCGTCCAGGCCCCGGGTGTGGGCCCGGCGGACGCCCTCGCAGGTGGCGCCGAGCCGTTCGATCGCGGCGCGGGAGCGGGCGTTGCGGGCGTCGGCCCGCAGGGAGATCCGGCGGACGCCCCAGGTCTCGAAGGCGTGCCGGAGCATGAGCAGCTTCGCCTCGGTGTTGATCCCGGTCCCCCGGCCCTCGGCGGAGATCCAGGTGTTGCCGATCTCGGCGGCGTCCGGCACGGCGGTGACGGGGTCGCCGTGGGGCGCCCCGGTGACCGGGGGCCACACCAGCGGGCCCCGCCAGTAGTCGAGTTCCAGGAAGCGTGTCGAACCGACCACACGGCCGTCGGAGGCGCTCACCATGGCGAACGGCAGCGACCGGCCCGCGGCCTGATCGGACAGGGCGCGCGCGATGTAGTCGTACGACGCCTCCAGTCCGTCGGGCACGGGTGTGTAGGCGTAGGCGGCGCGATCGTGCGCGCCGGCCCATGCGAGGCCCTCGGCGTGGCGCATGGCCAGCGGCTCCAGGCGCACGCTGCGCCCGGCAAGGACAACGGGTACTGGCACGGAACCTCGGGTCTTCCACAAGCAGGGGTGACTCCCGCGACGGCACGCGGCACGGGATGGGATGAGGGGTCTCGCCGGGCTCTGGGCCGGCCCGTCACCACATGGTGAAACGGGCAGGTGAACCTATCGGCACCGGTGCGAGGAGGAACAGTATGCAGCCACAACCGTCCGGAGAACAGAACCCCGCGCGAACCGCGGCACACGGGTGGGTGAAACCCTGTTCGCGGCGCCCCGGAGAGCCCTAGCTCACCGGCCAGGAGCGCAGCGTCGCGGCGATGCGGGCGGCGGTCGTGCGGGGGTCGTACAGCTCCCGGGCGAGGGCGGCCAGCTGGTCGCGCGTGGGGTCGACGGGGATGCCGCTCGCGGTGAGGTACATGACGGCCGTGGCGCAGGCCACGGTGACGTTGGAGCGTTCCAGCCAGCGGCAGCGGCCGAGGGTGTGGACGAGGGCGGCGGCCCGTGCGTAGGGGCCGCCGTAGACGGGGTGCTCGAGGAGTTCGGCGCGGTGCCGGGCCACGGCGGCCATGGCGACGCCGAGGTCGTCGGCGGCGGGGTCGTGGTGGCCGGCCCGTTCGGCGACTTCGAGGATCCAGGACAGGTCGACGTGCAGCGACATGCTCACGCAGCGGCGCCCCGGGTGTCCGGGGCGCCGGCGTGGCGGGCGTCCAGCTCGTCCTCCAGGTCGCGGAGGAAGTCGCCGTGGTCGTCGATGAGCCGCTGCGCGGCGGCCATGCCGGCGGCCCTGGCGCCGCTCGTGTCCTCGGTGATGAGGCGCTCGATGTAGCGGTTGAAGTCCAGGCCGCGGGCGGCCGCCGCGTCCTTGCCCGCGGCGAGGACGGACGGTTCGAGGCGCACCTGGGTCTGCTTCCTGGGGCTGCTCACCCCCTCACGGTAGCAGGGTGGTAGCAGGCCCGGGGCGGGTCAGAAGTTCCCGTAGTTGACCTGCCAGGTGGGCAGGCCCATCCGGCGCCAGACGGCGACGACGCGGTCGCGGTCGTCGAGGGAGACCCGGACCGCGAACCGGTGGCGTACGTGCCGGTCGAACAGCTCGGCCTTGACGAGGTCGTCGCGCCGCCCGTCGCCGGCGGCCCGCATCCACAGCTCGTCGTACGGGACGTCGTGGCGGCGCAGCCAGTCCTCGGTGGTCGCGCGGTGCTCCTCGCCCCGGCCGGACAGCAGCACGATCCGGTCGCCGTCCGCGCGGCGGAAGGAGTGCAGCGCCTGGCGTACGGAGACGTTGAGCAGGTCCTCGCCGCAGCGGCTGAAGTCGTACGGGCCGCGGTCGCCGCGCAGGGCGAGCGTGCCGTCGATGTCGCACAGGACCGCCGGCGGCAGCGACGGGTCCGGCACGTACGGCTGCACGGGCACCTGGTCGTTGAACCAGGCGTCGGTGAGCCGCCAGCCGCCCTGCAGGGCCTTGGCGTGCTTGTCGGCGAGCAGGCGGATGATCTCCTCGCCGACGGCCCGCTCGCGGGCCGCGTCGCGCCGTACGCACTCCTCCACCGGGACGTCGGTGAAGTCGTGGACGACGAACGTGGCGCGGCCCGCCACGGCGGCCTTGAGGCGCTTGGGGATGTGGGGCGTGAGGTGGGTGTTGTCGACGACGACGTCGAAGCCGTCGTCGACGGCCGCGCCGACCGCCGCGTCCTGGATGGCCAGCACGGTCCGCTCGTGCGCGAAGGACCGGCCGCGCTCGGGCGACGGGATGTCGAGCATGGCGCGCAGGTCGTCGAGGTTGACACGGCGCATGCGGCCCCCGGACTCCGCCTGCAGGGCGCGTGCCGCGGTGGTCTTGCCGGATGCGGGCAGCCCGGTCATGACGTGGACTACGGGCACGGGTCAGTTCTCCTCGTCGTTCTTGAAGGGGTCGGACGCCTCGGGGCGCACGGAACGGTAGGTCATCAGCTCCGTCGGGCGCCCGTCGAGGCGCTGGAACATGGCGGGGCGGACGGCGGCGTCGGGCAGCTCCCGCACGGCGCGGGCGAAGGCGGCGCGGTCGCCGGCGAGCGGTGCGAGGGACCGGTAGGCCTCGTCGATGGCGCGCTCGCGGTCGGCGACGTCCTTCTCGACGCGCTCGATCACCTGGCGCACCCAGGCGTCGAACTCGTCCGGCACCTGCTCCAGCAGGGCGTCCAGCGGCCTGCCGCCGGAGTCGGCGATGTCCTCGGCGGAGCAGCCGAGGGCCTGGGCGACCTGCTTGGCGGGCAGGCCGGCGAAGCGCTGGACGCCGTGGCCGCGCCAGATGTCCCGCTCGGTGACGCCGGTGAGCACCTTGTGGAGGCGTACGTACTCCGACAGCTTGGCCTTGGCCCGGACGCCGGAGGCGAAGCGCAGCACGAACCCCTCGGCGTCGGTGCCGGTGGCGGCCCGGCCGCCGGGCAGGCTGTTGGACTCGGTGAGGGCGAGCAGCTCGGTGAGCGGCATGGCGGGCCACACGGTGACGACGGAGCCGATGGGCTTCCAGGCGGGGGCCGCCTCGGCCAGCGGGACCTCCGTGCCGTCCGTCGCGAACGCGGCGAGGAGCACCAGGTCGCGGCGGTCGCCGTAGTCGACGACGATGCGGTTCTGCGGGTAGAGGATCTCCGCCAGGTAGGTCGTGCCCGGGGTGAGGGCCGAGGTGTCCAGGCCGTCGAGCCGGCGCTGCGCCCAGGTGGCCTGGGTGCTGATGAAGGAGCCCTTCGACGCGACGCGCCAGCGGCCGGCGTAGTGGAAGACGACGGCGAGGCTGCCGTCGACCTTGTCGTACACCTCGAACGGCTCGTCCGGCAGGGCGGGCGCGTAGGGCCGGCCCGACCGGTGCTCGGAGACGTTGAAGAACTTGGGCAGGGGCAGGGCGACGACCCGGCCGGTCACGTCGTCGGCGACGAGTCCGCGGCAGCGGACGGTGACGCGGTTCCAGATGCCCTCGTACTGGCACGTCCTGGTGTACGTGTAGATCGACAGCGGCAGCTCCGGATGCGCCTTGCGCGTGACGTGGCCGGCGTCGATGGCGCTCGCCAGTTCCTGCGGCGGCAGCAGCTCATGGAGAGTCAGGTGGCCCTGGCTCATGGTTCCCTCCCCGTTCGAGACGCTGCATTCTCACCCGGGGGTGCGTGCGGGAGACAGTGAATTAGCGGCGCCGTCGGGCGCGCGGGGCCTGTCGGCGTTCGAGAATCGGGGGGCGGGGCCCCCCGATTCGGGCGCGGCTTCAGGAGTGGCTCGGGAAGCCGAGGTCGATCCCCCCGTCGGACGGGTCGGGCCAGCGGGTGGTGATCACCTTGCCCTGGGTGTAGAAGGCGATGCCGTCGTTGCCGTAGATGTGGTGGTCGCCGAAGAGGGAGTCCTTCCAGCCGCCGAAGGAGTGGTAGCCGACGGGCACCGGGATGGGGACGTTGACGCCGACCATGCCGGCCTGGACCTCCAGCTGGAAGCGGCGGGCCGCGCCGCCGTCGCGGGTGAAGATCGCGGTGCCGTTGCCCCAGCGGGAGCTGTTGATCAGCTCGATGGCCTCGTCGTAGGTCTCGGCGCGCACCACGCACAGCACGGGGCCGAAGATCTCGTCGCGGTAGGCGTCCGCGGTGACCGGGACCCTGTCGAGCAGGGAGACGCCGAGGAAGAAGCCCTCCTCGTGGCCCTCGACCGTGTGGCCGGTGCCGTCGACGACGACCTCCGCACCCTGCTCGGCCGCCGACCTGACGTAGGAGGCGACCTTGTCGCGGTGCTCGCGGGTGATCAGCGGGCCCATCTCGGACCTCGGGTCGTCGCCGGGGCCGATGCGCAGGCCCTTGGCGCGTTCGGCGATCCGGGCGACCAGCTCGTCACCGGTGTCGCCGACGGCGACGACGACGGAGACGGCCATGCAGCGCTCGCCGGCGGAGCCGTACGCGGCGTTGACGGCCTGGTCGGCGGCGAGGTCGAGGTCGGCGTCGGGCAGGACCAGCATGTGGTTCTTCGCCCCGCCGAGCGCCTGGACGCGCTTGCCGTGCTCGACGGCCTTGAGCTGGATGTACTTCGCGATCGGGGTGGAGCCCACGAAGGACACGGCGGCCACGTCGGGGTGCTCCAGCAGCGCGTCGACGGCGGTCTTGTCACCGTGGACGACGTTGAGGACGCCGTCGGGCAGCCCGGCCTCGGCGGCCAGCTCGGCGAGCCGGTTGGCGGCCGACGGGTCCTTCTCGCTGGGCTTGAGGACGAAGGTGTTGCCGCAGGCGACGGCCAGCGGGAACATCCACATCGGCACCATCGCCGGGAAGTTGAACGGGGTGATGCCGGCCACCACGCCGAGCGGCTGGCGGATCGCGGCGACGTCGACCCGCTGGGACACCTGCGTGGACAGCTCGCCCTTGAGCTGGGTGGTGATCCCGCAGGCCAGCTCGACGATCTCCAGGCCGCGGGCGACCTCGCCGAGCGCGTCGGAGTGGACCTTGCCGTGCTCGGCGGTGATGAGCGCGGCCAGCTCGTCGCGGTGGGCGTCGAGCAGCGCCCGGTAGCGGAACAGGACCGCGGTGCGGCGGGCAAGGGAGGACGTCCCCCAGTCGGCGAACGCGTCGCGGGCCGCGGCGACAGCGGTGTCGACCTCGTCCGCGGTCGCGAGGGCGACCTGCTTCTCCTGGACGCCGGTGGCCGGGTTGTGGACGGGGCCGAAGCGGCCTGACGTGCCGTCGACGGGCTTGCCGCCGATCCAGTGGCCGATGGTCTTCATGGTGGTGGTTCCTTCGCGTGGGCGGGGCGGGTCAGAGGTGGCGGCGGCGGGCGGTGACCCGCTCGTCGTACCGGTCGCGGGCGGCGACGGCGGCCTCGCGGGTGGCGACCTGCGCGACCGGGACGTCCCACCAGGCCTCGGCGCCGGGGGCGTGCGGGTTGACCGGGTCCGTCTCGACGTACACGCACGTGGGCCGGTCGGAGGCGCGGGCCGCGCTCAGCGCCTCGCGCAGCTCGCCGGCGGTCTTGGGCCGCAGGACGTCCATGCCCAGGCTGGCGGCGTTGGCGGCGAGGTCGACGGGGAGCGGGTCGCCGGTGAAGGTGCCGTCGGGGGCGCGGTGGCGGTAGGCGGTGCCGAAGCGCTCGCCGCCGGTCTCCTCGGAGAGGCCGCCGATGGAGGCGTAGCCGTGGTTCTGGATGAGGACGAGGTTGACGGGCAGGCCCTCCTGGACGGCGGTGACGATCTCGGTCGGCATCATCAGGTAGGTGCCGTCGCCGACGAGGGACCAGACGGCGGTGGAGGGGGCGGCCTGCTGGACGCCGATGCCGGCGGGGATCTCGTAGCCCATGCAGGAATAGCCGTACTCCAGGTGGTATTGGCGCGGGCCGCGGGCGCGCCAGAGTTTGTGCAGGTCGCCGGGGAGGGAGCCGGCCGCGTTGATGACGACGTCGTCGTCGCCGACGACGGCGTCCAGCGCGCCCAGTACCTGGGTCTGGGTGGGCACGGCGTCGTCGTCCGCCCGGTAGGCGGCGGTGACGACCTGCTCCCAGCGCCGCTTGCCCTCCGTGTACTCGGCCACGTACGCCGGGTCGACGCGGTGGCCGCCGAGGGCGTCGGTGAGCGCCTCCAGGCCGGCGCGGGCGTCGGCGACGAGCGTGCCGGCGGCGAGCTTGTGGGCGTCGAAGGCGGTGATGTTCAGGTTCAGGAAGCGGACGTCGGGGTGGGCGAAGAGGGTGCTGGAGGCGGTGGTGAAGTCGCTGTGGCGGGTGCCGACGCCGATGACGAGGTCGGCGGTACGGGCGGTCTCGTCGCAGACGGCGGTGCCGGTGTGGCCGATGCCGCCGAGGTCCGCCGGGTGGTCGTGGCGCAAGGAGCCCTTGCCCGCCTGGGTGGAGGCGACCGGGATGCCGGTGGCGTCGGCGAGGGCGCGCAGGGCGTCCTCGGCCTCGCTGTGGTGGACGCCGCCGCCGGCGACGATCAGGGGGCGGCGGGCGGCGCGTACGAGCGCGGCGGCGGCCGCGAGTTCGGCCGGGTCGGGGGCGGGGCGGCGGACGTGCCAGACGCGCTCGGCGAAGAACTCGGCGGGCCAGTCGTACGCCTCGGCCTGGACGTCCTGGGGCAGGGCGAGGGTGACGGCGCCGGTCTCGGCCGGGTCGGCGAGGACGCGCATGGCGCCCAGCGCGGAGGGGATCAGCGCCTCGGGGCGGGTGACGCGGTCGAAGTAGCGGGAGACGGGGCGCAGCGTGTCGTTGACGGACACGTCGGCGGAGACGGGGTGTTCGAGCTGCTGGAGGAGCGGGTCGGCGGGGCGGGTGGCGAAGTAGTCGCCGGGCAGGAGGAGGACCGGGAGGCGGTTGATGGTGGCGAGGGCGGCGCCGGTGACCAGGTTCGTGGCGCCGGGGCCGATGGAGGTGGTGACGGCCTGGGCGGAGAGCCGGTTGAGGTGGCGGGCGTAGCCGACGGCGGCGTGCACCATGGCCTGTTCGTTGCGGCCCTGGTGGAAGGGCATGGCGTCCTCGCCGGCCTCCAGCAGGGCCTGGCCGATGCCGGCGACGTTGCCGTGCCCGAAGATGCCCCAGGTGCCGGCGATCAGCCTGCGCCGTACGCCGTCGCGCTCGGTGTACTGCGCGGACAGGAACCGGACCAGCGCCTGGGCGACCGTCAGGCGGTGCGTCGGGGAGGGGGACTGGCTCATCGTGACCTCACTGGGACGGGGCGGTGTACAGGGGCAGGCGCGGGTCGACGGGCCGGTCCGGCCACGTGCCGCGGATCCAGGCGTGGTCGGGGTGGTCGCGGATGAGCCACTCCCGTTCCGCGGCGGGGCCCGCCATGACGTTGAGGTAGTACATGTCGTGGCCGGGGGCGGCGATGGACGGGCCGTGCCAGCCGTCGGGGACGAGGACCGTGTCCCCGGAGCGGACCTCGGCGAGGAGGTCGGTGTTGCCGCCGCGCCCCGAGGGGGAGACGCGCTGGTAGCCGAGGCCGGGGGTGGTGTCGTGGGCGGCGATCTCGAAGTAGTAGATCTCCTCCAGGGCGGACTCCTCGCCGGGGCGGTGCTCGTCGTGCTTGTGCGGCGGGTACGAGGACCAGTTGCCGCCGGGGGTGAGCACCTCGACGGCGATGAGCTTGTCGCAGGTGAAGCTGTCGGCGGCGGCGAAGTTGTTGACCTGGCGGGAGCAAGTGCCGGTGCCGCGCAGTTCGACGGGGACGTCGCGGGCGGGGCCGTAGCGGGCGGGGAGCCGCCGTGTGCAGCGGGCGCCGGTGAGGGCGAAGCGGCCGCCGGCGCCGGAGGCGAGCGTGAGCTGGGCGTCGCGCGGGGCGTACGCGAAGTCGGTGACGCCGCTGAAGACGCTCTCCCGGCCGTACAGGTCGAAGGTGTCGGCGCCGGATTCGTCCTGGGTGACGACGGTGCAGCCGCCGCTGAGCGGCAGCACGATCCATTCGCTGTCGCCGGCGGCGAAGGTGTGCGTGCCGCCGGGCGGCAGTTCGAGGACCCGCAGGGAGGCGTGGCCCCAGCCGGCCCGCTCGGGGGTGATGTCCACGGCGTACGGTCCTGTGCCGGCCTTCCCGGCGGGCAGGTGGTGCCGGGAGTCCTGCGGATGGTGACTGGTGGTCATGGGGTGTGGTCCTCCAGGTCGCGTTCGGGCGGCCGTCACAGCAGGCCGACGGCGGTGTCCACGGCCTCCTCGACGGTGCCCTCCGCCGGGTACAGCAGGGAGCGGCCGACGACGAGGCCCTGGACGGTGGGCAGTCGCAGGGCCTTGCGCCACCGTTCGTAGACGGCTTCCTGGTCCCTGCCCACTTCGCCGCCGAGCAGTACGGCCGGGAGGGTGGAGGTCTCCAGGACCCCGGCCATGGCGTCGGGTTCGTCGGTGACGGGGAGTTTGAGCCAGGTGTAGGCGGAGGTGCCGGCGAGGCCGGAGGCGATGGCGATGGACCGGGTGACGGCCTCGGCGCTCAGGTCGTTGCGGACGGCACCGCCGAGGCGGCGGGAGATGAACGGCTCGACGAACACGGGGAGGCGCAGGGCGGCCATCTCGTCGATGGCGCGGGCGGTGGCGTGCAGCGTGGCGAGCGAACCGGGGTCGTCGTAGTCGATGCGCAGCAGCAGTTTGCCGGCGTCGAAGCGGAGCCGGGCGATGTCCTCGGCGCGGTGGCCGGTGAAGCGGTCGTCCATCTCGAAGGAGGCGCCGGCCAGTCCGCCGCGGTTCATGGAGCCCATGACGACCTTGTCGTCGAGCACGCCGAGGAGGAGCAGGTCCTCCAGGATGTCGGCGGTGGCGAGCACCCCGTCGACGCCGGGCCTGGAGAGGGCGGCGCAGAGGCGTTCCAGCAGGTCCGCGCGGTTGGCCATGGCGAGGCGGCGGTCGCCGACGGCGAGGGCGCCGCGTGCCGGGTGGTCGGCGGCCACGATCATCAGGCGGCCCCTGTCGCCGATCAGGGGGCGGCGGGTGCGGCGGGCGGCCGCTTCGGCGATGGCCTCCGGGTGGCGGGCTCTCACCGTGACGAGGTCGGGGATGCTGAGGCTCAAGGGAGGCTCCGTTCAGGGGTGGCGTGGGGTCAGCCGTGTGCGAGGAGGTCCTCGACCTCGGACCCGGTGGGCATCGCGGAGGAGCAGGCGAGGCGGGAGGCGACGAGGGCGCCGGCCGCGTTGCCGTACCGCATGGTCCGCTCCAGGTCCCAGCCGGACAGCAGCCCGTGGCAGAGCGCGCCGCCGAAGGCGTCGCCGGCGCCGAGTCCGTTGACGACGTCGACGGGGACGGGCGGCACCTCGGCGGTGGCGCCGTCGCGGTGCACGGCGAGGACGCCCTTGGGGCCCTGTTTGACGACGGCGAGTTCGACGCCGGCGTCGAGGAGGGCGCGGGCGCAGGCGTGGGGTCGCGCAGGCCGGTGGCGATCTCGCACTCGTCGAGGTTGCCGACGGCGACGGTGGTGTGGCGCAGGGCCTCGGCGTAGTGGCGGCGGGCGAGTCCGGGATCGGTCCAGAACATGGGCCGCCAGTCGAGGTCGAAGACGGTGGCGCCTTGCCGGGCGCGGGCCTCCAGGGCGGTGAGGGTGGCGGTGCGGCTCGGCTCCTCGCTCAGGCCGGTCCCGGTGATCCAGAAGATGCGGGCGGCGCGGATCGCGTCGAGGTCGAGTTCGCCGGGGTGGATCTCCAGGTCGGGGGCTTTGGGGCGGCGGTAGAAATAGAGCGGGAAGTCGTCCGGGGGGAAGATCTCGCAGAAGGTGACGGGGGTGGGGAGGCCGTCGACGGGGGTGACCCAGCGGTCGTCGACGCCGAACCCGGTCAGGGCCTGGTGCAGATAGGTGCCGAAGGGGTCGCGGCCGGTGCGGGTGATGACCGCGGTGGAGCGGCCCAGCCGCGCGGCGGCGACGGCGACGTTGGCCGCCGACCCCCCGAGGAACTTCCCGAATGTCTCGACCTGGGACAGGGGGACGCCGGTCTGGAGGGGGTAGATGTCGACTCCGATGCGTCCCATGGTGATCAGGTCGAACGGTGCGGGGTGGGCGGACTCGGCCATGCGTGGCGCTCCTTGGGCTGCTGGGGGTGTGCAGGCGTCCGGGGGTCCGGCGCCTCCTCGGGGCCCGGCGCCTCTTAGGTGTAGGGCCGGGGGCTCGGAGCTGTCAAGACTTTGTTCTTACATTTGGACCTGCTCCTGAAATGATGTCTTAACAAAGTATTGACAGCGGGGTCCGTACGGGGTTTACATCCCGTCCCAACGAAACAGCCGCGTCATCGGCCGAGACCCGGACCGCCCGGTCCGGGTCCCTCTCCGATCTGCCGAGATCTACCGCTCCGCCGATCCCCCGATCCCTCCCCCTCCCCCGTCGCACAGTGAGGTGCCGGAACGATGGACCGCACGTTTCTCCCCTGCTCCCGCAGATTCGCCCCCGCCGTCGCCGCGGCCGCCGCGGCCGCCCTGCTCGTCGCGGGCTGTTCCAGCGGCTCCGGCGGCAAGAAGGCCGCGGAAGGAACCGCCGACGCCCCCGCCGGCAAGGCCGGCACGCCCCGGATGAAGGTCGCCATGATCACCCACGGTGGTCCCGGCGACACCTTCTGGGACCTCATCCGCAAGGGCGCCCAGACCGCGGCCGCCAAGGACAACATCGAGCTCGTCTACTCCAGCGACCCCAACGCCGCCACCCAGGCGAACCTGATCCAGAACGCCATCGACCAGAAGGTCGACGGCATCGCCATCACCCTGGCCAAGCCCGACGCCGTGAAAAGCGCCGTCGCCAAGGCGCGGCAGGCGGGCATACCGGTCGTCGGCTTCAACTCCGGCCTGAGCGAGTGGAAGGACCAGGGCCTGCTGGAGTTCTTCGGGCAGGACGAGAGCGTCGCGGGCGAGGCCTTCGGCGAGAAGCTGAACGCGCTCGGCGCCAAGCGCGCCGTCTGCGTCATCCACGAGCAGGGCAACGTGGGCCTGGAGGCGCGCTGCGCCGGGGTGAAGAAGACCTTCAAGGGCGCCACGGAGAACCTCTACGTCAACGGCACCGACATGCCGTCCGTGAAGTCGACGATCGCCGCCAAGCTCAAGCAGGACGGCTCCATCGACCATGTCGTCACGCTCGGCGCGCCGTTCGCCCTGACGGCCGTGCAGTCGGTCGCCGACGCGGGCGGCAAGGCGAAGGTCGCCACCTTCGACCTCAACAAGGACCTGGTGAACGCCGTCAAGGCGGGCGACGTCCGGTTCGCCGTCGACCAGCAGCCGTACCTCCAGGGCTACCTCGCGGTGGACTCCCTGTGGCTGTACAGGACCAACGGCAACGTCAGCGGCGGAGGCCAGGAGCCCGTGCTCACCGGGCCGGCGTTCGTCGACAAGGAGAACGTCGACGCCGTCGCGACGTTCGCCGCGAAGGGCACGCGGTGATGACGATGCCCTCCAGGACGGCACCGGCGGCGGCGTCCTCGCCGCCGGGCACGCCGGACTCGCCGGGTACGCCGGGTACGCCGGGTACGCCGGCCCTCGCGAAGGACGGCCGCGCCGCCGAACGCTCCCTGGGCCGCAGGCTGCTGGCCCGCCCGGAGATCGGGGCGCTCATCGCCGCCGTCGCCGTGTACGCGTTCTTCTTCTCCGTCGCGCCCGCCTTCCGCGAGGCGAGTTCGCTCGCCACCGTGCTCTACCAGGCGTCGGTGATGGGCATCATGGCGATCCCGGTCGCGCTGCTGATGATCGGCGGCGAGTTCGACCTGTCGGCCGGTGTCGCCGTCACCTCGTCGGCGCTGATGACCGCCATCCTGTCGTTCCAGCTGTCGCTGAACGTCTGGACGGGCGTCGTCGTCGCCCTGGTGTTCTCGCTCGCCGTCGGCGCGTTCAACGGCTATCTGCTGATCAGGACGGGCCTGCCGAGCTTCCTCATCACGCTGGGCTCCTTCCTGGTCCTCCAGGGCGCCAACCTGGCCGTCACCAAGATCTTCACCGGCAACGTCGCCAGCGACTCGATCAGCGACATGGACGGCTTCGACCAGGCGAAGGCGCTCTTCGCCTCCGAGATCGGCATCGGCGGCGTCGACGTCAAGGTCACGGTCCTGTGGTGGCTGCTGTTCGCGGCCGCCGCCACCTGGCTGCTGCTGCGTACCCGGTTCGGCAACTGGATCTTCGCGGTCGGCGGCAGCGAGGACAGCGCCCGCGCCGTCGGCGTGCCCGTGACGTTCACGAAGGTCGCGCTCTTCATGGGCGTGGGCGCCGGGGCCTGGTTCGTCGGGATGCACCTGCTGTTCTCGTTCAACACGGTGCAGTCCGGCGAGGGCGTCGGCAACGAGTTCCTGTACATCATCGCGGCGGTGATCGGCGGCTGTCTGCTCACCGGCGGCTACGGCTCCGCGGTCGGCCCGGTCATCGGCGCCTTCATCTTCGGCATGGTGTCCCAGGGCATCGTCTACGCCAACTGGAACCCCGACTGGTTCAAGGCCTTCCTCGGCGTGATGCTGCTGCTGGCCGCCCTCGTCAATCTGTGGGTCCGCCGCCAGGCGACCCGGAGGTGATCCCATGGCATCCCACGGAACCCCGCCCGGCACCACGGCGGCCGGCACCGCACCCGGGGACCCCGGGCGCCCGATCGTCGAACTGCGCGGCGCCGGCAAGGCGTACGGCAACGTCCGCGCCCTCCACGGCGTCGACCTCGCGGTCCGCGCCGGGCAGGTGACCTGCGTGCTCGGCGACAACGGCGCCGGCAAGTCCACCCTCATCAAGATCATCTCGGGGCTGCACCAGCACACCGAGGGCGACTACCTCATCGACGGCCGGCCGGTGCACCTCACCTCCCCGCGCGAGGCACTGGACCGCGGTATCGCCACCGTCTACCAGGACCTGGCCACCGTGCCGCTGATGCCGGTGTGGCGGAACTTCTTCCTCGGCTCCGAGATGACCAAGGCCCGTGGCCCGTACGCCGCCTCGACATCGCCCGGATGAAGGAGACCGCCGACCGGGAGCTGCGGGCCATGGGCATCGTCCTGGACGACCTGGACCAGCCCATCGGCACGCTCTCCGGCGGCCAGCGCCAGTCGGTGGCCATCGCCCGGGCCGTGTACTTCGGGGCCCGTGTGCTGATCCTGGACGAGCCGACCGCGGCGCTCGGCGTCAAGCAGTCCGGCGTGGTCCTGAAGTACATCGCGGCCGCCCGCGACCGCGGCCTCGGCGTCGTCTTCATCACCCACAACCCGCACCACGCCTATATGGTCGGCGACCACTTCAGCGTGCTGCGGCTCGGCACACTGGAACTGAGCGCCGACCGCTCCGAGGTGAGCCTGGAGGAGCTGACCAACCACATGGCCGGCGGCGCCGAGCTCGCCGCGCTCAAGCACGAGCTGGCGCAGGTCCGTGGCGTCGACGTGGCGGAGCTCCCCGAGGAGACGGCCCTCCGGCCCGCCTCGCCGGACTCACCTGAATCACCGGACTCACCTGACTCCCCCTCCCCTGCCCCCTCCCCCGTCACGGCTCCCGAAGGGATCTCACGATGACCAAGGCCCTCAGCAACATCCGGGTCGGCTCCGCCCCGGACTCGTGGGGCGTGTGGTTCCCCGACGACCCCCAGCAGGTGCCGTGGGAGAGGTTCCTCGACGAGGTCGCCGAGGCCGGCTACGAGTGGATCGAGCTCGGCCCGTACGGCTATCTCCCGACCGACCCGGCCCGGCTCACCGACGAGGTCGCCCGGCGGAACCTCAAGGTGTCGGCCGGCACCGTCTTCACGTCCCTGCACCGCGGCCCGGCCGTGTGGGACTCCACCTGGGAGCACGTGAGCCAGGTCGCCGCACTCACCCGGGCCATGGGCGCGCGGCACCTCGTGGTCATCCCGTCGTTCTGGCGCGACGACAAGACCGCCGAGATCATCGAGCCGCCGGAGCTGACCGGGGAGCAGTGGGCCCACCTCACCAAGGGCATGGAGCGCCTGGCGCACGAGGTGCGGGAGACGTACGGGCTCGACATCGTCGTCCACCCGCACGCCGACACCCACATCGACACCGAGGAGCACGTCGAGCGGTTCCTCGACTCCACCGACTCCGACCTGGTGAACCTCTGCCTCGACACCGGGCACTACGCCTACTGCGGCGGCGACAACGTCAAGCTCATCGAGGCGTACGGCGAGCGCATCGGCTATCTGCACCTCAAGCAGGTCGACCCCGGCATCCTCGCCGACGTCGTCAAGAACGAGGTGCCCTTCGGCCCCGCCGTGCAGCGCGGGGTGATGTGCGAGCCGCCGTCCGGCGTGCCCGCGCTGGAGCCCGTGCTGGCGGCCGCCCAGCGCCTGGGCGTGGAGCTGTTCGCCATCGTCGAGCAGGACATGTACCCGTGCCCGCCGGACAAGCCGCTGCCGATCGCCGTACGCACCCGTAAGTTCTTGCGCTCCTGCGGCGCCTGACCCTTCGAAGGGACGACCAGCCACCATGACCCACCAGGGAACGCTCGGGGTCGCCGTCATCGGTACGGGCCGGATGGGCGCCGACCACGTCCGCCGGATCAACGAGGTCATCAGCGGGGCGCGGGTCGCCGCCGTCGTGGACGTGGACGCCGAGCGGGCGAAGGCCGTCGCGCAGGGCGTCGACGGCTGCACCGCCCACACCGACCCGGCCGCCGCGCTGGCCTCGGACGACGTCGACGCCGTGCTCATCGCCTCGCCCGGCCCGGCCCACGAGGCGACGCTGCTCGCCGCGTTCGCGCACGACCTGCCGGTGCTGTGCGAGAAGCCGCTCACCCCGGACGCCGCGTCCGCGCTGCGCGTCCTGGAGGCCGAGCAGCGGCTGGGCCGGCGGCGGGTCCAGGTGGGCTTCATGCGGCGGTACGACGCCGAGTACCTGCGGCTCAAGGCGCTGCTGGACAGCCGGGAGCTGGGCCGGCCGCTGATGCTCCACAACCGGCACCGCAACGCGTCGTCGCCGCCGTGGTTCACGAGCGCCATGCTGATCAACGACTCGGTGGTGCATGAGATGGACGTGACGCGCTGGCTGCTGGGCCAGGAGATCACCGCGGTGACCGTGCTGCGCCCGGTGCCGTCGGGGAACGCGCCGGAGGGGCTGGAGGACCCGCAGCTGGTGCTGTTCGAGACCGACGGCGGCGTGATCGTCGACACCGAGATCAACGTCAACTGCGGGTTCGGCTACCAGGTGCAGGCCGAGGTGGTGTGCGAGCGCGGCACGGCCCGGATCGGCGACGGCCACACCATGGTCACCAACGCGGCGGGCCGCTGGGGCGGGACGATCGCCCAGGACTTCGTGGAGCGGTTCGCCGACGCCTACGACCGGGAGGTCCAGGCCTGGGTGGACGCCACCCGGCGCGGCGAGGTCACGGGCCCGAGCGTCTGGGACGGCTACGCGGCGGCGGCGGTCTGCGAGGCGGGCGTCCGCGCCCAGAGGGAGGGCACCCGCATCACGGTCGACCTCATCGCCCGACCGGCGCTGTACCACTGACCGCCCGGTCGGCCGACCGGCCGCAGGGCCGCCGGCACCGGCACCGGCACGAGGCCGCGACAGCCACGGGGCTGCCGCGGCCTCGCGGCCGTGGGGCGGCTCCCGGAGGGGCACCGCCCCGGCGATGCCGGGGCCCCGTTGTCGCGACGCAGTGGGCAAGGGCGGGTTTGCCGACCCCGGGACTACCCGTGCCGCCGCCGGCGCCACCAAGCGCCTGCGGTCCGGACCACTCGGGGGAGGGCGACAGCGAACGCCCGCTCAGCCAGGACGACGACAAGTGCGGTGATCAGTGCTGTTCCTGGAACGGCAGCGGCCGGGGAGCAACTCCCAGCCGATACAGCCGAGACGCCCAGAACGGCTGGTCGGCCATGACCGGTACGGGCAGGGCCGGCACTCCGGCCCGCAGTCCGGCCGCGGTCGTACCGGCCCCTGCGTGGTGGACGACGGCGGCGGTGCGAGGAAACAGCCAGTCGTGTGGGACGTCGCCGATGGCCAGGACGTCGTCGCCGCGGCCGCTCAGACCGGCCCACCCCGCCTGCACCACCGCGCGCACACCTGCCCGCTCCACGGCCGCGGCCACCAGCTCGCTGAGCCGTTCCCCCTGCCCCGCCGCCATACTGCCGAACCCGATGAACACCGGAGGCGGACCGGCCTGGAGGAAGTCGACCAGTTCGGCCGGGGGGTGCCAGCCGCACGGCCGCGCGGGCCACCAGTAGCCCGCCACTTCCGCCCAGGACGGCCAGTCCTCGGGGCGCGGCACCACCAGCGGGCTGAAACCGTGGAAGACCGGCCGGACGTCCACCGGTGCCGAGGACGCGCCGGCGGGCAGCCCGAGGTGGGCGCGCAGCCGGGTCACGGCGCCCGCGAAGACTCCTTCCGCGCGCCTCAGCACGTCCCGGCCCGCGGCGAGGTTGCCCTCCGGCCCGAGGCCGTCGGTGCTCCGTGCGTTGGGCAGCGGGAACTCTCTGGTGGCGATGGCGGGTACGAGGTAGGTGCCGACGACGGGGATGCCGAACGCCTCGCCGGCCGTCAGGCTGAGCGGTGCCGGGCCGGAGGCGGTGAGGAGCAGGTCGGATCCGCCCGCCACGGCCTCCGCCACGCCATCGGCGAGCCCATCCGCGTACGCCCTGGTCAGTGCCCGGGCCTCCTCCCGCGACGCGGCCCGGGACCAGGCCCGGATCAGCTCCCGGGGGTCTCCCGGCACGGGCCGGTGGTCGAGACCGCACCCGCCGACGAGTGCGGCGAAGGACGGGTGAGCGGCCACGGCGACCTGATGGCCCGCATCCATCAGCCGCCGCCCCAGCCCCGTGAAGGGTGCGACATCTCCCCGTGAACCGGCCGTGATGATCAGAATCCGCATGGCGCGATTCTCCCCGGCCCGTACCGCCCGGCCACCGCCGCCGGCCGAGGCGGTCCCTCAGCACACCCACCATCAGCCCCCGCACTTGCCCAGCACCGTCCCACCGCCCTCCGTGGGTAGGATCCGGGAGTTTCCGCGGCCGCGAGTACGCGGTGAGCCCATTCACGTGACCGTTCGAGGGGGACCACATGACGCAGCAACGGCCCATCGCGATAGAGCGGATGGACGGACCGGCCGCGGTGCAGGCCGCGGGCGCGTTCCAGCTGATCTACGCCGAGGCGTTCGCCGAGCCTCCTCACTGCGAGACCGAGGACGACGTCGCCGCCGCCTTCCGCCGCTTCCCCGTCCAGGCGCGCAACCGCGCCTTTCGCGCGGTCCTGGCCCGTACCGAGGACGGGAAGCCGATCGGCATGGCGTACGGCCACCCGCTCGGGCCCGACACGGTGTGGTGGGACGAACTGACCGAGCCCGTGCCCGACGACATGCGGCGCGAGGACGGGCACCGCACCTTCGGGCTCATGGAACTCGCCGTGCGCGGACCGTGGCGCGGACAGGGGGTCGCGCGGCGTCTGCACAAGACGCTGCTCGACACCGTCGGAGCCGAGCGGGTGCTGTTGAACGTCCACCCGGCGAGCAAGGCGGCGTCGGCCGCCTACCGGGCGTGGGGATACCGCAAGATCGGCGAGGCGCGCCCCGGGGCCGAGGGCGCGGACCTCCATGACGTGATGCTGCTCGATCTGCGCGGGCGTGGCGGCCGGGACCGCCACGCGCAGCGGGCGGTTCGTCCCTAGCCGACGCCCGTGATGGTGAAGGGGACCAGGCCCGACGGAGTCGGGTACCAGACCGTCATCGTCGAGCCCCTGGGGAGGATGGCCCTCACGGCCTGATCGCACGAGAAGGGGCCCCTGCACACTCCGCCGCTGTTGTTGATGACCACGTCGGCGTGGGTGATGCCGTGCTCGCGCATACGCCACGCGATCTTGGTCTCGACGTGCGTGGCCGCCGTGTGTTCCGCTCCCGCCCGGGGGCGTGCCGCGTGCGGGGACGACTTGAGGAAGGTGTCGATCGCGCGGGTGGACGCGGTCCGGCCACTGGTCATCACGCCGCCGATCCGGTTGCCGGCCTTGTCGACCACCTGGCCGGCGGTCGGTCCGCGGTCGACGCGCCTCGGCAGGCTCGCCGCCACCCGTTCGTACGACGCCGGGGCCCTGCAGTCTCCCGCTCCGGCCTGTGAGGCCGCGTACGCCACGGGCTTGGCCACCGCCGGCTTCGCCCCCGGCGCTCCGGCGGCCGCCGGACACCGGGCGTCGCGCCCCTCCCGGTGCACCTGCCTGACCAGGCGCTGCACCTCGGCCACCGCGAGGACGCGCGCCTCGATCAGGGTGGAAGCCCGGGACGAGATCGTGTACCGGACGATCCCGCCGCCCTGCGCCCTGGACTGCGCCCGCGCCCTTGCCTTGTGCTGGGCGTCCACGGAGGAGAACACCGCCCCCGCCTCCGGGGACGAGCAGGACAGGCTGCCGGACACGGCCGTGCCCTGGACGGGGAACGTGCCCCGGCTTCCGCACCTCCCGGCGTACCGGCCGTCGATGGAGATGGTCGCGGTCAGGGCGGCGGTGAGCGTTCCCCCGGTGACGCGGGTCCGCGCCGCGGTGCTCAGCTTCCCGGTGAACCGCTGCTGTACCGAGCAGCCCCCGTGGCCGCAGTTCAGCTTCCCCGCGCTGTCGAGGGAGAAGCCGACCCCGGGGTCGATGGCGTCGGCGAGCTGTCCGACGTCCCGCGCCAGCCGGTCGTACATGCCGGGAACGGCCGCCCCGGGCACCGGGGAGAGGTCGACCCCGTCGGAGTCGCCGCCCAGCAGCGGCCCCGTCGTCGCCCGCCGCACCTTCGGCGGCCCGCCGACGGCGCCCTTCAGCCGGTCCAGCAGCCCGGACGGCCCGTTCGGCTCGTACGGCTCCAGGCGCAGCACCCGGTACGGTGGCTGCCGCGCCACGAGGATGCGGCCCGCCGAGGTGTCCGCCGCCAGGGCCGGGACGCCGTTCACCGCCAGGGGAGGGTCGTGCGGCTCCGGTAAGCGGCGTACGTCCTTCAGTGCCTTCCCGAGCAGGGTGGCCAGTTTGCGCGGGGCCGGGTACCGGTCGGCGGCGTCGGCCGGGAAGGCGGAGCCCCCGCCGAAGCCGACCGTCCACCGGCCGGGCGCCTTCGCGGCCCGCTTCTTCCCGTCCCCGGCCGGCGGGGGCGCGGGATCGTGCTTCCAGCGGCTGTACGTCCTGCCGCCGGCCGTCAGTATTTCCTTCCGGGCGCCGGCGGCGGAGCCGGTCTCGCCGAACTGCATCCCGGAGGGCGTGACCGTGATGTCGTGCCGTGAGGACCCGGTTCGCGACCTGTCGGCGTACCGCAGACCCGGCTCTTCCGCCAGCGCGACAAGGGCCTGTTCGAACGGCTCCCGGTTCTGCGCGCCCCCGCCGCGATCCGGCGTCGTCGGCGGTGACGACGCCAGCCAGGCCAGCAGCCCGGCCACCAGTGCCAGGACCACCGCGCCGACGCCGCCCGCCAGCAGTAACCGGCGGTTGGTCAACTCTCTGTTCACCATAGCTCCTCCATGCCGGGGAGCTGGCAAGTCTCGTGGCTCAGAGCCCAGTTGTGGAGTAGTTTTCTAGAAGAATTCTCCAGACCTTCCGGGGGGCGCGTGGACAGCCACGGCGTCTCACGCGAACGGGTCGTGGTCCTCCACGTCCTCGGTGATCGACGGGCGGTCGAGCCGCTGCCCGTTCATGTGCCCCTCGACCCAGTCGACGCACCCTGGCCGCTCTCCCGTGGCCGAGCGGCAGTACTCCTCCAGCGCGGCCCGCACCCGCGGGATGGGCAGGGCGCTGGCCGGGTCGTGGAACAGCGGGTAGCCGGGGTCCGAGACCACCCTGGGGTCGAAGTCGGGCGGCGTCGCGTTGTCCGACACCCAGACATGCTCGTACACGCCGCCCCGCCGTGGATCGTCCATGGTGACGAACCAGATGAGCGCCCCGTAGCCCGTGGACCGGTTGGCCGCGACGCGGAGGTGGCTGCACCGGCCCCGGCGGTCCGGCCCCGGAGGGTCGGAGAGGGCGAACCAGGCGTCGTTCCCGGGCGCGATCCCTCGAGCAACCGGGCGCTCCGGCTCCAGGTTCTCCAGGACCTCCGCGATGAGACGAGCGCGCTCCTCCCAGGTCTCGGCAAGCTTCTCGACTCCGCCGAACGAAACGGTCAGTCGCACGTCGGTCCTCCCCTACCGCCAGTGGCCACTTGATCCATACATCATCACGCCCACGCCCCTGACCCGTGGCCGAGCACCGGGATACCGGCCCCGAGCGGCGCCCGTCGGCGCGGCACGGCTGTGGCGGTTCACCCTCGCATGGCATACGGGGGCACAGCGAGGCGCTCGGCTTGCCTCGCGTGACGCCGGGCGTGCGCGGGTCGCACGGCGAACGCGACGGGGCGGTACGCCCATCTCATCCGACATATGGCGCGGACCTGACAAACAGGGATCCGCGGCGTCGTCCTCCATCACGCTTACCGGTGAGGACGCCCCCACGGATTGCGCCCCGGGCCCGTCCGGACCGGTTGCCCGGCCCCGAGGTGGCGTGTGGGGCTCCTCATGCGCTGATCACCGTACACACGACACTCCGGACCCGGGCCCCGGGAAGTTCGGCACGTTCACCGGCAGCCCACGCATCCCCACGACCGGGCGGCCCAGCGCGATCCACTCCACGGAAAGCCGAGCGAAAGGCGGGCGACACGGGGACGGCGTTGTCCCAAAGACCAGGGCTCCATCGTCCCTCCAGCCGCATGCCGACCGGCCACGCGCGGCCGACGGGACGAACGCCACCAGCCGGCCGGTCCGTCGTTCGTTCTAAGGGACGTCGCCGGTCCGGTGCGGCGGGACGCCGGTGCCCCCCGGGCGGCGTCCTCGATGACGTGTCCGGCCCGCTCGCCCGAGGAGATCACTGCATGTCCCTCCCCCGCAGCCCCCTGCCCCCGCGCCGTCGTGGACGGCTTCTCGCGGTGGTCGCCGCCGTCCTCGCCGCGGTCGCCGGGCCGGTGACGGCTCCCGCCGGCGCGGTCGCCGGGGCGGACGCGCCGCTCCCGGTGCTCGACCGGGAGTTCGCGGACCCGGACGTCGTGAAGGTGGGCCGTACCTACCACGCGTACGCGACCAACGGCGACGGCCGGAACGTCCAGCACGCGACCTCGGCCGACCTGGTGCACTGGACGGTCGCCGCCGGCGACGCCCTGCCCGCGCTCGGTGCCTGGGCGGTGCCCCGCCGCTCCCTGGTGTGGGCGCCGGAGGTCTTCTCCAACGGCCGCGGTTTCACGATGCATTACACCGCCCGGGACCGGGCCAGTGACCGGCAGTGCATCGGCGTGGCCGTCGCGGACTCGCCGGACGGGCCGTTCCGGCCGGTCGGCGACGGCCCGCTGGTCTGCCCGGCCGCCGAGGGCGGCGCCATCGACGCGTCCGGGTACCGGGAGGGCGCCCGCCGGTACGTGCTGTGGAAGAGCGACGGCAACTGCTGCGGCCGCGACACCTGGCTGCACCTCCAGCCCGTGTCGCCGGACGGCACGCGCACGACGGGCCCGGCGGTCCGGCTCGTCAAGCAGGACCAGCCGTGGGAGGGCCAGGTGGTGGAGGCGCCGACGCTGGTCGAGCGGGGCGGGCGGTACGTGCTGTTCTACTCGGCCGACCACTACGGCGACGACCGGTACAAGACCGGGTACGCGGTGGCGGCCCGGCTCACCGGCCCTTACACGAAGGCCGCCGCACCGCTGATGAGCACCGAGTCGTTCGGCGGCGCGGTGCGCGGGCCCGGCGGGCAGGACGTGGTGAAGGGACCCGACGGGCGCGACCTGATCCTCTTCCACGGCTGGAGCGAGGACCGTTCACGCCGGGTCCTGTACGCCGTCCGCCTCGACTTCGCCGACGGCCGCCCGGTCGTGCGGAACTGACGGTCAGCCCCATTTCTGGCGCTGCGTACGGTCGCACGGGAGCGTACGCAGCCCAGGGCCGTCGTCGGCCAGGCACCGCCCGGTCTCCCGGCTCCTGACCTGGGCCGACTCGTCGCCCCACAGCGTGACGGTCCAGGTCTGGGACCCGTTCGCGCCGGAGGTGCAGGGCCGTGTGCGCAACCCCGCGTCGCCGTCCTCCAGGCAGGCGCCGGTGGCGTGGTTCCTCAGCCATCGGGACCCGTCCGGCAACCTGTGCGCGCTCCACCGCTGGTAGCTCATGCCGTTGCAGGCGTACGTGCGCAGCTTCTTGTCGAGGCTGTCGTCCAGGCAGAGTCCCGTGGCCCGGTTCACGAAGATCCTCACGACGGTCTCCTGCGGCCACACGCCGCCCGGAGTCCCTTCCGCGCCGGCCGCCGGCGCGCTCCCCGGCCCCGACCGCGGGGTCCGGGCGGTGCCGGGCGCCAGAGCGACCGCGGTGACCACGGCCCCCAGCAGCACGCCGGACAGCGCTCCGCCCAGGGCGCACACCCGGCGGCTGCGCAGCCAGGTGCGAGCCGCGTCGCCCCGGCGGCGGGCCACGCCCGTGTCCGGGGGCGCGGCGGTACCGGACGGCTCCGCCGCCTGCTTGGGCTGACTCCGGTCGGCCGCCTCCCACAGGGCGCGGTACTCGGCGGGGTCGGCGTCCAGCGCCCGGCACAGGTCCCGGACCGTGGCCCACGGCGGGACGGTGCTCCCCCGGAAGTAGCGCGACAGCGACGAGTCGCTGATCAGCACCTCCCGCTCCAGCGAGCGCAGCGTGCGGCCGGACCGCTGCTGGAGTGCGCGCAGGGCGCTGCCGAGGCGCTGTGCGGGAGCCTCCCCGGGCCGTTCACTCTCCGCCATGGCCGCTCCCCCTTCTCGCGCGGACCGCGCACCGCGGACGCGCACCGTGGTCGCACCGCGGACCGCGCGGACCGCGCTGCCCCACCGCACCGTCCCCTGTCCCGGGACAGGGGCGTCCCAGCAGGTCAGAACCTTAGGGATCCCGACATCGGTGAAGCAAACGGGACACTCTTGCGATGGGTGACGCACCGCCACAAAACTCTGAGCCAGCCGGTTCCGCGGTCCGGGCCACACGGTCGGGCCACCGCCGGGGCGCACCACTGCACGCCCCTGCGGCGCGGACCGTGCTTCCCACTCAGCCACCATTCCTGGAGACACCCATGTCCGAAAGCACGCCCACGTTCCCGACCGCCTCCGCGCCCGCCTCCACGGGGGCCCGCCGCTGGGGCGCCGCCGCGCTGACCGTCCTGGTCTGCCTGGGCTCCGCCGCCCTGACGACCGCCCCGGCACCCGCCGCGCAGCCCGCGCCCGCCAGGTCGGTGGTCGTCCAGGCCGCCGGCCACGGCACCCTGACGGCCCGGCCGGCGGCGCCCGGCATCACCCGCGCCCAGGTGCTGGAGCGGGCGAAGACGTGGCTGACGGCCAACAACGGGCGCCCGGTTCCGTACAGCCAGAACAAGCGGTGGAAGGACGGCTACCGGCAGGACTGCTCGGGCTACGCGTCCATGGCCCTCGGCCTGGCGGCGCCCGGCCCCAACACGGTCGCGCTGAAGAACAACGGCCACACGCGGCGGATCGCCATGAACGAGCTGGCCCCGGGCGACCTCGTCATCAAGGCGAACAGCAACAACCCGAACAACCGTCACGTCGTCATCTTCGACGGCTGGGCCGACGAGGCGCGCACCGTCTACAAGTCGTACGAGCAGGCCGGCGGCGTCGGCACGCGCTGGAAGCAGCACTCGTACGGCGTCAGCGGCCGTGACGGCTACCACGCCTACCGCCCGGTCAACATCGTCGACTGACCGTCCGGCAGGCCTCTCCCGTCCCCGGTGCGCGTGCGCTCCCCCAACCTCCGCCGCGCACCGGGGGCTTCTCCGGCCGGAGACATCCCGCATCCCCTGGAGCCGAACGGCGGTCCGAGGTCGGCCCCTCCGGCGTTCGAGGAGCGGGGGGTTCGGGGGCGCAGCCCCTCGATTCCGAAGGGGAAGATCCGCCGGACACCGTCTAGCGGTCCGTCACCTCGCCTCGGCGGTGTACCCGGGAGGCGAGCAGGCCGCCGGTGAAGCCCGCGACGAGGCCCCACAGGAGGGCGAGGCCGACCATGGCCCACAGGTGGGGGCGCAGCTCGACGAGGCCGCCGAACTCCTCCAGGTCGGCGATGCCGAAGAGCGACAGGCCGTAGCGCGCGTACACCCGGGTGACCGGGCCCACGACGAGCATCGTGAGGGCGAAGGCGACGCCCAGGTGCAGGGCCTGCTGCCACAGCCGGGTGCCCGCGGGCGAGCGTGCCGCCATGACGAACCCGGCGGCCAGCAGCAGCACGGCGGCCACCGGGATGAGCCACCAGGCCCGTTCGTCGTGCGCGGCGAGGGCGCCGACGTCCAGCGTGGAGTCCTGCTTGCCGCGCAGCACCAGATCGAGCAATTGGGGCATGGGCAGTCCGAAGGGCCCGTCGACGCGGCCCTCCCAGGAGCCGCCGATGCCGGTGCCCAGGGCGAGCCAGACGACGTTGGGCAGGCCGAGGAGGAGGACGGCGAAGGTGTCGGCGGGGTGGCCGCGGGTCGCCGCCACGACCAGCCCGGCGACGGCGCCGACGACGACGTACGCGAGGAGCAGGAGCAGCATCGCGAACGCGGCCGGGCGGACGGGCTCCTGGTAGCGGACCAGCCGGGTGGGCAGCGGCGCCCTGCGGGACACCAGCAGGGCCATGGCCAGGACGCCGAGGATCCACAGCAGGCCGTAGCCGAGGGTGGAGCCCGGGTCGGCGCGGAAGCCGACGCTGGTCGAGATGTCGAGGAGGTCGCCGATCAGGTCGGCGGCCGTGCCGGCGGGCACGACATCGGTGAACGTGTGCCGTGCCAGGGCCGTCAGGACGCCGAGTCCGGCGAGCCAGAGGGCGGCCGTGGCGGCGATCCGGCCGAGGAGTTCACCGGCCGAGGCGATGGCGTGGTGGCGCAGCGGGCGCAGGAAGAGGACGCCCGTCACGAGGGCTCCGGCGAGGGTCACGGACAGCGGCATCGCGGTGACTTCGGCGTCCGTCCCGGCGATGGCGCCGGCGGCACCGGACAGTTCCACCTCGCCGCCCGCCGCCATGATCACGACGGAGGCCAGTACGGGGAGGAAGGCGCCGTCCGGCAGGTCGGCGGCGCCCGCCGCCCACAGACCCAGCGCGGCCGTGACGGCCATGGCGACCAGTCCGGCGACCACGGCGGCGAGGGCGTCGAGGCAGACGCGGACGGCGCGGCGCGGGTCGCCCGGGGCGGTGGTCCGTACGGCGGCTCTCTGGCTGCTCACGTCTGCCACGGTAGGCACGGAGCGGGTCTCCCGGCTTGCGGGCCGCACCCGGACGGGGCACACAATGGGCGCGAATCAGGAGAAAGGGAAGTGAGGGAAGAACGTGACGTCCGACCCTTCGTCCGACCGCCCCACGGGTCCGCCGTCGGGGCCTCTGTCGGGCCCTTCCCGCGGTCCGGGCCCCGCCGGTCCCGGGCAGCCGCCGACCGGGGAGCCGCCGACCGGGGAGCCTCCGGTCCCGCCGGGGGGAGGTGGCGGGGAGCGCCCGTGGTGGCGGTCGGTGCCGCTGATCGCCGCGGTGGCGGGGGCTCTGGTCGTCGCGGTGGTCCTGGCGGTCGCCCTCACCCGTACGGGGGACGGCGACGCCGGTCCGGGGGATACGGCCACCGGGCCGAGCGCCCCCGTCAGCGACGTGTCCCTGACCCCGGCGGGCCGCGGTGAGATGCTGGCCGAGCCGGTGTCCCACCCCGGCCCGGCCCGGTTCATGCCGGACACGGGGGACCCGGAGCCCATGGGCACGGTCGAGCGCCCGCGCCGCACGACGTACACGGGGGCGGCGCGCGGGCTGTACGGGGGCACCAGGAACAAGGCGGCCTGCGACGTCCCCGCGCAGATCGACTTCCTCTCCTCCCACGAGCCGCAGGCCAGGGCGTTCGCCGGGGCGCTGGGCATCGCCCGGCAGGACATCCCGCGCTACCTGGAGGGCCTGACGTCCGTTCAGCTGCTCCAGGACACCCGGGTCACGAACCACGGCTACGCGGGCGGCGGCCGGTTCACCCGCTACCAGGCGGTGCTCCAGGCGGGCACGGCGGTCCTCATCGACGACAGGGGCGTGCCGCGGGTGCGCTGTGCGTGCGGGAACCCGCTGAGGGAGCCCGAGGTGGACCGGACGTACAAGGTGGCGGGGAAGCCGTGGCGGGGTCTCCAGCCCTCGCGGGCGATCGTCGTCCGGCCGGCGCCGGAGCCGGTGGAGGTCTTCGTCCTGCACAACGTCAAGGGCGGTGACCCGATCTCCCGCGAGGCGGGCGACGACAAGGGGCGGCGCGACAAGGAGACGACGGGCCCGGCCGACACCGCCTCGCCCGCCGAGGACGAGACGGCCACGGAATCCCCGGCGGAGGCCTGCACGACCATCCCTCCCGGCGAGCCCACGCCCGCCGGCGCCACGCCCTGCCCGCCGCCGTCCTCCCCGGAGTCCGGCGACAGCCCGCCCGGTGAACCCAGGGACGCCGACACCGGCCAGTCCTCGCCCGGCGGGGCGTCGCCGAACGGCAGCCCACCCGTCCCGCCGAAGGACGCGCCGCTCACCCCTGCGGAGCCCTGACGGCTGTGTGACCCATGAGCTCCCTGTGACACCAGGAAATTGAAAGGGAAACGAACCGGCAACCTTCCTCGGCCGGGTGGCGACCGACGGGTGTCCCCACCCCCGACAACGAGGTCGCGTGATGTTCCGATCCCCCCGAACGACCCGCCGTCCCGGCCGACTTGCCGGGGCGCTGCTCGCCGCCGTCCTCGCCGGAACCGGCGGTGTCCTCGCGGTGCAGCAGTCCGCCGGCGCCGCCGTGCCCGCGGTGACCGTCGCCGCGGACGCCTCCGGCACCGCCCGGGCGCTCGCCGCCGCGCGGGTCGCCGAGCGGCTGGACCGCGGCGTGGTCGCCGTCCCGGCGAGCGGCGGCGTCCTCGTCACCTGGCGCATGCTGGGCGACGACCCGTCCGACGTGTCGTTCCGGCTGTACCGGGGCGGCACGCTCATCGCCACCACCCAGAAGACCAACCACCTGGACACGGGCGGCTCCACCTCCTCCTCGTACGAGGTGCGCGCCGTCGTCGGGGGCGTCGAGCAGCCCGGGGCGCGCGCCTCCGTGTGGGCCTCCGGCCGGCTCGACATCCCGCTCCAGAAGCCGCCGGGCGGCACCACCCGGGACGGCGTCGCCTACACGTACTCCGCGAACGACGCGAGCGTCGGCGACCTCGACGGCGACGGCGCGTACGAGCTGGTCCTGAAGTGGGTGCCGTCCAACGCCACGGACGTCGCCAACTCCGGGACCTGCACCGGCCCGACCGTCTTCGACGCGTACGAACTGAACGGCACCCGCCTGTGGCGGATCGACCTCGGCACGAACGTGCGCAGCGGCTCGCACTACGACTCGTTCCAGGTGTACGACTACAACGGCGACGGCCGGGCCGAGATGGCCGTGCGCACCTCCGACGGCTCGCGCGACTCCGCCGGCACCGTCATCGGCGACCCGAACGCCTCGCACCTCGCGGCCAATTGCGCCGTGATCAGCGGGCCCGAGTACCTGTCCGTGTTCAACGGGCAGACGGGCCGGGTCATGGCGTCCGTGCCCTTCGAGCCGGCGCGCGGGTCCGTCGCCGACTGGGGCGACACCTGGGGCAACCGCGAGGGACGGCTGCTGTCCGCCACCGCGTACCTCAACGGCTCGACCCCCAGCATGATCTTCAGCCGGGGCATCTACGAGCGGATCGCCATCGCCGCGTACGACTGGAACGGCACCACCCTCACCCGCCGCTGGAAGTTCGACACCAACTCGTCGACCAACTACGGCAAGGGCTACGACCAGCAGGGCAACCACAACCTCGCCGTCGCGGACGTCGACGGCGACGGGCGGGACGAGATCCTGTACGGGGCGATGGCCGTCGACGACAACGGCGGCGGCCTGTGGACGACGAAGCTGGGCCACGGGGACGCCCTGCACGTCGGCGACCTGCTGCCGTCCCGGCCCGGCCTGGAGTCGTTCAACGTCCACGAACACACCGGCTCCGCGTACGGCTACGAGATGCACGACGCCCGCACCGGCGCGATCCTCTGGGGTCAGCGCACCGGCACGGACGTGGGGCGCGGCCTGTGCGCCGACCTGACGCGCGGCCACGCGGGGGCCGAGTGCTGGTCCAGCGGGGGCGGCCTGTACGCGGCCGACGGCACGAAGATCAGCGACGCGGTGCCGACGTTCAGCGGCGCCGCCTCCTACAACTCGGCGATCTGGTGGGACGGCGACGCCCACCGCGAGCTGCTGGACCACCGCTGGTCCGGGACGTCCGGCACCGGGTACGGGCAGGTGCTGAAGTACCACGACTCCACCGACCTGACCCGTATCTGGTACGACACGGCGGCCCGGTCCGGCAACTGGACCAAGGGCAACCCGGCGCTCTCCGCCGACCTCCTCGGCGACTGGCGCGAGGAGATGATCTGGCGCAACGCCGACTCGACGGCGCTGCGCCTGTACACGACCCCGCACCCGACCGATTTCCGGCTGCCGACGCTGATGCACGACCCGGTGTATCGGCTGGGCGTGGCCTGGCAGAACACCGGCTACAACCAGCCGCCGCAGGTCAGTTACTACCTGGGCACGAACTAGCGGTACGACGGCGGGGCCCGGGTGGTGAGCGGCCCGGGCCCGCCGCGTTCCTCCGGTCTCAGCGGGCGGTGCCGAGCGGGCAGTCCCGCAGCAGCCCCTCGGGGCTCGCCCCCGGCGGCATCGGCACCGTGCCGCCGGCGGGCGGCCTCTGCCCCCGGTCGAGCCAGGTCTCCAGCGCGGTGAACGCGGAGCGGTGGCAGGGCACGAGGGGCCGCAGCCGCCCGGGGAAGGCGTCGACGAGCCCATCCGTATGGGTGGCGCCCTCGACGCGGTAGTAGCGGTGCAGGGAGCCGCGCCCCGCGCCCCGCACCATGGCCGCGTAGACGTCGGAGTCCTGCCCGATCGGCAGCAGGACGTCCAGCGTGCCGTGCACGGTGACGAGCGGCTTGCCGATGCGGCCGGTCAGGGCGATCCGGCCGACCGCCTCGCGCACCTCGGCGGGCCGGGCGGCGTAGTCGTAGTCCGCCTCGGACGCGCCGTCGTAGCCGGGATCCAGCTCCTGCCGGTACAGCCGCTGGGTGAGCCCCCAGTACACCTGGTGGTGGTAGGGCCACAGGAACTCCGAGCCCTCCGGGTACCCGGCCGCGTGCAGCGCCCGGGTGGCGTCCCCGGCGCCCGGCCCGCCCGCCGCGTGGGCCGGGTAGTGGCGCAGGGCGGGCGGGAGGAACGTGAGGAGGTTCGGGCCGTCGGCGCGCCAGAGGGCGCCCTCCCAGTCGACGCCCCCGTCGTACAGCTCGGGGTGGTTCTCCAGCTGCCAGCGGACCAGGTAGCCGCCGTTGGACATGCCGGTCACCAGGGTGCGGGCCGGAGGCCGGTGGTAGCGCTGGGCGACGACCGCGCGGGTGGCGCGGGTGAGCTGGGTGAGGCGGGTGTGCCACTCGGCGATGGCGTCGCCGGGCCGCTCCCCGTCGTGGTGGAAGCCGGGTCCTGTGTTGCCCTTGTCGGTGGCGGCGAAGGCGTAGCCCCGGGCGAGGACCCAGTCCGCGATGGCCCGGTCGTTGGCGTACTGCTCGCGGTTGCCGGGCGTGCCGGAGACGACGAGGCCGCCGTTCCAGCGGTCGGGCAGGCGGATGACGAACTGCGCGTCCTGGTGCAGGCCGTGGTTGGTGTTGGTGGTGGAGGTGTCGGGGAACCAGCCGTCGATCTGGACGCCGGGCACGCCACTGGGCGTGGGGAGGTCCCGGGGCGTGAGGCCGGCCCAGTCGGCGGGGTCGGTGTGGCCGGAGGCGACGGTTCCCGCGGTGGTGAGTTCGCCGAGGCAGGCGACCCGCTGGTGGGCGGCGCCGGGGACGCGCAGGGCGGCGGCCACGGGACAGGGGCCGGCGGGCGGCGGGGCCGCGGGGGCGGGTGTGGGGGCGAGGAGCAGCGCCGTGAGGGGCAGGGCGAGCAGGGCGAGGGAGGTGCGGCGGGGCCGTGGGGTGCGGGGGCGGCCAAGTCGTCGGCTGGGCAACGGCATGCGGATGTTCTCCTCCGGGGTCGCGCGGATCACTCGGATCACTCGTGTCAGGGGCAGTGGGTGTCGGCGAGCGTGAACCAGCCGGGCGGCGACTCCTTGAGGGTGTGGGTGACGAACGTGTTGTAGAGGCCCATCTCCTGCCGCGAGCCCCTGGCGTACGTGAGGCCGCCGCTCGTGGTGGCCCGGCCTTCCTGGACGTGCCGGTAGTTGCTGCTCGTCCAGCAGGTGGCGGGCGCGGGCGACGGGCCGGGGTCCTGGCCGGGGCCGGCGAGGCCGAAGAAGCGGACGATCCAGTGGCTGGAGCAGATCGATGCGAGGAAGTACGGGGCGCCCGTGCTGCCGCACTGCCCGGGGCCGGTGCCGGGGTCGACGGGGGTGCCGTGGCCGATGGCGGGGACGCGGTTCACCTCGACGGCGACGGTCCCGTCGGCGGCCGGGTACTCCTCGTGGCGGGTGGAGTTCGGGCCGATGAGCGACGTCCGGGCCGGTGTCTGCGGCAGGCCGTGGACGGCGGTCCACTGGTCCCTCAGCTCGTCGGCGTTGCGGGGCACGACGGTGGTGTCCCGGTCGCCGTGCCACACGGACACCCGGGGCCGGGGCCCGGTCCAGGAGGGGTACGCGTCGCGCACGCGTCGCGCCCAGTCGGCGGGCGTGCGGTCGATGCCCGGGTTCATGCAGGTGAAGGCGGTCGCGGTGTCCCTGGCGCAGTCGTAGGGCAGCCCGGCGACGACGGCGCCCGCGGCGAAGGCGTCCGGGTACGCGGCGAGGAGCACGGCGGTCATGGCGCCGCCGGCGGACAGCCCGGTGACGTGGACGCGGCCGGGGTCGCCACCGTAGGCGGAGACGGCGTGCGCGGCCATCTGCCGGAGCGACGCGGCCTCCCCCTGGCCGCGGCTGCTGTCGGCGGGGAGGAACCAGTTGAAGCACTTGTTGGGGTTGTTGGCGGAGGACTGCTCGGCCAGGACGAGCAGGAAGCCGTGGCGGTCGGCGAGTTCGGCGAGGCCCGAGTGGTCGGCGTAGACCTGGGCGTTCTGGGTGCAGCCGTGCAGGGCGAGCACGACGGGCGGGGCGACGGGAAGGGCGGCGGGGCGGTGGACGTACATGGCCAGCTGCCCCGGGTTGGGCCCGAAGTCGGTGACCCTGACGAGGTCGGTGGCCGCGGCAGCGCCGGACGGCGGGGCGACGACAGCCACGCCGAGCAGCAGGGCGGCGAGGACCGCGAGACGGCCCAGGAGGTGGTGGGCCGCACCGGGGCGGGGACGGGGGCCCGGCAGTGATCGGGGCGGGTTTGCGGACGGCGGCATGGCGGCTCCCGGGAGGCGTACGGGACGTACGGGGTGGGGTGTCCGGAACCGTAGGGGCGGTCCAGGGGGCCGGGGTATGGCTGCGGGCCCCACTGTCCCGGCGGCGCCGGGCGCGTGCACGGGGATTGCGACGGGAGCGGGGCGCCTGCTAAGGCGTGTCGGCCGCCGGGCGACGGGACTTCGCGGACCCGCCCGGGCGGGCCGGACCGGGGCATGAGGGGGCGCGGGGTTGTGCGAAGATCCGTGCGTGCGATCGATCACCGCTGAAGACCCTGCCTGGATAGGCCCCTACCGGATCCTCGGCCGTCTGGGCGAGGGCGGTATGGGCCGTGTGTACCTCGCGCGCAGCGAGGGCGGCCGTACGGTCGCCGTGAAGCTGATCCTGCGGGAGCTGGCCCAGGACGCGGAGTTCCGGCAGCGGTTCGCACAGGAGGTGTCCGCCGCGCAGCGCGTCGGCGGCCGGTGGACGGCGCCGGTCCTCGACGCGGACACACGGGCCGTCATGCCGTGGGTGGCGACCGGTTACATCCCTGGCCCCTCGCTGACCGAGGTCGTCGAGAAGGACCACGGGCCGCTGCCCGAGGCGTCCGTGCGGGCGCTGGCCAGCGGGCTGTCCCAGGCGCTCGCCGCGATCCACTCGGTGGGCCTGGTCCACCGGGACCTGAAGCCTTCGAACATCCTGGTCACCGTCGACGGGCCGCGCGTCATCGACTTCGGTATCGCCCGCGCCCTCGACGCGCAGGGCGCCACGGGTGACGTTCGGACCCGGACGGGCGCGGTGGTCGGCTCGCCCGGCTTCATGTCGCCGGAGCAGGTGCGGGGGCAGAGCATCACGCCCGCCTCGGACGTGTTCTGCCTGGGCGCGGTCCTCGCGTACGCGGCGACGGGCCGGACGCCGTTCGGCGGCGCCGACAGCGGTCTGCACAGCGTGCTGTACCGGATCGCCCAGGAGGAGCCCGATCTGACGGGCGTGCCGCCCAAGCTGGCGGGGCTGGTCCGGGCGTGCCTCATCAAGGACCCGGCGGGCCGGCCCTCGGTCGCCGAGCTGGTCGAGGCGACGCGGGACGCCGAACCCGCCGGGGCGTGGCTGCCCGGCGCGCTCCTGGCGCAGCTCGGCCAGCGTGCGGCCCGCCTGCTGGACGCGGAGGCGCCCGCGGCGCGGGTCGCCCAGCACCCCGCCCCGCCGCCGCTCGCCATGCCGGGGCCGTCCCCGTACGGGCCCACGGCGCTGGCGTCGACCCCTCCGCCGGTCCCGCACAACCCGTACGCGCCGGGCCCGCTGATGACCGCTCCCCCGCTCGTGCACGGCCCCACGCCCCCGCCGCCGGTGCGGAGCGGCCCGAGCGGCGGGCGTGTGGCGCTGATCGTGCTCGCCTCGGTGGGCGGAACGATCCTGGCGGTCCTCATCCTGCTGATCGTGATCGGCATCGTCTACGGGGACGACGAGGAGACTCCGGCCGAGCCGAAGGGAGACGTTCCGCGGTCGCTGGTCGGGGCGTGGGAGGGCGTGCTGGACGACGGCAGCGGCGAACGGATCCACGGCCGGTTCCGTGTGACCCAGGGTGTCCGCGGCGCGCTGGTCGCGACGGTCGTCTCGTCCGGGGGGGACAGCTCGTGCGAGGGGCGCAGCCCGCTGGCCTCTGCGAACGCCACCAGCATCGTCCTCGGTGAGGGTCGTCTCACGCGGTCCCTCCCCGCCGCGGAAAGCGACAGCCTGGGCTGTGTCGCTCCCCCGCGCCAGACCCTCCTGGTGCAGCCCGACGGCTCGGTGGAGTGGCGCGTGGGCACCCTCAGCACGATCCTGTCCGACGCCGAGACGGGTGAGGCCGTCGTGCACCCGAAGTTCCTCGGCACCTGGAACCTCCGTGCCGACCGGGCCGACGACCGGCTGCGGCTGACCATCGATCAGGGGGCGGTCGGCGACAAGGTCGTGACGGCGACCGGCTCGGGGAAGTACAAGAACTGCACGTGGACGTCGGTGCTCGTGGGCGCGCAGGCCGACCGGCTGGTGCTGTCCCCGTTCGAGTCCGGCAGGAGCGGCTGCCCGGTGCGGGGGACGCTGCTGATCACTCCGGCCGGTGACGACAAGATGTACGTGGAGGGCATCGGCGAGTCGGAGGGCTCCGAGCGCCGGGAAATGGTGCGTGTGGCGTCCTGACGGCCCGGCGCGGTCACTCCTTGCGGGCGATGTAGTAGAGGTTGACCGGGTCGCCTTCGATGGACCGGGTCGCCACCTCGCCGAACCCCGCCTCGGCCAGCATGCGGCGTGCCGTCTGCTCGCCCCACACCGTGCCGAGTCCCGCTCCGCCGGTGCTGAGGGACGTGGTCATGCAGTAGAAGACGGAGAACCCGAAGAGCGCCGGGCCGAGCGGGTGGTCGACGTTCTCCTCCAGGTTGCTGGAAGCGGCGATGTCGCCCATGAGGAACGTGCCGCCCGGCCGCAGCGCCGCCGCGACGGCCGCCAGGGTCTGGGCCGGGCGGGCCAGGTCGTGGATGACGTCGAAGGCGGTGATCACGTCGTACGTGCCGGGGATCTCCGTGGAGTCGGCGACGGTGAAGCGGACGTTGCCGAGGCCGAGCCGGTCCGCCTCCGCTCGCCCGGCCGCCACGCCCTGCTCGGACTGGTCCAGACCATGGAAGCGGCTACGGGGGAACGCCTGGGCGAGGACCACGGGCGCGTGGCCCTGGCCGGTGCCGAGGCCGAGCACGTCGACGCCCTCGCGAAGCCGTTCCGTGAGGCCCGGGACAAGCGGGACGAGTGTGTCGACCAGCGCGGCGTCGTAGACCCGGGCGGACTCCTGGGCCTGCAGCTCCTGGAAACGCGGGTACGCCGAGTACGGCACTCCCCCGCCCGTGCGGAACGCCTCGACGACCTGGTCCTCCACCCCGCCCATCAGGGAGACGTACTGCATGAGGGTGGCCAGGTTGTCCGGTCCGGCGGCCCGGGTGAGGGAGGCCGCGTGGGCGGGCGGCAGATGGTAGGCGGCGCCGGCCGGGTCGTACGTGACGAAGCCGCCCACGACCATGCCGCCGAGCCACTCGCGGACGTAGCGCTCGTCGAGGCCTGCGGCCTTGGCGATCTCGGCACTGGTGGCGGGCGGCAGGCCGCTCATGGTGTCGAACAGGCCTGTGCGGTGCCCGACGCTGGTGAGCAGCGCCAGGGCCGCCCCGTTCAGGACGTCGACGACTCGGCCGGCGAACTCTTCGCGCTCTTCCTGCGGTGCGGTCCCGGGGTTCGGCATGACCCCTCCTCGACGGTGGGCGGCCCCTTCCTCCACCGTAGGCACCGGCCGGCGCGGCGCACCTCACGAGGCGGTGACGTCCGCTACGGCACGGTGTCCTCGAACCGGGAGAAGGCCAGCTCCTGGCGCCACTGGAGCGCGGCCTTCGGGTGGGCCGCCAGGTGCCGGGCGCAGGCGCGGCCCGGCGGGCGTGCGGCCCCGAGCGCGGCGGCGCACTGCGGGACGGGGCAGAAGCGGCGCGGGTCCCGCCACAGGCTCCGGCCGGGGAGGAAGGCGTGCTCCAGGGAGGCGCGGGCCAGGTCCTTCAGGTCGCGGTAGGACAGCCCGTAGGTGCGGGCCGCCCGCGTGTACTCGCGGGTGATGTCGGTGCGGGAGACGCCCTGGTCGTCGGTGGCCAGGACGACGGGCACCCCGTGGGCGCGGTAGAGGGGGAAGGGGTGGGCGTCGCCCGAGACGCCGAGGATCTGCTCGTTGCTGGTGAGCGCGGTCTCGACGGCGATGCCGCGCGCGGCCATGGTCCGCAGCAGCTGCCGGTGGCCGTCCTCGTGGCGGATGTCGACGCCGTGCCCGATGCGCTCGGCGTGCCCGGTGCGGACCGCCTCGGCGATGTGGAACCGCAGGTGCTGCGGCGGCACCAGCTCAGGCGTCAGTTCTCCGGCGTGCAGGGTGATGCGCGCCTCGGGGTAACGCCCGCGCAGGTGGTCCAGCATGCGCATGTGGAGCCGGTAGTCGCGCAGGGCGACGGGGCCGTCCTCGGGCTGGACGAGGTTGACGGCCACGAACCGGGGGTCGTGCCGGGCCAGTTCCATGCCGAGGGTCAGCTGCGTGAAGACGTGCTCGGGCGGGGCGCCGCGGAACACCTGGAAGACGAGACGGAAGGGCACGGCGCAGCCCGGCCGGGCACGCGCGGTGCCGCAGGCGGCGGCGGTACGGAACTCGGTGACCGCCCGGTCCGTCTCGGTGCGAGCGGTACGGACCAGCGCTGCCATGGCGCCGCCCGCGGTCAGCTTCGCGTGCAGCCGCGCCAGGTCGGGGTCCCACCCGGTGCGCTCCGCGAGGCGCGCCGTCCGCTCGCCGGCGACCGTGTGCATCAGCTCCTGGTGGAGCTGGTGGTGGGCGGCGGCGGTGTCGAGGACGTCGGCCAGCAGCCGTCCGGGGTGCCGGGCGGCCGGCTCGGCGAACTTGTCGAAGGTCGCGAAGAAGTGGTCGTGACCGGACTCGCCGCTCTCGCCCGGCGTGAAGCCCTCCATCGACCAGGCCCGCAGGACGCGCCGGCGCAGACGCGGGTCGGTCCGCAGATCGGTGGCGGGGCGGGTGCCGGGCCCGCACGGCGGGGGCAGCGCGGTGCTGGTGGTGTCGGCGACGCAGAGCCCGTCCTCGGCGGCGAGCGTCATGAGCAGCTCGGTGGAGGCCGCGCCCCAGAGGTGACTGTGCAGCTCGGCCCCCTTGGGCATACGGCGCAGAAGCGCGGCGAGGCGCTGAGGCCGGTCCCGCAGCCGGTCGAGCCGCGCGTCGACGCGTCGTTCACCGGGTGTGGGGGCCGGGGGACCGGAGGTGCCGGACACGGGCTGGGGGACGGCGGGCGCGACCTGGGCGGTAACGGACGCCGACAGAACGGTGGAGGACGCCGGCCGGGCGGTGGCGGGCGCGATCCCGACGGTGGCGGGTGCCGGTGTGGTGGGCGGTGCCGCGAGGGCGGTCGGTGCGGTCAGGCAGGTGAGGGCCACGGCGAGGAGGGCCAGGCGGGCGCGGGTGGGCGCGGTCATGGCCGTATCCTCCGGGGCCGACCGGTGGAGGGCCGGCGCCACAAGGGCCGGGCGGCGCGGGTGTTCACCCGTACGGCCGTCGCCCCTCGGGCCCGGTCCGGGTGCCCATCAGCGGCGACCACCGGACGGGCGACGGTTCGCACGGATCTGCGTACACACGGTCGCCGTGACCGCCCCGAGGGCAGGGGAGTTGACCGGGGCATGAAGAAGCGCAGCATGCTCGCCGTGGCGTCCCTCGCCGCAGGCTTCGTCACCGCCCTCGTGACCCCACCCTCCCACGCCGTCGTCGGCGACGCCCTGGCCGACCCGTCCTCGCTGGTCGGCACCGACGTGACCGGCACCGTCCTCGACGACGTGACCGACAGCAAGCCGACCGACAGCACCGCCGTCCGGGGCGGCGAGACCGAAGACTGACCGGCCCGACCGGCTGACCGGCTCTCACCGCGGGCGACGCACCTCGTCCTTCAGAAGAGGTCGTCGCCCGCCGCCGCGCCCGGCGAGGTGTTGACGAGCGTCGCCAGCTGGGCGCGGGAGCGGACGTCGAGCTTCTGGTAGATCCGCGTCAGCCGCGCCTCGACGGTCTTGACGCTCAGGTAGAGGCGCGCCGCGGCCTCCTGGTTGCTCGCGCCCTGCCCGACCATCCGGGCGAGGCGGACCTCCGCGTCCGTGAGCAGGGACAGCGCGCCGACCCCCGCCGGGACGGCCTCGGCGCGCGGGGAGCTGTCCGCCGCGAGTTCGAGCCACGGCACCGCCCCGGCCCGTTCGAAGACGGCCGCCGCCGCCTGGAGGGCCTGTTGGGCGGCCGACCTCCGGCGCCGCCTGCGCTCCACGCGTGCCAGCGCGATGAGGCAGCGCCCCTGCTCCAGGACGAGCCCGTGCGTCGCGAACCGGTCGGCGGTCTCCACCAGCAGCCCGGCCGCCTCCTCCGGCTTGCCGCCCGCCGCGAGGCACAGCGCGTACGCGCGGTCGCAGCCCAGCAGCACCGTGGTGCGGCCCAGGCGTTCGGCGACCGGGCCCACGTCGGCGAGGAGTTCCTCCGCCTCCTCGCGGGCGTCGGCGGTGAGCAGCGCCTCCGCCAGCTCCTCGTGCCAGCGCAGCATGGACGGGTCGACGGTGCCCTGGGCCCGCTCCCCCTCCTGCACCCGGCGCAGCGTCTCCACCGCGCCGGACACGTCCCCGGTCACCAACTGGACCCGCCCCAGGGCGTACAGGCTGCGCGAGAGGAAGACGTGGTCGCCCTCCTCCTCGGACGCCTGGGCGCTGCGCCGGGCGTAGCTGGCGGCGCGGGCGAAGCTGCCGCCCGCGGTCTCGGCGAGGGCCAGCGTGTACCAGGCCGGGCCCGGGGAGAGCCCGGCCTCCAGGGTGAGGGCCAGGGAGCGGCCGGCGTGCTGGAGGGCGGCGGCGCACTGGCCGCGCCGGGCCTCGACGGCGGCGAGGGTGTGGAGCAGTTCGATGGTGTCCTCGACGGGGCCGCGCCGTTCGACGAGCGGCAGCAGGGCGTTGATCTGGTCGCGGGCCTCGGCGAGCCGGTCGTCGAACAGGGCGTGACGGATGGTCAGGATCTGGGCGGCGTTGCGGACGCCGAGCGGGCGGTCGGCCATCTCCAGGGCGCGGGCGTCGGCGAGGGTCTTCTCGGCGTCGGCGGAGCCGAGGACACGGTCCATGCGGGCCTGCTGGGTGAGCGCCTGCGCGGCGGTGTGCCGGTCGCCGACGGAGGTGGCGAGCGCGGCCGACTCGACGGCTGCGGCGCGGGCACGGACGGGGTCGCCGTCGGCGAGGACGTGTTTGACCGCGAGGCGGAGCTGCACGGCGGCGCGCAGGGCGGGGTCGCCCTCGGAGTCCTCCAGGGCGTGCACGTAGAGCTCGTCCAGGTCGGTCAGCCCCTGGCCCGCCGTGTCGAGGACGGCGAGCCGGGCGCGGAGCCGTTCGACAGGGGTCGCGTCGCGGGCGAGCAGGTCGGCGGCGGCGCGGACGGCCAGGTCGGCGCGGGCGGCACGGGCGGCCTCCTCGGCCGCGTCGGCGAGCCGCGCGATGCGGCGGCGGCCCAGGTGCACGGGGGTGGTCTCGGCGGCGAGCAGGGCGAGTTCGGCGGCCAGGGCGCTGTTGCCCCGGCGGCGTACCGTTTCGGCGGCCTCCGCGACCTCGGCGGCCAGGTCCTCGTCGGGGACGTCGGTGGCCAGTGCGCGGTGGCGGACCGCCTCGACGGGGTCGTCGACGACCCGGGCGAGGGCGGTGTGCGCCTCGCTGCGGGCGGTCCAGCAGGTGTCGTGCACGAGGGTCGTGGGCAGCAGGCCGGCGGTGAAGGCGACGGCGCCGTTCTCGGTGAGCGAGACGAGGCCGGCGCGTTCGGCGGCGGCGAGTTCCGCCTCGGCGGTGGGGCGGCCGGCGCGGCGGACCAGGGCGGCGGTCGGGCGCAGGGCGAGGGCGGCGAGGAGGAGCGCGGCGCGCACCGCGGGCGAGGCGGGCGCGAGCATCCGGCGGGCCAGGTCGCGGGCGCGGCCGGACAGGGGCAGGGCCTCCGCGTGGTGGACCGGGGTGCGGGCGTCGGCGAGGGTGCGGCCGACCGCCAGGGCGAGGCGCGGGTTGCCGCCGCTGGCGCGGTGGATGCGGCCGGCCATGCGGGAGGCGAGGCGGTGGTGGACGAGGAGTTCGGCGATCTCGTCGGCCTGGAGGGGCGGGACGAGCAGGACGTCGGCCTCGGACGGCACCCACAGCGGGAAGGGAGCACCGACGGCGGCCTCGGCACCCGCCGCGGAGCCGGGGCCGGTGACGCCACCCGGGCCGGTGACACCGGCGGGCCCGTGGGTCTCGGAGTCGCCCGGCCCGGGTATGCCGGCGCCGCCGCCCGTGCCGGGCGTCGCCGTCGCGGGCAGCTGGCCGCCGCGGTGCGGCGCGTGGTCGCCGTACGCGCCGCCGGGGCCGTCGAGCGCGGGCGTCTCCACGGCGAGGACGCGCAGCTCCGGCGGGGCGAGGTGGAGCGCGAAGCGCAGCAGGTCGGCGCTGTCGGGGTCGATGTGGCGGGTGTCGTCCACGACGAGGAGGACGGGCGTCTGTTCGGCGAGGGTGCGCAGGATGCGGGCGAGGCCGAGGCGCAGGGCGATGGGGTCCCAGCCGGTGGCGGGCGCGGCGGCCTCGCGGCTGAGCACGGCGACGGCGTCGCGCTGGGGGCCGGGCAGCCCGTCGAGGGCGGCGGGCGGTACGGAGGCGACGAGGGCGGCGGCGGCCGCGCCCGCCATGTCGTGGTCGGCCGGCTGCGGGGCGAGCCACAGGACGGTCTCGCCGCGGGAGGCGGCCTGGGCGGCTGCGGCCTGGGCGACCTCGGTCTTGCCGACTCCGGCGGGGCCGGTGAGCACGGCGCGGCCGCGGCTGCGCAGGATCAGTTCGAGGCGCGCCAGGAGATCGGCCCGGCCCACCGGCGTGGAGCGGTACGGCGTCGTCCTCATGTGCCACCACCCTCCGGCGCGCGGGCCCCCTGCCCACGAGCAGCGGGCCCCCTGCCCGCGTCCGAAGGATACGAAGCCCGCCCCGATAGTCCAGGTGTCTTGTCCGGCATGTGGACGGTCACCCAACGGGGCGCACCCCCGGCGGACTGCCGGGGGTGCGCTGTTGAGCTGCGGCGATGCTGAACTTGTCCGGGTTTCAGAAGGTGAGACCCCAGGAGTCGATGTAGCCGGTGTCACCCGAGGCCACATCCTGGACACGCAGCTGCCAGGTGCCGTTCGCGACCTCGGTCGAGGCGTTGACGGTGTAGCTGGCCAGGACGTTGTCGGCGGAGTCGCTGCCGCTGGAGTTCTTCAGGCGGTAGGCGGTGCCGTCGGGGGCGACCAGGTCGATGACGAGGTCACCGCGCCAGGTGTGCTTGATGTCCACGTCCACCTTGAGGGTGGCCGGGGCGTTGCCGGTGACACCGGTGACGGCGATCGAGGAGGTGACGGTGGAGTTGTCCGAGATCGTCACGTTCGTCGCGTTGGTGAAGGTGGAACCGCCGGGCGTGGTGGTGCCGCCGGTGACCGCGGTGACCGTCTTCGTCGCGTCGGCGATGCCGGCGCCGCAGCCGCCGGAGCAGGTGCCGGGGAGCGGGCGGGCGTTGGCCTTGATGGCGGACTCGATCTCGGCCGGGGTCAGGGTCGACTTGGCCGACTTCATCAGCGCGGCGAGGCCGGCGATGTGCGGGGCGGCCATCGAGGTGCCCTGGTACGGCTTGTAGTTCTCCGTCGACTGGACGGTGGTGCCGGAGTTCAGCGTCGAGAGGATGCCGTTCTCGGGCGTGGTGACGGTGCCGGGCGTGTCGGTGGCGCGGCGGGTCTCGCCACCGGGGGCGGAGACGTCGACGGTGGTGCCGTAGTTGGAGTAGTACGACCGGTTGCCCTCACGGCTCGTGGACGCCACGGTGATGACGTTGGAGCAGTTGGCCGGGGTGAAGCCGGAGGCGTTGGCGTTGCTGTTGCCGGCCGCGACGACGACGGTCGTACCGCGCGAGACGGCGCCGTTGATGGCGTTCTGGTAGACGCTCGGGCAGGTGGAGCTGGCGCCGCCGAGGCTCAGGTTGATGACCTTGGCCGGGGTGGCGTTGGCCGGGACGCCCGGCACGGAGCCGCCGGAGGCCCAGGTGATGGCGTCGGCGATGTCCGCGGAGGAGCCGCCGCACTTGCCGAGCACGCGGACGTGCTGGACCTTCGCGCCGTACGAGACGCCGGCGATGCCCTTGGTGTTGTGCGTGGTGGCGCCGATGGTGCCGGCCACGTGGGTGCCGTGCCAGGAGGAGTTGCTCGCGCGGGAGCCGGCGCCGCACTCGCCGTCGGTGGCGTTCCAGTCGCCCTCGTCGTTGGGGTTGCTGTCGCGGCCGTTGCCGTCGCGGGCGTCGGTGGAGCTGGAGATGAAGTCGTAGCCGGCGACCATGTTCCCGGTGAGGTCCGAGTGGTTGGTCTGGCCGGTGTCGATGACGGCGACGGTGACACCGCTGCCGGTGGTCTTGTCCCAGGCGCCGGGCACGTTCATGCCGCCGGTGGCCTCGAAGAGGTCCCACTGCTTGGCGTACTCGGTGTCGTTGGGGGTGACCGCCATCGCGTAGGCGCGGATGTCGGGCTCGACGGACGCGACGGACGGGTCGGCGCGGAAGGCGTCCATGACCTCGGCGACGTCCTGCTTGCCGGCGTCGGCGCCGAGGTCGACCAGGGCCTGGCCACCGGCGAGGCGGCGCTCGAAGGCCAGCTTCTCGCCGGTCTCCGCGGCCTTGGCGGCGGCGTCGTTCTTCGCGGCGGTGTTGGAGGTGGCCTCGGTGGCGCCGGTCTTGTAGGTCACGATGACCTTCTCGACGGGGGCGCTCGGCAGGGAGGCCTGGTTCATGGCCTGCGAAGCCGGGGCGACCGGCTTCGGGGAGGGGGTGGCCTGCGCGGCGAGCGCCACCGAGGAGGTGGCCGTGACGCCGGCGATCGTGGCGGCAGCCGCCACGACGGATATGAGTCTCCGCCTGGAACCGTTCAAGGTGTTCCCTTTCAGGGGCTGGCTCCGGCGACTCCCGGAGCAGCTGACGGTGCGGAGCGCGGGCGGGCGGCGCGGGGCCGTGGTCGTGTGTGGGGTACGACCACGACCCCGAGGGCTGGGTGGGCCTTTGCGCCGCCGCCGGCGCGACGGTCCCGTGGGGGGCCGTCACCGGAGGCACCCCCCGGGGTCGCATGCATGGGGTTACATGCACCTGACAGCTACGAGTCAGAGAAGGGGATTCGCCGGTGCGGCAGACAGTAGGGAAACCCTGGATGAAGCCGATACGGGGAAAACCCTTGTCACCCCCGCGCGGGGAGGGAGGAGGGGTGGGGGTGCCGGCCGCCACGCCTCCGGCGGGAGCCGCCGGTCGGGTAGGTTGACCACCTGTCGTACCGCCGGAACGTATCAGTCCGGCACAGTCGGCCGAGGGGGGACCGTGGGTGCTTCACCGGGGCTCCGGGGCCCCGTCGTCGGCGTGGGCGCCGTCCTGCTGCGACCCGACGGCGCGCTGCTGGTGGGGCGCCGCGTCAAGCGCGGCGAACCCGCCACCTGGTCGTTGCCGGGCGGTCACGTGGAGGCCGGCGAGACCTTCGAGGAGGCCGCCGTCCGCGAGGTCGCCGAGGAGACCGGCATCGGGGCGGTGGCGGACCCTCGGGCGTTCACCGTCGTCCTGCACACCGCCGGCGAGCGCACCCACGTCACCGCGGGAGTCACCCTGCGCACGACCGCCCCGGACCCCGTGGCGAGGGTGACGGAACCGGACGTCTGCGACGGCTGGACCTGGGTCCGCCCCGACGCGCTTCCCGCCCCGCTGTTCCCGCCGAGCGCCGCGGTGCTCACCGTCTGGCGAGGAGCGCCGCTCCCGGAGGGCTGGACGGCCTACCCGCGCTGAGCGTTCAACGCCCGGCAGGGCCCGAGCGCCCGCCTTCAATTCCCCGCCACCCCCAGCGAATCGTTTCCGCACCCGCGCCGAGGTGTCGCCGGGGGCGCGCGGAGGCGCAGCGGTGGAGCGCCCACCTGGGGGCGCGCTGCGGCCCGGCGCGCGTGTCTCGACCACCAACCCCCTCACTTTCCGTTACAGCTAGGCACGTGGAGTGACCAAACGGTCGTTCCTCGCCCCATCCCTCATTCGAACCGGAACGGAAAGCAGCCATGTCTGTCGAGACACGTACGGCCCGTGCGTCACAGATCACCACCGGGACCGAGGAGGACCGGCTCAGCCTCAGCACCGCGGCGGCCCGGAACCTCGCGACCACCACCAAGTCCCGGCCGCAGATGCAGGAGATCAGCTCGCGCTGGCTGCTGCGGAAGCTGCCGTGGGTGCATACGCCCGGCGGCGTCTACCGGGTCAACCGCCGGCTCTCGTACGCCGTCGGCGACGGCCGTGTGACGTTCATCCAGACCGGCTCCAAGGTACAGGTCGTCCCGGCCGAGCTGGCCGAACTGCCGCTGCTGAACGCATTCGACGACGAGGAGGCACTGACCGCCCTCGCCGGCAAGTTCGTCCAGAAGGACTACCGCCCGGGCCAGGTCATCGTGGAGTCCGGCCGCAAGGCGGACCAGGTCTTCCTGATCGCGCACGGCAAGGTGGAGAAGATCGGCCGGACCAAGTACGACGAGCAGGAGACCCGCCTCGGCATGCTCGCCGACGGCGACTCCTTCGGCGGCCAGATGCTGGCCGGGGGCGGCGGCAGCTGGGAGTACACGGTCCGCGCCCTCACCTCGACGACGGTGCTGACCCTGACGCAGGCGGCCTACAAGTCGGTCTCCGGACAGCACGAGGCGCTGCGCCGCCACGTGGCGTCGATGGGCTCCAACGGGCACAAGACCAACAAGTACGGCGAGAAGGCCATCGAGTTCCTGTCGGGCCACCAGGGCGAGCCGGCCCTGCCGCAGACGTTCGTGGACTACGAGCTGTCGCCCCGCGAGTACGAGCTGAGCGTCGCCCAGACGGTGCTGAAGGTCCACACCCGCGTCGCCGACCTGTACAACCAGCCGATGAACCAGACCGAGCAGCAGCTCCGCCTGACCATCGAGGCGCTGCGCGAGCGCCAGGAGCACGAACTGGTCAACAACCAGCAGTTCGGCCTGCTCGCCAACACCGACTACAGCCAGCGCATCCAGACCCCGGACGGCCCGCCGACGCCGGACGACATGGACGACCTGATCAGCATGCGGCGCGGTACGAAGTACATCTTCGCCCACCCGCGGGCCATCGCCGCTTTCGGCAAGGAGTGCAACCGGCGCGGGATCTACTTCGGCAGCGTCGACGTCGACGGCCACCACATCCCGGCCTGGCGCGGCATCCCCATCCTGCCGTGCAACAAGATCCCGATCACGGACGCGCACACGTCCTCGATCTTCGCCATGCGTACCGGCGAGGACAACGAGGGCGTCATCGGCCTCTTCCAGACGGGCCTGCCCGACGAGTACGAGCCCGGCCTCAACGTCCGGTTCATGGGGATCGACGACAAGGCGATCATCTCGTACCTGGTCAGCACCTACTACTCGGCGGCGGTGCTGGTGCCCGACGCGATCGGGATCCTGGAGAACGTCGAGGTCCGTCCTCGTGCGTGAGCACCCCGCCCCGCCGCAGCGACGGCTCCGGCCGAAGGAGGGCTAGACGGTGTCACTGCTGTCCCGCATGTCCTCCGCCCCGGCCGGCCACGAGGTCGCCGCGCTCGTCGGCGCACTCCTCGCGGGCCCCGGGCGAGCCGAGCCGTCCCGAACCCCGGCCGGGCCGCGGATCCCGAGCGGGCCCACCGGACTCGGGGCCGGCGCTGCCCGCACCGGAACCACAGCGTCGGCGTCCGCCGCGCACCGACCGCTGCCGGAGCTGCGGCTCCCGGCACCGGGCGGCGCCGGGAACGGGGGCCCGGGCGCGGCGGAGGCCGCGAAGTCCGCGGCGAAGCTGGTCACCATGGGGTCGCTCGTGCCGGGCACGGTCGTGGAGGGTCTGGCCGGCGCCCGCGGGATCGGTACGGCCGCGGCCAAGCTGACGCCCCGTGAGGGACAGCTCCCGCTCCTCGGCGTCGGCACGTCACCGCCTCCCACCGTCCCGCCGCCCGCCACCACCGCGGCGGCGCCGGTACCGGAGCCGGACACGGCGCCCGGCGCGGGTCCGCGGCTCCACTCCCCGCCTGTCGTCCGGGACGACCCCGACCTCGGCGAGGCCGTCAACGAACGGCTGGTGGCGTGGGCCGAGGAGACGGGCCTCTATCCGGGCCGGCTCGACCGGGTCCGGTCGGCGGACTTCGGGCGGCTCGTCATGCTGGCCCACCCCGAGTCGGACGACCCGGACCGGCTGCTGGCGGCCGCGAAGTGCGCCCTGTCGGCGTGGGCCGTCGGCGACCACCACGCCGGAGGGGAGGCGGAGGAGTCCCGGGCCGACGTGCCGGGGCGGCGCCTCGCCCTCGCCCACGCGGTCGCCGATCGGCCGCACCTCCTCCCGCGGTACGCGCCGCAGATGGAGGAGGCCGTCCGGGACGACCCGGTGGCGGCCGCCCTCCGCTCCGCCCTGGACGACCTCGCCCGGTACGCGACGACGGCCCAGGTCCGGCGGCTGCGCCACGAGCTGGCGACCGTGTTCCTCGCGTACAACCAGGAAGGGGTCTGGCACACGACGGGCCGGATCCCGCCCGTCCGGGAGTACCTGATGCACCGTCACGAAAGTGGCTTCCTTCCGTGCATGGTGCTGATCGACGTGGTCGCCGGGTACGAGCTGCCGGAGTCCGAGTTCGCCGACCCTCGGGTCCGGCGGGCGTTCACCCTCGCGGGCACGGCCGGCGCCGTCGTGAACGACCTGTACGCGATGGCCAAGGAGGACCTCACGGACTTCGGCCTGCCCCGGCTGATCGCCGCGGAGGAGGGCTGCTCGCCGGTCGAGGCGGTCGAGCGGACCGCCGAGATCCACGACGAGCTGATGCGCGCCTTCGAGGCCGAGGCCGCGGCCCTCTCCCCCACCGGCTCCCCCGAGCTGCGCCGGTTCCTCGCCGGGACGTGGGCATGGCTCGGCGGCAGCCGCGAGTGGCACGCCGGCAGCGCGCGCCACCACGGGGCGGCCGCGAGCTGAGGGGCCCGCCCGGCCCCTCCCGCCCCTCTCACCCCCCACATCCGAAGGAGAAACAGCAACATGACCATGACCAACGACGTCCTGCGGACGGAGTTCCAGAGATCGGTGGCCGAGTACTGGAACACCAACCAGCAGGACCCGGTCAACCTGCGGCTCGGTGAGGTCGACGGGCTCTACCACCACCACTACGGGATCGGCGACTACGACCCGTCCGTCCTCGCGGGCCCGGCGGACACCCGCGAGGAGCGGATCACCAAGGAGCTGCACCGGCTGGAGACCGCCCAGGCGGAGGTCCTGCTGGACCACCTGGGCACCGTCACCGCCGCGGACCGGCTGCTGGACGCCGGCTCGGGCCGCGGCGGCACCAGCTTCATGGCGAACCAGCGGTTCGGCTGCCAGGTCGACGGCGTGTCCATCTCGGAGTACCAGGTCGGCTTCGCCAACACGCAGGCGGAGCAGCGGGGCGTCTCCGACCGGGTGCGGTTCCACTTCCGCAACATGCTCGACACCGGCTTCGAGACCGGGTCGCGGCGCGGCGTGTGGACCAACGAGACCACGATGTACGTCGATCTCTTCGAGCTGTTCCAGGAGTTCGCCCGGGTCCTGGAGGTCGGCGGCCGCTACGTCTGCATCACCGGCTGCTACAACGACCTGACCGGCGGCCGCTCGAAGGCGGTGAGCCGGATCGACGAGCACTACACGTGCAACATCCACCCGCGCAGCGAGTACTTCAAGGCGATGGCGGCGAACGGCCTGGTGCCGATGAACGTCGTCGACCTGACCGCGCAGACCATCCCGTACTGGGAGCTGCGGGCCAAGTCGTCGCTGGCGACGGGGATCGAGGAGCCGTTCCTCACCGCGTACAAGGAGGGCAGTTTCCACTACCTGCTGATCGCGGCCGACCGCGTCTGACGCGCGGCGCCGGCCCGCCGTCCGGTGGCTCCCCGCGGGGCCGCCGGGCGGCGGCGGCCTTTCAGGAGGGCCGTCCGGGGGCCGGTCAGGCGGGCTCGTCGTGCGCGGCGAGGCAGAGCACCGGCTGCCGCTGCACGCGGTTGTTCGCGAAGCCACCCCGGTTCCACAGCGGGCCGGACGGCTGGTCACCCTCCTCGTCGGTGGCCCGGACAGCGAGGACGTGGTGGCCGGGCACGGCGGTCCAGTCGGCGTGCCAGCGCCGCCAGGCCCAGCGGGAGTCGCCACCCGGGTCCGGCGGGTCGAGGACCGCAGGGTCCCAGGTGGCTCCGCCGTCGGTGCTGACCTCGACGCCCGTCAAGGGCGCGCGCCCGGACCAGGCGCGCCCCTCCAGCCGTACGGGGCCCGGCCGGACGACCCGGGTGCGGGACATGAAGTCGGGGAAGCCGGGCGGGACGAGGAGGGCGCGCGGCGCGATGCGGGTGACGGGCTCTCCCTCGTCGTCGGGCTCCTGACGGAGGCGGTAGGCCACGGTGTGCTGGAAGCCGGTGAACGGGGCGTCGGACACGGTGATGTCGCGCAGCCACTTCACGTGGGCCATTCCGTACCAGCCGGGCACGACGAGCCGCAGCGGGCAGCCGTGCTGGGGCGGGAGCGGGGCGCCGTTCATCGCGTACGCCACCAGCACCTCGGGGTCCCGTCCGAGGGCCACGTCCAGGGGGAGCGCGCGCTGGTAGTCCTGCTCCACGCCGCGTTCGACGCCGTGGTCCGCGCCGGTGAAGACCACGTCGACCGCGTCGGCGGCGGCGCCCGCCTCGTCGAGCAGGACGCGCAGCGGGACCCCGGTCCACTCGGCGGTGCCGACCGCCTCGACCAGCCAGGGCTGACTGACGGGCCGGGGGGTGAGGAGGGCGCGCCCGTTGCCGGCGCACTCCATGGTGACCCTGGTGGTGACGGCGGGGAACGCCGCCAGATCGGCGGGCGTGACGCGCAGGGGCCGGCGCACCCGGCCGCCGACCGTGAGGCGCCACCCGTCGTCGGCGTACGGGATGTCGTAGTGGGTGAGCACGTAGTGCAGGCCCGGCGGGGTGACGTCGTAGCGCAGGGCCTCCAGCGGCAGGCCGTGGTTGCGGGTGGCGAGCGCCAGTTCCTCCCGGCTGATGCCCTCGTCCGGGCCGGCGAGCCTGGCCGGTCCGCTCAGATAGCCGAGGCCTTGTCCCATGTGCGTATTGTCGCTCGCCGCCCGGACCGCCGCACGGCCGGGAAGGTGGGCGGCGCCTCCGGGGACGGGTGGGGCGCGCGAGGGGGCGCGTTCTTGCGCGGCGCGGCTGGGCTGCCGGGATACTGGGCTTCCCCACCGCGAGGAGAGAACCGTTGAGGATGCTCATCAATGTGCCCGAGACAGTGGTCGCCGACGCGCTGCGGGGTATCGCGGCCGCGCACCCCGAGCTGACCGTGGACGTGGAGCACCGGATCGTCGTACGGCGTGACGCGCCGGTCGCCGGGAAGGTGGCGCTGGTGTCGGGCGGAGGGTCCGGGCACGAGCCGCTGCACGCCGGGTTCGTGGGACCGGGCATGCTGTCGGCGGCCTGCCCGGGTGAGGTGTTCACCTCGCCCGTGCCCGACCAGATGGTGCGGGCGGCCGCCGCCGTGGACAGCGGCGAGGGCGTGCTGTTCGTGGTGAAGAACTACACCGGTGACGTCCTCAACTTCGAGATGGCGGCGGAGCTGGCCGAGGACGAGGGCGTACGGATCGCCAAGGTCCTCGTGGACGACGACGTGGCCGTGTCCGACAGCCTCTACACGGCGGGGCGGCGCGGCACCGGGGCGACGCTGTTCGTGGAGAAGATCGCGGGTGCCGCCGCCGAGGAGGGCGCGCCGCTGGAGCGGGTGGAGGCGATCGCCCGCCGGGTGAACGCGTCGTCGCGGAGCTTCGGTGTCGCGCTCGGCGCGTGCACCACGCCCGCCAAGGGCAGCCCCACCTTCGACCTGCCGGCCGGGGAACTGGAGCTGGGCATCGGCATCCACGGCGAGCCGGGGCGCGAGCGGCGGCCGATGATGACGTCCGGGGAGATCGCCGACGTCGCCGTGGACGCGGTCCTGGCGGACCTGGACCCGCGCGGGCCCGTGCTGGTGCTGGTCAACGGCATGGGCGCGACGCCGCTGCTGGAGCTGTACGGCTTCAACGCGGAGGTGCAGCGGGTGCTCGGCGAGCGCGGGGTGCCGGTGGCGCGGACGCTGGTGGGCAACTACGTGACGTCGCTGGACATGGCGGGCGCGTCCGTCACGCTGTGCGAGGCGGACGAGGAGCTGCTGAGGCTCTGGGACGCGCCCGTGGCGACACCGGCGCTGCGGTGGGGACGGTGAGCGGCGTGCTGGACGCGGACTTCTTCGCGCGGTGGATGGGCGCCGTGGCAGCGGCGGTGGCGCGGGAGGCGGACCGGCTCACCGAGCTGGACTCGGCGATCGGCGACGCCGATCACGGGGTCAACATGCGGCGCGGGTTCGCCGCGGTGACGGCGGCGCTGGAGAAGGAGCCGCCGCGGTCCCCGGGGGCCGTACTGGCACTCGCCGGGCGGCAGTTGATCTCGACGGTCGGCGGGGCGTCCGGACCGCTGTACGGGACGCTGCTGCGGCGCGCGGGCAAGGCGCTGGGCGACGCCGCGGAGGTGTCGCCCGAGCAGCTGGCGGAGGCCCTCGGCGCGGGTGTCGCGGCGGTGGCGCAGCTCGGCGGGGCGAAGGCCGGGGACAAGACGATGCTGGACGCGCTGGAGCCGGCCGTGGCGACGCTCCGACTGGGCGGCGACGGCGCGTTCCCGGCGGCCGCGCGGGCCGCCGAGGAGGGCGCGGAGGCGACCGTGCCGATGCTCGCCCGCAAGGGCAGGGCCAGCTATCTCGGGGAGCGCTCCGTCGGGCACCGGGACCCGGGCGCGACCTCCTCGGCGCTGCTGTTCGCGGCGCTCGCGGAGGTGGCCGGATGAGCGGGGCCACGGGCGGGGGCGCCGCCGTCGGCATCGTCCTCGTCTCGCACAGCGCCGCGGTGGCCGCGGCCGTCGCGGAACTCGCCCGGGGGCTGGCCGGAGGCGCGTCCGGCGTGTCGGTGGCCGCGGCCGGGGGCGGCCCGGACGGCGGGCTCGGCACCAGCGCGGAGCTGATCGTCCGGGCGGCGAAGGACGTCGACGCGGGCGCCGGGGTGGCGGTCCTGGTGGATCTGGGCAGTGCCGTGCTGACGGTGAAGGCGCTGCTCGCGGAGGGCGACGAACTGCCGGACGGCACCCGGCTCGTCGACGCGCCGTTCGTGGAGGGCGCCGTGGCCGCCGTGGTCACGGCCGCGGCGGGCGGGGACCTGGACGCGGTGGAGGCCGCGGCGTCGGAGGCGTACCGCTATCGCAAGGAATGAGCAGGTGCGGTTGTGATGTAGCTGGTCGTACCACTAATGTCGCAGGGCCTTGGTGTACGGGAAATCCGGTGGGAAACCGGTGCGGCCCTCGCCACTGTGATCGGGAAGTCCGGCTCCACCCCCTCGGAAGCCACCGGGGAAGCCACTGGACGGCCGCGGGAGACCGCGGTGTCCGGGAAGGCGGAGCCGAGGCGGTACGACCCGTCAGCCAGGAGACCGGCCGGGGCGCGTTGTCCATCCACGAGGTGTTGGAGAGGGTCTCCCCCCTATGCATATAGCCGAGGGTTTCCTGCCCCGGGAACACGCGGTCGCCTGGACGGTGGCGGCCGCGCCGTTCGTCGTCCACGGTGTCCGCGCGCTGACCCGGGAGGTCAGGGCCAATCCCGAGTCCACGCTCCTGCTCGGTGCGTCCGGTGCGTTCACTTTCGTCCTGTCGGCCCTGAAGATCCCCTCGGTCACGGGCAGTTGCTCGCACCCGACGGGCACGGGCCTCGGCGCGATCCTGTTCCGGCCGCCGGTCATGGCGGTGCTCGGCACGATCACCCTGCTGTTCCAGGCCCTGCTGCTGGCGCACGGCGGGCTGACGACGCTCGGCGCCAACGCGTTCTCGATGGCGATCGTCGGGCCCTGGGCCGGGTACGGGACGTACCGGCTGCTGCGCCGGTTCGACGTGCCGCTGATGGTGGCGGTGTTCTTCGGCGCGTTCGTCGCCGACCTGTCCACGTACTGCGTGACCAGTGTGCAGCTGGCGCTGGCGTTCCCCGACCCGGCCAGCGGTTTCGCGGGGGCGCTCGGCAAGTTCGGCGGCATCTTCGCCGTGACGCAGCTGCCGCTCGCGGTGAGCGAGGGCCTGCTGACCGTGCTCGTGATGCGGCTGCTGAGCCGGTCCAGCAAGGGCGAGCTGACCCGGCTCGGCGTGCTGACCGAGCGCGTCGGCCGGGGTGGGGCGAAGGAGGCCGCGGTCCGATGAACCGTCACACGAGGATCAACCTCCTGCTGCTGGCCGTCGTGGTGGCGCTGGCCGTGCTGCCGCTGGCCCTGGGGCTCGGCGACGGCAAGGAGGAGCCCTTCACGGGCGCCGACGCGCAGGCCGAGACGGCGATCGCGGAGAACGCCCCGGACTACGAGCCGTGGTTCACCCCGCTGTACGAGCCGCCCTCCGGCGAGGTCGAGTCGGCGCTGTTCTCCCTCCAGGCCGCGCTGGGCGCCGGTGTGCTGGCCTACTACTTCGGCCTGCACCGGGGCCGCCGCCAGGGCGAGGCCCGGGCGCGGGCGGAGGCGACGGCGGAGGCGACGGCGGATACGGCCGCCGACGGAGCCGAGGCCGGTCCCGTCGGCGCGGGCGCGGAGCCGGACGGAGCGTCCCCCGCGGCCGACGGCGGTGCGGCGTCGGACGCGCGTTCCGCGTCGGCGGCCGCTTCCGGCCCGGCACCCGGCGCGGGTGCGGGCTCCGGTCCGGCTGCGGGGTAGCGCGGGTGCTGCCCATCGATGTGGCGGCGCACGGCAATCGCTGGCGCCGCCGGCATCCCGCGGAGAAGGCGCTGCTGGGGCTCGGTCTGACGGGGTGCGCGGTGGCGCTGCCGCCGTGGCCGGGCGCCGTGCTGGTGGCGGTGGCCGCCCTCGCCGTACTGCTGGGCCCTGCCGGGGTGACGCCGCGGCAGCTGTGGCGGGCGTGGCGGCTGCCGCTGGGCTTCTGCGTGACGGGTGCCGTTCCGCTGCTGTTCCAGGTGGGCGGTGCGGGCGGGTTCGTGGCGCTGGCGCCCGACGGGCCGGCGCAGGCGGGGCAGTTGCTGCTGCGGACGTCGGCGGCCTCGCTCGGGGTGCTGCTGTTCGCGTTCACCACGCCGGTGTCGGACCTGCTGCCCCGGCTGGTCCGGGCCGGGGTGCCGGCGCCCGTGGTGGACGTGGCGCTGGTGATGTACCGGATCGGTTTCCTGCTGCTGGACGCGGTGGTGCGGATCCGGCAGGCACAGGCGGCGCGGCTGGGGCTGGCCGGCCGGGCCGCGGCGTGGCGGTCGGTGGCGGGCCTGGCGGCCACGGCGTTCGTGCGGGCCTTCGACCGGGCGGCGCGGCTCCAGAACGGGCTCGCGGGGCGCGGCTACGACGGGACGCTGCGGGTGCTGGTGCCCGAGGCGCCGGTGGACCGCCGGTTCCTGGCCTCGACGGCGGTGCTGCTCTCGGGGGTCGTCGCCCTCACCCTCGTACTCGAAAGGTTCCTGTGATGAGTGGATCCGGATCCGCCGTCGTCGAACTGGTCGGCGCCGGATACGCCTACGAGGACGGCCCTGCCGTGCTGAGCGGGGTCGACTTCGCGGTGCCCGAGGGGCGCTCGCTGGCGCTGCTGGGCCGCAACGGCAGCGGCAAGACGACGCTGCTGCGGCTGCTGAGCGGCGGGCTGCGGTGTGCGAGCGGACGGCTGCGGGTGGCGGGCGAGGACGTCACGTACGACCGGAAGGGGCTGACCCGGCTGCGGACGACCGTGCAGCTGGTCGTGCAGGACCCGGACGACCAGCTGTTCGCGGCGTCGGTGGGGCAGGACGTGTCGTTCGGGCCGATGAACCTGGGGCTGCCGGAGGCGGAGGTCCGGGCACGGGTGCGGGAGGCCCTGGAGGCGTTGGACATCACCGCGCTGGAGGACCGGCCGACGCACCTGCTGTCGTACGGGCAGCGCAAGCGCGCGGCGATCGCCGGGGCCGTGGCGATGCGGCCGCGCGTGCTGATCCTCGACGAGCCGACGGCGGGCCTGGACCCGCACGGGCAGGAACGGCTGCTGGAGGTGCTGGACCGGCTGCGCGGGTCCGGGACGACCGTGCTGATGGCGACGCACGACGTGGACCTGGCGCTGCGGTGGGCGGACGACGCGGCGGTGCTCACGCCGGGTGGGCTGCGCACGGGCCCGGTGGACCGGGTGCTGGCGGACGACGCGCTGCTGGACGCGGCGCGGCTGCGGCAGCCGTGGGCGATGGCGGTGGCGCGGCTGCTGCGGTCGCGGGGGCTGCTGGAGCCGGACGAGGCGGGGCCGCGTACGCCCGAGGAGCTGGACGCCTGGGCGGCGGTGGCGCGCGAGGTGTGAGGGCGCGGCGACGCGGGGTGGTGCGGGTGCCCGGCACCCGCACCACCGGCCGTGGTCTCAGCGGTTGAACGCGGGGAACGCGAACCGCTGGACGATGCCCAGCCCGTCGCCCTTGGCGTCGGTCGCGTTCACCGAGTACACGAGGGTCCGCGACAGGTCGCGGGTGGCCGCGACGACCGTGTGGTAGCCGGGGCGGGCGCCGGTCTTGCCCCAGATCACCTTGCCGTTCACCTCATGGCGCTCCAGGGCCGCCGCCATCGTGGCGCCGGGCAGGTCGGGAACGGTGAACATCTCGCGCAGCTGCGGCTCGGGGACGACCCTGCCGCGGAACAGCGCGACGATCAGCCGCTCCAGGTCGGCGGTGGTCGAGATCATGTCGCCGACCGCCCACCGGTCGGACATGTTCCACTCGGTCACGTCGACGAGCCGGCCGTCGATCTCCTCGTAGCCGCGGTTGTGCGGGCCGTGGACGCGGGGGTCGGCGCCCACGGGGAAGGACGTGTGGCGCATGCCGAGCGGTGCGAAGATCCGGACGGCCGCCTGGTGGGCGTACGTGTCGCCGGTGACCTTCTCGATGAGCATGCCGAGCACCGTGTAGTGGATGTTGCCGTAGTGCTGGCGCTCACCGGGGCGGTGGCGGGGGCCCTTGGCGACGGACGCGGCCACGACCTCCCGCGGGGTGAGCGTCTCGAACCGGTGCGGGAACCCGGCCTCGACGCTGTCGCCCAGGGAGGCGCCGGGCTGGAGTCCGCTGGTGAAGTTGAGCAGCTGCCGTACGGTGATGGGCTCGAAGTCGTCCGTGAGCAGCCCCGGCAGGTAGGTCTGCACGGTGCCGTCGAGGTCGATGCGCTTCTCGGCGGCGAGCTGGAGGACGAGCGCCGCGGTGACGATCTTGGTGGTGGAGCCGGCCCGGAAGCGGGCGTGCTCCAGGGCGGGCGCGCCGGACCGCAGGTCCCGTACGCCTGCGGTGCCGTGCCAGGTGCCGTCGCCGCCGACGCGGACGAGAGCGGCGGTCGCCTCCCGGTCGGGCAGACCGGCGAGCGCGGCGCGCAGGGCGGCGGCGTCGGGCCCGCCGGTCCCGGTGCCGGTGTCGGCGGCGGGGGCCGTGGTGGCCGCGACGGCCGGGGCCGCCAGGGGCCCGGCCGCGAGGCCCAGGGCGAGCGCGGCGGCGGCGACGGCCCGCGCGGTGCGGAGGCGGGTGGCGGCGGGGGCGCTGGTCATGTGGGTGCTCCTCGGATGGTGGCGCGTCGGTGTGATCACGTACGCCTTCATCCTGGTCACCGGCACGGGCGGCCGGATCGTCGCCGGGGAGGGGCCGGCCCCTGATCTCGGCAAGGGTCAACAGCCCGACGGCGGGCGGCTGTTGTGAGGGTTGATCCCTAGGGCGCGGCGGGCGTAGCGCAGCTCACACGGTCGACGTTATGCAACTTGTTGCACAATGCTGGGCGGGTCGTCTACAACTGGGGCGACGACATCGCGCGAGGAGGCGCCCCCATGACCCCGTACCCGCATCTCCTGAGCCCGCTGGACCTCGGGTTCACCACCCTGCCCAACCGGGTGCTGATGGGGTCCATGCACGTCGGCCTGGAAGAGGCCGAGAACGGCTTCGAGCGGATGGCCGCGTTCTACGCGGCCCGCGCCCGGGGCGGGGTCGGGCTCATCGTGACCGGCGGCATCGCGCCGAACGAGGCGGGGCGGCCGTACGACGGCGGGGCCAAGCTCACCACCGAGGAGGAGGCGGCCCGGCACCGGGTCGTGACGGACGCGGTGCACGCGGCGGGCGGACGCATCGCGATGCAGATCCTGCACTTCGGCCGGTACGCGTACCACCCGCAGCTGGTGGCGCCGAGCGCGCTCCAGGCGCCGATCAGCCCCTTCGTCCCGCACGCCCTCACCGACGACGAGGTCGAGCGGACGGTCGAGGACTACGTCCGGGCCGCCGAGCTGGCGAAGTCCGCCGGGTACGACGGCGTCGAGATCATGGGCTCCGAGGGCTACCTCATCAACGAGTTCGTCGCGGCCGCGACCAACCGGCGCGAGGACCGCTGGGGCGGCTCGTACGAGAACCGGACGCGGTTCCCGCTGGAGATCGTCCGCCGTACGCGCGAGCGGCTGGGCGAGGACTTCATCCTGATCTACCGGCTGTCGATGCTCGACCTCGTGCCGGGCGGCTCCTCGCTGGACGAGGTGGTCGCCCTGGCGAAGGAGATCGAGGCGGCCGGCGCCACGATCATCAACACCGGCATCGGCTGGCACGAGGCCCGTATCCCCACCATCGCGACGTCGGTGCCGCGCGCCGCCTACACGTGGGTGACGCGCAAGCTCATGGGCGCGGTGTCCGTGCCGCTGGTCACCAGCAACCGCATCAACACGCCCGAGGTGGCGGAGCGGGTGCTCGCCGAGGGCCGGGCCGACATGGTGTCCATGGCGCGGCCGTTCCTCGCCGACCCGGACTTCGTTGCGAAGGCGCGCGAGGGCCGGCCGGAGACGATCAACACCTGCATCGGTTGCAACCAGGCCTGCCTGGACCACACCTTCAGCGGGAAGATCACCTCCTGCCTGGTCAACCCGCGCGCCTGCCACGAGACCGAACTGGTCCTCTCCCCCACCCGGCTGCGCAAGCGCGTCGCGGTCGTGGGCGCCGGCCCGGCCGGTCTCGCCTGCGCCGTGTCGGCCGCCGAACGCGGCCACGACGTCACGCTGTGGGACGCGGCCGGCGAGGTCGGCGGCCAGCTCAACGTGGCCAGGCGGGTGCCGGGCAAGGAGGAGTTCGACGAGACCCTGCGCTACTTCCGCACGCAGCTGCAGCTGCACGGCGTGGAGGTGCGGCTGAACACGCACGTCACGGCGGACCTGCTGGAGGGCTACGACGAGGTCGTCGTGGCCACCGGCGTCACCCCGCGCACGCCGGCCATCGAGGGCGTCGACCACCCGAGCGTGGTGGGCTACCTGGACGTGCTGCGGGACGGGGCGCCGGTCGGCGAGCGGGTCGCCGTCCTGGGCGCGGGCGGGATCGGCTTCGACGTCGCCGAGTACCTGACGGACGGCGGGGAGGGCGCGAGCCGGGACGCCGAGACGTACTTCCGCCAGTGGGGCGTCGACACGTCGTACGAGGAGCGGGGCGGGCTGCGGGCCCCCGAGCGGCCGCGGCCGCCGCGCCAGGTGACGCTGCTCCAGCGCAAGACGTCCAAGGTCGGCGCGGGCCTCGGCAAGACGACCGGGTGGATCCACCGCACGGAGCTGAAGCACCGGGGCGTGGTGATGGTCGCCGGGGCGTCGTACGAGCGGATCGACGACGAGGGCCTGCACATCACCGTCGACGGCGAGGCCCGCACCGTGCCCGTCGACACCGTGGTGCTGTGCACGGGCCAGGAGCCGCGCCGCGACCTGTACGAGGAGCTGACGGCGGCCGGAGTGACGGCCCACCTGATCGGCGGCGCCGACGTGGCGGCGGAACTGGACGCCAAGCGCGCCATCGACCAGGGAACACGGCTGGCGGCGACGCTGTAGCGCGTCGGGGCGGCCCGACGGTCGGTCGGGCCGCCCCGCCGGGGAAAGGACCGCTCAGTACGCGTTGCGACGGCGCAGGCCGAGGGGGCGGCCGTCCGGGTCGACCAGGAGGTGGTACGCCGGGGTGGACAGCACTTCGGCGAACCGGGACAGCCGGGGCGTGCGGTAGGCGCGCAGGCGGCCCGGCGGGCGCGGGCCCCGGCAGCCGCCGTCGTGCCATGCGTCCAGGGCGGCCGCGGAGTCGGCGAAGGCCCGGAACGCCCCGGCCGGGTCGCACAGCTGGTCGGGGCCGCCCGGGGACGCCGGCGTGTCCAGGTCCAGGTGCTCGCGCGACAGCGTGAGCCGCAGCTCCCGTGGGTAGCGGCGGGCGCCGTCGCCGAGGCCGCCGGGGTCCCGGGGCTCGCGCCCGTCCTCCGTGGTGTCGAGAACGGCGCAGGACAGCTCGGAGTCGTGCGTCCAGGAGCGCAGGTTGACGTTGTCGGAGCCGACGGCGGCCCACACGTCGTCGATCACGCAGACCTTCGAGTGGACGTACACCGGCGCCCCGGCGTGGTTCTCCGGCGCGTACACGGCGACGCGGTCGCCGCCCGCCCTGCGCAGCTGTTCCAGCGCGGCGATGCGGCCCACCAGGTTCACCGGCAGCCCGATCCGGCCGTCGACTTCGGGGACGGCCGGGACGACCGCGATCAGCCGCAGCCGGGGGTTGGCGGCCAGCGCGTCGGCGAAGCAGGTCACGACGTGCGTGGACCACAGGTACTGGTCCTCCAGGTAGATCAGCGCGCGGGCCCGGCGCAGCGCCTTCAGGTAGCCCCGGGCGATGCTGCGCTCCCCGTACCGGGCGAAGTCGTAGCCGTGGACGAGCCGCCGGGGGTAGGTGCGGAGCACCTGCACGGTGTGGGTGCCGCGGGGCCGCGGGTCGGGCAGCTGCGGCGGCAGGGGTTCCGCGTCGGTGTCCTCGTGGTGGACGAGTTCGCGCAGGCGGGTGACGGGGCTGCGGGCGAGGGGCGCGGGGTCGTCCCAGCGCTCCCGGAAGCAGGCCTCGACGTCGCCGACGGCGGGTCCCCGTACGGCGAGCTGGATGTCGTGCCAGGGCGGGTGCCGCCCGTACGCGGCGGCGATGAGCAGCGCCTGCGGGTCACCGCGGTGCTCGGCGTCGTCGCGCCGGTTGTGGCACAGGTCCGTGCAGCCGACGAACGCGACGTCCCGCTCCGGGCGGCCGGGGTGCCGCAGGACCACGTACTTCTGGTGGTGGGAGCCGCCGGGCCGGACCCGCATGTCGAGCAGGCACTCGCCGCCGGCCTCCTCGATCTCCTCGCCCAGGTGGCGGTTCTCCTCCTCGCTGAGCCGGAAGCGGTCCAGGTGCGAGCGCCACACCAGCCCCTTGACGATCACCCCGCGCGCGGCGGCCTCGCTCAGGAGGGTGCCGATCTCGGTGCCCTCCCCGTCGAGGCGCTGGTCCGGGTCGCCGCGCCAGTCGGTGAAGAGGCAGAGGTCACCGGCGCGCTGGGCGCGGACGGTGGCGAGCAGTTCGGCGAAGTAGGTCGCGCCGTGGACGAGCGGGCGCACCTCGTTGCCGTCGGACCAGGCCGCCCCGCCCCGTCGGCTGTCCAGGCGCGGCGCGGGGTTGCCTCGTTCGTCGGCGGTCAGCAGCCAGTCGCTCGGTTCCACGGCACGGTTCCTCGGGCCGTTCGGTGTGTCCTCTCGCGTACCCGCGAGCGGCGGGCTCACCCTTGCCCGCTCGGCGGCTCGGCGGCCGGGCGTCCGCGAGGGCGCGGATGTCGGTCGCGCGGCGCAACGGCTCGCCCCTTCGGGCGCCGCCGGAAGGCCGTGGGCGGCGGAAGGTGATCGGCTGGCTCCGGCGCCCCCCGTCGACGACCTGCACCAGGCGGACCCCTCCCCCGCGCCGGCGCCTGCGCGTCCTTCTGGTGCGGAAGGAGAGACACCGATGTTCTGGCAACGTTTCCGGCCCGATCGGCGGCCCCGCCCCGGCGGCCGCCGGGCGACCCGTACGGCCCTGCGAGCGCTGTTCCCGGCCGTCCTCGGCATGGCCCTGGTGGCGCCGGCCGCCGAGGCGGCCCCGCCGGGCGCCCAGGCCGCCCCGGCCGCCTCCGGGACGGCCCGCGTGGACACCGCCGGCACCGACAACCCCCGGCCGCCGGGGGACGGGGACGGGCACGCGGACGGGGACGGCTCGAAGGACCGGCTCGGCCGGCCCACCGTCACGCGGCTGGGCACGTTCGGCGGCATCCGCTACCTGCGGTACGACGGCGTGTTCGAGGGCCGGACGTCCACCGGCCGGTTCCGGGTCCCGTACCGGATCAGCGCCCCGGCGGATCCGCACCGCGGCAACGGCACGGTGCTCGTCGAGCCGCCGCACTTCGCGGCCGGGCTCGGCACGCTGGACTCCTACCTGGAACCGAAGCTGCTGTTCTCCCGGGGCTTCGTGCACGCCGGGGTCGGCTGGAGCACGTTCCGCAACCGCATCCTGGACCCGTCCGTGCCCGGGACGTTCATCGAGGGCGGCTTCCTGGAGGACGGCGAGCGGGTCGACGACGAGATCGTCACGGAGTTCGGCCGCGCCCTGCTCGATGCCCGGAGGAAGGTCGGCAAGGTGCGCCACCGGTACGTGACGGGCTTCTCCGACAGCTCGTACCCGGTCCTGCGCCTGATCAAGTCCGGTGCCGCCTCGGGCGTCTTCGACCTGGCGATGCCGTTCACCACGGACACGTTCGACCCGCAGACCGACATGGCCACCGGCCGGTACCGGGGCAAGGTCGTCGTCGTGAACTCGGAGGCCGACGACTCGTCGACGCTGATCGACCGCGGCGTCCTGCCGCACCGGTACCGCTTCTACGTCGTGGCGGGCACCCCCCACGTGCCGGACCTCCTCGCCGTTCCCCCGGCCCTGCCGGGGCTGCGGGGCTCAACCCCCGCGACCTTCGTACCGGCGCTGCGCGCGCACTTCCTCCAGGGGCACGACTGGGTCCGCAAGCACAAGGCACCGCCCACGAGCACCCAGCTGGAGACGTCGCGGAACGGCACGGTCCTCCGCGACGACCAGGGCAACGCGTTCACCGAGGACCGCACCGGCCGGAGGGTCCCGCGCCTGCCGTTCGTCGAGCTGGGCGAGGCCCGGTACATCCCCGGCTTCATCGGCAGCTACGACAACGTCCGCACCGTGGGGCAGCTCGGCTTCCGCGACCACGCGGCGTATCTGGAGGCGTTCCACCGCGAGGTGCGCGACTACCTGAGGGCCGGTTACATCCTCCCGGAGGACGCGAAGGTGATGCGGAAGCGGGCGGCGCTGTGCCCGCCGTCCACGTACACGGAGACGTACCGCGACCACTACGACGAGTTCCTCGCGGTCACGCCCTGCGCGGCGGCCCGCTGACCGCCTCGGCCGTGAAGCCCCGCCGGGCGGGCGTACCTCGCCCGGCGGGCTGCCGAGGGCCCGCGCCGCTGCGGGGGCCCAGGGAGCCACCGGGGGGCCGCGGGGGCCGCGCCTATGATCACGGCATGAAGCCCGTCTCCCGAACGGTACGCGTCGTCGTGTCCGACCACGGGCACGCCGGCCGGCTGCCGCACCACCCGTCGTCGTACGAGATCAGCGACCCGCACGAGGTGCGGGAAGTGGTGGCCGCCGTGGCGCGGAGCCCACGGACGGCGCGGGCCGACTTCGTGTGCATGTGCCGGGAGGAGCCCACACTCACCCTGTTCGAGGGGGCGGGCCGGCGTATCCGTGACGTCCACGGCCGGTGGCCTGAACTCCTCGATCCGGCAGTCCCTCACACGATCCCCCGCCGGCACCGCACCGCGTGGGCCGCCGCCGCGCCGGAGCCCTTGCGGCAGTACGCCGAGGGCCTCGCGGGCGGGGACGACCCGGCTCCCGGCGCCGAGCCCTCGGTGCCGCCGGCCCTGGTGCTCAGCTGGCTGGGCGCCTCCCGCGCCGACGGGGACGCCGCGCGGCTGCTGGCCCGGCGCGCGCCGCTCGCCCTGCTGGAGGCGACGCCGACGGAGGAACTGGCGTGGGCGGTACGGGAGACGGACGCTGCGGGGCTGGACGGCGCCGTCGAGTTCTTCGCGAGCGAGGGCTTCACCACCCGCCACCCGAAGAAGCGCCGGGTCGGGACCACGGCCCTCGAGCTGCTGCTCCGGCACGCGCGCAGGCACAGGCCCGACTGTCTGCCGGTCCTGGAGCGGCGTGTGCTGCGGGCGGCCGAGGACCGGATCAGTCGGTGAGGGGGCCGGGGAGCGCCGGTCCCTAGGATGCGTGCATGTCACTGCCCCATGCGATCCTCACCGCTCTGCTCGAGAAGCCGTCCTCGGGCCTGGAGCTGACCCGTCGTTTCGACCGGTCGATCGGCTACTTCTGGTCGGCCACCCACCAGCAGATCTACCGCGAGCTGGGGAAGCTGGAGCAGGCCGGGCACATCCGGGCGCTGCCGTCCGAGACGCCGGCCCGGGGGCAGAAGAAGGAGTACGAGGTGCTGCCCGCGGGCCGCGCGGAGCTGGCCGAGTGGACGCGGCGCGTCGAGGACCCGAAGCCCATCCGCAGTGCGCTGCTGCTGCGGCTGCGCGCGGCGGCGGTGGTGGGCACGGAGGGGATGGCGGACGAGCTGCGCCGCCATCTGGCGCTGCACCAGGCGCAGTTGGACGAGTACCTGGGCATGGAGAAGCGGCAGTTCCCGCCGGAGCGCGACACGGAGGCGGACCGGCTGCGCCATCTGGTGCTGCGGGGCGGCATCGAGCTGGAACGGTTCTGGGTGGTGTGGCTGACGGAGGCGCTGGAGGGCCTGGACGGCCTGGAGGCCCGGGACCGCACCGGCCCGTGATTGTTAATGGGAATCGTTTTCATGTAGCGTGACCGCCATCCCGTACCCCCCGATGGAGGTCTCCCTGCCATGGCCGTGCCCAAGCGCAAGATGTCCCGCTCCAACACCCGCCACCGCCGCGCCCAGTGGAAGGCCACGACCCCGCAGCTGGTGCCCGTGACGGTCGACGGCGTCGTCCACCGGGTCCCGCAGCGCCTGGTGAGGGCGTACGAGCGCGGCCTGATCCGCCCGGAGGGCTGAGCACGATGAGCCGCCTGCCGGTCACCGTCCTGTCGGGGTTCCTCGGCGCCGGGAAGACCACCCTGCTCAACCACGTCCTGGGCAACCGGGACGGGCTGCGCGTCGCCGTGATCGTCAACGACATGAGCGAGGTCAACATCGACGCCGCGCTCGTCCGGGGCGGCGAGGCGGCCCTCTCGCGCACCGAGGAGCGGCTGGTCGAGATGACCAACGGGTGCATCTGCTGCACCCTGCGCGACGACCTCCTGGAGGAGGTGGACCGGCTGGCGCGCGAGGGCAGGTTCGACTACCTGCTCATCGAGTCGAGCGGCATCTCGGAGCCGATGCCGGTCGCGGCCACGTTCGCCTTCCCGCGCGACGACGGCGCCACGCTGGGCGAGCTGGCCCGGCTCGACACCATGGTCACCGTGGTGGACGCCGTGAACTTCCTGGCCGAGCTGGAGGCCGGCGACGGCCTGGAGGAGCGCGGCATCGCCCCGTACGACGACGACGAGCGGACCGTCAGCGATCTGCTCATGGACCAGGTCGAGTTCGCCGACGTCATCGTCGTCAACAAGACCGACCTGGTGGACGCGGCGGACACGGCGCGGCTCACCGCCGCGCTCTCCCGGCTCAATCCGGCCGCCCGGGTGATCACCGCCCGGCACGGTCGCGTCCGCCCCGCCGACGTCCTCGGCACCGGCCTGTTCGACCTGGAGCGCGCCCAGCAGGCGCCCGGCTGGGTGAGGGAACTCAACGGTGACCACGTCCCCGAGACCGAGGAGTACGGCATCTCCTCCATGGTCTTCCGCGCACCGGGCCGCGCCTTCCACCCCGAGCGGCTGTGGCGGTTCGTCACGGAGGGCCTGGACAGCGGTGCGTACGGGCGGGTCCTGCGGTCCAAGGGGTTCTTCCGGCTCGCGGGGCGCGACGGGGTGACGGGGCTGTGGTCACAGGCGGGCGCGGTCGCCCGCTTCGAGCCGTCCGGGATGGCGGACGAGCCGGGCCAGGGCCAGGAACTGGTCTTCATCGGCACCGACCTGAACCCGACGGCCCTGCGCCACGCCCTGGAAGCGTGCCTGCTGTCCCCCGGCGAAACGGGCCCCTGGCACGACCCGTTCCCCCTCTGGCACGTCCACACCACGAGCGACGACTGCGCGCACGCGTAACCACCGTTCCGCCGCGCCCGCCCGAACGGCCACCCGCCCGCACCCGTCAGGCCCCTGCCGCCCTCCGCCAGGCCGACTCGCGCAACAGCCGCAGCCCGTTGAGGCCCACCAGCACCGTCGAGCCCTCGTGGCCCGCCACACCCAGGGGCAGCGGCAGGTGACCGGCCAGGTCCCACACCACCAGGGCGCCGATGCAGACCCCGGCGATCACCAGGTTCTGCACGACCAGCCTGCGGGCCCGCCGCGAGAGCGCCACCACGGCCGGCACGGTGGCCAGTTCGTCCCGCACCACGACCGCGTCGGCCGTCTCCAGCGCGAGGTCCGACCCGGCACGCCCCATCGCGATGCCGCTGTGGGCGGCGGCGAGGGCGGGCGCGTCGTTCACGCCGTCGCCCACGACGAGGGTGCGCCCGCCCTCCCGCTCCCAGGCCCGTACGGCGCCCGCCTTGTCCTCGGGCAGCAGCCCGGCCCGTACGTCCGTGATGCCCGCCTCGGCGGCGACGGCACGCGCCGCGGCCTCGTTGTCGCCGGTCAGCAGCGTGGGAGGGGTGCCGGTGAGCCGGGCCAGGGCGGCGACGGCGGCCGGGGCGCCGTCCCGGAGCCGGTCGGCGACGCCGAGGACGGCGACCTCGACGCCGTCGACGGCGACGGTCACCGCGGTGCGGCCCGCCGCCTCCTCCGCCAGGACGGCCGACGACGGCTCCTGCGGGCGGCCGACACGCACCTCGTGCCCGTCGACGAGGGCCCGTACGCCCAGCCCCGGCGTGGACGAGAACGCCTCGGCGTCCGCGACCGGCAGCCCGCGTTCACGCGCGGCGGCCACCACGGCGCGGGCCAGCGGGTGTTCGCTGGGCAGTTCGGCGGCGGCGGCCAGGGCCAGGACGCGCGCCTCGTCGATCCCGTCGGCCGTGACGCGGACGTGGGCGACGCGCGGGGTGCCCTGTGTGAGCGTGCCGGTCTTGTCGAGCGCCACGCGGTCGACGGTGCCGAGCCGTTCCATCACGACGGCCGACTTGACGAGGACGCCGTGGCGGCCGGCGTTGGCGATCGCGGAGAGCAGCGGCGGCATGGTGGCGAGGACCACCGCGCACGGCGAGGCCACGATCATGAAGGTCATGGCGCGCAGCAGCGTCTCGGTGAAGTCGGCGCCGAACGCGAGCGGCACCGCGAACAGCGCGAGGGTGGCGACGACGACGCCCACGGAGTAGCGCTGTTCGACCTTCTCGATCAGGAGCTGCGTCGGCGCCTTGGTGGCACTCGCCTCCTCGACCATGGCGACGATCCGGGCGATCACCGATGCGGACGCGTCCTTGTCGACGCGGACGCGCAGGGCGCCGGTGCCGTTGAGCGTGCCGGCGAAGACGTGGTCACCGGCGCGCTTGGTGACGGGCAGCGGCTCGCCCGTGATGGTGGCCTGGTCGACGTCGCTCGCGCCGTCGAGGACGGTGCCGTCGGCGGGCAGCCGCTCCCCCGGCCGTACGAGGACGGTGTCGCCGACCGCGAGGGCGGTGACGTCGACGGACTCCTCCGCGCCCGCGGCGGTGAGCCGCACGGCACGGGCGGGCGCGAGGTCGAGCAGGCCGCGCACCGAGTCGGCGGTGCGCCGCGTCGCCAGGGCCTCCAGGGCGCCGGAGACGGCGAAGATGACGATGAGCAGGCCGCCGTCGAGGTACTGGCCGATCGCGGCGGCGCCCAGCGCCGCGACCACCATCAGCAGGTCGACGTCGAGGGACTTCTCGTACAGGGCGCGCAGCCCGGCCCAGCCGGGCTCCCAGCCGCCGGCGGCGTAGCACACGGCGTACAGCGGCCCCCAGGTCCAGGCCGGGGCGCCGGCCAGGTCGAGCGGGAACGCGGCGAGGAAGGCGAGGGTCGCGAGCGCGGCCCAGCGCACCTCGGGCAGGGCGGACAGGTGGGTGCGGCGGGCCGGGGGCAGGGCCTTCGCGGGTGGGGCGGCGGGCCGCGTGTCGAGCACCGGATGAGCCATCGGGCGTACCTCTCCCAGGGGGTCGGGGACCGGAGGACGGCACCACCATAGCGGAATACATGAAGAGGTCTTCATTTGTACGACTGAATGCGTGGAGCGCACGGCTACGATGACCCGCATGGGACACGGAGTGAACAGCGCGGAGTCCGGCGCGACCCCCGCCGGCCGCCTCGACGCGGAGTCCGCGGCCACGATCGCCGCGACGCTGCAGGCCCTCGCCACCCCGTCCCGGCTGATGATCCTCACCCGGCTGCGCCAGGGCCCCTGCGGCGTCACCGAGCTGGCCGAGTCGGTCGCCATGGAGCAGTCGGCGGTCTCGCACCAGCTGCGCCTGCTGCGCGCGCTGGGCCTGGTGACCGGGGTGCGCCAGGGGCGCAGGATCGAGTACAGCCTGTACGACACGCATGTGGCCCAGCTCCTCGACGAGGCCGTCTATCACATCGAGCACCTTCGGCTCGGCGCCCGGGAGCTTCCCGAACGAACCGTGGATACTGGTCAGTCGTAGATCGTCGACGCGAAGGGGCGGGCATGGCCGGCCAGTTGGGGAAGGGTCGTCGGACACGGCACGCGGTGGTGATCGGCGGCAGCATCGCCGGGCTCCTCGCCGCGCGGGTGCTGGCGGACCACGCGGAACGGGTGACCGTCGTCGAGCGGGACCGCTTCCCGGAGGAGGCCGCACCACGGGCGGGCGTGCCGCAGGGGCGCCATCTGCACGTGCTGCTGGAGGCGGGGCAGCGGGCGGTGGAACAGCTGCTGCCCGGGGCCGTGGAGGAGCTGCGGGAGCGCGGGGCGCCCCGTGTGGGGATGCCCGAGGACGTCGTGCAGTGGCAGGCGGGCAGCTGGTACCGGCGGTCGGCCGCCACCGCGTACCTGCTGACCGGTTCGCGCCCGCTGCTGGAGGACGTCATCCGGCGCCGGGTGCTGGCCGACCCGCGCGTCGAGGCCGTGCAGGGCACGGAGGTGGTGGGCCTCGCCGGGGACGCGGCGCGGGTGCGCGGCGTGCTGCTGCGCGAGCGGGGCGCGGGCCGGGCCGCGGAGCCGCGGCTCCTGGCGGCGGACCTGGTGGTGGACGCGTCGGGGCGCGCCTCGAAGGCGCCCGAGTGGCTGGCCGCGATCGGCGCGGAGCCGCCGCGGGAGGAGACCCTCGACACGGGCCTGGCCTACGCGACGCGCGTCTACCGCCACGACCGGCACGGCGACGACACCGACGCCCTCGGCTACTACGTCGTCCCCAACCCCGCCCAGACGAGCAGCGGGGTCGCCCTGCCCTTCGAGAACGGCCATTTCCTCGTCACGCTGTCGGGGCTGCGCGGGCAGGAACCGCCCACGGACGCCGAGGGGTTCGAGGAGTTCACGGCGAGGCTGCCGCACCCGGTGCTGCGGGACTGGCTGGCCAAGGCGGAGCCCGTCTCCGCCGCACACGGCTTCCGGGGCACGGCGAACGTACGGCGGCGCTACGACCGGCCGGGGCGGCGCCCGGCCGGCTTCCTGGCCACGGGTGACGCGCTGTGCACGTTCAACCCGATCTACGGGCAGGGCATGGCTGTCGCGGCGATCAGCGCCGTCGCGCTGCGGGACGCGCTCGCGGACCGGCGCCGCACCCCGACGACGCTGCGGGTGCAGCGGGCGCTGTTCCGCGCGTCCCGGCAGGCGTGGGACATCTCGGCCGGCGCGGACAAGAAGATGCCGGGCGCCGTGGGCGACGCGGCCCGCAGCCGGCCGCACGAGCGCGCGGCCACGTGGTACCTGGCCCGCGTCCAGGAGCGCGCCTGCGGCGACCCCGTGGTGGGGGCGGCGTTCCGCGGCGTCCTGTCGCTGATGGAGCCGATGACGGCCCTGTTCGCCCCGCCGGTGCTCCGCGCGGTCCTGTTCGGCCCGGTCCCCGAGGCCCCCCGACTGCCCCCGCTGTGGCGTGAGACGCCGGACGCCTGACGGGGCGCCGGGTCGGCGGGTCTTTCCCCTGCCCCGCCCCTTCCCGAAACCGGGGGCTCCGCCCCCGAACCCCCGCTCCTCAAACGCCGGAGGGGCTGATTCCAGCCCGTCCGGCGTTTGAGGACGAGCGCCGTCAGGCGCGGGGGGTTCGGGGCCTCAGCCGGTGTGCGTCGGCCCATCGCTCCCGGCGCACCGCAGCAGGGCGCGGAGCCGGGTGCGGAACTGGTCGTCGGCGCGGCCGACTTGGGACTCCAGGCCCGAGGGGACGACCCGTAGGTCGCGCTCGGCCAGGGTGGTGAGGCGCCGCACGTGGTCCGGCGACAGGGCGGCGGGGCCCAGGGCTTCGAGGGCCTCGCACGCCGTGAGCGGTTCGGACTCGGCGGACCGGACGGCGATGCCGGCCAGGTCGGCCGCGTCCAGCGTGGCCGGATCGGCGACCGCCAGAAGGGCCAGGATCGCGGACGGTGCCCGCTCCGGGTCGTCGAGGAGGGCTGCCAGGCGCGGGACCAGCGGGCGGCCCGAAGGACCCAGCAGGGCGGCCGCGCGGGCGGCGCGTATCGCGCTCCACCGGAACCACATCTCCCCCGTCGCCCGCGCGAGCACCGAGTCCAGCACCCGTACCGCCGTGTCCGCGTCCCCGGTGGTGCGCCACAGGGCGACGGCGATCGCGGTGTCGGCGTCGAGGTCCGGCGTCGTGGTTCCGCCGTCCCGCGGGTCGCTGAGGGCGGCGCGCAGCGCCGGGGCCAGCGATGCGGCCTCCGGGCCGAGTTCGGCGGCCGTCCGCGCCGCGTCGGCGGCGGCGTCACGGCCTTCGCCGAGCCGGCGCTCCAGGGTGGCCAGCAGCGGGCCGCTGTCGCCGGTCAGGTCGTACAGCGCCCGGGCGGCGGCCGGTGAGCCCTTGTCGGCCTCCGGGCGCAGGACGGCGGCCGCCAGGTCGCGTTCGGCGGGCGGGCAGACGGCCGCGACGGCGTGGGCGGCCTGCTCCGGGAAGCGGGGCAGCGCCTCGTACAGCTCGGGCAGCGCGGCGGCGGCCCGCTCGCCCCACCCCGCCAGCAGCCGGGTCAGCCGGTAGGGCCCGGTGGGCCCGAGGTCGCCGTCCGTCAGCCGGGCGCGTACGGCGTCCAGCAGGTCCGGGTCGAAGGGGAAGGCCACGTCCTCCGGCGCCTGGATCCCGGCCGCGCCGTCGAGCCCGCGGCAGCTGTGCGCGAGGTCGCGGGCCAGCAGCGGTGCGGCCCGTTCCGGTGCCACGACGGCGAGGACGCCGAGGGCGCGGTCCGCGAGGTCGGCGTCGTCGTGACCGTCGCGGCGTGCAAGGGTGGCCAGGGCCGGGGCGGCGTCGGCGGCGGCCGGCCCGAACTGGGCGACGAGGGTCAGCACCTCCCCCGCCGACGCGGCGTCGGCGACGGCCCGCATCAGCGCGGGGAGCAGCCGGGACGGCACGTGCCGCGACATGGATCCGGCCTGGCTCGCCGCCCACGCCGCCTCGTTCCGCACGTCCGCACGCGGGTCGCGCAGGGCGGCGTCGAGGAGGGCGACGACCGCGTCCCGGTCGGCGTCCGTGTCGCGGAGCAGCAGGTCCTCGACGACCGCGGAGAGGGGCTCGCTACGGCGGTGGTCCAGCCGGTCGTCCATGAGGGAGCCGGCGGGGAGCAGCGACAGCAGCGCGGTGCGGTGGCCGGCGCTCCAGGGCAGTCCGGCGTCCAGGCACGCGTAGAGGGCGGCGACGCGCAGGACGGCCGGCACCGCGGGGTCCCGGGCGAGCGCGTCGGCCGTGGCGGCGGTGCCGGCGGGGTCCAGCAGGGCCAGTCCGGCCAGCAGTTCGGCCCGTACGACCGGCTCGCTCTCCTCCTGCCAGCGGCGGCGCAGCACGGGCAGGGCCGCCGCGTCGCGGGTGTGCGCGGCGGCGCAGGCGGCGGCCTGGCGCACGTCGGGGTCGGGCGCGTCCAGCAGGGGGAGGATCAGCGGCAGTTGGGCGGCGACCGCCGCCCGTACCGCGCCGGGGGCGACGGCGTGCTCGTCCTCGCTCTCGGCCAGTCCGCCGAGCAGGGCCAGCACGTCGGCGGTGCGGTGTCCGGCGGCCGCGACGCGGGCGAGGTAGGGCGCGACGTCGACGCTCGCGGCGTAGACGGTGCCCTGGTGCAGGACGCTGCCGTACAGCTCGGACACGGCCTCCTCGGCGGCGGCCGGGTCACTTCCGGCGAGGGCCCGCAGGAGGTCCGGGAGGTCCTCCGCGCTGCCGTAGGCGTGCCGGGTCTCCACCCAGGGGTGCGCGTCGAGACCGTCGAGCGGGTGTGCGAGTTCCATGCGGCGATCCTGGCAGAGGGGTCTGACAGTCCGTGGGTCCGACAGTCCGGCCGCGGAAGCGAGAAGGCCGCCCGCGGTGCCCGGTCAGGGGAGCAGGACCACCTTGCCGACGCCGTCCTCCTTGCGCTGGAACATGCGGTAGGCGTGCGGGGCGTCGGACAGCGGGAGGTGATGGGTGGCGAAGTCGTCCACGCCGAGCGGGTCGTCGTCGGTGAGGAGCGGCAGGATGTCGTCGGTCCACCGGCGGACGTTGGCCTGGCCCATGCGGAGCTGGATCTGCTTGTCGAAGAGGGTCAGCAACGGCAGGGGGTCGGCGGCGCCGCCGTAGACGCCGCTGAGGGAGAGGGTGCCGCCGCGCCGGACCAGGTCGATGGCGAGGTGCAGGGCGGCCAGCCGGTCCGTGCCGGCCTTCTGCGCGAGGCGCGCGGCCCAGGCCCTGGGGAGCAGTCCGGTGGCCTGCTGCTGGGCGTGGGCGACGGGACTGCCGTGGGCCTCGGTGCCGACGGCGTCGACGACGGCGTCCGGGCCGCGGCCGCCGGGGGTGCGGTCGCGGATGGCGGCGACCAGCTCGTCCTGGCCGTCGTGGGCTGTCAGGTCGAAGATCTCCACGCCCCTGGCCCGGGCGCGGCCGAGGCGTTCGGGGACGAGGTCCACGCCGAACACCCGCTCCACGCCTTGCTGGAGGGCGATGCGGCAGCTCATCTCGCCGATGGGGCCGAGCCCGAGGACGGCGAGGGAGCCTCCGGGCGGCACGTCCGCGTACCGGACGGCCTGCCAGGCGGTGGGCAGGACGTCGGAGAGGAACAGGTACCGGTCGTCGGGCGGGCCGTCCGGCACCTTGACCGGGCCGTACTGGGCCTGTGGAACGCGCAGGAACTCGGCCTGGCCGCCGGGCACGGAGCCGTAGAGCCGTGAGTAGCCGAAGAGCGCGGCGCCCATGCCCTCGGCGCGCACCTGGGTGGTCTCGCACTGCGTGGGGAGGCCTGCGTCGCACATCCAGCAGTGGCCGCAGGCGATCTGGAAGGGGACGACCACGCGGTCGCCGGGTTCCAGGCCGGGTACGTCGGAGCCCGTCTCCTCCACGACGCCCATCGGTTCGTGGCCGAGGACGTCGCCGGGCGTCATGAACGGGCCGAACACCTCGTACAGGTGCAGGTCCGATCCGCACAGGCCGGTCGAGGTGATGCGGACGATCGCGTCCGTCGGCTCCTCGATCCTCGGATCGGCCACCGTCTCGACGCGGACGTCGCGCTTTCCGTGCCAGGTCACCGCCCTCATGGCCCGGCGGGTACCCGGGGGGCCGGGGGTGAATCCGTTTCGGCCAGAGTGCGCCGGATCGCCCGGCGGGCCCTTCCAAAGAGGTTTAGACCAATGATAGGGATTGCTCACCGACACGGCTCATTCGGCTACGCTGAGCGAAAATCGAGGTTGAACATGGCTGAGCCTTCCGCTCCCGCAGGACTTCCGCTCTACCTCCAGGTCGCCGCGGCGCTGCGGGACGACCTCACCCAGCGGCGCATCGCACCGGGCACGCGCCTGCCGTCCGAGCGGTCGCTGGTGAACCGCTTCCGCGTGAACCGGCAGACCGTCCGCAACGCCCTGCAACTGCTGCGCGAGGAGCGGCTCGTGGTGACGGAGCGGCGCGGCACGTTCGCCGCGGCGGCGGGCGGCGCGGCCGGTCCGGTCCTGGCGGCGGGGCTGCTGGAGTTCCCCTGCGGCACGGGCGGCGCGAGCGGCGCCGTGGAGGTGGCCCTCGGCTGGGAGGCGTCCCCGCCCGGACCTGCCGAGCGGCTGGGTCTGCTGCCGGGCGAGCGGTCCCTCGTGCACCGCCACCGGGTGCTGGGCGCCGACGGCGGGGCCGAGCGGAGCGCCGTGTCCCGCTTCTCCCGGTACGCGCTCGACGAGGTGCCCCAACTGGCCCGGTACCGGCGCGCGGAGGCCCGGTCGCGCCACCCGGACCTCCGGCTGCTCTACCACTGGATGCACCGCGCGGGCCTGCGGCTGACCCGGCGCGAGTCGGTCGCCGTGGGCCTCCCGGCCGACGCCGCCTGCCTGACCGTCCACCGCGTGGTGTACGACCAGCACGGGCACGTCCTGGAGCTGACGGACCTCCGCTTCGCGCGCGCGTCGGCGTCGGTGACGTACGAGTTCACCGGCTAGGAGGCGGCCGGTGGCGGACCCGCCCGCAGGGTTGGGCGGGTCCGCGAGGCGCGTCAGACGATGCCCTCCGATATCTCGGCGCGCTCGCGGGCGTTGCCGTACGGCGCCGGGGTGCTGTAGGAACCGCGGGCCGCGTACCACCACACGCTGGCGAGGACCAGCACCACCACGAGGGCGATCGCGGCGTAGTTCATGGAGTCGACGGTCACCGGGTGGCGCTGCGGCAGGCAGAACAGCACGGTGACCACGGCGACCCAGACGACCGCGATCCAACCGACGGGCCTGCTCCAGCGGCCGAGGCTCCAGGGCCCGGGCCGGAAGCGCTTCCCGGCGCGGAGGCGCAGGTAGATCGGGATCGCGTAGGCGGGCGTGATGCCGATGACGTTGATGGCCGTCACGGCGCCGTAGGCCGTGGCCGAGTACAGGGACGGCAGGGCGAGCACGCACGGCACGGCGACGGACAGCCAGACGGCGTTGACGGGCGTCTGCGTACGGCTGCTGACGCGGCGCCAGAGGGCGGAGCCCGGCAGGGCGTTGTCGCGGCTGAACGCGAACACCATGCGGCTGGCGGCGGCGACCTCGGCGTTGCCGCAGAACAGCTGCGCCACGATCACCACGAGCAGCAGCGCGCTCGCGCCGCCCGTGCCGAGCGCGTCGAGCAGGATCTGGGCGGGCGGCACGCCGGTGGCGCTGTTCTGGGTCCCCGCGTAGTCCTGGATGGCGAAGGTGAGCCCCGCGAGCAGCGCGAAGCCGGCCACCCACGACACCCAGATGGCCCGCACGATGCCCTTGGCCGCCGTGACGGAAGCGTTGGAGGTCTCCTCGGAGAGGTGGGCGGAGGCGTCGTAGCCGGAGAAGGTGTACTGGGCGAGCAGCAGGCCGATCGCCGCCACGTAGAAGGGGTTGGCCCAGCCGGTGTCGTTGACGAACTCGGTGAACACGAACTCCGCCGACTGGTGGCGGTCCGGTACGAGCACGAGCGCGCCGACGATCAGCGCGACGCCGGCGAGGTGCCACCACACGCTGACCGAGTTGAGGACGCTGACGAGCCGCACGCCGAAGAGGTTGAGCGCGGCGTGCAGCAGCAGGATGCAGACGAAGATGGCCATGGTGGAGCCGGGCGTCGGCTGGAAGCCCCACTGGAGGTTGAGGAACGCCCCGGTGAACAGGGCGGCGCCGTAGTCGATGCCGGCGATCGCGCCCAGCAGGCCGAGCAGGTTGAGCCAGCCGGTGTACCAGCCCCAGCGCCGCCCGCCGAGCCGGTCGGCCATGTAGTACAGGGCGCCGGACGTCGGGTAGGCGCTGGTGACCTCGGCGAGGGCCATGCCGACGCACAGCACGAACAGGCCGACGCCCACCCAGCCCCACATCATCACGGCGGGGCCGCCCGTGCCGAGGCCGAAGCCGTACAGGGTCATGCAGCCGGACAGGACGGAGATGACGGAGAAGCTGATGGCGAAGTTGCCGAAGCCGCCCATGCGGCGGGCGAGGACCGGCTGGTAGCCGAGTTCGCGCAGGCGCTTCTCCTCGTCGACGGGTGGGGCCTGCTGTTCCGGGCCGACCCAGATGGTGCGGGACACGGGGGTACCTCCGAGGGGGGATCGGGGGGGCGGGGACGGGGGTGGTGGACCGCGGCGGGCCGTGCGGACTCAGCGTCCGCCGGGCGTCGCGGCCAGGCAGCGTTGGCGGGCGCGGGCGAAGACCTCCTCGGCCAGGGCGTGGTCGCCCGGGTCGCGGGTGCGGTAGGCCCAGGGCTGCGGCGTGTAGTACGGGCCCAGGGCGCGGAACACCTGGCCGGCATCGGCGAACCTGAGGGCGCCCCACAGGGCGTGGGCGAGGTGGTTCAGGTCGAGCAGCGACGCCACCTCGGGGGCGGTGTGGTCGAACCAGGCGCGCAGGGCCCGGTCCGCGTCCCGGGCCGCGTCCTCGGCGACCCAGTGCAGGTCCAGCGCCCGGTCCTGGCCCTGTTCGCGCCGGTAGCGCTCGACCCGGGCGTACAGCGGCAGGACGTGCAGCGGGGAGCCGGGCGGGGCCGAACCCGCCGCCCACTGGACGAAGTTCACCGCCTCGGCGAGCGTCCCGGAGTTCCGGCCGGGCCTGCGCACGTACAGGAACTGCAGCATCCGGTGGTACGCCTCGCGGTTGTGCGGGTCGCGCTTGTCGGCCTCGGCGAGCAGGCCCCACGGTCCCGGCGGCAGCATGGGTCCGGGCGGCCGCTCCCGGTGCTGGTCGAGGCGCTGCTGTCCGTCGAGCGCCGCGAGGGCGAGCAGGCAGACCCAGGGCACCGGGTCGGCGGGGGCGACGCGTGCGGCGTAGTCGCAGGCCTCCCAGGCCGCCTGCCACAGTTCCGGGGTACGGGTGTGGCGTTCCCGGTGGGCGCGTACGGCCCGCTCCACGGCGACGCGGGCGTGCATCACGGTCGCGGCGGCGCTGTGCGGCTGCTCCTCGCGCCACGCCCGGACGACGTCCGAGCCGGCGGCGACGGCCGCGAGGACCTGGGTGCGCTGGGTCCACAGCGGCCAGCCGGTGGTGTCGGCGAGCAGTTCGGCCATCGCGAGCCAGCGGCCGGTGCGCAGGTCCTGCACGGCGCCGCGCAGGGCGGCGTCGTGCCCCGCGGGGTGGTACACGGGCCGGAATCCCTGGCCGGACATCACCCCGTTCCGTTCGGAGGGCAGGCCGGACGGGCCGGTGGTGGTGTGGTGGTCATGCGTCCTCTGAGCTGGGGGGTGGCTGCGCCACGCTCACGACATCCCGGTTACGTGGCGTTGATCGGCGATCACTATAGGACGCGTCGAACACTTACGGTCGAGTTTCGAAGAAGTCCGTAATCATCCGCAACCATTCAGCCACATCAGGAAGTTGACCATTCATCAGCTTCCTGGCGCCGGGCGACGTCCGTGCGTCCTGTCCTTGACGGACGTGTGCGGACTGGACCAGTCTTCGCACTGGTGATCAAGGTTCTCCGACCCGACGGGAGCGGCCCATGACAGCGCGTCCGGCACGGCGGACGGCGAGGCCCGTCCTCGCCGTCGACCAGGGCACATCGGGAACCAAAGCCCTCGTCGTCTGCCCGGAGCGCGGCGTGATCGGCTCCGGTACGGCCCCCGTGCACCCCCGCCACCTCCCCGGCGGGCGCGTGGAGGTCGACCCGCGGGAGCTGCTGTCCTCGGTCGTCGGGGCCGGGCGGCGCGCCCTGGCCGACGCCGGCGAACCGGTCGCGGCGGTGGGCCTCGCCAACCAGGGCGAGACCGTGCTCGCCTGGGACCCCGCCACCGGCACGCCGCTCACCGACGCCGTCGTCTGGCAGGACCGGCGCGCCGAGGAGCTGTGCGCCGGACTCGCCCCGCACGCCGAGACGTTACGGGCGATCACCGGGCTGCCCCTGGACCCGTACTTCGCCGCGCCCAAGATGGCCTGGATACGGCGCCATCTGACCCGCGAGGGCGTCGTGACGACGAGCGACGCCTGGCTCGCGCACCGGCTGACGGGCGCGTTCGTCACCGACGCGGCGACCGCCGGGCGCACGCAGCTCCTCGATCTGGACGAGGTCGCCTGGTCGCCGGCCGCGCTGGAGCTCTTCGGGCTGGCCGGCGAGCGACTGCCCGAGGTCGTCGACGCGGCTGGTCCCGTGGGCACCACGACCGCCTTCGGCCCCGAACTGCCCCTCACCGGGCTGCTCGTCGACCAGCAGGCGGCCCTGCTCGCCCAGGACGTCACCGCGCCGGGCTCCGCCAAATGCACCTACGGCACCGGGGCGTTCCTGCTCGCCCAGACGGGCGGCCGCCCCCTGCGCGGCGGTTCGGGCCTCGTGAGCTGTGTGGCCTGGCGGCTCTCCGGACGGACCAGCTACTGCCTGGACGGCCAGGTCTACACGGCGGCCTCGGCCGTGCGGTGGCTGACCGGCCTGGGCGTCGTCGCGGGCGCCGCCGACCTCGACCGGGTGGGCTCCGCCGTGCCGGACACCGGTGGCGTCACCTTCATCCCGGCCCTCGCCGGGCTGGCGGCCCCGTGGTGGCGCGGCGACGTGCGGGGTTCACTGACCGGACTCGGCCTCGACACGGGCCCGGGCCACCTGGTGCGGGCGCTGTGCGAGGGCATCGCCGCCCAGGTGGCCGAGCTCGCGGGCGCGGCCGCCGCCGACCTGGGCGCCCCGCTGGACGCGCTGCGCGTCGACGGCGGGCTCACCCGCTCGGCGCTGCTCATGCAGACCCAGGCCGACCTGCTGCAACGGCCCGTGGAGGTCTCGGCGCTGCCCGACGTCACGGCGCTCGGCGTGGCGGCGCTGGCCCGCCTGGGCCACGAGCCGGGCCTGCGGCTCGACGAGGCGATACCCGCGTGGAAGCCGGCCGCGGTGTACGAACCGCGCATCACCCCGGCGGAGGCGGCGGAGCGCCTGGGCGCCTTCCGTACGGCGGTGGCCGCTCTCCTCGACGCCCCACCGCCCGCGGGCAGCGCCGCGCCGGGCGACCACGGCGCGGCGCTGCCCGACAGCGACCCGACGGGGCGGGGGCGCACGGCGTGACCGTCACCTCGGCGGGGGCGGTGCCGACGGAGGCGTACGACGTGGTCGTCGTCGGGGCGGGGGTCGTGGGCTGCGCCGTCGCCCGCGAACTGGCGCGGTTCCCCGCGCTGCGCGTCGCCCTGGTGGACGCGGCGGCCGATGTCGGCGAGGGCACGTCGAAGGGCAACACGGCGATCCTGCACACCGGTTTCGACGCCGTCCCGGGCTCCCTGGAGGCGCGTCTGGTACGGGACGGGCAGCGGCGGCTCGCCGCCTACGCCGCCGAGACGGGCATTCCGGTCGAGCCGCTGGGCGCACTGCTCGTCGCCTGGGACGAAGAGCAACTGGCCGCCCTGCCGGCCCTCGCGGCGAAGGCCGCCCGCAACGGCCACCACGAGACCGGGATCATCGGCGCCGACGAACTGCGGGCCCGCGAGCCGCACCTCGGGCCGGGAGCGCTCGGCGCGCTGGACGTGCCCGGCGAGAGCGTCGTCTGCCCGTGGACGACGACCCTCGCGTACGCGACGCAGGCCGTCCTCGCGGGGGCGGACCTGCATCTGAACTGCCGGGTCGAGGACGTGTCCGCCGGTGTGCCGCACCACCGGCTCGCCACCGGCCGCGGCACGCTGTCCACCCGCTTCCTGGTGAACGCCGCCGGCCTGCACGCCGACACCCTCGACCGGCACATGGGCCACGACGACTTCACGGTGACGCCCCGGCGCGGCCAGCTCATCGTGTTCGACCGGCTCGCGCGCGGCCTCGTCCGGCACATCCTGCTGCCGGTCCCCACCGCCCTGGGCAAGGGGGTCCTGGTCTCCCCCACCGTGTACGGCAACGTGCTGCTCGGGCCCACCGCCGAGGACCTGGACGTCGACGCCCGTACGGCGACCGGGTCGACGGAGGCGGGACTGGCGTTCCTGCGCGAGCAGGGCCGCCGGGTGCTGCCGGACCTCCTCGACGAGGAGGTCACCGCCGTGTACGCGGGACTGCGCGCCGCGACCGGTCAGGACGACTACCGGATCACCTCCCACCCCGGGGAGCGGTACGTCACCGTGGGCGGCATCCGCTCGACGGGGCTGACCGCGTCCATGGCCATCGCCGCGCACGTCGCGGAACTCCTGGGCGAGGCCGGCCTGGAGACGGGCCCACCGCGCGAGCTGCCCCCGCCGGCCCTGCCCCGGCTCGGCGAGGCGTCGGAACGCCCGTACGAAAACGCGCGGCTGATCGCGGGCAACCCGGTGTACGGAGAGATCGTCTGTCACTGCGAGCGGGTGACGCGCGGAGAGATCCGTGACGCCCTGGCAGGACCTGTGCCGCCCGCTTCGCCCGACGGCCTGCGGCGGCGTACGCGCGCCCGGGCCGGACGGTGTCAGGGGTTCTTCTGCGGCCCGGCGGTCCGGGCCCTGTTCGACGAGGCCAAGGGGGCGGCCGGGTGAGCGCACGGCGTACGGAACGAGCCGTGGACGTTCTGGTGGTGGGTGCGGGACCGGCGGGCCTGGCGGCCGCGGCGCGGCTCGCGGCAGCGGGCGCCGGCGCGGTGGAGGTGCTGGAGCGGGAGCGGACGCCGGGCGGTGTGCCGCGGCTGTGCGACCACACCGGGTTCGGTCTGCGGGAGCTGCGGCGGCCGGTGTCCGGTCCCGTGTACGCGCTGCGGCGCGCGGACGCGGCGGAGGACGCGGGCGCCGCGGTGCGCACGGGCGTCTCGGCGACCGGCTGGGCCGGGCCGCTGACGCTCGACACGACCAGCCCGGCGGGCCTGGAGCGCATCACCGCACGGGCCGTGGTGCTGGCGACGGGCGCGCGGGAACGGCCCCGTGCGGCGCGCCTCGTGCCGGGCACCCGGCCGGAGGGCGTGCTGACGGGCGGGGAACTGCTGCGGGCCGTACGGCTGTACGGGGAGCGGGTGGGCACGCGCGCCGTGGTCGTCGGCGCCGAGCCGGCCGCCCACCACACGGCACGTACCCTGCTCCGGGCCGGTGTCGACGTGGCGGCGCTGGTCAGCGAGGAGCCGTGGCACCGGCCCGGCGCGTTCGGCCCCGCGCACACGCCGGCCTCCGCGCCCGTGCCCGTGCTGGGCGGCACGTCCGTCACGGAACTGCTGGGGCGCGGGCGCCTTTCGGGCGTACGGCTGCGGCGGGCCGACGGGCGGACGACGACGGTCGCGTGCGACACGGTGGTGTTCACCGGTGGCTGGATCCCCGAGCACGAACTGGCCCGGTACGGCGGCGTGGTGATCGACCCCGGCACGCGCGGCCCCGCCGTGGACACGGCGTTCCACACGTCCGGGACGGGCGTGTTCGCGGTCGGCGACGTCCTGCGGGGCGTGGAGAGCGCGGACCGGGCCTCCGCCGAGGGCCGGTCCGCGGCCGATGCGGTGCTCCGGTATCTGGCGGGCGGGCCCTGGCCGCACGACCCGGTCCCGGTGACGGTCGAGGCACCGCTGCGCTGGGTCGCCCCGAACCGGGTGGCCCTCCCGCTCGGCGCCGACGACACGGCGCCCCTGCTGGTGCGGGCGGGCGAGCGGCTGACGCGCCCGTCCCTGGAGGTGCGCCAGGACGGCCGCCTCCTGTACCGCCACCGCTCGTGGCGTACGGCCCACCCGGCCCGCTCGGTGCGCCTGCCGGGCCCGGCCGCCTGGCCCGCCCGCGTGGACCCGGACGGCGGGCCGGTACGGATAGCGGTGGCCTGAGCCGCGGGCGGCGGGATGCGTCATCTCCGGTGCGGGCCGCTCCCGGTGTCGTCCCGCACGGGCAGGCCGGCCGTGCGGGCTGCGGTGGTGAGGACCTCCGTGAGCATCGCGGGGGTGAGCAGCCCCGTGAACGTATTGCGCTGGCTGACGTGGTAGCAGCCGAACAGTTCGAGCGGCGGCCCGCCGTCCGTGGCGGCCAGGGTGACCCTGGCACCGTGCCCGAACACGGGCCGGGGCCGGGGCACGGCCCAGCCGGCCGCGGCGACCGCCGGAAGCAGGGCCTGCCAGCCGAACGCGCCCAGCGCGACGACGGCGCGCACGGTCGGCCGCAGCAACGCCAGTTCGCGGGCGAGCCAGGGGCGGCAGGTGTCGCGTTCGCCGGGCGTGGGGCGGTTGGCGGGCGGCGCGCAGTGGACGGGCGCGGTGACGCGGACGCCGTACAGGGTCAGGCCGTCGTCGCGGGCGGAGGCCTCGGCCTGGCTGGCGAGGCCGGCGCGGTGCAGCGCGGCGTACAGGACGTCGCCGGAGCGGTCTCCGGTGAACATCCTCCCCGTGCGGTTGCCGCCGTGCGCGGCGGGGGCGAGGCCGACGACCAGCAGGGCGGCGTCGTCGGGGCCGAACCCGGGGACGGGGCGCGCCCAGTAGTCCCAGCCCGCGTAGGCGCGGCGGCCCTCGCGGGCGACCTGTTCGCGCCAGGCGACCAGGCGGGGGCACGCGCGGCAGTGCGTGACGCGCTCGTCCAGGACGGCGACGGTGTGCGCGCCGGGCGCTCGGCGGGCGGGGAAGTCGGGGCTTTCGGCCGGGTCCTGTCGCATACCGGACGAAGGTAGTGGCGCGGGGCAGACTTGACGGTATGACGGTGAAGCGAAGCGCGGGCCTGTTGCTGTTCCGTACCTCGGGCGGACGTCTGGAGGTGCTGATCGCGCACATGGGCGGGCCGTTCTGGGCGGCGCGGGACGAGGGCGCGTGGTCGGTGCCGAAGGGTGAGTACGAGGCGGACGAGACGCCGGAGGCGGCGGCCCGCCGTGAGTTCACGGAGGAGCTGGGCCTGCCGGCGCCGAACGGGGAACCGGTGCCGCTGGGCGAGGCGCGCCAGCCCAACGGGAAGATCGTGACCGTGTGGGCGGTCGAGGGGGACCTGGATCCCGCGCTGGTGGTGCCCGGCACGTTCAGCATGGAATGGCCGCGCGGATCGGGGGTGAGCCGGGAGTTCCCGGAGGTGGACCGGGTCGCTTGGTGCACGCCGCAGGAGGCGGAGCCGCGGCTGGTGAAGGGTCAGCGGGTCTTCCTGGAGCGGCTGTTGGAGTACGTGCGCGGACGCGACGCGGGCTGACTGTCAGTGGCTTGCGCGAGAGTGGGGTCATGCGATCCGTCCACAGGGAGCGAGAGATGACCACGACCCTCACGACGCAGGAGCGCGCCGCCGCCCAGGCCTACATCCGGCTGGTGGAGACCGCGCAGGCGGTGCTCACGGACCCGGGGCTCGCCCCCATGGCGGGGGCGTACCTGTCCTCGCCGATGGCCGAGGCCGACGAGGCGCTGCGCCGCGCCGGTCTGACGGGCAATGAGGCCCGGCTGCTGCGCCTGGTGTCGGCGGTGCGAACCGGGAGAGCCACGGGGGCGACGGGGGCCGGGCCGGTGTAGCCACGGCCCGGCGGAGACCGGCGGACCGGTCCGGGGCGGACGCCCCGGACCGGTCCCGGTGCGGCCTACGTGCCCCAGTTCACGACCGACGCGGCCCGGTCCCCCCAGCCGAAGCGGTTCAGGTCCGGGGTGTTGCAGCCCTTGGGCGCGAAGAACTCGTTGCCCTGCCAGTCGAAGGCGTCGAACAGCGAGACGTCGAAGCGGCACCAGCTGAGCGACGAGATCACGTCGTTCCAGTTCTGCGTCCCCAGAAAGCCCCTGCGCACGCGGCTGAGGTTCCGGTAGCCCAGCATCGGGCCGAGGCACTTCACGTCGCCCTGCTCGCCGGCGTCCTCGAAGAAGCAGACCTCCGCCGGCAGGGTGGAGGGGTTGGACGTGCAGATGTGCTCCATGGACCGCTTGGGCTTCACGTCCTGCGGTTCTGTCGCCCCGCCGGCGTACTGGCGACGGGCCTCCGCGATCATCGCCTCGCGGTCGGTGAACGCGGCGAGCACCACGTCGTCGCCCTGCCCGAGCCGGGTCAGGTGCAGCGGCCCGGCGAGGTCGGCGTGCATGCGTTCCTCGTCCTCGACGGGCTCACCGTCCAGCACCAGCGGTACGACGGGCTCGAAGAGCCGGACGAGCCCGAGCGGCGCCCGGTCCGCGAACAGGTCCCGTACGGCCGAGTCCGCGAGGCGCTCCGGCTCCGGATCGCCCGCAGCGGCACGCTCGTCGCCGCCCGCCCCGGCCTGCGCCGTACCCGGTCGCCGGTCGGCGTGCTCGTCCCGGTGCGCCATGACACCACCTCCGTCCGTCCCGTCCAGGCTATGCCCGTCCCCCACACCCCGCCTGCGGACGTGGGCCGGACGGCTGCCCCGGGAGCGGCGGCGCGGACCGCGCGTCCCCGGGTGGTCAGCCCTCGACCCAGCCGTGGCTGCGGGCCAGTTCGGTCACGCGGGTGCGGACGCGCTTGAGCTGGGCGGCGGTCAGGGTGCCGTCCGCGTCCAGCAGGACCTCCGTGAGCTCGCGCTGGAACTGGGCGGTGGTGAGGACGTCGAGGGTGTCGTCGTCCAAGTCCTCCAGGTCGCCGTCGTGGGCGTCCAGCTCGGGGCGCGAGGCGGGGGCGGGCACGGACGGGGAGCGGCGGGCGGGGCGGTCGACGAGGCGGATCTCCGACGCCTTGGGGCCCTTGTCGCCCATCTCCAGGTAGAACTCGACCTCGCGTCCCGCCTGGTACAGGTACTTGTCGTCCAGCAGGTCGTTCGCGTGCATGAAGACGTCCTCGCCGCCCTCCCGGGGCACGATGAAGCCATAGCCCCGGACCTCGTCGAACCGCAGGATCTTCCCCACCATCAGCACGGCAGTACCTCCACACCTCTCCGCCTGCGCCACTGCGTCACCGGCCGTCACCTGGGCCGGGCGACGACACCCTAGTGACTGCGGGGTCCCGTTGTCGTCCCGGGGCCGGGCCGTCTCACGCGCCGCGGCGTCCCAGCAGGTCGGCCAGGCCGCGCCGGGTGGCTGCGAGCACGACCCGGTCCTCGGGGCGCAGCACGTAGCCGGGGTGCAGGTCCCACACGAGGCCCGTGCGGCGGTCGGCGTCCTCGGGGCGGGCGGCCGCCAGGTCCGGGCGGCGTTCGTCGGGCGCCGTGGCGTCCAGGGCGAGCACCCGCCAGGCGCCCGGGCGGAACGCCTCGGCGACCGTCCGGCCCTCCAGCTCCGGGTGGCCGGCCACGACCACGGCGGCGAAGAGCAGGACGCGGCGCTCCACCGGGATGGCGCCCAGGATCTGGCGGCCCATCATGGCCCCGGCGAAGGCGGGGGCCGCCAGGTGCGAGACGCTGCGGCTGCGGGTGACGGCGCCGGGGTGCGCCGTGCGCAGGGTGCGGTAGACGGCGGTCGCCACGTCGTCGTCGTACAGGCGCAGCGCCACCTTCAGGTCGGGCCGCACGGAGCGGGCGTAGAGCACCGCCTCCAGGTTGGTGATGTCGGCGCTGGTGAGGGCGAGCAGGGCGTGGGCCCTGTGGATGCGGGCCGCCTCCAGCACGCCTTCCTCGGTGACGTCGCCGAGGACGACGGGAACCCGCAGGCGCCGGGCGGTGGCGATGCCCCGCGCCTCCGGGTCGGACTCGACGCAGACGACCGGGATGTGGAGTTCCCGCAGGCGGGCCAGCACACGCGTGCCGACCTTGCCGAGACCGAGGAGGACGACGTGGCCGGACAGGCCGCGCGGCGGGCGGCGCAGGGAGGTGGCGGAGCGGAAGGTGCCGAGCGCTTCGAGGAGCGCGGCGACCAGTACGGGCAGCAGGAGCAGGCCGAGGAAGCCGGACAGGATCTGGAGGAGCTGGCGCTCGGGGGGCTCGCCCACGGCCGGGTCCCCCATCGCGAAGATGTCGAGGAGGGTGAGATGGGCCGCGTGCAGCGGGTGGTCGCCCGTGGTGAGCCAGGACGCCACCGCGATGGCGGCGACGGCGGCCAGCACCCCGGCCAGCGACCAGCGCAGCCGCCGCGAGAAAAGCGAGGCCAACGGGACGGAGGCGGCGCGCAGCCGGTGGGCGGGGAGCGTCGGCCCGGCGTAGGTGATGGCCTCCAGGGCGACGGTGCCGCGCCCGGTGGCGGCGGCTACGGCACGGTCGTCGGGGAGCAGCTGGGGCCCCTGGTCGCCGCTGCTGTCGGAGCCCTCGCTGCCGGCCGGGTCGCCGGCCGTGGACGAGAGCAGCGCCAGGGTGCACAGGCCGGGGTCGGCGACCTCGCCGCGGCGGGGCGGGGTGCGCTCCACGGCGCGCAGCAGCAGCCCGTCCGCCTGGACGACCTTGCTGGTGCCGGCGACGGCGGTGGCGGCCAGCGCGGGCGCCGCCGTGTCGGCGTCCGAGAGCACGGTGGTGGAGGCGTCCAGGACGTCCGGGTCGATGTCCGGTGTGGCCACGGCGGCGGCCTGGTCGAGCAGGTCCTCCAGGTGCTGGCCCAGTTTGCGGTTGTAGAGGCGGATGACGAGCCGCAGACGGGGGTTGAGCCGCCGGGCGAGGAGGGCCGTACGGATGTTGGTCTCGTCGTCCTCGTGGACGAGCGCCAGCGCGGCCGCGCGCTCGACGCCGGCGTCGACGAGGGTCGCCTCGTCGACCTCGGGCGACTCCAGGACCCGTACGGGCCGGCGGGGCCGCGAGGTGCCGTCGGCCTGTCCCCCGCGTACGCCCGCGGCGGCCGGGTCCGGGCGCCCGTCCGCGCCCGCGCCGGTGCCGGTGCCGCCTGCCGCGCCCGTCCCACCGCCCGGGCGGGCCATGGCGGCGGAGACGCGGCCGAACAGCGCGAAGGCGCCCCGGCCCGTCCGGCGGCCCGGCCTCTCCGGTGACGTGTCCCGGCGGCCGGGGACGACGAGCGTGACCCGTTCGCGGTACACGTCGTGCAGTTCGTGGGCGAGGCGGTGCGCGAGCGCGTCGTCGCCGCAGACGACCATGTGGCCGCCGGCGGGGGCCTGTTGGGGTTGCGCGGGAATCGGAAGCACGTGCCAAGGATGCCGGTCACGGGGCACGGCCGGGTCCGCCGGGGTGCCCCGCGACCGGCCCTGCGGCGGACCCCGCGGGGGGGCGCCGGCCGGCGCTGACCAGGCATGACCACGGATCGGCCCTCCAGTGTCCGCGGAACGAGACGAACGCGGATCTCCGCCACACGGCGGCGTTCGTGGCATACGATCACGGCCGGCGGCTCCCCCCACACCCCGGCCGCCCCGCGCCCTTGGAGGTCAACCGTGTCGATGACTGCCGGCGGCAAGCGCGCCCCCCGTGCCCGTACGCGTACCGTCGTCACCGCCTGCGCCGCGTCGGCCGCGCTGCTGTTCGCCGCGGGCTGCGGGTCCGGCGACGACGGGCCGGGCGAGGCCAAGGGCGGCGTGCCCGTGGTGGAGAAGGGCAAGCTGACCACGTGCACCCACCTGCCGTACCCGCCCTTCCAGTTCGAGCGTGACGGCAAGATCGTCGGGTTCGACGTGGCCCTGATCGACCTGGTGGCGAAGGACCTGGGTGTCGAACAGAAGATCCTCGACACTCCGTTCGAGAACTTCAAGACGGGCGCGTCCCTCAACTCCGGCGAGTGCGACCTCGCCGCCGCCGGCATGACCATCACGGACGAGCGCAAGAAGAACGTCGACTTCTCGATCCCCTACTTCGACGCCACGCAGGCGCTCCTCGCCTCGAAGAAGAGCGGCGCCAAGTCCCTCGCCGACATCAAGGCGCGGAAGCTGAAGCTGGGCGCCCAGGCCGAGACCACGGGCGAGAGCTACGCCAAGAGCCAGGGCTTCGACCCGGTGGCGTTCGAGAGCTCCGACGCGGTGCTGAACGGGCTGCGCACCGGGCAGGTCGACGCGGTCGTCATCGACTACCCGGTCGTCCAGGGCTGGCTCAAGGACAAGGCCAACGCCGACGCGTTCGTCCTCGGCCAGAACATCGAGACCGGTGAGCAGTACGGCTTCTCGGTGAAGAAGGGCAACGACAAGCTGCGGGCCGCCATCGACAAGGCCATCAAGGACGCGAAGGCCGACGGCACGTACAACAAGCTCTACGAGGAGTGGATCGGCCCGCTGCCCAAGGCCGGCTCGTGACGTCACGGCTGACCAGGCGCCAGCGGCGGCGCGTCTCGCAGGGGATCCAGTACGCGGTGTTCGTCGCCGCGGTGGTGACGATCGGCCTGCTGGCCGACTGGGACCGGCTGCAGAATCAGTTCGCGCAGCAGGAACTGGCGGAGCGGCTGTTCCCGGAGATCATCACCACCGCGCTGCGCAACACGGTGGTGTACACCCTGTCCGGGTTCGTCTTCGGGCTGGTGCTGGGGCTCGTCATCGCGCTGATGCGGCTGTCGTCGGTGGCGCCCTACCGCTGGGTCGCCAGTGTCTACATCGAGTTCTTCCGCGGCCTGCCCGCCCTGCTGATCTTCATCTTCGTGGGGGTCGCGGTACCGCTGGCCTTCCCCGGCACGGAGATCCCCGGCGGTACGTACGGGAAGGTGGCGCTCGGCCTCGGTCTGGTCGCCGCCGCGTACATGGCGGAGACGATCCGGGCGGGCATCCAGGCGGTGCCCAAGGGGCAGATGGAGGCCGCGCGCTCGCTGGGCTTCTCCCACGCCCGCGCCATGGTGTCGGTGATCATTCCGCAGGCGTTCCGGATCGTGATCCCGCCGCTCACGAACGAGCTGGTGCTGCTGTTCAAGGACTCGTCGCTGGTGCTGTTCCTCGGTGTCACCCTGGAGGAACGGGAGCTGACGAAGTTCGGCCGGGACCTGGCCAGCCAGACCGCCAACTCCACGCCCATCCTCGTCGCCGGCCTGTGCTACCTGCTGGTGACGATTCCGCTCAGCTTCGTGGTGCGCCGCCTCGAGGCCCGTACCGAGAAGGCCAGGTGACGGACGCGTGACCGTGGAGCCCGGCGCACACGCCGAGATCGAGATCCGGGGCCTGCACAAGGCGTTCGGGGAGCACGAGGTGCTGCGGGGCATCGACCTGGAGGTGGCCCGGGGCGAGGTCGTGTGCGTCATCGGGCCGTCCGGCTCGGGCAAGTCGACGCTGCTGCGCTGCGTGAACCTGCTGGAGGAGCCGACGGCGGGGCAGGTCTTCGTGGGCGGCACGGAGGTCACCGACCTGGACGTCGACATCGACGCGGTACGGCGCCGCATCGGCATGGTCTTCCAGCAGTTCAACCTGTTCCCGCACGTGACGGTCGAGGAGAACCTGACGCTGCCGCAGCGGCGGGTGCTGCGGCGCGGCAAGGCCGAGGCGGTGCGGGTGGCCCGGGAGAACCTGGCCCGCGTCGGGCTCGCCGAGAAGGCGGACGCGTATCCGGCGCAGCTGTCGGGCGGGCAGCAGCAGCGCGTGGCGATCGCCCGGGCGCTGGCGATGGGCCCGGAGCTGATGCTGTTCGACGAGCCCACGTCGGCGCTCGACCCGGAGCTGGTCGGCGATGTGCTGGCGGTCATGCGGATGCTCGCCGCGGACGGCATGACGATGATGGTCGTCACCCATGAGATGAGCTTCGCCCGGGAGGTGGCCGACCGGGTGGTCTTCATGGACGGCGGCCGCATCGTCGAGGAGGGCCCGGCGGAGCAGGTCGTGGGCGCGCCCCGGCACGAGCGCACCCGGCACTTCCTGACCCGCATCCTCGATCCGGCGGCCTCCGAGCCCCGGGCCCGGAGTCGCCGGCGGACCGGGAGTCCTCGCAGGGTCAGTAGTAGTCCCGCATCAGCTCCGTCGCCCACTCGGGCTGGGTGGTGGGGCCCTGCGGGGCGAACTCGGCCATGTACGGCTTGATGTCGAGGACCGGGGTGCCGTCGACCGCGTCCAGGCCCGTGACGTGGAGGTCCAGGCCGTCGGTCCGCACCAGGCGGCAGCGCGAGACGCCGAGCCGGTTGGGGCGGTTCTTGCCGCGCTGCGCGAAGATCCCGACCAGCGGCCAGGAGGTGTTGCCGCGCGGGTGCCGGGCGCCGGTCTCGACCGCGTCGGGCGCGACGCGGTCGAAGTGGTAGACGACCTCCAGGTGGGAGAAGTCCGCCAGCCCGTACAGCGCCTCGGGGCCGAACCGCTCCGCGTCGAGGCGGATCACCGCGCTCTCCCGCGCCCATCCGTCGTCCACGACGTCCCGGCGTCCGCCGATCACGTGCCCGACGGGCCGGCAGACGATCAGCCCCTCCGCCGCCTCGTGCCCGGCCCCGCCGTTCCCCGTCCTGTCGGTCATTCCCCCGCCCCTATCCGTACGCGATCCGCGTGCGCGATCTTCATGTGATCTTCCGGCGCGATCGTCCTCGACCCTTGTGCGATCTTCGTGCGATCTTGGTTCGATCTTGGTGCGCGATCTTCGTAAGAGGCAGGATACGGCGGCGCCGGTGGGGTACCCGGAGCGCTCTCCCGTAGGACGAAGGGGGTGGAGCACCGTGAGGAACCCCGTACACGACGCCTCCGGGCGGAACGGCACGGCGTCCGGTCCGGCGGAGCTGCGGCTCGCCGAGACGCCCGCGGCCGGTGAGGTGGCGGGCGGCCTGCCGCTGCCCCCCGACCGTACGCAGGCGATCCTGGAGGCCACGAAGAAGGTGGCCGGGCTGCTGAAGGGCGCCGGGCATCCCTTCGCCCTGGCCGGAAGCGTGGCGGCGTACGCGCACGGCGTCCCCGCCAGCCTCCAGCACGACACCGACTTCGCCGTCCTGCGGGAGGACGAGGAAGCGGTCACGCGGGAGCTGGAGAACGAGGGGATCGAGGTGCGGAAGCCGCCCGAGGACTGGCTGATCAAGGCCACCTGCATGGGCGAGGAGATCGACCTGATCTTCGAGCTGGCCCGCCACCCGGTCACGCCCGAGTTGCTGGAGCGGGCACAGATCCTGCCCGTCGACTCGGTGCACATGCCGGTGCTGTCCCCCACCGACCTGATGGCGAGCCAGCTCGCCGCGTTCTCCGAGCACCACTGCAACTTCGGGGCCGTCCTCCCGATCGCCCGCGCGCTGCGCGAGAAGATCGACTGGGATCTGCTGCGGCGCAAGAGCGAGGGCTCGCCCATGCCCGAGGCGTTCCTCTTCCTCCTGGAGCGCCTGAACGTCATCGAGCCCGTCACCGAGACCGTCGCCGAGCGGGGAAGGAGTCGCCATGAGCGCCGCCGACACGGCCGAGTACCGCATCGCCCATCTGCGGGACCGGCTGGCGAGCGAGGACATCGCGGAGCTGGGGGTGCGGATCGAGCAGCGCGGGGCGAGCGTGATGCTGTACGGGACGGTCTCCAGCGTGGCCTGCCGGGCCGAGGTGCTGCGGATCGCCCAGGAGGAGCTGGCCGGTCTGCCCCTGCACGAGGACCTGGTCGTGGCCGGTACGGACGCCCCCACCCACCCCGAGGAGCTGTCATGATCCGTGTGGCTGCCGTCGGTGACATCCATCTGTCGCCCGAGAGCGCGGGGGCGCTGCGGCCGGCGTTCGACACGCTCGGCGACAGCGCGGACCTGCTGCTCCTGGCCGGTGACCTGACGCGGCACGGGACCGTGGAGGAGGCCAGGGTGGTGGCCCGCGAAGTGGCCGGGCTGCCCGTGCCGGTGGTCGCCGTGCTGGGCAACCACGACTACCAGAGCGACCGCCCGCACGAGGTCACCGCCGTCCTGGAGGAGGTCGGAGTGACCGTCCTGGAGGGCGAGGGCACCGTCCTGGAGGTGGACGGGACGCGGGTCGGGGTCGCCGGGACGAAGGGCTTCGGCGGCGGTTTCGCCGGGCGCAGCGGCGGCGAGTTCGGAGAGCCCGAGATGAAGGCGTTCATCCAGTACACGCGGCGCTGCGCGGACGGGCTCGCGGCCGCGCTGCGCCGGCTGGAGGACGACAACTGCGCGGTACGGATCGCGCTGATGCACTTCTCGCCGGTGCCGGACACGCTGGCCGGGGAGCCGTTGGAGATCTACCCGTTCCTCGGCAGCTACCTGCTGGCGGAGGCGGTCGACGACGCGGGCGCCGACCTGGCGGTGCACGGCCATGCGCACCTGGGCACCGAGCACGGCATGACCAGCGGCGGGACCCGCGTCCGCAACGTCGCCCAGCCGGTACTTGGCCGCGCCTTCGCCGTCTACCACCTGCCGGTGCGCACGCCGCCGACGTCCCTGGTCGCGGAGACGGCCTCGGCGGCGGCACTGCGGCGCTGAGGCGCTCAGGCGCCGGCGCCCCGGGCCCCTATGGGCCCCGCCGACCCGGCGGCCGGGCATTCCCCCACCCCGCCCCTTCCCGCAACCGGGGGCTGAGCCCCCGGGCCCCCTGTCGTTCCCCCGAGCTCTCCGAGCAGGGGATGCCCCCGATTTCCGGTCACGGGCGGCGCCAGGCGTCGCTGTCCAGGTGGGAGCCGGCCTGGGGGCCCATGCGGAGCATGCCGCCGTCCACCGTCCAGGACGCGCCGGTGACGTACGAGGCGTCCTCGCTCGCCAGGAACGCGATGACGCCCGCCACTTCGCGCGCGTCGCCGGGCCGGCCGAGCGGGATGCCGGGCCGCACCTGGTGGCGTACGTCCTCGTCCTCCTGGCCGGTCATGGGCGTGGCGATCTCGCCGGGGGCGACCGCGTTGACGGTGATGCCGTACTCGGCCAGCTCCAGGGCCATCACCTGGGTGAGCAGGCCGAGTCCGCCCTTGGCCGCGCAGTACGGCGCGGCGCCGACGCGCGGCTGGTGCTCGTGGACGGAGGTGACGTTGACGATCCGGCCGCCCTCGCCCTGCGCGATCATGCGGCGGGCGGCGAGCTGGGCGCACAGGAAGGGGCCGATGAGGTCGACGTCGATCACCCCGCGCACGTCCTCGTACGGCAGGTCGAGGAACGGGGTGGAGGTGCCCACGCCCGCGTTGTTGACGAGCACGTCGAGCCGGCCCAGCTCCTGCGCCAGCCGCTCGACGGCGCCGGCGGCGTCCGGGAGCTGGTTGAGGTCCATGGGCGTGACGGCGGTGCGGCGGCCATGGGACCGCACCTCGTCGGCGGTCCGCAGGGCGCCCTCGTGGGAGGCGTGCCAGGTGATGCCGATGTCCATGCCCTGCTGGGCGAGGCGGACCGCGGTGGCCCGCCCGATGCCGGAGTCGGAGCCGGTGACGACGGCGACGGGGGTGCCCCGGCCGTGCGCGGCACCGGGGGCGCGGGCCGGCAGCGCGTCCGTGCCGGCCGGTGCCTCGGGGGTCGGCGGGGTGGTGGGGGTCATGGGTCCGCCGGTACCACGCGGGGTGACGGACAAACCCGGCGCCGTCGTCCGGGGGGTTCATGGGGGCGGGGTGTGGTGAGAGGCGCGTGAGGGGGCAGGGGAAGGGGATGCGTGAAGTTCGCGAAGCACCGGGCCCGGTGATCAAGCTGGTGCGGCGGACGACCGAGCCCGCCGCCGCGCAGACGCTGCGCTCGACCGCCGCCGCGGTCATCTCGTACGTCGTCGCCCTGATGGTCCTGCCCCCGGAACCCGCGCCGCTGACGGCGCCCCTGACGGCCCTTCTGGTCGTGCAGGTCACCCTGTACGCGACGATCACGACCGGCATCCGCCGGGTGAACTCGGTGGTCGCCGGGGTGGTGGTGGCGATCGGGTTCAGCGCCCTGGTGGGTCTGAACTGGTGGAGCCTCGGGCTGACGATCTTCGCGTCGCTGATCGTGGGCCACCTGGTGCGGGTGAGCGAGTTCGTGCCGGAGGTGGCGATCAGCGCGATGCTGGTGCTCGGGGTCACCCAGGTCGGCTTCGCCGCGTGGACGCGGGTGCTGGAGACGCTGATCGGCGCCGGGGTGGGACTGCTGTTCAACCTGCTCTTCGCGCCGCCGGTGTGGGTGCAGTCGGCGGGCTCGTCGATCGAGGAGCTGGCCGGCTCGATGGGCCGGATGCTGCGCGTCATGGGCGAGGACATCGGGGGGCTCCGGCACGTCCCGGTGGCCCACGCGGCGGCCCGGCTGCACGAGGCGCGGCGGCTGGACCACGACATCGTGGAGGTGGACGCCTCGCTGCGGCAGGCCGAGGAGAGCCTGCGCCTCAACCCCCGGTCCGACAGGGGCTGCTGGCCCGGGTGGTGCTGCGCAGCGGTCTGGACACGCTGGAGATCTGCGCCGTGGTGCTGCGGGTGCTGTCGCGGACCCTGACCGACCTGGCGAAGTTCCGCACGGAGGAGACGCTGTTCCCGCCCGACGTGGCCGCCGGGCTGAGGGAGCTGTTCGGGCACATGGCGCGCGCGGTGGAGAGCTTCGCCCGGCTGATCACGACACAGGTGGCGGCCCGCGCCGAGGCGGCGGAGGAGCGGCTGAGCGAGGCGCTGGCGGAGAGCCGGGTGGTCCGGGACCGGGTGGCGGACCTGCTGCTGGAGGACGTGCAGGAGCACCCGCGGCAGTGGCAGCTGCACGGGGCGCTGCTGAGCGAGATCGACCGGATCCTCGACGAGCTGGACGTCGACAAGCGCACCGAGCGCCTCACCCAGGAACTCGACCGCCAGGCGGCCGAGATGGGCGAGCGGTACCCACGACTGGTCGCCCTGTCCCGCCGACTGCGCGGCACCGAAACACACCGGCCACCGGGCGTGGAGACCTGACGGCGACCGGGCATGACCCGGGGCGCGGAGACCTGACGGCGGCCGGGCCTGAAGACCTGACGGCCGCCGTGCCGCCACGACCGGCCGACGGCCTCACAGCCCTCAGAAGCGCGACGCCGTCGCGACCGGCACGACGGCGCGGCTCACGACTCGGCAGGACCGGGACGCCCTCCCGGCCCTCACCAACGGGACGGCCTCACGACTGGCACGACAAGGCGGCACACGGCTCAGCACGACCGGGACCGTCTCAGGGGTCGCGCAAGGCGGCCCACGGCCGACACGACCGAAACGCACACAGCCAGCACGACGGACGGCCTCGCGGACCAGCATGGCCGGGGCGGCCTCAGCGCCGACACGGCCGAGACAGCGCACAGCCAGCACCGGGACGGCGCACGGCCCTCACGAGCGGGACGCCCTCACGGCCGGCACGACCAAGATGGCACGGCCAGCACGACCAGGACGGCTCACGGCCAGGCACCACCGGAACCGCCTCAGCGCCCGCACGACGGCGCGGCTCACGGCTCGACATGACCCAGACGGCCGCCGGACCGACACGCATAAGCCGCCCCACTGCCGACACGGCCGAGACGACGCACGGCCCGACACCACCGGGACGACGCACGGCCCTCGCGAGCGGGACGCCCTCACGGCTGACACGACCAAGACGCCACAGGCAGCACCACCAGGACGGCTCCACAGCCCGACACCACCGGGACGGCCCCGCGGACCAGCACCACCGAAGCCGCCTCAGCGCCCACACGACGGCTCGGCTCACGGCCCAGACGGCCACCGGACCGACACGCACAAGCCGCCCCACTGCCGACACGGCCGAGACGGCGCACAGCCAGCACCACCGGGACGACGCACGGCCCGACACCACCGGGACGGCCTCGCGGACAGCACCACCGGACGGCCTGGTCGACCAGCACCACCGGACGGCCTAGCCGACCGGGACGGCCTAGCCGGCCACACGGCCGGGGTCGACTCAGCGCCAGCACGACGGCGCGGCTCACGGGTCGGCACGACCCGGACGGCCTCAGGGCCGAGACGGCTCGCGGCCGACACGACCGAGACGGCGCACGACCGCAAAGGCGCGCGGCCGGGGCGGCCTTGCGACCGGCCGGCGTCGAAGGGCGGTCCGCGTCGAAGGGCGGCCGGTGTCGAAGGGCGGCCGGTGTCGAAGCGTGGGTGGGTTGCTCAGCCGCCCGGGGTGTCGACGTGGAGTCGTACCTGGTCCTCCAGTCGCTGGAGGCTGCGGTCCAGGGCGCCGGTGACGGTCTGTTCGCCCGGGTCGTGGGACGCGTCGAAGAACGACAGGTGCACCGTCACCTCGCTGGCGCCGCTGCCGATACCGGCGACCTGGAGCCAGCCGGCGTAGCTGCCGTCGTCCCTCGTGCCCCACTCCAGCCGCAGCTGGTCCTTGCGGGGGCGCAGGAGCGCGGCGGTGTCCTCGTCGGTGCGGTCCTCGTGGACGGTGACCGCGGGGAGTTCGCCTTCGCCCGTGTGGACGTGGAGGTCGCGGGGCAGCCACTCGTCCAGCCGGCCGATGTCGGCGGCCTGGTCGAAGACCTGCTCGGGCAGGGCGGGCATCGTGCGGGAGCGTTCATATTCGGTCATCCCTTCACAGTTCCTCGACACGCGGGAGTCAATCCGGCACGGGAGAGGAAGCGGCAAAGGGAAAGCCCCGGCTGGACGGGGGAACCAGCCGGGGCAGCTCACGCGATGTGTGAAGGGCTCCTTCACAACCGCTTAGGTGAACGATAAACCACCGAGCCCTGTTCGAGCCAATCGGGCCGGGGTACCCGGGCCCGATGAACGTCGCGAAGCCCCTGGCCGTGGTGACCGGCGCCTCCACCGGCATCGGCTACGAACTCGCCCGGCAGTTCGCCGTGCACGGGTTCGACCTCGTGGTCTGCGCCGATGAGCGGCGGCTGGAAACCGCCGCCGGCGAGCTGCGCCGCCTGGGCGCCGAGGTCGTGGCCGTGCGGGCCGACCTCGCCCTGTACGACGGGGTCGAGCAGCTGCACCAGGCGGTCGCCGCGACCCGCCGCCCCCTCGTCGCCGCCGCGCTCAACGCCGGCGTCAGCACCGGCGGGGCCTTCCTCGCCACCGACCTGGCCGACCAGGCCCGGATCCTCGACCTGAACATCGCCTCCACGGTCCACCTGGCCCACCGGCTACTGCCCGCCATGGTCGACGTGGGCGAGGGCCGGCTGCTGATCACCTCGTCCATCGCCGCCCATGTCCCGGGCCCGTACCAGGTGGTCTACAACGCCTCGAAGGCGTTCCTCCTGTCCTTCGCCGAGGCGCTGCGCGACGAGCTGCGCGGCACGGGCGTCACCGTCACCGCGCTGCTGCCGGGCGCGACCGACACCGCGTTCTTCCGGCGCGCCGGAATCCAGGACACCCTGCTCGGTCTCGGGGACAAGGACGACCCGGCGCTCGTCGCCGCGCAGGGATTCGCGGCCCTGATGCGCGGCCGGGGCACGGTGTTCGCCGGTTCGCTGCGGAGCCGGCTCGGCGGGTACGCGGCACGGGTGCTGCCGCACGCGCTGACCGTGCCCGCGTACCGGCGCAGGTCCCGGCCCCTGCGGGGCATCCGGCCCCCCGTTCCGCACGGCACGCCTCTCGGCGCGGGGCCCGAGGGCGTACGCGGGGCCGGGGAGCCGACGCACGGCCCGTAGCGGCCCGGGGAGCGCGCGGCGTGCGGGCACCGCCCTGCGAAGCGGCCCGATTCATGCATAAAGTGCTCGAACAGGAGCACTCCGTATGCTTTCGACCGGAACGGGAGGCGCCGACGTATGACCCCTCCGCCCGCCTCGTACGCCGTGGTCGTCCCCACCATCGGGCGGCCCTGTCTCGCCGAGTGCCTGGCGTCGCTCGCCCGCAGCGAGGGGCCGGCGCCGAGCCGGATCGTCGTCGTCGACGACCGCCCCCGCCTCCCCGGGGCGCCCGGCGAACAACCGGCCCCCCTCTCCCTCGCGCCGCTCGGCCCGCTCGCCGACCGGGCCACCGTGGTGCACAGCGGCGGCCGCGGCCCGGCCGCCGCCCGGAACGCCGGGATCCGCGAGGTGCCCGAGCCCTGGACGGTCCTCCTCGACGACGACGTCCGCGTGGGCCCCGACTGGCGCACCGAGCTGACGCGCGACCTGGCCGACGCGTCGCCCGACACGGGCGGCGTCCAGGGCGTGCTGCGGGTGCCCCTGCCCGACGGGCGGCGCCCCACCGACTGGGAGCGCAACACGGCGGGGCTGGAGAAGGCCCTGTGGGCGACCGCCGACATGGCGTACCGCACCGAGGCGCTCAGGGCCGTCGGCGGCTTCGACGAACGCTTCCCGCGCGCCTTCCGCGAGGACGCGGACCTGGCCCTGCGGGTGATCGACGCGGGCTGGCTGATCCGGCGCGGCCGGCGCCGTACGGACCACCCGGTGCGACCCGCCGACCGGTGGGTGTCGTTGCGCGTGCAGCGCGGCAACGCGGACGACGCGCTGATGGTGCGGCTCCACGGACCCCACTGGTGGGACCGGGCGGCCGCTCCCCGGGGCCGTATCCGCAGGCACGCGGCGATCACGGCGACGGGCGCCGTCGCGTTCGCTCTCGCGGTGGGCGGACGGCGCAGGGCGGCGGCCGTCGCCGCGCTCGGCTGGCTGCTGGGGACGGCTGAGTTCGCCCGCGCCCGCATCGCGCCCGGCCCGCGCACCGCCGACGAGGTCCTGACCGTGGCCGTGACCAGCGCGCTCATCCCCGCGCTCGCCACCTGGCACCGCCTCAGCGGCGAACTGCGCCACCGCTCGGCGGGCTGCTGGAACGGAGGCGGCGCATGAACGGCACACCGACCCCGGCCTCCGGCCCCGGGCGGGTGAGCGCCCTCGGGAGACGCCGGGGCCGGTGCCCGGCCCGCTGCCCGGGGCGGTGCTGTTCGACCGCGACGACACCCTGATCGTCGACGTCCCCTACAACGGCGACCCCCGGCGGGTGCGGCTGATGCCCGGGGCGCGTGAGGCGGTGCGGCTGCTGCGGGCCCACCGGATACCGATCGGGGTCGTGTCCAACCAGTCGGGCATCGGGCGCGGGCTGCTCACCGAGGCGGCCGTGCTGGAGGTCAACGCGCGCGTGGAGGTCCTGCTGGGCACGGGCCTCGACACCTGGGTCCACTGCCCGCACACCCCGCAGGACGGCTGCGCCTGCCGCAAGCCCGCGCCCGGCCTCGTCGTGGAGGCGGCACGGCGGCTGGGCGTCACGCCGGAGCAGTGCGTCGTGATCGGCGACATCGGCAGCGACATGGGGGCGGCCCGGGCGGCGGGCGCGCGGGCCGTGCTGGTGCCCACGACGCGGACGCTGCCCGCCGAGGTGGCGTCGGCGCCGCAGGTGTGCCGGGACCTGCCGGCAGCGGTCCGGCACGTGCTGGGGCACCCGGCCGCGGTACGGAGGACGGCATGAGGGCGCTGGTCGTACGGCTGGACAGCTTCGGGGACGTCCTGCTCGCCGGTCCCGCCGTCCGGGCGGTCGCCCACCGCGCCGACCGGGTCGCGGTGCTGTGCGGGCCGGTCGGGGCTCCTGCGGCGCGGATGCTGCCGGGCGTGGACGAGGTGCTGGTGTGGGAGGCGCCCTGGGTCGGGTTCACCCCGCCGCCCGTGGACCGGACCGACATCGGGCGGCTGGTGGACCGGGTGGCCGCGGCCCGCGTGGACGTGGCGCTGGTCCTGACGTCGTTCCACCAGAGCCCCCTGCCGGCGGCGTTGCTGCTGCGCATGGCGGGGGTGCCGCACATCGCCGCGGACTGCGTGGACGCGCCGGGCTCGCTCCTGGACGTACGCCATCAACGGGCGCCGCGCGCGCACGAGGTGGAGGCGGCGCTCGACCTGGCCGAGGCGGCGGGCTTCCCGCGCCCGCCGGGCGACGACGGCCGCCCGCGGGTGCGGCACGCGCGCGGCGCGCCGGACCTGACGGGCGAGGGCCCGTACGTGGTGGTGCACCCGGGTGCGAGCGTGGCCGCCCGCCGGTGGAGCCCGGAGCGCTGCGCCCACGCCGTACAGCTCCTCGCCGGCGCGGGGCACCGGGTCGTGGTCACGGGAGGGCCCGACGAACGGGACCTCACCGCGTTCGTGGCCGGGGCGGACGGCCTGGACCTGGGCGGCCGCACCGCTCCCCCGCAGCTGGCGGCCGTCCTGGCCGCGGCCGGGGTCGTGGTCACCGGCAACACCGGCCCCGCGCACCTGGCGGCGGCGGTCGGCACACCGGTGGTCTCGCTGTTCTCGCCGGTGGTCCCCGCCGAGCGGTGGGGCCCCTACGGCGTCCCGCACGTCCTGCTCGGCGACCAGACGGCCCCCTGCGCGGCGACGCGCGCCCGCGAATGCCCGGTGCCGGGCCACCCCTGCCTCGACGAGGTGACGGCGGAGGACGTGGTGGCCGCGGTCGGCAAGCTGCTGGACGGCCCGGCATGACCGCCGGGTCGTACCCGGCGGAGCTTCCCCTGCCCCGCCCCTTCCCGGAACCGGGGGCTGCGCTGATGTCAGCCCCTCCGGCGTTCGAGGAGCGGGGGTTCGGGGGGCAGAGCCCACCGATTCGCGCCCGGGGGGCCTCGCCGTGAGGCCGCGGGTCCTGGTGTTGCGGGCGCTCGGGCTCGGGGATCTGCTGGCCGGGGTGCCGGCGCTGCGCGCGGTGCGCCGGGCGTTCCCCGCGTACGAGACGGTGCTCGCCGCGCCCGCCGGCCTGGCGCCCGTCGCGGCGGCGACCGGTGCGGTGGACCGGCTGCTGCCCGCGTCGGCGCCCGGCCGGGCCGTGCCGGTCCGGCTGGACTGGACGGGGCCGCCGCCCGAGGTGGCCGTGGACCTGCACGGCAAGGGCCCGTCGAGCCATCTGCTGCTGGAACGCGTGCGCCCCCGGCGGCTGCTGGCCTTCGCGCACCCCGGGACCCCGCACATCGCCGGGCCCGCGTGGACGGCGGACGAGCACGAGCGGGCGCGCTGGTGCCGGCTCCTGCGCTGGTACGGCGTACCGGCCGACCCGGACGACGTACTGCTGCCCCCGCCCCCGGAGCCCTCACCGGCGCCGGGCGCGGTCGTCGTCCACCCGGGCGCGGACTCGGCGGCACGGCGCTGGCCCCCGGAGCGGTACGCCGAGGTGGTGCGAGCGCTGCGGGGACGCGGGAAGCGGGTGGTGCTGACCGGCGGTCCCGGGGAGGACGCCCTGCTGGACCGGGTCGCCGGGCCCGCCCGGCTGGACCCCCACGACGTCCTGCGGGGCGGGCTCCCGTACGAGCGGCTGGCCGCGCTGTGCGCGGGCGCGGCGGCCGTGGTCAGCGGCGACACGGGGATCGCGCACCTGGCCGTCGCGTACGGCGCGCCCTCCGTCACCCTGTTCGGCCCCGTACCGCCCCACCTGTGGGGCCCGCCCCCCGGACACCGGCACATCGCCCTGTGGCACCCCGGCCCGCCGGGGGACCCGCACGGCGCCGCCCCCGACCCTCAACTGCTGCACATCACGCCCGACGAGGTCCTGACGGCCCTCGCCACCCACCTGGAGGCGTGCCGCTCGTGACCGCTGCCCCGCGCACCACCGTCGTCGTGATCACCCGTGACCGCCGCGACCAGCTCCTGCACACCCTGGACCGGCTGTCCCGGCTGCCCGAGCGGCCCCCGCTGATCGTCGTCGACAACGCGTCCACCGACGGCACCGCCGAGGCGGTCGCCCGCCACCACCCCGATGCCCGGCTCCTCAAGCCCGGCCGCAACCTCGGCGCCGTGGGGCGCACCCTGGGCGTGCGGGAGGCCCGGACGCCGTACGTGGCGTTCAGCGACGACGACTCCTGGTGGGAGCCCGGCGCGCTGGCCACCGCGGAGCGGGTCCTCGACGCGCACCCGCGCGTCGGGCTGCTCGCGGCGACCATCCATGTGGCCAACCAGAACGCCCCCGACCCCCTGAACGCGGAACTCGCCGCGTCTCCCCTCGGCCACGCCGCCGACCTGCCCGGCCCACAGGTGCTGGGTTTCCTCGCCTGCGCGGCCGTCGCCCGGCGGGAGGCGTTCCTCGCCGCCGGCGGGTACCACCCCGTGGTGTTCTTCGGGGGCGAGGAGCAGCTGCTCGCGTACGACCTCACGGCCTGCGGCTGGGCCGTGTGCCACTGCCCCGAGGTGCGGGCCGTGCACCGGCCGGTGGGCGGCGTGCGGGACGGGCGGCGTGCGGTCATGCGGCGCAACGCGGCGCTCACCGCTTGGCTGCGGCGGCCGGTGCGGGTGGCGCTGCGGCAGACGGGGGCACTGGTGGTGGCCGCGCCGCGGGATGCCGAGGCCCGCGAGGCCCTCCGCGGCCTCGTGGCCCGGCTGCCCGCGGCGCTGCGCGCCCGCGCGCCGCTGCCTCCCGACGTCGAGGCTGCGGCCCGCCGCGTGGACCTGTCCTGACGCCCGCCCCACCCCACCGGCGGTGAGCCGCCCACGGACGGGCAGGCCCGTCCACCCCACCCCCACCGGGGGTCAGACGCCCGACAACGGGACGGGGGTGGACCGGGGGTCGCGCGCGCAGGATTGGCGACGCAGCAACGCCTCGCTCTCACGGGCCCCGCACGAGCCAATCTGAGCACGTGACCCCCGGGCCGCCACCGGACCCACCCACCGTCGTGGCGCGCCGGGGCTGGGCCCTCAGGCCGGGGGGCCGTTCCGTCGTTGTGCCCACCCGTTCCTCCCCAAGGACTACGTCCAGGGGGGGGACCCCCATGCGGAACGACTGCCCACAACGACGGAACGGCGGCACAGCGACGCCAGCCCACCACGACGGAACGGCGGAACGGCGGCGCCAGCCCACAGCGACGAACGTGGCGCGGTCCGCGACGAGGAGCGGAGGCGAGGGACGGTTCCGGCCGGGTGCTGGGGAAGCGGTTCTCGGGGGGTCCGGTTCGTGGGGGTTTTTCCGGGTACCCGGCGGCACATGATCACTGTTGGGGTCGAGGAAGAGTATCTGCTGGTCGATCCGGTCACCTGCCTTCCCGTACCGCTCGCGGACGAGGTCCGCGCCGCCGCCGGGATCCAGCCGATCGTGAACGACCAGGAGATCCAGTCCGAGCTGCTCCAGGCCCAGGTGGAGGTCGCCACTCCGGTATGCACCGACCTGGACGAGGTCGGCGGCCACCTGCTGCGGCTGCGGCACGCGGTGGGTACGGCGGCCGAGAAGAACGGCTGCCGGATCGTGGCGTGCGGGGCCGCCCCGCTACGCGAGCCGGCACCGGTGCCGGTGACCGAGAAGGCCCGCTACCTGGCCATGCGCTCTCAGGCCCCGCAGCTGGTCGCGGAGCAGTTGGTGAACGGCATGCACGTGCACGTGGGCGTGCCCGACCGGGACACGGCCGTAGGCGTACTGAACCGGATCAGGGTGTGGCTGCCCGTCCTCGTGGCCATGGCGGCGAACTCGCCCCTGTGGGACGGCAAGGACACGGGCTTCGCGAGCTGGCGGACGGTGGTCTTCGGCCGCTGGCCGGTCAGCGGCCCGCCCCCCTCCTTCGCGGGGATCGAGGACCATGACCGGCGGGTGAGAACGCTGCTGGACTCCGGGGCGATCTCGGACACCGGACAGATCTACTGGCAGGCCCGCCTGTCGGACCACTACCCGACGCTCGAGGTGCGCTGCATGGACGTGCAGCTCAGGGCCGACACGGCCGTCATGTACGCCGGCATCGTGCGGGCGCTCGTGGCGACGGCGCTGCGCGAGGAAGCGGCCGGGCTGCCGGTGCCGTACTGCCCGCCGGAGCAGCTCCAGGCCGCGAACTGGTATGCCGCGCGGCACGGGTTGAGCGATCTGCTGATGGACCCGGAGGGCCGCTGCCGCCGGGCCGGCGACGTGCTGTGCCTGCTCATCGACGCCATCACGCCGGCTCTCATGGAGACGGGCGACGACCGCGAGGTCACGTCCCTGGTGCACCGGCTGCTCCAGCAGGGCACCCCGGCGGACCAGCAGCGCAGAGCCCTCGCGGAGGGCGGGATGACGGGTCTGACGGACCTGCTCATCTCGGAGACGGTGGCGCCCTGACGACCACGAGCACGGCGCGTGACTCACCCGGTCGGCCCACACCACCGCGCCCCGGCCCCCCGTTCGGCCCAGCCTGGTCCCGGGGCCCGGGGTGACTCTTCCCCGGTCGGCCGGAACACCGGAACCGACTCGACGGCCCGCCCCACGACCACCCCCGAGACGACCCCGAGCCCACCTCACGCCCCCCCGAGAGGCCCCCAGACCACCCCACGACCGCCCCTGGACCAGCCCACGACCACCCCGAGACGACCCCGAGACCGCCCCCAGACCAGCCCACGACCACGACCACCACCAAGACAGCCCACACCCACCCCACGAACCACCTCCACGACCACCGCCGACCGCCCGACGACCACTCACGACGACCCCGAGGAGACCGGATGGACACCGCCCTTCCCCGCAGCTGGCAGCACGCCGTCGTCACCGGCGGCGCCGGCTTCGTCGGCTCGCACCTGTGCAGCGCCCTGCTCGACTCCGGTACGGCCGTCACGTGCGTCGACGACCTGAGCACCGGCCGCCCGGAGAACGTCGCGGCGCTGCGCGGCCGTCCCGGCTTCACGTTCGTGGAGGCCGACGTCGCCGAGCCGTTCGAGGTGGACCGGCCTCCTGATCTGGTGCTGCACTTCGCCTCCCCCGCGTCGCCGGCCGACTATCTGCGGCTGCCGATGCACACCCTGGAGACGGGCAGCCTCGGCACCCGCAACGTGCTGGCGCTGGCCGCCCGCGCCGGGGCGCGGTTCGTGCTCGCGTCGACGTCCGAGGTGTACGGCGACCCGCAGCAGCATCCGCAGAGCGAGCGCTACTGGGGCAACGTCAACCCGGTGGGCCCGCGCAGTGTGTACGACGAGGCCAAGCGGTTCGCGGAGGCGCTGACGACCGCGCACGCGGAGGCGCACGGCACGGACGCGGGCATCGTGCGGCTGTTCAACACCTACGGTCCCCGGATGCGCGGCCACGACGGCAGGGCGGTGCCCACCTTCGTACGGCAGGCGCTGGCGGGTGAGCCGCTGACCGTCACGGGCGACGGGCGGCAGACCCGGTCACTGTGCTACGTCGACGACACCGTCCGCGGGGTGCTCGCGGCCGCCGCGCACGGGATGCGCGGCCCGGTGAACATCGGCAATCCGACCGAGATCACCATGCTGGACCTGGCCCGGCTGGTCATCGAGCTGTGCGGCTCCTCGTCCGAGATCCGTTACATCGAGCGGCCGACGGACGACCCGGCCGTGCGCTGCCCGGACATCACGCTCGCCCGCGACAAGCTCGGCTGGGAGCCGCGGGTGACCGCCGAGGACGGGCTGCGGCGCACCATCGCCTGGTTCCGCGACACCCTCCGGGCCCGCCACCGCTGAGCGCGGCCCTCCGCCGCCGGCCGTCGCGGTCGCCGGTTCCCGCCGTCTCGCCCCCGAAAGCCGAAAGGTCAGGGACGTCATGCGCATTCTCGGAATCAACGCTCTCTTCCACGACCCCGCCGCCGCGCTCGTGATCGACGGACGGACCGTCGCGGCCACCGAGGAGGAACGCTTCTCCCGGCGCAAGCACGGAAAGCGGCCGGTGCCGTTCTCCGCGTGGGAACTGCCGGAGAAGGCCGCCGCCTGGTGTCTGCAGCGCGCGGGGTTGCGGCCCCAGGACCTCGACGCGGTGGCGTACTCGTTCGATCCCGAACTGGCCCGCCCGGCCCATGAGATGGGGCTCGACGACCCGTGGGACCACCTGCGGGTGACGTACGCGCGCGAGGCGCCCGGGTTCCTCAGGACGGCGCTGCCGGGCCTCGACCCGGCGATCGTGCGGTTCGTGCCGCACCACATGGCGCACGCGGCGTCGAGTGCCTTCGCGGCGGACGGCGCGGACATGTCGTCGGTACTGGTCCTGGACGGCCGCGGCGAGCGGGCCTCGCACCTGGCGGCGCGCCGGGTCCACGACCGGCTGGAGGCGCTGGCGGCGCAGGAACTGCCGCATTCGCTGGGCCTGGTGTACGAGGAGCTGACCGACCACCTGGGATTCCTGCGCTCGTCGGACGAGTTCAAGGTGATGGCGCTCGCCTCGCACGGCCGGCCCGGATGCTGTCCGAGCTGCGCCGGTACGTGTACCCCACGGGCGACGGCGGGTTCCACGCCACCGGTGTGCCGTGGCACGAGCTGTGCCCGCCGCGGGGCGCGGACGAGCCGTGGACGCAGGACCACGCGGACGTGGCGGCGAGTGCGCAGGCCGTGCTGGAGGAGACGCTGCTGGACCTGGTGCGCTGGCTGCACGGGCAGACGCACGACCGGGTGCTGACGCTGGCGGGCGGTGTCGCGCTGAACTGCGTGGCCAACGCCCGGATCGCCCGCGAGGGCCCGTTCTCGCGGGTGTGGGTGCAGCCGGCGGCCGGTGACGCCGGTACGGCGCTGGGCGGGGCGCTCCTGCTCGCCGCGGGCGGCGGGGACGACCCGCAGCCGATGGGCGGCGCCGACCTGGGCCGGGAGTGGTCCGACGCGGAGCTGGCGGCGTGGCTGAAGACGGCGGCCGTGCCGTTCGACCGGCCCCCGGACATCGCGGCCACGGTGGCCGCGGCCCTGGCGGACAACGCGATCGTCGCCTGGTTCCAGGGGCGTTCGGAGTACGGCCCGAGGGCGCTCGGCCACCGTTCGCTGCTGGCCCACCCGGGGCACGCGGGGAACCTGGAGCGGCTCAACGACGTGAAGGGCCGTGAGCAGTTCCGGCCGGTGGCGCCGATGGTGCTGGCCGACCGGGCGGCTGAGATCTTCGAGGGGCAGCTGCCCAGCCCGTACATGCTGTTCGTGCACGACGTGGCGCCCGAGTGGCGGGAGCGCATCCCGGCGGTGGTGCACGTGGACGGCACGGCGCGGATCCAGACCGTGGACCGGGCGGCGGAGCCGCTGGTGGCGCGGATGCTGGGCGAGTTCGAGCGGCTGACGGGGCTGCCCATGGTGGTGAACACGAGCCTGAACACGGCGGGCCGGCCGATGGTGGACGACCCGCGCGACGCGCTGGAGTGCTTCGGCTCCTCGCCCGTGGACCTGCTCGCGATCGGCCCGTACGCCATCCGGCGCGGCGAGTTCTTCGCGTCGGACTCGGAGTCCGTACGGACGCCTTGAGGACCCGGCCGGAGCGGTGAGGAGGACGACCCATGAACATTCTGCTGTGGCATGTACACGGCTCGTGGACGACGGCGTTCGTGCAGGGACCGCACACCTACCTGGTCCCGGTGCTGCCCGGGCGCGGCCCTGACGGGCGGGGCAGAGCGCAGACGTTCTCCTGGCCCGACTCCGTACGCGAGGTGACACCGGATCAGCTGCGCGCCGAGCAGGTGGACCTGGTGCTCCTCCAGCGGCCGGAGGAGTTCGCGCTCGCCGAGCGGTGGCTGGGCGGCCGCCGCCCCGGCCGGGACGTGCCGGCCGTCTTCCTGGAGCACAACGCGCCGGACGGCGACGTACCCGACACCCTGCACCCGTGCGCCGACCGCGACGACCTGACGCTCGTCCACGTCACGCACTTCAACCGGCTGTTCTGGGACAACGGCCGCACCCGCACCGAGGTGATCGAGCACGGCATCGTCGACCCCGGTCACCTGTACACGGGGCGCCTGCCCCGGGCGGCGGTCGTGGTCAACGAGCCGGTGCGGCGCGGCCGTTACACCGGTACGGACCTGCTGCCCGCGCTCGCCGAGGCGGCGCCGCTGGACGTGTTCGGGATGCGCACCGAGGGCCTGGCCGCCCATCTGGGGCTGCCCGAGGAACGCTGCCGCGCCCAGGACCTGCCGCAGCGGGACCTGCACGCCGCGATGGCGGAACGCCGGGTCTACGTGCACCCGGTGCGCTGGACGTCGCTCGGTCTGTCCCTGCTGGAGGCGATGCACCTCGGCATGCCGGTCGTGGCGCTGGCCACGACGGAGGCGGTCGAGGCGGTCCCGGTGGGAGCCGGGACCCTGTCGACCCGGCCGGAGGTGCTGGCCCGGGCCGCCCGGCACTACCTCGACGAGCCGGAGGCGGCCGCCGAGGACGGCGCCCGGGCCCGGCAGGCGGCCCTCGAACGGTACGGCCTCAAGCGCTTCCTGGACGACTGGGAGCGCGTGATGACGGAGGTACGCTCATGACCACCCCCAGCTCGCAACGCCCCGTGGGCCCCCTGTCCGTGGCGCTCGTCTCGGAGCACGCCAGTCCCCTCGCGGCACTGGGCGGCGTGGACGCGGGCGGTCAGAACGTGCACGTCGCACGGCTGGCGTCGGGGCTCGCGGACCGCGGCCACCGGGTCACCGTGTTCACCCGGCGCGACGACGAGGACCAGCCCGACGAGGTGGAGGTGCGGCCGGGCGTCGTCGTGCACCACGTGCCGGCCGGACCGCCCGAGGCCGTACCGAAGGACGAACTGCTGCCTTACATGCCGGAGTTCGGCCGCCACATGGCCGAGGTGCTCCGGGACGAGCCGCCCGACCTGATGCACTCCCACTTCTGGATGTCCGGGATCGCCGCGCTCCTCGCGACCCGGGCCCTGCACGTGCCGCTCCTGCACACGTACCACGCGCTCGGCACGGTGAAGCGGCGCCACCAGAGGGCCGCCGACACCAGCCCGCCCCAGCGCATCGCGTACGAACGGCAGGTCGGGCTGGCCTGCGACCGGATCGTGGCGACGTGCCGCGACGAGGTGCACGAGCTGAGCCGGATGCACATACCGCCCGACCGGGTGAGCGTCGTGCCGTGCGGCGTCGACCCCGAGCAGTTCTGCCCGGCGGGCCCGGTCGCCGAGCGCGGTGAGGCCCGCTACCGGCTGGTCCAGCTGGGCCGCCTGGTGCCCCGCAAGGGGGCCGCGGTGTCCATCACCGCGCTCACCCGGCTGCCCGACGCGGAACTCGTCATCGTGGGCGGCCCGCCGCCGGCCCGGCTGGACGGGGACCCCGAGGTGCGCCGGCTGCGCGACGTGGCCCGGCTCGCCGGGGTCGCCGAGCGGGTGCGGTTCACCGGCGCGGTGTCCCGCGACGACGTGGCACCGATGCTGCGCAGCGCGGACGTGGTGGTGTGCCCGGCGGACTACGAGCCGTTCGGGATCGTCCCGCTGGAGGCCATGGCCTGCGGCCGGCCCGTGGTGGCCAGCGCCGTGGGCGGGCAGCTCGACACGGTCGCCGACCCGCAGTGCGGGCGGCTCGTGCCGCCCCGCGACCCGGACGCGCTGGCCCGCGCGGTCGCGGAGTTCCTGGCCGACGCCTCCCTGCGCGCCTCCTGCGGCGCGGCGGGCCGCCGCCGGGTGCTCAGCCGGTACGACTGGACGCGCGTCGCGGCGGCCACGGAGGCCGTGTACGGCGAGGTGTGCGCGACCGCCCGGTCGACGGTCTCCGGGGCGGCGTGAGGTGCGGCGGACGATGCCCCGGCGGACGTGGGCGGTGGCGGCGGACGTCCGTCGCCGACCACGGGCCCGGTGCGCGCGGGGGCCGGCGCTCCCGGCCCGCGACAGGGGCGTGGGCGCCAGGCACGGCGGACCCGGCGGGGGCGTGGGCCCGGGACACGGCGAACCCGGAAGGGACGTGCGCCCGGGACACGGCGAACCCGACAGGAACGTGCGCGCCACGCACGGCGAACCCGACAGGAACGTGCGCGCCAGGCACGGCGGACCCGGCGGGGGCGTGGGCCCGGGACACGGCGGACCCGGCAGGGGCGTGGGCGCCAGGTGCGGCGGATCCGGCAGGGCTCCGTCGTTCCCGGTCCAGGGCGCCCGGGCCGGACCCGGCTCGGCAGCCCGCCCCAGGTCGGGCAGCCCCCGGTCCCCACCGGCGGACGACAGGCCGGAAGGCAGCAGCGCCTGCGCGGGCCCTTGACGGCGGAAGACCGGACGGGCCCCGCCCCGTCGGCAGCCGCCGGCGCGCGCGGTACATGCAGAGCCCGGCCCACCCACCCAGAGGAACGGGAACGTTCCGACCCCGCCGCACAGACGAAGGAGGTGCGGGTCCGGCCGCCGTCCCACCGGACGCGGTGCGTCCCCAACACCCATGACCGACTACCCCCTCGCTGCACGAGACGCCGCGGACCGGCACTGCCGGTCCCTCCAGGACGCCCTGGGCCGGTTCCGGCGGGACCACCTGGACCGGATCGCCGAGTGGGGCGGCCGGCTCGCCGTCGTCCTCCCCGCCGGGGGGCGGCTCCTGGCCGCCGGGAACGGCGGCAGCGCCGCCCAGGCCCAGCACCTCACGGCCGAACTCGTCGGCCGCTACCGGGACGAGCGGCCCGCGTACTCCGCGATCTCCCTCCACGCCGAGACGTCCAGCCTCACCGCGATCGGCAACGACTACGGCTTCGACGAGGTGTACGCCCGTCAGGTCGCCGCCCACGGCCGGCCCGGTGACGTGCTCCTGCTGCTGTCCACGTCGGGCCGCAGCGCCAACCTCCTCGCCGCGGCGAAGGCGGCCCGCACGGCGGCCCTGCGGGTGTGGGCCCTGACCGGCCCGGCGCCCAACCCGCTGGCCGACGCGGCGCACGAGGCGCTGTGCGTGGACGCCGGCACGACCGCGACCGTGCAGGAGCTGCACCTCGTCGCGGTGCACGCGCTCTGCGAGTGCTTCGACGCGGCCCTGGCCGACGACACCGCCACCGCACGGACCGCGGCCGGTGCGGCGGCCCGCGTCACGGTGCACTGGGGTGCCGCGTGAGCGCCCGGCAGCCGCTCGTGGTCGTCGGGGACGTACTCCTCGACGAGGACATCGAGGGCACCTCGACACGGCTGGCACCCGATGCTCCCGCGCCCGTCGTGGACGTGACCGCCGACCACCGGCGGCCCGGCGGAGCGGGACTCGCCGCGGCGCTGGCCACCCGGGGCGGCCGGGAAGTGGTGCTGGTGACGGCACTGGGCGACGACCCGGCCAGCGACGCCGTGCGCCGCTCGCTCGACGGCCGCGTGCGGCTGGTGGAACTGCCGCTGCACGGCACCCTGCCGGTCAAGACACGGGTCCTCGCGTCCGGGCGGCCCCTCGTCCGCATCGACCGGGGCGGCGGCGACCCGGGCGAACCCGACGCGGCCGTGCGGGACACGCTCTCCGGCGCGCACGCGGTGCTCGTCGCCGACTACGGGCGGCGCACGGCGAGCGCGGTGCGCGAGCACCTGGCGGCCGTGGCCCCGCGGATCCCGGTCGTCTGGGACCCGCACCCCCGGGGCGACACACCGGTGCCGGGCGCCCGGATCGTCACGCCGAACAGCGCCGAGACGCGGGCGCTGAGCCCCGGGGACGGCGAGTCGCTGCGCGCGTACGCCGAGCGGGGCGCCGACCTCGCGGAGCGGTGGCGCGTGGCCGCCGTCGCCGTGACGCTCGGCGAGCGCGGGGCGCTGCTGACGCGGCCCGGCGGAGGTACGCCGATGCTGGTGCCCGCGCCGTACCGGGCCAAGGGCGATCCGTGCGGGGCCGGCGACTGCTTCGCCGCGGCGACGGCCGCGGCGCTGGCGGACGGGGCGCTGCCGGAGGAGGCGGTGCAGCGCGGCGTCGCCGAGGCGGCGGCGTTCGTCGCGGCGGGCGGAGCGGGCAACCCGGCCCTGTGGCACAGCCCGTCGGCGGCCCGCCACCACGAGCCGCCGCTGACCGACCCGTACGCGCTCGCCGAGCGGGTACGGGCGCGGGGCGGCACCGTCGTGGCGACGGGCGGCTGCTTCGACCTGCTGCACGCCGGGCACGTGGGTCTGCTGGAGAGCGCGCGGCGCATCGGCGACTGCCTGATCGTGTGCGTCAACTCGGACGCGTCCGTCGCCCGCCTCAAGGGCGCGGGCCGCCCGCTGAACCCGCTCGCCGACCGTACGCGCGTGCTGGCGGGGCTCGGCAGCGTCGACGCCGTCGCGGTCTTCGACGGGGACACGCCGGCGGAGCTGCTGACGCGGCTGCGGCCGGACGTGTGGGTCAAGGGCGGCGACTACTCGGCCGACGAGCTGCCGGAGGCGGAGGTCCTGCGCGCGTGGGGCGGCCAGGCGGTGGTGCTGCCGTACCTGAACGGCCGCTCCACCACCCTCCTGGCCCGCAAGGCAGCAGCCGCCGCAACCCCCCACCGGCCCCGCTAGGGACCACCCCGGCCGGCGCCGCCGGTGCCGCGGTGCCGCCGTTCCTGCTGTGGGCATGCGTTCCGCCAAGGGCGGAACGGGTGGGCACAGCAGGAACGGCCCCCCGGCCTGAGGGCCCACCCCCAGCGCGCGCCACGACGGTGGGTGGGTCCGGTGGCGGCCCGGGGGTCACGTGCTCAGATTGGCTCACTCGGGCCCCGAAGCGTGAAACGTCCCAGCACCGCCAATCCTGCGCGCGCGACCCCCGGACCACCCCCGTCCCGTGCGTGGGCGGCGCGCGGCCGGTGGGGGTGGGGTGGACGGGCCTGCCCGTCCGTGGGCGGCTCACCGCCGGTGGGGGGTGGGCGGGCCCGCCCGCCCCGTGGGTGTCAGGCCGCGGTGCTCAGGGCCGGGGCTTCCGTGCGGGTCGGGGTGGGGAGGACGACCGGCGTCGGGGTGCGGCGGGTGCGGGCGAAGTGGCCCGCCAGGACCACCGTGGCGATCAGGAGTCCACCCGTCACGAGCGCGCCGCGCGCGCCCGCCAGCTCCATGAGGAGCCCCAGCGCGGGCGGGCCGGCGAGGCTCCAGACGGTGCGGATACTGCCCCAGACGCCCAGGACGCGGCCGCGCAGATGCGCGGGCGGGTCGGTCTGGAGGACGGTCGTGCCCGCCGTGTCGGAGACGGACTCCACGACGGCCATCGGGAGGACCAGGACGAGCAGGACCGCCAGGGACGGCGACAGGCCCGCGGCGACCTGGAGGAGGCCCCCGGCCGCGGCGAGTACGCCGACGAGGCGGACGGACGGCCTGCGCAGCCGCGCGCCGAGCACGGCGCCGACGATGCCGCCGACCGCGAGGACGGTGGAGACCGTGCCGAAGGCCCCGGCCCCGCCGGCGAGGGGGCCGGTGACGAGGACGGCGAGGGTCAGCCCGTAGTTGCGGCCGAACATGGAGCTGACGCCGGTGACCACGGCGAGCGCCACGAGCCGGGGCGGCGGGCGAAGAAGGTCAGGCCCTCGCGCATGGTCATGGTGGGGGTGGGCGCCGGTTCCTCCGGGGCGCGGTTGGCCGCCTGCGCCACGGGGCGCAGGAACGGGATGACCGCGGTGACGAAGAGGAAGGACAGGCCGTTCGCGGCGTACGCGGCGGCCGTGCCGAGGAAGCCGACGGTGATGCCCGCGAGGGCGGCGCCCGCGAGGCGCCCGGCGTTGTGGACGAGGGAGCCGACGCCGATGGCGGAGGGGACGTCCTCGGCGGGGACGAGGTCGTTGCCGAGGAGGGCGCAGGCGGGTCCGTCGACGGTGGCGATGAGGCCGGTGACGGCGGCGAGCGCCATGAGGACGCCGAGGTTCAGCTGATCGAAGGCGACGAGGATCGCCGTGGTGAAGGCGACCGCGCCGAGGGCGGCCTGGCTGACGGCGGCGGTCAGCTTGCGGGGCCAGCGGTCGACGGCGGCGCCTCCGGCGAGGCCCATGAGGAGGCCGGGCGCGGCCTGGACGGACAGGGAGAGTCCGGTGGCGGCGGCGGAGCCGGTGATCTGCAGGACCAGCAGGTTCTGCACGGTCAGCTGCATCCACGTACCGGCGTTGGAGACGAAGTTCGCGACGGACCACCAGCGCATGCTGCGGTACTTCAGCGAACGCCAGGGTGAGCGGTCAGGGGCAGGGGCGGGCGCGGGGGCCGCAGGGGAAAGGGACACGGCGATGAGGTGGGCTCGAATGGCGGATTCCGGCGGACGGACACACGGCTGCGCTGCTCGGGCGTGCCACCGGAAGGGTCTGTGCTGCGGTCCCACAGCGCGGCCCATCGTGGCAGACCGCTTCACCGTCTGCTGTCGGCCACGCCACTGCCGGCCGGGCGGGGACCGGGCCGGAGCCTCAAATTCCTTGTGCCGTCGGGGATCCGGCACTTCTGGTGTGCTTGCTCACAGTGACCGTCCGGGGTGCCGGACGGAGTTGCCCGGGTCACAGTGGACAGAAGTGACGCCACGGACGACGAAGGGCGAGGGCACATGGGAAGCGGAGTGCGGGTCGACCTGCGGGGCAGGCGGGCGCTGGTGACGGGCGGGGCGCGCGGTCTGGGCGCTTCGATCACCCGGCGGCTGGCGGGTGCGGGGGCGGCGGTCCTCGTGGCCGATGTGCGCAAGGAGCCGGCGCGGGAGCTGTGCGACGGGCTGAACCGGGACGGGGGCGACACCCGGTTCGTGGAGCTGGACGTACGGGACCCGGACGCGGTCGCGGGCGTGTTCCGCGAGCTGGACGAGGCGGGCACACCGCTGGACGTCCTGGTCAACAACGCGGCGGTGGACGTGTCGAAGCCGATCGAGCACCTGACGGCCGACGAGGTCACACGGGTGATCACCACGAACCTGCTGGGTCCGATGTACCTGTGCCTGGAGACGTACCGCCGGATGGTGGCCCGGGGCGGTGGTCACATCGTGAACATCCTGTCGACGGCGGCGAACCGCACGTGGACGGAGGCGGGGCCGTACTCGGCGGGCAAGTCGGGGCTGCGGGCCTTCACGCACACGCTGTTCAAGGAGGCGCAGCGGGACTGCACGGGCATCGGGGTGACGGGGATCGTCGCGGGCGGCATGGAGACGCCGTTCATCATGGAGCGCTTCCCGGACACGGACGTGTCGATGCTGCAGTCGCCGGACGTGGTGGCGGACGCGGTGCTGTACGCGCTGTCGGTGCCGCAGGGCAGTGTGGCGGGCGAGATCGTGGTGGTGCCGCGCAAGGAGCCGTCCTGGCCGTGAGCGCCGTGAGCGCCCTGTGGGGCCGTGCGGCTCACGCCTCGGGCGGGCGGTCGGTGCGGAGCATCCGCAGGACGGCCCGCTCGGCGTGGCCGTGGGTGGCGGGCACGCCGTACGTGGTGCTGTCGCCCAGGCGGGCCAGGGCGGAGGCGACGGTGACGCCCTCCTCGTACAGCTCGATGACGCGCGGGTTGATGTAGGAGGCGCGGCAGACGGCGGGTGTGTTGCCGAGGTAGCGGGCGACCTCCTGGACGGCGCGCGAGACGGCGCGGCGGCGGGCGGTCTCGCTGTGGGAGAAGGGCTGGGACACGGCGAGGCCGACGGCGGCCATGACGGTGGCGTGCCAGGTGCGGAAGTCCTTCGCGGTGATCTCCAGTCCGGCCAGGTCGCGCAGGTACGCGTTGACGTCGGCGCCGGTGATGTCGTGCCACTCGGGGCGCTCCCAGTAGGCGAGCAGGCGCTCGCCGCCGCCCTTGCGGCGCACGAGGGCGGTGAGGGTGCGGCGTGCGGCGGGGTCGACGACGGCCTGGACGAGCTGCCGGCCGTGCTTGGCGGGGTAGCTGATGATCACCTCGCCGCCCTGGCAGCGGGTGTGTTCCCGCAGCAGTGTGGTGAGTCCGTAGGTCTGGTGCAGGTCGGTGTAGCGGTCGCTGCCGATGCGGAAGAAACCCAGGTCGAGCAGGCGTACGGAGGTGGCGAGGACTCGGTCGCGGGTGAGGCCGCGGTCCGTGACGGAGGCCTCGACGGCCTCGCGGACGCGCGGCAGGACCTCCGCCACGTCGAGGACGTGGTCGTGCTTGGCCTCCTCCTGCTGGGCGCGGAAGGCGGGGTGGTAGAGGTACTGGCGGCGGCCGGCCGCATCGGTGCCGACCGCTTGGAGGTGCCCGTTGGGGCGGGTGCAGATCCAGACGTCACGCCAGGCCGGCGGGATGACCAGGGCCTTGATCCTGGCCAGTTCCGCGGCGTCCCGCAGGGGTTGTCCGGTGGGGTCGAGATAGCGGAAGCCGCGGCCGTGGTGCAGCCGGCGGTGTCCGGGGTCGCCGGGCCGGACGTGGGTGAGGCGCATGGGCGTGGGTCATACGGGCTTGAGGGGGTCGTGGCCGATGTTCATCAGGCCGTGGCGCCAGTCGGAGCCGCCGGCCTTCGGTTCGAGGTCGGGGTCGCGCTGGGTGCGGACGATGTCGCAGACGCGCCGCATGACGGCGACGTCGTCGTCGGTCAGGTCGGTGCGCCGCTTGCCGAGGATCTCCAGGACGCGGCGGCCGGTGCGGGGTCCCGCCTGGTCGGGCAGTTCCTCGGTCTCCTCGCCCGCCGCCTGGGTGGTGAGCCATTCCTGGAGCTCGCGCGAGGTCATGTTCACGACGGTGTGGAACTCGTCCCAGAGTTCGGCGCTGATCTGTGCGGACGCTGCCATGAGGTGCCTCCCGGCGTCCGATGGGGCGTGCGGTTTCCCTCATCGGGTTGCCGGGCCCCAGCGGGGCAAACCCGCGCGGGCGGGGCTCGCGGGCGGATCCGTCCGGGCGGGCTCGGCGGGCGGACCCGCGCGGTGGGCCCCCCGGCGGCCGGGCCGGTGGGCGGTCAGCGCGCGATCGGCGGGCGGCAGGCGGGCGGTCAGCGGGCCGGGAGGGCCTGTTCGGCCCAGATGGTCTTGCCGGTGGCGGTGTAGCGGGTGCCCCAGTGCTGGGTCATCTGGGCGACGAGGAACAGGCCTCGGCCGCCCTCGTCCTCCATCGCGGCGCGCCGCATGTGGGGCGAGGTGTGGCCGGTGTCGGAGACCTCGCAGATGAGGGCGCGGTCGCGGATGAGCCGCAGCTGGACGGGGCCGGAGGCGTACCGGAGGGCGTTGGTGACCAGTTCGCTGACGACCACCTCGGTGGTGAAGGTCAGCTCGTCCAGGCCCCAGTCGCCGAGCCGGCGCGTCGCCAGGGAGCGGGCGCGGCCGACCTCCTCGGCTCCGGCGGGGATGTCCCAGACGGCGATGTCGCGCCGGTCCAGGAGGCGGGTGCGGACGAGGAGGAGCGCCGCGTCGTCCTCGACGGGACCGGGCAGCAGGGTGGTGACGGCGCGGTCGCAGAGTTCGGGCAGGGGGCGGTCCCGGTGCTCGGCGAGGAGGCGGCCGAGCGCGTCGATCTCCGCCTCGGTGTCGCGTCCGCGCCCGCGGACGAGGCCGTCGGTGAAGAGGGCGAGGAGGCTGCCTTCCGGCAGGTGCAGTTCGGCGCTCTCGAAGGGCAGCCCGCCCAGTCCGAGGGGTGGGCCGCCGGGGACGTCGGGAACGGTGACGGCGCCGGTGGCGGCGTCGACGACGGCGGGCGCGGGGTGCCCGGCGCGGGCGGCGCGGCACACGCCGCTGACCGGGTCGTACACGGCGTACAGGCAGGTCGCTCCGACGGCCTGGTCGTCGGGGATCTCGTCGGGGCCGGGGGCCGGTGTGGCGCGCAGTCCGGTGATGCTGCCGGGGGCGGTGGCCTCCTCCTCGGCGGCCTGCGCGATGAGGTCGTCGAGACGGGCGAGGAGCTCGTCGGGGGCAATGTCCTGGCGGGCGAGGACGCGGACGCTGGTGCGCAGCCGGCCCATGGTGGCGGCGGCGCCGAGGCCGTGGCCGACGACGTCGCCGACGACGAGGCCGACGCGGGCGCCGGAGAGGGTGATGACGTCGAACCAGTCGCCGCCGACGCCGGCCTTGCTGTCGGCGGGCAGGTACCGGTGGGCCACGTCGACGGCGGTGAGCCGGGGCAGGCTGCGGGGCAGCAGGCTGTGCTGGAGGGTGAGGGCGGCGGTGTGCTCGCGGGTGAAGCGGCGGGCGTTGTCGATGCAGACGGCGGTGCGGGCGACGAGTTCGTCGGCGACGGGCAGGTCGCCGGCGTCGAACGGGTCGGGGAGGCGGTCGCGGGTGAAGGTGACGACGCCGAGGGGTGCGCCGTCGGTACGCAGCGGCACGACGAGCCGTGAGGGCCCGGCGGGCCGGGTGACGCCGTCGGGCGGGGCGGGGTCGAGGACGGCGCGGCCGGTGGCGAGGCAGCGCCGCTGGGGCGAGTCGGGCGGATAGTCGACCGTGTCGCGGCCCGGGGCGGGGGCCGTCCCGGTGGGGTCGGCGGCGTCGGGTGCGCCGTCCCAGACGCGGACGAGTCGGCCGGCGGGCGCGGTGCCGGGGGTGGGCTGGTCGCCGTGGAGGACGGCGTCGACGAGGTCCACGGTGACGGTGTCGGCGAACTGGGGGACGGCGACGGAGGACAGTTCGCGCGCGGTGCGGTTCATGTCGAGGGTCGTGCCGACGTGTCCGCCGGCGCGGACGAGGAGGTCGAGCCGCTGCTGGGCGAGGTAGCGGTCGGTGATGTCGACGGTCTCCTCGCACACGCCGAGGGTGGTGCCGTCGGAGTCCTGGAGGCGGTAGTACGAGCAGGACCACACGTGGTCGTGGTCGGGGTCGACGGGTGGGCGTCCCCGGTAGTGGAGCTCGATCACGGGCTCGCCGGTGGTGAGGACGCGCCCCATGGTCTCCTCCAGGCTGGGCGGGTAGCCGGCGGAGAGGACCTCGCCCGAGGCGACCATGTCGTCGGGGCCGAGTCCGGCGTACTGGGAGGTGCCCATCTCCTCGTAGAGGGCGTGGTTGGTCCAGACGACGCGCAGGTCGGTGTCGTAGATGGCGAGGCCGACGGGCGACTGCGTGGCGAGGCCGCGGAGCATGGCCTGGAGGACCTCCCAGCGCTCGGTCTCGTCGGCGTCGGCGATCGCCAGGAGGCGGGCGGGGCCCCCCGCGGGGCCGTGATTCCCGTGCTCCCCGTGCTCCCCGTAACCGCCCTGGCCCTGGCCGTCGTGCTCGCCGTGGGAGAGCGGGAGGGTCGCGGTGGTGACGCGGATGATGCGGCCGTCGCGGTGGCGCATGTGCAGGACGCGGCAGCGGGCGCGGGCGGCGCCGGGGAGGTCGGCGGCCATCTGGTAGGCGCCTGCGCGGTCGACGACGAGGCTGCCGATGGGGCGGCCGATGGTCTCGTGGGCCGGGTAGCCGAGGAGCTGTTCGGCGGCCGGGCCCCAGCCGATGATGGTGTCCTCGGCGTCGAGCACGGCGGTGCCGGCCCGGGTGACATTGAGGGGGCCGCGGATGTCGGCGCCCTCCGTTGCGTTCCGTGCGCGCATGGCACCTGCCTCGTCCGTCCTCCTCATGGTCGGCCGCCCCTTCTCGCCGCACAAGCGCGCGGCCCGCAGCGGGGGGTCACGCGTCCGCTCCGGGACGGGCCGGGTCGGGGGTACGGCGGGAGGCGAGGAGGAGGGCGATGTCGTCGGGCCGGTCGGTGGCGTCCCGCGCCTCGTCGATGAGCCGGTCGGCGATGGCGGCGAGGGGGGCGGGGCCGAGGCCGGCGAGGGCGCCGCACAGCCGGGCGATGCCGACGTCGATGTCGGTGCCGGGCTGTTCGACGAGGCCGTCGGTGAACAGGGCGAGGACGGCGCCCTGGGGCAGGTCGAGGCCGGTGACCGGGTAGTGGGCGTCGGCGTCGACGCCGAGGACGACGCCGCCGGGCAGGTCGACGGGTTCGGTACGGCCGTCGGGGTGGCGCAGCAGCGGCGGGAGGTGGCCGGCGCGCACCGCTTGGAGGGCGCCGGTCACGGGGTCGAGCACGGCGTAGCAGCAGCTGGCGAACTGGCCGGGGTCCAGGTCGATGAGCAGCCGGTTCGTGCCGCTCATGACCTCCTGCGGGTCGTGTCCGGCGAGGGCGAAGGCGCGTACGGCGCTGCGGAGCTGGCCCATGGTGGCGGCGGCGGAGACGCCGTGGCCCTGGACGTCGCCGATGGCGAGGGCGAGGCCTCGGGGCGTCTCGACGACGTCGTACCAGTCGCCGCCGACGTCCATGCCCTGGGTGCCGGGCAGGTAGCGGCCGAGGGTGTCGACGTGGCGGTGACGGGGCAGCCGGTGGGGCAGCAGCGCGTCCTGGAGGCCGCGGGCGAGGGCGGCCTCGGTGTCGTAGCGGCGTGCGCGTTCGAGGGCCTGGGCGATGAGGCCGGCGAGCGCGGTGAGGACGGTGCGCTCCTCGGGGCTGAAGCCGCGGGGCTGGTCGAAGCCGAGGATGCAGGAGCCGACGGGGCGGCCCGAGGCGATGAGCGGGAGGAAGGCGCGGGCGCCGACGTGCGCGTCGAGGGGGATGCCGGGGTAGGCGGCGGCCAGGCGCTGCATGGACTCGAAGAAGATGGGCCGGCCGGAGGTGAGCGTCTCGACGCCGGGGAGGCGGGCGTCGAGGCCGACGCCGTCGAACCGGTCGAGGAAGCCCTGGGGGAAGCCGGTCTCCCAGGCGAGGTGGAGGTGGCGTTCGCTGAGGAGGTAGATGGCCAGCTGGCGGCCGCCGAAGGCGGGCAGCAGCTCTTCGGTGACGACTTCGGAGACCTGGCGGGCGGTGACCGCCTCGGTCAGGGCGATGGCGAGGGCGACGGGCCGGTAGAGGACGGCGGCGCGGTCGGCCGGGGAGCCGAGGCCCCGGCCGGGTGCGGCGACGGAGCCGGGGGTGTAGCCGGGCTGTTCGGCGGGGGTGAGCGTGACGGTCAGGCCGTCGTGGCCGGGGTACAGCGAGACGGACAGCCACGAGTCGGCGCGGCGGTGCGCGAGGAAGTGGACGGGGTCCGTGGAGATGAGCGCGGCCCGGAAGTGGTCCTCGTACGCGGGGCGTCCGGTCCACGGCAGCACGTCCCAGAGAATGCGCCCGACGAGCTTGGGCCGCGCGACCGCGAGAAGCGTCTCGGCCCGGCGGCTCACGTACGTGACGCGCCCGAGCCGGTCCAGGGAGAGAACGCCGGTGGCCAGCCGGTCGGCGGCGGACGCGACGATGGGCCCGGTGCCGGGATCGACGAGCACCCCGACGAGGCGAACGGCCCGCCGCCCGCCCCCGTACGGGGCCGGCTCCCCGTCGGCCGCCCCGCCCTGCGGGCCGCCGGGGGCGGACGCCCCGGCGGAGCTCCCACCCCGCACAGGCGTACCGGCGGGCAGTACTTCACCTCCGGGCAGTGCTTCACGCGGCCCGTCGCCGACGGCCGGCCCGCCGGTCGGGCGGTCACCGGCGGGGATGCTCCGGGCGCCGGTCCCCTCGTGCGGCAGGCCGCCGCCGGCCGACGGGCCGCCGGAGACCGGGGCCCCGCCGGACGGACCGCCGCGCGGGGGCATCCCGCCGGGCGGGGCGCCGCCGCCGGGGATCCCCTCACGCGGCCCGCCGCGACCCGGCCCGCCGGCCGGGAGGTCGGCGCCGGGCGGGCCGCCGAAGCCCGCGTCGGTGGCGGGGCCGGGCGTGCCCCCGGGGTCCCGGGCGTCGTCCGGTGCGGGGTGGTCGCGGGTGAGTTCGAGGAGGTGGGGGCGGCCGTCGCGGCCGCGGAGCCACATGCGGCGGGAGACGGGCCGTTCCGGGTCGGTCGTGGCGGTCACCTGGTGGACGAGGGCCCACAGGCCGTACACGTCCTCGGGGGCCAGCATCGCTTCGAGGCCCTCGACGGTGCCGGGGAAGTCGTCGGGGTCGGTGCCGAGGATGCGGCACAGTTCGGGGTCGGCGGTGACGGTGGCGGTGTCGACCCGCCAGTCGAGGCGGCCGATCCGTACGGGTGGCGTGGCCCCGGCGGGCAGCTGGACGGGCGTGGGCTCGCGGTCCCAGGAGACGGGCGCCCCGGCGGCCTCCAGGGCGGCGAGGGCGGCGCCGAGGCGGCTCGCGGCGTTCTGCATGCGCTGCCGGTCGGCGGCGTCGACGTCCCGGCCGGGTGTGGCGTTGCGGAGGACGACGAGGACGCCGTAGCGGTCGCGGCCGTGGGTCACCGGCGCGTACAGGGAGCCGAAGGGGAAGGGCAGGCCCGCCATGAGCTGGGGGAAGCGGCGCATGGCCTCCTCGGCGTCGGCGAGGAGGACGAGGCTGCCGGACCGGTAGGCCTCGGCGACGGGGAAGGGGCGGTTCACGTGCATCCGCCACCAGGGGCTGAACAGGCGGACGGGCAGTCCCGCGAGGACGGCGAGGCGCAGCAGGCCCTTGGTCCGGGAGCGCAGGTAGACGCCGCCGGCGTAGCCGCCGACGGCTTCGACGGCGGACGCGGCGGCGGGGGCGAGCGCCATCGCGAGGGCGTCCGGGATGCGGCTGTCGTCCTTCCGCCCCCCTGCCGTCCCGGTGGGGTGGGGCGGGACGTGGCCGGGGGCGCCGTACCAGGTCACACAGCCAGGATGCGCCCGGGTGGCCACGTCGTGCACGCCGGTCGGCCGCTGCCCCTCGTGAGCTATGTTGTGCGGAATTGGGACGAGAAGGAGGCGCATGGTGCCCTCAGTGCCATCCGGTCAGCAGGCGCGCGCTCAGGCGGCCGCGATCACTCCGGGGCGGCAGGCCCCGGAGGCGGAGCCGACTCCGGCGGAGAAGGTGCGGGCGCTGTTCGAAGGCCATCGGCTGTCCCCGGGGCAGCGGCGTATCGCGCAGTATCTGGTGGACCACCTCACGGAGGCGGCGTTCCTGTCGATCACGGATCTCGCGGAGCGGGCCGGGGTGAGCCAGCCGTCGGTGACGCGGTTCGCGACCTCGCTCGGCTACAGCGGGTTCCCGGCGCTGCGGGAGGCGCTGCAGCCGATCGCGCTGAGCGCGGTGGCGGGTTCGCCGGAGGCGCGGGAGGAGATCCGGCGCAACGAGCTGCAGGCGGCGATCGACGCGGAGATCGAGAACCTGGAGAGTCTGCGGCGGGTCCTGGGCGATCCGGGGCAGGTCCTGGAGGTGGGGCGGGAGCTGGCGCGATCGGTGCCCTTGACGGTGCTGGGTCTGCGTATCTCGGTGTCGCTGGCGGAGTACTTCGCGTACGCGGCGCGGCGGATCCATCCGGACGTGCGGGTGGTCACGCGGGGCGGGAGCGTGGCCTACGACACGCTGCTCCAGGCGCGCGAGGCGGGCGGTACGTGGGTGCTGGCGTTCGCGATGCCGCGGCACGCGAACGAGACGCTGGCGGCGATGCGGGCGGCGCGGCGCACCGGGCTGCGTGTGGCGCTGATCACGGACCTGACGTTGGGTCCTCTGGTGGACGAGGCCGATGTGACGCTCACGGCGCCGACGGGTTCACGCCTCGTCTTCGACTCGTACGCGGCGCCGGGCGTGCTGTGCGCGGCGGTGCTCCAAGCGATGGCGGACGCCGAACCGGAGCGTACGCAGGCGCGGTTGGAGGGGTACGAGCAGGCCGCCATGCAGCACGACTTCTTCCTGGACGACTGACCTCCGCGGCGGCGCGGAGGGGTCCGAGGGGCGCTTCGGTGGGCCCGGCGCGGCCGGTGCGGCACCGAACTTTTTCGGCCATCGAAGGGCATGAAATTTTTCATACCCTTGCCTACTCAACGGTATATATATTTACTGCTCGCACGGCACGCGCTCACCGATAGGTGTGACGCGGTGCCCGCAGACCGAACACAGAAGGGCGGCGCTCCCTCCTCGCGCCGCCCTCGTGTTCGCGCCGGGTGGTTCCGCTCTCCCCTGCGGACGCCCGTGGCGGCCCCGGTCTACCCCTGGGCCGGGGCCGCCGAATCCTTTCCGGGACCTCCTCCTCGCCTCTCCCCGGTCAACCGGCGGTCGCCGCGAGCCGCGCCCGCGCCGCCGCGAGGGCGTGCTCGAGCTGCCGCGTACCGGTGGTCACGCACAGGGTGTACGTCACGTCCTCGAGACGGCGCTTCAGGTCGGGCGCGAGGGCCAGTTCCTGAGAGGCGGCGCTGAGGGACTCGTACCGGGCCAGGAGTTCACGAAGCACAGCGGGATGCGCCAACAGCATGGACGTACCTGCCTTTCCCACGTCACGCAGGAGAGAAGTGAAGAAGGGAGGACAGCGGTGCTCGTCTCCCTTGGTGCTCGGTGATGAGGCCGGTCGACGCGGCGGCACCCCGTGCCAGGACGCCGTCCTCGCCATGGGATGTGCCCGTACTCTCCGGACTTCACACGACATTGTGATGGAACCGTGATGGATTCGCCCCACGAAACCGCTTCGGGTGTGACAGCACATGCCGGTGGTACTCGACGGACATGGCTGTGAACCCCATCGAGATACAGAAGAGCCTCGGCGGCGTGAGCTACCCCGCCTCGAAGGACGAGATCGTCAAGCAGGCGAAGCAGCACGGCGCCGACCGCAAGATCATGGACGCTCTCAAGTCCATGCCGGACAAGGAATACGACTCCCCGGCCGAGGTGAACAAGGAGGTCCGCAAGGGGTCCTGAGCCCGGACCCGCCCGTCCCGCGCCGCTCCGCTAGCCGGGGCGGCGCGCCAAGACCAGGCGGCAGCGGGGCGCGCCGTCGGGGCGGCGGCCCAGGGCGTCGAGCGGGGTGAGCTCCACGGTGAAGCCGGCCCGGCCCAGGTCGGCGAGCACGCCGGAGAGCGGGAACGTGCGGTAGTACATGACGAACGGCGGCCGCCACAGCGCGTTGCGCACCCGCATCGCCGCGTCGAAGCCCCACAGCGCCCAGTAGGCCGGCGAGCCGGTCCGGGGCGGCGCCGCGACGGGGAACGCGAACCGCCCGCCGGGCCGCAGCGCCGCGTGGACCCGCGCGAACAGCAGGGGCCGCTCCCGGGGCAGGAAGTGGCCGAACGCCCCGAAGGACACGGCCAGGTCGAACTCCTCGCGGAACGGCAGCGCCCGCACGTCCGCCCGCAGCCACTCGGCGTCCACCATGCCGGGCTCGGGGCGGTGCGCGGCCCGCGCCCGTTCGAGCATGCCGGTGCTGAAGTCCACGCCCGTGACGCGGTCCCGGCACAGTCCCCGCAGGACGTCCGTGCCGGCCCCGGTGCCGCAGCACACGTCGAGGCCCGCGCCGAAGGGCCCGAGCGGCCGCAGGGCGTCCGCCACGGCGTCCAGGACGGGGCCGGGCGTACGGAAGGGCGTACGGTCGAACTTCGGCGCGAGCAGGTCGTAGCCGTGCTCGATGGAGGAGAGGGCCTGGACGGCCAGCTCGCGGAAGGTGGGTCCGTCGGGTGTGAACATGGGCGGTCAGCGTAGCGCCGGGGTCTCGGCCCGGGTCTCAGATGGGGTCCACGTCGAAGGCGTCGAGGAGCAGCGCCCCGTCCCGCTCCGCCGACGAGGTGCCGCCGGTCGGGGGGAGCTCGGCCCAGATGACCTTGCCGTGGGCGGTGTAGCGGGTGCCCCACCGCTCGGAGAGCTGCGCGACGAGGAACAGCCCGCGGCCGCCCTCGTCGGTCGTCGCGGCGTACCGCAGGTGCGGTGAGGTGCTGCTGCTGTCGGCGACCTCGCAGGTCACGCCACGGTCGTGGAGCAGCCGCACATGCACGGGGGCGGCTCCGTAGCGGATGGCGTTGGTGATCAGCTCGCTGAGGACCAGCTCGGTGGCGAAGGACAGCTCGGACAGTCCCCACGCGTCGAGCTGGGCCACGGCGGCGGCCCGCACACCGGCCACCGCGCCCGGGTGGAACGGCACGTCCCAGTCGGCGATCCGGTCGCCTCCCAGCGTGCGCGTCCGGGCGACCAGCAGGGCCACGTCGTCCTTGGGGTGGGCCGGCAGCAGTGCCTCCAGCACCGCCTTGCAGCTCTCCTCGGGCGTGCGGTCGGGGTGGGCGAGGGCCTGCCGCAGCAGTTCCAGGCCGACGTCGATGTCGCGGGTGCGGTCCTCGACGAGCCCGTCCGTGTAGAAGACGAGCTGGCTGCCCTCGGCCAGCTCCAGTTCGGTCGTCTCGTACGGTATGCCGCCCAGGCCCAGCGGCGGTCCCGCCGGCAGGTCGGGGAACGCGACCTGCCCGTCGGGCTCGACGACGGCGGGCAGCGGGTGCCCCGCGCGGGCGAGGGCGCAGCGCCGGGACACCGGGTCGTACACGGCGTACAGGCAGGTCGCACCGGTCATCCCGGCTTCGCCGTTCAGCCCGGCCTCGTCCTGGTCGATGCGGCCCACCAGGTCGTCGAGGCGGCCGAGGAGTTCGTCGGGCGGCAGGTCGAGGGTGGAGAAGTTGTGCACCGCGGTGCGCAGGCGGCCCATGGTGGCGGCGGCGTGCAGGCCGTGGCCGACGACGTCGCCGACGACGAGGGCGACACGGCTGCCGGGCAGCGGGATGACGTCGAACCAGTCGCCGCCGACGCCGGACTGGGCGGGCAGGTAGCGGTGGGCGACCTCCAGGGCGCTCTGCTCGGGCAGGGCGCGGGGCAGGAGGCTGCGCTGGAGGGTGACGGCGAGGGCGTGCTCACGGGTGTAGCGGCGGGCGTTGTCGATGGCGACGGCGGCCCGGGCGACCAGCTCCTCCGCCACGGCCACGTCCTCGTCCTCGAACGGCTCGGGCTTCTCCATGCGCCAGAAGTTCGCGACGCCCAGCACCACGCCCCGGGCCTTGAGCGGCACGGCGATCAGCGAGTGGATGCCGTACGCGACGATGGCGGCCGCCCGCTCGGGGTCCTGGGCGTGCCAGCCGGGGGCGTCGGACAGGTCCGGCACCAGTTCGGCGCGGCCGCTGCCGTATCCGCGTGCCTGGGGCGAGGAGGGCACGAACTCGATCATGCGCCCGGCCGGGTAGAGGGGGTGGTCGTCGCGGATGCCCCGGGAGGCAGTGCGGCGCATGTCGCTGTTCCGTCCGGAGGGCTCCTCGCCGCGCAGGACGGGATCGGCGAGGTCGATGGTGACGAAGTCGGCGAAGCGCGGCACGGCGACCTCGGCCAGTTCCTCGGCGGTGCGGACGACGTCGAGGGTGGTGCCGATGCCGACGCCCGCGTCGTACAGCAGGTTGAGCCGTTTGCGGGCCACCTCGGCGCGTCCGCTGAGGGCGCTCAGCTCGGTGGTGTCGCGGATGGTGACGACGGTGCCGGCCGGTCCGCCGTACGGGTCGGTGGGGCGCTGGTTGACGGCGAGGAGCCGGTCGGCCGCGGGGACGACCTCGTCGGTGGCGAGGCGGCCGGAGGTGAGCAGCTCCGCCACGCGCGGGTCGAGGCCCGGCAGCTCCTCGACGAGCCGGCCCTCGGCCCGGGGCGGCAGCTTCAGGAGCCGTACGGCCTCGTCGTTGGCGAGGACGAGGCGGCCGTCACCGCCGACGATGACGACGCCCTCGCGGACGGCGTGCAGGACGGCGTCGTGGTGCTCGTACACCCGGGTCATCTCGGCGGGGCCGAGGCCGTGGGTCTGGCGGCGGAGCCGGCGCGTGACGAGCGCCGTCCCGGCGGTGGCCACGCCGAGGCCGGCGGCGCTGATGCCGAGGATGACGGGGAGCTGGCGGTTGACGACACCCGTGACGTTCTTGACCTTCAGTCCGGCGGAGACGAGGGCGACGACCTGCCCGTCGGGGGTGGTCACGGGCACGACGGCCTGGACCTCGTCGCCGAGGGGGCCCGCGACGTGCTCGGTGTGGACGCGTCCGGCGAGGGACGGCTCGATGGTGCCGACGAAGCGTTTGCCGATCCGCTCGGGCAGGGGGTGGCTGTAGCGGATGCCGTTGGTGTCCATGACGACGATGAAGTCGACGCCCGCCTTCTTGCGGGTGGTCTCCGCGAACGGCTGGAGCACCTTGGCGGGGTCGGGCTGCTCCAGCGCCTCCAGCAGGCCGGGCGAATGGGCGACGGACTGCGCGACGGCGATCGACCGGCTGCGGGCCTCGCGGTCGCCGTCGTAGCGCGACTGCAGCAGCAGGGCGAGGACGGCTCCGAGGACCAGCAGCACGACGAGCGTCACCTGCAGGACGAACACCTGCCCCGCGACGCTCCGTGGACGCCTTTCGGCCAGTGACCGGACCGACGCGCCTCGGAACCGGTCGAAAAAGTTGACCACGCTCATTTCTAACACTGCACGGCCCGCGAGGCGCCCGAGTCGACGTACGCTCCCCGTACGAGCTTGCCGCGCGAGGGCCGGTCACGCATCGCGCACGAGTCGCCCCGGGCCGGCATCGCGGCTGGTCCCGCGATCGCCCACGGCCCCTCCCCCGCGTCCGGGGGCGGGTATGCATCGGGCGTAGCCGCCCTGGTCTCCCGGCTGCTCCACCTGCGGGGCCGCGACGCGCCGTGCCGGGCCGCGGAGCAGGGCCGGCGCCGCATCGGGCGGGCGCGGGGCGGTCGAGGGATGGATTCCGGACGTCGCAAGGGGCAATTCCCGCCGTCCGGCGGGGGTATGGTCCCCCGAGGGGCCGGCGTAGCGGGGTGCGCGGGGGCGCGCCCGCCGAGGCGGGACTGGGGGCGCAGCGTGGCCAAGCGCGAATTCGAGGAACGGGGCGTCCTCATCCGGCGGGGTTGGCGGCAGTTGACGACGGCCGGCCGGGTGCGGGTGGCCGAGGGGCGGCTGACGCTGTTCAACAGCCGGGGCAGTGAGATCGACAGCGCGCCGCTGTCGGAGGTCCGGGTGGCCGAGCCGTGGTACGTACCGCGCGGCTGTGTCCGCGCGGTGCTGGGGAAGACCGCGTACCTGCTACGGCTCGGCCCGTCGCGGGCCCGCGACGTGGCGGAGGCGGCGCACCGGGCGCGGGGTGTCGCTCAGTAGCACCACCAGGTGCCGTCCGGGGGCTGGGGGATCCAGCTGTAGAGGCCGCCCTCGGCGGGGCCGCGGCGGAAGACCGCGGTCACCGTGTCGGCGCGGAAGGTGCGCACCCGCTCCGACTTGCCGTGCTGGTCGGTGCGTTCCAGGACGATCTCGCCCGTGGCGGTGCGTCCGGCGGCGTCGGCTTCGATGACGGTGTCCTCGCCGTGGGCCAGGCGCAGCATGAAGACGGCCATGTTCGTCGTGTCTCTCGTACTCTCGTGCTCGGTGCGTGCGGGTGCGGTGCGGGTGGGCCCGCGGGTGCGGGGTCGGGCGCCGGTCAGAGGCCGACGGGGAGTGCGGGCAAGTCCTCCCAGACCTGGCGCAGTTCGGTGTAGCGGCGGTCGGGCAGCTGCTCGAGGACCGCGCGTACTTCGGGGCGGGCGCTCGCGGCGGCGATGAGCAGATCGCTCCGGTTCATCGCGCCGTTGGTGAAGAGTCCTGCCAAGTGGTCGGCGATTTCGGCCCGGGTGACGTCGTCAGCCATGGCTCTCCCTGGGTGGGCGGCGTGGTGGCGGTGGGTCGTTCGGTACGGCCGCGACAGGGGCGGCGAGCGGCACCAATCTAACGCAGCCGCAAAGTACGAAGGCAAGTCAACGGCGCGCCGACGACGCTCAATTGCCTGAATTTCGCGCACAGTACCGACTCGACGGGCGCGGTGCCCCGTGCGTTAACCCGTACATCACGGGAGAGTCACCGGGTCGGACGCATGACGGTAGCATCGCGGTGAGTGACGACGAGGTAGCGGAGGGCAGCCATGTCAACGGTGACGCGGCGGGAAATCAGCGCCTGCACGCGCGAGGCGTTCGGGTCGGGCTGGGTGGGCCGGGACGAGCTGTCCGCGGCCGCGCGCTCGGCGGGCGCCCGGCCGGAGGTCGTCGCGATACTGGAGCGGCTGTCGCCGCACGTGCGGGTGTGCGGGCTGCCGGACCTGCTGCTCCTGTTGCCGGACCTGCCGGAGGGCGATGGGGGTGACGAGGGCGGCGAGACGCGCGAGGCGGTACTCGGCGACCGGACGCGCGACGAGGCGCCCGGCGGCGACACGCGCCGCAGGGCGCCCGATGCGCTGCGCGAGGAGCGCCGCGGCTGGACCGGAGGGTCGCTCAGATCCGAAGGGTGACCGCCGGGGGCATGCCGGCCGGGGGTGGCTGCTCGAATCCGGAGTCGGCGGGCCGGCTGAGGATCGCCGTGAGGAGGATCCCGAGGAGGCCGATCACGACCGCGGCGATCGCGACCACCTTGCGCCAGTTCCGGCGGCCCGTCCGCTCCCGCCGCGCGGGCCGCGCCGGCCCGGGTGCGGCATCGCCCTCGGTGAACTGCCGGCCGAGTGCCGTCATGCGCTCGTCGAGAGCGGGGTCCTCACGCGCGAGAAGCCGTTCGATCTCGGCGAGAAGGCGGTCCTCGTCCATCCCTGGTGCCATGTCGACCACCTCCGTCGAGAGTGCACTCACATGGTCACATTGTCACGATTCGTCCACTTGCCGGGGAGAGGCCGACCGGCACCTTTCCCGGCCTCCCGGGGCCTCTTCTCCGGGGCACGCCCTCCGGGTTCCCCGGATGGCGCCCGATCCTCCCGCGACCTGAATCCCGCGACCTCAAGGTCGCGTGGCGGCCTCCAGGCGGGAGTGCCGGGAGAGGTACGCGTCGAGCGACCACGCCCCCGCCCCCACGGCCAGCAGGAACAGCGTGCCGCACAGCTGGGCCAGGTCCGTGCGCGAGGCGTGCGTGAAGTCCCACCAGCCGGACTCGCCGGGGAACAGCGGCGCCCCGCCCCACAGGATCGGCAGCTTCGTCAGGGCCAGGGCGCCCAGCATGTCGACCACCATCGGAACGGCCGCGAGCCGGGTGGCGAGTCCGGCCAGGATCAGCAGGCCGCAAGCGATCTCCAGGACCCCGTCCAGCGGCGCGAGGAACCCGGGAGCGGGGATCCCGGCCCGGTCGAAGCGGCCGGCGCCCAGAGCGTCGGGCCGCAGGAACTTGAGGACGCCCTCGGACGCGAAGACGGCCCCCACGTACAGCCGTACGAGGATCACCTCGCCGGGTGCGTCGGTGTGCACGAGCCGGGAGCGCCAGGAGGCGGTGGAGGTCAGGAGCGCGGTCATCCGGCCATCGTGCGCCCGTCCGGCGACGCGCAGAACAGGACATCGCGCCGTTCCCGCCTACGGGTGAACGGCGGGGCTCCGGAGACTTCGGGCGAGTTCGGTGAGAGGGGCGTCATATCGGGGGATCCGACCAGTAGGGACGAAAACCTGGCGCCTGACGGAGGCGGTGGGGACAGTGGCAGACGCGGCGGAGTGGCGGCACCCGTGGCGGGACGGCCCGCTGCGGCGGCCGGTCGACGTCGTCGAGGGCTGGCTCCTGCTCGTCCTCGGTACGGCCCTGTGGGCGGGCGCGCTGCTCGTCGGGGCGCTCGCCGGCTGGATCGCTTACGGGCAGGGCGTGGAACAGGCCGACCAGCAGCGGGCTTCCCGGCAGCCGGTCCAGGCCGAGGTCGTGCGGGACGTGTCCGGCGGTCCGGGCCACTGGGCGGACGGTGACGGGCGCGTGCAGAAGATGCGGGCGGAGGTCCGCTGGACCGGCACCGACGGGCGGCCGGCGACGGGCGTGACGCTCGTGCCCGCCGACGCCGGACGCGGTGACCGGCTGGAGGTGTGGCTGGACGCGTACGGCCGGCCGACGCAGCCGCCCATGAGCCCGTCGGACGTCTGGCTGGGCGCCGTCATGGCCGGCACGACGGTCGGTCTGCTGGGCGCGGGGGCGGCGGCGGGTGCCCGGGTGGTCGTGCGCCGCGTCGCCGAACGGAGGCGCATGGCGCAGTGGGAGGACGAGTGGGAGCGCGTCGAGCCCGAGTGGCGCCGGCGCGGTGCCTGGGGCCCGTAGCCCCGGACAGGGAGGTGCATCATGCGCACGTCACCCCACACCGTGAGTGATGTCATGACGCACACCGCGGTGGCCATCGGGCGGCACGCGTCGTACAAGGAGATCGTCGCCCTGATGGAGCAGTGGAAGGTCAGCGCACTGCCCGTGCTGGAGGGGGAGGGCCGGGTGATCGGCGTGGTGTCGGAGGCCGATCTGCTGCCCAAGGAGGAGTTCCGGGACGGCGCCCCGGACGTGCTCGGCGTACGGCTCTCGCCGACGGAATCCGCCAAGGCGGGGGCGGTGTACGCGGAGGACCTGATGTCGTCGCCCGCGATCACGGTGCACGCGGACGCGAGCATCGCCGAGGCCGCGCGGATCATGGCGCGCCGCCGGGTGAAGCGGCTGCCCGTCGTGGACCGCGTCGGGTTGCTGGAGGGTGTCGTCAGCCGCAGCGATCTGCTGAAGGTGTTCCTGCGGCCGGACGAGGAGATCGCGGAGGAGATACGGCAGGCGGTGCTGCCCGATGTGCCGGCCGCGGCCGAGGTGCGGGTCGCGGTGGCGGACGGCGTGGTGACACTGAGGGGTCCCCTGCGGAACCGTGCGCTGGTGCCGCTGCTGGCCCGCGCGGTACGGGCGGTGGAGGGCGTGGTGGACATCCGGCTGCACCTGGAGACCGACCGGCCCGGGGCGGCCGGGGCGGCTGGGTCGGCTCGGGCAGCGGGGTCGGCCGGGGCGGCGGGGTCGGCCGGGGCGACCGGGGCGGCGGGGTCGGCCGGGGCAGCCGGGCCGACCAGGGCAGTGGGGTCGGCCGGGGCGACCGGGGCAGTGGGGTCGGCCGGGGCGACCGGGGCGGCGGGGTCGGCCGGGGCAGCCGGGCCGACCAGGGCAGTGGGGTCGGCCGGGGCGACCGGGGCGGCGGGGTCGGCCGGGGCAGCCGGGCCGACCAGGGCAGTGGGGTCGGCCGGGGCGACCGGGGCGGCGGGGTCGGCCGGGGCAGCCGGGCCGACCAGGGCAGTGGGGTCGGCCGGGGCGACCGGGGCAGTGGGGTCGGCCGGGGTGACCGGGGCGGCGGGGTCGGGCGGGGCAGCCGGGCCGGCCAGGGCAGCCGGGGCAGCGGGGTCGACCAGGGCGACCGGGGCAGCGGGGGCGGCCAGGGCGCCCGGGGCAGCGGGGGCGGCCAGGGCGCCCGGGGCAGCGGGGGCGGCCGGGGCGGCTGGATCGGCCGGGGCAGCCGGGCCGACCAGGGCAGCCGGGGCAGCAGGGTCGGCCGGGGCAGCCGGGCCCACCAGGGCAGCAGGTGCAGCGGGGTCAGCCGGGCCGACCGGGGCAGCCGGGCCGACCAGGGCAGCCGGGGCGGCGGGGGCGGCCGGGGCAGCCGGTTGGTTCACTGGGACGGGACGGTGATGACCGGGCACTCCGCCCGGTGCAGCAGGCCGTGGACGACCGAGCCGAGCCGCATGCCGGTGTAGCCGCCGTGGCCGCGCCGCCCGACGACGACCGCGACCGCGTCGTGCGAGGCCAGGGCCAGCTCCTCCACGGGGTGGCCGCGCAGCACCTGTTCGCCGACCTCCACGTCCGGGTGGGCGCGGGCCGGCTCGGCGACGGCCGCCGACAGCAGGCGGTGGCGTTCGCGGGAGGCCGCCGACTCCTCGCTCTCGGGGTCGCCCGCCAGGGCGCCCAGTGTGTCGGCGACCGGGACCGGTGGCTCGGGCCAGACCCAGACCGCCCGGAGCGCCACGCCGCGCAGGCTCGCCTCCTCCAGGGCGAAGGCGAGCGCGGCCCGGCACGCCTCGCTGCCGTCGATGCCCACGACCAGGTGGGCGGGGCCGCGGGGGATGCGTTCGGGTTCGGCCACGACGACGACCGGGCACTCGGCCCGCGCGCTGACGGGGACGGCGACCGAGCCGGTGCTGAAGAACTCCGCCGTACGGCCCAGGTGGCGGGAGCCGAGCACCAGCATGCGGGCCCTGCCGGAGCGGGCGCACAGCACCGCCGCCGGGACGCCGTCGGCGATTTCGGGGGTCGCGGCGAGGCCGCCGTGCGTGTCCGCGATCCAGGCGGCGGCGTCGGCCAGGGCCTCCGTACCCTCCTTGCGCAGGGCTGCCCGGTGGAGGGTGTCGTCCGGCCGGCGGGCGCCGTGGCGCGGGTCGCGGCCGGGGACCACGGCCAGCACCAGGCGCAGTGCGAGGTTCCTGCGCAGGGCCTCGTCGGCCGCCCAGTCGAGGGCGGGGCGGGATGCGTCGCGCGGGTCGACGCCGACGACCAGCTCGTCCCGGGTGTCCGTGGCCGGTCCGTCCATGGCGCGTCACACCTCCTCGTCCGCCGCGTCCCGGTCCAGTGGATCGCCCTCGTGCTTCGGGCGCGGGACGACCTCGACGGGGCAGTGGGCGTGGTGGAGCAGCGCGTGGGTGACGCGTCCGAGCGTCCTGCCGAGGCCGAGCGGCTTGCGGTGGGTGCTCACGACGACGAGGTCCGCCTGCTCGGTGGCCTCGACGAGCCGGCCGGCGGTGGAGTGCCCGCTCACGACTTCGATGGTGACGGTCAGGCCGGGGAACTCCTCCCGCAGCCGGTCGGCCAGTTCGTGCAGTTCGTGGACGCGTTCGTGGGCGATCTCGTCGACGTTGTCGAGCATGGTGACGGCCTCGCCGACCTGGGAGACCGGGCTCCACACGGTGATCAGGCGCAGGGTCGCCTCCCGCCACCGTGCCGCGCGGGCGGCGTGGCGGACCCAGTGGTGGTCCTCCTCGCCCTTGACGGCGGCGACGACGGTGCCCGTCCGCGGGCGTTCGAGGTCTCCGCGGACGACGATGACGGGCGCCTTGGCGCGGCTGGCGACGTCCAGTCCGACGGAGCCCAGCATCAGCGCCGTGAAGCCGCCGTGGCCGCGGTTGCCGACGACGATCGTGCCGTCGTCGCCGGCGGCGTCCAGCAGCGCGGCGGCGGGCTGGCGGTGGCTGAGCGTGCGGGTGACGGGCAGGTCGGGGAATCGCTCGGCGACCAGGTCGGCCGTCCGCACGAGCAGGTCGTGCCCCTCGTGGCGGATGCGTTCGAGGGTCTCGACCGACGCGTAGGGGGTGCGAGTGTCGGTACCCGAGGCGTGGACGATGCGCAGCGGCAGGCCACGCCGGCCGGCTTCGGCGGCGGCCCACAGGACCGCGGCCCTTGCCTCGGGCGAGCCGTCGACGCCCGCGACGACCGCCCCGCGGTGCGGGTCCGGTCCCGTGGTCGGCTCGTGGTTCATGTCTCCTCCTGACGGGGCTGAGTCGGTCGCCTGGACGCTGTGGTCGCTCCACCGATCCGGACGGCCGTACGGGGGAGGCGGCGGAGGCGGCAAAGGCGGCGAGCACCATGTCGGACGTCACCACCACCGATCTGTACGAGGTGACGATGGCCCTGTCCTACGCCCGGGAGGGCATGGACCGGGCGGCCACCTTCAGTCTGTTCGTGCGGAAGCTTCCTCGTTCTCGCGGGTTCCTCGTCAGTGCCGGTCTGGAACCCGTTCTGGACCACTTGACCGGGTTCCGCGTCACCGCGGCCGACGTACGGCGCTTCGCCGCGGCGCTGCACCGGGACCCGGCGGACCTGGAGCCGCTGCGGGGCACCGCGTTCCGGGGGGAGGTGCGGGCGGTGCCCGAGGGGCGGGTGGTGCATGCCGGGGAGCCGCTGCTGGAGGTCACGGCGCCGCTGCCGCAGGCGCAGCTGGTGGAGACGTTCCTCCTGAACCAGGTCAGCCATCAGACGACCGTGGCGTCCAAGGCGGCGCGGTGCGTGCTGGCCGCGGGCGGGCACCCGGTGGTGGACTTCTCGCTGCGCCGGACGCACGGGCCGTACGCCGGGTTCCAGGCGGCGCGCGCGGGCGGTCTGGTGGGCTTCGCGGGCACGAGCAACGTGGCGGCGGCGACGCGGCTGGGCATGGCGGCGTCCGGGACGATGGCCCACTCGTACGTCCAGGCGTTCCCGGACGAGGAGACGGCCTTCCGGGCGTTCGCACGGGCGCACCCCGGGCCGGTCACGTTCCTGGTCGACACGTACGACACGGCCGCCGGCGTAGCGACGGCCGCGCGGGTGCTGCGGGACCTGGCCCGTGGGCCCGGCTGCGGGATCCGGCTGGACAGCGGCGACCTGGCGGCCGAGGCCCGCCGGGCCCGGGCGATCCTGGACGCGGCCGGCCTGCCGGAGGTGCGGATCGTCGTCAGCGGGGGCCTCGACGAGTCCGGCGTCGCCGCGCTGGTCCGGGCCGGTGCGCCGATCGACGTGTACGCGGTGGGCACGCGGGTCGGCACGTCGGCGGACGCGCCGTACCTGGACTCGGCGTACAAGCTGGTCGAGTACGACGGCCGGCCGGTGATGAAGCTGTCGTCTGCGAAGGTGACCGCGCCCGGCCGCAAGCAGGTCTTCCGCCGGCCGGGCGGGCCGGACGTGATCGCGTTGTGGGACGAGCCGTGCCCGGAGGGCGCCGAGCCGCTGCTGCGCACGGTGATGCGGGACGGCCGCAGGATCGGGCCGCCCGACGACCTGGCGGCCGCGCACGCACGGTTCGTCGAGGACGTCTCGGCGCTGCCGCCGGCCGCCCGCGGGATCGACGACCCCGAGCCGGTGGTCCCGGAGGTGTCGCCCCGGCTCGCGGAGCTGACCGCCCGGGTGCGGGACCGGCTGGCCGCCGGGGCGGCCTGGCAACGCGGCGGCTGAGCGGCGTCGACGGGCCGCGTCGGCGCCCTGGAGCCCTGGAACCGACAGGAGGTTTCCGCCATGAGCGGCACGCACATCGTCACCGCGGGTCTGGACGGCTCGCCCGAGAGCCTGGCCGCCGCTGCCTGGGCGGCCGACGAGGCCGCGCTGCGCGGGGCGCGGCTGCGCCTGGTCCATGTCCGGGAGTGGCCCGTCGCCCCGGAGATCCCCGCCGTCTACTCGGAGATCCAGGTGCAGCGCTCCGAGACGCTGCTGCGGGACGTGGCGGCGCGGGCCCGGCAGCTCCACCCCGACCTGCTGGTCGGCAGCGAGGGGGTGGTGGGCCGCGCGGCGTCCGTGCTCATCGCGGAGACGGAGGGCGAACAGGCCGTGGACCTGCTGGTGCTGGGTTCGCGCGGCCTGAGCGGTCTGGTCGGCTTCCTGGCGGGCTCGGTCGGCACTGCGGTCACGGGCTCGGCGCGCCGCCCGGTGGTCCTGGTCCGCGCGCTGCGCGACGAGGCGCCTGCGGGTGGGGCGCGCCGGGAGGAGGGGCGCGGCGCCACGGCGGAGGCGGAGGCGGGGGCGGGCCCCGAGGCCGCGACGGCCGCCGGTGCCGAAGGCGGTACGGAGGGCGGCGCCGAAGGCGGTGTGGTGCTCGGGGTGGACATCTTCCAGCCCTGCGACGAGCTGCTCGACTTCGCGTTCGCGGAGGCGCGGCTGCGGGGCTGCGCCCTGCGGGTGGTGCACTGCTGGTCGTTGCCGGCGACGTACGGCTACGCGGCGGTGATCGACCCGGACATCCGCACCGAGATCGGCCGCCACGTCTCGGCGAACCTGAGCGCCATGCTGCTCCCGTGGCGGCAGAGGCACCCGGAGGTCCCGGTCGTCGAGAGGGCCGTTCTCGGAGCGCCCGGCGCCCACCTGGTGTACGCCGCGGCCGGCGCCGACCTGCTGGTCATCGGGCGCCGCAGGGGGCGCGTCCCGCTGGCCCCGCACCTGGGCCACGTCGCCCACGCGGTGATCCACCATGCGGCCGCGCCGGTGGCGGTCGTACCGCACGAGTAGGTCGTGTCCGTCGGGTCTTTCCCCTGCCCCGCCCGTTCCCGAGACCGGGGCCCCGCCCCGGGCCCCGTCCTCGAACGCCGGACGGGCTCAGGAATCAGGCGGCTCGTGCGTGTGCCGTACGAGGATCCGGCGGCCGGTGACCCTGGCGGGCGCGATGGCCACCCACAGGTCGCGTTCACCGCCCGCCCACGGGCTCGTGAAGGCGTGTTCCTCCAGGTCGCGGACGCCGTCGGGGTCCGTGACCGTGCGGGCGGCGCCGACGACCAGGACGCTCCAGCCCTGGCTGAACGCGTCGTCGATGTGGTCGACCTCGAACGCCACCTCGCCGCTCGCGGCCTTCGCCGGTACGGAGTCGGGCGACGTACGGAAGGCCACCTCGCGCCCGGCGACGAGGTAGTTGACGGGCAGGATCGCGGGCCCTTCGTGCGAGGTCACGGCGACCCGGCCCACGCCGTGGGTGCCGAGCAGCGTCCAGCACTCCTCCGGGCCCAGGTCCACCAGCTCCGGGTGGTACGCGGCGTGGCCGGCGCCCGGCGGCAGGCCCGCGGCGCCGCCGGTCAGGGCGACGACCGTGGTCTCCAGGGCGTCGGCGAGGCGCAGGAGGAAGCTCATGCCGGGCGTGGCGGTCTGCTCCTCCAGGTACTGGATGTAACCGGGTGCCGAGCCCGCCCGCAGGGCGACCTCCTCGCGGGACAGCCCGAGCTGCTCGCGTCGTGCGGCCACCCGACGGCCGATGTCCCCCCTCGGAGGCTCAGGTCCGGGCATGGCATCACGGTAGCCGCGGGTCCGGCGGTGCGCATGCGCCGCGGGACGTCACGACAGCGCCGCGCCGTCCGCCGGATGGGTGAGTAGGCTCGAAAGAACCGTCGTACTGGGCGGGGCGCGCGGAACAGGGCCGGTCGGACCCTCCGCCGTGCCCGGGCGGCCCCTGCGGCCCCGCACCGTGTCGGCCGACGCTGAAGTGCGCGGGTCCACCAGGAGGTTCAGATGAGCACCACAGCACCCAGGATCAACGCCCTGCCGGCTCCCCACCGGGAGCGGCTGATGTCCCTCGCCACGGACGTGTCGTTCCAGCCGGGTGAGCGGCTGTTCGACGAGCGGCGGCCCGCGGACCGCTTCTGGGTCGTGCGGACGGGTGCCGTGAACCTCGACGCGCGGCTTCCGGGGAGCCTGCGCCCCGCGGTGATCGAGATGCTCGGCCACGGCGAGCTGGTGGGCCTGTCCTGGCTGTTCCCGCCGTACGAGTGGGAGCTGGGCGCGGAGGCGATGAGCCTGGTGCGGGCGTACGAGTTCGACGCGGCGTCGGTGCGCGCGCTGTGCGCGGCGGAGCCGGCTTTCGGTCTGGCCCTGACCCTGTGGGTGGGGCAGATCCTCGCCCACCGCCTCCAGTCGACGCGGGTGAGGCTGCTCGACCTGTACGCGCCGCACGGCAGCGGCGTCCTCTGAGGAGGTACGGGAAGGCCGGCGGCGTACGTGAAGGCGGAAAGGGCCATCCGCTTCTCGCGGATCCTGATTGCGAGGTGCACGGCTCGGGTCCGCTACTCCTCGTCTCCGTCCAGCCCTTTCCGTCCCTTCCAGCAAAGCACCGCCCGGGCCGCGCCGCCAGGGCCGAAATGTCCTCGTACGGATATCGCGGGCATCCTCTGAAGTAGCGAATCAGGCGTCGGCGAGGCAGCGAAGGGACGGGCGAGCGATGAGGCACCGCAGTGTGGCCGATCTGATGACACCGGAGGCCGTCGCCGTGCGGCCCGGCACCCCGTTCAAGGAGATCGCGCGGCTCCTCGACGAGTACGGCATCACGGCCGTGCCCGTGGTCGACGAGGACGAACGGCCGGTCGGGGTGGTGTCGGAGGCCGACCTGCTGCGCCGGGGCACGCCCGGCAACCAGGGTGCGACCACCGCCGAGGGGCTGATGTCGAGCCCCGCCGTGGTGGCGCGGCCGGAGTGGAGCGCGGTCGAGGCGGCGCGCGTCATGGACCGCAAACGGATCAAGCGGCTGCCGGTGGTCGATGCGTCGGGCCGCCTCATCGGCGTACTGAGCCGCAGCGATCTGCTCCAGCTGTTCCTGCGGCGCGACCGGGCGATCCAGGAGGAGATCCTGGAGGACGTCGTGACGCGGACGCTGGGACTGCCGCCGTCCGCGCTGACCGTCGACGTCAACGACGGCACGGTGACGCTGAGCGGCACGCTGGAGCGCCGGAGCCTCGTGCCGATCGTCGTACGGCTGTGCGAGACCGTGGACGGGGTGGTCGACGTGGACGACCGGCTGACGTACGAGGAGGACGACACGGAGGCGGTGGCGTCCTGAGTCCGCGGCCCTCCCCCGCGGCCGTGACGGCGGCCGGGCGCCACCGCACCCCGCCGCGCGGGGCGGCGGGGTGCGGTGGTGGTGGCCGCGCGTCAGCGGTTCGGGGTCGACCAGCCGTACGGGGTCTCCTCCTCCTGTTCGCCGGACATGCCGGCGCCTGCCTCGCCGATGTCCTTGTACGCCAGGCGCATCAACTGCCGGGCGAGGTCGCTCATCGCGCGGCTCGCCGCCAGTTCGTCGCCGATCAGGGGGACGTCCTCGTCCTCCGGGTTGCACCTGGCCTGGCCGTGACCGGTGAGTTTCGACGTACCGGTGTCCAGGACCGCGCGCGCCTCGGTGGTGCCCTCCTCCTCGAGCATCTCCATGTTGATCTTCCACTCCAGCGTCCGGGTCATGATGTGCCTCCTCGACGCTTCGGACGGCGGTGGTGGGCCGCCGTGAAGCGGCCCCGCTTACAGGATCCACCCGCGGACCCGGTACGACGAGCCCCGTCCGGCCCGAACCGAACGGCGGAGTTTGCGGCCTGACGGCCGGGGAAGTCGGGCCTATCGGCCCTGCGCGCGCGGCAGCGCCGCGCCCCACGCTGAAAGGGCGCAGTACCCCTGATCGCTACGGAGGCAGCCCCATGACCCGCCCGATCACCGTTGGAGTGGACGGTTCCCCGGCGAGCCTGGCCGCGACCCGCTGGGCCGCCCGGGAGGCCGGGCGCCGCTCCCTGCCGCTGCACGTCGTGCACGCCTGGCTGTGGCAGCCGCTGGACGTACCGCTGGACCAGGACAGGGCGAGCCAGGAGCGCGTGGCGCACGAGGTCCTGGACGAGGCCGTGGCGGAGGCGCGGAGCAGCGTGCCGAGCGTGCCGGTGACCTCCGAGGTGGTCGCGGACACGCCCGTCCCGGCGCTGCTCGCGGCCGCCGACGCGTCCCGGATCCTGGTCCTCGGGTCGCGCGGGCACGGCGTCGTCGTGGGCTTCCTGCTCGGCTCGTACGGGCAGCAGGTCATCGCCGCGGCCACCCGCCCCGTCGTGTCGGTGCGCGCGCCGAAGGGCGACGAGGGGCGTGCCGACACCCTGCGCGGCGAGGTCGTCGTGGGGCAGCAGGGCAGCCCGGAGGAGAGCGCGCCGGTCCTGGAGTTCGCGTTCGAGGCGGCCGCGGTCCGGGGCACGTCCGTGCGCGCGGTACGGGCCTGGAGCCTCCCCCCGCTCTACGCGTACAGCCCCGGGTCGCTGGCCCTGGCCGACGAGGTGGGCGGTCTGGAGCCGTTCGAGCGCAAGGCCCTGACGGAGGCGCTGGCCCCGCTGCGCGAGCGGTACCCGCAGGTGCCGGTGACGGAGCACGTCGAGATCGGCAGCGCGGGGCAGGTGCTGCTGTCGGCCGCGGCGGAGGCGGACCTGCTGGTGGTGGGCCGGCGCGTGCGGCACTCCACGGTCGGCATGCGGATCGGCTCGGTGGCGCACGCGGCCCTGCACCACGCGCCGTGCCCGGTCGCGGTGGTGCCGCACGAGTGACGCGTCCCGGGGTCGAGTCCGCGCGGTCGCGTCCGTCCCGGCGGCATCTGCCCTGGCGGCTTCCTTCCCGGCGGTATCCGCCCCGGCGGCATCTCCCCGGCGGCATCCGTTGCGGAGGCATCCGTTGCGGAGGGTGGGCGGCGCTACTGTGCGGACGCTCCCTCGCGGGTCGGGCCGCCGAGCGTGCGGGTGGCGATGACGGCGGCCTGGACGCGGCGTTCGACGCCGAGCTTGGCCAGGAGGCGGGAGACGTTGTTCTTGACGGTCTTCTCCGCCAGGTAGAGCCGCCTGCCGATCTCACGGTTCGTCAGCCCCTCCCCCACGAGGGCCAGGATCTCCCGCTCCCGCTCCGTGAGTTCCGGCAGGCCCCGCGGCTGCTCCTCCCGCCGTCCCTCACCCCGCAGACGGGCCATCACCCGGGCCGTGGCGCCGGGGTCGAGCATCGACTTCCCCGAGGCCACGGTGCGGACCGCTGTCACCAGGTCGGTGCCGCTGATCTGCTTGAGGACGTATCCGGAGGCGCCCGCCATGATGGCGTCGAGCAGCGCCTCCTCGTCGTCGAAGGACGTGAGCATCAGGCAGGCCAGGCCGGGCATCCGGGACCGCAGCTCCCGGCATACGCTCACCCCGTCGCCGTCGGCCAGCCGCACGTCCAGCACGGCCACCTGCGGCCGCAGCGCGGGAACCCGGGCGAGGGCCTGCTCGGCCGTGGCGGCCTCACCGACGACGGTCAGATCGGGCGCGTCGTCCAGCAGGTCACGGACCCCCCGCCGCACCACCTCGTGGTCGTCGAGCAGAAAGACCCTGACCGGCGCCTGGGCGTCCCGGCCGCTGCCGCTGTCCGTCATCGCACACTCCGATTCCTGATCGTGTCCACCGCATGGTCCCCGCGCCCGACCCACCGCGCCAGGGCCGGACGGCCCTCCGTCGGGCCCTGGGTGTGCCCGCGCGTCCTTACGGTGCCCCGGGCTCGTGTCGACTGTCGGCGGCCGGTTCCAGCGCCCGGAGCGGAACGGGCCTCAAGAGGAGAGGTGCAGGGGCGCGCTCCAACGGGCCCTGCATCCGCCCTCCTGCGGGGTGGTCGTCGTGAAGGTGCCGCCCACGCTCTCGGCCCGCTCCGCGAGGTTGCGCAGGCCGCTGCGGCGGCCGACGGCCGCCGGGACGCCGCGGCCGTCGTCGGTGACGGTGAGGGCGACCTCCGTGGGCGTGGCCCGCACGGACACCTCGACCCGGGTGGCGTGGGCGTGGCGCGCCGCGTTGCTGAGGAGTTCGCTCAGGGCGGCCATGACGTGGTCGGCGATCTCGCCCGGCACGTCGGTGTCGAGCAGGCCCTCCATGCTGAGGCGGGGCGGATGGCCGAGCGCGGTCGCGGCGTCGCCGACGGCCCGGGCGACACGGGCCCGCAGTCCGGGCCCCGCCGCCGCGTCCTCCTCCCGTGTGCGCAGCCCGAAGATGGTGGACCTGATGATCTTGATGGTCTCGTCGAGGTCGCCGACGGCACGGGAGACCCGTTCGGCGGCGCCGTCGTGTTCGATGAGGCGGGTCGCGCTCTGCAGGGTCATGCCGGTGGCGAACAGGCGCTGGATGGCGAGGTCGTGGAGGTCGCGGGCGATGCGGTCGCGGTCCTCCAGGAGGGCGAGCTGCTCGGCGTCGCGGCGGCGCTCGGCGAGTTCGAGGGCGACGGCGGCCTGCCCGGCGAAGGCGGGCAGCGGGTCCAGTTCGGCACCGCTGAAGACGGGTTCGCCCTCGCCGCGGGCCAGCAGCAGTACTCCGCGGGTGTCGTCCATACCGGTGCCGAGGGGTACGGCCACCGCGGGCCCCAGGCCGTCGAAGCGGCGGGGTCCCGCGTCGTACAGCGGGTCGTGCGGCAGGTCGGCGGAGGTCACAGGGGTGCCGGCCGTGTACGCGGCGCCGGACAGGGTGCCGTTGACGGGTACGACGAGGCCGCGTCGTAGCGCGTGGTCGCCGCCGGTGGCCAGCTCGACGACGAGGGCGCGGGTGCCGGGCACCGGCACGGACACGTCCGCGAGCCGCGCGCCGGTGATCTCCTGCGCGCGGCGGGCGATGAGTTCCAGCACGTCGAGCCGTGGACTGCCGGACAGCAGGCTGCGGGTGATCTCCGCGGTGGCCTCCAGCCAGCGCTGCTGGCGCTGCGCGCCCTCGTAGAGCCGGGCGTTGTCGATGGCGACGCCGGCGGCGACGGAGAGGGTGGTGATCAGGGCCTCGTCCTCGGCGTCGAAGTCCTGGCCGCCCCGCTTGTCGGTGAGGTAGAGGTTGCCGAAGACCTCGTCCCGTACGCGGATCGGCACCCCGAGGAGCGTGCGCATCGGTGGGTGGTGGGCGGGGAAGCCGTACGACGACGGGTGCTCGGGGATGTCGCCGATGCGCAAGGGCTCGGGGTTGCGGATGATCTCGCCGAGCAGTCCGTGGCCGGAGGGCGGGGCGCCGATGCGGGCGACCTGTTCGTCGCCGAGGCCCACGGTCAGGAAGCGGCAGAGGGTGCGCCCGTCGGGCCCGATGACGCCGAGGGCGGCGTAGCGCGCGTCGACGAGGAGCGCGGCGGCCTCGACGATGCGGTGCAGGACCTGGTCGAGGTCCAGCCCGCGGCCCACGGAGACGACGGCCTCCAGGAGGGTGTGCACGCGGTCGCGGGTGCCGCGGACGGCGTCGATGCGCGCCTGGAGCTCCTCCAGCAGTTCGTCCAGCCGCATCCGGGGCATGCGTGACAGCGGCGGTTCGGCCCCCACCCGGTGCTCTCCCCCTCGTTCCTCTCGTTCCGGACCGTGCCGGACGTGCCTGTGGCGTGCCTGTGGCGTGCCGGAAGAGCCTATAGGGACGGGCCGGCCCGCCGGACGGGGTGCCCGGCCGGATGGCGTGCCCGGCCGGACGGGGTGCACCGGCCGGACGGCCCCGGGCGCCTCGGGCGCCGCGGTGGCACGCTGGTCGTGGTGGCACCGTCGGCCGGCCGTCGCTCGGGGGTACCGGGAGGAAGCACTGCCATGGTCCGTTACGTGTACGACTTCTCCGAGGGCGGCCGGGAGCAGGCCGACCTCCTCGGCGGCAAGGGCGCCAATCTGGCCGAGATGACGCGCATGGGCCTGCCGGTGCCGCCCGGTTTCACGGTGACCACGGAGGCGTGCCGGGTGTACCTGGCGACGGGCGCGCCGCCGCCCGGGCTGGACGACGAGATCGCGGAGCACCTGGCGCGGCTGGAGCGGGAGGCGGGGCGCCGGCTGGGCCGGGTGGACGATCCGCTGCTGCTGTCGGTGCGGTCGGGGGCTCGGTTCTCGATGCCCGGGATGATGGAGACGATCCTCGACATCGGGCTGAACGACTACGCGGTGCTGGGGCTGGCGAAGACGCCGGCGCGGGAGCGCTTCGCCTGGGACTCGTACCGCCGTCTCGTGCAGATGTTCGGCACGACGGTGATGGGCGTGGACGGGGCGCTGTTCGAGGAGGTCCTCGGGCGGATCGAGCACCAGCACCACGTGGACGAGTCGCACCTGGACGCCTGTGACCTGATCAGGATCGTGGAGACGTTCAAGGACGTCGTGCAGGAGCGGACGGGTGAGGAGTTCCCGCAGGATCCGCACGAGCAGCTGCACCGGGCGGTGCTGGCGGTGTTCTCGTCGTGGAACGCGGAGCGGGCACGGGTCTACCGCCGGCGGGAGCACATCCCGGACGACCTGGGGACGGCGGTGAACGTCCAGACGATGGTGTTCGGCAACCGGGGCGCCGACTCGGGCAGCGGCGTGGCGTTCACGCGCGACCCGGCGACCGGCCGGCCGGGCGTGTACGGCGACTACCTGCCGAACGCCCAGGGCGAGGACGTGGTGTCGGGGACGCGCGACGCCGTGCCGCTGGAGGAGTTGCGGCGGCTGGACCCGGTTTCGTACGAGGAGCTGCGGGGCCATCTGCGGCGGCTGGAGGAGCACTACCGGGACCTGTGCGACGTCGAGTTCACGATCGAGCAGGGCAGGCTGTGGATGCTGCAGACGCGGGTCGGGAAGCGTACCGCGCAGGCCGCGTTCGGGATCGCCGCGCAGCTCGTCGACGAGGGGCTCATCAGTCCGGACGAGGCGCTGCAGCGGGTGAACGGGGAGGGCCTGGCGCGGTTGATGTTCCCGCGCTTCGACGCGTCGGCGGCCGGTGAGCCGCTGGCGCGGGGGGTGCCGGCGTCGCCCGGGGCCGCGGTGGGGGCGGTGGTGTTCGACTCGGCGGAGGCAACTCGGCGGGCCGCGGCGGGTGAACGGGTGGTGCTGGTACGGCCGGAGACGACCCCGGACGACCTGCCGGGCATGGTCGCCGCGCAGGCGGTGCTGACGAGCAGGGGCGGCAAGACCAGCCATGCGGCGGTGGTGGCGCGCGGCATGGGCAAGGTGTGCGTGTGCGGCGCGGACGCGCTGCGCGTGGAGGTGCGGGAGCGCCGCTTCACGGTGGGGGACGTGACCGTGGAGGAGGGGGCGGTGATCTCGGTGGACGGCTCCGAGGGCCGGGTGTACCGGGGTGAGGTGCCGCTGGAGGACTCGGTGGTGATGCGGTACTTCGAGGCGGGGGGCCGCCTGCCGGAGGGGTCCGGGTCCGCGGACGCGGCGGCCGAGCGGATGACGGAGGCGGACCGGCTGGTCCGGGACGTGGACCGCCTGATGGAACGGGCGGACGGACTGCGGCGGCTGGAGGTGCGGGCCAACGCGGACACGCCGGAGGACGCGGCGCGGGCGCGCCGGTTCGGGGCGCGGGGCATCGGGTTGTGCCGTACGGAGCACATGTTCCTCGGCGAGCGGCGGGCGTTGGTGGAGGCGATGATCCTGGCGCGTGACGACGCGGAGCGGGAGGCGTCGCTGGCGGCGCTGCTGCCGCTGCAGCGGCGGGACTTCGCGGGGATCCTGGCGGCGATGGACGGGCTGCCGGTGACGATCCGGCTGCTGGACCCGCCGCTGCACGAGTTCCTGCCGGACCGTACGGAACTGGCGGTGCGGGTGGCGAGCGAGCGGGCGGTGGGCCGAGAACCGGACGCGAGGGACACCGCGTTGCTCTCCGCGGTGACCCGCCTCCACGAGCAGAACCCGATGCTGGGCCTCCGGGGCGTCCGCCTGGGCCTGGTCGTGCCGGGCCTGGTGGCCATGCAGGTGCGGGCGGTGGCGGAGGCGGTCGTGGAGCGCGTCCGGGCGGGCGGGAACCCGCGGGCGCAGATCATGGTGCCGCTGGTCGACGCGGTGGAGGAACTGCGGCTCGTACGCGAGGAGGTGGACCGGGTGCTGGCGCGGGTGGCGGAGGAGAGCGGGCTGGCGGTCGACTGCCCGGTCGGCACGATGATCGAGCTGCCGCGGGCGGCGCTGACGGCGGGGCGCATCGCGCGGGACGCGGAGTTCTTCTCGTTCGGCACGAACGATCTGACGCAGACGACGTGGGGGTTCTCGCGGGACGACGTGGAGGCGGAGTTCTTCTCGGCCTACCTGGAGAAGGGCGTGTTCGAGGCGTCCCCGTTCGAGACGATCGACCGGGAGGGCGTGGGCCGCCTGGTGGAGATCGCCGTGGCGGAGGGCCGGGCCACGCGCCCGGACCTGGAGATCGGCGTCTGCGGCGAACACGGCGGCGACCCGGAATCGGTCCACTTCTTCCACGCGGCGGGCCTCGACTACGTGTCGTGCTCCCCGTTCAGAGTGCCGGTCGCCCGCCTGGAAGCAGGCCGCGCGGCCTTGCGGGAGGTACTGGACAGCGACACACGCTAGAGCTGCCCAGCAGCCCGGACACCGCACGCCCCACGCAGGCGTCGTAGTCGGCCTGGGCGGACGGTGCCATGACGACCACGCCGGAGACGGTGAGAGCCAGGGCCCCCATCACTGTGGCGATGCGGCGAACAGCATGCATGCGATTCCTCCTTGGCGGTGCCTGCCCGTGCAGGTCCCCGGACACGTCACCGGCGTGATGCCCCCACCGTGCGAAGGGACGTGCAACACGCCCTTGAGTGTCGTCCGCGAGCGCCTGCGGGCAGGGGGTACCGGTCCGGCGGGTCGGTAGGGCCCTTCGGGGTGTTCCTGTGCCGGGGCCTTGGGCCGGGTGGGTCCGATGTGGGGGCCTTGGTCCTCGGGTGGATGGGAGTGGGGGCGGTGACGCCACGTGGGGTTGTAGACAGGAATGTGCCTGCGTTTCAGCGGTGCGTTGTTTCTTCCGGCTTCGCTTCCTAGGAGTCTCATGCTGTCCGCCGAATCCGCCCGGATCGTACGGGCCACGCTCCCCGCCGTCGGCGGGGCGCTGGACGAGATCACCGCGCGCTTCTACCGCACGATGTTCGCCGAGCGCCCCGAGCTGCTGGACGGGCTGTTCAACCGGGGCAACCAGGCCGGCGGCGACCAGCGGCGGGCGCTGGCGGGGGCCCTTGTGGGCTTCGCGGCGGCGCTGGTCTGCGAGCCCGAGGCCCGGCCGGACGCCCTGCTGTCCCGTATCGCGCACAAGCACGCGTCGGTCGGGGTGACCGACGACCAGTACACGGTCGTGCACAAGTACCTTTTCGCCGCCGTCGCCGAGGTCTTGGGGGACGCCGTGACTCCCGAAGTCGCGGGCGCCTGGGACGAGGTGTACTGGCTCATGGCCGGCGCCCTGATCGCCCAGGAGGCTCGGCTCTACCTGGAGGCGCAGGTGCGGCCGGGGCACCCGTGGCGGGAGTGGACGGTGGTGGAGCGGCGCGAGGAGACGGCGGACGCGGTGTCCCTGCTGCTGCGCCCCGCCGACGGCCGGCCCGCTCCGGCGGCCCGCGCCGGCCAGTACGTGAGCGTGCGCGTGCGGATGCCGGACGGGGTGCGCCAACTGCGCCAGTACAGCCTGTCGTCGGCGCCGGGCGAGGACGTCCGCCGGATCACCGTCAAGCGGCTGCGCCGAGACGGCGTTCCGGACGGCGAGGTGTCGAACCTGCTGCACCGGAGCGCGGCGGTGGGTGATGTGCTGGCGTTGTCCGCGCCCTTCGGTGACGTGGTGCTCGACGAGGAGGACCGGCCGCTGGTCCTCGTCTCGGCCGGGATCGGCTGCACGCCGATGGTCGCCGTGCTGGAGCACCTCGCCGCCACCGGCTCGCACCGCCCGGTCACGGTGCTGCACGCCGACCGCTCCCCCGCCTCCCACGCGCTCCGGGCCGACACCCTCCGCCTGGTGGACGGGTTGGCCGATGGGCGTGCCGTGTTCTGGTACGAGGAGTACGGGGAGTCCGGGGAGTGCGAGCTGGAACAGGACGGCGCCGGGCGGCGTGGGCCCGACGTCCGTACCGGGCTGCTGGACCTCCGCTCGGTCCGCCTGCCGGCGGACGCCGGCGTGTTCCTGTGCGGGCCGCTGCCCTTCATGCGGGCCGCGCGCGAGCAGCTGCTGCGGGCCGGCGTTCCGGCGCGGCGCATCCGGTACGAGGTGTTCGGCCCCGACCTGTGGCTGGCCGACATGGCCGACGTGGCCGGCTGACGCTCAGAGGTCGGAGGCCACGTCCTCCTCGTCCACCAGGTGCCGGACCGCCTGGGCCGCCGTCGTCAGGCCCAGGCGGTCCAGCGTGTCGGCGGACTCCAGGAGGACGGCGGCCGTCACGGACGTCATGGCGGCGCCCGCCCGGTCGCGTTCGGCCAGGTCCTCCGGGGACGTGGCGGTGCGCAGGGCCTCCACGCGGGCCGCCAGGGCCTCGCGCTGCTCCTCCAGCGCGGCCACGGCGCGCACCGCGCGCACGATCTCCTCGTCGGTGAGGGGGGTGGTGCTCATGGGGGTTTCTTCTCTTTCCCTCTTCGTGGTGCTGGTGCCTTTCGGCTCCTTACGGAAGAGGGGCATGCGGCATCTGACGTCACGCCTCTGCCCGCGAGTGTGACCGGGGACGCAGTCGGCAGCGCGCGGGGCCCGCGGCGCGCAGCGTGATGCCGACCGTGACCGGCACGTACGTGTCGACTGCCTCGATCTCGTACGCCCGGAGGATCATCGCGAGGGCGAGGACCGACTCCAGCATCGAGAAGTGCTGGCCGATGCAGGCGCGCGGCCCGCCACCGAAGGGGAACCAGGCGTAGCGGGGGCGGGCCTTCTCGCGTTCCGGCGCGAACCGCTCCGGGTCGAAGCGCTCGGGCTCCTCCCAGTAGCGCGGGTGCCGGTGGGTCACCCACGGGGCGACGACGACGTCGGCGCCGGCCGGGATGGTGTGTCCGCCGACCACGGTGGTGGCGACGGCGCGGCGGCCGATGACGGGGCCCGCGGGGTACAGCCGCATGGCCTCCTTGAGGACCTGGGTGAGGTACGGCAGGGCGTCGAGGTCGGCGGCACCCGGGGTGCGGCCGGCCAGGACGCGGACGGCTTCGTCGCGGGCGCGCCGCTGCTGGTCGGGGTGGCGGGCCAGCAGGTGGAGGGAGAACGCGAGCGAGGTGGCCGTGGTCTCGTGGCCGGCGAGGAGGAAGACGAGGACCTGGTCGCGGATCTCGGACGGGTCGAGGCCGCCGTCCGTCTCGTCGGCGGCCCTGCTGAGCAGCGTGAGGAGGTCGTCGCCGGTGGCGGCGGAGCCCTCGGCGCGCCGCTTGCCGATGATGCGGTCGCACTCCTCGTACAGTTCGCCGATCGCGGCGGCGGCGCGGCGGTTGGCCGGGGTGGGCCAGTGGCGGGGCGGCCTGACGGGGGTGAAGGCGCGCCTCAGGGCGTACTCGCCGAGGACGGGGAAGGAGCGCTCGACGACGTCGACGGCGCTCTCGACGTCGGTGCCGAACAGGATGCGGGCGACGGCGCGCAGCGTGAGCCGGGTCATCTCGGCGGCGACGTCGACGGTGGCGCCGGGTGCGTCCCGCCAGGAGGCGAGCAGCGTGGCGGTCTCGGTGGTGACGGCGTCGGCGTAGCCGTCGACGCGGCGCCGGGTGAACAGGGGCTGGACGAGGCGGCGTTGGCGTACGTAGTCCCCGTCCTGGCTGGTGAGCAGCCCGTTGCCGAAGGAGTCGCGGACCTCCTGGTAGAAGGCGTTGTCCTTGCGGAAGTTGGCGGACTCGGTGGCGAGGACCTGCTGGGCGCCCTCGGCGGAGAACACGCCGTAGACCTCGGTGCGCAGCCCGGGTGGGCCGGCGGTGACGCGGACGACGTCGCCGTGGTCGCGGAAGGCGCCGAGGAACGTGCCGAGCGAGTCGCGTCGCAGGTCGAACATGGAGCCCAGCAGGGGGATCCCCGTCGGGCCGGGAACGTGTGTGCCGGTGCTGGTCATCCCGTTCTCCTCACGGCCGGTGCGCTGGGGGTGGTGCCGCCCGGGGGCGCCCCCTGGGGGGCAGCCTTCCCGGGCGGGCGTACGGTCAGTCGGCGGCGGTGGTGTGACGTGCCCTCAGGGCGGCCAGTGTCGTGTCGAGGTCGGCGGGGCGGGGGCGGTTGTGCGGGAGCTTGCCGAGGACGACGGCCATGCCGCAGGTGTCGGTGAGGGCGGAGAAGACGAAGCCGCCCGCGATGCCCGCGGAGAGGAGCTGGAACGCCGGGTGGACGAGGAGGCCCAGGGCGAGGCCGGTCAGGACGAGGAGGCCGGCGGTGAACCGGACCTGCCGTTCCATGGCCCAGGTGGCGCGGGGCGCGCCCTGAGGGCGGTGCAGGGCGTGGCCGTCGGCGGCCCAGGCGCCGGTGCCGCCGGCGAGCGTGGCCGCGGTGACGCCGTCCTGGGCGAGGGTGCGGCAGGCGTCGGCGGAGCGGGCGCCGGAGGCGCAGACGAGGAGGACGTCGCCGTGTGCGGCGGCGTCGCGGATGTCGGGCAGGGCGCGCCGGAGCGCGTCGAGGGGGATGTTGAGGGCGCCCGGGAGGTGTCCGGACGCGAACTCGCCCGGTGTGCGGACGTCGATCACGGTGAGTTCGTGGAGCCGGGTACGGACGTGGTCGGTGTGCAGGGTGTGCGGGGTGCTGGTCATGTCAGGTGTCATCCTTGGTCGTCGACGGGGCCCCGGACCGGGGAGTAGATTACCCCCAGGGGTATGTGCTGAGGAGTGGTTGTGGAGCTGGATCTCGCGGGGGCCGAGCTGCGGTCGGTGCTGAACCGGCTGCGCCGGGCACAGGGTCAGATCTCCGGCGTGATCCGGATGATCGAGGAGGGTCGCGACTGCGAGGAGGTCGTGACGCAGCTCGCCGCCGCGTCCCGTGCGCTGGACCGGGCGGGTTTCGCGATCATCGCCACGGGGCTCCAGCAGTGCCTGACCGACATCGGGGACGGACCGAAGGCGGACGCGGAACGCGACGAGATGCGGGCGCGACTGGAGAAGCTGTTCCTGTCGCTGGCGTGACGTCGGCTGCCGGGGGCCGGGCAGCCGGACGCTGAGCTGACGTGCGGTCGGCCGCCGAGGTGACGTGAAGCCGGACGCCGCGCCCGCCCGTCACAGGACCGCGTCCGCCAGCATCAGCGCGGCGACGCCCAGCAGCACGTACCCGAAGAGCCGCTGGAGTGTGCTGCTGCGGAGCCGTGCGGCCAGGCGTTTGCCGTCCCAGGCGGCGAGGACGGCGGCACCGGTGAAGGGCGCGATCATCGCCCAGTCCGGCGGGGTGGCCGTTCCGGCGCGCGCGGCCAGGGCGGCCAGGGCGTTGACGGTGATCACGAGCAGGCTGGTGGCGACGGCGGCCCGCATGCGCAGGCCGACCACGCCGACGAGCGCGGGGACCGCGAGGAAGCCGCCCCCGACACCGAGGAGCCCGGTGACGGCGCCGAGCCCGGCGCCCGCCGCCGCGATGCGCACGGACCGTACGGCGCGCTCGGACCGGTCGGCGGGAGCGGGCCGGTCAGCGGGCGCGGGCCGGTCGGCGGGCGCGGGCCGTACGTGCCCGGTGCCGTCGTCGTCCGGGGCGGGCCGCAGCATGCGCAGCGCGGCGAGCGCGGCGACGGCGGCGAAGGCCGCGGTGAGGACCGGGCGCGGGACGCCGTCGGCCACGGAGCCGGTGAGCGCGGCGGGTACGGCTCCGGCGGCGGCGAACAGCAGGCCGGCCGACCAGCGGACGTGGCCGTCGCGGGCATGGGCGTACAGGGCGGTGGCGGAGGTGGCGGTGACGATGAGGAGGCTCGCGGTGGTGGCCTCGGCCGGGGTGAGGCCGAGCAGGTAGACGAGCGCGGGCACGGCGAGGACGCCGCCGCCCCCGCCGAGCGCTCCCAGGGCCAGGCCGACGACGGCTCCGGCGGCGAGCCCGAGGACGAGTGCGGTCACGCTATCGAGCCGTCGTTCCCGTGGTCGTCGACGACGGGGAGCCCGGCGCCGGCCCAGGCGCGCATGCCGCCCTCGACGTCGACGGCGCGTGCGCCGCGCGCGGCGAGGAGCAGGGCGGCCCGCTGGGAGCGCTGCCCGGAGCGGCAGATGACGACGAGGTCCCGGTCGTGGAGCGGGGCGGGGAGACCACCGCCGGTGAGCAGCCGGGACAGGGGCGCGTGGACGGCTCCGGGTGCGTGCCCGGCCCGCCACTCGGCGCTCTCCCGTACGTCGATGAGGACGGCGTCGCCGTCGGGGCCGGTGCGCCGGTGGGCCTGGTCGGCTGTGACGCGGGCGCAGGCGGTACGGGTGAGGGGGAGCCCGGCGCGGGCCGCGGCGTCGAAGGTGTCGTCGACGGCGACGACGTCCCGGCCCTCGGCGTCGAGCAGCGAGGCGGCGATGGCCGCGCGCATGCCACCCGCGCAGTGCACCCAGACCGTCCCGCCGGGAATCTCGGCGGCGCGGCGGCGCAGGAGGTGCAGCGGGATGTGCAGGGACCCCTCGATGTGCCCGACGGCACGCTCGGCGTCGCGACGCACATCGAGGACGACGATGGGGCGGGGGGCCTGGGCCGGCGTGCCGTCGGCTGCGTGGGCCGGGCGGTGGCGGGACGCACTCTCCCGGGCCGCCGCCAGGTCGGTGAAGGTGGCGCGGGGGAAGGACCGCAGGGGCTCGCCGGGGCGTACCCAGTCGGCGGGGGCGCCCGTGGCGGCGGCCGCCGGGCGGTCGATGCCGACGCGGACGAGTTCGCGCTGTGCGGCGGCGAGCTGGGCGGGCGACTCGGCGAGCAGGGTGACGGGCCGGCCCCATGGGATGAGCCAGGCGAGGTAGGTGGCGAGCTGTCCGCCGGCCTCGAAGTTGAAGGCGCCGGCGACGTGCCCGTCCGCGAAGGCGACGCGGCTGCGCAGGTCGACGACCCATTCGCCGGCGGCGAGGCGGGCGGCGATCTCGTCGGCGTCGGCGGGTGCGGGCGGGGTGAGGTCGACGGGGGCGGGGCCCGCGGCGTTGAGCGGGCCCATGTGCGTGTAGTACGCGGGGGTGTCGTCGAGTCCGGCGAGGAGCCCGGCGACGAAGGTGTCGACGTCCTTGGTCAGCGCCTCGTTGCGGGTCTTCTCGGCGCCGATGGTCGCCGGGCCGCCGGGTCCGCCCGCCCGGGCGGAGGCGCAGAAGCTGCCGAAGCCGTGCGTGGGCAGCAGGGCGGTGGTGTCGGGGAGTTCGGCGGCGAGCCGGTGGGCGGAGGCGTGCTGGGCGCGGGCCAGCCGTTCGGTGAGCCGGGGTTCGACGAGGTCGGGGCGGCCGACGGTGCCGATGAGGAGGGAGCCGCCGGTGAAGGCGGCCACGGCGGTGCCGCCGTCCTCCAGGACGTACGCGGTGTGGTGGGGCGTGTGGCCGGGGGTGGCGAGGGCGCGCAGGGTGAGCCCGGTGTCGACAGCGGTGCGGTCGCCGTCGTGGACGGGGACGTGCGGGAAGGTCACCCCGGCCGCGGCGGGCACCAGGTGGGCGGCGCCGGTGAGGCGGGCGAGGTGGAGGCCGCCGGTGACGTAGTCGTTGTGGACGTGGGTCTCGACGACGAGGGCGATGCGCACGCCGCGCCGGGCTGCTGCGGCGACGACCCGGTCGATGTCGCGCGGCGGGTCGACGGCGACGGCGTGGTGCTCGCCTCCGGCCAGGTAGCCGCGGTTGCCGAGCCCTGCGGTCTCGATGGTGTCGACGAAGAACACCAGCTCTCTCCTCTCTCGTCGGGGGCCCGGGCCCGGATCGCGGGCACGGGACCTCGAATTACCCCAGGGGGTATACGGGGAACAGTAGCACGGGTACCCCCGGGGGTATTCTTGAGGCGTGGGCGCCCCGCCACAAGGAGAGATCACGACAACGGCCCGGCCCCCGTGAGGGGACCGGGCCGGGCCGGGCGAGGGGGCGTCAGGCGCCGCGCGGGTGGACGGTCATGGGCACGTGGTCGGGGTGCGCCATGGCGGAGGCCGCCGCCTTCGGGGTGTGCCCCGGCACGGGGCGCAGCTGCCAGCGGGGCAGGATCGTCGCCAGGGCGATGGTCGCCTCCGTCCAGGAGAAGGCGTCGCCGATGCACTTGCGGTTCCCGGAGCCGAAGGGGATGTAGGCGTGCCGGTCGACGGCGGCCTTGCGCTCCGGGAGCCAGCGGTCGGGGTCGAACGTGTCCGGGTTCTCGAACACGTCGGGGTCCCGGTGCATCGCGTAGAGACTGAAGGCCACTTCGGCGCCCGCCGGCAGCGCATGGCCGGCGAGTTCGACCGGCACCGTGGTGCGACGCATCAGGAGGGTGACACCATAGAGCCGGATGACCTCGTCGAGCACCCGGCGGACACCGGCGAGTTTCGGCAGGTCCTCGACAGTGACGGGCCGGTCGCCCAGTACCTCGTCGATCTCGGCGACCAGCCGCTTCTCGACGTCGGGGTGGCGCGCCAGTTCGTGGAACGCCCAGGACAGCGTGGACGCCGTGGTCTCCGTACCGGCGAAGAGGATGGTGACGAGTTCGTCGCGCACCTCCGTGTCGGTCAGCACCTCCCCCGTGTCCGCGTCGCGCGCGGCGAGGAGTACGGAGAGCAGGTCCGGGCGGTCGGTGAGCCCGGAGGTCCGCGTGGTGGCGATCACTTCGTCGATGACGCCGCGCAGGTTCTCCGTGGCTGCGTCGAAGTCCCGGTTCGCCCGCACGGGAAGCCGGTCGAGGAACTTCGGCGACGCGGCGCGTATGAGCATGTTCTTCAGGATGACGGGCAGGTCTCGGCGAACGGCCTCCACTGCGGGCCGGCCGATGTCCGTGGAGAACATCGTGGCGGCGAGCGTCTCGATGGTGAATTCGGCCATCGCCTCCTCGACGGCGATCCGTTGCCCCGCCGTCCAGGAGTCGGTCAGGGCGAGCGCCCGCTCACTCATGATCTGCGTGTAGCCGGCGATGCGTTCGTGGTGGAACATGGGCTGGATCAGCCGCCGGTGCCTGCGGTGGGTCTCGCCGCTCGCGGTGGCCAGGCCGTCACCGACGAGGGGGCGCACCCGGTCGTACAGCCGCCCCTTCTCGAAGCTGCGGGATTGACGTACCGTCACCTCGTGAACGACGCGTGCCGTGGTGGCCACATACATGGGCATGGTGCCCAGATCCACGCGGACGAGTTCCCCGCTCTCCCGCAGGGAGCCGAGGAAGCCCAAGGGGTCGCGCCACAACTGCCACGCGTGCCCGAGGAGAGGGAGCGATCCGGGCGCGCGGGGAATCGACTGCACGTCAACTGACACCGGAGAATCCTTTGTTCTGTACGGAGCGCCGAACCGGGCGGTCACCCACGGTCGGCTCTGCGCGCGGCGGCAGGAGCGTCCACCACCACGCGATCGCCGGGATGTCCAGCGGCTCGGCACTGCCGTCCACGGGCGTGTCCCGGAAGTACGAGGGCATCGCGGCCGGATCGTCGGGAGTCGTGTACCTGACAGAACTGATGCCCCAGTCCTGGGCTCCCCTGATGAAACTGCTCACCCCGTGCAGGTACTGCCGCAGCTGGGGGCTGCCGTGCTCGGCGAGGTACCGCGTCAGCCGCATGTAGAGGCACATCACGCGGTCGCGCTGGGAGATGGCCACCGTCAGGGCCTTCCCGGGGGTGAGCCGCTCGTGGTGCTCCAGGACACGCAGGACGTTGAGGTAGTAACCGGTGGCGCTCTTCTCCTTCTTCTCCTTGTGGTAGGAGAAGATGTCGTTGTCCCAAGTAATGATGAAGGACGCCATCTCCGTGGCCGCCCGGACGGCCGTGCGGTCGCGCTCGTGCGGTTGGAGTTCGTAGCCGTAGCCCAGCTCCAGCAGCGGCAGCACCACCGAGGTGGCCCCGTCGTAGAGCCGCATCAGCGTGTAGTCGTTCAGGGTCGGCACGGTGCCGGCGGCACGGTGGGACGCCTCCCAGACCACCGCAAAGAAGTATTCGCGCAGGGCGTCGACCCACCGCTGGGCCTGGCCGGACGTACCGTAGCGGTCGATCCGCAGCCGCAGGTCGCGGAGCCCCGCGGCAAGCGGATCGTCCTCCAGCATGGGGACCTCGGGGTTCTGGGCGATCCTCAGCAGGCGCTGGAGTTCGCCGGACAGCTCCCCGGGCCTGCGGCCCAGTTCGCCTTCCTCGCAGTGTCCGTCGTCGACACCGAAGAGCCAGAGGATGAAGTCCGCGAGGAGGGAGATGACCTCCTCGCGGCCCTCCGGCAGGATACGGGCGGAGAACGTGCCGATGGCCTGCGTGACGAGCCGTCCGCGCAGTTCCTCGGAGCCGATGCGGAACGTCTCCGCCCATGCGGCCGTCTGGACGTCCATCTCCGCATGGCATGGATGGATCGCCGGCGGGATGGGAGAGAAGATCGGCGGAACTATCAGCCCGGGCCCCACTGCGGCCTCCCTCTCGTCGCGGTGCGACGCCTCATCAGGCGCAAAATGCGTCAACATCGGCCACTTGCGCCACAGAAATGATCAACTATGGCGCATAGTAGTGACCCGATCCCGCTCCGCCAACAGGACAATCTGTCCAGAACCCGACGCCTTCTCGCTCCGCGCCTCCGGCCTATCGGAACAGCGACCGCCACCACGGCCGACGCGTCTGGCCAGCGCCGGACGGCGCCGCACGCTCGGCCGGCGGCAGAACCGGAACCGTGTCCGGCATTGGCCCGGGCCCCGTCGACGCGAAGTCCACCGGCGCTTTCGCGCCGTTCGGAACCACGGAGACCGGTGGCGTGAACTGCACCGGAAGCGCCTCCAGTCGCCGGGACAGCCAGGCGGCGCGGGTCCGCAACTCGCCCTCCGCCACAGCCAGCCGGATGTCCGGCAGCCGCGCCAGCAGGGTGTCGATGCCGGTGTCCGCGATGGCCCGGCCGATGTCCTGGCCGGGACACTCGTGAGGGCCGCTGCTGAACGCCAGGTGCGCGCGATTGCCGTGCAGCGGCTTGGCCAGGTCGGGACGGATCTCCGGGTCGACATTGCCTGCCGCGACGCCCAGCAGCAGCATGTCCCCGGCGCGGATCTGCTGTCCGCCCAGGACCGTGTCCCCGGTGGCCCACCGGCCCGGGATCGCCGACAGCGGGGGCTCGTCCCACAGCACCTGCTCCAGCGCGTCCGGCAGGGTCATGTGGCCGCCGGTCAGGTTCGCGCGGAAGCGGCGGTCGGTCAGCACCATCCGCAGGGTGTTGGCGATGAGGTTGACCGTCGTCTCGTTGGCGGCGATGAGCACGAGCCGCAGATGCTCGAGGACTTCGTTGTCGGTCAGCCCGGCCTCGTGCTCGATCAGCCGGCTCGCCAGATCGTGACCCGGACCGGCCTTCTTGCGCTCAGTGAGGGTGCGCAGGGTCTCCACGACGAAGTCGTTGCTCGCGAGGGCCGTCTCCGTGCCCTTCATCAGGTCCAGCGCCGCGTCCACCAGGCGCGGGCCGTACTCCTCGGGCATGCCGAGCAGCTGCGTCATCACGAGCATCGGCAGCTTCTCGGCGAAGTCCCCGATCAGGTCCGCCTCGCCCCGCGCGGCGAAGGAGTCGACGAGCTGATTCGTGTACCGGATGACGTAGCGGCGGATGCCGCGCCGGTCGAACTGGGCCAGGCTGTCGGTGACCGCCGCGCGCAGCCGCTCGTGCTCCCGGCCGTCGCTGAAAACGCAGATCGGCTGCCACTCGATCATGGGGCGCAGCGGCGAGTCGGGGGCGACCCGTCCCTCACGGAACATCCTCCAGTTCCGGGAGTCCCGGGAGAACCGCGAAGGCGACCGCATCACCTCCAGGTTCTCCCGGTGGCCGAGCACCAGCCAGGCCGGGAGGTCGCCGTGGAGCAGGACCGGGGCGACCGGGCCGTGTTCCTTGCGGAGCAGTTCGTACAGGGCCTGCGGGTCGCGTTCGGCCTCCTGGCCGTACAGGCGGCGCAGCGCGTCGGCGCCCATGCCGTGGGCGGGGCAGCCCGGTGGCGGGGTGAGGCCGGCCGGGGCCCCGGTGTCGGGTGTGGTCATGACGCCTCCTGCGTCGTGGCGAGGGTCTGGAGATAGCGCATCAGCGTCATCAGGACGTCCCGGCTGGAGGCGCGTTCCCGCGCGTCGCAGGGCACGATCGGCACGTCGGGCGGCAGGTCGAGCGCGGCGCGCAGCTCCTCGACCGGGTAGCCCGGCGCGTCCGGGAAGGTGTTGACGGCCACCACGAACGGCACGCCGCGCTCCTCCAGCCGGCCCAGCACGTCGAAGCTGACCTCCAGACGGCGCGTGTCCACCAGGACCACCGCGCCGAGGGCGCCCTCGAACAGGCCGCGCCACAGGAACCAGAAGCGCTCCTGGCCCGGTGTGCCGAACAGGTACAGCACCAGCTCGTCGTTGATGCTGATCCGGCCGAAGTCCATGGCGACGGTCGTCGAGGTCTTGCCGCCTATCCCGGAGGTGTCGTCGACGCCGACCCCGGCCTGCGTCATCGTCTCCTCGGTGGTGAGCGGCCTGATCTCGCTGACGGAGCCGACGAAGGTGGTCTTGCCGACGCCGAACCCGCCGACGATCACCACCTTGACGGCGCTGGTGGCCGTCTCGGGCAGCACGTCCTCGCTCCGCGGCCCCCGCACCGCGGCCGCGCCGTGCTGCTCGGAGCCGTACTGCTCAGAGCTTCTGAAGTCCATCGATCACTGCCTCAATCAACGCGCGGTCGGGGAGTCGGGCGGGTGGGACGGGGGCGCGGGCGATGACCCGGTTGTCGGCGAGGAGGTCACCGATCAGCACCGTGACGACACTGACCGGGAGGCCCAGGTACGCGGAGACCTCCGCCAGGGACAGCGGTGACTGGCACAGCTGGACGATCGCCGCGTGCTCGGGCTGCATCCCCGGCTTCGCACCGGACCTCGCCACGATCAGCGTGACGAGGTCGAGTTCGGCGGGCGCGGAACCACCGCTGCGGCCCCCCGTGATCACGTAGAGCCGCTCGGGACTGGATTCCTCCCAGTCCCCGCCGCCCGAGTCGCTCACCTGGCCGCCTGCCCATCCTGTCGGGGCGGGCTGCTCAGGTGCTCTCCGATGCGCAGGACGAGGTCCCGCATGCGCTGGCCCATCAGCCCGGCGTCGACGCCCTCGTCGGCGAGGACGGCGAGGTACGCGCCCTGCCCGGCGGCCATCAGGTAGAAGAAGCCGCCGTCCATCTCGATGACGACGAGCCGCATCCGGCCGTCGCTGTGCGGCAGTTCGGAGGCGACCGCGCCGGCCAGGGACTGGAGTCCGGCGCAGGCGGCGGCGAGCCGGTCCGCGGTGTCGTTGTCCGTCCCGTGCTGGGCCATGCGCAGACCGTCGGCGGACAGCACGACCACGTGTCGGGTTTGCGGCACGCCTTCCGCGAGGTCCTTGAGCATCCAGTCCATATTGGCCTGCTGCTTGATCATTGCTCCGTGTTCCCCTTGCTGACGTCGGTGGGTTCCCCGGACAGGCCGCTCTGGAAGGCGGCCAGCCACATTCCGGGCTGCACCTGAGGTGACGGCTCCTGGTCGGGAGCCGGGGTCGCAGACGGTGGCGCCGGCGTCTGCCCGGTGGAGGCGGCCGGTGCGGCGGCTGCGGAGTGCGGCGGAGCGGCGAGCGGCTTCCTGCGGCGCCGTTGCGGCAGACCGCCGGGGGTGCGCTCGGAGACCGCCGGGGTGTCGGCGTCCGCCACGGGCCCGGTCGTGGGCCGCTCCGCGCGGACGGGGGCGGGCACGGCCGGGGCGGCGGGCACGGTGGTGCGGGGGACGGAGGAGGCACCGATGCCGTGGGCGAGGCCGGAGGCGGCCGCGACCGTGGTGATGAGCTCCTGGGGGACGACGACCACGGCGCGGACGCCTCCGTACGCGGACGAGCGCAGCGAGACCTGGAAGCCGTACGCCTGCGCGAGGCGGCCCACCACGGCGAGGCCGAGGCGCGGGGTCTCCCCCAGGTCGTTGAGGTCGATGCCCTGCTGGGCCTGGCGGAGCATGCGCTCGGCCCGCTTGCGGGCCTCCTCGCTCATGGAGACGCCGCCGTCCTCGATCTCGACGGCGATGCCCGACTGGACGTCGACCGCGGTGAGGTGGACCTTGGTCTGCGGCGGCGAGTAGCGCGTGGCGTTGTCGAGCAGCTCGGCGAGCGCGTGGATGAGGGGTTCCACGGCGGGTCCGGTGACGGCGACCTCGGTGACCGAGTGCAGTTCGACGCGCTGGTAGTCGATGATCCGGGACATGGCGCCGCGGAGCACGCTGTAGAGGGGGACGGCGCGGCTCCACTGGCGGCCGGGCCGGGCGCCGCCGAGGACGGCGATGGAGTCGGCGAGGCGGCCGATGAGGGCGGTGCCGTGGTCGATGCGGAGCAGGTCGCCGAAGACGTCCGGGCGGTTGCCGTGCCGGTCCTCCATGTCGCGGAGTTCCTGGGCCTGCTGGTGCACAATGGCCTGAACCCGTCGGGCGATGTTCACGAAGGCGCGCTGCGCGGACTCGCGCAGGTCCTCCTCGGCGACGACGGCGTCGACGACCACGCGGACGACGGCCCGGTGCTCCTCGGGAGCGGTCAGGGACGCGAGGACGTCCTCGGGGAACTCCCCCTTGCGGAGCCGTTCCACGGCGTCCGGCAGCAGGGTGCCGGCGAGATGCGCCGTCTCGGCGTGGCGGCGGGCCAGGGCGGTGTCGCGGACCGTGACGGCCCGCCGCAGCTCCTCGATCTGCTGTCCCCGGCGTGCGATCACGGTGCCCAGCGCGGCGAGGGCGACGGCGGCCACCGCCCCGACGACCGCGACCGGGACTCGCGCGGAGGCGGACACCATGGCCACGGTGACTCCCGTGGCTACGGCTGTCAGAGCAGCGGGCATCAGCCACACGAAAGAGGCCGCGGACCGCGGGCTTCCACTTCCGGGCGACGATTCCTCACGGATCATCAGCACCCTCAAACCATCGAACGAGAAAGATCAATGACGACGGTCGGGAGCATAACCCGTTCCGGTGAGGGTGATTGACGCAGGGTCACCGGATGGCCCGATGTTTGCGCAAGGTTCCGCTTCTAGTCCGCGAGGCGCAGCGGGAGTGCCTTGATCCCGTTGATGAAGTTCGACACGAGGCGCCGTGGCGGCGCCGCGGGGCGGGGCGCGGCGGGCAGGGCGCGCAGGGTCTCCTCGTACAGGACGCGGAGCTGGAGGCGGGCGAAGTGGGCGCCCAGGCAGACGTGCGGGCCGTCACCGAAGGAGACGTGCGGGTTCGGGGAGCGGGTCGGGTCGAAGCGGTGGGGTTCCGCGAAGACCCTTTCGTCATGATTGGCGGAGGCATGGAAGACGACGACCTTGTCGCCCTTTTTCAGGCCCTGTCCGGCGAGGGTGGTGTCGCGGGCGGCGGTGCGACGGAACGTCAGCACGGGCGGGTGCACGCGGAGCAGCTCCTCGACCGCGGTGGGGAGCGGGAGGCGCCCCGCGCGCAACGCGGCGTACGCGTCCGGGTGTTCGGCGAGGGTCGACAGCCCGCCGGGGGCGGCGCTGCGGACGGTGTCGTTGCCCGCGACGGTCAACAGGAAGAAGAACATGCCCAGTTCGGCGGCGGAGAGGCCAACGCCGGTGTCGGGGTCCGTCTCGGTCGCGAGGGTGGTCATGATGTCGTCGCCGGGGTGGTTCCGCTTGTGGGCGGCGAGGCTCTCCGCGTAGGCGAACATGTCGCGCAGCATGGCCGGGGAGCGGGGGTTGACGGGCTTGCCGTCGGGGCCCGTGACGGCCGGCCCGGCCTCGTCGGGGTCCTGGTAGCCGATGACGCGCCGCGTCCAGTGGAGCAGCAGTCCCCGGTCGCTCTCGGGCACGCCCAGGAGGTCGGTGAGGTTGAGCAGGGCGTAGTCGTCGGTGACGGCGGCGACGAGGTCGCAGGTGCCGTCGCCCTCGCGGGCCCGGTCCAGGGCGGCCGCCAGGAGCGTACGGGCCCGGTCCCGGGCCACGGCGGCGAAGCGGTCGACCCGCCGGGGCGTGAAGGCGCGGCTGACGAGGCGCCTCAGCCTGCCGTGGCCCGGCGGGTCCTGGTTGAGCATCATGCCGCGGAGGAACGGCAGATCGGCGGCATCGGGGTCACGGATCTGGGTGGCGCCCAGGTGGGAGGAGTACGTCTCCGGGTCCTTGAGGACGCGCACGACGTCGGCGTGCCGGGTGACGGCCCAGAAGCCGGTCCCGGCGGGCCAGCCCAGCACCTCCGGCTCGTCCTGCCAGGCGACCGGGTGGTGGTCGCGGAGCAGGCGGTAGCGGTCGTGGGGGATGCCGGCGGCGTACTGGCGGGGGTCGAAGACGTCGGGGACGGCCGGGGCGCCGGGTGTCTCGGGGGACATGGGGGTCACCGGGCGGAGCCGGGGGTGGCGGCGACGGCGGTCCCGGGGCCGTCCGCGTCGTCCTCGCGCAGGAAGTCCTCCACGACGCGGATGAGGTCGAGGGGCGCCTCGTCCATGGCGTAGTGACCGGCCGACGGCAGCTCCACGAGGGCACCGCGGGGGTACCAGGTCATCCAGGTGGCGCGCATGACCTCGGCGGAGAGTGCCGGGTCCAGGGCGCCGACGACGGCGAGGGCCGGGATGTCGGAGCCCGCCACGTCGGTGTGGAAGTCCTCGCCCGCCCAGGAGTCCAGCCAGGCGCGGAACGCCTTGGCGTCGCTGCGGTCGAGGGAGCGGGCGACCATCCGGTCGAGCCAGGCGGCGGGGCGGCGGCCGCCGGTGGTGACGTCGATGATGGCGCGGCGGTTCTCGGGGCGTTCGGCCGCGCCGGCGAACAGTTCGGCTTGTCCGGGCGGGAGGGGCAGCCCGGACGCGGGCACCGGGGAGACGCCGACGACGCGGCGCAGCCGGTGCGGTGCGAGGGCCAGGACGCGCTGGGCGACGGCGCCGCCCATCGAGTGCCCGACGAGCGAGAACCGCTCCCAGCCGAGCCGGTCGGCGAGCGCCACCACGTCGCCCGCGGCCTCCGCCGTGGTGAACGCGCCGGGGGCGTCACGGGCCTCGCCGTAGCCGCGCAGGTCGACGACGGCGTACTGGAACGCGTCCCGGTCGAGGTCGGCGGCGAGCGGCGCGTACGCCGACCGGTCGGCGAACCAGCCGTGCACCGCGATCACCTTGTGGGGCCCGTCACCGTGCAGGTCGTGCGGAAGGGCGAAGGACGTCGTCACAGCGGTCTCCAGTCGTCCGTAACGGCACCGCCGGAATCACGGCCGGTGTCCACCGTGGCGTCAACTCCCCAGGGGGGTGGGGGCGCAAACGTGCGGCGGGGCGGCCCCGTGGACCGGAGGATCTGTCCCCCGCCCCGCCCCTTCCCGAATCGGGCCTCCGCCCGCGCACCCCCGCTCCTCGAACGCCGGAGGGGCTGAAATCAGCCCGCGCGGCGGGCTGTTGCGAGCAGATACGGCGCGTCCATGATCAGGCGCGTGTCGGACGCGATGTTGTGCGTGGTGAACAGTGCGGTCAGGTCGGTGCGGGCCTGGTTCCAGCGGTCGGTGGCCTCCAGGGTGGTGCGGTGGGCGCGCAGGGGGCCCGGCTTGTTCTCGAAGGCGGCGACGGCGTGGGCGACGGAGGGGTACGTGACGCGGACGTGGGCGACGCGGGTGCGGATCGTCGCGGGCAGCGGCGCGAACCAGGCGTGGACGCGGGCTGGTTCGCCCCAGCGGGTCGGGGGCGGGGGCATGTCCGGGCGGTCGGGGAGGTGGTGGGTGACTGTCGGGGCGATGCGGCCCATGACGCCGTCCGGTGTCCAGGACGCCACGGCGACGACGCCGCCGGGGCGGCACACCCGGACCAGTTCGGCGGCGGCGCGGGCGGGATCCGGGGCGAACATGACGCCGAACGTGGACAGGACGGCGTCGAAGGAGGCGTCCGGGAAGGGCAGGGCGAGCGCGTCGCCCACGACGAACCGTGCGGCGCCGGTGAGTTCCGCCGTACGGGCGCGGTCCCGTGCCACGCGGACGAGGCCCGGCTCCAGGTCGAGTCCGGTCACGTCGGCGCCCGCCCCGGCGGCGGCGAGAGCGGCCGGGCCCGAACCCGTACCGACGTCCAGGACGCGCGGGGGCCGCACCGGGCCGCCCTCCCCGCCCTGCGGCCGCACCGCGCCACCGCCCGGCAGGAGCCGCAGCGCGTGCGCGGTGACGTCGTGGGCGGCGTGGGACCAGGCGTCGCCCGCGGCCGTGTAGTCGCCGCCCCGCCAGCCCGGGTTCACCGGACCCGCCCGTACGGGGTCACGCCGTGCGGGGCCAGCTCCTCGGGGAGGCCGGCCAGGGCGGGGAGCTGTTCGATGTGGTGGACGCCCGGGGGCGCGGCGCCCGTGAGGAGTTCCCGTACGACGTGGGCGGCGACCAGGCCCGTGACCCGGCTCTGGGCGCGGCCGGTGAGGGCGTACGCCACGTGCCGGTCGCCGTGCCACGCGTCGGCGCGCAGGGCGAAGCCGTCGCCCCCGAGGTGGACGCGGCGGAACGCGTCGGTGAGGGCGCGCCGTACACCGGGACGGCCCGCCGCGCGCAGGAGGCCCGCGCGGCGGGCACCGAAGAGCGCGGCGGTGAGCGGGCGGGAGTCCAGGCACAGGCGGGTCGCCACCGCCGGCACGCGGAGCGTGGAGCGCAGGGTGTGCTGGTCGGAGAAGGGGAACGGATGGGCGGTCCGCCTCCCGTACCCGGGCAGGGTCACGCGCGACGGACGGACCCCGCCGGTGGGTGCGGCCAGGCCTTCGACGGTCCAGCGGACCGCGTCGGCGCCGTGCCGTTCGCCCGAACCGAGGAGCACGGTCAGGTCGAGGCGGTCGGCGCCGCCGACGGCCTCGTGGGCGCGGGCGGCCAGGAGGTTGGTGAGGCCCGGCGCCACGCCGACGCTCAGCACGGCGGTCGCTCCGGTGCCGGCGGCGAGGCCGTGGAGTGCCGCCACGCCGTCGAGGAGAGCCGGGGTCGCGCCGACGTCGACCAGGTGGATGCCGTGGTCCAGGCACAGCCGGGCGATCCGGGTGTCGGGCGGCTCCACGCACAGCACGACGGCGGCCACGTCGCCGAGGTCCTCCAGCGTCCTGCGGAACGCGGCCGGGTCCGTGACGTCGACGCGGACGCCGCCGTGCCGCCGCGCCCGGGCCGCGTCGCGGCCGCCCGGCACGGCGCGGCCGGGGAACCAGCCGTCGAGGGTCGCGGTGACGGTCGCGCCCACGGCTCCGTAACCGCCGACGACGAGGACGCGTCCGTTCGTGCCGTGGCGGTGGCCGCCGACGGATTTCACTGTAGTCATACTCCAGTGAATTACACTGGAGTGGCACTCCAGTCAAAGTCCGCCGGAGCCCCGCGTGGCGCACGCGGCGCCGTGGAAGGCTCCGCACCATGACGACGTCCGTGGACGACCCCGCCGGCGCGGCGGCCCGGGCGGCACGCTCGCCCAGGGCCCTGGTCGCGGGCTCGGTCGGCAACTTCATGGAGTGGTACGAGTTCGGCGCCTACGGCTACCTGGCCACGGTCGTGGCGGCCAACTTCTTCACCCCCGAGGGCGGCGGCGAGACAGAGGCCCTGGTCAGGACCTACGCGTCGTTCGCGCTGGCCTTCTTCTTCCGGCCCGTGGGCGCGGTGCTCTTCGGCCGTGCCGGTGACCGGTTCGGGCGGCGGCCCGCGCTCATCGCGGCGGTCCTGCTGATGACCGGGGCGACGACGCTGATCGGGCTGCTGCCCACGTACGGGACGGTGGGCGCCGCGGCACCCTGGCTGCTGACGGGGCTGCGGATCGTCCAGGGCCTGTCGGCGGGCGGGGAGTTCGGGGGCGCGGTCTCCCTCATGACGGAGTTCGCGCCGCCGGGCCGACGGGGTCTGTACGGGGCGTGGCAGTCGTTCACGGTGGCGCTCGGGCTCCTCGGCGGCGCCGGCGCGGCGACGCTGCTGGCCACGGTGCTGTCGGAGCGTCAGGTCGTGGAGTGGGGCTGGCGGCTGCCGTTCCTGCTGGCGCTGCCGATGGGGCTGGTCGCCCTGTGGCTGCGGCTGAGACTGGAGGAGACGCCGTCGTTCCGCCGGTCGGTGCCGCGGCCCGGGCGGCCGGCGTGGTCGTCCCAGCGGTCGCCGCGACCCGAGCGGCGGCCCGAGCGGCGGCCATGGCAGGCGCGGCAGTCACCGCGGCCCGGCATGGACACGCCCGGGGCCCGGCAGCACTCCACGGCGCCGGCGGAGGCCACGAGCCGGGAGGAGGCGGCGAACCAGGAAGAGGTCACGGGCCGGGAGGAAACCACGAGCCGGGAAGAGGCCACCGGCCGGGAAGAGGCCACCTGCCGGGAAGAGGCCACCTGCCGGGAAGAGGCCACCTGCCGGGAAGAGGCCACCTGCCGGGAAGAGGCCACCTGCCGGGAGGAAGCCGCAAGCCGGGAGGAAGCCGCGAGCCAGGAGGAAGCCGCGGGCCGGGCGACCGCGCCGGGCGCGGCCATGGCGATCGTGCTGGGGGTCGGCCGGCTCATGGCGTGGTCGGCGGCCGGATACACGTTCCTCGTGGTCCTCCCGTCGTACCTCCAGAGCGCGCTGGGCGCCGGTCTGCGGGAGGCGCTGGCGGCCACGGTCCTCGCCAACGCCGGCTTCGCCGCCGCGATCCTCCCGGCGGGCGCGCTGAGCGACCGGGTGGGGCGGCGGGCGGTGATGCTGACCGGTGCCGTGCTGGCCGGTGTGTCGGCGCTGCCGCTGCTGGACGTGGTGCAGGACCCGGGCGCCCCGGCGTGGGCGCGGGGCGGGGCCGTCGTGGTCGCGGGGGCTCTGGTCGGGCTGCTGGCGGGGCCGGGTCCCGCGATGCTCGCCGAGATGTTCCCGACGCGGGTCCGGTACACGGGGCTGGGTGTGGCGTACGCGCTGTCGAACGCGGTGTTCTCCGGCTGCGCCGGGCTCGTCGTCACGGAGCTGGCGCGGCGGACGGGCAGCGCGGACGTCCCCGCGTACTACGTGATCGTCACCTGTGCCCTGGGCGCGGTGGCGCTGGCCACGCTGCGGGGCGACGACCATCGCCGCCCCCTGCGCGGCTGAGCGAGGAGAGGGAGGAACCGCGCATGCGGGTCGTCGGGATGATGTCGGGCACCTCCTGCGACGCGGTCGACGCCGCGGCGGCGGACCTGACGCTCCACGGGGACACCCTGGTGCTGGAGCCGCTGGGGATGGTGAGCGCCCCGTATTCGGCCGCGCTGGGCGGGGCGCTGGCGGGCGCGCTGCCCCCGGCGGCGACGACGCTGGAGGAGGTGTGCCGGCTCGACACGGGCATCGGGCAGGCCTTCGCCGCGCTCGCCGTGCGGGCCGACCGGGAGCTGTGCGGGTCGCGCGCCGAACTGTTCGTGTCGCACGGGCAGACCGTGCACCACTGGGTGGAGGACGGCCGGGTGCGCGGCACGCTCCAGATCGGGGCGCCCGCCTGGATCGCCGAGGCGACCGGCCGCCCCGTTGTGGCGGACCTGCGTACGCGGGACGTCGCCGCGGGCGGCCAAGGGGCGCCGCTGGTCGGCCTGGTGGACGTGTTGTGGCTGCGGGGACGGCCGGGGACACCGGTGGCGCTGAACCTGGGCGGCATCGCCAACATCACGGTGGCCGCCGGGGCCGGGGCACCGGCCGCCTTCGACACCGGACCCGGCAACACCCTGATCGACGCTGCCGTGCGCCATGTGACGGACGGGCGGCGGCCAGTTCGACGAGGACGGCGCGCTGGCCGCCCGGGGCACGGTGGACACCGCGCTGCTGCGGCTGCTGCTCGCCGAGCCGTACTACGCGGCGCCGCCGCCGAAGACGACCGGCAGGGAGCTGTTCCACCTGCCGTATCTGCGGGGCGCGCTGGCCCGCCACGGAGCGGCCGTCGCGCCCGAGGACCTGGTCGCCACGGTCACCCGGCTCACCGCCGTGACCGTCGCGGACGCGGTGCGCGCCGTGGGCGGCACCGAGGTCGTCGCCTCGGGCGGCGGCACGCGCAACGCGACGCTGACGGCCATGGTGCGCGCGGCGCTCGGGGGCGTACCGCTGCGGACGTCGGACGAGCTGGGGCTGCCGTCCGCGGCGAAGGAGGCGTACGCGTTCGCGGTTCTCGGCTTCCTGACCGTGCACGGGCTGGCGGGCACGCTGCCCTCGTGCACGGGTGCCCGGCAGGCGCGCCTGCTGGGGTCGGTGACGCCCGGCCGTCACGGGCTGCGGCTGCCCCCTCCGGCCGCGTCGGCCCCGGTCCGGCTGACGTTGAAGCGGACCATCGCCGACTGAACCCTCCCGCGCTTCCGTGATCACCTCGGGGTGGAATTCGACCAGGTTCGACCCGGCTTGACGTACACACGTACGAGGGTGACGCGATCGGTGACTTCCGTTGACGCCGCCAACAGAGGTGCGCCATCCTCAACTGGCCCACAGCAGCTCTCCGTTCAGCGTCGCCCCGCCCCTCGCACCGGAAGGACGCCCCCGTGGACACGCGCCGCTACCGCATGGTGGTCACCAGTGGACTGGACTACGTCGGGACCGGCGCGCTGGTCGACGGCGAGCTGCGGCGCTGGCTCAGGGAACCCCCGAAGAGCTACGACGTGGACGCGTTCGCGGAGGGGCGCAACGAGATAGCCCGCGGCGTGACCCTCGACCACGACTCGGCGATGACGACCGGCGGCTCGTACAACCGCTGGCGGCTCAGAGAGACCGCGCCGCGCGGCACGTGGCAGACGACCGTGCTGATACGGCAGGTGGCGGCCGGCCCCACCTGGGTGCAGCTTGACGTGGAGCACCTGCCGGACGACCCCGAGGCCGTACCGGCGGCGGCCAGGACGCCACGGCTCGCGCGCAGCCTGCTCGGAGTGCTGGACGCACGCGACGGCCGGGCCGACGTCACGCACATCCCGCAGGTCGTGGAGGCGGAGGACGTCGACGCCGTCATAGACGAGCTGTGCGACCAGGAGCGGCGCCTCCCGGTCGTCATGGCGAGCACCCCGCGCGACGCGGACTTCGACACCTGGCTGGAGCGGACGGTGGACCCGCTGGTCCGGCCGCTGGCCGGGCTGGCCATCCTCTACGTCCTGGCGCCGGAGGCCGAGACGCGGTTCAACCAGATCCTCGTGTACCACCGGGTGTTCGGCGGCGGGGTGCGGACGTACCTGCCGGGTGTCGACCCGGCGTGGGCGGCGGACGGGCAGCGGCACCGGGTGATGTCGCCCCGACTGATAGCGGAGGACCCGCGCCGCGCCGGCCGCATCCTGGCGTATCTGCCGCAGGGGCTCGCGACCCGCCTGCCGCTGCCGCCGGCGCTGGACTCCGTGCCGGTGATGCGGGCGCGGGCCCGGCAGGACGAGGACGCCCCGGAGCTGGAGCGGCTGCGCAACGAGAACCACGCGCTGGAGGAGATCCTGACGGAGGCGGGCCGCGAGCAGCGCATCCGCGCCGACGAGATCCGGCACCTGAAGCGGGAGCTGCGCAAGGCGGAGGACAACGAGTCGCTGCTCATCGCCGAGTACGACGAGCAGTACCGGGAGCTGCACGAGGTCCGGGCGCAGCTGCTGAGCCTCCAGAAGCATCTGCTGACGATGGGCGCGGGCCACATCGCGTACGCGCCCGTCGACGACGACCCGGACGACCCGACGTCGTTCGCGCAGATCCTGGACCGCATCACGGACATGGAGCACGTGCACTTCACCGGCAACCGCAAGGACGCGCTGGAGCTGGACGACCAGGCGTACGGCTCGTCGTGGGTGCGCATGACGTGGGACGCGCTGCTGGCGCTGCGGGACTTCGCGGACGCGGCCGTCGCAGGCACGGCGGCCTGCGACTTCAAGCAGTGGTGCGCCGCCGCCCCGAGCGGGGCCCACTCCATCTCACCGAGGAAGGTCGTCCGGGACGAGTCGCGCAGTGTGAAGAACAAGGCGAGCTGGCGGCGCCAGCGCACCTTCCCCGTGCCGGACTACGTGGACCCGAACCGGAAGGTGTTCATGGGCGCCCATCTGCGGATCGGCGGCGGCAACACGATCGCGCCCCGGCTGCACTATTACGACGGGGCATGCGCCGAGCACGGGATATTCATCGGCTACATCGGGGCCCACCTGTCCAACACGCTCACGTGACGGGGTGCTCGGGCGGCGGGGTCAGCGTCCCGTCGGCGAGGCCCTCGCGGGCCAGGCGGGCGGCGCGCGCGCCGAGTTCCGCGACGTCCCTGATGCGGTCCTCGAACTCGCGCACGGCGCGGAACGCGGCTCCGTAGCGCCGCTGTTCGGGCAGGTCCATACGGGGGACACGGGCGGTCCTGGTGGAGCCGGAGGTCCGGTCGGCGCAGGCCAGGAAGCCCCTGAGGAAGTCGGTGTCGAGCAGGTCGCCGGTGGAGGCGGGACCGTCGGGTCCGCGGAGGTCGACCAGCCCGGCGCGGGCGAGTCCGGCGAGGTCCAGCGTGGCGTCCGGGGTGCCGCCGGGGCCCGGGACGAGGGCCGGAAGCAGGGCGGTCAGCCCGTGCAGGGCGTCCTCCAGCCGGGCGCGGACCGCGCGGTACTCGGCGGGGTCCGTGCGGTGGGAGGCGCGCACGTGGTGGCCCGGGGTGAGGTCGACGGTGTCGTCGAGGAGGTCGACCGGCGGGACCTCGGCGGTCTGCCCGGGGCGCGGGTCGAGGGGCCCGTCGGGGTCGGCGCCGGTGAGGTCGGTCATGCGGACGGCCGGGGCGCCGTCGCCGGGGCCGGTGGGCCGGCGCAGGATCCACAGGTGGACGGGCAGCGAATGGGTGGCCGCCGTGCCGGCGGGCAGGGCGATCACCTCGGTGAGGAGGCCCCGGCGGACGAGTGCGGCGCGGATCCGGCGGCCCGCCTTCCGGTACGCCACGGACGGCGGCATGACCAGCACGGCGCGGCCGCCGGGCGCGGTGTGCGCGTAGCAGTGCTGCAGCCAGGCGAGTTCGCCCTCGGCCCGCGACGGCACGCCCAGCTCCCAGCGGGCATCGAGGAGCAGCTCCTCGCGTCCCCAGTCGGGCGTGGCGGCGGGTGGGTCGCAGACGACCAGGTCGGCCGGGAGCCCCGGCCAGCGGTCGTCGCGCAGTGAGTCGCCGCACGCGACGGCGGCGCCGGGCAGGCCGGCCAGCCGGGCGCGCAGCGCGGCGAGTTCCGCCGCCACGGGATCGGCGTCCTGGCCGACGCACCGGGCGCCCTCGGCGCCGGCTCCGAGGGCGAGCAGGAGCCCGCCGGTGCCGCAGGCCGGGTCGAGAATCGTTCCTGCAGCGGGAAGGGGCGCGGCGAACCGTACGACGGCCCGTACGAGTCGCGCGGGCGCGCCCTGGTCGGCCCCCGCCCTGCGGGCCGCCGCCAGGTGGCGTACCACGAGGTCGTCCACCACGGCGGCGGCCGAGCCGTGCCGGGCCGGCCCGGACGCGAGCGCGAAGACCGCGGCCCGCGGGTCGGCTCCGCGCCCGGCGCCCGCGTCGTCGCCGCCCGGAGGCCCTGCCGGCCCACCGTCGTCGGGTCCGTGCGCGGCGGCCAAGTGCCGGGCCACGTCCCTCAGTCCCTCCAGTACGCGGTCGCCGTAGGCCGCGCGGAGCGCCTGCCACAGGCGCTCCCCGGCCGGAAGGTCCTCGTCCTTGCGGCGGGCGCCGAGCCAGGCACGGACCTCGTCGAGTGCGAACAGCGGGGTGCCCGCTCCCCCACCCACCGGTGCGGGGAAGTCGCCGTGGCGCCGCCTCCAGTTGGAGACGGCCGCCCTGGTGACACCGGCCAGCCGGGCGATCTCGGCGCCCGTGACCAGCGGCCCGGGGACGGGCGGGGCGTTGTCCGTCATGGCCGTCACCGTACAGGCAGGTCCATGACGTCACCAGAAGTCCCAGGTGTTGACGGCGTCAACGCACGGCCGCCCGTCGCGTACGCGGTCCTGACGCGGCGCAGGCCGACCGGGAGGGCCCGGTCGGCCTGCGGAGGACTGGGGGATCGTCAGCGCACGGCGGCGGTGAGGTTCTCGGACGCGACGTTCTCCAGGAGGTGCGACAGGAAGGCGTCGCCCTTGACCGCGGTGGAGTTCTCGGCGCAGGTCTGGTTCTGCGTGTCCTGGATGAGGTCCTGGACACCGATGTTGATGAGGAGGATGTTCTGGACGTCCGCCTGGACCGGGACGCCGGCGCACAGCTTGTTCAGGGAACCCTGCACGGCGCTCATCTGCGGGCTCATGTGGCCGCCGGTGACCGTGTTGCCGTAGTTCTGCTCGGAGAAGTTGCCGTTCTGCGTGTCGACGGTGTGGTCGCCCGTGGCGAACGCCAGCGGCGCGCCGACTCCCAGGACGGCTGCGGCGATGCCTGCGGTGGCGACAACCTTCTTGATCATGGTCCATCCTTCTCGTCGAAAGACCCGGCGCCCGGGCCGCCTTGGGTAACCGCGCAGGCAGGATCACGTAACGGGCCGAATGGATGGAACGGGACGCATTCACCCATTCGCCGCGACCGGTACACCCGGGATGGCGCACACCCTGGAGGCATCGACCCGGAGCGCCGCCGCCTCCAGGTGCCGGCGAAGCCGAGCCGCCGGTCGCGTGGCGGGCGCCCGGCGATGGAATCCGGACAGGGGCGGCGAGCGGGCGAACGGGAGTGATCGGCGCATAAAGGAGGGGCGGGTGGTGTGCCGGAGGGTGGCGCGCCGGCCGTTTCCGCCGCTGCCGGGCGGTGGTGCATCACGCCATCGCTCGGCGTGCGCCCGGTAGAGGGGCGGCGGGTGCCGATTGCGAGCGCCACCGGACGGGACGGGCGAGGGCGGAGGGTGGCGGCCGGGCGGCGGTCCGTGCGACACGCGCGGTTTGTTCAACTCTGAACAGCATGAACGGCGAGCGGCCCCGGGCGCCACACCCGGACCACCGACAGAGCCGACGACCCGTCAGCAAACACCCGGCGCTTTGCTCGGCGCGGGAGCGCGCCCACGCCCGAGCGGCAACCGGCCACGGCTGCATACGAAATCGCGGACGGGCGCGGAGCGAGGCCCCCCGGACGCGCGTAGAGCGACCGAAAGGCGTTCTTGTCGCGAAGCCAACCGGACCAGAGGATTCCCTGTGTCGATTGACAGGCACATGACGGATCAGGCGGGACTGTCACCGCCTCCCGTCCGTGCCCGTCGGCCCGTCCACCCCACGGGCCTCCCGATCCCCCACCGGAGGACGCAGTGAACATCAAGCGCTTCACCCCCCTCGGCGGTCTCTCCAGAGGCGCGCGGCTGACCGCCGTCGCCGCCGCTCTCGTCACCGCCACCGCGCTTGCGACCCCGGCCGCCGTCGCGGGAACCGCCGACGACGCCCGGGCGACCACCGCCGAACTCGCCCGGGCGAGCGACGCGGTCCTCACCGCCGACGTCCCGGGCACCGCCTGGTACACGGACGCGAAGACCGGCAAGCTCGTCGTCACGGCGGACTCCACCGTCTCGGCCGCCGAGCTCGCCGAGATCAAGAAGGCGGCCGGCGGCAACGCCGACGCCCTGGAGATCAAGCGCACGCCCGGCACGTTCAACAAGCTCATCGCCGGCGGGCAGGCGATCTACGCGGCCGGCGGCGGCCGTTGCTCGCTCGGCTTCAACGTCCGCAACAGCAGCGGCACGTACTACGCCCTGACGGCCGGCCACTGCACGAACATCGCCGGCACGTGGTACACGAACTCGGGCCAGACCACCCTGCTGGGCTCCCGCTCCGGCTCCAGCTTCCCGGGCAACGACTACGGCATCATCCGCCACGCCAACGCCTCGGCGGCGGACGGCCGGGTGTACCTGTACAACGGCAGCTACCGCGACATCACGTCCTCCGGCAACGCGTACGTGGGCCAGTCCGTCCAGCGCAGCGGCTCCACCACCGGTCTGCGCGGCGGCACGGTCACGGGCCTGAACGCGACCGTCAACTACGGCGGCGGCGATGTCGTCTACGGCCTGATCCAGACCAACGTCTGCGCCGAGCCCGGCGACAGCGGCGGCCCCCTCTTCTCCGGCTCGACCGCCCTCGGCCTGACCTCCGGCGGCAGCGGCAACTGCTCCTCGGGCGGCACGACGTTCTTCCAGCCGGTCACGGAGGCCCTGAGCGCCTACGGCGTCAGCGTCTTCTGATCCCGCCGCACCACCGCATCCTCCCCAGCACCCCCCACACCGCTCACCGGCCGGCGGCCCGCCTCCTGCGGGCCGCCGGTCCCGCGTCACATGGCGGCCGGCGGGACCTCATCCTCCGGGACCTCCGCCTCCGGGGCTTCGGGCGGCCCTGGTTCGAAGCCGGCGAGCATGCGCTCCAGCGCCACCTGGTCGGGGCCGACGAACGGGTCGGCGACCGGGGCGTCGCCCAGCGTGTCGAGCATGCGCTTGGTCAGGCCCACCGCGGGCGGCAGGTGCACGGAGAAGACGAACTCGGGGTCCATCTCGTGCAGCGGCCGCAGGGTCGCCCGGTACTTGTCCGGATCGACGTTGTGCACCCACGGGCTGTCGAGCGCCGCCCACAGCAGCTGCGAGGCGTGCAGGTCGCCGGCGTCCACCGCCCCGGCATCCGCGCCCTCGGCGAGTTCGGCGGTCGGCATGGGCGCGCCGAAGCAGTCGGAGCTGAAGCAGGCACGCGAGCCGTCCTCGTAGAAGCCCACGGTGGCGGGGCTGTCGAAGAGCGGCGGCCGGAACGCGAACAGCGTGCGGTCGCCGACGTCCAGTGACTGGCCCGGGTTGAGCAGGTAGACGCGGTCCATGGGCAGGGGCCGCTCGGTGGACATGATGCCGGCGCCGATGAACGTGGTGACGATCCGCGCCCGGGGCGCGGCCTCCAGCAGGGCGAAGAGGCCTCCGGTGTGGTCCCGGTCGGGGTGGGTGAGCCAGATCCACCGGACGTCGGCGGGATCCGTCACCGAGCCGAGCCGGTTCAGGAAGTCCCGGTCGGGCAGGCTCAGTCCGGTGTCGACGACCACGGGCTCGCGGGCGTGCAGCACGAAGGCGTTGATGGTCAGGAAACCCATCCCGGGCACGGGGAGGAGGTCCGACAGGACGGTCACGTCACGGCCGACCTTGTGCGTGGTCATGGCTGCGTTCTCCGATGGCCCCCTGGGGTGAACGCTCGCGGCCGCGGCGCGGATGTCCGCGTTTCCATCATCGTCCCGCCGGGCCCGTCCCGCACCCGCGGGTGCGGGACGGGCGTCCGTCGGGCGGCCCCGCCGATCCCCTCATCCCGCGCCGGGGCCGCCCGGACCGAAGCCGCCGCCCTGGAGGCGTTCCAGGTCGGCGGGGCGCACCTGGATGACGAGGAGGGCGACCAGGGCGCCGATCGCCGCGAAGACCGCGGCGACGATGAACGCGACGGAGACGCCCGCGGTCAGCACCTGGTCCTCCAAGTGCGGCGGCAGTTCGCCGGTCCGCTGGAAGCGCACGCGTTCGGCGGGCGTCGCCCGGGCCAGGAACCCGGGAATCAGCCGGTTCGCCTCGTCGTTGCCGACCGTGCCGAAGACCGTGACCAGGATGGACAGGCCGAGCGATCCGCCCACCTGCTGGGTGGCGTTCAGAAGGCCGGACGCGGCTCCGGTCTCCCGCGCGGCCACGTTGGAGAGCGCCATCAGCGTCAGGGACACGAACTGCATGCCCATGCCCATGCTGAGCACCAGCATCGGGCCGAGGATGCTGCCGGCGTACGTGGAGTGGGCGTCGGTCAGCGTCAGCCAGCCAAGGCCCGCCGCGGCCAGCAGGGCGCCGGTCACCATGAAGGGTTTCGGGCCGTACCGGGGCAGCAGTTGAGAGGTGAGTGTGGCGCCGACCGTGATGACCGCGCTGACCGGCAGGAACGCGAGGCCGGCCTTGAGCGGGCCGAAGTTCAGGACGTTCTGGACGAAGAGGGTCAGGAAGAAGAACATCCCGAAGATCGCGGCGGCGAGGCTGAGCATCATCCCGTACGTACCGGCCCGGTTGCGGTCGGTGAACATGTGCAGGGGCGTGATCGGCTGCCGGGAGCGGCGCTCCACCAGGACGAACGTGGCGAGGACGACCACGGCGACGGCGAAGGACGCCAGGGTCAGCCCGTCCCGCCAGCCCTCCTGCGCGGCGCGGATGAACCCGTAGACCAGCAGCACCATGCCGAGGGTCGAGGTGAGCGCTCCGGCGACGTCGAAGTGTCCCGGCTGGCGCTCGGACTCCTTGATCCAGCGCGGGGTGCCGAGGACGATCAGCAGGCCGATGGGGACGTTGACGAAGAACACCCAGCGCCAGTCGAGCCATTGGACGAGCATGCCGCCGGCGAGGAGGCCGATCGCGCCGCCGCCCGCCGACACCGCGGCGAACACGCCGAACGCCCGGTTGCGTTCGGGTCCCTCCCGGAACGTGGTGCTGATCAGGGCGAGCGCGGTGGGGGACGCGATGGCGCCGCCGACGCCCTGGCAGGCGCGGGCGGCGAGCAGCTGGCCGGAGTTCTGGGCGAGGCCGCCGAAGAGCGAGGCGACCACGAACAGCAGCACGCCGAAGACGAACACCCGCCGCCGGCCCAGGATGTCGCCCGTGCGCCCGCCGAGGAGCAGCAGCCCGCCGAAGGCCAGCGTGTAGGCGTTGACCACCCAGGACAGGCCCGTCGTCGAGAACTCCAGCGAGCGCTGGATGTGCGGCAGGGCGATGTTGACGATGGTGATGTCGAGGACCACCATCAGCTGGCACGAGGCGATGACCAGCAGGGCCATTCCGCTGCCGTCGCCCCGCTTCCGGGTGGCGGCCTGCGGCGTGGAAGTCGGCCGAGGCGTGGTCATGGCGGTACGCCCTCACGGGCCCCCTCCCGCGAGGGGGCGTGGACGTCGGGTCGCGTCCACCGTTCGACCCTAAGCCCGGAGCCGGACGACCACCACTCGATCAGCGGACACCCGGACAGGCGTACGTGAAGGACGCCTCGGCGCGGTGCCGGGCGGGCGTGAGGACGTCCAGCCGGGCGCGCGCCGGGTACGCGCCTTCGCCGCTGAACGTCCACAGCAGGCGCAGGGTTGCCTGCCGCTGGCCGCGCCGGACGCGCTCGCTCAGCACGGCCGAAGCGGAGCCGTCGCTGCGCAGCCAGCGGTAGGTGAGCGTGCCGGGGCGGCCGTTCGTCGTGACGACACCGACGACTTCGGCGGTCCCGTCGCAGCCGGGTCCCGCGGCGTCGGTCCGTACCGTGACGTCCCGGACGGCGACGGCCGGTCCGAGTCGCTGCCACAGGAGGAACGCGAGCACGCACAGCAGGACGACGGCGGGCAGCGTGTAGCGCTGCGCGGCGGCGCGGAGTTGACGCTCCTTCGGATGCGTGGGCGGTGCCGTGGTGGCGGCCGGGACGTGGCCGGACGCGAGGACGGCGGTGACGCCCGGGCCGAAGCGGAGGATCGTCGCTCCGTCGTGGGAGGGCCGCGGCGCGGCATCCGGGTCCGGGTCCTGGGGCTGGGGGCGCTGGATCCAGTGGCTGGCCAGTTCGGTGGCGCTGTAGTCGGGGTCGTCGGACGGCCGGTTCATCGGATGTCGCACCGCCAGGTGAGGAGTTGCCGGGACGCGCCGCCGTTGGCGGGCGCGGGGTCGCTCGTCGCGGAGACGCTCCAGTAGCAGCCGGCGCCCTGGAAGGTGTGGTCGACGGTCAGCGTGTAGTGGGTGGCGCCGGAGCGCTCGTACGTCTGCGCGGCGCCGTCCTGCTTGCCGCCCCCGCTGCCTCCGCTGAACCACGTGACGGTGAGCGTGAGCGGGCCGGTGCCGTCCGTGGTGACGTCGAGGGTGGCGGTGGCCGTCGTGGAGCCCGTCTGCCGGAAGTCGGTGAGCGTCACGGACTTGACGGTGGGCCGTACGACCGGGGGCGGGGCCGTGGTGGTCGGCGGGGTGGTCGGGGGCGGCGGGCTGGTCGGCGGCGGGGCCGTGGTGGCCGGTGGGGAGGCGTACGGCGACGGGGACACGGTGGCGGTGTCCGTGGGCTCCGGGGATGCGGTCGCGGTCGGCGAGGCGGAGCCGGTGGGGCCGGGGGACGCGGTCGCGGAGGCGCTCGGGCCGGCCGATGGCGTCGCCGTGGCGGGGCCCGGGGCGGCGCCGCCCTCGCCGGGCCCGAAGCTGGTCGTGGCCAGCGCCCGGCCGGCCGCGGCGCCGCGGGTGCCGGTGTCCTCGGCGACCGCGCCGAGGACGAGGACGAGGGCGAGGACCAGCGCCGAGCTGATGGCGCCCAGGCCGAGGGCGTTGGGTTTCCACGCCTGCCACCAGCCGTCGTCCCGGCCCAGGGACGTGCTGGCCAGGTCGGTGGTGGTCTCGGCGCGGTCGCCCGCGGACGGCAGCAGCAGTGGCAGGAGGGCGGTGAGGGCCGCGAGCCGGCCCCGTCCGCGCTCCTCCCAGCGCGGCCCGTAGGCCCGCGTGGCGACGGCTTCCAGGGCGTGGACGAAGGCGGCCGCCTCCTGGGGGCGGTCCCCGGGGGACTTCGCCATGCCGCTGCGGATCAGCGGCAGCACCGGCTCCGGCACGCCGTCCTCGGGGACGGGGTCGCTGACGTGGCGCAGGGCGAGTTCGGCGACGCTCTCGCCGGCGAACGGCTTGCGGCCGGTGAGGCATTCGTAGAACGTCGCGGTCGCCGCGTACACGTCGGCGGAGGGCGAGGCTGGCTCGCCGGTCCACTGCTCGGGCGCCATGTAGGCGGGCGTGCCGGACACGCCGGCGGACGTGCCCCGGCCCGCGGCGATGCCGAAGTCGACGAGCCGGGAGACGCCGTCGGTGCCGACCAGCACGTTCTCCGGCTTGTAGTCGCGGTGGACCACTCCGGCGCCGTGCGCGGCGGCGAGCCCGAGCAGGGAGCCCTTGAGCACGGTGAGCGCCGCCTCGGGGCCGAGGGGGCCCTGCTGCCTCAGGAGGGCGCGCAGCGCCACGCCCTCGACCAGTTCCATGACGATGGCGGCGCCGTCCGGGCCCTCGACGTACTCGTAGAGGCGGACGACGTACGGCGACTCCAGGTCGCCGAGGAGCCGGGCCTCGTCGCGGAAGCCGTGCAGGAACGACCGGTCCGCCCGGAGGTTGTCGCCGAGGTACTTCACGGCGACGCGGACACCGGTCACGTCGTGGACGGCCAGCACGACGCGCCCGCTCGCGCCCGAACCCAGTTCGCGGACCTCCGTGCAGCCCGGCACCGACCAGGCGTTCATACGGCCTCCTCACCCCATGGCGGCTGTCCACCAGAGGGACACATTTCCGCCACGACCGGTTCCCGGCCGGGGGCACGACTCAGGTGGTGCCCTCGCCGCGCAGGAAGCGGCGCAGTCTGGTCAGGGGCCAGGTGTTGATGACGTCGTCCTTGGTCAGCCAGCCGCGCTGGGCCGTGCCGACGCCGTAGCGCAGGTAGGGCAGGTGCGTGATGGCGTGGGCGTCGGTGTTGACGGCGAACTTCACCCCGTACCGCTTGGCGCGCAGGATGTCCTCGTCGCGCAGGTCGAGCCGGTTCGGGTGGGAGTTGATCTCCAGGGCGGTGCCGGTGCGCGCGCAGGCCTCGAAGACGGCGTCGAAGTCGGCGTCGAGGCCGGGGCGCTTGCCGATGAGGCGGGTGGTGGGGTGGCCGATGACGGAGACGTGCGGGTTCTCGCAGGCGCGGAGGATACGGCGGGTGAGGGCGTCGCGGCTCTGGTTGAAGTGCGAGTGGACGGCGGCGACGCACAGGTCGAAGTCCGCGAGGAAGTCGTCGGGCCAGTCCAGCTCCCCGTCCGGGCCGATGTTGAGTTCCGTGCCGTGCAGGACCCGCATCCCGCGGTGCTCGCGGTCGAGGGCGCGGACCTGTTCGCGCTGGGCGAGCATCTTCTCGGCGGTCATGCGCTGCATGGCGAGGTTCGGGGCGTGGTCGGTGACGGCGTAGTAGGCGTAGCCGCGCTCGGCCGCGGCGGCGACCATGTCCTCCAGCGGGGCGAGCCCGTCGGTCAGGTCGGTGTGGGTGTGCAGGTCGCCCCGGATGTCGCGCTCCTCCAGCAGGTCGGGGAGTGCGTCGTCGAGGCCTGCGGCGATCTCGCCGCGGTCCTCGCGCAGGGGCGGCGGGATCCACGGCAGGCCGAGCCGGGCGTAGATGTCCTCCTCCGTCTCGGAGGTGATCTTCCGGCCGCTCTTGGCGTGGAAGAGGCCGTACTCGGACAGCTTGAGCTTGTGACGGACGGCGATCTCGCGGGTGCGGATGTTGTGCGCTTTGGACCCGGTGAAGTACTGGAGGCCCGCTCCCCAGGACTCCGGGGGCAGGACCCGCAGGTCGACCTGGAGGCCCTTGGTGGTGCGAATGGACGTCTTCTTCTCGCCCTGCGCGAGGACCTCGGCGGTGTACGGGAGGCTGCCGAGGGCTTCCATGAAGGGCGCTGCGCGTTCGGCGGCCACGAGGACGTCGATGTCGCCGATCGTCTCTCGCATGCGCCGCAGGGACCCCGCGTAGGTGCAGCGGGTGCAGCCGGAGATGGCGGACAGCTCGCCCACGATCTGTTCCGCGACGTCCATGGCGGCGCTGATGAGGATGCGGCCCTCGCCGGCCTTCTGCATCAGGGCGATGCCGTGGAGGATGTTCTCCTCGGTCTTCTCGCCGAACCCCTTGAGGTCGCGCAGCCGCTCCTCGTGGATGGCGTCGAGGAGCTGGTCCACGGAGGAGATGCCCAGTTCCTCGTGGAGGACGAGGGCCTTCTTGGGGCCCAGGGTGGGGATGGTGATCAGCTCGCGGACCCCGGCGGGGATGGCGGCCCTGGTCTCCTCGATCGCGGAGACGTGGCCGGACCGCAGGAACTCGACGACCTTGTCGGCGATGGACTTGCCGACGTTGGGGATCTCGCGCAGGGCCTTGGGGTCCAGGGCGGACACATCGGCGTGGTAGCCGCCGATGGAGCGGGCGGCCTTCTCGTAGGCGCGGGCCTTGAAGGCGTCGCCGCCGCTGATCGCGATCAGGTCGGCGTACTCCTGGAGGAGCGCCTCGACCTCCTCGTTCGCTCGGGCCATGCCTCCAGGGTGCGCCGTCCTGTGGTGCGGGCGCATGCGGTGCGGGGGCAGGCGGTGCGGGCGCGGGCGCCGCGGCGCCTCACGCGCGGTCGCCCTCGAAACACGCCGGGTGTTAGAAAAGGGGCATGAAAGGACGTCCCGGACGGTTCAGGCGCGGCTCGGGCCGGTCCTCCGCCGGGCCGTCCCGGCCGCGCGATCGGGACGGGTCGCCGCCGCGCGCCCGTGGCAGGGCGGAGGCGCGCGCTCGCCGGGGGTCGTGGTCGCGCATCAGGAGCGGGGCGCGGGACGGGGCGCGGCAGCGGGCCCGGCGCGGGCTGCTGGGCGTGCGCAGCGCGGCCGGTCAGGTGCTGTTCCTGCAGATCCTGGTGGCGGTGCTGCTGATCAGCGCGGCGGTGGTGGCGCTGGCGGTGCAGGCGCGGTACGACAGCGAGCGGGACGCGCTGAATCGTTCGCTCACGGCGGCGGAGGCCTTCGCGGACGCCCCGGGCACCCGGTCCGCGCTGGTGTCCGCCACGCCCACACTGGCGTTCCAGGGGCCCGTGGAGGAGGCGCGGGAGGGTTCCGGGGTCGACTTCATCGTGGTGATGGAGCCGGACGGCACCCGCATCGCGGACAGCGACCCGGCCTTGATCGGGCTCCGCGCGGAGGGCGTGGAGCGGGCGGCCGCCGGGGACACGTTCGCGGAGATCTTCGAGGGCGACCCGAACGACGCCGCCCGGGCGATCGTGCCGGTGAAGGACGACGAGGGGACGGTCCTGGGCCTCGTCGGGGCGGGCGTGACCATCGAGAGCGTCGGGGCGACCGTCGACCGTCAGCTGCCGGTGCTGCTGGGGGCGGGCGGCGCCGCGCTGATCCTGGCGACGGGCAGCTCGGCGCTGGTCAGCCGGCGTCTGCGGCGGCAGACGCACGGCCTGGGGCCGGCCGAGATGACCCGGATGTACGAACACCACGACGCCGTCCTGCACGCCGTACGGGAGGGCGTGTTGATCATCGGGGAGGACGGCCGGCTGACCCTGGCCAACGACGAGGCGCGCAGGCTGCTGGAGCTGCCGGCCGACGCGGAGGGCCGGCACGTCACGGAGCTGGGCCTGGACGAGGACACGGCCGGGCTGCTGGCGTCCGGGCGGGCGGTGACCGACGAGGTGCACCTGGCGGGCGACCGGCTCCTGGCGGTCAACACCCGGCCGACCGATCCGTACGGCGGCCCGTCGGGCACGGTCGCCACGCTCCGCGACACGACGGAGCTGCGGGCCCTGTCGGGGGTGGCCGAGGTGGCCAGGGAGCGGCTGAAGCTGCTGTACGACGCGGGGGTGCGGATCGGCACCACGCTGGACGTGACGCGGACCGCGGAGGAGCTGTCGGAGGTGGCGGTCCCCCGGTTCGCCGACTTCGTCACGGTGGAGCTGCTGGACCCCGTGCTCCGCGGCGACGAGCCGTCCGGGGCGCACACCGAGATGCGGCGCGCCGCCGTCAGCGGGGTGCGCGCGGACCATCCGCTCCAGCCGGCGGGCGACCTGATCAGGTTCGACGTGGCGACGACGCCGATGGCGGCAGCACTGGAGGGCGGCCGTGCCGTCCTGGAGGCGGACCTGACCGTGGCCCACGGCTGGCGCGCCCAGGACCCGGAGGGCGCGGACGTGGCGCTGGCGTACGGGGTCCACTCGCTGATCACGGCGCCGCTCCAGGCGCGCGGGACGATCGTCGGCATGGCCAACTTCTGGCGGGTGGCGGACTCGGCACGGTTCGAGGAGGAGGACCTGGCGTTCGCGGAGGAGCTGGCGGCCCGGGCGGCGGTCGCCATCGACAACGCCCGGCGCTTCACGCGCGAGCACGCCATGGCCGTGACCCTGCAGCGCAGCCTGCTCCCGCGGGTGCTGCCGGAGCAGGACGCGCTGGAGGTGGCGCACCGGTATCTGCCGGCGCAGGCCGGGGTGGGCGGCGACTGGTTCGACGTGATCCCGCTGCCCGGGGCGCGGGTCGCGCTGGTGGTGGGGGACGTGGTGGGGCACGGGCTGCACGCGGCGGCGACCATGGGCCGGCTGCGGACCGCGGTGCACAACTTCTCGGCGCTGGATCTGCCGCCGGACGAGCTGCTGGGCCACCTCGACGAGCTGATCTCGCGGATCGACGAGGAGGAGGCCGGCGAGAGCGGCGCGGCCATCGCGGGCGCGACCTGCCTGTACGCGATCTACGACCCGGCGTCGGGGCGGTGCTGCATGGCGACGGCGGGCCACTTCGCGCCGGCCGTGGTGCTGCCGGACGGCACGGTGGACTTCCCGGAGGTGCCGGTGCTGCCGCCGTTGGGGGTGGGCGGCCAGCCGTTCGAGACGGCCGAGGTGCAGCTGCCGGAGGGCAGCCGGCTCGTGCTGTACACGGACGGTCTGATCGAGAGCCGGGAGCGGGACGTCGACAGCGGTCTGCGGCTGCTGCGGAGCACGCTCGCGGAGGGCGGGGACCGGAGCCCGGAGGAGACGTGCCGGGCCGTGTTCGACGCGATGCTGCCCCCGCACCGCAGTGACGACATCGCGCTGCTGGTGGCGCGTACACGGCTGCTGCCGTCGGACCGGGTCGCCGACTGGGACGTGCCGCGCGACCCGGCGGCGGTCGCGCCCATCCGCGCCGCGTGCGGCCGCCAGCTGGAGCGCTGGGGGCTGGAGGAGATCGGCTTCACCACGGAGCTGATGCTGAGCGAGCTGATCACGAACGCGATCCGGTACGGCTCGGAGCCGATCCATGTGCGGATGCTGCGCGACCGCAGTCTGATCTGCGAGGTGTCCGACGGCAGCAGTACCTCTCCGCACCTGCGGCGGGCGGCGACGACGGACGAGGGCGGACGCGGTCTGTTCCTGGTCTCGCAGTTCGCCGGGCGGTGGGGTACGCGCTACACGCCGAGCGGCAAGGTGATGTGGACGGAGCAGTCCCTCAGGGGCGGGGCGCCGACACCGGTGATGCCGTTGTTCGACGACTTCGAGAACCTCGACGAGGACGCCTGGTGAGGCGCCGACGACACACCCCTCTCCCCCTATCCGACATTCCCACTTATGACCGATTTGCCATGAAGTCACGGACATCGCCACCCAAGGGAACTTCGCCAACATTTCGCCCCCGTGGACGAGTTGGACGGCGCTCCGTGATCTGAGTCACGCGCCCGCCGGAAAGAATGCGATCTTCCGGTGGCGCGATTCTCTTTTCTGCCAAGGAAAGTGCAGCGCTCCGCGCGCACGCGACTCCACGGGATTCCTTGATCGGCTCGACCCGCGGGGCCCGGCCTGTGAATTCGGGCCTTGTTCCGCGCGCCCGCTCTCGTCTACGGTCACGGTCAATCCGGAGGGACCGCCGAATCCTGCCGCCTCCGGATTTCGCACCCACTCACGCCCGGCAGGAGCGGGGGAACCAGGTAAGCCGCCGGTCCGGTACGACCCGGAACGGCTCGGGGTGAAGTCGCAGTGGCCCGTGCCCTGCGGCCGGACATCTCCCGTCCGAACCCGACAGCTCACCTCGCAGGCGCCGGAGAGGAATCTGTCATGCCTGCAAAGGGTAAGCACCGCCGTCCCAGGAACAGCCGGATCACTCGGGGATTCGCCATCGCAAGCACGGGAGGCGCGGCCATCGCCCTTCCGCTGACCGGTTCGGTCGCCAGCGCGGCCACCCCGGCCCAGGCACCTGCCTTCACCACCGAAAAGGTCACGTCGGTCGTGCGGGCCGCGACTGCGGCCGCTCCGGTGAAATACACCGTCGCCAAGGGCGATTCGCTGTCCTCCATCGCCCGTGAGCACTCCCTGAGCGGCGGCTGGAAGAAGCTGTACCGGGACAACAAGAACGCCATCGGCGAGGACCCGTCGCTGATTCGCCCGGGTCTGCGACTGACGGTCGGATCCCCGGCCCCGTCGCTCGGCAAGACGGCCGCGGTCGCCGTTCCGCAGGCCCCGCAGGCTCCCCAGTACGCGGACAATCTGGACGGCTGGATCAGGGAATCGCTCGCCGTCATGGCCGAGCGCGGAATTCCCGGCAGCTATGAGGGAATTCACCGCAACATCATGCGCGAGTCGTCGGGCAACCGGTTCGCCGTGAACAACTGGGACTCCAACGCCCTGGCCGGCACCCCTTCCAAGGGCCTCCTCCAGGTGATCGACCCGACGTTCCAGGCCTACCACGTGCCCGGCACGTCGATGGACCCGTTCGACCCGGTCGCCAACATCACCGCCGCCTGCAACTACGCCGCGGCGCGCTACGGCTCGATCGACAACGTGTTCGGCGCGTACTGACACGCCCTCGCACGCCGGGGCGGCCCACTCCTGGGCCGCCCCGGCGTCACGCTTCCGGCGAGCCCCCGGCCGCGCGGCGCCCTTCCTCCGTGCCGCCCTCCAGCACGAGCCGGCTCCACCACACGTCCTCCCGGCCGTGCAGGTCGCCGCGCCGGCTCTCGTGCACCACACGCAGGCCCTGCCCCGCAGCGAGGCACACGGCCTCCTCCGCCGGTACGTCGAACATGCGCCGCCCCGCCGGCACGGGGCCGTGCCGCAGGCTGAGCATCAAGCGGCCCCCGGGGCGCAGGAGGGCGGCCACGCGGGGCATCGCGGTCCGCCGCTCGGCCTCGTCGAGGTGCATCCAGACGGCCGTCAGGAGGATCAGGTCGAAGCGCCGCCCATGGGCGTGGAGGCCGCTCAGCCGCGGGAGCGCGTCGTCGATCCACTCGATGTCGCGGCCCGCATGGAGGCGTCGCCCCAACTCCCGTAGCTGCGGCGTCGGTTCGACGGCGGCGACCCGGTGTCCACGCCCGGCCAGCGCGGCGGCGTCCCGGCCGCTGCCCGCGCCGATGTCCAGGACCGCGCAGGGCTGCGCGGGGAACAGGTGCAGCGCCTCCCGGTGCACCTCCTCGAAGGACACGCTCTCGTACTGCTCGGCGAGCCGGGCCGCGGCTTCGCCGTAGCCGGCGGTGCCCGGGGGCGCCGCCGCCGCTTCGGCGGTTCCGCGCGCCCAACCGACCGCCCGCGGTGGGGATTCGCTCATGCCCGCAGTATGACCACCGCGCGGCTCCGCGCTCCCCGCCGGGGATACGAGGCGACGCGCCGGTGGGGCCGGCGTTCGGCCGGTTCACCTCCAGGGGCGGAAGGCGTTGACCGAAAGGGCACCTTGACCGTTCATCGACAGGAGAACCAGACTCCCCACAGACACTCGGGCTTCAGAAGCCACAGGCGCACGCGCATGACGGTCCCAGCCGCACGATTGGAAGGAGCACCGCCATGGCAACGCCTCTGACCGCGTCGCAGCTGCTGAAGGCCCTCCGCGACGAGGGCCTCGAGGTCGTCGAGCACCGCAGCTGGCGTACGCACAACCGCAACCACAAGGGACCGTGGGGCCCCGTGCACGGGGTGATGATCCATCACACCGTGACCTCCGGCACTCAGAGCTCCGTGGACCTCTGCTACGACGGGTACTCCAGCCTGCCGGGGCCGCTGTGCCACGGGGTGATCGCCAAGGACGGCTCGGTGCACCTCGTGGGCAACGGCCGGGCCAACCACGCGGGGCTGGGCGACGACGAGGTACTGAGAGCCGTGATCGACGAGGCGGCGACGCTGCCCGCCGACAACGAGGCCAACACCGATGGCAACCGCCACTTCTACGGCTTCGAGTGCGTCAACCTCGGCGACGGCGCGGACCCGTGGCCGGCCGCGCAGCTGGAGGCGATCGAGAGGGCCGCGGCCGCGATCTGCCGGGCGCACGGCTGGTCCCACCGCTCGGTGATCGGACACAAGGAGTGGCAGCCCGGGAAGGTCGACCCGCGGGGCTTCACGATGGACTCGATGCGCGAGCGGATCCGGGGGCGCCTGGGCGGTGGCCCCGGCGGTCCCGCGAAGCCGCCCGCCCCGAAGCCGCCGGCGTACGAGCCGTTCCCCGGTGCCGCGTTCTTCACGGCGGGCCGGCGCAGCCCGGTCATCACGGCGATGGGCAAGCGGCTGGTGGCGGTGGGCTGCGGCCGCTACGAGGTGGGCCCGGGCCCCGAGTGGGGGGAGGCGGACCGCGCGTCGTACGCGGCGTGGCAGCGCAAGCTGGGCTACTCGGGCCGGGACGCGGACGGCATCCCCGGAAAGACCAGCTGGGACAAGCTGAAGGTGCCGAACGTCTGACGCGTCAGTGGTCCTCGAAGAGGACGCCGCGGCGTGCCTCCGCACCCCTCTTCGCGTCCCGGGTCACCTCTCCGTGCCGGAAGCGGCTGCGGCGGCCGTTGCCGTGGGGCAGTCCGCCGTAGGTCGGGCAGCCGAGGAAGCCGCGCTCCCAGCCCATGCCGGCCCACAGGTCGCGGATGACCCCGTGCACCTCGTGCGCGCCGGTCCGAGGTGTCCAGTAGAGGCAGTGGACGCGGATGTCGCCGTGCACCTCGTGTGCGCTGGTCCGGGGTTCCAGTAGAGGCAGTGGACGTGGATGTCGCCGTGCACCTCGTGTGCGTCGCCGGTCTGCGGGCTCCAGCAGATCGACCCGTGGCGGTCATCTCGCCCTCCGGCTGGGCCTGGTGCCCCCCGGTCGCCGTGCGCCGGTGGGCGCGGTCACTCCCACGGCGTGACGCTGAGGCGGATCCTGGCGTCGGCGCCGAGGAGCGGGTGGGCGGTCTCGGGGAGGGGGACGTGCGCGGTCCACAGGCCGCTGCGCGGGTCCTCGTCGCCCAGGGGCCGGCCGCGTGGTTCGTGGTCCTTGATGGCGCCGGGGATGACGGAGTTCCAGGCGGCCCAGACGCCGGGCCCCGGCGCCGCGGTGCCGACGTCGATGACGAGGATGTCGTCGAAGTCGGCGGTCTGTTCCAGGTGGTCGCTGAAGCTGAGGATCCTGCGGCCGCCCTGGCGCAGCGACAGGATCCGTACGTGCAGCGCGTAGCGCATGGTGGGGCTGTCGCCGGGGCGTGGCAGGTCGGTGCGCAGGAACGTGGTGGTGAGCGTCACGGGGTCGCCGACGGTGCCGTCGCCGTGCGGGGGCGGCAGCAGGAGCGGGCACCACTGGGAGGTCAGCCGCTGGTGCATCAGGGCGGCCAGGCCCCGGATGGCCAGCACCACCTCGGCCTGCCACGTGACCCCCTCGTCGGGGGGCAGCCGGTAGTCGATCAGCGCGGCTTCGATGCCGAGGTCGCCGAAGAGGAAGCGCCGCAGGTTCTGGTAGCCCTCCTCGGAGTTGACCAGTCCGTACCGCCCGCTGTGGCTGCGGTAGACGTACGCCTCGTACGCACCGGGCACCGTGGCCTGTTCGATCTGCACGAGGCCGTCGCTGCGTGCGCCGACCGCGGCGGACGATAGGCCCCACGCGACGTCGTAGTCGGCCGGGTTGGTACCGACGAGGCAGAACACGCGGTGCGGCGGGAAGGCGCCCTCGTGGTCGGGCATGACGCGGGCGTCCCAGCCGGGCGGCGGGCCGTCCTCGGTGCGGTCCGCGTCGGGGGTCAGGTATTCGTACATCCTGCGCGGGCCGAAGATGTCGGCGCCGTGGATGCCGGTCGCGTCACGCAGCCGTTCCAGGAGGCCGAAGCCCACGTCGAACCTGATGCCGCCGTGCGGGGTGCCGTACGTGAAGAGCTTGTCGACGTAGTCCAGCGGGTCCATGTGCCGGTCGGGCAGGACCTTCTGGAGCAGGCAGCGGCAGACGAGCCCGCCCATGGAGTGGGCGACGAGGTGGACGCGGGGTGCGCCGGTCTTCCGCTTCAGCGTCTCGATCAGCCGCAGCAGATCGACGGCGGCGTCCTCCAGCCGGAATTCACGGGGCTTCTCGCCCCAGGAGCTGGCGGACACGTCGTAGAACCGGTGGACCCACATGCTGTTCGGCGGAATGTCGTCGTGGGTCTCCAGATAGGCTTCCTGACCGCCCTTGACCAGGATGTGGTAGCCCTCGTCCAGATGCAGGCGGAGGAGCGGGCTTTCGAACTGGTGGAAACTGGGTTTCTCGTCTTTCCCCACGCGGACGTGTGTGGATCCTTCGTTGAATCCGTAGAAGGGGTCCGTGACGACCTTGTTGATCCCCGAGGTGTCGCCCGCGAATCCCCTGACGTAGACGATGGGGAGCATTGCCTTGCTGGCCATGGCCGACTCCGGGAGCACGACAGGAAGGGCTCCGTCGATTTCACTATAGGCGGGCCGCACCGCGTCGGCATGCGGAGGCCGAGGCGGTCCGGTGAGGTGGCCCCGGCGGCCGCGGGCCACCTCAGCGTGCGTACGACGCGGCCTTCGCCGTGCTGACGATCCTGCGGCCGTCCAGGACGTCACCGTGGACCGGACATGGGTGACGAGGGCGGACTCGTCAGGGAAGGGGGCCGCGGCCCAGATGGCGTCGAGGAAGGTCGTTCCGTCGGCGCGGGCCGGATCGGTCACGCCGGAGTCCAGCGTTCCGAGGAGGACGCGGGGTTCGGCGCGGCGGAGTAGGCGGGGGTCCTCGGTGCCCTCGAAGAAGGGAGCGAACTCGACGCCGTCGAGCCGGAAGTGGAGCGGTTCGCGCGGGACGGGTTCGAGGCTGGGCAGCAGGTCCCCGGACAGGGCGGCGTTGCGGTGGAGCCCGAGGTGCAGGTCCCTGCGCGGGTCGCGCGCCACCAGGTTGACCGGGCCGAGGGAGACGCGCACGGTGTCGCCGTCGTGCCAGGTCCGGGACACGGTGAAGTAGCTGCCGGGCGTGGCGGTGCCGGGAACGGGCCTGCCGTTGACGAACTCCTGTGTGCTGGTGCCGCCGATGCCGTACATGCGGTTCGGGACGACCATGCGCCAGAAGTTCCGGGCCGCGGTGAGGTAGCGGTCCTCCCCCGTCTCGTCGTACAGCCGGACGAGTCCGGTGAAGATGGGGATGTGCTGGTCGGCGTGCGGGCCGTCGAGGATGTCGTCGCCGGCGACGCAGGCGTCGATGAGCCGGTCGAGGTCGAAGAGGCGGGCCGGCGCGAGGCGTTCGGGCTTGCGGGTCACCGCGTACAGGTCGCAGATCGCCTCGACGATGCCGCCGAACTCCCGGCTGGAGAAGATGCCCCACATGCGCTGCAGGGTGGTGGCCGGCAGCCGGGACAGCCGGGCCACACGACGGTGTAGTTGCCGCTGGTCATCGACTCCAGGGTGATGAACTGCGTCTCTAGGGGCGGGGAGAGCCCGTCAACACTGGGGACAGGGCTCGGCGGACCCGAGAATTCGACGCCGCCCCCGGCGCGGGGGCGGCGGCATCAGTCGACGAAGCGTCAGGAGAGCGGGGTCGCCGAGACGGGCGTGACCGTCACCTTGTTGTCGCACAGGGCGATCGATACGTCCTCGGGAGCGACCTGGTGGTGGCCCGAGCCGGGCAGGCCGATCACGACGGTCGGGTACGTGATGGGCTCGGAGCCCGACACGCAGTAGCCGTCGGCCTCGCCCTGCACCTGGACGAACGTCATCTTGAGCCAGGCCTTGCCGCCGGGGGCGAGCGGCACCGGGGAGGCGGTGCCCGTGCGGGTCACCACCATGGGCGCGTTGCGCTCGGGCGAGCCGTTGCCCGCGCCGGCCACGGTGGGGTGGCCCTGGACGACGCATGGAGCGCCCGAGACGTTCTCGAACTGGGCGACCATGGCGCCGATCCCCGTCCCCGCGGGCCGGTCGTCGGCCTGGCGCACGGTCGCCCGGAGGGCGCTCGGGGCGCATCGGGGCGCGGCGGCGTCGGTCGCGCCGGAGCCGGGGTCCGGCTCGCCGGGCGCCACGCCCTCCCCCGGTGCGGACGGGCTGGCGGCGGGTTCCGGCGCGGTGGTGCCGGCGCCGCCGCCCGGCGTGGGCGACGACGCGCTCGGCGCCGCCGGGGACGACGGGTCGACCACCCCGTCGCCGCCGGTCGGCTGACAGGCCGTCGTGAGCAGCGCGGCCGACGCCGCCGCCACGACCGTCATCACCGTTCTGCGGATCCCGTTCCCGTACATGAAGCCCCCCGATGCGAGTGCTCTGGTGCCGGCCCCCTGCCGGCTCTCACCGCACCAGACAGTGCTTTTCGGCCAGGGGTTCACTCATCCCTCCCGCCGTGACACGACGGTGACAGCCCGGGGACGGACCCGTGGTGGAGCCCCCGGTTTTCGTCACCTTGACACGAAGCGACGGGGATCATTATCGTCTCACTGACGACAATCAGTGAGGGGGCCGACCATGGCCGATGTCAGCAGGCGTCTCGGATGGCGTCACCTGCGCTCCGCGCCCACCGCCCACATCCGCCACCTCCGGCGCGGGCGGCCGGCGCACGAGGGCGCGGGCATCAGCTTCTGGTACCGGGCGCTGAGCGCCGCGCTGTCGGAAGTGCCGGTCGACGACCGGGAACTGGCGATGACGTTCCACGCCCGGACCTCCGACTTCCAGGACGTCACCGTGCAGGCCACGGTCACCTACCGGATCAGCGAGCCGCGGACGGCCGCCGCACGGCTCGACTTCTCCATCGACCCCGACACCGGCGTCTGGCGCGGCGCGCCGCTGGAGCAGATCTCCACGCTGCTCACCGAGATCGCCCAGCAGCACGCGCTCGACGTACTGGCCCGCACCCCGCTGTCCGTGGCGCTGGTGAGCGGTGTGGCGGCCGTGCGGGGGCAGATCGCCGAGGGGCTGGCGGCCGAACCGAGGCTGCCGGACACGGGAATCGAGGTCGTGGCCGTCCGCGTGGTCGCCGTACGGCCCGAGCCGGAGGTGGAACGCGCCCTGCGCACCCCGGCGCGGGAGCAGATCCAGCAGGAGGCCGACCGGGCCACGTACGAGCGGCGTGCCGTGGCGGTGGAGCACGAGCGCACCATCGCCGAGAACGAGCTGGCCAGCCGGATCGAACTGGCGCGCCGTGAGGAGCGGTTGGTCGAGCAGCGCGGCACGAACGCCCGCCGCGAGGCGGAGGAGGAGGCGGCCGCGGACGCCGTACGGGCCGGCGCCGAGGCGGACCGCACCGTCCGGCTCGCCCGCGCCCGGGCCGAGGCGGAGCGCGAGACGGGCACCGCGAAGGCGGAGGCGAGGGCCGCCTGGCTGCGGGCGCACGGCGAGGCGGACCCCGCCACGCTGCACGCCCTGGCCCTCCACCGGGTGGCGGACAACCTGCCCCGGATCGACAGCGTCACCCTCTCCCCCGACGTCCTGACCGGCCTGCTCGCCAGGCTCCAGGGCGCTCCGGCCACGCCGGTGGAGCGGCGGCCGTGAGCCTGGCGCCCCGCGCGGTCCTGGTGCACCGCACCACCGAGTACGAGGAACTGCTGGTCCGGCACGGCACCCACGGGCACGCGGAGTTCTTCCTCCGCGGCCACGGCCAGTCGCTCACCGAGGTGTTCGAACGGCACCGCCGCACGAAGCGGGCGCTCGCCGAGGTGGCGGCCGCGGTCCCGCTGACGTGGCGGCGGGCCCGTGTGGAGCGGGCCGACCTCGACCGGTTCCTGTTCGCGCCCGAGGACGTGGTGGTCGTCGTGGGCCAGGACGGGCTCGTCGCGAACGCCGCCAAGTACCTCGCGGCGCAGCCGGTGGTCGGCTTCGACACCGAACCGGGCCGGAACCCGGGCGTCCTGGTCCGGCACCGCGCCGCGCAGGCGGCCGCGCTGATCCCGGCCGCGCTCTCGCCCAGGACGGCGGTGGAGGAGCTGACGATGGTCGAGGCCGTCACGGACGACGCCCAGCGGCTGGTCGCCCTGAACGAGGTCTACGTCGGCCAGCCCGGCCACCAGACGGCGCGCTACGCCCTGGCCGCGCAGCCGGCGCCCGCGGGGCGGCCGCACAACCGGACCGACCCGCACCAGCCGGACGGGGCGGACGAGTGCCCCGTGGAACACCAGGCGTCCTCCGGTGTCGTGGTCGGCACCGGGACGGGCGCCACCGGCTGGCTGCGCTCCCTGTGGCAGGAGCGGGGCGGCACGCTGCCGCTGCCCCGGCCGGACGACCGCCGCCTGGCGTGGTTCGTCCGCGAGGCCTGGGCCTCTCCGGCCACGGGCACGTCCCGCGTGGAGGGGGTGCTCGCGGCCGGGGACCGGCTGCGCCTCACGGTCGAGTCGGACCGGCTGGTCGCGTTCGGCGACGGGATGGAGACGGACGCGCTCCAGCTGTCCCGGGGGCAGACCGTCCGCCTGGGCGTCTCGGACACCTCCCTGCGCCTGCTCGGCTGACCACTGGACACTCCTCCTCGGGCAGCGCGTACCCGTGGACGCCGAGACACCGGCCCGCGCGGCGACGTCCCGCACGGCGGAGGCGTCCCGTGCCGCCTTGCCCTGTATCGCGCCTGAGCGGCGCTCGTCCCATCAGCCCACCGGCGTTTGAGAAGCGGGGGTTCGGGGGGCGGGGCCCCCGATTCGGGAGTGCCGTCGGGCTTCACGCCGTGCGTTCCAGCGTCGCGCGGTCCACCCCGTGCACCAGCCCCTCACCCCGCAGCAACCGCTCCAGCTCCTCCACCACCGTGAGGCCCAGGCGGTGGACCTCGTTGCCCTGGGAGCCCGCCAGGTGGGGGGTGACGAAGACGTTCGGGAGGTCGAGGAGGGGCGAGTCGGGCGGCAGCGGCTCGGGCTCGGTGACGTCCAGGACCGCACCGATCCGGCCCGTTCGGACCTCGTCCACCAGGGCGTCCGTGTCGACGAGGCTGCCGCGCGCGGTGTTGACGAGGACCGACGCGTCGGGCATCAGCGCCAGCTCGCGGCGCCCGATGAGGTGCCGGGTCTGCGGTGTCTCGGGGGCGTGGATCGTGACGACGTCGCTGGTGCGCAGGAGGTCGTCGAGCGGGCGCAGGCGCACGCCGAGTTCCTTCGCCGTGGCCTCGTCGGCGTACGGGTCCGCGAGGCTCACCTCGAAGTCGAAGGGGCGGAGCAGTTCGATGAGCCTGCGGCCGATGCGGGAGGCGCCGACGACGCCGACCCGGCGGCCGAAGTTGCCGGTGGCGGGGATGATGCCGAACGGGCCGAAGGTGCGCCGGGCGCGGTAGCGCTCGCGGGCCGCGACGAGGTCCTTGCCGGTCACCAGGATCATGGCGAGCGTGTACTCGGCGACGGGCAGCGCGTTGGCGGCGGCGGCCGACGAGACGAGCAGGCCGCGCTCCCAGCACTCGGGTGTGATCATGTGCTTGACGGAGCCCGCCGCGTGCAGGACCGCTCGCAGTCGGGGCGCCGCCCGGAGTACGTCCGCGTCGATGGGCGGGCAGCCCCAGCCGGTGATGAGGATCTCCGTCCCGGCGAGGGTCGCGCGCGCGGCGGGGTCGCCGAAGTCCTGCACGACGAGGGCGGGGTCGATGTCGACGGTTTCGCGGAGCCGGGCCATGACCTCCGGAGGGAAGACCTGGGGGACGTTCTCGGCGGTCATGGCGAACAGCGCCCTGGGGCGCTCGGGCGTGAATGTCCCTGGCAAGGAAACGGCTCCTCCAGCGTGCGTCACAGGCGTAGCAACCGGTCTCTACGCTAGGGGCGGGGAAGGGAGCGGATCAATGGTCCGGTTTCCCATGAGGGTGGATCGGCTGGTGTGCCGTTCATCCGTCGTCAAGTCCCTCCGCGGAGCGCGGTGTCAGCGGACCACGTTCACCGGGATGGTGTCGGAGACGACGGGGCGGCCGTCCTCCGGCGAGTCCCAGTACGCCGTCAGCACACCGGGGCCGGTGACGGTGGCCTTGTACGGGAACTTCACGTCGAAGGTGCCGCGCGTGCCGCTGCCCGAGGTGGCGGTGCCGTAGGGGTTGGCCGCCGTGCGGCCCGCGGCGTCGGTCACCTTGAGCCGGAACGTGGCCTCGAAGGTGTTCGCGCTGCCCCACACCCTCAGCGGGCTCCGGACGGTGTCGCCGATCATGGGCGATTCGACGAGGACGTCGGGCGTCAGGTCCTCGAAGTCCGCGCGGCCGACCGGCTTGTTGAGGGCGATGCCCTCGCCGCCGAAGGCCCGTACCGGCTTGCCGTCGAGGGCGAACTGCACCTTCTCGACGGTCGGGAAGCGGGTCGCCGTGAAGACGACCTGGGCGAGGCGGGCGCGCATCGACAGCGTTCCGCCGCCGTCGTCGTACCGCCCGGACAGGTCCACGGTCGCGACGCGGTCGCGGACGACGACGGAGTGCAACTTCGTGCCGGAGGGGATGGCGGTGGTGCGGCCGTGGCCGCGTTCGTAGGGGCTGGGTCCGGCCAGCAGGGCGCGCAGGGCACCGGCGGTGGTGGCCGGCGTGGTCACCGTGCGCGGGGCCGGGGACACCTGCTCGCCGTGCAGGAAGTAGACGGCGGCGCGGACCTGCTTCTGGCCGCTGCCCGGAGTCGTGGGCGGCGGGGGCGGCTTGGGCGCCGGGGTGGACGTGCGCGGGGGCGCGGTGGTGGGGGGTGGGGTGGCGCCCGTCCCGGGGGTGGTGGGGGTCCCGGTGGGCGAGGGTGTGGTGGGGCGCGGGGCGTCCGTGGGCGTCCCTTGCGCTCCGTTCCCGTTGCCGTTGCCGCACGCGGTGAGCGCGAGCGGAACGACCAGGACGGCGGCGAGCGCCGCCGGACGGAGCCGTCTGAATCGTACGGGTGTGGTGCGGGTGTCAGGGCCCATGGTCGCCTCCTCCGACCTCTACAGGAAACACCTTCCCCGGCATATGCAAAAGAGCTGGTCGGTACGGGAAAATACGTGCGGTGCGCACGGGCGCCGGCGGGTCGGGACGCGAGGCGGCAGGGTGCCGGGAGGCCGCCGTAATGGTTAATTTTCAACAATGCCGGGTGGATGGCTAGGGTTCCGTTCGTGCGTGTACTTCTGGTGGAAGACGACGAGCCCGTGGCCGAGTCGCTCCGGCGCGGGCTGCTGCGCTACGGCTTCGCGGTGCAGTGGGTGACGACGGGGCAGGCCGCACTGGCGGTGACCGACCCGTACGACCTGGTGCTGCTCGACCTCGGCCTGCCCGACACCGACGGCCTGGACGTGTGCCGGGCCCTGCGCGGGCGCGGCGAGGTGCCGATCATCGTGATCAGCGCCCGCAGCGACGAGACCGACCGGGTGGTGGGCCTGGAGATCGGCGCGGACGACTACGTCTCCAAGCCCTTCGGCGTACGGGAGGTCATCGCCCGGATCAGGGCGGTGATGCGCCGCGTACGGCCCCGGGAACAGACGGCCGGCAGCGGCCAGGACGGGCCGGACCGGTACGGGCGGCGGCTGACCGTCGACCGCAGGGCGGCCCGGGTCCGGCTCGACGGGACGGAGGTGGCGCTCACGCCCAAGGAGTACGACCTGCTCGCGTTCCTCACCGAGGAGCCGGGCGCGCTGATGTCCCGTGAGCAGATCATGGAGGCCGTCTGGGACGCCAACTGGTTCGGACCGACCAAGACCCTGGACGTGCACGTGGGCGCGCTGCGGCGCAAGCTCGCCGGAGCCATCACGATCGAGGCGGTGCGCGGGGTCGGGTTCCGCCTGAACGTGACGGAGGACGGCGGGGACGCGGGACCGGGTGACCTGGGCAGCGGCGGTGGCGACGCTCCGGGCGCCGCGGCTGCCCGCGGCCCCTCCGGGAGCCGGACGTCCGTATGATCCGTCAGCTCATCGTCAGCTACGTGCTGCTCGTCGCCGTGGCCGTGGCCGCGTTCACCGTCCCGGTGGCGTTCACGCTCACCGACCAGCTGCGGGGCGACACGCAGGAGTCGGTGCGCCGCGAGGCCCGCACGATGGCCCTGCTGCTCGCGGACGGCGACACCGCCTCGCGCCAGGCGATGGTCCGGATGGCCCGGGCGTACGAGAAGGAGGTGCCCGGCACCGTCCAGGCGGTCACCGCGGGCGGTGGCGCCGTGCCCGGACTGCCCCTGCCCCCGCGGCGGGGCCGGTCGTACGACGCCGGCGTGATCCGGGCCCTGGAGAAGGGCGAGCCCACGATCGACTGGGGCTCGGACTTCGTGTGGGGCGAGCATCTGGTGGTCACCGTCCCGGCGCGGTCGCAGACGGCACCCCGCGAGGTCGTCGGAGCGGTCCGGATCAGCTACTCCACGGCGGGCCTCACCAACCGCCTGTGGACCATCTGGGGCTTCCGGGCGATCCTCGCGGTCGCCGTCCTCGGGGTGGCCGCCGGGCTCGGCGCGCTGGTCGCGCGGCGGCTGACGCGGCCGCTGCGGCAGCTGAACGACATGGCGAGCCGCTTCAGCGACGGCGACCTCACCGCCCGCTCCCCCGTCACCGGGCCGTCCGAGACGCAGACCCTGGCGCGCACCCTCAACCAGGGCGCCGAACGGCTCGACACCCTGGTCGCCGCGCAGCGGATCTTCGTCGCGGACGCCTCGCACCAGCTGCGCACCCCGCTCACGGCGCTGCGTCTGTCCCTGGACAACATCGCGGACGGCGTCGACGACGAGTTCGTCCGCGAGGACGTGGAACAGGCCACCGCCGAGGTCGTACGGATGAGCCGGCTGGTCAACGGGCTGCTGGTGCTGGCCCGTGCCGAGGCGAAGGTGTCGGCGGCCGAGCCGCTGACGCTGCGCGACATCGTCGACGAGCGCCTGGGGGTGTGGCGGCCGGCCGCCGACGAGCGGGGGGTGCGGATCGCCCTGCGGGCGGACGCCGACTCCCGCGTACGGGTGCTGAGCAGTCCCGGGCACCTGGACCAGGTGCTGGACAACGTGCTGTCCAACGCGCTGGAGGTCTCGCCCGACGGCGGGACGATCACGGTGGGCGTGGAGAGCCGTCCGGACGAGGTGGTGCTGGAGGTACGGGACGAGGGGCCGGGGATGTCCCCCGCCGAGCAGTCCCGCGCCTTCGACCGGTTCTGGCGCGGTCAGGGGCTGACCGGCCGTTCGGGTTCGGGGCTCGGACTGGCCGTCGTCAAGCAGTTGGTGACCGACGACGGCGGCAGCGTGACGCTGCGGGACGCCCCGGGCGGCGGCCTGAGCGTACGGATCGCCCTGCGTACGGCGGCCGCCGCGGGCCCGCGGCTCAGCCCTCGGCAGGCAGCACCGAGGAGTGGTGGTTGACGATCAGCCAGGTACCGCCGCGCTTCTCGTACTCGTAGGTGTAGCGGGCGTCGATGGCCTTCTTGGCGCCCGTGGCCGGGTCGGTGACGTGGAAGCGGTACAGCCCGGCGTCGATCGCGGAGTTGCTGTCGAGGACCGTGATGACGCTGCGGACCTTCTCGCCGACCGGCTTCTTCTGGAGGAAGTGCTCGAAGTAGTCCACGATCTCGCCGTGGTTCGTACGGATCTTCGGCGAGGCCGTGGGGAGGAGCACCGCGTCGGGGGCGTAGCGGGCCGCGACGGTCTCCGGGTCGCCGGTCCGCAGGGCCGCGTTCCACGCGTCGAAGAGGCCGGCGATCTCCTTCGGGGTGGGCTTGGCGGCGGCCGCCGGGGGGCGGCGCTCGGCCGTCTTGTGCTCCGGCGACGCGATGCCGACGCCGGCGGTGACGGTGCCGGCGGCGACGAGGGCGACGGAGGTGGCGATCACGGCACGCAGGCGTATCTGACGCTTCATCAAAGTCCCTTTCTCGTGGGGTACGTGCCCCTTGCGGTGGGCACGTCCCCAGCCTTGCGCCGCGCCGTCAAGGGCCCGTACAGCGCTGGTCCAGCGCACGGGAAGGGCTCGTACAAAGCCGTCCGGGAAAAAGACGATGCCGCGGCGACCGCGGGCTGCCTACACTCGCCGTGCGCGCGCCGCCACGAGAACGCGGCGCGTTCCGACCAGTGACAAGTGAGGGGGCCCGACCGTGCGATACCGCACCGCTGTCGCCGTTCCCCGGTCACGGTTCGACGTGATCCTGGTGTCTTCGTAGGCCCGGTGCCGGCTGCGCGGCCGGCCCCGGATGTCCGGGACGAGCACCCCGTTCCCCCGCATGGGCACACCCCTGCGCCGCGAGCGCGGAGAGCGCCGTCAGCACCGTGAGCCCCGTCAGCCCCGTCAGCGCCAAGTGGCGTGTGGCGTGTGGCGCCGCGGGCGTGTGCCGTTCGCCCGGAAATCGCGCTGCCCTTTTCTCACTCTTCGACGAAAGGCCCTGGGCCGTGCGTACGAACCCGCACCACCGTTCCGTCGATCCGCTGACCGCCGTACGGAATCTCGGCATCCTCGCCCATGTGGACGCCGGCAAGACCACCGTGACGGAGCGGATCCTGTATCTCACCGGCGCGACCCACAAGCGGGGCGAGGTGCACGACGGGACGACCGTCACCGACTTCGACCCGCAGGAACGCGACCGTGGCATCACCATCTTCGCCGCGGCGGTCAGCTGCGTCTGGGACGGTCACCGGATCAACCTCATCGACACGCCCGGCCACGTCGACTTCTCCGACGAGGTGGCGCGCTCGCTGCGCGTACTCGACGGCGCCGTCGCGGTGTTCGACGCCGTCGCGGGCGTCGAACCGCAGAGCGAGGCGGTGTGGCGGCAGGCCGACCACCACGGGGTGCCGCGCATCGCGTTCGTCAACAAGCTGGACCGGGCGGGCGCGGACCTCGACGCGGCCGTCGCGTCGATCCGGGAACGGCTGCACACCGTCCCGCTGGTGGTCCAGATGCCCATCGGACGCGAGGACGGGTTCACCGGTGTGGTGGATCTGCTGCGCATGCGGGCGCTGGTGTGGGCGGACCGCCGCGACTCGTTCGAGGAGGGGCCAGTACCGGAGGCGCTGCGCGAGGAGGCGGGGCGTCGCCGCAGGCTGCTGGAGGAGGCGGTGGCGGAGCTGCACCCCGCCGCGCTGGAGGAGTTCTGCGCGGAGTCGTCGGTGTCGGCCGGGACGCTCGCGGCGGCGCTGCGCGAGCTGACGCTCGGCGGTGAAGGCGTGGTCGTGCTGTGCGGCTCGGCGTACCGCAACCGCGGGATCGAGCCGCTGCTGGAGGCCGTCACGGCGTACCTGCCGTCGCCGCTGGACGTGCCGGCGGTGCGCGGGACGCTGGGCGACACGGTGCAGGAGCGGGCCGCCGATCCGGCGGCGCCGTTCGCCGCGCTGGTCTTCAAGGTGAACGCGACGGCCACGGGCCGGCTGACGTGTCTGCGGGTGTACTCGGGAACGCTGCTGAAGGGGGACGCCGTGCTGGACATGGGCGTGGGGCGTACGGAGCGGGTCGGCCGGATCCTGCGCGTGCAGGCCGACCGGCACGCGGAGACGGACCGGGCGGTCGCCGGGGACATCGTCGCCGTGGTCGGGCTGAAGTCGGCGCGCGCCGGCACCACGCTGTGCGCGCCCGCCGCGCCGCTGGTGCTGGAGCCGCCGAGCGCCGCGGAACCGGTGGTTTCGGTGGCGGTCGAGGCCCGCAGGAGCCTGGACACGGACCGGCTGGCGGGCGCGCTGGCGCGGCTCGTGGAGGAGGATCCGTCGCTGGTGGTCAGGACCGACGCCGAGACCGGCCAGACGGTCCTGTCGGGTCTTGGCGAGCTGCACCTGGAGGTGGCGGTGGAGAAGATCCGCCGCGGCCACGGGCTGGAGGTCGCCGTGGGCCGGCCCCAGGTGGCGTACCGCGAGACGGTCGCCCGCGGGGTGTCCGGGCTGGTGTACCGGCACGTCAAACAGGACGGCGGGGCGGGGCAGTTCGCCCATGTGGTCCTGGACGTCGAACCGCTGGAGGTGGCGCCGGGCTCGGCCGGGGAGTTCGTGTTCCGGTCGGCCGTCGTCGGTGGCCGCGTGCCGCAGGAGTTCGTCCGCGCGGTGGAGGCGGGCTGCCGGGACGCCCTGGCGGAGGGTCCGCTGGGCGGCCATCCGGTGACGGGGCTGCGGGTCACGCTCACCGACGGGGCGACCCACTCCAGGGACTCGTCGGAGCCGGCCTTCCGCACGGCGGGCCGGCTCGGCCTGCGGGAAGCCCTGCGAGCCGGTGCCATGGCCCTCCTGGAGCCCGTGGCCGAGGTCACGGCGACGGTGCCCGACGAGGCCGTGGGCGGTGTGCTCGGTGACCTGGCCGCACGGCGCGGCCGCGTCTCCGGCTCGACGGCGAGGACCGGTACGACGGTGATCACCGCGACGGTCCCGCTGGCCGAGCTGTTCGGCTACGCGACCCGCCTGCGCAGCCGCACCCAGGGCCGGGGCACCTTCACCAGCCGCCCGGCCGGGTACGCCCCGGCGCCGGCGGTCCCGGCGCTCCGGTGACCACGCGCCGAGGGCCCCGCTCGCTCCCCTGCGGGGGCGGGCAGGGCCCTTGGGCGCCTGGCGTGGTCCGCCCCGGGGCAGACCACGCGGGGAGTCACGCGCCGCGCAGGAAGCCGTCCCCGTGTGCGCTGATGTGGGCTTCCAGGGCGTCGAGTGCCTGCCTTGTGGCATCCTCCGAGCCCGAGCCGCGCCGTTCGGCGTAGTACGCCGCGCCGAGCCGCTTCAGGAGCTCGTTCCCGGCGCGCTGCTGCTGAACCTCGTCCACTTTCTCCCTTCCCTGCGCGAGAGCGGCCTGCGCCTGCTCCTTCGCCCTGTCGAGGAATCCGGCCACGTCAACCTCCAAGGTCTCGTTTCGCGGATCCTTACCGCGGCCCCGGCCCATTGATGCGGGCGCGGCGCGCCTTCGCGGCCGCTCCCGGCCGAACGGAGCCACACGATCGCGTGCGGCACGAGCCCGCGGGGCCCCGGAGGCCGCTATGCCGTCGCCCGGTCGGCGTGGTCGAGGAAGGCGGTCACGCGTTCCGCGTACTGCTCCGGGTGCGTGACGTGCGGGATGTGTCCGGCGCCCTGGAAGACGTGGGTGCGGGCCCCGGGCAGCGCCTCGGCGAGCCGGTCGACGATCACGCCGAACCAGGGCGGGCTCTCCGTGCCGCGCGTGAGCAGCGCGGGGCCGGTGTAGCCGCCCAGCCGGGCGAGGTCGAGCGAGGCCCAGTGGGGGTCGGCCTGCTCGTCGGAGAACGTGGCGGCGTTCCTGAGGAAGGTGTCGCGCAGCCGCTGCGGCAGCTGCTCCCACGCCCCCGGCCCGAAGGCGACCTCCTCCACGAACCGGCGGGCCCCGGCCTCGGTCTCCCCCGCCTGGAGCAGCGCCAGGACGGCGTCGATCCGCTCGGCCGTGGCCGCCATCCGCTCCCGCAGTTCGGGAATGTCGCCCACGACGTCGAGCAGCGGCGCCTCGTGGGCGACGAGCCCCCGGACCAGCTCGGGCCGCCGGGCGGCGAGCCCGAGGACGATCGAGGCGCCGTAGGAGTTGCCCGCGACGTACGCCGGGGCGAACCCCAGCGTCTCCATCAGTGCTGCCAGGTCCTCCTCGTCCTCGTACAGCGACCCCTGCCCCTCCGGCCGGTCACTGTCGCTGTGGCCCCGGCGGTCGTAGGTGAGCACCCGGTGGCCCAGCGCGAGCGCGTGAACCACCCCGTCCCAGTTGTGGTGATCCCCCCAGGAACCGTGGACGAGGACGACCGGGTCCCCGTCCCCGCCGGCCTCGTACCACAGGCCTACGCCGTTGACCTCGATCTTCGCCATGACGAGGCCTATGACTTCTCGCCGTTGGAGCACTCGTTGCCCTCGGCGTCGTTGCCCCACCCGATGACGGTGACGCTGTTGCCGCAGATGTTGATACCGTCCCCGCTGGTGACGCCGGCCGCGGCTCCGGTGGCGGCCGCCGGTCCGAGGAGCAGCACTCCGCAGCCGAGGACGCCCAGAAGGGCTCGTACGAGGCGACTCATGCCGATCCCACCTTCCCTTGCCGGATGCACCCTGTCCGATATGCCCGGAGGGCCCACTCCCAGACAACGCCTTGCTTTCCCCCGTACGCAACCCCGCGGGGGATCACCAGAACCACCCGGCACGGTCGTTGGCCGACCAAGGACGCTCAGCGCGTGGGTCCGGCGACCAAGCCGTCGCGGAACTCCTGGAAGGCGTGCCGGCCGGTTGGCCCCCGCGGGGCGACCAGGCCTCCTTCGGAGCAGTCCAGTACGTTGCAGCCCAGGGCGGCGGCGAGGTGGAAGACGGGGGTGGAGAACGTCCCAGCTCATGTGGGCCTTCCTGGGGTGGGTCGCGGGTTCCGCTCAGGGCGACTGGTCTCCGAGCGGACGGGCAAGGGTGTCGCGGAGCTGGTGGATCGTCGCCTCCCAGGGGCCGCCGTCCGAGTCGGCCCAGAGTTCGGGCAGTTCGGACGGCTCGGTGAGGACGCGGTCGAGGGCCCGGGCGGCGAGAGGGCGCAGGGCGGTGAGGTCGGGCAGGGGCTCGTGGGGGCCGTAGTGGGGATCGGCGGGTTCGCCGCCGGGGCATTGCGCGGCGACCAGCGCGGCCGCGGCGACCGCCTCTTCGGCCACGTCCGCGTCGAGGTACCCCTTGGTGTCGCTCGCACGGCTGAGCGCGTCGCGGACGATGCCCTCGCGCGCGTCCGCCGGTGCCTCGTCGAGGGTGTCGCCGAAGTCGGCCGCGCTGTCGTTGTCGAAGGGGCCGACATCCCAGGTGCCCATGTGTGTCTCCCGCTGGTGGTGGTGTATTTGGGCATCGTGGCAGGCCCCGCTGACAGCGGGCGCGTTCCCTCTCCGCGAGGGGGTGCGGTGGCGGCCGCGGGGTCATCGTTCCGCGGGCCGCAGCCACGCCGCCGTGTCCGGAGGGAGGTGGTCTTCCGGTGTGGGGCCGCTGGTCAGGAGGAGGGTGTGGGACGGGGGCAGGGGGATCGGGTCGGGGGTGAGGTTCACGAGGCACCGCAGGGCGGGGCCGCGGCGGAAGGACAGGATGCCGTCCGGGGACGGGAGCCATTCCAGGGCCGGTTCCGGCCGTGTCGCGCGGCGCAGGCGGAGGGCCTCGCGGTACAGGGTGAGCATCGAGTCCGGGTCCCCGTCCTGCGCCTCCACGGTGAAGGGAGCCCAGGTCGTCGGCTGCGGCAGCCACGGCGCCGAGTCGTCCGGGCCGAAGCCGTAGGGCGGGGCCGTACCGGACCACGGGAGCGGTACGCGGCAGCCGTCGCGGCCCGGGTCGTTGCCGCCCGAGCGGACGTGCATCGGGTCGCGCAGCATGTCGCGGGGCAGGTCCTCCACCTCAGGGAGGCCCAACTCCTCGCCCTGGTAGAGGTAGACGGAACCGGGCAGCGCGAGGGTGAGCAGGCAGGCCGCGCGGGCGCGGCGGGTGCCGAGCTCCGGGTCGGAGGGCACGCCGTGGGTCTTGGCCGCGAAGTCGAAGGACGTGTCCGCGCGGCCGTAGCGGGTGACGGTGCGGGTCACGTCGTGGTTGGACAGCACCCATGTCGGGGGCGCGCCGACCGCGGCGTGGCTCTCCAGGGTCGTGTCAATGCAGGCGCGCAGCCGCGTCGCGTCCCAGGGGCTCTGGAGGAAGTCGAAGTTGAAGGCCGTGTGCAGTTCGTCCGGTCGCAGGTAGCGGGCCAGCCGGCTCGGGTCGGGCAGCCACATCTCGCCGACCAGGAGGCGCCCGCCGGGATACGAGTCGGCCGTGCGGCGCCACGAGCGGTAGACGGTGTGCAGGTCGTCCCGGTCGGCGTACGGGTGGGGGCCCTCTGCCGATGCGAGGTCGGGCAGGTCCGCGTCCTTGGTGAGGAGGGTCGCCGAGTCGACCCGTATGCCGGCGACGCCCCGGTCGAACCAGAAGCGCAGGACGTCCTCGTGCTCGGCCCGTACGCGCGGGTCCGCCCAGTTGAGGTCCGGCTGCTCGGGTGCGAAGAGGTGCAGGTACCACTCGCCGGGCGTGCCGTCGGGTTCGACGACGCGGGTCCAGGCGGGCCCGCCGAACTCGGAGGGCCAGTCGTTCGGCGGCAGGTCGCCGCCCCGTCCGCGCCCGGGGCGGAAGTGGAACAGGGCGCGTTCGGGGCTGCCGGGCGGCGCCGCGAGGGCCGCGCGGAACCACGGGTGGGCTTCCGAGACGTGGTTGGGCACGATGTCCAGGACGGTGCGCAGCCCGCGCCGCAGGGCCTGCCGGATCAGCTCCTCGGCCTCGGCCAGGGTGCCGAACAGCGGGTCGACGTCCCGGTAGTCGGCCACGTCGTACCCGCCGTCTGCCATGGGCGAGGGGTACCAGGGGGTGATCCACAGCGCGTCGACGCCGAGGGACACCAGGTGGTCGAGGCGGCGCCGTATCCCGGCGAGGTCGCCCGTGCCGTCGCCGTCGCCGTCGGCGAAGCTGCGCGGATAGATCTGGTAGATCACGGCGTCGCGCCACCACTCGGGCCCGCCGCCGGGCGGTTCGGTCACGTCCATGCCGTCCGCGTCCTCCCCTCCAGCGCGGCCAGGTCCACGGTGCGCAGGTCCCGCACCACCAGGTGGGCGGCCCCGTGGTCGAGGTCCCGGGTCAGGGCCGTGGGCACCGCGACGACGGTCAGCCCGGCCGACCTGGCGGCCGCGATCCCGGTCAGCGAGTCCTCCACCGCCACGCACCGGGCAGGGGCGGCGCCGAGCGCGGCCGCCGCCCTCAGGTAGGCGTCCGGCGCGGGCTTGCGGCGTTCCACGTCGTCACCCGTGATCACGGCGTCGAAGTGGTGGTCGAGGGCGAAGTGCCGCAGCCAGCGGCGCACCCACCGGCGCTCGGACGAGGAGGCCACGGCCAGCCGCAGGCCCGCTTCGCGGGACCGCTCCAGCACTTCCGGTACGCCCGGAAGGAGCCGGATGTGAGCCGGTGTCATGAAGACGTTCCACAGCTCCGCCAGCCGGCTTCGCAGCCGCTCGTCGGAGGCCGCCGCGCCCGCCCGGCGCAGCAGCGCGAACAGCCGGGGGTAGCCCTCGGGGCGGCCGCACACCTCGCGCGCCCAGACGTCCCGCGGCAGCCGGGCGCCGTACTCCGCGAAGAGGGCGGTGCAGGCGAGGAAGTCGGGCTGCACGGAGTCCATCAGCGTGCCGTCGAGGTCGAACACCACGGCCTCGTGGGCACGGCGGGCGGCGCGCGCGCCACCGGGCCGCCGTACGGGCGCGGTCACGCCAGCTCCCGTACGACGCGCGCCGGGTTGCCCGCGGCGAGCACCCCGGAGGGCAGGGACTTGGTGACGACGCTGCCGGCGCCGACGACCGTGTCGGCGCCGATCGACACGCCCGGAAGGACGGTCACGCCGCCGCCCAGCCACACGCGGTCGCCGAGCGTGATGGGCTTGGCGCTCTCCCACAGGGCGCGCCGCAGCTGGGGGTCGTAGGGGTGGTTGGCGGTGAAGAGCTGGCAGCGGGGGCCGAGGAAGACGTCCTCGCCGAGGACGATGGGGGCGCAGTCGAGCAGCATCACATCGAAATTGATCTTGGTTCCGGCGCCGAGTTCGATGAAGAACCCGAACTCGCAGAGGAAGCGCGGCATCACCCAGCCGCCGGGCTCCACCCGGGCGAGCAGTTCGCCGAGAATCACCTCGCGGGCCTTGAAGTCGCCGAGCGCGGTGCTGTTGAACTTGTCGAGCAGCTCCATGCAGCGCACGCGGTGGGGGCGCAGTGCGGGGTCGGTCGCGGAGTACAGCTCGCCGCTGCCCAGCCGCTTCTTGATGGCGTCGAGCCCGTTGGGGCCGGTCTCGGCGTACGGGCCGGTCTCGGCGGCGGTGGCCGCCGGTCCGGCGGCGTGGTTCGGTCGCACGGCGGGTGTTCTGCCTTTCTGGGTCGTCACCGGCGGCGGAGCCGGATCGTGACGGGACGGTGGTCGGAGGCGGCGGGCCGCTCGCCGTGCGGCTCCGGCCAGGGTTCCAGGGACCGGTACGCGACCAGGTCACCGGCGAGGGACGGGGAGACCAGGAGCAGGTCGATACGGCGTTCCGCCTCGGCGGGCGGCAGCCGCCCGAACGTCGGTGAGCGGTCGCCGAGATGGGCGCCGGCGTCCACGAGCAGCGGGTCCTCGGGGTCGCCGAGCAGCCGCCGCAGCGGTGCGCGGTCGGCGCGCTCGGCGTCGGCGTGCAGGTGGTCGTCCCTGCGGTGGCGCGGTACGCGGCTCCAGTCGGGCTCGGGGTCGCCGGGCGGCACGCAGTTGGCGTCCATGCCCATCACCAGCGGCGGCAGGGCCGGGTCCGCGTGGCGGCGCAGGTGGTCGGACTCGATCCGCCGGCCGGCCGGGCTGAACGGGTCGAGGTGCGCGACCAGGAAGCGCAGCGGTGTGGTCCAGCCGGGCAGGCGCAGCGTCACGAGGCCGTGTCCGTGCCAGTGGGCCAGTTCGTGCGGCAGCCGCTCGGCGTCCACGCGCCGGATGTCGCGCTGCCAAAACACGGCGAGGTGGCAGCCGGTCTTCGCGGTGAACAGCTCGCCGTCCATGCCGAATCCGGCCTTGGCGTCCTCGAAGAGGGCCCCGTCGTCCAGGTGCCAGCCCCAGCCCTCGGTGGTCATCAGGACGCGGGGCCGGTGGGCGGCGACCAGCTCGCACTGGGCCCGCCACCGGTCGTCGCTGCCGCCCAGCCGCTCGATCCCCGCCTCGTAGAGGTTCCAGAACATCACCAGGTCGGTCCCGGCGGACTCGCCGTCCGGGGTGCGGGGCGTCACGTGGGCGGTGTTCACTTGATGCCGACCACCATCGACTCGGGTCCGTCCAGGTGCTCGACGTACGTCTCGCGGAACCCGGTGCGGCGCATCCACTCCCGGCACTGGGCGCCGGTGTAGTCGAAGCCGCCGGGCACCTCGGCGTGCATGATCAGGCTGAGGATCAGTCCGACGGCGTTGCTGCGGCGCTCGTCGTCGATGAGCGTCTCGTACACGAGGACGGCCCCACCGGGCGGCAGTGCGGCGTACGCCTTCTCCAGCAGGCGCAGTTTCTCCTCCTCGCCCCAGTTGTGCAGGACGTGGCCCAGCACGATGACATCGCCCCAGGGCAGCGGGTCGCGGAAGAAGTCGCCCGGCCAGAACTCGACGCGGTCGGCGACGCCCAGGCGTCCCACGTACTCCTCGAACCCGGCCCTCGCGGGCGGCAGGTCGAAGCCCACGGCGGTCAGGTGCGGGTGCCTGCGCAGCAGCCAGCCGGGCAGCGCGCCCTCGGCGCAGCCGACGTCGACGAGCGTGCGGTAGCGGTCCCAGGGGAAGCGTTCTGCGATGGCCCGGGCGGACCCGATGCTCAGGGCGGTCATGTCCCGCTGGAAGGCGCGTACGGAGTCCTCCGTCGCGTACGTGCCGGAGTAGAAGTCCCGTCCGTCGCGCGCGGCCCGGGCCGCCTCGCCGGTGCGCAGGACGGTGACGAGGTCGTCGGCGAGGCCGGCGCACTGGGTGAGGAAGCTGTCGCCGAGGTAGGTGGCGGGCTTGTTCGCGTCCAGGTACTCGTGCGCCTCGGGTGTGTTGGCGTAGACGTCGCCGGTGCGCTCCAGCAGGCCGAGGGCGACGAGTGCGTCGAGGAAGTCGGTGGCGGGGCGTTCGTGCAGGCCGGTGCGGGCGCGGAGGTCCGCGGCGGGCAGCGGCTCCTTGGCGAGTTCGGTGAACACGCCGAGTTCGACGGCGCTCAGCATGGTCTTGGTCTTCCAGTGTGCCCACATCAGGTCCGTGACGGGCTGTGGCGAGATCATGCGGAAGGCTCCTTCTCGTCGGAGGCGCGGAGGGGGCGGGCCGGAGTCGGGTCGGCGCCCGGTGGACGGGCGGTCGGGGGGTGGGCCGCGGCGAGGGCGGTCGGCAGGTGGGCGGTCGGGGGGTGGGCCGGGGGGAGGGCGTGCTGCGACGTGGGGCGCGCCGCCCGTACGGCGGTGAGCAGGGCGGCCCCGGCGACGAGCGTCAGCGCGGCGAGGGCCAGCGGGACGGAGGCGGGTGCGGCCGGGTCGGTGACGTGGCCGAGGAGGAAGGGCAGGGCTGCGCTGCCGGCCAGGTTGGCGGTGAGCAGCACGCCACTGACCCGGCGCGGGCCGGGCAGGACGGTGACCGTCCAGGCCAGCAGGGTGGGGAACGCCCCGGCCAGGCAGATCCCGGCCAGCCCGTACGCCGCCGGGGCGAGCCCCGGGTCGGTGGCTGCGGTCAGGGCGCCCGCGCCCGCCAGCAGCGACCCCAGCACGAGCAGCGGGTGCGGGACGCGCCGGGCGGCGAGCGGGAGCAGCAGCCGGCCCACCGTGAGGCCGGCCCAGAACAGGGCGCTGAGCCGGGCGGCGTCCTGCGGCGTGTGCCCGGTGGCGGCCAGGTGCGTGGCCTCCAGCGCGCCGATGCCCGCCTCGACCCCCGCGTAGAGCAGCGCGACGGCGGCGCACGCCACCAGGGCGGCGGACGGCGGCCGGCCGGCCCGCACGGGACGACGGGGTCCGGGTCCCGTCGGTGAGCCGTCGGCGGCGCTCCGGAACGGCACGCAGCAGAGCGTCAACGCGGCGACCGCCCACAGCAGTTCCCGTACGGCTCCCCACTCGCCGACCAGCAGGGGCCCGGTCGTCGCGCCGGCGCCGAACGCGGCGTGCAGCCAGTTCAGCAGCCGCACGCCGCGGGCCCCGCCCGGCCGGCCGAACGCCGTGTTGGCGTACAGGACGAGGCCGCCGAAGCCCAGCCCGGTGAGGAGCGCGCAGCCGGTGAGCGCCCACCACGCGGGCGCCACCGCCATCCCGGCGCACCCGGCCGCGAAGGCGGCGAGCAGCCAGGAGACCACCGACCGGCCGGGCAGCCGCCGCTCCAGCGGCCCGGAGCCCAGGAGCGCGAGCAGCGCCCCGAGGTTGTAGGCCACCACGACCTCCGTACCGGCGGCGTCCCCGGTGCCGTACGCGGAGCGCAGCACGGGCAGCGCGGCGCCCAGGGCGGCGGTGACCGCGCCGAGCAGCACGGAGAGCACCAGCCCGGCCACGACGGTGGCCGGGGCCGGGCCGGCGGTCCCGGCCCCAGCGGCGGACGGCTCCACCGACGGGCCGTGCACCGGATCGTTCACCGGCCCGCTCACCCACCCGCTCACCGCCGGTCGGCCAACGCCACAGCGGCGTACCGCGGCGCCGTGAAGGAGGCCGTGCAGGCGTCGGAGAACGGGGCCTGCGCGAACAGTCCGAGCCGTACGTCCGGCGCGTCGGTGCCCAGGAACGTCCGGACGAAGCGCCAGTCCCCGGCCGGGTCCTCGCGGAAGAGGACGGCGTGCCGCCGCCCCTCGCGGGTGACGAGGAGCTCCGCCCGGGGCCCGGCCAGCGCGGGGCCCGTCGCCTCGTCGGACTCGGGCCGGGAGACGACGGTGACGATCGCCCAGCCGCCGGCCCGGGTGCGCTCCACGCAGACCTTGAACCAGCCGTCCGCCCCGTGCATCGCGATGCCGCCGGCGTCGCCGAAGGCGTGTCCGTCGACGCCGACGTGGACCCTGACCGTGTGGTCGCCGCGGACCGTACGGCCCAGGAGGGGAACGCCGTTCGCCTCGTAGGAGCCCGGCATGGTGAACAGGTCGGCGCCACGATGTGCGCGGACGGTCAGCTCGCCCGCGTCCCGTACGGGGGTGCTGCCGGGGCCGGCGAAGGTCCAGCCGGCGTCGTCGAAGCCGATCGGGTGCCCGTCGGGGACCGCGGTGGTGCGGGGGGTGGGGGCCGTGGACGTCACGGTGCCGTCATCCCGCCGTCGACGCTGATCGCCTGGCCGGTGACGCGGGGTGCGGAGGCGAGGTAGACGACGAGGCCCGCGATGTCGTCGGGGGTCTGGAACTCCCGCTGCGGGATCATCGACCGCATGCGTTCCCAGCACTCGTCCTCGGACTCGCCGGGGCGGACGAACTCGGACAGCAGGTAGCGCCACATGTTGGAGCGGACGATGCCGGGGCAGACGGCGTTGACGCGGATGTTCTCCTTCGCCACCTCCTGCGCGAGGGCCGCGGTGAAGCCGACGACGCCGAACTTCGCCGCGCAGTAGTGGGCGACCTTGGCGAAGCCGGAACGCCCGGACACGGACGAGAAGTTGATGATGGACCCGCCTCCCGAGGCGCGCAGCAGCGGCAGGGCCGCGCGCGAGGAGAGGAACACGCCGTCGAGGTTGCCGGACACGACGTGCCGGAACTCGGTCAGCTCCATGTGTTCCACGGGGCTCACATGGGTCACGCCGAAGGCGTTGACGACCGTGTCGAGTCGGCCGGGCCCGTCGGCGATGCCCGCGTACAGGCGGCGGACGGCGTCCTCGTCGGTGGCGTCGGCCTCGGCCGCCGTCACGGACAGGCCCTTGTCGCGGAGCCGGGCGGCGAGGTCGCACGCCTCGGCGTAGCCGGTGACGGCGGTGGAGCGGTAGTGGTTGTAGGTGGAGGGCAGCCGGTCGGTGTCGGCGACGATGACGTGGGCGCCGCGGTGGGCGAAGCCCTCCACGACGGCGGCGCCGATGCCGCGGCCGCCGCCGATGACGAGCGCCACCTGGCCGGTGAAGGGCCCGTCGTGGCCGGTCGGCCCGCCCATGTCGTCGTGGTGGCGCGGCTGTTGCGTGGTCATGGGGTGTCTCCCGTCGGGGTGCCCGGCCGGGCGGGCGCGAGGGTGTAGGTCAGCGGGGGCAGGACCAGGGCGTCCAGCAGCCTGGGGAAGGCCCGGTAGTCGGCGAGGTTGCGGTCCGGTGCGGCGACGATGCGGCGCAGGGCCGGGTCGTCGCGGCCGGTGCGCGCGGCCAGTGCGTCGAGCGCCGCGGTCACGGCGCCGTCGCGGCGTTCGAAGAAGGCGCGGAACAGGCCGGTGGCCCGCTCCACCGCTTCGTGCGGGTCGGCTCCGGTGCGGGGCGTGACCCGGACCGCCGCGGGGAGCGTGCGGTCGTACGCGGTCTCGACCGGGGTCGGTGAGCCGGCGAGCGCCTCGAGGAACGCCTCGTCCGTGTAGGGGGCTTCGGACCGGAGGGAGGCCGGTGCGAAGTCGCGGGTGAGCAGCTTGTCGACGAGGACGTCCTCGTCGACCCGGCCCAGGGGGCCGATGCGGCCCATGGTGAAGGTGCCGTTCACGTCGAGGGCGGTGGGCACCAGGTTCCGGGCGGGCAGCAGCTCGACGGCGGGGCCGACGTCGGCGGCCAGCACGGGGACGCCGTGGGCCAGGGCCTCCAGGACCACCCGGCCGAGGGTCTCCCGCGCGGCGGTGCTGGGGAAGAGCAGGACGTCGATCGCGTCGAAGAACTCCGCGAGGCGCCGCTGGGGCCAGATGCCCTCGACGCGGACGGCGTCGGCCGCTGCCGTTCCCGCCTCCTCGCGCAGCGCGGCGTGGACGGCGTCCGCCTCCCAGCGGGGGTCGTTCGGCTTGCCGGCGCACAGCAGACTGACGCCGCCGGTCGCCCGGTGGCAGCGGGCGAAGACCGACAGGACCTGGTCGAAGTTCTTGGCCAGGGACAGCGCGCCGAGGTAGCCGATGCGCAGCGGCCGGCCGGCGGGCGGTACGGGGCGGGGCGGCCTGCGGGGCAGGCGGTCCAGCATGGGGTAGGCGACGGCCGAGCCGGCCTCGGTGACGGAGGAGGCGAAGTTCCGCAGGAACAGCCGGCGTGTGTACTCGGTGGGGAAGAGCACCAGGTCGCCGGGGCGCACGAGCGGCGCGCACAGTTCCTCCTGGGCCCAGTAGCCCGACCAGAGGGCGGTGTGGACCTCGCGCACGATCCTAAAGTCGCCGCCGTGCCGCTCGCGCCAGTGGTGGTAGAGGAAGGCGTACGGGCCGGAGCCCGCGTACACCACGTCTCCCCCGTCCGCCGCGGCGACGCAGTCCGGGCCGGTGGTCAGGTCGTGGAGGGCGACGGAGCCGCGGCGGGTCAGCAGCTCCGCCATTTCCCGGTGCATCAGGATCGCGCCGTCGACGATGCCGTCGGTGTCCGGTGCGCGGTAGTCATGCGTGTGCAGGCGCACGCCCGGCCTCCCGGCTCTCCAGCAGCCCTGACAGGCGCTCCCGCAGCATGGCCGTGCTCATCCCGTGCAGCGGCAGCTGCCTGGGGTGCACGAGGTTGGCGATGTCGCGGCGCACGCCGTGGACCTCGACCGGCAGCAGGTACTCGGAGCGGAGCCGTTCGCCGAACCCGCCGCGGGCGCCGTTGTACTCGACGCTCAGGACGCGCCGGCAGCGCGACAGCACGTCGAGGACGGCCGGGTCCAGTTCGGGGGCGAGCGCCGCGCAGTGCAGGTGGGGGACGCCGAGTTCCCGGTTGGCCTCGGCGACGAGCACGCTCGCGTAGCCGAAGGTCACCACGGCCGCGTCCGGTGCGTCGCCGGCCGGCGGGGTGAGCCACACGCCCCCGTCGAGGTCCGCCGAGCAGTCGGCGGCGGGCGGGTCGAACTTGGCGTCGACCATGCTGACGACGTGGGTCGTGGCCGGGTGCCGGGAGAGCCGGTCCAGGCAGGCGGCGAACTCGGCCTCGGTGACCGGCTCGTAGACGCGGGTGTGGAGCAGCAGGCCGAGCAGGTTGGTGGCGTTGTGGGCGCCGCCCCACGCTCCCCAGCTGCGGCCGGCGAGGACGAGGAGGTTGCGTACGCCGGTGGTCGCCTCGGTCAGCATGCTCAGCGAGTCCATGTAGTACATGGCGTCGGTCGCGACCACCTTGAGGGTGTCCTCGGGCAGCGACAGCGTCATGCCGACGGTCAGTGTCTCGGCGAGGCCGGTGTTGGTGTACGGGACGTGGCCGCGCAGCCCGAAGCGGGCGGCCATGTCGGCGGTGAACACGGTCATGTCGCGGCCGGTGCGTTCCCGGTGGGCGGCGAGCATCCGTCCGGCGGTCGACGCGAACGACACCCTGGCCGGGGTGGCTGCCGGGGTTCCGGCCGGTTTGAAGCTGTGGTCGCCCTTGCGGGTCCTGCACACCAGCACGGCGGGTCCCGGCATGGCGAGCAGCGCCCCGAGGGCGGCCTCGACGGCCCACTCGTCGCGGCCGTCGACCTCCACGAGCCGGCCGAGGTAGGCCGCCAGGTAACCGGTGTTGACGGGCTTGGGCAGGGGCTCGATGCCCTTGGCGTTGGCGTCGACGACCAGGACGAGGTTGGTCAGGCCCATGTCGTGGGCGAACCGCAGCGCCTCGAAGGCGACGCCCTCGTGCAGCTCGCCGTCCCCGGCGAGGCACACCACCTTGCGGTCCTCGCCCCGGCGGGTGAGCTCCCAGGCGAGGCTGACGGCCTGGGCCACGCCGACGCCGAGGCTGTAGCGCATGGTGTTGCGGAAGCCGAGGTCGCGGTGGACGACCCCGGTGAGGCCGCCCTGGTGCAGGGTGGTGAGCGGGGTGAACGGCAGGGTGCCGCGGACGTAGTGCTCGGCGTAGAAGGCCGGGGCGATGTGGCCGCGGCCGACGACCAGTTCGGCGGGGCGGCCGCGGCCGTCGTCCTCGACGAGGCCGAGCGCGAAGCAGGCCCGTACGAGCGGCAGGGAAGACAGGTTGCTCTGGTGGTTGCCGGAGCCGGCGATCTCGTGCATGCGGAGCAGGACGTCGGCGCTGTCCGTGTACAGCCGCTCCGGGACCTGGGCCGCGAGTTTGCGCAGGCCGTCGAGGAGGGTGCCGCCGCCGTGGTCGCCGTTCTCCAGCTCCCGCAGTTCGCGGTGGACGACGGCGCGTTCGTCGGGGGTCAGCCGGGGCAGCGCCTCGCGCGCCGGTCCGGCGAAGCGGTCGAGCGGTTCGTTCACCGGCCGGCCCCGCAGACCTCGTCCAGGGCCTCGCCGAGGACCCGGACGATCTCGTCGGCCTCGGCGGTCGTCGTGACGAACGCGGGCGCGAGGACCACCCAGTCGTCCTGGCCGCGGATGATCAGGCCGCGCCGCAGACAGGCCGAGGCGACCCGTTCCCCGATGCGCTCGTCGCCGCCGGCCAGCTTCACGCCGTACAGCAGGCCGACGGCGCGCAGCGTGCCGCGTTCGCCGACGACGTCGCGGAGGCGGGGCTCGGTGTACGCGGACAGCTCGCGGATCCGGTCGGGGTAGCCGCCCTCGCGGAACAGGGTGACGGCGGCGAGGCCGGCGGCGGAGGCGAGCGGGTTGGCGGCGTACGTGTGGGAGGGCGCGAAGGACACCGGCCCGCCCGCGTCGCCGAGGACGGCGGCGATGTGCTCGGCCATCAGCACGGCGGCCAGTGGTGCGTAGCCGCCGGAGATGCCCTTGCCGACGCAGAGGATGTCGGGGGTGACGCCGAAGGTCTGGGCGGCGAACGGCTGCCCGGTGCGGCCGAAGCCGGTGACGATCTCGTCGAAGACGAGCAGCACGCCGTGGCGGTCGCACACCTCGCGGACCCGGGTGAGGTAGTCGGCGGACGGGATGGCCATGCCGCGCAGGTGGATGACGGGTTCCATGACGAGGGCCGCGACCGAGTCGGGTCCCTCCGCCTCGATGGTCCGCTCGATCATGGCGGCGGCGAGGGCGCCGGACTCCTCCTTCGGCACGTCCCAGAAGGCCTCCAGGCAGTCCGGCGGCCAGACGTGGACGATGCCGGGCAGGCCGGGGCCGAACCGGGTGACGTCGGGGCGTCCGGTGAGCGAGAGGGAGCCGAAGGTGGCGCCGTGGTAGCCGTGGTAGTAGCTGAGGACCTTCACCTTGCCGGGGTTGCCGTGGGAGCGGTGGTAGAGCCGGGCGAGGCGGACAGCGGCCTCGACGCTCTCGGAGCCGCCGTTGACGAGTTTGGCCGCCGTGATCCCGGGCGGCGCGAGGTCGACGAGGGCCCGGGCCAGCTCCAGGGCGGACCGGTTGGTGCCGTGCAGCGGGGGGTTGAACGGGAGGGTGCGCAGCTGGTCGGTGACGGCCCGGACGATGGGTTCGCAGTCGTATCCGAAGCAGGTGACGAAGACGCCGGACAGGGCGTCGAGGTAGCTGCGGCCGGCCGCGTCGGACAGGCGGACGCCCTTGCCGGACTCGAAGAGGAGGGACTCGTCGGAGTGCGGCACCTCGAAGCAGAAGGCGGAGAGGTCGGCCGGCCAGGACGAGAGCGGCGCCTGTGGGGTGGTGGTCATGAACAGCTCCTGTCTGTGGGTGGGTCGGAGGAAGGCGGAAAGGGGCATGGGGCGGTGGCGCGTGCGGGCATGACCGGTCGGCGGGTGGGGGGGCCGGTCTGCCGGGGGTGAGTGGGGGCCGGGGTCAGTGCGGGGCCGGCGCGGTGAGGAGGCGGTGGACGGCGAGGCGCCGCGCGGGGGACAGCAGCGCGAAGTAGCCGAGCCACTGCGGGGAGAGGATGCCGCGGTCGAGGATGTCCTTGGCGATGTCCACGACGACCGGCAGCGAGTGCGCCATCAGCAGGGGCATCAGCAGGGCCTCGTCGCCGGGGCCCAGCAGTCCGCGCCGGCGCCCGTCGGCCAGGAGGCGGGCCAGGACGGCACGCGCGCCGTCGGTGTCGTCGCCGCAGGCGTACGCCGCCGTGTCGGCGAGCCAGGCGAGGTCCAGGAGCCGGTCGCCGACGTGGAGGTTGTCGAAGTCGAGGACCGCGAGGACGCGGGCGGGGCCCTGCCGGGCGAGCAGGAAGTGGTGGAGGTGCAGGTCGCCGTGGACGACGGCGCGGCGCGCTTCCGGGGTGGGGCCGGCGCTGCCGTGGTCGCCGTCGCCGAAGGTCCGGCGTAACAGGGGTACGGTGGCGTGCAGTTCGCGGAGGGTCGCGGCGGCCGCGCGGTGCCAGGGGCCGGTGCCGCGCAGCGCCTTCGGCAGGAGCCGTCGCTCGGCGTCGTCGAGGGCGGTGGGCCAGTGCTCCTCCTCCACGAGCAGCGGCAGGTGGACGGTGGCGAGTTCGCCGGAGGTGCCGGGCGGCAGCTCGTCCAGGGCCTGCCTCAGGTCGAGGCCGGTGCGGACGATGGCGGCGGCCTGCTCCCGGGTACCGGGGGCGACCGCCGAGCCGGGGCTGCGGGGGACGAGTTCGACGGCGAGGCCGCCGTGCCGGACGCTCGGGCTGCCGTCCGCCGCGGGCACGACCGGGAGGGCGGGGACGCCCTGGAGGCGGCAGTGGGTGACGATGCGGTCCTTGAGCGGGTAGAAGCGCTCGTCCCGTACGGCGCCGGCGTCGAGCTGGACCTTGAGCACATGGTCCCCGTCGGGGGTGGTGACGTTCCACAGCCCCGCCGTGTGCGTCAGGGGCACCGCCCCGTCGACGGTGAGCGGGCGCAGGGCGCGGACGCCCCACTCCTCACCCCATTGGACGGTGAGGACCTGACGTACCCATTCCTCGCTTCCTGCCGGGGCGGTGACGGTCATCGCGGTTCCTCCGGTCGTAGGGGCTTGTTCGGCTTGCCGGGCTTCCCGGTCTTGTCGGGCCTGTGGGAAAGAGTGGCGAGCGGGGGCGGTCCGCCGCCACCGATCGGGAAATGTGTGCCCGTTGTTCTCCGCGGCCCTGCCCGGAAGTACCCGGGGTCGTCAAATGAGCCCGGATCGTATGGCGTAGGAAACGGCGTGGGCCCGGTTGCGCAACTCCAGGCGGCCCATCATGCGATAGAGAATGTTCTTGACGGTTCGCTCTGAATAAGCCAATTTCTCGGCGATCTCGGCGAGATCACAACCTTCCGAGATGAGCCGCAGAATGTCGGCCTCCCGTACGGTGAGTTGGCGGGCGGTGGCCAGTCCCTGCGGAATGAGCACATCGCGATACGTGCGCTGGACCTGGTCGAGCAACTGCCCCTGGAGGGCGGCGGGCAGCGATCCCCCGCCGTCGCGCAGTTCGAGCAGCGTCCGCACGAAGGTCTCGGGCGTGGTGTCGCGCCGCCACAGCACGGCCCGTACGCCGCACTCCACGGCCAGGGCGATGTCGGCCTTCCAGCGGGTGCCGACGATGACGAGGAACGAGCCCGTGGGCCGCGCCGCCGCCAGTCCGCGCAGGACACCGAGGGTCTCGCCGCTCACCGTCTCGGTGGCGAACACCGTCACATCCGTCTCGTCCGCCCCGTGGGCCCCACCGGGCGGGCCGGGGGCGTCGATGCCCGGCGCGCCGGTCCGGCACCCGTGCGGGCCGACGAGGAACAGCCGGCCGTCACCCTCCAGGTACCCGGCCAGGCCCGCGTACGTGACGTGGTCCGCCGCGTGGACGGCGACCCGCACGGGGGCGTCGTCCACCCGGTGGTGCACGCCGGGCAGTTCACCGAACGGCTTCCCCCGGCCACCGGTATCCGTCGCGCCCCTATTCATTACGGCCGCCGTCGTTGTCGCCGTATTTCGTCGTGGTCACATCAGACTCCGTTCCTCGTGAACCCTCCGCGGGGGTTTCCCCGTTCGGGCGGGCACCGGCCACGAGAAATACGGGTGCCGCCCCTGCCGGACCAACCTGGCACAAGGCACTTGCCGGATCCTCGACCGCGCACCCGAAGGCATTTCGCCATCCTTGACGCATACTTGAAGTCCGCTTGGCCCCCACTTGCCGCCTGTGCCATGATCGGATCGCTGGACGGGGGTTGGCCGGTCCTCGCGCCGTTCGGCGGGACCGACAAAGAAAGCGGAAGAACTGATGTCGGTTCCCGGTGACCCTCAGAACGCGGCCCCGCACAATCGAGCCGGAATTCCGGAAACCCCGGCGGGCTCTTCGGGCGATCGGCTGCGGCTGCGGCTTCTCGGGCGGATGACGGCCGAGGCCGACGGCCGCGAGATCGACCTGGGGCCGCCGCGCCGGCGGGCTCTCCTGGCGCTGCTCCTCGTACGGCTCGGACACGTCGTGCCCACGCAGCAGTTGCTGGACGAGCTGTGGGGCGACCGGCTGCCGGACCGTGCCCTGGCCTCCCTGCACAGCTACATCTCGCATCTGCGGCGCTCCCTGGTGCCGCACCCGCAGCCCGGTGAACGCACCCGGCTCATCCGCCGCGTGTCGGCGGGGTACGTCCTGGACCTGCGCCGGGACCAGGTGGACGCGCACCGCTTCGAGGACGCGGTCGCCGAGGGACGGCGGCTGCAGCGGGAGCGGCGGCACACCGAGGCACGGGACCGGCTCGGCACGGCGCTGGGGTGGTGGCGGGGCACGCCGTACGAAGAACTGGCGACCGACTACCCGCCGCTGTCCGAGGAGAGCGACCGCCTGGGCCGCGTCAGGCTCTCCGCGATCGAGAGCTGGGCGGACGCCTCGCTCACCCTCGGGGACGTGGAGGCGGTCGCCGAACTCGACGCCGAGGTACGCGCGCACCCGGGGCGCGAGCGGCTGGCGGGGCAGGTGATGACGGCCCAGTACCGGCTCGGCCGGCAGGCCGACGCGCTGGCCGTGTACGCCCGCACCCGCGACTGGCTCGCCCGCGAACTGGGCGTCGACGCCGGGGAGGAGCTGAAGCGGCTGCACCACGCGATCCTGCGGCAGGACCTGGCGACGCCACCCGCGCCGCCCCGCCCGTCGCGCCTGGGCCCGCCACCGCTGACGACGCCTGCGACGGCGGGCCCGACGCGGGAGGCGCCGGGCGCGGGGGGCGGCGCCGCGGGCCCGCAGGGGGCCGGCGCCGCGGCCGTGCCGGACAGGGGCGCCGCGGGGACGCCCGTACCGTCCGCCCCCCACGTACCGGTGCAGCCGCCCTCCCGGCCGTTACCGGGCGGCCCGCCCGCGCAGCACGCCCTCCCCCGTCCGAGCGGGGTCCCGGCCCGTCCGGCACAGGCCCCGCCGGCCGCCGGGGCGGAGCGGCGGCCGTTCGCGGGGCGGGAGCACGAGCTGGCGGCGCTGCGGATCCTCGTGGCGGACGTGCTGTGCGGCAAGGGGCGGCTGGCGGCCGTCCTCGGGGAGCCCGGCATCGGCAAGTCGCGGCTGCTGGGCGAGGTGTCCCAGCGGCTGCGGAACGACCGGATGGAGGCCGTGTGGGGGTACTGCTTCCCGGGCCGCGGGGCGCCGCCGTACTGGCTGTGGACGCAGGTCCTCCGGCAGCTCGCGGCCTCCCGGCCGGACGCCTTCCGCGGGGCCACGGAGCGGTTCGGCGACCTGCTGGCGCCGCTCTTCGACGGGGCGACGGACGGGGCGACGGACGAGGACGGCGGCCGTCGCGACCGGCACGCCGACTCGGCGGCGCCGGACCGCTTCCGTACGTACGACGCGGTGTGCGAGACGCTGCTGTCGCTGGCGGACTCCTCCCCGCTGCTGCTCCTGCTGGAGGACCTGCACTGGGCGGACGCGCCCTCGCTCCAGTTGCTGCGGCTGCTGACGAGCCGGCTCAACGGCAGACGCCTGGGCATCGTGATCTCGGCGCGTACGTGGGAGATCGAGAGCGACCCGGCGCTGGGTGAGGCGCTGGGCGAGACGCTGTGGAGTCCCCGGACGGAGACGGTGCGGCTGGTGGGGCTGCCGGAGGAGGCGGTCTCCGTCATCGTGTCGGCGGCGTCGGGGCCGGGCGTGTCCCGCGAGACGATCCAGCGGCTCCACGAGCGCAGCAAGGGCAATCCGTACTTCGTGAACCAGCTGATGTCGCTCCTCGGGGACGCCACACGGCTGCACGATCCGCGGGCGGCGCGGCTGATGCTCACGCGGGTGCCGTCGGGGGTGCGGGAGGTGCTGACGCAGCGGTTCGCGACGCTTCCGGACCCGACGCGGGACCTGCTGCGGCTGTGCGCGGTGATCGGCTCCGAGATCGACGTGCGGCTGCTGACGGAGGTGGCCGGGCACGACGAGGCGACGGGCGAGCCGCTCGAACCCGCGGTGCGGGCACAGTTGTTGTGCGAGGACCCGGCGAACCCGGGCGGGCTGCACTTCACGCACGCCCTGGTGCGGGAGACGCTGTACGGCGAGCTGAGCCGGCACCGGCGGGCGCAGCTGCACGCGCGCGTCGCGGAGACGCTGGCGAGGACGCGCTGCCGGCACGACGGCGTCGAGCAGCTGGCGCACCACGCGTGGGAGGGCTCGCAGGTGCTGTCACCCGCGCAGGCGCTGCCGGCGCTGTGCCGGGCGGCGGAGGCGGCGGAGCTGCGGCTGGCGTACGAGCAGGCGGAGATGTGGCTGCGGCGGGCCATCGAGCTGGTGCGGCTGCTGCCCCCGGGCGACGCGACCGCGCCGCTGCTGGAGCAGCAGTTGCAGATCCAGCTGGGGCAGATGCTCGCGACGACGCGCGGGTACGGCGACGCCGACGCGGAGGCGGCGTTCACGCGGAGCCGGGCGCTCAACCCGCTCACGGGGGCGGAGGACCAGCCGACGGTGCTGTGGTCGCTGTGCACGGCGAACCTGGTGACGGGCCGGTACGAGGGGGCTCTCGGGTTCTCGGACCGGCTCCGCGCCATGCCGGGCCGGCCGCAGGACCCGGTGGCGTACCTCGGTGCCCGGTACGGGCGGGGCATCGTCCTGCACGTGCGCGGGAGGCTCACGGAAGCGCTGGCCGAGCTGGAGGACGCGGTGGACCGGGCCGACGCGCTGGGCGCGGAGGGCGGCCGGCACGTGGCGCGCTACTTCCAGCACGACCCGCGGATCTCGTGCCGTTCGTACGACGCCTTCACGCACTGGCTGCTGGGGGCGGCCGACGCGGCGTCGGCGCGGCGTGCCGAACTGCTGTCGCTGACGCACCACGACAGCCGGCCGGGCGACCGGGCGTTCGCGCTGTACGTCGACGCGGTGCTGGCGGGCCTGGAGGGGGACGTCGCGACGGCGCGCCGCTCGGGCGAGCTGGGCCGCGAGGTGGCGGACCGGTACGGGCTGCGCTACTGGCGGTCCATGCTGAGCGTCTGCGAGGGCTGGGCGCTCGTGCACGGCGGCGAGGAGGAGCCGGGCCTCTCGCTGATCCGGTCGGCGCTGTCCGAGCTGCGGGCGTCCGGCACCCTGATCCGGCTCCCCCTGCACCTGGGCTTCCTGGCCGAGGCCCTGCACCACGTGGGCCGCAGGGACGAGGCGGCGGCGGTGCTGCGCCGACTGGCCCAGGAGGTCGGGTCCCGCGGCGAACACGCCTACCTCCACCCCCGCCTGCCCTCGACGTCCCTGATGCACGTCCTCCAGCAGGACGCCGGGTGAACCTCAGGACGGCACCACGCCGGGCGCCGGAACGTACCGCCGCTCGCGGCGGGTGGGAGCCCCGCCCCCAGCGAGCACCCGGGGGCGCCGCCCCGGGAGGTCCACTGGTAGCGCTCGCGATGGTGCACACCGTGGGCGTGCACCGCTGCGGCGGGTGCGTGGATCAGGAGCGGTCGCGCGCGGCCTCGGCCTTCTCCGCCTGCTTCTCCTTGATGCGGGCGGCTTCCTTGCGGACCTCCGCCTGCGTGGCGCGCTCCTTCTGGAGCCACTCGGGGTTCTCGGTCTTCAGGGCCTCGATCTGCTCGGTGGTGAGCGCCTCGGTGACGCCCCCGCGAGCCAGGCCCGAGATGGAGATGCCGAGCTTCGCGGCGACCACCGGGCGGGGGTGCGGGCCGTTGCGGCGCAGTTCGCGCAGCCACTCCGGCGGGTCGGTCTGGAGCGTGTTCAGCTCGTCGCGCGAGACGGCACCCTCCTGGAACTCTGCGGGGGTGGCCTCGAGGTATACACCCAGCTTCTTCGCCGCGGTGGCGGGCTTCATCGACTGGGGAGTGCGGTGCGACGTCATGGGTCAAGGATATCGAGCATGTGTGCCGCTCCCGACCACGGCCGGTAACCTGGCCAGGTGACAGGCACGGAAGCATCCCCGGTGTTCAGGCTCGCGTACGTCCCGGGCGTGATGCCCGCGAAGTGGGTGCGGATCTGGCAGGAACGGCAGCCGGACGTGCCGCTGGACCTCCTCACCGTCCCCGCCGGCGACGCGCAGGACACGCTGCGCCGGGGCGACGCCGACGCCGGGCTGCTGCGGCTGCCGGTCGACGGCACGGACCTCAGCGCCATCCCGCTCTACACGGAGACGAGCGTCGTCGTGGTCCCCAAGGACCATGTGATCACCGCGGCCGACGAGGTGACCGCCGAGGACCTGGCCGACGAGATCGTCTTCCACCCGCTCGACGACACCCTGGACTGGGAGCAGCCGCCGGGCCGCCCCGCGTTCGAGCGCCCCGCGACGACCGGGGACGCCATCGAGCTGGTCGCGGCGGGCGTGGGCGTGCTGGTCGTCCCGCAGTCGCTGGCCCGCCTGCACCACCGGCGCGACCTCACGTACCGGCCGGTCACCGGTGTCCCGCAGTCGCGCGTGGCCCTGTCCTGGCCGGAGGAGCGGACGACGGACCTGGTCGAGGACTTCATCGGGATCGTCCGCGGCCGTACGGTCAACAGCACCCGCGGCCGCCGGCCCGCCGCCGCGCCCGAGCAGCCGAAGGACAAGAAGGCCTCCGGCAGCGGCGCGCAGCGGCGCGCCACCGGCGGCAAGGCCGCCGGCAGGTCGACGGGCCGCAGCCCCCGCAAGGGCACCGGCGGCGGGTCGTCCCACGGCGGCGGCCGCCGCGCGAAGCCGCGCCGCAGGTCCTGACGGTCTGCTGCTACCCCCCGCTCGTTCCGCCCGCCCCTTCGGGCACGCGGGGACCGGCCGCCGGAGGCACCGGCGGTCCGGCGACCGTCACCTCCGCCGCGCGCAGGAGGTGGCCTCCGACGCGGTAGCCGGGGCGGATCACCTCCGTGCAGACGGGGCGTTCCAGCTGGTCCGACCGCTCGTACGCGACGGCCTCGTGGACGTGCGGGTCGAACGCGTCGCCCGCCTCGCCGAAGACCTCCAGGCCGAGCGCCGCCAGTTCGCCGTCCAGGGCCTGGGCCACCTGTAGGAAGCCTCCGGTCAGTTCGCCGTGCCGCGCGGCCTCCGCGAGGGCGTCGAGCACCGGCGGGAACCGGCGCAGGACGTTGGCGACCGCCGCTTCCCGCACCGCGAGGCGGTCGCGGTGCACGCGGCTGCGGTAGTTGTCGTACTCCGCCTTCACGCGTTGCAGGTCCCGCGTACGTTCGGCCAGCGCGGCGGCGAGCGCCGCCGCACCGGGCGGGACGGGCGGGGTCCCGGAGCCAGCTCCGGCTCCGGCTCCGGCTCCGGCTCCGGTGCCGCGGTCGGCCGGAGGGTCGCCGGGGGTGGCGCCAGGGGGTCCGCCCGCGGTGCCGACGGCGTCGCCGCCGGGCCGGGCGCTTCCCCGGACGGCCTGCGGCGTGGGCCTCGGAGCGGAGTCCGGCGGGGCCCCGGCCGCGGAACCGGGCGCGGAAGTCTGCTGCGGGCCCGGCCCGACCGGTAGGGGGGAGTCCGCCGGGGCCAGCATCGGGGGCTGCGCCGTGCGGTCCCCGTGCACGCTGGTCAGCCTGCGCGTGATGCCGTGCCTCATGCGCCGCCTCCCTGCTGCCTGTCGTCGTCCACGATCTCGGCGTCGACCACCTCGTCCTCGGCCGCCTGCGACTCCTCGGTGCCGCCGGGTCCGGCGCCGGCCTGGGCCCCGCCGCCGGCCTGGGCGGCGGCGTACATGGCCTGGCCGAGCTTCTGGGAGACGGCCGCGACCTTCTCGGTGGCGGTACGGATCTGGGCCGTGTCCTCGCCCTTCAGCTTCTCCTTGAGTTCGTTCAGCGCCGTCTCGACCTCCGCCCTCACGTCGGCCGGGACCTTGTCCTCGTTGTCCTTGAGGAACTTCTCGGTCTGGTAGGCGAGCTGCTCGCCCTGGTTGCGGGTCTCGGCGGCCTCGCGGCGGCGCCGATCCTCCTCGGCGTGCCGTTCCGCCTCGCGGACCATGCGGTCGATGTCGTCCTTCGGGAGCGAGGAGCCGCCGGTGACGGTCATCTTCTGCTCCCGGCCGGTGCCGAGGTCCTTGGCGGTCACGTGCATGATGCCGTTCGCGTCGATGTCGAAGGACACCTCGATCTGCGGGACGCCGCGCGGGGCCGGCGGGAGGCCGGTCAGCTCGAACATGCCGAGCTTCTTGTTGTACGCCGCGATCTCGCGCTCGCCCTGGTAGACCTGGATCTGCACCGACGGCTGGTTGTCCTCGGCCGTCGTGAAGATCTCGGACCGCTTGGTCGGGATCGTGGTGTTGCGCTCGATCAGCTTGGTCATGATGCCGCCCTTGGTCTCGATGCCGAGGGACAGCGGGGTCACGTCGAGGAGCAGGACGTCCTTGACCTCACCCTTGAGGACACCGGCCTGGAGCGAGGCGCCGATGGCGACGACCTCGTCCGGGTTCACACCCTTGTGCGGGTCCTTGCCGGTCAGTTCCCGCACGAGCTCCGTCACGGCGGGCATGCGGGTGGAACCGCCCACGAGGATCACGTGGTTGATGTCGGACACCTTGATGCCCGCGTCCTTGACCGCGTTGTGGAACGGCACCTTGCACCGCTCCAGCAGGTCGGCGGTCATCTGCTGGAACTGGGCGCGCGTCAGCTTCTCGTCGAGGTGCAGCGGGCCCTCGGCGGAGGCGCTCAGGTACGGCAGGCTGATCGTCGTCTCGGTCGTCGCGGACAGCTCGATCTTGGCCTTCTCGGCGGCCTCGCGCAGCCGCTGCGTGGCCATCCGGTCCTTGGCGAGGTCGATGCCGTAAGCGTTCTTGAACTGCTGCGCCAGATGGTCGACGACCCGCTGGTCCCAGTCGTCGCCTCCCAGGTGCGTGTCGCCGTTGGTGGCCTTCACCTCCACGACGCCCTCGCCGATCTCCAGCAGGGACACGTCGAAGGTGCCGCCGCCGAGGTCGAAGACCAGGATCGTCTGGTCGTTCTCCTTGTCCAGCCCGTAGGCGAGTGCGGCGGCGGTGGGTTCGTTGATGATGCGCAGCACGTTGAGGCCCGCGATCTCGCCGGCCTCCTTCGTGGCGGTGCGCTGGGAGTCGTTGAAGTACGCCGGGACGGTCACGACGGCGTCCTTCACGTCCTCGCCGAGGTAGCTCTCGGCGTCCCGCTTGAGCTTCTGCAGCACCCGCGCGGAGATCTCCTGGGCCGTGTACCGCTTGCCGTCGACGTCGCCGTGCTCCGGGAAGCGCCAGTCCGCCTCGCCCATGTGCCGTTTCACGGACCGTACGGTGCGGTCGACGTTGGTGACCGCCTGCCGCTTGGCGACCTCGCCCACCAGTACGTCGCCGTTCTTGGCGAACCCGACCACGGAGGGTGTGGTCCGGGCGCCCTCCGTATTGGTGATCACCGTGGGCTCGCCACCCTCCAGGACGCTGACCACCGAGTTCGTCGTACCGAGGTCGATACCCACTGCGCGTGCCATCGTCTTCTCCTCAGCTCAGGGGCCACTCCAGGAGGAGTTCCCAGATGCCGCGGTACCCCGCCAGGTCCTCGCCACGCCCGTCGTCCGGCGGCTCCACGCGGGTCGGCCCCACCCACAGCAGGCCGCGTCCGGAGGGTGCGCTCCGGGGCGGGCGGTTCGTCTGTGGGGTCGTTCCGGTGCGGCGCACGTCGTAGGCGGAGCGCCGTGCGGGGTCGCGCAGGGTGCCGTACGCGGCCATCACCGCGCGAGGCGCCGGCCGGCCGCGGCTTCCTGGTCGCCCTCGGCGGGACGCGTGTCGGGGTGCAGCGCGCGGACGAGCCTGCGGTAGGCCGAGGTGATCTGCTCGGCCGAGGCCGTCGGCGCGACCCCGAGCGTCGCGTAGAGGTCCGGCCGGTGGTCGGCCGGCGGTTCCGACCGTGCCGTCATGGTGCTCACCTCCCACCGACCGACAGATGCGTTGGCACCCGTGTCGCGAGGCTGTCAGGCGCTGCTGACCTGGCGTTTTGCGGTTGTCGGCTCAGCCGGGCCCACGGCGGTGATCGTCACTGGCCCGGCGCAGTTCGTCGGTGCGCCGGACGATGTCGTCGACGCGCGCGGCCGGCTCGGGGTGGCGGCGCCGCAGGTGGGGTCCCGTGGCGGTCAGGGGCCCCAGGAGACAGGCCGGGTCGTCGTCGGCCAGGGCGCGCTCCAGATGGCCGAGCGGCGAGCGGGCCCGCCCCGGCAGATCGTCGAGCGCGGTGATCCGGCCGGCGAGCCGCCGGAGGTCCGCGGCGTTGTGGCGCGCCCAGGCCGAGACCGTGCGGTCGGCCGCGCGGCGGTCGCGCGTCGCCTTCACCCGCTCCTCCCCGGTGGTGCCCCGGTCGCCCGGCCGCAGCCGCAGGTAGCGGCGCTCGGCGGCCTGGCGGCTGGCCACGCCCAGCGGTCCCGCGAGATCGGCCCAGCTGGCGCCGGCCGTGCGGGCCGCCTCGATCAGGCCGTGCTCCCAGTCGGCGAGCTGCCTGCGCACCTCGCGCAGCGTCAGCAGCGCGGCCAGGGCCTGCTCGGAGCTGTCCGCCTCCCAGCCGGCCCGCTCCTCCCGCCCCTCGGCCGCAGCGGGGTCGTAGGCGGCGCGGACCGCGCGGTCGATGGCGCCGAGCGCGGCCTCGGCGGCGAGGAAGGTCGCGGGGGCCGGGGCGGGCGCGGTCGACGGCTCGGCTTCGCAGTTGATGCGCACCGACCCGTTCCAGGAGCTCGACCGGCTCGCCCAGCAGCTCCTCGGCTCGACCGGCAGCTGGTCGCGGCCCACACCGATGCCGATGGACGCGTACCGCGAGGGCGACGAGTACGTGATCGCCTTCGACGTGCCCGGCGTGTCGCCGGAGGCCATCGACGTCGACGTCGAGCGGAACATGCTGACGGTCAAGGCGGAGCGGAGGCCGCAGGCCAAGGCGGAGAACGTGCAGATGGAGCTGGCGGAGCGGCCGCTGGGCGTGTTCTCCCGGCAGGTCATGCTGGCCGATACGCTCGACATGGAGCACATCAAGGCCGACTACGACGCGGGTGTGCTGACCCTGCGCATCCCCATCGCCGAGCGCGCCAAGCCGCGCAGGATCTCCATCGCCGCAGGTGAGGGGCGCAAGGAGATCAAGGGCTGACCACACCCGTGATGACCGCACGGAGGGCGGGCGCCCGCCCTCCGTGGGCCGGAAGGGGCAGCGCCATGCGGATGAGATGGGAGCCGTTCCTGGACGCCGTCCGGGAGCGCGGCGAATATCCCTCGCGGCAGGAGGCGGAACGTGCGGCCCGGGTGGTCCTGGCGCTGCTGGGCGCCCACCTCGTCGGCGAGGCGAGAACCGAACTCGCCGCGCGGCTGCCCGAGACCTTCGAGCTGATCCTGCTGAATCCCCTGCAGGCCGCGGAGCCGCTCTCTCCGGAGCGTTTCGTCCGCGCCACGGCGGCGTGGATCGACGGCGCCACGGAGGAGACCGCCACATGGGACGTCGGCGCCGTCCTGAGCGTCGTCGCCGACGCCGCCGAGGAGGACCTGATGCGCCGCGTGCTGCTGCAACTCCCCCCGGGGTACGACCTCCTCTTCGGCCGACCCGGACAGATCTGACCATCCCCGTCGGAACATGAGCATGAGACCGAGGTGGCACGAGCTCGTGGACCGCGTCCGCACCGCCGGCCGCTACGACTCCGGGCCTGAGGCGGAACGCGTCCTGCGGGCGGTGCCGGCCGTCCTGGGCGGCCATGTCATCGGCGACGCGCGCTGCGAGCTCGTACGGGACCCTCCCTGCCGAGGCGGGTGCCCTGCTCGCCGGGCGGATACCGGTCACCCAGCCCGTGAGCGCCCCGGAGTTCGTCGACCGCGTCGCCCGCGGCCTCGCCCCCCTCACCGTCCCCGAGGCCCGCTGGGCGACCGGCACCGTGCTCACGGTCCTCGCCGACGTGGCCGGCGAGGACCTGACGGGACGGGTCCTCGCCGGGCTGCCGCGCGGGTACGCCCTCCTGTTCGGCCGTGCGGAGCTCGCACCGGCGGCTTGACGGTCCGCCAGGAGACGGCTCGTCGGTGTTCGGTGGCGTCCAGCGCGGGGGCGATGACGGCGAAGGCCCGGTCGGTGAGTTCGGCCGGGTCCTCCGCGCCGTCGCTGCGGCTCCACCGTTCCAGAACGGCGTGGAAGGCGGTGAGGGCCATGCCGGCGGCCAGCTGCGGGTGGAGCGCGGTGTCGGGGTCGAGTCCGTGCCGGCGCGCCGGCTCCGCCGCCATGTCGTCGCGCCACTGGGCCTGCCGCTCCAGGAAGCGGGCGAGCAGGGCGGGCGTGCGCAGGATCAACTGCACGACGTGCGGCGCCCGTTCGTAAACGAGTGGCTGAGCCGGTCGTCGCCCTGTCAGGATCGCCGGATGCTGCACGCCGAGTTCCGGGACCCGCGCCTCGTGGCCGTGTACGACGCCGAGTACGGGTGGTCGCACGACGACGACTTCTTCCTGTCCGTCGTCGCCGGGACGCCGGGGGCACGGGTGCTCGATCTCGGCTGCGGCACCGGGCGGCTCGCGCTCGGCATGGCCGCGGCCGGCCACACCGTGACGGGGGTCGACCCGGCGACCGCCTCACTGGCCGCTGCCCGCGCCAAGCCCGGCGCGGAGAAGGTCACCTGGATCGCCGGTACCTCGGCGGTCCTTCCGGACGCGTCCTTCGACGTGGCGGTCATGACGAGTCACGTCGCGCAGTTCCTCGTCGACGACGAGGAGTGGGCGCGTACGCTCGCGGACCTGCGGCGGGCGCTCGTGCCGGGCGGCAGGGTCGCCTTCGACGCGTACGACCCCGGGGACCGCCGGTGGGAGCGCTGGAACCCCGTCGACTCGCGCCGCAGGATCGCCCTGCCCGGCGGCGGTACGGTCACGGCCTGGACCGAGGTGACGGCGGTCCACGACGGCACCGTCGCCTTCACGCATCACTACGCGCTGCCCGACGGCACACGGCTGACGAGCACCGCGACGCTCCGCTTCCGCACCGAGCGGGAACTCCGCGCGTCGCTCGGCGCGGCGGGCTTCACCGTCGAGCGGATCCACGGCGGCTGGAACGGCGAGCCCGTGGGCGAGGGAGACGGCGAGTTCGTGGTCGTCGCCCGCAGGTGACCGTCATCAGCCCCTCCGGCGTTCGAGGAGCGGGGGGTTCGGGGGCGGAGCCCCGATGCGGAAGGGAAGAAAGGCCTGCCGGAGACGGCCTACGCGGCCCGCAGGGTGAAGATCCGGCCGTAGCCGTCGATGGCGGCGGTGTCGCCGCCGGCGGCGTGCAGCGCGGCCCACAGGAGCACCTGGTTGGCCGTGAGGACGGGGCGGCCGAGCGTGGCCTCCATGGCCTCGATGGCGCCCACGGCGCGGAAGCCGTTGCCGCCGACGACGACGGCCTCGACGTCGTCGGGGACGTGGCGGGCGACCCAGTCGTGCAGTTCGGGGGGCCGGATGAGGGCCTGGCCGCTGGGCAGGGTGCAGGACGCGTGGAAGGGTACGTCGAACCCGGCGCGCCGGAAGTAGGCGGCCCCGAGGCCGTTGAGTTCCTCGTCGAACCACGGCGGGTCGACCAGCGCGATGCGGGACACGCCGAGCGCGGACAGCGCCCGGACGGCCGCGGCGCAGGTGGCGACGACGGGCAGGCCGTGCGCCCGCTCGGTGAGCCGCGCGATCATCCGCGCCTCCCCGTCCGCGCCGATGACGTACGCCGAGCTGGTGAACGCGTAGGCCACGGCCGACACGGGCGCGGCGGCCACCACCGCGGCCGCGTCGTCGACGTACGGGGGCTCGGCGAAGGCCCGTACGGGCTCCAGCGGGATCGTGGCGTCCATGGCGCCGCCCCGCCGCATGCCGCCGAACGGCACGCGCGCCGCGTGGATGCCCACGTCGGCGGGGGCCATGGCCCGCAGCTCGGACTCGGGGCCCACGTCCGCGTGCGGCGTCAGCACGCCGATCCGTACCCGTACGTCCCAGCCATCGGGTCGCCACATCTCGCTCACCTCGTCTCGGCCTCCGCCACGACGTAAACACGGCTCCGCCCCCACGGCCACCGGACGCAACCGGCGCGCCCCTCAGGCGAGGGCGTCCAGCACCTCGGCGGCCGGCCGAGCGGCGAGCGCGTCCAGTGCCGTGCCGGGCGCACCGAACAGCGCCTGCGCCCGTACGGCGAAGTCCCGGGGAGCGGCGGGCAGCTCCCCCGCGGCCTCCACCGCGCCCTTCTCGTTCGCGATCCCAGGATGACGGACGGCCGCGAGTGGGCCCCGTCCTGTCAGGAGGGGCGGAGGGACGAGGCTTCCCGGGACTGCTGAGCGCGGGTCAGGAAGCGGTAGTGATCGCTGGTGGCCAGGAGTTCGTCGTGGGTGCCGGTGGCGGCGACGCGGCCGCCGTCCAGGACGACGACGTGGTCCGCGGCGCGGATCGTCGAGTACCGGTGGGCGATGACCAGGAGCGCGCACTCGCGGGAGACGCGGCGGATCGACCGGCGCAGCGCCACCTCGCTGACCGTGTCGAGATGGGCGGTCGGCTCGTCGAGCAGGAGCAGGCGGGGGCGGGTGAGGAGGGAGCGGGCGATGGCGATCCGCTGGCGCTCACCGCCCGACAGCGCCGCCCCGTGCTCACCGGCCTCGGTGTCGAGCCCCCGGGGCAGCCGGGCCACCAGCTCGGTCAGGTGGGCCAGGTCGATCGCCCGGTCCAGTTCGTCGGGGCCGGCGTCCGGGGCGGCGTACAGCAGGTTCTCCCGGAGCGTGCCGTACAGCACCGGAGCGTGCTGTTCCACGAGACCGATCCGGGAGCGGTGCACGTCGCGTTCGACGGTCCGCAGGTCGCGGCCCTCGAACAGGACCCGGCCGGCGTCGGGGTCGTAGAACCGTTCGGCGAGAGCGAAGACGGTCGACTTGCCGACACCGGAGCTGCCGATCAGCGCCACGTGCCCGCGCGGCGGCACGGCGAAGGAGAGCCCCCGCAGCACGGGCCGGCCCGGCTCGTACGCGAACCACACGTCGCGGAACTCCAGGACGGGCACGTCCGGCGGGGCGGAGGGCTCCTTTGCCGGACGCGGCTCCGCGTGCGGCGGCTCCGCGTCCGGTTCGGCCGGCAGGTCGAGGATCTCGTTGATGCGCCGCAGCGCCCCGAGGCCCTGGCGCATGGTGCTCAGCGCCTGGAAGACCGCGGCGACCGGCCCCATGAGGTAGAGCATGTACAGCAGGAACGCGGCGAGTTCGGCCACCGAACCGCTCCCGTCGGCGACCCGCATACCGCCGACGAGCAGCACCAGCAGGAACGAGCCGTTGATCGTCAGCATGACCGAGGGCGCCACGACCGCGTCCAGCGCCCCGACCCGCACGCTCTGCGCGTACGCCGTCCTGGCCTCGGCCCCGATGCGCTGGGCCTCCCGCCGCTCGGCCCGGCTGGCCCGTACGGTCCGGATGGCGCCCAGCGCGCGCTCCAACTCGGCGGTCATCGCGCCCGTGGCCCGCTGGGCGTGCAGGGAGGCCCGTTCGATGCCGCGCAGGACGGAGGCGACGGCGAGGGAGCCGAGGGCGATGACGGCCAGCACGACGAGGAACAGCGCCGGGTCGAGCCACACCATCAGCGCGACGACGCCGGCGAGTCCGATGCTTCCGGTGACCGCGTCGGTGAAGCCCTCGGAGATGAGCAGCCGCAGGGCGGTGCTGTCGGCGCCGGCGCGCGAGATGAGGTCGCCGACGCGGTGCCGGTCGTAGGTGCGCATGGGGAGCCGCAGCAGCCGGTCGACGAGGTTCAGCCGCAGGTCCAGCACGATGCCCTCGCCGGTGCGGGCGAGGACGTAGCGGGCGACGGCCGCGACGGCCGCCTGCGCGACGAACAGGCCGATGAGCAGCGCGAGGGTGCCGCCCGTGCCGGCACCGGCGCCGGCCTCCTCGATCACCCGTTTGACCAGCAGCGGCTGGGCGAGGGCGAGCGCCGATCCGGCGAGGGCCAGGGCCGCAGCCGACGCGATCCGGCGCCCGTGCCCGCGCAGGACGCGCCGGACCTCCCGGACCCCTGAGCGGCCGTTCACGGGGCCTCCGCGCGCAGGCGGGTGGCGCCGACGCGTTGCAGGACGGTGAAGCCGGCCCGTACGGCGGGGACGTCGCCCAGCACCTCGTCGTACAGCTCCGCCCAGGCGTGGAAGGCGAACCGTCCGCCGATCGAGGAGCGCTGCCGGGCCACGACGACCTCGGCCGGCAGTCCGAGCGTCGACAGGTACGTGGCGACGGCGAACGCGCGCGGCAGGCACAGCGCGTCCGGTGCGACGAGCCGCAGCACGGTGAGGCAGGGCAGCACCTCGCGGCGGGCCAGCCGCACGGCGTCCCGCGGGTCCAGTGGGGTGCCGGCGCGGGAGGGCCGGGCAGCGGGGCGCAGGTCGCGCAGCCGGTCCTGGGCCCGGGGCCAGCCGTGGCGGCGCAGGACGCGCAGGGCGCCGGCGGTGCGGGCGGCGGCGCGCAGCCGCAGCCACGGGGGCACCGGCAGGGGCGGGTGCGCCGGGTCGGTGTCCCACAACAGGAACTCCCAGTCCGCGGTGGGCCCGTTCATGGCGCGGTCGTGGTTCATGGTGCCGCCACGGTCATGGCGCCGTCGTGCGGGGCGGTGCGGCGAGGTGGTGCTCGGTGAGCTGGTCGGTGAGCGCGGTGATCCCCTCGCGCAGCACGTCGTCGGGCGCGTCGATCCGGCCGGCGAGGTGCCGGACCGCGTCGTCGAGCGTGTCGTGGCGGAGGGCGGCGTCCAGCATGAGGGTGGCGACGGGGTTCAGCTCGAAGTAGACGCCCTCGGCGCCGTCGAGGAGTATTCCGGCGCCGTCGGCGGGGTCGAAGACGGTCCGGTCGGTCAGCTGGAGCAGGGGCATGGTGGTCACCTCCGCGGGACGGGACGGGGTTGCGGCTCCGGGCGGGTGGTCTTCGTCTCCAGGTCGCGCAGGAACAGTTCGACCATGGCGGAGCACAGCAGGTTCTCGGCGTTGCGGCGCAGGGCGCGCGGGTCGGCCAGGACGTCCCGGAGCCGTCGCGGGTCGACGACGCCGAGCGCGGTCAGGCGGGCGTCCGGTGCGCCGAGGATCCGGGCGAGGACGTCCGGGTGGTCCAGGCACCAGCGCTCGTCCGGCGAACCGAGCCAGGTCCGCCCGTAGTGGCGCCAGACCTCGGGTGGGAGCCGGTCGGCGGCGGCCAGGCGCAGCACGGGCTTGTCGATGGTGCGTCCGGCGTACGGGATGATCCGGTACGCGTCCGGCAGGCGGGCGGCCAGCCGGCGCAGCCGCCGGCCGCCGAGCGGCTTGGCCAGGTGGATGCCGCGGGGCCGCAGCAGGCCGAGGTTGAGGGTCTGCTCCTGGGGGGCGAAGTCGAGGTCGTACGCCTCGGGTCCGGCGCCGGGCGGGGCGACGAGGAAGTCGCTGCCGAGTTCCACCTCGGCGAGGGCCTCGGGGTCGGCGTAGAGCGAGTACGAGGATGCCGCGCTGCGCAGGAGGCGGCTGAGCTCCCACCGGGTGCCGAGCAGCCCGTACAGCATGCGTGCCTTCTCGCGCCGGGGGACGTCGCCGGTCAGGACGTCGTGCAGGCCGTAGCGCAGTGGTCCGAAGAGCGTGTCCCCTTCGAGGCCGGAGAGCAGGACGTGCACGCCGTCGGCGGCGACGCGGTCGGCGACGCGCTCCAGGGAGCGTCGCCAGACGTGGTTGTAGGGGTGGGGCTGGTCCCAGTCGGCGGAGAAGTAGTCGTCGTCGGTGGCGCGGTCCACGGTCACCAGCGGGACGCGCAGGTGGTCGCATACCTGGTGGACGTATGCGGACTCGTCGGCCGAGGGGTCGTCGGTGCCCATGTGGTAGGCGACGACGTCGGCGCCGTGGGCGGTCAGGGCCGCGAGGACGGTGGCCGAGTCGACGCCGCCGGAGAGCAGGATGCCCACCCGGCGGCCGTCCGCCGCGTACGGGCGGGTCTCCTCCAGGAGGAGGTCCCAGGTGAGGCGCGCGTAGTCGCGCAGGGTGGTGCGGCGTGGCAGGTCCAGGGGCGTGGCCTCCTCGTACCGCTCGGTGCGGGTGGAGCGGGCGTCGAGGACGGCGAGCCGGCCGGGGCGGAGGCGTCCCAGGCCGGGGTAGACGAAGACGTCCTCGCCACGGCAGCTGCGCCAGAGGGTTTCCCGGTCGAAGTCGGGGAACCCGTCCAACAGGTCTCTCGGGTCGGTGGACCACGAGACGGACGTGGGCGTCGTGCGGAAGAAGATCTGGTCCGGGCTCGCCAGGCCGCGGAAGACGACCACGTGGTCAGGTGTGGCGAGGCAGCCGGAGAGTTCGGCCGGCAGTCGGCCGAGGACGTCGGACGCGCCGTCCGGCAGGGCCCGCACGAGGCGTTCGGCCCATGCGGCGGAGAATTCCTCGGGAACCGGCCCGCACAGCATCAGATGGTGTCCGGGGACGGGCTGGGCGACGACGTCGACGGCGCCGGGCCGCAGCCATTGGTGGGCATAACTCCCGCGGGTGGGAGGCCAGTTTCTCTCCGCGATTTCTCCCGCGATTTCCCCGGCGACGTCCGCGACTCGTCCGGCGAACGGCGCGACCGTGCAAGGAACGTCATCGACCCCGATATTCCACAGTGTCCGTTCGACCCGGCCCGCGCATCCGAAGAAATCGAGGCGATAGGCCCGGGACGGCTCCGAACGTACGAAGGACCCTCCCTGCGCAGCTGTTGACCGCGCAGGTGAAGGTCCCGTCGACGGGCTTGTCACGCGATGTTGCCGTGGTCCAGGAGGTCAGGAACGCCGCGGCGCAGCTGCCCGGTCAATTCCTCGACCCGCCCCAGACGGATCACGGTCGGAGGCGTGTACCTCAGCATGTCGTCACCTTCCTCGCAATAGGCATGTGGCAGGGTTCGACATTTCCAGACTAACACTTTGCGCGAGGCGTCAAGTGGGCCGATTTCGTTGGGTGTTCAGTTTCTCCACACCGAATTGTTGACGATGTGAACAACGACGGATTGACGACCGGTCAGTGCGGCGCGGCGCACGGGAGTACAGCGCTCGCGCCGGCACAGCGCATTCGTCAGTACAGCGCGCGGTAGTACTGCCAGCCCGTGGAGATCGTCGCCGTCGCCCCGAAGGATCCCTTCCCGTTGCCCTTGTTGCGGAGCAGCTTGCCGTTCGCGTCGCGCGACAGGAGGTCGGGCAGGCCGTCGCCGCTGATGTCGCCGACGCCGATGATGTCGGTGCGCCCGGCGCCCCAGTCCCGGAACACCAGCGCCCGGGGCTTGAACGTGCCCCTGCCGGTGCCGCCGTAGCGCCACAACTCGCCCGCGGGGTCGCGGGCCAGCAGGTCGCCGTGGCCGTCGCCGTCGAGGTCGCCCGCGCCGATGAGGCGGTAGCCCTTCCAGCCGGTGCCGACCCGGACCGCCGGGTCGAGGCCGCCGGTCGCGTTCGACCGGTAGAGGAACAAGTAGCCGGTCGTGGTCTGCCGGGCGAGCAGGTCCGGGCGGCCGTCGCCGGTCAGGTCGCCGGGTGCGGCGAAGGCGTCGAACCCGTTCCAGCCCGCGCCGATCCGCACGTGCGGGAACGAGGAGTTGGACGGGAAGTAGTAGCCCTCGCAGCGGCCGCCGGTCCGCCACAGATCGCCGTCGACGGTCCGCAGCAGCATGTCGTCGCAGCCGTCGCCGTCGATGTCCCCGAACGGGACGAACCGGGTCGCCGGGTTCCACGCCCCGCTGGCCCAGGAGCCGGTGACCGGTCCGACGCGGTGCGCGGAGAGCTTCCCGCCGGTCGTCATCGCGTAGTACTCGCCGTAGCCGTCGCCGTTGGCGTCCCGGTACGCGGACCGGCCGCCCAGCACGCGCATCGTGCCGCGGCTGACGACGCGCGGCCCGGTGCCGTCGCCGGGGTCGGCGCTCAGGGTCCAGCCGTACGGGCCGCCCGCGACGGGCCTGCCGTCGGCGGTGCGGCCGTCCCAGCCGGCCCGGATCGCGGCACCGTCCCGCTCCGTTCCGGAGACGACCCGCACCGTCCGCCCGTAGGCGTCGGAGAACGTCAGCCGCCAGGAGGCGGCGGGACGGCTCAGCCGCCAGTGGCCGGTCCAGCGGGGCGGGGGCACGGAGCCCGAGCGCAGGTGGACCGTGGCGTCGGTGCGGGCGTCGAGGGCCGTGACGGGTGAACGCGGCACGTCCACCGGCACGATCCGGATGCGGTGCTCCTCGTCGACGTACGCGACGTGGCCGCCGTACTTGTCGACGGTCCACTCGCCGATCAGCGGCCGGTCCGCGATCCGCCGCTGCGCGGTGGCCCCGCCGGCGCCCCGGTGGAAGTCCAGGAGCCGCAGTTCGGACCGGTCGGGCAGCTTCCACACGAGGAACCCGTCGCCGAGCTGCGCCGGGGCCGTGGCGGGCACCGGGATGCCGCCGGCCTCGGCGTGGTCCCACACCCCGGCGCGGGCCGCGGCGGTGCACCGCCAGTACAGCCAGCGCCCGACCGCCTGCAACTCGTCGGGCCGGCAGCCCGAGCCGAGGTCGATGTCCCGGGTCACCGCCTCGGTCCGCAGGTTGTACGCGTTGACCGTGCCCGTCCGGCTGCCCGGCTTCCACAGCGCGTCGCCCCACACCGCCGACGCGGTGATGTCCCGGGAGTGCACCAGGCCCTGCCGGTCGTCCGGCGGGCCGGCGTCGCTCCTGTCGAACGAGCCGATGAGTTGCTTGCCCTGACGGGTGTTGTTGACGACGATGTACGGCCCCGCCGCGCCGGCCACCACGTCCGGCGCCTCCCACCAGGCGAGGCTCGCCTCACTGGGCGGCACCTGCCCGCCGGACGCCTCCTGGTGGCCGAGCGGCGCGTGGTAGCCGACGCGGCCGTCGCCGAGCGCCCAGAGGCGGGAGTCGAAGTGGTCGCACAGTTCGTCGGTCTGCCCGCCGCACGGCCACCGCACCCAGAAGTTCGCCTTGGCCAGCCGCCGGGGGCCCGGCTCCACGCCGCCGAAGGCGGGCAGGTCGTATTCGTACAGGCCCCGCAGGCGCTCGGGGTCGGCCCAGCCCGTGACGGTGAGCCGGCCGCCTCCCAGGGCGATCCGCTCCGGCCACGCCGTCCTGCCGTCGCGCGTGCCGAGCGTGATGACGGCCTCGCCCTCGGCGACGGTCACGCCCGGTACCGCCGCCGCGTCCGGGACCGGTGCCAGTGCGCCCACGACGACCGCGGTGACGGCGGTCCCGATGATCGCTGTCGTACGTCTGTTGTTGCGGGTGGTCATGTCTGCCCCCTGTCGACGACCGATCGTCCCGGAGGCTACGACCGGCCAGGCGCCCGAGGGGTTGTACGGAGTGCCGGACGGGACGTCACCGGGCCGGTGCCGCAGGCGCCTGGGCGGCCGCATGCGGCTCGTCCGCCCGGTCGGGGACGGCCTCCGTCAGGTCCGGAACGGTCTGCGGCAGGTCCGGGACCGTCTCCGCCTCGGGCAGGTCCAACTCCTGGCGCAGTTCGGCCAGGAGCCGGCCCAGCCGCGCCTCCGGCAGCGGGCCGCCGGTCTCCGGGTCGGTGACGCCGTACGTCTCGGCGAGGAAGGTGGCGAAGTGGCTGGGGTAGGGGAAGGCGCCGTAGGCGGCGATGTACACCTGGCAGGCCTCCGCGTAGTCGACCTCCGGGACGCCGGCCTCCTCCGGCTCGGTGGTCATGCTGGGCGGCACCACCTGAGGCTCGGATGCGTGCGCGGCCCGGGGGGCGACCGGGGCCGGGGGCGCGACTTGGCGGCGCACCGGGGCTGCGGGCACGGCCGGTGCCGCGTCGCGCACCACTTCCGGCACCGGCTGGGGGTTCGGGGGGAGCAGGACGGGTTCGATGCCGGCGGCGGCCAGTCCGGCCGGGGCGGTTTCGGCGAGGGGTACGCCGTATTTGGCCAGGCGCAGGGGCATCAGGGATTCGACGGGTGCCTTGCGGCGCCAGGAGCGGCCGAACCGGGCCTGGAGGCGGGCCTGGTAGATGAGCCGGTCCTGTTCCAGCTTGATGACCTGCTCGTAGGAGCGCAGTTCCCACAGCTTCATGCGTCGCCAGAGCCGGAAGGTCGGTACGGGCGAGAGCAGCCAGCGGGTGAGGCGTACGCCTTCCATGTGCTTGTCGGCCGTGATGTCGGCGATGCGGCCCACGGCGTGGCGTGCCGCTTCGACGGCGACGACGAAGAGGACCGGGATGACGGCGTGCATGCCGACGCCGAGCGGGTCGGGCCAGGCCGCGGCGCCGTTGAACGCGATGGTCGCCGCGGTGAGCAGCCAGGCCGTCTGGCGCAGCACCGGGAAGGGGATGCGGATCCAGGTCAGCAGCAGGTCGAGCGCGAGCAGCACGCAGATGCCCGCGTCGATGCCGATGGGGAAGAAGTACGAGAAGGTGCCGAAACCTTTCTTCTCGGCAAGCTCCCGCACGGCCGCGTACGAACCCGCGAAACCGATACCGGCGATGACCACCGCACCGGCGATCACCACCGAGATGAGGACGCGATGCGCCCGGGTGAGTACCGGTTTTGTCCCCTGCGCGGTCACGTGCTGCCGCCCCCATCCATCAGCCTGGTCACCTGAGTGATCTTCACACTCTCATGGGCGGACACCGGCCGGCCGGGTCAGGGCCGCCCGGGGCCGCGATTGTCGATGAATGGTGATCACAATGCGGACGTCACGACCCGTGCGCGTCAAAAGCACGTCAAGGCCGCAGGGGGGCGCGTATGGAGCGCGTCAACGGGCGTCGGGTTCGCGCCACTAACGGGTTTGCTCGGGGAGTCCGTTCGAAACCGAACCACTTCTTAGGAGCACGCGATGGCCGATCTGGCCTTCGTTCTCACCACCGTCGCGGTGTTCGCGCTGGTCGCCCTCATCACCAGGGCGGTGGCGAAGCTGTGAGCGCCGAGAACATCGTCGGCCTGCTCGTGGCCGTGGCCCTGCTGGGCTATCTCGTCCTCGCCCTCGTCAAGCCGGAGAGGTTCTGAGCACCGCCCATGAGCCCCGTTCTTGCCGATGTGCTCCAGGTGTCCGCGCTCGTGGTGGCGCTCGCCCTGGTGCACCGCCCGCTCGGCGACCACATGGCCGCCGTGTTCTCGTCGGACCGGCACCTGCGCGTCGAGCGGTGGATCTACCGCGCGGTCGGCGTGAACCCGGACGCGCAGCTGCGCTGGCCCGCCTACCTGCGCGGAGTCCTCGCCTTCTCGGCCGTGTCCGTGCTCCTGCTGTACGTGCTCCAGCGCGTGCAGGACGAGCTGCCGCTGTCGCTGGGCTTCGCGCCGATCACGCCGGACCAGGCGTTCAACACGGCCACCTCCTTCGTGTCGAACACGAACTGGCAGTCGTACTCGGGTGAGTCGGCGATGAGCCACCTCACCCAGACCGGCGGCCTCGCCGTGCAGAACTTCGTGTCCGCCGCCGTCGGCCTGGCCGTCGCCATGGCCCTGGTGCGCGGCTTCGCCCGCTCCCGCACCGGTGAGCTGGGCAACTTCTGGGCGGACCTCGTGCGCGGCGTCGTCCGGATCCTGCTGCCGCTCTCCGTGGTGGCCGCGATCCTGCTGGTCGCCGCCGGCGCGATCCAGAACTTCGCCGGGATCCACGAGATCACCACGCTCACGGGCCGGAGCCAGTCGATCAGCCCCGGCGCCGTCGCCTCGCAGGAGGCCATCAAGAACCTGGGCACCAACGGGGGCGGCTACTTCAACGCCAACTCCGCCCACCCCTTCGAGAACCCCAACGGCTTCTCGAACCTGCTGGAGATCTTCCTGCTGCTCGTCGTCCCGTTCTCGCTGCCCCGCACCTTCGGCCGGATGGTCGGCTCGGTGAAGCAGGGGTACGCGATCGTGTCCGCGATGGGGCTGATCTGGTTCACCGGCGTCGTGCTGGTCACCTGGATCGAGTACGCGCACCCCGGCACGGCCGCGCAGCTCGCGGGCGGGGCGATGGAGGGCAAGGAACAGCGGTTCGGCGAAGGCGCGTCGTCGCTGTTCGCGGTGTCCACCACCATGACGTCCACAGGGTCCGTGAACTCCTTCCACGACTCGTTCAGCGGACTGTCGGGCGGTGTGCTGCTGCTCGGCATGATGCTGGGCGAGATCGCGCCCGGCGGCGTCGGCTCCGGCCTGTACGGCATGCTGGTCATGGCCGTGATCGCGGTGTTTCTCGCCGGCCTGATGGTGGGCCGCACGCCCGAGTACCTGGGCAAGAAGATCGGCACCCGTGAGATCAAGCTCGCCGCGCTGTACATCCTGGTCACCCCGGCGCTCGTCCTCGTCGGCACGGCCGTGGCCATGGCACTGCCCGACGGCGAGGCGGCCATGACCAACATCGGCGCGCACGGCTTCTCCGAGGTCCTGTACGCCTACACGTCGGCGTCCAACAACAACGGCTCCGCCTTCGCCGGATTCGGCGCGAACACGCCGTACTTCAACACGACGCTCGGCCTGTGCATGCTGCTCGGCCGGTTCGTGCCCATGGTGTTCGTCCTGGCGCTGGCCGGCTCGCTGGCCCGGCAGACACCCGTACCGGAGACCGCCGGAACGCTGCGTACCGAGAAGCCGCTGTTCACCGGCCTGCTCGTCGGCGCGATCCTGATCGTCACCGGTCTGACCTTCTTCCCCGCCCTCGCGCTGGGCCCGCTCGCCGAGGGGCTGGCGTCATGACCACCGACACGAAGAACCACGAGGACGCGATGTCCACCACCCTGTCCCCCGAGCCGCACACCGATGTGCCGACCGGCGACAAGACCGACGCGGGCCGCGTCGCACCGGGTCTGTTCGACCCCGCGCAGCTCGTGAAGTCCGTCCCGGACGCGCTGCGCAAGCTGGACCCCCGGGTGATGGCCACGTCACCGGTGATGTTCGTCGTCCTCGTCGGCTCGGTCGCCACGACGGTCCTGGCCCTGAGGAGCCCGGCGGACTGGTTCGGCTGGGCGATCACCGCCTGGCTGTGGCTCACCACGATCTTCGCGAACCTCGCGGAGGCCGTGGCCGAGGGCCGTGGCAAGGCCCAGGCCGACACCCTGCGCAGGGCGAAGACCGACACGGTCGCCCGCCGCCTCGCCGAGGACGGCTCCGGTGAGGAGCGGGTGCCCGGCACCGGGCTGCGCGTCGGCGACCTCGTCGTGTGCGAGGCCGGTGACGTCATCCCCGGAGACGGCGACGTCGTCGAGGGCGTCGCGTCGGTCGACGAGTCGGCCATCACGGGCGAGTCCGCGCCCGTGATCCGCGAGTCCGGTGGCGACCGCTCGGCGGTCACGGGCGGGACGAGGGTGCTGTCCGACCGGATCGTCGTCCGCATCACCACCAAGCCGGGCGAGACCTTCATCGACCGGATGATCGGCCTGGTCGAGGGCGCCGCACGGCAGAAGACCCCGAACGAGGTCGCCCTCAACATCCTGCTGGCGTCGCTGACGATCGTCTTCCTGCTCGCCGTCGTGACGCTCAAGCCGTTCGCGATCTACGCCGGGGCGGACGGCCAGACGTCGCTCATCGTGCTGACGGCGCTGCTGGTCTGCCTCATCCCGACCACGATCGGCGCGCTGCTGTCGGCGATCGGCATCGCCGGCATGGACCGGCTCGTCCAGCGCAATGTGCTGGCCATGTCCGGCCGGGCGGTCGAGGCGGCCGGGGACGTGTCGACGCTGCTGCTCGACAAGACCGGCACGATCACCCTCGGCAACCGCCGCGCCGCCGAGTTCGTCCCCGTGAAGGGCGTGACGGCGGCCGAGGTCGCCGACGCCGCGCAGCTGTCGTCGCTCGCCGACGAGACGCCCGAGGGCCGCTCCGTGGTGGTCCTCGCCAAGGAGCGGTACGGGCTCCGCGAGCGCCACCGGGGCGAACTCGCCCACGCGGAGTGGGTGCCGTTCACGGCGCAGACCCGGATGAGCGGTGTGGACGTCGACGGCCACAAGGTCCGCAAGGGCGCCACGGCGTCGGTGCTCGCCTGGGTGCGGGAGCGCGGCGGCGAGGTCGCACCGGACGCCGACACGGTCGCCGACCGCATCTCCGAGGCCGGCGGCACGCCGCTGCTCGTGGCCGTCGAGGACGCCGAGGGCGCCCGCGTCCTCGGGGTGATCCACCTGAAGGACGTCGTGAAGGACGGCATGCGGGAGCGGTTCGAGGAGCTGCGCCGCATGGGCATCAGGACCGTCATGATCACGGGTGACAACCCGCTGACGGCGAAGGCCATCGCGGAGGAGGCGGGTGTCGACGACTTCCTCGCGGAGGCCACACCCGAGGACAAGATGGCGCTCATCAAGCGCGAGCAGGCGGGCGGCAAGCTCGTCGCGATGACCGGCGACGGCACGAACGACGCCCCGGCGCTGGCCCAGGCCGACGTGGGCGTGGCCATGAACACCGGCACCTCCGCCGCGAAGGAGGCCGGGAACATGGTCGACCTCGACTCCGACCCGACCAAGCTGATCGAGATCGTCGAGATCGGCAAACAGCTGCTCATCACGCGGGGCGCCCTGACGACCTTCTCCCTCGCCAACGACGTGGCGAAGTACTTCGCGATCATCCCCGCGATGTTCGCGGTCGCCCATCCCGGCCTGGACAAGCTCAACATCATGGGCCTGTCGTCGCCCGAGTCGGCGATCCTCTCCGCCGTCGTCTTCAACGCGCTGGTCATCGTCGCGCTCGTGCCGCTCGCGCTGAAGGGTGTCCGCTACCGGCCCACCAGCGCCGACCGGATGCTCCGCCGCAACCTCGCGGTCTACGGCCTGGGCGGCCTCGTCGCCCCGTTCGTCGGCATCAAGGTCATCGACCTGCTCCTCTCCCTCGTCCCCGGAATCGGCTAGGACCCGGCCACCATGAAGAACTCCGTATCCCACGCCGCCCGGCTGTCCTGGGCCGCCCTGCGCATGCTGCTGGTCATGACCGTCGTGACGGGCGTCCTCTACCCGCTCGCGGTCACCGGCGTCGCCCAGGCCCTGTTCCCGGAGAAGGCCAACGGCTCCCTGGTCACGGCGGACGGCCGGGAGGTCGGCTCGGCACTGATCGGACAGAGCTGGAACGTCCGGGGCACCGACCGGCCCGACCCCGCGTGGTTCCAGCCGCGCCCCTCCCACAGCGGCTACGACCCGCTCGCCACCGGCTCCGGCCAGCTCGGCGCCTCGGACCCGACCCTCACCAGGACGGTCGCGGCGACGAGGAAGGCGGTCGCCGCCTTCAACGGGGTGCCCGAGTCCGAGGTTCCCAAGGACGCCGTCACCGGCTCCGCCTCGGCCATCGACCCGCACATCTCGCCCGCGTACGCGCGGATCCAGATCAAGCGCGTCGCCGAGCACAACGGCCTGTCCGAGGCCGCCGTCCGGAAGCTGGCCGAGGACCACACCGAGGGCCGCACGGCCGGCTTCCTCGGCGAGCCGCACGTCAACGTCCTCGCGCTCAATCTGGCGCTCAGGGACCTGGCCGCCCGCTGACGGCCGGGCCGCGGCCCGCACACTGGAGGGCGACGCACGACGGACGGACGACGACGGACGACAGGAGACCGGGACCGGACATGGGACGCGGCAAGCTTCGGATCTACCTCGGCGCGGCGCCCGGCGTCGGCAAGACCTACGCGATGCTCTCGGAGGCGCACCGCCGGGTGGAGCGGGGCACGGACTGTGTCGTCGCCTTCGTGGAGCACCACGACCGGCCCCGTACGGAGGTGATGCTGCACGGCCTGGAGCAGGTGCCGCGCCGGGAGATCGCCCACCGGGGCGCGGCGTTCACCGAGATGGACGTGGACGCCGTGCTGGCCCGGCGCCCGGCGGTCGCCCTGGTGGACGAGCTGGCGCACACGAACGTCCCGGGCTCGCGCAACGCCAAGCGCTGGCAGGACGTCGAGGAACTGCTCGCGGCCGGGATCGACGTCATATCGACGGTGAACATCCAGCACCTGGAGTCCCTCGGCGACGTCGTGGAGTCGATCACCGGCATCCGGCAGCAGGAGACCGTGCCGGACGAGATGGTCCGCCGCGCCGACCAGATCGAGCTGGTCGACATGTCGCCGCAGGCGCTGCGCCGCCGGATGGCGCACGGCAACATCTACAAACCGGAGAAGATCGACGCGGCCCTCTCCCACTACTTCCGCCCCGGCAATCTGACCGCGCTGCGGGAGATGGCGCTGCTGTGGGTCGCGGACCGGGTCGACGCGTACCTGAAGCAGTACCGCACCGACCACCAGGTCTCCGCCATCTGGGGTTCGCGCGAGCGGATCGTCGTCGGGCTGACCGGCGGCCCCGAGGGGCGCACCCTCATCCGGCGGGCGGCACGGCTCGCGGAGAAGGGCGCGGGCGGCGAGGTCCTGGCGGTCTACATCGCCCGCAGCGACGGCCTGACGTCCGCGTCGCCCAAGGAACTCGCGGTCCAGCGGACGCTGGTCGAGGACCTGGGTGGAACGTTCCACCATGTGATCGGCGACGACGTCCCCAGCGCCCTGCTGGAGTTCGCGCGCGGGGTCAACGCCACGCAGATCGTGCTGGGCGCCAGCCGCCGCAAGGCGTGGCAGTACGTGTTCGGGCCGGGCGTCAGCGGGACCGTCGCCCGCGAGTCCGGGCCCGACCTGGACGTGCACATCGTGACCCACGACGCGGTCGGCCGGGGCCGCGGCCTGCCGTCCTCGCGGGGCGCCCGGCTCGGCCGCCCCCGTACGGTCGCGGGCTGGGTCGTCGGGGTGGGCGGGCCGCTGCTGCTGACGTGGCTGCTGACGACGGTGGGCGGCGGGCCGGGGCTGGCCAGCGAGATGCTGCTGTTCCTGGGCCTGACGGTCGGTGCGGCGCTGCTGGGCGGGATGCTGCCGGCGCTGGCGTCGGCGACCGCCGGGTCGCTGTTGCTGAACTGGTTCTTCGCCCAGCCCGTCCACACCTGGACGATCGCCGATCCCGAGAACATCGTCGCCATCTGCGTGTTCTTCGCGGTCGCCGTGTCCGTGGCGTCCGTCGTCGGTCACGCCGCGCGCCGCACCCAGCAGGCCGCCCGGTTGCGGGCCGAGTCCGAGACGCTGTCGCTGCTGGCGGGCAGTGTCCTGCGGGGCGAGACCACGCTCGACGCCCTGCTGGAGCGGGTGCGCGAGACGTTCGCGATGGATTCGGTGGTGCTGCTGGAGCGGCGCAGCGACGTCGACCCGTGGACGCGGGCGGGCGGCGTCGGGCCCGGGGCGTGTCCGGCGCGGCCCGAGGACGCGGACGTCGACATGCCGATCGGCGACCACTTGGCGCTCGCCCTGACCGGGCGGGTCCTGCCGGCCGAGGACCGCCGTGTCCTGGCCGCGTTCGCCGCGCAGGCCGCGGTGGTCCTGGACCGGCAGCGGCTGGTCGGCCAGGCGCGGGAGGCCCGTAAGCTCGCCGAGGGCAACAAGATCCGTACGGCGCTGCTCGCGGCCGTCTCGCACGACCTGCGGACGCCGCTGGCCGCGATCAAGGCCGCCGTGACGTCACTGCGCTCCGACGACGTCGAGTGGTCGGATGAGGACCGGGCGGAGCTCCTGGAGGCCATCGAGGAGGGCGCCGACCGGCTCGACCACCTGGTGGGCAACCTGCTCGACATGTCCCGCCTCCAGACGGGCACGGTGACGCCGCTGCTGCGCGTGACGGACCTCGACGAGGTGGTGCCGATGGCGCTGGGGGGCGTACCGGAGGGCAGTGTGGAGCTGGACATCCCCGAGACGCTGCCCATGGTGCACGTCGACCGGGGGCTGCTGGAGCGGGCGGTCGCCAACGTGGTCGAGAACGCCGTCAAGTACAGCCCGCCCGGCACGCCCGTGCTCGTCGCGGCGAGCACGCTGGGCGACCGGGTCGAGCTGCGGGTCGTGGACCGGGGGCCCGGCATCCCCGACGAGGCGAAGGAGTCGGTGTTCGCGCCCTTCCAGCGCCACGGCGACGCCCCCCGCGGCGCCGGTGTGGGCCTCGGCCTGGCGGTCGCCCGCGGCTTCGCCGAGGCGATCGGCGGCACGCTGACCGCCGAGGACACCCCGGGCGGCGGCCTCACCATGGTCCTGGCCCTGCCGAAGGCGGCCGGGCGCCCGCCCGTACGACCGGAGCTGCCGGCGACGGCGATGTGACGGCACCCGGTGGCGCCGCCGACCTGACGGCCCCTGGTGGAGAGGGCCGTCAGACGCGGTCCAGCGGGCGGTGCGGACCCTCCGGGAGTTCCACCTCGATCGCGTCGCCGGGACGCACGAGGCCGCCCTCGCGGACGATGCCCATGATCCCGGCCTTGCGCACGATCCCGCCGTCCTCGTCGCGGCCGACGACCTGCTTGAGCAGCCCGTCCTGGAAGGCGTCGATCTGCACGCAGGGGTTGCGCAGGCCGGTCACCTCCACCACGGCGTCGTCGCCGATGCGCAGCAGCGCGCCGACGGGCAGGCCGAGCAGGTCGATGCCGCGCGTGGTGATGTTCTCGCCGAGCTGGCCGGGCGCCACCGTGAACCCCGCGGCGGCGACCTCGGCGAAGAGTTCCTCGTGGATGAGGTGCACCTGGCGCAGGTTGGGCTGGGTGGGGTCCTGGGCGATGCGCGAGCGGTGCTTGACCGTCACGCCGGCGTGGACGTCGCCCTGGACACCCAGTCCGGCGAGCAGGGTGACGCTGTCCCGGTTCGGCTTGGTGAACGTGTACTCACCGTTGCTGCTGACTGCGCTGACGGTCCCGTTCGTGCTCATGAGTCCCCCTCTGCGGTGGCGATGATCATCAGGAGCCTAACCCCGGTCCGGGGCCCGTACGAGGGGTGGGGGCGGACCGCCGTCGCGCTCTGGCGGGCACCCCTTGAATGATCGAACTGGCGTGGGGTTAGCATATGAGCGCCGCCTAGCTCGAAAGATAAACCTGTGACTGTCAACGACGACTCGTTCACCAACTGGAAAACCCGCGAGGAGATCGCGGAGTCGATGATCCCGATCATCGGGAAGCTGCACCGCGAGCGGGACGTGACGATCCTGCTGCACAGCCGCTCCCTGGTGAACAAGTCGGTGGTCAGCATCCTCAAGACCCACCGATTCGCCCGGCAGATCGCCGGCGAGGAACTCTCGGTCACCGAGACGATGCCGTTCCTCCAGGCTCTGACGACGCTCGATCTCGGCCCCTCCCAGATCGACATCGGCATGCTCGCCGCGACGTACAAGACCGACGACCGGGGCCTCTCGGTCCAGGAGTTCACGGCCGGGGCCGTCGCCGGTGCCACGGGGGCGAACAAGGTCGAGCGCTCCGCGCCGCGCGACGTCGTCCTCTACGGCTTCGGCCGCATCGGCCGGCTCGTCGCCCGCCTGCTGATCGAGAAGGCCGGCTCCGGCAACGGCCTGCGCCTGCGTGCCATCGTCGTGCGCGGCGGTGGCGAGCAGGACCTGGTGAAGCGCGCCTCGCTGCTGCGCCGTGACTCCATCCACGGCCAGTTCCAGGGCACCATCACGGTCGACGAGGCCAACGGCACGATCGTCGCCAACGGCAACACGATCAAGGTGATCTACGCCAACGACCCGTCCGAGGTCGACTACACGGCGTACGGCATCAACGACGCCATCCTCATCGACAACACCGGCAAGTGGCGCGACCGCGAGGGCCTGTCGAAGCACCTGCGCCCCGGCATCGACAAGGTCGTGCTGACCGCGCCCGGCAAGGGCGACGTGCCCAACATCGTGCACGGCGTCAACCACGACACGATCAAGCCGGACGAGCGCGTCCTGTCCTGCGCGTCCTGCACCACGAACGCGATCGTGCCGCCGCTGAAGGCGATGGACGACGAGTTCGGCGTGCTGCGCGGTCACGTGGAGACCGTCCACTCGTTCACGAACGACCAGAACCTGCTGGACAATTACCACAAGGCGGACCGCCGCGGTCGTTCCGCGCCGCTGAACATGGTCATCACGGAGACGGGTGCCGCCTCCGCCGTGGCCAAGGCGCTGCCCGAGCTGAAGGCGCCGATCACCGGCAGCTCGATCCGCGTCCCCGTCCCGGACGTCTCGATCGCGATCCTGAGCCTGCGCCTGGGCCGCGAGACCACCCGCGAGGAGGTCCTCGAGTACCTCCGCGACGTCTCGCTGCACTCGCCACTGAAGCGCCAGATCGACTTCACGACGGCCCCCGACGCCGTCTCGATGGACTTCGTCGGCTCGCGCCACGCCTCCATCGTGGACGCCGGCGCCACCAAGGTCGACGGCGACAACGCGATCCTCTACCTCTGGTACGACAACGAGTTCGGCTACTCGTGCCAGGTCATCCGGGTCGTCCAGCACGTCTCCGGGGTGGAGTACCCGACCTACCCGGCCCCGGCGGTCTGATCCGACCGGACCGAACGGTTCCGCCGCCCCGCCTGCCGCCGACGGCCGCAGGCGGGGCGCGCCCTTATACGGCCCTCTTCCGTACCGCCCTGTTCGCCACGGCCGCTCCGTCACGGGACGGCCCCGGCGCGGAGCTCCCCTCCCGCAACGCCAGGGTCCGCAGGGCCAGCAGCGCCTCGAAGCGGAACGCCGGGTCGCCGAGCCGAGCCCCGAACAGCTCCTCCAGCCGCCGCAGTCGCTTCCGTGCTGTCTGCGGGTGGATCCCCAGGGTCCGCGCCACCTCCGGAGCCGTACGGCCCCATGACATCAGCAGCGCGTCCAGCGTCTCCGCCAGCCGCGCCGCCCGCCCCGCCGGCAGGTCCCGGAGGGCCCCGAGCGTACGGTCGCCGAGCAGCCGCCCGATGTGGATCCCCTGCCGCAGGTGCGCCTCCACCAGCGCGTCACCGGCCCTGACGAACTCTCCGGACCCGTCTCCCGTTTCCTGGTTCATGGCCGGATTCCGGCCCGCGAGCACCAGCCGCGCGCAGTGGAGCGACACCCACGCGTCGCGCGGCGGCACCGTGGGGCCGAGCACCGCCGTACGCCCCCGCACGGCCGCCCGCAGCGACTCCACCAGTCCCTCGCTCTCCGGGTCCGGTACGACGAGCACCAGATCGGCTCCCCGCGGCAGCGCGAGGAACCGGACGTCCCGCCCGAGCGCGCGCAGCCGCCCGCCCGCGCCCCGGTGCACGAGCAGGCAGGCGACCGCCGACGGCAGCGGCCAGCCGGCCTGCGCGGCAAGGGCCTCCACCGCCTCCCGCCGCACCGCGCGCCGCTGGTCCACCAGGCATTCGGCGAGCGCCCGGCGGCTGCGTTCCAGGCCGCCCTCCGCCGCCGCCCGCGCCGCGGCGAAGCCCTTCACCGACTCGTTGGACAGGGCGTCGATATGGGTCAGCACCGCCTCGTGCAGCGGCACCACCACCTCCGGCGGCAGCGCGGCGGAGTGCGCGATCTCCGCGTAGCGCCGTCCGCCGATGCGCGCACCCACGCGGAACGCCGCCTGGAGGGAGTCGGTGGTGCGGCCGTTGAGGAACTCCAGGCGGCCCAGCCGGCGGAAGTGGTGCACGTGGTGGTCCTGCGGGCTGTGCGGGTCCTCGGTCAGCTCCACGAACTGGCCGACGGCCCGCCGTACCGCCGCCGTCAGGTCCCGGCCCAGCGCGGAGTCGAGCGGCCGGCGGTAGGTGAGCACCTCCTCCCGGATGACGTCGACCATGTCCGCGGCGATCTCGTCGATACGGGGCCGCAACACGACCGCGAGCGCCGGGGGCAGCTCGTGCCAGGGTCCGCGGGCCAGCACGGGGTCACGCGCCGGCATGGCGGCGGTCCGCATGGCGGCGGTCTGCGTCGAGGCGGCCGGCAGCGCGGCCGTCGGTGTCGGGGCGGTGTCTTTCTGCACGCCCGCCAGCTTGCCCCGGCCGGTCACCGGGTTGCGCCGCCGCACCCCAGAAGTGTCATGCAGATGACACCTTTCCCCGGGTCGTCGCGGCAGCGCTGGTGAGGCGCGGACCCCGGCGACCACCGTGGTGCCCGAAGCCAAGCTACCAATCGGTAACTCCCGTACGCCGCCCGGCGGCACGCGCTGGAGGAGCCCATGACGAAGGGGAACCGGTCATGCTCAGCAACGGGACGACGACGGCGGCGCACGGGCGGCGCGGCCGCGGACACGCGAGGCACCGGCGCCGGCTGGCCGCCGCCGCCACGGGCCTGGCGGCGGCGCTCGGCCTGGGCCTCTCCTCCCTGACCGCCGACCGCGCGTCCGCGTCACCGGAGACGGCCGCGGCCGGCACCACCGAGCAGACGGGGCCCGTGCAGACCGACTTCGTGTCCGCGTTCCGGTACTCGCTGACGCATCCGACCGCCGTCCCCGCCGGCGCCAACGACTGGTCCTGCCGTCCCGGCGCGGCACATCCCCACCCGGTCGTCCTCGTGCACGGCACGTTCGAGAACCGCTATGCCAACTGGGCCGGGCTCGCGCCGCGCCTGAAGGAGGCGGGGTACTGCGTCTACGCGCTCAACCACGGTGGCGCGGAAGGCGCCCCGCTGCAGGGCACCGGCGACATCGTCGCCTCCGCCGGGCAGCTCGCCTCCTTCGTCGACCGCGTGCGCGCCGCGACCGGGGCCGCCGAGGTGGACCTGGTCGGCCACTCCCAGGGCGGCTTGATGCCGCGCTACTACATCGACCGGCTGGGCGGCGCGGCGAAGGTGCACCGGCTGGTCTCCCTGACCTCGCCCCACCACGGCACCACCCTCCAGGGCATGGGCCTCCTCGCGCGTGCCGTCCCCGGCGCCGACGACCTGTTCGGCGCCTCCTGCCGCGCCTGCGAGCAGCAGATCGTCGCCTCGGACTTCCTGCGCGACCTCAACTCCGGCGAAATGGCCCACCCGGCCGTCGACCACACGGTCGTCACCACGGTCCACGACCAGGTGGTCACCCCCTTCACCTCGTCGTACCTGCCTCCGTCGGCACACGTCACCAACCACACCGTGCAGACCTACTGCCTGACGAACCGCAGCGACCACACGACCATCAGCTACGACCCGGTGGCCGCCCGGCTGGTGCTCAACGCCCTCGACCCGGCCCACGCCCGCCGCCCCGGCTGCTGACGCCCGGCGCGCGCTCACCGCGTGTGGTAGGCGTCGACGACGGTCTGCGTGAGCGTGTTCCCGGCGACGTCCGTGAGGTCGGCACGCAGGGAAACGCCGGTTCCCGCACGCGGGTTGCGGATCGTGACGGCACCGCGCTCGACCGGGAGCCGGGTCCACGAGACGCCGCCGTCCGTCGACACGGAGACCGACAGCGCGTGCGTGCGGCCGTCCGCGGCGGCGCCGCGCACGGTCACGGGGACGCGGAACACCGTGTCGGCGACGGCGGTGCCGGTCGGCCCGAGCGGGGGCGAGAACCGTACGACGCTCACCGGCACCGGCGTCGGACCGGTCGTCGTGGCCGACGTGAAGGTCCACGACGCGGTCACACGCGTCGCCGTGCCGGGCGCGCCCTGCCGGGTCACAGTGCTGGTGAGCCGGTACGCCGCGCGTCCGGGCGGCACGGCGAACTCGGCGTGCCCGGGCATGCCGGACCGCGTCGCGACGCGCACGCCGTCGCGGTACAGGGTCGTCGAGGCCGTGTCGTACGGCGGGGACGACGGCACGTGGCCGTCGCCGTCGGCGAGCAGCGGGACGTCGACGGTGAGGGTGTCGCCGTCCCGTACGACGCCGTGGCGAGCGGTCAGTTCGGGGCCGAAGACGGCGTTGTCGAAGGTGTGCGTGGTCGTGCCGCCCGCCCGTACGGCGACGCCGTCGGCCGTGTAGCGGTTGTCCGCCGCGCCGGGTGCTCCCGGGACCGTGAAGGTGAGGTCCCAGGTGCCGCGGCCGGGTGTCACGAGGTAGGTCGCGGCGCCGGGGGTCGCCAGGGTACGGGAGACACCGACGGTGGGTCCGGCGCTCGGCTGGAGGTCGACGGACGCGGTCCCCGTGGTGCCCGGGCGGGCGGCGCCGCGGATCCGCACCGTGGCCAGGTCCTGCGGGGAGGGCCGCCGGGTCAGTCCGGTGAGGGCGCGGGTGCCGGTGAAGGTGTAGCCGAGCGCGTAGCCGGTGGTCGCGGTGGTCCAGTACGCGTCGTACCACTGGCGCACCGAGCCCGGTTCGGCGTCGGGGCCCAGGTGGGCGACGCGGAGGTGCGGCGTGGACGTGATCAGGTTGGCGAGGCGGACGGCGTCGCCGTGCGTGACCTCCACGAACATCCCGGCGTGCAGGAAGTCGGCGGAGGAGGCGGGCGGGCGCACGTCGACGGGGGCGGTGGTGCGCGCGTCGACGGTGACGGTGGTGTCGCGGTCGAGGTCGAGGCGCGGCTGGACGATCCAGTCCGTACCGCCGTCGCCGCCACCGGCGGTCAGTGAACTCTCCAGCATGTAGCGGCCTTCGGGCAGCCGGACGGTGACGGTGCCGGAGGCGTCGTGCGGCTGCGCGACCTGGTCGGCTCCCGGCCCGGAGACACCGGTGACGGTGGTGCGGTAGGCGTCCGTCGGCCGGCCGGTGCGGTCGAGGTGCCTGATCGTGAGGAGGTACGTCCCCGGCTCCGGATCCAGGGGCGCGGCGGAGGCGGTGGCGTCCGGCCCGGGCGTCATGCCGCCGGCCACGGCGACGGCGAGGGTCAGGGTCCGCAGGATGTTCCTGCGGGATACGGAAGCAGTGTTCATGCCCTGCACTGCACCGCGAGCCGCGGGCGTTCCCGTGAGACAGGTCACACCCCGTCAAGTCGCGGGCCCGGCCCGGGGCGTGTGTGGCGCGCGTCACCGGAACCGGCGCAACGGAAGCGGCAGTACGGAGTGTGGAATCACTCATGAGGAATCGCCTGCGCAGCGGCGACCGGGACGCCCTGGGAGAGCTGTACGACGAGCACGCCCGGGTGGTGTACCGCTATGCCCTGCGCGTGACGGGCGACTGGGCGGAGGCCGAGGACGTCGTGTCGGCGACCTTCCTGGAGGCCTGGCGCAGCCGGGAGAGGCTGCGCCCGGAAGGGGACGGACTGCGCCCGTGGCTGCTGGGCATCGCCACCAACGTCATGCGCCGCACCGCGCGCGCCCGCCGTCGCCGCGATGTCGCGCTCGCCCGCCTCCCCGAACGCGGCTCGGTCCCCGACTTCGTCGACGACCTCGTCGCGCACCTCGCGGACGCCGAACAGCTGCGCGTGGCGCACCGGGCGCTCGCCCGGCTGCGCCGCCGCGACCAGGAGGTCTTCACCCTGGTGGTGTGGGCCGGCCTGGACTACGCGGCCGCCGCCGAGGCCCTGGGCGTGCCGGTCGGCACCGTCCGGTCGCGCCTGTCCCGTGCCCGTACCCGCCTGCGCGCGCTCGCCGACGCCGAATCCCGCGCCGAGCGCTCGAGGACGGGCCGCGCACGGGCCGTACCTCCGCCCGCGCACCGCGCCGCGAGCCCCGCACACTTCGCCGCCGCCGACGCGTCGGCACCGGGCCGCTTCACCGCGGTCCGGTCCTCGTCGCCCCAGGAGGACCAAGGATGAACATCACCCCGCGGCGCCGTACGCTCCGCGACGAGGAGGCCGAACGCCCCGGCCTCACCGGCCTGCTGCCCCCGCCGCCCGTTCCCGACCTGCCCCCCGACCGTGCGCGGCGGCTGAAGGAGGCCCTGCTGCGGGAGGCCGCCGCCGCGGAGCCGCCGCGAACTCGCGTGCCCCGGGCCGTACGCCCGCGCCTGATCCGGTACATGGCACCGGCGGTGGCCTGCGCTCTGGCGATCGGCGGAGCCGTGGCCGTGGACCTGCGGGACGCCCCCGGGCCCACGACCCCCGTCGAGGGCGGCGCTCCCGAGGCGACCCGGCTCCTGAACCGGATCGCTCTCGCGGCCGCGAAGGACCCCCGACCGGCCGTCCGCTCCGAACAGTTCGTCTACATCGAGAGCAGGGTCGCGTACGGGGCGCAGAGCGCCGCGGGCGGACCCGTCACCATGGCTGCCGTCCACACGCGGCAGGTGTGGCTCTCGGTCGACGGCAGCCGCCCCGGCCTGCTCCGCGAGGGGGGAGCGCCCGACATGCCGCTGAGCGTCCCCGACTCCGGGGGCGGGTCCCTCGCCTACCCGACGCACCGGTACGTCGCGTCACTGCCGACGGACCCCGACGCCCTGCTGCGGCTGATCCGGTCGGAGACGCGCGGCGACGCCGGCCGCACCCCGTCCCCCGACGCGGACCAGCGCGCGTTCACGGCGATCGGCGACCTGGTGGCGGAGACCTGGGCGCCCCCGCGGGTCTGCGCCGCGCTGTACAAGGCCGCCGCGCGGATCCCCGGGGTCACCGTGATCCCCGCGGCCACCGACGCCGCGGGCCGCGAGGGCGTCGCCGTCGCCCGTACGGCCCATGGGCGGCAGACGCAGTGGATCTTCGACCGGACGACCTACGCGTTCCTCGGGGAACGTACGGTCCTCACCGAAACCGGCGAGGCGGGCCCGGCCGGAACGGTGGTCGGCATCTCCGCGGTCCTCACCAAGGCGGCGGTCGACGGCGCGGGCGACAAGCCGTCCACGGCCTCCACCAAGGGCTGAGCAGCGCGGGCGCTCATCGCAAGAAGGGAGGCGGGCGGCACCCCGGCCCGGGGGCGCCGCCCGTCGTCAGGGTGTGCTCGCCCCGGTCGCTCGCCGCCTCGTCCGCCCGGTCGTTCGCCGCCCGCTGGGCATCCCTCGGGCGTGTCCCCCACATACATCCCTCCCCGACACCGCGTGCGCGCCTTCGACACGCCCGGCCGAACCTCGTGGGGCGCCGCGAGACCGTCGTGACTCCCTAGGCTGGTGCCCGGCGGCCGTGGTCGATGGCGCACGACGACGGCGGTCCGACCCTCCCCTCGTACGGCGACGCCGGAGGACGAGCAGTGGCGAAGTGGCTGATGACGCTGGGCGGTGCCGCACTGGCGATGCTGGCGCTCCGGGACGTCTTCCACACGCTGTGGCACCCCACCCGCCACGGAGGACTGAGCCGGCGTGTCATGACCGTCGCATGGGTCCTCTCGGCGCGCTTCGGCCGGCGGCGGGCGGTCGGACTGGCGGGCCCCATCGGCATGGTCGTCGTCGTGGCCCTGTGGGCGGCCACCGTCATCACCGGCTGGGCACTGCTGTACTGGCCCCACATGCCGGACGCGTTCTCGTTCGCCGCGGGGCTCGAACCGGAGCGGCATACGGGGTTCCTGGACGCCCTCTACATCTCGATCGTCACCATGGCCACGCTGGGTCTCGGTGACATCGCGCCGGCGGAGGGCTGGTTGCGGATCATCGGGCCGCTGGAGTCGGTGGTGGGGTTCGCCCTGCTGACGGCCACGGTGAGCTGGGTCCTGGGCATCTACCCCGCGCTGGCCCGCCGCCGGACCGTCGCCCTGCGCATCGCCCAGCTCCGCCGGGCCGGGCTGCACGACCAGCGGCCGCCCACCCCCGGAGCGTGCGCCGCGCTGCAGGGCCTCGCCGCCGATCTTGCGCACGTCTGCGTGGACTTCCGGCAGTACGCCGAGTCCTACTACTTCCACGACGGCGACGAGAACACCTCACTCGCCGCGAACATCGTGTACATCGCGTCCGTCGCCGACCGCATCCCGCCCGACGCCGACGCGGACACGGTGCTGGCCAGGGACCTCCTGCGGGCGTCCCTGCGCGATCTGGCGGTCACCCTCGACGAGCGCTTCCTCCACACCGGCGGCACCACTCGGCACGTACTCGCCCGGTACGCCGAAGACCACTGGGGCACCACGAAGAGCTGACCCGGCACAGCCGGCCGGGAAGCCCGCTATATCCGGGCCCAGCGCTGGGACGCCTTGCCGGACTCGCACGTCAGCGTGGCCACGCCCCCGCCGTACGCCAGGTCCAGGCAGCCTCCGTTGGAGACGCTTCTCAGCGTGCCGTCCGAGCTCTTGCGCCACAGCCGTGCCGCGTTGTTGTCACAGATCTCGACGAAGGTGGCCTGGCCCAGCATGTTGGCGCTCAGGCAGCCGCCGTTCTGCTCGTTGACGAGCCGGAAGCCGCCGCTCGACGAGGGGCTGATGGTCCATGAGGCGGTGGAGTCGGCGCAGTTCCCGGTGGACGCGGCGCTGTAGACGGTGGTCAGGCAGGCGCTGTTGCCGCCGTTGCGGTAGCGGTTGCTGCCGCTGGACGGGGGTGCCGTGGTGGCGCCTCCGCCCGACGAGCCGCCGGAGGTGGAGGCGGAGCCGGAACCCGATCCCGAACCCGATGCCGATCCCGAACCGGAACTCGATCCGGAGCCGGACGCCGAGCCGGAACCGGAACCCGGACCGGAGCCCGCAACCGATCCCCCCGTGGCGACGGAGCCGCCCGACCCGTCCGATCCGCCGAGGCCGCCCGTACCGCCTGCCCCGCCGTCCCCGCTCGCACCGGTCACGCCCTGCGCGGGTGGCTTCGCCCGTCCCTGTCCACCGGTCTGGCCGGGCGAGGCGGAGGGCCCTGTGCTCGGCTTCGCGGTGCCCGGCGTTCCCGGTGTCGATGCGGAGGCCGTGGGTTGCACCGGTGCGGAGGCGACGGTGGAAGGCGCGGCGTGGGCGCCGGACCTCGGGGCGGAGTACGGCAGCAGCTGGACGGCGGCGGCCCCGCCGACCGCGACCACGACGGGGACGACGGCCATCACCACGCGCGTACGGCGGCGGCGCTCCTCCTTCGGGGGCCGGGGCGGCGTCTCCGGGACCTGTGGCCCGGGACGGTCCGCACCGGGCGCCGCGGGTTCCCCGGGAAGCCCGGGCCCGGCAGGCGCCCCGGTCTGCGGCCGGGTGGCCGGTTCCTCCGCTTCCGTCGGGTCTCCTGCGGCCCCGGCCGGCTGGTCGAGCAGCTCCGCCGGAGGCACCGTCGCCGCGAACGCGGCACGCCGGGACAGCCGCTCGGTGACCGCGTCCGGCCACAGCGGCTGACGGGCCGGGCCGCACCCGGCGGCGAGCTCGGCCAGCTCCGCGGCCGTGGGGCGGCCCTCGTGGTCCTTGTCCAGGCACGAGGCGACGACCTCGGCGAGGTCGGCGTCCAACTCGCGCAGCGCCGTGAGGTCGGGTGCGTCGTGGACGATGCGGTACAGCAGCTCCAGGCCGGAGCCGTCGCCGAACGGCGGTCGACCGCACGCCGCGAAGGCGATCAGCGACCCCAGCGCGAACACGTCGGTCGCGCCGGACAACCGCCCTCCCGCCGTCGCCTGTTCGGGTGCCATGTAGGCGGGCGTGCCCACGACCATGCCCGTCTTGGTCAGCCGGCTCTGGTCGGCGGCGCGCGCGACGCCGAAGTCGATGAGGGTCGCGCCGTCGAGGGTGAGCATGACGTTGGAGGGCTTGAGGTCCCGGTGCACCATGTCCCGTGCGTGGACACCCGTCAGCGCCGTGGCCGCCTCGCGCAGCAGCAGCCACAGCGCGCCGGCCGGCAGGCCGCCGCGGTGCAGCTCGACCGCCTCGTGCAGGGTCAGGCCCGGGACGTACGCGGTGGCCAGCCACGGCGGGCGGGCGGCGCGGTCGCTGGCCAGCAGGGGCGCGGTGACGTCGGCGGGCAGCCGCGAGAGGTTGTCCAGCTCGTGCCCGAAGTGGCGCAGGAACGCCTCGTCCTCGGCGAGCAGTGGATGCACCTGCTTGACGGCGGCGTACCGCCCTTCGTGGACGCCGAGGAAGACCCGCCCCATGCCGCCCGAGCCGAGCCGGCCGATCAGCGGGATCGGCCCGATGCGCCGCGGGTCCTCCTCCTCCAGTGCTTCCGCCCCGCTGCCCCGCAGGTCAACCATGCCGCCCCGTCTCCCCGTTCACCGTCGTGCCCGCTCCCGGGCGTACCCTTGGTCAGGGCACGAGTCTGCTGCAGGGCGCCACAGAATTGGAAGAGTTTTCTAGAAACTACTCCGGAAAACGTCTACTGTGTGCGGACAGCCCCGCGGGCGGACGGCCCGATCCGCAGCACAGGGTGAACAGCACACGGGGTGAACAGCACATGACGAGGACCGCCGGCCGATGAGTCCCAAGCAGCAACGTGGCGAAGCGACCGCCGACCGGCTCCTGGACGCCGCCCTGAGCGTGTACGCGACGTCGGGCGAGCAGGGCCTGACCGTCAGCGCCGTGACCTCGGCCAGCGGGGTCAGCCTCGGCAGCCTCTACCACCACTTCGGCAGCATGGACGGCCTCGCCACCGCCCTGTTCACCCGCTGGAACGGACGGCTTCTGGACGAGCTGGTCACGGCGCTGACGCAGTCCCGGACCGCCCGTACGGGCATCCGTGCCCTGGTGCACGCGTATCTGCGCTTCATCCAGGAGCACCGGGCCGCCTCCTTCTTCCTGCACTCCTCCGACCCGGCGCGTCACATGATGCACGCGGGCCAGCAGGTGCGTGACCTCCAGAACGCGCGGCTCGTCGAGATCGCCGCCTGGCTGGAACCGCGTATCCGCTCCGGCGAGATCGCGCCGCTCCCGGGCCCGCTGATCGAGGCGCTGGTCATGGGGCCCGTCGTCGCGACCGCACGCCGCTGGCTGTCGGGCATCGACGACCAGGACCTCGACGAGGCCGCCCGTATCCTGCCCGAGCGGATCTGGCGCTCGCTGGAGCCCTGACCCCGCATGCGCGCCGGCCCACCCGGAGGAACCGGATGGGCCGGAGCCGCTGTTCGGTGGCGACGGTGTCGCCTACGGCGTCACGACGGTCTCGCCTACGGCGTCACGACCGTGCCGCCGAAGGTGACGACGAGGCGGCCGTCACCGGCGAAGGACCAGTTCAGGGCGCCGGTGTACGAGGAGCACCGGGAGCCGTTGGAGCCCAGCCAGAACTGGTTCGAGCCGTCGGCGTCGCCGACGATCCGGTCGTTGGTCCCGCTACCGCTGCGGCACGAGACGTTGTTGCGGAACACCGAGGTGCCGGCGTCGAACGAGAAGTTGCGCTGGGCGTTGTTGACGCTGACGTTGTCCGACACCGTCATCGTGCCGGGGTTGCTGTTGTAGGTGAACCCGTGCTTGCCGTTGTTGTGGGCGATGCTGCGGCGGACGACGTGGTTGACGCCGATGTCCTCGCCGCCGAGCTTGTAGCCGTTGCGGTCACCGTTGGCGTTCACGGTGCCGTCGCTGAGGGTGCCGTTGGTGTGGGCGAGGGAGTCCTCGATCGTCACCGGGCCGATGGCGCCGGTGTCGGGCTTGGTGTAGAGGTCCCAGCCGTCGTCGATGTTGTGGTGGGCCACGGCGTACCGGAAGACGTTCCCGGGACCGACGGTGAGCTTCGCGGCGAAGCCGTCGGCGTCCTCGCCGTCGGAGTCGGCGTTGTCGTGCGACTCGGCGCTGAGGATCAGGTTGTTGGACGGCCACTGGTCGCGCGGGGTGGTGGAGGCCATCCGCGAGAGCTGGAGCCCCGTGTCGCGGTTGAAGCGGGTCACCGTACGCTCGATGACGTTGTTGCTGCCGCCGACGAAGATGCCGTTGTCACCGGCCCGTTCGACGACGAGGCCGCGGACGTGCCAGTAGTCGGCGTTCAGGGCGAGCCCGCGGTTCGAGGTGGCCTCGGCCATGGCCGAGAAGTTCAGGACCGGGGTCTCGCCCGGGTAGGCGAACAGCTCCGTGCGGTCGGCGGACGTGCCGTTCCTGCCCGCCGGGATGGTGATCGTCTGCGTGTGGCGGTAGGTCCCGCCGCGCAGGTAGATCGTGCCGCCCGGGGTGATCCGGCTGATCGCCGAGGTGAGCGTGGTCGGGTCGGCCTCCGTGCCGGCCGCGCTGTCGGTGCCGCTCGGCGCCACGTACAGCGCGGGGCCCGTCGGCGCCGGGGTGCCGGTGCCGCCCGTGTCGGCGTCGAGGCAGTCGATGTTCGGCAGGCCGTCGGCCGTGGTGGGGCTCAGCCGGACGGTGTTGCTGCCCGCCCGCACCGGCACGGTGAGCGTCTTCGTCGTCCACGCCGCCCATGTGCCGGTGCTCTCGAACGACGCCGACGCGGCCGCCGAGCCGTTCACCGTGACACTCGCGGGCCGTGCGGCGGTGGTCCCGTTGGCGAACCGGACCACCAGCGTCGCGGTACCGGCCTGCGGGGCGTCCACCGTGAACTGGACCGCCGCGCCCACGGCGTTCCGCCCGTTGCAGAAACCCGTTCCGGAGTAGCCGGCGTGGTTCGTGTCGATGGCGCCGTCGCAGGTCGCGGGGGCGCGCTCGGCCTCGTACCGGGTCGCCGCGGCCGTCGCCGTGACGGCGGGCAGCGCCACGACCGCGCCGACCGTCAGGGCGGCGCACGCCAGTAACGACAGCGGTGTTCTCGCATTCATCGGATGTCCTCGTCCTTCTCTGTGGTCACCTGTGGGTCAGGCAGGGCGGTGCGGCTCTCGACACACGAGATGGAAAGCGCTTGCTACGCTAAGGAGAGCGCCATGGGCACGTCAATAGGCGGGACTCGAACGAATATCCGCGGCGGCCGCCGCCGCGCGTTCAGTACTCGTACACGTGCGACGGCGTCCGTACGACCCGCGTCGACCGGCCGGCGGGCGACGGCGCGGGCGCCGCGGAGCGGCCGCCGGGTCGGCGAGGGCCGGTGGCGGTACGGGAAGAGGTGCGGCCGGGCGGGGTCACGTCCTCGCGACCGGTACGGCCCCGCACAGGGGTCCACGTGACTGAATCCCGCGCCCACCGTCGGACCGGAGGACAGGCGCGGAGGGCGGGTCCGACTCGTTCGTGCCGCCAGGAGTCATGACGGGGACGCAGACCCGAAGGTCGGGCGAGGAGGCCCGAAGGGTGGACGAGGAGGCCGGCGAGGAGGCCCGAAGGGCCGGCGAGGAGGCCGTTCGGCGGCGGTCCCGCCGAACGGCCGTGGTGTCATTCGGCGGCGGCCAGCAGGATCTTGAGCAGTTCCTCGGGCGCGTCCCCCATCACGTTGTGGCCGGATTCGAGGGCGTGCACCTGCCATGACGGATCGTCGAGGAGCCGCTCGTAGAGCGACGTGAACGGGGACTCGCCGTCCCATCCGGTCGCGTAGACGTAGTCCCTGCGACGGACGTGCTCCAGCCGGCCGTTCAGGCGGAGCGACTGGAGGAGCGAGGCCAGCGGATGCGGCGTGGCGCGGGGGTCGAAGAACGGCAGCGGCGCGCTGGCGTAGCCGGTCGCGCCCACACCGTCGAGGTACCACCGCCGTTCGCGGTCGGTGACGAGCGACCAGCAGGAGTCGCCGTCCTCCGGCACCACGGCGTCGACGTGGACGAGCCCGGACACCCGGTCGGGGGCGCGGTCGGCGGCGCCGGTGATCACCATGCCGCCGTAGCTGTGTCCGACCAGTACGGCGTCGGTGATCTGCTGGTCCGTCAGAACATTGACCACGTCCTCGATGTGGGTGTCGAGGTTGACCGATCCACTGAGCAGGTGCTTGCGGTCCCCGACCCCGGTGAGGGTCAGCGGGAAGGCCTGGTGGCCGTGGTCGCGCAGCCGGCGTGCCAGAGGCTCGAAGCACCAGGCGCCGTGCCAGGCGCCGGGTACGAGGACGAAGGTGGTCATACGGGCTCCCTGAGCGGTGTTCGGTGGCGGCGGGCGCGGTCAGTCGGCCACCGAGAGGACGATCTTGCCGCTGGTGCGGCCGCCCGCGGCGAGTTCGTGGGCCTTGGCCGCCTCTTCGAGCGGCAGCACGGTGGCGATCTCGGGGCGCAGCCGGCCCGTTTCGACCAGGGAGGCGATCTCCCGCATACCGACCTGGTCCGCCTCCACGATCATGAAGGCGGCGCGACGGCCGAGCGCACGCGCCTCGGCGGCCAGGTACGCCTCGGCCGGCGAGGCGAGCGAGACCAGGAAGCCGCCTTCGCGCAACGTGCGCAGCGAGCGCGGTCCGTACTCGCCGCCGATGGTGTCGAGCACCACGTCGACCGGCTCGACGGCGGTGGTGAAGTCGGCCCGCGTGTAGTCGACCAGTTCGTCGGCGCCGAGGCCGCGCAGGAAGTCGTGCTTGCCGGCGCGAGCGGTGCCGACGACGTGGGCGCCGCGGGCCTTGGCGATCTGGACGGCGAGGTGGCCGACGCCGCCGGCCGCCGCATGGACGAGCACCCGCTGCCCAGCGTCGAGGCCGGCGGTGTCCACGAGCGCCTGCCAGGCCGTCAGCGCGGCGAGCGGCAGGGCGGCGGCCTCGATGTGGGTCAGGCCGGCGGGCTTGCGCACCAGGTGCCGGGCCGGCGAGGTCACGTATTCGGCGTACGTACCCGCCGGGAGCGGGTGGCGGGGCAGACCGAAGACCTCGTCACCGGGCTCCAGCGTGGTCACCCCGGGCCCGACGGCCTCCACCACACCGGAGACGTCCCAGCCGAGCCGCACCGGCGCGGCGCCACCCGCCAGCCCTCCGGTCGCCCGGTGCCAGGCGTCGGTCGGGTTGACGGCGGCCGCGTGCACCCGGACCAGCACCTCGGCCGGGCCCGGCTCCGGACGGTCCGCCTCGATCAGCCTCAGCACCTCGGGCCCGCCGAACACGTCCTGGCCGATCGCGCGCATCCCCAGTCCCCCTGTTGCTCCGGTCGGCCACTCCCCCGGCGGGCCGGCCACACGAGCACAAGGCTTCCTCATCTGTCACACCGCCGGCGAGCGGCACGGAGGCCAAGAATGGAAAGGATCTTGCCATGTGCCGCGTCGCCGCCCCCTGGCCGTCGCCCGCTCGGCGGAGGCCGTCCCGCAATGCGTGGGTTTCCCGATCGACAGGACCGCGCGGAGGCCGCGCCACTGCCCGAGGTGAGCGAGACTGCACGGCATGAGTAAACGATCTTGTGCGAGTGGAACGGTCTTCCGGACGGCGAGCGGCCATGCGCGGGGCAAGGAGGTGGCCGACGGGGTCGTCGCCGTGCTCGGAGTTCCGTACGCGGCCCCGCCCTTCGGCGTCCGGCGGTTCCGGGAGCCGCAGTCCGTGCCGGCCTGGGACGGGGTCCGCGACTGTACGGCCTTCGGCCCGGTCGCCCCGCAGTCGGCGGAGCTTCCCGGCGCGCCCGTGTGGCGGCCCGGCGACGAGGACGTCCTCACGGTCAACGTGTGGACGCCCGAGCCCGCCGACGGCGCCGGCCTGCCGGTCTTCTTCTGGATCCACGGCGGCGCCAACACCATGGGGTCCTCCGCCCAGCCCGACTTCGACGGGGCGACCCTGGCCCGCGCCGGACTCGTCGTGGTCAGCTGCAACTTCCGGCTGGGCTTCGAGGGCTACGGCCACGTGCCCGGGTTTCCGGACAACCGCGGGCTGCTCGACCAGGCCGCCGCACTGCGCTGGGTTCGGGAGAACATCGCGGCCTTCGGCGGCGACCCCGGCAACGTGACCGTGGCCGGGCACTCGTCGGGCGGCAGCGCGGTCGTCTGTCTGATGGCCATGGAGCAGGCGCGGGGGCTGTTCCGGCGGGCCGTCGCCCACAGCGTGCCGCACGTCCTCCACTCGGTCGCGGTCGCGGCGGCGGTCACCGGGCGGATCGCGGCCGAGGCCGGCGTCGCCCCCACCGCGGAAGGGCTGCTGTCCGTGCCGCCCGAGGAGCTGGTCGCCGCCTCCGACAAGGCCGCCGCACGCTGCGCCGCGGATCCGGTGACCCCGATCCACGCCTACGCCCCGGTGATCTTCCAGCCGGTCGTCGACGGCGAGGTACTGCCCACCGCCCCGCTGAGCGCGCTCGCCCGCGGGACCGCGCGGGACGTGGACCTGCTGGTGTGCCACGCGGTGGAGGAACAGTGGTTCCTCCACACTGTGGGAGCCGTACGGGAGGTCACCACCGAGGCCGCTCTCGCGGAGTTCGCCGAGGCCCTGAGGCTCCCCGCCGCCGTGGTCGACGGCTACGCCGGGCTGATGCCGGACGCCCCGGTCCTCGACCGCTACCTCGCGCTCTTCGGTGACGCGCAGTTCGGCGAGTACACCACCAGGCTCGCCGAGCACCACGCGCGCGGCGGCGGCCGGGCCCACCTGGCCCGCTTCGCCCGCAGACGTGAAGGGGCCCGGCCCTGGCACACCGCGGACGTCCCCTTCGCCTTCGGCAACCTGGACGCCGCCGGCGCGGACTTCCTCATCGGAGGGGATCCCGACGACCACGACCGCGCCCTGTCCCGCCGCATGCTCGGCGCCTGGGCCGACTTCGCGGCCACGGGTGACCCGGGCTGGCCCGCGGTCACCGCCGACAGGACCCCGGTCAAGTCCTGGGCCCGCCCCGGCGACCGGCTGGCCTACGACGATCCGTCCGGTCCCCGTGCCCTGTGGCAGGAGGTCCACTACGGCGTGCTGCACCCCCGGCAGGCGCCGCACGGGACGCCCGGCGCCTGACCCCTGCCCGGTTGACGGCGGTGGCCCGGGTGCCGACCCGGCCACCGCCGCTCACGACGCGCTCGCTCAGTCGGTGAGGGGCTCGGGGGCGATCGGCAGCTGCCGCTTGTGCTCGGTGAGCCGGTAGCGGCGGACGATGGCCGTGTACGCGGACTCGTCGACCGGCTTGCCCTCCAGGAAGTCGTCGATGTCGTCGTACGTGACGCCGAGCGCCTCCTCGTCGGGCTTGCCCGGGTCCAGGGTCTCCAGGTCCGCGGTCGGGGTCTTCCACACCAGCGAGGCGGGTGCGCCCAGGGCCTGTGCCACGGCCCGTACACGCCGCTTGGTGAGGCCGGTGAGCGGAACCACATCGGCCGCGCCGTCACCGAACTTGGTGAAGAAGCCGGAGACCGCCTCGGCGGCGTGGTCGGTGCCCACCACCAGACCGTCGTGCGCGCCCGCCACCGCGTACTGGGCGACCATGCGCTGCCGGGCCTTGATGTTGCCGTGCACGAAGTCCTGGTGGTGCGCGTCGCGGAACACCGTGCCGCCGGCCAGCACCGTCTCCAGCGCGGCGTCACTGGCGGGCTTCACGTCGACCGTCAGGACCTGGTCGGCCCGGATGAACTCCAGCGCCAGCTGCGCGTCCTTCTCGTCGGCCTGGGTGCCGTACGGCAGCCGCATCGCGTAGAACGTCGCCTCCCGCCCGGCGGCACGGACCCGCTCGACGGCGAGCTGGCACAGCCGGCCCGTGGTCGTGGAGTCCACGCCGCCGCTGATGCCCAGCACCAGCGAGCGCAGGCCCGTCGACGTCAGCCGGCCGGCGAGGAAGGCCACCCGGCGCTCGATCTCCTGCTCCGCGTCGAAGGACTCGCTCACCGCGAGTTCCCGGGCGATCTCCTGCTGCAGGGAAAGGGACGACGCCAGGTCGGTCACGGTTGCTCCTCCGTCGGGCCCGAAGGCAGGGGGTCGGCACGCGCCGCCGGGCCGGGGGCACAGGCGGCGTACAGGGGACGGCAGCACTCTAGAGGACGGCCACGAAGCCCTGACCGGCGCATCCGCCGCGGCGGCCGCCGCTCGCCTCCCTCAGCGACGGGCACCGCGCCGGACGCCGGGGGTCAGTTCGATGCGTGTCGTCTCGTTCTCGCGGAAGATGTAGACGGAGTCCCTTGTCCGGTCCCATCCGACGGGGACGACGTAGTAGCGGTCGCCGCGCTGGACGAGGAGCCGCAGGCCGCTGTAGCGGTACCGGAGATGCGCGCCTGCACCGAGGTCCTCGGCCTTGAGGGCGGGAGGGCCGGTCAGGCTCAGGCGCTCCGTGCTGAACACCACGACGCCGGGCCACCGGACGACACGGGCGGCGGCCTGCTTCGCCTCGCGGTCGCCGAGCTGGGCGGCGAGGAGCGTGACGGCGAGGAGGAGGAACGCGAGGGCGGCGAACAGCGGCACCGCCCTGTCGGCCGGCCGCTGCCCCCTGCCCCGCAGGGCCGCCCCGCTCTGCCCGATGAGGAGACCGGCGGCCACGGTGGCGGGGGCCATCCAGTACGGCCGGACGCTCGGCCACAGGAGGAAGAGCACCAGTCCCGCCGCGACCACCACCCAGTACTGGCGTGCCATCGCACCCCACACGGCCGAAGCTCTGCGGCGGACGCGGCTGGTCACCGGCAGGCGCCGGACGAACTGGGGAACGCTCATCAGGAGCAGCAGGGACACGACGGCGATGAGAACCGGGCGGGACAGGATCTGCAGACTCTCGACGACATAGTCGGAGAAGCCGAAGCCCAGGGAGGAGGGCGACAGGTGGAAGTTGCTGTAGTAGCGGCTGGTGTAGATGAGGCCGACGTAGAACATCAGCGCGGCGATGAAGGACGCCTCGGCGATGACGAATTTCAGGATCGACGTGGCGCCGGCGCCGGCACCGGGCTCTGGGTCCGGCCGCCTTCGCGCCGGGCGTCTCACGACGGGGCGCCGCCCGGCCCAGTGATGCCGTTCGACGGAACGCCGTCGGGTTCCTCGTCAGGCGTGACCCCGCCGTCGGTCGGAGGCGGGGGCGGGGGCGGTACGTACGGGTCGCCTCCGCCGTCCGTGGGCGCCGGCGGCTCGCCGGGCTCTTCCGGCTCCTCGGGGGCGGCGGTCGTCGGGGGCTCATCGGTCTGCTCTGTGGTCAACGGCGTCGACGGGCTGGGGGACGGCTCGTCCCCGCCGTCGCCGCCGTTGCAGGCGGCCAGCCCCAGGCAACAGGCCAGCAGCACACCGACCGCCTTCGTACGGCGGAGCACATGGCGCATACGCTTTCCTCCCGGTGTCGCCACAGAGAGTAACCAGCCCCTTCCCCGCGCAGCCGGGCATGCCTCGCCCGGAGCCGCCCCGAATCGCCTGGACGGCGCAAGCGCGGCCCACCCCGCGCCGCACGAGCGGTGCGCGGTGCGACCGTGTTCAGCTCGCGGCTCACCCCGGAGTCCCGCCCGGGCGGTTCAGCTGGATGAGGTCCCAGCGGTTGCCGTACAGGTCCTGGAAGACGGCGACGGTGCCGTACGGCTCCTGGCGGGGGGCTTCTTCGAAGGCGACGCCGGCCGCCCGCATCCGTTCGTAGTCGCGGTCGAACGCGTCGGTGTTCAGGAACCAGCCGACCCGGCCGCCGGTCTGGTCGCCGACACGGGCCTCCTGGTCACCGGTCGCGGCCCTGGCCAGGAGCAGCGCCGTTTCCCGCGCTCCCGGGGGAGCGACGACCACCCACCGCTTGTCGTCGTCGATCCGGGTGTCCTCCAGGAGCTCGAACCCGAGGGCATCCCGATAGAAAGCGATGGCTTCGTCGTAGTCGCGCACGACAAGGGTCACCAGTCCGAGATGAGTCATCCGATGATGATGCCCCTCGGCCGGCCGCGAGGGCCGGGAGGTTCGCTCGTCCCGGCCCCGCGGCGGCCCCTCCCTATCCGAACTGGCCCGGCCGGTAGTCGCCGGCGGGCTGCCGGATCAGGACGTTCATGCGGTTGAAGGCGTTGATGACGGCGATCAGGGACACCAGCGCGGCGAGTTGCTCCTCGTCGTAGTGCTTGGCGGCATTCGTCCACGCCTCGTCCGTGACACCGCCGGCCGCGTCCGCGATACGCGTGCCCTGCTCCGTCAGCTCCAGCGCGGCGCGTTCGGCCTCGGTGAAGACCGTGGCCTCGCGCCACGCCGCGACCAGGTGCAGACGCACCGACGACTCACCGGCGGCGGCGGCCTCCTTGGTGTGCATGTCGGTGCAGAAGCCGCACCCGTTGATCTGACTCGCCCGGATCTTCACCAGCTCCTGCGTCGCGGCGGGCAGCGTCGAGTTCGTGACCACCTGGCCCGCGGAGACGATGTGCTTCAGGAACCGGCCCGCGGTCGGGCTGGCGAAGACGTTCAAGCGTGCGTCCATCGTGGACTCCTCAGCTCCGTTGTCGGCGGTGACACCCCTCTGACGGAACCGCTCGGCACGACGTGACGGCGGCGAGTGTGACCTGCGTCTCCCCCGCCCCCGGCCGGGAGCCGCCACGGCGAAAAACCGTTGCGGGCCGCGGCGGCCGCACACGATCCTCCCGGCATGGACCTTCCCCAGCAGGTGATCGAGGTGGGCGAGCTCACGCTGCGCCGTTTCGACGGCGAGGCGGACCTTCCGGAGTTCTTCCGGGTCATCGAGGAGTCGCTGGAGCATCTGCGCCCGTGGATGCCGTGGGTCGCCGAGCACAGCCGGGAGCAGACCGCGGACTTCCTGGCCTGCCGCTCCGAGCGCTGGGCGGACGGGCGGGAGTTCTCGTACGCGATCGTGCTGGACGGGGCGATCGCCGGTGCCTGCGGACTGTACCGGCACGACGACACCCCGGACGACAGCTTGGAGATCGGCTACTGGCTGCACCCCGCCGCCACAGGGCGCGGGGTGGCCACGCGGGCCGCCCGCGCCCTGGTCGACCAGGCCTTCCGGCTCCCCGGCGTCGCCTCCGTGGAGGTCGTCCACGACGCGGCCAACCGCGCCAGTGCCGCCGTCCCCGCCCGGCTCGGCTTCGTCGAGCACCGCCGCCGCCCGGACGAGCGCCTGGCCCCGGCGGAGACCGGCGAGGTCCAGGTCTGGCGGCTCACCCGTCGTCAGGCGGAGGCCCTGGCGGCCGCCGGGGCCTGAAGGGAACGGGGCCCTCTCTTCCCGCAGGCGCCCCGCGCCCGGCCGCGACCGGCGATTCAAGGTCTGCCCAAGGTTCCGTGCAAAGCCCGCCGCGCACTGTGGTCCCGCACCACACGACGCGATCGGCCGCTCCCGCGGCCGGTACCGCACGGAAGCGAAGGAGTCCGTACAGTGCGCACACTTCAGAGGATGGCCGCCGGGGCGGTAGGGGCCGGCATGGTGGCGAGCACCCTGGTCGCGGTCACCGCCACACCTGCCCAGGCCGCCGACACCTGGTGTTCGGCCGCCCGGGACTACAAGGTGGTGGCTCCGAACGAGGAGTCGCGGCCGGTCGACGGGCGGAGGATCGCCGTCCGTTACTACAACAACCACGTCTTCAGCGTGATCTACGGGGGCCGGTCGGGCGACCGCGTCTCCATGGGCTGGAACTACCGGGGCAACGACACGTCGTACTGGTGCGGCGCGTACGGCGGCAGCTGGCCCGCCTGGTCGACGGTCCCCAGCGGCAAGACGTCGGCGTTCACCGCGGCCGTGCCGCTGTCCAGCGTCAACTGGGTCTTCGCCCGCGGGCGGTTGCTGAACAACATCACCAACTACGACACCGGCAGGCTCTACCCGTGATGCGGCGGTAGGACTCCACCACGTACTTGGGGGCTCTCATGACACCGCGTACGAAGCGGCTGTTCGCGGCCGTGTGCCTGCTGTCGGCGCTGACGACCGCCTGCGGACCGGCCGGCGCGCCCCGGGAGACCGGCAGGGACGGCGGCAGCGGGCCGGCGGCGTCGCCGGTGCCGCGTCCACGGTCGGCGGCGGATTTCGTCGTACCGCTGCAGCGTTACGAACTGACCTCGCGGCAGTACGCGCAGGTGCAGCGGGCGCGTATGGCGGCCGTCCGGCAGTGCATGCGGCGCTACGGCATCACCCTGGCCACCCCGGCCATCCGGGAGGTCCGCCGGCCGCACGTGCCCGCACTGGTGGGCTGGCTCGGCGACCGGAACCCGTCCCGGTACGGATACCGGGGCCCGGCCGGTTTCCAGGCGGACCGGTACGCGTCCGCCGCCCGGGGAGGGACGAAGGCGCTCTTCGTGCCGGACAGGTACGGCGGTGTCTACGAGGGGTCGGCCGGCGTGTTCGCCGGCCGGCCCGTGCCGCCGGGCGGTTGCCACGGCGAGGTGATGCGCCGGCTCGACCAGTCCGGTGAGGCGTTCCGCGCCGCACTGGAGGACCGGGCGATCGTCCCCTGGAAGGCGCTGGCCGACATCGAAGGGGAGGCGGCCCGGAGGGTGGCGTCGGACCACCGCTACCGGCAGGCCGAACAGCACTGGCGCGCCTGCATGAAGCGGTCCGGCCACCCGTACGCCACGCCGGCCGACGCCGAAGGGGATCCGCGGTGGGCCGGTTCCGTGTCCGTCACGGAGGAGGAGCCCGAACGGCCCGTCAGCCGGGCGGAGATCGCGGTCGCGGTCGCCGACGAGAGCTGCCGCGAGGAGGTGAACCTGCCCGGCGTGGCCCTGGCCCTGCACATCGCGTACCAGAAGGAGGCGATCGACGCGGACGCCACGAGGCTCGACCGGGTCAAGAGGCTTCTCGACGTGCAGCTCGGGAACAGCGCCGACATCCTGGGCGCGGCCTCGTGACCCGGCTCGGGCCCCTGCGGCGCGGTCCGGGTGGTGCGGCGTGAGGGCGAGGACGCCGGTGCCGCGGACCGGGGTTGCCGGGGTCGGCCCGAGTGGCTTGCGGTCCCCACCGGTGACCGGGCCGGAGTCATGATCCGGGACAGCCGGCAGGTGGCCAGGGCCCTCGGCCGATCATCCGTGGAGAGAGGGGCACGAGCACACGGTCCCCTGCCCGGGCCCCCTTGTCGGCGAGGCAGGTCCCGCACGGGACGCAAATGAGTTGAGGGCTTCCGCCCGTGGCCTCTAGCGTCGGCGCCATCGACGTGTAGCTCAGCAGGAGAGCGCCGGGCTCGGGACCCGGAGGGCGCAGGGGCGGAACCTGCCACGTCGGCTTATGGATGACAACGCTGAGCAGCAGCTTCTCACCGTCAACCCTGCCTATGCGGCCGGGCAGTTGGCCAGGGCACTCGCCACGGCCCGCACCCATGGGGACGACGCGACCCGCGACCGTGCCGAGGGCCGGGCCGCCCGCTGGCGCCAGGTCCTCGCGGGGATCGCCGACGGGCGTCTGACGATCGGCTCGCGCACGCCCGTCGCGGGCCTTCCCGCCTGGGTCACCCCCGAGGTCGTCCAGGGCGGCTTCGCCACCGGCGCGCCGAGCGCCGGCGGGCCGCTGCTGCCGTACGAGAGGGAGGCGGCGCGGCGCGCCGGGGTGCCGGCCGAGCGGGGGGCGCTGTTCGCCCACTTCCTGTCCGAGCGGGGTCTCGCCGAACTGTGGGACCTCCTGGACAGCGGCTGCTACGAGGTGACGCTGCCCGAGGAGGCCGCGCTGCTGACCGTGGCGTGGCTGGTGCGCGCCGGAGAGCTGGAGGAGGCGGGCGGGCTCGTACGGGAACTGGAGCCGTTCGCCGGCCGTTTGCGGTTCGCGCCGCGTACCGCCCCGGCGGCCGGGCCGGACAGCGCGGCCGTGCACCGGTCCACCGTCGCGGACGTGGACGAGGCTCTGGCGCTGCGGCGGCCGCACCGGGCGGTGGAGGCCCAGCGGGAGGCGCTGACGGTCTGGGCGCCGTTCGGTGACGACCTGCTCGTCCACTGGCTGGCGACCGCCGGACCCGACGGCGACCGTGTGCTGGAGCGCGTCCCGGACGACGCCTGGCACGCACGGGGCACCGCGCTCCTGGGGCGCTACCGGCAGCTCGCCGAGGCGCACACGCTCTGCGGCAAGCACCGGGATCCCAAGGGCAACTTGGGGATCCTGCGCGGCGCGCTGGCGGAGGTCGTGGCGGACCGCCCGCTGGACGCCCGACGGCTCGGGCTGCTGCGGCACGCCGTCGCCTCCATGGTCCGGCGGCGCGGCGTGCCCGGCTCCGCGCCGCACACCGCGCTGCGCCGGAAGCAGGCGGAGCAGGTGGCCGGGGCGTCGCACCAGGCCATGGCCGGGCTGGTCCGGCGGCGGCTGGCCGATCTGCCGCGCCACACGGGCGTGTCCGACCTGGCCCCGCTCCTCGCCCCGGTCACAACCCAGGAGCACGCCGCGACCGGCCTGCCCGCCGGGGCGGCGGTGCCGGCGGCGATCCGGCGGGTGGTCGAGTCGGCGCTCAGCGCGTCCGTCGGGACACTCGTGGAGCGCGGTGTCGTCCCGTCGGCCGAGGTGCTGGCCGCGCTGGTGCCGCAGCTGGTCGGGGCGACGACCGCCCGCGCGTACGCCGATCCGGCGCTGCGGCGGCTGATGACCGCGCACTACCGGGCGTTCCGCAACCGCCGTTCGCTGCTGCTGCTCGACCTGGAGCGGCAGGTCCGGGTGGAGGAACTGCCATGGGTGGCGGCCGTGGCCGGGCAGCGCTGTGCGGAGGCGGGCCGCGACGCGGCGCACACGCTGCTCCGGGAGCTGGGTGAGCTGGCCGTGCGGAGCTTCCCGGGCACGCTTCTGCCCAATCCGCTGGTCCGCGAGCTGTCGGTGCTCGTCCGGCAGGCCGATCTGCGGGCCCCGATGGTGGAGGAGCTGGCGGCGGACATCTTCATGGGCACGTTCAGCCCGAAGTTCCTCACCGCGGCGCGTGTGGCGGCGGAGCTGCTCTCCGGGTCGCTGTACGAGCGGTACTACGGCATCGACTACGCCGCCGTGCGGAACCTCGCGATCATCGAGGCGAGCGAGGCGCTGGGCCGGTCGTCCGGGGCCCGTACGTCGCCCGGGTTCGCCCGGCTGTGCGCGGAGCGGGCGGGCGAGTCGACGCGTTCGTGGTCGGTGGCGGCGAACGGCAAGGTGGTGGAGCAGGCGCAGATCCTCACCACGCACAACCTGGCGAGCCTGGTCCACCGGGTGGGAATCTCCCCTTCCTGCGGCTGGGCGGAGCTCGCTCGGCTCTGTTTCGTGACGGTGTGCCGGCTGACGGCCCGTGCGCACCGGCAGCCGTACGCCCTGCCGACGATCAAGGACGCGGCGTACGCCTGGCGGCAGATGCTGTTCCACCTGTCGCTGTGCACGCCGGACGAGCAGGTGGCCGTACGGGCCGCCATGGACGAGGAGCTGGGCCGTCACCCCGCGCGCGTCGGGTCCGCCCTGGCGCCGGCGCTGGCGGGGCTGGACCTGGTCGCCGCGGGCGGCTCCTTCGACCGGGACGGTACGGCGGACGGGGGCAGGGCCCGCCGGTTCCTCGGCTGGACGACCGGCGGGCACTGGCTGCAGCCGCGGGGAGCGGGGCGCTCCGGCGGAGGCTGCTCCTGCTCCTGCTCGTGAAGGACCGTGGCCGGTCAGCCGATGCGCAGGCGCTCGCCCGGCGCAGGGACATCGGGCGGGACGTAGCCGTCGCCGTCCTTGGGGTCGCCCGCGTGCAGGCCGTGACGGAGCTGGTCGGGCAGGACGACGACGCGGGCCGTGCGGGACAGGGCCGGATCGGTACTGGGGCCGATCCACAAGTCGGTGTCCTCCACCGGTGATTCTCCGGGCACCTCGTGCACGGCGATGGTGGCGCACAACAGTACGGCGTTCGCCGAGTCGATGGCGCACACCGCGAGTTCCACCATGGTTTCCGGCAGGGGCTCGGTCCTGGTCGTGCGGTAGGTGACGTGCACCGCGTCGCCCCTGTCGGGGACCTGCGGGTGCGGACCGACCTTCCATCCCGTGATCTTCACGGTCAGTGGGTACGTCCTGTCACCGCGCACCACGGTGACTTCGGCCGCCGCGGGTCCGGGTTCCGTCTCGGTGTCGCCGCTCGGGCCGATGCAGCCGGCCAGGACGACAGCCGCCGCACCGGTGGCCATCGCCCTCCACGCCGGGCCGCCGGCACGCCGCCCACTTCGCACTCGCTCGCCTCCGTCGTCGCGCTGCCCGCCCTACGAATGATCAGGACGGTGTCCGAACAGGAGCGGTTCCGGGCGGGCTCGTCGCCGGGCAGAGGCGACGGGGACGGGTGTCGCCGCGCCGTCTCACCGTTGGCCCGGTCCTCCACGGTTTCGCTACCCTTCGCCCACTGCACGTTCACAGCCAGGGGGCCACCGTGCGTCACCGCATCCTCGCCGCCGTCGCCGTACTCTTCACCGCGACGGCGTGCGCCGCCCCGCCCGGGACGCAGGCCGACCGGAAACCTCCGGCAACGGTGAGGCAGGCAACTCCCGCCCCCGCGCCCACTCCGAGCCCGAGGACAACGCCGGCCGGGCCCGAGCTCACGCCCATCACCATCGACGGCTGGCGCTACGGGTATGCCTGGCGGGGGCTCGCCACGGATGTCAACGGCTCCGGGGGCCAGTACGACAAGCCCGGCGAGGTGCACGTCACCCTGACCGTGGAGATGGCCGCCACCGACGACCGCCGCCCTGAGATCCCTTCTCCGAACAGCCTGTGGGTGGGCCACAATTACGGTTTCGGCTTCTTCGTCGACCCGTCGAAGTTCCCCGATTGCCTGCCGCTTGACGGGGTGGGCCTGTGCGAGCTGTCCTCCGGCCCGTTCCACGCCGGCTGCGAGGAGCTGCGCAACGACGGCGACGGCACCAATTTTCCCCCGGGCGGCAGACTGATCATGAGCTGCCGAATCGACGCTTCGTTCCCCGAATCGGTGAAGCCGGGCGATTTCAAGGTCGGCGTCCACTACGACGAATGCTGTGAGTCGGACGCGGAGCACCGAGTATGGCTGCCGTTCCAGGATGTGCCCGTACCGCATCAGGCGTGAAGACGGGGACTGACGGGCAGCACCGCGACGCCCGCACCCTGGGCCACTGCCAGGTGCGGACGGTTCGGGTGCATGGCCACGACGGGCGTCGGCACCGAGCAGCAGTCCGCCGGCCAACTGCCGCCCCTCGCCTCGGTGGGCGCGTGTGAGTAAGGTTAGGCTTGCCTTACTAAATCAGGAGGCGTGCCGCGGCCGCGGTGGAGCGGGCCCACACGGGCGTTCCGCGTCGGTCGGCCGTCGGAGGCGTACCGATGCAACCTCTCACCGTTGGAGTCCCGTTGAGCACCGCAGACGAGAGCATCCAGTCCGAACCGACCGCCGCGGTGCGGGTCCGTTCGGTGCTCGCCCGTGCCGTCTCGCTGTCCCTCACCACGGAGGGGCGGGCGTACGACCTGATCGGTATGCACTCGGTGAGCCGGAGGGGGCGGATCGCGCTCCACCCGCCGACCGACAGCCCCCTCGGCGCCCAGGTCGCGCACGCGCCGCGCGGCAGTCTCGCCGCTCTGCTGGAGTTCACGGACATCGCGCCGACAGCGGTCCGCGACCGTGTACGGGCCCGGGTCACGGTCGCCGGCTGGCTGGCGCCGGACGGTCGCGGCGGGGGCACGTCCCTGCGCGTCGACATCGCGCACGTCACCCTGCGCACCGCGGCCGGTTCCGTGGAGGTGGGACTCGACGAGCTGACCCTCGCGGAACCGGATCCCCTCGCGGTCGAGGAAGCGGCGATGCTGACCCATCTCGCCGACGCCCACGAGGACATGGTGGCCGGCCTGGTCGCCCTGGCCGGGCACCGGGTACCGCCGGGCTTCACCCGTGTCGTACCGCTGGCCCTGGACCGCCACGGCATCACCCTGCGCTGCGAATACCCCGGCAGCCGGTGCGACGTGCGCCTGCTGTTCCCGGAACCCGCCGAGGACGCCACGGCGGCAGGCGAGCGGATTCGTCGCTTTCTCGCCATTCCCGGGACTGGCGCCCGCCATCGGCGATCCTCTTCCCGGCCCTGAGCACGCGCTTCAGTGACGTGCGCGGCGGCGGTGCGGGCGTCCCTCTTTCCCCGCACCCCGCAGATCCATTTAGATTAGGCTTACCTAATCATCGCGACCCGAGGGGGATGCCGTGGGACACGGCTGGCAGGGTGCCGTCCTCAAGCTCATGCGGGCCAAGGACTTCACCCTCACCGTCACGTCGAACGAGCGAGTCTCCGACAGGCTCCACCGCCTCTCCTTCTCCGACGGCGGGATGCTCCGCGCCACCGGAGTCCACCCGACGATGTGGGTGCGCCTGTGGTTCGACAACGGCGGCCGGCCCCACCAACGGGCGTACACCCTCGTCGAGCCGGACCCGACGGACGGGACGTTCCGTATGGACTTCGCGCTGCACTCCGGCCGCGCCAGCGACTGGGCCCGCGCCGCACGCCCGGGCGACACCATCGAGGCGACGGTGCAGGGTTCGGAGTTCGCCCTGCCCGATCCCCTGCCGTCGCGGCTGCTCGTCGTCGGTGACGCCGCGTCCCGGCCCGCCATCGACTCGCTGCTCGCGTCCATGCCGCTCACGCCGGCCACGATCTGGTACGAGACGTCGCACGCCTTCGACGGCGACCACGCTCCGCGGGGCGGGGCTCCGGGCCGCGAGGTCATCCAGGTGCCGCGTCGCGACCAGGGCGCCCATCTGATCAAGACCGTTCGGGCCGCCCTCCCGGAGCGCGTGGACGACGCCTCCTACCTCTGGATCGCCTGTGACACGGCGACCACCCGGTCCCTCGCCTCCTACGCGCGCAGGCAGCTCGGCGTGCCGAAGGAGCGGCTGCACGCCCTCGGCTACTGGCGGGCCGCCTGACCGAACAGCCGCACGGAAGTTTAGGTTAGGCTTAGCTAAGTTCCACGGCGGTGTGCGGCACGTGGGGATTCTCCGGGGAGGGACAGTCATGGGCTTGCCGGCCATCGAGTCGTATCCGATGCCCGAACGCTCGGCGCTCCCCGCATCCTGCGCGTCGTGGACCGTCGATCCGGACCGGTGCGCACTCCTCGTGCACGACATGCAGAATCATTTCGTCCGGGCCTTCCGGCCCGGCCTCCCGCCCGTCGTGGACCTGGTCCGCAACATCGCCGCCCTGCGCGAACTCGCCGGAACGCTCGGCATGCCCGTGGTGTTCAGCGCCGAGCCCGCCGCCCAGGAGCCGGGCCGGCGTGGGCTCGCGGCCGACGTCTGGGGGCCCGGCATCGGGAACGAGCCGGACGCCGCCGCCATCGTCGACCCGCTGGTGCCGCGCCCCGGCGAACACCTGCTGGCGAACGTCCGCCAGAACGCCTTCCTGCGGAGCCATCTCGGCAGGCTGCTGCGCCTGGAGAACCGGGACCAGCTGATCATCTGCGGCGTCTACGCGCACCTCGGCGTCCTGTTGACCGCCGCCGACGCCTTCATGAACGACATCCAGCCGTTCGTCGTGGCGGACGCCGTCGCCGACTTCTCCGCCGAGGAGCACGCCATGGCCCTGCGCTGGGCGGCCCGCAGCGGCGTCGTCTGCACGACCGACACGCTGCTGCGCGACCTGCTGCTCCACAGGGTGCCGAAAGAGGCGAAGTCCGCCGGAGAGGCGAGGGGCTCCTGACGCTCGTGACGCTCCTGCGAGCCCTCCCATCCCGAACACCCCCACGTATCAGAAGAGACGGAACGAACATGACCGTACGGGTCGCTGTGGCCGGTGCCAGTGGCTACGCGGGCGGCGAACTCCTGCGCCTCCTGGCCTCCCATCCGGGGGTGGAGATCGGCGCCGTCACGGCCCACAGCAGCGCGGGACGCCGGCTCGGCGAGGTGCAGCCGCACCTGGCGGCGCTCGCGGACCGGACGCTGGAGCCGACCTCGGCCGACGTGCTGCGCGGACACGACGCGGTGTTCCTCGCCCTGCCCCACGGCGAGTCGGCTCCGCTCGCGCGCCGCCTGGGGGACGAGACGCTCGTCGTGGACTGCGGCGCCGACTTCCGGCTGGTCGACGCCTCGGCGTGGACGCGCTTCTACGGCTCGCCGCACGCGGGGACGTGGCCGTACGGGCTGCCGGAACTGCCCGGGGCGCGGGACGAGTTGCGGGGCGCCGGCCGGATCGCCGTGCCCGGCTGCTACCCGACCGCGGTCACCCTGGCCCTGATGCCCGCGTACGCCGCCCGCCTGGTCGAGCCGGACGCCGTGATCGTCGCGGCCAGCGGCACGTCGGGGGCCGGCCGGGCGGTGAAGCCGCACCTGCTCGGCTCCGAGGTGATGGGCTCCATGAGCCCGTACGGCGTGGGCGGAGGCCACCGGCACACCCCCGAGCTGACGCAGAACCTGTCGCGGGTGGCGGGCGAGCGGGTCACCGTGTCGTTCACGCCGACCCTGGCCCCCATGCCCCGCGGCATCCTCGCCACCTGCTCGGCCCGGCTGCGTCCCGCGTTCTCCGGTGAGGACGCCGCCGACCGCGTACGTGCCGCGTTCGAGGAGGCGTACGCGGACGAGCCGTTCGTCCGGCTGCTGCCGGCCGGCCAGTGGCCGTCCACCGGCTCGGTCGTCGGCTCCAACACGGCCCAGGTACAGGTGGCCGTGGACCGGGACGCCGGGCGTCTCGTCTGTGTGAGCGCCATCGACAACCTGGTGAAGGGCACCGCCGGTGGCGCGGTGCAGTGCATGAACGTCGCCCTCGGCCTGCCGGAGTGGCTGGGCCTGCCCACGAATGGAGTGGCTCCGTGACCGTGACCGCTGCCCAAGGGTTCCTTGCGAGCGGTGTCGCCGCCGGCATCAAGGAATCCGGCGCTCCCGATCTCGCCCTGGTCGTCAACCGGGGCCCGTCCCGCGCCGCCGCGGGCGTGTTCACCTCCAACCGCGTCCAGGCCGCTCCGGTGCGCTGGTCCCGCCGGGCCCTCGCGGACGGCGCGCTGTCGGCGGTCGTCCTCAACTCGGGTGGCGCGAACGCGTGCACCGGCCCCGCCGGTGCCGAGGACGCCCGCCTCATGGCGGAGCACACGGCCCGCGCGATCGGGGTGGCCGACCCGCACGAGGTCGCGGTGTGCTCCACGGGGCTCATCGGCGTCCCCCTCCCCATGGGCGCGGTCACGGCGGGCATCGACGCCGCGGCGCGGCGGCTGGCGAGGAGCGGCGGCGAGGACGCGGCCGTGGCGATCAAGACGACGGACACCGTGCACAAGACCTCGGTGGCGACCGGGTCCGGATGGGTCGTGGGAGGAATGGCCAAGGGCGCGGGCATGCTCGCGCCCGGCCTGGCCACCATGCTGGTGGTCCTCACCACCGACGCGGACGTACCGGCGGCGGACCTCGACCGGGCCCTGCGCGGCGCGGTGCGCACCACCTTCGACCGGGTGGACTCCGACGGGTGCATGTCCACGAACGACACGGTGCTGCTCCTCGCGTCCGGGGCCTCCGGGATCACCCCCGGCGAGGCCGAGTTCGCCGACGCGGTGCACGCCGTGTGCCGCGACCTGGCACGCCAGCTGGTCGCGGACGCCGAGGGCGCGTCCAAGGAGATCGAGGTGCAGGTCGTCGGGGCGGCGTCCGAGGCGGACGCCGTCACGGTCGGAAGGTCGGTGGCGCGCAACAACCTCCTCAAGTGCGCGCTGCACGGCGAGGATCCCAACTGGGGGCGCGTGCTGTCGGCGATCGGCACCACGGACGCCGTGTTCGACCCGGACCTGCTGGACGTGGCGATCAACGACGTGTGGGTCTGCCGCGACGGCGCGGCCGGTGAGTCCCGCGACAAGGTGGACATGTCGGGCCGCCGGATCACGGTCACCGTCGACCTCCGTGCCGGCGACGAGTCGGCGGTGATCTGGACCAACGACCTCACCGCCGAGTACGTCCACGAGAACAGCGCCTACAGCTCATGAGCGGAGAGGGAAGAGGGATGGGGACACCCGTCGACCAGGAGGTGACCGCGGCCGATCTGCTCGCGGGAGACCTGCCGTGGCTGGAGGAGCTCCAGGGCCGGACGGTCGTCGTGAAGTTCGGCGGCAACGCGATGGTGGATCCGTCGCTCCACCGGACCTTCGCGCAGGACGTGGTGGAGCTGTGGCATGCCGGTCTGCGCCCCGTCGTCGTGCACGGCGGCGGACCCCAGATCAGCGCGATGCTGGACCGGCTGGACCTGGAGGTCCGCTTCGAGGCGGGCCTGCGGGTGACCACCCCGGAGACCATGGACGTGGTCCGCATGGTGCTGACGGGCCAGGTGCAGCGCGAACTGGTCGGTGCCATCAACGCGCACGGCCCGTTCGCCGTGGGCCTGTCCGGTGAGGACGCGCACACCATGACGGCCGTGCGCCGCCCGGCCTGGGTGGACGGGCAACCCGTGGACATCGGCCTGGTCGGCGACATCGTGTCCGTGGACGCCGAGACCGTGCGGGCGCTGCTGGAGCAGGGCCGTATCCCCGTGGTCTCACCGATCGCCCGCGGCACGGACGGGGAGGTCTACAACGTGAACGCCGACCTCGCCGCCTCCGCGCTGGCCGTGGCGCTGGGCGCGGAGCGCCTCGTGATGCTGACGGACGTGGAGGGGCTGTACGCGGACTGGCCGCACAGCACCGAGGTGATCGAACGCCTCACGGCCACGGAACTGGACGGGCTGCTCCCGGACCTGGCGAGCGGGATGCTGCCCAAGATGGAGGGCTGCCTGCGGGCGGTCCGCTCCGGCGTGGCTCGGGCGCACGTGCTCGACGGGCGCGTTCCGCACGCGGTGCTGCGGGGCGTGTTCGGCGACAGGAGTCCGGGCACGACCGTCGTGCCCGACACCGTGCCGGTGGGCGAGGGGGCCGTCGTATGACGACCGACGGAACCGCACCGCTCACCGACCGCTGGCGAGCGGTGATGATGGACACCTACGGCACTCCCCCGCTGGCCCTGGTCCGCGGTGCCGGCCGCACGGCCTGGGACGAGGCGGGCCGTGCGTACACCGACTTCACCGGGGGGATCGCGGTCACCACCCTGGGGCACGCGCACCCGGCCGTCGTGGAGGCCGTCAGCGCTCAGGTGGCCCGTCTGGGACATGTGTCGAACCTGTTCGTCTCGGAGCCCGGCGTCGCCCTCGCGGAGCGGCTGCTGGACCTCTTCGGCCGGGACGGCAGGGTGTTCTTCGCCAACTCCGGTACGGAGGCGGTCGAGGCCGCGTTCAAGATCGCCCGCCGGACCGGGCGCACCCACGTGGTCGCCGCCGAGAGCGGCTTCCACGGGCGCACGATGGGCGCCCTGGCCCTGACCGGGCAGCCCCCGAAGCGCGATCCCTTCCTGCCGCTTCCCGGCGACGTGACGCACGTGCCGTACGGGGACGTCGAGGCCCTGCGTGCCGCGGTCGGCGAGGAGACGGCGGCCGTCTTCCTGGAACCGGTACAGGGCGAGGCGGGCGTGGTGCCGGCCCCGGACGGATATCTGCGGGCGGCGCGGGAGATCACCCGGGCCACGGGGACCCTGCTGGTGCTGGACGAGGTGCAGACCGGCATCGGACGTACGGGCCACTGGTTCGCGCACCAGTCGGCGCCCGGCGTGGAACCCGATGTCGTGACGCTCGCGAAGGGCCTGGGCGGTGGCCTGCCGATCGGCGCCACCGTGGCGTTCGGTGCCGCGGCCGGCCTGCTGGGCCCCGGGCACCACGGCTCCACCTTCGGGGGCAACCCCGTGTCCTGCGCGGCGGGGCTCGCGGTCCTGCGGACCCTTGAGGCGGAAGGCCTGCTTCCGGAGGTCGTCCGGAAGGGCGACGCGCTGCGCCGTGGCATCGAGGACCTGAGGCATCCCCTGGTGCGCGAGGTGCGGGGTGCCGGACTCCTCCTGGGAGTGGCGCTCACCGCGCCGGTGGCGGCCCGGGTGCAGCGGTCCGCTCAGGAAGCGGGGTTCCTGGTGAACGCGGCCGGCGCGTCGACCGTGCGGCTGGCACCCGCCCTGACGGTCACGGACGAGGAGATCGCCGGTCTGGTGAAGGAGTTGCCGGGCATCCTGGACGGTTGATGCCGGCGTACCGCTGGAACGGAAAGGGCCCGAGCCGGGATGGCTCGGGCCCCTTGCGTGGGGTGGCGGGCGGTCGCTGCCGTGCCGCGGCCGGCGGTCGCTTCCGTGCCGTGACGAGCGGTCACTTCCGGGCGGCACGCAAGCGATCAGAGGACGCGGGCGAGGACTTTCGCGTTGCGCCGCGGGTCCAGCGTTCGCGCCCAGGCCTCCGGGGCCAGGCGCTGAGGGACCGGGGTGAAGCCGTAGCGCAGGAAGAGACGACCGCTTCCGGTCGTCGCCGTGAACAGCGCGTCCAGCGACTGCGAACGGCCCTGTGCCAGCGCGGCGCCCAGCAGCCGTGCGCCCAGGCCGCTGCCCTGCCGGTGGCGGGCGACGCAGAAGTTGTAGAGGACTCCGGTGGCGCGTCCCTCGCTCGTCGGCTCGGGCTGTACGCGCAGTGCCAGGCAGCCCTCCAGGGCGCCGTCGGGGCCCTCCGCCACCAGGAAGTCGGCCGCGTGCCAGGCGTAGACGTGGAACGGCCGGGCGCGCAGGGCGCCGGAGCGGACGAACGGCTGGGAGAGGGCGGCGAGTGCGGCGGCGTCGCGGGGCCCGGCGGACCGTACCGAGAAGGTCGGAGCGGGCGGCGGCAGGAGCGGGTGGGGCGCGCTGGGCAGCAGCGTGGCAGGGCGCGGCGTGGCCGTGATCAAGGTTTTCCTTCCTTGGGGTTCCACCGTGCGTGACGGTCTCGGGTCCGCCGCGTTCACCTCGATGAAACAGACAAGCCAAGGTTAGCCTTACCTAAGGCGGTCGCCAAGTCCGGTCCCCGTGGCCCCCGTACCGACGTTCGCCGTGCGGACGGCGCAGGCGGCGGCGTAGCCGGGCGGGCAGGCCACATCGGTCAGGGTCCAGGCGTGCGGGGCCGCCGGCGTCGTGCCCGTACCGACGTACGTGACCGAGGGGTCCTCGCCCAGTCCGATGCCGACGCCCTTCAGGTACGCCTCCTTGCGGGCCCAGCACCGGTTCACCGCGGAGGGGCGGGCCGGCAGCGGCAGACCGGCGACCTCGGCCCGTTCGGCCGGGTGCAGCATGGCCGCCACCTCGGCCGCCACCTCGGCGGACGGTTCCTCCTCGACGTCGACGCCGACCGGTGCGCCGGCGAAGGCGAGCAGGACGACGTCCCCGGCGTGCGAGAGCGAGAAGTGCAGGGGTGCGCCGGGCACGGCGGGACGGCCGTGGGGCGCGCCGCAGCCGGGGCAGGGCTCACGCACGAACGGCACGGCGGCCGGGTCCCGGTCCAGGTAGGCCCCGAGGAGGCGGCGCAGCGCCACATGGGCGACGCGGTAGCGGTCCCGGTCCGCGGGCCGCGCGAAGCCCTGGCACCGGGCCCGTTCTTCACCGTCGAGCAGGTGCTCCTGGGCGGAGGCCCGCGTCGCGTACTCGGTGACGCGGACCGCCCACAGGTGCGGCCGCGCGGTGCCGGGCTCCCAGACGTCCGGCAGGGGGTCGGTGCCGAGGTGTGCCGGAGCCGTCGTCAGCCGCACGGTCGTCCCGGGTATTCGCCGGTCTCCTGCACTCCGGCCGCGCGCATCCTGCGCACGACGTCGTCCAGATCGGGGTCGTCCACGGGCGCGGGCAGGTTGAGGAACCGGTCGAAGACCAGGGCCTCGTCGCCCGTGTTCCAGATGACCCACCGCGGCGGAGTCACCTGCTCCTCCCAGAGGTGGGCGTACCGCTGGAGCGTGCCGGCCGGTGTGCTCACAGGTTCTTCCCTTCCGTCGCCTCGCGTCCGTCCACGAAGGTCGCCACGACCTCGATGTCCCCGATCCTGGAGGTGTCGACGTGGCGCGGGTCGTCCCCGAGGACGACGAAGTCGGCGCGCTTGCCGGGGGTGAGGGTGCCGGCGCTGTCGTCCCAGTGGGAGGCGTACGCCCCGGCGACGGTGTAGGCGCGCAGCGCCTCGTCGACGGTGATCGCCTCGTCGGGTCCGATGGACCGCCCCGAGAGGGAGGCGCGCTCGACCATGAACTGGACGGCGCGCAGCGGCGATCCGTCCGTGACGGGCCGGTCGGAGCTGCCGACCAGCGTGACGCCGTGGTCCAGGAAGCCCCGACCGCGGTACATCCAGGGGGCGCGCTCCTCGCCCATGATGGTGGCGTAGTCGTCGCCGAAGTGGCGCAGGAAGTTGGGCTGGACGACGGCGCTGACGCCGAGGCGGGCGAAGCGCGGGAGCTGGTCGGGGCGGATCAGGCCGGCGTGCTCGATACGGTGGCGCGCGCCGGGGCGGGGGCGCAGCCGCTGGGCGCGCTCCAGGGCGTCCAGCGCCAGGTCGGCGGCGCGGTCGCCGATGGCGTGGACGGCGAGCTGCCAGCCGGCGAGGTGTCCGTCCACGACGAGGTCCGCCAGGCGGTCGGGGTCGTCCTGGAGCTGGCCGGTGTGGGTCGTGCCCTCGTACGGCGCGGTGAGCGCGGCCGTACGGGCCATCATGCCGCCGTCCGTGTAGATCTTCAGGGCGCCGAGCGAGAGCCAGTCGTCGCCGAAGCCGGTGCGCAGCCCGAGGTCCAGGGCGCGCGGGATGCCGTCGTCCTGGTGGGCGGCGAGGGGCCGCAGGGTGTCGCCGGCGGCCATGAGCTGCACGCGCAGGGGCAGGCGGCCCTGGTCCCGCAGCACTTGGTAGGCGCCCAGTTCGACGGGGCTGTGCCCGAGGAGACCGCCGCCGATGCCGGCCTCGGCGCACGCGGTGACGCCCTCGGCGAGGCAGACGCGTCCGGCGTGCTCGATGGCGTCGGCCAGTTCGGCCTGCGAGTACGGCAGGCGGTGGCGCCGCGCGGCGGTCATCGCGCTCTCCGCGAGGAAGCCGTCCTGGTGCGGGACGTCCGCGGGCAGCAGGTCCAGTACGGCGCTGTTGACGACGCAGGCGTGTCCGGAGTCGTGCATCAGGAACACCTTGCGGTCCCGGGCGACCCGGTCCAGCTCGGCCGCGGTCAGATGGCGGCCGAGGGCGCGCTGGTCGTAGCCGCCGATGTCCACCCAGGCGCCGGGCGCCTTGCGGGCGACGGCCTCCTCGACCACCGCGAGGACGTCCTCCACGCGCTCGCAGGGGGCGACGCTCGGCGTGCTCGCCTTGAGGCCCGTCCACGCCAGGTGGACGTGGCTGTCGATGAACCCGGGCAGGACGGTGGCGCCCTGGAGGTCGATCACCTCGCGGGCGGGCAGTGAGGTCACGGCCTCGTCCAGGCCCACGACGCGCCCCCGCCAGATGCCCAGGTCGTGGGCGACGGGGTGGTCCGGGTCCATGGTGAGGATGTGCGCGTTGGTCAGCCTCGTGCAGAGCATGGGCGGTCCGTCCCTGTCGTCAGGAGATCTCGGCGGCCATCATGGTGGCGGGCGAGGGGCCCGCGCCGGCCGGCTCGTGGCGCTTGGGGGCGGCCGGGATCATCAACGGCGTTCCCGTCTCGGGGTCCTCGATGATCCGGCAGGGCAGCCCGAACACGTCCTGGACCAGTTCGGCGGTCATGACGGTGGACGGGTCGCCCTCGGCCGCGACGATGCCGCCCGGCTTCATGACGATGAGGTGGGTGGCGTAGCGGCAGGCCTGGTTCAGGTCGTGCAGGACGGCCACGATGGTGTGCCCGTCGCGCGCGTGCAGCCCCGCGCAGAGGTCCAGCACCTCCACCTGGTGCGCGATGTCCAGGTACGTGGTCGGCTCGTCGAGCAGGAGGATGGACGTCTGCTGCGCCAGCACCATGGACAGCCAGACGCGCTGGCGCTGACCGCCGGAGAGGTCGTCCACGGGCCGGTCGGCCAGCTCCAGGACGCCGGTCTGCCGCATCGCCTCGGTCACGGCCGTCTCGTCCTCGGCGGACCACTGCTTCAGCAGCCGCTGGTGGGGGTAGCGGCCGCGGGCCACGAGGTCGCCGACCGTGATCCCGCCGGGCGCCGTCGAGGACTGCGGGAGCAGGCCGAGGCGGCGGGCGACCTCACGGGAGCGGTACGAGGCGATGGCGGCGCCGTCGAGGTAGACCTGGCCCGAGCGCGGCTTCAGCATCCGTGCCAGCGCCTTGAGGAGGGTGGACTTGCCGCAGGCGTTGGGGCCGATGATCACGGTGAACGAGTGGTCGGGGATCTCGACGCCGAGCCCCTGGGCCACCGTGCGCTGGTCGTAGGTGAGGGTCAGGTCCTCCGCCCGCAGGCGGGGGCCGCCCTGGCGTCCGGCACCGCCGGCTGCGGACGTCCCGGTCGTCTGTGTCGTTCCAGTCATGCGCGGCTCTTTCGGGACTCGGTGACCAACAGCCAGATCAGGTACAGCCCGCCGATGGTGCCGGTGGCGGTGCCGACCGGCAGGAGCGCGGGGGCGAAGACGCGCTGCACGACGAGGTCGCTCAGGGCGAGCAGCGTGGCGCCCATGAGGGCGGAGGACAGCAGGGCGGGACCGGACGTGCCGGCCAGCCTGCGCGCCAGTTGGGGCGCGGCCAGCGCGACGAACCAGATCGGTCCGGTCACCGCGGTGGCGAACGCGGCCAGGGCGACGCTGATCACGAGCAGCGCGGCGCGCGTGCGGCCCACGTTCACGCCGAGGGCCGTGGCGGTGGCCTCGCCCATCTCGACCATGGAGAGGCGGCGGGCGAGGAGGAGGGCGAGCGGGAGCAGGACGGCGACGGCCAGGCCGATGGTGGTGGCGTGGATCCAGAGCCGGTTGCCGAGGCTGCCGAGGAGCCAGGCCTGCGCCTCCAGCGCCTCCTGCCAGCTCGCCCGGGTGATCAGGTACGAGTTGACGGCGAGCAGCAGGGCGCTGACGCCGATGCCGATGACCACGAGGCGGAAGCCCTGGAGGCCCCGGCCCAGCATGAGCAGGTACACCGCGGCGGCGGTCGCGAGGCCGCCGGCGAGGGCGCCGAGCGCGATCTGGGTCATGCTGCCGTTCAGGACGACGATGACGACCAGGGCGCCGGTGGCGGAGCCGTTGGTGAAGCCGATGATGTCGGGGCTGCCGAGCGAGTTGCCCGTCAGGCTCTGCAGGATGGCACCGCTGACGGCGAGGGCCGCGCCGACGCACAGCGCGGTCACCAGCCGTGGCATGCGGAGCGTGTTGACGATGAAGTCGGCCGCTCCCGATCCGCTGCCGAACAGGGCGTCGAGCACTTCGCCGAGGGAGAGTTCGAAGTCGCCGGTGGTGAGCGTGACACCCATGACGGCCAGGAGCACGCCGGCCAGCAGCACCGAGACGGCGACGGCACGGCCCTGGAGGCGCAGGGAGACGCTCCCGGACCGGGTGCGCAGGACACGGCCGGTGATGACGCGCGGCTGCGGCACCGCGGGGGCGCTGTCCGTCGCGGGCGGCATCGGTTCTCGTACGGCTCTCACAGCATGACCAGCTTTCGACGGCGGCACAGCGCGATGAACAGGGGCGCACCGACGAACGCGGTGACGATGCCGACCTGGACCTCGCCCGGTGCGCCGAGCACGCGCCCGAGCACGTCGGCGCCGATGAGCAGGACGGGCGCCAGGAGCATCGAGTAGGCGAGGACCCAGCGCTGGTCGGGTCCGACGACGAAGCGTGCCACGTGCGGTACGACGAGCCCGACGAAGCCGATCGGTCCGGCGGCCGCGGTCGCGGCGCCGCAGAGGAGCATGACGCCGATGGCGCCGAGCACGCGCGTCCTGTTGACGTCGACGCCGAGTGCGCGGCCCATCTGGTCGCCCATGGCGAGGGCGTTGAGGGCGGGGGCGAGCGCCAGGGCGAGGACGAGTCCCACGGCGACGAAGGGCAGGATGATGAGGACGATGTCCATGCGGCGGCCCGACAGCGCGCCGACCGTCCAGAACCGGAACTGGTCGAAGGCCTTCGGGTTGAGGAGCAGGACGGCCGAGTTGAAGGCGTACAGGACGGCGGTCACCGCCGCTCCGGCGACGACGAGCCGGTCGGGCGTGGCGACTTTGCGGCCGGACGAGCCGAGGACGTACACGAGGACGGAGGCGGCGGCCGCGCCGGCGAAGGCGAACCAGACGTAGCCGAGGGCCGTTCCGACGCCGAAGAAGGCGATGGCGATGACGACGCCGCAGGAGGCGCCGAGGCTGACGCCCAACAGGCCGGGATCGGCGAGCGGGTTGCGGGTCAGCGACTGCATGAGGGCGCCGGACAGGCCGAGCGCGATTCCGACGAGGAGGCCGAGGAGCGTGCGGGGAATCCGGTAGTCGTGGATGATGACGGACGTCTCGGAGCCGTCCGGGTTCCACAGCACGTGCCAGGTGGCGGTGAAGGGGATGCCTCTGGTGCCGAGCCAGATGCTGAGCAGTCCGACGAGGACCAGGGCCCCGAGGGTGACCAGGAGCCCGATGCTCCGGAGAGCGGACGCTGAGCGGCGAGGACCGGACACGGACCGGTCCGGGCCCTTCGTTCCCGTCGCCGCCTGGGTTCCGACCGACAAAGACAACCCCCTGGCCCGTGGCGGCACGACGTGTATGAGTGAAGGATGGGACGGCACGGGCCACCCGCCCGCGACTTAGGTGAGGCTAACCGAAGCGCAGGAGCAGGTCAACGCGCTTACGGAGCCCGGCGGACGACTTCGCGGACCACCGCGCGACGTGCACAGGGGGGCCACAGGGACCCCCATTCTTATTAGAGTAGCCTTACCTAACTATCCCCATTCCATCTCGTCGGAGGTACCGCATGCCCGATGGAGGACTGACGGGGGGCCATGTCCTCCGGAGAGCACTCAGAGGCCAGCGCCGCCGTGTCGTCGCGGCCTCCTTTCTCGGCATGGCGCACCAGGGATGTGAGGCCCTGGTCCCGGTCGTCATCGGCCTGGTCATCGACGAGGCGGTCGCGACGGGCTCCTCCTCCGCGCTCCTGTGGTGGCTGTTGGCCCTCGGGGTCCTCTTCCTCGTGCTCTCCACCTGCTACCGGACCGCCGCCCGGATCACGGACGGATCCGGTGAGCACGCCGCCCACCGGCTCCGGCTCGAGCTGGGCGCACGCGTGCTCGACCCGCGGGGCGGAGCCGACCGGGGCAGGCTGCCGGGTGCGCTGACCGCGGTCGCCACCGGCGACGCCGCCCGCGTGGGCGCGGTCGCCGCGGCCCTCGCGTACGCGGTCTCGGCCCTCGCCGGGCTCGCCATCAGCGCCGTGGCCCTGCTGCGCATATCCGTTCCGCTCGGCCTGCTGATCCTGCTGGGCGTGCCGCCGCTGTTGTGGCTGGGCCACCTGATCAGCCGGCCGCTGGAGCGGCGCAGCGAAGTGGAGCAGGAGCGGGCCGCCCGCGCCTCCGGGGTGGCCGCCGATCTGGTCGCCGGCCTGCGCGTGCTGAAGGGCATCGGGGCGGAGGCCGCGGCGGAGGCCCGCTACCGGCGCACCAGCGGAGAATCGCTCGACGCCGCCCTGCGCGCGGCCCGCAGCCGCGCCTGGCACGACGGGGCGATCCTCGCGCTCACCGGCATCTTCATCGCCGTCATCGGCCTCGTCGGCGCGCACCTCGCGATCCGCGGCTCGATCAGCGTCGGTGAACTCGTGGCCGCGGTGGGGCTGGCGCAGTACCTCCTCGGGCCGTTCCAGATGCTCACGTACGTCAACGGCGAGTTCGCCCTCGGCCGGGCGTCGGCGGACCGCATCGCCGAGGTCCTCGCGTCGGCGCCCGCCGTCGAGGACGGGCGCGGCCGGCTCCCCGAACCGCTCGCCGGCGGCCTCCGCCTCCGTGGCCTCGCCCAAGGGGCCCTGCGCGGGGTCGACGCCGAGATCGCACCCGGCAGCCTCGTCGGCGTCGTCAGCAAGGACCCGGCCGCCGCACACGACCTGCTGCTCTGCCTGGGCCGTGAAGTCGACCCGGAGCAGGGGGCCGTCGAACTCGACGGCGTGCCGCTCACCGAACTGGCCCCCGGCACGGCGCGCCGTGCCGTCCTGGTCGCGCACCACGACGCCGCCCTGTTCGAGAGCAGCCTCCTGGACAACGTCCGCGCGGGACACGAACACGCGGAGCGGGACGTGGCACGGGCGTTGAACGCCGCCACGGCGGACGACGTCGCCCGCAACCTCCCCGACGGGGCCGACACCGTGCTCGCCGAGCGCGGCCGCTCGCTGTCGGGCGGACAGCGTCAGCGGGTCGCGCTCGCGCGGGCGCTGGCCGCCGATCCGCCCGTCCTCGTCGTGCACGACCCGACGACCGCCGTCGACACGGTCACCGAGTCGCGGATCGCCCTCCGCCTGCGGGAACTCCGCCGGGGCCGCACCACCCTGCTCGTCACGACGAGCCCCGCCCTGCTGGCCGAGACGGACCGCGTCCTGGTCCTCGACGGTGGCACCGTCACCGCGGACGGCACACACCCGGTCCTGGTCGCGTCCGACGAGACGTACCGGGCGGTGGTGCTCGCGTGACCACCGCGAACTCCACGACGGGGCCATCGGACGTCGAACCGGGCCCCGCGCCCGGGGGCGGCGCCCGCACGCCTGAGGACGCCACCCCAGCACCTCGAAGCGGCCCCGCAGCGACCGGAGGCGGCGACCGCGTACGCGCAGCCGGCGCCCCCGCGCCTCAAGGCCACGACCGCGCAGCGGAAGGCAGCACCACCGCAGCTCAAGGCGGCACACCCGCGCCCCAAAGCGGCACGCCCGCGCCGACGGGCGGCGGTGCCGCACCTCGAAGCGGTGCTTCCCTGCCCGGAGGCGGCGACCACGTACGCCAAGGGGGCGCCCCCGCGTCCGACGGTCGCGGCCGCGTACCTCGAAGCGGCCCCGCAGCGACCGGAGGCGGCGACCATCACACCCATGACGGCGGCGGCGGTCATCTGCCCGGTCGAGAAGGAAGTCCCATGAGCGAAAGCACCGCGGAGCAGCGTGCGCTGCTGCCCACCGCCTCCGCAGCGCGGACCCTCGCCGCGCTCCGGGGACTGCTGCGACCTCACCGGCTGCTCGCCCTGTCGTCGGTCGCCGTGCTCGTCGTCGGAACGGGGATCGGCCTGCTGACCGCCCCCCTGCTCGGCCGGATCGTCGACCTCGTGGTGGAGCGGCGCGGGCCCGACGCGCTGCTGGTGCCGATGGCGCTGCTCCTCGTCGTGGCGGTGGGCCGCGGCATCGCCACGGCGATCGGCGCCGCGCTGGTCGCCCGCCTGGGCGAGACGGTCCTCGCCGGCCTGCGCGAACGGTTCGTCGCCCGGGCCCTCCGGCTGCCGCTGGAGCGGGTCGAGGAGGCCGGCTCGGGGGACCTGACGTCACGCGTGACGGGCGACGTGACCATCATCGGCAAGGCGGTGCGGCAGGCGCTGCCCGAGTTCGCCGGCGCGCTGCTCACCATCGTGCTCACGCTGGCCGGGCTCGCCGTGCTGGACTGGCGCTTCCTGTGCGCCGTGCTGCTGGCCGTGCCCGTCCACGTCCTGACGGTCCGCTGGTACATCCCGCGCGCCACCCGGATCTACGCCGCCCACCGCGTGGCGACCGGCGCCCTCCAGCACCAGCTGCTGGACAGCATCGGGGGCGTACGGACCGTACGGGCCTTCCGGCTCGAGGAGCGGCACGGGCGGCTTCTGGAGCGGCGGTCCAAGGACGCCGTGGACCTGGCGCTGCGCGGCATCCGCCTGGTGTCGGGCTTCTTCTCCCGGCTGAACGCCGCCGAGTTCATCGGCTTGGCCGCCGTCCTCGTCACGGGGTTCTTCCTGGTCGACCGCGGAGCCGTCAGCATCGGTACGGCGACCGCTGCGGCGCTCTACTTCCACGGCCTGTTCAACCCGATCAACGCCGCGCTCTTCCTCATCGACGACGCCCAGTCCGCGGGCGCCAGCCTCGCCAGGCTGGTGGGCGTGTCCGAACTCCCCGTGGCGGCCGAGCCCGCGAGCGGCGGCCCCGCTCCCGTGGACGGGTCGGTCAAGGTGTCGGCCCTGAGCCACGCGTACGTCGACGGCCACCCCGTGCTCTCCGACGTGGACCTGGAGGTCCGCTGCGGGGAGCGCGTCGCCCTGGTCGGGGCGAGCGGCGCGGGGAAGACGACCCTCGCCAAGCTCATCGCGGGCATCCACCAGCCGGCGAGCGGATCGGTGTGCCTGGGCGGCGTCGACGCCCGGGAGCTGGGCCCCGCGGGCGTACGGCGCGCGGTGACCCTCATCAGCCAGGAGGTCCACGTGTTCGCCGGGCCGCTGGCCGAGGACCTGCGGCTCGCCAGGCCGGGCGCCACGGACGAGGAACTGCGCGCGGCGCTCGGGACGGTGGGCGCGCTGGAGTGGGTGGAGGCCCTGCCCGACGGGCTCGGCACGGTCGTGGGCGAGGGCGGTCACCGGCTGACCGTCACCCAGACCCAGCACCTCGCCCTCGCCCGGCTCGTGCTCGCCGACCCGCCCATCGCCATCCTCGACGAGGCCACCGCGGACGCCGGCAGCGCGGGTGCGCGCGTCCTGGAGACCGCCGCGGTACGCGCGCTGGAGGGCCGCACCGGCCTCATGGTCGCCCACCGGCTGCCCCAGGCCGCCACGGCCGACCGGGTCGTCGTCCTCGACGGCGGCCGCGTCGTCGAGACCGGCACGCACGACGAACTCGTCGCGGCGGGCGGGCGTTACGCCGCTCTGTGGGCGGCCTGGTCGGCGAGCCGCGGCGACGCGTGACGCCGTACGGGTAGCCCCCGCACACCCCGAAGGGGCCCGGACCGGCACGGTCCGGGCCCCTTCTGCATGCCGGGGTGCCGTGTCCGGCGAGTCTTTCCCCTACCCCGCCCCTTCCCGAATCGGGGGCCCCCCGAACCCCCCGCTCCTCGAACGCCGGAGGGGCTGAATACAGGGCGCGGGAAAAGCCGCCGCCCCCGAAGCCTCGGGCTTCGGGGGCGGCGGCCTCAAGGTGCCGGTGTCAGGCCTGCTGGGCCGTGATCAGGCTCGCCGGGCGCAGGTCCGTCCAGTGTTCCTCGACGTACGCGGTGCACGCCTCACGGGTGTCCTCGCCGAAGACGGTCCGCCACCCGGCGGGGACCTCGGCGAAGGACGGCCACAGCGAGTGCTGGTTCTCGTCGTTGACGAGGACCAGGAAGCGGCCCTGCGGGTCCTCGAACGGGTTGGTGCTCATCGGTGTCACTTCCTTGTCGACGATGCGGTCGTTACGGTGAACAGCTCGGACAGCGGCTGCTCGGGGTCGGCTGCCACGGTCCGCAGCAGGGTCTGGAACTCGTCGGCCAGCCGCTGGGCCTTGGCCGTGCCGAGCAGGTCGGTGGCGTGGATCAGCTCGCAGTGCACGGCGCCCTCGCCGCGCGGCTCGTAGAAGCTGAGGATCAGCTCCGCACGCGCCGTGCCGGTGGGGACGGCGTGGAACGAGCCTATGCCGCCCTCCAGCCGGCCGAGGTCCGCCTGCTCGTGGTGGATCACCATGACCTGCGGGCCCTCCTCCGGCAGCCCGGTGGCCTTGACGACCTCGTCGAACGGGACGTCCTGCCGGTCCAGGGCGCCGAGCGTGGTCTCCCGGACCCGGGTCAGCAGCTCCGCGAACGTCGGGTCGCCACCGGTGTCGGTGCGCAGGACGACCGTGTTGAGGAAGCAGCCGACCAGGTCGGCGAGCTGGTCGTCGGTCCGGCCGGCGACCATCGTACCGATGGGCAGGTCGGTGCCCGCCCCGTGGGCCGTCAGCAGCGCGGCCAGCGCCGAGTGGAGCACCATGAACATGCTGGTGCCGGTGGCGCGGGCGAGCCGGTCCACGGCCGCGTGGAGGTCCTCGTCCAGGACGAATCCCACGTAGTCGCCCGGGCGTCCGCCCGACGCGGCCGGAGCGGTGGCGTCGCACGGCACGTCGGCCGGGAGGGCGAGGCGCGCCGGGACCTCCTTCAGCGTCTGCCGCCAGTAGGCGAGCTGACGGCCGCCCCGGCTGTCCGGGTCGGACAGGTCGCCCAGGACGTCATGCGCCCACCGCGTGTAGTCGGCGTACGTGACGGGCAGCGGCTCCCACTCCGGTGCCCGGCCCTCGGCGCGGGCGGCGTAGGCGTCGGTGAGGTCGCGGAACAGGGGCACCACGGACCATTCGTCCACTGCCAGGTAGTGCGTGGTCAGCAGCAGCGCCTGGCTGCCGTCCCCGTCGGTGAGCAGGTGGGCCCGCAGCGGGGCCTCCCGCTCCGGGGAGGGTGCCTGGGCGGCGACCTCCAGGAGCCGCGCGTCGAGGTCGGCGCACCGCTCCACGGTCAGCGCGGGGGCCGGGACCGGTTCCTGGAACAGGGCGCCGTCCCGTTCGGAGAACGCGGTGCGCAGCGGCTCGTGCCGCGCCACGACGTCGGCGAGCGCGGCCGCGACGGTGTCCGCGTCGAGCCCGCCCGGGGACCGGAGGACCAGCGCGTGGTCGAAGCCGGGGCTGCGGCGGTACGACTCCCACTGCCAGCGCTGTACCGGCGCCGCCTCCAGGGGCCGTGCCGGGGCGTCGGGGTCGGCGGGGCGCAGGGCGGGCCGGGCGGCCGCGGCGCCTTCGAGCTTGGCGGCGACGCCGGCGACCGTGAGCGCGTCGAAGACGTCACGGATGCTCAGTTCGACGCCGAACTCGGCGCGGATCCGGCCCAGGAGCCGCATGGAGGCCATGGAGTGGCCGCCGAGCGCGAAGAAGTTGTCGTGGATGCCGACCTTGTCGAGCTTGAGGATCTCGCAGAACAGCTCGGCGAGCTTGGCCTGCGTCTCCGTGGCGGGGTGGGCGTCGCCGGTCATGGCGGACCAGTCGGGGGCGGGCAGCGCCTTGCGGTCCAGCTTGCCGTTCGGGGTGAGCAGCAGCGGGCCGTCCAGCGGCACGACGAGCGACGGGACCATGTACTCGGGCAGCAGCCCCGCGACGTGGGCGCGCAGTTCCTGCGCGTCCAGCTCCGGGCGGGTGGTGCCGCCGGCCTCGGGCACGGCGTATCCGACCAGCCGGACGATGTCGCCGTCGCGGTCGGGGACCACGGCGGCCTGCGCGACCGACGGGTGCGCGGCCAGGGCCGCCTCGATCTCGCCCAGCTCGATGCGGAAGCCGCGGATCTTCACCTGGGTGTCGACCCGGCCGAGGAAGTCGAGGTTGCCGTCCGCGCGCCAGCGGGCCCGGTCGCCCGTGCGGTACATGCGGCTGCCCGGCGCGCCGAACGGGTCGGCGACGAACCGCTCGGCGGTGAGCGCCTCCTTGCCGAGGTAGCCGCGGGCGAGGCCGCGCCCGGCGACGTACAGCTCGCCCACGACGCCCGGAGGGACGGGGCGCAGGTGCTCGTCGAGGACGTAGCAGCGGGTGTTGGGGTCGGGGCGGCCGATGGGGACGCGGCCGCCGGGGCGCCCGCCGTGCTCGCGGGCGGGCCACAGCGTGGAGTTGACCGTGGCCTCGGTGAGCCCGTAGGCGCAGATCAGGTCGGCCGTGGCGCCGAACCGCTCGAACAGGTCCGGCGGCACCGTCTCCGTGCCGACCAGGACGGTCGACCCCTCCGGCAGTTCGCAGCCGGGCGGCAGGGCGGACACCAGGGACGGCGGCAGGATCATGTGGGTGATCCGCTGGTCGGCGAGGAAGTCGGTGAGCGCCGGTCCGGCGACCCGGGCCTCGTCGGTGATGAGGACGAGCCGTCCTCCGTGGCACAGCGCCATGGCGAGTTCGAAGACGAAGACGTCGAAGCCGATGGACGCGAACTGCAGGACGCGGCTGTCGCGTTCCAGGCCCATCCGGTCGACGGCCGTCGCGACGAGGCTGGCGATGCCCTCGTGCGGGACGACGACGCCCTTGGGGCGGCCGGTCGAACCGGAGGTGTAGATCACGTACGACGCCTGGTCGAGGGCGACCGGGCGGGCGGCCGGCGGGCCGTCCGGGAGCCGGTCCAGTTCACCGGCGGTGTCGGGGGCGTCGAGCAGCACGACCGGCACACCGGTCACGTCGGGGATCTTCCCGGCGACGGGCTCCGTGCCGACCACCAGCGCGGCACGGGAGTCCTCGATCATGTACGTGAGGCGGTCGGCCGGGTGCACGAGGTCCAGCGGGAGGAACGCGGCGCCCAGCTTCTGGGCGGCGACGACGGTGGCGACCATGTCGACGGAGCGGGGCACGGCCACGCCGACCACGCTCTCGGCGCCGACGCCCCGCGCGGCGAGGAGCCGGGCGATGCGGTTGGCGCGGGCGTCGAGCTGGGCGTACGTCACGGAGCGGGAGCGCTCCACGACGGCGACCGCGTCGGGCCGTTCGGCGACCTGCCGGGCGAACAGCGCGGGCAGGGACTCCTCGTCGACCGTGCGGGGCGCGCCGTTGAAGCCGTCCAGGACCAGGTCCCGTTCCGCACCGGAGAGGATCTCCGCCTGGGACAGCGGGGCTTCCGGGGCGGTGGCGACGGCGGCGACCAGCGCGCGGAGGCGGTCGCCGATGCGCTCGGCGGTGTCCTGGTCGAACAGCTCGGTGGCGAACTCCAGCCGGCAGCCGAGGGAGTCGGCGTCGCCTTCGGCGGAGGTGTGCTCGGTGAAGCTGAACACCAGGTCGAACTTGGCGGAGCTGATCCGGAACGGGACGTACTCGACGCCGAGGCCGGGCATCTCCAGGTCGTCGCCGGTGCGGGCGTGGTAGCCGACCATCACCTGGAACAGCGGGTTCCGGGAGAGGGACCGGGTGGGGTTGAGCTTCTCCACGACGGACTCGAACGGCACGTCGGCGTGGGAGAACGCGGCCAGGTCCGTCTCGCGCACCCGGCCCAGCAGCTCGGTGAAGCTGGGGTCGCCGCTCAGGTCGGTGCGCAGCACGAGGGTGTTGACGAAGAAGCCGACCAGCTCGTCGAGCGCCTCGTCGCCGCGCCCGGCGATGGGCGAGCCGAGGGGGATGTCCGTGCCGGCGCCCATGCGGTGCAGCAGCGCGGCGACGGCGGCGTGCACGACCATGAACATGCTGGCGCCGGTGTCCCGGGCGAGCCGCCGCAGCCCCTCGTGGACCTCGCCGTCGAAGACGATGTCCAGCTCGGCGCCGGTGAAGGCCGGGCGCGCGGGCCGCGGACGGTCCGTGGGCAGCTCCAGCTCCTCGGGGGCGCCCTCCAGCGTGGTCCGCCAGTACTCCAGCTGCCGTGCGGCGAGGCTCGCCGGGTCGGCGGGGTCGCCGAGCAGGCGCTGCTGCCACAGGGCGTAGTCGGCGTACTGGACCGGCAGCGGCTCCCAGCCGGGTGCCCGGCCGGTGGTGAGGCGTGCCTCGTAGGCGGTGGCCAGGTCGCGCAGGAACGGGCGGTCGGACCACTCGTCGGTGGTGATGTGGTGCAGGAGCACGACCACGACGTGGTCCTCCGGCGCCACCTCGATGACGGTCGCCCGCAGGGGGAGTTCGGCGGCCAGGGCGAACGGGCGGTTGATCGCCGCGTCCACGAGGCCGGGCACCTCGTCCTCCGACGCCCGCAGGTGCTCCACCACGGGCCGGGCCTCCGCGGCGGGCAGCACGCGCTGGAACGCCTGGCCGTCGCGCTCGGCGAAGACCGTGCGCAGCGCCTCGTGCCGGGCGGTCACGTCGGCGAGGGCGGCGGCCCACGCCTCGCGGTCGAGGGCGCCGCGCAGCCGCATGACGAGCGGGAAGTTGTACGCGGCGGAGGTGCACTCGATCTGCTGGACGACCCACAGCCGCTGCTGGGCGTGGGACAGGGGCAGCTCGTCGGGCCGGTCACCGGCCGTCAGGGCGGGGCGGGCGGGGCCGTTCGCAGCGGTGGCCCGCTCGACGAGTTCGGCGACGGTGGGCGCCTCGAACAGGTCGCGGATGGCGAGTTCCGCGTCGAGGGCGGTGCGGGCGCGGCTGACGAGGCGGGTGGCCAGCAGGGAGTGGCCGCCCAGCTCGAAGAAGTCGCTGTCGATGCCGACACTGCCCTCAGGCAGGCCCAGGACCTCGGCGTAGAGGGCGCACAGCGTCTCCTCGCGCGGGGTGCGCGGGGCGCGGCTGGGGCCGGTGCCGCCGAAGTCGGGGGCGGGCAGGGCCCGTACGTCGAGCTTGCCGTTGACCGTCAGCGGGAGCGTGTCCACGGTCATCAGGGCGGCCGGGACCATGTAGTCGGGCAGGCCGGCCTTGAGGTGGTCGCGCAGGCGCTGGACGAGGGCGTCGCCGGTCTCCGTGCCGGCCTCGGGCACGACGTAGCCGACGAGGCGCTTCGTCCCGGCGGTCTCGTTGACGACGACGGCGGCGTGGGCGACGTCCGGGTGCGCGGACAGCGCGGTGGAGATCTCGCCCAGTTCGATGCGGTAGCCGCGGATCTTGACCTGGTCGTCGGTGCGGCCGAGGAAGTCGAGCAGGCCGTCGGGGCGCTGCCGGACGAGGTCGCCGGTGCGGTACATCCGCTCGCCGGGCTCGCCGAACGGGTCGGCGACGAACCGCTCGGCCGTCAGGCCCGCCGGTCGTGGTAGCCGCGGGCCAGGCCGGTGCCGGCGATGTACAGCTCGCCGGGGCAGCCGGGCGGGACGGGCCGCAGCATCGTGTCGAGGACGTAGGCGCGGGTGTTGCGGATGGGCATGCCGACCGTGGGGGTCGCGCTGTCGGTCGTGGACCCGCCGAGCGTGTTGATCGTGTACTCGGTCGGTCCGTACAGGTTGTAGCCGTACGTGCCCTGGGTGCGGCGCAGCTTCGTCCACACGGTGTCGGACACGGCCTCGCCGCCGAGCAGGACCAGCGCGGGCCGGTGCTTGCCGGCTGCCTCGTCGTGGTCGAGCAGGCCCTCCTCGATGAGCAGCTGGGCGTAGGTGGGCGTCACGTTGACGACGTCGACGTGGTGGCGGTCGCAGTAGGCGACCAGGGCCTCGGCGTCACGGCGCAGCTCCTCGTCGCAGACGTGGACCTCGTGGCCCTCGACGAGCCAGAGCAGCTCCTCCCAGGACATGTCGAAGGCGAAGGACACGGTGTGCGCGATGCGCAGGCGCCGTCCGCCGGCCGAGGCGATGGCCGGGTCGAAGATCTCCTTCTGGTGGTTGAGCTGCATGTTCGTCAGGCCCCGGTAGGGGGTGACGACGCCCTTGGGGCGGCCGGTCGAGCCGGAGGTGTAGATGACGTACGCCGGGTGCTCCAGCCGGCCGGGCACGCCGTGGGCGAACAGCGGGCGCTCGGCGTCCGCGATGTCGCCGCCCGGCAGGGCCGCCAGCTCGGCGGCCACGGCCTCGTCGTCGAGGAGCAGTTCGGGCGCGACCGGTCCGGTCCCGCCGTGCAGGGTCGGGGCGACGGCCGTGGTGGACACCAGGCACAGGGGGCCGGTGTCCTCGACCATGAGCCGCAGCCGGTCGGCGGGGTGGTCGAGGTCGAGCGGCAGGTAGGCGGCGCCGGTGCGCAGGACCGCGAACAGGGCGGCCACCATGTCGATGGAGCGGGGCAGGGCCAGCGCGACGACCTTCTCGGGGCCGGCGCCGCGGGCGAGCAGCAGCCGGGCGATCCGGTTGATGTGCGCGTCCAGCTCGGCGTAGGTGAGGGCGCGTTCGCCGAAGACCAGCGCCACCGCGTCGGGGGTGCGGGCGACCTGGGCGGTCAGCATGTCGGCGATGGTCTCGTCGGGCACGGGCTCGCGGCTGCCGGCCCAGTCGGCCGTCAGGCCGTCCCGCTCGCCGGGCAGCAGCAGGTCCAGGGCGCCGACGGGCGTGGTGAGGTCGCCGATGAGGCGTTCCACGAGGGTGCCGAAGCGGTCCAGGGTGGCCCCGGCGCGCTCGTCGTCGACGAGGTCGGGCCGGTACTCCAGCTTGACCTGCACGGTCTCGGCCGGGTTGACGATGAGCGTCATCGGATAGTGGGTGGCGTCCACGCTGCCCACACCGGTGATGCCGTGCCGGTCGGTGAGGCGCTTGAACGCACCCTCGTCGGCGAAGTTCTGCAGGACGTACAGCGTGTCGAACAGGGTCGCGTGGCCGCCGGCCCGCTGGAGTTCGGCGAGGCCCAGGTACTCGTGGTCCATCAGCGTGACCCGCTCGGCCTGGACGCGGCGCAGCAGGTCGCCGACCGGCTCGGCCGGGTCGAGGGTGATCCGCTGGGGCACCGTGTTGAGGAACATGCCGATGGTCGTGTCGACGCCGGGCACGTCCGCCGGGCGCCCGGCGACGGTCGCGCCGAACACGACGTCGTCGCGGCCGACCGTGGAGGACAGGACGAGCGCCCAGGCGGCGGAGAGCACCGCGTTGATGGTCAGCCCGTGCTCGCGGGCCGAGGAGCGGAGCCGCTCGCTCAGCGCGCGGCCGAGGCTCAGGGTGCGGCGGCGCGGGATGGTCGGCTCGTCGCCGCGCTCGCGGGCGACGAGGGTGGGCTCGTCCAGGCCGTTGAGGGCGCGCCGCCAGGTCTCGCGGGCCGCGTCGAAGTCCTGGCCGGCGAGCCAGCTCAGGTAGTCCCGGTAGGTGCCGGGGGCGGTGAGGGCGCTGTCGTCGCCGGCCGCCGCGTACAGCGCCAGCAGCTCGTCGAGGAAGAGGGACTGCGACCAGCCGTCCCAGGCGACCAGGTGGTGGCTGAGCATGAGCCGGTCGGTGGTGTCGGTGAGCCGGATCAGGGTGAGCCGGAACAGCGGGGGCGCGGCCAGGTCGAACCGCTGCCGCCGGTCGGTGTCGGATATCTCCGCGAGGCGGTGCTGCCGCTCGGCCCCGGTCAGGCCGGTGAGGTCGATCTCGGTGAGCGGTACGGGCAGTTCGCCGGCCGGGCAGACGAACTGGACGGGCTCGGGCAGGCCGTCGCTGGTGATGCCGGCGCAGAGGCTGGGGTGGCGGCGCAGCAGGGTGGCGCAGGCGGCGCGGAGCCGGTCGGCGTCGAGCCGGTGGTCGAAGTCGAAGGTGTCCTGCGCGGTGTAGACGTCGAGGGCCGAGGTGTCGTAGCTGGCGTGGAAGTAGATGCCTTCCTGGAGCGGCGACAGCGGCCAGATGTCCGCCACCGGCGCGGGGCTGACCCGCTCGACCAGGTCGATGTCGGCCTGGGTGAGGGCGACCAGCGGCACGTCCGACGGGGTGAGCGACGGGGCGGCGCCGGGGGTGCCGGTGCGGGCGACCAGCTCGCGCAGGGCGTCGGCCCAGGCGCGGCCGAGGGCCTCGACGTCGGCGGCGGTCAGGGCGCCGCCGTCCGGCCAGGTCCAGGTGGCGCGCAGCTCGGGGCCCTGCGGGGTCTCGGCGCAGACGGCGTTGACCTGGAGCGGGTAGGGCATGGCGAGGTCGGCGTCGGGCTCGACGCGCAGCGCGTCGGTCTCGACGGCGGGCGCCCAGTCGCGGGTCTGGTCGGCGGGGAGCCGGCCGAAGTAGTTGAACAGCACCTGGGCGGTGGACAGCTGCGCGAACACGGGGGCGAGCTGCGGGTTGAGGTAGCGCAGCATGCCGTATCCGGCACCGGAGTCGGGGGCGGACCGCACGGACTCCTTGACCTGCTTCAGCGCGTCGAGCGGGTCGCCGGCGGCGGGCAGGCGCACGGGGTGGAGGCTGGTGAACCAGCCGACGGTGCGCGACAGATCGGCGTCGGTGCCGTCGCGGCCGTGCCGCTCCAGGTCGACGAGCAGGTCGGCGTCGCCGGCGGTCGCGCCGCGCCAGGTGGACACGGCGGTGCGCAGGGCGGCGAGCAGGACCTCGGTGACGTCGGCTCCGGCCGCCGCGGGCACGGCGGTGAGCAGGGCCTTGGTCTCCTCCGCGGGCAGGGTCACGAGGTGCTCGCGGGCCGCACCCGAGGTGCCGGTGCGGGTGGCGCCGGGCAGCAGCTCGGCGCCGGGGGCCAGGGTCTTGGCCCAGTACGGCAGTTCGGCCTGGCGCTGCGGCGAGGTGGCCTGCTCGGCGACCTCGCGGGCGAAGCGGCGCAGGGAGGTGGGCACCGGCTCCAGCGCGGGCCGCTCGTCGCGTACGACGGCGTCCCAGGCTGCGGCCAGGTCGCCGAGGAGGACGCGCCAGGACACGCCGTCGACCACCAGGTGGTGGACGACCAGCAGCAGGCGTCCGGGCCGTCCGGTGCCGGCGTCGAACCACACGGCCTGCACCATCACCCCGCTGTCGGGGGCGAGGCGGCCGGCGGCGGCGTCGGACTCCTCGCCGATGACGGCGCGCAGGGCGTCCTCGTCGAGGTCCCGCACGTCGACGCGGCGCAGCAGCCCGGCCGCGTCCACCGAGCCGGGCTCCGCGGTCATGGCGGACCAGAGGGCGGGGATGGCGGGGCCGAGGTCCATGCGGGTCAGGGTGAGCCGCAGGGCGTCGTGGTGGTCGAGGACCGCCTGGAGGACCCGGGCCAGCCGGTCGGCGTCGGCTCCGGCGGGGGCCTGGAGCAGCATCGACAGGTTGAAGCGGTCGATGCCGCCGCCGTCCTCGCGGAGCTGGTGGACGATCGGCAGGAGCGTCACGTCGCCCACGCCGTCGGAGTCGGCGGCCGCCGAGGGCGCCGCTGCGGCCGCGCCGGTGACGGTGGCGGCCAGTGCGGCGGGGGTCCGGTGCTCGAAGACGTCACGGGGGCTGACGGGCAGTCCGGCCTTGCGGGCCCGGCTGGAGACCGCCATCGACAGGATGCTGTCGCCGCCGAGGACGAAGAAGTCCTCGTCCGCGTCGACCGCGTCGATGCCCAGGACCTCGGCGAAGATCGCGCACAGCTGGTCCTCGTGGCCCTCGCGCGCGGTGCGGCCCTGCCGCCTGCGGACCTCGGGTGCGGGGAGCGCCTTGTGGTCCACCTTGCCTCCGGGCGTGAGGGGAAGGGCCTCCAGCCGTACGAAGTGGCTGGGCACCATGGGGGCGGGCACCGTGCCGCTCAGCGCGTCGCGTACGGCCTCCACGTCCAGGGCGGTCCCGGTGGCCGGCACCAGGTAGGCCACCAGCTGCTTGGCTCCGCGCTCGTCGTCGCGTGCCACGACGGCGACGTCGCCGACGGCCGGCAGGTCGCGCAGCCGCGCTTCGATTTCCCCGAGCTCCACCCGGTTACCCCTGATCTTGACCTGGTGGTCGGTGCGCCCGAGGTAGGTGAGCACACCGTCTCCACTGAACTGAACCATGTCTCCGGTGCGGTACATCCGCTCTCCCGGACCGCCGAACGGATCGGCGACGAAGCGCTCCGCGGTCAGCGCGGCGCGTCCGTGATAGCCGCGGGCCAGCTGTCCGCCCGCGATGTAGAGCTCGCCCGGCTCGCCCTCCGCGACGGGGCGGAGGTGGCGGTCGAGGACGTAGAGGCGGGTGTTCCACACGGGGCACCCGATGGGCACCGTGCCGCTCTCCTCCGACGTGCTGCCCGCCTCCCAGCTGGTGACCTGGATGACCGCCTCGGTGGGGCCGTACACGTTGTACAGCGGCACACCGGTGCGCTCGCGCCAGCGCCTGGCCAGCGGCACGGGCAGGGCCTCGCCGCCGCTGAAGGCGCGGCGCACGGTGGTCCACCACTCCCCCGCCTCGTCCTCGGCGAGCAGGGCGCCGTAGAGGGAGGGCACGAGGTCGACGGCCGTGACGCGCTCGCGGCGGATCAGGTCGATGAGGTACGCGGGGTCCCGGTGCCCGTCCGGGCGGGCGATCACGACGGTGCCGCCGGTGAGCAGCGGGGTGAAGATCTCCAGTACGGACGGGTCGAAGCTGGTCGAGTACTGGTGCAGGACGCGCTCGTCCGGGCCGTACGCGAACCGGTCTGCGGTCCAGGCGAGCTGGGCGACGACGCCCCGGTGCGGGACGACCACGCCCTTGGGGCGGCCGGTGGAGCCGGAGGTGTACATCAGGTACGCCGGGCTGTCCGGGTGGACCGGCACGGCGACGGGCGCGTGCGGCGCCGGGTCCCGCTCCTCGTCGAGCACGACGTGGGTCACGCCGTCGAGTTCGGGGAGCCGGGTCCGGGACGCGGTGGTGACGACGACGGTCCGCGCCCCGGAGTCGGTGAGCATGTACCGTACCCGCTCGGCCGGATAGTCGACGTCGACCGGCAGGTAGGCCGCGCCGGACTTGAGCACGCCGAGCAGGGCGGCCAGGGTCTCGGCGGAGCGGGGCACGGCGACGGCGACGACGGATCCGGGCGTCACGCCGTGCGCGACGAGCCGGTGGGCCAGCGCTTCGGCGCGGGCGTCCAGTTCGGCGTACGTCGTGTGCCCGGCCTCGTGGACCAGTGCGGTGGCGTCCGGGGTGCGGCGGACCTGGCGGGCGAAGGCCGCGTGCACGGTGTCGTCCGGCAGGCCCCGGGTCTCGCCGGCCAGTCGGCCGAGGGTGGTGCGCCGCTCGTCGTCGGTGAGCGTGGCGAGCCGGGCGACCGGGCGGAGCGGGTCCGTGACGATCTGGTCGAGGAGGGCCAGCAGGCGGTCGGCGAACCGGCGCGCCGCTGCGGTGTCGAGGCGGGCCGGGTCGTGGTCGAGGCGCAGCTGGAGCCGTGCGCCGGGCAGCACGGTGAGGGCCAGCGGGTAGTGCACGGCGTCGCGGACGTGCGAGCCGGTGACGCGGACCTGTCCGGTCGGGTCGGCGGGCTCCCCGGCGTCGGGAAGGTTCTCGACGACGACGAGCGCTTCGAACAGGTCGCCGCGTCCCACGGTCCGCTGGATCTCCGCGAGCCCCACGTGCTGGTGGTCGAGGAGGTCCGCCTGCTCGTCCTGGAAGCGGGCCAGGACGTCGACGAGCGACTGCTCGGGCTGCCACCGCAGCCGCGCCGGCAGGGTGTTGATGAGCAGGCCGACCAGGCTCTCGACGCCCTCGACGGGGGCCTGGCGGCCGGAGACCGTGGTGCCGAAGACCACGTCGCGGGAGCCGGTGACATCGCCCAGGAGGAGTCCGAAGCCGCCCTGGACGACGCTCCCGAGGGTCAGCCCGAGCTGCCGGGTGCGGGCGGCGAGCGCCGCCGTGCCGGCCTCGGACAGTTCGACGGTGACCGTGCCGGTGCCGTGCGCGGCGGTGTCCGTGCCCCGTACGGGGAGGCGTGCGGGGCCGTCGAAGCCGGCGAGCACGTCGCTCCAGGCGCCCAGCGCGGCGTCCCGGTCACGCGCGGCCAGCCAGGCCGCGTACGCCCGGTACGCCGGGTCGGCCTCCGGCCGCGGCGCGGCGGCGCCCGGCCGGTAGCCGTCCAGCAGCTGCCGCATGAGGAGCGACACGGACCAGCCGTCCACGACGATGTGGTGCAGCGTCAGCACGAGCTGCGACCGGTCGGCGCCGTAGCGGATCAGCGCGGCCCGCAGGAGCGGCGGGGTGGCCAGGTCGAAGCCGGCGGCCCGCTCCCGCTCCTTGACGTCGTCGGCCGCGGCGTCCTGGCGTGCGGCGTCCAGCCCGGACAGGTCGGCGTGGTGCCAGGGCAGTTCGGCCCGCTCGCTGATGAGCTGGACGATCCTGCCGTCGGCGAGCTGGTGGAAGGCGGCGCGCAGCAGCGGGTGGCGGTCCAGGAGGCGCTGGACGGCGGCGCGCAGCGCCTCGGCGTCGACGTCACCGGCGAGTTCGACGGTGTCCTGTACGGCGTAGCCGTCGGCACCGCCCTCGTCGACGGAGGCGTGGAAGTAGAAGCCCTCCTGGAGCGGTGTGGCGGGCAGGACGTCGACGAGGCCGGGGACCGCGGCGGCGCAGTCGGCCCGGTCGGCGTCGCCGAGCGCGACCAGCGAGAACGGGGCGGGCAGGTCCCGCGGCCCGGCCGTCGTGCCGGCGGCCTGCGGGTCTCCCGCGAGGCGGGCGAGCGCGGCGACCGTGCGGTGGCGGAAGACGTCGCGCGGGGTGATCCCGAGCCCGGCCTCGCGGGCGCGGTTGACGAGCTGGATGGCGACGATGCTGTCGCCGCCCAGTTCGAAGAAGCTGTCGTGGACGCCCACCGACGGCAGGCCGAGCACATCGGCGAACAGGTTCGCGAGCGCGGTCTCGGCGGGGGTGGTGGGGGCGTCGTCGCCGGCCATCGCGGTCCACTGGGGGGCGGGCAGGGCGCGCCGGTCGAGCTTCCCGTTGGGGGTGAGCGGCAGCGGGCCGTCCATGCGCACGACGGCGGAGGGGACCATGTAGTCCGGCAGGGCGTCGGCGATGCGCGTCCGCGCCGCCGAGACGGCCGCGTCGGCGTCCTGGCCCGGCTCGGCCACCAGGTAGGCGACGAGGCGCTTGACGTCGCGGTGGTCCTCGCGGACGAGGACGGCGGCCTGGGCGATGCCCGGGCAGGCCATGAAGGCGCTCTCGATCTCGCCGGGCTCGATGCGGTGGCCGCGGATCTTGATCTGGCCGTCGGCGCGGCCGAGGAACTCCAGGTTCCCGTCGGCGGTCCAGCGGACGCGGTCGCCCGTGCGGTACATGCGTGCGCCGGGCTCGCCGGCGTACGGGTCGGCGACGAAGCGTTCCGCGGTCAGCGCCGGCCTGCCGAGGTAGCCGCGGGCCAGGCCCCGCCCGCCGACGTACAGCTCTCCCTCGGTGCCGGCGGGCACCGGGCGCAGGGCGGCGTCGAGGACGTACGCGCGGGTGTTGGGGTCGGGTACGCCGATGGGCGCCGGTCCGGGCCGGCCGGGCTCGGCGAGCCACAGCGTGGAGTTGACGGTGGCCTCGGTGAGTCCGTAGGCGACGACGACCTGGACGCGGCCGGCCCAGCGGGCGATCAGCTCGCTGGGTACGGCCTCGGTGCCGACGATCAGGACGGAGCCGTCGGGCAGTTCGCAGTCCTGCGGCAGCGCCGAGACGAGCGACGGCGGCAGGATCATGTGGGTGGCGCGGTGGCGCGCGATGTAGTCGGTGAGGGCGGGGCCCGCGACACGGCGTTCGGTCGGGACGACGATGATCCGTCCACCGACGCACAGCGACATGATCAGGTCCCAGACCGTCACGTCGAAGCCGACGGAGGCGAATTGCACGACGTGGCTGTCGGGGGTGATGCCGATGCGGTCGGTGGCCGTGGCGATGAGGCTGCCGACGCCGTCGTGGGAGACGACGACGCCCTTGGGGCGGCCGGTGGAGCCGGAGGTGTAGATGACGTAGGCGGCCTGGTCCAGGGCGACGGGCGCCTGCGGGTCGGCGGCGTCGAGGCCGGCCAGTTCGGCGGCGAGGGCGTCGTCGTCCAGCAGCAGGTGCGCGACGCCGGGCGCGTCCGGCAGCTCGGCGGACAGGGCGCGGGTCGTCACGACGGTGCGGGCGCCCGCGTCGGCCAGCATGTAGGCGATGCGGTCCTGCGGGTGGTCGGCGTCCAGCGGGAGGTACGCGGCGCCGGCCTTCATCACGGCGAGCAGCGCGACGACGAGTTCCGGGGAGCGGGGCAGCGCGACACCGACGACGTCCTCGGCGCCCACGCCGCGGGAGAGCAGGAGCCGTGCGAGGCGGTTGGCGGCGGCGTTGAGTTCCGTGTACGTCAGCTCGCGGTCCTCGCAGACGAGGGCCACGGTGTCGGGGGTGCGCCGCACCTGCTGCTCGAAGGCGGCGGGCCAGGAGAGTTCCGGGACCTCGCGGGGCGAGACGCCCAGTTCTCCGATGAGGTGCGCCCGTTCGGCGTCGGTGGTGAGCTCCAGGTGGGCCACCGGGCGGTTCAGGTCCTCGGTGAGGGTGTCCAGGAGCAGCAGGAAGCGGCGCTGGTGCTCGTCCAGGGTGTCCTGGTCGCAGACGTCGGCGTTCGCGTCGAAGTGGATGCGCAGGCCCTGGCCGTCCCGGGTGTACGCCATGGTGATGGCCAGGTCGCTGACGGGCCCGAGCCACTGGGGCAGGAGGTCGGCCTCCAGGTCGCCGAAGCGCAGGTGGTCGGTGCCGGGCAGGATGTTGACCGTGGGGCCCACGAGTTCCTGCACGCCGTCGACCAGTCCGAGGTCCCTGGCGAGGTCCTCGGCGCGGTAGCGGCTGTGCGCGACGGTCGCGTCGACGGCCTCCTCGACGGCGGTGAGCAGCCGGCGGCCGGTCATGCCGGGGCTGACGTCGAGGCGGAGCGGCAGGATGTTGGAGAGCATGCCGGGGACGTGCCGGGTCCGCGGGTCCTGCCGGGTGGTGACCGGCAGGCCGAGGACGATGTCCTGGCGTCCCGTCGCGCGGTGCAGGTAGGCGGCGACGGCGGCCACCAGGAGGCGGGAGGGCCTGGTGCCGGCGTCCACGGCCGTCGAGCGGAGGGCGGCGAGGTGGGACGGGGCGAGCACCGTCGTGCGGCGCAGCCGCCGCGTCATCGGGGCCGCGGAGCGCGGGACGAGGCGCACGGGCTCGGGGCGGTCGCCCATCCGGGCGTGCCAGTGGGCCCGGTCCTCCTCGTGCCGCGGCGAGCCCCGGTAGGCGAGGTCCGCGTCGACCAGGGCGGCCAGGGACCAGTCGGGGGCGGTGGCCGGCTCCGTACCGCTGTAGAGGTCGCCGGCGCGCCGGCTGATCTGCGCGATGCCGGTGCCGTCGATGACGATGTGGTGGTAGCGCTGGTACCACAGGACGCGGTCGTCACCCAGGACGAGCAGCTTCTGGGCGAAGAGGGGACCGTTGGCGAGATCGGCGGGCCTGTCGCGGTCCGCCTCCATGAGGGCCTCCGCGGTCGCGCGCGGGTCGGTCTCACCCGTCAGGTCGATGACCGGGACGTCGACCGGGTAGCGGGTGGGCAGCTGGCGCGGCACACCGTTGCCGGCGAGAACGCGGACGTGCAGCGACTCGGCCTCCTCGGTGGCCCGCCGGACGGCGGACGCCAGCCGGTCCAGGTCGGCCGCGCCAGTCAGTTCAAGGACGAACGAGACGTTGTAGGCCGAGCCGTCCGGCTCGATCTGCTGGGCAAGCCAGATTCCGGATTGCCCGCCGGTGACGGGTGTCCCGGCGGTGGGAGTCCGGTCCGACTCGGCGTCAAACATCGTTCGTGTGGCCTTTCCCTGGTGTTGCGTCGGTGTGGGGCGGTCGCCCGGCGTCGGCTGTGAGCGGCGGCCGGGTCGCGTCGATGGCGTACGGGACCGACGGCACGGTGTCGGAGGAGAGCGCGGTGGGGCGTGGTGCAGGCGCGCCCGCCCGGTGGGGGACGGCCACCGGACGGGCGCGGTTGTGCGGGGGCGTCGGGCCGGTGCCGGACCGGCCCGGCGCGGCCGGGGGCCTTACTTGATGGCCTCGAGCCTCGGGACGATCTGGTCGATGGCGTAGGGGATCGACAGGACGGTGTTGAAGGAGAGCGCCGCGCCGATGTCCGGGCTGTCGTACGGGAGGAACAGGTCGCGCTTCTCCTGGTGGACCTTGGTCTTCTTGTACAGCGGGTCGGCCTTCATGAGCTTCTCCGTGTCGGGGGTGCCGAGCCACACGGTGCGGTCGGCCTCCATCACGTCGAGGCGCTCGACGCTGAGGTCGGCGACGTTCTCCTTGCCGAGGGCGTCCCGGTACTTCTGGCTGGTGGTGAAGCCCATCTCGCTCAGGAAGATGACCTTCGGGTCCTTCGGCGAGAACGCGGAGAACTTGCCCGGCTCGTAGGGCTCGCCGACGGTGACGGTCTTGCCCTTCCACTCGGGGTGCTTGTCGCGGACGGCCTTGAAGCGGGCGCCGATGTCGGCGATCAGCTTCTCGGTCTCGGCGGTCCTGCCGAGGGACTTGCCGATCTGGCGGGTCATGTCCTGCCAGGGGGCCTGGTAGTCCTCGTGTCCCTTGGGCTGGGCGACGACCTTGGTGAACTTGGAGAGCGTGTCGTACTGCTCCTTCTTCATGCCCGAGTACTGGGCGATGACGAGGTCCGGCTTCAGCGCGGCGATCTTCTCGATGTTGTACTCGTCGCGCTCACCGACGATCTGCGGCTTCTCCGAGCCCCACTTGTCCTTGGCCCACGGCCACTTGCCGTACGGCTGCTCCTTGAACCAGTCCACGGCACCGACCGGCTTGACGCCCAGCGCGAGCACCGCGTCCTGGTCCGACAGGCCGAGCGTGACGACCCGCTGCGGCGCCTGGTCGATCGTCGTGCTGCCGTACTTGTGCTCGACGGTGACGGGGAAGGAGGCGGTCTTGGCGGCGCCGGCCTCGCCGGACGGCTTCGACTCGGTCTTCTTGTCGCCGCCCCCACAGGCGGTCAGAGCGAGCGCGGCGACGGCGGCGACGGCCACGCGAGGGACGTTTCTGACGAGCCGCGACAGCGCGGGGCGTGTACCAGTGGACACGGGGGTTCCTTTCACGGGGGTTTCACGGTGCGTGCCCGGCCCGCCGTGTATGACGGCGCTACCGGCGGGGCGGGCGTGTGGGGGGCGGGGCCAAGAGGTCGCTGACGTCGGGTGGGGTCAGCGGGCGGCGCTGCCGATGCCGTCGGCGACCGGCCGGGCCTCGTCGCCGGCCTCCTTGAGGGCACGGTCGAGGATCGAGTCCAGGATCTCGCCGACGCGGATGGCGGTGTTGGACAGCAGCGAGGACGTGATGCCGTGGGTGTGCTCGGTGCCGCCCTGGAGGTAGATGCCGCAGCGCACTTCCGGGTCGGTCGCGATGCGGTAGTCCCGCTCGACGCGGACGCGTCCCTGCTCGTCGCGCCGGCAGTGCCGGGCGACGTCGCCGAGGAGGCCGATCGGGTCGGCCTGGCTGTAGCCGGTGGCGTACACGACGACGTCGGCGTCGAGCGTCGACTCCTCGCCGGTGACGAGGGACTTCACGGTGGCGCGGACGGAGTCGCCGGTCTCCTCGACGCCGGTGAGGCGGGAGACGTTGATGAAGCGGAGGCGCTCGTTTCCGAGGACCTTCTCCTGGTACGCCTGCCGGTACAGGTCGTCGATCAGGTCGATGTCCACCACGGAGTAGTTGGTGTTGCCGTGGTAGTCCATCAGCTTGCGCTTGATGTCCTCGGGGGCCGTGTAGTACTCGTCGACCGCGGCGGGGTCGAAGATGCGGTTGGCGAAGCTGCTGTCGTCCGCGGGGCTGTAGCCGTAGCGGGAGAACACCGCGCAGACCTCGGCCTGCGGGAAGCGGCGGTGCAGGTAGGCGACGTTCTCGGCGGCGCTCTGGCCGGCGCCGACGACGACGAAGCGGCGGGGGTCGGCGCCCTCCAGGCCGTCGACCTTCGCGAGCAGTTCGGAGTTGTGCCAGACGCGGTCGCCGCGCTCCACGCCCTCGGGCATGAGGGGCCGCAGGCCCGTGCCGACGACGAGGTTGCGGGCCCGGTGGACGACCAGCTCCGTGCCGGAGCGGGCGGTGACCTCCAGGTACTCGATCACGCCGTCCCGGACGACCGGGTCGACGGCGACGACCTCGTGCCCGTAGGACACCATGTCGTCGACCTTCGCCGCGGCCCACTCGAAGTAGTCGTGGAACTCGACCCGCAGCGGGAAGAGGTTCTTGTGGTTGACGAAGTCGATGAGCCGGTCCTTGCTCTGCAGGTAGCAGAGGAAGCTGTACTCGCTCGCCGGGTTCCGCAGCGTCACCAGGTCCTTCATGAAGGACACCTGCATGGTCGCGTCGTCGATGAGCATGCCGCGGTGCCAGCCGAAGCTGGGCTGGCGCTCGAAGAAGTGAGCGGTGACCGCGTCCTGCCTGTCGACGCGGGCGTTGTGCTCGCTGAGCGCTATCGCCATGGCCACGTTGGACGGCCCGAAGCCGATACCTATGAGGTCGTGGACCAGAGGGGCGTCGCCAGGAAGAACCTGAGACATGTCACTCCCATCGTGCGGGACAGCGCCTGTGAGGCGAGGTGAGAAACAAGACGTCGGGCACGCCGGATCCGGCGGCCGAGCGGAACTTAGGTAAAGCTAACCTGATCTGGCCACCCTGTCGACATGGGCAAATCGGACAAATAACTGATCAAGCCGCCAAACACCTTGGAAATCATGACGTGTTGCACCGTTAGGTAAGGCTTGCTTTACTTGGCGCCGGTCATTCGCTCTTTCGAGGAGGAACCCCATGCGGGTCGTCATGTTCGGTTATCAGACCTGGGGGCACCGCACCCTGCAAGCGCTCCTGGAATCCGAGCACGACGTGGTGATGGTCGTGACGCACCCCAAGAGCGAGCACGCCTACGAGAAGATCTGGAGCGACTCGGTCGCCGACCTCGCGGAGGAGCACGGCGTCCCCGTCGTCATCCGCAACCGGCCGGACGACGAGGAACTGTTCGAGCGCCTCAAGGAGGCCGACCCGGACATCATCGTGGCCAACAACTGGCGCACCTGGATCCCGCCGCGCATCTACACCCTCCCCCGCCACGGCACGCTGAACGTCCACGACTCGCTGCTGCCCAAGTACGCCGGGTTCTCCCCCATCATCTGGCCCTCATCAACGGCGAGTCCGAGGTCGGCGTGACCGCGCACATGATGGACGAGGTCCTCGACGCGGGCGACATCGTGCTCCAGCAGGCGGTGCCCATCGGGCCGAAGGACACCGCGACCGACCTGTTCCACAAGACCGTCGACCTCATCGCCCCCGTCACGATCGGCGCCCTCGACCTGATCGCCTCGGGCAGACCGAGTTCACCCGGCAGGACCGCTCGCAGGCCAGCTTCTACCACAAGCGGTCCGAAGAGGACATCCGCGTCAACTGGGACTGGCCCGCCGAGGTCCTGGAGCGCCTGGTCCGCGCCCAGTCCGCGCCCTACCCGGCCGCGTTCACCTTCCACAAGGGCAAGCGCCTCGAAATCCTCTCCGCCTTCGTCTCCGAGGGCCGCTACGGCGGCACCCCCGGCCGGATCTTCTACCGCGAGGGCGACGGCGTGGTCATCGTCGCCGGTGCCGACGCCCGCACCGGCCGCAACCACGGCCTGGCCATCACGCGCGTCCGCACCGAGGACGGCCGCGAGATGCCCGCGAGCGAGTACTTCACCTCCATGGGCGGCTACCTCACCAGCCGCCCCTGACGACCAGGACCCCCATCGATGCGTACCGCACGGCCGAGGCACTACCTCATGTGCCGGCCCACCCACTTCGACGTGGTCTACTCCATCAACCCGTGGATGGACCCGGCGAAGCCCGTCGACACCCAGCTGGCCATCGCCCAGTGGGAGCGGCTGCGCGAGGTCTACCTCGGCCTCGGGCACACCGTCGACCTGATCGACCCCGTACCCGGACTCCCCGACATGGTCTTCGCGGCCAACGGCGCCACGGTCGTCGACGGCCGCGCCCTGGTGGCGAGGTTCCGCGACGCCGAGCGCATCGCGGAGGGCCCGGCGTACCACGCCTGGCTCCGGGACAACGGCTTCCCCGACCTGCGTACGGCCGACTTCGTCAACGAGGGCGAGGGCGACTACCTGCTCACCGGGGACTGGCTGCTGGCCGGCACCGGCTTCCGCAGCGACCCCCGCTCCCATGACGAGGCACAGGAGTACTTCGGGCGCCCCGTCATCGGCCTCACGCTGGTGGACCCCGACTACTACCATCTCGACACCGCCCTCACGGTGCTGGACGACGAGACGATCGCCTACTACCCGCCGGCCTTCTCGCCGGGGAGCCGGGCCGTCCTGCGCCGCCTGTTCCCCGACGCGGTCGTCGCCACCGCGGAGGACGCCGCGGTCTTCGGCCTGAACGCCACGTCGGACGGCTACAACGTGGTGCTGCCGCACAACGCCCCGGGGCTCATCGGGCAGCTCCGCGACCGCGGCTTCAACCCGATCGGAGTGGACCTCTCCGAGCTCCTCAAGGCCGGCGGCAGCGTGAAGTGCTGCACCCTGGAACTGCGCCGGGCCACCTGAGCACCGCAGCGCCCCGGACGGTCCCGGGACGCTCGGCCGACGGTGCCGTGCGGGCACCTCGCCCGCACGGCACCGTTCCTTCTGGACGCGGCCTTTCCGGACGCGTCGTCAGTCGTCGAGCAACCGCCATGCGGTGAGCGCGGGTCTGCCGCGGGTCAGTCCGATACGGGCGACGGCGGCCACGCCGGGGGTGTCCCGCACGGTGTCCTGGGGCATCTCGACCAGGAGCGCCAGGGCGCGGCGACGACGTGGAGCGGCAGGTCGGCGGCGATGCCCGGAAGCCGTAACACCCGTGCCATGGCCGCCCCGTCGCCGCCGGCGCTGATCGCCGGTGGAAGCCGCGGCACCACCCCATCGACGACGCGCTGTCGGCGCTGTACGGGGAGGGGATGTTCGGCGACACGGCCCGGAGCCACCAGGGTGACCCCGGCTGATGTGGACACCTCATGACGCGCCATCATGGGGGCATGATCCATGGGGAAGTGAGCAGTCCGGTTGTCGCATGTCCTGGTTGCCGGATGACGCAGAACGCACCGGTGGCCGAGGCCCGTAGCGACGGACGGGGGCGGCGCGACGACCTGGCGACCAGGCTCGCTCCGGCACCGGAGCACTCCGGCGACGGCTGCGTCCACTTCGTCGAGGGCATGGTGATCGCCTTCGTGGCCGGCGCCGCCGGAAAGTACTTCGCCGATGACCGCGGTCTGCCGTGGCTCACCGCCGTCGGCGCTGTCGTGGCGGTCCTCATCGTCGTGGGCACCATCGCCCTCCTCCGTTCGGAGACCCGCGACGCACGGCGGGTGCGGGCCGGAGCCCCGCAGGCGGCCGCCCTCACCGCCGGGGCCCGCTACTGCTACACCTGCCGGGGCGTCTTCCACTCCTCGGGCGGCCCCTGGCAGGGCCTGCTGACGCCGGAACAGTTCCGCCGGCACGTCTGGACGGCCGCCGGCTACGGAGACCTGCTCGACGCGAAGGCGAAGGGGGACGAACGGTCCTGAAGGGCCGGCCGGTGTGCGGCTTCCCGCCGCACACCGGCATCGTCACACGTACGTGCCGCGGTCGCGCCGCCGTCAGGCGGCGCGGTGCCACACCCCGCTCGTGGCCCGTACCGGAACCGCCCTCCCCGACACGCCGACAGGGCGCCCGATCCATCCCGGTATCCCACGCTTCACCCCGTCCGTGACGGATGATGGGCCCGGCTGCCCCGAGGGCGGCCAGCCAGCGCACGCGCGTGTGGAGGTCGCGATGGCGGAGCATCCGGTGATCGGGTATCTCGTCTGGGCTTTTCTGTTCGGTGCCTTGTTCGCCTGGGAGGGCCTGGCCCTCGTACGGACAGGGGACGGTTTCCCCACCCTCAGCGACGCCCTGCGCGCGGTGATGCGCTATCCGGTGGGGCGGTGGGCCCTGTTCGCGCTGTGGTTGTGGTTCGGCTGGCACACCTTCGTCCGCGGCTGGCACTTCCTGCTCCGGGACGCCCTGTGACAGCGCGCCGCCGGACCCGCCCGACCCATCGGACCCGCCGGCCCTAGGACCGCACCGTGCTCCCCCTCCCCCTCAACATCGGGCTCATGCTGACCGGCTACCTGCTGGTCATGGGCTACCTGGCCCTCGGCCTGCTGCTCCTGCGCCGACAACCGCCCGGTCCGGGGAAGGCGTCCGGAGAGCCCGAGCGCCGCCTCGCGAAGCAGCTGGCCCCGGCCGCGGCGCGAACCGGCTGGCCCGGCCTGATCCGCCAGGTGGCCGGCACGGTCTTCGGCGGGTACGTGCTGCTCATGGCCGTGGTGGTCGGCTACTACCACGGCGTGGCCCGCCTGGGTGGCCGCTTCCTCGCCAGCGCGTTCACCGGTTGCGCGACGCTGGCGGGGGTCGCCCTGCCGGTGTTCTTCACCGCCTCATGGCTCGCCGAACGACGGCACCGCAGGCACCGCGATCCCAGGGCCCGTCACGGCGACGAAGAGAGCTGACCCCCCTCCGCCGTCGACGGGAGTCAGCGACGAGCAGCGCGGCGCTTGGGCGGCGCTATGCGTACCCGCTGCTCCGCGGGCGCGCTCTCGATGTCGTCGAGCTGCGCGGTGATCGTGCCGCGCAGCTCGTCGTCGTCCTCGAAGGAGAAATCGTTGAAGAGCGTGTAGCCCGTCCACATCAGGTTGGCGCACACCCGTGCCGGTACGCGGCCGGTCCGTGCGCCCATGCCGACCAGCGCGACCGACTCGATGCTGCCCGGCGCTTCCTTGTTCTGCCGGTGGATGGCCTGGAACGCGGCGGCACACGCCAGAGCCACGTTCAGGGTCTCGCTCACGTTCTGCGAGGACGTTTCCATGGTCGGCGTCGAGATCAGGAACTTCGGATCGACCGCCCCGGACGCGACGCACACCGCGCTGCCCACCGGGAGGCTACCGGCGTACCGGTCCCGAATCGCCCGCTGCACGCGCAGCTGGATCCCCGCCCCGAGGTGCCGCTTGATGGCCGCGTCGACGCCCCCGTCCATCCGGCCACGGGAGTTGGTCGGGCTCACCCAGGCATCGACCTCCTCGTCGAGGATCGAGCCCTTGCGGATCTCGATCCCGGGCGTTTCGGCGAACGCCGCCCGCCACGCCTCCACCACCTGCGTGTTGATGTCGGTCAGCACCACCCTGAGCGGCGACTGCACACGGTTCACGGTCATGAATCCACTCCCATCGAGAAAACGACTCGTCCCCACCACTCACGACGCTACCGGCCCCCACTGACAACGCAGTTGGGAGCGGCGTTGTCGTACCCCGCTGCTAGCCTCCCGGCCATGATCGATGCCAACACCCCTGCTCAGCCCGACCCGAGCGACCCGCTGGCCCTTGCCGGACTGTTCAAGGGCGGCGGTGAACCGTGGCTCCCGCTGCTCAAGCCGCTCATCGAGGAACAGCCGGACGCGGCCACGTTCATCGGCCCGGGCCGCGGCCAGGACGTCGTTCCCGTCCGCGAACTGACCTTCCAGGCGCTCAAGCCCAATCCACCGCACAAGTGGAAGGTCGTGGTCTTCGGCCAGAACCCGTATCCGAGGCCCGAGAGCGCCACCGGCATCGCCATGTTCGACAACACCTTCCACGACTGGAAGGACAGCCAGTTCGGCAGGGTCGTCAGCATCCGCTGCATCATCAAGGCGGCGGCGATGTGGAAGTACGGGATCCCCAAGAAGACGCCGATCGCCGACATCCGTGCGCTCCTGAAGGAGCAGGACACGGTCCAGCCGCCGGAATGGTTCCAGGCGATGCTCACGCAGGGTGTCCTGCTGCTGAACGCGGCGCTCACCGCGAGCAGTGACGGATCGACGGGAACGGACCGGCACACCGCGTTCTGGCGTCCGGTCGCCGAGCGGATCGTCGAGGAGATCCTCAAGGCCAAGCAGAACGCCGACGAGGAGGACCGCGGTGTCGTCTTCGCGTGGTGGGGCGCTCACGCGCGCAACCTGAAGAAGGTCGTCCTCCAGCTCCAGGCGAAGTATCCCGACGTCGAGGTCAGGCACATCGACCACCCCAACCCGGCGGCGCAGGGCGACATATTCTGCGAGGGCGACCCTTTCGGCGTGGTGAACGCGGCCCTCGCTTCGCTGGGCGCCGACGAGATCGACTGGCTGCCGAGCAAGGGGTGGGACAAGCTCGCGGCGGAGGCCGACGGGGCGGACGGCGACGTCGCCGGACGCATGGGCGCCTTCATCGCGTCGACCATGGAGCTGCACCAGCTCTATCTCGAACGGCTCGCAAGCGTCAAGGACGAGGGCCTCGCCCTCCCCGCGATCACCGGCGTGTTCGACACCCCGCTCATGGACTTCCGCGAGGCCGTCGGCCCGGTCGCCGAGCTGCTGTCCGGCCTCGACCGGCACGTGCGGCGGTCGCTGGAATTCGGCAAGAGGCGGGCGGACGAGCCGGCCGGCGGCGGCCTGTCCGCCGACGCGATCGCCGCCCTCTACCTCTACACCTGCGAGTCCGCGTTCTACCGGGAGATCAACGCCATCCTGCGCTCCCCGGACCGGACCAGGCTCGTCCCGTACCTCCCTTATCTGCGGCTGCTGTTCGCGGCGGTGTCGGGGCTTCCCGCCCGCACGCAGCCGTTGTGGCGGGGTGTTTCGCTGGACCTGCGGGCGCAGTACCCGCTCGGGCGGACCGTGACCTGGTGGGGCGTGTCCTCGTGCACGTCGGAGCTGAGCGTGGCACGGGCTTTCCTCGGCAGCCGTGGCAAGCGGACGCTCTTCGAGGTGGTGCCCGCCCGCGCCGTGGGCATCCGCAGTTTCTCGGCGTTCACCGGCGAGGAGGAGTTCCTGCTGCTGCCGGGCACGCAGCTCGAGGTCACGGACGTGAAGGCGGAACGCGGCGGCCTGTGCACCGTCAGGCTGACGGAACTGGCAGAGCAGCCCCTCGTGTCCTGAGCGGCGCCGACACGACGCCCCGGGCCGGTGGGCGCGTCGGTCAGGGGGTGGGTCGGGGGCGGCGGCGCCGGTAGTACGCGACGGTCACCGCCCCCAGCAGGGGTCCCCAGAGGATCAACGGTTGGTAGAGGATGCCGACGACCAGCTTTCCGGTGTCGGTCATGTCGTCGTGGGGGAACGTCCACCACCACGGGACGTTCCACCACAGCACGGTGAGCGCCAGCGCGCCGAGCGCGGCCGGTATGACGGCCGCCATCGGCCGCACCGTGCGCCCGCCGATCAGCGGGATCCAGCGTGGCGTGGTCTCACCCCACGGCCGCACCAGCCCGACCGTGAGGAAGGCCAGGGCCTCGCAGACCACGCTGAGGGCCACCATGTACACCTTCGCCGTGGGCGACTGGAAAGGGACGAAGCCCTCCTCCGTGTATCCGGCCGGGTGGCCGAGCGCGAGGGCGATCCGCCACAGTCCGCTGGGGAGGACGACGAGCGTCGTGAGATGGGCTGCCCAGACCGCCCAACGGGGTGCCGGCGACGAGTTCACGTTCATGTGGTCGATGCTGCTGGGTGACGCGATGGTCCACGTCCGCCCGGAGGAGGGACCGCCTCCCCCGGGCGGCGGAGGCGGACCCGTACCGACGACCGCCTGCCGCGGCGGCACCTGAACGCGCCGCCAGGAGGGTCCTCACCGTTCGGCGTCGCCCCACTCGTCGACCACCAGCTCGTCGCCGACCGACAGCTTCCCCGGCCGTACGACGGAGAACTTCGCGCCGAACACCACGCCGCCGGTCGCCGCTCGCCGGTAGCTCGCGAGCGTACGCAGCGGCTCCGGTCCCCGCCGCGCCCCGGCCTCCTGCTCGACCAGGGTGACCGCGCAGCGCACCGCGAGCTTGGCGTACCCCAGCTCGGCCTCGCCGACGGTGATGCGGCGCGCGCGGTCCTCGGCGTGCGGGACGGCCGCCCAGTCGCCGCTCTCACTGTCGGGGCGGCTGTCGACGACGATGTTGGGGCGGAAGCGGTTCATCGGCAGGGCCGGGGCACCGGCCTCGGCCATGCGCCGGTTGAGGAGCGCGAGGGACGAGCGGGACAGCAGGTGTACGGCGCTGCTGTCGGCGTATCCGGAGCGGCCGGGGGTCAGGCCGTCGGTGATCCGGTCGTGCTCCGGCGGCACGCGGACGAGGCGGCTGGGGGTGCCGAGGACGTCCGAGAGCCAGGTGGCGGCGTCGTCGCCCTGGTCGATGCCCTGGAAGGCGGCGCCGAACAGGTCGACGTCGCGGCGCGGCGCCGACGTGGTCACGTCGACGTGCACCGTGCCGTATCGGCCCGTCGGATCGGCAGCGTCGAGGGTGAGCCGAGTGCCGTCGGTACTGACGGTGGGCCGGATCAGGGCGAGGCGCGGGTGGCGGCGCTGGGTGCGGTAGACCCCCTCCTCGCTGACGACCATGAAGCTGCGGTCGTGCGCGAGGCCCGCCGGTGTCAGGAGCGCGTCGCTCATCGACGTGCCCGCGCATCCCTTGACGGGATAGCAGATCAGATCCACGACGTCGGCCATGCGCCGCCCGCCCCCTTCGGTCGACGACCAGGTGAGAACATCCGTCCTGATGGGCGACGCCATCAGTCCCGAAGTGATCCAAACACCCGAAGATCCTTTCGCCAGGAGTTCTCAGGACATCGCACAGGACGGGACCGCGCCCGCGAAGGGGACGTGGGCGATGCCGGGGCGCTTTCGGGAGCCTAGGCCGCCACGGCCAGATCGGCCCAGTGGGTCGCGCGGCCCGTCTCGCAGCGGTCTCCGTGGGCGACGGCCAAGCGGTCGACCACGTACAGGCCTCGGCCGTGTTCGCCGTCGCGGCAGCTCGCCGCCCACTCGCCTTCCCGGGCGGCGGGGCCTCCGTCGGTGACCTCCACCCGCACCCGCCCGGTGCTCGGATCGCCGCCGCCGAGGCGCAGGGCGATGGGCGGCATGGCGTGCTCCACCGCGTTGGTGACGAGCTCGGACACCACCAGCAGCACGTCATCGGCCGTCTCCCGGCACACGTGCCAGCGGCCCAGGGTCCGCTCGGTGATCCTGCGGGCCTCTCCGACGGCCTCCGGCCGGTGCGCCAGGATCCACGGTCCGCCGTCCGTCGGTACATCCCGGGCCTCGGCCCGCCGCCGGGAGAGGCCGTCGATGTCGACGAAGGCGTCCATGGTGATCACCTCTCCTTACGGCACACCATTTCCAGAGAGGGAAACGACCAGAGCCCGGCCGGCATTCCCCGGCCGGGCGCCCAGGAGCGGTCGGTCACCTCTCCTGGAGCACGGAGAGGACGTTCCCGGCGGGGTCGGTGAACCACGCGATCGCCTTGGGGCCGCCGTCGCCCCGGACGATGCCCTTCTCGTCGTGGTCGAACTCGGGGTAGCGCTCGAGGGTCACGCCGCGGCGCTCCAGTTCGGCGACGGCGGCGTCGACGTCGTCCACGGGGAAGTTGAGGACCGTGAACGTCGCCGGGGTGTGCGACTCCTTGGGGTAGACGAAGATCTGGGCGCCGCTGCCGAGCTTGAGGACCAGCGTCCGCATGTCGCCCTCACCGGTCTCCTCCACCTGGAGGCCGAGCGTCTCACCGTAGAACCGGCGGGCCTCGCCGAGGTCGTCGACCGAGAAGCCGCTGAACGCCTTGGACTGTCCGAACATGCCGTGTGTCTCCTTCGCGGGTGGGCCGTCCTGACAACTCAGGGCACACCAGGCCGGCCACGCTCCGGACGCACGCCACGCGGGCGGGGTCCAGATGGTCGCGCGCCCTTCACCCTCACGATCAGCGGGTGGCTCCCGGCCCGGGATCGGCGGCCGGCGTGGTCCCCGGGGGCAGCCGGAGACCGTCCCCCGCGCAGCCGAGGCGGTCGCCGGTCACCGGTGCGCCCTCGGCGACGTTGCGGTCGTAGGTGACCGGCTTCACGGTCACCGGGTCGGTGCCGACGAGGACGTCGAAGAAGCCGTCGTGCCCCGGGACGACCTGCCGTCGCGCGCCGGGCAGCGCCGCGGCGAGGGTGGCCGCGTCCTCCTCCCGGCCGGCGGCGTACCGGATGACGGGCGGCCCGGCGTGGCGTACCGCGGGTGCCGTGCGGGAGGTGTCGGTCACGGCGAATCGCTGCGCGCGCAGGGCCTTGGCGACGGCGGCGTCGTCGACGCGGACCTCGATGCCGGCCGGGTTGGTGGGAGCCGGGTTCTCGGGCACGGGCTGGACGCGGCGGTCGCCCGTGAAGGGCCGGTCCGCGGCGAGCGCGGCCCACAGGGCCTGCGAGCGGGACCTGTGCCAGACCAGGGTGGAGCCGACACCGGGGACGCGGTGGTCGAACTCGCTGATCGGGACCGTCGCGAACTCGGTCCGGCCGGGGTCGAGGCGGCCCAGGACCCACCCGATGTGGACCAGGTCCCACAGGCCGGTCCGGTCGTCGGTGCGGACCGATTTCAGCAGCGTACGGGCCGTGCTCAGCGCGGCGGCGTGCCCGGCGAGCGCCCCGTCCTCCCGCAGCTTCGCCAGCAGGTCGGAGACCATGCGCTGCTGCCGGCGGACCCGTCCGAGGTCGCCGGGGCGGTTGATGCGCCGGGCGCGGACGTACTGGAGGGTGACCCGGCCATCGGTGTGGTGGACGCCGGCGGGGATGTCGAGGCCGGAGTTGATGTCCTGGAGGGGGCGGTCGGTGCAGACGACGGCTCCGCCGAGTCCGTTGATCGCCTGCTCGAAGCCGGTGAAGCCGGTTTCGAGGTAGTGGTCGATGTGCAGTCCGGTGACCTGCTCGACGGTGCGGACGGCCAGGGGTCCGCGGCCGATGGCGTAGGCTCCGTTGATCTTGCCCGTGCGGGCGGGGTGCGTCTGCTCCGCGTACGGGACGTAGGAGTCGCGCGGGATGGAGACGATGCTGGCGCGGCGTTCGTCCGCGGACAGGTGCACCAGCATCATCACGTCCGTGCAGTCGCAGCCCTTGCCGCCGACGTTGAGCCGGCGCTTCTCGGCTGCGGAGATGCCTTCGCGGCTGTCGATCCCGACGACGAGGATGTTCGTGCCGCGGAGAGGGCCGGCGCCCCGTGCCGGGTCCGCCTCCGTCACGGTGTCCGCCGGCAACCACGAGCCGAGGGCAAGGGTGGTCACAAGGGTCAGCGCGATGGTCAGCCTTCGCACGGCACACCCCCAAATGATCATATTAGGTGGATTTCAGACACTAGCCGTAAGAAGGCGAACACGACGGGTTACACGCCGGACGCACGCACGGAGGACGCGATGCCGACACGGATCCTGCTCGAAGGACGCCCGGGCGTGGGCAAGACGACCGCCGTGCGGCGGCTGGCCTCCCTGCTGCAGACCCGTGCGCCCGTCGGTTTCACGACGGAGGAGATCCGGGAGGGCACGGCCCGGGTGGGCTTCGCGCTGGAGACGCTGGACGGCAGGCGGGCCGTGCTCGCGCACGTCGCCTTCCCCGGTCCGCCGCGCGTGGGCCGGTACGGAGTCGATCTGCGCGTCATGGAGGAACTGGCGCTCTCGGCCCTCGCCCCGCTGTCACGGAACGCGGCGCCGGGGGATCTCGCGCTCGTCGACGAGCTGGGCCGGATGGAGCTGGCCAGCTCCGCGTTCCGGGAGGCCGTGCGGGACCTTCTCACGGGGGGTGTCGACCTCGTCGCCACCGTGCAGGCGCGCCACGACCCGTTCACCGACGCCCTCAAGCGCCGCCCCGACATCGAACTGGTCCGGGTCACGGCGCAGAACCGGGATGCGCTGCCCCGGGAACTGGCGGCGCGGCTGGAGACATGAGGCCGGCACGCGTCGCGAGCAGGCGACCGGGCGAGGGCGTCGACGCGCCCCGGCCGTACGGGAGTCCGCCCATATCGGCACTGGGCGCGGACGTGCGGGCCGCCCCGGCGTAGGCTTCGCTCAGCACGGATGCGGCGGGGGGCTGAGCACATGACGGCTGAGACGGCACAGGGGTGGCAGTCCGCCCTCGATTCGGTCGTGGTGTACGCGCAGGGCGCGGTGTGCCGCCGTCTGGCCCGGGGCAGCGTCCCGCCGGACGGACGGGTACGCGTGAGGGGGCTGCCCCGCTCGCTGGACCCGGGTTCGCTGCGCGCTCGTGTCGTGGGCGCCCCCGGAGTGCGCGTCACCGAGGCCCGGGTGGAGGTCGAGGCCGAGCCGCGCACCACCGGTACGCCGCACGAGTCGCGGCGCGAGGTCGAGCGGCTCCGCGACGCGTACGCGGCGGCGCGGGGACGCCGGGACCGGCAGCTGAGCCTCATCGATGAGGTCGGGGCCCTGCGCCCGGTCCCGCCGGCCCGCAGGCGCGAGGACCCGTACCGGCGCACCCCGGTCGACGCGTGGCTGGAGCTGGCCGGCTTCGTCGACGAGCGGCTGGGGGGACTGCACACCCGGCTCGTCGAGCTGGAGGAGGCGCTGGACCGTGTTGAACACGAGCTCGCCGTCGCCGAGGACCGGCTCGCCCGTGCTTCCACCGACGCACCGTCGGCGCACGTGGAGACGACGGTCTGCGCGGTCCTGACCCTCGACGGCACCGGTGACGCGGAAGTGGAGCTGGAGCTGGAGTACGGGGTGCCGGGTGCCGTCTGGGTGCCGGCCTACCGTCTCACGTACCGTCAGGGGGACGGCAGCGGGCGCCTGGTGCTGCGCGCCTCGGTCGCCCAGCGCACCGGCGAGGACTGGACCGGCGTACGCATCGCCCTGGCCACCGCCGACCTGCGACGCCGCACCGACCTGCCGAGGCTCCGCTCGGTCCGCATCGGGCGCCGTCAGCCCGACCCCACGCCCTCCGGCTGGCGAGAGCCCCCGGCGGGGCTCGCCGACCTGTTCGCGGGATACGACGCGGCCGGTCCCCGGCCTGCCACGGTCGCCGCGGCCGTGGCGGTCGCGGCCGGCTCCGCGCCCGTGGGGGCCGCGCCCGTCCCCGTTCCCCCACCGCCACCGCCACCGCAGGGCTACGGCGCGCCGCCGCCCGCTGCGCTTCCGGTGCCCGGCGGCGCCTCCCCCGACGTCTTCGGGATCCCCGCCCCCGCGCAGCAGGTCCGGTCGCGGCCGGGCGCCAAGCCGCGTACCGGCGGCAGGTCCTTCGCGGGGGCTCCCGCCGCCATGGCACCCGCGGCGCCCGCGGCTCCGGGCGGAGCCGCGCCGCCTCCGCCTCCGGCACAGGCGGCCGGTCCACCGCAGCCGAGCGGCGCCGAGCTCGACTACGCCGCCCTCGTCCTGTGCGGTCCGGACGAGCAGGGCGGTCGCAGGGGCCGGCTGTTCCCCGACTCGCCCTTCGACCCGGTGACGGCCGAACACCGCCGCCGCGCCGAGGCGGTGGCGGCGCTGCCGCTGCCCGGACACGCCGTACGGCCCCGTGAGTCGGCGGGCTCCTTCGACCACCGCTTCGACGCCACGGCCCGCGCGGACATCCCGTCGGACGGCACCTGGCACACCGTCACCGTCGCCCAGATCCCGGTCGGCCTGCGCACCGAGTACCTGTGCGTGCCGTCCGTGGAGCAGACCGTGTACGCGACGCTGGTGCTCTCCAACGCCACCGACAAGGCGCTGCTGGCCGGCCCGGTGGAGGTCACCGTCGACGACGACTTCCTGCTGACCGCCGCCCTGCCCACGCTCGCCCCCGGCGGTGTCCGCCGGGTGGGCCTGGGGCCGGCCGAGGGCATCCGGGTCACCCGCCGTACGAACCTCCACGAGTCGGCCTCGGGCCTGCGGGGCAACACCACCGTGCTCGACCACCGCGTCCACGTGGAACTGGCCAACCGCCTCGCGAGGCCCGTCACCGTCGAGGTCCGCGAGCGGGTGCCGGTCACCTCCGAACCGGACGTCCGGATCGAGGAGCGCGCCGACTGGACGGCACACGAGGACGGCACGGGGCCCGAGCACCTCGCCCCGGGCACCCGCGTCTGGCGGGTGGACCTGCCCGCCGGCGGCACCGCCGCCCTCGACGGCGGCTACGAGATCCGCATCCCGGCCGGCAAGGCCCTGGTCGGCGGCAACCGCAGGAGCTGACACACGCCATGTCCACGGCCCCTTCCACGGACCCGTCCACGGCCCCGAAGCCGATCGCCCTCCCCGTCACCGCCGTCACCTGCCTGGAGGACCGCGCCCACATCGAGCGCACCGTCATGCTCGACCTGGAGGCCGGCGTCCAGCGGCTGCGTCTCGGGCCGGTCGGCGCGCTGGCCGTCGACCGTACCCTCCATGCCGAGCTGACCGCCGATCACCCGGCGACCGTGCTCGACGCGCGGATCGTGCGCGGCTGGACGCCCCGAGGGCCGCGGGCCTCCGCCGACGACGATTCCGCCCTGCGCCGCCGCGTGCACGCCCTCGAAGAGGAGCGGCTCGCCCTGGGGCGGCGCCGCGACCGGCTGAACGCCCGCCTCGACCTGCTCGGCCGTCTCGCCGCCGACCTGCTGCGGGAGATCGGCGAAGGCGCCGGCTCCGGGGAGACCGAAGGGCCCCGCTGGGCCCGCGAACTGGACCGGGTGGACACCGAGCGCGACACGTACGGCGAGGAACTCCGCACCGTGGAAGCCCGGCTGACCGCGCTCGCCGTCGAGCTCGGGGAGGCGCGGCGGGCCATGGACCTCGCCGAGGAGGAGCCCCCCGAGCTGGTCGGCCATGTCGAGCTGACCGTGGAGGCCGCGGTCGCCGGGCCGGTCGGGCTCCGGCTGACGCACCTCACCCCGTGTGCGCTGTGGCGGCCGGCCTACCGGGCCGTACTCGACGGGGACTCCCTGACGCTGGAGACCGACGCGGTGGTCTGGCAGCGCACCGGAGAGGACTGGTCGGACGTACGGCTGACGTTGTCGACGGCACGGTCGGCGCTCGCCACGGATCCACCGCGGCTGGACGAGGACCGGCTGACGCTCAAGGACCGCTCCGCCGCGGAGCGGCGCACGGTGGACGTCGAGCTGCGCGAGGAGGAGATCGCGGAGCTCGGCCCCGCCCCGGTGCTCGGCCTTCCCGGGGTGGACGACGGCGGCGAGGCACGGGTGCTGAACTGCCCCGCGCCGGTCTCCGTTCCCGCGGACGGGCGCGCGCACCGCGTGCCGCTCTCCGCCTTCACCACGGCCGCGAGCAGCGAGTACGCCTGCTCACCCGAGCTGTCCCCGCTGGTCACCCGGATGGTGCGGTTCGACAACCTGTCCGGCCACGCCCTGCTCGCCGGGCCCGTGGACCTGGTCCGCGGCAGCGGATTCAGCGGCCGCGGCACGCTGGACTTCACCGCCCCCGGCGCCCCCGTCGAACTCGCCTTCGGCAGCTGCGACGACCATCGGGTGGTCCGGTACGCCGAGGAGTCCCGCGACACCTCCGGAATCATGCAGCGGACCGTGGTCACGCGCACGGTCCGGCTGCACCTGTCCCGGTTCTCCGCCCCGGGGGAGGACGGCGACCGGGTCGTCGTCCTCCGGGAGCGGATCCCGGTCTCCGAGGTCTCGGCGGTGGAGGTACGCCTCCGCAAGGACGCCTGCTCCCCGCCGCCCGACGGGCTCGACGCCGACGGCATCGCCCGCTGGGACGTCACCCTCCCGCCGGGCGGCCGCCGCACGGTCACCCTCGTCTACGAACTGTCCGCGAGCGCCAAGGTCACCGGGCTCTGAACTCGGCGGCCCGCCGCACACCCGCCGCCGCGTCCGGGACGGCCTCCAGGCGGGCGACGAGCTGCGCCGCCAGGGCATCCTCGGCCGGCGCGTGCCCGAGCAGCCCGGTCCACAGACCGCTCGGCAGCTACGGCGGCCGACACGACCGGCGCGCCCGAGGTCGTCACGGAGTGCGGAACCCGCGGAAGGTCACGTGCTTCCGGGACTCGAAGCCGAGTCGTTCGTACAGGGCGATCGCGCCGGTGTTCGCCTCGGCCACGTGCAGGAAGGGGCGTTCACCCCGGGAGAGGATGCGCGCGACGAGCGCGCTCACCAGGCGTGCGGCGTGGCCTCGCCCGCGTGCCTCGGGAGCGGTGCAGACGGCGCTGATCTCGGTCCATCCGGGCGGCCGGAGCCGTTCGCCGACCATCGCCACCAGCGTGCCGTGCTCGCGGATGCCGAGATACGTGCCGAGTTCGTGGGTGCGCGGCCAGAACGGCCCGGGCCGCGTCCGCGCGACGAGGTCGAGCATCTCGGGCACGCTCTCCTCACCCAGTTCGACCACGCCGCTGTCCGGCTCGGCACGAGCGGGCTCGGGGCGGCCGCTGCCGGGCCAGATCATCTGGCGGCCTTCGAGGACGAAGACCGGCTCCCAGTCCGACGGCGGGATGGCCGGGCAACTGAACATGTCGGCGAACTCGCCCCGGCCGAGCAGACGAGCGAGGTCGGCCCACTCCGCCGCGTCCGCGTCGGGAGAGATCGCGGAGAAGGTCGCGACTCCCGGCGTGTAGGTGAAAGCCCGGCCGTGACGGCGGGCGAGGTGTGCGTGGTGGCCGCGGAGCGACTCGCCCACCGGGTCGTCGAGTGCGACGACGTCGCGGTCCACCATGGTGCTGAGCCTCTCGTGTCGGCGACCTGCTTGCAGCCGCAGTCTAATGTTCGGGATCCACGGCTCAGGCGGTAGCCCTACGGTGCGTAGTCGAACCCGGACTGACGTCGTGTGGGCTTGCACTGCCTACGGCGCAATGGGCGGATTCGAGTGCTTCCCACCGGGAAGCTGTCGTTTGTGGTCATTCCCGTTCATGACGTGAATCCGACGCGCCGGACCCCCTGGGTGACGTACGCGCTGATCGTCGCCAACATCGTGGTGTTCCTGCGCACCCCCGGCATGGCCGGTTCGGTGACCGGCGAAAGCGGCCTGGCGCAGTTGTGCCGCCTGGAGGCGTTCCTGGACCAGTGGGCCGCCGTGCCGCGGGAGCTGATCCACGACCGCCTGCCGGGGCTCGTCCCGACGGGCCGGGTGGCCGTGGGTCCGTCCGGGCCCGGATGCGTGGTGGCGCCGCCCGGCTACGACAAGTCGCCGCCCCTGTCCGTGCTGACGTCGGCGTTCCTGCACGGCAGCTGGCTGCACCTGCTCGGCAACATGCTGTTCCTGTGGATCTTCGGCGACAACATCGAGGACCGCCTCGGCCGCGTGCGCTACGTGCTCTTCTACGGCGTGTGCGGCTACGTCGCCGCGTACGGCTTCGCCCTGGCCAACGCCGACTCGACCGCCCCGCTCATCGGCGCCTCGGGCGCCGTCGCCGGAGTCCTGGGCGCGTACCTGGTCCTCTTCCCCACGGCCAGGGTCTGGGTCCTGGTGCCGTTCCTGGTCTTCCTGCCGCTGCGCCTGCCGGCCTGGAGCGTGCTCGGCCTCTGGTTCGGCCTGCAGGCGGTGTTCTCCTACGGCGCCGCCGTGTCCCAGGCCGGCACGGTGGCCTACCTGGCCCACGTGCTGGGCTTCGCCGCCGGAATGCTGCTCGCCTGGCCGCTGCGCCGGGGCACCGCGCCACCGCCGGAGCCCCCGGGCCTGCTGTGGGGCCGCCAGGCACGGCCGGGCGAGCCGTGGCAGGGACGGCCACGCCGTGGCTGGTGAGGCCCTGCGCCGCGGGCCCCGCCCAGGTTGCCCATGGCGGGGATTCATTCCAGGAACTTGACGAGCATGCGCCTGGGGTCTGTTGCGACAGTGGATCGTCTGTCAGACCCGCCTGGGATGCTCCGAGCATGGAGATGACAGTGCAGCTGACGATCGACTGCTCCGATCCGCGGAGAATGGTGACCTTCTGGGCCGAGGCCCTGGGCTACGTGCCTGAGCCTCCACCTGGCGGGCACGCCACGTGGCGTGACTACTGGGCGGCGATGGGGGTGTCCGAGGCAGAGTTGCCGGCCGGTGCCGGGGATGTTCCGGAGTCGATCATCGATCCCGCGGGACGTGGACCGAGGGTGTGGTTCCAGCAGGTTCCGGAGCCGAAGGTCGCCAAGAACCGGTGGCACTTCGACCTGAAGGTCGGCGGTGGCCGCGACGTCCCACTGGACGTCCGCACACAGCGGGTCAAGGCCACGGTGGAACGGCTGGTCAAAGCTGGTGCCACCGTGCTGCGGGTCAAGGACGAGCCGGAGACGGGGCTCTACGCCGCCGCCATGCAGGACCCCGAGGACAACGAATTCGACGTCGTCTGAGGGCCGTTGCGAGGTCATGGCGGACGGAGGGCTTCTCGTACCTCGTGGCCACTACCGGTGCCGGGTGCGGGGTGGTGCGGCGTACGGGGCCGCCCGGCTCGCGGCGAAGCGGCGTGGCCGAGGGGACCGACGAGGTCGCCCGCGGGCGTGCGGAGCCGCTGAAGGCCGCGGCACGGTGCCGCACGTCGGCGCGGCCGATCGGGCGGGCCTGGGCGGCCGCCCAGGTGTGTGCGCCGGGTTTTGCCCGGCGGGCCGGTTAGCTGGTCGGGTACGGACTCGGGCGCAAGGAACCGGTGGGTGAGCGTGGTGCACGACGGCAGGCGGGAATCCTCGTACAAGGGCACCTCATCGAAGGCGATCCTTCATCACTACGACCACCTGGGGCGGTTCTACCGGCTGATCCTCGGGCAGGGGCTGGTCTACTCGTACGGCATGTGGGAGGACGGCGACACGCTGGAGTCCGCGCAGCTGCGCAAGCTCGACCACATCGCGGTGGCGGCGGGCGCCGTCGGCGCGGCGCGGGTGCTGGACGTCGGCTGCGGCTACGGGACCCTCGTTCGGCGCCTGGTGGAGACCCATCACGTCCAGCACGCCGTGGGGATCACCATGAGCCCGGCTCAGGTGTCGTGGGCGCGTGAGCAGGACTGGCCGGGCTGTGAGGTACGGCTGGAGAACTGGTTCGACCACCGGCCCGAGGGCCCGTACGACGCCGTCATCGCGATCGAGGCGATCGAGCACTTCGCCGGGAACACCATGTGGCGGGCCAAGCGCGTCGCCCGCTACCGGGAGTTCTTCCGCCGCAGCCACTCCTGGCTGCGGCCGGGCGGGCGGCTGTGCCTGCAGGCCAACGCCTGGAACGACCGCGGCTGGCTGCCCTCACTGGCGCTCCCTCCCCGGATGCTGGCCCCGCACGCAGACGGCGGCGCCGACGCGGCCGCCCGGCGACGCCGCCTCGACCTCCGGGAGGTCGCCGGGAGCGTCCGGAACCTGCGCGAGGGCCTGCACGCGTCGCGGACGGTGTTCCCCGAGTGCTTCCTGCCCACCCGGGCCGAACTGACCGACGCCGGCGACGGCTTGTTCCGGCTGGTGGAGTCGCGCAGCGATCCGCAGGACGGCGTGCGCACCGTGGCGAGCTGGCTGAGCCGTTCGGAAGCCAACCGGACGCGTGGTGCCGAACTCATCGGCGAGCGGGCGGTGTCCGACATCATCAGGGAACAGCGGGCCGCCTTGAAGTTCCTGAAGGAGGGACGCTTCACGAGCGTCCGCATGGTCTTCGAGAAGGTCTGACCACGGGACGTCCCTGCCCGGCCGGGCCGCGCGAGCACGGGCGTCGGGCCTCCTTCCCGAAGAGCGTTGACTAGAGTCGCACTCCAGTGAGATCTTGCTGTGGCACCCCCGCAGTGACCGGGGCGGGTGGGCAACACCGCTGCGCGGTCCCGGACTTCACAGAGAGAGGGCTCATGAAGGTTCTGCTCATAGGCGCCGACGGTTACATCGGCTCCGCCGTGGCCGATCACCTGGAGCGGGCGGGGCACCAGGTCGTCGCGCTCGTCCGTGCCGCCAGAAGCCGTGAGGGCCGGAAGCGGGAGCAGCGTACGGGCGACCTGTCCCGGCCCTCCTCGCTGGCCGGGGCCGTGACCCCGGACATCGACGCGGTGATCCACCTGGCGACGCCGACCGGAGACGCCGCCGTGGACGCCGCGGCGGTGGACGCGCTGACGTCCCCGCTGCGCGGGACCGGGCGCGCCTTCGTCTACACCAGCGGTGTCTGGGTCCTCGGCGCCACGGGACCCGTCCCCGTCACCGAGGACGCGTCCACCGATCCGCTGCCCGTCGTCGCGTACCGTCCGCGCATCGAGCGGCAGGTGCTGGAGTGCGCCGGCGACGGCGTGCGGGCGGTCGTGATCCGCCCGGGCATCGTTCACGGGCGCGGCGGCGGCATCCCGGCCCTGCTGGTCGATCTCGCGCGCAAGCACCAGGGACCCCGGTACGTCGGAGACGACGGCGTCCGCTGGCCGATGGTCCACGTGGACGATCTGGCGGACCTGTTCGTCCTCGCCGTGGAGCGCGCCGACGGCGGCACCGTCTGGCACGGAGTCGCCGAACCCGCCGTCCCGGTCCGCGACATGGCCGCCGCCGCGGGGCGCGCGGCCGGTACCGACGCGCCTGCGCGCCCGTGGGCGGCGGACGAGGCGGCCGCCGCCCTGGGCGACGACTTCGCCGGGGCGCTCGCCCTGGACCAGAGCGTGAGCGGCGACGCCGCCCGCAAGGCGCTCGACTGGGATCCCCGCCGCATCGGGGCGGTCGCCGACCTGCGCCACGGGTCGTACCGGAGCTTCGAGGTGTTCGGAGGCGTCGACGACGTCCGGGGCGAGATCGACGCGATCACCCGGCTGGTGGCGGAGGTGGAGCGCACCCAGCAGTCGGAACTGCCCGAGGAGTTCATGAGCCTCTTCCGCACGGAGGACCCGGTGTGGACCACGGCCCACGGCCGACGCCTGTCGGGGTGGGACGAGATCAGCGCCTTCACCCACCGGGTGCTTCCCGGCGCCACGGCGCTGTCCACCGCCACGTACGACATCGAGCGCGTTCTGTTCCTGCGGCCCGATGTGGCCGCCGTCAACGTGCGGCAACGGCCCGTCGGCCGCGACGGCCGCCCGCTCGGCGACCGGCCCGAAGGCCGGCCGTTCTACATCCTGGCCAAGGAAGACGGTGTCTGGCGGATCGCGGCCGCCCAGAACACGCAGGTGATCGAAGGCTGACGCCGGGCCCTTCGCAGGGCTTCCGCACGGCTCCCGCAGGGTCCTCAGGACCCGGCTTCAGGGTGCGAGGAGCTGGTGCACGAGGGCGTCGGTGGCCCACTCCTGCCACTCCTCCGGCGCCCACCCCCGCTCGCCGACCAGGAGGACGTACGTCTCCGGGGCGAGCACGGCCAGCGCGATGTCGGCGGCGCGGTCCGGGTCCGTGCCCGGCCGCAGCGCCGCCTTCGCGGCGAGCGCCTCGGCGAAGCGGAGCTGGACGGTGCGGCGCTGTTCGATGTTGGTGCGCCACAGCTCGCCGATCTCGGGATCGGTCGCCGCGGCCGACCGGACCACCTCCAGCAGCGGGGCGACCCGCGCCAGGATCCGGGCGGCCGCGGCCGCTTGGATCCGTACCTGCTCGGCGGGGGGCGCGGCCAGCGCCTCGGCGACCCACGGGCGGTCGAGCGTCGCGATGGGCTCGGCGTCGCCGGCGATCTCGACGTCGAGGAGCTCGGACAGGATCGCCCGCTTCGTGGCGAAGGTGAAGTAGAGCGTCTGCACGGCCATTCCGGCCCGCTCGGCGATGGCCTTCATGGTGGTCGCCGTATAGCCGTGCGCGGTGAACAGGTCCCGCGCCGCGCCGAGCATGCGTGCCCGGTTCGCCGCCGTTCTGGCGAGCCGCGTCCCGGTGTTCTTCCCCGATGCCATCAGCCGTCCCTTCTTGACCGGTCATCGACTCTAGTGGGAATCTCGCTAGAGTCCCACTCTAGTGAAAGCGAGTCCCATGCCGCTCGCCCCCCTCGTACGCCGACTGGTTCCCGCGCACCGCGCCGTCCTGGCCGTGACCGCGCTGGTCGCGATCGCCGCCGGCCTGCTCGGCTCGGGGCTGGAGAAGCACCTGTCGTACGGCGGCTACACCAGCGACTCCTTCGCGTCGGTCCGCGCCGAACGGCTGCTGGCCGAACGATTCGGCGCCGGCTCCCCCAATCTGATCCTGGTGGTCCGGGCCGACACCGACCTCGCGGGCCCGGCGGCGGCCACGGCGGGGAGGACCCTCGTCGCGCGCGTCACACGCACTCCCGGCGTGGTCTCCGTCCAGTCGCCGTGGACCACCGGCGATCCGGCGCTGCGCGCCGATGACAGCCGTACGGGACTCGTGCTGGTCCGGCTCGGGGGCGACGAGGACACCGTCCACCACACCGCGCAGCACCTCGTCCCCCGGCTGACGGGACGACAGGGGCCACTCCACGTCGAGGCGACCGGCGCCGCCAGGGTCAACCAGGAGGTCGAGCGGCGGAGCGCCGAGGACCTGACCCGGGCCGAACTGCTCGCCGCCCCGCTCACCCTGCTGATCCTGCTGATCGCGTTCGGATCGCTGACCACCGCCGCACTGCCGGTGCTCGTCGGCGTGGTGTCCGTGACCGGCACCCTGGCCGTCCTGCGACTGCTCACCGGGTTCACCCCGGTGTCGGTCTTCGCGATGAACCTCACCACCGCCCTCGGGTTCGGCCTGGCGGTCGACTACAGCCTCTTCGTCGTCACCCGCTACCGCGAGGAACTCGCCCGCGGACGCGACATCACCGAGGCGATCGTGGTGAGCCTGCGCACCGCGGGCCGTACGGTCGCGTTCTCGGCGCTGACCGTCATGCTCTCGCTCGCCGCGCTGCTCGTGTTCCCCCTGTACTTCCTCCGGTCGCTCGCGTACGCCGGCATCGCCGTCGTCGCCCTCTCGGCGGTCGCCACCGTGCTGGTCATGCCGCCGCTGCTCGCCCTCGCCGGCCGGCGGATCGACCGGTTCGACCCCTTCGCCCGGCTGCGCCGCCGGACGGGCGGCGGCCTGTGGCGCCGGCTGGCGCTCGGGGTGATGCGCCGCCCCGTCGCGGTGGGAGCCGCCGCCTCGGTCGTGCTGATCGCCCTGGCGATCCCCTTCACCCAGGCGAAGTTCGGGCTCATGGACGACCGGGTCCTCCCCCGCGACAGTCCCGCGCAGCTCGCCGCCGACACGGTACGACGTGAGTTCGCCGACGCGGGCACCTCCCCGGTGGTGATCACCGTCTCGGGACTGGCCCCCTCACGGGAGGCCGCCGACCTGACCGACTACGCGCGGCGGCTCTCCCGCCTCGCGCACACGGAACGGGTCGACACCGCCGTCGGTTCCTTCGCCGCCGGCCGGCGGGTCGGACCGCCACGGGAGGGCTTCCGGACCGGGGCCGACGCCTGGCTCTCCCTGCGCTCCACGGCCGCCCCCGACTCGCCCGCCGCCGAGCGTCAGGTCCGCGCCGTCCGCGCCCTCGCGGCGCCGGGCACCGTGCTCGTGGGCGGCGACGCGGCGACCCTGGCGGACACCAAGGACGTCCTGGCCGACCGGCTCCCCTGGGCCGTTCTGATCATCGCGTCCAGCATGCTGGTCCTGCTGTTCCTGTTCTCCGGCAGCGTGGTGATCCCGGTCAAACAGCTCGTCCTCAACCTGCTGAGCCTGACGGCCTCGTTCGGGGCCATGGTCTTCGTCTTCCAGGAAGGCCGGCTGAAGTGGCTCGTCGGCGACTTCGTCCACACCGGACGGCTGGAGCTGACCGTCCCGCTCCTGATGTTCTGCGTGGCCTTCGGGCTGGCCATGGACTACAGCGTCTTCCTGCTCGCCCGGATCAGGGAGGAGTACGCGGCGACCGCCGACAACACCCGCGCGGTGGCGTTCGGCATGGAGCGCAGCGGCCGGCTCATCACCGCCGCGGCGCTGATCGTGGCGACCGTGCTGGGGGCCATGGCGACGTCGGAACTGGCCGTCCTCAAACTCCTCGGCGTCGGCCTCGCCCTCGCCGTCCTCGTCGACGCGACGATCGTCCGCGGCCTGCTGGTCCCCGCCGCCATGCGGCTGCTCGGCCACCGCAACTGGTGGGCTCCCCGGCCGCTGCGCGCGCTCCACGCCCGACTCGGCCTGAAGGACGAGTGACCCTTCGCGGACCCGCGCCGCCGCCCGCGCTCACCGTCGGGGGGCGGTGCCGTGGTCGACACCGCCCCCCGGAGCATCGGACGAGTCGCTCTCACCAGAAGTCGGGCAGGCTGTAGCGATAGGTGTTGGTCTGGTGCCAGTAGTGGTTGCCGTCCACCCACGCGGCCACTCCCCGCAGGAAGCGCAGCAGGCTCGGAACGGGACAGGCGGCGGCCAGGGCGGCCGCCGCGGCTTCGAAGTCGCGCATGAGCTCGTTGTGGACCTCTACGGCCTTCAGGTAGGCGTCCCGTTCGGAGCACTTCTCGCGTTCGGCGATGACCACGGGCAGGTTCAGGTGCCGACCGGGGCTGTCCTGTTCCTTCGTGTACGAGTAGAGGTCGTTGACGATGGTGGTCGCGTTGCCGGCGAGCGCGATGACGCGCTGCGTGGCGGGCCGGGCGTGCAGGTCGGCCGGCAGTTCGTACCCGCCCACGGTGTCGGTGATGGTGGGACAGGGGCGGAAGTTGTTGAACTGGCGCATCGCCAGGTACTCCCACACCTCGGGGACGTGGCCCTGCTCGGCCCACGCCGCCTCGGCCAGGTATCCCATGTGCAGACGCGCCATGTCGTGGCGGAACCGGTCGGCCTGGGAGGGCGTGGCCTGCCGTACGAGGTACTCCATGGCGGAGCGGTACGCACGCCTGGGCGCGTCCGACTGGAGCGACTCCAGCCACCCGGGCTCGTACTCCTTCGTCGTGTACAGCGGGTCGAGGGCCGTGTGCGCCAGCAGGAGGCGGCTGCCGAGGCCGACGGGCGAGCCGCCGTGGTCCTCGCAGTAGCAGTCGTCGACCGCGTTCTCGGCGACCATCAGCCGCGTGGCGACCATCACGTGGTCGACGGTCGGTGCGTCCGGGTGGCAGGCGACCATGTAGCGGCCGACGGAGAAGCCGTCGAACTGGTCCTCCCACTCCGGAGGGAACACCTGGACCTCGTCGACCGCCCAGGCCTTGATCCTTCGGCTGACCTCAGCCACCCGTACCGGATCCGGCTCCGGTACGGGGTGGTGGTACAGGCCCGGGATCGGCCTGCCCTCCCCGGTCGGCGCGGGCTCCTCCGGCGCCGGTGGCTCCTCGCCCCCGGCCGGGAGCAGGCCCGCCGTGCCCAGACCACTGGGGCCGCGCAGGATCCGTTCCTGGACCGGGACGGTGACGTCGGCGCCGAGGGGGGCCGCAGCGGTGGGCAGGCTCGATTGCAGAGGGGAAAGAGCAGGATCGGGCATCCGTAGCTCCTCGGTGAGGTGGGTGGGCGTCCCGGGATCCGGGCGCGCTCGCCTGCCCGGGACGGTCCGGACCGTCGTGGCCGTCGGACGGGTTCACCAGTCTCGCCTGCGCAGGAACCGCAGGTTCTCCAACACGCCGGGCACGTCGGGCACCTGGGTGGCGAGGCCCTGGGCGAATCCCGGGCGCCCGACCGTCAATCGGAAGAACAGAGAACACCACGAATTCCAACATTGCCGAACACCGAATGCCGACAGAATCCTTGACGACACATCAGCGCCTCCCTACGCTCACGCCCCGTGGGAGCGTTCCCACACCCCTCTGAGTGAACCATCGGCCCCGTCCCCTCCCCAAGGACACCGCGTTCACCGACACCCCCACACATCGGAGGTCATCGATGACCGACGCACACCGGCTCCGGCAGCCCCGCACGCCCCGCACCGCGCCGCGGCCCCGAAGAGGGAACAGCCGGCCGATCGGCGGCATCACGGCCGCCGCCGCGCTGGCCGTCTCCCTGCTCGCCGGACTGCCGCAGACCGCGCACGCCGCGACCGCACGGCAGGTGGAACGCCTCGACCGAGGACTGACCAGCACCCACACCGGCAGCGGGAACCTCGTGTCGTGGCGGTGGCTGGCCACCGATCCGAACGACGTGGCGTTCAACGTCTACCGGGGCACCACCAGGCTCAACTCCTCGCCGCTCACCGCCTCGACCAGCTACTTCGACGCCGGCGCCCCCGATTCGGCCGACTACACGGTGCGCGCGGTGGTGAACGGCACCGAGCAGCCCTCGTCCGAGCACGCGCTCCAGTTCCGCTCGGGTTACCTGAACGTGCCGATCTCGCCGCCGGCCGGCGGTACGACCCCGGACGGGGTGGCGTACACCTACGAGGCCAACGACGCCAGTACCGGCGACCTCGACGGCGACGGCAGGCTCGACCTGGTCCTGAAGTGGCAGCCGACCAACGCCAAGGACAACTCCCAGTCCGGCTACACCGGCAACACGGTCGTCGACGGCATACGCCTGGACGGCACCCGGCTGTGGCGGATCGACCTGGGCCGCAACATCCGCTCCGGCGCCCACTACACGCAGTTCCAGGTCTACGACTACGACGGCGACGGCAGGGCCGAGGTCGCCATGAAGACCGCCGACGGCACCCGGGACGGCACGGGGGCGGTGATCGGCAGCTCCTCGGCCGACCACCGCAACTCCAGCGGCTACGTCCTGTCCGGCCCCGAGTTCCTGACCATGTTCAACGGGCAGACGGGCAAGGCGATGGGCACAGTGGACTACGTCCCGGCCCGCGGCACCGTCTCCTCCTGGGGCGACTCCTACGGCAACCGCGTCGACCGCTTCCTGGCGGGCACGGCCTATCTGGACGGCGCCCGTCCCTCCCTCGTCATGGCGCGCGGGTACTACACCCGTACGGTCGTCGCCGCCTGGGACTGGCGCGACGGTCGGTTCACCCGCCGCTGGACCTTCGACACCAACTCCTCGACCAACGTGGGCAAGGGCTACGACGGCCAGGGCAACCACAGCCTGTCGATCGCCGACGTCGACAACGACGGCAAGGACGAGATCGTCTACGGCGCGATGACCGTGGACGACAACGGCGCCGGGCTGTGGACCACCAGGCTCGGCCACGGCGACGCGGGGCACGTCGGCGACCTCGACCCGTCCCGGCCCGGCCTGGAGTACTTCAAGGTATCCGAGGACCGCTCGAAGCCCGGCTCGTGGATGGCCGACGCGCGCACCGGACAGGTCCTGTGGCAGACGGCATCGGGCGCCGACAACGGCCGCGGTGTCGCCGCCGACGTCCACGCCGGCAGCCCGGGCGCCGAGGCGTGGTCGGCCTCCGACACCACCCTCCGCTCCGCGACCGGCGCCTCCCTCGGCCGGGAACCGTCCAGCATCAACTTCCTGTCGTGGTGGGACGGCGACACCGTCCGCGAGCTCCTGGACGGCACCCGCATCGACAAGTACGGCACGTCGGGCGACACCCGCCTGCTGACCGGCTCCGGTGTCCGCTCCAACAACGGCTCCAAGTCGACGCCCGCGCTCTCCGGCGACATCCTCGGCGACTGGCGCGAGGAAGTCGTCTGGCCCACCACCGACAACCGCGCCCTGCGCATCTACAGCACGCCGCACCAGACGAACACCCGCATCACCACGCTGCTCCACGACACGCAGTACCGCACCGCGCTGGCCTGGCAGAACACCGCCTACAACCAGCCCCCGCACCCCAGCTTCTTCATCGGCGGCAACATGCCCACCCCGCCGCGTCCCACCGTCTACACGCCGTGAACCCGACGCCCCCGCCGGGCCGGCCCTCGCCGGCCCGCCCGCTCATGAGGGGACTCAGCGAACGGTGATCTCGTAGCGGTAGAACGCCGGCTGGTCGCCCGGCCGGTCCGTCGCGTCGGCCGTGGGGACGGGTACGGCAGTGGCCCTGGTGTCGGCGACGCTGCCGCAGCTGGCCAGCGGGCAGTGCAGCAGCGTCACCGTCGTGGTGCCCTTGGCGCGGGCGGTGAAGTCGAAGTACGCCGTGCCGTCCCCGCCGCCGGCGATGTCCTCGTCCGTGCCTTCGATGTCCTCGTGGGTGCCCCTGTAGTCGAGGATGTCGGCGTCCGGCTTCGGGTCGGCCAGGTACCAGTGCTCGCCCATGTAGGGCCGGGCCGGGACCTTGAGGGTGAACTCGTCGCCGGCCGCCACGGTGATGCGGCGCTCGCCGGTCTCGTACTCGGTGGGGCCGAAGAACCCGGCGAAGGCGAGGACGACGCCGAAGGCGAGGGCGGCGCAGGCGGCGACGAGCAGGCAGCGGGCCGTCTTCGAGGACGGTATCGCACGTTTGATCATGTCGGCGGGAATCTAGCACGCCGCTCCGACGTCACCAGGCCACGGGCAGGGTCTCCGGGCCCCGGTTGATGGAGCCCCGGCGCCAGCGCACCCGCTCCGGCGGGACGGCCGGCCGGAGGTGCGGCAGCTCCCGGAGCAGCGTGGAGAGGATGACCTCGAACTCCATCCGGGCGAGCGATGCCCCGAGGCAGTAGTGCGGGCCGTTGCCGTACGCGAGGTGGGGGGCCTCGTCGCGGGTCACGTCGAGCCGGTCGGGCTCGGTGAACACGCGCGGATCGCGGTTGGCCGCGAGGTAGGAGACGTACACCGCGTCCCCCGCGCGGATCAGGACGTCGCCCACCGCCACGTCCTCGGTGGCGATCCGGGGCAGGCCCACTCCGTTGCGCTGCGGGATGAAGCGCAGCAACTCCTCGACCGCCCGCGGTACGAGCGTGGGCTCGGCCCGCAGCAGGGCCAGCTGCTCCGGGTGGGTGAGCAGCGCGTACACCATGGTCGCCGCCTGGTTGCGGATCTGGTCGAGGGTGTTGAGCACCACCATCACCGACAGCGAGACGAGCTCCGGCCGGCTCAGGGCACCGGCGCTCTGCAGGGTGGTCAGTTCGCTGAACAGGTCATCGCCCGGCTGCCGGGACCGGAGGTCGGCCAGGCCGCGGAAGTAGGCGGCGATCTCGGCCTTGACCGCGTCCCCCTTCTCCTGGGAGTGGTTGCTGGAGAGGATCACCTCACGCCACGTCTGGAGCCGCCCGAAGTCGGCGGCGGGCACGCCGAACAGGCCGGCGAGCAGCCGTTCCGGCATCGGCCCGGTCACCGCCTCCGCCAGATCGGCGGGCGGCCCCTGCGCGACCATCGTCGCGACGAGCCGCCGGGCGGTCTCCTCGGCGTCGGCGCGCAGCTCTGCGGCACGCTTGCGGCTGAAGGCCTGGGCGACCAGCCGCCGCAGACGCGTGTGGTCGGGCGGATCGGTCCGCCCGATGCCGCCGACCGGGGCCACGGTGTGCGGCGTCATGGAGGTCACGGGCCGGCCGACGGTCAGCGCCCGGCTGAACCGCGGATCCGACGAGAGGTCCCTGACGTGCTCGTACGACGTGGCCAGCCAGGCCTCGCCCTCACCGAAGCGCAGGGTGATGCGGGCGATCGGCTCCTCACGCAGCAGCCGGTGCAGCAGCGGGTCGAATGCGAGGGCGCCGAGATGGTCCACGGGCCAGTGGTGCACGGGCGGCCCGTCCGCCGGTGTCCGGGGGTCCGGCTGCCGCGGGCCGTCCCCGGCCGGGCTCCCCGGCGTGGGGATCCGCGCGGCCCGAGGGGTCCGGGCCTCGGCGGGGAACGTTCTGGCGTCCGGGCGCGGTGCCTGTGTCATCGGACATCCCCCGATGTCCCCGTGGCGCCGTTCCCGGCCGGCCGGTGGCGCAGGGGAGTCAGCTGCTCGATCCCGTAACGCGTCCTCAGCTCCGCCACCGCCGCAGGGTCCGGGCCTCCGGGGCGCTCCATCAGTTCCAGCAGCTCGTCGAAGTACCGCTCGTGGTGGGGTGGCGGCGCCGCCTGGAAGAGCATGCGCGCCGGCTCTCCGGTCGGGTTGGCGAAGGCGTGCGGACAGCCGGGGGGTACGAGGATCAGCGTCCCGGGAGTCGCCCGTACCGGCCTGTTCCCGGAGGCCGACTCCCAGGAGCGCCAGTCGTCACGGGTCCGCAGGCGCGGCTCGAAGGCCATGACCTCCAGCTCGCCCTCGATCACGTAGAACAGTTCCTCGCCGTCGGCGTGCGTGTGCGCGCCGACGTCGAACCCGGGCGGTACGACGACCTCGAAGGTCGACGCCACACGCGAGTGCGCTCCGGTGATCTTGTACGTCACCTGTTGTGCGGCGGTCCTCACGATCCGCCCGGCCCCGGGCGGCACCACCAGCCCCTCCCGTGCACGCGAATCCACCACGGTCATCTGCCTCTCCTGCCTGTCCGGGCCCCTCGGGGGCGTCGGTCCGCTCGTCCGGCCACCACCACGCCGCTTCCTGCCGCGCCGTCACCACTCGACCGGCAGGACCTCGGGTCCGCGGATCAGTGCTCCCCGCTGCCAGCGCAGCTCCTCCTCCGGCACGGCCAGACGCAGGCCGGGGAAGCGGTCCCACAGCGAGCGGAGGATCATCTCGGACTCCATGCGGGCGAGGGCCGATCCCGGGCAGTAGTGCGGTCCGTACCCGAAGGCCACGTGCGGGTTGGCGGCCCGGTCGAAGTCCAGGCGCTCGGGCTCGGCGAAGACGTCCGGATCGCGGTTGGCGGTGAGGTACGAGACGTAGACCGCGTCGCCCGCGGGGATCGTCACCCCGCCCACCGGCACGTCCTCCAGCGCGATACGGGAGAGCCCTACGGCGTTGCGGTGCGGGATGTAGCGCAGCAGCTCCTCGACGGCTCGTGGGACGAGGGCCGGTTCGGCGCGCAGCCGGGCGAGGTGCCGGGGCCGGGTGAGCAGCGCGTACACCATGTTGGCGCTGTTGTTGCGGACCGCGTGTGCGCCGCTGATCTGGACGAGCACGGCGAGGCCGACGGCCTCTTCCAGATCCAGCGCGCCCGTGTCGACGCCTTCGGCGAGAACGCTCGCCAGGTCCGTCCGGCCGCTCCCCTCGCGCTCGTCGGGGCTGGCCCCCGCCTGCCGTGGTACGCCGGGGCCGGTGGCGCACCGGCGCCGGATCAGGGCGGTGAAGTACTCCGCGATGTCGGCCTTGGCCGCTTCGCTCGCCGGGCGACCCGCACTGGCCGAGATGATCGTGTCCGACCAGTGCGCCATCCGGGGCCAGTCGTCGCGGGGCACGCCCATCAGCTCCCCGACCATGGCCAGCGGGAAGGGCCGGTTCAGATGGGTCATGAGGTCGGCCGGGGGTCCGAGGCGTTCCAGCGCGTCGAGCAGTCCGTCGATCACCTGCTGGGCGCGCTCGCGCAGCCGTTGCATGCCGCGGGCAGTGAACGCGCCGGCCACCACGCGCCGCATCCGGGTGTGGTCGGGAGGGTCGGCGAGGCCGATGGCGCCGTCCATCGGAATGAAGTGCGGAGCGACCCGGGTGACGGACCGGCCGACGACGGCCCGCCTGCTGAACCGGGGGTCAGCGGAGACGGACTTGACGTCCTCGTAGCGGGTCACCAGCCAGGCATGGCCCTCACCGTTGGGCAGCCGGACGCGGGCCACCGGCTCCTCGTGCAGGAGGCGGGCCAGCATGGGGTCGAAGTCGAGCCCGGGGAGGTCGGGCGGATTCCAGAAGTGGACCGGCGGGGCGGCGGGTGTGGTGTTCATGGGCCTCCTCGGAGGCGTCTCGAAGTGGGGAAGGCGCGCGGGCGGGGTGAGCTACGGGCGTTCGAGGGCGGCCGTGACGCACCGGCCGGGCCCGGCAGTTCAGGCGTTCAATGGGCGGCGTCGAGGACGGCCTGCGCGTCGGAGCGCTGCCGTCCGATGGCCGGCGTGATCCGTGTGCCGGTGGTGCTCCAGCGCCCCAGGGCGATCTCCGCGGTGATGCCCGGGCCGAACCCGGCGATCAGTCCCTTGCCCTGCTCCGCCGTGCCGCCGGCGTCGAAGAAACGGGAGAGGGCGTCCAGGACGACGACGCTGGCGACGTTTCCGTACTCGGTGAGCGTGGCCCGGCTGAACCGGAAGGCGTCCGGAGCCACTCCCAAATAGCGGCACAGGTCGTCGAGGATGCGCGGTCCACCGGCGTGGACGATGTAGAAGTCCAGGTCGGAGGCGTCCCAGCCGTGTCGTGCGGCGAGGTCGGCGAGGACGGGAGCGAGGGGTTCCATCGTGCCGGGTACCCGCTTGTCGAGCAGGAAGTGGAACCCGGTCGAGCGGACGCTGTACGCGATCCAGTCCTCGGTGTCCGGCACCAGATGGGAGCCGTTGCTCTCGAGCCGGACGCCGGTGCCACCGTTGCCTCGTACCACCGCGGCGGCCACCGCGTCGCCGAACAGCCCGTTCGACAGCAACGACCCCACGCCGAGATCGGTGGGCTGATAGGAGAGCGAGCAGAACTCGCACGCGACAAGGAGGACGTTGGCCCCGGGGTAGGCGGTGCAGAAGTCGTGGGCGCGGTTGATCGCGCTGCCGCCGGCGGCACAGCCGAGCTGGGCGATGGGCAGCTGGCGGGTGCCGGACGGGAAGCCCATGGTGTTGATCAGCCAGGCGGTCAGCGAGGGCATCATGAAGCCGGTGCAGGAGACGTAGACGATGAGGTCGATGTCGCGCGTCGTCAACTCGGCGTGGTTCAGGGCCTCTTGGACGACCTGGGGGACGCGCCGCTTCGCCTCCGCTTCGTAGGTGCGGTTGCGGGTTTCGAATCCGGGGTGACGCAGGATCTCCTCGATGGGCAGCACCAGGTGCCGCTTCAGCACCCCGGTGTTCTCGATCAGGCGTAAGGCGAGGGGAAGTTGGGGGTGTCCCGCGTGCAATCGGCGGGCGAGGTCGAGGGTCTCGCGCTGGGTGAGGACGTATTCAGGAACGGCGACGACCGGACGGCAAAGGGTAGCCATGGAAACGACCATCCCGGGGGCGAAGGGGGGACGCCCGGCCGGGCGACCGAGCGGGGCCGAAGGTACCCAAGCCAGGAATTGTTCCAGATAAGCGTCTATACGGGCAAACCAGGATGATAGTCATACATGCTCGCCCGCTGTGCACGGTCCCCGAAGCGACCGGGGCGGAACCGATGCGCTCGTAGCTCAGCCCGTCCTCAGGGCCGCGAGGAAGTCCAGTCGGGTCTCCAGCCGGGCCAGGTCCCGCCCGGTGAGCTGCTCGATGCGGGCGATGCGGTGGCGCAACGAATTGACGTGCAGGTGGAGTTGGGCGGCGCATCTGGTCCAGGACGCGTCGCACTCGAGGAAACTCTCCAGCGTGGGCAGCAGGTCGGTCTGGTGACGGCTGTCGTGATCGCGCAGGGGGCTGAGCAGACGGGCGGCGAAGGCCTGCCGGGTCTCGGCCGGTATGAGCGGCAGCAGCGACAGGATGTGCGAGGTGAGGTCATCCGGGCCACGCACGGTCACTCGTTCCGGGCCTTCGTCGGCGACCCGCAGCGCGGTGCGGGCCTCGTCGAGCGCTCGGCGCGCGCTCCCGGCCGCTTCCACCGGGGAGCTGACACCGATGGAGACGCGGCCTGCCGGGCCGAGCCAGCGCGCGAGCGCGGCGGCGAGCCTCTGCTGCAGGGCGGCGCAGTCCAGGACCGGTCCGGGGAGCGTGTCCGTGGGCTCGGGCAGCAGTACGAGGAGCACGGCCTGTTCGTCGTCGACGGTGCCGGCGATCTGTTCCGGCCACACCGGCACCGGACCGTCCGGTTGGACCAGGCCCTCCTCCAAGAGGGCGCGCAGGGCCGGGGCGGGGATGGCGCCGGCCCCGTGCCACGTTCCCGCGGCGACCACGAACTGCCAGCGCTGCCAGGTGTCGCACGGGGCGAGGACGTTCGGTGCGGAGCTTCGCAGCCGGGCGGCGACCTCGTCGAGTGAGGCGCGGCTGTGCAGCAGGTCGAGGACTTCGCCGGCCAGGTCCTGGCGTACCGCCTTCGTCCGGTCGTGTGCGGATCGCGCGTCGGCGACCAGGTCGGCGATCCGGTCGAGGAGTTCCAGGCGGGTCGCGGGCCAGCCCGACATGTCGGCCTCCACGACGAGCAGCCAGTCGCCCAGCTCGGCGGCCGTCCCCGTCGTGGCCGACGGTGCCGACGGGCCCGTGGAGTGGCGTACCGGCACGAGCGAGTAGTGCCGGTCCCCGAACGTGACCCGATGGGGAGCCGCCTCGCACGAGCGGCGCGCGGCGAGATACCTCCCGGCCAGTGCCGCCGCCGTCCTGGCGCGCAGCGGAGGGCGGGCTCCGGCGATCTGGCGGCCGGTCGGGGACAGGACGCGCACGTCGAGGCCGAGGCTGTGCTGCAGGAGCTCCAGCACCGAGTCCGGGACCCCCTGGTCGGTGAGGAGCCGTCGATGGCGTTCCACCACGGCGGCGAGGCTGCCGACGCGCTGGCGGTGCAGACGACGAAGGACGTGCTCGGTGATCGTGGTGAACGATATGTCCGGCTTGACGGCGACGAGCGGAAGACCGTGGCGTCGGCAGGCGCGTACGAGGTCGTCCGGGACGAGCCCGTGTTCGGCCTCGCCGGCGGCGAGGACCGCGACGCCCTCCCGGTCGAGGACGCGTACGAACGACTCGGCGTCTCCGTCCCCCTGCCACCAGGCGAGTCCGGTAAGGACGAGTTCGCCTCCGCCGGTGAGGAAGCGACCGGGGTCGGCCAGGTCGGTGGTCAGAACGGCGCGTACGGGTCGATCGAGAGCGCTGTCGCCGGCGTCCTGACCGACGAGCAGGTGCAGCCCCAGCTCGTCGGCGTCCAAGAGATCACGCAACCGCATGGTCGCCACCCTCTCACGCCGCCCAAGGGGCCACCCGGTTCACAGAACGGGCATCGCCGCAGTTCACAGCCGCGAGGCGGTGGGAAAGCACGGTGGTCCACAGGTGGCGGAGAAGCCGGTTTTGGGGGATCGGTGACTGCCTCGTCCGCTTGATCGCTCGGTCTACTTCTGCGCATCCGGCCGACAGCGTGCGAACGAGTCGGTACGACCGATCCGATACGAATGGGAGAGCCGCCCATGGACTTCCTCCGCCCCGCCAGCTGGGAGGAGGCGCTCGCCGCCAAGGCCGAGCACCCCACGGCTGTGCCGATCGCGGGGGGCACCGATGTGATGGTCGAGATCAACTTCGACCACCGTCGCCCCGATCACCTCCTGGACCTCAACCGCATCGCCGAGCTCCGGGAGTGGCACGTGGGCAAGGACACCGTCCAGTTGGGCGCGTCCGTGCCGTACACCCAGATCATGGAGCACCTGCGGGCCGAGCTGCCCGGCCTGGCGCTCGCCTCGCACACGGTCGCCTCGCCGCAGATCCGCAACCGCGGCGGCGTCGGCGGCAACCTCGGCACCGCCTCGCCGGCCGGTGACGCGCACCCCGCGCTGCTCGCGGCCGACTGTGAGGTCGAGGTCGAGTCGCGGGCGCGCGGCAGCCGCCTCATCCCGATCGACGCGTTCTACACCGGCGTCAAGCGCAACGCCCTCCAGGCGGACGAGCTCATCAAGTCCGTGCACATCAAGAAGGCGGACGGCCCGCAGCAGTACTCCAAGGTGGGCACCCGCAACGCCATGGTCATCGCGGTCTGCGCCTTCGGCATCGCGCTGCACCCGGAGACCCGGACGGTCCGCACCGGCATCGGGTCGGCGGCCCCGACCCCGATCCGGGCCAAGGCCGCGGAGGAGTTCCTCAACGCCGCGCTCGAAGAGGGCGGTTTCTGGGACAACGGCAAGATCATCACCCCGTCGATCGCCAAGCGGTTCGCGGAGCTGTGCTCCGGTGCCGCCAACCCGATCGACGACGTCCGTGGCACCGCGAGCTACCGGCGGCACGCCGTCGGCATCATGGCCCGCCGCCAGCTCGGTTGGGTGTGGGAGTCGTACCGCGGCGGCAAGGGCCGTGGCGCGGAAGGAGTTGCGTGACCATGCGTGTCAATTTCACGGTCAACGGACGTCCGCAGCAGGCCGACGACGTCTGGGAGGGCGAGTCCCTCCTCTACGTCCTGCGTGAGCGCCTGGGTCTGCCGGGCTCCAAGAACGCGTGCGAGCAGGGCGAGTGCGGCTCCTGTACGGTCCGCCTGGACGGTGTGCCCGTCTGTTCCTGTCTGGTCGCCGCCGGGCAGGTCGAGGGCCGCGAGGTCGTCACCGTCGAGGGCCTGGCCGACTACGCCAAGCAGCGCTCCGAGGGCGGCTGCGCCACAGGCGCCTGCGGCACCTCGCTGGACGAGGCCAAGGGCTGGTCCGCCAAGGGCACCGACTCCCAGACCGGCGAAGGCACCGAGCTGTCGCCGATCCAGCAGGCCTTCATCGACGCGGGCGCCGTCCAGTGCGGCTTCTGCACCCCGGGCCTGCTCGTCGCGGCCGACGAGATGCTGGAGCGCAACCCGTCCCCCACGGACGAGGACATCCGCGAGGCGCTGTCCGGCAACCTCTGCCGCTGCACCGGTTACGAGAAGATCCTGGACGCGGTCCGCCTGGCCGCGGCCCGCCAGGAACGGCAGGAACGTCAGGGAGAGGCGGTCTGATCATGGCTGGCACCACCACGGGTATCCCCACCAACGTCACGCAGGGCTCCCGGACCAAGGGCGGCATCGGCGAGTCCACGCTCCGCCCCGACGGCACCCTCAAGGTCACCGGCGAGTTCGCCTACTCCTCGGACATGTGGCACGAGGACATGCTGTGGGGCCAGATCCTCCGCTCCACCGTCGCCCACGCCGAGATCGTCTCCATCGACACCAGCGAGGCCCTGGCCATGTCGGGCGTCTACGCGGTGATGACGTACGACGACCTGCCGGCCGCGATGAAGAACTACGGCATGGAGTTCCAGGACACCCCGGTCCTGGCCCACGGAAAGGTCCGTCACCACGGCGAGCCGGTCGCCCTCGTGGCCGCCGACCACCCGGAGACGGCCCGCCGCGCCGCCGCCAAGATCAAGGTCGAGTACCGTGAGCTGCCCCTCATCACCGATGAGGCCTCGGCGACGGCTCCCGACGCCGTACTCGTGCACGAGGCCCGCGACGACCACCACGCCGGGCACGTCCCGCACCCGAACATCGTGCACCGCCAGCCGATCATCCGCGGCGACGTGGAGGAGGCCCGCAAGCGGGCCGACGTGATCGTCGAGGGCGAGTACACCTTCGGCATGCAGGACCAGGCCTTCCTCGGCCCCGAGTCCGGCCTCGCCGTGCCCTCCGAGGACGGCGGCGTCGACCTGTACGTCGCCACCCAATGGCTCCACTCCGACCTGCACCAGATCGCGCCCGTCCTCGGCCTGCCCGAGGAGAAGGTCCGCATGACGATGGCGGGCGTCGGCGGCGCCTTCGGCGGCCGCGAGGACATCTCGATGCAGATCCACGCCTGCCTGCTGGCGCTGCGCACCGGCAAGCCGGTCAAGATCGTCTACAACCGCTATGAGTCGTTCTTCGGCCACGTCCACCGCCACCCGGCGAAGCTCCACTACGAGCACGGCGCCACCAAGGACGGCAAGCTCACGCACATGAAGTGCCGGATCGTGCTGGACGGCGGCGCCTACGCGTCGTCCACGGCCTCGGTCGTCGGCAACGCCGCGTCCCTCTCGGCCGGGCCGTACGTGATCGACGACGTCGAGATCGAGGCCATCGGCCTCTACACCAACAACCCGCCCTGCGGCGCCATGCGCGGCTTCGGCGCGGTCCAGGCGTGCTTCGCGTACGAGGCGCAGATGGACAAGGTCGCCGCCGCTCTGGGCATGGACCCGGTGGAGTTCCGGCAGAAGAACGCCATGGAGCAGGGCACGATCATGCCGACCGGGCAGCCGGTCGACGCGCCCGCCCCGGTCGCCGAGCTGCTGCGCCGCATCAAGGCGCGTCCGCTGCCGCCGGAGCGCCAGTGGGAGACCACCGAGGGTGCCGACGTCCGCGCGCTGCCCGGCGGTCTGTCCAACACCACGCACGGTGAAGGCGTCGTCCGCGGTGTCGGCTACGCGGTCGGCATCAAGAACGTCGGCTTCTCCGAGGGCTTCGACGACTACTCCACCGCCAGGATCCGCGTCGAGGTCATCAACGGCGAGCCCGTCGCCACGGTCCACACGGCGGCGGCGGAGGTCGGCCAGGGCGGCGTCACCGTCCACGCCCAGATCGCCCGCACGGAGCTCGGTGTCCAGCAGGTCACCATCCACCCCGCCGACACCCAGGTGGGTTCGGCCGGTTCGACCTCCGCGGCCCGCCAGACGTATATGACCGGCGGCGCCATCAAGAACTCCTGCGAGCTGGTCCGCGAGAAGGTCCTGGAGCTGGGCCGCCGCAAGTTCGGCAGCTACCACCCGGCCTGGGCCACCGCCGAGCTGCTCCTGGAGGGCGGCAAGGTCGTCACCGACGGCGGCGAGGTCCTCGCCGACCTGGTCGACGTCCTGGAGGACGAGGCCGTCGAGATCGAGGCCGAGTGGCGGCACCGCCCCACCGAGGCGTTCGACCTGCGCACCGGCCAGGGCAACGGCCACGTCCAGTACTCCTTCGCCGCACACCGCGCGGTCGTCGAGGTGGACACCGAGCTCGGCCTGGTCAAGGTCATCGAGCTGGCCTGCGCCCAGGACGTCGGCAAGGCCCTCAACCCGCTGTCCGTCGTCGGCCAGATCCAGGGTGGCACCACCCAGGGCCTCGGCGTGGCGGTCATGGAGGAGATCATCGTCGACCCGAAGACCGCGAAGGTCCGCAACCCCTCCTTCACGGACTACCTCATCCCGACCATCCTGGACACGCCGACCATCCCGGTCGACTACCTGGAGCTGGCGGACCCGAACGCGCCGTACGGGCTGCGCGGCATCGGCGAGGCCCCGACCCTGTCGTCCACCCCGGCCGTCCTCGCGGCGATCCGGAACGCGACGGGCCTGGAGCTGAACCGGACGCCGGTCCGCCCGGAGCACCTCACCGGAACCGCGTAACACCCCCAGCCCTCCGGGCGGTGCGTGTCGGTACGCCGCAGCGCCGCCCGGGAGCACCCCATTGCGTGCCCAATTCCCGACCCACGGAGCAGCCGACCGGGCCGGGGCGCCGTACGTGCGCGCCCCGGCCCGTGCCCGTACGGCCGCCGGCCCTGGTTCACCTCACGGCGAGCCGGGGGCGACAGGCCCGGGAGGCCGATGCCGTCGGCGGGCCGGCGCGCGGCTCACCTGACGAACGACACGTCGTAGTAGGTGTCGGCCGGCACGCCCGAGGCGGTGAAGCACCGCACCTGGATGCCGTTGCTCGGGGTCCAGTGGTCCACCTTGCAGTGCCGGGAGTCGGCGCCGTAGGCCGTCACCTGCACGTCCCCGTAGCCCAGGGCCATTCCGGGCGTCCAGACGCGGTAGACGCCGACGCCGTGGCGAGTGATCCGGTTGGTGTCCCCGGCGGAGTTGTACCGGTAGGCCGCAGCCGGGTAGTACGAGCTCGCGGTGGGCTGGTTCGCCCAGGCGTAGGCGGCGGGTGTGGTGCGGAGGATGCCGACGTCGCGGGCGTAGGTCAGCGTGAACCGGGTGTCGCGCAGGGCGCCGCCGAGGGTGAAGCAGCGGACGTTGACGAGCTGCGCGGTCCCTGAGGGGTACCAGTTCACGACCTTGCACCGTGCGAGGACGTCGCCGTACGCGGTCACCTGCACGTGTCCTGCCGCCGAGCCGATGGCCGGGAGCCGCACGGTGTACTGGCCGGTGCCGGACCGGCTGATGGTGTTGGTGTAGCCGGCGGAGTTGAACTGGTACGTCCGCGAGGGCGTGTACGCGCCGGTGCTCGGCTGGTCGGCCCAGACGTGGCCGAACCGGCCACCGAGGTACGCCGTGTTCACGAAGCTCGCGGTGAAGAGCGTGTTGGCGCGGTATCCGGAGGGGGTGTAGCACCGCACGTTCACGTCGAGCCGGTCGCCGACGGGGTTCCAGGAGGCGACGTTGCAGGAGTGGGACGTGGCTCCGTAGGCGGTGACGTGCACGGTGCCGCCGAGCAGCCCCAGCCTGGGGAACCGCACCGTGTACTGGCCGGTGCCCGTTCGGACGACCGAGTTGACCGCGCCGGCCGAGTTCCGGCTGTAGTAACCGGACGGCGTGTAGGGCGTGTTCAGCGCGGCGGTCGGCTGGTTCGCCCACACGTAGGCGAAGCCGCGGCTCGCGGCCGCGTGCGCGGTGGACGGCACGACGGCGACCGCGCCGACGGCGAGCGCGACCGCGGTCAGCGCGCGCAGGATGCGCGCCGGCCACTTCGTGAGTCCTCCGCGTATTTTCGTGCGCATCTTGTTCTTCCCTTTCCTTCCCTCTGCCGGATTCGGCAATGGACGATGCTGGAAGGGGGGTGGCTGATTCCGGGCAGGCGTGGGCGCGGGCGCGGGCAGCGGCCTGTGATTTGTGGCGTGCGCCCTGGACCTACGGCCCATGGCCCATGGCTCATGGCCTGGGCCGATGGGGCCGAGAGTGGCCTTTCCCGTGATGAAGACAGCACTGAACAACACATGAAGACGGTGACAGTGCTGAACGCCGCTCAGAAACAGCGCGGTTCGGAATCAATCACACCGCGACGCAATAGCCGGCCTCCCCAACCGGCATACCCCCCGAGTCGCTTTGGCGTGCGCATGGCGTTCTTGGAGCACCGGGGTGGAATCCGATGACATTCGGCCACCCAGGCGCTCAGAGAATTGCACAACGCCATGACGCCGGACCACGGTTCGAAGGGGCGGAGAAGAAGTGAAGCAGCACAGCGGGGGGCGCGCACGCCTCATCACGCGCCCGCCGGCGCGACTCCCGCCGGCTGCGGCACGCGTGGCTCAGTGGAACGTCAGGCTGACGCAAGCGAAACGTTAGTGGCGGCAGGAAGGCTGGCTGCGAGGAGGGGCGGCACTGTCCCTCCCGGGGCCAATGGGGAGGAGCCAAGGTGGAGCGGCACGAGGACATGGGGTTCGGGGACGGCCCGAGCAGGCGACAGATCCTGGGCGCGGGCGCGCTGGCCGTCGCGGGCGCCGCGGTTTCGAGTGCGGTGTGGACCCCACCGGCCGCAGCCGCTGCCGCTGCCAAATCGCCGGCGATCTTCTATTCGCCGCACCAGGACGACGAGGCCATCGGCATGGCCGGTTCGATCCTGGAGCACAAGGCGGCCGGCAGACCGGTCCACCTGGTCCTCGTGAGCCGGGGCGAGAACGACGGCCTCGCCAAGATCATGAACCAGGGTGACTGCACCACGCTGGGATCGCGTTGTTCGGCGCCGGGGCACCGGCACGCGCTGGGGTGGCCGGAGGACGGAGCCTCCAAGGTGGTGGCCGCCCGTACGGCGGAGTTCACGCTCTCGGCGAAGGCGCTGGGAGTGGACAAGGTCATCAACTTCAACCTCGCCGATGGCGCCTACGGCGACTACGACGCGTTCGTCGGCCAGGTGGTGAAGAAGGTCCGTGCCCTGGCGGAGCAGTACCCCGGCGCCTCGCACAAGTTCGCGGCCGGGTGGCTGGACGGCAACGCCACGCACAAGGCATGCAGCGACGCCGCCCACCGGCTCATGAAGAACGGCGAGCTCACGGACGTACGTTTCCACCACATCTACGCCTACCAGCAGTACCCGCCCGCGGAGCGCGATCGCGGGGCGGCGTACGTGCTCAGAATTCCATCCGCGCAGATGGAGCGCAAGCGGAAGTCGATCCTGGCCTACAACACATGGGACCCGAGCAGAAACCTCTACAGTCTCGGCTACCACAGCGTCCCCGAATGGCTGGAGCAGGCCTACGCCGACCCGCGGGAATTCGTCTACACGCTTCCCTCGAACTACCGGCCGGGCCGCTAGCACCACGCCACGGGTAGCGCCGTCCGGTAGGGCGGCCTTGGGGCCACCTCTCGGTTCAGCAGCTCGTCGACCGCCCCGGCTTGCCCGTCCCGGGTTGCACCGGATGGCCTGTGCGGGGGCTGTCGGTGCTCCGTCAGGAGGCCAAGTGCGTGGGTGAGTCGGCCTGCTGGGTCGGCGTGAGGGTGGCGAGGAGTTCGCGCTGGGCGTCGGCGAGCTCGTTGAGGACGGCGCCCCGGGTCGGGCTCATGGGGCGGGATCCTCCACCTCTTGCGTTAGTGCCACTAACAGTCTATTTTCGTTAGCGCCACTAACGTTTGACCTTCGGACGAATCCCCCTGGAGTGGAGATCGTGATCAAGCCGTTCCGCATCGACATCCCCCAGGCCGACCTCGACGACCTGACCGACCGTCTCTCCCGCACGCGGTGGCCCAACGAGGTCGCCGACGCCGGGTGGGACTACGGCTTCCCGCTGGCGCGCCTCAAGGAGCTGGCCGAGTACTGGCGCACCGGTTACGACTGGCGTGCGCATGAGGCCGAACTCAATGAGCTTCCGCACTTCACCACCGAGATCGACGGCCAGAACATCCACTTCGTGCACGTCCGGTCCTCGAAGCCGAACGCGCTCGCGCTGATCCTCACGCACGGCTGGCCCGGTTCGTTCCTGGAGTTCCTCGACGTGATCGAGCCGCTGTCGCGCGACTTCCACCTGGTGATTCCGTCCATCCCGGGTTACGGCTTCTCGGGGCCGACCCACCAGCGCGGCTGGGACATCGTGCACGTCGCGCAGGCCTGGGCCGAGCTGATGCGCCGTCTCGGGTACGAGCGCTACGGGGCGCAGGGCGGCGACTTCGGCGCGGGCATCTCGCTGGCGCTCGGCGCGGTGGCGCCCGAGCAGGTGGTCGGGGTCCACGTGAACTATCTGCCGACACGGCCGGACCCGGATGCCGGCATCGAACTGTCCGCAACGGATGAAGCCCGGCTCGACAAAGTCCGGCAGCTGATGGCGCATCGCCCGCCGTACCAGGCCCTGCAGTCCACCACCCCGCAGACCATCGGCTACGCGCTGACCGACTCACCGGTCGGGCAGCTGGCCTGGATCGCCGAGCGCTTCGCCCACTGGACCGACCCGCGGTCGCAGATCAGCGACGAGCGGATGCTCACCGACATCTCCCTGTACTGGCTGACCGCCACCGCCGCCTCCTCGGCCCGACTGCACCGGGAGGCGCCGCGGCGGAGCGAGCCGTGCCCGGTGCCGGTGGGCGTGGCGGTGTTCGCGCACGACATCACGCAGTCGGTGAGACCCCTGGCCGAGCGGCTGTACGACATCAGGCACTGGTCGGAGTTCGAGCGCGGCGGCCACTTCGCCGCGATGGAAGTGCCCGAGCTGCTCGCCCAGGACGTCCGGGACTTCTTCCTCCCCGCATCGAGCACGGTGTGAGCCCGTCCGGCCTTTGAGGACGGGCGCCGTTCTGGGGGTACCCCGTGCTCGAAGAGCTGGGGGCAGGGATACGCGGGTCCGAGGGCGGAGCCCCCCGGTTTCGGGAAGGGCGGGGTAGGGGGAGATCCCCGGACACGACCACGTTTCCGTCAGGCGTCGCGCAGTGCCGGCCCAGCCGGGTGGGCGTCCGTCTCGGCCGGACGGTGCGCAGCTCGGGCCGGACAAGGCGAGTCGAAGGCTGTCGCCAGTTGGTCGATCAGGGGCACCGCGGACGGATGCGGGTCGCGACGTGGTGTGATCGCGTAGATGCCACGGGCCGGGGGATCGACGAGGGCTACTGTGGTGGTGTCGTTCCGCAGCGCGCACGTCAGCGCCCCGGGTATGAGCGCGATGGCGTGGCCGGTGGCGACCAGGGCCAGCTTGCCGGGCAGATCGGCTGCGGTGAGGTCGATACGGGCGGTGACTCCGGCGCGCGCGGCGTGCCGGCGCAGCAGCGCCGCCGAGCCGTCGTTGTCCTCCACCCATGTCTGGTCGGCCAGGGCCTCGATGTGCACTCGGCCGTGCCCGGCCCACGGGTGGTCGACGGGCAGCACGACGACCATCTCGTCCATCCCCAGGAACCGTCGTTCCACCCGCGGGTCATTGGGCAGCCCTGGTGGCGCATCGGTGACGACGGCGACGTCGAGGTCGCCGGCGATCACGCGGTCGTGCAGTGGTGCGCTCAGCCCGGGCAACAGGCTCCAGTGGATGGGCCCGGCCGTGTCCAGCAGGCGGCGGATCGCCGCGGGCACGATCCCGGCGGCCAATGAGGGTGTCGCGCCGACGGCGAGCGGCCGGCTGAGCGCTCCGTCGCGAACGTCCCGTACGGCACGAAGCGCACGGTCGACCTCGTTGAGCGCAGCCAGGGCGTGGTGCCGGAACACCTCACCTGCCGGTGTCGGCCGCACACCTCGCGCGTGGCGCTCCATCAGAGCCACGCCGAGTTGCCGCTCCAGCCCGGCGATCTGACGGGAGACAGCCGACTGCGTGTAGCCCAGCTCGGCGGCCGCCGCCGACAGGGACCCGAGCCGGCACACCGTTACGAACGTCCGCCACTCCGTCAGAGCCATGGCGCAAGTATGCCTGCGAGGTATGCGCGGCCCGCATGGCCGCCCTGCGGGATCTTCGCTTTTCGCAGCCATCGTGATGCACCACTCTGATGCGCATGACCGCACCGCACACGATCGCCGTCCTCGGCTTGGGCCGCATGGGCGCGGCGATCGCGACACGACTCGCCGACCGCGACCGGGACGTCGTCGGCTGGACACGCTCCGGGCGTACGGCAGGCACCGTCGAGACGACCAACGACCCGAACGAGGCCGTGGCGAAGGCCGACATCGTGCTCCTGGCGTTGTTCGACGGCCCGGCCTGCCGGCAGGTCCTCGACCACGTCCGCGACTCGCTGCGCACGGACACCATCGTGCTGAACACCAGCACCATCGCCCCCGCCGAGGCGTCGAGCCTGGCCCGGCGACTCGGCCCGTCCTACGTCCACGCGCCCGTGCTCGGGTCTGTGCCGGCTGCCGCCGCCGGCGCCCTGCGGATTCTCGCCGCCGCCGAGCAGGCCACGCTCGACCGGGCCCGACCGGTCCTGGAGTGCCTCGGCACCGTGCGGCGCGTCGACGACGCCGCCACCGCCGCTGCGCTCAAGCTGGTCGCCAACCACAGCCTCGCCGGCTCCGTCCTCGCGCTGCGCGACTCACTGCGTCAGGCCGACGCCCTGGGCCTGCCCCGCGCCCAGGTGCTGGACGTCCTCGAGCTGGGCCAGCTCGGCGGGCTCGTCGCCCGCAAGCGCACCTTCCTCACCGGCCGGCCGGCCGCCGCCGACGCGGAGTTCACGATCGGCGGGCTGGCCAAGGACATGGCCCTGCTGGCCGCCGCGTCGGACGCGCCCCTGGGCAGCGCGGCCGACCTGGCCGACACGCCTGCCGACCCCGGGGCCGACATCGCCGTCGCCGCCACGGTCCCCGCCGTGGAGGACGCCGTACTCGAACCGCTCCGCGCCTACGTCCGCGGCCACGCCACCGGCGACCCGGCCCACTTCCGCGCGGCGTTCCTGCCCACCGCCCACATCGAGGGAATCCGGGACGACGCATTCGTCTCCTGGCACCTGGACGACTACTGCGCTCTCTTCCGGGGCCGGCCGGCCCCGGACGAACCGACCCGCTCCCGCCGCATCGACGCCGTCGACGTCCACGGCACCGTCGCGACCGCGACCATGACGCTCCGGCACGGCGCGGACACCTTCACCGACGTCTTCCTGCTGGTCCACGTCGACGACGGCTGGCGCATCGCCAACAAGGCTTACCACCAACACTCCTGAGGCCGGGAGACGAGTCCGGCCCGACCGGACCGGACTTCACCGAGTGCTGTCTTCGTCGGCCGTGCACCGTCGGACATCGGCCATCAGCTTGTCCAGCAGCGCGATGAGCAGGGTGCGTTCGTGCTGCGACAGAGAGCCGACGAGTGCGGCCTCTCGGCCGAGCACGGTGTCGACGGACCGCTCGATGAGCGCGTGCCCCTCGGCCGTGAGCTCCACCAGGACGGTTCGTCGGCCGGTTGTTCCCGGCATGCGCTCGACGAGGCCGTCGCGTTCGGCGCGGGCGACGCGCTGGGAGATCGCTCCAGCGGTCACCAGGGTGCGCCGGGTGATCTCTCGAGTGCTGAGGGTGTAGGGGGCCCTGAGCGCCGAATGACGGACAGCAGGTCGAGGGTGGCCGCATCGATCCCCACCTCTCGCAGGGCTCGGTTGCGGTCGTCGGCGAAGAGCTTGGCCAGCCGCCAGACGGGGCTGACGATCTCGATCGATTCCGTCGGGGTCCCAGGTCGTTCCCGTCGCCAGGCCGCGGCGATCTCGGCGGCGGAAGGGGGGTGGGGGTGCACGGCGTCGTCTGCGACGCCGCCGACTCCGGGCAGGTCGAGGCACTCGCCGCCCGGCTCGACCGGCTGGACGTTCTGGTCAACGCGGCCGGTGGCTTGCCCGGGGTGACGTCCGGGGACGGCTCGCCCCTGGGCGCGTTGCTCGCCCAGTGGCACGCCAGCCTGGCGCAGAACCTGCTCACCGCGGTGCTGACCACGGCTTCGGTCCAGGAAAAGCTCACCAGTGGGAGCTCCGTCATCAGCATCGGCTCGATCGGTGCCGAGCGCCGAGGCGGCTCCTACGGAGCGGCCGAAGCCGCTCTGGGTGCGTGGAACGCCTCGCTGTCCGCCGATCTCGCCCCCAAGGGCGTCACCTGCAACGTGATCTCCGCGGGGTACATCGCCGGCACCAACTTCTTCCAGGGTCGACTGAGCGACGAGCGCCATCGCGCGCTCGTGGAGGAGACACACAACAAGCGACCGGGCACGGTCGACGACATCGCCGAGACGGCCCACTTCCTCGCCTCCCCAGGGGCCCGGCACATCACCGGCCAGACCCTCCACGTCAACGGAGGAGCTTTCACCACGCGGTAGCGCCCGTCGCCCCTCTCTGCTCTGCACCGGATGCCCACGATCACATGAGAGTGACCCCGGTCACGTCGCGTGTGATCGCGGGCGCCCCAGCCCATCGGCAGCCGGACCCCGGGGGTGGCGGTGGCCCGTCCCGGGGATGCGGCTATGCTGCCCCGCATGTTCGCGGCCCGGCCGATTCCCAGCACGTGCTCCCGCTCCCGTGCGGCGGGCCGGTTGCGGACGTGGGCGCTGACCGCACTGCTCCTGGCACTGGCGTACACGCACGGAGTCAGCGGGGAGAGCGCCGCAGGCCATGCGCACCCCGGGACGTACAGCACGGTGGGCGTGGCTGCCCACGGGACCACCACGGCCGGCCACCCTCACGACGAGACCGCCCGGGACCACGGTGAGCGGGACGCCGACCATCACGACGCCCCGGCGCCCGATCATGCGGCACACCATTGCGTCTCCGGCCAGCCCGAGCAGGGACCCGCGCTCCCCATGCCGTGCGAGGCCCCGCTGGCCGTTGAGCGACTGCCGCACACGTCTGCGCTGATCGCCGCTCGGCCAGGTAGTGTCGCCTGGCAGCCTCCTCGTACGCCGGATTCAACGGTCCTACGGATCTAGGCCTCGCGCGTTCGAACCGATCAACGACCGGTTCGGCACCCCTTCACCTTTTCCGCCCGCCTTGTCTGCGGCAGCTCAGCCATGCCCCGGCGGCGGCGCGTCCTGCGACCCGCCGAAGAGCGGCGTGACGTACTCGGTCGCCGCGGGACCCCGCCCTGTCGGGGATCCGCCCCTCGGCCCCGGTTCTCCCGTCCGGCGCCGCGCGCAGGCGTCTCGGCCGGGTCGAGCTTCTCCAGCTCCGCCCGCTCCCGTCCCGGCGCCGCGCGCAGGCGTCCAGCCCCCATTCCCCCATCGCCCCTGCCCGTGAAAGGCCAGCTCGTGTCCTCGTCATCCACTCTCACCGCACCTCCCGCCCCCGACCACGGCCGATCCTCCAGGAGGCGCCGAGGCACCTCACTGCCCTGGCGCTTCCTCGGCTACGTCGGCTACTACGTGGGCGCGGGGCTCATCAGCGGTGCGGTCGTCCACCACCCCATGGACCCGACCCGCTACTCGCTGATCGCGGGCGCCGGTGTGCTGGTCTTCCTGGTCGCCACCTTCCTCAACGAGATCGTCCTCGCGTCGGAGAAGCCGGACCTCGCGAAGACCCTGCGGGTCCTCGGCGCCTCCACGATGCTGTCCTTCGGCCTGGGCATGCTCAGCGGCGGCATGCAGCACTTCGCCGACCTGCCCGACCGCTGCGCCGTTCTCATCCCGCTGGGCCTCGTGCTCGCCTTCGTCGCCTACGTCCTGAAGGAGGACAAGACGCCCTGGCGACGCGTCTTCGGCCTCATGGGGCTGACAGTCCTCGTCGTCGCGGCTCTCACCTTCGCGGGCCTGCGCCATATCGCCCCCACCATGGGCGAGGCCGGAAGCGGACACAGTCACGGCAACGCCGTGAACGAGAAGAACGACGACGCGGGACAGGAAGGCGACCACGACGCGCCCGCGGACGACCCCGCTGATTCCGCCCCGGAGCCCACGGCACCCACGCCGACCCCGGCACCCACGGACACCCACAACGGCGAGGAATCCGGGCACGACGACGGCCACGCCCATTGAGCCTCGCCGCCGGTGAGCCGCTCCGCGGGCGACGCGACTCAGGGGGAGAGTCGCGGAAGCCGCGGCTCGTCAGGCTTCGTCCGACCTGGCGAGAGCCTCGCTGATCAGGCGGGTGGCGAAGTCGTGGTCGTCGGTGAGGCGGTTGATGTGCTCCGCGAGCAGGAAGGCGGTGGCTTCCAGGGCGGTCATCTCGTCCTCGGTCCAGTATCCGTACTGCTGGCGCCACAGGCTGGGGCTCAGGCCGGTGCCCGCCGCGATGAGCAGGCCGGCCATGGTGGGAATGGCCTCGGGGCGGACACTCCTGGGCATCATGCGCATCGTGGCCACGAGGTTGGGCACCACACACGCGATGACGTCCTTGCCGTGGTCCTCGTAGGCCAGCCGCAGCCACCGCATGAACATGTAGATGAGGGTGCACGCGCCGTCCAGCACGTCATCGACTCCCTTGGGGCCCAGGGAAGCGGCGAACTGGTCGATCAGCGCCTGTTGCTCCGGGTCGGTCCCGGTCCTGCCGTCGTAGACAGCCTTGAGCCGAGAGTCGATCATCATGAGCGCCGCGCCCACATCGCCGGCGGGGGCGTGCCGGGGGTCACAGGGCGATGACACAGCATTTCCTCCTCATGTGACCGCGGTGGTCAGCACGGCGTGCCCGTACAGTAGCCCGCCGGTGAGGCAGAGTTCCGGCGAATCCCATCGATTGACCCCAAGACCATCGACAATTGGACATGCTCCTGGCAGGAGTGCCGCTGCACCGGTCCCATGGACGGCATCAAACAGTCAGCCTGCTGCTGCACTTCCGGGACGGGACGGGCGGAGGCGCAGGCTGCCGGGGCCACGCACACGACGTAGCCCTACGGGACCCGTCCGAAGAGAGCCGAGTCCGCCCGGCGCGGCACCGGTCCCCGGGGGACGGGATCACGATTCCTCGGCCGCGGTGTCACGGGAGGACAGAGCCGCCCGTCTTCTGCGGTACACCACCACCCCGCACACCGCGAGGAGGAGGACGGCCAAGGCGGACACCCCGAGGGCCGTCCGCTCGGCGAAGAGCCTTCCCAGTACTTCGAGCACGCCGAGCCCCGCGGTCGCGTAGATCAGCGCCCAGGCCGCCCCGCCCAGGAACAGGGCGGGGAGGTAGCGGGGCAACGGCATGCGCATGCTGCCCGCGAGGAAGTTGACGGCGGTCTGGAAACCGACGGTCAGGAAGGAGACGGCCACCACCGGCGCGCCCCACCGCTGGATCGCCCGCTCGGCGCGCCGGAACTTCGCCGAGGAGATCCGCTCGGCGAACCTGCTGCGCCGGGCACCGGCGCCGGCGAGCCACCCGACTGCGAACGTCCCTCCGGCACGGAGCAGGACGATGACATACAGGGCTCCGGCCGTGAGCGCGATCCTATCCACGACGCCGCGTCCCGAGCGTTGGGCCGGAACCCGCGATGCCCGTCACCCGCATGGGGCGTCCCGCCCCAGCGGGCGCACGACGCGCACAAGCCCAGTCACCGTCTCTCACCCGCGTCCTACCCATACCCGTTTCGTTCTGTGGGTTGCCCCTGCGGCACCGGAACCCGAACCCGCAGCCAGGCAAGGCCAGCCTAACCGAACGCGCATACGGGGGTGTAGGGCGCCGGCTACCGGAGGAGCGACAGGCGGGATGGGGCCGTGAACCTCGGTGTGGCGACACGTGGTCCCCGTCGATCGTCAGGAAGTGGTGCTCTCGGCACCACCATCGAGTGGTGCGACCAGTCATCCGGGCAGCGCTACGACCTGTTGTTCTGCTGCCAGTGACCGCCCGAAGTCAGCACCGAACCAGCACGGGAAAATCTCGTGCTGGATGCGCAACGAGGTCATGCCGTCCCGGCTCGCTGCCGGCCGGCGACAGGCGGCAAGGACGGTCACCCACCGTAGCGAGAGGGTGCGGCAAACAGCCGCTCCCCCTCACTGATCGTTTCAGGATGAGTTGAGTTCCGGGTCTTGTGCGCAGGCGCGCGGCCGGAGACACGTCCGCATGGAGCGAGTGGAGCCAGAATGATCCTGGCTCCACTCCGTGGTGCGGGCGTTTCATCCGAATTGCGCGAAGAACCTCCAGATCTCTGCCTTGGTCCAGGTGGCGACGCCGCTGTCGTTGGTGGAGCCGTCCACCGGACCGGGTATGTGGCCTCCGTCGAACGCGGCCCATTGGACCGGGTACCCGGCACGGCAGCCCGAGTAGGTGGTGGTGATGTGCGTTCGGCTGCCCGGCGCGGGCTCGCGCGGGCTCTGGGGGGTGCAGCCGTTGTTGCTGACGAATTTGTCGCGGAGGGACCGTCCTTGCGTGATGTTGAGGACGGAGTCGCCGATGCCGTGGATTCCGAAGTAGGCGATGGGCTGGGTGCCGCCGCTGCACCCGCTGATCTGGGCGCCGGAGATGACCGCGACGGCCCGGAAGACGTTGGCCCGGCTGCATGCGAGTGCGTAGCTCATGCCGCCGCCCCAGCTGAAGCCCGTGGCGAAACGCTGTGCCGCGTTGACGCAGAGGCCGCCCTCGATTCGCCGGATCATGTCGTCGACGAAGGTGATGTCCTCACCGCCGGAGTTGGCCCAGCCGTTGCCGAGGCCCTGTGGGGCGACGAGGATCGCGGTGTTGTTCGACTGTTCCTGTTGGCCGTAGTAGGACCAGGCGTTCCCGCTCGTGCCGCCCGAGGCGACGTCGGCGGCGGTTCCGCCCCGCCAGTGGAACGCGAAGATCAGCCGGTAGCGGTGGCTGTTGTCGTAGTTGGCGGGAACCCTGAGGATGAAGCTGCGGCTCTTACCGCCGCTCTGAATCGTGTGCGTACCGCTCGCCAGTGTCGGTGCGCTGCCGCATCCGCCGCCGCCCCCGGACGACAGCTTGATCATCTGCCACTGCTGGTTGGCGCCGCCCCAGTCGGTGTACTGGACGACGTTGCCGCCGTCGGCGGTGGAGGCGCCCTGCACCTCCACCGCCTTGCTGCTGCTGCGGTTGATCAGCCGGACGTGGCCCGCCTCGGAGTCGGCCAGGCGGAACTGCTGGTTGGCCCCGTTGTGGTCGGCCCACTGCTGGATCGCGGCACCGTCTGCGGTCGAGGCTCCGGCCACGTCGAGAACCTTGTTCGAGTGCCGGGCCTTGAGGCGGTAGAAGCCGCCGCCGGAGTCCAGGAACTGCCACTGCTGGTTGGCTCCGTCGTTGCGCGTCCACTGGCTGACCCGCGCGCCGTCGGCGGTGGACGCGCCGGAGACGTCCAGCGCCTTGCCGCTGTTGCGATTGACCAGGACGTACCAGGCGTTGGTGTCCACCGTCGCCGCCTCGGCAGGCGCCGGATTCACCGCGGAGAGCATGCCGATCCCCAGCGTCGCCGCCACCACGGCGGCGACCCGGGACCACCAGCGATGCCTTCGTGGAGGGGCGGGGGAAGCCGCACCGTAGGTCTTCATCGATTGTCCCATTCGTCTGTGGCAGGTCCCATCAAGTGCGGGTCCAGCGTTGGTTGCTGCCGTTCGAGCAGGAGTAGAGCTGGATCAGGGTGCCGTTGGCGGTGCCGCCTGCGACGGCGTCGAGGCAGAGGCCGGACTGGACGCCGACGATGGATCCGTCGGAGTTGAGGCGCCACTTCTGGTTGTCGCCGCCCCAGCAGCCGTAGATCTGGACTTTGGTGCCGTTCCCGGTGCCGGCGGCGTCCAGACACTTGTTGCCGTAGACCCTCAGCTCACCGGCCGCGGTGTACGTCCACTGCTGGTTGGTGCCGTTGTGGCAGTCCCACAGGTGGAGCTGGGTGCCGTCGGTGGTGCTGGTGCCGGGCACGTCCAGGCAGCGGCCCGAACCGACGCCCTTGATCTGACCGGAACCCGAAGGGGGCGTGGAGGAGCCACCGTTGAGTGCGTTGAGGACGGCGGTGTAGGCGGGCTTCTTGCTGCCGTCGCCGTTGAACAGCAGCGGCGTGTGCTCCGGTCGCCAGGAGTCGGTGTCGCGCACACCCCAGACGGTGATGCCGAGGCAGCGCGCGACGGCCAGGCAGTCGTTGACCACGTTGGCGTAGGTCGTGGCCGGGGCGCCCTGGATGTCGAGTTCGGTGATGGCCACGTCGACGCCGAGGGCGGCGAAGTTCTGCAGGGTGGTACGGAAGTTGCTGTTGTAGGGGCTGCCGCTGTTGAAGTGCGACTGGAAGCCGACACAGTCGATCGGCACGCCGCGCTGCTTGAAGTCCCGGACCATGGCGTACATGGCCTGGGTCTTGGCCCAGGTCCAGTTCTCGACGTTGTAGTCGTTGTAGCAGAGCTTGGCGGCCGGGTCGGCGGCGCGCGCGGTACGGAAGGCGACCTCGATCCAGTCATTGCCGGTGCGCTGCAGGTTGGAGTCGCGCCGGGCTCCCGTACTGCCGTCGGCGAAGGCCTCGTTCACGACGTCCCACTGGGCGATCTTGCCCTTGTAGTGGCGCATCACGCCGTTGATGTGGTCGATCATCGCCTGGCGCAGTGTGCTGCCGCTGAGGCTCTGCATCCAGCCGGGCTGCTGGGAGTGCCAGGCCAGGGTGTGCCCGCGCACCTGCTTGCCGTTCTGCACCGCCCAGTTGTAGACGCGGTCACCGGCGGTGAAGTTGAACTGGCCTCGCTGCGGTTCGGTGGCGTCTATCTTCATCTCGTTCTCGGCCGTCACCGAGTTGAACTCACGGCCCGCGATCGCCGTGTACGTCGAGTCGCCCAGCCTGCCCGAGGCGATGGCGGTGCCGAAGTAGCGGCCGCTCTGCGCCGCCGCGGCGCCGAGCGTGCTCTCGGCGGCGTGTGCGGTCGGCGGCGCGACCAGTGCGGCGACCGCGCCGAGGACGCCGACGACCAGCGCCGACAGCAGGCCGCTGATCTTCTGGCGGATAACGCTTCTGGGAAGGGCATGCAAGCCCATGACGGTGCCTCCAAGGTAGACATCACGGAGTGACTGAAGCGCAGGGGAAAGCGTCGTCCGCTTCCCCTCGGCAGACGGGCGGGGCGGGGCGGGCCGGAACCCGCGCAGCACGGAATCACCGGACACCGCGGTCATGGGACCGGGACGATCCCAACCGGCCGGGACGGCACCCGGGTCGGCCGCCGGGAGATCTACGGCGAGCGGCAGCGGTGTTTCGAGACAGGCACGGGAGTACTCCATCGCGGCTCAGCCGGGGGACCGTCACGCGGCGTCGCGTGCCTCTCCAACTGCACGAAGAGCCAGGATGCGCCGGTGCGAACCTCACCGGAACGAAACGGGGTGGCGCAGGTGCTTCGGTGCGCGGATCTGCGGTGCATCCGGGCGTGGATCTGCCCGTTCAGCACGGTTTGCCCGGGCCGCAGTTCGAAATCCCGAACTATGGTCGGTCGCCCGGTGATGGATGATTGAAGGATTGACAGTGAATCGTCAATACCCCTCGCAGAGAAAACTTCCGATCCTCAGCTGAAAAGTTCCAGGCCCCGCCGAGCCGGACGGCGGAGCTCTCCGGCACCCCCGTCGGCGGACAGTGCCGGCCCGGGCCGGGACCAGGACGGGTGCGCGGACGCCGACCAGTCAACTTCCCTCCTCAGCACGGCCCTTGGACTGGCGAGCCGTTCGCCGACATCCGCAGCGCTTCCGGTCGGCGCGACAGCTTGCCAAGCCCCAAAAGAGGAGGAGCTGTTTGTGGACAGATCGGCGACAGACCTTGACCAGAAGGCCCCGCATTCCTAGCTTGTGGCGTCAAAGCTTCCGGAAGCTCTTCGAAAGTCTCGGGACTGTCCCTGCCCTGGTACGGCCGCTCCGCGGTTCATCGGTGTCTTCACCCCGTCCCCCAAGGAGGCCCTCTGATGTGGTTTCGCCACCCATCCCCGGTCAGTCCGAGACGCTTACTCGCCGTCCTGGCGCCCTTGCTGCTCGTGGCTGCCTTCCTCGGTGCCCAGCCGGCCAGCGCGGCGACCGTAGACCCCAACGCCTCGTATGTGCTGGTCAACCGCAACAGCGGCAAAGCCCTGGACGTCTACAATCTGGCGACCAACGACGGCGCCCGCATCACCCAGTGGACCAGGAACGATCAGAACCAGCAGCAGTGGCAGTTCGTCGACTCCGGAGGCGGCTACTACCGCATCAAGTCCCGCCACTCCGGCAAGGTTCTGGACGTCCACAACTGGTCCACCGCGAACGGCGGCTCGATCGTCCAGTGGGCCGACCTGAACGGCACCAACCAGCAGTGGCGGCTGGCCGACAGCTCGGACGGCTACGTAAGGCTGATCTCGCGCCACAGCAACAAGGCTCTCGAGGTACAAGGCGCCTCCACCGCGGACAACGCGAACGTCGTCCAGTACGACGACTGGGGCGGCACCAACCAGCAGTGGCAGCTTGTCAGGGTCGGGGGCGGCAACCCCGGCCCGTGCGAGCTTCCGTCGACATATCGCTGGACGTCAACGGGTGCGCTGGCGCAGCCCAAGCCGGGGTGGGTCTCGCTCAAGGACTTCACCGTCGTCCCCTACAACGGCAGGCAACTCGTCTACGCGACGACGCACGACACAGGGACCAGGTGGGGTTCGATGAACTTCGGCCTGTTCACCAACTGGTCGGAGATGGCCTCGGCCGGCCAGAACACGATGTCGGCTTCCACTGTCGCGCCCACGCTCTTCTACTTCGCGCCGAAGAACATCTGGGTGCTCGCCTACCAATGGGGCAGGACCGCCTTCTCCTACCGGACGTCGAGCGACCCCACCAACCCGAATGGCTGGTCTTCCGAGCAGGAACTCTTCTCCGGAAGCATCGCAGGCTCCGGAACCGGACCCATCGACCAGACGCTCATCGCCGACGGGACGAACATGTACCTGTTCTTCGCCGGCGACAACGGCAAGATCTACAGGGCCAGTATGCCGATCGGGAACTTCCCGGGCAGCTTCGGCACGAACTCGACAGTGATCATGAGCGATACGACGAACAACCTGTTCGAAGCCCCGCAGGTCTACAAGCTCCAGGGCCAGAACCGCTACCTCATGATCGTCGAGGCGATCGGCTCGCAGGGCCGCTACTTCCGCTCATTCACCGCCACCAGTCTGAACGGCTCGTGGACACCCCAGGCCGCGACCGAGGGCAATCCCTTCGCCGGCAAGGCCAACAGCGGCGCCACCTGGACCAACGACATCAGCCACGGCGAACTGATCCGCACCAGCCCCGATCAGACCATGACCGTCGATCCCTGCAATCTGCAGTTGCTCTACCAGGGACGCAGCCCCAACTCCGGCGGCGACTACGGCCTCCTCCCCTACCGTCCGGGCCTGCTGACACTGCGCCGCTGACGGCATGACAGGGTCCCTCTCCAGTGGGGAGCCGGCGCGGCGGGCTCGGCGGAAGACCGAGCCCGCCCGCGCCGGGCGACAACGTCGGCGCTCATACGGCGACGGAGCGCGGGGGCGGGCATCGCCCACTCACCGGTCCGAGTGCCATCCCGTAACGCGGTGCCGCCGCCGGTAGCGCTGCCCCCTTGTACGTCTCCGTGGCGTTCGACTCTCCACAGGCCGCGGTAGGGCGAGTCGGCCGCACGATCCCGCCTACACGCGCAGAACGGAGGCTGGCGCGTTCCCCGTCACCGACATACGTACTCGTCCGCGCGGCGAATGGCGCCTTCGTTACGGTCCGGATCAGCGACGCATGCCCGGCGCCCTGCGCGTCCGGTCAACTTGAGCTCAGCCGACAGGCCTTCGCCAAAGTCGCCGACCTCGAGGTCGGCCGCATTCCGATCACCTGGAGCCTGCTGAGCAGCACGTCCGGCACGATGTCCAGGTGCAAGACCGGCTCCAGCCGCCATCGGATCCAGGCGACCGGCCACAAGGATCCGGTCGCACGGCTGGAGGTCTCCTTCAACGGCGGCTGGCGGCAGCTGCCCACACCGACTTCACCTACTTCATTTCCGCTGACGGCGGCGGGTACGGCGGCGCGATCCGAGTCACAGACCTCTATGGAGAACGGCTGGCCATCGTCCAGCCACCGGGAAGGTCGCTGGGGCGGTGTTGCGAGGAGCCCTCCGGCCCAGCGTGCGGGCCTGCTCACTGGCCTGGCGCAGCCAGCTGTGGTCAGCCGGCCCAGGCGTCCTGACGTAGGGGCCGGATTCGGTGAGGGCGGCCAAGAGGCGGCGGCCTCCTCGTCACCCGCACCGGTATTCCTGCGGTGGATCACCACGACCTCGTCGCTCTCGCGCGAGATGCGGTCCTGGACGAAGCGGGCACCGTCCTCGGGCGCAGCTGAAGGTGGGGCGCACACTGACGGCTCCGGCCGCCTCGGCCGCCTGGAACTCCTCTCGGTGCAGGTGGTCGACGTCCGGGTGGTCGCAGCCGAAGGAGCACAGCAGCGTTCCGTCCTCCCGAGAGTGCAGCCGGTCGAGCACCGCGCCGCGGAAGGGCGCCAGCCGGTGCCCGCGCTGACCAGGACGACCGGCACGGAGGGGTTATCGGGGAGGCGGAAGTCCTCGCTGCACGGCAGGACCCTCGCCTGGACGGTGTCGCCGGCCCTCCTCACCCTCCTGGAAGGGGATCCCCGGCCGCACCCTGCGCGCCCGCATCTGGCGCGGTCCGGTCGACGACAAGGCCGCGGGCCGCACCCTCGCCGAGCACGAGGCGATCCTCGATGCCCTGTCCACCCGGGACGCCGCGCTGCTGCACGTGAGCAGCGAACCCCTTCCCTTCGGCGCGACAGCGTCAGACACTCCCTAGCCCCTCAAGATGCGCCACCGGTTGTCGGCGGTGCCGTTGTCCGAGTCCTGGACTGCGAACGCGCCGACAGCGGTGGAGTTGTTCGCGATGGCGAGCAACTTGCCGCTGTGCTCGTTGCGGATCTTGTAGGTCCCGTCTCCCTGGTCGAGCAGCGTCCATCTGTGGTCGGCTGTGCCGTTGTCCGACCACTGCAGGACGGTCGCGCCTTCTGCCGTGGACATCTCCAGGACGCCGAGCACCTTGCCGCTGTGGGCGTTGCGGAAGCGGACCGCGTTTCCGTCGGTGACCATGTGCCAGTCGTGGTCGGCGGTGCCCGAGTCGTGCCACTGCAGAGCGCGGCCACCGTCGGCCGTGGACATGTTCTGGATGCCCAGCACGAGACCGCTGCCCACATTGGCGAGACGGACGGTGCCGCTGGTGTTCCAGTAGACGGTGTAGTTGTGGCCGTGCGCGTCGTGGAACGGTCCCAGGTTGACGGTGGAGCCGTTGGCGGTGGCGGTGAAGGTGAGGGAACTGCTGCTGGTCCGTGTGATCGAGGACGTGTTCAGCGACGGGAGGGAGCTGAGCGAGGAGTCGCCGTAGTTGCCGGACAGGACCACCGGGCCGTAGGTGATCGCGGTGACGTTCGGGTTGTCGTTGGCCGCTCGCATGACGATCCGCATGGGCAGGCGGACGGTGACCGTGTCGCCGGAGGCCCAGGAGCGGTTCAGGGTGGCGTAGCCGCCGGGGGTGGTGGTGATGGTCTGCGCGACGCCGTTGACGCTGACGGTGGCTCCGGTGGTCCAGCCCGGGATCCGGATGCGCATGGCCCAGGTGCCGCTGACGTTGCCGGTGACCCGTAGGGTCGTGGTGTCGCTCACGGGGTATGTCGTGGTCTGGGTGACGGTGATTCCGCGCTCCGACCAGTTGAGCACCGACGGCACGAACAGGTTCACGATCAGCGTGTTGTCGCTGCGGAAGTAGATGGAGTCCATCAGCCTGGTGTGCATCTCCAGGCCCGTGCCCTGGCAGCACCAGAAGGTGCCGTAGTCGGTGCTCCAGGTGCCGCCGCCCCACGCCGGGCCCACACCGCGTCGGCCTCCCGGGTTGAGCGGGGTGAAGTAGGTCACGTGGCCGTGGTCGTCGGCCGGGTTCTGCTGGCCGATCATCTGGTTCAGCCACGCCCGCTCGTAGTAGTCGAACAGCTCGGCCCGGTTCGGGTCCAGCGCGAACAACTCCCTGGTGAGGCTGAGCATGTTGAAGGTGTTGCAGCTTTCGCACGTGTCCTTGTTCAGGAAGCCGGCGATGGCGTTCGGGGCGCGGAAATGCTCCGCCTGGCTGTTGCCGCCGATGGCATAGGTGTGCGAGTTGACGCAGATGTTCCAGGCATTGGCGGCGATGTCCCGGTAGCGGGTGGTGCCGGTGGCCTTGTACTCCCGGGCGGCCCCGATCCACTTGGGTACCTGGGTGTTGGCGTGCAGTCCGGCCAGCTGGTCCTGGTTGGACGCCAGGGGATCGAACACCGCGGCGTGATCGAACCGCCGGGCGGCGGTGAGCCACCGCGCGTCGCCTGTCTGCTGGTAGAGATCGGTCAGCACGGCGTTCATGCCGCCGAACTCCGTGCCCAGCATGGTCTGCATCTGCTGGCTGCTCAGCCGGCCGGTGCGCCGGTCGACCCACCCCGCAAGGGCGAGCAGCACGTCCCGGGCTTGTGTGCTGCCGATGTGGCGCCATACGTCCAGCAGGCCGGCGAGGGTCTTGTGGATGGTGTAGTACGGCACGTTGCCGTTGCTCAGAGTCCGCTGCTCGAGAGCGGTGAAATCGGACTCCGGGTAGCCGGAGAGGTACCCGGCGTTGAAACCGGCGGCGCTGTTGTTGGCCTGGCATTTGGCCAACTCCGCGACCATGTGGGTCGCCTTGTCCCGGCAGGTGGTGTCCCCGGTCACGGCGTACAGCTGTGCCCATGCCGTGAGGAAGTGCCCTTGGACGTGGGTGCGGAAGGGGAAGTCCGGAGCCTCCCAACCGCCGGTGGCGGCCGCGCCGTTGGTGGAGAGCCGGTGGTTGGCGCGGAAGTTGTACAGCAGCCGGTCGACATCGACGAACCGCAGGTAGTTGCGCGTACGGTTCTGGTTGTCCAGCCACCGGCTCGCGGTGAGCCGGACCTGGCCGAGTTCGAAGGGATGCGCGGAGACCCCGATGTCGGCCCTTGCGGGAGGGATGGCCGCCGCGTGGGCGGGAGAACCGCCGATGAGGGATCCGGTGGCAGTGGCGGCGGCGGTGGCCCCGGCTGCTTGCAGGAGGTGCCGTCTGCTGATGGGGGAAGACATTGTGCACCTTTCGTGACGAGAGAGTCCGCCGAAGCCGACCGAGGGCTAAGGGTCGGCTGTGGTGGCTCACTGGGTGTAGAAGGTGGCGTCGGCCCGGTCGGTCGCCGTGCTGAGGGCCTGGACCCGCAGCAGGTAGTCGTAGTGGCGGATGTAGCGGCCCGGGAGGTTGTACGACTCGTACGAGACGCCGGCGGAGTCGGAGAGGCCGGCGCGGGCGGTGAAGGAGGCGTCACCGGCGAACTGCGACGTCCCGTCGTTCTTCTCCACCCACACCTCATAGTTCTTGTGGCGCAGGAAGTAGCCGGGGAAGTTCGCCGACTCCAGGGAGACGGTGCCCGTGCCGGCGAGACCGGCGACCGCCCGGAACTGCGAGTCGGCCAGCGGCGAGACGTTCGGCTCGATCCTGGCGCGGTACTCCCAGTGCCGGATGAACCGGTCGGGGAAGTTGTACGAGGAGAGCCGGATCGGGGTGAGGCCGTCGGCGACCGGGATGCCGAAGTCGGGTGTGCCGTCGGCCCTCCAGTAGATCTTCTGGACGCGGGTGCGGCGGTTGGGGTCGTTGAGAGGGGCACCGCTGATGTCCCTGTAGCCGCGGTCGTGGTAGACGAGGATGTCCGACTTGCCGTCCTCGGAGACCGTGAACTGGTTGTGCCCCGGGCCGTACTGGCTGGTGGCGGCGTTGCTGGCGAAGACGGGGCCGGCGGTCTTGGCCCACGACGAGGCGCTGAGCAGGTCGGCGGAGGCGGATGCGGTCAGCAGGCCCATGCAGTAGTTGGCGTCGGTGGCGCTGGCCGAGAAGGTCATGAAGACCTTGCCACCCCGCTGAATGACGGCCGGGCCCTCGTTGACCGTCTCGCCTCCGGCGGTCTCCCATGAGGCGGTCGGCCGGCTGATCATGACCGGTGTGCCGGTGATGGTCCACGGGCTGGACGTCCGGGCCATGTAGAGGTTGGTGCCGCGGCCGACGGCCGGGTCGTGCTGCGCCCAGGAGAGGTAGCGGGTGCCGTTGACGGCGAAGGTCGTCGCGTCCAGGGAGAAGGTGTCCAGCGGCAGTACGATGCGGCCCTTCTCCGTCCAGGCGCCCGTGATCGGGTTCGCGGCCGTGCACTCCAGGACGTACGGCCGGATCCTCCAGATGTCGTTCGCGGCCCCGGCGGCGAAGTAGACGTACCACTTGCCGTCGATGAAGTGGATCTCCGGAGCCCAGATGTGGGCGCCCATCTCTCCAGTGGCGTGCTTGGTCCAGATGGTCGTCTCGGCGGCGGACGTGAGCCCCTGGATCGTGGTGGCCCGGCGCAGCACGATCCGGTCGTACGCCGGGACCGTGGCGGTGAAGTAGTAGAAGCCGTCCGTGTGTCTGTAGATGTGCGGGTCGGCCCGCTGCTCGGCGATGGTGTTCGTGTACGTGACACCGGGGGACGCGGGCACGGCGGCGTGGGCGGTACCGGCCGGGACACCGGTGAAGGTGACGGCGGCCGAGCCGGTGATCATGCCGAGGACCGTTCGTCGGGTGAGCGCAGGTCTCACGGAGTACTCCCTCTGGTGCCGATATTTCGAACGCCGTTCGTAAACTCGGCCAGAAGATAGATCCTGCACCAGCCCGGGTCAACGCCTCTGTCATAAAAGGCGACTTGAGGTCTCGAAGGTGGCGGAGGACGGAGGTTCCGGCGCTCGGACTCGGTCAGGTCGGATGTATTGACGCACCCTGTTTCGCCCACCTATTGTCTGCCCGACCTTCCGAACGCTGTTCGACATATCGCACAACTCGACTGGTGGGACAGCGAGTTGGCTGCGGCGGCTGCCCCCGGCCGACCACCGGGAGGAAATGCCGCCGGGCGCAACAGCTGTCGCCGGGAAACCACCAACCGTCCTGCTGCGCCGCGCCCAACCGCGCTCGGATCAGCCAACCGCATCGTCCGGCCCCGCCGTCCCCACACGGCAGAACGACAGGAGATGTGCATGTCCGCGCTTCGCGCCCGGCTGTCGGCGATATTGCTCGCCGCGTGCCTCCTCTTCACCGGCCAAGCCCTGACCACACCGGACCGGGCGGCCGCTGCCGACCCGGGCTACCTGATGGCGCACTTCATCGGTGAGGGGGCGACCGGTCAGCAGATCTACTTCTCGCACAGCACGGACGGCCTCAACTGGCGTGACCTCAACGGCGGCGGGACGACCCTGCGCTCCACGGTCGGAACGCGCGGCGTGCGCGACCCCGCACTGGTCCGCTCCCCGGGCGGCGACAAGTACTGGATCATCGCGACCGACCTGTGCATCGGCTGCGGGCAGAACTGGGACACCGCCATCAACAACGGCAGCCGCAGCCTCGTGGTGTGGGAGTCGACGGACCTGGTCAGGTGGTCGGAGCCGTGGCTGCTCAATGTCGCCGGAGCGATCCCCGACGGGCGCAACGCGTGGGCGCCGGAGGCGATCTGGAACCCGGCCACCAACGACTACGTCCTGTACTGGGCGACGAACAAGCCCGTCAACGGCGTGAAGAAGCACCGCATCCACTACGCCCACACCCGTGACTTCCGCGCCATCACCACTCCGCGGATCTACATCGAGCGCCCCGGCACCCAGGAGATCATCGACACCCAGATCGTCGAGGTCCCGGCCGGCGTCGGCGACCACCGCTACGTACGGGCCTCCGGCGACGGCCAGATCACCCTCGAAGGCAGCAACTCGATCCTCGGTACGTGGACGAACCTCGGCAACCTCTCCGGCATCGGCCTGACCGGTTCCCAGGTCGAGGGTCCGATGTGGATGAAGTTCCGGGACCGCAACGAGTGGACCCTCTACCTCGACCAGTACGCCTCCGGCCGCGGATACATGCCGGTCACGACGACCGGCCCCGCCGTCTCCGGCACCTACCGGCTCCCGGCATCGGGAAGCTACGACATGGGCGGCACGAAGAAGCGCCACGGCTCGATCCTGAACCTGACGGCGGCCGAGGAGAGCCGCGTGCTCGCCCGATGGTCCAACACCCCGGCGCAGCGGCTCCAGTCGTACAACTTCCAGGACCGGTACGTGCGGCACGCCGACTTCGACGTGCGCATCGACCAGAACATCACCGGCCCGGACGCCCAGTTCCGCCTGAGGCCCGGCCTGGCGGGCTCCGGCACCGTCTCCTTCGAGTCGGTGAACCACCCCGGTTACTTCCTGCGGCACTCCAACTACGACTTCCAGCTCGCCCACAACGACGGCACCTCCCAGTTCGCCGCCGACGCCACCTTCCGCCAGGTCGCCGGGCTCGCCGACTCGAGTTGGTCGTCCTTCCAGTCGTACAACCACCCCGACCGCTACATCCGCCACTACGCCTACGAACTCCGCCTCGACCCGATCACCACCGCGACGGCCCGCAGTGACGCCACCTTCCGCGTGACGAGCTGACCCGACGCCGACAGGGATCACCTCGATCCGGTGACGTCCCCCAGCGCCACGGCCGTCGAGCAGAACGCCACCTTCACCGCCGTCCCCGGCCTGGCCGACTCCACGCGCCGCTCGTTCCGTGACGCGTCCGGCCGCCACCTGCAACCACCTGGAAGGCCGTATGAGATTCCTCCAACGACGCGCGATTCGAGTCGCCGTTACGGCCGCCGCCGTCCTCGCCGGCATGGGCTCGGTCACTGCGGTCCCCGCATCCGCCGCCACGCCAGGGAACTGGACCTCGGTCCAGCCCGGTGTCGCACAGACCGGCTGTGACGGTGTGCGCGCCACCGTGGCGCTGGACGCGAACGGCGCCCTGTCGCTCGGCGCGACCTGGAACTGCCGCCAAGCCCTGATACCCGCTCCGATCGGACTCGTGACCAGCCAGGCCGACTTCACCACCGGCCTGGAGTTCGTCAGACGCACGGATACGCCCGTCTCGTACAGCTACGAGGTCGAAGCGGGGAAGTCCCGCGTCCGCACGCGGTCCGCGACCGAGACGAGACTGGTGTTCGCGAAGGGCTCCGCGCAGATGACCGTGCACGTCCGCACGTCCGCGGACGGTATGGCGCTGCGCTACGAGCTGCCGTCGGGTGCGACCGTGCTGAGCGAGGCGACGTCGTTCGAGCTGCCGACCGACGCTCAGCTGTCCCGGCAGGTGTTCAGCCCCGATCACGAGAGGGGGTATGCGACCTCTGCAGTCGCCGACGTCCCGACGGGCTCCTACGACATGGGCATGTTGGCCCAGCAGACCAACGGCGCCCGGGTACTGCTCGCCGAGTCCGGTGTGGACGGCGGCTATGCGGGTGGCTGGTTCACCCACACCCAGGGCACCGGCCGGTTCACGGTCGCGCTGGCCGACGCGCAGATCGCGCGATCCGGCGCGTTCACCACAGCGTGGCGCACCGCCACCATCGGCAGCACGGCGACGATCGTGGAGTCCACGCTGGTCGACGACGTCGCGCCCGCGTCGAAGGTCTCCGACACCTCGTGGATCAAGCCGGGTGTCGCCGCGTGGCCGTGGCTGGACGGCATGTGGGACACCCAGCGCGACCTGACCAAGCTCAAGCAGTGGGCCGACTACGCCTCCTCGCAGGGCTGGCCCTATCTCCTGGTCGACGACGGGTGGAAGGCCAACCAAGCGATCATTCCCGAGCTCGTGGCCCACGCCCGGGAGCGCGGCGTGCGGATCATGCTCTGGTACCACTGGCAGGACCTGGACACCGCCGCCGAGCGGGACGCCGAGTTCACCAAGATCACCGGGTGGGGTGTCGTCGGCGTCAAGATGGACTTCATGGGTTCCGAGACCCGGGCCCGTCAGCAGTGGTACGACGCGGCCCTGGCCGACACCGCCCGGTACAGGCTGATGGTCGACCTGCACGGCTCGCGCCTGTCCGTCGGTGTCCACCGCACCTGGCCCCACGTGCTGACCAACGAGGCCGTCCGGGGCGAGGAATACCCCGGCGGCCGGGACATCGGGCACGTGGCCGCGCTCCCGTTCACTCGCGGGGCACTGGGCCCGGCCGACTACTCGCCGATGAGCTTCCAGCAACGCAACCCGAACAGCGACGCCGCCGAACTCGCCCTCGGCGTACTCCTGGACAGCGGCATCATGCTGCCCGGCAGCCGCATCCCGGACTACCAGGCCCGGCCCGAGGCACAGCGGTGGCTGCGCATGCTGCCGACGGTGTGGGACGAGACGAAGTACGTCTCGGGCGACCCGCTCACCGGAGGGGTCATCGCGCGCCGCGACGGCGACCGGTGGTTCGTCGGCGCGCTCAGGCGCGGCGGCGCCACCACCATCAGCTACCCGACCACGTTCCTCGGCTCCGGCACCTGGCACGCGGAGATCACCACCGACGGCTCCGACGGCCTGACCCGCACCAGCAAGGTCATCCAGGCCGGTGACACGCTGAGCGTCCCGGCGGTCGCGGGCGGCGGCCATGTGGTCAGGCTGACCCAGGTCCCGGTCATCCCGACCGGGAACCGCACGGTGACCGTCGCCGGCAGCGGCCACGTACTCGACGTGAAGAGCGCAAGCCCCGCGAACGACGCCGCGATCATCCGCTGGCCCGGCACCGGCGGCACCAACCAGCGCTTCGCATTCGTGCCCCTCGGCGATGGATACACACGGATCGTCAACCAGGCGAGCGGCAAGGACGTCGTCATCCGGTGGGCCTCCCGCGACGCGGGCGCCAAGGCCGTCCAGTACCCGTACGAAGCCAACGCGAACACCAACGACGAATGGCTGGCGGAAGACGCGGGCAACGGCCGTATCCGGCTCCTCAACCGCCACAGCGGCCTCTACCTCACCGCGGGCAGCGCCCAGGGCGACCAGTTGGAGCAACGCCCGTTCGACGGCGCCGACCACCAGATGTTCACCGTCTCGTGATGCCCGGACCGGAGGAAGAGTTGAACAGAACCTTAAGAACGCTGCTCGCCCTGCTGGGCCCGCTGCTGCTGGTCCTGCTGGGTGTCCCCGCCCTTCAGGGCACCGCCTCCGCCGCCCCGCCGGCCGGGCAGGCCACGCGGTACACGATGACCGCGTTCACCAACAGCAGTGAGTCGAACATGTACGTGTACGACTCGCCGGACGCCACCGGATTCAGCCTGCGGAAGGGCCCCGCCTACACCCCGCCGTCCGGTCTGATCCGTGACCCCAGCATCTTCAAGCACACCGACGGCTTCTACTACCTCACTTACACCACCGACTGGACCGGGAACACGATCGGTTTCGCCCGGAGCACCGACCGGGTGAACTGGACGTTCCTGTACCACCACACGATCCCGATCAGCGGGCTGACCCGCACCTGGGCGCCCGAGTGGTTCATCGACACCGACGGCAGCGTCAACATCATCGTGTCCCTGACGTCGGCGAGCACCGCCACCCACTTCGCCGCCTACAAGCTCACGGCGACCAACTCCGCGCTGACCACCTGGTCCGCGCCCACCCAGCTGTCCGGCATCGGCCCGAACCACATCGACACCTTCATCGTCAAGGTCGGCTCCACGTACCACGCGTTCACCAAGAACGAGACGACGAAGTACATCGAGTACGCCACCGCCTCCACCCTCACCGGCCCCTACACCATGCGGAGGACGGGCGACTGGGCCGGATTCGGCGACTGGGTCGAGGGCCCGGCCCTGGTCCAGCTCGACAACGGCGGCTGGCGCATCTACTACGACGGCTACCGCGCCGGCAAGTACTGGTACAGCGACAGCCACGACAACTTCGCCACCTGGTCCTCGCCCACCGAGGTGCCCGGGCTGTCCGGCTTCATTCGCCACGCCACCGTGCTGAAGGAGACGGTCCCCGGCGGTGTCACCCTGCCCACCAACACCACCCGGTCGCTGCGGTCGGTCAACTTCCCCGACCGGTACGCCGTGGTGCGCTCCGACAGCCTCGGCCACATCGACCCGGTGAGCACCGCCAGCAGCACCGCCGTCAAGCAGAGCGCGACCTTCACCGTCGTGCCCGGCCTCGCCGACGCCAACTGCTACTCCTTCCGCGACTCCGCCGGCCGCTATCTGCGCCACTGGGACTTCCGGGTCCGCTTCGACAGCGGCAACGGCACCGACACCTTCAACAAGGACGCCACCTACTGCGCACGCCCGGGCACCGCCTCCGGTTCCGTCCGCCTGGAGTCGTACAACCACCCCGGCCGCTACCTGCGCCACTACGGCTACGCGCTGCGAGTGGACCTTTACCAGGACACCGACACGTTCCGCGCCGACAGCTCCTTCACGGCGGTCAGCCCCTGGGCCTGACATGTCCATCCCCGGCGTGGCGTCGCGGAACCCACCCACCGCCCACCGGAAACACCCACTCAAGGAATGAGGACCCATGCACAGACGCATATTCAGCCGCAGATATCTGGCTATGGCGCTCGCCGCCCTGGTCGCGTCAGCGGCGACGCTCGTCGCCAACCCGGCTCAGGCGGCCACCAGCGGCGCCTTGCGCGGTGTTGGTTCCGGCCGGTGCCTCGACGTGCCGGGCGCCAGCCAGACCGACGGCACCAGCGTGCAGATCTGGGACTGCTGGGGCGGGAGCAACCAGCAGTGGACGTTGACGGACAGCAACCAGCTCACCGTGTACGGCAACAAGTGCCTGGATGTTCCGGGCCACGCCACGACTCCCGGGACCCGGGTGCAGATCTGGACGTGTTCCGGCGGTGCGAACCAGCAGTGGCGGGTGAACGCCGACGGCACGGTCGTCGGCGTGGAGTCCGGGCTGTGCCTGGACGTCAGCGGTGGCGCCACGGCCAACGGCACGGCGGTGCAGCTCTGGAACTGCAACGGCGGCAGCAACCAGAAGTGGACCGGCCTGTCCGCGCCGCCGGGCGACACGTGTGCTCTTCCGTCGACGTACCGGTGGAGCTCGACCGGTCCGCTGGCGCAGCCGGCGAACGGGTGGGCCTCCCTGAAGGACTTCACCACCGTGACGTACAACGGCAAGCGTCTGGTCTACGCGACCGCCTCTGACGGATCGTCGTGGAAATCGATGGGGTTCAGTCCCTTCACGAACTGGTCGGACATGGCGACGGCCGGCCAGACCCAGATGAGCCAGGGCGCGGTGGCTCCCAAACTGTTCTACTTCGCGCCCAAGAACATCTGGGTGCTGGCCTCAAATGGGTGGGGTACCCAATGGCCCTTCGTCTACCGCACGTCGAGCGACCCCACCAACCCCAACGGCTGGTCCGCGGCGCAGCCGCTGTTCACCGGCAGTGTCCCCGACGGCAGCGCGATCGACCCGACCCTGATCGCCGACGGCCAGAACATGTACATGTTCTTCGCCGGTGACAACGGCAAGATCTACAGGTCGACCATGCCGATCGGGAACTTCCCGGCCAGCTTCGGCTCGTCGTACACGACGATCATGAGCGACACGGTGAAGAACCTCTTCGAGGCGCCGGAGGTCTACAAGGTCCAGGGCCAGAACCAGTACCTCATGATCGTCGAGGCTCGGGGTGCGACCGAGCAGCGCTTCTTCCGCTCGTTCACGGCCTCCAGCCTGAACGGTCCGTGGACCCCGCAGGCCGCCACCGAGAGCAACCCCTTCGCGGGCAAGGCCAACAGCGGTGCCACCTGGACCAACGACATCAGCCACGGTGACCTCGTCCGCACCAACCCCGACCAGACCATGACCATCGACCCCTGCAACCTGCAGTTCCTCTACCAGGGCCTGTCGCCCAACATCCCGCCGAACACCCCCTACGTGCAACTGCCGTACCGGCCGGGCCTGCTCACCCTGCAGCGCTGACCTGCCCGATTCACAGCTCCAGGAACCCCAGCCGCACGTCGGCTGGGGTTCTTCTCTTCGCGGACTCTCATCGTCGGTACGGACCGAAGGTCAGCCGAGCAAAGCGGCGACGTGGGCCCCTCACGGACGAAAACAGGAACGTGCTCCAGCGGGGCGTCCACTTCGAGCGTCGTACCGCCCTCCAGCACGCGTCCGGTGGCCGGGGCGAGCCGGCGGACGCCGGACGTCCTCGGGGCAGTCGAAGAACAGCGGGCGCATCGGCGGGGCGCCGGTGCGGTGGGCGTCCTCGGACAGCCTCCTCAGGTACGGGCGCAGGCGCTCGCGCAGCAACAGGTGGTCGCGGAGCATGCCGTACGCCTCGTCCCCGTAGGACCAGACCTCGTTCGTCCCGCCGGTCATGTCCGTGGAGAAGGCGGGGTAGTTGGGCTCGCGGTCCCTATGCAGCCTGATGACGGGGGCTGAAGGTGCCGGCTGCGCGACGCGGGCGTGCACGTGACCGCCGTCGACGGCGACGAACTCGTCAAAGGCCGCGGCGGCCCGCGGTGCATGACCCGCCCCGTGTACGGTCGGCCGGGCGCGCACTTACACCGGCGCCGGATGCGGCTCCGCCGGGGTGATCGACCGGTTGCGCCAGCGGGGGCCGGCACCGAGAGCCGCGGTGGCCAGGGCGTGGATGGTGACCAGGCACAGGACCGTACGGTAGGCGATCAGCTGAAGAGGTACCAGCCACAGGTGGCGCAGGCTCTCGCCGTCCCGGTGGAGGGCGTAGGCCGCCAGGGCGAGTTGGGCGAGGCAGAAGGCGCTCCAGGCAATGACGGGTGCCGAGGTCGTCCCGGTGGTGAGTCCGTAGAGGGCGACGGCGTCCATGAGGGGGGCGGCCAGCGGCAGGGCGAGTTGGAACAGCACCAGGTAGGGCAGGGTGCGGCGGCCCAGGCGGCCCGCGACGCCGGTCTCCTTGACGGCGCGGCGATGTTTCCAGATGGACTGGAGGGTGCCGTAGGCCCAGCGGTGGCGTTGGTGCCAGAGCGCGGAGACGGTCTCGGGGACGTGGGTTCGGGCGTGGGCGTCGCCGCGGTAGACGACGCGCCAGCCTGCCCGGCACAGGGCCATCGCGATGTCGGTGTCCTCGGCGAGGGTGTCGGCGCTGATGCCGCCGCAGGAGGCCAGGGCCGAGCGCCGGAAGGCCCCAATGGCCCCGGGGACGGTCGGGCTGGCCCCGACGAGGTCGAACAGGCGGCGCTCGAGGCCGAAGCTCATGACGTATTCGAGGTGCTGCCACAGCGCGAGCAGGCCCTTGCGGTTGGCGACCTTGGTGTTGCCGGCCACCGCGCCGACCGAGGGGTCGGCGAAGGCGTCCGCGAGGCGTGCCGCCGCGCCCGCGGCGATCACGGTGTCCGCGTCGACCATGAGAATGATGTCGTGGACGGCGTGGTCGATGCCGGCATTCAGCGCGGCGGGCTTGCCCCGATTGGGCTGCGTGACCACGCGCACCCGCGGGTCCGCCACGCTGCGGGCGGCTGCCGCGGTGCCGTCGGTGGAGCCGTCGTCGACGACGACGATGTCGATGTCGGGGCAACCGCCGTCCAGCAGGGCGCGCACGCAGGAGGCGATGGTCGCCTCCTCGTTGTGGGCGGGGACGACCGCGGAGACGCGCGGTCGCGGCGCTTGGGACGGCAGGGGGCGATTGGCGGTACGCCGTCGGTGCGAGGCCGCTGCCGCGGCGAGCAGGAGCAGGCGGGCGGCGGTGAGCAGGGCCACCCCGGCCAGCACCCGGTCGAGGACCGGGGGAACGGCGAGCGCGGCCTGGACGAGGGCGATCAGCGCCGAGCCGTACCAGCGGTCGAAGGCGGTCGCCGGGGTGGTCTGGGGTGGCAGGCCGACCGCCTGCGAGACGGTGGTGAAGCGGTAGCCGCGGGCCTTGAGCGTGTCGATGATCCCGCCCAGGGCCGCGACGGTACGGGAGCGGTCACCGCCGCCATCGTGGAGCAGGACGACGGCCCCCTCGCCGTGTTGCGGCAGGGCGCCGCGCACGATCTCCTCGGCGTCGCGGGCCTGCCAGTCGAGCCCGTCGTGCGTGGACAGCACGGTCAGGTAGCCGAGTTCCCCCGTGCGCAGCGCCGCTTGCCAGTCGCGGTTGCCGACGGCGTCCGGCATGGAGGAGTAGGGCGGGCGCAGCAGGGTGGTGCTGGTGCCGGTGGCCCCGGCGAGGGCGGCGCGGCTGGCGGCGAGTTCCAGGCGGGTGCGCCAGGGCGGGGCGGTCGCGAGGTCGGTGTGGGTGAAGGTGTGGAGGCCCACCTCGTGCCCGGCGGCGCTCTGCTCGCGGACCAGTTGGGGGTGTTGGGCCACGTGCGCGCCGGTCACGAAGAAGGTTGCGGGGACCTGTTTGGCCGCCAGGACCTGGAGGATCTGCCGTGTCCACGTGGGATCCGGGCCGTCGTCGAAGGTCAGCGCGACCGTGCCCGCCGGGATGCCGAGGCTGACGGGGGTGGTGGTGCGTGCGTCGAGGACGGGTCCGCCTGAGGCGGCGGACTCCGGTACGAGATCGTCCGGTCCCCGGTCGTACGCGATGCCCCTGCCACCGTCGCCGTCGCCGCGCAGGACCGAGGTAGCGAGGAACAGGACCGCCACAAGGGCGGCGAGGACGCTGGCCAGGACCCACCAGTGCCCGCGAGGCACGGCCCGCCTCACCGTGCCGTCTTCACGCTGGCGGCGCCCGCGGGTGCCGGCGCGTGGGGATCGACGTAGAGAACGCCTGCCATCACGGCGAGGGCGAGCAGGCATCCGGCACACACCAGGGAGCCCACGGTGGTCAGGGCGCGATGGCGGCGGCCCCGGGGATCGTCGAATACAGGAGGGCAAGGCATGCGATGTGAGGAGTCGAAGATCACGTTGGGAGAACGAGCCTCATCCACGCAGGTCACAGGCCATGTGGCGAACGGGGCAACCCTGGGTGACGCGCCCCCGCGCCGATGATCGGCGGGCCCGGGATCGCGCGGCCCCAGCCGCCCTCACACCCGGATGTACCACCCACGCGCCACGAGCAGCCGCGCGAGCGGTACGTAGAACAGCAGCAGCCACAGCAACGCCCACACCATGCTCGCCAGCGGCCCGGGCAGCCACGAGGCGAGCCCGACCTCGGCACCCACCGTCCACAGCGACTCCTCCCTGCCGCGGTACCGGACCGGGATGTAGTTCAGCGTGATGATGACGAGCTCGGACAGGACGTAGAAGAACAGTGGGTTGCGGCCCAGAGCCACCAGCGTGTCGCCCACGAGTCCGCGCCCCCTCCCCACCCTGGGCCCGCCGGCACCGTCCGGGTCACCGGGCTTCGGCAACAGCCCGCCGTCGAACGCCAGCAGGACCAGGCCGAAGCCCGCGGTCATGATCCCGACGGTCACGAGGGCGTACGACGGGGTCCACAGGTGCTTGCCGATCGGGATGACCAGGCCCAGCGCGAGGCCGGCCCCGGCACACGCCGTACCGGTGGCGATCAGCGAGGACGCGCGCCGGCGAACGCCGCCGGTCACGCTGTAGCGCGGCTTGTTGCGGACGATGTCCATGCCGACGACGAGCCCCGCCCAGCAGTTGACGACCGCCACCAACGTCGACATGACGCCCTCCGGGTCGAACGCGGCCCCATCGAAGTTGTGCTGGACGCCCCAGAGGTTCGTGTCGACATATGCCTGCAGCGAGCAGTCCGCCACCAGCCCGCGGGCGTCGGCGCATTCGGGCCACGGGTTGTGGAAGGTGTACGTCCCGACGACCCAGAAGGTGGCGCACAGCAGCGGGAACCCGCCCAGCATGAACACCCTGGCCAGGAAGCGGCCGCCGGAAGCCGCCCGGCCGCCGGCCGGCAGCAGCGACCAGGCGCACGTGACGTACAGCAGCGCCACCACCAGGTACACGACGCCCAGGCGCTGCAACACACCGGTGAACCGCAGGTGTTCCAGGGTCTCGGGCAGGAACGGGTACGTGCCCAGGAACATACCGATCGCGTACAGCAGACCTGCCCGGCGCACGATGCGCAGCAGATGAGGGCGCCTGTCCGGTCGCCCGCCAGGATCGTGCGCGACTGGTGGCCGGAGGAAGGCGGACATGGACACCGGAATCGCCATCCCCATGATGAACAGGAACCCGGGGAAGACCAGGTCGGCGACCGTCAGCCCGAAGCCGTCCGCGTGCAGCATGACCGAAGCCGCGATCCCGGCCACCTGGCTGCCGACGAGGATCCGCAGGACGACGAGGCAGCCCCGGAACGCGTCCAGCCCATCGATGCGCCGGCGGGCAGGCGGAGCCTGTGTCCCCTCCATGACCAGCGGCGCCGCCAGGGTCTCGGCGGCCGTCGGTACGGTGCTCGGAACAACCTCCGGCCCCGGACCCGACACGACGCCTTGCCGTGTGCGGCCGACGTGGATCCGCGGACGGCGCCGCGCAGAAAGGCGGCTGACCACAGCCCCGCTCATCCATCCCATACGGCGTCCAACGACAGGGCGGTATCCGGGACACCAGTACCGAACACCGTGGCCCGGGGCCATCACCCGGACGCCGCAGCACGCCTCACTGCTCCCCTGCCCCGCTGCCGGAGAGGGCGAAGGCGAGCAGCGCGGTCGCCGTGAAGTCGATGGTGGGTTCGACGGTCTGCCAGGCGCCGACGCGGTCGATGTAGCGGGCGCCGTGACCGTCGAAGTCGCTCCACGGCCGGCCGGGGTCGGCCTGGCAGGGCCGCATGCCCGGCATGAACCCGTCCTCCTTGAACATGTACGCCCCGTTCGGGCCGTTGACGACGGCCCCGCGCAGGATGTCACCGGTGCCGTCCGGACTGCCGGCCAGATTGGCCACCGGGTGCTCCGGGCAGTGCGGGTAGACCTCGCCGACGCCGATCACGAAACTGCTGCCCCACGGGTTCGCGCCCAGGGCCCAGGCACGCTGCCGGGCGGCGAAGGCGTCGTACTGGTGCTCACCGGTCAGCCGAGCGTGGAGCATGGCCGTGGTGACCAGCCCGAAGGTGCGCGGGACGGCGTCGAAGTCCGTGTAGACGGCGCCCGCCCCGAACGGGTCCTGGCGGGCGCGGTCCGTGGCGTCGGCCAGCTGACGACGCAGATCCGCCTTGAGCGCGTCCGCCAGCCGACCGCCGCGGCCGGGTGAGTCCAGGAGTTCCGCGTGGGCGAGCGCGCTGACGTCCCCGACCGCGAAGGAGTCCTTCGTGTCGGAGGCCAGGTAGGCGCTCGCCCAGGTCCCGGCCTGGCGCTGCCACTCGGCGGCCCGCGCGTCACCCAGCGTCCGGGCCGCCCGGGCGAGTTCGGCGGCGCCGAGCTCCAGGTCGTCCTGCCACGAGTCCTCGGAGTAGAACGCGGCCGGGTAGGCGGTGACCAGAGGGCCCGCGGGCGCGGTGTCGGCCCATGCGTACACCGCGGTGGCCTTGTCGAGCCAGCGACGGGCGGACGTGGGGTCGGACTCCGCCTGGGCGGCGAGTGCGAAGGCCGCCGCGACCCGCCCGGCCAGATTGGGACTGATCGGCGCACCGGGCTCGTTGACACGGAAGACCGGACGGTGCTTGATCACATGGTTCTTGTCGCCCGGTGCTGTCTGCAGCGTGTCGTCGGCCTCCGGCAGGCGCCACAGATCGTGGTCGTTGCCAATGCCGTCGTTGCCCACGCCGAGGCCGACCTGCGCGTACAACGTCCCCGACTCTCCGTCCCACATCCGGTCCAGCCAGCGCACCCCGTGCTCCGCCTCCGCCGACAACCCCGAGGCGGCGGGCATCTCCCGCTGCGCCAGGAACAGCTGGATCACCGAGTAGGAAGCCGTGTGCGTGAACTTCAGGAAGTCCCCGGCGTCGAACCACCCGCCCGAGACGTCGACGGGGCCGCCGACCGGAGTCAGCCGGCGGTCCTCCAGCGAACCGCCGTCGGCGCTGAAGCGGGGCGTGGCGTACACGGTCGCCTGCCGGTCGTTCAGGTGCGAGGGCTTTCGCCGCAGGACGTCCGCGACGACCTCCGCGCCGTCGCGCTGGGCCTGGAAGAACCGGACGTTCTGCTCGACGAGGGAGGCCATCAGTTCTCGGGCCGGAGCCACCCGGAAGCGGGGGGAGGTGGCGGTCGCGGTTCCGGTGAGCGTCAGCCGGTAGGTACCGGGCGCGGTGAGCGCGGACAGGTCCACGGTGTGTACGGAAGGGAAGTCCTGATTCCAACTCCCGGTTCGGGGGCCGACCCGACCGGTCAGAACGGGGCGGTCCTGGCTGTCGAGCACCGCGAAGCCCGCGTCGGGGAGCGCATCACCGGATCCCATCACCATGGCGTGCTTTGGTGCGCCGGCGACGTAGCCGGCCTGGTCGACCCGGACAACCGCCTCGTTCGCGCCAGGTTCCTCAGTGAGTGCGGTCAGACCCCCGCCGACAACGGCGGCCACGGCAAGAACGGCGGCGGCCGAGAAGACCACCCCGCGTACACGACGAATGAGCACACACCCAACTCTGGCAGCTGCCACACGACAAAACGCTGAACAACGCCCGTCCAGTGCTCTTCCGCTGGCCTGTCGCCCATGGGGCGGCAGCGGCGGGCGTCAGTGCGCCCTGAAGGCACGACCGATGGCGGGGTCGCGGCGGTACAGCGGACGGCGTCCAGCGGGTCGTGCTTGGTGATGTCGACGAAGCCGTCGGGCCGGTTGTGGACGTCGTCGGCGAGGGTGGAGTCCGCGCTTCAGCCGTCGGCCTGGTTGCGTTCGGCGAGCTGGACCTGGGCTGGGCCATGCCGGTGTTCAGGCCGGCGCGCAGGCTGCGCGAGGTGACCTTGAGGCCGTTGATGCAGGCGAGGCCGACGGCCGCCACGCGGGCCTTGACCATGACGTCGACAGCCCGGCCAGTGAGGAAGACGCCGTTCTCGGCGGCGTTCTCGCGCCTCTTGAGGTTCCCGGACGTGGTGAGGGCCCGGAAGAGCGGCTTGTTCGGCAGGTGGGCGCTCTCGCCATCGGCCGGATTCTGCTCGTTGGCGCTGGCCTCGCGGAGCTCGCGGAGGGTCGGCGAGCCAGGCCCGGACTCGGGCGACGAGGCGCAGGTCCTCGCGGTCGCGGGCGAACCGCGCGCGGCCCGGACGAGGCGCCGGCTCTGCGCCGCGCGCGGCGTCCGATCTGCGACTCATGCCCGACTTCTACGCCGCGTAGTCAGGGCCAGGTCAGCACGGGAGGGGTCGGCACGGGTGGTGACGTGGGCTTTTGGTCGGCGCCAAACCGGCACGGGCGTCAGCACGGCACCTTCAAATCATGCCCGACCCGCGCAAGTCGGACAGCCCTCCTTGCCGCCTTGTCGAAGCCCTCATGGACGGGCCGGAGCCGCCCTCCATGGTGGGCGCGCGCACCCTGACGCCAAGAACTATGGTGTCCCGCCACATACGCCCCTGACCTGCACGTTCCTACGGTGTGGCGACACGTGAACGTCCCCGTCGAACGTCAGGAAGTGGTGCCGATGTCCTCCCCCGCTACCGCCCCACCCGCGCCGAACAACCTCCGCCGCATCGTCGCCGCCAGCCTCATCGGCACCACCATCGAGTGGTACGACTTCTTTCTGTATGGGTCCGCCGCCGCTCTGGTGTTCAACCAGTTGTTCTTTCCCGAGTCCGATCCTCTGGTCGGGACCCTGTTGGCGTTTCTGACGTACGCCGTCGGGTTTGCGGCGCGGCCGCTCGGGGCGCTGGTGTTCGGGCATTACGGGGATCGGCTCGGGCGCAAGAAGTTGCTGGTGGTCAGCCTGTTGTTGATGGGTGGGGCGACCTTTGCCATCGGGCTGCTGCCGACGCACGCGACCATCGGGAGTGCCGCGCCCGTGCTGTTGACGGTGTTGCGGCTGGTGCAGGGGTTTGCTCTCGGGGGTGAGTGGGGCGGGGCCGTGCTCCTCGTGTCCGAGCACGGGGACGCCGCACGGCGTGGGTTCTGGGCGTCGTGGCCGCAGACCGGCGCGCCCGCCGGGCAGTTGCTGGCGACCGGGGTCCTGGCCGCGCTCACCGCGACGCTGTCGGATGCGGCCTTCACCTCCTGGGGGTGGCGGGTTCCGTTCCTGCTGTCCGGGGTTCTCGTCGTCGTCGGCATGTGGATCCGGCTGTCGGTCGACGAGTCGCCCGTCTTCAAGGCCGCCCTCGCCCGTGCCGAGGCCCGCAGGGCCGAGGACGCCGTCGTCGAGCGGATGCCGCTCGTCGCCGTGCTGCGCCACCACTGGCGCGACGTGCTGATCGCCATGGGTGCCCGCATGGCGGAGAACATCAGCTACTACGTCGTCACCGCCTTCATCCTCGTGTACGCGACCACCTCGGCCGGGCTCAGCAAGCAGACCGCCCTGAACGCCGTCCTCATCGCCTCCGCCGTGCACTTCGCCGTCATCCCGGCCTGGGGCGCGCTGTCCGACCGGATCGGGCGGCGGCCCGTCTATCTGATCGGCGCCGTCGGCGTGGGCGCATGGATGTTCCCCTTCTTCGCGCTCATCGACAACGGCGGCTTCGGCAGCCTGCTGCTCGCCGTGACCGTCGGGCTGGTGCTGCACGGCGCCATGTACGCGCCGCAGGCCGCCTTCTTCGCCGAGATGTTCGCCACGCGGATGCGGTACTCCGGCGCCTCCATCGGTGCGCAGTTCTCCTCCGTCGCCGCCGGTGCGCCCGCGCCGCTCATCGCGACCGCGCTCCTCGCCGACTACGGCAGCTCGACGCCGATCTCCCTGTACGTCATCGCCGCCGCGCTCCTCACCGTCGTCGCCATCGCGTGCGCCCGGGAGACCCGCCATCGGGAGTTGGACGAGGACGAGCAGGTTGCGGTGGAGGCTTCCTCGGCGCGGTGAGCCCGCTCCGGTTCGACGGCCGGCCGCCCCTCGGTGGCCGGCCGTCCGCCGTGCGGTCAGTCCGTGAGCGCCGGGGACATCGTGTGCAGGCGCAGGGCCAGCTGGATCTCCAGGGCCCGTTCCGGTGACTGCCAGTCGGGGCCCAGGAGGTGGCCTATGCGCTCCAGGCGCTGGGCGACCGTGTTCACGTGGACGTGCAGGCGGTCCTTCGTGCGGGCCGGGCTCATGCCGCTCGCGAAGTAGGCGTCGAGGGTGCGGACGAGGTCGGTGCCGCGGCGCCGGTCGTACGCCACGACCTGGCCGATCGTCCGGTCCACGAAGCCGTCGATGTCGCGGGTGTCGGCGAGCAGCAGGCCCAGGAAGCCGAGGTCCTGGGCCGCCGCGCCCTGGCCCGCGCGACCCAGCAGGAGCAGCGCGTCCAGGCAGCGGCGGGCCTCCGCGTAGGCGGGGGCGATCGCGGCCGGGCGGGCGGCGGGTGCGTCGAGCGGGGCCGAGGCCCCCACGGTGACGGGCTCGCGCAGGGTGCCGGCGAGGTGCCGGGCCGTCTGGCGGGCGACGTCGGCCGCGGTGTCCCCGGCGCCCAGCGGCAACAGGAGGACCGCGCCGCCGTCGCGGGCGGAGGCCAGGCCGTGCCGGGTCGCGGCCAGGTGCGAGGCGGCGGACCACAGGCGCCGGCGGTCGGCGCCCGCCCGGTCGGGGCGGTCCCCCGGGCCCTCGACGCGTGCGGCCAGCACCACGTGGGGGCCGTCGAGGTCGGCGCGCAGCCGGGCGGCCCGCTCCTTGAGGACCCGGCGGTCCCGGTCCGGTGCGTCCAGCAGGTCGTCGAGGAGTTCGCCCCGTACCCGCTGCTCGGCCTCGCCGGCCGAGCGGTGGGCGAGCAGCAGCAGGGACGTGACCATGGCGGCCCGCTCCAGGGTGCGCTGGTCGACCGGGTCGAGCGCGGCGTTGCCCCGCAGGACCAGCGCGCCGAACACCTCGCCGCCCGCCGACACGGCGGCCACCCAGTCGTCGCCGTGCCGCACGGCCCGGCCGTCGGCGGACTCGGCCGGCGGTGGGGATTCGGTGAACTCGACCGTCCCGTCGAGGACTTCCGAGAGGGCGTCCGCCACGTCCCGGACGCCGCCGCCGCGCAGCACCAGCTCGGTGAGGCGGTCATGGACGTCGGAGGCGCGCTCGATGACCGCGCTGTGCTCGCGGATGATCTCGTTGGCGCGCTCCAGCTCCGTGAGGGCGGTGCGGGTCTCGGCCAGGAGGTTCGCCGTGTCGATGGCGACGGCGGCATGGGCGGCGAAGGAACCGAGGAGCGCGACCTGTTCGCGTTCGAAGACCCGGGCGCGCCGGTCCGCGGCGAACAGGACGCCGATGACCTGGCTGCCGAGCATCAGGGGGACGCCGAGGATCGCGACGAGTCCTTCGTCGCGCACGCCCGAGTCGATGGCGCGGGTGTGGCGGAAGCGGTCGTCGTCGAAGTAGCTCTCGGTCACGTAGGGCCGGGCGGTCTGGGCGACGAGCCCGCCGAGACCCTCGCCCATGCCGAGGCGCAGCTGCTGGAAGCGGGCCGAGACGGAGCCGTCGGTGACCCGCATGTAGGTGTCCCCGGCGACGGGGTCGTTGAGGCTGAGGTAGGCGACCTCGGTGCCCAGCAGGGAGCGGGCGCGCTGCACGATCGCCCGGAGCACCGCGTCGAGGTCGCGCAGGCCCGCCAGGTCGTGGGCGGTCGCGAAGAGGGCGGACAGCTCGGCCTCCCTGCGGCGGCGTCCTTCCAGCTCGGCGCGCACCCGCAGCGCGCGCTGCTTGGTGCGCTCCAGGGCGGCCAGCGCCTCGGGCCCGGCGCCGGCGGCCCGGGCGAGCAGCACGGGACGGTCGTACGCCTCCACGGCCGCGCCCCGGGCGAGGAGGTCCAGGTAGGAGTCCTGCTCGGGGTCGTGGCCCGGGTCACCGGGGAGCTGTTCTTCGGACATGGTCAAGGGATACCTGCCGTGGCCGGGGGCGCACCAGCCCTGTGGACAACCCCCGTGCGGCCGGCTGTCAGTGGGCGGTCCAGCCGCCGTCGAGGGCGAGGGAGATGCCGGTGACGAACGCGGCCTGCGGGGTGCACAGATAGGCGACGGCCTCGGCGACCTCCTCCGGCTCGACGAGCCGCTTGAGCGCCGCGTCCCTGAGCAGGACGTCGGTGAGAACCCGCTCGGGAGGGATGCCGTGCGCGGCGGCCTGGTCGGCGATCTGCGCCTCGACCAGTGGTGTACGCACATAGCCGGGGCTCACGCAGTTCGAGGTGACGCCATGGGGTGCGCCTTCCAGGGCGGCCGTCTTGGACAGGCCCTCCAGGCCGTGTTTCGCGGCCACATAGGCGGACTTGTAGGCGGAGGCGCGCAACCCGTGGACGGACGACAGGTTGACGATGCGGCCCCACCCCTGGGCGTACATGTGCGGCAGCGCGCCCCTGATCAGGCGGAACGGGGCCTCCAGCATGACGGTCAGGACCGTGTGGAACACGTCCGGCGGGAACTCCTCCAAGGGGCGTACGAGTTGCAGACCGGCGTTGTTGACGAGGACGTCCACGCCCTCGGCGGCCTTCTCCGCGGCGTCGAGGTCGGTGAGGTCGAGGACCTGGGTGCGCACGAGGCCGGGCAGTCCCCCGGCCCGGGCGGCGAGGGCCGCGAGCCCGTCGGCGTCCCGGTCGACGGCCCTGACCTCGGCGCCCGCGGACGCGAGCCGCAGGGCGCAGGCGCGGCCGATGCCGCCGGCGGCGCCGGTGACGAGCGCGGTGCGGCCGCCGAGGTCCAGGGCGACGGAGTGGTGCGGCGGCACAGGGCCGGGGAGGGAGGGTGTGGGCGCGGTCATGCTCCGCACCCTAAGGAGCGGCCCTTCCTCGACCGATGTGGTCAGCGCCCATACTTCAGTGGGCCGGCATGGTGGCGAACCATGTGGGTTCGTCGGTGAGGGCCTGCTTGATCCGGAACACCTCGGCCTCGGTCAGCGGCGGGAGGGTGTCCAGCGGGAACCAGCCCACCTCGGTGGACTCGTCGTCGTTGACCCGGGCCTCGCCGCCCGTGGCACGGCAGCGGAAGGTGATGTTCATGTACTGGCACTCGTCGCCGTTCGGATAGACCACCGGCTGCGGCTCCGCCGCCACGAGCACGACCCGCTCCGCCACGCACTCCACGGCGGTCTCCTCGTACACCTCCCGCACGGCCGCGACGCCCGGCTGCTCCCCCGGCTCGGGGATGCCGCCGCAGAGCGTCCAGCGGCCGTTGTCGGAACGTCGCACGAGCAGCACGCGCCCCTCGTCGTCGAAGACGACGGCGGTGATACCGGGCAGGTGCAGCAGCTGGTGACCGGCGGTGGCCCGAACGGCCTTGATGAAGTCGGGAGTTGCCATACGGCGACCCTACTGGTTCGCCGCGGCCTTCCGGCGGTGGGCGGAGCGGCGTACGGCGCCGAACGCCACCCATCCGAGCCCGCCGACGGCGACGGCGGCGAGTGCCGCCTCGGGGAGGGTTCCCATGCGGGTGGCCGGGGTGAGCGAGGAGCGCAGCGGCACCTCGGCGACCAGCGCGTCCGGCGTGAACATCCGCGACTGCCGCACGATGCCGCCGTCCGGGAGGATGATCGCGCTGACACCGCTGGTGACCGGCACGACCACGGTCCGGCTGTGCTCGACGGCCCGTACGCGGTCCATGGCGAGCTGCTGGTAGGTCATCTCGCTGAACCCGAAGGTGGCGTTGTTGCTCGGTACGGAGATGAGCCGGGCGCCGTGCGTGACGGTGTCGCGGACGGCCCAGTCGAACGCCGCCTCGTAGCAGGTGGCCATGCCGACGCGGGTGCCGGCGAGGTCGAAGACGCCCACCTTCTCGCCGGGGCCGAAGTCGCGGCGAACGCGGTCGACGTCCTTGTTGAAGATCCGTACGAAGGACCGCATCGGGATGTACTCGCCGAAGGGCTGGACGTGCCGCTTGTCGTACGTGGCGACCGGGCCCCGCCGCGGGTCCCACTGCACGAGGGTGTTGCGGAGCGGGCCGGTGTCGGGCGTGAGGACGGCGCCGACGACCGTCGGGACGCCGATCCTCCGGACGGCGCTGTCGATGGCCGTCCGGGCGTCGGGGTTGCGGTACGGGTCCAGGTCGGAGGAGTTCTCCGGCCACAGGACGAAGTCGGGCTGGGCGACCTTGCCGGCGGCGACGTCGTCGGCCAGCTGCTTGGTGCGGTCGGCGTGGTTGTCGAGGACCGCACGGCGCTGGGCGTTGAAGTCGAGGCCGAGGCGGGGCACGTTGCCCTGGATGGCCGCGACGGTCGCGGTGCCGTCCTCGGCGGCGACCGACACCAGCGGCTGGGCGGCCAGGGCGCCGGCGACGGGGGCGAGGACGGCGAGTGCGGCTACGGCGACGGGGCCGCGGCGTGCGGTCGTCGCCGTGGTCCGGGCGGCCCTGTGGGCGAGCACGAGCCGCAGCGCCTCGTACAGGCCGAAGCCGCACAGGACGACGGCGAAGCCGAGCAGGGGGGTGCCGCCCGCGGCGGCGAGGGACAGGAACACGCCGTCCGCCTGCCCGAACGCGACCTTGCCCCAGGGGAAGCCGCCGAAGGGGAAGCGGGCGCGGGCCGCCTCGCCCAGGATCCAGACGGCGGCGGCGAAGACCGGCCACGCGGGCAGCCGCGACACGGCGGCGATGCCCAGGCCGGTGGCGGCGACGAAGAGCGATTCGGCGGCGACCAGCGCCAGCCACGGCACCGGCCCGACCTCCTCGCCGGTCCACACCAGCAGCGGCAGCAGGAACGCGAGCCCGGCCACCAGCCCGAGGCCGAACCCGGCGCGCAGCCGTCGCCCGTACAGGGTCCAGCCGAGGAGGGCGAAGGCCGGCACGGCCAGCCACCACAGGGGGCGGGGCGGGAAGCTCAGGTACAGCAGCACCCCCGCCAGCGCCGCCGCCCCGGGTCGTACGAGCCCTGGCAGGAGGCGCTGTACGCGTCGCTCCTCCTTGCCGGAGGTGGCGGCTACGTCGACGGGGGTGATGGTCGCGCTCACGTGCCGGAGTCTACGGCGCGTCCCTGTGCGACCGTGAGCCCGGCCTTCGGCGGCGGCCGCGATCAGGAGCGGGTGTCCGGCGGCGCCGGGCGCGGGCGGCGCATGCGGAGGCGGTGCCGGATGACCCGTACCGCCGTCTCGGCGTCGTCGACGGTGACCGTGAAGCTCCGGCCGTCGCCCAGCGTGAGGATCAGGCCCTCGCCTCGGCGGACGACGACGGCTGTGCCCTTCTCGGGGCGCCACCGGTAGCCCCAGCCGCCCCAGTGGCGGGGGGTGACCCGGGGGACGAACTCGGCGCCGACCACGTGGTCGAGCGGGATACGGCGGCGGGGCACCCCCATGTGGCCGCAGCGGACCTCGAGCGCGTACTGGTCCACGGTCAGCTCGACGTGGACGAAGGCGAGCGTCCCGAACAGGACGAGCAGTCCGACGGCCACGCAGCCGACCACCGCCATGAGCAGGGCCGCGATGCCTCCGCTCCACGCGGAGTCGACGGCCAGCTCGATGCCGAGCGCCAGGCAGGCGGCGCCGACCGCGGCGAGCAGCCACTGGACGCGGTTGGTCGCCCGTCCGGTCCACTTGTCGGGCACCCTGACCCAGGTCTCGGCCGCTTCCGTGACCGTCTCGGGCAGGGGGGCGACAGGAAGCCGCTCGGTACGCAGATGGTGGTCCCGCTCAGGGTCCCTCATAGTCCGGAGAGTACCCAGCCCCCGGTTTCCACGGCTCCCGGTGCGCCGCGACCGGGTGACCGACGGGCGCCGCCCCGCTCGCGGGGCGGGACGGCGGTCAGGCGACCGCGGCGCCCTGCGCCAGCAGGCGGCCCTCCGCGTAGCCGAGGGCCGCGGCGGGGAGGGGGGAGAGGCGGCCGCTGAGCAGGACCGTGAGACCGGCCCCCGCCGGGGCATCGGGGGCGGGGGCCGCGCCGATGCGGCGCAGCGCCTGGGCCGCGACGGCGTGGGCGGAGCCGTACAGGAGCAGCTCGCCTTCGGCCTTCGCGGCGAGCGCGGTGCGGATGCGCTCCTCGACCAGCTCGTAGTGGGTGCAGCCGAGGACGACGGCCCGGATTCCGGCCGGGGTGAGGGCGACGGCCGCGTCGATCGCGGCGTCGATGCGCTCCTCGTCGGCGTACTGGACGGCGTCGGCGAGGCCGTGGCAGGGCACCCCGGTGACCTCGTGGCCGTCGGCGAACTCGCGGATCAGCCGTCGCTGGTAGGTGCTGCCGGTGGTGGCGGGGGTGGCCCAGATCGCGACGGGGCCGCCGCCGGCCGCGGCGGGCTTGATGGCCGGTACGGTGCCGATGACGGGGATGCGGGGCTCCAGCTCGGCGCGGAGCGCGGGCAGGGCGTGCACCGACGCGGTGTTGCAGGCCACGATGAGGGCGTCCGGGGCGTGGGCGGCGGCGGCTCGGGCCACGGCGAGGGCGTGCTCGGTGATGTCGTCGGGCGTCCGGGGGCCCCACGGCATGCCGTCGGGGTCGGACGACAGGACGAGATCGGCGTCCGGCCGCAGCCGGCGCACCGCGGCGGCCGTCGGCAGCAGCCCGATTCCGGAGTCCATGAGCGCGATCTTCACCCGGTCACCTTAACCGAGGGCCCTCTCCGCCACCCCGATGTGGGGCAGACTGCGACGAATGAGCATTCTTGCGTGGATTGCCCTGGGATCGTGCACCATCTGGGCCTGGCTGCTGCTGGGGCAGGGCTTCTTCTGGCGTACGGATCAGCGTCTGCCGCGCCGGGCGGCCGAGCCGGACCGGTGGCCGTCGGTCGCCGTGGTGGTCCCGGCGCGGGACGAGGCGGAGGTGCTGCCGGTGAGCCTGCCGTCGCTGCTCGGCCAGGACTATCCGGGTGCGGCGGAGGTGTTCCTGGTCGACGACGGGAGTGACGACGGTACGGGCGACCTCGCCCGGCAGCTCGCGGCGCGGCACGGCGGGCTGCCGCTGACGGTGACGTCACCGGGCCCGCCGGAGCCCGGCTGGACCGGCAAGCTGTGGGCGCTGCGGCACGGGATCGGGCTGGCACGCGCGCGTGCCGGGGGCGCGCCGGACTTCCTGCTGTTGACGGACGCGGACATCGCGCACGCGCCGGACAGTCTGCGCACCCTGGTGGCGGCGACGGCGAACGATCTGGACCTGGTGTCGCAGATGGCGCGGCTCCGGGTGGCGGGGGCGTGGGAGCGGCTGATCGTGCCGGCCTTCGTCTACTTCTTCTGTCAGCTCTATCCGTTCCGGTGGATCAACCGGGAGGGCGCCCGGACCACGGCGGCCGCCGGGGGCTGTGTGCTGCTGCGGACGGCGGTCGCCGAGCGGGCGGGCGTACCGGACGCCGTGCGGGGCGCGGTGATCGACGACGTGTCGCTGGCGCGGGCGGTGCGGCGCTGCGGGGGACGGATCTGGCTGGGTCTCGCGGAGCGGGTGGACAGCGTGCGGCCGTATCCGCGGCTGGGTGATCTGTGGCGGATGGTGTCGCGGTGTGCGTACGCGCAGCTCCGGCACAGTGTCCTGCTGCTGGCGGGGACGGTGGCGGGACTGTGCCTCGTCTACCTGGCGCCGCCCGTGTGCCTGGCCGTGGGGCTGTTCGGCGGTGACGCGGTGGCCGCCTGGGCGGGGGGCGCGGCGTGGGCGGTGATGGCCGGCACGTACGCGCCGATGCTCCGCTACTACCGGCAGCCCTTGTGGTGGGCGCCCCTGCTGCCGGTGACGGCGGTGCTGTACCTGCTGATGACGGTCGACTCGGCGGTGCAGCACCACCGCGGCCGGGGCGCCGCCTGGAAGGGGCGTACGTACCCGCGTCCCCAGACGGCGCCCGAGCGGTGAAGGCCGGCTACTTCCTGCCGGGCGTCCAGTTCATGCCCCACCCGTAGGCGCGGTCGATGGTGCGCTGCGGGCTGACGCCCCGCGCGGGGACCAGGTAGCGGGCCTCGCGCTGGACGACGAGGTCGTCGCCCTGACGAGTGATGAGGGCGAGGGCGCAGACGGTGGAGGGGACGGTGCACTCGTCGAGGGAGAACTCGACGGGCGCGCCGTGCTGCGGCTCGAGCGTGACGGTGGCGTGGAGGTCGGCGAAGCTGCGGGCGCCCTCGTAGATGGTGACGAAGACGAGGATCCGGCGGAACGCGTGCCTGTGGTCGAGGTTGATGGTGAGGTTCTCGCCGGTCTCCACCGCTCCGGTGCGGTCGTCGCCGTCGAGGTGGATGTACGGCGGGTGGTGGAGGGCGCCGAAGGTGTTGCCGAGGGCCTGGACGACGCCTTTGTCACCGTTCGTCAGCTCGTAGAGGGCGCACAGGTCCAGGTCGAGGTCGGAGTGGTGGGCGACTGCGCGGCCGCGCTTGGTGCCCCAGCCGCGGAACTGCTTGCGCACGCCCCAGTTGAGGTTCACGCGCATGACGCCGGAGGTTCCGCCCTGTTTGGCGAGGGAGACGGACGGGGCCTCCTTCGTCAGGGTGACTTTCGAGAGGCGTACCGGCGCGGGCGCCGGGGTGACCGGCGTGGCGGGCGGCGGGACCGGGGCGCGGGCCGGTGTGGGCGCCGGGCGCGACACGGGCGCGGGAGCCGGAGCGGGGCGCGGCGCCGGCGCGGGGGCCGGAGCGGGGCGCGGGGCCGGGGCCTGGCGCGGGGCCGGGGCGCGGTGCGGGACCGTCGGCGCGGTGGCCGAGCGGGGCGGCGCGGCCGGCTGCTGGGGCTCGTCCACCGTGATGCCGAAGTCCGTGGCGAGGCCTTCGAGTCCGGTGCCGTAGCCCTGTCCGACGGCTCGGAACTTCCAGGCCCCCTGTCGCCGGTACAGCTCGCCGAGGATGAACGCGGTCTCGACGGTCGCGTCCCGGCTGTCGTACCGCGCGACCTCGGCGCCGGTCGCGGTGTCGAGGACCCGGATGTGGAGGTCCGGTACGCGGGCGAAGCCGCCCCCGTCGGCCGAGGCCGTGAGGACGATCCGCTCGACGGCCGGTTCGACGCCGTCGAGGTCGACGGTGAGGCTGTCCGTCACGGACGCGCCCGACGTGCGCTTTCCCTCGTGCCGTACGGAACCCGAGGGGTGCGTCTGCTGGTTGTAGAACACGAAGTCCGCGTCGGAGCGCACTTTCCCCGACACGAGCAGTAGCGCGGAGGCGTCGACATCCGGCACCCCCGGACCTGAACGCCATCCCAATTCGACGCGAACAGCTCGCGCTCGCACCGGAACATTGGCTCCCTTAAGCATGGACATGCCCGCCCCCATCGCGTGTCGGCCGCCGGTGATTTATGTATCCGCCACGTTAATCCCGCCGTTCAGCCCGTTCCCGGAAGACCCGGCGGTAACCCCTCTCCAGCTCGGCTTTTACACGATCATTACGCCGCGCCGCGACCGATTTTCCCATGTTCGCTCGGATTGGTGTTCCGCGGCCGCCGGAAACCCGTCAAACAAGCGGCTTATCGGCCTTCCAACCAGCACATCGTGGGCTTAACTTAGGGGCCATGACCTCCCCCCGTGCCTCGTACGGCGGTGCGTACTACCACGCGCCGTCGTTCCCGGACACCCCGATCTACGACTCCCTGGTCGCAGAGCGGGGCACGCCTCAGATCGCCCCGATCCGAGTGCCTTCCGCGTACGACACCGGCAGCACGTACCTGCCGGCGCTGCCCGCGGCCCTCCCCGCCCTCCCGGCGGCTCCCGCCCCGCAGCCGACGACGCCCTCGTACGGCGGCGGGTACGGCTACCCCCAGCCGGCCGCTCCGCAGCCCGCCCCGCTGCAGCACGCCCCGGCCCCGTACATCCCGCAGCAGCCCACCGCCCCGCGCGGCTACCCGGGACCGCAGTACCCGCAACAGCAGCAGCGCCCGGTCGCCACCGGTTACGAGGCGATGCGCCCGGCCGCCGCGCCGCGCCCCGCTCCGGCCCCCATGGCCGCGCCCTACGACCCCTACCAGCGGCCGTACCAGGGCGGGGGTTACTGACCCTCCCGAGCGCGGGGCTCCTGGCAGGATGGCGCCATGCCGAGCGAAGAGGTCACGCCGAACCCTGTCCTGAGTTCTCTGCACATCCACCCGGTGAAGGCCCTCGGGGGCTTCTCGCCCGCTCGGGCGGTCGTCGAGCCCTGGGGCCTCGCCGGGGACCGCCGCTGGATGCTCGTCGACACGGCGGGGAAGGCGGTGACGCAGCGTCAGTTCGTGCGGCTCGCCCTGGCGCGCGCCGAGCTGCTGCCCGGCGGGGGCATCCGTGTGGGGGCACCCGGCCGGGCACCGCTGACCGTGGCCGTGCCCGACCCCGTGGCCGTCGGCACGACGGTGGTGGACATCTTCGGCACCAAGGTCGAGGCGGTGCCCGCCGACCCCGCGGCGGACGCCTGGTTCGGCGGCCACCTGGACGCCGAGGTGCGTCTGGTGCACATGGACGACCCGGCGACCCGACGCGCCGTCGACCCCGCGCACGCCCTGCCGGGCGAGACCGTCACCTTCGCGGACGGCTACCCCCTGCTGATCACCACGACCGCCTCGCTGGCGGCGCTCAACTCCCTGATCGCGCGGGGCGACCACGCGGAGGAGGGGCCGCTGCCCATGGAGCGCTTCCGGCCCACCGTCGTCGTCGACGGCACGGCCCCGTGGGAGGAGGACCGGTGGACGCGCATCGCCATCGGCGAGGTCACCTTCCGGGTCGCCAAGCCGTGCGGGCGCTGTGTCGTGACGACCACCGACCAGCGCACGGCCGAGCGCGGCAAGGAACCGCTGCGGACACTCACGCGGCACCGCCGCTTCGGCAACAAGGTCGTGTTCGGGCAGAACCTCGTCCCGGAGTCCACCGGCACCCTGAAGGTGGGCGACCCGGTCACGGTGCTCGCCGCCCGGGAGCCCGGGGAGCCGGCGGGCGCATAGCGCGCGGGCCGCTGGGAACCCGGCCGGTCCGGACCACCGTGACGGTGAAGGACAGGAAGGGGGTGGCGCCGGTGCCCACGGCCACCGGACTGGTGTCCACGGCCGCCGGACTGCGGCGCTGGCGGCACAACGCGCTGTGCCGTACCACCGATCTCGTCGAGGCCTGGGTGGCGTTCGTCGCGCTGCTGCTGCTCTGTGTCGGCGCTCCGCTCGCGGGGCTGCTGGTCGGCGGTGCGGCCGACGCGTCGCTCCAGCGCTCGGCCCGGCTCCAGCAGGAACAGCGGCACACGGTCACCGCCCAGGTCGTCGGCCCCGCCCCGGCCGCCCGGTCGGCGCTGCCGGCCCGGGCCGAGACCGCCGAACAGCAACTGCGGGGCCCGGTCACGGCACGCTGGACGGCACCCGACGGCAGCCACCGCACCGGCACGGTGACCGTCTCGCGGGAGACCGCGGAGCCGGGTGACACGCTCACCCTCTGGACCGACGTACGGGGACGGCCCGTCACCAGGCCGCTCGGCCCGGACACGGCGCGCGAGCACGCCGTCCTGGCCGGGGCGGGCGCGGCCGCCACCGCTGCGGCGCTCGTCGAGGGCGCGCGGCGGCTCGTCGTATGGCGGCTGACGCAGCGGCGGTACGCGCGTCTGGACCGGGCGTGGGCGGCGGCCGGACCCGACTGGGGCCGCACCGGCGCGGGTGGCTGACCGGGCAACTCGCCCTCCTCGCGCGCGCTACGGTGGTGCGACGGGTTCCGCAGCGAGCGGTGCGCGGCGAGCGCACGAGGTGGGGGCAGAGCAGCACCATGGCACAGGGCACGGTCCAGGTGACGCACACCGGAACGTCGCGGTGGCGGCGCCGCACGGGCGAGTACGGCTCCCTCGCCGCAGCTCTGGAGGCCGCGGGTGACGGCGACGTCCTCACCGTCTCCCCGGGCACGTACCGCGAGAACCTGGTCCTGCGGCGGGCGGTGACACTGCGCGGGGCGGACGGCGCGGCCGGCCCGGTGCGGATCGCCCCGGCCGACGGGGTGCCGCTGACCGTGCGCGCCTCGGCGACGGTGCAGGACCTGTACGTCGAGGGGCAGGACGCGGCGGCGCCCGCGCTGCTGGTCGAGGACGGTACGCCGGAGCTGTTGGACCTGCGGATCGTGACGCGTTCGGCGTCGGGGCTGGAGGTGCGGGGTGCGGCCCGGCCCACCGTGCGGCGGTGCACGATCGACAACCCCGCGGGCGTCGGCATCGGTGTGCTGGACGGCGCGGGCGGGGTGTTCGAGGAGTGCGAGATCGTCGCGGCCGGACAGGCGGGCGTCGCGGTGAGCGGCGGCGGCCATCCGCGGCTGGAGCGGTGCCGGATCCACCACGCGTCGGGCGCGGGCCTGTCCGTGACGGGTGAGAACAGCGGCCTGGAGGCCCTCGGCTGCGAGGTGTACGAGATCAAGGGCAGCGGCGTGCGGATCGCCGGGCGGGCCACCGCGCACCTGACGGACTCGTCCGTGCACCGCACGTCGGCGGACGGGATCACGCTCGACACGGACGCGGTGCTGACGCTGTCCGACTGCGACATCCACGACGTCCCGGAGAACGCGGTCGACCTGCGGTCCCGGTCGGTGCTGACGCTGACCCGGTCGAAGGTCCGGCGGTTCGGCCGCAACGGGCTCTCGGTGTGGGACCCGGGGACCCGCGTCGACGCCAACCAGTGCGAGATCCACGACAGTACGGGCGACTACCCGGCGGTGTGGGTGAGCGACGGGGCGACCGCCGTGCTCGACTCCTGCCGGGTGCACGACGTGCCGGACGCCCTGTTCGTCCTCGACCGCGGTTCGCGGGTCGACGTGGTGGACAGCGACCTGGCGCAGGTGCGCAACACGGCGGTGTCCGTGAGCGACGGGGCGACGGCCCAACTGGACGACTGCCGCGTCCGGGAGACCGCCACGGGTGCCTGGTTCCGCGACCACGGCAGCGGCGGCACCCTCGCGAACTGCACGTTCGACGGGGTGCAGACGGGTGTCATCGTCAGCAAGGGCGCCGACCCGACGGTGGAGCGGTGCACGGTCACCTCGCCGGCGGAGGCGGGTTTCTACGTGTCGGCCGAGGGCCGCGGCACGTTCGACGGCTGCCGCGTCTCGGGCAGCGGCGGCTACGGCTTCCATGTGATGGACGGCTGCCGTACGGCGCTGCGGCGGTGCCGTACGGAGCGGTGCGCGCGCGGCGGCTACGAACTGGGCGACGAGGGCCCGGTCGCGGAGGACTGCACGAGCGACGAGAGCGGGGTGCCGTCCCGTACGGAGTCCCTCTCCCCCGCCGCGCCGGCCGGTCCGCTCCTGACGGCGACGCAGACGGTGCCCGCCCAGGCCGCACCACCCGTCGCCGTGGTGGCCGCCCCGGTGGCGCGGGCCTCGGACGACGTGCTGGGCGAGCTGGACGCGCTGGTGGGTCTGGAGAACGTGAAGCGGGAGGTCCGCACGCTCACCAACATGATCGAGGTGGGCCGCAGGCGGCAGGAGGCCGGGCTCAAGGCGGCGTCCGTCCGCCGCCACCTGGTGTTCACCGGCAACCCGGGCACCGGCAAGACGACGGTGGCGCGGCTCTACGGGGAGATCCTGGCGTCCCTCGGCGTGCTGGAGCGGGGCCACTTGGTGGAGGTGTCCCGGGTGGACCTGGTGGGCGAGCACATCGGGTCGACGGCGATCCGTACGCAGGAGGCGTTCGACCGGGCGCGCGGCGGCGTGCTGTTCATCGACGAGGCGTACGCGCTGTCGCCGGAGGACTCGGGGCGGGACTTCGGGCGTGAGGCGATCGACACGCTGGTGAAGCTGATGGAGGACCACCGGGACGCGGTGGTGGTGATCGTCGCCGGGTACACGGCGGAGATGCAGCGGTTCCTGACGGTGAATCCGGGTGTCGCGTCCCGGTTCTCACGGACGATCGAGTTCCCCGACTACGTGCCGGGCGAACTGCTGAGGATCGTGGAGCAGCAGGCCGAGGAGCACGAGTACCGGCTGGGCGCGGGCACGGCGGAGGCGCTGCGGAAGTACTTCGAGGAGCTGCCCAAGGGGCCCGCCTTCGGCAACGGCCGTACCGCGCGCCAGACGTTCGAGTCGATGGTGGAGCGGCACGCGGGGCGGGTCGCCGGGCTCGCCGGGGCGAGCACCGACGACCTGACCCTGCTCTACCCGGAGGACCTGCCCGAGCTGCCCTGAGGGGCGCTGCCGTCGGTGTCGTCGGGGCCGCCCTCGCGCTGCCGCGGTACGGGCAGGGGCAGGGCCGGCGGGAGCCGGTCGAGGAGGGCGGCGCGCTCCCGCGCGAACACCGGGTCGGCCTGGTAGTCGGAGTGGCCAAGGATCGGCTCGGGCAGCGGATGGTCGTCGGTGCGCCCGTACACGACCGGGTCGAGCAGCGCCTTGTGGTCGACCTCGGGCCTGTCGTTCTCGGGGGGCACGCCGACGGGGCCGCCTATCGGGTCGGTGCGGCGGTAGAGGTTGCGCCAGGCGTGCACCTCGCGGTGGAGGGCGGTGAGCGGGCCGGGGCCGAAGTAGGCGGGGAACCAGCGGCCGTACAGCCGCTCCAGCGGGGAGCCGTACGTGAGGAGGGCGACGCGGCGGCGGGTGCCGGGAGGCAGCTGCCAGAGGGCGGCCGCCGCGAGGACGCTGCCCTGGGAGTGGCCGGAGATGACGAGCCGTCCGCCCGTGCGGCCGGTCCAGGAGGCCATGCGCCAGGTGAGGTCGGGCACGGCCCGCTCGGCGTAGCAGGGCGGGGCGAAGGGGTGGGCGGCGCGCGGCCAGAACGTGCCGACGTCCCACAGGATGCCGATGGTGCGCCGCGCGGAGGCATCGCGGTAGGCACGGCGGCCCCAGGTGACGAACAGTATGAAGCCCAGGCCGACCAGCCAGGAGCCGAGCGACTGGGCGGCCTCGGCGGCGCCGTCCACGAGCGCCCCGTCGCCGAACGCCTCGCCGGGCACCTTTCCGCTCAGCCACGCCCCGAGGACGGCGCCCGCGCCGAGCAGCAGGGTGGCGCCCGAGACCAGGCCGACCAGGCCGGGCGCGCGGTCGGTGAGGGCGGCCGTCGCGCGGACGCGGGCGATGCGGCGGGTGCGGACCGGGTCGGGCTGCTCGCCGGCGTACTCGGCCTCGACGACGCGGGCGAGGCGGCGGGCGGTGATCGCGGTACGGGCCACCAGGTAGAGCGCCGGGACGAGCACCACGACCAGGAGGACGGGGATGACGGCGGCCTGCCAGCTGAGCAGCACGGGCGGCCCCTCGATCGGGCCGCGGCCGGTGCCGGGCGTACCGGGCCCGTCGAGCCAGTCGGCGACCCGCTGGGCGACGCCGCCGGTCATGACGCCGCCGAGCGCGCAGGCCAGCATGGCGACGGCGGGCCCCGCGAGGCCGTGCAGGGCGGTACGGGTATGCGGGGCGCGCCGGTAGAGGCGCAGGGCGACGACGGCCAGGGCGAGGACGAGGACGCCCTGAGCGAGGGCGATCACCCGGAAGGTCACGTCACCGGGCAGGGAGCCCTCGGAGCGCCAGCCGGGCCGCGACCAGCCCGCGTACAGCACGGCGACGACGAGGAGGGCGACGGCGGATCCGGGCAGCCAGGTGACCAGGGCCCGGTCGAGCCGGTTGTCGAGGCGCCGCTCGCTGCGGCCGCGGCGGCACACCACCCACACCACGACGAGGGCGCCGGCGACCAGCGCGGCTTCGATGACCGAGCCGAGCACGGCGCGCAGGGTGCTGTCGGCGCCGCGGTCGTGGCGTGCGGCGGCGCCGGCGACGGCCGCGGCGACGGTGAGGACGCCGGCGGCGGTGTGGGCGGCCCGCAGCCGGGCGACCAGCCGGCGGCCGTACCAGAAGCCGGGGCGGCCGAGCACGGGGCGCAGCCCGGCCCGGGTGTCGCCGGGGGCGGGCCGGGGTTCGGCCTCGTCGTCGCCGCGGGGCGGGCGCTGCGCCTCGTACGCGCTCCAGGTCCGGTTGGACAGGTACCACAGGAGGGCGACCAGGGCGGTGGGGACGACGGCGGCGACGGCGAGGCGGCGCCCGGGCTGCGACCACCAGCCGCCCTGCGCGGCGGACAGGAAGCCCAGCCAGGAGCGGTCGCGGCTGCAGGCGGCGGAGCCGGCGCACTGCCAGGCCGTGAGGTCGAGCGCGACCTCACAGGCGGCGGCGGTGAGCAGCACGGTCAGGGTGAGCGCGACGAGCCGGACCAGGACCCCGTAGAGGCGGGCGGAGCGGATGTGGCCGAGCGTGGGCGGGCGCATCCAGTGCGCGAGGTTGGCCACCATGAACGGCAGGAGGAGCAGCCACAGGGCGCGGGCGCCGTTGCCGGAGGTGAGGTTGGACCAGCAGTACGCCTCGGGGACCGGGCCGTCGCGGAACCGGTCGGGTTCGCTCTCGGCGTCGACGTCGTCGGCCCTGCGGTACATGGCGGCCGTCCCGTCGCCGGTGACCCGGACGGTGCGCGGGTCGTCGAGCATGCCGTGCGGGGTGGCCCCGCCGACGCCGTGGACGAGGAGTTCGAGCGCGGCTCCGGGGTTTCTCGGCTCCCGTGCGGCCGGCTCCGGGACGTCCGGCTCCGGCGGGGCCGGCTCCGGTGTGGCTGGGGACACTTGGGTGCTCGCTCTCTGCGGCAGGGGTGTGCGGCCTGGAGGTGCGGCGGGGGTGCGGTCAGCGTGGCCGGTCGCGGCGGTCCGCCGCACGGCTCTCACGTAATCTCCCCGCCGTCACCCGATGTGAAGCACGTGGCAGGATGAGCACGCGTGGCCGGCGGCGTCGACGCCCACGACACGAGGACCACCCGACACGGAAGGACCGGCCCCAGCGGTGAGCGACAACCAGAACCTCCTCGCGGAGCAGCGGCGCGCCTTGATCCTGGACGAGGTGAGGCGGCGCGGCGGGGCGCGGGTCAACGAACTCACCCGCAAGCTGAACGTCTCCGACATGACCGTGCGCCGTGACCTGGACGCGCTGGCGCGCCAGGGCGTCATCGAGAAGGTGCACGGCGGTGCCGTTCCGGTGTCGGACGCGCGGACGCACGAGCCGGGCTTCGAGGCCAAGTCGGCGCTGGAGCCGGGGGCGAAGGAGGAGATCGCGCGGGCCGCGGCCGCGATGGTGGCGCCGGGCAGCGCGATCGCCCTGTCCGGGGGCACGACCACGTACGCGGTGGCGCAGCGGCTGCTCGACGTGCCGGACCTGACGGTGGTGACGAACTCGGTGCGGGTCGCCGATGTGTTCCACACGGCGCAGGGCGCCGGTCCGGGCGGCGCGCCGCAGCCGGGTTCGGCGACGGTGGTGCTGACGGGCGGGGTGCGGACCCCGTCGGACGCGCTGGTGGGTCCGGTGGCCGACCAGGCGATCGGCTCGCTCCACTTCGACGTGCTGTTCCTCGGGGTGCACGGCGTCTCGGTGGAGGCGGGGCTCTCCACGCCGAACCTGGCGGAGGCGGAGACGAACCGGCGGCTGATCCGCTCGGCGCGGCGCGTGGTCGTGGTGGCCGACCACACCAAGTGGGGCAAGGTGGCGCTGAGTTCCTTCGCGCGGCTGGAGGAGGTCGACACGCTGGTGACGGACGCGGGCGTGTCGGAGGACGTCCGGGCCGAGATGGCGGAGTACGTGCCGGGCCTGGTCGTCGCGGGCGGCGACGAGGGCGGGGCGTGACGGTCTTCCGCGTGGAGCGGGGCACACCTCTGCCGGTGGCGGAGGCGTGGCGCAGGGTCACGGACTGGGGCGCGCACGGCGCGGGGGTTCCGCTGACGCGCGTGACGGTGCTGACGGCCGGCCCGACCGGCGCGGGGACACGGTTCACCGCGCGGACGGGGCTGGGGCGGCTGGGCTTCGACGACCCGATGCGGGTGGTGCGGTGGGAGCCGCCGGGGACCGGCGGGTCGGCCGCGGGCGTGTGCCGGCTGGAGAAGGAGGGCCGGGTGGTGCTCGGCGCGGCCGAGATCACGGTACGCGCGGAGGGCTCGGGTGCCCGCGTGACGTGGGTGGAGGAGCTGCGGGTGCGGGGCGTGCCGCGCTGGTGCGACCCGCTGCTGAACCACGCGGCGCGGTGGGTGTTCGGCCGTGAGGTGGACCGGCTGCTCGGGGGCGTCGCGTAGCGGGCAGGACGTCGGCCGGTTGCACATGACGGAACGTCAGCTAACTTGGTGCGCAGCCGATTTGGTCGCGTCCAGCTGGAGGTGCGGTCCCATGGCACACCGCTTACGGCCCGTGGATCCCGGTTTCCTGGCATCGGCGCCGGTGCGCCTGGTCTTCGCGACGGAGGTGGCGGCGCCGCCCGGCGCGGTGTACCGGGCGATCGCCGAGGAGACGGCCGACACGCCGTCGTGGTTCGCCGCGGTGGCCGCCGCCACGCCGCTGGACGGCGGCGCGGCCCGGGAGGTACGGCTGCGGGGCGGGGTGGTGTTCCGGGAACGGATCCTGGTGGCCGACCCCGGCCGCTGTTACACGTACCGGGTCGAGGAGACCAACGCCCCGGGCGTGGCTGCCCTGTTGGAGGAGTGGGCGCTGTCGCCCGCCGGGGACGGCGCGGGGACCCGGGTCGGGTGGACCATGGCGGCCGACGGGGCGGCGGCGCTGCGGTGGACGCTGCGCCTCGCCCGGCCCGGTGTGGGGCGGTCGTTCCGGGACGCCATGCGCGCCCTGGAGCGGAGGCTGACGGCGTCCCCGGCCGCGTAGCCGCACGAACACCCGCCCTGGCGTGGCTCAGTCGGTCCAGATGCCGGTGGCGAGGAACTCGTCGAGGGTCGCGCTGTACGGGGCGATGTCCAGGCCCTGTTCGGCGAGCCAGGCGTCCGAGTAGTACTTGTCCAGGTACCGCTCCCCCGGGTCGCAGATGAGCGTAACGACGCTGCCGGTGCGGCCCTCGGCCACCATCTCGGCGACGATCTTCAAAGCGCTCCACAGCCCGGTGCCGGTGGAGCCGCCGGCCTTGCGTCCGATCGCGTTCTCCAGGGCCCGTACGGCGGCGATGCTGGCCGCGTCCGGGACCTTCATCATCCGGTCGATGGCGCCGGGCACGAAGCTGGGCTCCATCCGGGGCCGCCCGATGCCCTCGATGCGGGAGCCGCAGTCGCTCGCCGCCCGGGGGTCGTCGTTGACCCAGCCGTCGAAGAAGCAGGAGTTCTCCGGGTCCGGGACGCAGAGCCGGGTGTCGTACTGCATGTAGCGCACGTAGCGGGCGATGGTCGCCGAGGTGCCGCCGGTGCCGGCCGTGGCGACGATCCACGCGGGTTCCGGGTACCGCTCCAGGCGCATCTGCTGGTAGACGGATTCGGCGATGTTGTTGTTGCCGCGCCAGTCGGTGGCCCGCTCCGCGTAGGTGAACTGGTCCATGTAGTGGCCGCCGGTGGCCGTGGCGAGCGCGGCGGACTCCTCGTACATGCGGCGCGGGTCGTCGACGAAGTGGCACTGGCCGCCGTGGAATTCGATGAGCCGGATCTTCTCCGGGCTGGTGGTGCGCGGCATGACGGCGATGAACGGCACGCCGATGAGACGCGCGAAGTACGCCTCGGACACGGCGGTCGAGCCGCTGGACGCCTCGATGACGGGCTTGCCGGGACGGATCCAGCCGTTGCAGAGGCCGTACAGGAAGAGGGAGCGGGCGAGGCGGTGCTTGAGGCTGCCGGTGGGGTGCGTCGACTCGTCCTTCAGGTACAGGTCGATGCCCCACTGCTCGGGCAGCGGGAACCGCAGGAGGTGCGTGTCGGCGGACCGGTTGGCGTCCGCCTGGACCTTGCGGACGGCTTCCTTCAGCCACGCCCGGTACTCCGGGTCGCTGCGGTCGACGTCGACCGTCACTGCCGGCTCTCGCTTCTCCACGGTGCTCACGCGTCCCACTCCTCGTTCCGCACGCCTCGCGCGCTGTGACCCCCACCTGTCCCTGAACCGAACATACCTCCCTCACCTGCACAAACGATGACTTTGATGCCCCATAGGCCCGCCTTGCAGGGCGCGCCGCGCGCGGTTGCTGTGCCGTGCTCCGTCCTGTGCACCGCGTGCGCACTGGTGTGCACGCGGGTCGTTGTGCAGACTGACCGGCAGAACCGGTGCGAAGGGGGCGGCAGACGATGACTGAACCCGAATTCAGCGCCACGGGCGTACGGATCGAGCGGTGGCCGCGGTCGTTGACGCGGGCCGGGGAGGTCCGTATCGAGGACGGCCGGCTGGCGCTGCTGACCAGCAACGGACGGGAGATCGACAGCGCTCCGGTCGCCACGGTGCGGGCGGGCCGGCCGTGGTTCGGCGCGGCGCCGGACGCGGCCGTGGCGACGGTGAACGGCACGCGGTACCGGCTGACGATGGGCCAGCGTGAGCGCGGCGGTCCGGGGGCGGTGCGGCGTTCGCGGGGTGCTTCGCCGGGGGCGCTGTACGGTACGGCGGCCGGACCGGCGCCGGCGCCGGTGCCGCGGGAGTCGCGGAAGTCGCTTGCGGCGGACCCCTCGGGGCAGTCCTCCGCGCCGGACGCTCGGGGGCTGGCGGCGCGGTTCCTCGAGGCTCTCCGCAAGGCGGGTGGCAACCGGGACTGACGGGGCATCGGTTGCCGCGAGTTGCGAAGCGGTCACGGCTGGTCCACGCTGGATTGACATCACTCAGTGTGAATCTGCGGTGACGCTGTGATCCAGCCCGCCGGAGCATGAGCCAGCCATCCACTGGATCCCGATCCTTCGTCTTCTTCCGGACCTACTTCGGGGAGTCGCAGCCGTGATCAGCCAGGCAAGCAGCAGGCAGTGCACGGTAGAGCTCCAGGCCCTGCCGTCGCGGATCGGTCAGGTCCGCAGGATTGTGTCGGCGCAACTGCGCTACTGGAACCTCGATTGTCTGATCGAGAAAGCGGCACTCGGTGTCACCGAGCTGCTGACCAACGTTCACCAGCATGCTCAGCCGGACAAGGTCTGCACGGTGGAGATCGCGTTCCTGCTCGACCGGCTGACCGTCTCCGTCCATGACCACGACCCGCGTCTGCCCACGCTCGACCGCGAGCCGGGGGCCGGCGACCCGTTGGCCACGTCGGGGCGCGGCCTCGCCCTGATAGAGGCGGTGAGCGAGAGTTGGGGCGCCCGCCCGCAGGGCGAGTCGGGGAAGGTCGTCTGGTTCACGCTCCCCGCGCCGGGCGCGTCGCCCGTGCCGCTGTCGCCCCTCCCGGCCTACGGCGCCGCCACCACGGGCCCGTTCACGGAACCGGTGCCGTTCGGCACGGCGGAGGATCAGGCGGACCCGCTGCGGGGCACGGCCCCCGCGAGGTCGGCGGTCGCCGGCTGACCCCGGGGCCGGGTGCCCGTCCAGGACGGGCAGCCGGCCCCGCGGCACGGCGTCGGTCGACCGGTCGTGGCGGCCGCGGCCCGTCGCGGTGGCCGCGGTGGCCGCGGTGGTCAACTCGCCCTGTGCGGGGCGGGGTCAGACCGGTCGGCCGAACTGTTCGTCGAGGACGGAGAGACGGCGCCAGTACTCGTCCTCGTCGATCTCCCCCGCCGCGAAGCGCCGGCCCAGCAGGGCGATCGGCGACCGGTCGTCGTCGCGGCCGGGACGCGCCGCGCCCCGGCGGTGTCCCAGCCGGCCCGTGCGGCGCAGCAGGGTCACCACGGTGACGGCGACGGCCGCCCAGAACAGGGGGAAGAGCAGGATCCACGGGCCGGGCCCGTCGTGCGCGAGAGTGTTCATCTCGGTCCACCTCCAGTCGGGTTGCTCCGAGCCTCGCGCGGCGGGGGTGTCCGCGTCGTCGTACCGGCAGCGACACCGGTCGTACGCCCCGAGGAGTATCGCGCTGCCGGCCATCGCGCTGCGGAGGATGGATTCTGTACCTACTGGTATGTACAGTCGCCGTATGACCACTCCGGAGCGACTGATCGAGGCGACGCGCGAGCTGCTGTGGGAGCGCGGCTACGTGGGGACGAGCCCCAAGGCCGTGCAGCGGCTCGCCGGCGCGGGGCAGGGCAGCATGTACCACCACTTCCGCGGCAAGCCGGACCTGGCGCTGGCGGCCATCCGCCGCACCGCCGAGGAGATGCGCGCGGCCGCCGCGCGAGTGCTGGACGGCGACGGGTCCGCGTACGCGCGCATCGAGGCGTATCTGCTGCGGGAGCGCGACGTGCTGCGCGGCTGTCCGGTCGGGCGGCTGACCATGGACCCGGACGTCGTCGCGAGCGACACGCTGCGCGCGCCGGTCGACGAGACCCTGGACTGGCTGCGCGGGCGGCTCGCCGCCCTGGTCCGGGAGGGCGTGGAGGGCGGGGAGTTCGACGGGGCGCTGGACCCGGGCCGGACGGCGGCCACCGTCGTGGCCACGCTCCAGGGCGGCTACGTGCTGGCCCGTGCCTCCGGCTCCGCGGCGGCCTTCGACACGGCGATCGCGGGGCTGCTGGAGCTGCTGCGGGCGCGGCGCGTCGGCGCCGCCACCGATCTCTCCAGGACCGAGTGAGACGTACCGCCGCACGAACGCACACCACCCGAGGAGCGAACCCTTGCACGCGATGCAGTACGAGATCACCCTGCCCGCCGACTACGACATGGCCGTCATCCGGCGCCGGGTGGCCACCCGGGGCCACCTCCTGGACGACTTCGGCGGACTCGGCCTGAAGGCGTATCTGATACGGGAACGGGCCGACGGCTCACCGGTGAACCAGTACGCGCCGTTCTACCTGTGGGCCGCGCCCGAGGGCATGCACGATTTCCTGTGGGGCCCCGGATTCCAGGGCATCGTGGACGACTTCGGGCGGCCCGAGGTGCGCCACTGTGCGGGCGTCGCGTACGAGGAGGGCCCGTCGGCGGCGGCCGCGCCCGTGGAGGCCGTACGGCACCGGGCACCGGTCCCCGAGGGCGAGGCGCCCTCGGCGGCGGTGGCCCGGGCCGTCGCGGGCGTCGAGCGGCTGGCGGGGACGGCCGGCATGGTGGCGGCCGCGGCGGCCGTCGACCCGCGCCACTGGGAGGTGGTCACCTTCAGCCTGTGGGCCGGTGAGGCGCCGCGGGGCGAGGGCGAGGTGTTCCAGGTGCTGCACCTGTCCCAGCCGCACCGCCCGTCCCTGCGGGTCAGCCGACCGGTACGAGCGTGAGGTAGGCGATGCCGAGGATGTCGCGGTAGCCGTTCAGCCAGGTGGCGCGCTGCCGGTCGACGCCCAGGCGGGTCTCTGCGGCGGCCGGGTGGCCCGGGTGGGCGGCGAGCCACAGCTCCACGTCGTGGCGGTAGCCGGACTCGAACTCCTCCCACTCGTCGGCGTTCGCGGTCTCGATCCACGCCGGGCGGAACCCCGCGTCGACGGCCAGGTCCACGAGCGCGCCGAGCGGCAGGTGGTCGCCCTCGTGGGCGCCGGGCCACATCCGCGCCAGCTCCTCGGGGGTGGGCACGCGCTGCCAGAACCCCTCGCCGAGGAGCACCCGGCCGCCCGGCGCCACCAGCCGCCGCAGCTCCCGCAGGGCGGCGCCGACGTCGTGCGGGCCCTCGGGGTCGCACAGCGCCTGGCTGGAGCCCATGCAGAGCACCACGTCGGCGGGGCCGCGGGTCGAGCCGAGGGCGGACTCCTCGACGAACGTGACCCGGTCGGCCAGGTCGCGTTCCTTGGCCAGGTCCCGGCCGCGGGCGAGGTCCTCGGCCTGGATGTCCACGCCCACGCCGGTGGCACCGGGAGCGGACTCCAGAACCCGCAGCAGGAACTCGCCCCAGCCGCAGCCGATGTCGAGCACGGTGGCGGGCCGGGTGGCGGCGAGCCGCCCGACAAGCCGCCCGGCCCGGGCCTCGGACAGCGGCCCGTGGAAGGTGAGATGGGTGAGACGCGGAGGAAGATCGACTTCGGTCATGGAGCCGAACCTTAGTTCCCTCCACGCGCCACTGACAGCGATTTCAGCCGCTTGGGACAGGCGGGCCCGCGGCGGGTGACGGCGGGCCGAAGCCAGTCCGGGGCCGGGGGCGGGGCAGGGGCATGGCCGATGGGGAGGCTCCGGCGGCCGAAGCAGGCGGGGACGCCGAGCCGGGCCGGGGCCGAAGCCAAGGAGGAGGCGCCGAGACCTGGCCCGGCGCCGGCGCCTGTGCAGACCGGGGGCTGCGCACGCCGCAGCCAGTGGTGGACCGGGTGCGGCGCCGGCGCCGGCGCAAAAACCTGCAGGGCGACAGCCGGGTACCGGAGAGGGGGCGACGCCGGGGCCGGCGCCCGGGCGAGCTCGGGGCGATACCGAAGGCCGACGGCCCGGCCGGAGCTGGGCCGACGCCGGGGCCGACGCCCGTGCCGGGGCCGGCGCCCGACGGGCCCGCCCGGACCCGGGCCGGGCCGGAGGGCGGGTCAGGCCGCCCTGCGGCCCAGGGCTGCGAGTGGGTCGTCCAGGACCGGCTGCCAGGCCAGTTCCGCCGCACCCGCGAGGCTGTTGTGCGAGAGCGTGCAGCCGAGGATCGGCACGCCGCCGCTGCGGCCCCACAGGCTGCGGTCGGCGACGACGGCGCGGAGGCGCTCGGGGTCGGCGGCGAGGAGTTCGCGGTGCAGTCCGCCGAGGATGATCCGGTCCGGGTTGAGGATGTTGACGAGACCGGCGAGGCCCAGGCCGAGCCGGTCGATCAGCTCCTCGGTGGCGGCCCGGACGCCCGGGTCGTCGCCCTCGTCGCGGAGGAGGTCGCGCGCCTGCTGGAGCAGGGAGACCTCGGGGCCCGGGGCGCGCCCGGCGGTGGTGAGGAAGGCCAGCGGGTCGGCCTCGACGTCCAGGCAGCCGCGGCTGCCGCAGTGGCACGGGCGGCCGCCCTCGGGGTTCACCGTCAGATGGCCGACCTCCAGGGCCAGGCCCGAGCTGCCGGTGTGCAGCCGCCCGTCGAGGACGAGGGCGCCGCCGACGCCGCGGTGCCCGGTGGCGACGCACAGCAGGTGCTGGGCGCCGCGGCCGGCGCCGTGGCGGTGCTCGGCGAGGGCGGCGAGGTTCACGTCGTTGCCGGTGAAGGCGGGTCCTTCGATGCCGGCGGCCCGTACGCGGTCGGCGAAGACGTCCCGTACCGGTGCGCCCGCGGGCCAGGCCAGGTGCAGTGGATTCAGCGCGGTGCCCTCGGGCTCGGCGACGGCGGAGGGCACGGCGAGGCCCGCGCCGACGCAGCGGCGGCCGCTCTCGCGCAGCAGCCGGGCGCCCGCCTCCACGACGGCTTCGAGCACCTGGGCCGGATCGGCGGTCACCTCGACGCAGCCGGGCGCGGTGGCCACGATGCGCCCGCCGAGACCGACGAGGGCGGCGCGGAAGCCGTCCGCGTGGACCTGTGCGGCGAGGGCGACGGGCCCGTTCTCGTCCACGGTCAGCCGGTGGGACGGGCGGCCCTGGGAGCCGGCGCCGGCGCCGGGGCTGGAGTCGACGCGGATGAGGCCGAGCGCTTCGAGTTCGGCGGCGACGGCCCCGGCGGTGGCGCGGGTGACGCCCAGCTCGGCGGTGAGGACGGCACGGGTGGGCGCCCGGCCCGTGTGCACCAGTTCCAGCGCGGGACCGAGCGCGCTGCGGCCCCTGTCCAGCCGTGTCCGGGTCGTCGTCGCCTTGCCGTTCATGGTGGCGAGTGTCCCATGATCCAGCCGCACGCCGGTCGTCGCGTGCTGTTTCGGGCGTCCCTCCACGGGTACTGCGGGCAGCGGTGGCGGGGACGGCACAACAGCGCGGAACGGTGCGGGAGGTGCCATGTCGCCCTCGGACGAGGAAGCCCGGACGACGGTGCGCGAACTGCTCGCCGACCACGGCCGCACGTACGCCGACGAGGCGGGGATCCGGCTGAAGGACACCCCTCAGCCGCTGTACCAGCTCCTGGTGCTGGCGCATCTGCTGAGCGCCAGGATCCGGGCGGGTACGGCCGTGGCGGCGGCGCGGGCCCTGTTCGACGCGGGGATGCGCGACGCCCGGCACATGAAGGACGCGTCCTGGCAGGAGCGGGTGGACGCGCTCGGCGAGGGCGGTTACCGCCGCTACGACGAGCGGACGTCGACGCAGCTCGGCAAGGCCGCCGAGCTGGTGCTCGACGAGTGGGGCGGCGACCTGCGGCGGCTGCACGCCGAGGCGGGCGACGACCCGGACCGGCTGCGGGAGCTGCTGGAGGAGGTGCCGGGCATCGGGCCCGCCGGTGCGGACATCTTCCTGCGCGAGGCGCAGGCCGTGTGGCCCCGGCTCTCGCCGTATCTGGACGACCGGGCGCTGAAGGGCGCGGAGCGGCTGGGGCTGCCCAAGGACCCAGACCGGCTGGCCGGGCTCGTGAACCGGAAGGAACTGCCGTCCCTGGCGGCCGCCCTCGTGCGTGCCGCGCTCGACCGCCATGTCGTGGAGGACGTCAGGTCCCATCACCAGGGAGGAAAGGGATGACCAGCTCCGAGCGCAGCGGACTGCCGCTGCCCGACTTCGACCAGCTGCCCGTCGGCACGCTGGAGCACCGCATCCGGTCACTGGGCGCCGACGACGTCGACCGGCTGTTGCGCTACGAGCACGAGCACGCGGACCGCGCCAACGTCGTACAGATCCTGGAGTCCCGCAAGCGCCGGCTGGACGAGGGCGCCACGCCGTCCGGCGGCGACCCCCGGGGCTTCCGGCCCGAGCAGCCCGGACCCGCCAGGGGCGGTTCGCACGTGTCGCCGGCGACGTCGCCGGAGCCGTCCAGCCCGCCGCCGCACGGCACACCGGACCAGCGGGGCAAGCCGAAGGGCGACCGCACGATCTGAGGCGCACGGCCGGTTGTAGGCGGCCTCCGCGAGGCCCTATCCTGAGTTTGTGCCGCTACTAAACAAAACAGCGACGGCCGCTCGGGGCAGCGCCGGCGGAGACCCCGCCGCGCGCTCCCTGTCCCGTCTCCGTACCGCCCTGACCCTGTTCTTCGCCCTCGACGGCTTCCTCTTCGCCGGCTGGGTCGTCCGTATCCCCGCCATCAAGCAGCAGACCGGGGCCTCCTCCAGCGACCTCGGTCTCGCGCTGCTCGGCGTGTCCGCCGGCGCCGTCGTCACCATGACCCTGACCGGGCGGCTGTGCCGCCGCTACGGCAGCCACGCCGTCACCGTCGCGGCCGGTGTCCTGCTGTCGCTGAGCATCGCGCTGCCCCCGCTGACCCACTCGGCGCTCGCGCTCGGCGCCGTCCTGCTCGTCTTCGGCACGGCGTACGGCGCCATCAACGTCGGCATGAACAGCGCCGCCGTCGACCTGGTCGCGGCCCTGCGGCGCCCGGTCATGCCGTCCTTCCACGCCGCGTTCAGCCTCGGCGGCATGCTCGGCGCGGGCCTCGGCGGCCTCGTCGCGGGCGGCCTGTCCCCGACCGCCCACCTGCTGGGCCTCACCGTCACCGGACTGCTGCTGACGGCCGCCGCCGGTCCCGTCCTGCTGCGGCACCCCTCCCCCGCGCCGCCGGAGTCCCTGCGCGCGGCCCGGCCGGCGGGACCGCGGCGCATGGACCGCAGGACGCGGCGCCTGGTCACCGTCTTCGGCGTGATCGCCCTGTGCACCGCGTACGGCGAGGGCGCGCTCGCCGACTGGGGCGCCCTGCACCTCGCGCAGGACCTCGGCGCGCACCCCGGTGTCGCGGCGGCGGGCTACTCCCTCTTCGCCCTCGCCATGACCGCGGGACGGCTGTCCGGTACGGCCCTGCTGGAACGCCTCGGCCGGACCCGCACCCTCGCGGTGGGCGGCGCGACCGCGGCGGCCGGCATGCTGCTGGGCGCGCTCGCGCCGGACGTGTGGGCGGCGCTCCTCGGCTTCGCGGTGACCGGTCTGGGGCTGGCGAACATCTTCCCGGTCGCGGTGGACAGGGCGGGCGCCCTGGCCGGCCCCGCCGGCGTGGCGGCCGCGTCCACGCTCGGCTACGGCGGCATGCTGCTCGGCCCGCCGGCGATCGGCTTCCTGGCCGACTGGTCCTCCCTGCCGACCGCCCTGACCACGGTCGCGGCCCTCGCGGCGGGCGCGTCGGTGATCGCGGTGGTCGCCCCACGCACGCGCCACGCCCGGACCGCAGGGGCAGCCTGAGGTACAGCGCCCCTCGTCCCGGACCGCATCACCGGGTGCCGCACCGGGTGACCCGTGCGGATCACCACGGACGAAAGGCGCGTCGCGCTGGCAGAATTCCGCCATGGAGACTGCCGAGCACATCAAGTACCTCGTCCGCGAGGGCCAGTTGCTGGCCGAGGCCGCCGAAGAGGCCGGAGAGGACGCGGAGGTGCGGACCTGCCCGGGCTGGCGGGTCCGGGACCTGCTGAGGCACACCGGCATGGTGCACCGCTGGGCGACCTCGTTCGTGGTGGAGGGCCACACCTCCTACCGCCCCGGTTCCGGTGAGCCGGACCTCGACGGCGAGGCCCTGCTGGAGTGGTTCCGGCGCGGCCACGACCGTCTCGTGACGGCGCTGACCGAGGCGCCCGACACGCTGGAGTGCTGGACGTTCCTGCCGGCGCCCTCGCCACTGGCGTTCTGGGCGCGGCGCCAGGCCCACGAGACGACCGTGCACCGGGTCGACGCCGAGTCCGCGCTCGGGCTGGTGGCCGGCCGCTCCCCGGTCGGTCCCGGACTCGCCGCCGACGGCGTCGACGAGCTGCTGTGCGGCTTCCACGGCCGTGACAAGAGCCGAGTCCGCACGGGCCGGCCGGGCACCCTGCGGGTGCGGGCCACGGACACCGGTGACGCGTGGACCGTACGGCTGTCGGCGGAGGCGCCGCGTACGACGCGCTCGGACGACGGGCCGGCCGACTGCGAGCTGAGCGGCCCGGCGGAGGCGCTGTACCTCACGCTGTGGAACCGGCTCCCGATCGGGACGCCCGCGGTCGCCGTGTCGGGCGAGGACCGCCTGGCGCATCTGTGGCGGGAGACCTCGGCGGTCACCTGGTGACACGCGACCGGGTGCGCCGCGACGCGGTCACCGTGCAGACCGGGTACGCGCTCGGCACGGCCGCCCTGCTGGCGGCTGCGCTGTTCTGCCTGGTCGGCGCGCCCGTTCCGGTGTTCGGGCTGCACGGCACGGCCCGGGACGTCGTGCTGGTCGCCGCGTCGGCGGTGGCCGCGGTGGGCTTCGTCGTACGGGTGGCGCGGGCGCTGTGGCGGTTCGCGCCACCCGTCGCTCAGCCGAGCCAGCCGGGGCGCACGAGCCCGGACTCGTAGGCGAGAACGACGAGTTGGGCGCGGTCGCGCGCGCCCAGCTTCACCATCGTCCGGCTCACGTGGGTCTTCGCGGTGAGCGGGCTGACGACGAGGCGGCGGGCGATGTCCTCGTTGGACAGGCCCATCCCGACGAGGGCCATGACCTCCCGCTCCCGCTCGGTCAGGCCCTCCAGGGCGGCGGCCCGGGCCGGGGCCTTGGAGCGGGCCGCGAACTCGGCGATGAGGCGGCGCGTGACGCCCGGCGACAGCAGCGCGTCGCCGGCCACCACCGCCCGCACCGCGCGCAGCAGTTCGTCGGGCTCGGTGTCCTTGACGAGGAAGCCGGAGGCGCCGGAGCGGATCGCCTCGAAGACGTACTCGTCGAGTTCGAAGGTGGTCAGCATGACGACCTTGACCCCGTTCAGGTCCGCATCGTCGGTGATCCGGCGCGTGGCGGCCAGGCCGTCCAGGACCGGCATGCGGATGTCCATCAGGGCCACGTCCGGGCGCAGTTCGCGGACCCGGGCGACGGCCTCGTCGCCGTCGGCGGCCTCACCCGCGACCTCGATGTCCGGCTGGGCGTCGAGCAGGGCCCGGAACCCGGCCCGTACGAGGGACTGGTCGTCGGCGAGCACGACGCGGATCACGGGTTCCCCCTGTCGGTGAGCGGTAGTTCGGCGTGCACCCGGAAGCCGCCGTCCGGGCGCGTGCCCGCCTCGATCGTGCCACCGAGTGCGGCGGCGCGCTCGCGCATCCCCGCCAGCCCGTTGCCGCTGCCGCCCGCGTCCGTGCCGGTGGCCGGACCGTCGTCGTCGATCCACAGGTCGAGGCGGCCGGGCGCGTGGGCGAGGCGTACGCGGGCGGTGCGGGAGCCGGAGTGCCGTACGACGTTGGTCAGCGCCTCCTGGACGATGCGGAACGCGGCGAGGTCGGCGCCGGGCGGGAGGGTGCGGGCAGGGCCCTGCGTGGCCACCTCGACGGTGAGGCCCGCGTCGGCGGCCTGCGCGACGAGCTCGGGGAGGCGGTCCAGGCCGGGAGCGGGGGCGCGGGGCGGTTCGCCGGGGGCGCGGAGGGTGTCAAGGACCTGGCGGACCTCGCCGAGCGCCTCCTTGCTGGCGGCCTTGATGGTGGTGAGCGCGGTGCGGGCCTGCTCGGGGTCGGAGTCGAGGAGAGCGAGCCCGACGCCCGCCTGGACGTTGATGACGGCGAGCGAGTGGGCGAGCACGTCATGCAGCTCGCGCGCGATGCGGAGCCGTTCCTCTCCGGCGCGGCGCTGCTGGGCGGCGGCCCGTTCGGCGCGCTCGCGGGCCCACTGCTCGCTGCGTACGCGGGCGACTTCGGCCGCGGCGAGGGTGGCTGCGGCGAACGCGAGGACGGGCAGCTCCTGGGCCCACGGGGCGGCGGTGTCCCCCTCCGGCGGGAGGTACCGGTAGAGCCAGTGGACGAGCAGGAGGTGCCCGCCCCACAGCAGGCCGAGCGCCCACCAGGCGGCACGGCGGTGCCCGGCGACGACGGCGGCGAACACGGCGACCACGACCGTGAGGAAGACCGGCCCGTACGGATATCCGGCGCCGAAGTACACCAGGCTGAGCGCGGCGACGCCGAGCACCGTGGCGGCGGGGTGGCGGTGGCGCAGCAGGAGCAGCGCGCCCCCGGCGACCAGGAGCACGCGCGCGAGGACGTCGACGGGCATGCGCTCGGGCTGCCCCTGGGCGGCGAAGGAGGTGCCGACGAGCACGAAGACCGTCACCGCGGCGCTCGACCGCCAGGGCGGACGACCGCCGCCCTGGCCGCGCCCCCACCGTCCCACCCAGCGCGGCGGCCCCCAGCCGCCCCCGCCACCGGGACACCGCACATCGGCCACCCCGCCGTGGCGCGGGCCCTCGGGGCGGGGTCTCGTCCGGTCCTGGTCCATGCAGCCACGCTAGACGCGGACGGAGGGGCGGGTCGTCAACCGAATGTGGTGGTCGCGGCTACTCCCGTGGGAGTACGGGGACGAGGTGCCGGCTGCGGGTACGCGGGCAGGGCTCGTCCGCGGCGCCTCGGCCGGACTGGCCACGGGTCACCGGGGGCGCCCCCGGAAGCGGTGGGCGGCGGCCGAGCCCCGGGTCCGGGGCGGTCCCCCGCTGCGGTGCGTCGGGGGGACCGGAAACAGGTGCGCGGGCGGGGCGTGTGGGGCCCGAGGTCTCGTGTGCGGGTACGCAGCGCGCCTCGGCTGTGGGGGCGCCGGCGGACCTGACTGCGGATCCGCGGGCGCGGCGCCGGGCGGCACGCGGCGGGGTACGCCGGGAGCCCCGGCAACAGTCGTACGAATGTGGGCGCGCGGGCGGGCCTGGCTGCGGATCCGCGGGCGCAGCGCCGGGCGGTACGCGGCGGGGCACGCCGGGAGCCCCGGCAACGGCCGTACGAATGTGGGTCGCGCCGACGGGCCTGACTGCGGATCCGGGCGCGGCGCCGGGCGGCACGCGGCGGGGTACGCCGGTGGGCCCCGGCAACAGTCGTACGAATGTGGGCGCGCGGGCGGGCCTGGCTGCGGATGCGCGGGCGCAGCGCCGGGCGGCACGCGGCGGGGTACGCCGGGAGCCCCGGCAACGGTCGTACGAATGTGGGCGCGCCGGAGGGCCTGACTGCGGATCCGCGGGCGCGGCACCGGGCGACACGCGGCGGGGTACGCCGGGGGCCCGGCAACGGCCGTACGAATGTGGGTCGCGCCGACGGGCCTGACTGCGGATCGCGGGCGCAGCGCCGGGCGGTACGCGGCGCGGGGTACGCCGGGGGCCCCAGCAATGGTCGTACGAACGGCCCCGGTAAGGGGACGAGCGACGGCGGCAGCGGGACGGACGGCGTCGGCGTCGCGTCGGCGCGGGCCTCCCGCCCTCCTGTACGGGGCCAGGCGCCGAGGACGGGTGGGGACCGGAGGGCCGAGGGCGCCAGGTGGGGGCTTGGCGCCGCAGGCGTCGGGCGGCCACTTCCGGTGCCCGCGGTCCGGCGGCGGCGCAAGCGTGCCCGGACCCGGGCGAGGCTCTGCGCCGCAGAGGGGGGCGGCCACGCGTGCGGTCACGCCTGACCCTCCGGTTACGGCCGGGCCTGCCGCTCCGGCGGCTCAGGCTGCTCCGGCTGCTCCGGACGTGGTTCCTCCGCTGCCGCCGGCTGCCTGCGGTCCAGGGTCTCCAGGGCCCGTCGGGCCACCGCGCTCGTCCGCACCATGCCGGCCAGCGTCGTCGCCCCGCGCGTGATGTCCGTGAAGACCCGCCACGCGGGCCGCAGCCCGGTGACCGCCGCGTGCAGCAGCGCCGGCCGCCGCGCGAACACGGCGTGCATCCGCCGCCCGACGGCCATCTCCACGCCCAGCCCGGCCTTGATGGCGAACGCGTAGTTCAGCGCCTGCCTGCGGGCGTCGACCGCGTCGTGCGCCTCGGCGATCCGTACCGCCCACTCCCCCGCCAGCCGCCCGGAACGCAGCGCGAACGAGATCCCCTCGCGGGTCCACGGCTCCAGCAGCCCGGCCGCGTCCCCGCACACCAGCACACGCCCGCGCGACAGGGGCGAGTCGTCGCTGCGGCAGCGGGTGAGATGCCCCGACGAGATCGCCGGCTCGAACCCGGCCAGCCCCAGCCGGGCGACGAAGTCGTCCAGGTAGCGCTTGGTCGCGGCGCCTTCGCCGCGCGCCGAGATCACCCCGACGGTCAGCGTGTCGCCCTTGGGGAACACCCAGCCGTAACTGCCCGGCATCGGCCCCCAGTCGATGAGCACGCGCCCCGCCCAGTCCTCCGCGACCGCCGGCGGAACCGGGATCTCCGACTCCAGGCCCAGGTCCACCTGGTCCAGCTTGACCCCGACGTGTGCCCCTATACGGCTGGCGCTGCCGTCCGCGCCGACGACGGCCCGGGCCAGGATCGTCTCCCCGTCCGCGAGGACGACCGCGACCGTACGCCGGTCCGGCACCGCCGCACCGTGCTGCTCGACCCGCGACACGGTCGCCCCGGTCCGCAGCTCGGCGCCCGCCTTCTGCGCGTGCTCCACCAGCCGGGCGTCGAACTCGGGCCGGTTGATCAGCCCGAACAGCATCCGGCGAGAGCGCCGGGTGCGGGCGAACCGGCCGTTGAGCGAGAACGTGACGGCGTGCACCCGGTCCCGCAGCGGCAGCTCGAAGCCGGGCGGCAGCGCATCGCGCGAGGGGCCGATGATGCCTCCGCCGCACGTCTTGTAGCGGGGCAGCTCGGCCTTCTCCAGGAGCAGCACCCGGCGGCCCGTGACGGCCGCGGCGTAGGCCGCGGAGGCTCCCGCCGGCCCTGCGCCGACCACGACGACATCCCACACGCGTTCGCTGCTCACGATGTGTTCCGCTCCCGATCCCGACCCATGATCAAAGCTCTCCCTCGCATCCTACGGCGCCACCCGCGAGAGGCCCTGTGCGAGGATCGGACCGGCGTTCGCCCACCCGGCCCGCGCCACCCACCGTCCACCGTCGCACCCACCAGGAGCGTGCCCATGACCGCCCAGCCGATCGCCGAGCCGATCGCCGCCACCGTCTCCTCCCTGATGCCCCGCGCCAAGGCGGAACTCACGGAGCTGGTGGCGTTCCGGTCGGTGGCGGATCCGGCCCAGTTCCCCAGGAGCGAGTGCGAGGCCGCGGCTTCCTGGGTGGCGGACGCCCTGCGCGCCGAGGACTTCACGGACGTGGCGGTCCTCGACACCCCGGACGGCTCGCAGGCCGTCTACGGCTTCCTGCCCGGCCCCGAGGGCGCCCCGACCGTCCTCCTGTACGCGCACTACGACGTGCAGCCGCCGCTCGACCTCGCGGGCTGGCACACGCCGCCGTTCGAGCTGACCGAGCGCGACGGCCGCTGGTACGGGCGCGGCGCCGCCGACTGCAAGGGCGGCTTCATCATGCACCTGCTCGCGCTGCGCGCCCTGAAGGCGAACGGTGGCGTCCCGGTCTCCGTCAAGGTGATCGTCGAGGGCTCCGAGGAGCAGGGCACGGGCGGTCTGGAGCGGTACGCCGAGGCCAACCCCGACCTGCTGACGGCCGACGCGATCGTGATCGGCGACACCGGCAACTTCCGTGCCGGCCTGCCCACGGTCACGTCGTCGCTGCGCGGCATGACGATGCTCCGCGTCCAGGTGGACACCCTGGAGGGCAACCTGCACTCCGGCGTGTTCGGCGGGGCGGCGCCGGACGCGCTGGCCGCGCTCATCCGCGTCCTGGACTCGCTGCGTGCCGAGGACGGTTCGACCACCGTCGACGGGCTGGCGGCGGACGCCGAGTGGCAGGGGCTTCAGTACCCGGAGGAGGACTTCCGCCGGGACGCCAAGGTCCTGGACGGCGTGGGCCTGATCGGCGACGGCACGGTCGGCGACCGGCTGTGGGCCCGCCCGGCGGTCACGGTCATCGGCATCGACTGCCCGCCGTGCGTCGGCGCGACCCCGTCCGTGCAGGCGAGCGCGCGGGCGCAGATCAGCCTGCGCGTCCCGCCGGGGCAGGACGCCGCGGAGGCGACGAAGCTGCTGACGGCCCACCTCCAGGCGCACACCCCGTGGGGCGCGCGCGTCACCGTGGAGCAGGTGGGGCAGGGCCAGCCCTTCCAGGCGGACGTGGCCAGCCCGGCGTACACGTCCATGGCGCAGGCGCTGGCCGCGGCGTACCCGGGCCAGGAGATGCAGGCGGCCGGCATGGGCGGGTCGATCCCGCTGTGCAACACGCTGGGCGCGCTGTACCCGGAGGCGGAGATCCTGCTGATCGGCCTGAGCGAGCCCGAGGCGCAGATCCACGCGGTGAACGAGAGCGTGTCGCCGGACGAGCTGGAGCGGATGTCGGTGGCGGAGGCGCTGTTCCTGGTGAACTACGCGGCGTCGAAGCGGGGTTGAGTGGGGCGGAAGGGGCGGTGCCGGAGCTGACCGGCACCGCCCCTTCCGCGTGCCGCGATCCGGTTGGCGTACGTCCCGCGGCGAACGGCCTTACGCGCCAGGAGGGTGGCGCCCGTCCGCGGCGCGAGCCCGCCCCCGCGCAGGCCGGCCGCGGCGAAGACCCGCTACGCGCTGGGCGAAGCTCGCGGAGAGCGTAGAGCGGGGCGGAGCACGGACCACCGCGCCTACCGTCGCGCCATGGAGACAGAGATCCACATCGTCGAGGTGCGGCCCCGGCTGCACATGCTCACCTTCCCCATAGGCCAGGCGTACGTGTGGCGCGACGGGGACGGACTCACCCTCGTCGACGCCGGCTGGAGTGGCGCCGCCGGCTTGATCGAGGAGGCGATCGGCAAGGCCGGGCACCGGCCGGAACACCTGCGCAGGATCGTCCTCACGCACGCCCACCGCGACCACGTGGGCGCGGCCGGCGAACTGGCCGGGCGGTACGGCGCCCAGGTGATCGCGCACCGGCTGGACGCGCCGGTGATCCGGGGTGAGGCCCCGGTGCCCGAACCGGACCTGCTGGACTGGGAGATACCCCTGTACGAGCGCGGGCTCACCGTCCCCGTGGCGCCGCCCACGCGGGTGGACCGCGAGGTCGGGGACGGGGACGAGCTGGGCTTCGGCGACGGGGCGCGGGTGGTGCACACGCCGGGCCACACGGACGGCTCGATCGCGGTCCATCTGCCGCGCCACGGCGTGCTGTTCACGGGCGACACCGTGGCGTCGGTGGGGCGGGTGGGGCTGGGCGTCTTCCATGTGGACCGGGAGGACGCCAAGGCGTCGATGCGGCGTCTCGCGGCACTGCCGCCGGACACGGTGACCACGGTGTGCTTCGGCCACGGCGAGCCACTGACGACGAACGCGTCGTCCGTACTGCGCGCCGCGACCACCCGGGACGCGGACCACCACTAGGTGGTGTCCGGCGGATCTTTCCCCTACCCCGCCCCTTCCCGTAACCGGGGCTCCGCCCCAGGCCCCCGCCGGAGGGCGGAATTCAGCCCCTCCGGCGTTTGAGGAGCGGGGGGTTGGGGGGGCAGAGCCCCCGATTCGGGAAGGGGCGGGATGGGGAAAGATCCGCCGGACACTCCCTGGAGGCGAAGGGCGACCGTGAGCCGACCTGCCGGCCCTGAGGCCCCGGGCCCTCCGGACCCTGCGGGCTCAGGGTCTCCGGCGGTGCGCTCGGCTGCTCAGGGCTTTGCAGGCTCATACGCTACGGACGTGCGGGCTCAGGTCAGGCCCGTGCGGCCTCAAGTGCTCCGGCCCTGCGGGCCAAGCCCGCCCCGACGCCGGTCACCCGGGCCGCAGGCCTGAGAACTGCGGGCTCGGCCGGCCGGTACGGCAGCCTCGCGCCCCCGCGGGCTCGGTCGAACAGCGCGCCCGCCTCCGGCCCCTGCGGCTCCGTCCGGCCCAGGCCACCGGCCCAGGCCCCAGCCCCAGCCCCAGCCCCAGCGGGCTCAACCCGGCCGGGGCACGAGCCTCGGGGCTCAGTCCGGCCAGGGCACCGGCCCCAGGCCCTGAGGCTCACCCCGGCCAGGACACCGACCCCGATGTCCGGAACTCGGTGCGGGCAGGAAGTCGGCCCCCCAGGCCCGGGGCTCGGCCCCGGGCAGCGCGCCGGCCCCGTCCGCTCAGCCGACCGGGACGCCTGCCTCCAGGTTCAGGACCGTGCCGCGTTCGCGGGCGCGCAGGGCCCAGCGGAGGCGCTCGTAGCGGACGGGGGGCAGCATCTCCGCCGCCTCCTGTTCGCTCGCGAAGCGCCAGCCGCGCAACTCGGACCCGGGCAGCAGGACGCGGTCCGCCTGCGCCCCGGTGAGCCGGCCGCCGTCGAACAGGAGCCGCAGTCCGCCGTAGCCGGGCGGGCTGGGCGGCTCCCAGTCGACGACGAGGAGTCTGGGTACGGCCCCGAGCCGCAGCCCGGTCTCCTCGGCGACCTCGCGCATCGCGGCCCGGGCCGGCGCCTCGCCCCGCTCGACCACCCCGCCGGGGAACTCCCAGCCCGGCTTGTACGTCGGGTCGACGAGCAGCACCCGGTCCTGCTCGTCGAAGAGCAGCACCCCGGCCGCCAGCGTCTCACCGGTCGGCTCGGGCGTCTGCACGATGACGCACTCCCCCGCCGCGCCCGTCCGCACCGCGTCCGCGACGGCCTTGGCCGTGGCCTCCGGGGTGAGCGAGCCGTTGTCGACGGCGTACGCGTCGGCGGACAGCCAGCCGCCGAGCGCCGCGCGGTACGGCTCGATGTGGTCGTACGCCCACTGCCGTACCCGCTCGTCCCCGGCCGGGTCGTCGGTGAACTCCCGGCGTGCGGCGATCCGCGCCCGCAGGATCGTTTCGTCTTGGGTGAGGACGACATGGCGCACGGTGATGCGGCGGGAGGCGAGCCCGCCGAAGATCTCGTCGCGGTACTCCTGCCGCAGCACGGTCATCGGCACGACCAGCACCCCGCCGACCTCGGCGAGCAGCGCGGCGGCGGTGTCCACGACCAGGCGCCGCCAGATCGGCAGGTCCTGGTAGTCACCGACGTCCGCCGTCCGTTCGGGAGGCAGCAGACGGCGCAGCGCACCCCCGATCAGCTCCGGGTCGTACAGGGTGCTGTTCGGGATCAGATCGATCAGCTCACGCGCGGCACTGGTCTTGCCGGCGCCGAACGCACCGTTGATCCAGACGATCACGGTTCCCCCTCTTCGTTGGCCCCCAGTGGCTTGCCCGCAACACCCTGCCACGGAAACCCGCGCCCGGAGGTGCGTGGCCGTAACGCTCCAGAACCATGGGCTCGCGGCCCCGGACCGCACACCGCCGCGCGCGACGGGAACCGGTGCTCACCGCCCGCTGAGCACCACCCAGACCTGTCCCGGTGCGAAGGTGAGCCGGGCGCCCGCCGGTGTGGTGAACGTGGTGCCGCCGTCCGCCGCGGGGCGGCTCCACCGGGCGTCGTACCCCTTGCCGTCCCGCAGGACGAGGGCGGTGCCGGAGCCCACGGTCTCGGTGTACGGGGTGACGTTGCCGCCCCGGTCCTTGAACGCCGACGGGCGGACCGTGACGTGCTGGACCACCACGGTCCGGGCGCCCATCCGCTTCCCGTCCGTGGTGCGCGCGGCTTCGCCGTCCATGCCGACGAGCCAGCGCTTCTCGGTCTCGGACCAGGTGAAGGTGTAGTCGGCGGCGGGGAACCGCACGGTGTGCTCGTTCACCTGCCGCCCGCCCTCGGGTGCGGGGCCGAACCGGAACCCGATGTCCCGCGGCTTGTCGGCGGCCGGGACGGCCGCGAGCGCCTTGGCGGGCGAGAGGTACAGGTTGTGCGGGGCCGGCCGGCCGCGTTCCCGGGTGTAGGCGCCCGGCACCACCTCGGGCGGCACCTCGAACAGCGGGGCCCGCGCCAGGAAGGGCCTCAGCGCGCTCTGCACGCCCGAGTACGCGAGCGCCGGGCGCCCGAACTGGCGCAGCAGCTCCACGTCCGACTCGCGCGCGCTGCGCACGGGGCCCACTTGCTGCGGCTGGTGCGACGCGTACACCGCGAGCATGCGGGTGAGGCCCGCCTCGACCTGCTCGACGTACACGATGTCGGCCGCGCCGAGGCCGGTGTGCGGGCGGGCCGCGCCGACGTTGTCGATCTTCACGGCCAGTACGGGGCCGAGCCGCCCGGGGAGGCCCGTGAACGGCGAGACGCCCCTCGGCGCGGGCTTCGTCGGCGACGGTACCGGAGGGGCGGTGGGCTCCGGCCGCGGCGGCTCGCCCGTGCACCGAGCGAGCACGAGGCCGCCCGCGACGGCCGTACCCGCCACCACGACGGCCACGCCGACCCGCATTCGCCTGCGCCGCGCACTCATCGCAACCAACCCGCGTCAAGTGCACCACGCAACCCCGGCCAAAACCACCCCCTTGGCCCCTTGCGCCTCTGCGGGCCGGCACCAAGGGGGCGCCATGGCCCGTTCCGGGCCGGCGCGCCCCACGGGTCCGGTGGCGGCGCACCACCGGTCCGGTGGCGGCGCACGGCCGGTGGGGGTGGTGCGGGGTGGGGCCGTCCGCCCGGTGGGCGGCTCACTCCCGGTGGGGTCAGGACGCCGGCCCCGTCAGCAGCCCCGTCGCCGCCGCCGCCCCCAGGAGGCCCGCGTCCGTGCCCGTCAGGGCAGGGGCGACCGTCAGGTCGCGGACGAAGGACAGCGTCGCGTAGTCGGCGAGTGCCCGCCGCAGCGGGACGAACAGGACGTCCCCCGCCCCGGCCACTCCCCCGCCGACCACCGCGATTTCGACCTCCACCAGCGCGGCGGTCGCCGCGATCCCCGCCGCGAGCGCCTGCGCGGCCCGCTCGAAGGACGCGACGGCGACGGGGTCGCCGGCGCGTGCGGCCGTCGCGACGGCCGCCGCGCTGGTGTCACCGTCGGGACCGGGCCGCCACCCGTCGGCGAGGGCGCGGCGGGCGATATTGGGCCCGCTCGCGATGCGCTCGACGCAGCCGCGCGCCCCGCACGGGCAGGGGTCGCCGTCGAGGTCGACGCTGATGTGGCCGATGTGGCCCGCGTTCCCGGTGGGGCCGGGGTGGAGGCGGCCGTTGAGGACGAGCCCGCCGCCCACGCCCGTGGAGACGACCATGCACAGGGCGTTGTCGTAGCCGCGCGCCGCGCCCAGCCAGTGCTCGGCCGCCGTCATGGCGGCCCCGTCGCCGACAAGCCGTACGGGCCGCCCGCCGGTCACCGCGCGGACGCGTTCGACCAGCGGATAGCCGCGCCAGCCGGGGACGTTGACGGGGCTGACCGTCCCGGCGGAGGCGTCCACGGGGCCCGCGCTGCCGATGCCGACCGCGCCGGCGGCGCCCCACAGCGGCGACGCGGCGAGTTCGGCGAGGACCGCCTCGACGGCGCCCATCACGGTCTCGCCGTCCTCCCGCGCGGGCGTGGGCCGCTGGGCGCGGACCAGGATCGTGCCGTCCCCGCCGACGAGCGCACCGGCGATCTTGGTGCCACCGATGTCGAGCGCGGCGGCCAGCCGTGCGGACCCGGCCGTGCCGGAGCCGTCGTCCGCACCTGAGCGCTCGGCGGACGCGTGCTGCCCGAAGGGAGCGCCGCGCAGCCGATCGGTGTGCTCGTTGTGCCTCGCGTACATCGCCGTGGATCCCCCGTGAGACGTGCCGGACCTGCGGATTCAGGTGCGGTCGGTCCAGTCTCCAAGGTTCTGACAACGTTGTCCAGGCCCTATGCTCGACGCCACAGCCTTGCATATCCGATCAACGAACGGACAGGACTTCCCACCGTGGCCGAGACCGCCCGCCGCCCCGACCACCGTTACGGCAACCGGCCCACCATGAAGGACGTCGCCGCGCGCGCGGGCGTCGGGCTGAAGACCGTCTCCCGGGTCGTGAACGGGGAGCCCGGTGTCACGCCCGACACGGAGCGCCGCGTGCAGGAGGCCATCGCCGCGCTCGGCTTCCGCCGCAACGACAGCGCGCGCGTGCTGCGCAAGGGCCGCACCGCCTCGGTCGGCCTGGTCCTGGAGGACCTCGCCGACCCGTTCTACGGGCCGCTGAGCCGGGCCGTGGAGGAGGTGGCCCGGGCCCACGGGGCGCTGCTGATCAACGGCTCCAGCGCGGAGGACCCGGACCGGGAGCAGGAACTGGCGCTCGCGTTGTGCGCCCGGCGCGTGGACGGGCTGATCGTGATCCCGGCGGGTGACGACCACCGGTATCTGGAGCCGGAGATCAAGGCCGGCGTGGCCACGGTCTTCGTGGACCGGCCCGCCGGGCGGATCGACGCGGACACGGTGCTCTCGGACAGCTTCGGCGGGGCCCGCGCCGGGGTCGCGCACCTGATCGCCCACGGCCACCGCCGGATCGGCTTCATCGGCGACCAGCCGCGCATCCACACGGCCGTGGAGCGGCTGCGCGGCTACCGGGCGGCGATGGAGGACGCCGGGCTGCCCGTGGCGGACGCCTGGGTGTCGCTGGGCTCGACCGGGCCCGCGCGGGTGCGGGGCGCGGTGGCCGCGATGCTGGACGGCCCGGAGCCGGTGACGGCGCTGTTCGCGGGCAACAACCGGGTGACCGTGACCGTCGTACGCGAGCTGGCGGGGCGGGAGCGGCCGGTCGCGCTCGTCGGTTTCGACGACATCGAGCTGGCGGACCTGCTGGGGATCACGGTGATCGCCCAGGACTCCGCGGCACTGGGCCGCACGGCGGCGGAACTGCTGTTCCGCCGCCTGGACGGGGTCGAGGAGCCGCCGGCCCGGGTGGAGCTGGCGACGACGCTCATCCCCCGCGGCTCCGGCGAACTGCCCCCGGCCGACTGAGCCGGCCGGGTTCAGCAGACCGGCAGGCCCGGTACCGGGGCGTCGTTGTCGCCGCCCTTGATGTAGACGTCGCTGACCCACACGTTGACGTTGCCGCTGTCGTCGTCGGTCTTCGCCCACCAGACGTTGGTCCACTCGCCGTACGTCTCGCGGCGGCCCAGGTTGGCCTGGCAGTAGAAGTAGTTGGTGCCGGCGTTGAGGACGCCTGCCTCGCCGCCGCTGTTCCAGTACGACTTGGCCGTGCGCCAGACGGTGCAGTTGTATTTGCCGCCGCCGATCGCGTAGCACGAGGGCTGCTGGGAGCCGCCTCCGCCGGTGGTCGACGTGGAGCCACCGCCCGACGTGGTGGAGCCGCCGGTGGTGCCTCCGCCCGTGGTCGTACCGCCCGAACCGCCCCCGGTCGTGCCGCCCGTGGTCCCGCCGGTGGTGCCGCCCGTACCGCCACCCGTGGCCGTGCCGGGCGCGGTGGCGCTCTTCGACGGTGTCGCGGAGCCGCTCCTGGACGCCGACGGCGACGGCCTGGTGCTCGGGGACGTGCTCGGCGACGCCGACTCGGACGGTCCGGCGCCGGGCGCCAGCGGCATCCCGTCGTCCGACGAGGGGCCGCCGTTCCCCTGACCACCGGTCAGGGCCAGACCGCCGCCGCCGGTCGTCGTCGAGTCCCGCTCCATGAGGGCGTACGTCACGCCTCCGCCCGCGAGCAGCACGGCGGCGACCGCCACGGCCGCGACCAGCCCGCGGTTGCGGCCCTTGCGCCGGTCGGGCGCGGGCACGGCCGCTACCGGGCCGCCCGCCTGGGACACCGCGACGGCGGGCGTACCGCCGACCGGGGTGACCGGAGCGGGCCCCGGCGCGGGCGCGCCACCCGCCGGAGCGTGCCCCGGCACCGGCTGCCCCGCAGGGCCGGGCCCGAACCCGTCGGCCGAGGCGCCCGCCGGCCCGAAGCCTTCCGGTGCGCCCGCCGGCCCGAAGCCGGCCGCGGCGGCACCGGGCCCGAAGCCCTCCGCCGTTCCGAAGCCCGCCGGCCCGGCCGCCGCGGGGGCCGCGGGGCCGAAGCCCTCCGGTACCCGGCTGCGCTCGGTCGGCACGTACGGGGTGGACGCCCCCGCCCCCGGTCCGCCGTCGGCGACCTCGGCGAGCAGCCGGGCCGCGCTGGCGGCGTCCGGGCGCCGGGCCGGGTCCTTGTCCATCAGCTGCTGGAGGACGAGGGCGAGCGGTCCCGCGTTGCGCGGCTCGGGCAGCGGCTCGGCGACGATCGCGGTGAGCGTCGACCACGTCGACGTACGGCGGAACGGCGAGGTGCCCTCGACCGCGGCGTACAGCGTGGCGCCCAGCGCCCACACGTCGGAGGCGGGGCCGGGCTCCTGGCCCTGGGCGCGCTCGGGCGCCAGGTAGTCCAGCGAGCCGACCAGCTCGCCGCTGCGGGTGAGGTGGGTGGTGGAGCCGTCGCCGGGGTCGTCCATGGCGGCGATGCCGAAGTCGGTGAGGACGACGCGTCCGGCGCGGTCGAGGAGGATGTTGCCGGGCTTGACGTCGCGGTGCAGGACACCGACGGCGTGGGCGGCGCCGAGGGATTCGAGGACCTTGGCGCCGATGGCGGCGGCCTCGCGCGGGTCCATGACGCCGCGCTCGGCGAGCACGTCGGCGAGCGAGGGCCCGTCGATCAGCTCCATGACGATGACGGGCCGGCCCTCGTGGTCGGCGATGTCGTGGACGGAGATGACCCCGGGGTGGCGGACGCGGGCGGCCGCGCGGGCCTCGCGCTGCATCCGGACCCTCAGCTCGGCCAGTTCGGGCCCGGAGGAGTCGGTGTAGGTCCGGAGTTCCTTGACGGCCACCTCGCGGCCGAGCACCTCGTCGACGGCCTGCCAGACGACGCCCATGCCGCCGCGGCCGAGTTGCCGGACCGGCCGGTACCGTCCGGCGATCAGTTCGTGTTCCCCCGAAGACACCACTGCCCCGTTCCTCCGCGGGCCCCGCGTGGGCCCGGCGTCGCCGAAATTGACGCGTACAGAGTACGGGGCGGTGGTGACGGTCCCGGCACGTGCCCGCTACGGGACCGTCACCGGGCCGTCACTGGGCGGTGGCGGTCAGATCGCCGCGCCGCGGGGCGGCGAAGCGGTCGAGGTCGGCGCGGGCGAGGCCGGTGAGGCGGGCCACCTCGTCGGTGTCGAGGGCGCCGCAGTCGATGCCGCGCAGCAGGTAGGAGCTGAGGGCCTTGGCGGTGGCGGGCTCGTCCATGACGTCGCCGCCCGCGTGGTTGGCGTAGGCGGAGAGGCGGGCGGCGGCCTGCTCGTAGCCCTCGCGGTAGAAGGCGAAGACGGCGGCGTACCGGGTGGGCAGGTGGCCGGGGTGCATGTCCCAGCCCTGGTAGTAGGCGCGGGCGAGGGCGCGGCGGGTGAGGCCGTAGTGGAGCCGCCAGGCGTCGTGGACCTTGGCGGTGGAGCCGACGGGCAGGACGTTGGTGGAGCCGTCGGAGACGCGTACGCCGGTGCCGGCGGCGGCGACCTGCATGATCGCCTTGGCGTGGTCGGCCGCGGGGTGGTCGCTGGCCTGGTAGGCGGCGGAGACGCCGAGGCAGGCGCTGTAGTCGAAGGTGCCGTAGTGGAGTCCGGTGGCGCGGCCCTCGGCGGCGTCGATCATGCGGGCGACGGTGGCCGTGCCGTCGGCGGCGAGGATGGCCTGGCTCGTCTCGATCTGGATCTCGAAGCCGATGCGGCCGGGCTCCAGGCCGCGGGCCTTCTCGAACTCCTCCAGCAGCCGCACCATGGCGGTGACCTGCTGGGGATAGGTGACCTTGGGGAGGGTGAGGACGAGGCCGCCGGGCAGGCCGCCCGCCTCCATGAGGCCGGTGAGGAAGATGTCGAGGGTGCGGATGCCGCGGTCGCGTACGGCGGCCTCCATGCACTTCATGCGGATGCCCATGTACGGGGCGGCCGTGCCGTTCTCGTAGGCCTCGGCGACGAGGCGGGCGGCCCGGGCGGCGTGCCGGTCCTCGTCGGCGTCCGTGCGGCCGCCGTAGCCGTCCTCGAAGTCGATGCGCAGGTCCTCGACGGGCTCGCGCTCCAGCTTGGCCCGTACGCGGGCGTACACGGGCCCGGCCAGTTCGTCGGAGAGGCCGAGGACGGCGGCGAGGGACGCGGCGTCCGGGGCGTGCTCGTCGAGCGCGGCGAGGGCCTGGTCGCCCCAGGACCGGATGGTGTCGGCGGCGAAGACGTCGCCCGGTACGTAGACGGTGTGGACGGGCTGGCGGGTGCCGGGGTCTCCGGGGTAGCGGCGGGCGAGTTCGGCGTCCACCGAGGCGAGGGAGGCGCTGATGCCCTCGCTGACCGCGCCGGCGAGGCTCGTCGCCACCTGCTCCTGCTGACCCATTCCCGCACCCTCCACACGCTCACTGTTTCCGCTTCACGGAATCGACAATCCGCATGGCGAAGTTATCCGGCACGGCTGACGCACGTCAATGGTGTCCCAGTCGGCGGAGGTAGGCGTGGAGCGCCGCGGAGGCGCCGAGCCGGCGCAGACTGCGCCGGCGGAGGTCCCGGGCGCGGCCCGCCAGCTCGTCCAGGACGCGGTCGGGGCTGCCCGTCGCCCGCAGCTCGGCGAGGACGGCCTCGATGGTCGCCAGGGGGTGGTGGCCGCGCCGCAGCAGCGCGACCACCTGCGCGACGTGCAGCTCGGCGCGGCTGTAGAGCCGGTATCCCGTGGACGGTTCGCGGTCCGGCCGCAGCAGCCCGCGGGCCTCCCAGAGCCGGAGCACCGGCGGCTCCACGCCCACGGCGCGGGCCACCTGGCCGATGCGCAGCGTGCGCGGCGCGCCGGGCGGCAGGGGCACCCGGCCGGCGAGGACGGTGCCGAGGGCCTCGCGTACGGCGACGAGTTCGCCGCGCTCCCGGTCGAGCCGGCCGTGGCTGGCGTCCAGGGCGGCCAGCGCGGTCTCCAGGTCGCCCGCGTGGACGGCGGCCATGACGGTGCGGGCGGTGGCCCAGTCGTGCCCGGCGGCGAGCTCGCGGGCGACGGCCAGCGCGTCGGCGTGGGCGCGGGTGTAGACGCGGTGGCCGCTCGGGGTGCGGTCGACGGGAGGGAGGATCCCCGTCTCGGCGTAGGTGCGGACCTGCTGCACGGAGATCCCGGCCGCCCGCGCGAGGTCGGCGGCCCGGAGCCGGTCACCCACGGCGTCTCCTCACCGGCCTCACCACCAGTTAAGACTTTTCCGGCATTTCACCGAGCCCACCAGCGGTGACGGCCACAAAGTCCCTCATCGCACTTCAATGAAACACTTGATACCAGGTCCGGCGCCGGGACCGAACAGATCCGTTGTCCCGAGGGGAGAAGCAGTGAAGTTCGTGCTCGAGGTCACCGTCGACGACGGGCAGCCGGCGAAGGACAGGGCGAGCGAGCTGGGCCGCATCCTGCGGTACTGGGGCGGGAACCTCCACCATTACGCCCTGGAGCCCGGCGACGGGTCGGCCGTGTACGACTCGGCGTACCGCGAGGTGGGCGGCTGGCGGATCGTCGCGACCGACGGAACCGCCTGAGAAGAAGGCGGGACGCGAAAGGCCCGGGGCCGCGCGGTGGTCGTCCACCACGCGGCCCCGGGCCGTACGCGTCCGTGCGCGAGTCCGATCAGCCCTTGCGGGACTTGATCTCCTCGGTCAGCTGCGGGACGACCTCGAAGAGGTCGCCGACCACGCCGTAGTCGACCAGGTCGAAGATCGGGGCCTCGGCGTCCTTGTTGATGGCCACGATGGTCTTCGAGGTCTGCATGCCGGCGCGGTGCTGGATCGCACCGGAGATGCCGGTGGCGATGTACAGCTGCGGCGAGACCGACTTGCCGGTCTGGCCGACCTGGCTGGTGTGCGGGTACCAGCCGGCGTCGACGGCGGCGCGCGAAGCGCCGACGGCCGCGCCGAGCGAGTCGGCCAGCGCCTCGATGAGCGCGAAGTTCTCGGCGCCGTTGACGCCACGGCCGCCGGAGACCACGATCGCGGCCTCGGTCAGCTCGGGGCGGCCGGTCGACTCACGCGGGGTGCGGGAGACGACCTTGGTGCCGGTGGCCTTGTCGGAGAAGGTGACGGCCAGGGCCTCGACGGCGCCGGCGGCCGGGGCGGCCTCGACGGCGGCCGAGTTCGGCTTGACCGTGATGACCGGGGTGCCCTTGGACACGCGGGACTTGGTGGTGAAGGAGGCGGCGAACACGGACTGCGTCGCGACCGGGCCCTCGTCACCGGCCTCCAGGTCCACGGCGTCGGTGATGATGCCGGAGCCGATGCGGACGGCGAGGCGGGCGGCGATCTCCTTGCCCTCGGCGGAGGACGGGACCAGCACGGCGGCCGGGGAGACGGCCTCGTACGCGGCCTGCAGCGCGTCGACCTTCGGGACGACCAGGTAGTCGGCGAACTCCGGCGCGTCGGCCGTGAGGACGCGGGTCGCGCCGTGCTCGGCGAGCGTGGCGGCGGTGTCGGCGGCGCCGTTGCCGAGGGCGACGGCGACGGGCTCGCCGATACGGCGGGCCAGCGTCAGCAGCTCCAGGGTGGGCTTGCGGACGGCACCGTCCACGTGGTCGACGTAGACGAGAACTTCAGCCATGGGATTGCTCTCCTGCGAATGCGAAGAATCAGGGGCGGTGTGCGGGGCTCTGCGCGAGCCTCAGATGAACTTCTGGCTCGCGAGGAACTCGGCCAGCTGCTTGCCGCCCTCGCCCTCGTCCTTGACGATCGTGCCGGCCGTACGGGCCGGGCGCTCCGCGGCGGAGTCGACCTTCGTCCAGGAGCCCTCGAGGCCGACCTCGTCGGCGTCGATGTCCAGGTCGTCCAGGTCCAGGGACTCCACCGGCTTCTTCTTGGCGGCCATGATGCCCTTGAAGGACGGGTAGCGGGCCTCGCCCGACTGGTCCGTCACGGACACGACGGCCGGGAGGGACGCCTCCAGCTGCTCGGACGCGGCGTCGCCGTCGCGGCGGCCCTTGACCACGCCGTCCTCGACGGAGACCTCGGAGAGCAGGGTGACCTGCGGGACGCCCAGGCGCTCGGCGAGGACCGCCGGCAGGACGCCCATGGTGCCGTCGGTGGACGCCATGCCGCAGATGACCAGGTCGTAGCCGGTCTTCTCGATGGCCTTGGCCAGCACCAGGGAGGTGCCCATGACGTCGCTGCCGTGGAGGTCGTCGTCCTCGACGTGGACGGCCTTGTCGGCGCCCATGGACAGCGCCTTGCGCAGGGCGTCCTTGGCGTCCTCGGGGCCGACCGTGAGCACGGTGATCTCCGCGTCGTCGGCGTCCTCGGCGATCTGCAGCGCCTGCTCGACCGCGTACTCGTCCAGCTCCGACAGCAGGCCGTCGACGTCGTCGCGGTCGACGGTCAGGTCATCGGCGAAGTGCCGGTCGCCGGTGGCGTCGGGCACGTACTTCACACAGACAACGATCCTCAAGCTCACGCCGGCTCTCCTACTGCATCGTCATTACTGGGCTGCCTTGTTGCACGCAGCATAGGCGCCTGATGGGGCGGTTTCCGCTCGGGGCGGCGGGCGCCCCTCAACGAAATATTACTCGTCAGTACACCGGGTGCATTCCCGCTGAGCAAGCGCTTTGCACTGTGACCTTGCCAACGCTGAGTAACCGGGATCTCTCAGTCCCGCAGAGCGTGGAAACGGCCGTGGTGGTACAGCAGCGGGCGGCCCGGGCGCGCCGCCGGATCACCCGCGACGACCTCGGCCACGACGACCCGGTGGTCCCCCGCCGGCACCCGCGCCACGACCCGGCACACCAGCCAGGCGAGCGCCCCGTCCAGGACCGGCACGCCCTCGGGGCCGGGGTACCACCGGGTGGGGGCGGCGAACCGGTCGGCGCCGCTGCGGGCGAAGGTGGCGGCCAGCTCCTCCTGGTCGTCGGCCAGTACGTGGACGCCGACGTACGCGGCCCCGGAGACGACGGGCCAGCTGGAGGAGGAGGTGCCGATACCGAACGAGACGAGCGGCGGTTCGGCCGAGACGGAGGTGAGCGACGTGGCGGTGAAGCCGACGGGCCGGCCGCCGTGGGCGGACCCTCCCTGCGCCGTGATCACGGCGACACCGGCGGCGTGCCGCCGGAAGGCGGAGCGCAGCAGCTCCGGCCCGGCGACGCCGAGGGCGGGTGCGGGGGTGTCGAGGTCGGGGGTGACCGTCATGGAGTTGTCCTTCTGCGAGGGGCGCGTGTCAGTGGTCCGTGGCTGCTCGTGCACCCGGACAGAGCGCGCTCGCGCTGCGGGCGAGGTCGACGTGGACGCGCCCGAAGAGAAGGAGTTCGTACGGCACGGTCGTCAGCCTGACGACGGGCGGCGGGGCGCGTCAAGGCCGCACCGGCAGATGGGACACGCATCACGGCCGGTCAGAAGGGTGACGGTCGCTCATCCGGCGCGTCCGGGAGTCGTCGGCCGCGCCGGGCGTCGGCCGGCCTGGCCGGGAGTCGTCGGCCCGACCGGGAGTTCTCGGGCGCGGCCGGGAGTCTTTTGGGGCGCCCGGGCGTTCATAGGGCGTGGCCGAGCGCGGCGATGACGTCGACCGTGCGGGGCTGCCCGGTCGCGCGGCGTACGACGCGGCCCGTGGCGTCGAGGACGAGGACGGTGGGTGTGGCGGTGATGCGCAGGTCCCGGACGAGGGCGAGGTGGTCCTCGGCGTCGATCTCGACGTGGGCGACGCCGTCGACCATGGCCGCGACCTCGGCGAGGACGCGGCGGGTGGCGCGGCAGGGCTGGCAGAAGGCGGTGGAGAACTGCACGAGCGTGGCCCGCTCGCCCAGTTCCGCGCCGAGTCGGTCCGGCCCGAGGACCGGTCCGTGGCCGTGTACGTCGTCCCGCACCTTCCGTGCCTCCCTTGTTCCGTGTCCCGACGTGACGAGTATCTCGCTCTCCGAAGCCCCCAGGACTGGCCTGTGCGCGGCACATGGGGCAGCATCAGCCACGGGCCGCATACCTACGGCTGCGTAACTTCCGCCGGGAGAACCTCCCCAGGCTTGAGAAATGAAGGGTGTTCTCCTGATGGCAGAACTCGTCTATCGGCCGGTCATCGGCGCCGCGCTCACCATGTTCAAGGCGCTCGACCTCAAGATCGACACTCAGGGTTCGGAGAACATTCCGCGTACCGGCGGAGCGGTGCTCGTCAGCAACCACATCAGCTACCTGGACTTCATCTTCTCGGGGCTCGCGGCGCTGCCGCAGAAGCGCCTGGTGCGGTTCATGGCGAAGGACTCGGTGTTCCGCCACAAGGTCTCCGGGCCGCTGATGCGGGGCATGAAGCACATCCCGGTGGACCGGTCGCAGGGCGAGGCGGCGTACCGGCACGCCCTGGAGTCGCTGCGGTCCGGGGAGATCGTCGGGGTGTTCCCGGAGGCGACCATCTCGCAGTCGTTCACGCTGAAGGGCTTCAAGTCGGGTGCGGCGCGGCTGGCGCAGGAGGCGGGCGTCCCGCTGATCCCGATGGCGCTGTGGGGCACGCAGCGGCTGTGGACGAAGGGCCGCCCGCGGAACCTCAAGCGCAGCCACATCCCGGTGACCATCCGGGTCGGTGAGCCGGTGGAGGCGCCGACGGACCAGTACGCGGGCGCCATCACGCGCCGCCTGCGGGAGCGGGTCCAGGAGCTCCTGGAGGCCGCCCAGCGCGCCTACCCGGTCCGCCCCAAGGACGCGACGGACACCTGGTGGATCCCGGCCCACCTGGGCGGCACGGCCCCGAGCCCGGCGGAGCTCCGCGAGGCGCACTGAACGTCGCGGGGCGCCCGGCTCCCACGGGCCCCGCGGACGCGCGTCACACCGCGCGGTGCACCGTGACGCGGGCGCCCGGGCTCAGCTTCTCCAGGGTTTCGGCCAGTTCGGTGCCCGCTGCCTCCAGGGCCGGGCGGGACATGGGCGGCAGGCTCTCCAGGAGGAACAGGGCCGTCACGGACGACTCCGTGAGCCGCGTGCGCGTGCCTTGGCGCCAGTTCCAGCGGCGGCAGGTGACGCCCTCGTCGTCGCGCCAGACGACCTCGCCCGGCTCCGGGTGCTCGATGACGTCCGCACCGCCCGCCACCGTGGCGAACGGCTCGTCGCCCGTCGCGCGCACGAGGCGCATCCCGCCGCGGATCCGGTCGGCGTCCTCGCCGCCGACGGGGATCAGGTGGGCGACGCTGACCGCGTTGTAGGCGTCGACGAGCCGGTTGATGCGGGGCAGCCCGCCGTCCGCGAGGGCCCGCTTGGCCAGTGCCTCGGCGGAGTTGCGGGTACGGGACGGCTTGGCGCCGAACGCGGTGTACGCGGCGCGCCAGGCGGCCATGTGCGGGTCCTCGTGCGGGGCGCGGCCACCGAGGCGCTCGGCGAGGCGGCGGGCCGCGTCCTCCAGGAGCGCCGAACTGGCCGCGTCGCTGGGGCCGTTGACGAGGCCGTGGGCCTCGACGGCGAGGTGCGTGAAGCCGGGGACGAGGGTGCGTACCTCGTCGTGGACGGTGAGGGTCGGGTTCATGGTCCGCCGTTCAGAGTTCCGCGGGCAGGATCTTCCACAGGTGTGCCCGGTCGGTGGCGGCCCGCAGGGCCTTCAGCACGACCGGATGAGGTGCAGCGTACAGGACCGGATAGTCCAGTTCATTGCACTCGGGTCGCACGGGGAAGGCCAGCCGCTCCTCGTCGAGGGAGAACTGCGCGTCCACGCCCGGCTTGTTGCCGCGCGGATCCTGGCGGGCCCACTTCTCCCGCCCCGGGAGCCTGACGGCGATGAGGCCGTGGACCTCCTCGAACCGCTGGTAGCACAGCGCGGTGGGGATCGACCGGGCGCGCAGCAGGGCGGTGAGCGCGTGCGCCTTGGCGTAGCAGATGCCGGTGCGCTGCTCCAGCACGTCGGAGGCGCGCCAGGTGACCCGAGGGTCGTCGGCGTCAGCGGAGTGCGGGATGGCGTCGCGGACGAACTCGAAGGCGGCCTTTGCGTATGAGTATGCGTCCGGATGGTCGGATGCCAGTCCGTCCGCGATCTGCCTCACCCGCGGATGGTGATGGTCGATGACTTCGTCGGCGGCGAGATACGCGGAGAGCTCGGGCACTTCCTGGATCAGTTCCATGCCCGTGGACCCTATGCACGCAGCCGACCGGTCGTCAATTGATTTCCGGTCGGCTGCATAGTCATGCGTTACGGGGGTGCGTCAGCGGGCCATCTCTTCCTTCAGCGCGAGCACGAAGGCGTCGACGTCCTCCTCCGTCGTGTCGAAGGAGCACATCCAGCGCACGTCGCCGGCCGCCTCGTCCCAGAAGTAGAACCGGAACCGCTTCTGCAGCCGCAGGCTGACCTCGTGGGGCAGCCGCGCGAACACGGCGTTGGCCTGCACCGGGTAGAGGATCTCCACGCCGTGGACCGCCCGTACGCCCTCGGCGAGGCGCTGGGCCATGGCGTTGGCGTGCCGGGCGTTGCGCAGCCAGAGGTCCTTCGCCAGCAGCGCCTCGAACTGCACGGAAACGAAGCGCATCTTGGAGGCGAGCTGCATGGACATCTTGCGCAGGTGCCGCAGGTGCCGGCCGACCTCCGGGTTGAGGACGACGACCGACTCGCCGAAGAGCAGACCGTTCTTCGTGCCGCCGAGCGACAGGATGTCCACGCCGACCGCGTTGGTGAACGCCCGCATCGGCACGTTCAGCGAGGCGGCCGCGTTGGCCAGCCGGGCGCCGTCGAGGTGCACCTTCATCCCGAGCCCGTGGGCGTGCTCGACGATGGCGCGGATCTCGTCCGGCGTGTAGACCGTGCCGAGCTCGGTGTTCTGGGCTATGGACACCACCTGCGGCATGGCCCGGTGCTCGTCCTCCCAGCCGAAGGCCTGCCGGTCGATCAGCTCGGGCGTGAGCTTGCCGTCCGGCGTGGGTACCGTGAGCAGCTTGAGCCCGGCCATGCGCTCGGGCGCACCGCCCTCGTCCACGTTGATGTGCGCGGTCTCGGCGCAGATCACCGCGCCCCAGCGGTCGGTGAGGGCCTGGAGGGCGGTGACGTTGGCGCCGGTGCCGTTGAACACCGGGAACGCCTCGGCGGTGGGGCCGAAGTGGCTGTGCATCACCCGCTGGAGGTGGTCGGTGTACTCGTCCTCGCCGTAGGCGACCTGGTGGCCGCCGTTGGCGAGGGCGAGCGCCGCGAGGATCTCGGGGTGGGCGCCGGCGTAGTTGTCGCTGGCGAAGCCCCGTACCGACGGGTCGTGGTGACGACGCGCGTCGGTACGGGCGGGGGGCGCCGGGGTCACGGCTTGGGGGTCAGCCACAGACGCTGTCCATTCACTTCCTGGGCGGGCCGGTCCCAGACGCCGGCGATCGCGTCGGCCAAGTCCTTGACGTCCGTGAAGCCCGCGAACTTCGCATTCGGGCGCTCGGCGCGCATCGCGTCGTGCACCAGTGCCTTGATCACCAGGATCGCAGCCGCGGACGTCGGGCCCTCCTCGCCCCCCGCCTTGCGGAAGGAGTCGGCGAGCGCGAGGGTCCAGGCCTCGGCGGCCGCCTTGGCGGCGGCGTAGGCGGCGTTGCCCTCGGTGGGCTTGGCCGCGCCGGACTGGCTGACGAGCACGTAACGGCCGCGGTCGCTGCGCTTGAGGGCCTCGTGGAAGGCGAGGGAGGTGTGCTGGACGGTACGGATGAGCAGCTTCTCCAGCAGCTCCCAGTCGGCCGGGTCGCTCTCGCCGAAGGTGGCGCTGCCACGCCAGCCGCCGACGAGGTGGACGAGGCCGTCGACCCGGCCGAACTCCTTCTCGGTCTTGCGGGCCCACTCGCGGGTCGCGTCGAGGTCCAGAAGGTCGACCGTGTCGCCGGTGACCGTGGCGCCGCCGTGCGCGTAGCGGGCGGCGTCGACCGCCTCGGCGAGCCGTTCGGCGCTGGCGTCGGCGGCGACGACGGTCGCACCGGCCTCGGCGAGCCGCATGAGGGCGGCGCGGCCCGCCGGGCCCGCCGCTCCGGCCACCGCGATGACGGCGCCGTCGAGGGCCCCGGCGTTCCCGATCCCACTGCTGCTCATGCTGGTCGTCTCCTCCGTACCGTCCGTTGCGGTGCTCACGCGGCGGCCTTCTCCATGTCGGCTGCGGTGATGCCCTTGGTGGAGGCAATCACGGACTTCAGCTTCTTGGCGAGCGCCTCGAAGAACATGCTCAGCGGAAACTCGTCCGGGAGCACGTCGTCGACGAGCTTGCGCGGCGGCTGCGAGACGTCGAGGGCGTCGGGGCCCTTGGCCCAGCGGGAGCCGGGGTGCGGGGCGAGGTAGGTGGAGACCAGGTCGTACGCCGCGAACCAGTGGACGAGCTTGGGGCGGTCGATGCCGTCCCGGTACAGCTTCTCGATCTCGGCGCAGAGCTGGTTGGTGACCTCGGGGGCGCGCCTCCAGTCGATGTGGAGCGTGTTGTCCGTCCAGCGGATCACGTCGTGCTTGTGCAGGTACGCGAAGAGCAGCTGGCCGCCCAGGCCGTCGTAGTTGCGCACGCGGTCGCCGGTGAGGGGGAAGCGGAACATCCGGTCGAACAGCACGGCGTACTGGACGTCGCGGCCGTGCGGGTTGCCCTCCGCCTCCAGCTTCACGGCCTCCTTGAAGGCGGTGAGGTCGCAGCGCAGCTCCTCCAGGCCGTACATCCAGAACGGCTGGCGCTGCTTGATCATGAAGGGGTCGAACGGCAGGTCGCCGTGGCTGTGGGCCCGGTCGTGGATCATGTCCCAGAGGACGAAGGCCTGCTGGCAGCGGGTCTGGTCGCCGAGCATCTCCTTGATGTCCTCGGGCAGTTCGACGCCCAGGACGTCGACGGCTGCCTCGGTGACGCGGCGGAAGCGGGCGGCCTCGCGGTCGCAGAAGATGCCGCCCCAGGTGAAGCGCTCGGGGGCCTCGCGGACGGCGACGGTCTCGGGGAAGAGGACCGCCGAGTTGGTGTCGTAGCCCGAGGTGAAGTCCTCGAAGGTGATGCCGCAGAAGAGCGGGTTGTCGTAGCGCGTGGCCTCCAGCTCGGAGAGCCAGTCGGGCCAGACCATCCGCAGGACGACGGCCTCGATGTTGCGGTCCGGGTTGCCGTTCTGCGTGTACATCGGGAACACGACGAGGTGCTGGAGGCCGTCGACCCGGTCGGCCGCCGGGTGGAACAGCATCAGCGAGTCGAGGAAGTCCGGCACGGCGTACCCGGACGCGCCCCACTTGCGCAGGTCGGCGACGACCGCGCGGTGGTAGTCGGCGTCGTGCGGGACCAGCGGGGACAGCTGCTCGATCGCGGTGACGAGGCGGTCGAGGACGGCGTCGACGGCCGCCCGGTCCGGGGCCTCGTCGGCGTCGAAGCCGATGGAGCCGTCCGCGGACTGCCAGACGCGGATCTCCTCCACGGCATTCTTGAGCGCGGGCCACGCAGGGTGGTCCACCACCCTGGTCTCGGTGGAAACGCCCCCACCGGCTACGTCCTGCACAAGAATTTCCGTCATCTCACTTCCTCCACGGGAGAACCTCGCGTCAAGGCACCGTATCCATCAGCGGTTCTGCGCCACAAGAGGGCCTCGAAGAAATTATCCTGCCGACCCCCCATGATCGCCGCAGTTTTTCCTGTCCGCACCGGACAAGGCGCACACTTCGGCCTTGCGGAGGGGTCGGCTCACCGGCCCGTGCACGAAGGGTTCCTTTGTGCAGCCGGACGGTTACGCTGCGGATGTGCCGCTGCGGGACGCCGGGACGCGCCCCGCGCGGGATCCGCCGTCGACGGAAGCGAGAAGACCTTGAGTTTCCTCACCATCGGTCATCGCGGAGTGATGGGCGTCGAGCCCGAGAACACCCTGCGCTCCTTCGTCCGGGCCGAGCAGTCGGGCATGGACGCCATCGAGCTGGATCTGCACCTGAGCAAGGACGGCGCACTCGTCGTCATGCACGACGCCGAGGTCGACCGGACCACCGACGGGACCGGGCCGATCGCCGACAAGACCCTCGCCGAGCTGCGTGAGCTGGACGCGGGTCTCGGCGAGCGGATCCCCGTCTTCGAGGAGGTGCTGGACGCCGTACGGGCCCCGCTCCAGGCCGAGATCAAGGACGTGGCCGCCGCCCGCGCGCTCGCCGAGGTGATGCACCGGCGCGACGTGGTCGGCCGGGTGGAGGTGTCGTCGTTCCACGACGAGGCGGTCGCCGAGATCGCCCGGCTCGTGCCCGGGGTGCGGACCGTGCTGATCGCCGACCACTGGGGCCCGGACATCGTGGAGCGCGCGCTCGCCGTGGGTGCCGACGCGCTCGCGCTGAACATCCGACGGCTGACCCTCCAGACCGCGGAGCGGACCCGGGCGGCGGGCCTGCGGCTGATCGCCTGGGTCGTCAACACCCCGCAGCACCTGCGCCTCGTGCGCGCCCTGGAACTGGACGGCGCGACGACCGACTACCCGGACATCCGCCGCACGGGCCGCTTCACCGCCTGACCGATCCGCCGTACGGACCGCTGCACGGCCCGACCGATCCGCCTGACCGATCCGCCGTACGAGTGGGCGCCCCCGGGCGCCCACTCGCCTGTCCGGGCAAGGGGCCGGGGGCCCAGGTGTAAGCCATGTACCTCAGGGAACCCGCGTGGCTGGATTTTGCCGTATTCGGCGTGAATCCTGGACGGACAGGGACGGACTGGGCTAACTGGGACGGTCACATATGAGCAGCGGCTTCCTCGGGCCGGAGGGCTTCGGCCCCGACGACCCGTTCAGCGAGTTTCTGGCTCGCCTCTTCGGCGGCACCGCCGCCTCCCCCGCGGCCCGCCGCGGCACGCGGTACAGCGACATCGCCCGCATGATGAGCGAACCCGCCCGCCGGATGGTCGACGACGCCGCCTCCTACGCCGCCGAGCACGGCAGCGCCGACCTGGAGACCGAGCACCTGCTGCGCGCCGCCCTGGACACCGAGCCGACCCGCGACCTGGTCGTGCGGGCCGGGGCGGACCCGGACGCGCTGGCCGCCGAGATCGACCGCACCGCCGGCGAGGGCCCACCGCAGTCGCGCATCGCCGTCACCCCGGCCGTCAAGCGGGCCCTGCTGGACGCGCACGACCTGGCACGGCACATCGGCGCCTCCTACATCGGCCCCGAGCACGTCCTCGCGGCGCTCGCCGCCAACCCCGACTCGGCCGCGGGCCGCATCCTGCGCGCCGCGCGCTTCGACCCCGGCTCCGTGCCCGGGTCCCCGCCGGGGCCCACGCCGCAGCGCGGCGGCCCCCCGGCCGGCGGCTGGGACAGCGGCGCCGTGGACCACCGGCCGGCCCCGCAGCGCGGCACCCCGACGCTCGACAAGTACGGGCGGGACCTGACCGACCTGGCCCGCGCCGGGCGCATCGACCCGGTCATCGGCCGCGAGGAGGAGATCGAGCAGACCGTCGAGGTGCTGTCCCGGCGCGGCAAGAACAACCCCGTCCTGATCGGCGACGCCGGTGTCGGCAAGACCGCCATCGTGGAGGGCCTGGCCCAGCGCATCGTCGACGGCGACGTGCCCGACACGCTCCTCGGCCGCCGGGTCGTCGCGCTGGACATGACCGGCGTGGTCGCCGGCACCCGCTACCGCGGCGACTTCGAGGAACGCATGAACGCGATCATCGAAGAGGTGCGCGGCCACTCCGAGGAGCTGGTCCTGTTCATCGACGAACTGCACACGGTGGTCGGCGCCGGAGGCGGCGGAGGCGGCTCGGAGGGCGGCTCCATGGACGCCGGCAACATCCTCAAGCCCGCGCTGGCCCGCGGCGAGATGCACGTCATCGGTGCGACGACCCTGGAGGAGTACCGCCGCTACATCGAGAAGGACGCGGCCCTGGCCCGCCGCTTCCAGCCGATCCTCGTGCCCGAGCCGGGCCCGGACGACGCGGTGGAGATCCTGCGCGGCCTGCGCGACCGCTACGAGGCCCACCACCAGGTCCGCTACACGGACGACGCGCTGATCGCCGCGGTCGAGCTGTCCGACCGGTACATCACCGAGCGGTTCCTGCCCGACAAGGCCATCGACCTGATCGACCAGGCCGGTGCCCGGGTGCGGCTGCGGGCCCACAGCCAGCCCACCGACGTGCGCGTCCTGGAGCGGCAGGTGGAGCAGCTGACCCGGGACAAGGACCAGGCCGTCGCCGCGGAGCAGTACGAGCGCGCCACCGAGCTCCGCGACCGCGTCCAGGAGCTGCAGGGTCGCATCAAGGCCAGCCGCGGCGAGCCGCAGACCGGCGACGGCCAGGTCATCGAGGTGACCGCCGAGGACGTCGCCGAGGTCGTCAGCCGCCGCACCGGCATCCCCGTCAGCCGGCTCACCCAGGAGGAGAAGGACCGGCTCCTCGGCCTGGAGCAGCACCTGCGCGAGCGGGTGATCGGCCAGGACGAGGCCGTCGCGGCCGTCGCCGAGGCGGTGCTGCGCTCCCGGGCGGGGCTCGCCGATCCGAGCCGGCCCATCGGCAGCTTCCTGTTCCTCGGCCCCACCGGCGTCGGCAAGACCGAGCTGGCCCGCGCGCTCGCGGACGCGCTGTTCGGCAGCGAGGAGCGCATGGTCCGGCTCGACATGAGCGAGTTCCAGGAGCGGCACACGGTCAGCCGGCTGGTCGGCGCCCCGCCCGGGTACGTGGGCCACGAGGAGGCCGGGCAGCTGACGGAGGCGGTGCGCCGCCACCCGTACTCGCTGCTGCTGCTCGACGAGGTGGAGAAGGCCCACCCCGACGTCTTCAACATCCTGCTCCAGGTGCTGGACGACGGGCGGCTCACCGACTCGCAGGGCCGCACGGTCGACTTCAAGAACACCGTCATCGTGATGACCAGCAACCTCGGCTCGGAGGCCATCGGCACGGGCAAGGGCGTGCTGGGCTTCGGCACGGCCGACGCCGGGGCCGGCGAGGACGCGGCGCGCGACCGGCTGCTGCGCCCGCTGCGTGAGCACTTCCGCCCCGAGTTCCTCAACCGCATCGACGAGATCGTCATCTTCCACCGGCTGGCCGAGGACCAGCTGCGGAAGATCACGGATCTGCTGCTGGAGGACACCCGCCGCCGCATGCGGGCCCAGGGCGTCGGCGTGGAGTTCGCGCCGGAGGCCGTCGACTGGCTGGCCCGCCGCGGCTACCAGCCGGAGTACGGCGCCCGGCCGCTGCGCCGCACGATCCAGCGGGAGGTCGACAACGAGCTGTCCCGGCTGCTGCTCGACGGGCGCCTGTCGCAGGGCGGCCGCGTCCGCGTGGAGGTGACGGACGGGAAGCTCGACTTCCGTACCGACACCCCTGCGGGCGAGCCGCCGCCGGTCAGTCCGTGAGGTCCTTGACCAGCAGCTCGAACGCCAGGTCGGCGCGCTGCGGCACGCCGAAGCGCTCGTCGCCGTACGGGAAGGGCGTGGTCTTCCCCGTACGGCGGTAGCCGCGCCGCTCGTACCAGGCGATCAGCTCCTCGCGGACCGAGATCACCGTCATGTGCATCTCGCGCACGCCCCACTCGGCGCGCGCCTGACGCTCGGCCTCCGCGATGACCCGCCGTCCCAGGCCGCCGCCCTGGAGGCCGGGGCGGACGGCGAACATGCCGAAGTAGGCGGCCTCGCCGCGGTGTTCGAGCTGGCAGCAGGCGACGATCCCGCCGTCCCGCTCCACCACGAGCAGCCGCGAGCCGGGCGTGGTGATGACCTGCCGGACACCGTCCGGGTCGGTGCGCTGTCCCTCGAGGATGTCGGCCTCGGTGGTCCAGCCGGCCCGGCTGGAGTCGCCCCGGTAGGCGGACTCGACGAGCGCGACGAGTGCGGGCACGTCGGCCTCGACGGCGTCGCGGTAGGTGAGCGTGGTCTCCGCGGCGACCTGGGGCGGTGCGGTGTCCATGGTGGGCGTCTCCCCTCGCTGGTGGTCCTGGCCGTCGAGCCTAACGCGCCCCTTCGTACGCCCTTGCGCTCGCGTGTGCCCCGACGTGCGCGGGCATCGTCCCTGGGGCCGGTTCCACGTCTCGCCGAGGGGGAGGTGCGCCGTGCGGGGACCCGTGACGTCCGGCTGGCTGCTGGTGGCGCTGTGCGCGGTGACGGCGGCGTACTGCCTGGTGCGGATGCGGCGCTGTACGGGTGCGGAGCGCCAGGAGGCCGGGGGTGAGGCCGTGATGGGCCTCGGCATGGCGGTGATGGGCGTGCCGGCGACGGTGCTGTCGCCGCCGGACGGGCTGTGGGCCGCGTACGCCGTGGTGTTCGGGGCGGCGGGGGCGCGGGCGCTGTGGGGGCTGTCGGGGTTCCGGGCGGCGCGTTGCGCCGGGCGGGGCACGCACCACGGTCACCATCTGGTCGGGTCGCTGGCCATGGTTTACATGGCGGTTCCGATGGCCGGGGCGGCGGGAACGGGGCACGCCGGGCACTCCGGTGGCGGGCTGCCGCTGGTGACGGGCGCGCTGCTCGTCTACTACGGCGTGCACGTGCTGCGTGCGGGGGCCCGGCTGGTGCCGGTGGCCGCCGTGGCGCCGGCCTCGGGGACGGTGGCGGTGACGGGTCCCGACAGGGGGGACGGGCGGGAACTGGTCGCCGCGTGCCGGCTGGTCATGGCGGTCGCCATGCTCGCGATGCTGCTCACGATGTGACGGTCCCCGCCGTGAGGGTGGCGTAAGAACGCCGCTCCAAACCGTGTCGTGCGTCACTTCCTTGTCGCGGCCCGCCGTTGAGCGGGCCGCCGCTCATAGGCTGACGGCATGTGGGTCTCCCTCGCGCTGCTCGCACTCGGCGTGCTCGCCGCCGTGGTGGCCCCGCGTCTGCTGGCGCGGGCCGACTGGGTGGAGCGCGAACCCATAGTGGCGCTGTGGGTGTGGCAGTGCGTGGTGGCGGCGGTGCTGCTCAGTTTCGCCCTGTCGATGACGTTCAGCGCGGCGGCGGCCTGGCAGGCCGTACGGGGCCATGTGTTCGCCCCGGCGCCGCGCGCGGTGGTGGAGGCGTACGCGCTCGGGGCGCTCGGCCCCTGGTCCGCCGTGCTGGCCGTCCTGCTGGCGTGCGGCGGGGTGTGGACCGGGGCGATGCTCACCCAGGAGGTGCGCCGGGCGCGGGCGCGCCGCAGGCGGCAGCGTGCCGAACTCCTGGTGCGGGCCCCGCTGTTGCCGGGCGAGGAGCCCGGGGCGGGGCCGCTGGTGCTGTTGGAGGGCGACAGTCCGGGCGCCTGGTGGCTGCCGGGCACCGCGCCCCGACTGGTCATCACCACCGCCGCGTTGCGCCGTCTGAAGGGCCGCCAGATCGATGCTGTGCTGGCCCATGAGCAGGGGCACGCGCGGGCGCGCCACGACTGGCTGCTGCACTGCGCCTCGGCGCTGGCCACGGGCTTCCCGCGCATCCCGGTGTTCGCGGCGTTCCGCGACGAGATGCACCGGCTGGTCGAGCTGGCCGCGGACGACTCGGCGTCCAAGCGGTACGGGCGGCTGACGATCGCGCTGGCGCTCGTGGGGCTGAACGAGGACCGCGGGGTGTTCGGGCCCTGCCCGGCGCCCGGCGCCGAGGTGCCCCGGCGCGTCAACCGTCTGCTGACGGCGGAGCCGAGGCTGACGCCGGTCCACCGGCTCCGGCTGACGGCGGCGGCAGCGCTGGTTCCGGCCGTCCCTCTGCTGGTGGCGCTGGCACCGGCGCTGAACGCGCTGGGTTAGGGCGTATCCGGCCCTCGTCCTCGAGCGCCGGACGGGCTGAAGTCAGCCACTCCGGCGTTTGTGGAACGGGGGTTCGGGGGCGGAGCCCTCGATTCGGAAACGGGCGGGGTGGGGAAAGGCCTCCCACCTGCCGGGCGTCGGGCAGTATCCCTGCATGCGCTCCCCCACACTCGCCCCACCGCCCACTCGTGCCCCTCACGCCCGTGCCGTCGCCGGCTGGACCGGGGTCCTCGCCCTCGCGCTGCTGGTGCTGGTGGTCGCCGGCTGGGGTCCGCTCATGGCGTTCGACCGGGCGGTGGCGGAGGCACTGCACGCGTCGGCGGTGAGCAGCCCGGTCGCCACGGGCGTCAACCGGGTGCTGACGGACTGGGTGTGGGACCCGTGGACGATGCGGGGCCTGGTCGCGGTGGTGGCCGTCGTGTTGTGGCGGCGCGGCGAGCGGTGGCCGGCGGGGCTGCTCGTGGTGGTGAGCGTGCTGGCGTCCGGCCTCCAGCAGGCGCTGAAGGCGCTGGTGGGCCGGGACCGGCCGCGGTGGGAGGACCCCGTGGACGCGGCCGACTTCGCGGCGTTCCCGTCGGGTCATGCCATGACCGTGGTGGTGACGTTCGGCCTGCTGTGGTGGGTGGCCGTGACCCACGGGGCGCGGGCGGCACGTGCGGCGCGGCCCCTGGTGGCGGTGGGCGTGGTGTCGGCCGTCGGCGTGGGGCTGACCCGGGTGTACCTCGGGGTGCACTGGGTGTCCGACGTGGTGGCCGGGTGGCTGCTGGGCGCCTGCGTGGTGGCCCTGGCGATCGCCGTGCACGCCCGCCACATGGCCGGCCGGCGCGGCTGAAGTGGCTCCGACCTGGGGAAAAGGGCCATCCGGACCGGACGATCCCCCGCGTCGCCCGGTCCGGATGGCACGCCCCGGCCGTCGGCGCGATGCGTCGCGACAGGGACGCGCTGAGTATATTGGCTGGGAGCCAGTCAACGCAGGAGTTAAGCATGTCCCCGCGGAGCGCATCGGTCAATGAAGAGCTTCGCCGGCGATCCCGCGAGCGGCTCCTCCAGGCGACGGTGGAGCTCGTGGCGCAGCGCGGGTACGAGGAGACGACGCTCGGCGACATCGCGGACCGGGCGGGTTCGGCGCGCGGTCTGATCTCGTACTACTTCCCCGGCAAGCGGCAGCTGCTGCAGTCGGCGGTGCACCGGCTGATGCACCGCACGCTGGAGGCCGCGCTGGAGCGGGAGCCGCGCAGCGAGGACGGCCGGGAGCGGCTGGCGCGGGCCATCGACGCGATCCTGGGCCTGGCGGTGGACGAGCCGCGGCTCATGCGGACCCACATGGCGGGGATCCTCCAGGCCGAGGGGTTCGTGCAGTGTCCGGAGCAGCAGCGGCTCGCCGCCCTGTTGAAGGACACGGTGGAGCGCTACGGCTCGCGGGACGTCGACGCCGACTATCCGCTGCTGCGGGCGCTGCTGATGGGCGCCGTGTTCGCGGTGCTGCTTCCGGGGGCGCCGATGCCGAGGGCGCGGCTGCGCGCGGAGCTGTTCCAGCGGTACGGCCTGGACTGGGAGCTGGGCGTTCCGCCGGACGACGGGCCGGATGGCCGGCCGCCCGGCGGAACGGGTGGTGCGGTGGAGCCGGTGCCTGAGGCGGCCGGCGTGGCTCAGCGGTCGAAGTCGTCGAAGTAGTCGGGCTGCGTCTGTACGTTCAGCTCGTCCATCCGGACCCGCTTGGCCGGGTCCGTACGACGGTCGTCGAGTTTCAGGACGTCGAGGCCCTTCTTCTCGTCGTTCGAGTAGATGTAGCCGTTGTAGTAGTACGCGGACCAGGTGCCGCCCCCGACGAGTGTGTCGGCGCTGAGCGGACCGCGCTCGAAGTAGGCGATCTCCTTGGGGCGGTCGGAGTCGGTGAAGTCCCAGACGGAGACGCCGCCCTGGTACCAGGACTGGACCATGAGGTCCTTGCCCTTGACCGGGATGAGCGAGCCGTTGTGGGCGACGCAGTTCTCGGTGTCGGCCTGGTGGCGGCCGATCTTGTAGTAGCTGCGGAAGACCAGCTTGCGGTGGTCGCCCCTGCCGACGATGTCGTAGATGCCGTCGGCGCCGCGGTTCGGGCCGGTGCGCTCGTTGCAGGTGGCGGCGACGCCGCCGCCCAGCTCGTCGGTGAAGACCACCTTGTTCGCCTTCTGGTTGAAGGTGGCGGAGTGCCAGAAGGCGAAGTTGGTGTTGTCCTGGACCCGGTCGATCACCTTGGGCCGCTCGGGGTCCTTGATGGAGAACAGGATCCCGTCGCCCATGCAGGCGCCGGCGGCCAGGTCCTTGGAGGGCAGCACCGTGATGTCGTGGCAGCCGGTGGTCTTGCTGACGCCCGGGTTGGTGGGCGCGCCGGGGTTGCCGCCGCCGTCGGGGCCCTCGCCGGGGAACAGCACCGGGAAGCCGACGACGGCCGCCTTCTCGGGCGCGCTGCGCGGGACCTTGATGACGGAGATGCCGTCGTGCGGGGGCCGGCAGTCCGGGAAGGTGGCGTTCGGCGAGTAGGAGGAGACGTAGACGTAGACGTTCTTGCCGTGCGGCACGAGCGTGTGGGTGTGCGAGCCGCAGGCGGTCTCGACGGAGGCGACGTACTTCGGGTTGCGGATGTCGCTGATGTCGAAGATCTTCATGCCTTCCCAGGACGACTTCTCGGTCGCCGGCTGGGAGGTGCTCTGGCAGGAGTCGTCGTTGCGCGACGAGTCGGTGGACAGGAAGAGCAGGTTCCCGGAGACGGAGATGTCGTTCTGGGCGCCCGGGCAGAGCACCTGGGCGACGGTCTCCGGGTGGGCCGGGTCGCTGATGTCGAAGATGCGGAAGCCGTCGTAGTTGCCCGCGAAGACGTAGTCGTCCTGGAAGGCCAGGTCCGTGTTGATGCCGGTGAAGACCTCGCGCGGGATGTTGGCGACGAGCTTCATGTTGGAGCTGTGGACGATCTCGTCCACGCCCGGGATCTCCCCGCTCGCGATGGCCGCCCTGGTCGCGGCCTCCTGCTGGGCGGAGACCCCTCCCCGGTCGGTCGGCGCGTCACCCGGGTCGGGCGTCGCCGCGGCGGGCCCTGCCGTCAGCAGGGTGGCGACGAGGCCGGCGACGGCGGTGGCCACGCCGAAACGTCTGCGCCGCGCACGAGTGGTACGCAACAAGGTCACGTGCGTCCTCCCAAGATTGCCGTTCGGGTCGAACGGTTCATTGACCACGGCAGTATCTTCCTTTGCATGCACATCTCAACAGATGGCAACAGAGACGTAGTGGAACCGGGACCCCAACCGACTGCGGAGGGCGGCGTGTTGACGCACGGGAGAACGGGTGGACGCGGCGCCGGACGCACCGCGGCCGCGGTGCTGCTGGCCGTGCTCACCCTGGCGGCCTGCGAGTCGGAGCCTTCCTCCTCCGCGGCGAAACCGCAGGTCGGAGTGGGTGCGAGCGGCAGTGTGCTGGCACCCGGGAAGCCCGGGGAGCCGGCCAGGACACTGTCGCCGGAGGAGGCCGCGTCCGCGCTTCCCGACGACTCCCCCAACCCCGCCGACTTCTCCTACACCCGGATGATGATCGTCCACCATCAACAGGCGCTGCGCATGACGGCGTTGGCGCCGAAGCAGGCGGCATCGGAGCAGGTGAGGAACCTGGCGGCGCGGATCGACGCGGCGCAGCGGCCGGAAATCGACGCCATGCGAGGTTGGCTGAAAATCCATGGTGACAAGAAGCCGTCGGACGGGCATGGCACCGGCCACGGGCACAGCGATCACGGGTCGGGGACGATGCCGGGCATGGCCACGGAGGCGCAGCTGACCCAGCTGGCGGCGGCCCGGGGCGAGGCGTTCGACGAACTGTTCCTCCAGCTGATGATCACCCACCACCAGGGCGCCCTCGTCATGGCCGGGGACGTACTGGGGCAGGGGCGGAACAACCAGGTGCAGGAGATGGCGAACGACGTGATCGCCCAGCAGACGGCCGAGATCAACCGGATGCGCTCGATGTGAGGTACCCGCCTGCCGCGCGGACGCGCTCCATGTGAGGGACCCGCGCGCGCCGGCACCCTCCCGTGAGGCGGGTGCCGGTGGGATGCTGGAATCCCCTGCGGGAAGGAGCGCAGCCGTGCTTCGAGTCGCCGTGGTCGGTTCCGGCCCCAGTGGGGTCTACACCGCCCAGTCCCTCGTCGAGCAGACACTGGTACCCGACGTACGGGTCGACGTGCTGGACCGGCTGCCGTGCCCGTACGGGCTCGTGCGGTACGGGGTGGCGCCGGACCACGAGAAGATCAAGTCGCTCCAGCAGAACCTGCGGACCGTGCTGGAGCACGACCGCATCGGCTTCGTCGGGAACGTCCCCGTCGGTGAGGACGGGGTGCCGCCCGAACGGCTGCTGGAGCTGTACCACGCGGTCGTGTACTGCGTGGGGGCCGCCCGCGACCGCAGGCTCGGCGTACCGGGCGAGGACCTGGCGGGCAGCTGCTCGGCCACCGACTTCGTCTCCTGGTACAGCGCCCACCCGGACGCCGTGACGCACGCCTTCGCGCTGGACGGCCGCTCCGCCGTGGTCATCGGCGTGGGCAACGTGGCCGTCGACGTGACGCGGATCCTGGCCAGGGGGCCGGACGAGCTGCGGCCCACCGACGTGCCGGAGGCCGCGCTCGGCGCGCTGGCGGCGAGCGGGGTCCGCGAGGTGCACATGGTGGGCCGCCGGGGCCCGTCGCAGGCCCGGTTCACCACCAAGGAGCTGCGCGAACTCGGCGCGCTGCCCTCGGCCCGGGTCGCCGTGGAGCCCTCGGACCTGGCGCTGGACCCGGCGTACGCCGACCCGTCCGGGCTTCCGGCGGTCAACCGCCGCAACCTCGAGGTCGTCCGGGGCTGGGCGGACCGCCCGCCGGAGCCGTCCGGCGCCTCCCGCACCATCCGGCTGCGCTTCTTCCTGCGTCCCGTCGAGATCCTGGACGACGGGGCCGGCCGGGTGGCCGGGGTGCGGTTCGAGCGGACGGTGCCGGACGGCACGGGCGGCGTACGGGGCACGGGGACGTACGAGGACATCGGGGCGGGCCTCGTGCTGCGGGCCGTCGGCTACCGGGGCGCGCCTCCGGCGGGCCTGCCGTTCGACCCGGCGCGCGGCACGGTCCCGCACGCGGCGGGGCGGGTCCTGCGGGACGGGGCACCGTCGCCGGGCGAGTACGTGGCGGGCTGGATCAAGCGGGGTCCGACCGGCGTGATCGGCACCAACCGCCCGTGTGCCAAGGAGACCGCCGGCTCGCTCCTGGCGGACGCCCAGTGGCTGGCCCGCCGCACGGTGCTCGACGACCCGGTCGCGGTGCTGCGGGCATGGGGTCTGCACCCGGTGGAGTGGTCGGGCTGGCAGGCCATCGAACAGGCGGAGGCAGCCCTCGGCCGAAGCCTGGGCCGCGGCCCGGTCAAGATCCCCGACTGGCCGGGGCTCCTGGCGGCGGCGTCGAACGGCGACTGAGGGGCGGCCGGGGGCGGGTGCGCGGAGGCCCTGGGCGGACGGCCCGGCGGCGGGCGTGGCGGGGCGATGACCTGGGGTTCTGGGGTGTCGGGGGGCCGCTGTCAGTGGTCGGGTGCAGACTGGCCCGTATCCGTGACAAAGGCGTCCTGGAGGTGTCGGCATGACCGACGTACTGCTGACCGTAGGCACCCGCAAGGGACTCTTCATCGGCCGCAGGCGCGGCGGCAGGTGGGGGTTCGACGGCCCGTTCTTCAACGCGCAGGCCGTGTACGCGATCGGTATCGACAAGCGACGCAGCACGCCCCGGCTGCTGGTCGGCGCGGACAGCACGCACTGGGGCCCTTCGGTGTTCCACTCCGACGACCTCGGCGCCACCTGGACGGAGCCGACGGCGCCGGCCGTCAAGTTCCCGCAGGACACGGGTGCTTCGCTGGAGCGGGTGTGGCAGCTGCACCCGGCGGGGCCCGCGGCGCCGGGCGTCGTGTACGCGGGGACGCAACCCGCCGCGCTCTTCCGGTCGGTGGACGAGGGGGAGACGTTCGAGCTGGTGCGGCCGCTGTGGGAGCACCCGACGCGGTCCCAGTGGCAGCCCGGCTTCGGCGGCGAGGCGCTCCACACGGTGATCACCGACCCGCGCGATCCGGACGCCGTGACGGTCGCGGTGTCGGCCGCCGGGGTGTTCCGTACGCACGACGGCGGGGCCACGTGGTCGCCGTCGAACGAGGGCGTGTCGGCCGTGTTCCTGCCGGACCAGCACCCGAAGTTCGGGCAGTGCGTGCACAAGATCGCGCAGGACGCGGGGGACCCCGACCGGCTGTACCTCCAGAACCACTGGGGGGTCTACCGCAGCGACGACTCCGGTGGGCACTGGACCGACATCGGCTCCGGCCTGCCGTCCACGTTCGGCTTCGCGGCCGTCGCGCACCCGCACCGCGCGGACGTGGCGTACGTCTTCCCCATCACCGCCGACTCGGACCGCGTGCCCGCGGAGCGCCGGTGCCGCGTCTACCGTACGAGTGACGCGGGCAGCACGTGGGAGCCGCTGTCGGAGGGCCTGCCCGAGGGCGCCCACTACGGGACGGTGCTGCGCGACGCGATGTGTGTGGACGACGCGGACCCGGCGGGCGTGTACTTCGGCAACCGCAACGGCGAGGTGTACGCGAGCGCGGACGAGGGCGACAGCTGGCGGTTGCTGGCCTCGCACCTGCCGGACGTGCTGTGCGTGCGGGCGACGGCCGTCGAGTGAGAACGGGCCATGTGTTGCGCCAGTAGAGTGACGGCCGTGGCAGCACGACCGTTGAACGAAATCGTCGAACCGGGCTGGGCCGATGCGCTCGCCCCCGTGGCCGAACGCGTCGCCGCGATGGGGGACTTCCTCCGTGCGGAGATCGCCGCGGGACGCACCTACCTCCCTGCGGGGCCGAACGTCCTGCGGGCGTTCCAGCAGCCGTTCGACGAGGTGAAAGTCCTGATCGTCGGCCAGGACCCGTATCCGACACCGGGGCACGCGGTGGGGCTCAGCTTCTCGGTGGCGCCCGATGTGCGTCCGTTGCCGGGCAGCCTGGAGAACATCTTCCGTGAGCTGCACGCGGATCTGGGCCTGCCCCGGCCGTCCAACGGCGATCTGACGCCGTGGACGCGGCAGGGCGTGCTGCTGCTCAACAGGGCGCTCACCACGGCGCCGCGCCGCCCGGCCGCGCACCGCGGCAAGGGGTGGGAGGAGGTGACCGAGCAGGCCATCAGGGCACTCGTCGCGCGCGGCAAGCCGCTGGTGTCCGTGCTGTGGGGCCGGGACGCCCGCAACCTGCGCCCGCTGCTCGGCGACCTCCCGGCGATCGAGTCGGCGCACCCCTCGCCCATGTCGGCGGACCGCGGCTTCTTCGGCTCGCGCCCGTTCAGCCGCACCAACGAACTGCTGCTGCGTCAGGGCGCCGAACCGGTCGACTGGCGCCTGCCATGACCCCCGCCCCGGCGCCCGCGCCGCACTCCGACTGGGTCCTGGGCATCGACTCGGGCGGCTCGGGGTTGCGGATCGGCATCGCGTTCGCGGACGCCGTCGGTGCACCGGGGGCCGGGGCGGCAGCGTCGGGCGCGGGCGAGTGGCGGCCGGGGACGGCCGGCCCGGCCGGGCCGGAGGCAGAGCCCTCGGGCGGGGCCTCGCCGGATGGGGCTCCGCCGCACGGGGCTCGGCCCGATGGGGCCTGGCCGGATGGAGCCTCGCTGCGGTCTGTGGAGTTCGTGGCGCTGGGTGAGCCCGTGCCGACCGGGGATCGTGGGATCGATGCCGGGTGGCTTGTGGGGCGGATCGTGCCGGTCGCCGAGGAGTTGGCGGCGAAGGCCGGGGCCGAGGGCCCGCCCGCGGCGGCCGCCCTCGGAGCGGCCGGGATGGCGGCGCTCGGGGACGAGTTGAGGGCCGTGCTGCCGGGTGCGCTGCGCCGCGCGCTCGGGGTGCGGCACCTCGCGCTGGCCTCCGACGCCGTGACGGCCTACGCGGGCGCGCTGGGCCAGCGGCCCGGCACCGTGGTCGCCGCGGGCACGGGCATGGTCGCGCTGGGCACGGACCTGTCCCGCTGGCGCCGCGCCGACGGCTGGGGCCATCTGCTGGGCGACTGCGGCAGCGGCGCCTGGATCGGCCGGGCCGGCCTGGAGGCCGCGCTGCGCGCCCATGACGGGCGGCGGGGCGGCTCCCCCGCGCTCCTGGCCCGCGCCGAGGCGGTGTTCGGCCCGGTGGCGGGACTTCCGGGGCGGCTCTACCCGCGTACGGACCGGGCCGCCGTGCTCGCGTCGTTCGCCCCCGAGGTCGCGGCCTGCGCGCCCGGCGATCCCGTGGCCGCGGGCGTCCTCGCGCGGGCCGCGCGGCACATCGCGGAGGCCGCGGCCGCCGTTCATCCCAGGGGCGGTGGGGGCGTTGTCGCACTGACGGGTGGTCTCTTCCGGATCGGCGACCCGCTGCTCGTACCGCTGCGGGAGGAGCTGGCCGCGCAACTGCCGGATGCGCGGCAGGTCTCCGCGGCCGGCGACCCGCTCTCCGGCGCGCTGGCGGTCGCCGCGGCGCTGGCGGGGGGCATCCTGCGGCTGCCCGGGGAGCCCGGAATGCTGGACACGTTTCGCGACGAGCGAATCATCGGACAAACATATTCATAGGGGGCGGGAATACCCCCTCGCCGAACAGTGGGCCAGGCAAAACCAGTAGCATGCGGCGCCATGAGCTCCCCCACTGGGCCCGCTTCCGGCCTGCCTGTACGAATGCCGCGACCCCGCCAGTCCGGGCGGCACCGTCGCCCCGAACCCCTGGCGGCGCCCGAGGGCGCGCCCGCACTCGTCCTCGCCGTTCCCGGCACGCCTTCCGCCGCTGTGCGCAGCCTGGCGGAAGAGCTCGTGAGCATCGCCCGCTCCGAGCTGCCCGGCCTGGAGGCCGGGATCGGCTTCCTCGAGGGGGACGACACCGAGTACGCCTCGCTGCCGGCGATCCTGAAGCAGGCGGACGCGCTGCGGGTCGAGCGCTACGAGCTGGCCAGGGCCGCGGGCCGCGAGGTCGCCGAGCCCGAGGGCCCGGCCGCCGTCGTGGTGCCGCTGCTGGTCGGCCCGGACGCCGAGCTGATGGCCCGCATACAGCACGCGGTCGCCGACAGCGGCGTGGCCGCGGAGCTGACCGATGTGCTGGGGCCGCACCCGCTGCTGGCCGAGGCGCTGCACGTCCGGCTCTCCGAGGCGGGCCTGGCGCGCGCGGACCGCGCGCGGCTGTTCACCGTCGCGACGGCGGCCGACGGCATCGTGCTGGTCACGACCGGCGGTGACGAGGCGGTGCAGGCGGCCGGTATCACCGGCATGCTGCTGGCTGCGCGGCTCGCGGTGCCGGTGATGGCCGCCGCGCTGGACCGCGAGGGTTCGGTGGCGGCCGTGGCGGAGCAGCTGCGCGGCGCCGGTTCGGCGCAGCTGGCGCTCGCTCCGTACGTGGTGGGCCCCGAGGTGGCCGACGGACTGCTGGACGACGCGGCGAAGGCGGCGGACTGCCCGGTGGCCGAGCCGCTCGGCGCGTACCCGGCGGTCGGCAAGCTCGTGCTGTCGCAGTACATGACGCTGCTGGGCATCTCCCCGCAGTCGCAGGGGGCTCCCGCCCACTGACGGCTCGGTGGAGCCGACGAAGGCCGTAAGGGAGGGCCCGCACCGCGGCAGCGCGGTGCGGGCCCTCTCATGTCCGCCCGCCCCGGCCCCGATCGGTCCCGGGTGTCAGACGAACACCACGCAGGACGCGGCCGGGGCGGCCACGGAGCCCGCACGGGCGGGGATGCCGGTCTCCGGGTCGATGTCGAACCAGGTCACGTCCCCGGAGCGCTCGTTGGCGACGTAGAGCCTGCGCCCGGAAGGGTCGAGGGCGAGGTCACGGGGCCAGGTCCCGCCGCACGGCACCGTGGCGACGAGGCGGACCCCCTCGTACGTCCCGTCGACCGCCAGCACCGCGAGGGTGTCGTCGCCGCGCACGGCGGCCCACACGAACCGTCCGTCGCGCGAGACGGCGAGGGCGGAGGGGTAGCCGGTGCCCTCGGCGCCCGCGGGCCGTACGGGGACTTCCGCGACGGGGGCGAGGGCGCCTTCCCGAGCGTCCCAGCGGCACACCGTCAGGGTGGGCGCCAGCTCGCCCAGGACGTAGACGTGGCGGCCCGCCGGGTGGAACGCCAGGTGGCGCGGTCCGGTGCCGGCCCGCAGCCGGGTCTCGGCCCGGACGGTGAGCGCGCCGGTGGCCGGGTCGAGCGCGCAGACGCGTACGGAGTCGGTGCCGAGGTCCACACTGAGGAGCCGGCGGCCGTCGGGGGCGGGCAGCACCTGGTGGGCGTGCGGGCCGGCCTGGCGGTCGGGGTCGGGCCCGGCGCCCTGGTGGCGCAGGAGCCCCGTGACCGGTCCGGGCACGCCGTCGGGGCCCACGGGCTGGGCGCTGACGCTGCCGGAGCCGTAGTGCGCGGTCAGGACATGACCGGCCGCGTACGCCAGGTGGGTCGGCCCGGAGCCGCCCACGGGCACGGGGGCGCCGAGCAGGCGCGGTACGGGCCCCGTCACGTCGAACGCTGCGACGGCACCCCGGTCGGTCTCGGAGACGGCGTACAGGACCCGGCCGTCGGGCCCGGGCGCCAGGAACGAGGGTTCGGCCAGTTCGCCGGCCGCGCCGGTGAGGGCCAAGGCACCGGTGGCCGGATCGACGGCGGCGGCCAGGATGCCACGCCCCCCGGCGGACGTGAACGACCCGACGAAGGCGCGCCGCCCACGCCCGTCCACGGCAACCGGCGCCCCGGCCGTCACGGGCCCGGTCACCGCCGATCCCCCGACGGCCGGGCGAGTCGTCGAAGCCCCGGTACCCGCAGGCCTGTCGCCCGGTGCCCCGGCCACGGCCTGCGGTGTCGGAGCCGCTCCCCGAGCTGGTGCCGGGCGTCGTGTGGTCCGTTCGTCCGCGTCTGTCACCGCGCTGCCCCTCTCCGTCGGGCGTGCCTCCGCTACGGCGCCGACGGTAGCAGCTGCGGTCTAGACCAACTGGGCCGTATTCAGCGGAGCGCGGGGTGAGGTGTGCAGCGGCGTCGCGAGGTCGGCGAGCGCCCTCTCCAGGCCGTGCAGGTGGTGCAGCGCGGCCTCGGCACCGGGGTGGTGCGGGGCGCGTGCGGCGGACGCGGGCAGCACCACGCGGGCCGGGCGGCGCTCGGCCGCGGCCTCGGGCGCCGCCGGCGCAGCCGTGCGGTCGGCCGTCGGTGCGACCAGGGCCTGCACCGCGGCCTCCACCCGCCAGCAGGCCGCCGCGAGCCGTGCGTCGTGCGAGGCGTCGGGGTCGGCGGCGACCGCCGCGAGGCCCCGTACCTCGCGGGCGCAGTCGTCGAGCAGGGCCAGCACCTGGCGGGCGCGGGCCTTGCGGGCGCGCAGCGGGCTCAGCGGGTGCACCAGGGGCGCGATGGACAGCCGTACGCGACCGAGCAGCGCCTCCAGTTCGGCCACGCGCGGGGCGGGGTCGGCCGTCGGGGAGCCGGCCAGGCGGGCGGCGGCCTCGGCGGTGCAACGGTGCACGCAGCGCAGCGCCTGCTGGATCCACGCGTCGTTGACGGCGTGCGTGGTGATGGGAAGGACGAACAGCACGGCGAGCGCCGCGCCCAGCGCGCCGACCCCGGTCTCGGCCACCCGCAGGGCCAGCAGCGAGGGGTCGAGGACGCCGAGCAGCCCGTACAGCAGGCTGACCATGACGGTCACGAAGAACATCATCCAGCTGTAGGAGACGGCGGCCGTGTAGAAGATGCCGAAGACGCAGACGGCGACGAGCGCGGCGGTCGGCGCGACGGAGCCGTGCACGGGGACGGCGACGGCCAGGCCCGCGACGATGCCGACGACCGTGCCGAGGACGCGGCGGAAGCCCCGTACGAGGGTCTCGCCGCGCGAGGTGGTGTTCACGAAGATCCACCAGGCGGCGCCGACCGCCCAGTACCAGCGCTCCTGCGACAGCAGCTGCCCCACGGCCAGGGCGAACGCGCCGGCCACGGCGACCTGCACGGCCTGCCTGGTCGTGGCCCGCGCGAGGCCCGTACCGCCGCCGGGCAGGCCCGGCACGGCGGGTGGGGGCAGCCGGCGCTCGTAGCACCACAGCCCGAACCGGACGACGGACGAGGTGAGGACGGCGAGGAGCACGGCCGAGTACAGCTCGGGGAGCTGCGCGGGCTCCGAGCGCAGGAACTGCGCGACGAAGTACGTCATGAACGCGAAGACGCCCAGCGAGTGCCCGCGCGGCCCCCAGCGCCGGGCGTACACGCCGGCGCCGGCGACGGCGAGGAACGCGAGGTCCCGCGCCAGCGGTTCGCCGTGCAGGACGGCCGCGAGGGCGAGGACCGGCAGCCCGACGACGGGCAGCAGCGCGGTGGTGACGGCCTGCCCGCGCACGGTGGCGTCGGTGACGGTGAACAGCGCGAGGAGCGCGGCGAGACCGCCGGTGATGACGGCGGGGAGGGAGTGACCCGTGAGGCCGCAGACGGCCACGGCCGGGCCGATGCCGAGGACGGACCGGGTGGCGCTGCGCAGCCGCAGCCGCCCCGGATCCGGAGCCACGAACATCCTCTTCAGCACTGCTTGCCCGCCCCTTCGACGTACTGACATGAATGCGACATGAAAAAGGCGCCGCGGAATCCGCAGCGCCATCGACCTCCCCATGACAACATCCCGCGCCCCAGTGGCTCAAGTGGCTCCGGGATCACTGGGCCATTGGCCCACCGAACGGCTCGCGACTGGGCCAGTGCATGGGCCAACGGGTTACCCGGACCGCCTCGGCCACGGAGCCGGGGGCACGGTGGCCGGAAAAATGGCGGGCCCTCGCTCAACCATCGGCAGCCGGGCTGCGTCGCCGCCCAGACTGGGCCATGCGTCCGACTTTCCTCATCCGCCGGCGGACGGTGGCGACCCTGCTCGCCACCGCCGCCGCGCTGCTGTCCCTGACGACCCCGGCGGCCGCCGCTCCGGCCGCCCGGCCCGCCGCCTCCGCGCAGGTGCCCGCCGGGGTGACGGCGGGCGTCGCCGTCTTCGACCGGCAGACCGGCACGTTCACCGAGCAGCTCAACACGAGCACGCGGTTCCGCTCGGCGTCCGTCGTGAAGCTGCTCCTCACCCTCGACTTCCTGTGGAACCGCGGCCCCGCCTACTCGATCCCGGATGCCGACCGGGCCCGGCTGGAGCCGATGCTGCGCAGCAGCGACGACAGCGCGGCCAACCACTACTGGTCCACGTACGGCGGCTCGGCGATCATCGACCGGATGGTCTCCCGCCTCGGGCTGGCCGACACCGCGCCGCCGCCCGCCGGCTACCCGGGCTACTGGGGTTACACGTCCCTGTCGGCCCGCGACACGGTGACGATCTACCGGTACGTCCTCGACCGCGCGCCCGCTCCCGTGCGGGACTTCGTCATGACGAACCTGCGCCAGTCCACCCGCTGCGCCTCCGACCGCTTCGACCAGCACTTCGGCATCGCCGGCGCCTTCGACCGCCCGTGGGCGGTCAAGCAGGGCTGGTCCGGCAAGTACGCGGCCGGCACGTGCGGCTCCGGCACCACGACGACGGCCACCTCGGCCACCACCGCATCGGCCACCACCGCGTCCACGAGCACCGCATCGGCGAGCGCCACCGCCGCCGACGTGGACCTCGTCCGCCCGGCGCTGCACTCCACCGGCACCGTCGGCGCCGGCGACCGCTCCATCGTGGCCGTCCTCACCCTGCACCCCGAGGGCACGACGTACGGCAAGGCGTACACGGACATCGGCCGGCTGACCCGGTCCCTCGACGTGCCGGGCGGCGTGCGGCCCGCCGGTACCTGGTTCGGCACCTGGGGGTCGGGCGTGAACGTCCGGCCGGACGCGTCGACGGGCCGCGATCCGCTGACGAAGCTGCCCGACGGGGTGGAGGTCCTGGTCGGTTGCCAGAAGCGCGGCGAGACCGTCACCGTCCCGCCGTACACCAACGACTGGTGGGCGTACCTGCCCCAGTACGGCGGCTACATCAGCAACATCTACATCAGCTCGCCCGGCAACCAGCTGCCCGGCGTGCCGGTCTGCGGCACCACTCCCTAGCCGCGGGGCCGCACGGGGTGGGCCATTGGTACAGTCGGCAGGGGAAAGGCCCGGCCGGGAGGAGGCCAGCGAACCATGCCGGTCGACGAACTCGACACCCGGATCCTGCGGTTGCTCATCGAGCAGCCCCGCACCAGCGTGCGGGAGTACGCGCGGATCCTCGGCATCGCCCGCGGCACGCTCCAGGCCCGGCTGGACCGGCTCGAACGGGACGGTGTGATCACCGGCACCGGCCCCTCCCTCTCCCCCGCCGCCCTCGGCCACCCCGTGCTGGCCTTCGTCCACATCGAGGTCACCCAGGGCCACCTGGACGACGTGGGCGACGCGCTCGCCGCCGTACCGGAGATCGTCGAGGCGTTCTCGATCACCGGCGGCGGCGATCTGCTGACCCGGGTCGTCGCCCGGGACAACGGGCACCTGGAGGACGTGATCCAGGGCCTGATCCAGATCCCCGGCGTGGTGCGGACCCGCACGGAGATGGCACTGCGCGAACGCGTGCCGCACCGGCTGCTGCCGCTGGTGGAGGCGATCGGGCGGCGCGCGTCGCGTACGGAGCGGCGGGCGGACGGCGGTGGCCGGCGGTGACGGCCGTCGTCTTCGACCTCGACGGCACGCTGGTGGACAGCGAGCCGAACTACTACGAGGCGGGCCGCCGCCTGCTGAGCCACTACGGCGTCACCGGCTTCGACTGGGAGCGCCACATCGACTTCATCGGGATCGGGACGCGCGAGACGCTGGCGATCCTGAAGGCGGAGTACGTCATCGAGGCCTCCCTCGACGAGCTGCTGGCCGGCAAGAACCGGCACTACCTGGACCTGGCCGCGGCCGGGACCGAGGTGTTCCCCGAGATGCGGGCTTTCGTGGACCGGCTCCACGGCGAGGGCGTGCCGATGGCGGTGGCGTCCGGGTCGTCGCGCGCCGCGATCGAGGCGGTCCTCCGCGGCACCGGGCTCGACGCCCGGTTCGACGTGCTGGTCTCGGCCGAGGAGGTGCCGCGGGGCAAGCCCGAGCCGGACGTCTTCCTGGAGGCCGCCCGCCGGCTGGGCGCCGATCCGGCGGAGTGCGTGGTGCTGGAGGACGCCCCGCCGGGAGCGGCGGCGGCGTACGCGGCGGGCATGCGCTGCATCGCCGTGCCGTACCTGCCGTCGTCCGTGGACGACCCGGCGTTCCGGAGTGCGGGGCTGTTGTTCCGGGGCGGTCAGCGGGAGTTCACCGCCCGGGCGGCGTACGCGTTCGTCGCCGGCGCGGGGCGCTGAGCGGGCGAAATCCCCCATACCCTTCCCCTTCGGTACGCCTGTTGGCGCTGTGGCATACTCGGCGCGCTCTATGCACGTTCCGGAGTCGGGGGATTGCAGTTGAAGCTTGAAGGTCCCGTGTGTGCCGTTCCCGGCATCACGTGTACTGCCGGCTGCCCGGGCACCGTCCGATGAGCGGCATATCCCTCACGGCCCCGTACCTCGACACGGACGCCGGCCAGCTGTCGTTCACCCTCGGCCGCCCCGCCCGTGAGGCGCTGGCCGTGCGGGAGCTGACCGTCGGCGGCCTGGAGGTGCAGCTGCGCCTGCTGGGCGCGTCCCACCAGGTCTTCGCGGGACCCGTCCGGGAGACCGTGGCGTGTCTGCCCGGCGTCGACGGGGGCCTGCCGGAGTCGGCGGCGCAGGACTTCGACGACTGGGCGTACCGCTTCAGCGCCCGTGTCCGGCGCCTGGACGCGGCGGAGTTCAGCGAACAGGTGGCGCGGATCCGCGCGCTGGCGGACGGACATCCCCAGGCGCTGTACGGGATCTTCCCGGGCTCCCCGGAGGCGATCACGGCGCTGACCGTCGACGCGGACGGCACGGGGCTGAGCTGGCGCACCTGGCACACCTACCCGCAGAGCCGCCAGATCGTGGCGACGCAGACCCGGCTGGAGGCCCGATGAAGACCGCCCGACGCATCACCGTGATGATCCTCGCCCTGGGCGCGCTCGCCGCCTGCGGGAGCGACCCGGAGGACGACGGCAACGACGTGCCGTCGAGCTGGATCCGGCAGGAGTACCGCGGCAGCGGCGCCGGCTACGTCGACCGGACGGACCTGCCGTCCACCGTCGCGAGCGAGATCGACGGTCACACCTCGTCCGTGGCCCGCCTGAGCGACGGCGACAAGGTCTTCCTCCGCTACCGGAACGACATCGTCGCCATCTCCCCGCACCAGCTGGGCGGCAGCCTGATCGAGGTCGCGGACTACCGCACCGGCTACCGCCGCTGGAAGACGAACGTCGGGACCTCGTGGCCGGACCCGGACAGCGCCTCCTTCCGCGGCGGCGGTCCCGGCTCCGGCAAGTGACCCGGCCCGTCCCCACGCCCGTACCTCCACCCCACTCCTGGACGACGTCCCGAAAGGCATCCCCGTGGCACAGATCTTCGAGTCGGCAGGCACCGCCCTGCTCTACGGCCTGGTCGGCTTCGTCGTGATGGTGATCGGCTTCATCGCGCTCGACCTCGTCACCCCCGGCAAGCTCTTCCACGTGGTGTGGACCGAGCGCAACCGCGGCGCCGCGGTGCTCGTCGCCGGCCAGACGGTGGCCGTCGGCCTGGTCATCGAGCAGTCCATCCGGGCCAGCGAGTCCGAGCTGGGGCTGCGCTACGGCCTGCTGAGCACGCTGCTGTACGGCCTGGCCGGCGTCGCCGTGATGACCGTCATCTCCCTCGTCGTCGGCCTGCTGACGCCCGGACGCCTGGGTGCCACCGTGCTCGACGACAACGGCGACCGCCCGCACCCCGCCGCCTGGGTGCAGGCCGCCATGTACATCGGTACGGCCTTCATGGTCGGCGCCGCGGTCTCCTGACCCGCACATGAGCACCACCTCACCGGACCGCGTCGCCCCGGACGCCGCGCCGCCCGCCGCGCGGTATCCGCGGGGGGCGCGGTTCCTGCTGCTGCTCGCCGTGTTCATCTGCGCGGCGTGCGGCCTGGTCTACGAACTGGCGCTGACGGCGCTGGGCAGTTACCTCATCGGCAACTCCGTGATGCAGACCTCCGTGGTCATCTCCGTCATGGTGTTCGCCATGGGCATCGGCTCGCTCGCCGCCAAGCCGCTGCAGCGGCGCGCGGTCGGCTCCTTCGCCCTCGTCGAGGGGCTGCTGGCCCTCACCGGCGGCCTCTCGGTCCTCGTCCTGTACGTGGCGTTCGCCTGGCTGCGGATCTACATGCCGGCGATGGTGGTGGTCACGTTCGCCGTGGGCCTCCTCATCGGCGCCGAGATCCCGCTGTTGATGACGCTGCTGCAGCGGATCAGGCGGCAGGAGGCGGGAAGCGCCGTCGCCGACATGTTCGCCGCCGACTACGTCGGGGCGCTGGTGGGCGGGCTGTGCTTCCCTCTGCTGCTCCTGCCCGCCTTCGGGCAGTTGAAGGGCGCGCTGATCGTGGGCGCGGTCAATGCGGTGGCCGGGGTCGTCGTCGTCCTGTGGATCTTCCGCCGCGAGACGCGCAGAGCGGTCCGCGCCGGGCTGCTGGCGGGGGCGGCGGCGGTGCTCACCGTGCTGGGCGGGGTGTACGTGCTGGCGGACGACATCGAGGTGACGGCGCGTCAGCAGCTCTACCGGGATCCCATCGTGCACGCCGAGACCACCCCGTACCAGGACATCGTGGTCACCCGGTCGACGGCGTTCACCGGCGCGCCGGACATGCGGCTGTTCCTCAACGGCGACCTGCAGTTCTCCTCCGTCGACGAGTACCGCTACCACGAGGCCCTGGTCCACCCCGCGCTGTCGGGCCGGCGGGCGTCGGTGCTGATCCTGGGCGGCGGCGACGGGCTGGCGCTGCGGGAGGTCCTGCGCTACGACGACGTCGAGGAGGTCACGCTCGTCGACCTGGACCCGGCGATGACCCGGCTGGCCCGCACCTTCGAGCCGCTGCTGGCGCTGAACGGCGACGCCTTCGGCGATCCGCGCGTCACCGCCGTCCACGCCGACGCGTTCAACTGGCTGCGGGACGCAGGCCGGCGCTTCGACGCGGTCCTGATCGACTTCCCGGACCCGGACACCGCCGCGCTGGCCAAGCTGTACAGCGTGGAGTTCTACCACCTGCTCGCCCATGTCCTGAAGCCGGACAGCCGGGTCGTGGTGCAGGGCGGCTCCCCGTTCTTCGCGCCGAAGTCGTACTGGTCCATCGCCCGGACGATCGGCGAGTCCGGCTACCGGACCACCGCCTACCAGGTCGACGTGCCGAGCTTCGGCAACTGGGGCTTCGTCCTGGCCGTCCCGGGCGCCAAGGGCCCGAACCCGCCGCTGCGCCTGGCTCCCGACACCCCGCACCTGCGCTTCCTGGACGACGCCGTCCTGCGCGCGGCCACGGTCTTCCCGGTGGACCGCCGCCCCCAGGACGTCCGCGCCAGCACACTGATGGACCCCGCGGTGCTGGAGTACACCCGGCACGAGTGGCAGAACTACTGAGCCTGACGGGGACGGCCGGTCGGGGCCGGGCGCTCAGCCGCAGTGAAATGTACACTTCAGAGGCATTGCCACCGATCCGCACGGCAGTTGGAAGGCGCAACCTTCGTGCGAAGCCCGGGCCGTGCGCACTCGCACATATGCGAACCCCTACCCTGGTGCCCACCACGGACGGATTTCGAACAGTGCGACGAACGGGATGTGACAGGTGACGGGGGCGAACAGCGCGGATCTCGTCGGTGAAGTTCTCGGCGGGCGATACCGCGTGACCGCGATGATCGGCCGCGGCGGCATGGGTGTGGTCGCCAGAGCGGTGGACCAGTTGTTGAACCGCGAGGTCGCCGTCAAGGTCCTGCGGGCCTACACCGACGCCTCCCCGGCCGAACTGGCCGATCTGCGCGTCCGGATGCAGAGGGAGGCGCAGGCCGCCGCCCGTATCCGGCACAGCGGTGTGGTCACCGTGCACGACGTGGTCGAGGAGCAGGGGCTGCCGGTCATCGTCATGGAGCTGGTCGACGGGCCCTCCCTCGACGACGTGTTGGCGGAGCGCGGCTCACTGGATCCGCGCGAAGCGGCGGCGATCGGCGCCAAGCTGATGGACGCGCTCGACGCGGCACACCGGGCCGGGGTCCTCCACCGGGACGTCAAGCCCGGCAACGTCCTGCTCGAGCGCAGCGGCCGGGTCGTCCTCACCGACTTCGGCATCGCCAGCATGGAGACCTCCGGCGACGAGGCCCTGGCCAAGCTGACCCAGAGCGGTCAGATCGTCGGCTCCCTCGACTACCTGCCACCGGAGCGCGCACAGGGCCAGGTACCGGGTGCCGCGTCGGACATCTGGGCGCTCGGCATGACGCTGTACGCGGCCGTGGAGGGCGCTTCGCCGTTCCGCCGTACGTCGGTGTGGTCCACGCTGGCGGCGATCGTCGGCGAACCGCTTCCGGAGCCCCGAAACGCCGGACCGCTCACCCCGGTACTGCAGGCGCTGATGGCCAAGGACCCGATGCACCGGCCCGATGCCGCGCAGGCACGCGAGATGCTGGAGGCGGTCGCCGGGGGCGGGAGGGCGGACCTCACCGCGGCACCGGCGCCCCAGCCCGTCACCGCGCCGGGCTTCGGTCCCGCCGCGGCCACGCCGTTCTCCCAGCCCGCCCCCCAGCCCGTCGCCGCTCCCTACATGCCGGCCGGCGCGTACGCCGCCCCTCCGCCGGCGGGCGCCGCGCAGCCGGGCATGGCGCCCGGCACACCCTCCGGTCACAGCAGCCGTTCCGAGACCCGTGCCACGATGGTCCGCGCGCGGCGCCGCCGCACCCGCACCATCGTCGCGGTGGCGGCCGCCACCGTCCTCACCTGCGGCGGAGTCGCCTACGCCCTGATGAACATGCAAGGCGCCGAGGACGACAACGGGTCCAACACGGCGCTTCCCACGGCGAATTCCCCCGCCGACGGTGACATGTCCGACGCGGGCAGCACGACCGACGGCCCGACCTCCCCGGGGGACCTGACGTCCATGAGCCCCGTCGAGACGCCGTCCGGGACCCCCTCGAAGAAGGATGAGGACCGGGAGCCATCTCCCTCACCGGCGCCCGGCGACGGAGCTGACGAGCCGACCGGGGACCCGTCGAGCTCTGCGAAGGCAACGCCCAGTCCCACAGTGAAGGAGCCCACCCCGGTGTCGACGGCGTGCACCGGCTGGGCCCACTCGAACCCCAGCGACGGCTACGGCAAGGCGGCCCAGAACACCCACCTCTACACCGGGCCGTACGCGGAGTGCTCCTATGTGACCGCGATCAAGTCCGGCACGAAGGTCTACTACCACTGCTATGTCACCAATGCCTATGCCAACAAGTGGATCTACGCCCGTATCGCGGGCACGAAGACCGAAGGCTGGCTGTTCGGCGACAAATCCACCCTGGACGGCGGCACACTCGCCCGCTGCTGAGACCGATCCGCCCTTCACCGAAGGGTGAGTCGCGGATCGCGGCCGAGGCGGCGTCCCGAGACGCCCTGGACCGGCCCCAGGGGGCCGGCCGACGGCGGATCCGTGCTGATGCCCTGGTGGATTGAGTACGGGTGCTCATGTGGGCAGCTGCCGGCAGCCCGCATCGTACGGGCATGCGATCGAATTTCCTCACGAAGTCCCTGCTGGCGGCCGCGCTCGGCGGCGTCGTCGTCCTGGCCGGCTTCGGCGCGCAGAACGCCACCGCCGATCAGAACCCCATGGTCAGCACCGTCGCGGTGAGCGACGACGACGCGGAGGCACGGTTCCTCGAGATGGTGGACCTCATCTCGCAGAGCTGTGCCCCGGACGTCTTTAGCGGCGTCGATGACGTGACATCGGCCTCCGTGGCCGACACCCCGGCAGCGGAGCCGACCCCCGACTCCACCCTGCCCGTCCTGGTCGACCCGGTGCCGCTGACCGCGACAGAGGAGTGCGCCGCCCAAAGGCACCAACTGCGCATCAGCAGGGCGCTCTCGGGGACGGACACGGCCACCTACGAGGACCTGCGGGACAAGCTGACGAGCCTGAACTACCCGGCGGCACGGATCCACCGCATGCCGGACTTCTCGGGCGAGCCCGTGGCAAGACTCGACCTGCGCGTGGGAGCCGAGCACTTGGCGCTGGAGGTCACCGACATCAACAACGGCGTGATGGTGGAGGCGTTCGGCGCCCCGGAGGACGTGAGCGTGACCGAGGTGCGGCTGGAGCCGCAGTGGGACGCGCCCACATCCTGAGGCACCTGCCGACGCCCCGCCGGCACCGTGCCACCGGGTCTCTCCGGCCGGCACCGGGTCTGTCCGGCCGGCGCGGAGGCGATGCCACCCGCGGCGCCGCGCGGCGGTCCCGCTGTACCCGCTACCCGAGGAACGACAAGCGGACCTGCCGCTCCGGATTGTCCCTGTTGGTGTCGACCAGGCACACGGACTGCCACGTTCCGAGGGCCATGCGGCCGTCGACGACCGGGAGCGTGGCGTGGGGCGGGACGAGGGCGGGCAGGACGTGGTCGCGGCCGTGGCCGGGGCTGCCGTGCCGGTGCTGCCAGCGGTCGTCGGCCGGGAGCAGGGTGTGCAGGGCGGCCAGCAGGTCGTCGTCGCTGCCGGAGCCCGTTTCGAGGAGGGCCACGCCGGTCGTGGCGTGCGGGGTGAAGACGTTCAGGAGTCCGTCCCGGCCCGCCGCGACCTCGCGCAGGAAGGAGGCGCAGGCGTCCGTCAGGTCGTGGACGACCTCCCGGTTCCCGGTGACGATCCGCAGCGTACGGGTGGTGAATGCGTCGCTCATGGCTCCATGGTGCCCAAAGGACGGCTCCGGGAAGATCCACGGCACCTCGAGAGTTAGTAGAAACGTGAACGATTTCGGTGTGCGAGAGACGGACGTGGTGGTGGTCGGCGCCGGGCAGGCCGGGCTTTCGGCCGCCTACCACCTGCGGCGCGTCGGGCTGGAACCGGACCGGGACTTCGTCGTCCTGGACCACGCGCCGCGGCCGGGCGGCGCCTGGCAGTTCCGCTGGCCGTCGCTCACGTACGGCAAGGTGCACGGCATGCACGCGCTTCCCGGGCTGGAACTGACCGGCGCCGACGCGAGCCGCCCGTCCTCCGAGGTGATCGGCGGCTACTTCGCCCGGTACGAGGAGGCGTTCGGCCTGCGGGTCCACCGACCGGTCGACGTCACCGCCGTACGGGACGGCGGGGGCGGCCGGCTGCGGGTGGAGACCTCGGAGGGCGTCTACGCGGCGGGGGCGCTGATCAACGCCACCGGCACCTGGGACCGGCCGTTCTGGCCCCGCTACCCCGGACAGGAGACGTTCCGCGGGCGGCAGCTGCACACGGCGGACTACCCGGGCCCGGAGGCCTTCGCCGGGCAGCGGGTGGTCGTGGTGGGCGGAGGGGCCTCGGGCACCCAGCACCTGATGGAGATCGCCGAGGTGGCGGCGGAGACGACGTGGGTGACCCGCACGGAGCCGGTGTTCCGGGAGGGGCCCTTCGACGAGGCCGCGGGCCGTGCGGCGGTCGCGCTGGTGGAGGAGCGCGTACGCCAGGGCCTGCCGCCGCGCAGTGTGGTCAGCGTGACCGGGCTGCCGCTGAACGACGCGATCAGGGAGGCCCGGGAGCGCGGGATCCTCGACCGGCTGCCGATGTTCGACCGGATCACCCCGACGGGGGTCGCCTGGGACGCGGGGTCCCCCGACGGGGCCGAGCGGACGGTGGAGGCCGATGTGATCCTGTGGGCGACCGGGTTCCGGGCGGCCGTCGACCATCTGGCGCCCCTCCGCCTGCGGGAACCGGGCGGCGGCATCCGCGTGGACGGCACGCGAGCGGTACGCGACGAGCGCGTCCACCTCGTGGGCTACGGGCCCTCCGCCTCGACCATCGGCGCCAACCGCGCGGGCCGCTCCGCCGCGGTGGACGTCAAACGGCTGCTGGAGCGGGAGGCCGCTGCCGTGGCGTGAGCCGGGCAGCGCGGGCAGCCGGGCCGGGGCGCTGAACGGCGCTCGCCTTCAAACGCCGGACGGGCTGACATCGAGCGGACAGGCGGCCGCCGCGCCGGAGAAGGGTGGGCGCGGTGTCAGGACGCCTCGCGGCGGTTCTCGTTGAACTCGTCGACGTTCTTCATCTGCTCCTCGTAGCTCTCCGTGAAGCGCGTGTCGCCCGGCTTCACGGTCACGAAGTACAGCCAGTCGCCGGGTGTGGGGTTGATCGCCGCCTGTACCGCCTGTTCGCCGGGGTTGGCGATCGGGGTGGGCGGGAGGCCTACGCGGGCGTAGGTGTTGTACGGGCTGTCGAGCTGCGTGTCGGCGTGGGTGGTGTCGAGGGTGGAGCGGTCCAGTGCGTAGTTGAGGGTCGAGTCCATCTGGAGGGGCATCCCCATGGCCATCCGGTTGTGGATGACCCGGGCGACCTTGCCCATGTCCTCCACGGTGTCCGCCTCCGCCTGCACGATGCTGGCGATGGTCACGGTCTCATAGAGGCTGAGCCCGTTGGCCTGGCCGCCCTGGATGACGCGGGTGGTGCCGAAGCGGCGGCCCGCGGTGGTGACCATGTAGCGCAGGAGGCTCTTGGGGCTGGTTGCGGCGTCGATGGGGTACGTGGCCGGGAACAGGAAGCCCTCGGGGTTGCCCTTCGCGGCGGCCGGCAGGCGCAGCGCGGCGGCCCCGGCGGTGGCGCGGGTGGTGCCGGGCGGCACCTTGAGGGCCTTGTCGACCGCGTCGTACACCTGGCCGGAGCGCCAGCCCTCCGGGATGAGCAGCGTCCGGACGGGCTGCCGCGGCGGCGGCGGGCGCTCCTCCTGCATCAGGAACAGGGGCACCAGGACGCCGGCCGCCACCACGACGAGCGTCCCCGCGATCAGGATCAGCCGGCCACGGCCGGTCAGGCGTGGCCGCCCGTGCGCCTGCCGCGTCTTCCTCTGGAACGTGAACCTCATGCGGGCACGCTAACCCGCACATCGAGCAAACTCCGGCATATCAGTCATATGGACACGTCATCGGAACAGACGAACGTGGGATCGGATGTTCGCCGGAACGTGTGATCGTCCCGGATTCCGTTGCTCAACTCGCCGGCGGCGCATGATGCTTACGGTGCGCAAGCGACGGGCTGCAGACCGCGATTGCGTCGTCCCACCGATATGCACGCTGCACAAGGAGATCGCATCCCATGAACCTCATCACCAACCTGCTCGCCGGTGTCATCCACTTTGTGGGCTGGCTGGTCTGACGCTGTCTCGACTCGGCGCCGCCGCTCCCCCGTCCCACGGGAGCGGCGGCGCTTCCGTGTGGAGATGGGTGTCGCCCTGCACCAGCGCGGCGTACTTGCCCCGCCTGGCCAGCAGCTCGTGGTGGCTGCCGCGCTCGACTATGCGGCCGCCGTCGAGGACGACGATCTGGTCGGCGTCCCTGATGGTGGAGAGCCGGTGGGCGATGGTGATCGTCGTACGGCCCTCCGAGAGGGCGTCGATCGCCTGCTGCACGGCATGCTCGGTGCGGGTGTCGAGAGCGCTGGTCGCCTCGTCGAGGATGAGGACGGGCGGGTCCCGCAGGATGGTCCGGGCGAGGGCCAGGCGCTGTTTCTCGCCGCCCGAGAACCGGTATCCGCGCTCGCCGACCAGCGTGTCGTATCCGTCGGGGAGCGAGGCGATGTGGTCGTGGATCTGCGCGGCCTTGGCGGCGGCCTGGATCTCCGCGTCGGTGGCGTCGGGCCGGGCGAAGCGCAGGTTGTCGGCGACCGAGGCGTGGAAGAGGTAGGTCTCCTGGGAGACGACGCCGACGGCCCGGGTGAGGCTGTCGAAGTCCAGGTCGCGCACGTCGACGCCGTCGAGCGTGACGCGGCCGCCGGTGACGTCGTAGAGCCGGGGCACCAGATAGCTCAGGGTGGACTTGCCGGAGCCGGTGGCGCCGACGACGGCGAGGCTGGTGCCCGCCGGCACGGTCACGTCGATGCCGTCGAGCGTCGGGCGGCCGTTCCTCTCGTCCTCGCCGTCGTAGTGGAAGTCCACCTTCTCGAAGCGCACCTCGCCCTGGATCCGGTCCAGGCGGACCGGCCGCTCCGGCTCGGTGATGTCCACCGGCAGGTCGAGGTATTCGAAGATGCGCTGGAAGAGCGCGAGCGACGTCTGTATCTGCACACCGGTGGAGAGCAGGCTCACGGCGGGGCGGAACAGTCCCTGCTGGAGCGAGACGAAGGCGACGAGGGTCCCGATGGAGATGGCGGGGCCTCCGGCCTGGAGGGCGAGCCCGGCGGCCCAGTAGAGCAGCGCGGGCATGGCCGCCATGACGATGGTGACGGCGGACATCCGCCAGCGGCCCGCCATCGAGGAGCGGACCTCCAGGTCGACCAGGCGCTCGGACTCGGCGGCGAAGGACCGGGTGAGCGAGTCGGCGCGGCCCATGGTGCGGCCGAGCAGGATCCCGCTGACCGAGAGCGACTCCGTGACCGTGGCCGCCATGGCGGCCATCTGCTTCTGCCGCTGGGTGGTGATGGCCTTGCGCTCGCGGCCGACCCTGCGGCTGATCCAGACGAAGAGCGGCAGCAGGACCAGGGAGACGACGGTCAGCCGCCAGTCCAGGGCGAGCATCGCGACGACGGTCGCCACCACCGCGGTCACGTTGGAGACCAGGGACGTCGCGGTCGAGGTGACGGTCGCCTGCATGCCGCCGATGTCGTTGGCGATGCGGGACTGCACCTCGCCGGTGCGCGTCCGGGTGAAGAAGGCGAGCGGCATGCGCTGGAGCTGGGCGTAGACGGCGGTGCGCAGGTCGTGCATGACGCGCTGACCGACCGTGGTGGAGATCAACGTCTGCAGGACGCCGAAGACGCTGGTCACCACCGCGGTGAGGATCATGCCGCCGGCGAGCAGGCTGAGCAGCCCGGTGCGCCCCTGGGGGATCGCGGTGTCGAGGATCTCCCGCAGCAGGAACGGCGAGGCGACCCCGACGAGCGACGAGGCGCAGACGAGCAGCCCGACGACGGCGAGCCGGCCGCGGTACGGGCGGAACAGCCGGAGGATCCGCGCGATCTGCGCGGGCGGCGCCTCGGGGTCGGGGGGCGGTGGCGTCCAGGTGGACTCGGCGTGGATACGCATGGGCTCCTTCGCGAGGTCGTCGGCGGCCGGGCCCCACTGGCACGGGCCGCACCTTTGAGAGGATAGCTCATTGTTACCTAACTTCACAATGAGCATGGTCCTGATACGATTCCGATTATGAACGCTCCCGACGCCGACGGCCTCCTGGCCGAACAGCTGCTGCGGCTGACCCGACGCCTCCACCGCAGCCAGAAACGGCAGCTGGAGGCCGCGGACATCACGATCACACCGGCGCAGTCCCGGCTCCTGCGGACCGTCGCGCACTACGACCACCCGCCGCGCATGGCGGACCTCGCCGAGCGCCTCGAGGTGGTGCCCCGGGCCGTGACCAGCCTGGTCGACGGTCTGGAGGGGAGCGGCCGGGTGCGCCGCGTCCCCGACCCCGCCAACCGCCGGGTCGTGCGGATCGAGCTGACGGAGGAGGGCCGCGCCACGCTGAGGCAGCTCAGGAGCGCGCGCCGGGCGGCAGCAGAGGACATCCTGGCTCCACTGACCGCCGAGCAGCGCGAGGTGCTCGGCGGCCTGCTGGCCGCTCTGGTCGACGGGGTGCCGGAGAGCCGCTGCTGAAGCCGCCGTGCGCCCCGTGCACCGTCGAGGGGACCGTGACATGCCGCTGCTGGAGCCGAAGCCGGACGCCCTCCGCCCGGGTGACCCGACACGGACGCCCTCCCCCGACCGGGTCCCCGACCTGCTGGCGCACGGCACGCCGTCGCGGCTGCGCCACGAGCTGACCGCGGTGCTGGGCCCCGGCAAGGTCCTGTCACGGGCCGCCGACCTGGTGCGCTACGCGTCGGACGCCAGCCCGTACCGGTTCGTGCCGCAGGTCGTGGTGGTCCCCGAGGACATCGACGACGTCTCGGCGATCCTGTCGTTCGCCCACGGCAAGGGCCGGGAGCTGGTGTTCCGCGCGGCCGGGACGAGTCTGAACGGGCAGGCGCAGGGCGAGGACATCCTCGTGGACGTACGGCGGCACTGGGAGGGCGTCGAGGTCCTGGACGGCGGCGCCCGCGTCCGGGTGCGGCCGGGCACCACGGTCGCCCGGGTCAACGCCGTGCTCGCCCGGTACGGCCGGGTGCTGGGTCCCGACCCGGCGAGCGCGGCGGCCTGCACGGTCGGCGGGGTCGTCGCCAACAACGCCTCGGGCATGACGGCCGGCACCACGCGCAACGCCTACCGGACGCTCGCGTCCCTCACGTTCGTGCTGCCGACGGGCACGGTCGTCGACACGGCCGACCCGGCGGCCGACGAGGAACTGGCCCGTGCCGAGCCCAAGTTGTGCGAGGCGCTGCTCGACCTGAAGGCCGAGATCGAGGCGGACCGGGAGCTGACGGCCAGGATCCGCGCCAAGTACCGCATCAAGAACACCAACGGCTACCGGCTGGACGCCTTCCTGGACGGGGCGACACCCGTGGAGATCCTGCGCGGGCTGATGGTCGGCTCGCAGGGGACGTTCGGCTTCATCGCGGAGACGGTCTTCGACACGCTGCCGCTGGACCGGTCGGTGTCCTCGGCGCTGCTGTTCTTCCCGTCCCTGCCCGCCGCCGCGGCCGCCGTGGACCGGTTCACCGAGGCGGGGGCGCTCGCCGTGGAGCTGATGGACGGCAACACCCTGCGGGCCTCGGTCAGCGTCCCGGGCGTGCCCGCCGACTGGGCGGAGCTGCCGAGGGACTGCGCGGCACTGCTGGTCGAGTTCCGGGCGCCCGACGCGGCGGCGCTGGAGGCGCACGAGTGGGCGGCGAGGGAGGTCCTGGACGAGCTGGACCTGATCGCGCCCGTGCCGTCGGTCACCAACGCGTTCACCCGCGCCCCGGGCACGATCGCCGGGTACTGGAAGGCCCGCAAGGCGTTCGTCACGGCGGTCGGCGGCTCCCGCCCCGCCGGTACGACGCTGATCACGGAGGACTTCGCGGTGCCGCCCGCGCGGCTCGCCGAGGCGTGCGCGGCGCTGCTGGACCTCCAGGCGGAGCACGGCTTCGACGCGGCCGTCGCCGGTCACGCGGCGCACGGCAATCTGCACTTCCTGCTGGCCTTCGACCCGGCCAACCCGGCGGACGTGGACCGGTACGCGGCGTTCATGGACGCGTTCTGCCGGATGACGGTCGAGCGGTTCGACGGCTCGCTGAAGGCGGAGCACGGCACGGGGCGCAACATCGCGCCGTACCTGGAGCTGGAGTGGGGGCCGCGGGCCACGGAGCTGATGTGGCGGACGAAGCAGGCCGTCGACCCGGACGGGGTGCTGGCCCCGCGGATCGTGCTGGACCGCGACCCGCGGGCGCACCTGCGGGGGCTCAAGTCCGTCCCGGCGGTGGAGCCGCTGGCCGACGCGTGCATCGAGTGCGGCTTCTGCGAACCGGTGTGCCCCAGCCGGGATCTGACGACCACCCCGCGCCAGCGGATCGCGCTGCGGCGGGAGATGGTGCGGCAGGCCCACGGCTCAGCCGTCGAGGACGTCCTCGTCGAGGCGTACGGGTACGACGCGGTGGACACCTGCGCCGGTGACGGGGCCTGCGCGGTGGCGTGTCCGGTGGGCATCGACACGGGCGCGCTGATGAAGCGGCTGCGCAACCTGCGCCACTCGCCGCGCGAGGAGCGGGCCGCGGCGCTGACGGCGCACAACTTCCCGGTGGTGGAGCGGGCGGCGCGGCTCGCGGTGGGGGTGGCGCACCGGGCCGCGGCGGTGGCGGGCGAGCGGGTGCCGGGCGCGGTGACGGGGGCGCTGCGCAGGGCCGTACGGCCGGATCTCGTCCCGGAGTGGCTGCCGGCGCTGCCGCGCGCGGCGGCGGGCGCGCTGCCGAGGACGGAGCGGACGGGCGCGGCCGCCGTGTACTACCCGTCGTGCGTGAACCGGATCTTCGGGGAGCCGGCCGGGCACCGGGGGCCCTCGCTGCCGCAGGCGGTGGTGGAGCTGGCGCGGAGGGCCGGGCGGCCGGTGTGGCTGCCGGGCGACGTGGGCGGCACGTGCTGCGCCACGATCTGGCACTCCAAGGGCTACGACCGGGGCGCGTACGTGATGGCCAACCGGATCGTCGAGGCGGCGTGGGGCTGGACGGCCGGCGGGCGGCTGCCGCTCGTCGTCGACGCGTCGTCGTGCGCGCTGGGGCTGGCGCGGGAGGTGGTGCCGTATCTGAGCGAGGCGAACAGGGAGCTGCACCGGGAGCTGACCGTCGTCGACTCGGTCGTCTGGGCCGCGGAGACGCTGCTGCCCCGGCTGACGGTACGCCGGCGGGTGTCGTCCGCGGTGGTCCACCCGACGTGCGCGATGCAGCTCCTCGGGGACGGGGACCGGCTGGTGGAGGTCGCCTCGGCGTGCGCGGAGGAGGTCGTCGTCCCGGACGCCGCCGGGTGCTGCGGCTTCGCGGGCGACCGGGGGCTGCTGCACCGGGAGTTGACGGAGGCGGCGACGGCGCGGGAGGCCGTCGAGGTGACGGCCCGGACGTTCGACGCGCACCTGTCGGCGAACCGGATGTGCGAGGTGGGGATGGAGCACGCGACGGGGCGCCGCTACCGGTCGGTGCTGCTGGAGCTGGAGCGGGCGACGCGCCCCTGAATCACGCGTGCGCGCAAGCGCGGTGCCAGGAGGCCACAGGAGTCCATGGGTTCGCACCGGGAGTCCAAACGCCTCCCTTGCGCACCGTGCAACTCAACAGCGAGGGTCCTCCCCGGGATTCATGAACCAGCCGTGCACGACCTGTACTGGAGGTTCCGTGAACGACGCAGTGCCCGGGAACGACGACTCCACCCCTTCGCCCAGCCGCCGCAGCGTGCTGCGCACGACGGCCGGTGTGGCCGGCGCGGGGCTGGCCCTCGGCGCCCTGAGCGCCGCACCGGCCACCGCGGCCGGTCACCCGGCATCGGCCGCGGACCCGGCCGCCGCTCCCCCGCCCCGCCAGGGCGCCACCATGGCGGGGGTGCCCTTCGAGCGGAGGAGCACCGTCCGGGTGGGCATCGTGGGGCTCGGCAACCGCGGCGGCAGCATGATCGAGCTGTTCCTCGCCGTCCCGGGCGTCCACGTGGTCGCCGTCTGCGACCCGGTGCGGGCGAAGGCGGAGGCGGCGGCCGCGAAGGTGGTCGCGGCGGGACAGGCGTCGCCGGCCGTGTACGCCGGAGGGGACCACGCCTACGAGCAGCTGTGCGCGCGGAACGATGTGGACCTGGTGTACGTCGCGACGCCGTGGGACCTCCACTTCGAGATGGCGAGGACGGCCCTGCTGAACGGCAAGCACGTCGGTGTGGAGTGTCCCGTCGCGATGCGGCTGGAGGAGCTGTGGGCGCTCGTCGACCTGTCGGAGCGGACGCGCCGGCACTGCATGCAGCTGGAGAACTGCTGCTACGGCCGCAACGAGATGCGGGTGCTGCGCATGGCGCATGCCGGCCGGTTCGGTGAACTGCTGCACGGGGCCGGCGCGTACAACCACGACCTGCGCTCCCTGATGTTCTCGCCCACGTACTACGAGGGGCCGTGGCGGCGGCTGTGGCACACGCGGCTGCGCGGCGACCTGTACCCGAACCACGGCTTCGGTCCCGTCGCCAACTACATGGACGTCAACCGCGGCGACCGGGTCGTCAGCATCAGCAGCTTCGGTACGCCCGCGCTCGGCCTCGCCGAGTACCGGCAGACCCATATGCCGGCCGGCGATCCGAGCTGGAAGGAGACGTACATCGAGAGCGACCGCACGATCAGCATGGTGCGGACGGCCAGAGGCCGGGTGATCCGGCTGGAGCACGACGTGTCGACGCCCCACCCGTACAGCAGGATCAACAGTCTGGGCGGCACGAAGGGTGTCTTCGAGGACTATCCGGCGCGGATATATATAGAGCCCGACCACCGCAACCACCAGTGGGGCGACTTCTCGGCGTACGCCGCCGAGTACGACCACTGGCTGTGGAAGGAGCACGCCAACCCGCCCGGCGGGCACGGCGGGATGGACTACGTCATGGTGTACCGGCTCATGCAGTGCATGCGTCTCGGGCTCGTCCCGGACTTCGACGTGTACGACGCGGCGACGTGGACGGCGCCGGTTCCGCTGAGCCACCTGTCGGTCAAGGCGCAGGGCGCGCCCGTGCCGATTCCGGACTTCACGCGCGGGGAATGGCGTAAGGCGCGGGCGGGCGTGGACTCTGAGCGGCCGGTGGAGTAGGGAGGGGGACGACCCCCGCTGCGGGCGACGCAGCGGGGGTCCCGGTGTCAGCAGCGCCTGCGGTCCTCCGTCACCGTCCCCTGGACGGTCTTCAGGCTCCGGTCGTAGCAGCCGTCCGAGCCGTACAGCCGGTACCGCTCCGCGGAGGTGCCGACCGCGTGCCGCTGGTCGCGCGGAACGCCCGTCGTGTACGTCGCGTCGCCCGTGTACGTGTCGTCGAGCCGCGACCGGCGCGGCCGCTGCCCGGCGCGTACGACCGTGGTGTCTGCGCGGTCGCCGAGCGTCAGGACCGTGCGGAGGCGGTCCCCCTCGCCGACGGTGGTCTCGCCGTCCATGGTGTAGGTGCGGCGGGTGCGGGTGGTGGTGGGCCCGACGGTCACCGACTCGTCGTCGGTCCAGGTGCCGGTGAGCGCGTCGGGGTTCTCCGCCTCGCCCCAGCGGTGCACGGACGTGTGGCCGAGGACACGGGTGACCGTGGTGGGCACCCGGCCGTGCGAGGTGTCGACGTAGCCGGCGACGGTCAGCCGGTGGCCGGCCCGGGTGTCCAGCCGGTGCGGCGAACCGGCCGTGTGGACGGAGCTGTTGGCGAGGGGGCCCTCCTCGTGCCGGGTCAGCGCACCGGTCACCACCGCGCGGCCCTCGTCCTGCCAGAGGAGCAGGTTGGTGGGGGTGTTCCAGCCGGTCTGGCCGGCCGGTACCCCGGCGACGGAGACCTCGACGCGGTGCGGGCGGCCGTCGTTGAGGAGGGCGGCGAACGGGGTGAGGTCGTACACGATCGGCCGGATGTCGAAGGCGCGCGGCCCCGGGATCACGTACCAGAGGAAGGGGTTGGACCAGCCGCCGGTCCACACCGTCGGGAAGGGAGTGGCGATGCCGGCGAGGCGTCCGTCGACGCTGATGCGGACCTCGCGGTACGGGCCGTCGCCGGCCTTGCAGGAGTAGGGCGCGGCGTCGGGCACGGTCATGTACCAGTACTCCTCGCAGCCGCCGCCGGAGCCGGTGGCGTACACCTCGGCGAGGATCCGCTCGGTGTTGCGCGGGGTGGTGACGGTGTGTCCGGAGTCGGGCGTGAGGACGCGGTCGGGGGTGCGGGCGGGGTCCGGCGGCCGCGTGGCGGCGTGGAAGGTGAGGGTGACGGTGACGTCGATGACTCCGGTGTACGTGTCGTTGACGACGTTGCCGATGAGCATCTCGACCGGCTGGGGGCGGCGCAGGGTGTCGCTGTAACGGGTGATGTCCTTCTCCACCGACCAGGTGATGCCGTCGGGCGAGGGCTGCGGTGTGGAGGTGCGCAGGACTTCGACGCCGCCGATGCTGAGGTGGCCGAGCCGGTCGTACTGGCGTCCCTTGACGTTGCCTTCCAGCCGGAGCACGACCGCGCTCCAGCGGCTGCCGCAGCCGGTGGGCGGCGTGTAGGTGCCGCGGTACGGGGTGAAGTCGCGGAACTGGGCGGTGGCGACGGTCAGCTCGCAGGTGCGTCCGCCGTCGGGCCTGGTCACGGGTGGCGCGGCGGTCAGCGGGTCGTGCCAGTCGGTGCCGAACTCCGCCGGCGGCGGATCCGTGTGCCGCTGCTCGGGCGCGGCGGACGCGGGGGCGCCGGACAGGGTGAGCGCGGCCAGCGCCACCAGGCCGCTGATCATGCTCATGACTCTGCGTCGTCTCATGGGTCGTGAGTGAAGCGCGGGGCGCTGTGGGGGCCAAGGCCGGGCGTGGAAGTTTGGCGTGTTCTGTTCGGTGGTGCTCGAAAATCGTTTGCCCCGGGCAGACGGCCGGAGCGAACCTTGCACGTCTTCACCGCTCGCTCCGTCTTCCTCCTCTCCCACGAACCCCTCCGCCGCTTCGGCCTGTTCCGCCTGCCCGCCCGCCCACCGACGAATTGCCTGGGACGTCATGCAGATCCGTCATCTTCCGTACGCCGACCCCGGCGAACCCGACGTCCGTTCGGGCCCGCGCTTCCTCCTCTGGCTGGGCCGCAGACAGCTGGGCGGCCAACTCGCCTCGCTCTGCTGGGGCCTGGTGATGAACCTGGGCATCGTCGGGCTGCCCGTCGGTGTCGGCATCGCCGTCCAGGCGGTCGTGGACGGCTCCGGGGCGCGGCTGGCGCTCGGCGCCGGCATCGTCCTGCTGCTGGGCGTGGCCATCGCCGTGGGCGACATGATGCTGCACCGCACCGCCGTCACCAACTGGATCACCGCCGCGAGCCGGGTGCAGCAGCTGCTCGCCCGCAAGGCCGCCGAGCTGGGCGCGGTGCTCACGCGGCGGGTCGCCGCCGGTGAGGTCGTCGCGGTGTCCACCGGCGACGTCGAGAAGATCGGCTGGTTCGTGGAGGCCCTGTCGCGGTTCGCGGCGGCGGCCGCCACGCTCGTCGCCGTCTGCGTGGGCCTGGTCGTCTACCAGCCCGCCCTGGGCGTGGTCGTCGCGATCGGCGTCCCGGTGCTCGCCGTGGCGGCGCTGCCGCTGCTGCCGCGCGCCACACGGCGGGCGGACGTCCAGCGCGAGAAGGCGGGCCGGGCCACCGAACTCGCCTCCGACACCGTCGCGGGCCTGCGCGTGCTGCGCGGCATCGGCGGCGAGGACCTGTTCCTGAGCCGCTACCGCGCCGCCTCGCAGGAGGTGCGCAGGGCCGCGGTGCACAGCGCCCGCTCCTGGGCGCTGATCGCGGCGGTGCAGGTCGTACTGCCGGGACTGCTGCTGATCGGTGTCGTCGCGTACGGCGCGAAGCTGGCGCTCGACGGCCGGATCGCCGTGGGCGAACTGGTCACCGTGTACGGGGCGGTGATGCTGACGCAGTATCCGCTGCGGCAGTTCGAGGAGATCGCCATGGCCTACTCGTTCTCGCGGCCCTCGGCGAAGCGCGCGGCACGCGTGCTGTCGCTCTCCCGTACGGCTCCGGTGTCCGGGGACGTGCCGGAGGCGGCCGCGGGCGGTGATCTGTACGACCCGGTGACCGGGGTGCTCGCCCCGGCCGGGCTCCTCACCGCCGTCGTGTGCGGCGACCCGGACGCGGCCGGCCGCCTCGCGGACCGGCTCGGCGGGCACGCTGCGGGGGACGCCGCCAGTGAGGACGCCGGCGGTGAGGGCGCGGGCGACGCCGGCGAAGCCGGCCGGCAGAGCGCCGCCGGGCGGGGAGGTTCCGTGCTGCTGGGCGGCGTCCCGCTGGACGAACTGCCGCTGGACGCCGCCCGTGCGGCCGTCCTCGTCCAGGACAAGGACCCCGTCCTGCTGTCCGGAACACTCGAGGAGCTGCTGGACGTGCCGGCGTCCGGTGCGGTGAGCACCGAGGACGCGCTGACGGCGGCGCAGTGCGCCGATGTGCTGGACGCGCTCGCGCAGGCCTCGGCCGACGGGGACGGCGACCCGATGCGCGCGCGGATCACCGAGCGCGGCCGATCCCTGTCGGGCGGACAGCGCCAGCGCCTCGCGCTCGCCCGCTCGCTGGTGGCCGACCCGGAGGTGCTGGTCCTCGACGAGCCGACCTCGGCGGTGGACTCGCACACCGAGGCACGGGTCGCGGAGGGCGTACGGCGGCTGCGGGACGGGCGGACGACGGTGGTGTTCTCCTCGTCGCCGCTGCTGCTGGACCGGGCCGACCGCGTCGTGCTGGTCCACGAAGGGCTGGCCGTGGCCGTGGGCTCGCACCGCGAGCTGCTGCGGAAGGAGCCGCGCTACCGGGCGGTCGTCTCCCGCGAGACGGAGACCGAAGCCGGGGCGGGCGCCGGGGACGCCCCGCACAGCACCGCCACCGCCGAAACCACCGAACTTGTCGACATCGAGGAGTCCGCATGATCGGCCTGGCGCCACCGGAGTACGACCCGGCGGCTCCGCAGTCCGCGACGACCCTGCCCGTGGGCACCCCCGCGACCGTCCGCGCCTACGTGCGGGAGCTGCTGCGGCGGCACCGCACGGCCTTCACCGTGCTGGTCGCGGTGAACGCGGTCGCGGTGGTGGCCTCCATGGCGGGCCCGTACCTGCTCGGTTCGCTGGTGGACCGGCTCGCGGCGGGGGCGCGGGAGCTGCACCTGGAGCGCACGCTGGTCCTGTTCGCGGTCGCGCTGGCCGTGCAGACGCTGTTCGTACGGCTGGTCCGGCTGCGCGGGGCGATGCTCGGCGAGGAGATGCTGGCCGACCTGCGCGAGGACTTCCTCGTCCGGTCGGTCCGGCTGCCGCCGGGCGTGCTGGAGCGGGCCGGTACCGGCGATCTGCTCTCGCGGATCACCACGGACATCGACCGGCTGGCCGAGGCGATGCGGCAGGCCGTGCCGCAGCTGGCCATCGGCGTGGTGTGGGCGGGCCTGCTGCTCGGCGGGCTCGCCGTCACCGCGCCGCCGCTGGCGCTGTCCGTGCTGGTCGCGGCGCCGCTGCTGATCGCCGTGTGCCGCTGGTACTTCCGCCGGGCGCCGTCCGCGTACCGCTCCGAGGCCGCGGGGTACGCGTCGGTGGCCGCCGCCCTCACCGAGACGGTCGACGCGGGCCGCACCATCGAGGTGCACCGGCTGGGCGCCTCGCGGGTCGCGCTGTCGGACCGGAGGATCAAGGAGTGGACGGCGTGGGAGCGCTACACGCTCTTCCTGCGTTCCGTGTTCCTGCCGGTCATCAGCCTCACGCACGCGACGGTGCTCGCCGCGGTGCTGCTGATCGGCGGCGCGTTCGTGCTCCAGGGGTGGCTCGACGCGGGGCAGCTGACGACGGGTGCGCTGCTGGCGCAGATGCTCGTGGACCCGGTCGGGATCGTCCTGCGCTGGTACGACGAGCTCCAGGTCGCCCAGGTGTCGCTGGCCCGTCTCGTCGGCGTACGGGACGTGGAGCCGGACGCCGGTGACGCGGCGGTGCGGCCCGACGGGCGGGACGTCCGGGCGGACGAGGTGCGGTTCGGCTACCGCGAGGGCGTCGACGTGCTGCACCGGGTGTCGCTGGAGGTCGCGTCGGGAACCCGGCTGGCCCTCGTCGGGCCGTCGGGGGCCGGCAAGTCGACGCTGGGCCGGCTGCTGGCCGGGATCTACGCGCCCGGCTCGGGTCGCGTCACGCTGGGCTCCGCCGAGCTGGCGCGGATGCCGGCCGAGCGGGTCCGGGAGCACGTGGCGCTGGTGAACCAGGAGCACCACGTGTTCGTCGGGTCGTTGCGGGACAACCTGCTGCTGGCCCGGACGGGCGCGGGCGACGGCGAGCTGTGGGCGGCGCTCCACGCGGTCGGCGCGGACGGCTGGGCGCGGGCGCTGGACGACGGGCTCGACACCGAGGTCGGCTCGGGCGGCCAGGGGCTCACCCCGGCGCAGGCCCAGCAGGTGGCGCTGGCCCGGCTGGTGCTGGCGGACCCGCACACGCTGGTGCTGGACGAGGCGACGTCCCTGCTGGACCCGCGGGCGGCCCGCCATCTGGAGCGGTCGCTGGCGCGGGTGCTGGAGGGGCGCACGGTCGTGGCGATCGCGCACCGGCTGCACACGGCGCACGACGCGGATCTGATCGCGGTCGTCGAGGGCGGCCGGATCACGGAGCTGGGCAGCCACGACGCCCTGGTCGCCGCCGACGGGGCGTACGCGGCGCTGTGGAGGTCCTGGCACGGGTAGGGAACGGGGTTCTCCGCGGGAGAAATCGGCTGGCCGTCGCCCGCCGCTCCCTGCCACCATCGCGATCATGAGCATCACGGGGGACACAGGGGACGCGGACGCCATGAGGAACGCGGGTGACATACGGATCGACGCGGCGCTGCTGGGCACCACGGAGGCGCCCGGCGGCGTCGGGGTGATCGCCGGCGGGCGGCTCACCGTACGGACGGACGGGCGCCTGGAGGTGCACGACAGGGAGGCGTTCCTCGCCGGGGAACGGGCGCCGGTGGCCGCGCTGGACCTGCCGCCGGCGGCACGCGCCACGGCGGCGCCGGACGGCGGGTTCGTCGTGGCGGAGGCGTCGCGCGTACGGGCCGTGGCGGCCGACGGGACGCTCCGCTGGGAGCTGCCGCACGACACCTGGCACGGCGGTCACCGCCCGCCGCGCGCGCCGGGCGCCCCGGCGGTCAGCCCGTGCGGGCGGCTCGTGGCGGCGGCCGTGCCGACCCTGCTGCCCGAGGAGGACACGGACCGGGCCGTCCTCGTGTACGACGAGACGCCCCGGCGCGGCTACGCGCAGGACCGCCTCCTGCTGCTGGACGCGGCGACCGGCGACGTGCGGGCCCAGCGGCCGGTCGCGGCGGTCTCCGGCGCGATCGTCCTGGACTGGCGCGAGGACGGTGCGGTGCTCGGGGCGTCGTTCTGGACGGCGTGGTACAGCTGGGCCAGTTACTGGCTGGACCCGGCGGACGAGGGCCTGCGGGCGCTGGGCGGCACCGGTTTCCACGACGTGGCCGGGTTCGTGCCCGGGTCGACGCGGCTGGTCACCATGCGCCGGGCCCAGTACATGTCCCTCGACGACGACCGCTACGAGCTGGCGCTGCACGACGTCCTGGACGCGGCCCGGACGGTGACGCTGGACCTGAACGAGCTGTCGTGGGACGAGGAGAACGACGACTTCGAGGACGCGTACGTCCTCGACGCGACGCACGTGCTGGTGACGGCGGACTGGGTGCCCCGGCAGGGCGCGCTGGAGCCGACGCACTGGCTGTTCGACGCGGGGACGCTGCGCCCGCTGGGCCGGCTGCGCTACCCGCGGCCGGTGAGCCAGGAGGTCACCGCGCTCGGCGACGGCACCTGGCTCACCCGCGACGGCGACGTGCTGCACCACTGGGGCCTGGGCTGACGGCCCGGCCGCGCGCGACGTTCGGACGAAGACCTTCCGACGGGCCTTCCGGTGCGGAAGACCTTCAGATGAAGTTGAGCGCGGCCGCGCCGCCGACCCCACCGAGCACCATGAACGCCGGCATGAGCACCTTCAGCTCCACCCAGCTGCCGGCCCGGAACCGCATGCCCTTCGGCGGCCCCACCGGGTACCAGCGCTTGCGCTTGACGGGGATGGGCCACAGGATCGGGCAGCCGGACACGGTCAGCGCGTCGCCGATGTCGTGGACGAGGGCGCCCAGCACGATCGGCAGGCCCAGCCACAGGTACTCCTGCCCCGGCGCGTCGAACAGCCAGTTCGCGCCGTTGCCGGGCTGGTCCAGGACGCCCGCCAGGATCCAGGCGCTGGTCGCGCCGAGCAGCCACACCAGGACGTCGCTGGACATCCGCGCGGCCCGCCACAGCAGGCCCTCGACGGCCAGGACGAGGTGGATGAAGAGGATCGCGAGGACGCCCCAGCGGTCGCCGACGGTGGCCACGGCCGAGCCGCCCGCGCCGATCAGGACGGCCCACACCCAGGTGTGCGTGAGGGTCCGGTGGCCGCCGCTCCTGCGCGGGTCGGAGGGGGTCCTGGTCGCCTTGTAGACGGCGTACGACAGTTTGTCGACGATCTCGCACAGTCCGCGTGAGACGGGTCCGAAGGCCCGGGAGATCGTCGCCGCCTTGTGGTCGAGGTCGGGGGCGAGGGCCGCGCCGGCGCAGATCAGCGCCCCGACGACGAGGACCGGCCAGGGCATGGGGTGGCCGGCGGCCGCGGTCGCGGCGCCCACCCCCAGCCAGGCTGCCGCCCCGGAGAGTGAGTGCGCCGGTCCCATCATGTGCGTGCCCGCCCCAGTTTTCTTGTGGTGTCGCCAGTGTTCTTGTGGTGTCGCCGAGTTGACGGCACAGGGTATCGCCCGTGATCTTCGTGCGGACGGCCGGTTCCCGCTTCCGGCCGGAAGCCAGGCAAGATGGGGGCGTGACCCTTATCGATCAGCTGCCGCCGGATGCCGACCCCGATGCCCTCTTCGAGGCTTTCTCCTCATGGGCGGAGGGCCGGGGCATCTCCCTCTACCCGGCCCAGGAGGAGGCGCTGATCGAGGTGGTGTCCGGGTCGAACCTGATCCTGTCCACCCCGACGGGCTCCGGGAAGAGCCTCGTCGCGGCGGGTGCCCACTTCGCGGCTCTGGCCCGGGACGAGGTCACGTTCTACACGGCGCCGATCAAGGCTCTGGTGTCGGAGAAGTTCTTCGACCTGTGCAAGCTGTTCGGCACGGAGAACGTCGGCATGCTGACGGGCGACGCGTCCGTGAACGCGGACGCGCCCGTGATCTGCTGCACGGCCGAGGTGCTGGCCTCCATCGCGCTGCGCGACGGCAAGGACGCCGACATCGGCCAGGTCGTGATGGACGAGTTCCACTTCTACGCCGAGCCCGACCGGGGCTGGGCGTGGCAGATCCCGCTGCTGGAACTGCCGCAGGCGCAGTTCGTCCTCATGTCGGCGACGCTCGGCGACGTGTCGATGTTCGAGGAGGACCTCACGCGGCGCACCGGCCGGCCCACGTCGGTGGTGCGCTCGGCGACGCGCCCGGTGCCGCTGTCGTACGACTACCGGACGACGCCGATCACGGAGACGCTGACGGAGCTGCTGGAGACCAAGCAGTCGCCCGTCTACATCGTGCACTTCACGCAGGCGGCGGCCGTCGAGCGGGCGCAGTCGCTGATGAGCATCAACATGTGCACGCGCGAGGAGAAGGACAGGATCGCCGAGCTGATCGGCAACTTCCGGTTCACGACGAAGTTCGGCCGGAACCTCTCGCGGTACGTGCGGCACGGCATCGGGGTGCACCACGCGGGCATGCTGCCCAAGTACCGGCGCCTGGTGGAGAAGCTGGCCCAGGCCGGTCTGCTGAAGGTGATCTGTGGGACGGACACGCTGGGCGTCGGCGTCAACGTGCCGATCCGCACGGTGCTGTTCACGGCGCTCACCAAGTACGACGGCAACCGGGTGCGGACGCTGCGGGCGCGGGAGTTCCACCAGATCGCGGGCCGCGCGGGCCGGGCCGGCTTCGACACGGCCGGGTTCGTGGTGGCGCAGGCGCCCGAGCACGTCATCGAGAACGAGAAGGCGCTCGCGAAGGCGGGCGACGACCCCAAGAAGCGCCGCAAGGTGGTGCGCAAGAAGGCGCCCGAGGGGTTCGTCAACTGGTCGCAGAACACCTTCGAGAAGCTCATCGCGTCCGAGCCGGAGCCGCTGACGTCCCGGTTCCGGGTCACACACACGATGCTGCTGTCGGTGATCGCCCGGCCCGGCAACGCCTTCGAGGCGATGCGCCGCCTGCTGGAGGACAACCACGAGCCGCGCAAGAACCAGCTGCGGCACATCCGCCGGACCATCGCCATCTACCGCTCGCTGCTGGACGGCGGGATCGTGGAGCGGCTGGACGAGCCGGACGCCGAGGGACGCACGATCCGGCTGACCGTGGACCTCCAGCAGGACTTCGCGCTGAACCAGCCGCTGTCGACGTTCGCGCTGGCCGCGTTCGAGCTGCTGGACCCGGAGTCGCCGTCGTACGCGCTCGACATGGTGTCGGTCGTCGAGTCGACGCTGGACGACCCGCGGCAGATCCTCGCCGCGCAGCAGAACAAGGCGCGTGCCGAGGCCGTGGGCGCGATGAAGGCGGACGGGATCGAGTACGAGGAGCGCATGGAGCGGCTCCAGGACGTGTCGTACCCGAAGCCGCTCGAAGAGCTGCTGTGGCACGCGTACAACCTGTACCGCAAGTCGCACCCGTGGGTGAGCGACCACCCGGTCTCGCCGAAGTCCGTGATCCGTGACATGTACGAAAGGGCGCTGTCCTTCACGGAGTTCACGTCGTTCTACGAGCTGGCCCGGACCGAGGGCATCGTGCTGCGGTACCTGGCGAGCGCCTACAAGGCGCTGGACCACACCATCCCGGACGACCTGAAGACGGAGGACCTGGAGGATCTGATCGCCTGGCTGGGCGAGATGGTGCGCCAGGTGGACTCCAGCCTGCTGGACGAGTGGGAGCAGCTGGCGAACCCGGAGGTCGAGACGGCCGAGGAGGCCCAGGAGAAGGCCGACCAGGTCAAGCCGGTCACGGCCAACGCCCGGGCGTTCCGCGTGCTGGTGCGCAACGCGATGTTCCGCCGGGTGGAGCTGGCGGCGCTGGACCAGGTCGCGGAGCTGGGCGAGCTGGACGCCGAGTCCGGGTGGGACGAGGACGCCTGGGCCGAGGCGATGGACAAGTACTGGGACGAGTACGAGGAGCTGGGCACCGGCCCGGACGCGCGCGGCCCGAAGCTGCTGTCCATCGAGGAGGACCCCGAGCACGGGCTGTGGCGTGTCCGGCAGACCTTCGCGGACCCGAACGGTGACCATGACTGGGGCATCAGCGCGGAGGTGGACCTGGCCGCCTCGGACGAGGAGGGCCGGGCGGTCGTCCGCGTGACCGACGTGGGCCCGCTCTGACAGTTCCGCCCGTAGCGCAGTCGAACCGGAGAGCCGATCAACGATGACCACCAACCCCGCCGAAAGGCTCGTCGACCTGCTCGACCTGGAGCAGATCGAGGTCAACATCTTCCGTGGCCGCTCGCCGCAGGAGTCGCTGCAGCGGGTCTTCGGCGGGCAGGTCGCCGGCCAGGCCCTCGTGGCGGCCGGCCGCACCACCGAGGGCGACCGGCCGGTGCACTCGCTGCACGCGTACTTCCTGCGGCCGGGCATCCCGGGCGTGCCGATCGTGTACCAGGTGGAGCGGGTGCGGGACGGCCGGTCGTTCACCACGCGGCGGGTGACGGCGGTCCAGCGGGGCCGCACGATCTTCAACCTGACGGCGTCGTTCCACCAGCCGGAGGAGGCGGGCTTCGAGCACCAGCTGCCGCCCCGGCTGGAGTTCCCCGACCCGGAGACGCTGCCGCCGGTCGCGGACGAGATCCGGGAGCACCTGGGGGCGCTGCCCGAGGCACTGGAGCGGATGGCCCGGCGCCAGCCGTTCGACATCCGCTACGTGGACCGGCTGCGCTGGACGGCGGAGGAGATCGAGGGCGCGGACCCGCGCAGCGCGGTGTGGATGCGGGCGGTCGGGCCGCTGGGCGACGACCCCCTCGTGCACACGTGCGCGCTGACCTACGCGTCGGACATGACGCTGCTGGATGCGGTGCGCATCCCGGTGGAACCGCTGTGGGGTCCGCGCGGGTTCGACATGGCGTCGCTGGACCACGCGATGTGGTTCCACCGGCCGTTCCGCGCCGACGAGTGGTTCCTGTACGACCAGGAGTCCCCGATCGCGACGGGCGGCCGCGGCCTGGCGCGCGGCCGGATCTACGACCGGGAGGGCCGCCTGCTGGTGTCGGTGGTCCAGGAGGGTCTGTTCCGCCCGCTGAAGGGCCGGGACTAGAAGCCGGGCAGCGGCTCCTGGTCGACGTCGTGGCGGCGTTGCCTGATGTCGGGGCGGTCCGGGTGCAGCTTGGCGTCGCACCCGGGGCCCAGCCCGGTGCGGCGTGAGGCGCGGCCGGTCAGGGGCCGTCCGCACAGCCGGCACCACACGGGCGGGCGACCCCGGGCGTCCTGATCTTCGGGGGCGCAGTCCGGAAATGGCTGATCGTTCACGTGTACGTGTCTACCCTGTCCTCCGACCCCCTGGTGACGAGGAGACACGATGAGCCTGTACGACATTCCGCTGCGCACCCTGTCCGGCGACCCGGCGAGCCTCGCCGACCACCGCGACAAGGTGGTGCTGCTGGTGAACGTGGCGTCGAAGTGCGGGCTCACCCCGCAGTACGCGGGCCTGGAGCGGCTCCAGCAGCAGTACGCGGGGCGGGGCTTCACCGTGCTGGGCGTTCCCTGCAACCAGTTCGCCGGGCAGGAGCCGGGCAGCGCCGAGGAGATCCTGACGTTCTGCTCGACCACGTACGGGGTGTCCTTCCCGCTCCTGGAGAAGACGGACGTGAACGGTGCCGGCCGGCACCCGCTGTACGCGGAGCTGACGAAGGTCGCGGACGCCGACGGCGAGGCGGGCGACGTGCAGTGGAACTTCGAGAAGTTCCTGATCTCGCCGAAGGGCGAGGTCACCCGCTTCCGCCCGCGCACGGAGCCGGAGTCCCCGGAACTGCTGGCCGCGATCGAGGCGCTGCTGGCGGGCTGAGCCGGTCTTCTCCCGCTCGTCGTGGAGCCGTTGGGCGAGTGAGGACCTCGCACGCCGAGCCCACGCCCGTGGCGTGATCTGCCTCACAAGGTGTCACAGCGATCCAAGGCGCGGTGTCTTGAGGCCGAACCCCTTGAGACGGAGGAGGCACCATGAGCGCGAAGATCGCGGTGGTTGTGATCGGTGGCGGATACGCGGGTGTCATGGCGGCCAATCGCCTGACGCGGAACGACGACGTGACGGTGACGCTGGTCAACCCGCGCCCGGCCTTCGTCCCGCGCCTCCGCCTGCACCAGCTGGTGGGCGGGTCCCACGACGCGGTCGTCGAGTTTCGCGAGGTCCTCGCCGAGCGCGTCCGGCTGGTCGTCGACAGCGTGACCCGGATCGACGCGGCCGGGCGCCGCGTGGCGCTGGCCGGGGGCGGCTCGGTCGGGTACGACTACCTGATCTACGCGGTGGGCAGTGCCGGTGCCGAGCCGGGTGTGCCCGGGGCGGCGGAGTTCGCCCACCAGGTCGCCACGCTGGAGACGGCGCAGCGGCTGCGGTCGGTCCTCGACGCCGTGCCGGCGTCGGCGGCGGTGACGGTCGTGGGCGGCGGGCCGACGGGCATCGAGACGGCCGCCGAGCTGGCGGAGCAGGGCCGTCGGGTGACCTTGGTCTGCGGAGGCGTGCTGGGCCCGTACCTGCACCCCCGGGCCCGTCGTACGGCTGCCGGGCGGCTCGCCCGGCTCGGGGCGGCCGTCCTCGACGGGCCCGAAACGAAGGTCACGGCGGTGACGCGCCATGCCGTGCGCCTGGGTGACGGCCGCGAGCTGCCGAGCGAGGTCACCGTGTGGACCGTCGGGTTCGGTGTGCCGGATCTGGCCGCGCGCAGTGGGCTGAGCACCGACGCGATGGGGCGGCTGCTCACGGACGAGACGCTGACCAGCGTCGACGACGAGCGCATCGTCGCCGCCGGCGACTCGGCGGCACCGTCCGACCTGCCGTTCCGGATGAGCGCCTACGCCGCGGGCTGCCTGGGCGCGCATGCCGCCGACACGGTCCTCGGCCGCATCGCGGGGACGCGGCCCGCACCCATCGACCTGTCGTTCCCCGCCATGTGCGTGAGCCTGGGGCGGCGCGCCGCCATCTTCCAGCTCGCGCACAAGGACGACACCGCGATGCCGCTCTACGTCGGCGGCCGTGCGGGCGCGAAGCTCAAGGAGATCTCCTGCCGGTTCAGCGTCAAGCACCTGGTGGAGGAGGCGCGCAAGCCCGGTTCGCACACCTGGCCCAAGGGCGACCACCGCCGGCGTCTGCTGCGGGCCGAGCACACCGGGGCGTCGGCCGTCCCGACCCGGGCAGCCTGACCAGGCATTCGAGGAAGAGGGACCGAGAGATGACCGACCGGACCACCGACCTGGCGACCGAGGCGTTCGTCGCCCACCGCAACCTGCTGTTCACCGTCGCCTACGAGATGCTCGGATCGGCGGCCGACGCCGAGGACGTCCTCCAGGAGACCTGGCTGCGATGGGTCAAGGTCGATCCGGGAGGCGTGCGCGACCAGCGCGCCTACCTGGTGCGGATGACGACCCGGCAGGCACTCAACCGGCTGCGCACCCTCAAGCGCCGCAGGGAGGCGTACGTCGGCCAGTGGCTGCCCGAACCACTGCTCACCACACCGGACGTGGCCGAGGACATCGAACTCGCCGAGAGCATGTCCATGGCGATGATGCTCGTCCTGGAAAGCCTTTCCCCGACCGAGCGGGCCGTGTTCGTGCTGCGCGAGGTCTTCGAGGTCGACTACGACGAGATCGCCGAGGCCGTCGGCAAGAGTCCCGATGCCGTCCGCCAGATCGCGCACCGCGCCCGCCGGCACGTCGACGCCCGCCGCCCCCGCCGAACGGCCTCGGCGAGCCAGACCCGGGCGGCTCTGGAGTCCTTCCAGCGCGCCCTCGAGACGGGGGATCCGCAGGACCTCCTCGACGTACTCGCCCCCGACGTCGTCCTGCTCAGCGACGGCGGCGGCGTCAAGCGCGCCGCGCTCAGGCCCGTCATCGGCGCCGAGAAGATCGTCCGCTTCTACCTCGGCGCCACCGCCAAGGCCACGGCCACGCTCACGTGCGAGCCGACCATGGTCAACGGCAGCCCGGCGCTCGCCCTGCACCGCGACGGCGAGTTCGACGGCGTCATGGCCGTCCGCGTCGAGGACGGCCGCATCACCGGCCTCTACTTCGTCCGCAACCCCGAGAAGCTGACCCGCGTCACCTCCGAGACCCCGCTCACCCTGCGCTGACGCCCATGGTTTCGGTCCAGGGGCTGCCCCTCGAAAACGGCCAGGCGATCCGAGGGGCGAGGCTGAGCCCATGTTCGTTCAGCTCCTCGCGGCCACGGGTGTGCTCGCCGTCCTGACCGTCGTTCCCGGCCCGGACATGGCAGTGGTGACGAAGCGGGCCATCGCGTCCGGCTGGCAGGACGGCCTGCGCACGGTCGGGGGCATCACGGCGGGACTGCTCATCTGGGGTGTGCTCACCGTGGTCGGCCTGGCGGCCGTCCTGGCGGCGTCTGCCACGGCCTACCTGGTCGTCAAGCTCGCAGGTGCCGCCTACCTCGGCTTCCTGGGTGTGCAGGCACTGCTGCGGAGCCGACGCGGCCGATCGGTGACTTCGTTCGGCGTCAAGGTGGCCACCTCCGAGAGCTGAGCCGGAGCAGCCGCGAAGCCTGCGCTCCTCCGGGGCAGGTCGCGCCGCGTCAGGCGACGGCGCCCAGGGTGTCGGCGAGTCGGCGGCGGGCGGCGCGCGCGGCGGGGACGGCGGACAGGAGCACCGCGCCGAGCACCGCGCCCGCTGTGAGGGTGAGCAGGTGGAGGGCGGAGGGGCCGTGGGCGATGCCGGCGCCCATGCCGCTCGTGCGGCCCTCGTGGTCGATCAGCCAGTGGGCGAGCGGAACGCCGAGGGCGGTGCCGGCGACGGCGGCGGCCAGGGCCGTGCAGCCGACGGCCGTGACGGTGACGGCGGTGATCTGCCGGGGTGACAGGCCGATCGCCTTGAGGGCCAGCAGGTCGCGTTCGCCGTCCCGGATCGTGCCGCCGATGGCGGTGGACAGCTCGGTCAGGCCGATCAGGGCGAGGACGGCCAGGAGCCCGGCCACGACGCCGCGCAGGGAGGAGAGCCGGTCGGCGGGACCGGTGACCTCGTGGATGTCGAGGCGGCCCGCGGCGGCCTGCGCCAGTTCGGCGCGGACGGCGTGCGGGTCGGCGCCGGGCCGCAGGCGCACGTGGTAGACGGTGGGCCGCAGGGCGGGGTCGTTCTCGCGGAGGGTGTCCAGCGAGGTGGAGATGGTGCGGCCGCCGTTCTCGGGCTCGATGCTGCGGCCGACGATGTGGAGCACCTGGGGGTGTCCGGCGACGGTGACACGCACCCAGTCGCCGACGCCCACGCCGAGCAGGTCGAGGAGGCCCTGTCCGGCGACGGCCTCGTCGGGGCCGTGGGCGGGGCGGCCCTCGACGACGGAGTAGGGGTACGGGTCCTGGCGGGTGCCGAGGCCGCGCAGGGCGATCGTGCCGGTCTGGCCGGGCACCAGGGCGGCGACCTCCAGGCCGCGGTGGGCGTCGACGACGTCGGGGCTGCGCTGGAGGAGGGCGCGGGCCTCGCGGTCTCCGACACCGTCGGCGGGCCGGGCGGTGAGGGCGGCGGGCAGGCCGAGCCGTTCGGGGCTGGTGTCGAAGCGGGCGATGGTCGTCCAGGCGCTGAGGGCGACGGTCATCAGCAGCAGCGGCAGGGCGAGCCGGGCGACGGCGGCCGGGGTGTGGCGGCCGCGGCTGAACGCCCGGTGCCAGCCGAGGACCAGGGCGGGCGGTACGCCGCGTACGGCGAGGGCCCGGCGGGCCGCGCCGGTCAGGCCGCGCCCGGCGGTGGCCGCGGCGGGGACGACGGGCACGGGCGGGACACGGCCGGCGCGCCAGGCGGCGAGGCAGGTGGCCGCGCCGATGAACACGACGACGGCGGCGGGGACGGCGAGGAGCGCGGCGGTGTGGCCGGGCAGGCCCTGCCAGACGCCGACGGCGTCGCCGAGCCGGCCGGGGATGCGGCTGCCGAGCGCCTGGGTGAGGACGGTGGCGAGGGCGGCGCCGAGTGCGGCGAAGGCGAGGTGCTGCACCAGGAAGACGCGGACGACCTGGCCGGGGGTGAAGCCGATGGCCTTGAGGACCGAGATGTCGCGCAGGTGGCCGCGTACGCGGGTGCTGATGGCGCCGAACACGGCGAGCGCGGCGGCGAGGAGAGCGGCGAGGCCGAACAGGCCGAGGACCTGGCCGAGGAGGCGGGTGTCGCCCTGGGCCTCGGCGCGGGTCTGCTGCCAGGTGCCGATGTCGGTGACGGCTCCGGCGCCGAGGGTGGTGACGGCCCGCTGCACGGCGTACGCGGTGTCGTCGGGGTCGGTCAGGCGCAGTCCGACGACCTGTCCGGAGCGGCCGGGGGTCCGGTCGACGGCGCTGGCTCCGGCCCACAGGATGCCGGGGCGTTCGCCGGGGCTGTAGCGGGGTTCGGCGGTGTCGGCGACGCCGAGGACGGTGAGGGTCCTGCCGGTGCCGCCGGGGAGGGTGAGGGTGTCGCCGGGTCCGGCGACGAGCGCGGCGGCGAGGCTGCTGTCGAGGACGACGCCGTCGGGGACGGCGGGGTCGAGCCAGCGGCCGGCGGTGAGGAGGGGACGTCCCGTGGCGGGTGGCACGGCGTCGGCGGCGCGGAGTTCGGCGGCGGCGCGGGCGCCGCGCGAGGCGACGGTGGTGGCGACGGTGTCGTACGGGCCGGAGAGGGCGGCGACGCCGTCGAGTGCGCCGAGGCGGGAGGGGTCGGCGGTGGGTGCGGTGCGGATCCAGACGTGGGCGCCGTGGGACTGGGTGAAGACGCGCTGCCAGGGGTTGGTGGCGTAGCCGAAGAGGGCGGCGGCGAGGAGCAGGGAGGCGACGATCCCGGCGGTGGCGGAGATCAGGAACAGCGCCTCGCCGCGGTGGGTCCGCAGATCGGCGTGCGCCCAGCGCAGCATGGCCCGCATCCGGTTCAGTCCTTCAGCTCGACGACGCCGCCGGGGCCGGTGCGCCGGGAGGTGGGGCCGCCGAGGTGGGCGTCGTCGGATATGCGCCCGTCGAAGAAGCTGATGACACGGTCGGCGGCGCTGGCGAGCCGGGCGTCGTGGGTGACCAGGACGATGGTCTGGCCGCGCTGGTGGAAGCGGGTCAGCAGCCGCATGACCTCGCGGGTGCCCTTGCTGTCCAGGCTGCCGGCGGGTTCGTCGGCGAGGAGGAGCCGGGGGTGGTTGACGAGGGCGCGGGCGAGGGCGACGCGCTGCTGTTCGCCGCCGGACAGTTCGCCGGGCATGCTGCGGGCCTTGCTGTCGAGGCCCAGTTCGGCGAGGAGCTTCTCGCGTTCGGCGCGCGCGTGCTTCGGGGAGGCGCCGGCGAGGAGGGCGGGCAGTTCGACGTTGTCGGCGACGGTGAGGTTGGAGACGAGGTTGAAGAACTGGAAGACGATGCCGATGCTGCGGCGGCGCTCGACGGCCCAGCGGGCCTCGCTGTAGGAGTCGGTGGACTCGCCGTCGAGGGTGATCGTTCCGCTGTCGGGGCGCTGGAGGCCGCCGAGCAGGTGGAGCAGGGTGGACTTGCCGGCGCCGGAGGGGCCGGTGACGGCGACGAACTCGCCGCGGTGCACGGTCAGGTCGACGCCGCGTACGGCGTGGACGGGGCCGCCCTCGCCGTGGTGGGTCTTGACCAGTCCCTCGGCGCCGAGCAGCGGTGCGGGCGGGGCGGTGGCGGCGCTCATCGCTGCTCCTCCAGCTCTTCCAGTTCCTCCTGGCAGCGCTCCAGCCAGTCGAGGTCGGCCTGGAGGTGCAGCATGGCGCCCTCTATGAGCAGGTGCGCGATCCGGTTGTCCCGGTTCTCGGTCGCGGCCAGCTTGGACAGGTTGCGCATGGTGTTGAGGTACTCGCGTCGCTGTTTGTTGATGAGGGCGATCTGGTCGGCGAGGCCGGTGCGGGGGGCGAGGGCGAGCTTCATGAAGAACTCGTCCCGGACCCGCGGTTCGTCCGCGGTCTCCTCGAACCAGGCGCGCAGGGCCTCCCGCCCGGCGGCGGTGAGGCGGTAGATCTTCTTGTTGGGGCGGCTCGACTGGGCGACTTCCTCGCCCTCGATGAGTCCCGACTTCTCCAGCCGGCCGAGGGTCACATAGATCTGACCGACGTTGGGCTGAGGGTACGCGGCACCCAGCAGTTGCTCAAGGTCCTGCTTGAGCTCGTAGCCGTGGGCGGGGCCGTCGGCGAGCAGAGCGAGGAGCTGCATGCGCACTCGGGGGCTCTCCTTCTCCGCCTGCTCACTTGCTTTCGCGTCTCAATGTGTGGTGAGCCCTAGTATCGCCCATGCCTAACAGGTATACATGCCCCTTGACGCCGACGAAGTGGTCCGGCGCCGGTGGTACCAAGGAGGAACCTATGCGGTGGATGCGTGCCGCGGGTAGGGGTCTCCTGGTGGCGGCGCTGCTCCTGGTGGGTTCCGTGGCGTCGGGCGTGCCCGCCGAGGTGTCGTGGGGCGGTGCGGGGGCCGGTGGCCGCGGGCCGCTGACGCTGGCGACGGCGGGCGATCTCACGGGCTATCTCGGTCCGCTCCTGGACGACTGGAACGCGGCGCGGCCCGCCGAGCGGGTCACGCTGGTGGAGCTGCCGGACTCGGCGGACGAGACCCGCTCGCAGATGATCACGGATCTGAGGTCGGGCGGGGGCCGGTTCGACGTCCTCAACATCGATGTGGCGTGGACGTCGGAGTTCGCTGCGGCCGGGTGGATCGCGCCGCTGGAGCGGGCGCGGTTCCCGCTGGGCAGCTTCCTGCCGCCGGTGGTGGACACCGCGACGTACGAGGGGCGGCTGTACGCGGTCCCGTACGTGACCAACGCGGGGATGCTCTTCTACCGCAAGGACGTCCTGGAGCGGGCCGGCGAGCGGCCGCCGCGTACGTGGGCGGAGCTGGAGCGCCAGGCGCGGACGCTCGCGCCGAAGCACGGGCTCGGGGGGTACGCGGGGCAGTTCCTGCCGTACGAGGGGCTGACGGTGAACGCCGCGGAGGCCGTGTACTCGGCGGGCGGCGCGGTCCTCGGCGACGAGGGGCAGCGGGTGGCGGTGGACTCGGCCGCGGCGCGGACCGGGCTGGGGTTCCTGGCGCGGGGCGTGCGGGACGGCTGGATCCCGCGGGAGGCGCTGTCGTACAAGGAGGAGGAGTCGCGGCAGGCGTTCCAGGACGGCCGGCTGCTCTTCCTGCGGAACTGGCCGTACGCCTGGGCCGGCGCGTCCGGCAGCGGCTCGAAGGTCGCGGGCCGGTTCGGCGCGGTGCCGCTGCCGGGGCCCGACGGGCCGGGCACGAGTGTGCTGGGCGGCTCGAACCTCGCGGTGAGCAGCAAGGCGCGGCACGCGCGGTCGGCGAGTGACCTGATCGCGTACCTGACGAGCGAGGCCGTGCAGCGCCGCGTGCTGACGGAGGGCGCCCTGCCGCCGGTGCGGGCGGAGCTGTACGGAGATCCCGCGCTGGTGCGGAGGTTCCCGTACCTGCCGGCCCTGCGGGCCGCCGTGCTGGCGGCCGAGCCGCGTCCCAAGAGCGCCCGCTACGAGCAGGTCAGCCTGGCCGTGCAGGCCGTGGTGCACGACGTGATGGCGCAGCACCAGTCGCCGGAGGCCGGAGTGCGGCGACTGGCCGCCGAGCTGGACGCCGTGACGCGCCGCCGTTGAGCGCACGCGCCCCCTCTTAGTTACTCGTTAGGTAGCGCCACCTTGACCCCCCATATCCCTTCTCGGGACAAATCACCCCATAGAACCCCAACTACGTTGCGGTTTCGGCAGCATCGTTGACACCCGCATGACACCGCTACTTAACATGCATGCATAACAGCTGCTTCCCTCTGAGCAGCGCGCACCCTTCACGCAGAAACAGGTCAACGGGTGATGCTCACAGCCCCGGCCGGCGACGGCCTCTCGCACCGCCTCTCGCTCCCCTGGTGGCGCGACGCGGTGATCTACCAGGTGTACGTCCGCAGCTTCCTGGACAGCACCGGTGACGGAATCGGCGACCTCGCCGGGGTCCGCGCCGGCCTGCCGTACCTGAAGAAGCTCGGCGTGGACGGCATCTGGCTGAGCCCCTTCTACCCCTCGCCGCAGCACGACCACGGCTACGACGTCGCCGACTACCGCGACGTGGACCCGGTCTTCGGCGACCTCGACGAGTTCGGGCTGCTGGTCGCCGACGCGCACCGGCTGGGGATCAAGGTGCTGCTGGACATCGTCCCCAACCACTGCTCCAGCGAGCACGCCTGGTTCCGGGAGGCGCTGGCCGCCGGACCCGGCAGCGAGGCCCGCGCCCGGTTCCACTTCGCCGAGGGCCGGGGCCCCGGCGGCGACGTGCCGCCCAACAACTGGCACGCGATGTTCGGCGGCCGCGCCTGGACCCGCGTGACGGAGCCGGACGGCACCCCGGGCCAGTGGTACCTGCACATGTTCACGCCCGAGCAGCCGGACCTGAACTGGCGCAACCCCGAGGTGGGCGCCCACTTCGACGAGGTGCTGCGGTTCTGGCTCGACCGGGGCGTGGACGGGTTCCGGATCGACGTGGCGGCGGGGCTCTTCAAGCACCCCGACCTGCCGGACTCCGCCGACCCGGAGGCCGACGCCCGCACCCGCGACTCGGTCAACCCGCTGGCCTGGAACCAGCCCGAGGTCCACGACGTGTGGCGGCAGTGGCGCAAGGTGTGCGAGGAGTACACGGCCCGGGACGGCCGCGAGCGGCTGCTCGTCGGCGAGGTGTCCGTGCCGACCGCCCGCGAGCACGCGCTGTACGTCCGGCCGGACGAGCTGCACCAGGCGTTCTTCTTCGACCTGCTCGGCGCGCCCTGGGCCGCGGACGCGTTCCGGAAGGTCATCGACGACGCGCTGCGGGACATCGCGGGCACCGGCTCCAGCGTCACGTGGGTCCTCAACAACCACGACCAGGTGCGGACCGTGACCCGGTACGGCGAGTCCGGCACGGAGGGCACCGGTCTCGGTGCCGCCCGCGCCCGGGCGGCCGCGCTGCTGATGCTGGCGCTGCCGGGCGCCGCGTACATCTACCAGGGCGAGGAGCTGGGCCTGCCCGAGGTCGTGGACCTGCCCGACGACGTGCTGACCGACCCGATCTTCCGCCGCACCGGCAGCCGCGCCCGCATCCGCGACGGCTGCCGCGTGCCGCTGCCGTGGTCGGGCCACGCCTCGCCGTTCGGGTTCAGCGCCGGCGCCGAGGGGGTCAAGCCGTGGCTCCCGCAGCCGGGCTGGTTCGCGGAGCACGCCACCGACCGGGCGCTCGCCGACACGCGCTCGTTCTGGCACCTGTACCGCGAGGGCCTGCAGCTGCGGCGCGGGCTGCCGCAGCTGGGCGAGGGCACCCTGCGCTGGCTGGAGGCGCCTCCCGGCGTCCTCGCCTTCGCCCGCGGCGAAGGGCTCGTGTGCGCGGTGAACTTCGGCACCGCCCCCGTACCCGCCCCCGTCGCCGGGACTCCGCTGCTGGCCAGCGGGGTGTGCCCGGACGGGGCGCTGCCCGGATCCACCGCCGCCTGGTGGATCACCGACCACCCCCTCCCCCACCCCACCTCCGCCCCCGCCTGAGGGGCGGATCACGAAGGGACGCAGCACGATGCGACGACGGATCAGAACGGCGTACGGCTCGGCACTCGCCCTCACGCTCGCGCTCGGCGCGGCCGCCTGCGGCGGCGGCCCGGTCTCCACGGCCGGCGGCGGTGACGGCAAGGAGCTGGCGGGCCAGACCCTCACCGTGGCCGGTGTGTGGTCGGGCGCCGAGCAGAAGAACTTCCAGAAGGTGCTCGACGCCTTCACCGAGAAGACCGGGGCGAAGACCCGGTTCGTGTCCACCGGCGACAACGTCTCCACCGTCGTCGGCAGCAAGATCGAGGGCGGGAACGCGCCCGACGTGGTGATGGTCCCGCAGGTCGGCGTGCTCCAGCAGTTCGCCCAGCGCAAGTGGCTGCAGCCGCTGTCCGAGAAGACCCGGCAGGCGGTCGACGCCGACTACGCGCCGGTCTGGAAGAGTTACGGCTCCGTCGACGGCACGCTGTACGGGCTCTACTTCAAGGCGGCGCACAAGTCGACCGTCTGGTACAGCCCCGAGGCGTTCGAGCAGGCCGGGGTGCGGCCGCCGGCGACGTACGCGGAGATGCTGACCGCCGGGCGCACCGTGTCCGACTCGGGCCTGCCGGCGTTCGCGGTGGCCGGCGAGGACGGCTGGACGCTCACCGACTGGTTCGAGAACGTCTATCTCTCCCAGGCGGGCCCGCAGAAGTACGACCAGCTGGCCCAGCACCGGATCAAGTGGACGGACCCGAGCGTCGTGGAGGCGCTCAGGACCCTGGGCGCGCTGTTCTCCGACAAGAAGCTGCTGGCCGGTGGCCAGAAGGGCGCGCTCGCCACGGACTTCCCCGGCTCGGTCGAGAAGGTCTTCGGCCCCGAGCCGGAGGCGGGCATGGTGTACGAGGGCGACTTCGTGGCGGGCATGGCGAAGGACGAGTTCGGCAAGAAGATCGGCGAGGAGGCGAAGTTCTTCCCGTTCCCGCCGGTCGGCAAGGGCGCCGCGCCCGTGGTCAGCGGCGGTGACGCCGCGGTCGTGCTGAAGGACGGCAAGAACCAGAAGGCCGCCATGGCGTTCCTGGAGTTCCTGGCGACGCCGGAGGCGGCGGCCGTGTGGGCGGCCGAGGGCGGCTTCCTGTCGCCGAACAAGGCGCTGGACCTCGGCGCGTACAGCGACGCCACGCTCCGCTCGACCGCCAAGTCGCTGATCGACGCCGGGGACACGGTCCGCTTCGACATGTCGGACCAGGCGCCCGCCGCGTTCGGCGGCACGAAGGGCGCCGGCGAGTGGAAGCTGCTCCAGGACTTCCTGCGCGACCCGTCGGACCCGGCACGCACCGCCGCCGCGCTGGAGGCCGCCGCGGCCAAGGCGTACCAGACGGCGAACCAGGGCTGAGGCGGCCGGTCATCATGACGACAGTCACCGAAACCGCCCGGCTCGGCGCCGCGGAAGCGCGACGCCGGGCCGGGCGGCGACGGCGGGTCATCGCCGTCGCGTTCGTCCTGCCCGCGCTGCTGCTGCTCGGCGCGCTGGTGGTGTACCCCGTGGTGTTCTCGGTGGGACGCAGCTTCTTCGATGCGTCGGGGACACGGTTCGTGGGCGGCGCCAACTACGCCGCGATGTTCCGCGACCCGGCCACGCTGACGGCCCTGCGCAACAGCACGATCTGGGTGGTCGTGGCGCCGACGCTGCTGACGGGGCTGGGGCTGATCCTGGCCGTGCTGGTGGAGCGGATCCGCTGGGCGTCGGCGTTCAAGCTGCTGCTGTTCCTGCCCATGGCGGTGTCGTTCCTCGCGGCCGGCATCATCTTCCGCCTCGCGTACGAGGAGGACCCCGACAAGGGCGTGCTCAACGCGGCGGTGGTCGGGGTGCACGACATGTTCCGGGAGGGCTCTTCGTACCCGTCGGCCAGGCCGCGGGACGGCCAGGGCGTCGAGAGGGCGGCGGACGGCTCGTACGCCACGGCGGCCACGGTGTCGCCGGGCTCCACCGCCGTCCTGGGCCTGGTGGGGGTGAAGCCCGCCGACGTGCCGGCGCAGGCGCGGCCCGCGGCCGGTGCGGCCGGGGTGACAGCGGCCCCCGACGAGGTCCGGGGCGTCGTCTGGCTGGACTTCACACCGGGTGGCGGTGGCCGCCCGGGGGCGGTCGACGCGGCCGAGCGGGGGCTGCCGGGGATGACCGTCGAGGCCGTACGGGACGGCCGGGCCGTGGCCGCGGCGAGCACGGCGAGCGACGGCTCGTTCCGCTTCACGGGGCTTGAGCCGGGCGCGTACACCGTGCGGCTGCCGGCGCGGAACTTCGCGGAGCCGTTCACGGGCGTGTCCTGGCTGGGGCCCGCGCTGGTCACCCCGGCGATCATCGGCGCGTACCTGTGGATCTGGACCGGCTTCGCGATGGTGCTGATCGGTGCGGGCCTGTCCGCGCTGCCGCGCGACGCGCTGGAGGCGGCGCGGATGGACGGCGCGAACGAGTGGCAGATCTTCCGCAGGATCACGGTGCCGCTGCTGGCGCCGGTGCTGACGGTCGTCTTCGTCTCGCTCGTGATCCAGGTGATGAAGGTCTTCGACCTGATCTACATCATCGCGCCGGGACCGGTGCAGCAGGACGCCACGGTGCTGGCCACGCAGATGTGGCTGGTGTCGTTCGGCGGCGGCAACGACCAAGGGCTCGGCAGTGCGCTGGGCGTCCTGCTCCTGCTGCTGGTCGTGCCCGCGATGGTCTTCAACGTCCGCCGCTTCCGCAGGAGCCAGTCATGAGCGCCACCGTCACCACCCCCGCGAAGAAGCGGACCGGGGCGCAGTCCCCGCCCCCGCCCCCGTCCGTCCGCGCGCCCCGCCGGGGCGACGGGTCCCGGCGGCTGCGCCGCTGGCTGGGCAACGGCCTGGTGCAGGCGTTCCTGCTGCTCGTGGGCCTGATCTGGATCACGCCCGTGGCCGGTCTGCTGCTGTCGTCGCTGCGCTCGGCGAAGGACAGCGCGTCGAGCGGCTGGTGGACGGCGCTGACCGACCCCGGTCAGCTGTCGTTCGCGAACTACGCGGCGCTGCTCGACAACGCCGGGATGACGCGGGCCTTCTGGAACACGGTGCTCATCTCTGTCCCGACGACCGTGCTGGTCGTCGTGATCGCCGCCCTGGCCGGGTACGCCTTCGCGTGGCTGGAGTTCCCGGGCCGGGACTGGCTGTTCCTGTTGGTGGTCGCGCTGCTCGTGGTACCGGTGCAGGTGGGTCTGCTGCCGGTGGCGAAGCTGTTCGGGCAGCTGGGGCTGTTCGGGACGATCCCGGGCGTGGTGCTGTTCCACGTGGCGTACGGACTGCCGTTCGCGATCTTCCTGCTGCGGAACTACTTCGCGGAGATGCCGCGCGAGATGCTGGAGGCCGCGCGGATGGACGGCGGCGGCGAGTGGCGTATCTTCACGCAGCTGGTCCTGCCCGTGGGCCGTCCGGCGATCGCGAGCCTGGCCATCTTCCAGTTCCTGTGGGTGTGGAACGACATGCTGGTGGCGCTGCTGTTCGCCGACTCGTCGGCGCAGCCGCTGACGGTGGAACTCCAGTCGCAGGTGCGGCAGTTCGGCAGCAACATCGACGTACTGGCACCGGGCGCCTTCCTGTCGCTGGTGGTCCCGGTGGTGGTGTTCCTGGCCTTCCAGCGCCACTTCGTGCAGGGCGTGATGGCGGGCTCGGTGAAGTAACCCCTGTCCCGCCCCTTCCCGAAACCGGGGGCTCCGCAATCAGCCCCTCCGGCGTTTGACGAGCCGGGGGTTCGGGGGCGGAGCCCACGATTCGGGAAGGGGCGGGGGGGAAAGATCCGCCGGACAAGGCCTACCGGGCCTCGGGCACGTACTTGTACCCGACGCGGCGCACCGTGACGATGCGGTGCCGGTACGCCGGACCGAGCTTGCGGCGCAGCCGCGCGATGTGGTCGTCGACGGTGCGGCCGTCGCCGATGTGCCCGTAACCCCAGATCCCCGAGATGAGCGTCTCGCGCGAGTGCACCATGTGCGGGTGACGCACCAGGTGGGCCAGGAGGCCGAACTCCAGGTAGGTGAGGTCGAGTTCGCGGCCGTCCACCTGCACGACGCGCCGCTCGGGGTCGACGTGGATCCGGTCGTCACCCGCCGGCGAGGGCTCCGGGGGTGTGAGGGGGTGGATCTCGGGCCGTACCCCGTGGGCGGACAGGAGCGCCACGGGGTCGACACCGTCCGGCAGGAACACCAGGTAGCCGACGTGCGGCTGGGCGGGACGAGCACCGACGAGCCTGAGGCGCGGGGCGCGGGCGGGGACGGGGGTGGGAAGTGCGGTGGTCACGATCGAGCCCCTTCGGCTGTCAGGAGGGGTGGGGTGCGCGGGCGCAGGCGTGCGAGCGGCCCCGCGCATGGGCGGGCCGAAGCCATGGAGAAGTCGCGAACGAGGTCGCGGAAACCCGGGGAAAGGGACGGCGCGGCGTCCGGGAAGGTCCTAGGCGCGTCGGCAGATGGCGCTGGCGACGCGACGGAGGTCGACGTGCCGGCGGCGTACGAGCGGCTGCTGCGACGAGGACATGGTGACCATCCTGGGCCCGTGGCACCCGGCCGGTCAAGCTTCCCTACCGAATCCATAGGGAAAGGAGCCGCCGTCGGCCGTGCGGGATACTGGTCCCATGCGGATCTCGGCCAGGGCGGACTACGCGGTACGTGCCGCACTGCTGCTCGCCGCCGACCGGACGGCGGACGCGACGGCCGACGAGCCGACGGGGCCGCTGAAGGCGGAGGCCATCGCGGAGGCGCAGGACATCCCCCACAAGTTCCTCGAAGGCATCCTCAACGACATGCGGCGCGCCGGACTGGTGGTCAGCCAGCGGGGCGTCAACGGCGGCTACCGGCTGGCCAGGCCGGCGCGGGACATCAGCGTCGCGGACGTGGTGCGGGCGGTGGACGGCCCGCTCGTCTCCGTACGGGGCGTGCGGCCGCCGGAGTTGTCGTACAGCGGGCCGGCGCAGTCGCTGCTCCCGCTGTGGATCGCCCTGCGGGCGAACGTGCGCCGCATCCTCGAAGGGGTCTCCCTGGCGGACGTGGCCTCCGGTGAACTCCCCGAAGCCGTGCACTCCCTGACGGAGGAGCCGGCCGCGTGGACCAACCCCTGACGCCTCAGCCCACGAAGAGGACCGCCAGGCAGCCCGCCACGACCGTGACCAGGCTCAGCGCCAGCAGCACACCCCTGACGACACGGTGACCGATCGGCCGTGCGGCCCAGTCGAGCGCGCCGTCACCGGCCGGCACCCGCGCGGCCTCCGGCTCGGGCACGGCCGGTGCGCGTAGGGAGGGGTCGTGGAGGTCCGTGCACCGGCGGCACTCCTCGCCGGAGTGGAAGGGCGAGTCCAGCCAGTAGGCGCCGAGCAGCCAGGGCACGGGTGCGAGCCGCCACTCACCCGCCGGGGAAGGGTCCATGCCCTGCCAACACTTGCGGCGGACCCCTCAGAACGGGCGCTGTCCGGGCCGCAATCCAATCGTCACCACACCGTCACCCGGTGGGCTCGGCGGGCACTGCGGACCGTCGGTCGCTCCGCGCCGGACGGATGCCGAAACCGGCGATGACCGTGCCGGTCACGCGGTCGAGGGTGCGCCGCGCGACGGGGCGCCGGAGCCGCCCGCGCACGCTGCGGGCGAAGGTGATGAGGAGGTTGGTGAGCGTGCCCTGCCGCCGGCCGCAGGACCGATCGACATGCGACCGCAGCGTGGTCCACCGCTGTGGGGGTCACACCTCGGTGCGGCCCCCACCACCGGCGGGCGCAGGGTCAGCGGATGGGCATGCCCGAGAGGGTGCGGGCGATGACGAGGCGCTGGATCTCGCTGGTGCCCTCGAAGATCGTGTAAATGGCGGCGTCGCGGTGCATGCGCTCGACCGGGTACTCGCGGGTGTAGCCATTGCCGCCGAGGATCTGGATGGCCTGGGCCGTCACCTTCTTGGCGACCTCGCTGGCGTACAGCTTCGACATGGAACCCTCGGCGGAGGTGAACGGCTTGCCCGTGGTGGCCATCCACGAGGCGCGCCACACGAGGAGGCGGGCGGCGTCGATCTGGGTGCGCATGTCGGCGAGCTGGAAGGCGACGCCCTGGTTGTCGATGATCGGCCGGCCGAACTGCTGCCGCGTCCTGGCGTAGTCGAGGGCAACCTCGTACGCGGCGCGGGCCGTGCCGACGGCCATGGCGCCGACGGCGGGGCGGGAGGCCTCGAAGGTGGCCATCGCGGCGTTCTTCACGCGCTCGCCGTCCTTCTTGGCCCTCTCACGGGCCCGGGCCAGGCGCTCGTCGAGCTTGTCCTTGCCGCCGAGCAGGCAGGAGCCGGGCACCCGGACGTCCTCCAGCACCACCTCGGCCGTGTGCGAGGCGCGTATGCCGTGCTTCTTGAACTTCTGCCCCTGCGACAGGCCGGGCGTGCCGGGCGGGACGATGAACGAGGCGTGGCCCTTGGAGCCCAGGTCGGGGTCGACGACGGCGACGACGACGTGCACGTTGGCGATGCCGCCGTTGGTGGCCCAGGTCTTGGTGCCGTTGAGCACCCATTCGTCCTTGGCCTCGTCGTAGACCGCGCGCGTGCGCATGGAGGCCACGTCGGAGCCGGCGTCGGGCTCGGAGGAGCAGAACGCCGCGACCTTGACGTCGTCGGCGTCGCCGTACATCTGGGGGATCCAGGTGCCGATCTGCTCCTCGGTGCCGTTGGCGAGGACGCCGACGGCGGCGAGGCCGGTGCCCACGATGGACAGGGCGATGCCGGCGTCGCCCCAGAACAGCTCCTCCATCGCCATGGGGATGCCGAGGCCGGTCGGGTCGAAGAACTGCTGGGCGTAGAAGTCGAGGGAGTAGATGCCGACCTTGGCGGCCTCCTGGATGACCGGCCAGGGCGTCTCCTCACGCTCGTCCCACTCGGCGGCGGCCGGGCGGATCACGTCCTTGGCGAATCCGTGCAGCCAGTCACGGACCTGCTTCTGGTCGTCGTTGAGCTCGAGCGTGAACTCGGCCATGTTCCCTCCCGGCGTGCTTACGCGTGTGTTACTAGCGGTAACCGCAGTCTGTTACCGGTAAGTAGCCGCTGTCAACCGGCAGTGGGTGCAGGCTGGGTGTTACGTTGCGCTGGCCTCAGGAACATCGACGGGCGGGGAGAGACGCTATGGAGACCACACACCGGGCCGACCAGCAGCGGTCGGCGCAGCAGCGGCGACGCGAACTGCTCGAGGCGGCCGACCGCGTGGTCCTGCGGGACGGCCCGCAGGCGTCCATGAACGCGATCGCCGCCGAGGCCGGGATCACGAAGCCGATCCTCTACCGGCACTTCGGCGACAAGGGCGGCCTGTACCGCGCGCTCGCCCAGCGGCACACCGACGCCCTGCTGTCCGCGCTGCGCGCCGCGCTGGACGCGCCGGCCGAGCGCCGGCAGCGGGTGGAGGCCACCCTCGACACGTACCTCGCCGCGATCGAGGCGCGGCCGCAGGTGTACCGGTTCCTGATGCACCCCTCGGAGGACACGGGAGCGACGCTGTCGGAGCAGGGCTTCGACGTCGGCCGGCACTCGGCGCCGCTGCTGCGGCGGATGGGCGAGGAGCTGGCCGAGGTCATCGCCGAGCGCATCGACCTCGGCCCGGGCGGCGACGCGCTGGCCCGGGTGTGGGGCCACGGCATCGTCGGCATGATGCACGCGGCGGGCGACTGGTGGCTCGGCGAACGGCCGTGTTCGCGCGCCGAGTTGGTGTCCGCCCTGGCGGACCTGCTGTGGGGCCGCCTGGCCGGGGCCGACGACCGCGAGGAGGGCCCCGGCTTCTAGCCCGGCCCCGTCGGAACCGAAACCGGGGGCTCCGCCCCCGGACCTCCGTATCGCGCCTGACGGCGCTCGTCCTCAAACGCCGGACGGGCTGAAATCAGCCCCCCGGGCCCAAGGGGCGCGGCGGGCCGCGCGCAGCAGGCGGGTGCGGCGCCAGCCGGTGAGGCGGTCGGGGTAGACCGTGCCGTCGAGGTGGTCGCACTCGTGCTGGAGACAGCGGGCGAAGAAGCCCGTCCCCTCGACCCGCACCGGGGCGCCCGTGACGTCCACGCCCTCCACCACGGCCCGGTCGAACCGCTCCGTGCCGGCCTCCAGGCCCGGCAGCGACAGACAGCCCTCCGGGCCGCGCACGGCGATCCCGTCCGCCTCCACCAGGCGCGGGTTGACGACATGGCCCAGGTGCCGCTCGTCCTCGTCGTCCGGGCAGTCGTACACGAAGACCCGCAGGCCCACGCCGATCTGGTTGGCCGCGAGACCGACGCCGTTCGCCGCGTACATCGTGGCGAACATGTCCTCCACCAGACGGGCCAGGGACGGGCCGAAGTCGCTGACGGTCTCGCAGGGGGCGTGCAGCACCGGGTCGCCGAGCAGGCTCATGGCCCGCACGGCGCCGGAACTGCCGGGGATCGGCCGGTTTCGCATGCCGCCCAGCCTACGTTCGCCGCGCCACCAGCATGTCGGCAGGTGGTGGGGTGCGGGACCCCGAGCGGATCTCGATAGGCTGAGCCCGGACCCACGCTAGGAGGAACAAGGACGATGGCAGGCAACTCGGAGCCGCTGTCGCCGCGCGCCAAGCTGGCCGTGACGGCGGGCAAGGCCGCAGCGGCGGTGTCTCGCGCGGCGGGACGCGGCAGCGGATCGGTGATCGGCGGCCGGGTCGCGCTCAAGCTCGACCCCGACCTGCTGGGGCGGCTCGCGCAGCATCTGGACGTCGTTCTGGTGTCGGCGACCAACGGCAAGACCACCACGACCCGGCTCATCGCCGAGGCGCTGCGCGCCAGCGGCCCGGTCGTCTCCAACGCGCTCGGCGCGAACATGCCCGCGGGCATCACGTCCGCGCTGGCCGGCGGCTCGGACGCCAAGTACGGCGTCATCGAGGTCGACGAGAAGTACCTCGCCGGCGTCGCCCGCGATGTGACGCCCAAGGCCATCGCGCTGCTCAACCTCTCCCGCGACCAGCTCGACCGTGCCGCCGAGACCCGGATGCTCGCCGAGAAGTGGCGCGAGGGCCTGGCCGGTACGAAGGCCGTCGTCGTCGCCAACGCGGACGACCCGCTCGTCGTGTGGGCCGCCTCGTCCTCCCCGAACGTGGTGTGGGTGGCGGCCGGCCAGGAGTGGAAGGACGACGCCTGGTCCTGCCCCGCCTGCGGCGGTGTGATGCAGCGCCCCGGCGAGGACTGGTTCTGCGGCGAGTGCGGCTTCCGCCGCCCCGCGCCGACCTGGGCGCTCAGCGGGGACCACGTCCTGGACCCGCACGGGCAGGCCTGGCCGATCCACCTCCAGCTGCCGGGCCGCGCCAACAAGGCGAACGCCGCCACGTCCGCGGCCGTCGCGGCGGTCTTCGGTGTGCCGCCGCAGGTCGCCCTGGAGCGCATGTACCAGGTGCAGGCCGTGGCCGGCCGCTACGACGTGGTCTCCTTCCAGGGCCGCGACCTGCGGCTGCTGCTGGCGAAGAACCCGGCCGGCTGGCTGGAGACGTTCTCCCTGATCGACGGTCCGCCCGCGCCGGTGATCCTGTCCGTGAACGCCCGCGGCGCCGACGGCACGGACACCTCGTGGCTGTGGGACGTGGACTACCCGCGCCTGGCCGGTCACCCGATCTTTGTGATCGGTGACCGCCGGCTGGACCTCGCGGTCCGGCTGGAGGTCGCGGGCCTGGACTTCCGGGTGTGCGAGACCCTCGACGAGGCGGTGCAGCTGGCCCCGCCGGGGCGGATCGAGCTGATCGCCAACTACACCGCATTCCAGGACGTGCGCCGCCGTGTCGGCAACTGACCCCCGAAGGACAAAGAGCATGAGCGAGAGCAGTCTGCGTCTGGTGTGGGTCTACCCCGACCTGCTCAGCACGTACGGAGACCAGGGCAACGTCCTCGTCGTGGAACGCCGGGCCCGCCAGCGCGGCCTGGACGTCCAGCGCGTCGACGTGCGCAGCGACCAGCCGGTGCCGACGTCCGGCGACATCTACCTGATCGGTGGCGGCGAGGACCGGCCGCAGCGGCTGGCCGCCGAGCGGCTGCGCCGCGACGCCGGACTGATCCGCGCGGCCGAGAACGGCGCGATCATCTTCTCGGTGTGCGCCGGGTACCAGATCCTCGGCCACGAGTTCATCAACGACCTCGGTGAGCGCGAGCCGGGCCTGGGCCTGATCGACGTGATCTCGACCCGCGGCGAGGGCGAGCGCTGCGTCGGCGACGTCCTCGCCGACATCGACCCGCGCCTGGGCCTCCCCCAGCTGACCGGGTTCGAGAACCACCAGGGCATCACCCACCTCGGACCCACGGCCCGCCCGTTCGCCCGGACGGTGTTCGGCAAGGGCAACGGCACCGGCGACGGCACCGAGGGCGCGTACAACGACACGGTGTTCGGCACGTACATGCACGGCCCGGTGATGGCCCGCAACCCGCAGATCGCGGACCTGCTGCTGAAGCTGGCCCTCGATGTGAACGCGCTGCCGCCGGTGGACGACCAGTGGTACGAGGCGCTGCGCGCCGAGCGGATCGCGGCGGCCAGCCAGCCCGCGTGACACGTCTGACGGTGGGTCGGTTTCCCGGCCCACCGTCCTCGTCCCGCCTTGCTCCATCCTTGTCTGTTTCTCCGAAGTCCGTCCAAAGGTCGGACGTCCGGTTCGGCGGTTTCACCCGGCGCCGGTAGGGTGGCGGAGATCCAGCCGGACGACGTGGTCCGGGAGTCGGCCCACGTTGCAAAGGTTCTTGGGCTATGCGCATTGGTGTGCTCACCTCCGGCGGCGACTGCCCCGGTCTGAACGCCGTCATCCGCTCCGTCGTGCACCGCGCCGTCGTCGACCACGGTGACGAGGTCATCGGTTTCCACGACGGGTGGAAGGGCCTCCTGGAGTGCGACTACCGCAAGCTCGACCTCGACGCGGTCGGCGGCATCCTCGCGCAGGGCGGCACCATCCTCGGCTCCTCTCGTGTCCAGCCGGCCCACCTCGTCGACGGGGTGGAGCGCGCCAAGGGGCACGTGGCGGAGCTGGGCCTCGACGCGATCATCCCGATCGGCGGCGAGGGCACGCTGAAGGCGGCGAACCTGCTGTCCCAGGCGGGGCTGCCGATAGTCGGCGTGCCGAAGACCATCGACAACGACATCGCGTCGACCGATGTGACGTTCGGGTTCGACACGGCCGTCGGGGTGGCCACGGAGGCCCTGGACCGGCTGAAGACGACCGCCGAGTCGCACCAGCGGGTGCTCATCGTCGAGGTGATGGGCCGGCACACCGGGTGGATCGCCCTGCACTCCGGCATGGCCGCCGGTGCCCACGCGATCGTCGTGCCGGAGCGGCCCTTCGACATCGACGAGCTGACCGCCCGTGTCGGGGCCCGCTTCGAGGCCGGCAAGAAGTTCGCGATCGTGGTCGTCGCGGAGGGCGCCAAGCCGCGCGCGGGCTCCATGGAGTTCAACGAGGGCGGCAAGGACATCTACGGGCACGAGCGGTTCGCGGGTGTGGCCCAGCAGCTGGCCGGCGAGCTGGAGCAGCGGCTCGGCAAGGAGGCCCGCGCGGTGATCCTGGGCCACGTCCAGCGGGGCGGCACCCCGACCCCGTACGACAGGGTCCTGGCCACCCGGTTCGGCTGGCACGCGGTGGAGGCGGCGCACCGCGGCGAGTTCGGCATGCTGACGGCGCTGCGCGGCACCGACATCGTCATGGTGCCGCTGGCCAAGGCCGTGGAGACGCTGAAGACGGTTCCGGCAGAGCGGTACGCGGAGGCCGAGACCGTCCTGTGACGGCCGCCGCGCGTCGGCGCACCGCCCCCGGTCGCAGCGGCGGCCGGGGGCGGTTCTAGTCTGGGTGCGGCAAGCGGACAACCCAGCACGAATCAGGAGCCGGCGGATGGATCACAGCGGGCACGGCACGACGATGGACCTGCCGCCGTTCACGCTGGAGCGGGGGCTCGCGTTCTCCCCCGACCTGTTCTTCCTCTTCGGCAGCGTGCTGGCGCTCGCCCTGTACGGGTGGGGCGTCGTCCGGCTGCGCAGGCGCGGCGACGGCTGGCCGGTGGGCCGGACCGCGTTCTTCACGGTCGGTGTGCTGAGCGTGGCGCTGGTGATGTGCACCGGGCTCAACGACTACGGCATGGTCATGTTCAGCGTGCACATGGTGCAGCACATGGTGATCAGCATGCTGTCGCCGATCATGCTGCTGCTCGGCGCGCCGGTGACGCTGGCGCTGCGGGCCCTGCCGGTGGCCGCCCGGCGCGGCGGCAAGGGGCCGCGCGAGCTGCTGCTGATGCTGCTGCACAGCCGCTACATGCGGGTCATCACGCACCCCGCGTTCACGATCCCGATGTTCATCGCGAGCCTGTACGGCCTGTACTTCACGCCGCTCTTCGACTTCCTCATGGAGTCCAGGCCGGGGCACATCGCGATGATGGTGCACTTCCTGCTGGTGGGCCTGACCTTCTTCTGGCCGATCATGGGTGTCGACCCGGGCCCGCACCGGCCGGGGTACGTGATGCGGATGCTGGAGCTGTTCGCGGGCATGCCGTTCCACGCGTTCTTCGGCATCGCGCTGATGATGGCCTCCGAGCCCATGGTGAGCGCCTATCTGCACCCTCCGGCGTCGCTCGGCATCGACGCGCTGGCGGACCAGCGGGCGGCCGGCGGCATCGCCTGGGCGTTCAGTGAGATCCCGTCCGTGGTGGTGCTGATCGCGCTGGTCTTCCAGTGGTACCGCTCGGAGGAGCGGGCGGCGCGGCGCAAGGACCGGGCCGCCGACCGGGACGGTGACCAGGAGCTGGAGGCGTACAACGCGTATCTGGCCTCGCTCCAGGCGCGCGGGCGGTAGCGCTCCCGCCCCCGGAGGGGTCACGATGACAGCGTGGCCCCGCGGCCGGGAGGAGGGCGCGATGTCGAGTTCCACGAAGACGATGGGCGCGATCACGATCGGTGCGCTGGTGCTGATCACGGCGTACACGGTGGCCCTCGGTGGTAACGGCTGGTTGTGGTTCGCCTGGATCGTCCTGGGCCTGGTGACGCTGGGGATGGCCTCGACGCGGGACACCTGAGGCCGGTGCGGAAGGTTCCTCGTGGTGCGGCAACCCTTTCCGGGGTGGCGGCGACCACCGGGGGAAAGCATCCCCCCACCCACGAGGGACCACATGACTTCAGAGACTCCGCCTCGTGCCCGGCACCGCCGCCGCCTCACCCGACGCCGTACGGTGGTCGGCGGCCTCGCCGCGCTCGGTGTGACCGCCGCGGCCGTCGTCACCAACGGCATGCTGACCTCCGCCGGCGCGGCCGCCGCCTGGCCGAAGCCGACGGAGAACAAGCCGGTCACGAAGACCATCGAGGTCTCCGGCACGTACGACGGAAAGCTCCGGCGGTTCCACGGCAGCGGCGACCTGGGCGACGGCGGGCAGGGCGAGAACCAGTCGCCGCTGTTCGCCCTCGAGGACGGCGCCGTGCTCAAGAACGTGATCATCGGCTCGCCCGCGGCCGACGGCATCCACTGCCTGGGCAGCTGCACGCTGCAGAACGTCTGGTGGGAGGACGTCGGCGAGGACGCCGCGTCGTTCAAGGGCACCTCGCCGTCGGCCGTCTACACGGTGTACGGCGGCGGTGCGCGGAAGGCCTCGGACAAGGTCTTCCAGTTCAACGGCGCGGGCAAGCTGGTGATCAGCAAGTTCCAGGTGTCCGACTTCGGCAAGCTGGTGCGCAGCTGCGGCAACTGCAAGAAGCAGTACAGGCGCAGCATCATCGTCAACGACGTGGACATCACCGCACCCGGCAAGCAGCTGGTCGGGATCAACGTCAACTACGGTGACACCGCCGCGCTGCGCAACGTCCGGATCCACGGCGACAGCAGCAAGAAGATCAAGCCGTGCGTCCGGTACGAGGGCAACAGCACGGGCAAGGAGCCCAAGGAGGTGGGCAGCGGACCGGACGGCACGTACTGCCGGTACAGCGCTGCCGACATCGCGTACAACTGACCCTCCGGCCAGGGTCCTTCGCCGTCCGCCGGGTCTTCGGGCAGTCGTCCGGGGCGCTCGGCGGGCGGCGCTCGCGTATGCGCCGGTGGCCTCGCCCGGCAGCCGTACGCCCGCGCACTTCCATTGATCATATGACTAATGCGTGTCCTGCTTTCGGGGGAACGCGGTCCGGACATCAAAGATGACGGATCGCCCGAAACCGCCGAGACCGCCCCGAGGGGCGGGCCGCGAGGAGGCCGCATGCTGGAGGTCGAGCGTCTGCTCGCCGACTGCCTGCACGACGCACGGACCGAGCGCCTGGGCAGTGTGCCGCTGGTGCCGGAGGGTGCCGCGTACGCCGCGGCCCGCCGCGCCTTCCTGGCGGCGGGGCTGCGGGCGCTGCGCGGCGACCGGCCGGAGACCGGGTGGGTGCAGCTCAACGTGGCACCCGGTGGCGCCGAGGCGTGGCCCGCGCTCTACCAGCGCCTGGACGACACGGCCCGGGACCTCATGGGCTCGGGGGCGGCCCAGGACTTCTTCTTCATGCACAAGCCGCCGGGGCTGCGGGTGCGCTTCAGGGCGCCGGACGCCGCGCTCGCGGGGGCACTGCGGGAGGAGCTCGTACGGCGCCTGGCCCCGGCGCCGGACGGGGCGTGGGCGGCGCCGTGGCCCGCGGTGTACGAACCGGAGACGTACCTCTTCGGCGGCGCGCGCTCCATGGTCTCGGTGCACCGGCTGTTCACGGTCGACTCGCTGGCCTGGCTCGACCACCACACCGCCACCGGCCCGACGCCCGACTGGCGCGTGTCGCTGTCCCTGCTGCACGCGGTCCTCGACGGCCTCGGCATCGTCGGCTGGGAGCACCGGGGCGTGTGGCAGGCCGTACGGGAGGAGACCGGGCGCCGCCTGATCGGCGGGTTGCGGGGCGCGGAGCGGGAGCGGGCGGCGGCCGGGGTGCGCGCGTTCTGGGAGCTGCCGGAGGGGGCGCGGCTCGACGCCGCTGTCCCGGAGTCGCGACGCGCCGGCCTGGCGGTCCGTCAGGCGGCCCTGCGGGACGCGGCCCGCCGGTGGCGCGCCGACTACTTCGAGACGGGCGAGGCGGTCCTCGGGCCGCGCCGGGCCGCCGCCCACTATGTGATCTTCCACTGGAACCGGGGCCGGTTCTCGGCCGCGCGGCAGAGCCTGCTCACCGAGGCGCTGGCCGCCGACACGGGAAGGCCCTGACGTGGCGCCCGGGAGGATCGGCGCGGTGGCTCTGCTGCGCATCGCCGGCATGCCGTGCGACCGGTGGACCGAGGCCGGGTCCCCCGCCCTGTTCGCGCGGGTCGTCCGGCACGCCGACGCCGCCGGTCTGCGCGCCGCCCGGGCCCGTGCGCTCGCCGAGCGGCTCGGCGCCGAGGTGGTGCCCAGCCCCCTCCTGGCGGGCACCGCCCGGCGCGCCGTCCTGGCGCTGCGGCGCAGGCTGCACGCCGGGGCAGCGCCGGACGTGGCGGACTGCCGCCTGCTGGACCGGTCCCCCGCCGTACCGCCGGACCTGGCGGCCGAGGCCCGGGCACTGCGGGAGGCGGACGTGGCGGCCGCGGCGGAGGGCCTGGCCCTGGAGCGCGCGCTCGCCGACGAGCAGGTACGGGTGGCGGCCCGGGGCTGGGAGACCGCCCGGACGAGCCCGCTGATGCGCGCGTTCCTCGACAGCGCGGCCCCGGGCCTCGCCGAGGACGTGGAGCGCCGGCTCGCGGAGGGCGGCTCCTGGCACGACAAGCAGCTGCGCAAGCGCGCGGCCTACCTGTGGCGCGTGCTCGCCCGCGCGGCCGCGAAGACGACCCCGCGGGGCTGGGCGGGGCAGCTGGCGGCGATCGACGTGGGCGAGGACTCCACGGGCGCGGCAGGAGCGAGCGTCCCGCTGTGGGTACCGTCGCCGCTCACGGCGGAGGCGGGGGCGGACGGTGGGGGTGCGTCACGACTCGGGTCGGGACCGGGGGCGGACGGCCGGGGGGCGTCTCCGATCGCGGCGGAGGCAGGGGCGGACGGCGGTGGTGGGTCGCGGCCCGCGGCCGACCCGGCGGCGGACGGCGATCGTCCGTCGTGGCTCGCGGCCGGCTCGGCGGCGGACGGCCGCGGCACGTCGTGGCCCGTGCCCGGCGCGGCGGCGAACGGCGATCGTCCGTCGTGGCTCGCGACCGACCCGGCGGCGGACGGCAGTGGTGCGTCGTGGCCCGTGCCCGACCCGGCGGCGGACGGCCGCGGTACATCGTGGCCCGTGCCCGGCGCGGGGGCGGACGGCGGCCACCCGTCCAGGCCCGTGCCCGGCGCGAGGGCGGACGGCGACGGTGCGTGGTTGGTCGGGTCCGGGGCGTGGGTGGGGGCCGTGGCGGCCGGGGCCGTGGAGAACGTGCATCTGGTGCGGGCCCGGGCCGGGGTCGTCGATCTGCGGGAGGCCGGTCCGGACACGCTGCTGGTGCCGGCGCCGTTGCACTTCACGGAGCCGGGCGCGGTGCGGTGCTGGGTGGTGGAGCCGCACGCGCCCGGCCGGCTCCGGCAGGTGGTGCTGCGGCGCACCGCGGCCCTGCAGCGGGTCCTCGCCCTGTGCGCCGAGGGTCCGGTGGCGCTCGGCGACCTGGAGAAGGCGCTGTCGGCCACTGCCTCCGGGGCCGCGCCGCAGGACCCCGCCGTGCTGCGCGGCTTCCTGCGGCACCTGGCCGCGAGGGGCGTCCTCCAGGTGTGCGCGGCGCCCCGGCAGCGGTACACGGCCTGGGCGGAGCCCGGGGTGGTGACCACCCCGCAGGCGCTGCCCCGGCCGGTGGGCGCCGAGGACGGCGACCCCGCCGGGTGGTTCCTGGACTCGTACCGGCGGCTCGACGCCACGGTCCCGGCCGGCGCGGCCGAGCGGGTGGAGCGCGGGCTGCGGATCGCCGCCCGGATGGCGGCCCTGCGCGATACGGCCGCCACCTCCGCGTGGCCGCCCGCCGAGGTTCTGGCGGGTCTCACCGACGAGCCGCGCCCGGTCAGCGAACTGCTGGCCGAGCGTCTGGCCCGCGCGGACGGCGCACAGCCCGGCGGGGCCGCCCGTCACCGGTACGCGGGCTGGCCGGCCGCCGCCGACCCCGGTTCCGGGTACGCGGCGATGCTCGCCCACCTGGCGGCCCACGCGCACGAGGACGGGGTCGACGTGGACGACGCGCTGCTGGACGCCTGGGGCGCGCCGCCCGCCGACGAGGCCCTGCCGCCGTGGCCGCGCGACTGTCTGCTGCGGCCCCTGCCGGGGCCCGGTCCGCTCGCCGTCCTGGAGACGGCGTCCGCCGCCGGGGTGCTCGACGCGCGTTTCGCGGACGGGCTGCGGACGCTGTGCGGCACGTACGGCGGCGCGGACGCGTACCGGGCGTTCCTGGCCTCCGTGGAGCGCGAGGCCGGGGTGCGGTTCGTGGAGCTGCTGGTGCCGCCGCTCGGCGAGCGGGCGGCCAACGCCGTACGACGGCCCGTCACCACCGCCTGGTGGACGGGTGATCCGGACCCGGCGCCGTACTACGGAGGGGACGGCGGCCGGGCCCGGTACCTGCCGCTGGACCGGATCACCCTGCGCCGCGCGTGCGGCCGCGTCGTCGCCGAGGCCGACGGCCGGCGGGTGCTCCCGGTGCACCACGCGACCCGTACGCCCGCCCCGCCGTACGACGTGCTGCTGCGGCTCCTGCTGGCGGCCGGCCCGCCGCCCACGCGCTCGTACGTGCGTCTCGACGGCCCGGCCGCCGCGCTGCCCGGTCTCGCGCGGGTGCCGCGCGTCACCGTGGGCGGCGAGCTGGTGGTCGCCCCGGCCACCTGGCGGGTGAGCCGCTCGCGGCTGTGGCACGCCGGCGACCCTCCCCTGGCGAAGGTGCGCACGCTGGCCCTGCTGCGCCGGTCCGCGGGGCTGCCCCGGTACGCCTTCGTCCGTACCGGGGCGGAAGCGAAGCCGGTGCCGGTGGACCTGGCGTCGGTGACCGCGATCGGCCTCGTGGAACGGCTCTGCGCCCAGCAGGCCGGCGGTGAGCTGCTGGTCGAGGAGATGCTGCCCGGCCCCGGCGACCTGGTCCTGCGCGACGCCCTGCACGGCGGCGCGCCGGTCGCCGCCCAGGTGCTGCTGCGCCTGCCCCACGGCCCGGCGGCGGAGCGGCTGGCGGCGCGGGCCGCCGCCGGACTCGCGCCCGTCGCGGCCGCCCCAGACGTCCCCGGCCGTCGGCCCCCACGCGGGCGGACCGCCGGGGCGGCCATCACCTCCTGAGACCGCTCAGGAACGAGGAGAAAGGTTAGGAACGTGCCCGAGACCCTGGAGTTCACCGACCTCGACACCCTGATCGACGACCTGGACGAGCGCATCAGCGAGACCGAACTGCCCTCGGCGCACGTCGCGTCGATGGACTGCAGCCAGCTCTGCACCGTCATCGTCTGCGGCACGGTCGTCGTCTGCTGAGACGCACGCCCGCGCTGTACACGCACGAAGGAGCCGCCCGGTCCGTCCGGGCGGCTCCGCCACGCCCGAGGAGCACCGTGCCCGACACTCCCGCCCCCACCGCGGATCCCGCCCCCGCACTCGGCCTCGCCGTCCGCCTCCTGACCGCCTGGGCCACCGAACCGGCCCTCCGTACCGCGCCCGCCGCGCTTCCGTCGGACCCCGGCATCCCCGCCCTGGCCCATGTCGTCGCCGGCTACGGCGTGCCCGAGGCCACCGGGGCGGCGGCCCGGGCGGTGGCCGTGTGGGCGGGCGCGGCCGGGCGGGGCCCCGCGCACACGGGCCTGTACGACGGCGGGCTGTCCGGCACGCTCGTCGGGCTGCGCCTCGGCGCCCTGCTCCACCCGCCGCTGCACCGGGCCGCCGACCGCCTGGGCGACCGGCTCGTCGAGGGGGCCGGGGCGCGGAGGTGGCGGCGCGAAGGGGTGCGGCTGGCCGACTACGACCTGATCACCGGCCCGTCCGGCATGCTGCTCGCGCTGTGCGCCGTGGGCGGGGACGTCCCCGCCGGCCCCCGACTGGAGCCGTTCACGGCGCAGTTGGGCGCGCTGTGCGATGGCGACGACCTGGGGCGGCTGCGGACGGACGGCTATACGGCCCACCCCCACCTGTCCTGGCTGCAGGGCCGGATCAACACGGGCATGGGCCACGGCGTCGCGGGCCTGGTCGCCGCGCTCACCGCGGCCCTGCGTCGCACGGGCCCGGAGCCCACGACGGCCGCCGCGCTGGGCCGGGCGGCCGGCTGGCTGGCCGGGCAGTCGTACGTGGACGAGCGGGGGCTGCGCACCTGGCCGGGCGCGGCGACGGCCGGGCCGCCTCCGCCCGTGGCGGCCCCGCGTCAGGCCTGGTGCTACGGGACGCCCGGTGTGGCGTGGGCGCTGTGGGACGCGGCGGACGTGCTGGGCGACCGTGCGGCGGCCGAGGCGGCGGCGGACGCGTTCACGACGGTCGCCGAGCGGTACGACGAGGGCTTCCACCTGTCCGGGGACCGGCCCGGCGACCTGCTGGGGCTGTGCCACGGCGCGGCCGGGGTGCTGGCCCTGGCCGAGGCCTTCGAGCGGTACGCGCGGCTTCCGGCGGCCGGCGCGCTGCGGGCCCGGCTCGTACGGCGGCTGGAGGACGGGCTGGGCCGCGCGGGGGTGAGGGAGGGCTGGGGCCCGGACCTGCTGACGGGCGCCGCAGGGGCGCTGGCCGGGCTGCTGACGGCCGGGTACGGGGGGTCGCGCGCCTGGCTGCCGTGCCTCGGGCTGCGCTGAACGGGGCGTCGTGCGGCGGACCCCGGCCGGACTGAGTACATGTACGGATGAAAGGCCGTGCGCGGGCCGGGAAGATGAACCGGAGAAAGCTTTCGGCCGCGGATGACCGGCAGTGGGGAGCGACACCGTGTTCTACTACCTGCTCAAGCATGTGTTCCTCGGACCTCTGCTGCGGCTGCTGTTCCGGCCGAGGACGGAGGGCCTGGAGCACATCCCGGAGAGCGGCGCGGCCATCGTGGCGGGCAACCACCTGTCGTTCTCGGACCACTTCCTGATGCCGGCCGTGCTGAAGCGGCGCATCACCTTCCTCGCCAAGCAGGAGTACTTCACGGGCCCCGGCATCAAGGGCCGCCTGACCGCGGCGTTCTTCCGGAGCGCGGGGCAGATCCCCGTCGACCGGTCCGGCAAGGACGCCGGGCAGGCGGCCATCCGGGAGGGACTCGGGGTGCTGGAGCGGGGCGAGCTGCTGGGGATCTACCCGGAGGGCACCCGCTCGCACGACGGGCGGCTGTACAAGGGCAAGGTCGGCGTGGCGGTGATGGCCATCAGAGCGGGGGTGCCGGTGATCCCCTGCGCCATGGTCGGCACGTTCGAGATCCAGCCGCCCGGCAAGGTCGTGCCGAAGATCAAGCGGGTCACGATCCGTTTCGGCAGGCCGCTGGACTTCTCGCGGTACGCGGGCATGGAGCATGAGAAGGCGGTGCTGCGCGCGGTGACCGACGAGATCATGTACGAGATCCTCGCGCTGTCGGGGCAGGAGTACGTCGACGACTACGCGGCCAGGGTGAAGGCGGCGGCCGAGGCGGCGGAGCCCCACCGGACGCTGCCGTGGCGGCGCCGCTGAGGGGCACCGCCACAGCCGGGGACGGGTCCCCCGTCAGGCGGCCAGGTCGCGGACGGCCGGGACGGCGGCGCCCGCCGGAGCCAGCTCCGCGAGCGCGTCGTCCAGGACGCGGCGCAGCCGCAGGGCGTCCGGGGCCACGGCGGTGACCAGGGCGGCGGGTCCCGCGAGCGGCGTGACCACCGCGGTGTCCCCGAGGGCCCGGGCCGCCACGGGCCGGTCCCCGAACCGGGCGTCCACGACGAGGAGTTGCCCCACCGCGCGGTGCCCGGCCAGGACGGCCGCGCCGTCCCAGCCGCCGGGGGCGCCGGGCCCGCAGGACAGCTCCTGGTCGAGGAGCGGGCGGCCGGCGCGGTGGACGGTGAGCCGCGTCGTGAGCGTGCCCGGCACCTCGCCGTACCGGCCGAGGATCTGCTCCTCGCGCAGCACGAGCCGGGCCGTCGCGGCCAGTTCGACGACGGTCCGCATGCGCAGCGCCGAGCCGTGCGCGGCGATCAGCTGCTCGGGCAGCCAGCGCAGCTCCGCGTCGTCGCCGACGGTGAGCCGTACGTCGTAGTGGGCGGGGCCGTCCCCGGCGCGCCCGGGCAGGGCCACGGTGGCCGCGGCCGAGTCGACCGTGAGCCGGGCCCCGTCCCGTACCGTCGCCTCCAGGGCCAGCCGGTCGCCGCCGAGGGGGGCGCTCATCGCGCCGACGACGGTGACCCGGGCGTGCGGGTGCGGCCCGGTGGCCCGGGTGCGGCGCAGGGCGAGCGGTCCGTCGCTCTCCAGGACGGGCAGGGTGCCGTTCCGCTCGGCGACGATCCGGGCGGTGGCGTGGACGCTCATGCGGCGGCCCGCGCCGTCCAGTCGGCGAGCCGGTCGCGCACCCAGGCGACGACGGGCGCGACGCCGTTCTCGGCGGTGAGCGAGGTGAAGGCGACGGGCAGGTCGCCGCGCTGCTCCTGCGCGTCGCGTGCCATGCGCTCCAGGTCGGAGCCGACGTACGGGGCGAGGTCGGTCTTGTTGACGACGAGCAGGTCGGCGGTGGTGACGCCGGGTCCGCCCTTGCGGGGGATGTCGTCGCCGCCCGCCACGTCGATGACGAAGATCTGGGCGTCCACGAGGCCCTTGGAGAAGGTCGCGGTGAGGTTGTCGCCGCCGGATTCGACGAGGATCAGGTCGAGCGGTCCCACGGTGTGCTCCAGGTCCTCGACGGCTTCGAGGTTGGCGGAGATGTCGTCGCGGATCGCGGTGTGCGGGCAGGCGCCGGTCTCGACGGCCTGGATGCGCTCGGGCGGCAGGACCGCGTTGCGCAGCAGGAACTCGGCGTCCTCGCGGGTGTAGATGTCGTTGGTGACGACGGCCAGGGAGAGCTCGTCGCGCAGGGCGCGGCAGAGCGCGGCGACGGTCGCGGTCTTGCCGGACCCCACGGGGCCGCCGAGGCCGATGCGCAGGGCGCGGCGGGTGCCGTCGGGGCCTACGGCGTCGGCGCTGAGGGCGGCGGGGGCCTCGTGGTCGTGGGAGTGGTCGAGGTGCATGGTGCGGCTCCGGTGTTCGGCTGTGGTGCGGGTCAGGAAGCGAAGAGGCGGACGGGCCAGGCGGCGTGCTGCTCGGCGGTGATGTCGAGCAGCGGGGCGGACGCGGCGGGCAGGGCGTCGGTGCCCCGGCGGGCCGCGGCCGTGGCGCGGGCGGCGACGTCGTCCATGTCGGGGGCGAGGCGGGCGAGGACGGCGGTGGCCTCGTACGGGTCGAGGCTGAGCAGCCGTACGGCCGCGGTGGCGGGGCCGCTGACACTCTCGTACGCGGCGCAGTGCGCGGCGTCCTCGGGGCCGAGGCCGGCGGCGCGGGCGGTGGCACCGAGGACGACGGGCTGGTGGGCGCCGCGCGGGAACGCCTCGGCCAGCGCGTCCAGTTCGGCGCAGGGCCAGGTGGCGCGGGCGGCCCGCATCAGCTGCCGGCCGAGCCTGCGGGTGGCGGCCCGCAGGGCGGGCGACGGCGTGCGGGCGTCGGCGGCGGCGTCGAGCGCCACGGGGTCGGCGCCGAGGGCGGCGGCCGCGGCGAGCCCCGCCGAGGTGAGCCCGGTCGTGTGGAGGCGGCCGCGGCAGAAGCCCTCCAGGTCGCGGGCGTCGCGGATGCGGCCGGCCCGGACGGCGGGTTCGGCGCCGCCGGAGTGGGCGTGCCCGCCGGCGGGGAAGCGCCCGTCGGCGAGCACGAGGAGCGCGGCGCGGCTCATGGTGTGGTCCCTTCTCGGGTCTCAGAAGAGGAAGTACCGCTGCGCCATGGGCAGTTCGGTGGCGGGGGCCGGTTCGACCGGGTCGCCGTCGATGGTCACGGCGAAGCTGTCGGGGTCGACCTCGACCCGGGGCAGGGCCGCGTTCTCGCGCATGTCGGCCTTGGTGAGTCCACGGGTGTTGCCGGTGGCGACGAACCGCTTGCCGAGGCCGAGGCGGCCGGGCAGGGTGTCGTCGATGGCGGCCTGCGAGACGAAGTTGACGGAGTTCGTCGCCGGGGCGCGGCCGTGGGCGCCGAACATGGGCCGGGGCAGCACGGGCTGCGGGGTGGGGATGGAGGCGTTGGCGTCGCCCATCTGCGCGTAGGCGATCTGGCCGCCCTTGAGGACGAGTTCGGGCTTGACGCCGAAGAAGGCCGGGTTCCACAGGACGAGGTCGGCGAGTTTGCCGGTCTCGACGGAGCCGATCTCGTGGTCGATGCCCTGCGCGACGGCCGGGTTGATCGTGTACTTGGCGACGTAGCGGCGGGCGCGGTGGTTGTCGGCGCGGCCGTCGCCGGGGAGGGCGCCGCGGCGCCTCTTCATCACGTGGGCGGTCTGCCAGGTCCGCAGGACGACCTCGCCGATGCGGCCCATGGCCTGGGAGTCGGAGGAGATGATCGAGATGGCGCCGAGGTCGTGGAGGATGTCCTCGGCGGCGATGGTGGTGGGCCGGATCCGGGACTCGGCGAAGGCCAGGTCCTCGGGGACGGCCGGGTTGAGGTGGTGGCAGACCATCAGCATGTCGAGGTGTTCCTCGAGGGTGTTGACGGTGTGCGGCCGGGTGGGGTTGGTGGAGCTGGGAAGGACGTAGGGCTCGGAGACCACGGTGATGATGTCGGGCGCGTGGCCGCCGCCCGCGCCCTCGGTGTGGTACGCGTGGAGCGTGCGGCCGGCGATGGCGGCGAGGGTGTCGCCGACGAATCCGGCCTCGTTGAGCGTGTCGGTGTGGATGGCGAGCTGGGCGCCGGTCTCGTCGCAGACGCCCAGGCAGGCGTCGATCGCGGCCGGGGTGGCTCCCCAGTCCTCGTGGATCTTGAAGCCGAGTGCACCGCCGCGCAGTTGGGAGCGCATGGCCTCGCGCGAGACGGTGTTGCCCTTGCCGAGCAGGCCGATGTTGACGGGGAACCCGTCCAGCGCCTCGAACATGCGGGCCAGGTGCCAGGGGCCGGGTGTGACGGTGGTGGCCTTGCTGCCCTCGGCGGGGCCCGTGCCGCCGCCGACGAGGGTGGTGATGCCGGACGACAGGGCCTGGTCGATCAGCGTGGGCGAGATGAAGTGGACGTGGGCGTCCACGCCTCCGGCGGTGAGGATCCTGCCGTTGCCGGCGATGATCTCCGTTTCGGGGCCGATGACCAGATCGGGGTGGACGGCGTCCATCGTGTCGGGGTTGCCGGCCTTGCCGATGCCGGTGATGCGGCCGTCGCGGATGCCGACGTCGGCCTTGACGATCCCCCAGTGGTCGATGATCACGACTCCGGTGATCACCGTGTCGGGGGCGCCCTCGGCGCGGCTCGTACGGGCCTGGCCCATCGACTCGCGGATGACCTTCCCGCCGCCGAACACGGCCTCGTCGCCGGCGCGTCCGGGGCCGCCGGAGCGGTCCTCCTCGATCTCCACGAGGAGGTCGGTGTCGGCGAGGCGGATACGGTCGCCGGTGGTGGGGCCGAACAGGTCGGCGTAGACGGCCCGGTCGATCAGGGCGCGGCTGCGGTCAGTCATCGAGGGCACCTCCGGTCTCGCCGCGCAGCCCGGGCACGAGCCGTGCTCCGGCGAGCGGTACGAGTTCGACGTCGACCGGGATGCCGGGCTCGAAGCGCACGGCCGTACCGGCAGCGATGTTGAGCCGCAGGCCGTGTGCGGCGCGGCGGTCGAAGTCGAGGCCCGGGTTGGCCTCGGCGAAGTGGTAGTGGGAGCCGACCTGGACGGGCCGGTCGGCGGCGTTGAGCACGGTGAGACGGGTCACCGGGCGGCCCTCGTTGAGGGCCACGGGCTCGTCGGCGTACAGGATCTCCCCGGGGATCATCGGCGCGCCCCCGTCAGACGATCGGGTCGTGGACGGTGACGAGCTTGGTGCCGTCCGGGAAGGTCGCCTCGACCTGGACGTCGTGGATCATCTCGGGGATGCCGTCCATGACGTCGTCGCGGCTGAGCACCTTCCGCCCGGACGCCATGAGTTCGGCGACCGTGCGGCCGTCGCGCGCGCCCTCCAGGATGTGCGAGGTGATGAGGGCGACCGCTTCGGGGTGATTCAGTCTCACCCCGCGGGCCCGGCGCTTCTCCGCCACGTCGGCGGCCACATGGATGAGCAGACGCTCCTGCTCGTGCGGGGTCAGTTGCACGTTCCACCTCACAGTTCCCGCCCGGCGTGGTCCCGGGCGCAGCGGGACCCTATCCGGCTTCAACACTCTGTTGACCTGCGGGAACGAGTGTGGCGAAGAGATATTTCCAATCCGCGCAGAAGTTTTTCCGGGAGGTTAACTGCTGCTTGGTGAATCCATGGGGGAGGTCATGGACATCAGCCCGCGCAGCCCGTCCTGGAGGACCGACACGGGGGCGGCGCCGAAGAGGGCCTGCTGGACGGCGAAGCCCTGCGCGGCGGCGACCATCGTGCGGGCGACGTGCTCGGCGGGGATGTCCCGGCGCATCAGCCCGGCCTCCTGGTAGGCCTCGACGACGCCGATCCAGGCCTGCCGGACGCGCGCGTACCCGGTGCGCATGACGGCGGACAGCCTTTCGTTGCGCAGCGTCTCGGTCCAGACCTGCACCATCAGCCGCGGGAAGCCCTCCTCTCCCTCGTACGACAGCCCGGTGCGCTCGGTGAGGACCTGGGTCATGACCTGGCCGACCAGGACGTCCGGCGGCGGGGGCGGGCTCTTCGCCGCGGCCTCCTCGAAGGCGGTGCGGACGGTGTCGAGGACCTCGTTGACGATGGCCTCGATCAGCTCCTCCTTGCCGCGGAAGTAGCGGTAGACGGCGCCGGCCGAGAGGTCGGCCTCGCGCAGGACGTCCTGCATGGACGTGGCGTGGAAACCGTTGCGGGCGAAGCAGCGGGCGGCGCCGTCGAGGATCTGGCGGCGGCGGGCGTCGAGGTGCTCCTGGGAAACGCGGGCCATGATCTCCAGCGTAAAACGAACGTTCATTCTTGACAAGGGCGCCACGCGGCGGGACAGTCGGGACGGAACGTAAAACGAACGATCCTTCTCTTTACTGGATCCCGTGCCTCACCCGCATCTGGGAGGAACCCATGCCCACTACGGCGAATCGCCGCGTGATCGCGGTGGTGCTGCTCGTACCGGCGGTCGTCGCCCTGGCCCTGTGGGCCTTCGCCTGGCCCGCCGCCCGTATCGCCCCGCGCGACCTGCCGATCGGCGTCGCCGGCCCACAGTCCGCGGTGGCCCGGGTCGAGCAGGGCCTGAACCAGCGAAAGGGGGCCTTCGACGTGCACCGCTACACGGACGAGAAGGCGGCCCGCCGGGGCATCGAGGACCGCGTCGTATACGGCGCCGTCGTCGTCGCACCCGAAGGGCCGCGGCTGCTCACCGCGTCGGCCGCCGGCCCGGCCGTCGCCCAGCTTCTCCAGCAGGCCGTCACGGCGCAGGCCCCGGCCGGCACGCCGGTGCCCGTCACGGACGTGGTGGCCACGCCGCCGGGCGACCCGAGGGGCGGCACCCTCGCGGCGAGCGTCCTGCCGCTCGCCCTGGCGGGCGTGCTGACCGGCGCGGTCGTGACACTCCTGGGGCTGCGCGGAGCGCGGGCGGCCGCCGCCCTCGCGGGTGCGGCCGTGGCGGCGGGCGCGGTGGGCGCGGCGATGGCGCACAGCTGGCTGGGAGCGGTGACCGGCGACTGGTGGGCGGTCGCGGGCGTGCTGACGCTGACAGTGCTGGCGATAGGCGCCGGGGTCGCGGGGCTCGCGGCGCTGCTGGGCCGGGCGGGGCTCGGACTCGGGGCGCTGCTGGTGGTGTTGCTGGGCAACGCGTTCTCGGGCGCGGGGAGCGCCCCGGAGCTGCTGCCCGAGCCGGCCGGGCCGATCGGCCAGTGGCTGCCGCCGGGCGCGGGCGTCACTCTGCTGCGCTCCGTCTCCTTCTTCGACGGCGCCGCCTCGGGCCCCGCGCTGCTCACCCTGTCCCTGTGGAGCGCGCTCGGCATGGCCGCGGTGGCGCTGGGCTCCCTGCGTCGCCCGGCGACCGCGCCCGGCGCGCGCTCCGCGACGGAACGCCCTACGCCGCAACCCACCCCGATCGGCTGACGGCCCGCCTCGACGGCCACGCGTCCCCGCACCGTGCGGCGGGGGCGCGTGGCCCTTGCCGCGGGGCGGCGTGGGCGCGCGGGCCGGGGCCCGCAGGAGGCCGGCGACGGGTCAGTGGCCCGGCGGCCGGTGCTCGGCGGCGATACCGAAGCGGCGTTCGCCGGCAGCGGACGGGGTCTCGTCGGTCGCCGCGACCGACGAGACCGCCCGCACCTCCGGCCCCGCCTCCAATCGCTCCAGGTCAGCGGCGGAGACAAGCGCCACGAGCGGCTTGCCGTGCCGGGTGACGACGACGCGTTCGCCGCCGTAGACAACGCGGTTGATCAGGTCGGCGAGCTCTGCCCTCGCTTGCGTCACCGGAATCTCGTAGGCCATGCTCCCATTCTAACGGTCTGTACATCCTGTACATTTTTTACCGAAGGAACAGAGGAGGTGCATCCGCATGCGCCGTGCCACCGCCCGCCATGTGCTGCCCGAGTTCACCGAGCGGACCAGCTGGGGAAGCCGCACCCTCGACCCGTACTCCAAACTCCTCGAAGGGCGGATCGTCCTGCTCGGCACGCCGCTCGACGACACGGCCGCGAACGACCTGATCGCCCAGCTCGTGCACCTGGAGTACGCCGCGCCCGACCAGGACATCTCGCTCTACATCAACTCGCCGGGCGGCCCGGTGCCCGCGTTCACGGCTCTCTACGACGCGATGCAGGTCATCTCCTGCGACGTGGCCACGACCTGTATCGGCCAGGCCGCGTCCACGGCCGCGCTCCTGCTCGCCGCCGGTGCCCCCGGCAAGCGCTGCGCCCTGCCCGGCGCCCGCGTGGTGCTCCAGCAGCCCGCCCTGGAGGAGCCGCTGCGCGGTCAGCCCAGCGACCTGGACGTCCACGCGCGGGAGTTGCTGAGGCAGCGGGATCACGTCGTCGACCTGCTGGTCCGCCACACCGGCCGGAGCCGCGCCGAGGTGGCGGCCGACCTGGAGCACGACAAGGTCCTGGACGCCACCGGCGCACGGGCGCACGGCCTGGTGGACCAGGTGATCGAGAACCGGGGGCGGTGACGGGATGCCGCTCCCGGAGTTTCCCCCGCTGCCGGCCCTCACCCGCGCCGAGGGCGCGTACGTCGACGGCTACCTCGACGTCGTCGACCTGCTGGGACGCCTCAACCCGGCCCGCGCCTCCCATACGTACGGGGCGCTGCGCGCGGCCCAGGCCCTCGTCACGCGGGCGACCGCGCTGCGCGACGCGCTGACGCTGATGCACGAGCGGGGCGAGAACGAGGTGCATGCCCCGACCCTGGCGCGTGCGCTGCGTGCGCTGGACGGTGAGCGGCGCACCGGGCGCGTGACGGTGCCTCAAGATCCTGTCGGCTGACCGGTTTCGGGAGGCGTAGCGCGACCGGCCCTCGCCCGTTCGGCTGAGGCAAAGGGACGAACTTCGTACGGCGCGAGTTGCGGAGCGGATGTACGCATCTGGCGGAACCGGACGTTCCGCCGCTGGTACGGGGCTCAGCCGGGCTGCGCCGAACGACCCGTGAGCGTCCCTGTCCACCCAGTTGGATCAGTCGTGACGAGGGTCACACAGCGCCGTTTCGTCTCGGGGTTCCGGCGTCCGCTGGGCAAAGATCCGTCTCGACGACAAGCCCCCGCCACCCAGGCGGGGCGGTCCGGGCGGACGCCGAATCCTGCCGCCGCCCGGGCGCCGGGTCGACACCAGTGGATCGGCAGGAGTGGAGGACCCGAGCAGTACGGGGCGACCACCGCAGTGTGCGGACCGGTCCCTCTTGGGGTGAAGCCGCGTCAGCGGCCGGGCATCTTCGTCCTGTCCGAACCCGACAGGTCATCCTTCACAGGCGGACTGACGAAGGGTTCGCAATGTCCTCGCTGAATCAGGTCCCGTCCCAGGCCACGTCCCAGGCCCCGTCCCCCGCCTCCGGAGCGTCGCCCACGACGACCCGGCTGGCCTGCGCCGTCTCGGCCCTCACCCTCGCCGCCGTGGGCGGCACCCTGCTGGCCCCGGGCGCCGTCCCGGACGCCCAGGCCGCACCGGCCGCGGCGAACAAGGCGCTCAACGTGGCCGCGTCCAAGAAGGGCTCCCCGTACCAGTGGGGGGCGACCGGCCCGTACCGCTTCGACTGCTCGGGGCTGACGCTCTACTCGTACAAGAAGGCCGGCAAGTCGCTCCCGCGCACCGCGCAGGCCCAGTACAACAAGACGCGTTCGATCCCCTCGTCCAGCCGGCGCAAGGGTGACCTCGTCTTCTTCCACGGCCGCGGCGGTGTCTACCACGTGGGCATCTACGCCGGGAACAACAAGATCTGGCACGCGCCGAAGACCGGGTCGTGGGTCAAGCTCGACCGCATCTGGTCGCGGTCCGTCTCGTACGGCCGCGTGCGCTGACCCCGGCGCACCCCCGCCGCACGCACCGCAGCCGCGCGCACCGGGCATGAGCCGCGGTACGGGGGCAACCGTCGTGACGTCCGACGACCGCCTCCGTACCGTGGGCCGCCCGCCGCCGTGCGGGCTGCATGAACGTTCCTGGCTGCGAGAACGTCACGGTCCGACCGGCACGGTCCAGGGCAGGGCGATCCACACCGTCTTGCCGCCCTCCTCGGTCGGCGTGACCGACAGCCGGCCACCGCGCTCGGCGGTGAGCCAGCGGATGATGACCATGCCGCGGCCGTTGTCCTGCTGTACGGCCGCGGGCAGCCGCTGCGGCCAGCGGGGGTGGCTGTCGGTGACACCGATGCGCAGCCGCTCCTCGCGGTCGAGCCGCAGGTCCACGGTGAAGGTGGGCGACTGGCCGAAGGTGTGCTGGACGGCGTTGGTGGCGAGTTCGGAGACGATGAGCCGGACGGTGTCCGCGATGTCCGCGTCGTCGGGCAGCCCCCACTCGGTGAGGACGTCGGCGACGTATCTCCGGGCGGCGGAGACCGAGGCGGGATCGCTCGGCAGAGTGACGGATGCTTCCTGGTGGTCTGCCATGGCGACGCTGTCCCTTTCCCACCGGGGCCGGACTCCGACACGTAACGGATGTTCTGGTGAGGACGGCCTCGGATTGTGCTTCGCGCCAGACTGCCACTTTTGTCGCCCCTGGGGGGAGCGATCCCTCAAGATATGCATATATCTGTCGCTCGATGCGGTGAACTCTGCTACGCGAGAACGGATTTACCCGGCACACTGACGGGTTGTCCCGGGGAAAGGAGGGGACGGGAGGAGGCGTCCATGGGCGGCACGCGGCACGGTCCGGCGGTACGCCGGCGGAAGCTCGGCGAGGAGCTGCGCGGACTCCGCCTCCGGGTGGGGCTGACGAGCCGGGAGGCGGCGCGGCTGGTGGGTTGGCACCAGTCGAAGGTGAGCCGGATCGAGACGGGGGCGAGCGGGGTCACCCACGCCGATGTGACCCGGCTGCTGGACGCCTACGCGGTCACCGATCCGCGGCTGCGGACCCTGCTGGAGGCGCTGGCGGGAGCGGCGGACAGCGGCGGCACCGGGTGGTGGCACGCGTACCGGGGGGTGATTCCGCCGCAGTACCGGGACTTCATCAGCCTGGAGGCCTCGGCGTGTGCGGCCCGGACGCTGGAGACCTCGGTGGTGCCGGGCCTGTTGCAGACGGCGGACTACGCGCGGGCCGTGACGAGTGCCGCGCTGGAGGGGCTGCCGGCGGCGACGGTCGACGTGCTGGTGGAGGTCCGGATGGCCCGCCAGGAGGTGCTGCGCGGGGCGGAGCCGCTGCGGATGGAGGCGGTGCTGGACGAGGCGGTGCTCCGGCGGCAGGTGGGCGGGGCGCGCGTGATGCGCCGGCAGCTGCGGGCGCTGGGCGAGACGGCCCGGGAGCCCCATGTGCGGTTGCAGGTGCTGCCGTTCGCGATGGGCGGTTACGTCGGACTTTCGGGTTCGTTCGTTATCTTCTCCTTTCCGAATATCGCTGATCTGGACGTGGTTGTTCTTGACCACATGACGCGTAGCCTCTATCTGGAACGGTCGGAAGACCTCGAGGCGTACGGGGCCGCGTTCCGCACCATGCAGGCGCACGCGCTGACGCCCGAGGACTCGTTGGATCTCATCGCCGGGATCGCTGACGGCGCGTAGGGAGAGGCACCCCCCGATGTCTGCTTACCTCGCACACGACGACAACCTCGACGCCCCCGTCCTCGACGGGCTCCACTGGCGGCGCAGCAGCCGCAGTGTCGGCATGAACAACTGCGTCGAGGCCGCACGCCTCGACACCCGCCTGCTCGCCGTACGGGACTCGAAGGACACCGGCAGGCCACCGCTGCGGTTCTCGCCGACGGCCTGGTCCGCGTTCGTCTCCGCCCTGCGCGACGGGCCGGACGTGGCCGCCGGCTGACAGGTCCGGACGGACCGTCAGCCGTGGGACGGCGGCGCCGTGCGCAGGATCGTGCCGACGGCCCGGTCGATCTGGTCCTCCGTCAGGTCCGCTCGCGCGGTGAGGCGCAGCCGCGAGATGCCGTCGGGCACCGACGGCGGCCGGAAGCAGCCGACCGCGAGACCCTCGGCGCGGCAGTCCGCGGCCCACCGCACGGCCTGCTCCGGCGACGGGGCACGGACGGACACCACGGCCGCGTCCGGGCGTACGGCGCTCAGCCCGGCCGCGGTCAGCCGCCCGTGCAGGGTGGCCGCCACCGTACGGGCGCGGTCCGCCAGCCGCGGTTCGCGCCGCAGCAGGCGCAGGCCCGCCAGGGCGGCGCCGACGGCGGCCGGGGCGAGGCCCGTGTCGAAGATGAACGTCCGGGCGGCGTTGACCAGGTGCTCGACGACCGGGGCCGGGCCGAGGACCGCACCGCCCTGACTGCCCAGGGACTTGGAGAGGGTGAGCGTGGCGACCACGTCGGGCGCGCCCGCGAGACCCGCGGCGTGGAGGGCGCCGCGTCCGCCCTCGCCCAGGACGCCCAGGCCGTGCGCGTCGTCCACGACCAGGGCGGCACCGTGCTCCCGGCACGCCCCCGCGAGGGCGCCCAGCGGGGCCGCGTCGCCGTCCACGGAGAACACCGAGTCGGTGACCACGAGGGCGCGCCGCCCGGGGTGCGCGCCCAGCGTCTTGTCCACGGCTTCGGGGTCGGCGTGCGGGACGACCGCCGTCTCGGCGCGGGAGAGCCGGCAGCCGTCGACGATGGAGGCGTGGTTGCCCGCGTCGGAGACGATCAGCGACTCGCGGGCGGTCAGCGCGGTGAGGGCCGCGAGGTTCGCCGCGTACCCGGAGGAGAACACGAGCGCCGCCTCGAAGCCGCAGAACTCCGCGAGTTCCCGCTCCAGCTCGGCGTGCAGCGCGGTCGTGCCGGTCACCAGCCGCGAGCCGGTGGCCCCGCCGCCCCAGCGGCGGGCCGCGCCGGCCGCGCCCTCCGTGACCTCGGGGTGGCGGGTCAGGCCCAGGTAGTCGTTGCTCGCGAGGTCCAGCACGTCCGCCTCGGCGGGGCGGGGCCGCAGGGCGCGGACCAGACCGGCGTCGGCGCGGCGGCGCGCCTCGGCCGCGGTCCAGGCGAACGGGTCCCCCGCCGGTCCTCCGGTCACGTCCTCGGCCATGTACTCGATCCCCTTTGTAGGCAGCGCACAGACCCTAACGAAGAAGGGACGTGGTCAGAGTGTGGCCATACACACACCGCCGACGCCGTCCCTTGTGGATTTCCTCCTTGGCCCGGAGGTGGGGCGTAGGTCAGGATCAGCGCCATGGACCTGTTGAACACGCTGGTGGACAAGGGGCTGCGGCGTGAGCTGCCGACCCGCGAAGAAGCGCTCGCCGTGCTGGCGACCTCCGACGACGAGCTGCTGGACGTGGTGGCCGCGGCCGGCAAGGTGCGGCGCCACTGGTTCGGGCGGCGGGTGAAGCTCAACTACCTGGTGAACCTGAAGTCGGGGCTGTGCCCCGAGGACTGCTCCTACTGCTCGCAGCGCCTCGGCTCCAAGGCCGACATCCTGAAGTACACCTGGCTGAAGCCGGAGGAGGCGTCCAAGGCGGCCGCCGCGGGCGTCGCCGGCGGCGCGAAGCGGGTCTGCCTGGTGGCCAGCGGCCGGGGTCCGACGGACCGTGACATCGACCGCGTGTCGAAGACCATCGAGGCCATCAAGGAGGACAACGAGGGCGTCGAGGTCTGCGCCTGCCTCGGCCTCCTCTCCGAGGGCCAGGCGGAGCGCCTGCGCACGGCGGGCGCCGACGCGTACAACCACAACCTCAATACGTCCGAAGGGACGTACGGGGACATCACGACCACCCACACCTACGCCGACCGGGTCGACACGGTGCAAAAGGCCCATTCGGCCGGCCTGTCGGCGTGCTCCGGTCTGATCGCGGGCATGGGCGAGAGCGACGAGGACCTGGTGGACGTGGTCTTCGCGCTGCGCGAGCTGGACCCGGACTCGGTGCCGGTCAACTTCCTCATCCCGTTCGAGGGCACGCCGCTCGCCAAGGAGTGGCACCTGACCCCGCAGCGCGCGCTGCGCATCCTGGCGATGGTCCGGTTCGTGTGCCCCGACGTCGAGGTACGGCTGGCGGGCGGCCGCGAGGTGCACCTGCGGACCCTCCAGCCGCTGGCGCTGCACCTGGCCAACTCGATCTTCCTCGGTGACTACCTGACCAGCGAGGGCCAGGCCGGCAAGGCGGACCTGGAGATGATCGCGGACGCGGGCTTCGAGGTGGAGGGCGCGGGCAGCACGACGCTGCCCGAGCACCGCGTGGACGCGGCGGCGCAGGGCTGCGGCTCCGGCGGCGGTTGCGGCTCGGGCTCCGGGTCCGGGGATGTCTGCGGCACGCCGGCCGACGCCGCCGCGGAATCCGCCGTGCCGGAGGCCCGGACCGATCTGGTCGCGGTGCGCCGCCGGGGCGCCGGGACGGACCTCGCGCCCAATGCCTGAGCCCCTCGACGGCACCGCCGCCCTCCTCGCGCTGGACCGGGAGCACGTGTGGCACCCGTACGGCCCGATGCCCGGGCGGGTCGACCCGCTGGTCGTGGAGTCGGCGTCGGGGGTACGGCTCCGGCTGGCCGAGCCCGTCCACGGGCGGACCGAGCTGGTCGACGGCATGTCGTCGTGGTGGTCGGCGGTGCACGGCTACAACCACCCGGTCCTCAACGAGGCGGTGCGCGGCCAGCTCGACCGGATGAGCCACGTCATGTTCGGCGGGCTCACCCACGAGCCGGCCGTGCGGCTGGCCACGCGCCTGGTCGAGATCACCCCCGAGCCGCTGCGGCACGTCTTCCTCAGCGACTCCGGGTCGGTCTCCGTCGAGGTCGCCGTGAAGATGTGCCTGCAGTACTGGCGGTCCACCGGCCGGCCGGCCAAGCAGCGGCTGCTGACCTGGCGCGGCGGCTACCACGGCGACACCTGGCAGCCGATGTCGGTGTGCGACCCGCAGGGCGGGATGCACGAGCTGTGGGCGGGGGTTCTGCAGCGGCAGGTCTTCGCGCCGCCGCCCCCGGCCGCGTACGACGAGGAGTACGCGGGGCGGCTGCGCACACTGATCGCCGAGCACGCGCACGAGCTGGCGGCGGTCATCGTCGAGCCGGTGGTGCAGGGCGCGGGCGGCATGCGGTTCCACTCCCCCGCGTACCTGCGGGTGCTGCGGGAGGCCTGCGACGCGCACGACGTGCTGCTCGTCTTCGACGAGATCGCCACCGGCTTCGGCCGGACGGGCGAGCTGTTCGCGGCCGGGCACGCGGGTGTGGCGCCGGACGTGATGTGTCTGGGCAAGGCGCTGACCGGCGGCTACCTGTCGATGGCGGCGACGCTGTGCACCTCGCGGGTCGCCGACGGCATCTCGCGCGGGGACGTGCCGGTGCTGGCGCACGGCCCCACCTTCATGGGCAACCCGTTGGCGTCGGCGGTGGCCTGCGCCTCGATCGACCTGCTGCTGTCCCAGGACTGGGCGCGGGAGGTCAAGCGGATCGAGGCGGGGCTGCGCGACGGGCTGGAGGCGGCGCGCGACGTGGCCGGGGTCCGGGACGTCCGGGTGCTCGGCGCGATCGGGGTGGTCCAGCTCGACCACCCGGTCGACATGGCGGCGGCCACGGCCGCGGCCGTGCGCGAGGGCGTGTGGCTGCGGCCGTTCCGCGACCTCGTGTACGTCATGCCGCCCTACGTCACGGGCGACGACGATCTGGCGACGATCTGCCGCGCGGTGTGCGCGGCCGCACGGGAGGGCTGACATGGCGGTCGTGGTGGTGAGCGGCACCGGCACGGAGATCGGCAAGACCGTGGTCACGGCCGCGGTGGCGGCGGCGGCGGCACGCGCGGAGGGCCGTTCGGTGGCGGTGCTGAAGCCCGCGCAGACCGGCGTCGGGCCGGACGAGCGGGGCGACGCCGACGAGGTCGTCCGGCTGGCCGGGCCGGGCGTGACGGGGCGGGAACTGGCCAGGTTCCCCGAGCCGCTGGCGCCCGCGACGGCCGCCCGACGGGCCCGCATGGCGCCGGTGCGGGCGGACGAGGTGGCGGAGGCCGCGGAGAAGCTGGCCACCGAGCACGACCTGGTGCTGGTCGAGGGCGCGGGCGGACTCCTCGTACGGTTCGACGACCAGGGCACCACCCTGGCCGACGCGGCCCGGCTGCTGGGCGCGCCGGTCCTGGTGGTCGCGCCCGCGGGCCTCGGCACGCTCAACATGGCCGCGCTCACGGGCGAGGCCCTGCGGGCGCGGGGCCTCGAGCAGCTGGGCGTGGTCGTGGGCAGCTGGCCGCGCGACCCGGGCCTGGCCGAGCGCTGCAACCTGGCCGACCTCCCGGACGCCGCGGGCGCGCCCCTGCTGGGCGCGGTGCCGGAGGGCGCCGGCGCGCTGTCGCCGGAGGCGTTCCGCGCGGCGGCGCCGGGCTGGCTGGGCGCGCGGCTGGGCGGGACCTGGGACGCGGAGGCGTTCGAGCGGGCGGTCTCGGCGGGGGGCCGCTGAGGGCACGCGACCACAGCCGCCGGTGCCGCCGGCGGCTGTGGTCGCCGTGCTGCAGGGAGGGGCGGCGGTTTCGGCTCCGCTCCCCCGGCCCGTCCGGGGCGGAACGTACGCTGCGGATCATGAGAGCGACTGTCAGCGAGATCGTCTTCGACTGTGCCGAGCCCGCCGCGCTGGTGCGGTTCTGGGCAGGCCTGCTGGGCGGGGAACCCGTCGACCGGAGCCGGGACTGGTCGTACGTGGATCCGCCCGGGTTCGTACGGGTCGCGTTCCAGCGGGTGCCCGAGGGCAAGGCCGCGAAGAACCGGCTGCACCTGGACCTGGACGCGGACGACGTCGGGGCCGCCGCCGACGAGGCGGTACGGCGGGGCGCGGTGCGTGTCGGCGGCGTCGTCACGGACGAGCAGGGGCGCTTCCAGGTACTGCGGGACCCCGAGGGCAACGAGTTCTGCTTCGTGGACGACTGACGGGCGCTCGGTGGGGCGGGTACGGGGCACAATCCCCGTATCCGCCCGTTTCTGTCGGAGCCTGCCGAGGAGGTCCGCGATGCCGGAGCGAAGCGGGACGAAAGTTGCCCGGGACGCCGTCCACCATCCGCTGTTCGCCCGCTTCTACGCGCGCGTGAGCGTGGTCGCCGACGCGAAGGGCGGGGTCGCGGCGTACCGGAGGGAGCTGCTGGACGGGCTGTCCGGCCGGGTCATCGAGGTCGGCGCGGGCAACGGCCTGAACTTCGCGTACTACCCGGGGGCCGTGTCGGAGGTCGTCGCCATCGAACCCGAACGGCTGCTGCGCCGGCTGGCGGTGGAGGCGGCCGTGCGCGCGGGGGTGCCGGTGGACGTGGTGCCGGGCGCGGCCGAGGCGCTGCCGGTGAAGAGCGAGGCGTTCGACGGGGCCGTCGCCTCGCTGGTGCTGTGCAGTGTGCGGGACCTGCGCCGGTCGCTCGCGGAGCTGCGCCGGGTGCTGAAGCCGGGTGGGGAGCTGCGGTTCTTCGAGCACGGCCTGGCGCCCGGGAAGCTGATGGCCACGGCCCAGCGGGCGCTGGACGCCACGGTGTGGCCGCTGATGTGCGGCGGCTGCCACACCGCCCGCGATCCGCTCGCGGCCATCGAGGCGGCGGGCTTCGAGATCGTCACGTACCGCCGTCTGCGCGTTCCCGAGAAGGGCGTCCGGCTGCCCACGTCGGCCTGCGTCCTGGGCGTGGCACGCCGCCCGCTGTCGGACGCCGACGACTGACGGGACCGGACCTGCCCCGGACGCGCCGGGCCTTCAGGGTGCGCAGCGCGGTGCCGCCGCGGCGGCGCAGTTCGCCCTGCGGGATCCGGGCGCGGCCGCCGTTGGTGATCAGGGCGTTGACCGGGGTCATCGGGTCCGCGGCCATCGCCTTGGCGAGGAGGACGCCGACCACCAGCGGGAGCAGGGCGCCCGCGAGGGCGGTGCCGGTCGTGGTGACGTGCCGCAGCCGCACGCGCCGGGGGGCTTCCGAAGTCATGCCGCCATTCGACCAGCGTGGTCATGGACCGGTCATCCGATCACGTACTCAGGCGGGCGGGCCGTTCGTACTCACCCGCCGAAGGCAGGCCGCCCTATGCCCCCCGAGCGCAGGCCGCCCGATTCCCCCGACCGCAGCCCCACGTCTACAATTATCCATGGATTAATGGAGGATGGTCATGACGAAGCGGCCGGACGGCGAGCCGAAGGCCAGGCTGTACGAGGCGTTCGCGGCCACGGGCAAGGCCCTGGCCAATGGGAAGCGGCTGGAACTGCTCGATCTGCTCGCCCAGGGCGAGCGGTCCGTCGACGCGCTGGCCAGGGCGGCCCGGCTGAACCTGACGACCGCGTCGGCGCATCTGCAGTCCCTGAAGCAGGCGGGCCTGGTCGCCACCCGGCGCGACGGGGTACGCGTCCACTACCGGCTCGCCGGCGACGACGTGGCACGGCTGTTCGCGCTGTTGCGCAAGGTCGCCGAGGCCCACCAGACGGCCGTGGAGCCGGCCAGGGCCGCGTACCTGGGCGCCTACGCGGAGTCCGGCGACTCGGGGACCGTCACGCGTGACGAGCTGCTGGCGCGGGTGGAGGCCGGTGAGGTGGTGGTCCTGGACGTGCGCCCGGCGGAGGAGTACGCCGCGGGCCACATCCCCGGCGCGATCTCGATCCCCGTCGACGAACTGGCCGCCCGCGTCGAGGAACTGCCCGAGGGCGTCGAGGTCGTGGCGTACTGCCGCGGCGAGTACTGCACGATGGCCCGCGACGCCGTCCGCACCCTCGACGAGAGCGGCCGCAGGGCGGTCCGGCTGGTCGACGGCCTCCTGGAGTGGCGGCTCGCCGCACTGCCGGTCGACGTCGCGGCTGCCGAGGCCGCGGTGGGTTCCGGTGCCGCAGCCGCTTCCCGTGCCGCGGTCGTTCCGGGCGCCGCGGCCGCTTCGGGCGCCGCAGCCACTTCCCGTGCCGCGGCCGATCCGGGCGCCGGAGTGGTCGCGTGAGCCGGGGCCGCCGGTCGGCGCCGGACGCGGACATACCGGGCGCGGTGGCGAGCGGCCCGGCCGTCGTCACGCCCGCGCAGCGCAGGACCCTGACCGTCCTGGTCGTCTCCCAGGTGCTGAGCGGTGCCGGGCTCGCGGCCGGGATCACCGTCGGCGCGCTGCTGGCCCAGGACATGCTCGACTCCACGAGCCTGTCGGGGCTGCCGAGCGCGCTGTTCACGGCCGGCTCGGCGCTCGCCGCCGTGCTGGTCGGCCGCGTGTCGCAGCGCCGCGGCCGCCGTCCGGGCCTCGCCGCGGGGTACGCCACCGGCGCGCTCGGCAGCCTGGGCGTCATCGCGGCCGCGGTCGTGAACAGCCCGGTCCTGCTCTTCGTCTCCCTGTTCGTGTACGGGGCCGGGACGGCCACCAACCTCCAGGCCCGGTACGCCGGGGCCGACCTGGCGGACGACCACCACCGGGCCCGCGCGGTGAGCACCGTGCTGGTCGCCACGACGCTCGGCGGGGTCGTCGGCCCCAACCTCGCGGCGCCGACCGGGGCGCTCGCCGCGGGCCTGGGCATCCCCCGCCTCGCCGGGCCGTTCCTGCTGGCGGTGGTCGCCTATGCGGCCGCCGCCCTGGTGCTGGTGGTGTGGCTGCGGCCGGACCCGCTGCTGCTGGCGCGGACGCTCGCCGCGCGGGAGACGGAGGCGGCACAGGAGGCACAGGAGCCTGCCGATGCCGCGCCCGCCGCCGGTGCCGGGAAGACCGCGCGCCTCCGTCCCGGGGGCATCGCCCTGGGCACCACGGTCATGGCGCTCACGCAGCTCGTCATGGTCGCGATCATGACGATGACGCCGGTCCACATGCACGAGCACGGCCTCGGCACAGCCGCGTCCGGCTTCGTCATCGCCCTGCACGTGGCCGCCATGTACCTGCCGTCGCCGCTGACGGGACTGCTCGTCGACCGGTACGGGAGGACGGTGATCGCGAGCGCGTCCGGGGTCGTCCTGCTGGCCGCCGGGGTGCTCGCCGGCACGGCACCGCCCGAGTCGGTCCCGCTGCTCACGGTGGCGCTGGTGCTGCTCGGGATCGGCTGGAACCTGGGGCTGGTCAGCGGTACGGCGATCATCACCGACAGCGCGGCCCTGGCGACGCGGGCGAGGACGCAGGGCATGGTGGACGTCGCCATCGCCGTGGCGGGCGCGGTGGGTGGTCTGGCCTCCGGTGTCGTCGTGGCGACCACCAGCTACGCGGTGCTCGCCCTGTGCGGCGGCGCGCTCGCGCTGGCGATCGTCCCGGCCGTGGCCGCCGCCCGGGCACGCTGAGGCGCACCCGGGCGGACGGGGTCACTTGAGGTACGGCCCGTCCGTACCGACCTTGCCGGGTGCGGCGTTGGCGCCGCCCAGGTCCAGGGCGTACACGCGGAGGTTGCCCTTGCCGGGTGCGGGGACGGCGAGGGTGCCGTCCGTGACGGTCCTGGTCTCCCCGGTGACGGCGTCCTTGTACGTGCCGTTGGGGATGCCGGTGAACCGGGCGCCATGGGTGACGGTGACCAGGGCGAAGCTGTCGGTGCCGGTGGCCGTGTCGGTGTAGCGGCGCTTGAAGGCCATCTCCCCGCTGATGCCGTCCGTCGAGTACTGGCCCATCTGGAGGGCGGGGACGGCCCGGCGGATGAGGTTCAGCCGCTGCACGTGCCGGGCCAGCGGCTGGGCGAGCGTGGTGGCGACGGGTCCGGTCGCCGAGGCCACCGTCCCGAACCCGGACGCGGTGACGGTGCCGGCGAGGTGGTCGCCGTAATAGGCACGGCCCGTCGTGGCGAGCGGGCAGCTCGGCCCGCAGTCGATCCGCCTGCCCTTCTGGAACTCGGTCTCGGAGCCGTAGTACAGGGTGGGGATGCCGCGGAAGGTCCACATCAGCGCCATGTTCTCGGCCCACGCGTCGGTGCCGCCCGTGTAGCGTTCGCCGCTCTTGTTGGGTCCGTAGTCGTGGCTGTCGACGTAGACGACGTTGTACGTGGCGTCGTTGGTGCTGTCGTCGGAGTCCTTGCCGTTGTGGAAGGCGTTGACGGCGTCGCCGAAGTTCATGTGCATGCGCATGTCGATGATGTGCATGCCGGAGAACCGGCTGTGGTCGGGGGCGTGGTAGCTGTTGCCGTCCAGGAAGGCGTTGCGGGAGGTCGGCTGGTTCGCCGGGCCCTGGGCCTGCTCGTAGGCGTACATCTCCAGCGCGGCCCGTGCGTCGTCGGCGCTGTACTCCTTGCGCTCCTTCCATGTGTAGAACTGCGCGGAGTGGTTGACGGAACCGCGGTTCCACTTGTCGTTGACGAACGCGGCGACCTCGCCGAAGACGAAGAAGCCGCGGGCCGCGTCGGCGCCGAACCGCTGGCTGACCCGCTCCTGGATAGCAGGCAGGAAGCGGCGGTTCCAGGTGGTGCGCGGGATGTGCACGGCGGTGTCGACACGGAATCCGTCGACGCCCATGTCGATGTACTTGTTGTACGCGCCGATCAGGTAGTTCTGGACCGCCGGCGACTCGGTGTCGAAGTCGGCGAGGTCCTCGTGCAGCCAGCAGGAGCGGGCGTCCTCGCCCTCCCAGTTGCCCAGCCAGCAGGTGTGGTAGTACGCGGACGGGAACATGCCCGAGGTGGGGCTGGGCCACTGGCAGTTGTAGAGCGTGTAGCCCTCGGGGCTGCGGGCGCCGGTGGGTGTGCCCCAGTTGAGGCAGGTGTTGCCGGTGGGTTCGGCCGTGGACCACAGGTCGCCGTTGTAGTAGGACTTGCCGGACTTGGGTTCGACGGTCAGCCCGTCGTACGCGAAGCCGGCGTTCGGCTCGTCGTAGTACCAGCTCCACTGGGTGTCGCGGATCCCGTAGACCTTCGGCGTGAACAGGCCCTTGGCTCCCCAGCGGGAGGAGTGGTTGTACACGACGTCCTGGTAGATCTTCATGCCCTTGGCGTGGGCGGCGTCGATGAGGTCCTGGTACGAGGCCCCGGCGGACTCCAGCCGGGGGTCGACCCGGTAGAAGTCCCAGCCGTGGTAGCCGTGGTAGTCGTAATCGGAGCGGTTGAGGACGACCGGGGTGATCCACACGGCGGAGAAGCCGAGGCCCTTGATGTAGTCCAGCTTGTCGATCAGGCCCTTGAAGTCGCCGCGGAACATGGGGTCGTCGTTGGCCGCGTTCCCGGAGCGGACGTGCTGGCTGCCGCCCCGGTTGTTGGTGGGGTCGCCGTCGTTGAAGCGGGCGGTCAGCACGAAGTAGACGGGGTCCTTGCGCGGGTCGGTGCCCAGGGGCCTGCCCGGTGTGGTGGCGGGCGGCCGGTCACCCGTGGTGACCGTGGCGGGGGCCGACGCCGCGGAGGTGTTCCCGGCCGCGTCGACGGCCCGGACGGTGTACGTGTAGGCGGTCCGCTCCTGGAGGCCGGTGTCGGAGAGGACCGTGGAGCCGGTGTCCGTGACGGTGGTGCCCGCGCTGCCGCCGGTACGGGTGACCTGGTAGCCGGTGACGGCCCTGTTGTCCGTCGCCGGCTGCCAGGACAGGACGACCGAGGTGCCGGTCGCGCTCGCGGTCACCCCGGTGGGCGCGGTGGGCGCCTCCGTGTCGGGCTGCTGGGCGGCGCAGGGGTCGGCCGCGTCGGCGGTGACCGTGCGGTTCCGTACGGTCGTGGTGCCGGCGGGCAGCGTGTAGTCGGCGCCGTTGTTGTTGTCCCAGATGCCGTTGCCGTTGTTGAACGCGGCCTTCAGGGACGTGGCCGCACCCAGGTCGACGGTCCTGCGCCACCAGCCGGTGCAGGCGGCCTCCATGCCGACGCCCGGGACGGTGGTCCAGGAACCGCCGGCGGGCTGGTAGTGGAGGTTGACGGTGGACCAGCCGAGGGCGTCGGTCGCGTAGTAGACGGTCGCGGTCCGGCTCCCTCCGGGGTCGGGGGCGGTGTCGGCACACGGGTCGCTGTGCGCCACGACGCCGTCCTTGACGGTGATGTCGCCGGTGCCGAGGGCGTAGTCGCGGCCGCCATTGTTGTCCCAGACGCCGGCGCCGTCGGTGAAGGTGGCCTTGAGGCCCTGGGCGCTGCCGAGGGGGACGGTCAGCTTGACCCAGTCGGTACAGGCGGCCTGCATCCGCGTACCGGGCACGGTGGTCCAGGAACCGCCGTCGGGGGCGTAGTGGAGGTAGTAGGCGCTCCAGGCACGGGTCTTGGTGGAGTAGTAGACGGTGGCGGTGTTCTCCGTGGCGGCCGCGGCCGTGGCAACGGTCCGGGTGTCCGCGGCGCCCGGGTCGGCGAGGGGCTGGGCGAGCAGCGCGGACGCGGCCACGGTCAGGGCGGCGAGCGGGCGTCTCGCCCGCCGGCGCGTGGCGCGCGCCCCTGGGGTGCGCTTCATGGGGATCTCCAGGTGGGGGTACGACAGGGTCGTCCTCCGCCGGTCACCCTGACGCGCCTCGGGGCTCTGGCGTGAGAAAGTTGCTGAAATCCTTTGCAGCAGCGGAAGTTACCGGCCACGCCCGGCGCGGTAAAGGGTTCCCGCATGACGAGCTGTCAGCGCCGTGCGCGGCGTTCCGCCTCCGCGTGCCACCAGCCGGGCGGCGAGGGGCCGTCGGGGCGGGCGGTCGCCTGCTCGGGGTGGAGGCCGAGCCGCCTCAGCTCGTCGGCCGGGACCCGGATGTCGATCCGGCCCCGCCAGTGGCCGTCGGGGCCGGGGCCGCAGGCGAGCCCCACCATGACCCGCTCGGCGGGGAAGGGCATCCAGTCGATGCCGCGGTCACGCAGTCAAGCCCGCAGGGCGGCCATGGGGCGCGGGGCGCCCGGCACGTTCTCGTACGTCACCACGGCCACCCGGTCGTCGTCGATGCACATGGCGCCCATGATGACGTACGGCGGGCCGCCCGCGAGGACCCGGCCGCTCCCCACGAGCCCCGGCACCGGCGTCGGCGCGGCCCCGCGTCAACCGGTCCAGCGCTGGAGCTCGGCCGCGATGGAACGGACGTCGGCCCGGCCGCTCTTGACGAGACGGGCGAGGTCCCTGATCAGCTCCGGCGACGTGGCGACGCGCAGACCGGAGGCGACGAGGTACCCGTACGCGACCGCCGAGGCGTACAGGGCGTTGGAGTGCTCCAGCGCCGGGACGTGCAGCAGCAGTTGCAGCAGCGCGGCGGCGCGGGTGTGCGGGTCGTCGTACACGGGGATGCCGAAGATCTCCGCGTCGTGCCGGCTGACCGCGGCCACGAGGGCGCCCCAGTCTGCGACCTGGGGGTCACGGGGCATCTTCTGCTCGGCGAGCATGAGCAGCCACGCGAGGTCGATGGAGAGGTTCATACGGGCAGGCCACACTCCACGGCGACGTGCGCACGCCTGGCGCGGGGACGCAGCTCCCGTTCGGCCCGCGTCACAGGGCGCCCTCGGCGGAGCCGCCTCCGGCGGGACGCGCGTGGGGCGCGCCGGGCGTATCGCGCGTGCCGGGCGCGTCGGGCGCGTCGGGCGTATCGGGCGCGTCGGGCGCGTCGGGCGTATCGGCTCGGAACTCCTCCGCGAACACCGCCTCGTACTGCTTCATGAAGTCGGCCGCCGCGTCCACGAAGGTGCGGCCCACCTCGCCCGCGTCGCGCTGGACGAGTTCCTCGATGTACCGGTTCACACTGACCCCCCGCTGCTGCGCCCTGCGCCGGGCGGTCTCGGCGGTCGCCTCGTCCACCCGTACGTTCAGCTGAGTCTTCGCCACACGACCACGCTAGCGCGGAATCGCTAGCACGAAAACCCCATCGACGGAACGGATCGGCGGATGGTGGGATTCACGCCATGAACGATCTTCGAATACGCCCGGCCGGCCCCTCCGACCTCGATTCGGTGCTCGCCTTCTGGAAGGTGGCCGCGGAGGGGACCAGCATCAGCGACGACCGCGACGGCGTCGAGCGGCTGGTGGCCCGCGACCCCGAGGCCCTGCTCCTCGCCGAGGACGGCGACGGGGAACTGGTGGGCACGGTGATCGCCGGATTCGACGGCTGGCGCTGCCACCTCTACCGGCTCGCCGTCCACCCCGGCCGACGGCGGCAGGGCATCGGCACGGCACTGCTGGCCGCCGCGGAGGAGCGGTTCGTACGGCTCGGAGGGCGGCGCGGTGACGCGATGGTCCTCGACCGGAACGAGCAGGCCCACCACGCCTGGCGGGCCGCGGGGTACGCGCCGGAGCCGCAGTGGAGCCGGTGGGTCAAGCCACTGACGGACTGAGCCGCGCACTCCGGACCGGGCCGCCGGGTTTTCCACAGGATCAGCCCGCCCACAGCAAGGCACTTTGCTGATCCTTTACCATGAGTGGAGCCGGATCAACTCATTCGATTTCGAAAGGTGTGAGCGACCGCCCATGGGCGAGCCTCCCAGTAGCCGAAGACGCCATCGCGCGATCATCCCCTCCCTGCCGGATCATGGGACGGAGGTGACCCGATGACCGAAGTGCTGCTGCTGCTCGTGGCACTGCTGCTCGCCCTGGCGTGCGGAGGCTTCGTGGCGGCGGAGTTCTCCCTCACGACGGTCGAGCGCAGCGCCCTGGAGCAGGCCGTCGAGCGGGGTGAGCGGGGTGCGCTCGGCGCCCTGAAGGCCGTGCGGTCCCTCACCTTCCAGCTCTCGGGCGCCCAGCTCGGCATCACCGTCACCAACCTGGTCGTCGGCATGCTCGCCGAGCCGTCCGTCGCCAAGCTCCTCAGCGGGCCCATGCGCGGGCTCGGCCTGTCCGCATCGGCCGCCTCCTCCGTCGCCCTGGTGATCGGTACGGCTCTGTCGACGGTCGTCCTGATGGTCGTCGGCGAACTGGTCCCGAAGAACTGGGCCATCTCCTCGCCGCTCGGCGTCGCCAAGGTCGTGGCCACCCCGCAGCGGATCTTCAGCGCCGCCTTCAAGCCCCTGATCAGCCATCTCAACAACACCGCCAACCGGTCGGTCCGCCGCCTCGGCATGGAGCCGGCCGAGGAGCTGGCCTCGGCGCGCAGCCCGCAGGAGCTGGTCGCCCTGGCCCGCCACTCCGCCAAGGCGGGCGCGCTGGAGGCGGACACCGCCGAGCTGTTCGTGCGCACGCTGAACCTGGCCGAGCTGACCGCCGAGAACGTGATGACGCCGCGCGTCCAGGTCACGGCCCTGGAGGCGCAGGCCACCGTGGAGGACGTCGCCAACGCGACCCGCGCCACCGGCCTGTCCCGCTTCCCCGTCTACCGGGGAAGCCTCGACACGGTGATCGGCACGGCCCACATCAAGGACGTACTGGCCGTCCCGGCCGACCAGCGGTACCGCACGCCGGTCGTGGACCTGCTGCGCGAGCCCGTGCTCGTGCCGGAGACGCTGACCGTGGACCGGCTGCTGGACCGGCTGTCCGGCAAGGCCACGATGGCCGTCGTCATCGACGAGTACGGCGGCACGGCCGGTGTCGTGACGCTGGAGGACATCGTCGAGGAGGTCGTCGGCGAGGTACGGGACGAGCACGACCCGCACGAGACGCCCGACCTGGCCCGGGCCGGCGAGGACGCCGACGGGCGCACGCTGTGGTCCGCCGACGGCGCCGCCCGCACCGACCAGCTCCGAACGATCGGGCTGCACGTGCCGGAGGGGCCGTACGAGACGCTGGCCGGGCTCGTCGCCACCGCGCTGGGGCGGATACCGGCTGTTGGTGACACGGTCGAGCTGTCCGGCTGGGAGCTGGACGTGGTCGACGCCTCCGGGCGGCGCGCCGCGCGCGTCCTGCTGCACGCCCCGCACGCCCGGGAGGACGAGGACGGCGCGGCCGGTGACGGCGGTCCCGGAGACCACGCCCACCGGGGACAACGCCACGGCGATGGCTCCCGCCACGGCCTCCACCTGCGCGGATCGCGCCGTGACGCCCACGAACGGGAAACGGGCGCCGACGCCCGCGAGCGGGCCTCCCGGGAGTCACGAGCATCGCGGGGATCGTGGGGATCGCGCCGTGACGGGTCGTCCGGTGCCGCCGGTGAGGGGGCCGCGCGATGATCGTGATCCAGCTGCTGGTCGGCTTCCTCACGCTGGTGCTGAACGCGTTCTTCGTCGGCGCCGAATTCGCCCTGATCTCCGTGCGCCGCAGTCAGATCGAGCCGCAGGCGGAGGCCGGGAACCGGCGGGCGCGCAGCGTCCTGTGGGGCCTGGAGCACGTCTCGGCACTGCTGGCGGCGGCCCAGCTGGGCATCACGCTGGCCACCCTGGTGCTTGGCATCGTCGCCGAGCCGGCCATCGCGCACCTGCTGGAGCCGCTCTTCGACGCGATCGGCGTGCCGCACGGCCTGGTGCACCCGGTGTCGTTCGTGATCGCGCTCGCGGCGGCCACGTACCTGCACATGCTGCTGGGCGAGATGGTGCCGAAGAACATCGCGCTGGCCGAGCCGGTCCGTACGGCCCTGCTGCTCGGCCCGCCGCTGGTGGCGCTGGCGCGGGCGCTGCGCCCGGTGATCTTCACCATCAACGCGTTCGCCAACGGCCTGCTGAAGCTGCTGCGGGTCGAGGCGAAGAACGAGGTCGCGGCCACGTTCTCGGACGACGAGCTGGCGCGGATGGTGACCGACGCGGGTGACGCGGGGCTCCTGGACGACCGTGCGGCCGAGCGGCTGCACGACGCGCTGGAGCTGGGCCGCCGTCCCGTGCGGGACGTGGTGATGCCGCTGGAGCGCGTGGTGTACGCGCGGGTCGGGACCACGCCCGAGGAGTTGGAGGGGCTTTCGGCGGAGTCCGGGTTCTCCCGGTTCCCCGTGGTCGATCCCGCACGGCGCATCCTGGGCTACCTGCACGTGAAGGACGCCCTGGACGCGATGCCGCGCGACCTGCCGTTCCCGGTGTCGGCGATGCGGCCCATCGCCCGGGTGCGGGCCGCTACCCCGCTGGACGACGTGCTGACGGCGATGCGCCGCAGCCGTACGCACCTGGCGGCCGTGCTGGACGACGACGGCCGGCTCGCGGGCATGGTGACGATGGAGGACGTCCTGCGCGAGCTGGTGGGCCGGCCGGCTCCGTGACGGCACCGTGACGGCTCCGCGCCCCGGTGACGGCGCCGTCGGCGGTGGGGTGCGGCTGCGGGGCGGCCGCCTCACAGGGGCGTGGCGGCCAGCCACGCGTCGAGGAGCGTGCGGTCGCCGGTGACGGTGAACCGGCCGTCCCCCGCGCCGTACCGCCCGTAGAGCAGGAGCAGCAGCTCCCCGGTGTCCGCCTCGATGGTGACGGTCGCCCCGCCGTCGCCGTCGAGGCGCACGGAGAAGCCGCCCCCGCCGAACGTGAGCGTCCACATCGCGCCCGTGTCGGCGGCGCGCAGCCGCAGGACGTCGCCGTCACGGCCGAGGTGGGCGACCGGCTCGGCGACCCGGCCGACGTACGGCACGTACTCCAGGAACTCGTCGATGCCGTCGGCCGCCGTGCCCGCGTCGATCCGGGGCCGCTCGCCCAGGGCCAGTTCGGCGTCGGCGAGGTGCACGACGGCCTCGAAGAGCAGCCGGCGGGCGAAGAACCGCACGTGGGGGTCGGCCCCGTACGTCCACATCGGGGTGTCGGGGGCGGCGGAGCGCAGGGCTCCCAGCGCGGCCTCGGCGCTGCTGGCCAGCCAGTCGGCGTACGCGCCGGTGTCGTCCGGCAGGTCCAGCGGGATGTCCTCGGGCCGGACGCGGGCGGTGGCGCGGGTGCGGACGAGGTGGTCCGTCCAGCGGTGGGTGGTGCCGTGGTGCCGTACGAGATCGGCGAGTGTCCAGCCGGGGCACGTCGGGACGGGCGTGGCCGGATCCGCGTCCCGCACGGTCTTCAGGAGGCGGGCCACGTGCTCCTCGACGGCATCGCAGTAGTGCTCGTGCCCGTCCTCGTCCAGGCCCAGGGACGCGGGTATCGCGTGCAGGGCCTCACTCCACGGGCCGTCGGGTTCGCGGCGTGCGACGTCGTGGAACAGCACGGCCAGGCGGCGCCGGTCGGGGGGCGCGAGCCGGTCCAGCACATGGGCCGTGTGCTCGGTCCAGCGCACGGCCGTGTCCGGGTCGACGACGTCGTCGTCGCAGGTGTCGATCGACGTCAGCAGATGGGCCAGTGCCTCCGCCAGCGCCTGTTCCAGTGCCTCGCTCATGACTGTCCCCCGTGTCCCTTCCGGTCGCGTCCGCAGCCTTCCCCTCGGACCGGGCGACCCTACTCGCCCACTCGACGGAGGCGCGGCCGAGCCCCGCGATACGATCTCTGCGCCATGGAGATCAATGCCACGTACAACAGTTTCGTCGCGGTGGGCGACAGCTTCACCGAGGGCATGTCGGACCTGCTGCCGGACGGCTCCTACCGGGGCTGGGCGGACCTGCTGGCGGCCCGGCTCGCCGCCCGGACGCCGGGCTTCCGGTACGCGAACCTGGCGGTACGGGGCAAGCTCATCGGCCAGATCGTCGACGAGCAGGTCGGCCCGGCGAGCGAGATGGGCGCCGACGTGATCAGCCTGGTGGGCGGCCTCAACGACACCTTGCGCCCCAAGTGCGACATGGGCCTGGTGCGGGGCCGGCTGGAGGAGGCGGTCGAGCGCCTGGCGCCGTCCTGCAAGCAGCTGGTGCTGATGCGCAGCCCCGGCCGCCGGGGCCCGGTGATGGAGCGGTTCCGCCCGCGCATGGAGGAGCTGTTCGCGTACGTCGACGAACTGGCGGACCGGCACGGGGCGCTGGTGGTCGACCTGTACGGCGCCGAGGCGCTCGGCGACCAGCGCATGTGGGACGTGGACCGGCTGCACCTGACGGCCGAGGGGCACCGGCGGGTCGCCGAGGCCGTGTGGCAGACCCTGGGCCTGGAGGCCGAGGACGACTGGCGGGCCCCGCTGCCCCCGCACGTGCGGGCACCTTGGGTCGAGCGCCGGATCGGTGACCTGAGGTTCGCCCGGCAGCACCTGGGGCCGTGGATCGGGCGGCGACTGACGGGCCGTTCCTCGGGTGACGGCCGTCCGGCCAAACGGCCCGAACTCCTGCCGTACGAGGCGTCCTAGGCGCCGCAGCCCCGAGGCCACAGCGCCGCCCGGCACCCCGCCGACAGGGCGCGGACCTGCGCCGCCGGGCCGGGTGACCGACGCGCATCCGGCCGCGGCTCTGGCAGCCCGGACCTGCGTGGCGCCCGTCTCGTAGCAAGGTACAAACCGGACCGCCGCGCTGGCCTGCAGGAATCGCCAGTAGAATCCGTACACGTGACTGCAAAGCCTCGCATCCCCAATGTCCTCGCCGGCCGCTACGCCTCCGCCGAGCTCGCCGTCCTCTGGTCCCCCGAGCAGAAGGTGAAGCTGGAGCGGCAGCTGTGGCTCGCCGTGCTGCGCGCCCAGAAGGACCTCGGGATCGAGGTGCCGGACGCCGCGCTCGCCGACTACGAGCGGGTCCTCGACCAGGTCGACCTGGCGTCGATCGCCGAGCGCGAGAAGGTCACCCGGCACGACGTGAAGGCCCGCATCGAGGAGTTCAACGCCCTCGCCGGCCACGAGCAGGTCCACAAGGGCATGACGTCCCGCGACCTGACCGAGAACGTCGAGCAGCTGCAGATCCGCCGCTCGCTGGAGCTGATGCGGGACCGCACCGTGGCGGTGCTGGCGCGCCTGGGCAAGCTGTCCGCCGAGTACGGCGAGCTGGTCATGGCCGGCCGCTCCCACAACGTCGCCGCCCAGGCCACGACGCTCGGCAAGCGCTTCGCGACGGCCGCCGACGAGCTGCTGGTCGCCCACGCCCGCCTCGAGGAGCTGCTGGGCCGCTACCCGCTGCGCGGCATCAAGGGCCCCGTCGGCACGGCCCAGGACATGCTGGACCTGCTGGGCGGTGACGCGGGGAAGCTGGCCGAGCTGGAGCAGCGGATCGCCGCGCACCTCGGCTTCGGCCAGGCGTTCACATCGGTCGGCCAGGTCTACCCGCGCTCCCTGGACTACGAGGTCGTCACGACCCTGGTGCAGCTGGCCGCCGCGCCGTCGTCGCTGGCGAAGACGATCCGGCTGATGGCCGGCCACGAGCTGGTCACCGAGGGCTTCAAGCCCGGCCAGGTCGGCTCGTCCGCGATGCCGCACAAGATGAACACCCGCTCCTGCGAGCGCGTCAACGGCCTGATGGTCATCCTGCGCGGCTACGCGTCGATGGCGGGCGAGCTGGCGGGCGACCAGTGGAACGAGGGTGACGTCTCCTGCTCGGTGGTGCGCCGGATCGCCCTGCCCGACGCGTTCTTCGCGTTCGACGGTCTGCTGGAGACCTTCCTGACCGTGCTGGACGAGTTCGGCGCGTTCCCGGCGGTCGTCGCCCGGGAACTGGACCGCTACCTGCCCTTCCTGGCCACCACCAAGGTCCTCATGGCGTCCGTGCGCGCGGGTGTGGGCCGCGAGGTGGCGCACGAGGCCATCAAGGAGAACGCCGTCGCCTCCGCCCTCGCCATGCGCGAGCAGGGCGTCGAGCGCAACGAACTCCTCGACAAGCTGGCCGCCGACGAGCGGATCCCGCTGGACCGGGCGGAACTGGACGCACTCATGGCGGACAAGCTGTCCTTCACGGGCGCGGCCGCCGACCAGGTCGGCTCGGTGGTCTCCCGCATCGAGGAGATCGCCAAGCAGCACCCGGAGGCCGCCGCCTACGTGCCGGGCGCCATCCTCTGACCGGCTCCGCCGTGCACGCGCGCCGGTTCTCCGCCGAGGAGCTCCAGGCCGCTCGCGACCGCGTCATCCCCGACGTGGTGGCGGGCGGCCTGTTCGTGCTGTTCTGCGGCATCAACCCCAGCCTGATGTCGGGTGCGACGGGCCACCACTTCGCACGGCCCGGCAACCGCTTCTGGCCCGTGCTGCACCTGTCCGGTTTCACCCCGCGCCGGCTGCACCCCTCCGAGCAGGACGAGCTGCTCTCGTACGGGCTGGGCATCACCAATGTGGTGGCCCGGGCGACGGCTCGCGCCGACGAGCTGAGCGACGAGGAGTTCCGCGAGGGCGGCAGGCTGCTGACCGGGAAGGTGGAGCGGCTGCGGCCGCGGTGGCTCGCCGTCGTCGGCGTGACCGCGTACCGCACGGCCTTCGGTGAGAAGAAGGCCGTCATAGGCCCCCAGGAACGCACGATCGGCGACACCCGGATCTGGGCCCTGCCCAATCCCAGCGGTCTCAACGCGCACTGGACGGCCCAGTCGATGGCCGAGGAGTACGGACGGCTGCGTGCCGTGGCCCTCAGGGAGGGTCGGTCTCCGTGACGACGGCGACCAGCTGAAAGGGAAGCTCCTTGTCCCACTTGGAGACGCCGAGCGCTATCCACCGGCCGTCCACGCGCCACAGGTGCAGGTCCGGCACGCTGTTGCTGAGGACGTCCCACGGTTCCGGTATCTCCTCTCCGTCCATGGACCGCTGGAACACCGACCAGAGGCTGAACACGTGGGGCTCGCCCCAGCGTGCTTCCATCAGCGTCGCGAGCGCTTCACGCTCCGCCTCGTACTGCTCCCCGACCAGCTCCATCCGGCTGGAGTCCTCCCAGAACTCCTCGCTCGTGGCCAGCTCGGCGATGTAGTAGCCGGGGCCGCTGTCCCCCACGTCGGATCTGCCGCGCTCCCGGGGGAAGGGACGGGAACGCAGCAGGTCGATGGTCGCCAGATGCCGAGCGGTGGTCATGGGTCCAGTAAAGCCGCCGACACTGACAATTGGCGTTCCGTCAACAGGGCACGGAGCACCGAGCACGGGTGCCGGTTCGGCTCGGTGCGCCCGTCGCCGGGGCACCGCGGGTCGCCGTGGGTCGCCGCCTGCGTCGGCCGGCGGTCACGGGGCGGGGCGGCCAGGCGTCCCGGCAGTCAGGCGTCCCGGCGGTTAGGCTGTCAGGCCGTCAGGCCGTCAGGCCGTCAGGCCGTCAGGCCGTCAGGCCGTCAGGCCGTCAGGCCGTCAGGCCGTCAGGCCGTCAGGCCGTCAGGCCGTCAGGCCGTCAGGCCGTCAGGCCGTCAGGCGTCCCGGCGGCGCGTCGACCACCAGCCGGCGAGCAGAGCCGCGCCGGCCCAGGCGGCCGCCACCGCGAGGCCCGTCCAGGGTTCGAGGCCGCCGGTGGTGTCCTGGCGCAGCACCTGCTGCCCGGCCTTGTCCGGCAGATAGCCCGCAGCTCCGCCCGAGACGTCGCCTATCACGAACGACACGATCAGCACGAAGGGTATGAGCAGGCTCAGCACGGCCGTTCCGCTGCGCAGCAGGGCCGTGAACCCGGCCGCCAACAGTGCGACCAGCGACAGGTAGATGCCGGCGCCGAGGCAGGCGCGCAGGGCGCCCGGGTCCGCGAGGTCCATGCGGTCGCCGTCGACGACGGCCTGTCCGCCGAGGAATGTGGCGAATCCGGTGACCAGGCCTATGAGGAGCACCGAGGCGGCGACGACGGCCGTCTTGGCGGCGTAGAAGCGTGTGCGGTCGGGGACGGCGCTGAGGGAGGTCCGCAGGGCGCCGTTGTGGAACTCGGTGGAGAAGGCGAGCGTGCCGAACGCCATCGCGGCGATCTGCCCGAAGCTGATGCCGAAGAAGGCGGTGAAGAGCCGGTCGGGGCTGGCTGTGTCGGCCCCATCGCCCGAGCTCGTCAGGGCGTTGACCAGGATGGTCATCCCGGCTGTGGCCACCGGCACGGCGAGCAGCGCGCAGACGGCGGACCGCAGAGTTCGGATCTTGAGCCACTCGGCGTGGAGTACGGCGGTCGTCATCGGTGCGTCTTTCCTTCCGTTCCTGCGGCGTCACGGGCGGGCGTGGCAGCCTCGGCCGCCTGCCGTTCGCCGGCTGCCGCGTATGGGGTGTCGCCGGCGGTCAGGGCGAGGTACGCCTCCTCCAGGGAGGCCCGCCGCTCGGTGAGTTCGAGGACCGGTACCCCCGCGCGGGCGAGGAGTGCGCCGATGTCCTCGGCGTTCGTGCCGTCGACGGACCACCGTCCCTCCTCGTCGCGCACCGGCCGGTGGCCGGCGGCACGCAGTACGTTCAGGAACCCCTCGTCGTCGCCGGTCCGGACGACGGCACGGGATCCGCCACGGGAGTCCAGGAGGTCCTGGACGGGCGTGTCGGCGAGCAGCCGGCCCCGGCCGAGGACTATCAGGTGGTCGGCGAACGTGGCCGTCTCGCTCATCAGATGGCTGGAGACCAGCACGGTGCGCCCTTCCCGGGCGAGGCGGCGCACGGTCTGGCGGATCCAGATGATGCCCTCGGGGTCGAGGCCGTTGGACGGTTCGTCGAGCAGCACCACCTCGGGGTCGCCCAGCAGCGCGGCGGCGATGCCGAGGCGCTGGCGCATACCGAGCGAATACGTCTTGACGCGCCGTCCGGACACCGCGCCGAGCCCCGCCTCGGCCAGGACCTGGTCGACGCGGCGTGCCGGTATGCGGTGGGTGGCCGCCAGGATCCGCAGATGGTCACGGCCCGTACGGGAGCCGTGCGCCGCCTGTGGGTCGAGGAGAGCGCCCACACGGCACAACGGCCGTTCCAGGTCGCGGTAGGGGCGCCCGTCGACGAGGGCGGTGCCCGACGTGGGCCGGTCGAGGCCGAGGAGGAGACGCAGCGTGGTGGACTTGCCCGCGCCGTTGGGTCCGAGGAAGCCGGTCACCCGGCCGGGAAGGACGCTGAACGTCGGTCCGTCCAGCGCACGGTGGCCGCGTCCGTATTCCTTGACGAGCCGCTGGATGTCGATTCGTGTCATGTGATCGAGCTTCGCGGGCCGGGTGGGTGCGGCACCTCCCCCGCGTGGGGCTTTCGTCTCCCCCGCGCGGGGGAGACGCGGGAGCGGCGGTCTTGGCACGATTGCCTCATGCACCGACTGATCCGTCCACTGACCCGCCAAGTCACCTATCTGCGCTGGCTGCACCTGTGCGTGCCGTCGCTGGTCGTGGCCGTGTGGATGTTCATCGATCGCGACCGGCCGTGGATGGTGGCGCTGCTGATGGCTCCGTTCGGGCTGGTGCCGTGGGTGCGCAGGGCGGAGGGTGTGCAGGCACGGCTGCTGCTGGTCCCGGCCGGGGCCGGGGTCGCGATGACCCCGTCGGCGGACTGGGCGCAGAGATGGCGGACGGTCCTGTGGCTGGAGGTGCGCCTGCTCGTGGCCGGGGTGGCGATGGCCGCCACGGTGCTGCTGCCCACGACGTCTGTGGAGATGGTGATGGTGGCGGCGGGTCATGGGCCCGGCTCGGACGGGCTGGTGCCGCTGGAGGGCCTCAGCCCGCGGTGGCTCGGTCTTCCGCTCGCGCTGGTGCCACTCGCCGTGCTGTTCGTCGTGGTCGTGCTGCTGGGCCGGCTGATCACCGTGCTCGCCCTGCGGCTGCTGGGTCCGTCGGCGACCGAGCGGCTGACCGCGCTGGAGGAGCGCACGGAGCGGCTGCTGCACGGCAACAGGCTCGCACGGGAGCTGCACGACTCGATCGGGCACGCGCTGACAGTGGCCGTGGTGCAGGCGGGTGCGGCGCGGACGGCGAATGACCCGTTGTTCACCGAGCGGGCGTTGGAGGCGATCGAGGAGACGGGCCGCAACGCGCTGGAGGATCTGGAGCGGGTGTTGAAGGTGCTGCGTGAGCCGGACCACGACAGCGGTGACGAGTTCGGGTACGCCTTCGGACCGGGCGTGGACGGTGCGGCAAGTCGGGGGTCAGGGCCGGCCGGTGGACGGCGGCCGGGGCTGGACCAGGCCGCCCGGCTGCTCGACGCGGCACGGTCCTCGGGTGCGGACCTGACGGTAGAGGTGACCGGGCCGGTGACGGAGCTCCCGGGACCGCTGTCCCGGGAGGGGTACCGGATCCTTCAGGAGTCGCTCACGAACGTGCTGCGGCACGCGGGCGGGGTGCCGGTGCGGGTGCGTATCGCCGTGTCGGACGCGTGGCTGGACATCGAGGTCGCCAATCCGGCCACGGCGGCCGCCACCCCGGCGGGGCGTGGCGGGAGTGGCCTGCGCGGCATCCAGGAACGGGCGGCGTTGCTCGGGGGCAAGGCGTTCACGGGGCTGTTCGACGGCGAGTGGCGGGTCTCGGCGAGTCTGCCTCTGGCGGGGCTGCGGTAAGCGATGCCCATCACTGTGCTGCTGGTCGACGACGAGCCCCTGGTGCGTGCGGGGCTGCGCGCCGTGCTCGGGGCTCAGCCCGACATCGAGGTGGTCGGCGAGGCTTCCGACGGCGCGGCCGTCGTGCCGCTGGTGCGGCGGCTGCGCCCGGACGTGGTCGCCATGGATGTGAGGATGCCGCTGGTGGACGGCATCGAGGCGACGCGGCTGGTGCTGCGAGGCGTGCCGGATCCGCCGAAGATCCTCGTGGTGACGACCTTCGAGAACGACGAGTACGTGTACGGGGCGCTGCGCGCCGGAGCCGACGGGTTCCTCCTCAAGCGGGCCCGGCCCGCCGAGATCGTGCACGCGGTGCGCCTGGTCGCCGAGGGCGAGTCGCTGCTGTTCCCGGCGGCGTTGCGCTCGATGGCGGCCAGCCACGGCTCCGGTGGCGCGTACGGCAACGCGGAGGCGCGGGCCGCGCTGGAGCGCGCGGCGCTGACCGGGCGGGAGGAGGCGGTGCTCCGGCTCATGGCGCGCGGGCTGTCGAACGCGGAGATCGCCAAGGAGCTGGTGGTGGGCACGGAGACGGTGAAGACCCATGTGAGCGCGGTCCTGGCGAAGCTGGGGGCGCGGGACCGCACCCAGGCGGTGATCGCCGCGTACGAGTCGGGGTTCGTCTCACCGCGCTGAGCGGGGCGTCGTGCGCGGCGTCCCGGCGCGGCCTCCGCGGGCCCCGGGCCGCGCTCGCCGACCGCCCGGGCATTGAGTACGATCCCGCAGACATCGCACGAGCTGGGAGGACACACGGTGGGCCGGCTGACCGGCGGGGACCCGTCGCTGCTGCGGCGGATCAACTCCGCGGTGGTACTCCATGCGCTGCGGGGCGGTGAGGCCCGCACGCTGACCGACCTCTCGCGCCTCACCGGCCTCTCCCGTCCCACGGTCGAAGGGGTGACCGAGGGCCTCATCGAGGCGGGTCTCGTGGTCGAGGCGGCGCCCGAGGAGGGTGAGGTCCGGCGCCAGGGGCGGCCGGCGCGGCGGTTCCGCTTCCGGGTGGAGGCGGGCCACCTGCTGGGCATCGAGATCGGGCCGCACCGTGTGGCCGCGCTGCTGTCCGGGCTGGACGGGCGGATCATCGGCGCCGGGTCGCGCGAGGTGGCGGAGACGCTGTCCGAGGACGAGCGGCTGGACCGGGTGCGGGCGGTGGTCGCCGACGTGCTGCGCCGCACGGGCGTGGCCCGCGGCAATCTGCGTGCGGTGGGTGTCGGCACACCGGGGATCGTGGAGGCCGACGGGACGGTCCGGCTCGGTACGGCCCTGCCCGGATGGACGGGGCTGGCCCTGGGCGAGCGGCTGCGGCGCTCGTTCCGCTGCCCCGTGCTGGTGGAGAACGACGCCAACGCCGCCGCCGTGGCCGAGCACTGGAAGGGCGCGGCGATCGACTCGGACGACATCGTGTTCGTCCTCGCGGGGCTGAGCCCCGGGGCGGGGTCCCTGATCGGCGGGCGGCTGCACCGCGGGTACGGCGGGGCGGCCGGTGAGATCGGGGCGCTGCACCTGCTGGGGCAGGGAGCGACGCCGGAGACGCTGCTGTCGACGACGGGCGAGCCGCTGCACCCGCTGGACGAGCAGGCGGTGGCCGAGGTGTTCGCGCTGGCCCGGCAGGGCGACGCGCGGGCCGGGGCGGCGGTGGACCGGTTCATCCAGCGGCTGGTGCACGACGTGGCGGCGCTGGTGCTGGCGCTCGACCCGGAGCTGGTGGTGATCGGCGGCTGGGCGGCCGGTCTGGACGGCATCCTGCCGCCGCTGCGGGAGGAGCTGGCGCGGTTCTGTCTGCGGCCGCCGCGGGTGGTGCTGTCGCTGCTGGGCGAGGCGGCGGTCGCGACGGGTGCGCTGCGGCTGGCGCTCGATCACGTGGAGGAGCAGTTGTTCGCGGTGGAGGGAACGGTGACGGCCCGCCGCTGAGAGCGGCGGGCCGGAGAACGAACCGGAGGGATGGGCGGCGGTTCAGGACGCGATCTGCAGGTCGCCCACGTCGCCGAAGGTGAGCCGGCAGGTGTCGGCGCGGTACGTGGCGACCGAGACGGCGGCGGTGCGGCCCTCGGACAGGTAGCGGGTGGTGACGACGAGGACCGGGGCGCCCGGGAGGCGGTCGAGTTCCTTGGCGTCGTCGGCGCGTGCCGAGCCGAGTTCCACGGCACGGTCCTGGCCCTCCAGCGGCAGGCGCTGGAGTTCCCGCAGGACGCCCCGCGCGAGGGCCTGGCCGGTCATGGCGGGGGTGACGATGAGCCCCGGGACGGAGGCGGCGGGGACGTACAGCTGCTCGGCTGCCACGGCCTGGCCGTGCGTCGCGCGCAGCCGCCGCACCGCGTACACGGGTCCGACGGGCTCGGCGCCGGCTTCGGCGTCGTGGTCGGCGTGCAGGTCGAGGAGGCGGGCCACGGCCACGGGCGGCACGAGGGACGTGCAGTCCACGGCCTGCCAGGTGTCCTCGCCGGCGCCCGGCCACTGGTGCTGCGCGGTGGAGACGTCGACGCCCACGCGCGGCGGGGCGACGGTGGTGCCGACGCCGCGGCGGCGCTGGAGGCGGCCTTCGAGTTCGAGCTGTTCGAGCGCCTGCCGGAGTGTGGCGCGGGCGACGCCGAAACGGGCGGCGAGTTCACGCTCGTTGGGCAGGATCTCGCCCACCTCGAACTCCGAGTCGAGCGCTTCGCCGATCACGGTCTTGAGGTGCCAGTACTTCGGCTCCGGCACCGATTCCAGCTGCGTGGTCCCCACCCTGATCCTCCGCGATCGCCGTGTCCCGGACGATTTTCCGTGCCCTTGTTTATTAAAGGTTCCTGCACTAACCCTGCCGACCATAGGACGGCTCCCGTACTTGGTCAAGACCAATCATCGGGCGAAGGCGTCGCGAGGTGACACTGCGCCGTGCAGCGTTCACGTGGCGTTCGCATGAGAACAGCGCCGGCGCGTCGGCACATGACCGATGCCGTGCGGACACCCCTTGAACTTGGGCCTACCGAGCGGTAATTGTTGCTGACACTACGTCTACATGACGGCGCCGGCGGGAGACAGGGAGCAGCACCATGGCCGCAGAGGTCTCGTTCCGCTTGGAGTCCCCGCAGGGGCCCCGCACCGTGTCCGTGCGCTATGAACGGGCCGGCGCGGGTGAACCCCTGCTGCTGCTCCACGGCATAGGCCACCACTGGCAGGCGTGGCAGCCCGTGCTGGACATCCTCGCGACGGAGCGCGAGGTGATCGCCGTCGACCTGCCCGGCTTCGGGGCGTCGCCCGCGCTGCCGGACGGTCTGGCGTACGACCTGTCCACGGTCGTCCCCGTGCTCGCCGCGCTGTGCGAGGCCCTGGACATCGAGCGGCCGCACGTGGCGGGCAACTCGCTCGGCGGGCTCCTCGCCCTGGAGCTGGGCCGCGAGAAGCTGGTCCGTTCCGTGACCGCTCTGTCGCCCGCCGGCTTCTGGACGGAGAGCGAACGCCGGTACGCTTTCGGGACACTGCGGGCCATGCGCGCGGGCGCACGGTCCCTGTCGCTGCCGATGATCGAACGGCTCTCCCGTTCGTCCGCCGGGCGGGCCGCGCTGACGGGCACGATCTACGCCCGCCCCGGGCGGAGGTCACCCGAGGCGGTGGTCGCCGAGGCCCTGGCGCTGCGCGGCGCCACCGGTTTCCACCAGACGCTCGCTGTCGGACGGGACGTCCTGTTCACGGACGACGTCCCCGGGCTGCCGGTCACCATCGCGTGGGGCTCCCGCGACCGGCTGCTCCTGCCGCGGCAGGGCGTCCGCGCCAAGCGCGCCGTCCCGGGCGCCCGGCTCGTACGGCTCCCCGGTTGCGGACACGTCCCCATGAACGACGACCCGGCTCTCGTCGCCCGCGTGATCCTCGACGGCAGCCGCTGACGCACCGCGCATCGACCGAGCACCCATCGGCGACCCGCCGGGTGTCGTGGTGCGGCCCCGTATGAGGGAGCGGCCGGTCGTACGGTCCCGGCGGGTCGTATAGGAGGGGCCCTGGCTCCGGGAGCGGCCCGGGCCACGGGGGCGGCGTCGGGCGAGTACGCCCGAGCCCAGTGCCACGCCGGCCCCGACGAGGGCGCTGCCCACCGCCTGCGCCGGGCCGTACGAACCGGTGGCGACCAGCGGCGCCGTCATGGCCGCCGACACGGGGATCAGCCCCGAGAAGAGGGTCGCCCGCTCGGCACCGATCCGCTGCATGCCCATGTACCAGCACACGAAGCCGACGACGGTGGCGATGGCGGCCTGCCACAGGAGGGCGCCGGCCTCCAGGGCGTTCGGCGTGCGCAGGACCCCGGCCCCGTCGAGCAGGAGGCCGACCGCGGCCGCCTCCAGGGCCGCGACGCCGCAGACCGTGGCGGACAGGAGCCTGGGCCCGAGGGATCTCAGGACCGGAACGGCCAGCACGGCGAAGCCCACCTCCCCCACCAAGGCGCAGGCCGACCAGGCGATCCCGGCCGCGTCGGTGCGCCCCCACCCCTGGACGGCGAAGGCGCCGGCGGCGACGAGCAGCGCGCCGTACAGCACGGGCCGGGCCGGCCGCCGTCCCTCCATGAGCGGTACGACCACCGCGACGACCACGGGCGCGCAGCCGACGAGGACTCCGGGGACGGCGGGTTCCGCGGTGCGCTCGGCGGCGAGCACCGCCAGGTTGAAGCCGACCATGCCGATGGCGGCGAGGGCCGCGACGCGCATCCAGGCGCGGAGGGTCAGGGTGCGCAGCGGAGCCGTTCCGCCGCGGCCGAGCAGGGGCAGGAGGAGCAGGCAGGCCAGGCCGTAGCGGAGGGCCTGGCCGCCGGCGTACGGATAGGCGCCGAGGACGCTGTTGGCGGTGAAGGAGGCGCCCACGAGGACACAGGCGAAGGCCGCGAGCAGCGCCCCTCGCAGAGAGGTCGCGTTCATGTCGCTGACGCTATGGAGCGTGACTGTCTTCTTTGAGGGCCACTTCTCTCCCTTCTTCGGGGACCACTTGGCGTGGCCCGGGAACGGCTCGGGACGCGGTCGGTCGGCGAGGGGCGTCCGCCGCTGTCGAGGGGCGGTCCGCCGGTGCTGGGGGAACGGCCCGCCAGGGCCCCGCCCTGGCGCTGAACAGGGCGGGGCGGCGGGTCCGGCAGCGCTGCAGCCAGCAAGCGCGGATGGATGTTTCACAACGTAGTCGGCGGCACTGACAACGCCCGCTCACCTGGGGTGTTGCGGGCTGTAGGGTCGCCGCATGGCGGATCGGGGGTCCATGGGCGGAGGTCAGCGGGCCGGAGGTGCCTGGGAGTTGCTGCTCCCCGCGGTCGCCGCACCGGCGCGGCAGCGGGGCCGGGCCCTTCAGTCGGCGCTGCGGGAGGCGGTCCGGTCGGGCCGGCTGGCGGTGGGGACGCGGCTGCCGTCGAGCCGTGAGCTGGCCGCGGATCTGGGCGTGTCACGCGGTCTGGTGACCGAGGCGTACGAGCAGTTGACGGCCGAGGGGTATCTGCGCAGCAGCCGGGGCGCGGGCACGTGGGTGGGCGACGCGGTGCGCGCGGCCGTCACGCCGGCCGCGCACGACCTGGCGCCCCGCTCGCCCAGAGTGCGTGTCGACTTCCGGCCCGGCACACCGGATCTGTCGCTGTTCCCGCGCGCGGCGTGGGCGGCGGCGTACAAGACCGTCCTGTCCCGGCTCCCCCACGGTGAGCTGGGATATCCCGACCCGCGCGGGCTGCCGGAGCTGCGGACGGCGCTGGCCGCGCTGCTGACGCGGCGGCGCGGGGCGGTGGCGGATCCCGAGCGGCTGGTGGTGTGCTCGGGCGTGGCGCAGGCGATGACGCTGGTCGGTGCGGTCCTGCGGGAGCGCGGGACGCGGGCCGTCGGGGTGGAGGACCCGGGCAGCCCGGAGCACGGGGCGCTGTTCGCGGCGGCCGGGTTGCGCACGGTGGGACTGCCCCTGGACGGGGAGGGGCCGGCGATGGGGCCGCTGGTGGCCTCGGGGGTGCGGGCGGTGGTGACCACGCCGGCGCACCAGTTCCCGACGGGCATCGGTTTCTCGGCGCGGCGCCGTACCGAACTGCTCGACTGGGCGCGGACGGTGGACGGCTATGTCGTCGAGGACGACTACGACGGTGACTTCCGGTACGACAGGGCGCCCGTGGGCGCTCTGCAGGGGCTGGATCCGGAACGGGTGGTGTACGCGGGGTCGGTGAGCAAGTCACTGGCTCCGGGGCTGCGGCTCGGGTGGCTGCTGCTGCCGGAGGAGCTGACGGCGGAGGCCGTGGAGCGCAAGCGCACCATGGACCTCGGGAACCCGGCCCTGGACCAGGCCGTGTTCGCGGACTTCGTCGTGCGCGGCGGCTACGACCGGCAGCTGCGGCGCTGCCAGCGCGTGTACCGGGAGCGGCGCGACGTGCTCGTCGCGCAGCTGGACGCGGCGTTCCCCGGTACGGAGATCAGCGGCATCGCGGCGGGTCTGCACATCATCGCGCGGCTGCCGCCCGACTGCGGCCACGCACCGGAGTTCGTCGCCCGGGCGGCGAGGGCCGGGGTGGGGCTGCGGACACTGGACGACTACGGCACGGGCGGGGCCGGCTCGGCGGAGCCGGGCACGCGGAGGAGCAGCACGGCGGAGCCCGGGACGGGGACGAGCAGCACGGCCGGGACCGGTGTGCCGGGAACGGGCGCGCGAATCGTGCGGCCGTGCGGCGACGGCGTCCCGCTGGTGCTGGGTTACGCGCATCTCGCACCGTCCGACATCGCCCGCGGCGTGCGTCTGCTGGCCGGGGTGGCGGGCCGCTAGACGGCCGTCGGGGCCGCCGCTGTGGTCCCGCGGCGCCGATTGTCAGTGGTGCGTCCTACGGTCGTTCACATGACGCGATCCGTGCAGGCACTCGCCTATTCCCGCCCGTCCGCCCTGGAGTCCTCGCAGGCCGGACGGTCCCTCGGCCTGGAGACGTCGGGCGGTACGACGCCCACCGGCGTCGAGGCCCATCCCCGTTTCTTCGCCGGGTTCCTGACCTCGCCGCAGATAGCGGCGCGGGGTCTGCTCGCGGTGGCCGACGTGGCTGCCGCGCGCTACTTCCAGCGGCTGCGCCCGGCGTCGCTGGACCCGGTCGTGACGGGCAACGGCGACCGGCTGCGGTTCGAGTCGTTCTCCGGCTGCAACGGGGTGTACGCGCGGCTCGACGTGCTGCGCGAGGGGCTCGACGGTGCCGAAACGGGGCACGGCACGACGAACGTGGACGTCAACAACCCGCTGCGGGAGGCGCTTTCACGGCTGACCGGTGACGATCCGCTCCACCTGCGCGTGGGGCCCGAGGAGTTGGCGGTGACGACGCTGGGCGGCAGCGTCGTGGAGAAGAAGGTGCCGTTGCCGGACCGGTGGCTGCGGGGGTTCGCCGAGGCGCAGGTGGCGTGCGCGGGGTTCGACCTGCGGGCCGAACTCTCGGCCGCCGAGGCCGTGCGGTTCCTGCGGTCCCTGCCGCGGGGCGCCGGCGCGGGCGCGCGGGCTCCCCTGTGGGTGGTGCCGGCGGGGCGGTCGCTGCGGCCGACGACGCGTCCGGTGGCGGGCGCGGTGTGCCTTCCGGGTCCTGAGCGGCTGGTGGCGCTGCAGCGGGTGCTGCGGCATGCGACGGGGCTGCGGGTGTACGGGCCGGTGGTCGACGGGTCGGTGCCGGCGACGGCGAGCGCGTGGGAGGTGACGCTGCCGGGAATGCGGCTGACGCTCACGCTGTCGCCGGACGCGGGGCGCGGGTTCTCCGGCGAGGGCGGCGTCCTGGAGGCGCTGGCCACGGACGAGGCCGCGCAGGACGCCGAGCTGGTGTCGGTGCTGCTCGCGTGGGAGCCGAGGATCGACCCGGCCGACCTGGCGGCGCAGGCCGGTCTGCCGGTGGAGCGGGTGCGGGCCGCGCTGACCCGGCTCGGTTCGGCGGGGCGCGTGGGGTACGACGTGGCGGACGCCGCGTACTTCCACCGGGAGCTTCCGTACGACGCGGACCGGGTCGAGCGGCACAACCCGCGCCTGGTGGCGGCGCGGGAGCTGGCCGCATCGGGTGCCGTGGACGTCGCGGGCGACGTGGCGACCGTGGCCTCGGGCGAGCGGCGCTACCAGGTACGGGAGTCGGGCGGTGCGCTCAGTTGCACCTGCCAGTGGTGGGCGGATTACCGGGGCAGGCGCGGCCCGTGCAAGCACGCGCTGGCGGTGCGGATGGTGCGCCGTGGGACGACGGTCGCAGGGGGTGCGCGATGAAGGAACTGCTGGACGTGGTACGGCAGGGGCGGGTCAAGGACGTTCCGGAGCTGGTGCGGTCGCTGGACCGGGCGGGTCGCAAGGAGGCGCTCGCCGAGCTGAAGGAGCTGCGCGGCGACGTGCGCGGCTGGGGCTGGGGCGAGTGGGAGAAGCGCCGTCTGGTGCAGCGGGCGCTGCTGCTGGCGGGCGGGGCGTGCCAGAGCGGCGCCGCCGCCGCGGCTTCGTGGATCGCGGCTCGGGACCTGCGGGGCTGGGAGGAGGTGCCGTACACCACGCTGGTGGGGCTGCTCTCGGACCGGGACTCGAAGTGGCTCGCGGATGTGGCGCACCGGCTCGCGGCGCGCACCGCGACGGCCCGGACGGACTATCCGCTGATCCGTGAGCTGGTGCGGCTCTCCGGGTGCGAGGTTCCCCTGTCGGACGGCTATGTGTACGGCTGGGTGGACGCGGTCACGCGGTCCAGGGGCCGGAGCGGTCTGCGGGAGCTGCGCACCGATCCGCACACGCCGCTGCTGGTGCCCCGGCTCTTCGAGACGTCCGAGGTGGCCGACGCGCTGTCCTGGTCGGAGCAGTGGGGACCGGCGCTGGTCTCGCTGTCGCAGGAGGGCGTGGTGGACCGGCGGGTGCTGGTCGACGGCTGTGTGGCGCGTCTCCTCCGCGGTGGGAAGTCCGCCGACCTGCGCTTCTTCCTGGGCCTTTTGCGGCTGCTGGAGCTGACGCCGCAGGAGGAGCGGGAGCGTACGGCCGACTGGATGGGCCTGGCGGCGGACGCCCCGTCGCCGGTGGCCGGGTACGCCCAGGAGGTCCTCGCGCGGTTGGTCCTGGCGGGTGGGCTTCCGGCGCGGCAGCTGGCCGAGGTCTCGTCCTCTGTGCTGTTCCGGCCGGAGAAGAAGCTGGTCCGCGCGCAGTTGGTGCTGCTGGGGAAGGCGCTGCGGCAGGAGCCGGGGGCGGCCGGGGAGTTGCTGCCCGTGCTGTCCGATGTGTTCGGCCACGAGGACACGGCGCTGCAGGAGCGGGCCCTGAAGCTGGTGGGCCGGCATCTCGCCTCGGTGGACGAGGAGTCGCGCGGGGAACTGGCCGGGGCCGCGGCGCTGTTGAGCCCCGTGCACCGGGACCTCGCGGATGAGGTGTTCGGTCCGCTGCTGGTGACGGACGACCTGGCGAGCGGACCGTACGAGGAGATCCTGCCGCCGCTGCCGGAGCCGCAGCGTCTGGCGCCCCCGCCGGAGACGCTCGCGGAGCTGGTCGAGGAGGTGGCCGCCCTGCTGCACGGCCGTGACGCGGGCACCGACGTCGTCGCCCGGGAGCACGCCCTGGACGGCCTGGTGCGGTTCGCGCACCAGGACCGGGAGGCGCTGGCCGAGGCGCTGGCGCCGTGCGTGGCCGACCTGTGGTGGCACGACGACAGGACGCCGGACCTCACGGACCTGTCGGACGTCGCCCTCGTGGTGGCCACCCTGCTGGGCAACGTGAGCCCGGGCCGGCTCCAGGGGGCGGTGCGCCGGCAGATGGAGTTCCCCTGCCGGCACGGGCGGCTGGAGCGGATCGCGACCGTGCGGGCCCAGGAGGCGGCGCTGGGGGTCCTCACGGGGCCGCTGCCGTTCCTGCTGGCCACGCCCACCTGGCACACCGGGACAGTGGATCCCGGCGAGCTGGTCGGGCGGCTGGCGGAGTACCGGCGGCTGGACCTGCGCCCGGCGGAGTGCGACTTCGCGCAGGCGCTGCTGCGGGTCCGCAGGACGGGGCCGGGCGCGGCGGAGGCCGCGGGGGCCGCCGCGCGGCTGGGCACGGAGGAGGGCGACCGGCTCGCGGCGTGGCTCACCGGCGAGGAGTCGTACGGGCCGGGTGTGCGCACGGTGTGCGAAGTGCCCCCGCCGTCGTGGTCGATCGAACCGCCCATGAAGCGCATCGCGATGGCCACGCCCGAACGGCTGGTGCTCCAGCGGGAGTTCCCGGCGGTCTTCCAGCCTCTCGGCAGGCCCTGGGACCCGGGGCAGCGGGCCTGCTACCACTGGGAGGACGCGACGGCCGCGTGGATGGCCGTGCTGCCCGAGGACCGGGAGGTCCTCGCGGCGTGGCTGCTGCCGCTGGCGGCCGCGTGCGCGGACGACGAGCAGCGGGGCGGCACCGGGTTCCTGACGGCGCTCGCCGAGGCGGGCGGGGAGGCCGGGCCGGCGGTGCACCTGGCGCTCGCGCACGGGCTGGGCGCACGGCACACGGAGGACCGGCTGGTGGCCGTCGACGCGCTGCTGGTGCTGGCCGCACGGGGCGACCTGGACGCGCAGCGGCTGGGCGTCGACCTGGCCGAACTGGTGGGCATCGGCACCGTCAAGGTCAACCGGGCGGCCGACGCGCTGCGCACGGCCGCCGGGACGGGGGCGTACAGCACGGTGTGGCGGGTTCTCGCGGGCGCCCTGCCGGGGCTGCTCGCCGACGGGGAACCGCCGCGCGGGACGGGCGAGATACTGGCGCTGGCGGCCGAGTGCGCCGAGCGGTCCGGGGCAGCCGGTGCCACGGGCACGGCGGCCGTACCCGGGCTCGAAGCACTGGGGTCCCGCCGGGGCTCGTCGCAGCTGGTGGTGCAGGCACGGCGGCTGGCGAACGCTTTGCGACAGTCGGCCGAGCAGACCACGACACAAATGGCGTAAAACCGTCATGAACCACCTGGATCCACGCTTAACCAGTCGGTCACAAAGCGTTCGTGATCACGCAACACCGCTGGGTCAGAGTGCTGCCATGACCGAGATGACTTCTGCGAAGTACGCCCGCCGTCACCACCACTGGCGGCGGGACCTCGTCGAGCTGGCAGCCCTGTTCACCGCCGTGGCGGTCGCCGATGCGATCGCGAACACGATCGCGCACGGTCCCGACGGGCCGTATCTGCTGATCGCCTCGGCGGTGGTGCTGGCTGCCACGGCCACGTTCCACACCTGGTGGGCACGCCGCCACAGCCATGCGCCGCCGGCCTCGGATCCCGGGGGCGTACGGGGCGCGGATCCCGGGGGCGTACCGGGCGCGGAGGAGGCGGCGCCCGGTACGCCCTCCGAGCCGGGCACGGTGAAGACGGTGCTGTGGCGGATGCGGACCACCGTGCGCGACGAACCCGGCAGCCTGGCCGCGTTGTGCGGTGCCCTCGCCGGGCTGGGCGTGGACATCCTGACGCTCCAGACGCACCCGCTGGCCGAGGGCACCGTCGACGAGTTCCTGCTGCGCGCGCCCGAGGACGTGCAGGCGTCCCGGCTCACCCGGCAGGTGTCGGCGGCCGGAGGCACCCGTACGTGGATCGAGCGCGCCGACGCGCACGACCTCGTGGACACGCCCACCCGCGTCCTGGGGCTGGCCACCCGCACCGCGCTGGACGCGGCCGAACTGCCGCTGGCGCTGCGCCAGTTGCTGGGCCGCTGCACGATCCACTCCGTTCCCGCGGTCTCGCTGAGCGGCCGCCCCACGGGCCAGACCGCGCCCGTCGAGGGCGCTCTGGAGGACGGTGAGACGGTGATGCGGCTGCGCGACCCGCACGGCGGCGTGATCGTCGTCGAGCGGCCGTACCTGCCGTTCACGCCCACCGAGTTCGCCCGGGCCCGCGCCCTGGTGGAGCTGGACGCCCGGCTGGGGCCGCGCGTCCCGCGCGGCGAGGACGTGCTGACGCTCCCCGAGGGCAACGAGATCACCGTCCGCCGCGCCGACCAGAACGACCTCGCAGCCGCCCGCGCCATGCACGACCGCTGCTCGGACCACACCCTCGGCATGCGCTACCACGGGCCGGTCCTGGACGCGGACCGGTATCTGAACCATCTGCTGAGCCCGCGGTTCGGCCGTACCCTCGCCGTCGAGACGGCGTCCGGCCGGCTCGTGGCCCTGGGCCATCTGCTGTGGGACGGCGACGAGACCGAGGTCGCCCTGCTCGTGGAGGACAGCTGGCAGCGCCGCGGGATCGGCTCGGAGTTGCTGAGCCGGCTCGTGGGGCTCGCCGTCGAGGCCGGTTGCGAGAGCGTCTACGCCGTGACCCAGTCGTCCAACACGGGCATGGTCGCCGCCATGCGGGCGCTGAACCTGCCCCTTGACTACCAGATCGAGGAGGGCACCCTGGTGATCACCGCCCGTCTGCGGAGCGCGGCGCTCTCCACCGAGCGGCGCGAGTCCTCGGCGGCGAGCGAGTCGGCCGAGCGGCACGCCGGCCGGACCGGTCGCCATGGCCCCACCGAGGGCTGATCGCCGGGGCGGCGCGAGGTGGCAGGGAATCGATCCGGCCAAAATCGGCCACGGCGCTCGGTCACTCCGCCCGCCCCCGGCGCATGACCGTCGGCGCACCACCGGCCGGACCTCCACGCGCCCCGGATCCCTCCCTCACGCCACACGGCTCAGGGCCCTGAGGCGCCCCGCGTCGGTCCCGGCACACACCTGGTACAGCTCTCGGTACAGGTCCCGGCACTGTCCGCTGTGCGCGCCCCGACAACTGCCCCCCGCACATGGCCGGGTCAGGAGGCCCACCCCGGACGCGCCCCGCCCGGTGCCGGTACCGGTGAACGGACACCGGTACCGGGCCGGGACCACCCGCCGACGCGCCTCCGGGCCGCTCATTTGTCAGCCGACTGTGATCGAATGAGGTGACGCGGGCAGCGGGCGCGTACGAGGATGGAGGCATGCCAGATACCCCCATCAGCGCTCTTCCCCGCCAGGTCGCGGACGCCTTCGTCGACGATCTCGTAGAGCTCGACCCCATCACCGGCACTTATCTGGGTGTCAGGGAGAGTTCCGGCCTCCTGCCCGACTTCTCCCCCGCCGGCCAGGAGGAACTGGCCGGACTTCTGCGCAGGACGCTCGCCCGGCTGGACGAGGCCGAGCGCCGCCCGGGTGCCGACGGCGACGCCGAGCGGCGCTGCGCGCGCCTGCTGCGGGAGCGCCTGACCGCCGAGCTGGCCGTCCACGAGGCGGGCGAGGGCCTGCGCACCGTCAGCAACATGCGCTCTCCGGCGCACAGCGTGCGCCTCGCCTTCACCGTGATGCCCAGCGAGACGGACGAGGACTGGGCGGCCGTGGCGGAGCGGCTGCGGGCGGTGCCCGCCGCGCTCGAGGGGTACCGGGAGTCCCTGGAACTGGGCCTGGAGCGGGGTCTGACGGGTGGACCGAGGGCCACGGCCACCTTCGTCGATCAGCTGACCGAGTGGGGAGGGGGCGACGAGGGGACGCGGCGCGGCTGGTTCGAGGAGTTCGTGACGGCGGGCCCCGCCGGCCTGCGCGTGGAGCTGGACACGGCGGCGCGCGGCGCCACGGCCGCGCTGGCCTCGCTGCGCGACTGGATGCGCGACGTGTACGCGCCGGCCATCAAGGACGCCCCGGACGCCGTGGGCCGTGAGCGGTACGCCCGCTGGTCGCGGTACTTCAACGGCACGGACTTCAACCTGGACGAGGCGTACGCCTACGGCTGGGAGGAGTACCACCGGCTGCTCGGCGAGATGAAGAAGGAAGCCGAGAAGATCCTCCCGGGCTCCGGGCCGTGGGAGGCACTGGCCCATCTCGACGAGCACGGGACGCACATCGAGGGCGTCGAGGAGACCCGGGTCTGGCTCCAGGGGCTGATGGACGAGGCGATCGAGACGCTGGACGGCACCCACTTCGAACTCGCCGAGCGGGTACGGAAGGTGGAGTCCCGGATCGCGCCTCCGGGCAGCGCGGCGGCGCCGTACTACACGGGCCCGTCGGAGGACTTCTCGCGGCCGGGCCGCACCTGGCTCCCGGTCAACGGCGAGACCCGCTTCCCGGTGTACGACCTGGTGTCGACCTGGTACCACGAGGGCGTTCCCGGCCACCACCTGCAGCTGGCGCAGTGGGCGCACGTCGCGGACCGGCTCTCGCGCTACCAGGCGACGGTCGGCATCGTGAGCGCCAACGCCGAGGGCTGGGCGCTCTACGCGGAGCGTCTCATGGACGAGCTGGGCTTCCTGCCGGACGCCGAGCGTCGCCTCGGGTACCTGGACGCGCAGATGATGCGGGCCTGCCGGGTGATCGTGGACATCGGCATGCACCTGGCGCTGGAGATCCCCGCGCACTCGCCGTTCCACCCGGGCGAGCGGTGGACGCCGGAGCTGGCGCAGGAGTTCTTCCAGCAGCACAGCAGCAGGCCGCCGGCGTACGTCGAGAGCGAGATGATCCGCTATCTGTCGATGCCGGCGCAGGCGATCGGCTACAAGCTGGGTGAGCGGGCCTGGCTGCTGGGGCGGGAGAACGCGCGCAGGGCGCACGGTGACGCGTTCGACGCGAAGAACTGGCACATGGCGGCGCTGTCGCTGGGGCCGCTGGGTCTCGACGACCTCGTCGACGAGTTGTCACGGCTCTGACGGCACTCCGGCTCCGAAGGCGTTCTGACGCGGAAGGCCCCGGGCACATCGCCCGGGGCCTTCGCACACGCCGCACACGCCGCGCACGTCGCACACGCCGCACGCCGCGCCCGTCGCACATCGCCCACGTCACGAACCTGCGCCTCGCGCACGCTCAGCAGCCGCAGTCGTCCGTGCCGACCGGGGCGGTCAGCGGGTCGGCGTCCCGGCGGCGCGTGCCCTCCCACGTCTCGTACGCGAAGCCCTCGCGCGCCCAGTACTCGAAGCCGCCGAGCATCTCCTTCACCTGGTAGCCGAGTTCGGCGAGGGCCAGGGCGGCGCGGGTGGCGCCGTTGCAGCCGGGGCCCCAGCAGTACGTGACGACCGGGACCGACTTGTCCAGGAACCGTTCGGCCTGCTCGGGGATGAGCGCGGTGGGCAGGTGGACCGCACCGGGGATGTGCCCCTGGTCCCAGGACTCGGTGGAGCGGGAGTCCACGACGACGAAGCCGGGGTCCCCGCCGGCGGCCAGCGCGGCGGCGACGTCGGAGACATCGGCGTGGAACGCCAGGCTCGCCGCGAAGTAGGCCGCGGCCGCGGCGGGCGACGCCGGCGGCACCCGCAGAACGGGGTTCACGGCGACGGCGGAGGCGGAAGTGCCGGAGGCGGACGGGCCGGGGGCGCCGGTGGCGGGGGCGGTCACGGCGGTCTCAGGAGTCGTTGTCATGCCCATCAATCTACGGAGGTTGATCATTCCGGTGAAGTGACGATCCCCGGCTCTTCCCTTGTTCCGCCGGGGATTCCCCTGCTATCCATCCTCCATGACGGGATATTCACCGGACGCCACCGACTGGCGCATCCTGGAGGCCCTGCAGGACCAGGGCCGGGCGAGCTTCACCGAGCTGGCGCGTGCCGTGTCCATGTCGGCGAGCGCGGTCACGGAACGCGTGCGCAGGATGGAGGAGGCCGGGGTGATAGCCGGGTACACGGCGGTCGTCGAGCCGGAGCGCCTCGGACTGCCGATCATGGCTTTTGTCCGGTTGCGGTATCCGAACGGCAACTACAAGCCGTTCCACGATCTGCTGGACGCGACTCCGGAGATCCTGGAGGCGCACCACGTCACGGGCGACGACTGCTTCGTGCTGAAGGTCGCCGCCCGGTCGATGGGGCACCTGGAGGAGATTTCCGGAAAGGTGGGGACGCTGGGCTCGGTGACGACCAGCGTCGTCTACTCCTCTCCCCTGCCGCGCCGCCCGATCAGTCGCTGACTCCTGTCCCGGCGGTCCTGAGCCGGACCGTCGAACCGTCGCGGCCCTTGACGACCTCCAACTGGGCGGGGATACGGCGGCGCAGGTCGGCGACGTGGCTGACGATGCCGACGCTGCGGTCCCGTTCGCGCAGCGAGTCGAGGACGTCCAGCACCTCGTCCAGCGTCTGGTCGTCGAGGCTGCCGAACCCCTCGTCGATGAAGAGCGTGTCGAGGCGTACACCGCCGGCCTCGTCCGTGACGACGTCGGCGAGGCCCAGCGCCAGGGCGAGCGACGCGAAGAACGTCTCCCCGCCGGAGAGTGTGGCCGTGTCGCGTTCGCGCCCGGTCCACGCGTCGACGACGTGCAGACCGAGTCCGGCGCGCTTGCCACCGGCGCGGGCGTCGGAGTGGACGAGCGTGTAGCGGCCGGACGACATGCGCTGGAGCCGGGCCGTGGCCGCGGCGGCGACCTGTTCGAGGCGGGCGGCCAGGACGTACGACTCCAGGCGCATCCGCCGCTGGTTCTCGGCGGAGGTCCCGGCGGTCAGCGCGGCGAGCCGGGCAACCCGCTCGTACTCCGCGCGCAGCGGTCCCAGCCGCCGCACCTCGCCGACCGCCCGTTCGGACAACCGGTCGAGTTCCGCGCACCGCTCGCGGTGCGCGGCCAGCGCGGAGGCGGCGTCGCGGGCGTCGCGCTCGGCGGCGCGGTACCGGTCCAGCGCGGCCTCGGGGTCGGCGGGCGGGCGCTCGGCGGCGGCCCGCGTGCCGGGTTCGGCCAGCCGGTCGGCGACCGCGGCCGCCTCGGCCTGCCAGGCGTCGAGCCGGTGCTGGAGGTCCCGGTGCCGGTCGTCGCCCAGCAGTGCGGCGGCCGCTGCGGCCGGGGTGTCGAAGCCGGCCCGGAACGCGGCGTCGGCCAGCCGGTCGTCGGCCTCCTTGAGGCGCCGCGCGGTCGCCTCGACGGCGCGTACGGCGTCAGCGGCGGCGGACAGGGCGGCGATCCTGCGCTCCAGCAGCGAGGCGCGTTCGGCGACGGTGCCCGACGCGGGAGCCGCGCCGAGGCCGCCCGCGGCCGCGCCCCGGTCGTGCGCCTCGCCCAGGACGCGGGCCAGTTCCCCGTCCAGAACGGCCTGCTCCTGGTCGAGCGCTTCGCGCAGGGACGTGCGGGCGGCGGCACGCACCTCGGTCTGCCGCTGTACGGCGAGCCGGTCCTCGTACTCCCGCACGGCGCGGTCCAGCGCCTCGCGCGCGGCGTGGGCGTCGCCGGCCTGCCGGTGGGCCTCGGCGTGTTCCCGCTCCAGCCGCTCGACCTCCACGGCCAGGTCGGCCACGCCGGCCCGTCGGGTCATGCCGGCGTCATCGGCAGCGGACGCCACATGAGGCCCGGGCTTGTCCGGCCCCACGGCCCCCTGCGTGGCCCCGTCCGCCGCTTCCGCCTCCTCCACCCCTTCCGCCTCGGCGGCAGCGACCGTCAAGGCCTCGCGCGCCACGGCGAGTTCGCGTTCGGCCGCCGAGCGGGCCTCGTCGGCGCGCGTGTGGGCCTCGTACGCCGCGTCCTCCGTCGCGCGGTCGACGTGGCCGTCCGCGGCGCGTGCGGGGGCGGGGTGGGCGGCGGAGCCGCACACGGTGCACGGCGTGCCGTCGGTCAGTTCGGCGGCGAGTTCCGCCGCGATGCCGCGCAGGCGGCGCTCGCGCAGGTCGAGCCAGGTCTCGTGGGCGGTGTTGGCCCGTTCGCGGGCGGTGGCCAGCCGGGCCTCGGCGGCGTCGACGTCGTGGGCGTGCGCGTCGCGGCGCCGGGCCGCGGCCAGACGCCGGCGGGCGGGGGCGAGCCGGCCCCCCAGGTGCTCGGCGCGGGTGGCGGCCTCCTGGGCGGTGTCCACGCGGTCCTGGAGGGTGCGGCGCAGGCCGTCCCAGCCGGCGAGCCAGGCGGCCGCCTCGTCGAGGGTGTCGTCGTCGGCGCGGGCCTGCCGGTCGAGGTCGCGCCGCTCGCGGGCGATCTCGGCGCTGCGCCGCTCGGCGCGGCGGGCGGCGTCGAGGCCGCCGAGGTCCTGGCGGAGTGCCCGTTCGCGTTCGGTGAGGTGGTCGGCGCCCGCGTCGGCGAGTTCCGGCGGCAGGCCGGCGACGGCGTGCTGCCGGGCGGTGCGGGCGGCCCGGTGCTCCCGCTCGGCCTCGTCGCGCAGGTGCAGCGGCCCGGCGACCCGCTCGGCCTTGCGGGCCCGCTCCAGGCGCAGCTGCCAGGCGTCGCGCTCGTCGCGGCGCTGTTCCAGTTCGGCGGCGCGGCGCAGGGCGTCGGCGTGGCGCTGCTGGCGGGCGGCCAGCTCGCGTTCGTCGTCCAGGGCGCGCCGGGCCGCGGCGTGTCGGCTCTCGGCGGCCAGCAGGGCCAATTCGGCCACGTCGCGGGCCTCGCGGGCGCCGGAGCGGGCGACGGCGGCCCAGGTGAGGACGGATTCGGCGAGGCCGGGTTCGCCCGGTTCGCCGGCGGGTGCGGGCCAGTCGCCGGCGGTGTCCCCGGCGGCCTGCGCGATGCGGTGGGCGACGGCGAGGAGCCGCTGGTCGCCGTCCTTGACCTGCTGTTCGGCGGTGCGGCGCAGATCGGCGAGGCGTTCTTCGACGGCGGCGAAGCGGCGGGTGTCGAAGAGCCGGCCGAGGAGCTTGCCGCGCGCTTCGGCGTCGGCCCTCAGGAAGCGGGCGAAGTCGCCCTGCGGGAGGAGGACCACCTGGCAGAACTGCTCCCGGTTCATGCCGATGAGCTGGGTGATCTCCTCGCCGATCTCCTGGTGCGAGCGGCTGAGGGCCTTCCACTCGCCGGTCGCCGGGTCGTGCTCGCGCAGCCAGGACTGGGCCTTCTCCTTGGTGAAGCCCTGGCCGCGCTTCTTGGGGCGGAGCTGTTCGGGACGGCGGGTGATCTCCAGGCGGCGTCCGGCGACGGTGAGTTCGAGGACGACCTCGGTCAGGGTGCCGGGTGGAGTGTGGTCGCTGCGCAGCGAGGTGCCGGGGGACTGCCGGGCGCCGGGCACCGATCCGTACAGGGCGAAGCACACGGCGTCGAGGACGGAGGTCTTGCCGGCGCCGGTGGGGCCGTGGAGGAGGAAGAGCCCGGCGGTGGAGAGCGCGTCGAAATCCATCCGCTGGGCGGTGCCGAAGGGTCCGAAGCCGGTGATGTCGAGCCGGTGCAGCCTCATCGGGCGACCTCGCGCTCCCGTGCGGCCATGTCCGTGCGGACATCGGTGAGGGCGTCGTGCAGGGCGGCGCGCTCGTGGGGGTCGGGGGCGGCCCCGCCCCGTACGTGGGTCACGAAGTCCTCCGCGATCTGCTGGTCGGTGCGACCGCGCAGGCGCTCGGCGTAGGAGGGCCGGGCGTCGTCGTCCGTGCGGTCGGGGTCGAAGACGAGGCTGAGCGTGTGCGGGAAGCGCTTGGTGAGGCGGGCCATCGGTTCGGCGGGGCGGACGGCGTCCGTGAGGGTGGCCTCGACCCAGGAGTCCTCGTGGTGGTCGAGCGCCGGGTCGGTGAGGAGCTGGTCGAGCGGTCCGCGGATGCGGGCGAGGGTGCGGGGAACGGGGCAGTCGATCCGGCCGGCCGCGGCGATGCGCCCGTCCGGGCCGAGGTCGACGAGCCACATCGTCTTGCGGTGCCGCCACTCCGAGAAGGAGTACGCGAGGGGCGAGCCGGAGTAGCGCACGCGCTCGGTGAGGGTCTGGCTGCCGTGGAGGTGTCCGAGGGCGACGTAGTCCACGCCGTCGAAGATCCCGGCGGGTACGGCGGCGACGCCGCCCACGGTGATGTCGCGCTCGCTGTCGCTCGGTTCGCCGCCGGCGACGAAGGCGTGGGCGAGGACGACGGAGCGGGTGCCGGGCGGGCGCCCTGCGAGGTCGGCGCGGACGCGGTCCATGGCGGCGGCGAGCACGGCCTCGTGGCCTGCCTGCGCGGCGCCGAACCGCTCGCGTACCAGCGCCGGTTCCAGGTACGGCAGGCCGTAGACGGCCACGTCGCCGTGGGCGTCGGTGAGGACGACCGGCGTGCCGACGCCCGCCGGGTCGGTCCGCAGATGGATGCCGGCCCGACCGATCAGTCCGGCGCCGACGCCGAGGCGGCGCGCCGAGTCGTGGTTGCCGGAGATCATGACCGTGGGCACACCGGCCTCGGCGAGCCGGTGCAGGGCGTCGTCGAACAGCTCCACGGCGGCGAGCGGCGGCACCGCCCGGTCGTAGACGTCTCCTGCCACGAGCACCGCGTCCACCCGGTGCTCGCGCACGGTGGCGACGAGGTGGTCCAGGAACGCGGCCTGGGCCTCCAGGAGACCGACCCGGTGGAACGAGCGCCCCAGGTGCCAGTCGGACGTGTGCAGGAGTCTCATGATCCGTGAGCGTAGTGGCCGGGTCTGACAGCGAGGGGCGGTTCAGTCGTCCCCGTAGGCCTCGCCGCCGAGTTCCAGCGTGGCCGTGCCGGCCGTGGTATCGGCCAGCCAGGCGCGGAAGTTGTCGACGTCGGCGTCCGGCAGGCCGATCTCGATGCGCACGGCTTCGGCGTAACGCACGTCACGTACGGTGCGGCCGGTGGCGCGCAGGTCGTTCTGGAGCTTCCCGGCGCGCTGGTGGTCGACGGTGACCGTGGCGAGGCGGTAGCGCCGGCGGGTGAGGGTGCCGAGGGCGTCGAGCGCTTCGCCGACGACGCCGCCGTACGCGCGGATCAGGCCGCCGGCGCCGAGCTTGACGCCGCCGTAGTACCGCGTGACGACGGCGACGACGTACCGCATCTCGCGGCGCATGAGCATCTGGAGCATCGGGACGCCCGCGGTGCCGCCGGGCTCGCCGTCGTCGCTGGCCTTCTGCACGGCGGCGTCGGCGCCGATCACGTAGGCGTAGCAGTTGTGGGTGGCGGTGGGGTGTTCCCTGCGGATGCGTGCGACGAAGTCCTGCGCCTCCTGCTCGGTCGCGGCGGGGGCGAGCGCGCAGAGGAAGCGCGATCGGTTGATCTCGGTCTCGTGCACGCCCTCGCGGGCCACCGTCCGGTACTGCTCCTGCATCCCGCCACCCTAGTTGCTCGCGGCGCCGCCCTTCGGGGCGTCCCCCTGCGCGGCGTCCCGTTCGGCCTGGTCGGCGAGGCGGCGCATGGCGTCCTCCCAGGCGAGGGGGAGGTCGTCGGCGGTCGCCTGCCAGAAGGTGAAGGTGGAGCCGCGCATGGTCGGGCCGAGGCCCTTCATGATCGACCGGTGCGGCTCGGCGCGGGCGTAGGCGTAGAGGGCGTCGCGGTCCTGCCAGGCGGAGAGCGTGTAGAAGGTCCGCTTCAGGGGCCGCGCCACGAGGGATGCGCCGTAGGCGCCGGGGGCGGACGTGACCTGGCGCCATGCGGCGAGGGACTTCAGGAAGAAGCGCGGTACGTCCCGGAGGGAACGCACCTCGAACCGCGAGGCCATGACGTGGACGGTGGCGTGGGGCGGGGCGGGGTTGGGGGTGGTCCAGGGAAGCGTGGGCATGGTGGCCCTCCTCACAAATAGGTAGTGACGCTATCCATACATAGATAGTGCCACTATCCATCGCGCAGCGGAAGGGAATTACGACGCGGGAATGACGGGGACCCGCCAGGGGTTTCCGCAGCAGCGTCGACGGGAGACGTCGACCCGGTTCACAGGAGGCCCACGTGCAGAGCGAGACGGAGACCGCGGAGACCGGCGAGGCGGAGACGATCCGCCGGATCCTGACCGAGTCCGGGGACACCTGGGCCGTGGTGGGGCTGTCGGGCAACCGCTCCCGCGCGGCGTACGGCGTCGCCGCCCTCCTCCAGGAGTTCGGCAAGCGGATCGTTCCGGTGCACCCGAAGGCCGAGACGGTGCACGGCGAGCAGGGGTACGCCTCACTGGAGGACATCCCGTTCCCGGTCGACGTGGTGGACGTCTTCGTCAACAGCTCCCTCGCGGGAGGCATCGCGGACGAGGCCGTACGGGTCGGGGCGAAGGCCGTCTGGTTCCAGCTGGGCGTCGTGGACGAGGGAGCCTACGCGCGGACGCGCGCGGCGGGCCTGGACATGGTGATGGACCGCTGCCCGGCGATCGAGATCCCCCGGCTGCGCTGACGCCGAGGACATTCGGCCGACGGGGGGAGGGCACGGCCCTGCACCGGCGGGCACGGCCCTGCCCCGACCGCCGCCCCTGCCCGACCTCACGACCCCGCCCCGACGGCGGGGTCAGCGCACGGGCGGGACGGAGACCGCCATGGTCATCGCGACCGGCTCGTCCCCGTCGTTGCGGTACGCGTGCGGGACGTTGGACTCGAAGGTTGCCGACGCCCCCGCGGGCACCCGGTGCTCCACCCCGTCCACGACCAGGGTCAGCTCCCCCGCCGCGACGTGCAGCAGTTCCGTCGTGCCGTCGGGGTGGGCGTCGGACGCACTGGCGTCCCCCGGCATCAGGGTCCAGGACCACAGCTCCAGCGGACCCCGGGCCTCGGTGCCCACCAGCAGGGTGGTGTGGCTGCCGGCGGGCGTCGACCACATGCGGACCGCCTGATCGGCGGGGACGAGCCGCACCTGCGGCCCCTGCTCGTAGTCCAGCAGCGTGGTGATGGACACGCCGAGGGCGTCCGCGAGTTTGACCGTGGTGCCGACGCTCGGATTGGTCCTGGCCTGCTCGATCTGGATGATCATGCCGCGGCTCACCCCCGAGCGGGCGGCCAGCGCGTCGAGCGTGAAGCCCCGCTCGCCCCGCCACCGCTTGAGGTTCCGGGCCAGGGACTGGGTGAGCTGATCGAGGTCCGACACGGTTCCGTCCAATATCCTGGATGACACAGTTCAATGGACTGCACTACGGTGTGGTGCACCCCCTTGTTCACCGCACTGTACTGCGAGGCTTCCATGACAGCACTGTTCGCCCTGGCCACCGCCCTGCTGTGGGGGCTGGCCGACTTCGGTGGCGGGCTGCTCACCCGACGCGCGCCCGCGCTGACCGTGGTCGTCGCCTCGCAGACCATCGCCGTGGTGGTCCTCGGCGCCATCGTCGTGGCGACCGGAGCCTGGAGCGAGGCGGGGCCGCGCCTCTGGTTCGCGGTGGCCGCGGGAGCGGTGGGCCCGGTGGCCATGCTGGCCTTCTACAAGGCGCTGGCGCTGGGCCCGATGGGCGTGGTCTCGCCCCTCGCCTCGCTCGGCGTCGTCGTGCCGGTGGCGTGCGGGCTCCTGCTCGGCGAGCGGCCGGGGCTGGTCCAGTTCGCGGGCGTCGCGGTGGCCGTCGTGGGTGTGGTCCTGGCGGGCGGGCCCGAGCTGCGGGGCGCGCCGGTGCAGCGGCAGGCGGTCCTGCTCACGCTGGTGTCGGCGTTCGGTTTCGGCGGGGTGATGGCCCTGATCGCGGAGGCGTCGACGACCGTCACGGGGCTGTTCCTGGCGCTGTTCGTGCAGCGCGTCACGAACGTGGCGCTGGGCGGGGCGGCGCTGCTCGTCTCCGTACGCCGGGGCGGGCGCGCGCTGCCGGAGGACGGCGGCACGCGGGTGCTGTGGGCGGCGCTGCCGGCGCTGGCGTTCGTGGGGCTCGCGGACGTGGCCGCGAACGGCACGTACGCGATCGCGGCGCAGCACGGGCCCGTGGCCATCGCGGCGGTCCTGGCGAACCTGTACCCGGTCGTGACGGCGCTCGCGGCGCGCGGCGTGCTGAAGGAACGACTGCGCGCGGTGCAGGCGGCGGGGGCGGGGCTCGCGCTGGCGGGTTCGGTGCTGCTGGTGACGGGGTGACGGCGGGGGCGCGGTCCGCCGAGACCCGCGTACACCTCACGCGGCAGGTCAGTGCTGCCGCTCCCACTCCGCCAAGGCGGCCAGCTGGGCCGAGGTGACGTGGTCCGGGATGGGCACGGGGGCCGGGGTGCGCAGCGGGGGCTGCCACCCCTGGTCCGGGTCCCAGCGGCGTACGACGCGGGCCGGCGCACCGGCGACGACCGCGTGGTCGGGGACCTCGCCCCGTACGACGGCGCCCGCGGCGACCACGACGTTGCGGCCGAGGCGGGCGCCCGGCAGGATCACCGCCCCGGTGCCCAGCCAGCAGCCCGGGCCGATCTCGACGGGCGCCGAGCGCGGCCACTGGCGGCCGATCGGCTCGTGCGGGTCGTCGTAACTGTGGTTGGTCGACGTGATGTAGACGTACGGCCCGCAGAAGGTGTCCGCCCCGATCGTGACGGGCGCGTCCGCCACGACATGACTGCCGCGGCCGAGCACGACGCCGTTGCCGAGGGTCACCACCGGGTCGGGGCCCAGGTCGAGGCCGGGCAGCATGCCGGCGCTCAGCGTCACCTGCTCGGCGATGATGCAGCACTCACCCAGCTCGATCCACTGCTCCCCGAACACCGTGCCCTGCGGAAACGCCAGCTTCGTCCCGGCGCCGAGCCGGCGGAACCGCAGCGCCCCCGGGCGCTCCGCGGTGACCGCCCCGGTCTCCTGGACCCACCGCCGGCCGCGGTGGACGGCGCGGGTCAGGACTCGCCGCCGCCACGCCGTGAGCGATGAGAACACGTTTCCGTTTTTGGGCACCCGGACACCGTAATGGCCGGGCTCATCGCCGATCAGGGCGCGGCGCTGTGATGTTCGCCCCACCGTCGGCCGCCCGAACGGCGTCGCTTACGGTTCACCTGGCGCGACGACGAACCAGCAGGCATACGACCGGCAGGCACACGAGGAGCAGCGATGGCGGAACGGGCGTTGATCACCGGCGTGGGCGGCAAGGAGCCGCAGGTGGACGAGCGGGCCTTCACCGCGCCGACGTCCGTGGTGGTGGGCGAGGTGACGATGGCAGCGGGTTCGAGCGTCTGGTACCACGCCGTGCTGCGCGCCGACTGCGGCCCGATCGTCCTCGGCGCGGACAGCAACATCCAGGACAACTGCACGGTCCACGTCGACCCGGGCTTCCCCGTGACGGTCGGCGAGCGCGTCTCGGTCGGCCACAACGCCGTGCTGCACGGCTGCACCGTCGAGGACGACGTCCTGGTCGGCATGGGCGCGACGGTCCTCAACGGCGCCCACATCGGCGCCGGCTCGCTGATCGCCGCGCAAGCGCTCGTGCCGCAGGGGATGCGCGTCCCGCCCGGCTCCCTGGTCGCGGGGGTGCCCGCGAAGGTCAAGCGGGAGCTGACCGCCGAGGAGCGCGAGGGCATCAAGCTGAACGCCGAGATGTATCGGGAGCTGGCTCGCGCCCACCGCGAGGCCCACGACGGCTGACGCGTCCGGTACGCCCGCCGGCACACGGGCGGAACAGCGCGCGGCGCGCGAGCCGACCGGGCTCGCGCGCCGCGCGCAGAAGCGGGTGCCTCAGTCGCCGGAGGACGCCCCGGCGGTGACGGGCTCGCCGACGCCGTCACCGGAAGCGGCAGCCGTACGCGTACCGGCACCGGCAGTAGCACCGGCACCGTCGGCGTCCGCGGCCACGACGCCGTCCGCGGGCGCCGTCTCCTTGCGCTCCGCCGCCTTCTTCGCGCGGTTCTTGATGATCAGCATCGACGTGATGCCCACGACGACCGCGAGCACCAGGCCCAGCCACGAGAAGCGCTTCAGCCACGCCTCGGCGACGACGCCGACCGAGTAGATGACCGCCGTCGTGCCACCGGCCCAGAGGATGCCGCCGAAGACGTTGGCGATGAGGAACTTCCAGTACGGCATGCGCAGCACACCGGCGAGCGGGCCCGCGAAGATCCGCAGCAGCGCCACGAACCGGCCGAAGAAGACGGCCCACATGCCCCACTTCTCGAAGGACCGCTCCGCCAGCGCGATGTTGGCCTCGCTGAAGTGCTTGGGGAACTTCCCGCCCAGCCACGTCAGCAGCGGACGTCCGCCCCTGCGGCCGATGGCGTAGCCGATCGAGTCACCGATGATCGCGCCCGCGGTCGCGCACGCACCCAGGACGTACGGGTCGATCTCCCCGTGCTGGGAGGCGAGCAGCGCCGAGCTGACGAGGACGATCTCGCCGGGCAGGGGGATACCGAGGCTTTCCAGCCCGATCACCACACCCACCAGGATGTAGATGCTGACCGCGGGAACGGTCTCGAGCCACTCCTGGACGTGCAACGCCGGACCTCCGTATCGACGAGTGACCTCTGGGGGCAGGCAGCCTACCTGGTCACGGGGGAAACACCTCGGCTCGTGTGCCGAGGCCCAGATCACGGGAGGAGACGCGGAGAGGCACGGTCCGGTTGCCCCGGGGCCCGAAGCGGACGCCCGCGGAGGAGCGGACGCCCGGGGCCGAAGCCGACAGCCCCCGGCGGGCGAACACGACCGCCCCCGCACCCGAGCGGGGGTGCGAGGGCGGTTCGGCGCCTGCCCGGCGGGGGCGGAGATCAGGAGTTCGGACGCAGGGTCCAGGTGATGGTCATCTCGCCGGTCACCGCGCCGTCCTCACGGGTGATCGCGATGTGGACCGGGAACTCGGGGCGCTGTCCGGCGTCCAGCTCGGCGACGACCTCGTCCTTGGTGCGGCCCAGGGTCGCGGTCGCGGTGACCACGCCCATGGCGAGCTTCTTGTAGCCGATCTCGGCCTTGACGGCGAGGGGCACGGCGCGGCCCATCTGGTCGCCGAAGGCGCCGATGACGATGGCCCCGCTGGCGGACTCGCCGAGCGTGAACATCGCGCCCGCGTGCGGGCCCCCGACGTGGTTGTGGAAGTCCTTCTGGTCGGGGAGGCGCAGGACGGCGCGCTCGGCCGTCGCCTCGACGACCTCCAGGTTCAGGGTCTTGGCCATGGGAACGGTGGCCAGCAGCATCTCGCCGATGTTCGGCAGGGTGTCGGACATGCCCTGAAGTTACCAGGCAGTAGCTAAGCCGGGAACCCTCCCGCCAGGGGCGGGCGTGGCACCCGGCACACCTCCCCTCTATGGTTACTGGCCATGTGGCCAGGACAGCAGCCGCCCGGGGGCGAGCAGAACCCGCAGGACCAGAACCCGCAGCAGAACCCGTACCAGCAGCCGGGTTATCCGCAGCAGCCGAATCCCTATCAGCAGCCGGGCTATCCGCAGCAGCAACAGCCCGGTTACCAGCAGCCGGGGTACGGACAGCCCAACCCGTACCAGCAGCCGACCGTTCCGCAGTACGCCGTGCCCACCCCTCCGGGCGCGCCCGTGCCGTCGAACGGCTCCGACAAGAAGACGACGACCGTCGTGGCGATCGCCGCCGCCGTTGTCGTGCTGGCGGCCGCCGGTGTGACGGGCTATCTGGTCCTGGGCGAGGACGAGAAGGAGCCGGTCGCGGGCGGCAGCGCCTCGCCGAGCGCGTCCGCGCCGGCGTCACCCACTGCCGCCGCGCCGACCCCGTCGCCGGCGGACAACCCGCGCAACGGGGCGAACGCGCAGCCGACCATCCCCGGCTGGAAGGTCGTCTACAACCCCAAGCGCGGCACCATGTTCGACATCCCGCCGGACTGGGAGGCCCTCGGCTCGGGCATGAGCATCGGCTTCGAGGACGAGAAGGCGGGCGACGGCTCCCCGGCGGTCACCATGTCGGCGCCCGGCCGCTACAAGAGCGAGTGGTGCACCCTCGACGCCGACAAGAACGGCACGCCCGAGAAGTACAGCCTCGCCTCGGCGGGCACGAAGGGCGGCCAGGGCGCCAAGGACACCTCCGAGGCCGCGTACAACGAGGCGGGCAGCTGGGTCTGGGCGGGCTACGCGCAGACCGAGCCCAAGGGCACCATCAAGATCACCAAGGCGGTCCCCTACACCACCAAGTCCGGCCTGAGCGGACACATGTCGACGGCCACCGCCCTCGGCACGAAGAAGGAGAACAAGTGCGACACGGACGGCAAGTCCATCGCGTTCTCCTTCAAGAACTCCAAGGGCGACTTCGTGAGCTGGGTCCTGTACGCCAACACGGGCATCCCGGACGAGCTGTCCAACGAGAAGATCCAGCAGATCCTGAGCACGGTCCGGCTGGCCGAGGGCTCCTGAGCCGCTTTCCCGTCCTCCGGTAAATCGGCTGGCGGCGGGGGCCCGCACCCGGGATAGTCCACCGGTGTGAGTACCCCCGCCGCGCCCGCCGCAACGCCCCGCCCCCGCCGCCGTCCCGAGTGGGCGGGGCGCAACTACGTCCTGCTGACCGCCGCGGCGGTCGTCACCAATCTGGGCACGCACGGCGCGCTCATCGCGGCCGCGTTCGCGGTGCTGGAGTCGGGCGGCGACGGCGGTGACGTCGGCCTGGTCGCCGCGGCCCGTACCCTGCCGCTGGTCCTCTTCCTCCTCATCGGCGGCGCGATCGCCGACCGGCTGCCCCGGCACCGCGTGATGGTCGCCGCCAACGCGCTCAACTGCGTCTCGCAGGCCGTCTTCGCCGTCCTCGTGCTCTCCGGGCAGGCCCAGCTGTGGCAGATGATGCTGCTGACCGCGCTGTGCGGCACGGGTCAGGCGTTCTTCAACCCGGCCGCCGAGGGCATGCTGATGTCCAGCGTCAGCGGCGAGCAGGCGAGCCGCGCCTTCGCCCTGTTCCGTATGGCCATGAACGGCGCCGGCATCGGCGGCGCGGCGCTCGGCGGCGCCCTCATCGCCTCCTTCGGCCCCGGCTGGGTCCTCGCCATCGACGCGGTGGCCTTCGCCGTGGCGGGCGCGCTGCGCGCGTTCCTCGACGTCGGCCACATCCGCGAGCGCGAGCCCGGCGGCGGGCTGCTGGCCGATCTGCGGGAGGGCTGGCGGGAGTTCGTCGGGCGTCCCTGGCTGTGGTCGATCGTGGCCCAGTTCTCCGTCGTCGTCGCCGTGGTCGGCGCGACCGAGTCGGTGTACGGACCGCTGGTCGCCCGGGACCATCTGGGCGGGGCCCGGCCCTGGGGCATCGCGCTGGCCGCCTTCGGCGTGGGCACCATCGGCGGCGCCCTGCTGATGATGCGCTGGAAGCCGCGGCGGATGCTGCTGGTCGGCACGCTGTGCGTGTTCCCATTGGCGCTGCCGGCGTCGGCGCTGGCCGTGCCGCTGTCGGTGACCGGTCTGGTGACGGCGATGTTCGTGTGCGGCGTCGCGCTGGAGGTGTTCGGCGTGGCCTGGATGACCGCGCTGCACCAGGAGATACCGGAGGACAAGCTGTCCCGGGTCTCGGCGTACGACTGGTTCGGCTCGACGGCGATGCTGCCGCTGTCGACGGCGCTGGCCGGGCCCGCGGAGAGCCTGTTCGGCCGCTCGCAGGCGCTGTGGGGGTGCGCGGCGCTCATCGTGATCGTGACGGCGCTGGTTTTGCTGGTGCCGGATGTACGGAACCTGACGCGGCGTACGAAGGAGGTCGTCGCGGCGGGCCCGCCGGACGCGCCGCAGGCGCCCACCGCCGGAACTTCCCCGGAGACGCCCGCCGCGTCCGGGGCGGCCCCGGCCTCAGCCGATGCCGAAGGCGCCGCCGGGCGGCTCGGGTGACGCCACGGCGTCCACGTCCCGTACCACCGCCGCGTCACCCGTGAACCGGGCGAGCGCGGCCCCGTGCTCCACCCGCGCCGGGAACGCGTCCGCCGCCGTCCGGCGGGCCAGCCCGGCGGTGTCGACGGGCGCGTGCGAGGCGACGAGCACGACGTTGCCGAACCGCCGGCCCCGCAGCACCGCGGGCTCGGCGATCAGCGCGATCTCCTCGAACACGGCCGCGAAGGTGGTCAACTGCGGCCGCAGGAAAGCGAACGGGGCCCCGTCGGCGAGGTTCGCCGCGTAGCAGCCGCCCTGCCGCAGTACCCGCTCGACCTCCCGCGCGTACTCGACGGAGGTCAGGTGCGCCGGCACCCGTGAGCCGCCGAAGACATCCCCGATCACCAGGTCCGCCGACCCCGTGGGCGCCGCCTCCAGCCACTGCCGGGCATCGGCGCCGTGCACGGTGATCCCGGCGCCCTCCGGCAGCGGAAGGTGTTCCTCGACCAGCGCGAGGAGCCCGAGGTCCGCCTCCGCCACGTGCTGGCGGGAGCCCGGCCGGGTCGCCGCGATGTACCGGGGCAGGGTGAGCGCGCCGCCGCCGAGGTGGACGACGTCGAGCGGGGCGCCCTCGTCGCCGACCCGGTCCACGACATGGGCGAGCCGGCGGGCGTACTCGAACTCCAGGTGCGTCGGCTCGTCGAGGTCGACGTACGACTGGGGTGCGCCGTCGACGGTCAGCAGCCAGGCCCTGTCCCGGTCCACGTCCGGCATGAGCTTGGCGGTGCCGCCGTCGACGGCGCGGAGGACGGGGATGGGCTCGTTCACCGTCCCATTGTCCCAGCGCTCACGGAACCCCGGTCACGGAGCCCGTCACGGAGCCCCTGTCACGGAACGCGTTCACAGCACCTCCGTCACCGTGCCCGCGCCCACCGTGCGGCCGCCCTCGCGGATCGCGAAGCCGAGCCCCGCCTCAAGCGGTACGTCACGGCCCAGGGTCACGGTCATGGTGACCGTCTCCCCCGGCCGCACCACGGCCGCCTCCCCCAGGTCGACGTCCCCGACCACGTCCGCCGTACGGATGTAGAACTGCGGCCGATACCCCGTCGACACCGGCGTGGCGCGGCCGCCCTCGCGCTGCGCCAACACGTACACCTGCGCCGTGAACCGGCGGCGCGGCCGCACGCTGCCGGGCTCCGCGACGACGTGCCCCCGCCGGACCGCGTCGCGCGGCACCCCACGGAGCAGCAGCGCCACGTTGTCGCCGGCCTGGGCGGACTCCATGGGCTTGCCGAAGGTCTCCAGACCCGTGACGACGGTCTCCGTCCCGGCGCCGAGCACCTGCACCCGGTCCCCGACCCGTACCGTGCCGCGCTCGACGGCCCCGGTGACGACCGTCCCGCGTCCGGTGATCGTCAGGACGTTCTCCACCGGCATCAGGAACGGCGCCTCCACGTAGCGCACGGGCATGGGCACATACGTGTCCACCGCGTCGAGCAGCGCCTCGACGGCGCCGGTCCAGCGCGGGTCGCCCTCCAGGGCCTTCAGCCCGGAGACCCGGACGACGGGGACGGAGTCGCCGCCGTAACCGTGCGCGGTGAGCAGCTCGCGCACCTCCAGCTCGACCAGGTCGGTCAGCTCGTCGTCGCCCGCGTCCGCCTTGTTGAGGGCGACGACGATGTGGTCGACCCCGACCTGGCGGGCGAGCAGCACGTGCTCGGCGGTCTGCGGCATGATGCCGTCCAGCGCGGAGACGACGAGGATCGCCCCGTCGAGCTGCGCGGCGCCGGTGACCATGTTCTTCACGTAGTCGGCGTGGCCCGGCATGTCGACGTGGGCGTAGTGCCGGGTGTCGGTCTCGTACTCGACGTGCGCGATGTTGATGGTGATGCCGCGGCGGGCCTCCTCCGGGGCCCGGTCGATGCGGTCGAACGGGACGAAGGTGCCGGTGCCGCGCTCGCTGAGGACCTTGGTGATGGCGGCGGTGAGGGTGGTCTTGCCGTGGTCGACGTGGCCCATGGTGCCGATGTTGAGGTGCGGCTTGGTCCGCACGTATGCCGTCTTGGACATGGCTGAGCTGGTTCCTTCCGGAACTCGAAGCGTGAGTGGGACCCCTCGGCCTCGCCGACCCTCCCCCTGCGGGGTCCGCCGGACGATCGATCCGGGAAGGGTCAGCTTCGGGCGCCGTCCAGGACGATGGCGGCAGCCTTCGGCGCGTCCGCGACTGCGGACGGCGCTGCGAGGAAGGCGTACCGGAACATGCCGTCGATCCTGCCGTGGCGGGCCGCGCGCGTCGAACGATTTATCAGCGCGCCGCCGCCGGGCGGGAGTTCAGAGGTGCTTGAGGGCCTCGCGCACGGACAGCGGGGACAGCCGGTCGCGGTGGGCGTCGACGAAGCCGCGCACGGCGTCGGGATCGGTCCTCGCGTACGCGCGCAGGCTCCAGCCGATCGCCTTGCGGACGAAGAAGTCGGCATCGTCGGCCCGGTTCAGGCAGTAGCGGAAGAGGCGGGCGGTGTCCGTGGCGTCCTTGTGGCCCAGCTGGTGCAGGAGCGCCGCGCGGACCAGCCAGATGTCGTCGGACGCGGCCCAGGCGTCCATCTCGGTCCGCAGCGCGGGATCGGCGGCGACGAGCCCGCCGACGACGTGGGCGGCGAGCAGGTCGACGGTGTCCCACCACGGGACGGTGGTGACGAGGTGGCGGGTGACGGGCAGGAAGGCGGAGGTACAGCGGCGCACATGGCGGCGCAGGTAGTCGACGGCGAAGTACTGGTACTCGCGTTCCGGCAGGCGCCAGCAGCGCAGGGCGATCGCCGTGCAGTCGGCCTCGTCCGGGCGCGGCAGGCCTTCGAGGACGGCGCGTGACAGGGTGCGCCGCTCGGGGGTGGGGATGCCGAGGAAGGGGGCGACGCCCTTCATGTACGCGGCCGCCTGGACCGCCCGGGCGGGATCGGCGGCGGCGCCGTAAAGGGCGGTGAGGCGCGGGAGGACGAGGTCCGCGAGCGCGCTCGGCGGTGCGGAGGGCACAGGCGCGGCCGGGGTGTGCGCACGCGCGGGCGGGGCGGGCGTCATGCGTCCCACATTACGGCGATCACCCGCGCTCGTCGGTTACGCTCCCCGGATGCTCCAGCCCGCCCCCCGGCCCCCGGCCGGTCCCGCCCCGCGCTGTTCGCGGGCGCTCCTGTCGGCCCGCTCGCGGCTGGCGCTGCTCGTGCTGGTCCTGGCGGCGGCGGCCGCCGCGGTCGTGGCGTACGAGCCGCAGCGGCTCCTGGCGGACGGCTGGCCGCCGCACCTGAGCGGCGCGTGGGCCGTGGCGCTGTTCGCGGTGGCGTACGGGCTGTGCACCGCCGCTTTCGTGCCGCGGCCGGTGCTCAACCTGGCGGCGGGTGCGCTGTTCGGTTCCCAGGCCGGGCTCGCGGGCGCGGTCGCCGGGACGGTGCTGGGTGCGGGCATCTCGTTCACGCTCGGCCGGGTGCTGGGCCAGGACGCGTTGCGGCCGCTGCTGCGGGGCCGCTGGCTGGAGGCGGCGGACGGGCAGCTGAGCCGGCACGGGTTCCGTTCCATGCTGGCGATCCGGCTGTTCCCGGGGGTGCCGTTCGCGGCGGCCAACTACTGCGCGGCGATCTCCCGCATGGGTTACACGCCGTTTCTGCTGGCCACGGGGCTGGGCTGCATCCCGAACACGGCGGCGTACGTCATCGCGGGCAGCGAGGCCACGTCGCCGACGTCGCCCGCCTTTCTGATCGCGGCGGGCTTCATCGTCGTGTCGGGCGTCGCCGGGGCGGCGGTCGCCTGGCGCAAACGCCACCGGCTGCGCGGCACGGCGCCCACGGCGTCCGCCGATGCGAGGGCCGCCGGGGCGGACGGCCGGCTTCCGGTCGACACGGCGGCCTGACGCGGCGGGACACCGCTCCGCGACACCGGATGATCACCGTCCGTTCACCCGGGAACGGTACGCTGCACCGACTCCATCGACCGCAAACGCACATTTCGGGACGGCCCTGGCCCCATGAATTGGTTCGAATCGCTCATCCTCGGACTCGTCCAGGGGCTGACGGAGTTCCTTCCCATCTCCTCCAGCGCCCATCTGCGTCTCACCGCCGCCTTCGCGGGCTGGCACGACCCGGGCGCCGCCTTCACGGCGATCACGCAGATCGGCACGGAGACCGCGGTCCTCATCTACTTCCGCAAGGACATCGGACGGATCCTTTCCGCGTGGTTCCGGTCCCTGACCGACAAGGCGATGCGCGCCGACCACGATGCCCGGATGGGCTGGCTGGTGATCGTCGGCTCGATCCCCATCGGGGTCCTGGGCGTGACACTGAAGGAGCACATCGAGGGCCCGTTCCGCGACCTGCGGCTGATCGCGACGACGCTCATCGTGCTGGGCATCGTGCTCGGCGTCGCCGACCGGATGGCCGACCGCGTCCAGGCGGGCGGCGGCCGGCACCGGGCCGGGCAGGACCGCAAGACCCTGAAGGACCTGGGCGTCAGGGACGGCCTCATCTTCGGCATGTGCCAGGCGATGGCGCTGATCCCGGGCGTCTCCCGGTCGGGCGCGACCATCAGCGGCGGTCTGCTGATGAACTACACGCGTGAGGCCGCCGCCCGCTACTCGTTCCTGCTCGCCATCCCCGCCGTGCTGGCGTCCGGCCTCTTCGAGCTGAAGGACGCCTCCGAGGGCGGTCATGTGTCGTGGGGGCCGACGATCTTCGCGACCGTCATCGCCTTCGGCGTGGGGTACGCGGTGATCGCCTGGTTCATGAAGTTCATCACGACCAAGAGCTTCATGCCGTTCGTGATCTACCGGATACTGCTCGGCCTCGTCCTGCTGGCCCTCGTCTACCTGGGCGTCCTGAGCCCGGACGCGGGACAGTCGGCGCACTGACGCGGCGTACCGGCGACCGGCCCGCTTCTCGTGTGAATGGTCACGGTGCGTGCCGGGTCACATCGGATTGTCAGACCTCTCCCCTAAGCTGGCCACCATGTCCGAGTCCCCCGCCATGGAGTCCGTCCAGCCCGACGCCGAAGCCCTCAACCGCGCCATCCGCGAATTGTGGGTGCGGTCGGGCGGCGCGTTGTCGGCGGACGAACGGCGGATCTACCAGGCCCTGGTCGTGCGCTGGGCCGCCGCGCAGGGAAACGTGGCCGAGGCGGCCTAGGCCCGCCCGGAGTCCTGCCCGGCCGCGTGGACCTCTGACGCGATCGCCGCGCCGCGTGGACCGCTGACGCGGCGCTTCCTTCCGCTTCGGCTTCCGGGCATAGGCGTGGGCCGCCGGCAGGGGGGGTGACCGGCGGCCCATGGCCCGGGGGTTCTCTCCGGCCCGGTGCCTTTTCCTTCTTCGAGAGTGCCGTGCCGGACGGCCCTGCGGGAGGGCGCACGGCGCATATATGCACGTGTTCGTTTCACACCCCGTGTGAAGTGAGCGACGCGTTCCGCATCCACCGCCCCGCGTTCCGCGGCTTTGCTGCGGTCCGGCCGTGCGAGGAGCACCCTGGGGGTATGGCCTGGCACCCTCCGATCGTCGTGCACCGCCCCGGGCCGGACGGCGGGCGGCGCGTCACCGTGCGCGGCGAGATCCTGGGGCTCGCGCACAACGACGCGGACCTCGTCGAGTTCCTGCGCCGCGCCGGCCTGGAGGACGCGGACATCGCGCTGGACGACCCCCACCTCGTCGAATGGCGGGGCGGCCGGGCGCACCAGTGGGAGGCCGCCTGACGGGTACGGTGCACGCCCCGCCGTGCGCGGCTCTGGCGTGTCGCACGGGGCTGGCCGACACTGATCCGATGACGCAGCGTGTGGACCTCGCCACCGTGATGGACCGGCTGGCCATCGACGAGTTGATCACCGGGTACGCCGTGGCCGTCGACGACGCGGACTGGGGCGCGTACCGGCGGCTGTTCACCCGGGACGGCCGGGCCGACTACCGGGACGCCGGCGGGATCGCGGGCCCGGCCGGGGAGGTGGCCGACTGGCTGGCGGAGACGATGAGGCTCTTCCCGGTCCGCCAGCATCTGATCGTGAACCGCCGGGTCAGGCTGGAGGACCTGGGCGGGTACCCCGGCGACACTGCCCAGGCGCTGGCCGACTACGTGAACCCGATGCGCCGCGACGCGGGCGACGGGCACAGGGACGACTTCGTGTCGGGCGGCCGCTACCGCTTCACCGCCCACCGCACGGAGGACGGCTGGCGGCTGCGCTCGGTGATCGTCCAGGAGAAGTGGCGCCGTCGTGGGGGCGAGCTGGGCTAGGTCCGTCGGCGGCAGGGGCCGGGGTGCGCGTGCTGTTCCTGAAGTGATCCGCTCCGTCACACTGGCGGTCCACACCTCTCGAGGAGGCGCGCATGCGGCGGAGCGGGCCACTGTCGTCGACGCGGTGGGGCCGCGGGGTGGCCGCCGTCGGGGCCGGTGCGCTGCCCGCCCTGGCGTTGCCCGCGCCGTCGCTGTGGTGGCTCGCCTACGGGGCGCTCGTGCCGTGGCTGCTGCTGCTCCGAACGGCGCCCACCGGTCGGCGGGCGGCCCTGGAGGGCTGGCTCGGCGGTGCGGGGTTCATGCTGGCGGTGCACCACTGGCTGATGCCGAGCCTCCACGTGTTCATCCTGGTGCTGGCGGCGCTGCTGGGGCTGCTGTGGGCCCCGTGGGGGTGGCTGGTGCGGCGGGTGCTCGGGGGCGAGCCTTCCCCACTGCGGGCGGCGGCCGCGCTCGTCCTGGTGCCGTCGGGCTGGCTGATGGTCGAACTGGTCCGGTCCTGGGAGGGGTTGGGGGGACCGTGGGGCCTGCTGGGGGCCAGCCAGTGGCAGGTCGCGCCGGCGCTGCGGGTGGCGTCGGTCGGCGGGGTGTGGCTGCTGAGCCTCCTGGTGGTCGCCGTGAACACCGCGCTCGTACTCGTGGCCGCCGTGGAGCACCGCCGTACGGCGGCGGTGGGGGCGGCCTCGCTGGCGCTGGCGACCGGGTCCGTCGGGGCGGCGTGGGCGTGGGTGACGCCTCCGGAGGCGGTGGGGCGGGCGCGCATCGCGGTGGTCCAGCCGGGCGTGATCGACGGCTCGGGATCGGTCGAGGCCCGGTTCGCCCGCGGCGAGGAGCTGACCCGCCCGCTGGCCGGGCGGGGCGTGGACCTGGTGGTGTGGGGCGAGAGCAGCGTGGGTGCCGATCTGACGGCGCGCCCCGACCTGGCACGGCGGCTGGCCGCGCTGTCGCGGGAGGTGGGCGCTCAGATCCTGGTGAACGTGGACGCGCGGCGGTCGGACATGCCGGGCATCTACAAGAGCAGCGTCCTGGTCGGCCCCGACGGCCCGACCGGGGACCGCTACGACAAGATGCGGCTGGTCCCGTTCGGCGAGTACGTGCCGGCGCGGTCGGTGCTGGGCTGGGCGACGTCGGTGGGGCGAGCGGCGGACGAGGACCGCAGGCGCGGTACGGAGCCGGTGGTCATGACGGTGGGCGGTGGTCGCGGGGCCGGTACGGGGCTGCGGCTCGGACCGCTGGTGTGCTTCGAGTCGGCGTTCCCCGACATGAGCCGGCAGTTGGTGCGCGACGGCGCCGGGCTGCTGGTCGCCCAGTCGGCGACGTCGACGTTCCAGGAGAGCTGGGCGCCCGCGCAGCACGCCTCGCTGGCCGCGCTGAGGGCGGCGGAGTCGGGACGGCCGATGGTGCACGCCACGCTCACCGGGGTGAGCGTGGCGTACGGGGCGGACGGTACGCGCATCGGCGCGCCGCTCGGCACGGACCGCAGCGCGACCGCCGTGTACGACGTTCCGCTGACGGCGGCGACCACCTCGTACGTCCGCTTCGGGGACTGGGCGGTGTACGCGGCGCTCGCCGCGCTGGGCGTCGCCGGGGCCGCGGCGGGCGGCACCGGAGCCGTACGGGCCGTCAGGAGGCGGCGGACTGCTCCAGAGACTCCACGACGACCCGTTCGCACAGCTCGTGCGTGCGCAGGGCGTCCCGGGCGCTGAGCACCTTGCCGGCCCGGACGGCGTCCAGGAACGCCAGGACGGTCTGCTCGATGCCCCGCTGCCGGGCCACGGGCACCCAGTCGCCGCGGCGGCGCACGGTGGGCTGGCCCTTGTGGTCGACGACCTCGGCGAGGTTGAGCACCTGCCGCTTGGTGTCCTGGCCGGAGACCTCCAGGATCTCCTCCGTGGAGCCGTTCATCCGGTTCATAATGCCGAGGGCGGTGAAGCCGTCGCCGGAGAGCTGGAGCACGACGTGGTGCATGAGCCCGTCGCGGATCCGGGCGCGGACGTCGGTGTGCTCGACCGGTCCGGGGAGCAGGAAGCGCAGGGTGTCGACGACGTGGATGAAGTCGTCGAGGACGAGGGTGCGGGGGTCCTCGGGGAGCCCGACGCGGTTCTTCTCCATGAGGATCAGGTCGCGCGGGTGGTCCTGGCACTGCGCGTAGGCGGGCGCGAAGCGGCGGTTGAAGCCGACGGCGAGGGACACGCCGCGCCGCTCGGCCAGCTCGACCAGGCGCCGCGACGTGTCGATCTCGTACGCGAGGGGCTTGTCGACGTACGTGGGGACCCTGGCCTCCAGCAGCCGCGCGACGATCTCCGGGTGCACCTCGGTCGGGGCGTGCACGAACGCCGCGTCCAGGCCGGCCGCGAGCAGCCCGTCCAGGTCCGTGTGGCACCGGTGGGCCGGGATGTGGTGCGTGTCCGCGACGCGGGCGAGTGTGGCCGGGGTGCGGGTCTGCAGATGCAGGTCGACACCCGGCTGCGCGGTCAGGACCGGGAGGTACGCCTTCTGGGCGATGTCGCCGAGTCCGATGCAGCCCACCTTCACGGGGGTCTCCTCTCGTGTGATGCGGGTGACGGCAGCATACGGGGATGATCCGTTCACCCGTGTGGGCCATAACCGTGGGTAGCCGCGGCGGGGTGCACGCCGGGGCCGGAGAGTGTCCGGGTGCGAGGAACGAGAGCAACGAGAGCTGGAAAAGTGCTGGTCCTGATCGGTGTGGCGGTGGTGGGGGCGGCCGTCGCGGGCTGTGTGTCGGTCACGCCCGCGTCCGGGCCTGCGCCGGCCCACGCACCGGCGGAGGTGGAGCCGACGAGGGCGACCGATCCGCTGGTCGTCGAGGCGCCCGCACGCGAGGCCCTGGAGTCCGCCGGCCCGGCACCCGCGAAGCCGAGCCGCGTGAAGCCGAGCCGCGCGGCGGCGCGGCCGCGTGCCGCCCAGCGCGGGACGGGCAGCCGTCACCGGGCGACGGCTCCCGCGCCGCAGCCCCGCTCCACCCGGGCTCCGGTGCGCCGCAAGCGCCCGCCGGCCAAGCCCCCGGTGAGGCTGCCCGCGAACGCGGGGGTGCCGGTCACGGTGCCCGACGTGTGCGGGATGGTCGAACGGTCCGGCGGCTGGCGTCCGGGCAGCCGCGAGTCCCGCGCCTGCAGGGAGGCGGCCCGCCGCTGAGGCCTGCCGGGTCGGCGGCTGCGGGCCGGCCGACGGCGGACGGCCAGCCGGTGATGGCCGGCGGCGGACGGCCTGCCGGTCGCCGGCCGGCGGCCGGTTGCCGGTGACGGCAGACGGCCTGCCGGTCGCCAGCCGACGGCAGACGGCCAGCCGGTCGCCGGCCGACGGCGGACGGCCTGCCGGTGACGGCCGCCCGGTCGATGGCCGGCGGCCGGTTGCCGGTTGCCGGTTGCCGCTTGCCGGCGGCCCGCCTCACTCGGTGCGCAGTCTCCGGTCCAGTCGGTCGATGGCGGCCCGCACGCCCGTGCCGTAGCCGTCGTCCTCCAGGACGTCGGAGGCGGCCCGGGCGCGGTCGAGGTGGATGCGCGCGGCATCCGGCCTGCGCAGCTTGAGGTAGTCGGCGGCGAGGTTGAGGTGGAGCGAGGGGTACAGGGCCCGGGTGAACCGCCCCTCGCCCACCGACTCGGCGGCGGTCAGGGCCCGCAGGTCCCAGGCGAGTTCGTCGCCGGGGTCGTCCTGGGTGTCGGCCATGTAGTGGGCGAGGGTGCAGCGGTGCAGGGGGTCGCCGTCGGCCCCGATCTGGCCCCACAGATCCTGCAGCCGGTTGCGGGCCTCCTCCCGGTCGCCTCCGTGCAGCAGCATCGTCGCCTGCCCGATCCTGGTCATGACGGCGTCGTGGGACGCGTCCTGGTGCTGCTCGCTCACGGTGGCCTCCGCAGTCGGTTCCTTCCCCGAAACTAACGGCACCCCGAACGAATGCCCCGCAGGCACCCCGCTCCTCGATCGCCGGAGGGGCTCGGCTCGAGCGGGTCCGGCGTTCGAGGACGAGCGCCGTTCGGGGGCTCCGCGCCCGGACCCCCGTATGGCGGAGCGCCCCCAGCGGGGGTGCTCCGCCATGGGCCGAGGCTCAGCCGAGGTTCGGGATGCGCCAGTCGATCGCGGCGTGGCCCTGGTCCGCGAGGGCCTTGTCGATCTGGGTGAACGGTCGCGACCCGAAGAACTTCTTCGCCGACAGCGGCGACGGGTGCGCCCCCTTCACCACCACGTGCCGCGTCTCGTCGATCAGCGGCAGCTTCTTCTGCGCGTAGGCGCCCCACAGCACGAAGACCGCCGGGTCCGGCCGGGAGACCACCGCGCTGATCACCGCGTCGGTGAACTTCTCCCAGCCCTTGCCCTTGTGCGAGTTCGGCTCGGCCTCGCGGACGGTCAGCACCGCGTTGAGCAGCAGGACACCCTGCTCGGCCCACGGCATCAGGTAGCCGTTGTCCGGGACGGGGTGCCCGAGCTCCTCCTGCATCTCCTTGTAGATGTTCCGCAGGGACGGCGGGGTCTTGACGCCCGGCCGCACCGAGAAGCACAGGCCGTGCCCCTGGCCCGCGCCGTGGTACGGGTCCTGGCCCAGGACCAGGACCTTGACCTTGTCGTACGGCGTGGCTTCCAGTGCGGCGAACACCTGGTCCTGCGGCGGGTACACCGGCCCCTTGGCCCGCTCCTCCTCGACGAACTCGGTGAGCAGCTTGAAGTACGGCTTCTGCAGCTCGTCGCCGAGGACGCCGCGCCAGGACTCGGGCAGCATGGCGGTGTCGGTCACGTCAACAACCTCCGGTGTGGGATCGCTTGTCGGTCACAGAACCTACCGGTGACCACTGACAAGCGATCCCGCAGCCCTTACCAGCTGGTCTTCCGGTGCAGTTCCCACATCTGCATGATCGTCTGCGGGTCGAGCGCACGCTCGCCGCCGCCGATCTCCTCGCTGGCCGCGACGTGCAGCTTGCCCTGCCACAGCGGCAGCAGCCGGACGTCCTCGACGAGGATCTGCTGGGCGCGGTCGAACTGCTGGGTGACGGAGGCGCGGTCGCTCTTGCGGCGGGACTCCGGCAGCAGCTGCTCGGTGATCTCCGCCTGCTCGTACGGCGTCGCGAGCGCGTTCTCCTTGCCGATGAACGGCGCGATGAAGTTGTCCGGGTCGGGGAAGTCGGGCGACCAGCCTCGGCCGAAGACCGGGTACTCGCCCTTCTGGTAGCCCGCCTGGAACTCCTTCCACGGCTTGCTCTTCAGCGTGATCTCGAACAGCCCGGACGCGTCGAGCTGCCGCTTGATCTCGGCGAACTCGGCGGCCGTCGCGGAGCCGTACCGGTCGGTGGTGAACCACAGCGTGAGCTTGACCGGCCCGTCGATCCCCTTCTTGCTGAGGATCTTCTTGGCCTTCTCGATGTCCGGGTCGCCGTAGCGGTCGAAGAACGCGGTCGTGTGGCCGGCGATGCCCTTCGGGACCATCGAGTACAGCGGCTCGGCGGTGCCCTGGTAGACCTTGGCGACCAGGGCGTCGCGGTCGATGACCTGGGCGATGGCCTGGCGGACGGCGAGCTTGTTCGCCGCCTCGTCCGCGGGGTTGAAGACCAGGTAGCGGATGTCGGCGCCGGTCGTCTCGACCAGCCGCAGGCCCTCGTTCTCGGGCTTCTTCTCGCGCAGGTCGACGACCTCCTCCGCGGTGAGGCCGCGGTAGGTGACGTCGATCTCCTTCTTCTTCAGCGCGTTCACCATCGCCTCGGACTCCTGGAAGTACCGGATGGTGACCGCGGTGTTCTTGCGGTCGGCGAACCCCTTGTAGGTGGGGTTCTTGGTCATCTGTGCCTCGGTCCGCTCGACGTAGCTGTCGAGTACGTACGGGCCGGACCCGACGACCTTGCCGTCCTCGCGGAGCTTGTCCGCCGGGTAGGAGGCCGGGTCGACGATCGACATCGCGGGCGTGGCCAGGATGAACGGGAAGGTGGCGTCCGATTCCTTCAGCCGGAAGACGACCGTCTTGTCACCGCTGGTCTCGATCTTGTCGAGCGAGCCGAGCAGACCGTTCGGGCCACCCTTCGCGTTAATGGTGCGGATCCGCTCGATGGAGTGCTTCACCGCGGCCGCGTCGAGCTTGGTGCCCGTGGAGAACTGCAGCCCGTCGCGCAGGTCGCACTGGAAGACCTTGCTCGCACCGTCGGTGAACCTGCACTCGGCGGCGTCTGGCTGGGGCGTGGTCGACCCGGTGGGGAAGCTCAGCAGAGTCTGGAAGACATTGCGGAACAGCTCCCAGGAGCTGTCCCAGGAAGCGGCGGGATCCAGCGTGGTCGGAGAGGACATCGTCCCCACGACGATCTTGTTTTCCGCCTCGGCTTCATCGTCCGCGAAGAGACTGCATCCCGCCAGCAGGGATATGGACGCAAGGGCTGCAGCTGCCTGCAGACTGGTCCGGTTGAACACGTGCACACGCTCCTCGTTCAGCCATGGTCGGCCGACCATACCGCAGCACCCCGCCAGGTCAATCACGGAGGACCGGCGGGGCACTTGAGGCGTTAGGCGGCCAATCAGGCGTAATCCACCTCAGCCGACTCCGGCATTGAGGAAAATTCCCCCATCGACGACCAGGGTTTGTCCGGTGACCCAGGCCGATTCATCGGAGGTGAGGAATGCGGCCGCTCCTCCGATATCCGCCGGTGTGCCGAGCCGGCCGAGCGGATACGCGGAGACGACCTCTTCCTCGCGACCTTCGTACAGGGCCTGGGCGAATTTCGTTTTCACGACAGCCGGGGCAATCGCATTGACCCGGACAATCGGGGCGAATTCATGGGCGAGCTGGAGCGTCAGGTTGATCATGGCGGCCTTGCTCATGCCGTACGCGCCGACGAACGGCGAGGCGGCGACGCCGGCGACGGACGCGATGTTCACGATCGTGCCGCCGTGGTCCTTCTGCCACGCCCTCCAGGTCCGCTGGGCGAAGCCGAGCGCCGAGATCACGTTGGTCTCGTAGACCTTCCTGGCCACGTTGAGGTCCAGTTCGGCCATGGGGCCGAAGACCGGGTTGGTGCCGGCGTTGTTGATCAGGTGGTCGACGCGGCCGAAGGCCTCCATGGTCCGCTCGACGGCGAGGGCCTGGTGGGCCTCGTCGTGGGCCTTGCCCGCGACGTGGATCACCCGGTCAGCGCCGAGCCGCTCCACGGCCTCCTTGAGCGCGTCCTCGCCGCGGCCGGTGATGCAGACGCGGTCGCCGCGGGCGACGAGCGCCTCGGCGATGCCGTAGCCGATGCCCCGGCTGGCGCCGGTGACGAGCGCGACCTTGCCGGACGGCTCCGGCAGTTCCTTGCGTGTCATGCCCTGTCCCGCCTTCCGCGTCAGTCGAGGGGGCCGCCGGCCACGTACAGGACCTGGCCGGAGACGAAGCCGGTGTCGTCGCCGGTGAAGAAGGCGATGGCGCCCGCGACGTCCTCGGGACGGCCGACCCGCTGGACGGGGATCTGGGTGGCGGCCGCGGCCTGGAACTCCTCGAAGCCCATGCCGATCCGCTCGGCGGTCCCGGCGGTCATCTCCGTGACGATGAAGCCGGGGGCGACGGCGTTGGCGGTGATGCCGAACTTGCCCAGCTCCTTGGCGAGGGTCTTGGTGAAGCCCTGGAGGCCGGCCTTGACGGCGGAGTAGTTGGCCTGGCCGCGGTTGCCGAGGGCGGAGGACGAGGAGAGGCTGACGATCCGGCCGAAGCCGGCGTCGACCATGTGCTTCTGGCAGGCCTTGGCCATCAGGAACGCGCCCTTGAGGTGCACGTTCATCACGGTGTCCCAGTCGGACTCGGACATCTTGAACAGCAGGTTGTCGCGGAGCACGCCCGCGTTGTTGACCAGGATGGTCGGGGCCCCCAGCTCGGCGGCGACGCGGGCGACCGCGGCCTCCACCTGGGCGGCGTCGGAGACGTCGCAGCCGACGGCGAGCGCCTTGCCGCCGGCCGCGGTGATCGCGTCGACGGTGTCCTTGCAGGCCGCCTCGTCGAGGTCGAGCACGGCGACCGCGCGGCCCTCCTTCGCGAGCCGTACCGCGGTGGCGGCGCCGATGCCCCGGGCCGCTCCGGTCACGACGGCGACGCGCTGCTCGGTGGTGGACATGCTGGTTCTCCTCGCCCTTGAGTCCCTGGGAAGCGGTCCTCGCCACCCTCGGGGATGGTGAGCGACCGCTTAGTACCTTCAGCAGGACGAGACGCTAGAAGTCCTGGCACCCGGTGTCAACGGCCCACCGAGTGCCCCCGATCACTCCCACGCGGTCAGCGGACGAGCAGGTCCAGCAGCCGGTCGACCTCCGCCTCCGGATCCGCGGTCAGTCCGGTGTGCACCGGCCCCGGCTGGACGACCGTGGAACGCGGCGCGATCAGCCAGCGGAAGCGGCGCCCCGCGTCCTCGCAGCCGGCCTGTCCGGCGTCCTCGCCGCCCCGGCAGACGCCTTCCACCGCGCGCAGCGCCGCCCGTACGCCCACGACGTCGGCGTCCGGGTCGAGCGCCCGCAGCTTGTTCTCGTCCAGGTGGGTCCGGGCTGCCACGAAGGACCGGGCCCGGCAGTAGACCACCACGCCCGCGTTGAAGCACTCGCCGCGCTCGACGCGGGGTACGACGCGCAGCAGCGCGTACTCGAAGACGTCCCGCTCGCTCACTTGCCGCTGTCCTTCGTGCTCTTCGTGGGGTGGGGCCAGGGGGCCAGGTGGTCGGTCAGCCAGCCGGGCGCCTGGGACGGCCCCCGCTCGGTGCGCTCGCCGACGGTGATCCGCTCGTGGATGGTCGCGGCCCTCGGCAGCAGGGCCTCCACGTAGGCGCGGCGCACGGCGTCGGTCGAGTCGAAGCCGGGCTCGTCGACCAGCCACTCGCCGGGGACGTCCGCGGCCACCTCGGTCAGCAGCTCCTCGGTGACCAGGGGGGCCAGCTCGGCGGCCGCGGCGGCGATGTCCGGCCCGAACGTGGCGAGGACGTGGTCGGAGGCGTCGTACGGCTTGGCCGCGGAGGCCTGCGCACCCGGCCAGTTGTGGTGCCAGATCATGGTGGCGCCGTGGTCGATCAGCCAGGGCAGGCCGTGCCAGACGAGCATGTTGGGGTTGCGCCAGGACCGGTCCACGTTGTTGATCAGCGCGTCGAACCAGACGACCCGGCCCGCCTCGACGGGGTCCATCTCGTAGGCGAGCGGGTCGAAACCGATCGAGCCGGGCAGGTAGTCCATACCGAGGTTCAGTCCGCCGCTGGCCTTCAGCAGCTCCTGGACCTCCTGGTCGGGTTCGCCGAGGCCGATGACGGGGTCCAGCTGGATGGTGACCAGCTCCGGGACGCGCAGCCCGAGCCGGCGGCCCAGCTGCCCGCAGACGACTTCGGCGACCAGCGTCTTGCGGCCCTGTCCGGCGCCGGTGAACTTCATGACGTACGTGCCGAGATCGTCGGCCTCGACGATGCCGGGGAGCGAGCCGCCCTCACGCAGGGGCGTGACGTAGCGGGTCGCTGTGACTTCGGAGAGCATCCTCCCAGGCTACGTCGGGGAACGGCGGCCCCTCGAACGCTTTCCCTTCGAACGCGCTGTTGCTGGCATGCTCTGGCCATGCTTCCGACCCATGACGTGTCCCGTTTAACCGACTTCCCCCTGCTCTTCGCCCGTACGCGCCGCTTCTCCCTGGGCGTGCCGGGCCGCTTCACGGTCTCGCCGGACGGTGAGCGGGTGTTCTTCGTCCGCACCGGCTCGGGGACGGACCCCGTGGGCCGTCTCTGGCTGTTCGAGGACGGGGCCGAGCGGCTGCTGGTCGACCCGGCCGCGCTGGGCGCCGAGGGGGACGAGGACCTGCCGGAGGCGGAGCGGGTGCGCCGGGAGCGCGCCCGCGTGATGTCGTCGGGCGTCGTCGGGTACGCCACCGACCGGGCGGGGCGCCTGGCGGTGTTCGCGCTGGGCGGCGCGGTGTGGGCGGTACGGACGGACGGCGGCGCGCCCTGGCCGGTACCGACCGCGGGGCCGGCCGTCGACCCGCGCCCCTCCCCCGACGGCTCCCGCATCGCGTACGTGACCGGGGGCTCCGTGCGGGTCGTCGGCGTGGACGGTACGGACGACCGGCTGCTGGCGGCGCCCGAGGGCCCGGACGTGACGTACGGGCTCACCGACCACGTATCGGCGGAGTCCATCGGGCGGCTGCGGGGCCACTGGTGGTCGCCGGACGGGGACGCGCTCCTCGTCGCGCGCGTCGACGTGGCGCCCGTGTCCCGCTGGTACCAGGCCGATCCGGCCGACCCCAGGACCCCGCCGCGCGTCCTGCGCTACCCGGCGGCGGGCACCGCCAACGCCGAGGTGACCCTGCACGTGCTGCGCGTGGACGGCGGGAGCACGGCCGTGCGCCTTCCGGACGAGGCGGACACCGAGGGGCATCCGGGCGGCGCGTGGACCGACCGGCGCTACGAGTACGTGACCGCGGCCGGCTGGAACGCGCACGGGCCGTTCGTCCAGCTGCAGACCCGTGACCAGCGCACGGCCGGGCTGTTCGCCGTCGATCCCGGCACGGGCGCGGCCCGCCCGCTGCACCGGGAGCACGACCCGGCGTGGGTGGCGCTCACGCCCGGGGCGCCGACACGCACACCGTCCGGGCTTCTGGTCGCGGCGCAGGCCGTGGGCGACGCGCGCGGGCTGCGCGTCGGCGACACCACCACACCGCCCGGCCTCCAGGTGCGGGAGGTCCTGGACACGGTGGGCGAGCGGGTCCTGTTCACCGCGAGCGAGGACCCGACGCAGGTGCACGTGTGGGCGTACGAGCCCGGGCGGGGTTTCCGGCGCCTGAGCGAGGAGCCCGGCGTCCACACCGCCGCGGCGGGCGGGGACACGCTCGTCCTCGACAGCTGGACCTGTGCGGGGCGGAGCGTGACGGTGCTGCGCGGCGGTGCGGCCGTGGGCCGGATCGCCGTCCTGGCGGAGCGGCCGCCGGTCCCGCCCCGGCCGGCCCACCTCTCCCTGGGCGACCGGGAGTTGAACAGCCACCTGCACCTCCCCTCGTGGTACGACCCCGCGTCCGGGGAGCGGCTGCCGGTGCTGCTCAGCCCGTACGCGGGTCCCGGGCTCCAGCTGGCGCTGCGGGCGCACGGCTGGTGGAACGCGGTGGCCCAGTGGTTCGCCGAGCAGGGTTTCGCCGTGCTGGTCACGGACGGGCGCGGCACGCCGGGGCGGGGGCGGGCGTGGGAGGTGGCCGTGCGCGGTGACCGGCTGGGGCCGGCGCTGGAGGACCAGGTGGACGCGGTGCGGGCGGCGGCGGACCGCCACCCGTACCTGGACCTGGGGCGGGTGGGCATCCGGGGCTGGTCGTACGGCGGCTACCTGGCGATCGGCGCCGTGCTCCACCGCCCCGACGTCTTCCACGCCGCCGTCGCGGGCGCCGCGCCCACGGACCGGCGGCTGTACGACACGCACTGGGAGGAGCGGTTCCTCGGCCATCCGGACATCGAGCCCGAGAACTACACCCGCTCGTCCCTCGTGCCGCACGCGCACCTGCTGTCCCGGCCGCTGATGCTGATGCACGGGCTGGCGGACGACAACGTGGTCCCGGCGCACCTGCTCCGGCTGTCGGCGGCGCTGCTCGCGGCCGGGCGGCCGCATGCGGTGCTGCCCCTGCCGGGCGCTACGCACCTGGTGACGCGGGAGGACGTGGTGGCCGAGCAGCTGCGGCGGGAAGTGGAGTTCCTGAAAAGGTCGCTCGGCGTGTGAACGGTCCGGCCGCCCCCTCCGTACCCCCGTACGACCTGGTGACCACCAGGGCCGCACCGTGGAAGGGGAGCAGGAATGGCCGGAACGAGCGGACGGGACAGCGCGGGGGCGACCACGGGGACGGCCGGTGCGGCCGTGGGCCGGCGTGCCGTCGTCGCGGCGGCGGGCGGCGCGGGGCTGGTCGCCGTGCTGACGGCGTGCGGGGGGTCGGGCTCGGACGCCCCGCCTGCCGGGTCCGCCCCGAGCAGGCCGGGCAGCACGGGGGGCGCCGACGGCTCGGGCGGGGCGTCCGGCTCGACGGGCGGCACCACGGGGGGCGGCACCGGAGGATCGGACTCCGGTGCCGGCCAGGTGCTGGCGAAGACGGCCGACATCCCCGAAGGCGGCGGCAAGGTCTTCGCGGACCAGGGCGTCGTGGTCACGCAGCCGACGGCGGGCCAGTTCAAGGCGTTCTCGGCGCAGTGCACCCATCAGGGCTGCGCGGTGCGGGACATCAGCGACGGAGTGATCAACTGCCCGTGCCACGGCAGCAAGTTCGACGCCACGGACGGCAGTGTGAAGGCGGGACCGGCCACCGCTCCCCTCGCTCCCGCGTCGATCACTGTCGACGGGGACTCGATCAAGCTGGCGTGACGGCGCCGCCGGTCCGTCGCCGGGGGCGTTGCCAGCAGCCGAGCACCTCGTCGGCCGTCGTGACCGTGGCGACGAGGGCGAGGGTGTGGCGGACCATCGCGCGCGTGTAGTCGGCGGGCACGCCCGCGATGGCGTCGGCCGGCACGACCGCCGTGTAGCCGAGGTTGACCGCGTCGAACACGGCGTTGGGTACGGCGACGTTCGCGGAGACGCCGGTGACGACGATCGTGCGGCAGCCGAGGTTGCGCAGCAGGGCGTCGACACCGGTGCCGGCGAGCGGCGACAGGCCGTGCAGCCGCCGCACGACGAGGTCCTGGTCGGCCACCTCGATCGGTTCGGCGACGCGGACGGCGGTGCTGCCGCTGTACTGCTGCACGGGCAGCTTCTCGGCGGCCCGGAACAGCCGGGCGTTGCGGCTGGCACCGCGCCCGTCGGGGCGGCGCTCCGCCACGGCGTGGACGGCCTGGACGTCCGCGGCGTGGGCGGCGGCGACCAGGCGGGCGACGTGGTGGAGGGCGCCGGAGGCGCGAGCGGCTGCGGCGAGTTGGGGCAGGGCGCTGTCCGGGCCGACGACACCGCGCTGGCACTCGACGGTGAGCAGGACCGTATGGGCGGGGTCGAGGTCCTCCCGCAGCCGCGCAGTGGTCGGCATGACGCCACTCCTCCCATTCCCGCCGACGGGACCGGTTTCCCGAGGCCCTCGGCCGACTCCTTCACCCGGACGTGCTTTCCTACGCCCCTCGGCCGCCTCCCTCCAGCCCGGGCGTGCGTTCCTACGGCCCCCGGCCGACTCCCGCCAGCCCGACCCCGGTCACCCACGGCCATCGGCCGACAGGACCCGGTTCCCCACGACCCTCGGCCGCCCCCTCCCCGGGCGTGCTTTCCCATAGCCCCCGGCCGCCTCCCGCCAGCCCGGCCCCGGTCACCCACGACCATCGGCCGACAGGACCCGGTTCCCCACGGCCCTCGGCCGACTCCTCCGCCCGGGCGTGCTTTTCTACGACCCTCGGCCGCCTTCCTCCAGCCCGGGCGTGCTTTCCCACGGCTCCCGGCCGCCTCCCTCCAGCCCGACCCCGGTCACCCACGACCATCGGCCGACAGGACCCGGTTCCCCACGACCCTCGGCCGACTCCTCCGCCCGGGCGTGCTTTCCTACGCCCCTCGACCGCCTTCCTCCAGCCCGGGCGTGCATTCCTACGGCTCCCGGCCGCCTCCCTCCAGCCCGACCCCGGTCACCCACGACCATCGGCCGACAGGACCCGGTTCCCCACGACCCTCGGCCGACTCCTCCGCCCGGGCGTGCTTTCCCACGGCCCCCGGCCGCCTCCCTCCAGCCCGGCCCCCGTCTCCCACGGCCATCGGCCGACTGGGCCCGCTTCCCCACGGCTCTCGGCCGGCTTCCTCCGCCCGGGCCCGCTCTCCTCCCGGTACCTTGCGCCGCCGGTTCGCAGGGCTCATGATTCTGACACCTCGTCAGAAGACTGGCGCGGAAAGCCTGTGGGGGCAAGGGAGTGGCGAGGCGATGGCCGTCGCACAGCGCCGGGGCCGGCGGATCATGATGACGCCCGACGAGCTCGACGCGTTCCTGCGCGAGCAGCGTACCTGCAGGGTGGCCACGGTCTCGCCGGACGGGCGGCCGCACGTGGGGGCCCTGTGGTTCGCCTGGGACGGGACCTCGCTCTGGTTGTACTCGCTGACCCGGAGCCGCCGCTGGGCCGATCTGCGCCGCGACCCGCGGATCGCGGTCGTGGTCGACGACGGCGAGGAGTACGGGGAGCTGCGCGGCGCCGAACTGTCGGGCACCGCCGTCGTGGTGGGCGAGGTGCCTCGTACGGGTGCGCAGTGCCGCGAACTGGACGCCGTGGAGCGGCTGTTCGCCCGCAAGAACTTCGGCCTGGACACGATGCCGCACGACGGGCGGCACGCCTGGCTACGGGTGACGCCCGACGCGGTCGCCTCGTGGGACTTCCGCAAGCTGCCCTGAATTCAGCCCCTCCGGCGTTTGAGGAGCCGGGGGTTCGGGGGCGGAGCCCCCGATTCGGGAAGGGGCGGGGTGGGGAAAGATCCACCGGACACCACCTAGCTGCTCAGCGCCCGCCCGGCCTCCCGCAGCGCCTCCACCGCCGCGCGGATGGACGGCCGGCGGTCGGCGTCGGCCCGCCACACCGCGTAGATGTGCCGCCGCATCCGCTGCCGCACCGGCACGAGGACGACGCCGTCGGGGACGGGCCCGCGGCCGAGCCGGGGCGTGACGCACACGCCGAGGCCCGCCCGGATGAGCGCGAGCTGGGTGTGGTGCTCACCGGCGAAGTGCGCGATGCGCGGCTCGATGCCCTGGGAGCGGAGGGTGAACACGAGCCACTCGTAGCAGAACTCGCCCTCCGGCCAGGAGACCCAGTCGTCGTCGGCGAAGTCCTCCAGGCCGACCTCGGTCCGGCCGGCCAGCGGGTGGTCCACGGGCACGGCCACGTCCGCGGCATCGTCGAGCAGGGCCTCCTGGGCCAGCCCGCCCGGCACCGGCAGGCGCTTGTTGTTCCAGTCGAGGACCACCGCGAGGTCCACGTCACCCCGGATCACCTGGCGGATGCCGAACTCGGGCTCCAGTTCGCTGCTCCGCACGCGCAGCTCGGGGTGGCTCTTCCGGAGCGCGGCAATGGCCTGCGGGAACAGTCCGCGCGCCGCCGTCGGGAAGCCGGCGAGCCGCACCTCCCCCACCACCTGGCCGCGCTGGGCCTCGATGTCCGCCTGCGCCAGCTCCACCTGCGACAGGATGCGCGCCGCGTGGTCGGCGAGCAGCCTGCCGGCGTCGGTGAGGCGCACCCCGCGCCCGTTCTTGGCCACGAGCTGCTGGCCCACCTCGCGCTCCAGCTTGGCGAGCTGCTGCGACACGGCCGATGTGGTGACGTGCAGCCCGTCCGCGGCGCCGCTCACCGAGCCGTGGCGGGCGAGGGCGTCGAGGGTCCGCAGGCGCTCCAGATTCAACATGTAAGCGATGCTAAGCGAATCGCTTGAGAAAATCTCGCTTGTTCTACGACGTTCTGGCGGTCAGGGTGGTCGTCATGACCACCGCGACCCCTCATCGCCCCTCGTCCGCGGCCTCACCGACGGAGGGATCCGCAGCCCCGCCGACGGAAAGCTCCGCCGCCTCGCCGACGGAGAGTTCCGCCGCCTCTCCGACGTCGAGAGCGGCCTCCTCGACGTCGGGATCCGCCGCTCCCGGCCCCGTCTCCCCTTCCCGCCACCGCCGGGTCGACTGGCGCATCCGTTTCGCGGTGCTCTCGCTCGTCTGGGGCTTCAGCTTCCTGCTGATCAAGGTCGGCACCCAGGCGTACGCCCCTTTCCAGGTCACCTTCGGGCGGCTGCTGTTCGGTACGGCGGTGCTCGCCGTGGCCATGGCGGTCCGGCGCACGGGGCTGCCGCGCGGCCCGCGTACGTGGGGGCATCTGACGGTCGCGGCGTTCTTCCTCAACGCCCTGCCGTTCTCGCTGTTCGCGTACGCCGAGCTGACGATCCCCTCGACGCTCGCGGGCATCTGCAACGCCACCTCCCCGCTGTGGGGCATGGCGCTGTCGCTGGTCGCGCTCTCGGAGGACCGCCCGACCCGGCGCCGGGTGGCCGGCCTGGGGCTCGGCTTCCTGGGGGTGCTGACGGTGCTCGGGGCCTGGCAGGGGTTCTCCGGCGTGGACGTCACCGGCACGGCCATGGCGCTGCTCGCGTCGCTGAGCTATCCGATCGGCTGGATCTACGTGCGCCGCACCCTGGCGGGGCGCAGCGAGTCGCATCTGTCGCTGACGGGCGCGCAGCTGATGCTGGCCACCGTCCAGCTGGCGGTCGTGACGCCGCTGTTCACGACCTGGCCGACCGCGTTCCCGGTCGTCCCGCTGCTGGCGGTGGTCGCGCTGGGCGCGCTGGGCACGGGCTTCGCGGTGCTCGTCCAGTACGGGATCGTCGCGGAGGTGGGCCCGACGACGGGGCAGATGGTCACGTACTTCATCCCCGTGATCGCCACCGCCGCGGGCGTGACGCTGCTGGGCGAGCAGCTGTCCTGGAACACCCCGGTGGGCGCGCTGATCGTGCTGGCGGGCGCGGCCCTGACCCAGAGCCGCGCGCCGCGCGCGGAAGGGAAGCCGGCGAGGCCCGCCGGCCCGCGCGGGTCCTAGGTCGTGTCCGGCGGATCATGCCTGGGCCGCGGGGTCTGGCACGCCCTCCCCCAAGCCCTGACGGGCAGGGGGGACCCCCAGCGGCGTTGTCGTCGGTCGCGATGGCTCCGCCATCCCTCCCTCCTCCGCCTTGCAGCCGCACGCACCAGACCCCGCTCACCAGCAGTCAAAGGCACCGCCCAGCGATGTCGGCATGATCCGCCGGACACTCCCCAGGCGGGTCCCCCGAGTCCCGTCTGCCCGGCGGCGCCTGGGCCTCCCTCCGGGCGGGTGAGCGCCATCGCGTCCGCCCGCTCACCCGTAGGTGCGCTCCGGCATCGGGCCGCTCGCCTCCTCCACGGCGGCCGCGAGGGGCCCGATGTCGGCGAGGGTCAGCGAGGAGACGGTCAGCCGGATCGCCGGCCCCGAGGCCATCCGGAACCGCGCGCCCGGCGCGGCCGCCCACCCGGCGTGCAGCAGCCGCGCCACCACGCCGGTCTCGTCGGCGACCGGCACCCATACGTTCATCCCGCTGCGCCCGTGCGCCTCCACACCCCGCTCCGCGAGGGCGCGTACGAGTGCGTCGCGCCGCTCTCCGTACGCGCGCGCCACGGCGGGCGCGTCCACGGCGCCCGACTCCCACAGGTGAACGACGGCCCGCTGGAGCAGCCGGCTCACCCAGCCGGGGCCGAGCCGCTGCCGTCCCCGCACCCGGTCGACGGTGACCGCGTCGCCGGTCAGCACGGCGACCCGCAGATCGGGCCCGTACGCCTTGGCGACCGAGCGGGCCAGCGCCCAGCGGTCGGTCACCCCGGTCAGCGAGTGGAGCGGCAGGTCGACGAAGCCGTGCCCGTGGTCGTCCTCGATGAGCAGGACGTCCCGGTGCCGCGCGAGGATCGTGCGCAGCGCGGCCGCGCGGGCGGCGCTCACGGCCGCGCCCGTGGGGTTCTGGGCCCGCGCGGTGACCACGAGGGCGCGGGCCCCGTCCCGCAGGGCGCGCTCCACCTCGCCCGGCAGCGGCCCCTCGTCGTCCACGGCGACGGGCGCCAGCCGCAGCCCGAGCGCGGGCACGAGGTCCAGGACGCTGCCCCAGCCCGGATCCTCGATCGCCACGGCGTCGCCGGGGCGCAGGTGTGCGGCCAGGACGCGTTCGATGGCGTCGAGGGCGCCCGAGGTGACGGCGACGGGGCCGCCGGGCACCCCGTCGGCGTCCAGCGCGGTCCGGGCGACCCGCTCGAAGTCGGGGTCCACCGGGTCCTGTCCGTACAGGCCGGGGTGGGCGTCGTTGTGGCGGGCGGCGGCGGCCAGCGCGTCCGCCAGTGACGGCAGCAGGGACGGGTCCGGGTTGCCCGCGCCGACGTTCCGTACGCCCTCGGGGGCGTCGATGCGCAGGGCGTCGCGGGCCGTCGTCGCCGGGCGGGACCGCACGCGGCTGCCCCTGCGGCCGGCCGTCTCGATGACCCCGCGCTCGCGCAGGGTCCGGTAGGCGGCGGCGACCGTGTTCGGGTTGACCCCCAGCGCGGCCGCCAACTCCCGCATGGGTGGCAGCAGTTGGCCGGGGGCCAGCTCGCCGGCGCCCACGCCGCGCTCCACACTCGCCGCAATCTCCGATGCACGGCGCCCGCTGATCCGATACTCTCCTAGCACAAACCAGATTATGCACTAGTGCAATGGAGGCCGCAATGTCGGAGACCGCGACCGCTGTCCACACGCCGGAGGCCGGAGGGTCCTACGTGCCGACGGACCGCACGATCCCGACGCGTGGCCGCCCCAAGGCCTCGTACGACCGGGAGCTGGTCCACTCGATACTGGACGCGGCGTACGTCTGCCACCTCGGCTTCGTCCGCGACGGGGCGCCCGTCGTCCTGCCGACGCTGTACGGGCGGGTGGGCGAGCGGCTGTACGTGCACGGCTCCACCGGTTCGCGCCCGCTGCGCATGGCGGGCGAGCGGCGGGAGGACCCGGGCCTGCCCGTGTGCCTGACCGTGACCCACGTCGACGGCCTGGTCCTGGCCCGCTCCGCGTTCCACCACTCCGTCAACTACCGCTCGGTCGTGGTGCACGGCGTCGCGCGGCAGGTGACGGACCCGGACGAGAAGCGCACGGCGCTCGACGCCCTCGTGGACCACGCCGTGCCCGGGCGCTCCCGCGACTCCCGGCCGGCCAACGCCAAGGAGCTGGCCGCCACCGCCGTCATCCGCCTCGATCTCGAAGAGGTGTCCGCCAAGGTGCGCACCGGCGGTGTCAACGAGGAGCCCGAGGACCTGGCGCTCCCCCACTGGGCCGGAGTGCTCCCGCTGGTCAGCCGGTACGGCACGGCGATCCCCGACAAGGACCTCGACCCGTCCGTCGCCCTGCCCGACTACCTCGCCGCACTCTGAGGGGCCCGGACATGCTCATCCACCCCTGGGACGCGGCCCATGACGAGGACGAGTGGCGGGACTGGCTCTCCCGCCACGACTTCGGCCAGCTGGCGGTGAACGGCCTGCCCGGTACGCCGCCATGGGTGCAGCCGCTGCACTTCCGGTACGACGCCGAGCCGGGCCCGTACGGCGAGGCGGTCACGCACCTGGCCCGGCCCAATCCGCTGTGGGACGCGCTGGAGGCCGACCCGCGCGTGGTGCTGAGCGTCGTCGACGACTACGTGTTCGTGCCGGGGCCGTGGGCCGCGCCCGTGGACGGGCCGCCCGAGCACGGGACCCCGACGTCGTTCTACGCGGCCGTGCAGCTGCATTGCACGGCCCACGTCGTGGACGACCCGGCCGAGAAGGCGGTCCTGCTCAACCGCCAGGTCGACCACTTCCAGCCGGAGGGCGGCTCGGCGCGCGCGGCCGTGGGCGAGGCGCCCTTCGGCCGGCTGCTGTCCGGGATCCGCGGCCTGCGGCTGGAGGTGACGGACGTACGGGCCAAGTTCAAGTACGCCCTGCACAAGCCCGAGCCCGTACAGGACCGCATAGCCGCGGGCCTGGCGGCACGCGGCGGCCCCCAGGACCGGGAGGCCGCCATCCATCAACGGCGCCGCCGGGCGGGCTGACATCAGCCCCTCCGGCGTTTGAGGGGTTCGGGGGCAGAGGCCCCCGATTCGGAAGGTGCGTGGCAGGGGAAGGCTCCGCCGGACTCCTTGGGCCCCTCACGTGGTGGTCGGTTCGGCGGCCCGCACCTCCCCGGACGCGGCAGCCTCCGAGCCGGCGACCGGCCCCGAGGGCGCCTTGGGCGTGGAGGACTGGGCGATGAACGCGCCGACGAGGACGATCGCGCCGCCGGCGATCTGCGGCGCGGACAGCTGCTCGCCCAGCAGCACCCACGCGAGGACGGTCGCGACGACCGCCTCCAGGCAGGCCACCACACCGGCGACCTGCGGGGAGAGCTTCCGTACGGAGATGACGCCGGTGACGTACGCGAGGACGGTGGCGACGAGCACGATCCAGCCGAGCAGCAGCCAGGCGGGCGCGGTGGTGCCGCCGATGCCGGCTCCGCCGGTGAGCACCGCCCAGTCCATGCCCCAGGGCCGGGCCACGACGGTCAGGACGAGGGCGCCGAAGAGCAGTCCGTACGCGATGACGCCGAGCGGATCGGCGGGTTCGGCCTCGTCGGTGCCCTGGTCGGCGAGGACGAAGTAGCCGACCTGGCAGCAGGCGGCGCCCAGCGCGAGGACCAGCCCGAGCAGGTCGAACCGGAGCCCGGACCAGACCTCGACGACGCAGGCGAGTCCGGCGACGGCGAGGACGACGCCGAGCGCGGCGGCGCGGGTCACGGGGCGGCGCTGGACGAACCGCACCCAGCCGAGGACGAGTGCCGGGGCCAGGTATTCGATGAGGAGCGCGACGCCGACCGGGATGCGGGACAGCGCGGCGAAGTAGCAGGCCTGCACACCGGCGACCGCGAGGAGGCCGAATCCGGCCAGGAGGGCCGGTTTGCGGCGCAGGAGGTCGCGGTGGCGCCAGGCGACGGGCAGCATGACGAGCGCGGCGCCGGCCACCCGGAGCCACACCACGTGCAGCGGGTCGAGGCCCGCCTCGATGAGCGGCTTGGCCGCGACACCTGATCCACCGAATGCGAACGCCGAGGCCAGGGCCAGTCCCAGGCCGGCGCTTCTCACCTGAGACGCGTGCATCGGCACATGATGGCAGGAGCCCGTCAGGAGCGTAAAGGCCGTGACACCTGTTGAGACGGTGGGGCCGCCGGGGCGGTGAGCGACAGGGGGTCGACGCCCGCGTGGCTGAGCACGTCGACGGCCCGGGATCCGGGGTGCGCCGCGAGTTCGGCCAGCAGGTCCAGGCCGCGGACGCGGGGGTCGCCGCGCCCCTCGGCCCGGGCCCGGGCGCCCTCCATGGCGGCCACGGCGGCGGGCGACCACCCGGCGACCGCCTCGGCGGGCCGGCACGACTCGGGGTGCGGTTCCACGCGGCCCCGCCAGCGCAGGCCGTAGCCGATGCTCCGCTGGACGAGGTAGCCGAGCACGCGTGCGACCTGCGTCCCGCTCGGGAAGGCGGCCCTGACCTCCGGGTCGGACTCGACGAGCGAGTGCAGGAGGTGGGCCGTGTCCACCTGGCGGTCACCGTCCCGCGCGGCCCTGCGCCGGGCACTGGCGACGACCGAGGCCAGCTCGACGGTGAGCCGGGTCTCGGGGTCCGCCGGGTGGCCGGCGGGCTGCTGCCGGGGCACCCGCGGAAGGGAACGTTGCACCCTCCCACCTCATCAGGCCAGGACGGCCGAAACATCCCCGTCGGGAACCATGCGCGCATCCCACGCAGGGTGGGCATGTGCCCGTGTCTCCTCCTTCTCAGGGAGGAGATCGGAAAATCCCCCCAAGGGGCGCGCGCCGACTTGATTTGCGCCCCATGGGCAACCATGGCCCGGGGCGTGTTCGTCTCCCTCACGTGTTCTGGTTGGTCGCCCTCCTCGCCCTGGACGGCCGGCAGTACGTCTACCGCGTGTACGCGCCGCGGGACGCGCTGCCGGGCGACCTGTTCTGGGCGGCCTTCCACTGCCACGACGAGCACGCCCTGCCCCGCGCGTCGGACCGGTTCGACTCGGCGGAGATCTGGCGCCCACATATCTGACGGTCCATCAGTCTTGCTTGTTCGCGCCCGTACGGCTACGACGGTCGGGGCCCGCGGAGGTCCCGTACTCGGAAAGGGGTGGCGGCATGGCGGAGGTCAGCGCGCAGGCACGGATCGAGGCACCGCCCGGGGAGGTCTGGGCCCGGCTCACCGACTTCGGCGCGTACGGCGAGTGGAACACCACGCACACCGGCTTCCCCGGCGGCGGCCCGGCGCCGCTCGCGGTCGGCGCCACGTACCTGGAGCAGATGAAGCTGATGAACTTCCCGGCCGAGGTGAACTGGACGGTCGCGGAAGTGGAGCCCGAGCGGCTGCTCGCGGCGACCGGCAAGGGCCCGATGGGCGTGAGCCTCGGCATGCGGTACGCGCTGACGCCGGACGGGGAGGGCGCCACCACGGTCCGGATCGACAGCGAGTTCACGGGCCCGGCCGTGTCGATGATGGCGAGCAGGCTCAAGGAGTCGGCGACGGCCGCGCTGAACGAGTCCCTGCGCAGGCTGGCGGGCCTGGTGTCCTGACCACCGGCGTCCGGCACGCGCGGACGGGCCCCGCCGCCGGTGAGGCGTGCGGGGCCCGTACGCGAACCGCCCTGCGGCGCCGGCTCAGTCCTCGTCGGCGAGGATCAGGTAGAGCCGCTTGCGGGCGTCGTTGATGACGGCCAGCGCCTTCTGCCGCTGGTCGGCGGAGCCGGTCTTCCACACCTGCCCGAAGGCCTCCATCAGGCCGAACCCGGCCTGGCGGATCTCGTTCATGGCCTCCCAGTCGATACCGCGGCCGGCTTCCTCCCAGGGCGCGTCGGGCGCCGTGTCGGCCTCGGCGCGCCCGGCCTCGGTGAGCGCGAACAGCTTCTTGCCCCCCTCGGTCTCGCTGGCGATCAACCCCTCGTCCTCCAGGAGCTGGAGGGTCGGGTAGACCGAGCCGGGGCTGGGCTTCCAGGCGCCGCCGCTGCGCTCGGCGATCTCCTGGATCATCTCGTAGCCGTGCATGGGGCGGTCCTTGAGCAGCGCCAGGATCGAGGCGCGCACGTCGCCGCGGCGCGCCCTCCCCCGGCCGCCCCCGCGCCCGCGCCCGCCGAAGGGACCCCCGAAGGGCCCGCCGAAGCCGGGGCCGCCGCCGAAGCCGGGCCCGAACGGGCCGAAGGCCGCACGGCGGCCCTCGAACTCACCGGTACCGCGATGGCCGGGTCCGCAGTGTCCATGCCCAGGTCCGTGTCCGTGTCCGTGGGAACGCATCGCTTCGCTCCTTCCTCCTCCGATCAACCTCGCCGGTCAACCTCGTTGGACGGCATCGTTGATCTGTCGCGATGCTTCAACGATATATCGGAATACGTCGTCCGCCAATCACCTGTCGAAGATTTTCGGGTCCAGATCCCCCGGATTGGCCTTGGCCTGCGGCTTCGTGGCACCTCTACCGTCGTGCCCATGCGGATTCGTATCGTCGACGCCTTCACCGACCGCCCCTTCTCCGGCAACCCGGCGGGCGTCGTACTCCTGGACGCCTTCCCCGACGACCACTGGCTCCAGAAGGTGGCCGCGGAGGTAAACCTCTCCGAGACCGCCTTCGCCCACCCCCTGCCCCCGGGCGGCGAGGCCGACTGGGCACTGCGCTGGCTCACCCCCGTCACGGAGGTGGACATGTGCGGCCACGCCACGCTGGCCACCGCGCACGTCCTGCGGACCACCGGCCGGGCCACCGGCACGGTGCGCTTCTCGGCCCGCTGCGGCATCCTCGCCGCGACGGCCGAGGACGACGGCACGATCACGATGGACTTCCCGACCTCCACACTGACGGCCGTCCCCGCGCCGGAGGGCCTGGCCAAGGCGCTCGGCGCGGACGTCGTGTCGGTCCACGACACCGCCGCGCACATCGGCGACCTCCTGGTGGAGCTGCGCGACGAGGAGACCGTGCGGTCGCTGGCGCCGGACTTCGCGGCGCTCGCGGGCCTCTCCGACCGGGGCGTCATCGCGACGGCCCCGGCGAGCGACCCGACGCGCGGGTACGACTTCGTGTCGCGCTGCTTCTTCCCCCGGGTGGGCATCGACGAGGACCCGGTGACGGGCAGCGCGCACACCGCGCTCGCCCCGTTCTGGTCGGCGCGGCTGGGCCGGGCCGAGCTGACGGGCCTGCAGGGCGGGGCGCGCACCGGGATCGTCCGTACGGCGCTGCGCGGCGAGCGCACCCTGCTCACGGGTCACGCGGTGACGGTCATCGAGGGCGAGCTGCTCGCCTGACCCGGCACGCCGGGGGCGGGCACCGCGGCCCGCCCCCGCGACCGCGGCTCACGCCGTGGGCAGCCACCCCACCTTGCCGGCGAGCAGCCCGTATCCGACGAACGCCACGATGTCGAGCAGCCCGTGCGCCACGACGAGCGGCCCGACGCGCCCCCACCGCCGGTACAGCACCACGAACACCACGCCCATCACGACGTTGCCGAGGAACCCGCCGATGCCCTGGTAGAGGTGGTACGAGCCGCGCAGCACCGAACTGGCCATCAGCGCCGCCGTCGGCGTCCACCCCAACTGCCCCAGGCGCCGCAGCAGATACCCGACGACGATGACCTCCTCCACCACGGAGTTCTGGATCGCCGACAGGATCAGCACGGGGTATTTCCACCAGGTGCCGGGCAGCGCCTCGGGCACCACGGTGAGGTTGACGCCCGCGGTACGGGCGATGAGGTAGAACGCGAGCCCGGCGGTGCCGATCCCGGCCGCGACGAGCGCCCCGCGTCCCAGGTCGGGCCACGGCCTGCGGCGGTCGAAGCCGATCACGCGCAGCCCCGCGCCCTCGCGCAGCAGCAGGTGCGCGACCAGCGCGACCGGCACCAGCGCCGTGGTGATGCCGAACAGCTGCCACGCCAGATCGAGCCAGGGGCGCCCGGGGGCGTACGAGCCGTTGAGCGTGGCCGCCTGGTCCTGGAGCCCGCCCGGCTTCGTCAGCGATCCGATGAAGCTGATCAGCGAGGAGACCGCGCTGGCGCCCAGCGACAGCGCCAGGACGAGCAGCAGCTCGGCCCGCAGCGTCCTGGCCGCGCCGCCGCGTGCCGCCTCGTCGGCCGCACCGGCCGTCCGTTCCGTCCCTGTCCCCACGCGCGCCTCCCGTTTCACACCCAGAGTCGTCAAGCTTGCCCGACGCCGGGGCGTGCGGCACGAACGGGTCCCGGACCGCGGTCAGCGGCCGCGCTGCGGATACGGCCCCGGGAAGCGCAACGGCCAGGTGTGGACCGGGTCGCCGCGCAGGGCCAGCTCCCGGTAGCGGCGGGTGGTGGCGGCGAGCGCCGCGTCGCGGTCAAGACCGGCTTCCAGGGCCCGGTGGAACGTTTCCACCTGCCAGGACGCGCCGTTCATCCGGCGCCGGCAGCGCTCCTCGATGATGCCGAGCGCGTGATCCCGGTCGGCGGGCTCGATGCCCCAGGCGTCCAGCCCGGCGGCCGCGAGCGGCAGCAGCTCGTCCCGGACCAGCTTCACGGCGGGCACCGCCGTCACGCCGCCGCCGCGGCCGGGACGCGGCCAGCGCAGCTCGGCGTCGATGCCGTACCGGCAGGCGGCGTCGAAGTTGGCCTCGGCCTCGGCGAACGACAGCCGCTTCCACACGGGGCGGGAGTCCTCGGCGAGCGCGCGCACGAGACCGTAGTAGAAGGCCGCGTTGGCGATGACGTCGTCGACGGTGGGACCGGCCGGCAGCACCCGGTTCTCCACGCGCAGGTGCGGGACGCCGTCCATGACGCCGTAGACGGGGCGGTTCCAGCGGTAGACGGTCCCGTTGTGCAGGACGAGTTCCTGGAGGCTGGGGATCCCGCCTTCGTCGAGGACGTGCAGCGGGTCCTCGTCGTCGCACAGGGGCAGCAGGGCAGGGAAGAACCGCAGGTTCTCCTCGAACAGCTCGTACGCGGACTCCACCCACCGCTCGCCGAACCAGGTCCGCGGCCGTACGCCCTGGGCCTGGAGCTCCGGCGGCCTGGTGTCGGTGGCCTGCTGGAACAGCGGCGGACGGGACTCGCGCCACAGCTCGTGGCCGAAGAGGAACGGGGCGTTGGCGCCCATGGCTATCTGGACCGCGGACACCGCCTGCGCCGCGTTCCACACGTCCGCGAAGCGGGCGGGCGTGACCTGGAGGTGCAGCTGCACCGACGTACAGGCGGACTCGGGCGTGATGGAGGCGGCCGTGCGGCTGAGCCGCTCCACGCCTTCGATCTCCAGGGCGAAGTTCTCCCCGCGCGCGGCGACGACCTGCTGGTTGAGCAGCAGGTACCGGTCGACGTCGGAGATGTTCGCCAGCTCCACGTCCTGCCAGGTGAGCGTGGGGAGAATGCCGATCATCAGGATGCCGGCGCCCAGCTCCTCGGCCTTGCGGTGGGCATATCCGAGGCCGGTGCGCAGCTCCTCGGTCAGCTGGGAGAAAACATGGCCGGCGAGCCGGTGCGGGGCGATATTCACTTCCAGATTGAACATTCCGAGTTCGGTCTGGAAATCCCGGCTCGCGATGCGCTCCAGCACCGCGCCATTCATCATCCGGGGAAGTCCGTCCGGGCCCGCGAGATTCAACTCGATCTCCAGGCCCATGAGGTTCCTGGGGCGGTCGAAGCGCTTCTCCGTGTGCAGCCGCTCCAGGGCTTCCAGGCACCGCTGCAGCTTCCTGCGGTACTTCTGCCGATCGGACAGGTCGAACCCGACCGCCACGACCTTCTCCCCCATCGGAAGCGTCCTTCCTCGACTGGGCGGCACGCGGCGTCGGCCGCTCGCGTCAGGGACGATGATGCCCAGCCGGACCGATCCGTAACTCACCCGCGGACACCGCTTTGCGGCTAGGCTTGCCCGGTCGGCCGTCCGGCACATTCCGGCGGCATGGAGCGGCTAGCAGATCACCTTCCGGGGCATGGTGAAAATCGCCGACGCGATTCAGCCGTCCGCCCGGCGGGAAGCATCGCAGGCGGGGCCCTCGGACACCCGGAGAAATCCCCAGAAATTACCGCACAACAGGGACCTGATTCGGCCTTGGCAGGGTTATCGGCAGGTGTGGCGGAAACATCGCGTGAACATTTGTCGTATAAACTCCGCGCACGGGGCGGAGAGCCGGGTGCCCGGCATGGAGCCCCGGGTCCCGGTCCGGCCCCGGCTTGCTGACAGCGCCGTCCGCACCTGCCCAGGCATCACCTGTCTCTTGATTGAGAGGCGACCCACCATGCCGCTCCATGTCTCCCAGGCACCCGCGCCTGCTCTCCACAGTGTCCTCGCGGCGCTCGGCTCCCCCGCCGCCCGCGAGACCGGTACTCCCGCTCTCCGGTCCGTCCAGGGACCGCTGAGCGCCGAACTCCCGCTCCCCGTCCATGTGCTGGACATCGGCGCCCCGACGCTCGGGTCCGCCGGCACGCCCCGCACCCGACTCGTCGGCTGGCGGTTCCTCATCCGCGGCGGCGACCACACGCTCGCCGCCGCGGACACGGTGCCGACGGCCGACGGCTGGTCCTTCTCGCACTTCTCCGAAGGGCCGTACATCGCGTCCACCGAGAAGGCGCTCTACCAGGCGGAGGCCGCACAGTCCGGCTGGCAGCCCCGGCTGCTGTCCGTACCCGAGCTGTACATGCTCACGCTGTGGCTGCACGGCGACACGGACGCCGACCCGTCGCAGGGCGCCCCCGACGGCGCCGACGTGCTGATCCCCCTGGCGCCCGCGCCACCGGGGATCGCCGCACACCGGCCGCAGCGGGTCGCGGACCTCCTCCCGCGCCTCGCCGTCCGCCTCGTACCGCCCCCGCTCCTCGGCTCGACGGCCTGACGCGGACGGCCTTACGGCTCCCACCAGGCACTCGTGCCCCACCCGTTGCCCCGCGTCCCACGCCGGACGCGGGGCACCGTGCTGCCGGCACCTGACCCGCCCGGACTAGTCCGCTCCGGCCACCCCGAACCACCCGAAGTAACCGTGCGGTTCCGTTGAACCATCCGCGCGGGTGATACGTCCTTGAGCAGTAGGAAGAGCTGCCGCGAAATCCCTGCGGATTGACGCCCGTGGGGCAACACTGGGAATGGACCGATCGAAAGACGGGGGGCGGCCATGAACACCGCATCGAGCCGCAGGACAGACTCCACATCGCAGCGAAAGAACCCAGCCATGTGCCAGCACCAGCCAGCCTGCCCGACAGCCGACTCAGCCGACCGGGAGGCGGCGCGCCCTGTGGTGCACCACCCGGAGCAGGGCTGGAGCCTGCTGTGCAACGGCGTGCTGCTCTTCGAGGACACCGGTGAGCTGCTGCCGGACGGGCAGATCATCGCACCGCACCGCCCGCTGACCACGGCACAGGTCATGACGGCCGCGTAGCGCCGGCACGACGCACGACGAAGGGGCCGGTACGGAGGACTCATCCTCCGTACCGGCCCCGATGCGTATCAGGCGACCGCGCGTATCAGGCGACCGTCGGACGGTCACCGCCAGGCGGTCGGCCGCCCGACCCCATCACGCGTCGTACTCGTCCAGCGGCGGGCAGGAGCAGACCAGGTTGCGGTCGCCGAAGGCACCGTCGATCCGGCGCACCGGCGGCCAGTACTTGTCCGCCGCCGACACACCGGCCGGGAAGACGGCCTCGTCGCGGCTGTAGGCGTGGTCCCACGCCCCGCCCAGCGCGGCCGCCGTGTGCGGGGCGTTGCGCAGCGGGTTGTCGTCGGCGGGCCACTCGCCCGACGCGACCTTCTCGATCTCGGCACGGATCGCGATCATCGTGTCGCAGAACCGGTCGAGCTCGGTCAGGTCCTCGCTCTCGGTCGGCTCGATCATCAGCGTGCCGGCCACCGGGAACGACATCGTCGGCGCGTGGAAGCCGTAGTCGATCAGGCGCTTGGCGATGTCGTCGACGCTGACACCCGTCGCCTTCGACAGCGGACGCAGGTCGATGATGCACTCGTGCGCGACCAGCCCGCCCGGGCCCGTGTACAGGACCGGGTAGTGCGGCTCCAGGCGCTTGGCGATGTAGTTCGCGGCCAGCACGGCGACCTGGGTGGCGCGCTTGAGGCCCTCGCCGCCCATGAGCCGGACGTACGCCCAGGAGATCGGCAGGATGCCCGCGGAGCCCCACGGCGCCGCCGAGATCGGGCCGACGCCCGTCTCCGGGCCCGCGCTCGGCTGGAGCGGGTGGTTCGGCAGGTACGGCGCGAGGTGCTCGCGGACCGCGACCGGACCGACACCGGGGCCGCCGCCACCGTGCGGGATGCAGAACGTCTTGTGCAGGTTCAGGTGCGAGACGTCGCCGCCGAACTTGCCCGGCTCGGCGAGGCCGACCAGCGCGTTGAGGTTGGCGCCGTCGACGTACACCTGGCCGCCGGCCTCGTGGACCTGCCCGCAGATGTCGGCGACGTGCTCCTCGAACACACCGTGCGTCGACGGGTAGGTGATCATCAGCACGGCCAGCTCGTCGCGGTACTGCTCGATCTTGGCCCGCAGGTCCTCGACGTCGATCTCGCCGTCGTCGGCGGTCTTGACCACGACGACCTTCATCCCGGCCATCACGGCGCTCGCGGCGTTGGTGCCGTGCGCGGACGAGGGGATGAGGCAGACCGTGCGCTGCGTGTCGCCGTTGGCGCGGTGGTACGCGCGGACGGCGAGCAGGCCGGCCAGCTCGCCCTGCGAGCCGGCGTTGGGCTGGATCGACACCTTGTCGTAGCCGGTGACCTCGGCGAGGCGCTCCTCCAGCTCACGGATCAGCGTGAGGTAGCCCTGCGCCTGCTCGACCGGCGCGAAGGGGTGGATCTGCCCGAACTCGGGCCAGGTGACCGGCTCCATCTCCGTGGTCGCGTTCAGCTTCATGGTGCAGGAGCCGAGCGGGATCATGCCCCGGTCCAGCGCGTAGTCGCGGTCGGCGAGCTTGCGCAGGTAGCGCAGCATCGCGGTCTCGGAGCGGTGGCTGTGGAAGACCGGGTGGGTCATGTACACGTCGGTGCGCAGCAGACCCTCGGGCAGGGCGTCGGCGGTCGCCGCGTCCAGCGCGTCTATGTCACCGTTCACGCCGAAGGCGCCCCACACGGCGGAGAGCTGCGCGCGGCCGGTGGTCTCGTCGCAGGCGATGGAGACGTGGTCGGCGTCGACGTGGCGGATGTTCACGCCACCCTCGCGGGCGGCGGCCACGACCTCGGCGGCCCGGCCGGGCACGCGGACGGTCACGGTGTCGAAGAAGGTGCCGTGGACGACCTCGGCGCCGCCGGCCCGCAGGCCCTCGGCGAGGATCGCGGCGTACCGGTGGGTGCGCTGCGCGATCTCCTTCAGGCCCTCGGGGCCGTGGTAGACCGCGTACATGCCGGCCATGACGGCGAGGAGCACCTGGGCGGTGCAGATGTTGCTGGTGGCCTTCTCGCGCCGGATGTGCTGCTCGCGGGTCTGGAGCGCCAGGCGGTACGCCTTGTTGCCGTCCGCGTCGACGGAGACGCCGACGAGGCGGCCGGGCAGGCTGCGCGCGAAGGCGTCGCGGACCGCCATGTAACCGGCGTGCGGGCCGCCGAAGCCCATCGGGACGCCGAAGCGCTGCGTGGTGCCGACGGCGATGTCCGCGCCGAGCGCGCCGGGCGCGGCGAGCAGGGTCAGCGCGAGCAGGTCGGCGGCGACGGTGACGACGGCGCCCAGCTCGTGGGCGGCGTCGATGAGCGGCTTGATGTCCCGCACGGCGCCGGAGGCACCCGGGTACTGGATGAGCACGCCGAAGACACCGCGCTCGGCGACCTCGGCCGGGATGCCCTCGCTCAGGTCGGCGACGACGACCTCGACCCCGGTCGGCTCGGCGCGGGTCTCGATGACGGCGATCGTCTGCGGCAGGGCGTCGGCGTCAATCAGGTAGACGCCGTTCTTGACCTTGCCGACGCGCCGGGACAGCGCCATGGCCTCGGCGGCGGCGGTGCCCTCGTCGAGCAGCGAGGCGCCGGAGGTGGGCAGGCCGGTCAGGTCGGCGACGACGGTCTGGAAGTTCAGCAGCGCCTCGAGGCGGCCCTGCGAGATCTCCGGCTGGTACGGCGTGTAGGCCGTGTACCAGGCCGGGTTCTCCATGACGTTGCGGAGGATGACCGGCGGCGTGAACGTGCCGTAGTAGCCGAGGCCGATCATCGGGGCGAGGACCTGGTTGCGGTCCGCGAGGGAGCGCAGCTCGGCCAGCACCTCGGCCTCGGTGCGGGCCTCCGGCAGGCCCAGCGCCTCGGCGCTCTTGATCACGTCCGGCACCGCGGCCGCCGTGAGTTCGTCGAGCGAACCGTAGCCGACCTGGGCGAGCATCTTGGCGCGCGCCTCAGCGTCGGGCCCGATGTGGCGCTGCTCGAAGGGGGTGCCTCGCTCCAGGCGGGAGAGCGGGATGCGGTTGGCGGTCATGTACGGGGGCCTCCTGGTCGATACGACCTGCGAGGGGCACCGCGGCGCGGGTGCCCGGACGGCCTCCCCCTCTGTCATCTCAACCTGAGAGCTTCGCCGTACACGCCCGGGAGCGGGTGCGGCTTTCACCGTCGGTGAGGGCGGATGCCGTCCGACGCCCGCCCTGCTTTCCAGAGTGACCTCGTCCGTGCGGTACAGGGGCCTGAGAGATTCCGGGGAGGATTTGCTCCTTCGGCGCCCCCGAAAGCTTTCTTCGGAGGACTCTCCCGCACAGGGTCAGCGGCCATTGCCAGCCTACCAGCGACGTTCCGCGCCGATCCCTCGAGTGGCCGACGTCACGGATGTGCCCTTTCGTGGTGTGTACGCACCAGTTGTGACCGACTGGAGGAACCCGTGCAGAGCGACATCGACCCGCGCAGCCTGATCGGGCGCAAGGCGTTCGACCGTGACGGCCACAAAATCGGCACGGTGGACGAGGTGTACCTCGACGACGCCACCGGTGCTCCGGAGTGGGCCGCCGTACGGACGGGCCTCTTCGGCCGCGACGCCTTCGTCCCCCTGGAGCCGAGCGAGGTCGTCGGCGAGGGCCTGCACGTGCCCTTCGAGCGCTCACTGATCAAGGACGCACCGGACTTCGGGGTGGGCCGCCACCTCTCCCCCGAGCAGGAGCTGCAGCTCTACCACCACTACGGTCTGGACCTGCCCGCGCCGCCGGAGGGATCCCCCGACCGGGACTTCGGCCGGCTGGCCGACTCCGACGACTGATCCCGCGCGGCCCCGCCCGGCACCAGGGGCAGCGGGTCCGAGGGCTGCAGCCCGGGGTCGTCCGTCCAGAACGTCCGCACCCGCCCCGGCGCCGACCCGGGCTCCTCGAACCGTACGGTGACGCGTCCGAGGCCGCTGCCCTGCACCCACCCGGCCCCGTACTCCACGTGCCGCACGTCCTGCCCGGCCGCCCAGGTCCGCCCGCCCCCGCGCGGCCCGGCGGGCCCTGCGACGACTGTCCCCACGCCCAGGCCGCTGTCCTCCCGGAAGCCGGCGCCGGATTCCGTGCCCGGCTCACGGACACGGGCCTCCTGTATCTCGCCACCGGCCGCGTCCGCCCGCTCGGCACGCCCCACCGTGGCCCCGGCCGGGGCCACCCCCGCCACAGCCCCGTCCACGGCCTCGGCCTCGGCCTCGGCAGCCGATGGGGACACCCCGTCCTCCTCCCCCGTCGTCCGTGCGGCCTCCGCCGCCTGCGCGAAGAGGTCCTCCTGCGTGAAGTCGGCCAGCCCGGTCACGCCCACGCCCAGCAGCCGCACCCCACCCGTGGTGTCCACGGCGTCCAGGAGCCGCGCCGCCGCCTCGCGTACGACCGCGGGGTCGTCCGTCGGGCCGCGCAGGGTCTCGGACCGGGTGAGCGTCGAGAAGTCGTACCGCCGGACCTTCAGCACCACCGTGCGCCCGGAGCGCCCCGCGGCCCGCAGCCGCGTCACGCACCGGTCGGCCAGCCGCTCGACCTCCCACCGCACCCGCACCCGGTCGTGCAGGTCGACGTCGAAGGTGTCCTCCACGGACACCGACTTGGCGTCCCGCTCCGCCACCACGGGCCGGTCGTCGTGCCCCAGGGCCATCGCGTACAGGGACGCCCCGTGCGCCTTGCCCAGCAGCCGCACCAGCTCGTCCTCGCCCGCCTCGGCCAGGTCCGCGACCGTCGTCATACCGGCCCGCCGCAGGTGATCCTCCGTGGCCGGCCCGATGCCCGGCAGGGTGCGCACACCCATGGGGGCCAGCAGGGCGCGCTCGGTGCCCGGCTCGATCAGCATGAGCCCGTCGGGCTTGGCCTGCTCGGACGCGATCTTGGCGAGCATCTTGGAGCCGGCGAGCCCCACGGACCCCGACAGTCCGGTGGCGGCGCGGATGTCCCGGCGCAACTGCTCGCCGGCCGCCCGGGCGCTCGCCGCATCGTCGGCGGTCCCCCCGGCCTCCAGGTCGACGAACGCCTCGTCCAGGCTCAGCGGCTCCACCAGCGGCGACAGCCGGCCCAGCAGCTCCATGACCTGCTCGCTCACCATCCGGTACACCGTGAAGCGCGGCACCAGGTACGCGGCGTTCGGCGCCAGCCGCCGGGCCTGCGCCATGGGCATCGCCGAGTGCACACCGAACCGACGCGCCTCGTACGACGCGGTGGCCACCACCCCGCGCGGCCCCAGCCCGCCCACGACGACGGCCTTTCCGCGCAGACTGGGCTTCGCCGCCTGCTCCACAGCGGCGTAGAACGCATCCATGTCCAGATGCAGGATCGTCGGCGCGGTTCTCACATCACCGATGCTGCCTCACACCACTGACAATCGACCGCACAGACGTGCGACACGCGCGGGGTGCGGGAGGCGGCCGGGTCAGACGGCCTTGTCGCGTCGGCGACGCGCCAGTTCGTCCGCGGGGTTGTGGCCGACCAGCGTCTCACCGGTGTCGACGCGCTCGCCGTGCAGCTGCGACAGCGCCGCCTCGACATCCCGCCACACCACACCCACGGCGATCCCGAAGATGCCCTGGCCGCCCTGGAGGAGATCCACGACCTCGTCCGGCGACGAACACTCGTACACCGTGGCGCCGTCGCTCATGAGCGTCATGCGCTCCAGATCCCGCAGCCCCCGGCTCCGCAGGTGCTGCACCGCGGCCCTGATGTTCTGCAGCGCGACACCGGTGTCGAGGAACCGCTTGACGATCTTCAGGACGACGACGTCGCGAAAACTGTAGAGACGCTGGGTGCCCGACCCGTAGGCGGGCCGCACGCTCGGCTCGACCAGCCCCGTACGGGCCCAGTAGTCGAGCTGCCGGTACGTGATACCGGCGGCCGCGCACGCGGTGGGGCCCCGGTATCCGATGACGTCGGTCGTCGAGTCGGCCGCACCTCCGTGAAGCGGATACGGCCCGCTCTCTCCCGGACTCAATCCGGGGAGACCCCCTGCCGTACCGTCGCCGCTGCTCATCACGCCGACCCTCCGTCCTTGACCTGCCACATCGACGGTAGGCAGTCACCAGGGGTGCGTCAACGATCGCCACACTCGCCACGCCGAGTGATAATCACCCTGAGAGTGGTTTCGCGTGTCCCCGTTCCGGGAAACGCTACTCGAATGCGCCGTTCGCGCTGAAAACGCCCCCGCGCGACCGGACGACGGCCGCGACAGCGGTGTCGTCACTGGTTGCTCGTACCGAAGTCCTCCGGAGAGATCTGGTCGAGGAACTCGCGGAACTTCTCCACTTCGTCCTCCTGCTCGTCCGGGATCGCGATACCGGCGTCGTCCAGCACGCCGTCGCTGCCGTAGATGGGCGTCCCGGTACGCAAGGCCAGCGCTATGGCGTCGGAGGGCCTCGCGCTCACTTCGACACCGCTGGCGAACACCAGCTCCGCGTAGAAGACCCCTTCGCGCAGGTCCGTGATGCGGACCTCGGTCAGCTCCTGGCCGACGGCCTCCAGCACGTCCTTGAAGAGGTCATGGGTGAGCGGCCTAACAGGAGCCATGCCCTGCTGGGCGAAAGCGATCGCCGTCGCCTCCCCCGGACCGATCCAGATGGGGAGGTACCGGTCGCCTCCCACTTCCCGCAGGAGCACGATCGGCTGGTTGGACGGCATTTCCACCCGGACACCGACAACATCGAGCTCGTTCACACAGCAACCCTAGGCCGTGCCGGACCGGTTTGGGTAGTCGAGCCGGCCCAAGATCAGTGGAACCTGACTCCCAGCGCCGTCTGCACCAGCGCGGCGTGCAGCCGCACGGACAGCGCGGCCAGCTCCTTCGTGGTCGCCTCGGCATGTGCCCTGGTCTGCGGATTGCGGTGCCGGCGCAGCGGCGCCACGATCTGCTCGACCAGCCCGGCCTCCCGGTCCGCGGCGGCCTTCACGGCCCGCAGGTGCCTCGGCTCCAGGCCGAACCTGCCCAGGTCGGCGACCAGCTTCGCCACGGTCACCGTCTCCGCGTCGTACCCGCCGTCCGCCGCCGGGACGATCAGCCCGTACGACTCCCACTCGGCCAGCTCCTCCTCGCCGACCTCGGCGGCGGCGAGCAGCTCGGCCCGCCCGATGCGGGCCGCCGTGGGCCGGTCGGGCTCCGGCTCCCACGGGGTGGCCGCTGCCGCGGCCTCGCCCTGGGGGCCGGCGCTCTGGGCGGGCAGCTGGATCTGCTCGCCCCGCTCCAGCGCCTCCAGGTGCTCCCGGATGACCTTGAGGGGCAGATAGTGATCCCGCTGCATCCGCAGGATCAGCGCCAGCCGCTCCACGTCCTGCGGGCTGAACTTCCGGTACCCGGAAGCCGTCCTCTGCGGCTCGACGAGCCCCTCCGCCTCCAGGAACCTGATCTTGGAGATCGTGACCTCGGGGAACTCTTCGCGCAGCTGGTTGAGCACCGTACCGATGCTCACCAGCCGGTCGCCCGCGTCGGCGGTGCCGTGACCGGCACCGCCCGTCGGTGTTCGCAGCATGGACCTTCCCTGGTGTTCCCCCGGACAGGGCCCGGGGGAGGGTCAGACGCCCCGCTGGCTCGCGTAGAAGACCAGCCGGTACTTGCCGATCTGCACCTCGTCCCCACTGGTCAGCTGGACCGAGTCGATCGGCTCACGGTTGACGTAGGTGCCGTTGAGGCTGCCCACGTCCGCGACGGTGAAGCTGCCATCCTGCGCCCTGCGGAACTCCACGTGGCGACGCGACACGGTCACGTCGTCCAGGAAGATGTCGCTCTGCGGGTGACGGCCGGCCGTCGTCAGATCGCTGTCGAGCAGGAACCGGCTGCCCGAGTTCGGGCCGCGCCGCACCACGAGAAGCGCCGAGCCGAGCGGCAGCGCGTCGACGGCCGCCTGGGCCTCCGGCGACAGCGAGGGCAGCTGCGTCTGCCCCGTCGTCTCCGAGTCGTACGCCTCGAGACCCGAGATCGAGATCGTCGAGGTCGTCTCCGAAGCGCGCTCGGCGGGAGCGCCGCCGCGCAGCGGCGCGCCGCAGTTGGAGCAGAACCGACTCGCCTCGGCATTGCGGTGGCCGCACCGCGTACACACCGGCATGGACGCATCCTCCTGCCGCGGCTGACCCGCGTGGGCGCTGGTCGCGTACGGATCGGAACCTATGCGGCCGGAACCGGCAGGGTCAACAGAAGACGCGCCCTGTCCGCCCGGAATGTCACCACCCGGACCAGCGACCTCGTCCCGGAAGAGCGGACGCTCGGCGCCCTGCTCCTCCTCGCTCTGCCCCTGCCGCGGCGCACGGTGCTTGGCGTTGCCGCCGTCCTCGCGTGCGCTCTTGCCGAACAACTTCCCAAACAACTTCACGGGCGATTCCCCTTGAACGAAACAGACCCGCCCGTGGGGCAGGACGAACCCTGAATGAACACACCTGCCGACCCGGACACCTTCACAACGTCCGTGACCTCCGGACAGTTTCCACCACGCACCACGCTCGTGATACGCCGACCCCCCGCAACCTCTCGGCCGGGGAGGCGTTTTCCGGATCCTGCCCGCCTCACGGCGCGCCGCGGCGCTCCGGCCGGCACCGTCGCCGGCCTCCTGCGCCTCCGTAGCTCTTCGGTCACGGGAACTGCCCCCACTGCGTCGCCTTCCCTGTCCAGCCTGATCCCCCGGGCATTCCCCGGCCCCGCGATCCCCATGCGCCCCGGCCTCACTGCGATGACGACCGAGCGTAGTCAGGCCGCTTCGCCGGTCGCAAGGCATCCACGACGATCTTCTCGGAGCGGGTCACCGTGGCCGTGGCCTGCTCCTTCTCCAGGGTCTGCACGATGCCGCCCGGGATGTTCAGCGCGGGCTCCAGGTCCTGCGGCTTGCCGATGACCTTGAACAGGTACGGCGCGCCGACCTTCTGCCCGTCGACCTCGATGGCCCCGGCCTCGCCGGAGAAGTACGTGTCGGCCACCACCCGTACGCCGTTGACCTGGATCGCCTCGGCGCCGGCCGCGCGCAGCTCCTGGATCGTGTCGAGCAGCTTGTCCGGCTCGACCGCGCTCACCGGGTCGTCGATGGCCAGCGTGATGCCGGGTCCCTCGGCGGCCACCGTTCCGGCCAGGATGCCGAGCTGCCGCTCCCGCTCCTGGGTCTGCTTACGGGCCTCCTCGGCCTGGTTCGAGCTGTTCTCCAGCTCCCTGCGCTGGGCCTCGAGACGCGTCCGCTCGTCCTCAAGACGCTGCGACCGGTCGTCCAGCTCGTCGAGGATCCGCACCAGGTCCTCCTGGCGGGCGCCGCGCAGGGCACCCTCGTCGCTGGTCGAGCGCACCTGGATGGCCAGGCCCAGGCCAAGACCGAACAGCAGCAGCGCCACGACGAGTTGGGCGCGCGACACCCGCGGTGGCCACAGGCCGGCGATCAGCCGCTGCCGCCCGGTCGTCTGCTGGGGCTCCGGCGCCGGGCGCTGCGCCTCGGGCTGGTCGTGCGGGGGGTGTGCGTCGCTCATCGGCCTCACGCCCGGAAGACATGCCGCCGGATGGCGGCCGCGTTGGAGAAGATCCGGATGCCGAGGACGACCACCACACCCGTGGACAGCTGCGCCCCCACGCCCAGCTTGTCTCCGAGGAACACGATGAGCGCGGCCACGACGACGTTCGACAGGAAGGAGACGACGAAGACCTTGTCGACGAAGATCCCGTCGAGCATGGCGCGCAGGCCTCCGAACACCGCGTCGAGGGCGGCGACGACGGCGATCGGCAGATAGGGCTCGACCACCGCCGGAACCTCCGGCCGGATCAACAGCCCGACCACGACTCCCACGACGAGGCCCAGTACGGCGATCACGATGTGCCCTTCCCTGTGTCTGCCGTGCCCTGACCGGCGCCCGTGCCGGCGGTCCTCGGCTGTGCTGTACGTACGATCAGGCTCGCCGCCGCGGGCAGACGCACCTGCTCCTGGTCCGAAATGCTGCTGCGGATACCGAAGTTCTCCTTCAGCGCGTGCAGATAGCGGCCGTCCGCGCTGTCCTGGAACGTGGTGCTCAGCCTCTTCCCGTCCCCCACCGCCAGCACCGTGTACGGCGGCACCAGCGGCTTGTTGTCGACCAGTATGGCGTCGCCCGCCGCACGGATCGCGGACAGGGCCGTCAGCCGCTGCCCGTTGATGGCGATGGCCTCCGCACCGGACTGCCACAGCCCGTTGACGATCCGCTGCATGTCACGGTCGCGCACCCGGCCGGTGTCGGAGAAGCCGGTGCTCTCGCGGGGGCCGCCGCCGCCTTCCTCGGTGTCCTCGGCGTCGTCGACGACGAGCTTCACGCCCGGCCCCTCGACCTCGGTGGCACCGGACAGCAACGACACCAGGCCGCTGCTGTCGCCGCCGTGCTGCTCCAGCGCCTCCCGCTGCCGCCGCCCCACCTCGCCGCGCAGCTCCTCGATCTTCTTCTCCAGGCCGTCGGCGGCCGACGTCTCCGCCTGGATGCGGTCGATCAGCTCCTCGCGCTCCTTCGCCACCACCGGCGCCGAGACCTGCGTCTGCGCGGCACCCAGCGTGACCACGATGGCGGCCAGGACGAGGCCGGCGGCGAGGCCCAGCTTGGCGCGCAACGTACGCGGCAGCCCGCCGCCCTCGGCGGCCCGGCGGGCCGAGGCCTCCGCGTAGCCGTCGTCGAGGGCGTGGTCGATCACATTGTTCAGCAGCGACATGGACGCGTCGGGGCGCGGAGGAGGGGAGCCGGTGCTCCGAACGGGGGGCTGCTGCGACATGCCGCACATCGTCGCATGTCGGAGGGGCTACCGCCGAATGGCCCCACCGGTGCGCCGGGCGGCGCCTCCCCGCACCGCCCGGCACTCCCGTCTCAGCTCACCGCCCGGCGCTGTCCACCACGGCGGCCCACTCGTCGAGCAGCGCCTGCGCGGACGCGTCGTCCGGTCCCTCGGCCCACAGATGGGTGACGGCCTCGGCCGGGTCCGGCAGCACCAGCACCCACCGCCCGTCGGCCTCGACCACCCGTACACCGTCGGTCGTGTCCACGCGCCGGTCCCCGGCCGCCTCCACGACCCGCCGCATGACCAGGCCCTTGACGGCCCACGGCGTCGCCAGGTCCCGCTTGAGCACATGCGCCCGCGGGATGCGCGCGTCGATCTGGCTCAGGGTGAGCTGCGTACGCGCCACCAGGCCGATCAGCCGCACGAACGCCGCCGTCCCGTCGAAGACGCTGCTGAACTCCGGGACGATGAATCCGCCGCGGCCGTCCCCACCGAAGATGGTGGACTCCTCACGCCCGACCCGGGTGAGATCGTCCGGGGACGTGGTCGTCCAGTCGACCTGTGTGCCGTGGTACGCCGCGACCTGCTCCGCGATCCGCGTGGTGGTGACCGGCAGCGCGACCCGCCCGCTGCGCCGCTCGGCCGCGACCAGGTCGAGCATCACCAGCAGCGCGCGGTCGTCCTCGATGATCCGGCCGCGCTCGTCGACGAGCGACAGCCGCTCACCGACGGTGTCGAAGCGCACCCCGAACGCGGCTCTCGCCGAGGCCACTATCTCCCCGAGCCGTACCAGCCCCGCCCGCCGGGATTCGGCGGACTCCGTGGGCCGCGACTCGTCGAGGCCGGGATTGATCGTCAGCGAGTCGACCCCGAGCCGTCCGAGGAGGCTGGGCAGCACGAGTCCGGCGCTGCCGTTGGACGCGTCGACGACGACCTTCAGCCCCGCCTCGGAGATCCCCGTCGTGTCGACGTTCCGCAGCAGGGATCCCGTGTACGAGTCGAAGACGCTCGCCGGGAAGCTCAGGTCTCCGATCTCGCCCGGGAAGGCACGACGGTACTCCTGGCGCGCGTACACCCGGTCGAGCTTGCGCTGGCCGGCCTGGGAGAGGTCCGCGCCCCGCTCGTCGAAGAACATGATGTCCACGGAGTCCGGCACGCCCGGTGTCGTCCGGATCATGATGCCGCCGGCGCTGCCGCGTGCGGTCTGCTGCCGCGCGACGGGCAGGGGCACGTTCTCCAGGTCCCGTACGTCGATGGCGCTGGCCTGGAGCGCGGAGATCACCGCCCGCTTGAGTGCCCGGGCGCCACGCGAGTGGTCCCGGGCCGTCGTGACGGTCGCACCCTTCTTCAGCGTCGTCGCGTACGCCCCCGCGAGGCGCACGGCCAGCTCCGGGGTGATCTCGACGTTGAGGATTCCGGAGACTCCGCGAGCGCCGAAGAGGTGCGCCTGCCCGCGGGACTCCCAGATGACCGACGTGTTGACGAAGGCGCCGGCCTCGATGGTCTTGAACGGGTAGACCCGCACGTTGCCCTGGACGATCGATTCCTCACCGACGAGGCACTCGTCCCCGATGACGGCACCGTCCTCGATCCGGGCCGCCCGCATGATGTCGGTGTTCTTGCCGATCACACACCCGCGAAGGTTGCTGTGCGGACCGATGTACACGTTGTCGTGAACTACCGCCTTGTGCAGGAAGGCGCCACTCTTCACGACCACGTTGGAGCCCACGACGGTGTGCTCGCGGATCTCGACGTCCGCCTCCACCTTGGCGTAGTCGCCGATGTAGAGCGGCCCGCGCAGGACGGCGTCCGGATGGACCTCGGCCCCTTCGGCCACCCACACGCCGGGCGAGATCTCGAAGCCGTCGAGTTCGACGTCGACCTTGCCTTCGAGCACGTCGGCCTGGGCCTTGACGTAGCTCTCATGGGTGCCGACGTCCTCCCAGTAGCCCTCGGCGACATAGCCGTAGATCGGCTTGCCTTCCTTCATGAGCTGCGGGAAGACGTCCCCGGACCAGTCGACCGGGACGTCGGGTTCGACGTAGTCGAAGACCTCGGGCTCCATCACGTAGATGCCCGTGTTGACGGTGTCCGAGAAGACCTGCCCCCAGGTGGGCTTCTCCAGGAAGCGCTCGACTCTGCCCTCGTCGTCCACGATGGTGATGCCGAATTCCAGCGGGTTCGGCACGCGCGTCAGACAGACGGTGACGAGTGCGCCTTTCTCCTTGTGGAACGCGATGAGGTCGCTCAGGTCGAAATCGGTGAGGGCGTCGCCGGAGATGACGAGGAAGGCGTCGTCCTTCAGCGCCTCTTCCGCGTTCTTGACGCTGCCGGCGGTGCCGAGTGGCTTTTCCTCATTGGCGTAGGTGAGCTCCATTCCGAGCTCTTCGCCGTCCCCGAAGTAGTTTTTGACGAGCGAGGCGAGAAACTGCACGGTTACGACGGTCTCGGTGAGCCCATGCCGTTTGAGCAGGCGCAGCACATGTTCCATGATCGGCCGGTTGGCGACCGGCAGGAGTGGCTTGGGCATGCTCGAGGTCATGGGGCGAAGTCGGGTTCCTTCGCCTCCGGCCATCACGACGGCCTTCATGTCGGAAGCGTCCTCCTTGCAGAGACGACGGTCTAGCCGACTTCACCCGTCCGGACTCAGGCCTTCCGATGTCGGACCGGCGCCGGCGAATCACCGCTCGGCGCCGGGACGAACAGGGTCAATCGGCCGCGGCATCCGCCTTGACAAGTCGGCGGACCTGGACCACGTAGAGGATCCCTGCCCACCAATAGAGAGTTGTACCCCATCCGGCGAACGCCCACCCGAAAACTTCAGCGAGTGACGCAAGCCACGTCTTGCCGTCACTGAGCAGTAGCAAGGGGAACGCATACATCAAGTTGAACGTCGCGGCCTTGCCCAGGAAGTTCACCTGCGGCGGCGGATATCCATGGCGCCGGAGGATTCCCACCATCACCAGAAGCATCAGCTCGCGGGCGAGGAGAGCGAGGGTCAGCCAGAGCGGCAGGATGTCCCGCCAGGTCAGTCCGACGAGCGTGGAAAGGATGTAGAGGCGGTCGGCGGCGGGGTCGAGGATGCGGCCCAGGCTGCTGATCTGATTCCAGCGCCGGGCCAGCTTGCCGTCGAGATAGTCACTGACACCGCTGAGCGCCAGGACGAGCAATGCCCAGCCGTCGCTCTTGGGCCCGCCGAACTCGGGGCGGAGGATCAGCCACAGGAAGAGCGGAACACCGACGAGCCGGGCCATGCTCAGGATGTTGGGGATGGTGAGGACCCGGTCCGTCTGAACGCGAGTCTCCTGTACCTCCACCCGGGTGCCTCCTGCGGGAAAGTGCCAATGCTGCCCCCTGACCTTACCGTCAGCGGTGCCCGGCCCGTACAGAGGGGTGCCTGGTACGGCCGGGAACGCGGAAAAGCCCCGCACCGGAATGGTGCGGGGCTCTCCCCAAAATTTGTTCGGCGGCGTCCTACTCTCCCACAGGGTCCCCCCTGCAGTACCATCGGCGCTGAAAGGCTTAGCTTCCGGGTTCGGAATGTAACCGGGCGTTTCCCTAACGCTATGACCACCGAAACACTATGAAGATAACAACTCAACCGGCAAGGGAGTTCGTTACTTCAGAACTAACACAGTGGACGCGAGCAACTGAGGACAAGCCCTCGGCCTATTAGTACCGGTCAACTCCACCCATTACTGGGCTTCCATATCCGGCCTATCAACCCAGTCGTCTACTGGGAGCCTTACCCTCTCAAGGAGGTGGGAATACTCATCTCGAAGCAGGCTTCCCGCTTAGATGCTTTCAGCGGTTATCCCTCCCGAACGTAGCCAACCAGCCATGCCCTTGGCAGAACAACTGGCACACCAGAGGTTCGTCCGTCCCGGTCCTCTCGTACTAGGGACAGCCCTTCTCAATATTCCTACGCGCACAGCGGATAGGGACCGAACTGTCTCACGACGTTCTAAACCCAGCTCGCGTACCGCTTTAATGGGCGAACAGCCCAACCCTTGGGACCGACTCCAGCCCCAGGATGCGACGAGCCGACATCGAGGTGCCAAACCATCCCGTCGATATGGACTCTTGGGGAAGATCAGCCTGTTATCCCCGGGGTACCTTTTATCCGTTGAGCGACGGCGCTTCCACAAGCCACCGCCGGATCACTAGTCCCGACTTTCGTCCCTGCTCGACCCGTCGGTCTCACAGTCAAGCTCCCTTGTGCACTTACACTCAACACCTGATTGCCAACCAGGCTGAGGGAACCTTTGGGCGCCTCCGTTACCCTTTAGGAGGCAACCGCCCCAGTTAAACTACCCATCAGACACTGTCCCTGATCCGGATCACGGACCCAGGTTAGACATCCAGCACGACCAGAGTGGTATTTCAACGACGACTCCACCTGAACTGGCGTCCAAGCTTCACAGTCTCCCACCTATCCTACACAAGCCGAACCGAACACCAATATCAAACTGTAGTAAAGGTCCCGGGGTCTTTCCGTCCTGCTGCGCGAAACGAGCATCTTTACTCGTAGTGCAATTTCACCGGGCCTATGGTTGAGACAGTCGAGAAGTCGTTACGCCATTCGTGCAGGTCGGAACTTACCCGACAAGGAATTTCGCTACCTTAGGATGGTTATAGTTACCACCGCCGTTTACTGGCGCTTAAGTTCTCAGCTTCGCCGACCCGAAAGTCAGCTAACCGGTCCCCTTAACGTTCCAGCACCGGGCAGGCGTCAGTCCGTATACATCGCCTTACGGCTTCGCACGGACCTGTGTTTTTAGTAAACAGTCGCTTCTCGCTGGTCTCTGCGGCCACACCCAGCTCCGGAGGAAAACTCCATCACCAGACGTGGCCCCCCTTCTCCCGAAGTTACGGGGGCATTTTGCCGAGTTCCTTAACCATAGTTCACCCGAACGCCTCGGTATTCTCTACCTGACCACCTGAGTCGGTTTAGGGTACGGGCCGCCATGAAACTCGCTAGAGGCTTTTCTCGACAGCATAGGATCATCCACTTCGCCACAATCGGCTCGGCATCAGGTCTCACCCTCATGAGAGACGGATTTGCCTATCTCTCGGGCTACACCCTTACCCCGGGACAACCACCGCCCGGGCTGGACTACCTTCCTGCGTCACCCCATCGCTCACCTACTACCAGTCTGGGTCACCGGCTCCACCACTCCGTGATTGTCCGAAGACGCACACGGCGGTTTCACGGGCTTAGCATCGCTGGGTTCAGCGCTGGCGCTTCAAAGCGGGTACCGGAATATCAACCGGTTGTCCATCGACTACGCCTGTCGGCCTCGCCTTAGGTCCCGACTTACCCTGGGCAGATCAGCTTGACCCAGGAACCCTTAGTCAATCGGCGCACACGTTTCTCACGTGTGTATCGCTACTCATGCCTGCATTCTCACTCGTGAACCGTCCACAACTCGCTTCCACGGCTGCTTCACCCGGCACACGACGCTCCCCTACCCATCACAGCGGGCGTTGGCCCTCATGCTGCAATGACACGACTTCGGCGGTACGCTTGAGCCCCGCTACATTGTCGGCGCGGAATCACTTGACCAGTGAGCTATTACGCACTCTTTCAAGGGTGGCTGCTTCTAAGCCAACCTCCTGGTTGTCTCTGCGACTCCACATCCTTTCCCACTTAGCGTACGCTTAGGGGCCTTAGTCGATGCTCTGGGCTGTTTCCCTCTCGACCATGGAGCTTATCCCCCACAGTCTCACTGCCGCGCTCTCACTTACCGGCATTCGGAGTTTGGCTAAGGTCAGTAACCCGGTAGGGCCCATCGCCTATCCAGTGCTCTACCTCCGGCAAGAAACACACGACGCTGCACCTAAATGCATTTCGGGGAGAACCAGCTATCACGGAGTTTGATTGGCCTTTCACCCCTAACCACAGGTCATCCCCCAGGTTTTCAACCCTGGTGGGTTCGGTCCTCCACGAAGTCTTACCTCCGCTTCAACCTGCCCATGGCTAGATCACTCCGCTTCGGGTCTTGAGCGCGCTACTGAATCGCCCTATTCGGACTCGCTTTCGCTACGGCTTCCCCACACGGGTTAACCTCGCAACACACCGCAAACTCGCAGGCTCATTCTTCAAAAGGCACGCAGTCACGAGACACCAGCAAGCTGATGTCCGACGCTCCCACGGCTTGTAGGCACACGGTTTCAGGTACTATTTCACTCCGCTCCCGCGGTACTTTTCACCATTCCCTCACGGTACTATCCGCTATCGGTCACCAGGGAATATTTAGGCTTAGCGGGTGGTCCCGCCAGATTCACACGGGATTTCTCGGGCCCCGTGCTACTTGGGTGTCTCTCAAACGAGCCGCTGACGTTTCAGCTACGGGGGTCTTACCCTCTACGCCGGACCTTTCGCATGTCCTTCGCCTACATCAACGGTTTCTGACTCGTCTCACGGCCGGCAGACCGTGAAAGAGAGATCCCACAACCCCGCATGCGCAACCCCTGCCGGGTATCACACGCATACGGTTTGGCCTCATCCAGTTTCGCTCGCCACTACTCCCGGAATCACGGTTGTTTTCTCTTCCTGAGGGTACTGAGATGTTTCACTTCCCCTCGTTCCCTCCACACTGCCTATGTGTTCAGCAGCGGGTGACAGCCCATGACGACTGCCGGGTTTCCCCATTCGGACACCCCCGGATCAAAGCTCGGTTGACAGCTCCCCGGGGCCTATCGCGGCCTCCCACGTCCTTCATCGGTTCCTGGTGCCAAGGCATCCACCGTGCGCCCTTAAAAACTTGGCCACAGATGCTCGCGTCCACTGTGCAGTTCTCAAGCAACGACCAGCCACCCATCACCCCACCACCTACGTGGTGAGTGCACTGGGGCCGGCGTACCGAAGGCCCAGGCTCTCGCCCGTGCCCTCAGACACCCAACAGCGTGCCCGACACGATCCCTCGATCCGATCCGCGTTCCACGCCGAAGCAGTACTAGCGGTCCATCTCCTGATCGTGCCGAGTAGTCAACGTTCCACCCATGAGCAACCGTGCGAGACATTCGCTCGCAGTCGGCTATGTGCTCCTTAGAAAGGAGGTGATCCAGCCGCACCTTCCGGTACGGCTACCTTGTTACGACTTCGTCCCAATCGCCAGTCCCACCTTCGACAGCTCCCTCCCACAAGGGGTTGGGCCACCGGCTTCGGGTGTTACCGACTTTCGTGACGTGACGGGCGGTGTGTACAAGGCCCGGGAACGTATTCACCGCAGCAATGCTGATCTGCGATTACTAGCGACTCCGACTTCATGGGGTCGAGTTGCAGACCCCAATCCGAACTGAGACCGGCTTTTTGAGATTCGCTCCACCTCACGGTATCGCAGCTCTTTGTACCGGCCATTGTAGCACGTGTGCAGCCCAAGACATAAGGGGCATGATGACTTGACGTCGTCCCCACCTTCCTCCGAGTTGACCCCGGCGGTCTCCCGTGAGTCCCCAGCACCACAAGGGCCTGCTGGCAACACGGGACAAGGGTTGCGCTCGTTGCGGGACTTAACCCAACATCTCACGACACGAGCTGACGACAGCCATGCACCACCTGTACACCGACCACAAGGGGGCACCCATCTCTGAGTGTTTCCGGTGTATGTCAAGCCTTGGTAAGGTTCTTCGCGTTGCGTCGAATTAAGCCACATGCTCCGCCGCTTGTGCGGGCCCCCGTCAATTCCTTTGAGTTTTAGCCTTGCGGCCGTACTCCCCAGGCGGGGAACTTAATGCGTTAGCTGCGGCACGGACGACGTGGAATGTCGCCCACACCTAGTTCCCAACGTTTACGGCGTGGACTACCAGGGTATCTAATCCTGTTCGCTCCCCACGCTTTCGCTCCTCAGCGTCAGTATCGGCCCAGAGATCCGCCTTCGCCACCGGTGTTCCTCCTGATATCTGCGCATTTCACCGCTACACCAGGAATTCCGATCTCCCCTACCGAACTCTAGCCTGCCCGTATCGAATGCAGACCCGGGGTTAAGCCCCGGGCTTTCACATCCGACGCGACAGGCCGCCTACGAGCTCTTTACGCCCAATAATTCCGGACAACGCTTGCGCCCTACGTATTACCGCGGCTGCTGGCACGTAGTTAGCCGGCGCTTCTTCTGCAGGTACCGTCACTTTCGCTTCTTCCCTGCTGAAAGAGGTTTACAACCCGAAGGCCGTCATCCCTCACGCGGCGTCGCTGCATCAGGCTTTCGCCCATTGTGCAATATTCCCCACTGCTGCCTCCCGTAGGAGTCTGGGCCGTGTCTCAGTCCCAGTGTGGCCGGTCGCCCTCTCAGGCCGGCTACCCGTCGTCGCCTTGGTGAGCCGTTACCTCACCAACAAGCTGATAGGCCGCGGGCTCATCCTGCACCGCCGGAGCTTTCCACCACCATCAGATGCCTGAAGTGGTCATATCCGGTATTAGACCCCGTTTCCAGGGCTTGTCCCAGAGTGCAGGGCAGATTGCCCACGTGTTACTCACCCGTTCGCCACTAATCCCCTCCCGAAGGAGGTTCATCGTTCGACTTGCATGTGTTAAGCACGCCGCCAGCGTTCGTCCTGAGCCAGGATCAAACTCTCCGTGAATGCTTCCCGGTGATCCGGGTCAACACTCGCGTTGAGCGGAACAGGGCGGGAGGAATAGTCCCGCTTCCTGTTCACAGCGTCCTCGCTGTGTTTTTCAAAGGAACCTCGTCTCAGAGAGACGGGGTTATCAACATATCTGGCGTTGACTTTTGGCACGCTGTTGAGTTCTCAAGGAACGGACACTTCCTTCGTACTCACCCTTTCGGGCTTTCCTCCGGGCGCTTCCCTTCGGTGTTTCCAGCTTAGCAGATCCGTTTTCCGTTTCTGCCACCCGCTGGAGCGGGCTGCCGGGCTGTTCTTCGCTTTCGCGCTTTCCCTTTCCGGCGGTTCCGACCTTATCAAGGATTTCCCGACCCGATGACCACTCCCCCACGGACACACAGAGGTGTAGACCAGTAGTGGTGTAGACCAGTTAGGATCTCGCCCTGACAGGCGGTGCTGCCGACCCTCGACTCAGAGTCGCGTCGGGCGTCAGGCAGGGCTACGACACTACCTGTCACGGGTAGTTGAGGCAAATCGTTTCCGGTGGTCCTGAGGTCCGCCAACCGGTACCTCTCATACGGAACCCGGACTTCCTATGACATACGCTCAGAACAGCACGCCGTCCGGGACAGGCAGTGACGGCGACACAGCATCTCCGCCCCCTGGGAGGCCCTCCATGACCACCGTGACGTCGCCCCTCGCCGGACGCGCCATCGGACTCGCCGCCGTACCGGACCCGGTGTTCTCCGGGGCCATGGTGGGCCCGGGTACCGCCATCGACCCCGTGCGCGAGCCGTCCACGGCCGTCTCGCCCGTCGACGGAGTAGTCGTCTCCCTGCACCCGCACGCCTTCGTCGTCGTGGACGGCGAGGGCCATGGGGTGCTGACGCACCTCGGTATCGACACCGTCCAGCTGAACGGCGAGGGCTTCGAGCTGCTCGTCAACAAGGGCGACACCGTCGCGCGCGGTCAGGACATCGTGCGCTGGAACCCGGCCGCCGTGGAGGAGGCCGGCAAGTCGGCCGTCTGCCCGGTCGTGGCGCTGGAGGCCACCGCCGACTCGCTCGCCGAGCTGCGCGAGGACGGCGACGTGAAGGCGGGCGACACGCTCTTCGCCTGGCAGTGACGTCACCGCCGCCCTACGGCGGCACTGAGCTGGATGTTCCTATGCGGCGGGACGGGACCGCCGCTCGATTCGGAGACGGGTGAAGATGGAGACAACGCTGCGTGGCGTCGGTGTGAGCCACGGTGTGGCGATCGGCGAGGTACGGCACATGGGTACGGCGGTCCTCGAACCGCCGGCCAAGCAGATCCCCGCCGAAGAGGCGGAGCGCGAGCAGGGGCGCGCGCGGCAGGCCGTCGACGCCGTGGCCGCCGACCTCATAGCGCGCGGCAACCTGGCCGGCGGTGAGGCGCAGCACGTGCTCGAGGCGCAGGCCATGATGGCGCAGGACCCCGAGCTGATGGCCGACGTGGACCGGCGTATCGCCGTGGGCAGCACCGCCGAGCGGGCCGTGTACGACGCGTTCGCCGCGTACCGGGCGCTGCTGGCGGGTGCGGGTGAGTACCTGGCCGGGCGGGTGGCCGACCTGGACGACGTGCGGAACCGGATCGTGGCGCGGCTGCTGGGTGTGCCGATGCCGGGTGTGCCGGACAGCGACGAGCCGTACGTGCTGATCGCGCGGGACCTGGCGCCGGCGGACACCGCGCTGCTGGACCCCGCGCTGGTGCTCGGCTTCGTGACCGAGGAGGGCGGGCCGACGAGCCACAGCGCGATTCTGGCGCGGGCGCTGGGTGTGCCTGCCGTGGTGGCGCTGCCGGGTGCGTGCGAGCTGGCCGAGGGCACCGTGATCGCGGTGGACGGCAGCACCGGTGAGATCTTCGTGGAGCCGAGCGACGAGCGGCGTGCCGAGCTGGAGCGCGCGGCGGCCGAGCGGAAGGCGGTGCTGGCGGCCTCGACGGGTCCGGGTGCGACGTCGGACGGGCACAAGGTGCCGCTGCTGGCGAATGTCGGCGGCCCGGCGGACGTGCCGGCGGCCGTGGAGGCCGGGGCGGAGGGCGTCGGTCTGTTCCGTACGGAGTTCCTGTTCCTGGACGACAGCGAGCGGGCTCCGTCGGAGGAGAAGCAGGTCGAGGCGTACCGCAAGGTGCTGGAGGCGTTCCCCGAGGGCCGGGTGGTCGTGCGGGTGCTGGACGCGGGTGCGGACAAGCCGCTGGACTTCCTGACGCCGGCGGACGAGCCGAACCCGGCGCTGGGCGTCCGGGGTCTGCGCACGCTCCTGGACCACCCGGAGGTGCTGCGGACGCAGCTGACCGCGCTGTCGAAGGCGGCGGCGGGGCTGCCCGTGTACCTGGAGGTCATGGCGCCGATGGTGGCCGACCGGGCGGATGCCAGGGCGTTCGCCGACGCGTGCCGTGAGGCGGGGCTTCAGGCCAAGTTCGGTGCGATGGTCGAGATTCCGTCGGCGGCGCTGCGGGCGCGCTCGATCCTGCAGGAGGTCGAGTTCCTGTCGCTGGGCACGAACGATCTGGCGCAGTACACGTTCGCGGCCGACCGGCAGGTGGGTGCGGTGTCGCGGCTGCAGGATCCGTGGCAGCCGGCGCTGCTGGACCTGATCGCGATGGCGGCGGAGGCGGCGCGTGCCGAGGGCAAGAGCTGTGGTGTGTGCGGTGAGGCCGCGTCGGATCCGCTGCTGGCGTGTGTGCTGACGGGTCTGGGCGTGACCTCCCTGTCGATGGGGTCGGCGTCGATTCCCTACGTGCGGGCGACGCTGGCGAAGTACACGCTCGCGCAGTGCGAGCGGGCGGCCGCGGCGGCGCGTGCGGCCGACTCGGCGGAGGAGGCGCGGGTCGCCGCGCAGGCGGTGCTGTCCGGGGAGTGATCCGGTGCCTGATCCGGTGAGCTGCTGAGTCGTGTGGTGGAGGGGCCTTTCCGCGGTGGTGGGAAGGCCCCTCCTTCCATTGGGGCCGTGTGGTCAGTGGTGGGTGGGGCGGCCGTCGTCGGGGGCGAGGTCGAAGCCGGCGCGGTATTCGACGCCCGGTTCCGGGGCGAGGGGTTCGCCGGTGTCGGCGTCGGTGCAGTAGGCGTTGAAGACCTCCGCCTCGGTGAGGGGGACGAGGCGGCCGCGCTCCAGGCGCCAGCCGTGGAGGCGGTCGGGTGCGTCGGGCCTGGTGGTGCGCAGGACGAGGCCGCCGGGGGCCTCGTGGGCGATTCCGGCGGCCAGAACGGTGACGAACGCGGCGCCTTCGGCGGAGTGGAGGGGGGTGGGGCCGGTGTCGGTGCCGGGGGTGTGGAGGACACCGAGGAGCTGTTCCTGTCCGGCGGGGATGCTGCAGACGAGGTGGTGGGCGCCGGGTCCGGCCGCGTCGAGGAGGCGGAGGAGGGCGCGGGTGGCCTGGTCGAAGGCGGCGTGGCCGATGTCCTGGCCGCAGTCGGCGCACTGGCCGGCGTCGGTGAGCAGCATCGTGGCGTACTCGTGGGTGGCGTGGCGTACGGCCGTGTTGACGAGGAGCGGGACGAGCTGGTCGATGGGCTGGCCGGTGTAGGCGACGCGGGCTCCGGTGGCGGCGACTTCGGCGGTGTAGCGGCTGCGGCTGGCGGCGCTGTCGGGGTCGAGGCCCGTCTCCGTGCAGTACGCGGCGTAGTCCTCGGGGTCGAAGAGGGCCACGGTGGTGTGGCCGCCGTTGGAGGCGAGGGTCCTCAGGAGGGCTTCGACCTGCCGGAGGTAGGCCGTGTGGTCGTCGAAGGTGAAGGAGCGGTAGCGGCGCATGGCCGCGAAGTCCTCCTCGTCGGCCAGCAGGCCGACCGTGCTCGGTACTTCGCGGCGCAGCGCTCGTCGGAGTGAGGTGGTGTTCCTGGTGTGCGCCATGGGTCCCCCTGTGATCAGCTGTTGATCAATGCTCACTCAGAGTAATCGGGGGGACTGACAGCGGGGGTGCGGTGGATCAGTCGGTGGTGGTGTTCCTGCGCTGGTGGGCCAGGTCTTCGTAGAAGCGGAGGAGGTCGAGGTTGTCGACGGATCCCGGGTTGACGGCCTTGGCGAGTTCGGTGCCCTGGAGGAGGCGCTTGACGGGGACCTCGATGCGCTTGCCGGTGAGGGTGTGGGGGATGCCGGGGACTTCGATGATGTCGTCGGGGACGTGGCGGGGGGAGAGTTCGGTGCGGATGGTCTGCTTGACGCGGTTGATGAGCGCGTCGTCGAGGGTGGCGCCTTCGGCGAGGTGGACGAAGAGCGGCATCCAGTAGCCGCCGCCCGGTTCCTCCAGGCCGATGACGAGGGACTCCTTGATCTCGGGGAGGCGTTCGACGGCTTCGTAGATGTCGGCGCTGCCCATGCGGACGCCCTGGCGGTTGAGGGTGGAGTCGGAGCGGCCGTGGATGACGACGGAGCCGTGCTCGGTGATGGTGATCCAGTCGCCGTGGCGCCAGACGCCGGGGTACATCTCGAAGTAGCTGTCGCGGTAGCGGCTGCCGTCGGGGTCGTTCCAGAAGTGGATCGGCATGGACGGCATGGGGTTGGTGACGACGAGTTCGCCGACTTCGCCGATGAGGGGCTTGCCCTGGGGGTCCCAGGCCTGGAGGTCGGTGCCGAGGCAGGGCGCCTGGAGTTCGCCGATGTGGACCGGGAGGGTGGGGACGGCTCCGGCGAAGCAGCTGCAGACGTCGGTGCCGCCGCTGACGGAGGCGATCCAGACGGGTTCGCCGGTCTCGGCGAAGGCGTCGTGGAGCCAGCGGAATCCGTCGGGCGGGAGGGGCGATCCGGTGGTGGCGACGCACTTGATCCTGGAGAGGTCGTGGTCGCGGGCGGGGTGGACGCCGGCCTTGCGGCAGGCCATGACGTAGGCGGCGGAGGTGCCGTAGAGGGTGGCTCCGGTGCGTTCGGCGATGCGCCACTGGGCGCCGGTGTCGGGGTAGCCGGGGCTGCCGTCGTAGAGGACGACGGTGGTGCCGGTGAGGAGGCCGGAGACGAGGAAGTTCCACATCATCCAGCCGGTCGAGGTGTACCAGAAGAACCGGTCGTCGGGGCCGAGGTCGCAGTGGAGGCCGAGCTGCTTGACGTGTTCGAGGAGGATGCCGCCCTGGGACTGGACGATGGCCTTGGGCAGGCCGGTCGTGCCGGAGGAGTACAGGATCCACAGGGGGTGGTCGAAGGGGACCTGCTCGTAGACGGGCTCGGCGTCGGCGGCGGTGAGCGCCGACCACTCGAGGGTGCCCTCGGGGGCCGGCGTGCCGAGGAGGGGGATGTGGACGACCGCGCGGAGGGTGGGCAGTTCGCGGCGGAGTTCGGCGACGGTGTCGCGGCGGTCGTGCTCCTTGCCGCCGTAGCGGTAGCCGTCGACGGTGAAGAGGACGACGGGCTCGACCTGCTGGAAGCGGTCGAGGACGCTGCGGGCGCCGAAGTCGGGGGCGCAGGAGGTCCAGACGGCGCCGACGGCGGCGGTGGCGAGGAGCGCGGTGACGGCCTGCGGGATGTTGGGGAGGTAGCCGCTGACGCGGTCGCCGGGGCGTACGCCGAGGGCGCGGAGTTCGGCGGCGAGGGCGCCGACCTGGCGGCGCAGTTCGGCCCAGGTGACGGGGGTGGGCTCGTGGGTCTCGTCGACGTGGAGGAGGGCGGGGGCGTCGGGGCGGTCGTCGGCGGCGCGCAGGGCGTGTTCGGCGTAGTTGAGGGTGGCGCCGGGGAACCACTGGGCGCCGGGCATGGCGCGGTCGCCGACGACGCGCTCGTAGGGGGTGGCGAAGCGGATGTCGAACCACTCGGCGACGGCCTGCCAGAAGGTGTCGAGGTGGTCGACGGACCAGCGGTGGAGGGCCGGGTAGCCGCCGTCGGCGGGGGCGCCGTGCCGCTCGGCGGCCCAGGCCTGGAAGCGGGTGACCGCGGCGGAGGCGATGCGGTCCTGGTCCGGCTGCCACAAGGGCTCGGACGGCTCGGAGTGCGCGGTCGCTGACGTCGATGTCATGGAGGTGGCTCCCTGGCTGTACGCGGTTGGCGTGTGTCCCGCGCACGGGCTGGGGTGTGCGCGTGACGCGGCTGGGAGGGACGATGCCATGTGATCGTCTTTCGCACCAGGGTTCCCCGCCCATGGCCGGTTGGCTGAACATGTGCTCTCACCACGGGTGAACGGCGGTTGAACGCCTCCCGTGCGCCCCCTCGCGGGTGGCAGGGTGATCGCCATGGACGGTCGTGAGCTGGTGCGTTCGGTGTGGGTCTTCGGCAGGGTGCGGGGGCTGCGGGCCATGCGGTCGGTGTGGCGGCAGCGGCGTGCGGACGCGGTGGGGCTGAGGCCGAGGGGGCCGGAGCGGGCGCGGGTCCCCGGGCCGGTGCAGGGGGCGGAGCCGTTGCCGGGCGGGGGGATCGTCCGGTTCGCCCGGTCGGAGCTGCGGGTGTGGGTGTCGGGCGGGGGGACGGTGTTCTGGGGGTGGGACGGTGCGGGGCCGCTTCCGTCGTACGCGCTGGCGGGGGAGCCGCCGGAGCCGGACGCGCGGGCGGTGCTGGAGCCGGACACGGACGGCGGCTGGCGGGTGGTGGCCGAGCGGGTGACGGTGGCGGTGTCCCGGAACGGGGCGGTGGAGGTGCGGACGCCGGGCGGGGTGGTGCTGCGGCGGGAGCTGCCGCCGCGGTGGTGGGAGCCGGTGGGCGGGGGGCCGGCGCGGTGGGTGCAGCGGTCGGAGGTTCCGGCGGACGCGCGGTTCTTCGGGCTGGGCGGGCGGTCGTCGGGGCCGCGGCTGCGGGAGGGCACGTACCGCCTGTGGAACACCGATCCGCGGGGCGCCTTCGGTCCGGGGGACGATCCGCTGTACATCACGATGCCGGTGCAGTGGGTGGTGTCGGACGCGGGCACGCATCTGCTGTTCCACGACAACCCGTGGGAGGGGCAGGTCTCGCTGCGGGAGGGCGAGGAGGGCGCCGGGTCGGGGCATGACCGGCCGGGGGCGAGCGAGGTGCGGATGGGTGGGGGTCCGTTGCGGTGCTGGGTGGTGGTGGGCACGCCGGCGCGGGTGCTGCACGGGTGGACGCAGCTCACGGGGGCGCCGGCGGTGCCGCCGTCGTGGGCGCTGGGCCCGCAGCACGCGCGGTGGGGTTTCGGCAGTGGGGAGGAGGTGCGGCGGGTGGTGGAGGGCTACCGGGAGCGGGGGCTTCCGCTGTCGGTGCTGCACCTGGACATCGACCACTACGACGAGCACCGGGTGTTCTCGGTGGACCGGGAGCGGTTCCCGGATCTGCCGGGTCTCGCGGCGGAGCTGCGGGAGCGTGGGGTGCGGCTCGTGTCGATCGTGGATCCCGGGGTGAAGGCCGAGTGCGGCGATCCGGTGTACGACGCGGGGCGTGCGGTGGGGGCGCGGGGGGCGTTCGTGCGGGACGCGCGGGGCGGTGAGGTGCGGGGTGTGGTGTGGCCGGGCGAGTGCGTGTACCCGGACTTCACGGATCCGGAGGTGCGGGAGTGGTGGGCGGGGCTGTACGAGGAGCGGCTGGCGCAGGGCTTCTCGGGGGTGTGGCACGACATGAACGAGCCGGTGTCGTTCACGCCGTTCGGGGACATGACGCTGCCGAGGTCGGCGCGGCACGCGCTGGAGGGCCGGGGCGGCGACCACCGGGAGGCGCACAACGTGTACGGGCTGGCCATGGCGCGGGCCGGCTACGAGGGGCTGCGGCGGCTGCGCCCGGAGGAGCGGCCGTTCCTGTTCTCGCGGTCGGGTTGGGCGGGGATGCAGCGGTACGGCGGGACGTGGTCGGGGGACGTGGCGACGGGGTGGCCGGGGTTGCGGGCGTCGTTGTCGCTGGTGCTGGGCCTGGGGCTGTGCGGGGTGCCGTACTCGGGCCCTGACGTGGGCGGTTTCGACGGGCATCCGTCGCCGGAGCTGTATCTGCGGTGGTTCCAGCTGGGGGCCTGGCTGCCGCTGTTCCGTACGCACGCGGCGATCGACGCGGGGCGGCGGGAGCCGTGGGAGTTCGGGCCGAAGGTGCTGGAGTACGCGCGGGCGGCGCTGGAGGAGCGGGAGCGGCTGCGGCCGTACTTCGTGACGCTGGCGCGGCTGGCGCGCGTGACGGGTGCGCCGTACGCGCGGCCGCTGTGGTGGGGGGCGCCGGAGGACCGGGCGCTGCGGGGCTGCGAGGACGCGTTCCTGCTGGGGGACGCGCTGCTGGTGGCGCCGGTGCTGACGCGGGGCACGGACCGGCGGGCGGTGCGGCTGCCGCGGGGGCGGTGGTACGACACGGTGACCGGCGAGGCGTACGAGGGCCCCGGGCAGGTGCTGGTGGACGCGCCGCTGTCGCGGATTCCGGTGCTGGCGCGGGCGGGTGCGGTGATTCCGGTGCGGGGCGAGGACGGGGTGGACGAGCTGGAGGTGTGGGCGCCGGCGCAGGGCCGGGCGGGGGGCGGTCTGGTGGTGCGGGACGTGGGCGACGGGTGGGAGCACGCGGAGATCGAGCGGTACGCGACGCGGTGGGCGGACGGCGGGGTGCGGGTCGAGCGGGTGGCGGAGGACGGGTCGGTGACCGTGGTGGGTGACGGGGAGGGCGCCGCGGGGGTGCGGGTCCGGCTGCGGGGGCTGGGCGCGGGGTGAGCGTCGTCAGGCCTGGCGGCCGTACTCCCCCGCGAACCATTTGCGCACGGCCGCGGTGTGGAGGGGGAAGGCGAGGTCGGCGGGTGCCCGCAGGAGGTGGTGGCCGCTGGTCTCGTCGGTGGGGGCGGGGGGTGGCAGGTCGGCGGCCGGGCGTGCGGGCAGGAGGCCGAAGACGAGGAGGTGCCCGGCGGGCGAACTCATCGCGTCGGCCAGGCGCACGTCCTGGGCGGCGGCCTCGATCCCGGTCTCCTCGCGCAGTTCCCGTACGACCGCGTCGCGCCAGTCCTCCGCGTGGTCGATGAAGCCGCCCGGCAGGGCGACGCCGCCGCGGCGGGGTTCGATGGTGCGCGTGATGACGACGAGTCCGGTGCCCTGGGGGTCGGTCGCGGGAAGGAGCGCGACGGCGACCGGAAGGGGGTTGCGGTAGGTGACGGCGCCGCAGGCGGGGCAGGTGCGGGGCCAGGCCGTCGCTGGGTCGGTGTGGGGTGCGCCGCAGTGGGAGCAGTGGGAGTCCTTCACGGGGCGGACTGTACCGAGGCGCCGCGGCCGGCGGACCGCCGGAGGCTCCGGGACACTGCCGCTGCGGGGCGAGGCGCTCTGTACCGGGGTGGTGACGGGCTGGTAGATGGTGCGCATGACACGTGTTGCCTCCGTTCTCCGTGCCGTACCGGTCACCGTCGCCGCCGGGGCGCTCGCCGTCGCCTCCGCCGTGCCCGCCGCGCAGGCGCGTCCCGAGCCGAAGGCGCCCGAGGAGTTCGTGGCGCTGCGCTCGGTGGACCCGACGATCCTTCAGGAGATGCGCTACACCACGGCGCACAACTTCCTGGGCGAGCCGGTGGACGGTTACCGGCAGCCGGTGTGCGTCCTGACGCGGCCCGCCGCGCAGGCGCTGCAGCGGGCGCAGGCGCGGCTGCTGCGCAGCGGTTACACGCTGAAGGTGTACGACTGCTACCGGCCGCAGCGGGCCGTCGACCACTTCGTGCGGTGGGCGCGTGACCTGGGCGACGAGCGGATGAAGGCCGAGTTCTATCCGCGGGTCGACAAGGCACGGTTGTTCGAGGACGGGTACATCGCGGAGAAGTCCGGGCACAGCCGGGGTTCGACGGTCGACGTGACGCTGGTGAGGCTGCCGGCGGCGCCGACGCGGCCGTACGTGCCGGGCGAGCCGCTGGTGGACTGTGCGGCTCCGCGGGAGGAGCGGTTCCCCGACAACTCCGTGGACATGGGGACCGGGTTCGACTGCTTCGACACGCTGTCGCACACGGACGATCCACGGATCCAGGGGGTCCAGCGGAAGAACCGGGACCTGCTGCGGGGTGTGCTCGCGGCGGAGGGGTTCGTGAACCTGCCCGAGGAGTGGTGGCACTTCACGTACCGGCCCGAGGTGTTCCCCGACACGTACTTCGACTTCCCTGTGGCGCTGCGGTCGGTCGCCGGGCACACTTCTGACGGATCGTCAGTTCCGTCGTTGACTCGGCCGGAAGGGGGATCGGATGGTGTGGAGGTGCCGGCCGGTGGTGCCGGGGTGGTTCACCGAGGGCGGTGACGACGGGGGTTTCCGGCTGCTGGGGACGCGGTGCACGGCGTGCTCGGCGGTGTTCTTCCCGCGCGAGGACGTCCACTGCCGCAATCCGGGCTGCCGCGGGGGCGGTGAGCTGGTCGAGGTGCCGCTGTCGCGGCGCGGCCGCGTCTGGTCGTACACGGACGGGCGTTACCGGCCTCCGGCGCCGTACGTGTCGGATCCGGCGGTGCCCTGGGAGCCGTACACGCTCGTCGCGGTCGAGCTGGCGGCCGAGGCGCTGGTGGTGCTGGGGCAGGCGGCGCCCGGCGTGGGGATCGGGGACCTGGCCGTCGGCATGGAGGTGGAGGCCGTGCCGGGCGTCCTGAACGAGGACGCCGGGACGGGCACGGTGTGGACCACCTGGCACTGGCGGCCGGTGGCGGCATGAGCGCACGGGCCGATGGCGGTGGCGCAGGCGGCGATGTGGCCGTGCTGGGTACGGGGATGCACGCGTGGGGCAAGTGGGGGCGGAGTTTCGTCGAGTACGGGGTGGCCGCGGCCCGGGCGGCGCTCGCGGACGCCGGGGTCGACTGGCGGGACGTGGGCGCGGTGGTCGGCGCGGACACCGTACGGGGCGGCTATCCCGGGTACGTGGCGGGTGCGACGTTCGCGCGGGCGCTGGGGTGGCAGGGCGCCAGGGTCATGAGCGTCTACGCCGCGTGCGCGTCGGGGGCGCAGGCCATCGCGGCGGCGCGGGCGCAGATCCTGGCGGGCCTCGCGGACGTGGTGCTGGTCGTGGGGGCGGACGCGGCGCCCAAGGGGTTCTTCGCGCCTGCGGGCGGGGAGCGGCCGGACGATCCGGACTGGCTCCGCTTCCGGGTGCTGGGCGCGACGAACCCGGCGTACTTCGGGCTCCTCGCGCGGCGCAGGATGGCCGTGCACGGGGAGACGCCGGAGGACTTCGCGCTGGTCAAGGTGAAGAACGCGGCGGCGGGGGCGCTCAACCCGTACGCCCGCTACCGCCGCCCCGTGACCGCCGCGGAGGTGGCCGCGTCCCCAGTGGTCGCCGATCCGCTGCGGCTGCTCGACATCTGCGCCACGTCGGACGGGGCCGCCGCGCTGGTGCTGGCCTCGATGGCGTACGCGCGGCGGCACGGGGTGGCGGATCCGGTGCGGGTCCGGGCGGTCTCGACGGTGACGCCCGTCTATCCGCGTACGGTGCCGGATCTGCCGGACATCGCGACCGACTCGGCGGTGGGCGCGGCGCCTGCGCCGTGCTCGTTCCGGGAGTCGATCGCGCGGGCCGCGTACGAGGAGGCGGGCATCGGCCCGGAGGAACTGTCGCTGGCGGAGGTGTACGACCTTTCCACGGCGCTGGAGCTGCAGTGGTACGAGGACCTCGGGCTGTGCGGTGAGGGCGAGGGCGCGCGGCTCGTCCGGGAGGGGGTCACGGCGCTCGGCGGGCGGGTGCCGGTGAACGTGAGCGGCGGGCTGGCGTCGTTCGGCGAGGCGGTGCCGGCGCAGGCGCTCGCCCAGGTGTGCGAGCTGACCCGGCAGTTGCGCGGCACGGCGGGTGCCCGGCAGGTGCCGGGGGCGCGGGTCGGCATCGCGGTGAACCAGGGGCTGTTCGGGCACGGGGGCGGGGTGCTGGTGGTGCGGTGAGCGCGCCCCTCGGCGTGCCCGTCCGGTGGTCACCGTTGGCGGCTGCCGCTCTCGGCGTGCCCGTCCGGTGGTCACCGAACCCGCGTGGTCGCCGGTGTGCCCGTCCGCCGGGCACCGTGCCGGGCCCCGTGGCCGTCGGCGCGCCCCTCAGGTGGTGACCGGCTCCCGGACGTGGTCGGTGAAGGTCATCGCGTGCCGGACCACCGCCACCAGGACCTCCTTGACCGAGTCGCGGTCGCGGGCGTCGCACATCATCAGCGGGACCTCGGCGTCCAGGTCGAGCGCCGACCTGACCGTGTCGACCGGGTAGAGGTCCGCGCCCTCGAAGCAGTTGACCGCGACGGCGAACGGGATGCCCCGGCGTTCGAAGTAGTCGATCGCGGCGAACGAGTCCCCCAGCCGGCGGGTGTCCGCGAGGACCACCGCGCCCAGCGCGCCCTGGGCCAGCTCGTCCCAGAGGAACCAGAACCGGTCCTGGCCCGGCGTGCCGAAGAGGTACAGCACGAGGTCGTCGCGGAGCGTGATCCGGCCGAAGTCCATGGCGACCGTCGTCGTCGACTTGCCCTCGACGCCCTCCAGGTCGTCGACGGGCCGGCCGGCCTCCGTCAGCGACTCCTCGGTGCGCAGCGGACGGATCTCGCTGACCGCGCCCACGAGGGTGGTCTTGCCCACCCCGAACCCACCCGCGACCAGGATCTTCAGCGTCACCGGCTCGACCGGCGGCGGACCCTTGCGGCTAGAGCGCCCGAAGGCCATTGATCACCTCACGCAGAATGCTCACGTCCGGCAGTTCGGCCGGCGGAACGGGACGGGTTACGTGGACCAGCTCGTCCTCGACGAGGTCGCCGACCAGGACCCGGACCACGCCCACGGGCAGGTCCATTCCGGCGGCGAGTTCGGCGATCGACTGGGGGAATTCGCTGCAGCGCTCGACGATCTCCACGTGCTCCGGGGAGAGCGTCTGGTCCCGGCCGGGGTCGTCCGCGGCGGGTTCCGGGACGACCACGGCGATCAGGTCGAGGCGCTGCCGGGTGGCGCCGCCGGTACGGCCGCGGGTCATCGCGTACGGGCGGACGACCGGTCCGGCGTCGTCGTCGAACCAGTGGTGGGAGTCCGACCCGTGGCGGGCCCTGAGCCCGTGTCTGCCTGCTGCGTCACTCATCGCATCCCCACTCACCCGTCGGTGGGCAGACCGGTCCGGGGGGCCGTCGCGAGGTGCGCGCCGACACGCTTGACCATGAGCGTCATCTCGTACGCGACGAGGCCGACGTCGGAGTCCGCGTCCGCCAGGACGGCGAGGCAGCTGCCGTCGCCGGCGGCGGTGACGAACAGGAACGCCTCCTCCAGCTCCACGACGGTCTGGCGGACCCGGCCTGCGTCGAAGTGGCGGCCCACGCCCTTGGCCAGGCTGTGGAAGCCGGAGGCCACGGCGGCCATGTGCTCGCTGTCCTCGCGGCTCAGGTCCCGGGAGCTGCCGGTCGGCAGGCCGTCGCTGGAGAGGACCAGGGCCTTCCGGATGGATCCGACGCGGTCGACGAGTTCGTCGAGGAGCCAGTTGAGCTCGCCGGTCGAGTTGGGTGCTGCGGCGTTCGGTGCGGTCATCGACCGTCCCCCTCCGGTGTCGTTCCTGGTGCTTTCTCACGGCGTGCGCGTTGCCAGCCTCGCTGCATCGCGGCCATGCGGTGACGTACGAGTTCCGCGTCGCGCTCGTCGTCGTCCCCGGGTGCCGAGGTGGGCGCGGCCGGGGCGGCGGGGCGCTCGGCGGCCTCTCTCAGCTGGGGGACGAGGCTCGCCTGGCGTACTCGGCGGGGGAGGCCGCGGAGCAGCAGGGTGGTCTCTTCGGGCGCGGGGTCTGTGGTGCTGGAAGTGCTGGTAGTGCTGGTGTTGCTCGTAGAGCCGGTGCTGCCTGGGATACCTGTGGTGCCCGTGGTGCTGTCGGCGTTCGGGGAGCCGGTGGTGCCCGGCGTGCCGCTGAGTTCCGGGTGCTCCGCGCGCCGGTCGTCCCGGGCGGGCGACGGGTGGGCGCGACCCGGCTCGTCGAGGCGCCTGCCGTGCCGGGCCACCAGGGTGGGCGCCTTGCGGCGGGGCAGCGGGACGGGTCCGGCGGGGCGCTGGTCGGCCGGGTCGGCGGCCTGCTCGTGCTGGTGCTGGTCGAGCCCGGTGGCGGGGCGCAGCGGCGGGCGGGGCCTGAACAGGCCGCCGTGCTCGCCGTCGGCGTCGTCGAGTTCACCGAGGAGGCCGAGCGGGGCTTCCAGTTCGACGGGCCCGTCCAGCACGGACGGGCCGACGCCGGGCAGGGGGGACGGCACCTGGGAGAGGCCCTTGCGGTCGTGTCCGTTGCGGACGCCGCCCCTGCGGTCGCCGCCCTTGCGGTCGTGGCCCTGCCGGTCGAGGCGGAAGCCGGTGCCCTCCGTGGCGGGCGCGTCGGTGAGCAGCGCGGCCGGGATGAACACGACGGCGGTCGTCCCCCCGTACGGCGAGGGCTGGAGCGAGACGCGGACGTTCTGCCGGCGGGCCAGGCGGCTGACCACGAAGAGGCCGAGCCGGTCGGTGTCGGACAGTTCGAACTCGGGTGTCTCGGCGAGGCGGAGGTTCGCGTCGAGCAGGTCCTCGGCGGACATGCCGAGGCCGCGGTCGTGGATCTCCAGCGTGAAGCCGTTGGCGACGCGCTCGCCGAGCACCTGTACGGCGGTGTGCGGGGGCGAGAACACGGTGGCGTTCTCGATGAGTTCCGCGATGAGGTGCGTGAGGTCGGCGACGGCCGGGCCGCCGACGCCGATCCGCGGCAGCCTCCGTACCTCGATGCGCTCGTAGTCCTCGACCTCGGCGACCGCGGCCCGCACGACGTCCATGAGCTGGACGGGCTTGCGCCACTGGCGGGAGGGGGCGGCGCCGGAGAGGATCACGAGGCCCTCGGCGTGGCGGCGCATACGGGTGGTGAGGTGGTCCAGCCGGAACAGGTCGGCCAGCTCCTCCTCGTCCTCGGTGCGCCGCTCCATGGTGTCGAGGAGGGTGAGCTGGCGGTGCAGCAGGACCTGGTTGCGGCGGGCGAGGTTGACGAAGACCTCGGAGACGCCGCGGCGCATGTCGGCCTGCTTGACGGCGGCTTCGACGGCGGCGCGCTGGAGGGTGTTGAGGGCCTGGCCGACCTGGCCGACCTCGTCCTTCTCGTACTCCAGGTGCGGCACCTCGGTCTCGACGTCGACGTGCTCGCCGGCGGCGAGGCGGCGCATCACGCTGGGCAGCCGTACGCCGGAGACCTCCTGGGCCTCCTTGCGGAGCCGGCTCAGGTCGCGGACGAGGGCGCGGCCGATGCGGACGGAGACGACGACGGAGACGAGGAGGGCGAGGAAGCCGAGGACGCCGGCGATGCCCGCCTTGAGCAGGACGCCGTGCGCCACGGGCTCGACGCGTTCCTGGTAGCGGTCGCCCGCCTCGGTGTTGCGGGTGGCGAGCGCGGCGAGGACGGAACCGGCCGCCTCCTGCCAGCGCGCGGCGTCCGTGGCGCGCCGGTCGCCGCCGGCCCCGCCGCTGATCACGGCCTCCTCGGCGGTGCGGAGCGGCAGGGTGGCGGGGCTGCGCCAGAAGTGCTGGAAGGTCTCGCGCTCGGAGCCGGGCAGGAGTTCGAGGTTGACCTCGTAGAACTGGCGGCGCTGGGCGACGAGATCCGAGATGAGCCGGATCTCCTCGGCGGTGAGGCGGTTGCTGATGAGCGAGGAGACGACGAGGGCGTCCTCGCGGGAGAGCGTCTCGCGGGCGCGTGCCAGGCCGACGAGGGCGCGGCCCTGCTTGTCCATCTCCACGTTGTCGAGGGTGTGGAGCGCCATGAGGAAGCTGTAGCAGGGGTCGATGAGCCGGTTGTAGAACTCCAGGGCCTGGATGCGTCCCACGGCACCGGTGTCCACGGAGCGGCGCAGGGTCTCCACCCCGTCGAGGGCCTGGAGCAGCGAGTTCAGCCGCTGCGTCGCGGACGGGGCCAGGGCGTCGGTGATGCGGGGGTCGCGGGCGTTGGCGCGGATGACGGCCAGGGTGCGGTCCGTGGCGGCGCGTTCGCGGCGCAGGGTGGTCAGGGCGTCGGCGGTGCGCGGGTCGGCCAGGTAGACCAGGCTCTGGCGGCGTTCGCGCTGGATGACGCGGACCGCGTCCTCGATCGGATATCCGACCTTTTGCACGATGTAGCCGACGTCCATGAGGTGGCCGGCCTCGCGCCCGGTGAGGAACGTCGCGAATCCCCACAGGCCGGTGAGGGACACCAGGGGCACGAGCAGCAGCGCCACGATCTTCCTGCGGATCGACTTCCCGCGAAAGCGCATGGCCTCCCCCAGCTCGCACCCGCCCGGCGTCCGGTCGCCGTGGGTGTACACATCAACACATCAACAAACGGCGTGAGCCTACTACTGTCCCTCGATCAACTCGAAGGTGCGTCCGGGCGATTTTCGGCCGCGCGGGCTCACGTAGATCATGGCTTGTCCTGGTATCCGGGGAGTTGACAAACCGGACTGTGGCACAGGACACCTGGCGAGGTGTCATTTTCCGGGAGACCTCGGATGGCTGGAACTGTCCGTTCCGGGAATCTTCGTGCGGGGTGGTGCGTCTTCTTGTGAGGGGGCGGCGGAACTGTCGGCGTAAATCAGCTCAAGACGGGCAGCCACCCTGAAGACGGTAGTGGTGGGGAGTGACGACTGATGAGTACGGGGCGGCGTGAGCTGTGGGTGGAGGAGCCGGTGGGGCGGCGCCGGCTCCCTGATCCGGTGCGCAGGTCGGCGGTGCGGGCGGTGCTGATCATCTCCGTGACGCTGATCCAGGCGGTGGTGGCGTACCTGTTCACCCTGTCCGGGTCCTGGCTGGCCTTTCCGTTCGTCCTCTGCAGCGTCGGCAGCACGGTCGTGGCGACGTGGTCCGTGCTGGACGTGTGGGTGACGCGGCAGGTCTGGAGGCAGCGGTACGGGGTGGTGTCGGAGCCGAGCAGCACGGCGCGGCAGCTGCGGCGTGAGCGGCGGCGGGCGCGGCGTGCGGCCCGAGAGGCCTCGCGCATACGGCAAGGGCAGGTGGGGGCCGCGCGGGTCTGACGGCTGGGCCTCGCGGGGCCCGGACCTTCGCTCCTTTGCGGGGCTGTGCCGGTGCGGGGCGCCTCCGGGGCGCCCCGCACCGGCATGGGTCAGCGGTCCTGCGGGGCTGCGGGGTCCACCGGGGTGCGCTTGAACATGCGGGTCGCGGTGATCTCGCCGTGGATCGCCTCGCCGTCCGGGCGCTGCTGGGGCAGGCCGGGGCGCAGGTGCTCCTCGACGCTGATGTACTTCAGGCCCGCCCGGAGGTCGGCGTCGTTGCGGAGCCGGATCACGAGGGGGAATTCGGCGAGCGCCGTGGTGTCGAACAGGCCCGTCGTGTAGAGCAGCTGGACGCCGAGCGCGTCCGAAACCGCCCGCTGGAGCTCCAGCAGATACGTGGCGTTGGCCCTGCCGATCGGGTTGTCGAGGAACAGCGTGCCGGCGTGCCGGTGCTTGTCGCGGCCCCGGTCGTTGGAGCGGAGGGCCGCCATCGTGCAGTACAGGGCGATGGCGGCCGTGAGCAGCTGGCCGCCCGAGAAGACGTCACCCATCTGCCCGACCGGCACGCGCTCGGCGCGCAGCACCGCGTCCGGCTTGAGGATCTCCACGGCGACGCCCTTGGGCTGGAGCGCCGCGTGGACGCCGCGCAGCAGCAGGGACATGCCGTCGCGGCGCAGGTCCGAGTTCTTCTTCACGGCGGCGCGGGTCGCCTCGTCGATGACCTCGCCCAGCCGCTCGACCAGCGTCGTCTGGTCCGGCTCCTCGAAGCGGATGCGCAGGAACTCCTGCCCGGACCACTCCCCCAGGCCCTCGGGGAGCCGGGAGAGGCGCTGCGCCGAGCGGAGCGTGGTGAGCGCGGACTCCACCAGACCGCGCAGCCGGTCGACGATCGACTCGCGGTTGCGCTCCAGCTGGGCCAGCTCGTCGGTGAGGACCCGCAGGCGCGGCGCGAACGCCTCGGCCCACTTGGCGGCGTGCTCGGGCAGGGCCGCCGCGGGCAGCTCGCGGATCTGCTGCCGGGCCGGTGTGCGCACCTGCTCGTAGCGCGTCGAGTTGGCGTGCCGTACGAGGACGTCGCAGGCCTCCCGTACGGCGGAGTCGGCGGCGGACAGGTCGGCGGCGCAGGCGCGCAGGGAGCGGCGGGTCTCGGCGGCGGCCTTGCGGGCCTCCTCCGGGCTGCCGGGGTACGGCTGGGGCTCCTCGGCGTCCTCGTCGGTGTGGTCCCGCAGCAGGTCGCGCAGGAGCGCGGCCAGCTCGTCGAAGCCGCTCGCGGCGTCCTCGGCGGCGCGGTGCGCGTGGAGGAGGTGGGCGTGCGTGGCGCGGGCGGTCTCCAGGGCGTCGGTGTGCGCGGCCAGTTCGCCCGTGGCCGTACGCAGCAGGGTCTGGGCCTGCTCGGCGTCGGCGGGGATCAGCTCCTCGGGCAGCTCCGTGTGGGCCTCTCCGTCCGCGGGGGCCAGCCGCTCGGCCTCGCCGCGGAGCCGGCCCAGCCTCTCGCTGGCCTCGGACGCGCGGGACTCCAGGAGCTGGACCAGGGACTCGGCGCGGGCGGCGGCGGCCTGCCGGGAGGGGCCGTCGGCGCCGTCGGGGCTCTCCAGGAGCTGGGCGGCGCGGGTGCGGACCTTGTTGGTGAGCCGGTCCAGCTCGGCGAGCGCGGCGGACTCGTCGCTCTCGGCGCGGGCCTGCTCGGCGCGCAGGTCGGCACCGACGCCGACCTTCTCGTACAGCTGGGAGGCGGCCCGGTAGGCCTCGCGCAGGGCGGGCAGGGAGGGGCGCGGGACGCCGCCGTCCAGCAGGCCTGTGCCGTCCGGCTTCTCCTCCGGCAGATTGTCGTGGCCGCCGGCGATCTCGGCGCGCTCGGCGCGCAGCGCGCGGGCGGTGCGGTGGGTGTCGTCGGCGGCGCGCTGGGCGGCGCGGCGGTCCTCGTCGGCTGCCCGGGCGCGCTCCAGGCAGGCCTGGGCGCGGGCCTCGGACTCGGCGGCCTCGTCGGCGAGTTCGCGGAGGCGGACCTGCCAGCCGGCCCGTTCGCGGAGGCGGAAGGCCAGTCCGGCCAGGGCGTCGGCGGCGCGGCGGGCGCGCTGGGCGGCCTCCTGCCGCTCGTCGCGCACGCGGGCGGTCTCGGCGGCGGACTCCTCGGCCTCGGCCCGTGCCGTGCGGGCCTCGGCGAGCGCGGCCCGGGCGGCCTCGGCGGCCTCGCGCGCGGTGGCGGCGCCCTCGGCGAGTTCGGCGAGCATGCCGGGCGGGCAGTCGGCGCGCCAGGAACCGATTCGGGCGGCCAGGGAGCGGTCGCCGGTGAGCCGGGCGGCGAGCGAGCGGATCTCCTCGTCGCGGGCGGCGGCGCGGGCGCGCAGGGCCTGGCGCTCCTCGTCGGCCGCGTGCTCGTCGTGCATGGCCGGGTTCGGCGGGACGAGGAACATCTCCGTCTCGCCGTCCGCGTCGGCCCGGGGCACGGGTGCGAGGAGCGCGGCGGCGGTGCCGACGGCGACGGCCGAGCGCGGCAGGAGGGCGGCGCCGGCGAGGGCTTCCCGGGCCCGTGCGTACGACAGGGGGTCGGTGACGACGACGCCGTCGACCAGCTCGGGGCGGGCGGCGAGGACGGCTGCGTGGTCCGCCGGGTCGACGGACTGGGCGAGGTAGCGCCAGCCGGGGAGGGCGGGGACGCCCTGCTCTCCGAGGAATTCGACGGTCGCGAGGACGTCGGGGCCCGGCGGGAGGAGGCCGCCGTCGCCGAGGGCTCCGAGGATCCGGGAGTCGTCGGCGGCGGCGGTGCGCAGGTCGAACAGCTTGCGCTCGGCGGCGGCGATGTTCTGGTCGAGGAGTTCGCGCAGGTCGTCCGCGTACCGGTCGAACTCCTCGGCGGTCAGGGTGCCCTGGGCCGTGCGGCGGGATGCGGTGTCGTCGGCGGCCGGGCCGTTGTCGCCGGTGTTCTGGCGGGGCAGTGCCGGGGTGGCGGGCCGGGCGGGCGGCAGGCTGAGCAGTTCGGCCAGCCGCTCCTCCGCGGCGATGGACTCCGCGGCGCGATGCTCGGCCCGGTGGGCGTTCTCGGCGGCCTGGGCGGCGTCGGAGGCGCGGGCGGCGGCCAGTTCGGCGCGGCTCTCCGTGGCGGCGGCCTCACGGGCGCGCTCGGCGGCGATGCGGGCCGCCTCGCGGGCGGTGTCCCAGGCGGCGACGGCGGTCTTCTCGGCGTCGCTGGCGGCGAGCGCGGCGCGGGCGGGGTCGGCGTCCGGGGTGCTGTCGTCGAGCCAGCCGGCCCGTACGGCCTCGGCGGTCTCCTGCTCGACCTCGGCGAGGCGCTGGCGCAGGTGGCCGGCCTCGCTGCGGGCCCGCTGGGCCTCGGTGGCGGCGGCGGTGGCGTCGCGGTGGGCGGTCTCGGCGGCCTCCTGGAGGGTCGCGGAGCGCGCCTCCTCCTGGTTGGCGTGGCGCTCGCCGTCCTCGGCGGCGGCCTCCAGCGCCCGTACGAGGTCGGCGGCGGCCTTGGCGCGGGCGGCGAGGGCCGGGGCGGCGTCCCGCTCGGCCTCCTGGATGGCGGCGGAGACGCGGGCCGTGCGGTCGGCGGCCGCGCGGTGCCGCAGGACGGCCTCGGCGGCCTGCCAGGCGGAGTGCAGGGTGCGGGCGTCGGTCAGTTCGCGGCGCTGCGCCGCGGCGCCCTTCTCCGCCGCGGCGAGCGCCAGGGAGGCGTGCCGGTAGGCCAGTTCGGCGGCGACCAGGGAGCTGTGGGCGCGGGAGGTCTCGGCCTCGGTGACGGTGTGGGCGGCGGCCGTGACCTGCTGGGCCAGCTCGGCGGCGCGGCCGCGTTCCTCGGTCGCGCGGGCGGAGAGGCGGCGGGCGAGCGTACGGGTGCGGCGCTCGGCGCCGGCGTGGACGTCACGGGCGCGGGAGCGGGTCTCGGCTGCTTCGACGATCCGGCCGAGGAGGTCCACGGAGCCGGCCGTGAAGTCGCGTTCGGCGGTGAGTTCGGCGCGGCGGCCCAGCTTGTTGCCGAAGCCGCTGACCAGGTCGGCGAGGCCGTCCGTGTCGCGCGTGTCGGTGACGGCGCGCAGCAGCAGGTCGGTGAAGTCGGAGTCCTTCTTGACCGCGAAGAGGCCGGCGGCCTCGCCCTCGTCGGCGTTCATCTCGCGCTGGTAGCGGAAGAGTTCGGGGTCGAGGCCCAGTTCGCCGAGGTGCTCGTTCCAGCGGTCGTGGATCTCCTCCCAGTAGACCTCTAGGTGCGGGTACGCCTTGCCGGCGTCCGTGAGCGCGTCGCGGAAGCCCTTCATGGTGCGGCGGCGGCCCTGTGCGCCGGAGGCGCCCTCGCCGGGCGGGCGTACGGAGGTGGCCTCGGCGACGGGCAGGTTGTCGAGGCTGAGGCCGGGTCCCGGCCGGAAGGAGTACCAGGCCTCGGCGAACTTGCGCGGGTCGTTCGAGACCTGCCGGCCGCGCCATTCGCTGACCTTGCCGACGACGACGAGTTCGCCGGTGAGGGTGTGCTGCCACTCCAGGGCCACGTGGCCGCAGTCGTCGGCGAGGAGGAACTTGCGCAGCACGCCGGAGCTGGCGCCGCCCAGGGTGTTGCGGTGGCCGGGCAGCATCACCGAGAAGATCAGCTTGAGGAGGACCGACTTGCCGCCGCCGTTCTCCAGGAAGAGCACACCGGCGGGCGCGGGGCGGCGCGGCGGGCCGACCGGCTCCTCCTCGAAGAACTCCGCCTGGGTGGGGGCGGGGTGGGGCACGGGCTCGCCCACTCCGCGCAGGTCCAGCACGGTGTCGGCGTACCGCGCGCCGGCGGGCCCGATGGAGTAGAGGCGGACCCGGGACAGCTCGTACATGGCGGCGGACTCTCGTCGGTCGGTCGGTGGTTCGGTGTGCGGTGGTGCGGTGGTGCGGTGGTGCGGGATGTGGTGCTCGGTGGTGCGGTTTGCGGTGCGTGGTGCTCGGTGTTGCGGTGTTCGCAGGGTGCGGTGCTCGGTGGTGCGGGTGTGTCGGCGTCAGGGGTGGAAGGGGAGGCCCGCGTCGGCGACCAGCTCCAGGTCGTCGCCCTCGGGCGGTGGGAGCAGCGTCGCGGAGCCGTCGGAGACGGGCACGACGCCCAGGTCGAGCAGTTCGGCCATGGCCGCGCTGCCGGCCATGTCACGGACCTGGAGCTGGTAGCGGGCCGTGGTGCGGTACGTGCCGCCGGCGTCGTCGCCGGTCCGCTGGAGGAAGCCGGAGTCGGTGAGGAACGCGACGGCCTTGCCGATGATGCCGGTGGTGGAACCGGCGAGACGGCGGGCGTCCTTGGTGGCGCCCGTGGCACTGCGGCGCGTGTAGATCCGCCAGGCCGCCTCCAGGCCGGGCGCGTCGGAGGCGGGATCGGTGTTCTCGCCCTCCTGCTCGGCACGCTCCTCCAGGCGGCGGCATGCCTGCCGTACGAAGGCGTCGACGCCGTTGACGGTGATCCGGCCGATGTACGTGTCGTCGGCCAGGTCCTCGGGGCGCGGGAACGCCAGGGCGGCGACCGCGAGGTGGGCCAGGCCGTGCAGGAACCGGTCGGCGGAGTCGCTGGAGGTGCGGCGGGCGTAGTCGCTCATCCGGACGGCGAAGACGGAGTCCTCGTCGGCGGTGACGGCCATGCCGGCGCGCGGGGAGACCTCCAGCACGACGAGGCCGAGGCCGGTGGCGACGGCGTCGGCGAGGCGGGCGAAGGCCGGGTCCTCGCGGTAGCGGCGCAGCAGTTCGGCGTACTCCGCGTCGCGCGCGGGCAGCAGCTTGGGCTGGAGCCCGAAGGAGACCAGCCGGGCGGCGTCGGCGGCGTCGGCGGGCGTGACGGCACCGGGAGCGGTGTGGGCCAGCCCAGTGGTGCCGGGGGCGGTGGTGCCGGAGGTGCCCGGCTCCGGCTGCTGCGGGTCGTCCGGATCGCTCCACGCGTCGGGGTGCTCGGCGTGGGACTCGCTCACGGGTGGTGCTCCTTGGTGGGGACGGGCGTGGGGTTCGGCGTGTGGGCGGCGAGGGCTCCGGCGGTACGGCGGGCAGCCGGCCGGGACGGCGGTTCGGTGGCCCTCATGCCGCGTCCGTACGGTCGGCGGCCATACCGGCCGCGTCCAGCAGGGCCGTGCCGACGATGAGGTCGGCGCCGCCGAACTCGGGGTCGTCGAGTTCGGTGCCGTCGTCGACGGCGAACAGCAGGCGCTCCTCGCCCTGGCGGTAGGCCGTACCCACCGGGGGGCTGGCGGCGTGGACGGCCAGCAGGGCGACGAGGTACGGCAGGTCGGGGTCGCGGCGGCGGGCGTCGGCGAGGAGACCGGAGAGGCGGCGCGGCGCGTCGTGCTCCAGGTCGAGCAGCTCCATCGCCATCGCGAGCTGTTCCTCGCTGAAGCGGCTGTCGTCGGGCGTGGCGATCAGGTCCGGTTCCGGCATTTCGGCGCCCAGGTGCTCGCGCTCCGTGGGCGGCGTGAGCAGCAGGTCGACCAGGTCCGCCATCCGTACGGAGCCGGGCGTGCGCAGGCCGGTGCCGCGCGCGAAGTAGGCGTCGGTGACGCGGATGGCCTGCTCCACAGGGAGCGGCAGCAGCGGGGCGACCAGCTGTCCGTACAGATCGAGCCCTGTGCGGGTGGTGGGCTGGGCGAAGGCCTGGCGGTCCTGCTCGGCCCGGAAGAGCGGGCCGGCCTCCAGGAGGCGCGACTGGAGCTGGGTGTGGCGGCGGATGCAGTCCTTGACGATGTCGACCAGCTCGGCGGCGCGGCGCTTGTGCTCGGGGTCCTCAGCCTCGTCGCGGGCCTTGCGGATGTTGGTGAGGATCGCGTTCTCGTGCCGGTAGCGATCGGCGACGTGGGCGAGCGCCTCGTCGATCATGTCGGGGACCGCGTTGAGCCAGTCGACGGCCCGGACGTTGCGCCGGGTGGCCTCCAGGGTCTTGCGGAGGGTCTCCGCGTACTGCACGGTCCGGTAGCGGGCCTGTTCGGCGGCGAGCTGCGCGTCGGCGAGCCGGCCGCGGCTGATCAGCACCTCCAGCTTGACCTCGGCGGCGATCTGGGCGCTCGTGACGTCCGTGTCGAGCGCTCCCACCAGGACGTTGACGGCCTCGTCGGTGGTGCGGAGGTAGACGCCGCCGCCGTAGCCGGGGACCTCCTCGATGAGCTTGAAGTCGTAGTCGCGGCGGACGTACACGCCGTCGGCGCCGAACGTGCCGTACACGGCGCGGAAGCCGCGGTCGACGCTGCCGACGTTGATCAGGTTCTCCAGCACCCAGCGGGCCACCCGCTCGTGCTCGGCTGCGGGGCGCTGCGGGGCCTGCGCGGCGACGCGGGGCAGCAGCCGGGCGACGATCTGCTCGTGGTCGGCGCCCGTGTCGAAGTCCATGTTGAGCGTGACGAGGTCGATCGCGGCGAGGGCGACCTCCGCCATCGCGTACACCGAGTACTCGCCCGCCAGGTTGGCCTTGCGGGCGTCGAGATCGTGCAGCGGCGCGGTGCAGGCGAGCGCGCGCAGGCGCCGCGCCAGTCCTTCGTCGGCGGCCGGGCCCTGCGCGGGCCGCGGCCCCGCGCTGAGCTGGGGCGGAACGAGTTCCGTCGGTTCCGTCGAGGCAGGCGAAGTCACGCTGCACAGAGTAGGTCCTCGCACTGACACCGGTCGAAACGGCGCAGGTGGCGGCCGCTGGTCGGGCGCCGGGGCGGGCGCCTGGGCGGCGGGCGCCGGTGGCACTGGGCGGCGGCTCGGGGCGGGCGTGGACGGCGGGCGCTGGAGGAGCGGGGACGGCGGCTCGGGACGGGCGCGAGCGGTGAGCGCCGGACGGGCGCGGACGGCGGGCGCCGGAGGAGAGGGAACGGCGGCTCGGGACGGGCGCGAGCGTGAGCGCCGGACGGGCGCGGACGGCGGCTCGCGACGGGCGGGGACAGCGGCTCGGGACGGGCGTGGACGGCGGGCGCCGGAGAAGAGGGGAGCGGCTCGCGACGGGCGCGAGCGGTGGGCCCGGGACGGCGCGGCCGGGGCCGCTAGTGGGGGGTCTCGCCGTCGTCCGCCACGCGGCGGGCGTAGGCCTCGACGAGCTGGGTGCGGGAGTCGTCGAGGTAGTCGGCGAGGAGCTGTTCGCTCTTGGTGCGCTCTCCCGCCCGCAAGGCGTCCAAAATCTCCCGGTTTCGGGCGAGATAAGGCTCGTGGAGGGCGCGGGGGTCGTCGACCACGTGGAAGGCGAGCCGGAGTTCGGCGAGGACCCCGCGCATCAGCTCGTCGGTGCGCTCGCTGCCGGCGAGGGCGACCAGTTCGCTGTGGAAGTGGATGTTGGCGGTGGAGACGCCCTTCCAGTCGCCGTCGCGGGCGTGGCGTTCCCCTTCGGCGACGGCCCCCGCAAGCCCGTCGAGGGCGAAGGGCGGCCCGCCGAGGCCGTGGACGACCGCGCACTCGACGAGCCGCCGGGTGCGGTAGAGGTCGACGACGTCGTCGACGGTGAGCACCCGGACGAAGACGCCGCGGTTCAGCTCGTGGACGAGGAGCCGTTCGTGGGTGAGCAGCCGGAACGCCTCGCGCAGGGTGTTGCGCGAGACACCGAGGGCGCCACCGATGTTCTCCTCCGACAGGCGGGTGCCGGGCGGGAAGTACCCCTCCGCGATCCGGGTCCGGAGGATGTCCGCGACCCGCTCCGCCGTGCTGGTGCGCCCCAGCAGCGCACGGTCGTCGGCCAGTCCGCCCGTCGTTCCCACCGGCACCTCTTCTCGTCGTCGCGCGGGGCACGGCACCCGGCGTGCCCGTCCCCGCCGTCGCTGCCCGCGCCCATCGTAGATCCGCGGCCGGGGCGGGAGGAGCGGACGGGTGAGGGGCTGTGCCCGCACCCTTTCCGGGCTGTTCCGCACATCGCTCGCCGGACGTCCGCAGCCTTGCCGGACCGTTGTCCACAGCCCGTTGTCCACACCCCTTGTCGGATCGTTCAACAATCCCCTACCTTGTCGACACCGCACGGCTCCGCTCATCCCTCTGCGAGGTGCAGATGAGTTCGACCCGGATCGACCACTCCCCCGGCCGCGAACTGGCCGACGACACCGGCGCGTTCGCCTGGCTGCGCGCGCTCGGCCCGCGCGGCCGGCGTGCCTTCGGCGGCGCGTTCGGCGGCTACGCCCTGGACTCCTACGACTTCTTCACGCTGCCGCTGAGCATGGTGGCCATCGCCGCCTACTTCGGCCTCGACAGCGGCGAGACCGGACTGCTCACCACCGTCACGCTGGTCGTCTCGGCGATCGGCGGCGCGCTCGCCGGAATACTGGCCGACCGGATCGGCCGGGTGAAGGCTCTGATGATCACCGTGCTGACGTACGCGGTGTTCACGGTGGCCTGCGGTTTCGCCCCGAACTACGAGACGCTGCTGGTCTTCCGGGCGCTGCAGGGCCTCGGCTTCGGCGGCGAGTGGGCGGTCGGCGCGATCCTGGTCGCCGAGTACACCTCGGCCCGGCACCGGGGCCGTACGCTCGGCGGCATCCAGAGCGCCTGGGCGGCCGGCTGGGCGCTCGCCGTCGTCGTCTACACGCTGGTCTTCCACTTCCTGCCGGCGGACACCGCATGGCGCGTGATGTTCTGGACGGGTGCCCTGCCCGCACTGCTCGTGGTGTACGTACGGCGCAACGTCGAGGACGCCCCGCAGGCGGCCGAGGTGCGCAGGTCCAGTGCCGAGCGGGGCTCGTTCACCGAGATATTCCGGCCGCGGCTGGTGCGGACGACGCTGTTCGCGGTCCTGCTGTCGACCGGTGTCCAGGGCGGGTACTACACGCTGGCCACCTGGGTGCCCACGTACCTGAAGACCGAGCGCGGCCTGACCGTCGTCGGTACGGGCGGCTATCTGGCGTTCCTGATATCCGGCGCCTTCATCGGCTACCTGACCGGCGGCTATCTCACCGACCGCCTCGGGCGGAAGCGGAACATCGTGCTGTTCGCCGTGCTCTCGGCGGTGTGCATCGTCGCCTACACGAACATCCCCGCCGGGGCCAACGGCCTCGTCCTGGTGCTGGGCTTCCCGCTCGGGTTCTGCATGTCGGCCATCTTCAGCGGGTTCGGCTCGTTCCTGGCGGAGCTGTACCCGACGGCGGTGCGCGGCACCGGGCAGGGGTTCACGTACAACACCGGTCGTGCCGTGGGCGCGTTCTTCCCGACCCTGGTCGGCTTCCTCGCCGGCAGCTGGGGTGTGGGCGGTGCGCTGGTCTTCGGGGCGGTCGGGTACGGCCTGGCCGTGCTGGCCCTGCTCGGGCTGCCCGAGACGCGGGGCCGGGAACTGCTGTGAAAGTCCTCGGAACGTAAGGAGTTGAGGGGTGTGTCCTGGGCGTCGATCGATCTGAACGCCGACCTCGGTGAGGGCTTCGGGCGGTGGCGGCTGACCGATGACGAGCGATTGCTGTCCGTCGTCACCAGCGCCAACGTCGCCTGCGGCTTCCACGCCGGGGACGCGGCCACCATGCGGCGCGTGTGCGCGCTCGCGGCCGAGCGCGAGGTGCGGATCGGCGCCCAGGTGTCCTACCGCGACCTGGCCGGGTTCGGGCGGCGCGCGATGGACGTGCCGGCGGACGAGCTGGCCGCCGAAGTGGCGTACCAGATCGGCGCCCTTCAGGTCTTCGCGCGGGCTGCCGGGGCGCGGGTGTCCTACGTCAAGCCGCACGGCGCACTGTACAACCGCGTCGTGCACGACGAGGAGCAGGCGCGGGCGGTCGTCGACGGTGTGCTGCTCACCGGTGAACGGCTGCCGTTGCTCGGGCTGCCCGGCTCCCGGCTGCACAGGGCGGCGGACAAGGCGGGGCTGCCCGTCGTGACGGAGGCGTTCGCCGACCGGGCGTACACGGCGGACGGCACGCTCGTGCCGCGGAGCCAGGAGGGGGCCGTGGTCCACGATCCGGAGGCGGTGGTCGAACGGTCGGTGTCCATGGCCCGGTTCGGTGTCGTGACGTCCCACTGCGGGCGGTCGGTCCCGGTGCGGGCGCGGTCGTTGTGCCTGCACGGCGACACCCCTGGTGCCGTGGACCTCGCGCGGCGGGTCCGGGCCCGGCTGGAGGCCACGGGTGTGCGCGTGGAGGCGTTCGCATGAGGGTGCCGGAGATGGGCGTCGGGGTGGGGGCGCCGGGGGTGGTCGTGTGAGGGCGCTGGCCGTGGGCGGGCGGGCGTTGCTGCTGGAGTTCGGCGGCGGCGACGAGGCCCAGGCGTTCCATGCCGAGCTGCTGCGCCGCCGGGCGGCCGGGGCGCTGCCCGCCGTACGGGAGATCGTGCCCGCCGCGCGGACCGTGCTGCTGGACGGTGTGGAGGAGCCGGGCCGGCTCGCCGAGGACGTCGCCGGGTGGGAGGTTCCACCGCTGCACGCGCGCGTGGAGCCGGCCGTGGAGGTGCCGGTGCGCTACGACGGACCGGATCTGGCGGAGGTGGCCGCGCTGTGGGGCGTGGCGCCGGACGAGGTGGGGCGGATCCACGCGGGGGTGGAGTACCGGGTGGCGTTCTGCGGGTTCGCGCCCGGGTTCGGCTATCTGACCGGGCTGCCCGAGCGGTACGGGGTGCCGCGCCGGGCCACGCCGCGTACGGCCGTGCCCGCCGGGTCCGTGGCGCTGGCCGGGCCGTACACGGGCGTGTATCCGCGGTCGTCGCCGGGTGGCTGGCAGCTGATCGGGACGACGGACGTGACGCTGTGGGACCCGGCCCGGGAGCCGGCGGCGCTGCTGTCGCCTGGGGCGCGGGTGCGGTTCGTGCCGGTCGTGCGGGAGGGGGCGTGACGGACAGGGCCTTCGCCGTCGTGCGGGCCGGGGCGCTCACCACCGTGCAGGACGGGGGGCGGTGCGGGTACGCGCACCTGGGCGTTCCGCGCTCGGGCGCCCTCGACCCGCACGCGGCGGCGCTGGTGAACCGGCTGGTCGGCAACCGCGGCGACGCGGCCGTGCTGGAGACGACGCTCGACGGGTGCGCCGTGCGGTCGCGCGGCGCGGTGACCGTCGCCGTGGGCGGCGCGCCCTGCGCGGTGACCGTGGACGGGCGGCCGGCGGCGTGGGGCACATCGGTGCGGGTGCCGGCGGGTGCCGTGCTGGAGGTGGGCGCGGCGGTGCGGGGCGTGCGGTCGTACGTGGCGTTCGCGGGGGGTGTGGCGGCCGAGCCGGTGCTGGGCAGCCGATCGACGGACCTGCTGTCGGGGCTCGGCCCCGCGCCGCTCGCCGACGGCGTGGTCCTGCCCCTTGGGATACCCCCGGCGGGGGCGCCGCACTACGACGCCGTTCCGTGGCCGGGCGTGCCCCGGGAGCTGGTCCTGCGGGTGCGGCTCGGGCCGCGCCACGACTGGTTCACCGGCGAGGCGCTCCGGGTGCTGACCACGCGCGCGTACCGGGTGTCGGCGTCGTCCAACCGCATCGGGCTGCGCACCGAGGGCCCGGCCCTGGAGCGGGCCGTGCCGGGCGAACTGCCCAGCGAGGGCATGGTGCTGGGCGCGGTCCAGGTGCCGCCGGACGGGCGGCCGGTGGTGTTCCTGGCGGACCACCCCACGACCGGCGGCTACCCGGTGGTGGCGGTGGTCCATGAACGGGACGTGGCGGCCGCCGCCCAGGCCGTGCCGGGCACGCCGGTGCGCTTCATACCGACGCGGTGACCCGGCCGGCGCCCCCGAGGGCGGGGCGCCTGCCACGGTCACCGACCAGAGGGCAAGCGGCGGGGCGGTCAGCCCACGTCAGGGCCGTACCGTGCCGTGGCCGAGCGACAGGGGCGGACAGGGCCAGGGCAGGGGCAGGGCAGGGCAGGGCAGGGCAGGGGCAGGGCAGGGGCAGGGCCAGGACAGGGGCAGGGCGTCGAAGGCGCCGGGTAGTGCGTCTCGGCCGGCACCGTCAGCGTCTCGGCGTCGAAGACGAACCGGGGCGATTCTTCGAGCCCTTGGCCGAAGGCGTTGGTCCGGGAGGCGACGCGTCCGTCCGGGGCGTACGGGCGAGTCCGGTGTTCCCGGCGTGCCCGGCCCGTGAAGTCCCGTAGCCCCCGCCGCCGGGTGTCATGACGACCAGGACGTCCCCCGGGCCGACGTCCGTCGTGTCGACGCCCGCCAGGGGCCGGACGGTGCCGTCCGCGCGTTCCACGGCGTTGGCGCCGAGCGCGCCCGGTTCGCCGCCGGCCATCCCGTACGGCGGGACGCGGCGGTGGCCGGTGAGCAGGGCCACCGTCATGGGCTCCAGGAACCGGATGCGCCGCACGACGCCGTCGCCACCCCGCCACCGGCCGCGGCCGCCGCTGCCCGTACGGACGGCGAAGGACTCGACGCGGACCGGGTAGCGCCACTCCAGCACCTCGGGGTCGGTGAGCCGCGAATTGGTCATATGGGTCTGCACGGCGTCCGCGCCGTCGAAGCCTTCGCCCGCGCCCGAGCCGCTCGCCACGGTCTCGTAGTACTGGACGCGGTCGTTGCCGAAGGTGACGTTGTTCATGGTGCCCGAGCCCTCCGCCTGCACGCCGAGGGCGGCGTACAGGGCGCCGGTCACGGCCTGGGACGTCTCGACGTTGCCGGCGACGGTCGCCGCCGGGTAGGCGGGGCCGAGCATCGACCCGTCCGGGACGCGCACCTCCAGGGGCTCCAGGCAGCCGCTGTTGAGCGGGATGTCGTCGTCGACGAGCGTGCGGAAGACGTACAGGACGGCGGCCATGACGACCGACCTGGGGGCGTTGGTGTTGCCGGGCTGCTGTCCGGACGTGCCCGTGAAGTCGAGGACGGCGCCGCGGTGTTCGCGGTCGACGCGCACGGAGACGTCGATGACCGCGCCCGCGTCGGTCTCGTAGCGGCAGGAGCCGTCGTGGAGGGTGGCGACGATACGGCGTACGGACTCCTCCGCGTTGTTCCGTACGTGCCGCATGTAGGCGTGGACGACGTCGAGGCCGAACTCGTCCACCATGCGGGCCAGTTCCTCGATGCCCTTCTCGTTGGCGGCGATCTGGGCGCGCAGGTCGGCGAGGTTGGTGTCGGGGTCGCGGGAGGGGTACGGGGCGGTGGTGAGGAGCCGGCGGGTCTCCTCCTCGCGCAGCCGCCCGTCCCGCACGAGGAGCCAGTTGTCGAACAGCACGCCCTCCTCGTGGATGGTGCGGCTGAACGCGGGCATGGAGCCGGGTGTGATGCCGCCGATCTCGGCGTGGTGGCCGCGCGACGCGACGAGGAAGCGCAGCGGGCCGCCGTCGGGGCCGTACACGGGCGTCACGACGGTCACGTCCGGCAGGTGGGTGCCCCCGTGGTACGGGTCGTTGACGGCGTACACGTCGCCCGGCCGCATGGTGCCCTCGTTGCGGCGCAGCACCTCCTTGATGGACTCGCCCATGGAGCCGAGGTGCACGGGGATGTGCGGGGCGTTCGCGATGAGGTTGCCCTCCGGGTCGAACAGGGCGCAGGAGAAGTCGAGGCGTTCCTTGATGTTGACGGAGTGGGCCGTGTTCTCCAGGCGGACGCCCATCTGCTCGGCGATGGACATGAAGAGGTTGTTGAAGACCTCCAGCAGGACGGGGTCCACGTCGGTGCCGACGGCGGTGCGGCCGGGGCGTGGGTGGACACGCCGCAGGGTGAGGTGTCCGGTGCCGGTGACGGATGCCTGCCAGCCCGGGTCGACGACGGTCGTCGCGTCGGCCTCGGCGACGACGGCGGGTCCGGGGACGGTGTCGCCGGGCCGCAGGTCCTCGCGCCGGTACAGCGGGGTGCCGACGGGCCGGCCCGCCACGTGGACGCGGACGGTCGCGCGGGGCCGCGGCGGGCCTTCGCGGGGCGGTGCCTCCGCTGCGGGCAGCCGGTGGGGGCCGGCGCGTCCCACGGCCTCGACCGAGACGGCCTCCACGACGAGCGGCTTGTCCATGGTGAAGCCGTAGCGCGCCCGGTGCGCGGCGGTGAACGCCTCGCGCACGGCGGCCGCCGTGCCGAGGGGCACGGGCAGGCTCGCGTCCGTCCCGGCGTAGCGCACCAGCACGCGCGCGTGCGTGGTGACGGAGGCGTCCGGGACGCCGTCGGCGCGCAGCTCCTGCCGGGTGCGGGCGGCGAGTTCGGCGCAGAGGGCCTCCACGCGCGCGTGGGCGGTGTCGTCCAGCTCCGCCTCCACCGACTGCTCCCGCATGGTGGTGGCGTCGGCGAGCCCGATGCCGTACGCGGAGAGGACGCCGGCGAGCGGCGGTACGAGGACGGTGTCGACGCCGAGGGCGTCGGCGACCGCGCAGGCGTGCTGGCCGCCGGCGCCGCCGAAGCTGGTCAGGGCGTACCGGGTGATGTCGTGGCCGCGCTGGACGGAGATCTTCTTGACGGCGTTGGCCATGTTGAGGACGGCGATCTCCAGGAAGCCCTCGGCGACCTCCTCGGGGGTGCGGGACACGCCGGTGCGGCGCCGCACCTCGTCGGCGAGCGCCGTGAACCGCTCCCGTACGACGTCCGCGTCGAGCGGCTGGTCGCCGTCCGGGCCGAACACGGCGGGGAAGTGGGCGGGCTGGATGCGGCCGAGCATCACGTTCGCGTCGGTCACGGTGAGCGGGCCGCCGCGCCGGTAGCAGGCCGGGCCGGGGACGGCGCCGGCCGAGTCGGGGCCGACGCGGTAGCGCTGCCCGTCGAAGTGGAGGACCGAGCCGCCGCCCGCGGCGACGGTGTGGATGTTCATCATCGGCGCGCGCATCCGGACGCCCGCGACCCGGGTGCCCAGTTCGCGCTCGAACTCGCCCGCGTAGTGCGACACGTCGGTGGAGGTGCCGCCCATGTCGAAGCCGATGACGCGGTCGAAACCGGCTTGACCCGAGGTGCGGGCCATCCCGACGACCCCGCCGGCCGGGCCGGACAGCACGGCGTCCTTGCCGCGGAAGTGCGCGGCCTCGCGCAGGCCGCCGTTGGACTGCATGAACATCAGGCGCACGCCGGGGAGTTCGGCGGCGACCTGCTCGACGTAGCGGCGCAGGATCGGCGAGAGGTAGGCGTCGACGACGGTGGTGTCGCCGCGCGGGACGAGCTTGATGAGCGGGCTGACCTCGTGCGAGCAGCTGACCTGCGTGAACCCGAGGTCGCGTGCGGCGTCGGCGACGCGCCGCTCGTGGTCGGGGTGGCGGTAGCCGTGCAGGAGCACCACGGCGGCGGAGGTGAGCCCGTCGGCCCTGGCCTCCGCCAGGCGGTCCGTGACCGGTCCGAGGTCCAGGGGGCGGACGACGGACCCGTGGGCGTCGATCCGCTCCGGGACCTCGACGACCCTCTCGTAGACGGCCTTGGGGAGCAGGATGCGGCGGTCGAAGAGCCGGGGGCGGTTCTGGTAGGCGATGCGCAGGGCGTCGCGGAAACCCTCGGTGATGACGAGGACGGTCGGCTCGCCGCGCCGCTCCAGGAGGGCGTTGGTGGCGACGGTGGTGCCCATCTTCACGACGGCGACGCGGTCGGCCGGTACGGGCTCGTAGGGCGCGAGCCCCAGCAGCAGCCGGATGCCGGCGACGGCCGCGTCGCGGTACCGCTCGGGGTCGTGCGAGAGCAGCTTGCGGCTGACGAGGGCCCCGTCGGGGCGCCGGGCCACGATGTCGGTGAAGGTGCCGCCGCGGTCGATCCAGAACTGCCAGCGCCCGTTGGCCTGCGTCATGCCTTCATTCTTGCCCGGGGTGGGGCGGGCCGCGGACCGTCGCCCGCGGTGGGGCAGGTCGTGTCCGGCGGTTCTTCCCCTACCCCGCCCCTTCCCGAAACCGGGGTCTCCGCCCCCGGGCCCCCCGGATCGCGCCTGGACGGTGCTCGTCCTCGAACGCCGGACACCGCCTAGGGCACCACTGCTCGCGGTACGGGCTCGCGCGGTAGGGGCACCTGCGGCATGGCCATCTGCCGTACGGAGGGCGGCGGTACGGACAGGTCGGCCAGGGCCACGTCGAGTGCGCGCTCGGCGTGCGCGTCCAGTCGCGCGCTGGTGCCCCGCGCCCAGTGCGCCACCTCCGACCCGGCCAGCCTCAGCAACTGCGGCAGCAGGTCGTGGCACCTGCGGGCCACCCATCCGGTGCCGGCGGTGGCCAGCCACCGGAGCGTGTCGGCACGAGTGGGCGCCGGCTGCTCGGGCTCGCGCCCGGGCGGGGCGCCATGGGCGAGGCCGCGCCGTACGAGCAGGGCGTGGAACTCCGCGGCGATGACCCGGTGCCCGCGCTCCCCCGGGTGCAGCCGGTCGGCGCTCCACAGGTCTCGGTCGACCACCCAGACGGCGTCGGCCAGGTGGAGGTGGACGGCGTCGTGGTGGGCGGACAGGGCGTGGACGACGGCGTTGACGGCCCGTTGCCGGCGGGCCAGGGGGCGGGCGAGCGGCGCGGGCAGCGCCAGCATGCGGCCCGGGTCGGGGAGGCACGCCGTGAGGAGTACGGCACCGCCGCCGGCGAGCCGGGCGAGGACGTGGTCCAGCCGCGCGGCGACGTCCGCGATGTCGAAGGTGCGGCGGAGGGTGTCGTTGACCCCGACGACCACGGAGGCGAGTTCGGGCCGGTACGCCAGGGCCTGCGGCAGCTGCCGCTCGTCGACGTCCCGAGCGCGGGCGCCGCTGACCGCGAGGTTACGGAACTCCACCGGCCCGGCCGCGAGCCCGTCCGCCAGCAGCGCGGCCCACCCCCGTGGCCGCCCGGCCACGGGATCGCCCACGCCTTCGCTGAGCGAATCCCCGAGCGCGACGAACCGCACGGCCCTGCTCATACCGCTCCCCCCACGTCCACGCCGCAGGAGCCCTCGCCGAGACCGGCGTCCCGGGAAGCCGGGCCGCCCCCGCCCACGGCTGGCGCGGGGCCAGGCACCCCGGGCGGCAACGGCCACGAGGGCGGCGGCTGCACCGGAACCACCACGGCCGAAGTCCCCGCCTGCGGCAACCGCGGTGCGGCCGCAGACCCAGATGACCGCACCTGTGCCGGAGCCACCGCAGGCAAAGCCCCAGAGGGCCGCACCTCCGGCCGAGGCGCCGCAGGCGGTAGTCCCGGACGCGGCAACTGCGCCGCACTCACCGGCAATGGCTCAGACGCCCACCCCTGGGGCGCAACCGCCGCAGGCGAAGGCCCAGCGATCCCCGCCTGTGGCCGATCGGCCGCAGGCGAAGAGCCAGAAAGCGGAACCTCCGGCCGAGCCGCCGCAGGCGGTAGACCCGACGGCCGCACCAGCGGCGCAACCGCCGCAGGCGCAGGCCCAGGCGACCGCACCTCTGCTGAAGCAGCCGTAGGCAAAGACCCAGAGGGCTCTCCCTGTCGCCGAGGCGCCGCAGGCGGTAGTCCCGGACGCGGCAACTGCGCCGCACCCGCCGGGGCCAGTGGCCCATACGACCGCACGTCTGTCGGAGCCGCCGCAGGCGAAGGCCCAGACAACCGCACCTCCGGCCGAGGCGCCGCAGGCGGTAGTCCCGGACGCGGCAACTGCGCCGCACTCACCGGCAATGGCTCAGACGCCCACCCCTGGGGCGCAACCGCCGCAGGCGAAGGCCCAGCGATCCCCGCCTGTGGCTGAGCCGCCGCAGGCGAAGAGCCAGAAAGCGGAACCTCCGGCCGAGCCGCCGCAGGCGGTAGACCCGACGGTCGTGCCAGCGCAGCCGCCGCCGAAGGTCCGGACGAGCGCGTCCGTGGCCGAGCCGCCGCGGGCGACGGTCCGGGCTGCCGCGTCTGTGGCGCGACCGCCGGCGTGGCCGCGTCGTGGGCCGTCAGGAATGCCGCCACCGCGCGGTCCCAGCCGAAGCGCTCCGCACGGGCACGGGCCGTCGCGCGGCGGGTCTGCTCGGGGCGGGCCAGCAGGGTGCGTACGGCGTCCGCGAAGGCCTCCGGGTCGTCCTCGGCGGCCAGGCCCGCGTCGCCCAGGACCTCCGGCAGCGCGGACGACGCGCTGGCGACGACGGGTGTGCCGCACGCCAGGGCCTCCAGGGCGGAGAGCCCGAAGGTCTCGGCCGGTCCGGGGGCGAGACACACGTCCGCCGCCGCCTGGAGGTCGGCCACCGCCTCCCGGTCGCCGACGTGGCCCAGGAACCGCACCGGCAGCCCCAGGGCCCGCGCCCGGCGTTCCATGCCGCCGCGCAGCGGGCCGTCGCCCGCCACGACCAGGGCTGCCCGTACCCCGCGGGCGAGCAGCACGGCCAGCGTGTCGAGCGCCGTTCCGGGGCGCTTCTCGACGGACAGCCGGGAGCACAGCAGGAGCAGCACTTCGGCCCCTCCCGCGTGGGGGTCCCGCAGTGCGGGGTCGCGGCGCCCGGGCCGGCAGCGGCGCAGGTCGACGCCCAGCGGAGCGCGTACGACGTTGCGTGCGCCGATGCGGACGAACTCGCGTTCCGCCCAGGCGGTGGTGCACACGATGCGGCTGTACGCCCAGGCGCTGCGGCGGTTGAGCCGGTCGGCGGCGCGGGCGGCCGTGCCGTACGGGACGCCCCAGGTGCGCAGGACACCGTCGGCGGCCTCGTGGGAGACCATCACGGCCGGGACACGGGCCCGTCTGGCCCACTCGCCGGTCCAGCGCAGCGTGGTGCGGTCGGACACCTCCAGCCGGTCCGGGGCGAGCTGTTCGAGCAGGCGCCGCAGGGCGCGGCGGCCGGTGAGGACGCGGTAGCCGCCGGTGCCGGGGACGGTGGGCGCGGGGAGGGTGATGACCCGGCCCTGGGGGGTGAGCCGGTCGTCGGCCGTCCCGCCGGGGACGACGAGGACCGGTTCGTGGCCGGCGGCGGCATAGCCGCGCCCGAGTTCTTCGAGCGCGGTGCGCAGCCCGCCGGAGGAGGGGGTCACGAAGTTGGCGAGCCGGACGATCCGCAGGCCGGACCGGGTGCCTGTGGCGCCGGTGCCCAGGCCGCCACTCATGCCGCCACCGCCGCGGCGCCCCGCTGGTCGAGGACCTCGTCGTAGTGGCCGAGCAGCTGGTCGCCGACCACGGCCCAGGTCCTGCCGCGCACCTCGGCGCGCCCGGCCGCCCCGTACGCCGTGCGCAGCGCGGGGTCGGCGGCGAGTGCGGCGACGGCCGTGCGCAGCGCCTCCGGGTCGTGCGGCGGGACGAGGAGCCCGGTGCGCCCGTGCCGGACGAGGTCGAGCGGACCGCCCGCGGCGGGTGCGACGACGGGGAGCCCGCTGGCCATCGCCTCCTGGACGGTCTGGCAGAACGTCTCGTACGGCCCGGTGTGCGCGAACACGTCGAGCGACGCGAAGATCCGTGCGAGGTCGTCACCGGTGCGGCGCCCGAGGAAAACGGCGCCGGGCAGGGCCGTGCGCAGCGTCGCCCCGCCGGGGCCGTCGCCGACGACCACCACGCGTACGCCGGGCAGCGCGCAGGCCCCGGACAGCAGCTCGACGTGTTTCTCGGGCGCGAGCCTGCCCACGTACCCGACGATCACCTCACCGCCCGGTGCCAGTGTCCGGCGCAGCGCCTCGTCCCTCAGCTCGGGGCGGAAGCGGACGGTGTCGACGCCGCGGGGCCAGAGCCTTACGCGCGGCACTCCGTGGGCCTCCAGGTCGCGGACGGCCGCCGTGGAGGGAGCGAGGGTGCGGTCGGCGGCGCTGTGCACGGCGCGCATCCGCCGCCAGGCGGCCGCCTCGCCGGTGCCGACGTAGGTACGGGCGTATCCGCCGAGGTCGGTCTGGTAGACCGCGACGGCGGGGAGTCCGAGGCGGGCGGCGGCCGCCATGCCGCGGACACCGAGGACGAAGGGGCTCGCGAGGTGGACGAGGTGGGGGCGGTGCGCGGCGATCGCGGCGGCCACCTTGCGGCTGGGCAGCGCGACCCGCACCTGGGGGTAGCCCGGCAGGGGCACGGACGGGACGCGCACCACCGGGCAGGGCGGCTGCGTCCCGGGGTCGCCGGCGGCGGTGGCCGGGGCGAGGACGAGCGGGTCGTGACCGCGGTCGGCGAGGTGCCGGGCGGTCTGCAGGGCGCAGTGGGCCACGCCGTTGACGTCGGGCGGGAAGGACTCGGTGACGATGACGACACGCATACGGGTGTTGTCGTCGTACCCGGCGTGGCGCCGGGTACGTGGATCTTTCCCCACGGGGAACGTCCCATGAGCGTTTGCCCCCCGCGCCGCGGGCCGGGCCGGTGGCAAGGGCGGCGGCCGCGGCGGCGGCGACCTGAACCGTGCCGCGCGACCGCCCGCCGGGACGCCCGCCGGAGAACGCCCCGAAGGGGGCCCGCCAGGGGGACGCCCCCCAGGGCCCGCGCATCCGAGCCCGCCCGGAGGCCGGGCCCCATGAGCCCGGACCGCGCAGGCCCGGACTCAGCGAGCCCAGCACCCTGAGGCCCACCCCGTAGGCCCGGCGCCCTCAGACCCGAACCTCGCAGGCCAGCACGCTCAGACCCGGCCTCCTCAGGCCCTGGGGCCTCAGGCCGGGTCCTTGGGCCCCGCGGCCGCCAGGCCGGATGCCGGGGCCTCAGGCTCCGGGTCTTGGGCCGGGTCCTCAGGCCATGGGGCCGCAGGCCCGGGTCCTCAGACCCCGAGGCCGCAGGCCCGGCACGCCTCAGACCCGGGGACCGCAGGCCGGCACCCTCAGACGCGGGGCCTCAGGTCGGGTCCTCACGCCCCAGGCCGCAGGCAGGTCCTCAGGCCCTGGGGCCGCAGCCCCGGGTCCTCCCGTCCCAAGCCGCAGGCAGGTCCTCAGCCCCGGGGCCTCAGGCCGTTGGCCCGTCCCTGCCGATCCTGCTGCGTACCGCCGTCTGTACCTCGTCCTCCTCGGCCGGGTCGGCGGCGAGGCGGCGCAGGCGTTCGGCGACCCGGGCGTCGCCGGTCTCGGCGTGGAGCGCGGCGATCTCGCGGGTGGTCTCCTCGCAGTCCCAGAGGCATTCGACGGCGAAGCCGGTGGCGAAGGAGGGGTCGGTGGCGGCGAGGGCACGTGCGGTGCGGCCGCGCAGCGCGGAGGAGGCGGTCTCGCGGTAGATGTGGCGCAGGACGGGCGCCGCGCAGGCGATGCCGAGGCGGCCGGCGCCGTCGACGAGGGGGTAGAGCGACGGGGCGTCGGGCCCGTCGGTGCGGACGGCCTGGCGGAGTGCGCCGAGCACGAGGGGCGCGTCCTGGGCGCCGCCCCGGGAGGCGAGGACTCCGGCGGCGGAGGTGCCGAGCGCGTCGGGCCGGTGGACCCAGCCGCGGGCGCGGTCGACGGCGGCCTCGCCGCACATCCGCTCGAACGCGGCGACGGCGGCGTCGGCGACGGTACGGGAGGGACTGCTCGCGGCGGCCTCGATGAGGTCGAGGACGGCCGGGTCGCGGGCCTCGGCGAGGTAGTGCAGCGCGGCGCAGCGCGCGCCGTCGGGGCCGCTGCGGGCGGCCTGGAGGATCAGGGGCCGGTCGTCGGGTCCGGCGACGGCGGTGAGACAGCGGGCGGCGGGGCCGTGCAGGATGCTGCCGCGCTCGAGTCCCTGCTGGGCCCAGTCGAAGACCGCCTGGACGCTCCAGCCGGGGCGGGGCCCGGAGGGGCGCAGCTGGCGCTGCCAGCGGTCGAAGGAGCCCTGTTCACGGGCGGCGCGCACCCGCGCGCCGACGGTCTCGCGGGGGTCCTCGGCCCACAGCCGCCAGGGGCGGGGCTCGTAGGCGTCGCGGACGGCGGCGGCCAGTTCGGCGTCGCCCTCGGGCGTGGCCGGGAAGCGGGCCAGGACGGGGCCGGCCAGCGAGCGCAGCGCGGTGTCGTCGTCGCGCAGGGCCAGCTCGTCGAGGGCCCAGGCCCAGTTCGCGCCGGTCGCGGCGTAGCGGCGCAACAGCGCCAGGGCGTCCTGGCGGCCGTACGAGGCGAGGTGGCCGAGGACGGCGAGCGCGAGCCCGGTCCGTGACTCCTCGGTGTCCAGGTGGTCCTCGGCGGCGAACAGATGGGCTTCGATCTCCCGCAGTCCGCCGTGGAGGTCCAGGTAGAGGCGGGCGTAGTACAGGGAGCGGTTCTCCACCTGCCAGTCGCGGCGGGGATCGTTGAGAACGCAGTGGTCGAGGGCGGCGAGGGCCTCCGCGCGTGGCGCGGCGAGCGCGTGCAGCGTGCCGTCGCCGCGGCCCCTCTGCAGCAGGCCGAGCAGGGTGCCGCTCGGCGCTATGACTGGTTCGAACATGGAAAGTGCCTCACATCAAGCTGTCGACGCAACCGGGGTGACCCGACGCAACCGGTGGGTTGTTTGCCGGTGATCGGCTAGGCCGCGCAGCAACATGAGGAGCCGCCCGTCGTCTTCCGCTTGATCTCGGTCATCTTCCTCTGCCTCTGCCTTCCTGTCGGTGGCCCCCTGCGGGCCCGTCGTCATGATGACCCAGCCATTTCGCCACCGCGACCACATTTACGGCACGGTTCCCACCGGCGCTTCCGTGCCCGTTCCCGGTCCGTTCACGGGGGCGGGCGGGATGTTCACCGGGACCGGAACAGCTCCAGGAGGTCTGTCTTCCCAAACATCCGCGCGGTATCCGCCGCGGACGGAGTGCCGGCCTCCGGATCGGCGCCGCCGGCCAGGAGCGCCCGGATCACGGCTTCCTCGCCCTTGAAGACGGCTCCGGCGAGGGGCGTCTGGCCGCGGTCGTTGGCGCGGTCCGGGTCCGCCCCGCGGGCCAGGAGGGCTTCGACCGCCTCGGCGTGGCCGTGGTAGGCGGCGAGCATGACGAGCGAGTCGCCCTTCTCGTTGGCGAGGTTCGCCGGGGCGCCGGCGTCGAGGTACGCGGCGAGGGCCGCCGCGTCGCCCTGGCGCGCGAGATCGAAGATCTTCGACGCCAGCTCGACCACCTCGGGGTCCGGGGTTTCGCTCATGGGACGTACCACCTTTCCTGACCTGCGTATATCTCCGTGAACCCGGTGGGGAACCGGCCCGCACGGCAGGCGCAGCCGTACGAGTGAACCGACAGGTTACTGCCCTGACGCGCGGGTGACCTGCGGCCTCCCGGAGCGGGTGACGGCGGGATCACGCAAGTGCGTACGTGCGCCAGTCAAGTGAAAACGCCAGAACTTCACCCATTTGCACCTTTTGTCGCATAGATGCTTACTGTGAGCCTGGAATGACTCATGGTGACTGTCCCTTCAACCAGGAGAACCACTCATGATCCTGTCCATCTCAGGCGTGGTCCTGCTCGGCATCATCGTCTTCCTCTTCTTCAAGAAGGACGGGCTCAAGGCGTCCCACGCCCTCGTCTGCGCCCTGTTCGGCTTCTACCTCGCGGGCACCGCCATCGCCCCGAGCATCACGGCGGGCGGACAGAGCCTCGCCAGCCTCCTGGGCGGCATCAACTTCTGACCGCCCCCGACCCCCACCCGACCAGGACCCCAGGAGACGACGTGGCCCGGCGCCCACTCCCCCGCATTCTGAGCAGTGGAAGCGAAAGGATCGCGCGCGGCAGAGAGGTCGCGCGCTCGGCCGCCGACAGCGCCACGGACGTCCTCCATCCGCTGATCACCGTCTCACGTGGTCTGCGGAAACTGGTGGCGGCGGGGCGCGCCAAGTGGGCCGCGACCCCCAAGGACCGGCGTGGTCCCACGCTGTTCCTGGCCGCGGCGGGCGTCCTGGTCGTGGTGCTCGTGCCGTACGGGCCGCTGCTCGCCCTCATCGGGGTGATGGCGGTGGCGGCCTGGCAGGGACGCGAGCGTCCCGTGGTGAAGACGGGGCCGGACGAGGCGGAGACCGAGCGGCTGAAGGGCCTGTACGAGGCGCTGGTGCCGTACTTCTCCGTCCCCGAGGACCCCAGCCCGCTCTTCGCCCACGGCGGCGACTGGAGCGGCGCGTTCAGTGACTTCACGTTCGACGGCGATGCGCGGCCGACCCGGCTGCGCATCGTCTACCCGGCGTACTTCCCGGACGGGGAGCCCGCCGCCCGCGCCCGTGTGGAGCAGGTGCTGCACGCCAAGTCGGGGCGCGGCCGCGAGTACCTCTTCGACTGGGACGAGGAGGGCAACCAGTTGGTGATGAGCGTGCTGCCGGCGCTGCCGACGACCGTGGCGGCGCAGCGGTTCGTGACGGTGCCGGGCGAGACGGTGCTCGGCTTCACGGACCCGGAGGCCGTGCAGCGGACGGTTCCGGTGCGGGACGGCGACGCCACGCGGGACGCGCCCGCGGTGGTGTGGCGCACGGGCGCCCGCTCGACGGAGCCGCATCTGCTGGCCGTGGGCCAGCCCGGGAGCGGCACCAGCACGCTCCTGCGGTCGATCGCCCTCCAGGCGCTCCAGCACGACGGGGACGTGCTGATCGTCGACGGAGGCGGGACCGGTGAATACGCGTGCCTGGTCGGGCGGGCCGGTGTGCTGGCCGTCGAGTGCGGCCTGAACGGCGCGCTGACCGGGCTGGAGTGGGCGGCCCGCGAGACGGAACGGCGGCTGGTGGCGGCCCAGCGGGCGCGCGGCGCCGGCCTCGCGCCGCCCGAGGACACCCGGCGGCCCCTGTGGATCCTGCTGGACCGGCCCAGTGTCCTCGGCGACCTCGCGGCGATCGACGCCCGTCAGGACCCGCAGGACCTGCTCAAAGTGCCGCTGCGCCACGGCCGCTCGGCCCAGGTCACGGTCGTGGTGGCCGAGCAGTTCGACACCGTGGACCGGCTGGGCGAGACGGTACGGACCCACACGCGGGCCCGGGTCGCACTCGGCCCCGCCTCCCCCGACTGGCTCGCCGCCGTCCTCGGCACGGCACCCCGCACGACACCGCCGCCGCACGTCCCGCCCGGCCGCGGCTACGCCCGCCTGGGCACGGGCCCGGTGCTCCGCCTCCAGGTCCCGGCGACACCGGATCCGTACGACGAGACGACGTCGGAGGCCCACCGCCGAGCGGTCCTCGGTCTCCTCCCCGAGCACGACACGCAGGAATCCCCCGCCCCGACCCCGCCCCAGCCCCTCGCCCACTGAGGCGTCGCTGCCGGGGGCGCGTGCCGGGCCCGGCCGGGCGAACGGCGCGGTACCCACACGACCGGGGCCCGCGCGGGTGGTTCTGCCGTGGGCCGGAGGCCCCGGCGGGGCGTCACGCCACGAACGTCCGCGGCTCCTCCACCACCGCGTTGCCGTTCGCCCCCGCCTCCACCAGCCGCGCCGCCGCCGCCAGCCGCGCGGCCGCCTCGTCGGCGACCGGTCCGCTGACGGTGAACGGGAGGCGCACGTAGCCCTCGAAGGCGCCGTCGACGCCGAAGCGGGGCCCGGACGGGACGCGGACGCCGACGCGCTCGCCGGCCTCGGCGAGCCGGGAGCCGGACAGGCCGCCGGTGCGGACCCAGAGGGTGAGACCGCCGAGAGGCACCTCGAACTCCCAGCCGGGCAGCTCCCTGCGCACGGCGGCGACGAGCGCGTCGCGGTTCTCCCGGGCCTGCGCGCGCCGGAGCGTGACGGCCTGCTCCCAGCCGCCCGTGCGCATGAGCCAGTTGACGCCCAGCTGCTCCAGGACGGGCGTACCGAGGTCGGCGTAGGCGCGGGCGGCCACGAGCGAGCGGATGACGTCGGGCGCGGCCCGCACCCACCCGATGCGCATCCCCGCCCAGAACGCCTTGCTGGCCGAGCCGACCGTGAGGACGGTGCTGCCCGCCGGGTCGAAGGCGCAGACGGGGCGCGGCATCTCCAGGCCGTCCTCCAGGTGCAGCTCCGACATGGTCTCGTCGACGACGAGGACGGTGCCCGCGGAGCGGGCCGCGTCGACCAGGGCCCGCCGCTGGTCCTCGTCGGCCAGCGCGCCGGTCGGGTTGTGGAAGTCGGCGACGACGTACGCGAGGCGGGGCGCGGCGTCGCGCAGGACCTGCCGCCAGCGGGGCAGGTCCCAGCCCTTCAGGCCCTCCGCCATGGCGACGGGCACGAGCCGGGCGCCGGCCTCCCGCATGAGCTGGAGGATGTTGGCGTAGGAGGGGGACTCGACGGCGATGCGCTCGCCGCGCCCGGCGAAGAGGTGACAGATCGCGTCCATGGCGCCCATCGCGCCGGTCGTGACCATGATCTGCTCGGGCATGGTGGGGATGCCGCGCTCGGTGTACCGGTCGGCGAGCATCTGCCGCAGCGCGGGCAGCCCGGCCGGGTAGTCGCCGTGCGTGTGGGCGTACGGGGGAAGCTCCTCCAGCGCGCCCTGGAAGCCGCGGCTGAGCCACGGCTCGGGCGCGGGCAGCGCCGCGCAGCCGAGGTCGATCATGGAGCCCAGCGCCTCGGGCGGGAGCGGTTCGAGGCCACGGGCGGGCAGCGGGTTGCCCGCGGGGACGGAGGTCCAGCTCCCCGCGCCCCTCCGGGACTCCAGGAAGCCCTCGTTGCGCAGCGCCTCGTACGCCGCCGCCACCGTCGTACGGCTGACGGACAGCGCCAGGGCCAGCTCGCGCTCGGCGGGGAGGCGGGCGGCCACCGGGACGCGGCCCTCCAGGACCAGCAGGCGGATCCCGTCGGCGAGGGCACGGTACGCGGGCGGCTTGCGCGTGCCGGGACCGGCCGGGCGGGGCTGCTGTGCGGTGAGCTGCCGGGCCAGCTGGGCGGGACCCACCGCCGAAGTCCACTGAGCCATGAATTCAGTCCACCTTCCTCGGATTGGCCATGGTTGCCATCCAATTTCCCACCAGAGAGTGTCACAAGCCAGTCCACCACCGATACCCGGGGGGAACAACATGTCCGGTCGCACCAGGAGCCCCGAGCGGCGGCTGACGCGCCGCCTGTTCCAGCTGTACAGCGGTCTCGTCCTGTACGGCCTGAGCTCCGCGCTGCTGGTCCGCAGCGGTCTGGGCCTGGAGCCGTGGAACGTGCTCCACGAGGGCCTGTCCGAGCTGACCGGCCTGTCGATGGGCGTGGTGATGACGATCGTCGGCGCGGCAGTCCTGCTCCTGTGGATCCCGCTGCGCCAGCGTCCCGGCCTGGGCACCGTCTCGAACGTGCTGGTCATCGGTGCCGCCATGGACGGGACCCTCTCCGTGCTGCCGGACGCGCGGGGGCTGCTCCTGCAGATCGCGGTCATGGCCGCCGGGATCGTGCTGAACGGCGTGGCCACCGGCCTGTACATCGCCGCCCGCTTCGGGCCCGGCCCGCGCGACGGGCTGATGACCGGCCTGCACAAGGTCACGGGCCGGTCCATCCGCCTGGTGCGCACCCTGGTCGAGATCACGGTCGTCGTGACGGGCTTCCTCCTCGGCGGCTCCCTCGGTGTCGGCACGGTGCTGTACGCGCTGGCGATCGGCCCGCTCGCCCAGTACTTCCTGCGCTTCTTCGCCATCCCCGGTGAGGGCGGGAGCAGCACCGTGGTCGCCTCCGGTACACCGCGGCAGGCCATACTGCGGCGGTGACTCTCCCTCGCCACGGCGGCCGGCGCCGCCACCCGTACCTGGACCATCCGTTCCCCATACCCTTCGCCCACCGCGGTGGCGCCGCGGACGGGCTGGAGAACACCGTCGCCGCCTTCCGCCGGGCGGCGGGCTTCGGCTACCGCTGGTTCGAGACGGACGTGCACACGACGGCCGACGGCAGGCTCGTGGCCTTTCACGACGCGACGCTGGACCGGGTGACCGACGCGCGCGGCCGGATCGCCGCGCTGCCGTGGAAGGCGGTGCGCGAGGCGCGGGTCGCCGGCAAGGAGCCGCTGCCGCTGTTCGAGGAACTGCTGGAGGAGTTCCCGGAGGCCCGCTGGAACGTGGACCTCAAAGTGGAGTCGGCGCTGGTCCCGCTCGTGGAGCTGATCCGCAGGACCGACTCCTGGGACCGGGTGTGCGTGGGTTCGTTCAACGAGGGGCGGATCGCCCGGGCCCGCCGCCTGGCCGGGCCGCGCCTGGCGACCTCGTACGGGGTGCGCGGCGTGGCGGCGCTGCGGCTGCGCTCCTTCGGCGTCCCGGCGACACTGCGGGCCGGGGCCGTCGCGGCGCAGGTGCCGGAGACGCAGGGCGGGGTCCGTGTCGTGGACCGGCGGTTCGTGCGGGCGGCGCACGCGCGGGGCCTCCAGGTGCACGTCTGGACGATCAACGATCCGCGGCGCATGAACGCTCTCCTCGACCTGGGGGTCGATGGCATCATGACCGATCATCTGGAGACGCTGCGCACGGTGTTGACCGACCGGGGGGTCTGGTCCTGACCACGCGGTCTCGCCACGGGGACGAACGAGGGGGGCGCGCGTGACCACCGATGCCACGGACCGGTCCGGCGAGCGACCGGAGGACCGCGGGAGCGGAGCCGACGGCACCGGGGACCGGCGCCGCGAGCAACGCGGCTGGTACTTCTACGACTTCGCGTGCTCGGTGTACTCGACGAGCGTGCTGACGGTCTTCCTGGGCCCGTATCTGACGGCGGTCGCGAAGGCGGCTGCGGACGTGGACGGCTTCGTCCACCCGCTCGGGATCCCGGTCCGCGCCGGCTCGCTCTTCGCGTACGCGGTGTCGGCGTCGATCGTGCTGGCGGTGCTGGTGATGCCGCTGGCGGGCGCGGCCGCGGACCGTACGGGGCGCAAGAAGCCGCTGCTCGCGGCGGCCGCGTATCTGGGGGCGGGCGCGACGGCGGGGATGTTCTTCCTGGAGGGCGACCGCTATCTGCTGGGCGCGTTCCTGCTGATCGTGGCGAACGCCTCGCTCGCGGTGTCGATGGTGCTCTACAACGCCTATCTGCCGCAGATCGCCGAGCCCGAGGAGCGGGACGCGGTGTCCTCGCGCGGCTGGGCGTTCGGCTATACGTCGGGCGCGCTGGTGCTGGTCCTGAACCTGGTCCTGTACAGCGGCCACGACTCGTTCGGGCTGTCCGAGTCGGACGCGGTGCGGATCTGCCTGGCGTCGGCGGGCCTGTGGTGGGGCGCCTTCACCGTGGTCCCGCTGCGCAGGCTGCGGGACCGGCGGGTGGCGCCGGGCGGCGAGGGCGCGGTCGGGTCGGGGTGGCGGCAGCTGGTGTCGACGCTGCGCGACATGCGCCGCCATCCGCTGACGCTGTCCTTCCTGCTGGCGTACCTCGTCTACAACGACGGGGTCCAGACGGTGATCTCGCAGGCGTCCGTCTACGGCTCGGAGGAGCTGGGCCTGGAGCAGACGACCCTGATCACGGCCGTCCTGCTGGTGCAGGTGCTGGCGGTGGCCGGCGCGCTCGGGATGGGGCGGCTGGCGCGGGTGTACGGCGCGAAGCGGACGGTCCTCGGCTCGCTTGCGGTGTGGACGCTGATCCTCGCGGCCGCGTACTTCCTCCCGGCGGGGGCGCCGCTCTGGTTCTACGTGCTGGCGGCGGCGATCGGGCTGGTGCTGGGCGGCAGCCAGGCCCTGTCGCGGTCGCTGTTCTCGCACCTGGTGCCGCGCGGCAAGGAGGCGGAGTACTTCTCGGCGTACGAGATGAGCGACCGGGGGCTCAGCTGGCTGGGACCGCTCGTCTTCGGGCTGGCGTACCAGCTGACGGGAAGCTACCGTGACGCGATCATCTCGCTGGTGCTGTTCTTCGCTCTGGGGTTCCTGCTGCTCGCACGGGTGCCGGTACGGCGGGCGATCGCCGCTGCGGGAAACCCCGTACCCGATCGCATCTGATCGTATGCAGAGACGGTCCGGTCAGAATCCGGACATCATTTAGACGGCGAAGTGAAAGGCCGGTAGTGTACGCCTTTGGCCTGCCAGGAGGACCGTTACTGCGTGGTCAAGCGACGAAAACGCTGGGTGACATCTGCTGTCAGATGTGACAAACCGGGCACTGGTGGGTACAAAAAGGGGCGGCACGACGGGCGACGCATAACCCACATCGGGAATCTTTACCGCCGACCGGACGTTGACCGGATGACGACGACAGCGACACCTGTCCTGTGGGCGACAAGCCCGGGAGGCACGATTCATGAGTGAGCGAGCTCTTCGCGGCACGCGCCTCGTGGTGACCAGCTACGAGACCGACCGCGGCATCGATCTGGCCCCGCGCCAGGCGGTGGAGTACGCATGCGAGAAGGGGCATCGGTTCGAGATGCCGTTCTCGGTCGAGGCGGAGATCCCGCCGGAGTGGGAGTGCAAGGTCTGCGGAAGCCAGGCGCTCCTGGTGGACGGGGACGGCCCCGAGGAAAAGAAGGCGAAGCCCGCGCGTACGCACTGGGACATGCTCATGGAGCGGCGCACCCGCGAGGAGCTGGAGGAGGTGCTGGCCGAGCGGCTGGCGGTCCTGCGCTCCGGCGCCATGAACATTGCCGTGCATCCGCGCGACAGCAGGAAGTCCGCGTGACCGTGTAACAAGGGTCATACGCACAGCCGCGGGGCGCGGTACACCTCGGTGTACCGCGCCCCGCGGCTTTCGTGCGTCCGGCTCGCCCCGGGGGGCGGGCCTGCCCGTGCCGCCACCCGAAAGCGGCGCGTCAGCGGGTCTGCGGGTCAGCGCGTCAGCGGCGGGCGCGGCTCGTCGTGCGGCGGGCGCGACGTCGTGTCGTCGCGGATGACCTCGCCTTGGACGACCTTGCCGTCGGGGCGGTGGATACGGGCCTGCTGGAAGGCGTCGCCGAGGGGGCCGGCCTTCCGGATGCGCCGGTCCACGGCCCGCTCCGTGTACCTGCCCACCGCCGTGCGCACGGGCGGCAGGAGGAGGAGCAGGCCGGCCACGTCGGACAGCAGCGTCGGCAGGATCAGCAGCAGGCCGCCCAGCATCAGCAGGCCATTGCCCTCGCTCGCCCGGCTCGGCGGCACCGCACCGGACTGCTGCTGCTGAAGCGTCTCCGTGAGCGAGCTGAACGCACGGCGCCCGGCCCGCTTCACGACGGCGGCCCCCAGGACGGCACCGCCGAGCAGCAGGGCCAGCACCGCGAAACCGCCCGCCAGGTCGGCCACGAGCAGCAGCAGCCAGATCTCCAGCACCGCCCAGGCTGCGAAGCCGAGGGGCGCGAGGGTGCGGGCGCGTGAGCGCCGGCGGGCGAGAGGAGGCTGTGCACCGGTCGTCATGACCCCAGTGTGCCTGGCGGTCCGCCGGTACGGCGTAAAGGCCCCGGGCGTCAGTTCGACGTGCGGCCCGGCTGCCGTCCGGCGCGGGTGGCGATGCCCCACGCGGTCACACGCCACAGCGCCTCGACGATGATGTCGCGGCTCATCTTGGAGTGGCCGTGCTCGCGCTCCACGAACGTGATGGGCACCTCGACCACGTGGAAGCCCGCGGCGACGGCACGGCGGGCCAGGTCGATCTGGAAGCAGTAGCCCTGGGACGCCACGTCCGCGAGGCCCAGGCCCTCCAGGGTCTCCCGGCGGAACGCCCGGAAACCGCCGGTGACGTCCCGGATCGGCACGCCCAGCAGCAGGCGCGAGTAGGTGCTGGCGCCGCGGGACAGGAACTCCCGCGACTTCGGCCAGTTGACGATCCGCCCGCCCGGCACCCAGCGGGAGCCGAGCACCAGGTCGGCGCCCTTGAGGGCGGTGAGCAGCCGGGGCAGCTCCTCGGGCTGGTGGGAGCCGTCGGCGTCCATCTCGACCAGGACCCCGTAGTCGTGGTCCATGCCCCAGCGGAAGCCCGCCAGGTAGGCGGCGCCCAGGCCCTCCTTGCCCTTGCGGTGCAGGACGTGGACCTGGCCGTCCTCGGCGGCCAGCTCGTCGGCGAGCTTGCCCGTGCCGTCGGGGCTGTTGTCGTCGGCGATGAGGATGTCCGCGTCGGGCACGGCCTCCCGCACCCGGGAGACGATCGCCTTGATGTTCTCCGCCTCGTTGTAGGTCGGAATGATCACCAAGGCTCTGCCGAGTGGGCCGTATCGCCTCTGACCACCGTCGTTCACTACTGCCCCTTACGTCCTGTACGCAGAGCCCCACCTTAGCGAGCCCCCACCGCGGGGCAGCAGGGGCAGGGGGGTTCGGCGGCCACCGGGGGCCGACCTGGGGCCCGGCGTCCTTCGGGCCGACCTGGGGCCCGCTGGCTGCGGGTCGACCGAGAGCCGTTGTCTACTGAACGCCGGGCCCCACCCGGGTCGCACCCTCCCGACCGGAACGGCCTGTGCGGCCCGCGCGGCGCGGGCGCTGAACCTGGCTCCCAGTGGTGGTGCGCCGGTGCGGCACACCACCCCGCGATCCAGCGGCGTTCGGCGGCTGCGCGCAGGGGTCCCGGTCGGACGTCGGTGGTGGACCCGCCGAACCTACCGGCCGTCGACCGCTCGCTGTCAACACCCGCCCCACCTGCGAAGTTTGGGCATATCAGCAGGTCAGCGACGAAGATCCGCAGGTCGTGGCGGAACCCGGGGCGCGTCGGCCGGTGGCCGGAACATCCCTATGTCACTCGTTCGGTCGGACGAAGACCGTGTGCCCGGAGACCACCGTCCGGAGGCACACGGGCAGCGGCGCGCCCGGGGTGAGACCGGGCAGGCCCGGGGTGCCGGAGCGCGGGTCGGTGGACCAGCGGGCGACCCGGTCGTCGGGCGCCTGGACCACCAGCTCGTCGGCGCGCCACACGGCGTAGTCGGCGGGGGCACCCGGCACGAGGGTGCCCGCGTCGTCGCGGCCGATCGCCCGCCAGCCGCCCCGGGTGTGGGCGGTGAACGCGGCCCGCACCGAGATCCGGTGCTCCGGCGTGCGGTGGAAGGCCGCCGCCCGGACGGTGCCCCACGGGTCCAGCGGGGTGACGGGGCTGTCGGAACCGAAGGCGAGCGGCACGCCGGCGCGCAGGAGCGCCGCGTACGGGTTGAGGGTGCGGGCGCGCTCGACGCCGAGACGCTGGGCGTACATGCCGTCGTCACCGCCCCAGGCGGCGTCGAAGGCGGGCTGCACGGAGGCGATGAGGCCGAGCTCGGCGAACGCGGCGACGGTCTCGGGCGTGAGCATCTCGGCGTGTTCGACGCGGTGGCGGGCGGCGCGGATCCGGGGCAGGCCCAGGGTCTCGGCGGCGGCCCTGACGCCGTCGACGACGGCGCCGATCGCGGCGTCGCCGATGGCGTGGAAGCCGGCCTGGAGGCCCGCCTCGGTGCAGGCGGTGACGTGGGCGGCGACGGCGGCCGCGTCGAGGTGGGCGCTGCCGCGGTGGTCCGCGTCGGCGTAGGGCTCGTGGAGGCAGGCGGTGTGCGAGCCGAGGGAGCCGTCGGCGAACAGGTCGCCGGCCGCGCCGAGCGCGCCCAGTTCGCGCACGCGCCGGGCGTCCTTGTCGCTCTCGACGCGCTCGGCCCAGTAGCCGACGACGCGGGGGCCGGGCTCCTCGTCGGCGAGCTTCAGCAGGGCGGTGAAGTCGTCCTCGTCGGAGATCTCGGGCCCGCCGCACTCGTGGACGGTGCCGATGCCGAGCGAGGCGGCGTGACGCAGGGCCGCGCGCTGGGCGTCGGCGCGCTGGGCGGGCGTCACGGCGGCGTGCGCGGCGGCCCGTACGGCGTGGTGGGCGGCGCCGGTGAGGGGGGCGTCCGGGTGGTAGCCGGCGAGGGCGGTGACGTCGGGGACGAGGTCGAGCAGCGCGGTCGTGACGACGGCGGAGTGCACGTCGACGCGCGGCAGGTAGAGGGGGCGGCCGCCGGTGGCCTCGTCGAGTTCGGCGCGCGTCGGGGGGCGGCCCTCGGGCCAGCGCGTGGCGTCCCAGCCGTGGCCGAGGAGGACCCGGTCCGCGGAACGGGCGGCGGCGAAGTCCCGTACGCGGGCGAGGGCGTCGCCCAGGGTGCGCGCGGCGGCCAGGTCGAGGCCCGTCAGGGAGAGCCCGGTGGCGGTGGTGTGCACGTGGGCGTCGGTGAACGCGGGGGTGACGAGCGCGCCTTCGAGGTCGACGACCTCGTCCACTCCGGAGGCGAAGGCGTCGGCCGCGCCCTCGGACCCCACCCAGGCGACGTGTCCGCCTTCGACGACCATCGCGGTGGCGAAGGGGTCGGCGGGGCTGTGGACGTCTCCACCGCGCAGCAGCACGGTGGGGGCGGTGTCTGCCGGGGGGAGGTGTTCGCGCTCGGTCATGGTGACCAGCCTAGACAGCCGCGCGGGGCGTCTCGCGGCGGTCCCCGCGAGACGTCCCGCGGCGGTCTCAGACGCGGGGCGGCCGGGCCTCGTACGGGGTCGAGAGGACCACTGTCGTCCGGGTGGAGACACCGGACTGCGAGCGGATCCGCGTGAGCAGGTGCTCCAGTTCCAGCGGGGTCGCGACGCGCACCTTGAGGATGTAGTTCTCGTCGCCGGCGACGCTGTGGCAGGCCTCGATCTCGGGGATGTCGGCGAGCCGGTCGGGCGTGTCGTCGGGGGCGCTGGGATCGAACGGTTTCACCGAGATGAAAGCGGTCAGCGGCAGGCCGACCGCCTCGGGGTCGACGACGGCGGCATAGCCGCGGATGACACCGCGCTGTTCCAGGCGGCGCACCCGCTGGTGCACCGCCGAGGTGGACAGGCCCGTGGCCTTGCCCAGGTCGGTGTAGCTCATGCGCCCGTCCTTGACGAGCAACTCGACGATCTGACGATCCAGCTCCTCCATGCGGTCAACCTATTGCCCCAGGTGCCCTGCGGCACAGTCGGAGGCACACCGTACGGGCACCTGCGAGCGGCATGTGACGAAGACCACAGGCGGCGGGCCCGGGTGGTCCGAGACCGGACGGTTACCCGGGGAGCCGGAGGGGAAATGGTTGCTGTGGTCGGGGCCGCATGCCTGGTCGGCCCGCCTGAGGGGGAGATTCTCCATGCAGGAGCCTGTTGATTCGGTCGAGACGGAAGAGCTCGACACCTACGAAGCTTTCGAGATGTTCCGGGTCGTCTGCCCGGACTGCGTGCAGCCGATCGCGCTGCTCGCGGACGAGGAGGTTCTCCCGGAGCACGCGCTGTGCCCGACGCCGTGGAATCCGTTCGTCCTGTCGGTGTGCACCGGCTCGGGCCGCCCGGTCGAGGAGGCCGGCCCCGCTGACGAGGCGTCGGACGACCAGGACCACGACCTGGGAATGCTGTTGACGCTCCCTCAGGGCCTCGACTGGCGTACGCAGCCCTTCTCGCACGTCGGCGGTCCGGGTTCCCGCCCGATCAAGGTGCCGCGGATGCGCAGGGCACCGCGCATGCGGCGGGCCGCCTGACGCCGGCCCCTCCCGGCGTCCCGACGCCCAGGTTCCCCTCGCCCCGGTGCGCGTTCCGCGCCCGGGGCGTCGCGCTGTGCCCGCAGACGCGGGGGCGGGCGGCCGGCGGGCAGGGTAGGCCGCGAACTGGCGCCCTATTGCCACGAGGGGTGACCCCGTGCGGGGAGCCCGCGTTGCCCTGGTATGACCTCGCTGTACTCGACGAGTGGCTATGTCCGGGGGCGCCTGGTGGTGCCCGGTACCGCCACGGGCTTCGGAGAATCGGTTCACCGGCCGGCCCCCGACCCGCCCATCTACCGCGAGATGCTGCGGCAGTGGGCCAGCAGCGGACGGACCCTGCCGGGCCGCCGCGACCAGGAGTGGACCCGGCTCACGGCGGCACCGGCGTGGACGCTCCAGGGGGAGGTCAGCGGCTCTCGGGGCCGAGCAGGTGACGGGCGATGACCACCCGCTGGATCTGGTTGGTGCCCTCGACGATCTGGAGCACCTTCGCCTCGCGCATGTAGCGCTCGGCCGGGAAGTCGGCGGTGTAGCCGTAGCCGCCGAGTACCTGCACGGCGTCGGTGGTCACCTTCATGGCCGCGTCCGTGCAGAACAGCTTCGCCATGGCCGCCTGCCGGGAGAACGGCCTGCCCGCGTCCCTGAGCCGGGCGGCCGCCAGGTAGAGGGAGCGGCCGGCCTCGATCTGCGTGGCCATGTCGGCGAGCATGAAGCGCAGCCCCTGGAAGTCGGCGATCGGGCGGCCGAACTGCCGCCGGTCCTGGGCGTAGGCCGTGGCCTCGTCCAGCGCGGCCTGGGCGACGCCGATGGCGCACGCGGCGATACCGAGGCGACCCGAGTCGAGCGCGGACAGGGCGATCGTGAAGCCCTGCCCCTCCTCGCCGATGCGCCGCGCGTCGGGCACGCGGACGCCGTCGAAGTGGAGCTGGGCGGTGGGCGAGCCCTTCATGCCCATCTTCTTCTCGGGGGCGGCGGCGGTCAGGCCCTCGGCGTCGCCGGGCACCAGGAACGCGGTGATGCCGCGCGGGCCTTCGCCGCCCGTGCGGGCCATGACGGTGTAGAAGTCGGCGATGCCGCCGTGGGTGATCCAGGCCTTCGTGCCGGTGATGACCCAGTCGTCGCCGTCGCGGACCGCCTTGGTGCGCATCGAGGCGGCGTCGGAGCCGGAGGCCGGCTCGGAGAGGCAGTAGCCGCCGAGGAGGCCGCCGCCGAGCATGGCGGGCAGGTGCTCGGTCTGCTGCTCCTTGGTGCCGTAGCCGGCGAGGGCGTGGCAGGACAGCGAGTGGACGCTGACGCCGAGGCCCACGGTGAGGCGGGCGGCGGCCAGCTCCTCCAGGACTTGGAGGTAGACCTCGTACGGCTGGTCCCCGCCGCCGAGACCGGAGTCGTAGGGCAGGCCGAGCAGGCCCGATTCCGAGAGGAGCGAGAAGACCTGGCGCGGGAAGTGGCCCGCTTCCTCCTCCTCGGCGGCCCGGGGGGCGATCTCCCCTTGGACGATGTCGCGGACCAGGGCGATCAGGTCCCTGGACTCCTCCGTGGGCAGCTGACGTTCCACCGGCTGCGGGGCGCGGTCGGGCATTGCGGCGCTCTCCTCCCTGTCGGGCGCTGCGGCGGTCGCGCGCGCAGGGTAGGGGCGGCGCCGCCGGGTCTCACTGCTCCGCCGATGCTGCCCGTCCGGATCACGGAAATGGCAGATCAATGGCTGTGGCGGCACGAGTATGCCCGATCGGGTGGCTCACGTCAGCAGGGGAAAGACACCCTTCGATAACGCTCGTTCACTTCCCGGCCCGGCCATGGCCCGGCGAGGGAGCGGCCGTGGGATCAGAGCAGCCCGGCGCGGGTGACCAGTACGGCGACGGCGACGACGAGGACCCAGCCGAGGACGTGCTCCAGCCAGGTGGGGCCGTCCTCCTTCGGGCCTCCGGTGCGGGCTCGGACGAGGGGGGCGGCGGCTGCGTTCGCGGTCATGGCATCTCGCTGTGGTCGTACGGCTGTGTCTCGTTCCCCGTGACAGTCCACAGTGCCAGGGGCGGGCGCGGTACGGGGCGAGACGTTCCTCACGCCCCGCCCGCCCCCCGTCCGCTCAGCGGATGCCGACCGCCGCGAGGGCGCGGCGCTGGGCCGGTGTGGCGTGGGTGGGCCAGTACACGTAGCAGACGCCGCCGGTGCCGGAGACGACCTTGCCGGTGGCGTTGTACCGCTTCGTCCTGAGCCAGATGTTCTCCCACTCGCGCCGCCGGTAGACGCGGCGCACGGCCTCGTTCGTGGGGGACGCCGGGTCGTTGGCGACGACGTCGCCGTCGGCGGTGAAGCCGATCACGGTCATCAGGTGGCCGGCGGTGCCGTAGCCCGCTCCGGTCAGCTCCTCCTTGAGGAACGACTGGGAGGTGATCACGGGGATGTCCGCCGCGATCAGGGTCTCCAGGTCGGTGAGCGAGCGCAGCCGGGTGACCACGGCGTCGAGGTGGTCGTAGGTGGCGGCGTAGGCGGCGTTGAAGGGCCAGTTGCCGCACCCCTCGTACTGGTGGTCGTACGTGAAGCGGGCGGCGTGGCAGACCTGCGGGTCCGCGTAGGCGGGGTCGACCCAGGCCAGCTGTCCGGCGGTCGGCCGGCGGCCCCAGTACTCGACGATCATCTGGGACGAGGTGGGGCTGCACCAGGCCTCGCCGCCGTTGTCGTACTCCGGGTACTGGCCGACATGGGTGTTCTGCGAGTAGCGCGGGACCGCCAGCTCGCGGGCGATGCCCGGCTCGGAGGCCGGGACGGTGAAGCGGTCCGGGATGTCGGAGGCCATGGCGCCCACGCGCCACACCGTCGGCGTGAGCCCGCTGCCCGGGGCGCGGTGGAGGGTCAGGCGCAGCCGGTACGACTCCAGGCGCGGGCCCGCCGAGGCGTCGTCGATCGCCAGGGTGTCGGTCCAGACGCTGCTGCGTCCGTCGCGCTGGCCGTCGACCGAGGTCCGCAGGATGTCGCCGTCGCCGGAGGCCCAGCGGCCCATGACGTACCACGGGGTGTCGGTGCCGTCCGTGTAGCGGGCGCTGAGTTCGACGGCGATCCAGGTGCCGGCGGGCGTGTCGGCGTTCCAGGACGCGATGACCTCCGTGGCGGGGACGGCCGGGGTGTGGCGGGGGGAGGTCCAGCGGCCGTACTCCCATGTGGCGGTACGGCCGGAGTGCGGGTCGGTGTAGTCGGTGCGGCCGACGGGCGCGTCGAGGACGAGGGCGGGGCGGCGCCGGGCGACGGGCCGTACGCCCTCGGCCGTACCGCAGCGCCAGTCGGTGTACGAGGTCCAGAAACGGTTGTCGACCAGCCCGCCGGCTCCGTCGCGACCGCCCAGCGCCGCTGCGTCCGCCGGGGCGGTGGGTGCCGTCGGCGCGGTGGCGGGCGGTGCCGCGGACGCGGGGGGCGCGGTGGACGCCGCGGCGGCGCCGGCGGCGGCCAGGGCGGCCGCGAGAACGGTTCTGCGCGGGGTGGAGCTGCTCATACGGGGACCCCCGGTGGGACGGCGACGGACAGCGGAACAGGGTGCGCGCGTGCGCCCACTATCGCCGGACGGCACAGCCTTGGCCAGGCATCTCGCGTCGTGGCGCGATCGTGTCACCGGTCTTGACCTCTGGTGTTCTGGGCGGCGCCCCCTCGCGCGCTCACCGACCGGCCGCCGGGGCGCCGGCCACTCGCTCGATAGGGTGAACGTATGTCCGATCTCGCCCCTCTGGCCGCCGAGCTGCGCGCGCTGCCGCCGTCCTGCGGGCCGGTGCGCCTGGTCGCGGTCGACGGGCACGCCGGCTCGGGGAAGTCGACGTTCACGCGCCGGCTCGCCGAGGCGCTGGGCGGGGCGCCGGTGCTGCACCTCGACGACATCGCCACGCACGACGAACTCTTCGCGTGGACCGACCGGCTCCGGACCCAGGTGCTCGTCCCCTTCGGGCACGGAGAGGCGGCCGAGTATCACCCGTACGACTGGAATCTGCGCCGCTTCGGGCCGGCCCGGCGGATCCTGCCCGCGCCGGTCGTCCTCGTCGAGGGCGTGGGCGCCGGGAGGCGCGCGCTGCGGCCCCACCTGGCGCGACTGCTGTGGATGGAGCGGGGGCCGCAGGAGTCCTGGCAGCGGGGCCGGTACCGGGACGGACCTGGGCTCTCCGTTTTCTGGGACGGATGGACAGTGGCGGAGACCCGCCATTTCGCGTGCGACCCTTCGCGCCCCTTTGCCGACATCCTGGTGCGGGAGTGTCCCGTGGGATACGAGTGGCAGGTGAGGCGCCCTTCGGGGGTCGTCACGAAACCGAATAATCACCCAGAGTGACGACATTGCGGGGTGGTGCAGACCCGTCGGAAATCAGCCGCTCGGACTGCCTCAACTTCGCTTGACCGACGGGGCGTACAGGTCTTACGTTCTCAATGTGCGGCTTTTCGGAGCCGTCGCAGACGCGAAGCCCCCGGTTGTTCCCCCGTGATCGGGGGCTTCGTTCTGCCCGCACCCCCCCTTCCGCGCACACCGCGCCCACCCTCTGCGCTCACCCTCGGTCACCGTCGTCGACGGCGCCCGCAGCCGCCCCCCGATGCACTCCGTGCGCTCGTCGCGCCCTTAAACGGGCATCCTGTGCGTGGGTACGATGCACGACGGTGCGGTCAAAGCCCGTCCCAGAGAAGGCGATGGGGAATGCTTCCGGCGGGCGTCCGCCCGGCGGCTACGGGGACACGTTTGTGGGGGACCCGATGGACATCGGCACGCAGGGCACACAGGCCCCGGCCGACCTCGCCTGGCTGCGCGGTGTGGACGCCTACACGATGGGCGCGTACCCCCAGGCCGAGGAGGAGTTCCGGGCCGCGGTGCGGATCGACCCGGGGATGGCCGACGGCTGGCTCGGGCTGCACGCGCTGCGGGTCGACACGACCACGGCGCTGCTGCGCATGTACCACCACCGGGAACGGTTCGGCGAGCAGCGCGCCCGGCACCGGCGGACGCTCAACTCCTGGTACTGGCTGGGCTGGTGGGTCCAGCCCGTGCTGGAGAGCCCGCGCGACCTGCTGCTGGCGCACGCCTCGCACTGGCTGGACGGCCGGCACGTGCCCGAGCTGGACCGGGCCCTGGCGGAGCTGCCGCCGGTCGACACGGACGCCCAGGTCCGCTTCCTGCACGCCTGCCGGGCGTACCTCGTCAAGGACTGGGACCAGCTCGTCCGGCACACCGAGCCCCTGGTGGACGACCCGCTGCTCGGGATCGAGGCCGGGCTGTTCGGCGGCATGGCACGGGTCCGGCTGGAGATGTACGGGCAGGCCGAGCCGCTGCTGTCGGCGGCGCTGATGCGGTGCCGCAGCGAGCAGCCGCAGCGCAAGGAGCTGCGGTACTGGCTGGCGCGGGCGCACGAGGGCACGGGCCGCAGTGCCGCGGCGCTCCCCCTGTACCGGGCGGTGCACCGGGTGGACCCCGCGTTCATGGACACGGCCGCGCGGCTGGCGGCCATCGCCGAGTACGACGGGATCGACGGGTCGGACGGGTCGGCGGACCTGGCGGCGGTGTCCCTGGCCGGGGCGGGCGCCGGGGCCGGCACCGGGCCCGGGAACGGCGCGGACAGCGGGGCCGGGAGCGGGTCGACGGCGCAGGACCTGCTGGATCCGCTGGACGGGGCGGAGGCGCAGGGGCCGGACGGACTGGACGTGCCGCCGTCGGGGCCTGCCGGGGGGAGCCCGGCGGGGTCGTCCCCCGGGTCCTCGGCGGGGCCCTCCGCGGGGGGACCCGCGGCTCCGGTGCCGCCGGGCGGGGCGCGGGAGAAGGGCGGCGGTCTGCCCGGGGCGGCCGGGCGGGGCGTTCCGCCGCCGTTCCCCGCGAGCCCCACCGATCCGGCGCTCCTCGCCGAGGCGCTGTCCGAGCTGGAGCGCATGGTGGGGCTCGAGCCCGTCAAGCGTCAGGTCAAGGCGCTGTCGGCGCAGCTGGAGATGGCCCGGCTGCGCGCCGGGCAGGGGCTGCCCGTGCAGCCGCCGAAACGTCACTTTGTCTTCTCCGGCCCCTCCGGCACCGGCAAGACCACCGTCGCGCGGATCCTCGGCCGGGTGTTCTACGCCCTGGGACTGCTCGGCGGCGACCACCTCGTGGAGGCTCAACGCGCGGACCTCGTCGGTGAGTTCCTGGGGCAGACCGCCGTGAAGGCCAACGAGCTGATCGACTCCGCGCTGGGCGGGGTGCTGTTCGTGGACGAGGCGTACTCGCTGTCCAACTCCGGGTACAGCAAGGGCGACGCGTACGGCGACGAGGCGCTCCAGGTGCTGCTGAAGCGGGCCGAGGACAACCGGGACCACCTGGTGGTCATCCTGGCCGGCTACCCCGAGGGCATGGACCGGCTGCTGGCCGCCAACCCCGGGCTGTCGTCGCGCTTCACCACGCGCGTGGACTTCCCGTCGTACCGGCCGCTGGAGCTGACGGAGATCGGCAAGGTGCTGGCCGCGGCGAACGGGGACCTGTGGGACGACGAGGCGCTGGACGAGCTGCGCTCGATCAGTGGCCATGTCGTGGACCAGGGCTGGATCGACGAGCTGGGCAACGGGCGGTTCCTGCGGACGCTGTACGAGAAGTCCTGCGCGTACCGCGACCTGCGGCTCACCGGGTACGCGGCCACCCCGACCCGCGAGGACCTGGCGACCCTGCGGCTGCCCGACCTGATGCAGGCGTACGGCGAAGTCCTCTCGGGCCGAGGCCCCAGCCCCCACACTCCGCAGGACCCGCCACCGACGTCCTTCTGACCGGGGCCGCTCCTGCTGTGGGCGGGAACGGCCCTCGGCCCGGGAAGCCCCTACGCCGGGAGCGCGTCCGATTCCGGCGAGGGGCGCGGTTCCGCCAGGAGGCGGTGGGACGGGTCGCGGACCTCGCCCACCAGCATCTCCAGGACGTCCTCCAGCGCCACAAGACCCAGCACCCGCCCCGACGCGTCCGCGACCTGCGCCAGGTGCGTGGCCGCGCGGCGCATCACCGTCAGGGCGTCGTCGAGCGGCAGCTCGGCCCGCAGCGTGGCCATGGGCCGCCACACGTGCTGCGGCACGGCGCGCTCGCCGTCCTCCAGGTCCAGGACGTCCTTCACGTGCAGGAAGCCGAGGAACGCGCCGCCGCCCTCCGAACGGACCGGGAAGCGGGAGTAGCCCGTGCGCACTGTGAGGGCCTCGACCTGCGCCGGGGTGACCGACGGGGGCACCGTCACCACGGCCGTGCGCGGGATCATCACGTCCCGTACGGGGCGGGTGCCCAGTTCGAGGGCGTCCTCCAGGCGTTCCTGGGCGGCCGGGTCGAGCAGCCCCGCCTGGCCGGAGTCCTCGACGAGGCGGCCGAGCTGGGCACTGGTGAAGACGGCCTCGACCTCGTCCTTCGGTTCGACGCCGAAGGCCTTGAGGACGAGCTGGGCGCAGGCGCCGAGGCCCGCGGTCACCGGGCGGCACAGCCGGGCGAAGCCGACGAGGCCCGGGCTCAGCCACAGCGCGGTCCGCTCCGGGTCCGCCATGGCCAGGTTCTTCGGGACCATCTCGCCGATGACGAGGTGGAGGAAGACGACGACCGCGAGGGCGATGACGTAGCCGAGGGGGTGGATCAGGCCCTCGGGGAGGTGTATCGCGTGGAACAGCGGTTCCAGCAGGCGCGCGACGGTCGGCTCGGCGACCGCGCCGAGGGTGAGCGAGCAGACGGTGATGCCGAACTGCGCGGCGGCCATCATCTGGGGGAGGTTCTCCAGGCCGTGGAGGACCTTGCGGGCCCGCTTGGTGCCGATCTGTTCGATCTGGCTGCGGCGGACGGAGACCAGGGCGAACTCGGCGCCCACGAAGAAGCCGTTCGCGAGCACGAGGAGCCCCGCGAAGATCAGTTGGAGCGTGTTCACCGGGCGGCCTCCACCGCTTCCGTGACGTCGGCCGTACGGGCCAGCCGGACGCGCTCGGCCCGGTAGCGGTCCACCTGGCGGACCGAGAGGCGCCAGCCGGGCAGCTCGACGCGGTCACCGGGGACGGGGATGCGGCCGAGGAGGTCCGCGACGAGGCCGGCGACGGTCTCGTACGGGCCTTCGGCCTCCAGGCCGATCCGCCGGAGCGCGTCGATGCGGCAGCTGCCGTCGGCCTCCCACGTCGGCCGGCCGTCCTCGGCGGGGACGGCGGCCAGCTCGGGCAGCTCCTCCCCCGCCGCGTCGTGCTCGTCGCGGACCTCGCCGACCAGCTCCTCGACGATGTCCTCCAGCGTGACCACGCCCGCCGTGCCGCCGTACTCGTCGACGACCACGGCTATGGGCTGTTCGCTGCGCAGCCGCTCCAGGAGCGACTGGGCGGGCAGGGTCTCCGGGACGAGGAGCGGCGGGACGGCGATCCGCCCCACACGGGTGCGCAGCCGCTCGTGCTTCGGCACGGCGAGGGCGTCCTTGAGGTGGACCATGCCGACGATCTCGTCGATGCGGTCCCGGTAGACCGGGAACCGGGACAGGCCCGTCGCGCGGGTGAGGTTGAGGACGTCCGCGGCGGTCGCGTCGGACTGCAGGGCGCTGACCTTCACGCGCGGTGTCATCAGGTGCTGCGCGGTGAGGCCGCCGAGGGACAGGGTGCGCACGAAGAGGTCGGCGGTGTCCTGTTCGAGTGCGCCGGCCCGCGCGGAGTGCCGGGCCAGCGAGACGAGCTCGCCGGGGGTACGGGCGGAGGCCAGCTCCTCGGTGGGCTCCACGCCCATGAGGCGTACGAGCCGGTTGGCGACCGCGTTGAGGAGGGCGATCACCGGGCGGAAGAGCGCGGAGAAGACGTGCTGCGGTCCGGCGACGAACCGCGCGACCTGGAGGGGCCGCGACACCGCCCAGTTCTTGGGGACGAGTTCGCCGATCACCATCTGCACGGCGGACGCGGCCAGCATGCCGATGACGACCGCGACTCCGGGGACGGCCCCCGCGGGCAGTCCGGTCGCGGTGAGCGGCCCGTCCAGGAGCCGGGCGAGGGCCGGCTCGGCGAGCATGCCGACGACGAGGGAGGTGATGGTGATGCCGAGCTGGGTGCCGGAGAGCTGGAAGGACAGCTCCCGCAGGGCCTTGACGACGGTACGGGCCCGTCGGTCGCCCTCGGCGGCGGCGCGCTCGGCGTCCGCCCGCTCCACGGTGACGAGGCCGAACTCGGCCGCCACGAAGAAGCCGTTGGCGAGGATGAGCAGGAATGCCGCACAGAGCAGCAGGAGGGGGATGGTCATGCCGCCGCCTCCTCGGGTGCGGAGGGGGCGGCGCAGGTACTACCGGACGGTCCGTCCATTGCTGGAGGGAGTCACTCCTCGGGTCGCAGGTGCCCCGCCGGCCCGACTGCTGCCGTCTTTCGCGGGGCGGGGCGCGCTCGGCGCCACCGCGCACAAGAGTAATCACGCCGGGGGCGCGTGGGGCAGAGGGCGGCCCCGTACAAGGGACCGCCCCCGCGGTGTCAGCGCTCTTCGGTGCCGGTTCCGCGCTGCTCGGCGAGGGCGCGCAGGGTCCGCGCGTCGCGGATGGCCTGCTCGCGGCCGATGCCGGGCTGGATGCCGAGCGCGGGCAGGCTCGTGCCGTCGCTGAGGTCCAGGAACACCCACGGGTCGCCGGTGCGGAGGTTCACATGGAGGATCTCCGCCCAGGCGAGCCGGCGGCTGCGCGTGAGGTTCACGACGGTGACGCCCTCGTCGTCGGCGACGACCTTGGGCCTGCTGAGCAGGACCAGCACGCCGTAGAAGAGGCCGGCGGTGAGGACGAAGCTGACGCGCTCCCCCGGGCTGAGGTGCTCCAGTATCACGCCGATCGCCGAGACGACGACGAACAGGACCGCCCCGATGGTCAGCAGGACCGCCCGGGTGCGGGTCGGCCGGAACGTCACGGGGAGTGCGGGCAGCGGGACGTCGGACATGGGTGGGGTGGTCCTTCGGTGCTGTGCCGTCAGAGGCGGCAGGCGTGGATCTCCGTCGTCAGGATGGCCCGCGCGCCCAGCGCGTACAGGTCGTCCATGATGCGCTGGGCGTCCCGGGCGGGGACCATGGCGCGGACGGCGACCCAGCCCTCGTTGTGGAGGGGGGAGACGGTCGGCGACTCGAGGCCCGGGGTGAGGGCGACGGCCTGCTCCAGGTGCTCGGCGCGGCAGTCGTAGTCCATCATCACGTAGCTGCGGGCGACCAGGACGCCCTGGAGGCGGCGGAGGAACCGCTGCACCTCGGGGTCGTCGGTGGGCGCGCCGGTGCGGCGGACGACGACGGCCTCGGAGGTGAGGATCGGCTCGCCGACGACCTCCAGGCCGGCGTTGCGCAGGGAGGTGCCGGTCTCGACGACGTCGGCGATGACCTGGGCGACGCCGAGCTGGATGGCGGTCTCGACGGCGCCGTCCAGGTGGACGACGGAGGCGTCGATGCCGTGGTCGGCGAGGTGCTTGGCGACGATGCCCTCGTAGGAGGTGGCGATCGTCATGCCGCCGAACCCGTCGGGGCCGGAGGCGGTGCCGGGGCGGGTGGCGTACCGGAAAGTGGAGCGGGCGAAGCCCAGCTCCAGGATCTCCTCGGCGTTGGCGCCCGAGTCGAGCAGCAGGTCGCGGCCGGTGATGCCGATGTCGAGCTTGCCGGAGGCGACGTAGATCGCGATGTCCCGGGGGCGGAGGTAGAAGAACTCCACCTCGTTGTCCGGGTCGACCAGCACCAGTTCCTTGGACTCCTTGCGCTGCTTGTAGCCGGCCTCATGGAGCATCGCCGACGCAGGTCCGGACAGTGAACCCTTGTTGGGGACGGCGATGCGCAGCATGGGGTGGGCTTCCTTTGCTCGGGAGGGTGCGGGTGGGTGGTCGGTCAGAGGTGGGCGTAGACGTCGTCGAGGGAGATCCCGCGGGCCACCATCATCACCTGGACGTGGTAGAGCAGCTGCGAGATCTCCTCGGCGGCGGCTTCCTTGCCCTCGTACTCGGCGGCCATCCAGACTTCGGCGGCCTCCTCGACGACCTTCTTGCCGATCGCGTGGACGCCCTTGTCCACCAGCTCGGCGGTGCGGGAGGTGGCGGGGTCGCCGGTCCTGGCCTTGAGCTCCAGCTCGGCGAAGAGCTCTTCGAAGGTTTTGTTCGCCATGATGTCCTAAGAGTACGGGGTGCGGCGCCCGCACTCAGCGCCAGGGTTCGCTGACGGTGCGCAGCGTCATGGCGGTGGCCACGGCGGCGGTGACCGCTTCGTGCCCCTTGTCCTCGTTCGACCCTTCGAGGCCGGCCCGGTCGAGGGCCTGCTCCTCGGTGTCGCAGGTGAGGACGCCGAAGCCGACGGGGACACCGGTCTCGACGGAGACCTGGACGAGGCCCTGGGTGACGCCCTGGCACACGTAGTCGAAGTGCGGGGTGCCGCCCCGGATGACGACGCCGAGGGCGACGACGGCGTCGTAGCCGCGGCCGGCGAGGACCTTGGCGACGACGGGCAGCTCGAAGCTGCCGGGGACGCGGAGCAGGGTGGGCTCGTCGATGCCGAGTTCGTGGAGGGCGCGCAGGGCACCGTCGACCAGGCCGTTCATGATCTTGTCGTGCCACTGGGCCGCGATCACGGCGACACGGAGGTCGCCGCAGTTCTTCACGGTCAGTTCGGGTGCGCCCTTGCCGCTCACGTCTCTCCTCGGTGGTGCGTTGTGCGTCTGTGCGTATCGGGTGGGTGGGTGTTCCGGTGGTGCCCGCGGGTCAGCGGTCGGCGACCGCGGCCAGGCCGGCGGTGTCGAGCCAGGGCAGGTCGTGGCCCATGCGGTCGCGCTTGGTGCGCAGGTAGCGGACGTTGTGCTCGCCGGCCTCGACGGGCACGGGTTCCCGGCTGGTGACGGTCAGGCCGTGGCGGGCCAGGGCGTCGGTCTTGTCCGGGTTGTTGGTCAGCAGCCGGATGCTGTGGACGCCGAGGTCGGCGAGCATCCGGGCGCCTGCCGCGTAGTCGCGGGCGTCGGCGGGGAGGCCGAGTTCCAGGTTGGCGTCGAGGGTGTCGCGGCCGCGCTCCTGGAGTTCGTACGCCCGGAGCTTGGAGACCAGGCCGATGCCGCGGCCCTCGTGTCCGCGCAGGTACACGACGACACCGCGGCCGGCCTCGGTGATCCGGTCCATGGCGGCGTGCAGCTGGGGGCCGCAGTCGCAGCGCAGCGAGTGGAAGACGTCGCCGGTGAGGCACTCGGAGTGGACGCGGACGAGGACGTCCTCGCCGTCGCCGATGTCGCCGTGGACGAGGGCGACGTGCTCGACGCCGTCGACGGTGGAGCGGTAGCCGTACGCGGTGAAGTGTCCGTGGGCGGTGGGCAGGTTCACCTCGGCCTCGCGGCGGACGGTGGGCTCCGCCGCGCGGCGGTAGGCGATCAGGTCCTCGATGGAGATGATCGTCAGGCCGTGCTTCCGGGCGAACGGGACCAGCTCCGGCAGCCGCAGCATCACGCCGTCCTCGCCGGCGATCTCGACGATCGCGCCGGCGGGGCGGAGGCCGGCGAGCCGGGCGAGGTCGACGGCGGCCTCGGTGTGGCCGTTGCGGGCGAGGACGCCGCCGGGGCGGGCGCGCAGCGGGAAGACGTGGCCGGGGCGGACGAAGTCGGCCGGCTCGGCGGTGCCGCTCGCGAGGAGCTGGAGGGTGGTGGCGCGGTCGGACGCGGAGATGCCGGTGGTGACGCCGTGCGCGGGGGCGGCGTCGACGGAGACGGTGAAGGCGGTCTTCATCGACTCGGTGTTGTCGTCGACCATCTGCGGGAGCCGGAGCCGGTCCAGTTCGTCGCCCTCCATGGGGGCGCAGATGAGGCCGCGGCACTCGCTCATCATGAACGCGACGATCTCGGGGGTGGCCTTCTCGGCGGCGATGACGAGGTCGCCCTCGTTCTCGCGGTCCTCGTCGTCGACGACCACGACGGGGCGGCCGGCGGCGATGTCGGCGATGGCCTGCTCGACCGGGTCGAGGGCGAGGTCGGTGGTGTCCCACACGGGCAGGGCGGTCATGCCGGTGCTCCTTCCAGAGCCGGGGCCTGGCTGCGCGTCCGGAGCCACCAGTCGCGCATGCCCCACAGGACGAGGGCGAAGTAGATCACGTAGACGAGGCCGGAGAAGGCGAGGCCGCTGCTGAAGGCGAGCGGGACGCCGACGACGTCGACGAGGAGCCAGGCGAACCAGAACTCGACGAGGCCGCGGGCCTGGGCGACCATCGCGACGAGGGTGCCGACGAAGATGTACGCGTCGGCCCACGGGCTCCAGGACAGCGCCGGGTACAGGGTGAACAGGCCGCCGACGGCGAGGGTCCCGAGGACCGCGCCGGCGAGCAGCAGGCCGCGCTCGCGCCAGGTGGCGAACCGGACGGCGATGGAGCCGTCCTGGGCCTGGCCGCGGCCGAGGTGCCACTGCCGCCAGCCCCACAGGGCGACGCCGATGACGAGCAGCTGCTTGCCGACGCCGCCGCTCAGCTGGGCCGAGGCGTAGGCGGCGACGAGAATGACACCGGAGAGGAACTGGGCGGGCCAGGTCCAGATGGAGCGCCGCCAGCCGAGGGCGAGGGCGGCGAGGCCGATGGTGTTGCCGAGCATGTCGGACCAGAGGATGTGCTGCCCGAAGGCGGTGAACGCCTCGGCGTTCAGCCAGTTGAGCGCGGTCACTTGGCGTCCTTCCCGGCGCGCGTGCCGAGCAGCCGCTCGACGTACTTGGCGATCACGTCGACCTCGAGGTTGACCGGGTCGCCGGGCTGCTTCACGCCGAGCGTGGTCAGGGCGAGGGTCGTGGGGATGAGGCTGACGGTGAAGTACGCGTCGGCGGCCTCGACGACGGTGAGGCTGACGCCGTCGACCGTGATGGAGCCCTTCTCGACGACGTACCGGGCGAGTTCGGCGGGCAGCGAGATCTTGACGATCTCCCAGTTCTCGGAGGGCGTGCGCGCGACGATCGTGCCGGTGCCGTCGACGTGTCCCTGGACGATGTGTCCGCCGAAGCGGCCGTCGGCCACCATGGGGCGCTCCAGGTTGACCCGGGAGCCGGTCGTGAGCGCGCCGAGGCTGGAGCGCTTGAGGGTCTCGGCCATCACGTCGGCGGTGAACTCGTCGCCCTCGTGCTCGACGACGGTGAGGCAGACGCCGTTGACGGCGATGGAGTCGCCGTGCTTCGCGCCCTGGGTGACGACGGGGCCGCGCAGGCGGAAGCGGGAGGAGTCGCCGAGGTTCTCGACGGCGGTGACCTCACCCAGTTCTTCGACGATTCCGGTGAACACTCAGTGCTCCTTGGCGGCAGTTGGGGCGGGGACGGCGGTGCTGTGCGGGCCCGGGGGGCGACCCCCGGGTCCCCGGTCGGCCGGGACGGCCGTGATGCGGAGATCGGGGCCGAAGCGCGCGGTGTCGGTGACGTGGAGCCGCAACGCGTCGGCGATGGTGGTGATTCCGGCGTCGGCGAGGGCGGCGGGGCCGGCGCCCAGCAGGACGGGCGCGAGGTAGCCGACGACCTCGTCGACGGCGCCTTCGGCGGCGAAGGCGCCGGCCAGGGTCGGGCCGCCTTCGAGCAGCGCGGAGCGGATGTCCCGCGCGTGGAGGGCGGCCAGCAGGGCGGGGACGGACAGCCCGCGCCCGGACGCGGCCCTCGGCAGCCGTACGACGTCGGCGCCCGCGAGGTGGGCGGCGTCGGCGTCCTCGGCGACGGCGATCAGCGTGGGCGCCGCGTCGTCGAGGACGCGGGCGCCGGGCCGCACGGCGGTGGCCTCGCTGTCGACGACGACGCGCAGCGGCTGGACGGCTCCGTCGACGCCCCGGACGGCGAGGTGCGGGTCGTCGGTGCGGGCGGTGCCGGAGCCGACGATCACGGCGTCCGCCTCGGCGCGCAGCCGGTGGACGTCGGCGCGGGACTCGGCCGAGGTGATCCAGCGGCTGGTGCCGTCGGCGGCGGCGATGCGGCCGTCGAGCGTGGCGGCGTACTTCCAGCGGATGTAGGGGCGGCCGTGGCGTACGGAGGTGAGCCAGGCGGCGTTGCCGGCTTCGGCCTCGTCGGCGAGGAGGCCGGACTCGACCCGCACGCCGGCGGCGCGGAGGGTGTCGGCGCCGCCGGTGGCCTGCGGGTCGGGGTCGGCGACGGCGTAGACGACCCGCGCGACGCCCGCCTCGACGAGGGCCTGGGCGCAGGGGCCGGTGCGGCCGGTGTGGTTGCAGGGTTCGAGGGTGACGTAGGCGGTGCCGCCGCGGGCGAGGACACCGGCCCGGCGCAGGGCGTGGACCTCGGCGTGAGGGCCGCCGGCCCGCTCGTGCCAGCCGGCGCCGACCTCGTGTCCGGAGGCGTCGAGGACGACGCACCCGACGACCGGGTTGGGGCTGGTGGTGCCGAGTCCGCGGGCGGCGAGCGCGACGGCTCGGCGCATGGCGTTCACATCGGCTGCGGTGGCCACCGGGTCCTCCTGCCTCGTCGGGCACGGACTCCGGGGCTGTCGCGAAAGGACAGAAAGCGGGAACGGACACCACCGCACGGGTACGCCGGGCCGCGTCCGACCGGCCGACGGTAGGCTCCGACGGCCAGCAGACGGCCGGCGTGCCCCGGGGAGGGGTCGCCCGCCGCGCACTGCCTCCCATCCGGACTTTCACCGTCGGTCCAGGAATTTCACCTGGTCAACCGGCCACTGGATGCGGCCGGGTCGCGGACTGTAACCGCCGGTTCGGAATTACACCGACCCCGGAGTGCGCTGCTGCTGATACAGGGCAAGTGTGCCATGGCTTTCGGCCACCCAAACATGCGGGCGGCTGTGGGGTGACTCACAAACGGATGGCGATCCGGATCGCCCCGGGCCGCCTCCGCACCCCGACTTGACACTATTGGTCCAGACCTATTGACGCTTTGGTCTAGTCCTCTTAATGTCTGCGTCACCTCTCCGCGGAGTCGGCCCCCGGTGTGCGCACGCCGGGGGCCCAGCACCACCCAACCCCCTGCCAACAGCCGCACGTTGTGTGATGCCCGACCTCCCCAGGAGGACCCGACCGTGCTGTCATCCCCCCGCGCGAGAGCCTCGCTGCTCGCGTCCGGCGCCGCCGTGGCCGGACTGCTGCTCAGCTCGCTCTCCGGCGGCGTCTCGTACGCCGCCGACCACGAGACCTGTCGCCCCGACGGCCTGTACAAGACCCCCGGCGTGGACGTCCCGTACTGCTCGGTCTACGACACCGAGGGCCGCGAGAAGATGGGCGCCGACCACCAGCGCCGCGTCATCGGCTACTTCACCGGCTGGCGGACCGGCAAGGACGGGACGCCCGCGTACCTCGCGTCCGACATCCCGTGGGACAAGATCACCCACATCAACTACGCCTTCGCGCACGTCGACGCGGCCCACAAGATCTCCGTCGGGTCGGACGGCCCGAACAACGCCGCCACCGGCATGACCTGGCCGGGCGTCGCCGGCGCCGAGATGGACCCGGCGCTGCCCTACAAGGGCCACTTCAACCTGCTGAACAAATTCAAGAAGCAGCACCCCGACGTCAAGACGCTGATCTCCGTGGGCGGCTGGGCCGAGACGGGCGGCTATTTCGACGACAGCGGCAAGCGCGTCGCCTCCGGCGGCTTCTACTCCATGGCCACCAACGCCGACGGCTCGGTGAACCAGGCCGGGATCGACACCTTCGCCGACTCCGCCGTCGCGTTCGTCCGGAAGTACGGCTTCAACGGCGTCGACATCGACTACGAGTACCCGACGACCATGAAGGACGCGGGCAACCCGCTCGACTGGCAGATCTCCAACGGCCGCCGCGCGGGCCTGGTCAAGGGCTACTCGGCGCTGATGAAGACCCTGCGCGAGAGGCTCGACCGGGCCGGCGCCGCCGACGGCCGGCACTACCTGCTGACCGTCGCCGCCCCCTCGTCGGGCTACCTGCTGCGCGGCATGGAGACGTACCAGCAGCAGAAGTACCTCGACTACGTCAACATCATGTCGTACGACCTGCACGGCGCCTGGAACGAGTACGTGGGCCCCAACGCCTCGCTGTTCGACGACGGCAAGGACGCCGAGCTGGCGGCCGCAGGTGTCTACACGACCTCGCAGTACGGCGGCATCGGCTACCTCAACACCGACTGGGCGTACCACTACTTCCGCGGCTCGATGCCGGCCGGTCGCATCAACATCGGCCTGCCCTACTACACCCGCGGCTTCAAGAACGTGCAGGGCGGCACCGACGGCCTGTGGGGCAGGGCGGCCACCACGACCTGCCCCGCCGGGTCCGGGCTGACCAAGTGCGGCGACGGCGCCGTCGGCATCGACAACCTGTGGCACGACAAGGACGACAACGGCAAGGAGTCGCCGGCCGGCTCCAACCCGATGTGGCACGCCAAGAACCTGGAGAAGGGCGTCGCCGGCGACTACCTGACGCGGTACGGCTTCCCCGCCGGCACCACGCTCACCGGCACCTACGCCCGCAAGTACGACTCCACGCTGGTCGCGCCCTGGCTGTGGAACGCCGAGAAGAAGGTCTTCCTGTCGACGGAGGACGAGCAGTCCGTACGGGCCAAGGCCGCCTACGTGGCCGACCGTGGCATCGGCGGCACCATGGTCTGGGAGCTGGCCGGCGACTACGACTGGAACGCGGCCAAGGGGCAGTACGAGCCGGGCGACACGCTCACCACGACCATGTACGAGGCGTTCAAGTCCGCCGCCCCGTACGGCGCCAAGCGGTCGAACACCGCCCTGCCGACCCAGGCGGTCGCCGTCGACGTGGAGTTCGGCCGGTTCCCGCTCGGCGACTCCAACTACCCGATCAGCCCCAAGCTGAAGATCACCAACAACACCAGGGCCACGCTGCCCGGCGGTACGGAGTTCCAGTTCGACTACGCCACGTCGGCGCCGGCCAACGCCAAGGACCAGTCCGGCTTCGGGACGACGATCATCCGCTCCGACCACACGGGCGGCAACATCGGCGGGCTGAAGGGCGACTACCACCGCGTCTCGCTGAAGCTGCCGTCGTGGCAGTCGCTGGCGCCCGGCGCGTCGGTGGAGCTGGACTTCGTGTACTACCTGCCGGTGTCCACGCCGTCGAACTGGACGGTGACCTTCGGCGGCCGGACGTACGCGCTCGCCGGCGACCTGGCCCGCGGCACGACGCTCGTGGAGCCCGGCACGGGGACGGACCCGACGCCGACCCCGACGCCCACGCCGACGCCCACGCCGACGCCCACGCCGACGCCGACCCCGGGGGCGTGCACCGCGCCCGCGTGGGACGCGACGGTCGCGTACGGCGGCGGCTCCACGGTCTCCCACAAGTCCCGCAGCTGGAAGGCGAAGTGGTGGACGAAGGGCGAGGAGCCCGGCACCACCGGCGAGTGGGGGGTCTGGCAGGACCTGGGCGCCTGCTGACACGGTAGGACGGAGGCCCGGTGGCGGAAGAGAACGGCCCTTGCCCGCCACCGGGCCTCTCCGCGTCCCGCCGGGCCCCCTCCCGGGATCCGCGCGAGGGGCGTGGCAGGCTGACGGTGTGACAGCAGCGACCGGCCACCACGGCGTCCAGGAGTTCGAGACCCACCGTCCCCGCCTGTTCGGGCTGGCCTATCGCATGCTCGGCTCCGCCGAGGAGGCCGAGGACATGGTGCAGGACGCGTATCTGCGCTGGAGCGGCGCCGACCGGACGGTGATCGAGCGGCCGGCGGCCTGGCTGGCGAAGGTCGTCACCAATCTGTGCCTCAACCGGCTGACCTCGGCCCGCGCCCGCCGCGAGCAGTATCCGGGGCCCTGGCTTCCGGAGCCGGTCGTCACGGAGGGCGGCGCGCTGGGCCCGCTGGAGTCCGCCGAGCAGCGCGACGCCGTGTCGACGGCGATGCTCGTCCTGCTGGAACGGCTCACACCGACGGAGCGGGCCGTGTACGTGCTGCGCGAGGCGTTCGCGTACAGCCATCGCGAGATCGCCGAGGTGCTGGACATCGGCGAGGCGAACAGCCGGCAGCTGTACCGGAGGGCGGCGGCGCGGGTGGCCGTGCCGGAGGTCCGGTTCACGGCGGAGGACCGGGAGCGCCACCGCGAGCTGGTCGAGTCGTTCCTCACCGCCGCGCGGGAGGGCGACCTGGCCCGTCTGGAGAAGGTGCTGGCCGCCGATGTGACCTGGTGGGGCGACGGCGGGGGCGTCGTCAGCGCGGCCCGGCGGCCGATCCTGGGCCGGGAGAAGGTGCTGCGGTTCCTGGCGGGCGGCATGACCGGGTTCGGCGCCGGGTTCACGTTCTCGGCGGCCGAGGTCAACGGCGCTCCGGCGCTCCTCGCCCGGGAGGGCGGCGCGCTGGTCGCGATCGTGACGTTCGACGTCCGGGACGGGGTGATCGCGGTGGCCCGTGCGGTGGTGAATCCGCAGAAACTCGCGTTCGCGGCGCGCCAGCTGTCACATCCGGGGGAACCCGTCGGTTCGTAGCGGCGGACGGGCGTTCCGACCGAGAGGACGTCCGGTCCGGCTACGGAGGAGCGGATCATGAGCACGATCCTGGTGACCGGCGGTACGGGCACACTGGGCCGGCACGTCGTGGACAGGCTGCGCGCGGACGGGCACGACGTGCGGGTGCTGAGCCGGTACAGCGTCCCGCACGCGGTCGACCTGCGGGACGGCAAGGGGCTGGACGCGGCCCTGGAGGGCGTGGGGACGGTCGTCCACTGCGCCAGCACGCCGAGCGGCGGCGACGAGCGGGCGGCGCGGAACCTGATCGACGGCGCGCAGCGGACGGGTGTGGGCCATCTGGTCTACATCTCGATCGTCGGTGTCGACCGGGTGCCGCTGCGCTACTACCGCGCGAAGCTCGCGGTGGAGCAGCAGATCGAGCGGTCGGGGCTCGGCTGGACGACGCTGCGGACGACGCAGTTCCACGACCTCGTCCTGCGGTTCCTGGAGGCCTGCGCCCGGCTGCCGGTGCTGCCGGTCCCGGCGGGTGTGTCGGACCAGCCGGTCGAGGTCACGGAAGTCGCCGACCGGCTCGCCGCGCTCGCCGCGTCCGCCCCGGCGGGCCGGGTGCCCGACATGGGCGGCCCCGAGGTGCGGACGCTCCCCGACCTGGCCCGTGCGTACCTGCGGGCCACGGGGACGCGGCGGCCGGTGGTGAGCGTGCCGCTGATGGGCAAGGCGTACCGGGGGTTCCGTGCGGGCGGGCACCTGACGCCGGAACGGGCCGTGGGCCGGGGCACCTTCGAGGAGTTCCTGGAGCGGCGGTTCGGCCACGAGGCCGGGCTCAGCGGCGGGCCCGGCGCCGGGCTCAGCGGGGGGCCCGGGGTGCCGGCGGTGTGAACAGGTCGTCCTGGGCGGCGTCGCGGGCGGTCAACAGCGCGCCGCGCAGGACGGCTGCGCCGCCGAGCGCACTGGCCCGGACCTCCGTGCGCAGCGGGGACAGCTCGGTGAGGCGGGCCTCGACCCGGGAGGCCAGGGCGGGGCCGCCGGCGTGGCCGATCTCGCCGCCGAGGACCACGCGGCCCGGGTCGAGTACGGCGCTGACGGCGGCGGCACCGAGGGCGAGGCGGGCGGCGAGGCCGTCCAGGAAGGCGTCCGCGCCGGTCTCCAGCGCGGTGCGCACGGCGAGGGCGCCCGCCGGTTCGCCCTCGCCGTCCCGGCCGGGCACCTCGATGCCGTGTTCCCGCGCCAGGGCGCGGATGGCGGCGGAACCGGCCAGGGCGTGGAACCCTCCCCCGCAGTCCGTCGCCGACGGCAGGCCGGCGGTGCCGGGCACGGGCAGGAACCCGATCTCGCCGGCGCCACCGGAGGCCCCGCGCCGCAGGGCCCCGTCGAGGACGACGGCGGCGCCGACCCCGTGACCGAGCCAGAGCAGGACGAAGGTGTCCCGGTCGCGGGCGGCGCCCACGCGCAGCTCGGCGACGGCGGCGAGGTTCGTCTCGTTCTCGACGAGGACCGTCGCGGAGAGACGTTCCTGGAGGACGGTCACCAGGCGGCGGTGCCAGGCGGGCAGCTGGGCCGTGTCGCGCAGGGCTCCGCTCCCGGGGTCGATCAGGCCGGGCGCGCCGACGCCGACGGTGTGCAGGCGGGTGGCGCCCGCGTCCCGTACGGCCCGCTCCAGGAGCGCGGCGGCCTGGGCGACGGCGGGCTCGGTGCCGGTGTCGCCGTCGATCGGGACCGCGGCCTCGGCGAGCGGGGCGCCCAGGAGGTCGGTGACCGTGACGGAGACGCTGCGCAGCCGGACGTCCAGGGCGGCGAGGTGGGCGCGGTCGGCGACGATGCCGTACAGCCGGGCGTTGGGGCCCCGGCGCTCGGCTCCCGCCTCGCCGACGACCCGGACGAGCCCGGCGTCCTGGAGGCGTTCGACAAGGTCGGCGACCGTGGGCCGGGAGAGGCCCGTCAGCTTCTTCAACTGCCCTGCCGTCAGCGGCCCTTCCTCCTGGAGCAGGCGCAGGGCGAGCCGGTCGTTGATGGCGCGCGCGGTGCTGGGGGAGGCGGGTGCTGCGGGCATGGCGCGATCCTTTCAGATGATGCGGCGCGTGTGACCCCGCACCGCTTACTTTCAGGGACCCTTCCTGATAATTTACGGCGCGCAAGGGTGGACGGACGGACCGGGGAGGTGGCCGTGGGCGACGCGGCGTACGGCAAGGAGCGGTTGAGGCGCGCGCGGTTCGCCGTGGCCGCGGTGTTCTGCGTGCACGGCGCGGTCACCGGCAGCTTCGCGACCCGCATCCCGTGGATCCAGGAGCACGCCGGGGTCGGCCCCGGCCAGCTGGGGCTGGCGCTGGCGTTCCCCGCGCTGGGGGCGTCGCTGGCGATGCCGCTGGCCGGGCGGATCAGCCACCGGCTCGGCGACCGGCCCGCGCTGCGTGTGCTGCTGGCGCTGTGGACGCTGTCGCTGATCCTGCCGTCGCTCGCGCCGAACGTGTACGGGCTGTGCGCGGCGCTCTTCGTGTACGGCGCCACGTCCGGGATGTCCGACGTGGCGATGAACGCCATGGGCGTGGAGGTCGAGAACCGCTTCGGCCGCTCCATCATGTCGGGCCTGCACGGCATGTGGAGCGCCGGCGCCCTGATCGGCTCGGCGGCCGGCACGGTCGCGGCGCACCTGGGCGGTGACGCGCGGGTGCACCACCTGGTGGCCGCGCTGGTGCTCACGGCGCTGGGCCTCGTGTGCTGCCAGGGCGTCCTGGACCTGCGCAGCGCGCCGGACGCCGACCCGCCGCCGCGGTTCGCGCTGCCGCCGCGGTCGGCGGTGGTCATCGGCGCGATCGGGTTCTGCGGGGTGTTCGCGGAGGGCGCCAGCCTGGACTGGTCGGCGGTCTACCTGAAGGACGCGCTGGGGACCTCGCCGGGGATCGCGGCCGCGTCCACGACGGCGTTCGCGCTGACGATGGCGGTGGCCCGGCTCGTGGGCGACCGCGTCGTGGACCGGTTCGGCGCGGTGCGCACGGTACGGGTGGGCGGGGCCGCGGCGACGGTCGGCGGCGTGTTCGTGGTCGTGGCGCCGCACCCGGTGGCCGCGATGGCCGGGTTCGCGCTGCTGGGTCTCGGGGTGGCCGTCGTCGTCCCGCTGGCGTTCGCCGCGGCGGCGCGCAGCGGCCCGAACCCGAGCCAGGCCATCGCGGGCGTCGCCACCATCACGTACACGTCCGGCCTGATCGCCCCGTCGGCGATCGGCGGCCTGGCCGATGTCACCTCGCTGGCGGTGTCGTTCGGCGTGGTCACGGCCCTGGCCTTCGGCCTGGTGGTCGGCGCGGGCGTCCTGGCGCCGCGCAGCGGGGCGGGTGCGCGGGCGGATCGGGTGGGTGCGGGGGCGCGAGGTCAGGCGGGCTGAGGGGCGCGACGGGTGAGGGGCCCGGCTGGAGGCGCGACGGGCGGCCCGCCGGAGGGGCGGGCAAAGCCGACCTCCCGCCGGGCCGGGCCCGGCCCGGCCGTCGTCGCCCGGCCGCCCCCGTACCATGGCGTTCGATTATTTTCAGCCGGAGAACTGGAGCGACCCCGTATGAACCTCGGCGTGCGCTGGACCCTGCACGGCGACGGAAGGACCCCCGCTCCGGGAGCCGTGGTCCGGCCGGACGAGCGGCTGTCCTGGCCCCGGACCGCCGGACTCGGCGCCCAGCACGTGGTCGCGATGTTCGGCGCGTCGTTCGTGGCCCCGGTCCTCATGGGCCTGGACCCCAACCTCGCCATCATGATGTCCGGCGTCGCGACGATGATCTTCCTGCTGGCGACGCGCGGGAAGGTGCCGAGCTACCTCGGCTGCTCGCTGTCCTTCGTCGGCGTCGCCGCCGCGATCCGCGCGTCCGGCGGCACCAGCGCCACGGTGACCGGCGCGGTCCTGGTGGTGGGCCTCGCGCTGTTCCTGGCCGGCCTGGCGGTCCGGCGGTTCGGCGCCCGGATCATCCACGCCGCGATGCCGCCCGTCGTCACGGGCGCCGTGGTCATGCTGATCGGGTTCAACCTGGCGCCGGTCACGGCGTCGACGTACTGGCCGCAGGACCAGTGGACCGCGCTGCTGGTGATGCTGTTCACCGGGCTCGCGGTGGTGTGCCTGCGCGGCTTCTGGTCGCGGATCGCGATCTTCCTGGGGCTGATCTTCGGATACGGCATCTCCTGGGTCTTCGACCTGGCCTTCGGGAAGATCCACTCCCCCATGGGCGGCCCCGAGGCGGTCGACCACTGGCGGCTCGACCTGTCGGGCGTCGCCAAGGCCGACTGGATCGGGCTGCCGTCGTTCCACGCCCCCGGCTTCGAGTGGTCGGCGATCCTGGTCGCCCTGCCGGTGGTGATCGCGCTGATCGCGGAGAACGCCGGGCACGTCAAGGCGGTCGGCGAGATGACCGGCGACGCGCTGGACGACAAGCTGGGCACGGCCATCGCGGCCGACGGCGCCGCGTCGATGCTGTCGACGGCGGTGGGCGGCCCGCCGAACACCACGTACTCCGAGAACATCGGCGTCATGGCCGCGACCCGGGTCTACTCCACGGCGGCGTACTGGGCCGCCGCCGGCTTCGCGCTGCTCTTCGGGCTGTGCCCCAAGTTCGGCGCGGTGGTCGCGGCGATCCCGGGCGGCGTCCTCGGCGGGATCACGGTCATCCTGTACGGCATGATCGGTCTGCTGGGCGCGCAGATCTGGATCAACGCCAAGGTGGACCTGCGCAATCCGCTGAACCTGGTCCCGGCCGCGGCGGGCATCATCATCGGTGTGGGCGGTGTGAGCCTGAAGATCACCGACACGTTCGAGCTGGGCGGCATCGCACTCGGCACGATCGTCGTCATCACCGGCTACCACGCCCTGCGCGCCTTCGCCCCGGCCCACCTGAAGGCCGCCGAACCCCTCCTGGACTCGGGCACGTCCTCGTACGACGACGCGGCACCCGAGGCCGACCGGCCGGGCGCCAAGGCCTGACCCGCACCCGCACGACCGAGGGCCCCGTCCACACCGGACGGGGCCCTCGCGCATGCCCGGCACCGGCCCAACTCGACTGCCGCGGCGCCGGTTTGGCCCACGCGGCGCAGGAGCGGTAGCGTTGCCGCCGTCCGACTTGGCCCACTCGGCCGTGCCCTGCGCCAACAGGGCGCGACTGGGCTGGCCAATCCGGATGCCGAATCGCCGGGAGTAGGACCCGGCGCCACGTCCCGGCAAGCCGGGACGGCCCGCAGCACGAGCCGTACAGGTCACTCCACGACCTCAACGAATGCCGCCGACCCCGGCGGCGCACAGCCCGCGGGCGCTGTGCGACGACAGACACCCGTCTGTCTTCGTTGAGGTTCGCGCCCGTGGTCATCGGGCGCACCCTCTCGAAGGCGACGGCCGACCCGCCTCGGAGGGGCGCCATGTGGGCCGTGATGCAGGAACTCGCGCTGGCCGCGCCGCAGATGCTGCTGTACTTCCTCGCCCTGTTCGTCGTGATGTTCCTGGCATCCCTGCTGATCGCCCTGCGCCGGTCCGAGGCCGGTGAGCGGCCGGAGATCATCCGGGCGCTCGCCGACCTCATGGCCTTCTGGCGACGGAGGTGAGCCCTCCCCGCCTCACCCCCGCGCCAGCGCGTACGCGTAGTCCGGTGCGAAAGAACCCGCCGGGCCACGGCAGCCGTCCGACTCGCCCGGGAGTTTGATCCACAGGTAGGCGTCGATGCGGGTCGCGCCCGTACCGGTCGTCGGGGGCTGGCCCAGGGCACGGCCCGCCGGGTCGCACCACTGGCCCGGGGCCGGGGCGCCGTTGCCGTTGCGGCTGGTGTCGACGACGGCGCCCAGGCGGGACGGGCCGCCGAGCGCGGCGAGGACACGGCGGGCGTAGGCGACCTCGTCGCCTGTGCGGTGGAAGTTGGACACGTTGGTGAAGATGCCGTCCCCGTACGCCGCCGCCCCCGCGGCCCGCAGGCCGGCCGCCATCGTGGCGGCCGGGTGCCAGCCGGAGTGGCCGGCGTCGAAGTAGACGCGGGCCTTGGGGTTGGCGGCCTTCAACGTGCGGGCCGCACGGGCGAGCGAGGCGTGGCGCGCGGCACGGTCCCGCTCCGTGAGGCAGTCGGCCAGCGCCAGCGAGTCCGGCTCCAGGACGACGATGACGTGCCCGCTCCCCAGCCCCCGGGCGAAGGCGCGCATCCAGGCGTCGTACGCCGCGTGGTCCGGCGCCCCGCCCCGTGACGCGCCCCCGCAGTCGCGGTCCGGCACGGCGTACGGGACCACGACGGGGACCGCCCGGGCGGCCTCCGCTCCCGCCGTCACCGCGCGGACCCGGGCGGTGATCGTCGCCGGGTCGTACGCCGTGAACCAGACGGCGGCGGGCATTTCGGCGATCCGGGACTCGATGAGCGGGCGGCGCGGGTCCTCGGGGTGGCTCCGGACCCAGTCCAGGACGTGGGACCCGGGGTGGCGGTAGAGCGGGTGGTCGGCCAGGGTCAGGGGTTCCTCGGGCGGTGTGGCGCGGGGCTGCGGCCGGGGCCCGCCAGGGGTGCCCGGGCCGGGGGCTGGCCTCGCGGAGGACGCCGGCGGGGCGCTGCCGGGGGCCGTCGGGGCGGGCCGCGCCGCGGGGCTGTGCCTCGTCACCGGCGGCGACTGCGGCGCGGGGACCGTCGCCGCGCGGGGCGACGCCGGCGCCGCCACCCGCTGCCGTACCGAGCCGTCGGCCGCCACCGGTCGCCGTACCGTGTCGTCGCTCGCCGCCAGCAGACCGCTCACCGCGCCCACGGCGACCACCGTCGACGCCATGGCCGCCATCGCGTGGCGGCGCCTGGCGCGCCGCCGTTCGAGCCGTTCCCTCCGGCGCCGCGTGCGCACGCCCGACACCGCGCCTCCCCCCTGTGTCCCCGGGCCGCGGCCTTCGTCCGTTCCGGGGACGGCCCGCCCGATGACTACCCGGGGAGCGTAGCGACTGGGACCCTGCCCCCATGGGGCAGATCGATGAGTTCACCCGGGGGACCGGTGACCGCGCGCCATCGGTGGACACGGTGGTGGAGCGGATGCGGGCGTTCCGTTCGCAGTGGCCCGCGACGGACGGGGTCGCGGTCTTCAATCAGGTCTATCTGACCGTCACGGAGGAGATCGGCCGACGCATCGGGGACGGCGAGTTCCCGGACCCGCACGACGCGACGGCGCTGGCCGTGCGGTTCGCGGAGCGGTACGTCGCGGCCGTGGACGCGGCGGCAGGAGGCGGCCGTCCGCCGGCCTGCTGGCGGCCGCTCCTGGAGTACCGGAGCCATCCCGGCGTACGCCCGCTGCAGTTCGCGCTCGCCGGTATCAACGCGCACATCGGGCACGACCTGGCGCTGGCCGTGGTGGACGCCTGCCGTACGCTCCGCTGCGAACCCGCCGAGCTGGAGGGGGAGTTCGAGCAGGTGGGCGAGGTCCTCGTGCTGCTGGAGGAGCGGATCCGCGAAGAGCTGATGCCGGGTCCGGACCTGCTGGAGGTCGCGGACCCGCTGACGCATCTGCTGGGCTGCTGGAGCCTGGAGCGGGCCCGGGACGGAGCGTGGCTCGCGGCCCGCTCGCTGTGGCAGCTGCACCGGCTGCCGGGCCGGCTGTCCCGGGAGCTGGCCGAGGAGTTCACCGAACGCCTCGACCGCTCCGTGGGCCTGGTGGGGCGGATGCTGCTGACGCCGCTCGCCCCGGGACGGCCTCAGTCCTCCGGCAGCTCCACCGGGGCGATCTCGTCGTAGACGTCGCCCGGGCCCGGGTTGGTCGGGTCGGTGGCGCCGCCGAGCTGGTGCATGACGCCCCACACGGCGTTCAGCGCGGTCTGCACGGCGCCCTCGGCCCAGCCGGCCGTCCACGAGATGTCGTCGCCGGCGAGGAAGATGCCGCGCTTGTCCTCGGGCAGCCGGTCCTGCATGAAGTGCGTGTACAGGCGGCGCTGGTAGCGGTAGTGGCCCGGCAGGTTGGCCTTGAACGCGCCCATGAAGTAGGGCTCGTTCTCCCAGGAGACCGTCACCGGGTTGCCGATGATGTGCTTCCGGATGTCGACCTTCGGGTAGATCTCGCCGAGCGACTTCAGCATGACCTCCATCCGCTCGTTCGCGGACAGCGGCAGCCACTTCAGGCTGTCGTCGCACCAGGTGTACGAGAGGCAGATCACGGCCGGCTTGTCGGGGCCGTTGTCCAGCAGGTACGTACCGCGGGTCATCCGGTCGGTCAGCGTCATCGACATGACGTCCCGGCCGGTCGGATTTCCCCTGTCGTCGACGGCCTTGTCCAGCCAGAACGGCCGGTCGACGGGCACGAAGAGCTTGCTGGACTCCATGTAGTGGGTGCGCTCGATCGCGGTCCAGTGGTCGATCGGGAAGAGCGAGTCGTCGCACTGGATCTTGGACAGCAGCATCCACGACTGGGCCGTGAAGATCGCCGCCTGGTACGTGCGGATGTCGCCGTTCGCGTCGGTGACCGTGATCCGGTTGCCGGCGGTGCGGTGCAGCCGGGTCACGGCGGGCCTGGGCTCGCCGCCGTGCAGCGACTTCAGCGAGGTGCCGAGCGGCCAGTGGACGATCTTCTCCGGCTCGCGCTCCCACAGCCGCAGCGGGAGCTGCTGGCTGCCGCCGACGATGCCGCGGTGGTGGTCGTCGGCCTCGGTGTAGACGACGCGGAGGATCTCCAGGATCGAGTTCGGGAAGTCGGTGTCCCAGCCGCCGGTGCCGAAGCCGACCTGTCCGAAGATCTCGCGGTGGCGGAACGACTTGAACGCCTCGGACTCGCAGAGGAAGCCGTAGAAGGTCTGGTTGTCGAGCTTCTCGACGAGCTTCGCCCAGATCTCGCGGATGCGCGGCACGTCGCGCTCGCGCATGGCGCGGTTCATGTCGGAGAAGTCCGCGCCCTCCTCCAGGCAGGCGTTCCAGGCCTCGGCCACGTCGCGGTAGACCTGCGGCAGGTCGTCGATGGTCTCCGCGTAGTGCGACTCGCCCTTCAGGTCGACGACGGTCGACGGGGTGGACTCGGCGAGCGGGTTGGGGAACGGCTTGGTCTCCAGGCCCACCAGGTCGATGTAGTACTGCAGCGCCGTCGAGGAGGGCGGGAAGCGCATGGCGCCCAGCTCGCAGTTCACCTCCGGGTCGCAGCCCTCGAAGCCCACCGTGCGCAGCCGGCCGCCCAGCTGGTCGGCCTCGTAGACGACGGGCTTGAGGCCCATCTTCATCAGCTCGTAGGCGGCGACGATGCCGGAGAGGCCGCCGCCGATGATGGCGACCTCCGTGCCCAGCTCGGTCGCGGGTATCTGGCCGAGCCCGGCCGGGTGGGCCAGGAAGTCGTCGTACGCGTACGGGAAGTCCGGACCGAACATGGTGATCGGCGGCTGCGCGTCGGTGTGCTGGACGGCGGTGGGCACCGTGGACGTCATGGGGTACGGACTCCTTGCACGGGTGGAGAAGGGGGGTGCTGGGCGGGGGGGGAGCGCTCAGACGAGGGAGGTGTAGAGGGCGGGGCGGCGGTCCCGCAGGTAGGGGTTCTCGGCGCGGGAGGCCCGCAGGAGGTCGGGGTCGGCGTCGCCGGTGACCAGCTCTTCGCCGCGGCCGGCGCGGGCCCTGGCGGTGCCGTCGGGGCCCGCGAGGGCGGAGAGCCCGACGAACTCGAAGTCTCCCTCGGGCCCTGTCCGGTTGGCGTACGCGATGTACAGCTGGTTCTCGAAGGCGCGGACGGGGACGACGGCCTCGGCGACGACCTCGGCGGGGTGCATCAGCGCGGTCGGCACGAGGAGCAGGTCGGTGCCGGCCAGGGCGTGCGCCCGGACGTTCTCGGGGAACTCCACGTCGTAGCAGATCATCAGGCCGACCCGCAGGCCGTCGACGTCGGCCTGGACGACGGGCCGGTCGCCGGGCGTGAACCAGGTCGTCTCGAAGTCGCCGAAGAGGTGGGTCTTGCGGTAGTTCGCGAGGCGGGTGCCGTCGGCGCCGATCAGCTGGGCCGCGTTGTACACGCGGTCCCCGTCGCGCTCCGGGTAGCCGTAGGCGACGGCCAGACCGTGGCGTACGGCGACGGCGGCGACGGCCTCGGCGGACGGGCCGTCCGCGGGCTCGGCCAGCCGGTGCGTGTCGGCGTCGATCGCGTACCCCGTCAGGAACATCTCCGGAGCGACGAGCAGGCCCGCCCCGGTGGCCGCGGCGCGGGCGGCGGCCTCGTCGAGGACCTTGAGGTTGGCGGCCACGTCACCGAGCTGTCCGGAGCTCTGGAGCAGGGCGGTGCGCAGCGGCGGCATGGGCAGGACCTCGTCTGTGCGGGGAGGACGGGGGAGATGCAAAAAAGGTACGGTCCGGGCTTCGCGCCGGACAAGGCGTGACCGTTGCGGACCGACCGTCGAACCGTTGCGCGGTTGCCCGCCCCGGCGGTGATTCGTTGCGCGGCGCCCCGCCGGGGTCTGCTCCTCCCGAGGTCGGAGGGGTTCCCCGCCGTCCGGCGGAGCCCGGGAGCCGTCCGTGGGGCGATGTACCGGGACGGCCGCGCCGGGAGAGTGGTGGGTGTCCGATCAGAGGGATCACCAGGGAGGAACGCCCACCATGAAACGTCGTACGAAGATCGCCGCGCTCGGTGCCGCCCTGCTGCTCACCGCGGGTGCGGCGGGCTCCGCCGTGGCCTCCGGGGAGCCGGAGCGGCCGGCGGGCGAGCCGCGGGAGGCGGCGGCGCTCACCGGCAGCGCGAAGCTGTACCGGCCGGGCCACGACATCTCGTTCTCGTTCGACGCGCACCTGGCGGCGAAGGACAACATGCACCCGGAGGCGGCGTCCGGGACGTTCCGGCTGCGCCATGTGTTCCCCGACGGGTCCTCGGGGTGGGCGCGGGCCCGGGTGGACTGTCTGGTCACCGGCGGGAAGGTCGCCGTCGTGACCGGTGTCGTCGAGGAGAGCGACCGCTGGCCGAAGGGCCGGCGGGTCGGCGTCACCGTCCACGACCAGGGGCGGCACGACCGGCTCGGCTACAGCTGGGCCGGCCAGGACCCGCAGAAGGGGGACGTGGCCCCCTGTCTGAGCTCCGCCCCCTTCGAGAAGGTGAAGGCGGGAACGGGCGACTTCACGGTGCTCCCCTGGTATCCGGAGTACGGGGAGAGCTGAGCACGACGGGAGCTACGCGGGCGAGCCGGACGAGAAGCGCCGCAGCAGCGGCGAGAGCACCAGTACGGACTTGGTGCGCTCCACGAACGGCTCCCCCGCGATGCGCTCCAGCACGCGCTCGAAGTGGCGCATGTCGGAGGCGAAGACCTGGACGATCGCGTCCGCCTCACCGGTGACGGTGGACGCGGACGCGATCTCCGGGTAGCGCTCGAGACCGCGCTGGATGGTCTCGGGCGAGGTGTTGCTGCGTGCGTAGATCTCGATGAACCCCTCGGTCTCCCAGCCGAGCGCCGCCGGGTCCACCCGGACGGTGAAGCCCGTGATGGCCCCTTCGGCCCGCAGCCGGTCCACGCGCCGCTTGACGGCCGGCGCGGACAGACCGACCAGCGAACCGATGTCGGCGTACGAGCGGCGGGCGTCTTCGGCGAGGGCGTGGACGATGCGTTCGTCGAGGTCGTTCAGTCGCACGAGGGGTGGATCACTTCTCTGCTGTGGCCAATCGGGAGCGGCGCATGCCGTACAGGAAGTAGAACACGAGCCCGGCGGCCATCCAGCCACCGAAGACCACCCAGGTGACGACTCCGAGCTGGAACATGTTGTACGCGCAGAACCCGAAGCCGAGCAGCGGGAACAGCCAGCCGAACGGCACCTTGAAGGTGCGCTCCATGTCCGGCCGGGTGTAGCGGAGGACCACGACGGCGACGTTGACCAGGGCGAACGCGAACAGCGTGCCGATGCTGGTGGCGTCGACGAGCTTGCCGAGCGGGACGACCGCGGCGAGCACACCGCAGAAGAGGGACACGATGAGCGTGTTCAGGCGCGGCGTGCCGGTCTTGGCGTCGACCTTGCCGAACGCCTTGGGGACCAGGCCGTCGCGGGACATCGCGAAGAGGACGCGGGTCTGGCCGTAGAGCACGGTGAGGACCACGCTCGCGATGGAGATGACGGCGCCGGCGGCCAGCAGCGTGCCCCAGAAGGTCTGACCGCTGACGTCGTTCATGATCGTCGCGAGCGAGGCCTCGGAGCCCTCGAACTTCTTCCAGTTCCAGGCGCCGACCGCGACACCGGCGACGAGGACGTACAGCGTGGTGACGATGATCAGCGAGAGCATGATCGCGCGGGGCAGGTCCCGCTTGGGGTCCTTGGCCTCCTCGCCCGCGGTGGAGGCGGCGTCGAAGCCGATGTACGAGAAGAAGAGCGTCGCACCGGCGGCGCTGACGCCCGCCATGCCGAGCGGCATGAAGTCCGCGTAGTTGCCGGACTTGAAGCCCATGAAGCCGACGGCGCAGAAGAGGACGAGCGCGGCGATCTTCACGACGACCATGACCGTGTTGGCGCGGGCGGACTCACGGGCACCGCCGAGCAGGAACACCATCGCGAGCAGGACCACGATCAGCGCCGGCAGGTCGATCAGACCGCCGTCGCTGGGCGCCGTCGAGAGCGCCTCGGGGATGGTCACGCCGATCGTGCCGTTCAGCAGCTCGTTGAGGTAGTCGCCCCAGCCGACGGCCACGGCGGCGACGGACACGCCGTACTCCAGCACGAGGCACCAGCCGCACACCCAGGCGACGAGTTCGCCCATCGTTGCGTACGCGTACGAGTAGGAGGAGCCGGCGACCGGGATCGTGCCGGCCAGCTCGGCGTACGAGAGGGCCGAGAAGAGCGCGGTGAGACCGGCGATCACGAAGGCCAGGGTGACGGCCGGGCCGGCGACGGGGACGGCTTCGCCGAGGACGACGAAGATGCCGGTGCCGAGCGTGGCACCGATGCTGATCATGGTCAGCTGCCACATGGAGAGCGAGCGGCGGAGAGTGCCGCCCTCGCCCTGTCCGCCCTCTGCGACCAGGGCTTCCACCGGCTTGCGGCGGGTCAGCGCGGAGAGGCCCGACGGCTTGGGCGTCTGCGGCTCGGTCGTGGGTGGGGCTGCGCCTTGGTCCAGCACGCGTCGGCTCCTTCATCACTGCGGGGGTGAAGGACGGGACCGCGGCGGTGGGTGCGGGCAGGGGGAGGAAGCCCACGGGGGAAGGGGGAACCGCCGAGCAGGCGGTCACCGCCACTCCAGGTACGGGCCCTGAGCCTACGAGCTGACGTTCGCGCTCGTAATGCACTGTTGTTGCGCATCGACGAATGATCATTGCGCGCTTCGGGCACGCACGGGGAAACATTGCGCGCTGCCGCACGAATCGACACATTGCCCACCGTTCCTCGTTGTGGGCGGTGGTACCCGACGCCGCGACGAATGGAGGCCGCAGATGGGTCGTACGGCATGGCTCGACCCGGTGCCCTTCCTGCGGGGCACCGCATGGCTGGACGGCGCGAGGGCCGTACGGGCGGATCCCGCACACGCGGACGCCCTGCCGTGGGACACGGCCGCCCGCGCCGCGCTCCCGATCGGCGTCCGGCTGGAGTTCACCGCCCCCTCCGGTACCCGCGCGGTGCAGATCCGCTATCGGGCACACGTTCCCGAACAGGGCGATCCCTTGGGGGAGTTGGCCCACCACTTCGCCCTCTGGTGCGCCGGCCGCTGCGCGCGCGAGGCGTTCATGGAACCGGCCGACGAGGCGACGGTGACTCTGCCCCTGCCGCCGCCCCCGGCGCAGGACCGGCCCCCGGTCTTCACGGTGCACCCGCCGGAGAGCCAGGCGCCGGTGATCCTCGGCCTGCGCGGGCTCGGCGGCCCCCTGTCCCCCGCGCCGCGGCGGCCGCGCTGGCTGGTGCACGGCGACTCGATCACCGAGGGCTGGTGGTCGACGCGCCCCGCCCACGCCTGGCCCGCGGTGGCGGGACGGGCGCTCGGCCTCGACCCCGTGAACCTCGGGTACGCCGGGTCGGCGCGCGGCGAGCAGGCGGTGGCGCGGCAGCTGGCGACCCTGCCTGGTGACCTGATCACGCTGGCGTTCGGGACGAACTGCTGGTGGCCGGTGCCGACGCCGGCGCCCCTGATGTACGAGGTGACGCGGGCGTTCGTCCGCCTGGTCCGCGAGGGCCACCCCGACACGCCCGTGCTGCTGGTGTCGCCGCTGCTGCGCCCGGCGGCGGAGGACACGGCGCACCCGCCGGGTGACGCGCTGGCGGAGCTGCGGGCGGCGATGGAGGAGGCGGTACGGGACCTGGTGGCGGCCGGTGACGGGCGGCTGGCGCTGCTGCCGGGCCGGGAGGTGCTGCGCCCCGAGCACCTGGCCGACGGACTGCACCCGAACGACGCGGGACACGCCCGCCTGGCGGCGGCGGTGGCGGGGGCGCTGCGGGAGGCGGGGTTCGCGGGCGGCCAGGACACCGGGCGGTGACCCGTACAGGCCCCGCACCCGCCCTCGTGGACGCCCCCGCCCCCGTACACGCGGAAGCCGCCCCCGCAGCGCATCGCGCGCAGGGGCGGCTTCCGTCACAGGCCGGCCCTCAGGCCGTGGCCTCAGCTCCAGCTGGCGTGGAGCGGCTTGCCCTCGGCGTAGCCGGCGGCGCTCTGGACGCCGACGACGGCCTTCTCGGCGAACTCCTCCAGCGACGCGGCACCGGCGTAGGTGCAGGAGGAGCGGACGCCCGCGATGATCGAGTCGATCAGGTCCTCGACGCCCGGGCGGGCCGGGTCGAGGAACATCCGCGAGGTGGAGATGCCCTCCTCGAACAGCGCCTTGCGGGCCCGGTCGTAGGCCGACTCGTCGCTGGTGCGGTTGCGGACGGCACGCGCGGACGCCATGCCGAAGGACTCCTTGTAGAGGCGGCCGTTGGCGTCCTGCTGGAGGTCGCCGGGCGACTCGTAGGTGCCGGCGAACCAGGAGCCGATCATCACGTTGGACGCGCCGGCGGCGAGCGCCATGGCGACGTCACGCGGGTGACGGACACCGCCGTCGGCCCAGACGTGCTTGCCGTACTTCTTCGCCTCGGCGGCGCACTCCAGGACCGCGGAGAACTGGGGGCGGCCCACGCCCGTCATCATGCGCGTGGTGCACATGGCGCCGGGACCCACACCGACCTTGATGACGTCGGCGCCGGCCTCGATGAGGTCGCGGACGCCCTCGGCGGCGACGATGTTGCCGGCGACGATCGGCACCTGCGGGTCGAGCGCGCGCACCACGCGGATGGCGTTGATCATCGACTCCTGGTGGCCGTGCGCGGTGTCGATGACGAGCGTGTCGACGCCCGCGTCGAGCAGCTGCTTGGCCTTGCCCGCCACGTCGCCGTTGATGCCGACGGCGGCCGCGATGCGCAGCCGGCCCTTGGCGTCGACGGCCGGGGTGTAGAGGGTCGCGCGGAGGGCGCCCTTGCGGGTCAGGATGCCGGCGAGGCGGCCGTCGCCGTCCACGGCGGGGGCGTAGCGGCGGTTGTGGTGGTCGAGCGTGTTGAACGCCTCGCGCGGGTCCATGTCGGCGTCGAGGAGCAGCAGCTCGTCCTTGGACATGACCTCGGACAGCTGGGTGAAGCGGTCCACGCCGGTCAGGTCCCGGTCGGTGACGACACCGACCGGCCGGTGGTCGGCGTCCACGACGACGCCCGCGTTGTGCGCGCGCTTGGGCAGCAGCGACAGCGCGTCGGCGACGGTCTGGTGCGGCTCCAGCACGATCGGCGTGTCGAGGACGTGGTGCCGGCTCTTCACCCAGGAGATGACGTCGGTGACGACGTCGATCGGAATGTCCTGGGGGATGACGACGAGGCCGCCGCGGCGGGCGACGGTCTCGGCCATACGGCGGCCGGCGATGGCCGTCATGTTGGCGACGACCAGCGGGATCGTCGTACCGGTGCCGTCGGGGGTGGTGAGGTCGACGCCCTGGCGGGAGCCCACGGCCGAGCGGCTAGGCACCATGAACACATCGTCGTACGTGAGGTCGTACGGCGGCTTCAGGTCATTGAGGAAACGCACGTGCAGAACATCCCAGTCGTTCGGAGTTGGCCCCCGGGCATCTCAGCCGGGGGGAAAACGCACGTACTTCATTCTCCCATGCCGACAGCCGTTCGAACCCCAGACGAAACCTCCAGGTCACAGCGGGTCACCTGGTAGCTTCCTCCAAGGGCCGGTCCGAACGGCTCCGCGATCTTCAGTTGTCTCAGTTGTCCGGGTCGAAGCGCTCCAGCGCGGGCCGCGGTCCGGGCTGGGACTCGGTGAGCAGGTAGTCCGCGGCGGCCGTGTCCGTGACGAGGCTCGTGACGAGCCCGGAGCGGAGTACGGCGCCGATGGCCGCGGCCTTCCGGTGGCCGCCCGCGATGGCGACGACCTCGGGGATACGGCGCAAGCGGTCGGCCTCGACGGTGATGCACCGCTCCCCCAGGTCGCGTCCGACGCGGCGGCCGGAGGCGTCGAAGAGGTGGGCGGACATCTCGGCGGCGACGCCGAGCGACGCGTAGTGGGCGCGCTCCTCGTCGGTGAGCATGTCGTGGACGGTGGAGATGCCCGGCTCCCACGAGCCGATCGACACGGCCGCGACGGTGACCTTGTCGAAGTACTCGAAGGCGCGGGAGATGCCGGTCTGGCTGCGCAGCGCGGCGGCGGTGGCCGGGTCGGGCAGCAGCATCGGCGCGTAGATGGGGTGGGCCTCGCCGCCGGAGACCTGGGCGGCGCGGCGGACGGCCTCCACCGAGCCGCGCTCGGCGGTCCCGGCGTCGTACACGCCGGTGAGCTGGACGACGGTGCAGGGCGGCAGCCGGTCGAGGGCCGCCGCCATGTGGATGGTGGACCGGCCCCAGGCCAGGCCGAGGACGTCGCCCTCGGTCACCAGCTCGCCGAGCAGGTCGGCCGCGACCTCGCCCAGGTTCTCGGGGTCGGGCGACTCGTCCTCGCCCTCGGCGGGGGACTCGACGACGACGGCGTGGCGCAGGCCGTAGCGGGCGCGCAGCGCGTCGGACCGCTCGGCGTCCAGCTCGGCCGGGACGCGGATCTCGATCCGTACGAGGTCGCGCTCCAGGGCCGTCTCCAGGACGCGGGCGACCTTGAAGCGGCTGACGCCGAACTCCTCGGCGATCTGGATCTTGGATTTGCCCTCGAGATAGAAGCGACGGGCCATGGCCGCCGCCTGCACCAGCTCCGCGGGTCCCATCCGCAGGGCTGGTCGTCCCGCCGACATTGCAGACACCGCGTTCTCCTCACTGCTGTTCGCACTCCGGATCGCCATCCTTGCAGATCCGGCGACCCTTGATCAGTCCTGTTGGTTTGCGTTCATCTGGCGGTGACCCACCGGTGGCTCAGTGTCCGCACGCCCACGCGGCGGAGGCGGTCGCCCGGTCCGCCTTCTCGCGCAGCATGCGCACGGCCTCGGCCGGGTCGTCGGCCCCGTACACCGCGGAACCGGCGACGAAGACGTCGGCGCCGGCCTCGGCGCACTGTTCGATCGTGGCGGCCGAGACCCCGCCGTCGACCTGCAGCCACAGCTCCAGGCCGTGCTTGGAGATCAGCTCCCGGGTGCGGCGGATCTTCGGCAGCATGATGTCGAGGAACGCCTGCCCGCCGAACCCCGGCTCGACCGTCATGATCAGCAGCATGTCCAGCTCGGGGAGCAGGTCCTCGAACGGCTCGATGGGCGTGGCGGGCTTGAGCGCCATGGAGGCGCGGGCGCCCTTGGCCCGGATCTCGCGCGCCAGCCGCACGGGCGCGGCGGCGGCCTCGACGTGGAACGTCACCGAACCGGCGCCCGCCTCCACGTACTGCGGGGCCCAGCGGTCGGGGTCCGCGATCATGAGGTGGCAGTCCAGCGGCGTGTCCGTGGCCCGGCTGAGGGACTCCACGATCGGCACACCCAGCGTCAGGTTGGGCACGAAGTGGTTGTCCATGACATCGACGTGGAGCCAGTCGGCGCCTTCGACGGCCTTGGCCTCCTCGGCGAGCCGGGCGAAGTCGGCGGACAGGATGCTGGGGTTGATCTGGGCCATGTGCCAAGCCTGCCATGCTTCATGACTCTTCCTTGACCCGATCCCCGTCCAGGGTCCGCATCGACTCCCCACAGTCGGGGCAATCCCGGCAAAACGCCCTCCCGGGCAGGCCCGGCCGGAGCGACGACGGCCGGACGACCCCCGAAGAGACCTCGGAAGACCCGGCGAAACCCAAGGGCCGCCCAAAAGATTCCCAAGGACCTACAAGCCCGGCCCCGCCGGGGTCCGGCCACCCTCGCCCAGGAACTCCCGGGCCGCCTCCACCACCCGGTCCCGCACGGCGGCGTCCGGCGGCAGGTCCCACTCCTCGGGCTCACAACGCCACCAGCTCCGCGACGATCCGGGCGAACGGCCGCAGGGCGGGCGGGTGGCCCAGCTCGGCCGTGGCGCCCTCGTGGATCAGCCACAGGCCGTCCATCGGATGGAGCGCGCCCGCCGCGATGCGGCTCGCCCACCAGCGCGCCATGGCCCAGCGGGCGGCCGCTGGGTCGTGTCCTGCGGATCATGCCTGGGCCGCGGGGTCTGGCACGCCCTCCCCCAAGCCCTGACGGGCAGGGGGGACCCCCAGCGGCGTTGTCGTCGGTCGCGATGGCTCCGCCATCCCTCCCTCCTCCGCCTTGCAGCCGCACGCACCAGACCCCGCTCACCAGCAGTCAAAGGCACCGCCCAGCGATGTCGGCATGATCCGCCGGACACTCCCGAGCACGGCCGGGTCCTGCGGTACGAGGCCGAGCTCCTCGACGGCCGCGTCGAAGTGCCGTACCGCCTCCGCGTGCTCGCCGCGGGCGAGGCCCGCCAGGAGCCGCAGGGAGAACGAGTCGGCCCCGGCGAGCAGCGCGTCGAGCCCGGCCTCGACGAGCTCTCCCGGCTCCGGCCGCAGCAGGTCGTACGCGCGATCGGCCGCCAGCAGCCGTAGCCGGCCGAGCGCGACGGGCAGCGGCGGGACGTCCGGCGGCCGTTCCGGTGAGGCCGTCAGGCCGTCCGCCTCAGGAGCGCGAGGTACATGGCGTCCGTGCCGTGGACGTGCGGCCACAGCTGGACGTCGGGGCCCTCGCCGAGCTGCGGCACGCCCGGCATCAGGGGCCGCGCGTCGATCCACTCGGCCTCGACGTCCTTGGCGCCCGCGCGCCCCTTCAGGACGTCCTCGACCACCGCGCGGGTCTCGGCGAGGTGCGGCGAGCAGGTGGCGTACCCGACGACGCCCCCGACGCGTGCGGCCTTCAACGCCTCGGCCAGCAGGCCGCGTTGGAGCGGTGCGAAGCCGTCCAGGTCCTCGGGGCGGCGGCGCCAGCGGGCCTCCGGGCGGCGGCGCAGGGCCCCCAGGCCGGAGCACGGGACGTCGACGAGGACGCGGTCGAACGAGCCGGGGCGCCACGGCGGCCGGGTGCCGTCGGCGGCGATCACCTGGTACGGGCCGGGGTTGCCGGCCAGGGCGCGGTCGACGAGGCGGGCACGGTGCGGCTGCTTCTCGGAGGCGAGCAGCGCGGCGCCCCGCTCGGCGGCCAGGGCGCCCAGGAGGGCGGCCTTGCCGCCCGGGCCGGCGCAGCCGTCGAGCCACCGCTCGTCGGGGCCGTCGAGGGGAGCGCCGGCGAGGGCGACGGCCACGAGCTGGCTGCCCTCGTCCTGGACGCCGGCCCGCCCCTCCCGTACGGCGTCGATCGCGCCCGGCTCACCGCCTTCGGCGAGCCGCACCGCGTACGGCGACCAGCGCCCGGGCAGCGCGGCGTCCTGGCCCAGGACGTCCAGCAGCTCGCCGGGCGTGGACCGGCCGGGGCGGGCGACGAGCGTCACCTCGGGCCGCTCGTTGTCGGCCTCCAGCAGGTCCTCGATGCCGGCGCGGCCGCCGCCCAGCGCGTCCCACAGGGCGGAGACCACCCAGCGCGGGTGCGAGTGCACCACGGCGAGGTGGTCCTCCGGGTCCTCGTCGTACGGCGGCGCGACCCGTGCCAGCCAGCCGTCGAGGTCGTCCTGGGCGATCCTGCGCAGGACGGCGTTGACGAACTTGGCCCGCCCGTCGCCGAGCACCACCCGGGCCAGCTCCACGGTCGCGGAGACCGCCGCGTGGGTGGGGATGCGCGTGCCGAGCAGCTGGTGCGCGCCGAGCGACAGCACGTCGAGCACGGGCGGGTCGACCTCGCGCAGCGGCCGGTCGACGCACGCCGCGATGATCGCGTCGTACGTGCCCTGGCGGCGCAGCGTGCCATAGACGAGCTCGGTCGCGAGGGCGGCGTCCCGGGCCTCGAAGCCCTCCTTCTCGCGGGCCTTCTTCAGCAGCGGCGGCAGGACGAGGTTGGCGTAGGCATCACGCTCGTCCACGGCGCGCAGCGCCTCGTAGGCCAGGACCCGGACGGGGTCCTTCTTGGGGCGCCGGTACGGCTTGGAGGGACGGCGACGGCCTTGCTCGCTCAAAAGGTGCTCCGCTTTCGATAAGGGTCGAACCCTCTCAGCGTAGTCCGCCTCACCGGCGAAGGGCCGCTCGGGCAGCGGCGCCGGACGCTCGTCCGCGTCGTCGAGCCCGGCCCGGGCGCCGTGCGGTCGACGCCCTGCGCCCCGCGCCGGACCCGGGGCACTGGATCCACGGGTTCCGGCGCCGCGGGGCGCGGACATGCAGTGACGGCGCCGGGCCCGGGCAGCTCTCCCCTGTCAGACGCCGGCCTTCTCCCCCGCGGTGATCCGCACGCCCCGTGCCCAGTCGGCGCCGCGCATCGGCTTCTTGCCCTGCGGCTGGACCCACAGCAGCTCCACGGCGTGCGAGCCGGTGCCGACGTGGACGTTGTTCTTGGCGGCGTGCAGCTCGCCGGGCGCGAGGTCGGTGCGGTCCGGCACGGGCTTCGTCTGGACGAGCTTCAGGCGCTCGCCGCGGAAGACGGTCCACGCGCCGGGGGCGGGCGTGCAGCCGCGCACCACGCGGTCGACGCGCAGGGCCGGCGCGGTCCAGTCGACGCGGGCGTCCTCGACGGTGATCTTCGGGGCGAGGGTGATGCCATCGGCGGGCTGCGGCACGGCCTTGAGCGTGCCGTCCTCGATGCCGTCCATGGTGGCGGCGAGGAGCCCGGCGCCCGCGAAGGCGAGGCGGGTGAGGAGGTCGCCGCTGGTGTCGGTGGGCCGTACTTCCTCCGTGATGACCCCGTACACGGGACCGGAGTCCAGCCCCTCCTCGATCTGGAAGGTCGACGCGCCGGTCACCTCGTCCCCGGCCATGATCGCGTGCTGTACGGGCGCCGCGCCGCGCCACGCGGGCAGCAGCGAGAAGTGCAGGTTCACCCAGCCGTGGGCCGGGATGTCGAGGGCGACGCGGGGCAGCAGGGCCCCGTACGCGACGACCGGGCAGCAGTCGGGCGCGATCTCGCGCAGCCGGGCGAGGAAGGCCTCGTCCCGGGGCCTGGCGGGCTTGAGGACCTCGATGCCCGCCTCGGCGGCCCGCTCGGCGACGGGGCTGGCGACGAGCCGACGGCCGCGCCCGGCGGGGGCGTCGGGCCGGGTGACGACCGCGGCCACCTCGTGCCGGTCCGAGGTGATCAGGGCGTCCAGGGCGGGTACGGCGACCTCGGGGGTGCCTGCGAAGACCAGCTTCACGGGGGGATACCTCGCATGTTCGTGTCGGCTCACGGGCGCCCGGCGGGGCCCGGGGTGTCCTCCCGGAGGGCACCGCGCCCGGACGCGGGCGGCGCACCAGTCTAGGCGCCGGGAGGATCAGGGGGCGTACGTATATCCGTGCGCCCTGCGCATATGCGGATACGCCCCTGCAGCGTGACCCCGGAGACGGGTGGCGCGTTGTCAAGAGAGATTGACCGTATCGGGCCGCTCGTGTGCGGCCCGCCCCTTTTCAACGCCGGTTCGAGAGGCTTGTAAATGGCCGACCACGCAACCCACGACGCCCAAGCCCGGGCAAGCCTGCACCTGTTGGTGCGGGACATCGAGCGGGTCCGCCGGCAGGTGGACGCTCTGCGCACGCTCACGGCCCAGCTGGGCAACGTCTACCGCCCGCGTCGCTCCGGCCCGTCGACGGGCTTCGTCGTCTACGGCAGGGCCCCGGCTCCCACGGTCCGCCTGGCCCAGGAGCTGCGGGACAGCGTCGAGACGCTGGTGACCGCCGCGGTGGACTTCGACCGCTCGCTGGGCTTCTCGTGGGACGCGGTGGGCTCGGCGCTCGGCGTCACCAAGCAGGCGGTGCACCGCCGGTACGGCGCCCGGCGCGCGGCGGCCCAGCAGTCGGGCACCGCGAACGCGGAGCACACCGGCGAGGCGGGCGCGACGCGCACGATGCCGGTGGCGTCGGTCCCCGCGGCCCGCGCGATGCCCCCGCAGCCGACCGCCGGCTCCCGTGACCCGTCCCTCCGCGAGGAGGTCCGCCCGAGCGCCTTCCCCGGCCCGCGCAACGGCTGACCCTCCCACCCGGCCGCCGCGGCCGCCCACTCCCCCACGGGCGGCTGCGGCGGCCTCTTCCGTTCCGCGACGCCGTGAGGCGCCGCAGAATTCAGCCCGTCCGGCGCTCGCGGACGAGCGCCGCAGGCGCGAAAAAAGGGGGTCCGGGGGCGGAGCCCCCGTTCCGGGAAGGGGCGGGGCAGGGAAAGAACCACCGGACACGAGGCCCCGCCCTCCCCTCACCCGATGTCGGGCGGATCGATCCGGATGCGGACCGGGGCGTCGGCGCCGCGGGCCATACGGGCCGCCTGGGCGGTCTTCAGGGCGGACGCCAGAGCCGCGCCCTGACCGGGCGGTACGCGCAGGAGGGCACGGTCCCAGGTTTCTCCCGGCGGCGGGTCCCCCGGCCTGCGCGGGGCGCCCGCGGCGGGGGGCCGGACCGGTACGGGTCCCAGCACCTCGGCCTCCGGCGGGAGTTCGGCGGCGGCGAGGAATCCGGCCACCGCCTCCGGCCGCCCGGTCACCGCGGCCATGCGGGAGACCGGCGGGAACCCCAGCTCGGCGCGTTCGGCCAGCTCCCGCTGGGCGTGGCCCACCGGGTCCCAGCGGACGAGCGCCTGCACGGGCCGCAGCGTCGGCTCGGCGACGACGACCACGGTGCCGCCCTCGTCCTGGCCGCGCACGAGGGACGCGGCGTCGATCCAGCGGCGCAGGGCCTCTTCGCCGGCCCGCAGGTCGGGGCGGGCGAGCAGCGCCCAGCCGTCCAGCAGGAGCGCGGCGGCGTACCCGCCTTCGGCGACGGGCTCGGCGCCGGGCGTGCTGACCACGAGGGCGGGCCTGGCGGGCACGGAGTCGAGCACGTGGTCGCGTCCGGAGGTGCGCACGGGGACGGCCGGGAAGGCCCGGCCCAGTTCCTCGGCGGTGCGCCGGGCGCCCACGACGCGGGCGCGCAGCCGCGGGGAGCCGCAGGCGGCGCAGTGCCAGTCGGGCTCGCCCCGGCCGCACCAGCCGCACCTCAACTCGCGCTGCTCGGGGGCCTCCAGGGGCCCGGCGCAGTGGCGGCAGCGGGCGGGCGTGCGGCACAGCTCGCAGGCGAGGCGCGGCACGTAGCCGCGCCGGGGCACCTGGACCAGGACGGGCCCGGTGCGCAGCCCGTCGCGTACGGCCTGCCAGGCCAGGGACGGCAGGCGGGCGGCCCGCGCGGCCTCGTCGCGGGCCAGTTCGCCGTCGCCCACGGTCCGTACGAGCGGGGCGGCCGCCCGTACCTGCTCGCGGGGGGCTGTCAGGGGCCGGGCCCAGCCGCTCTCGACGAGCTGGGCGGCTTCGACGGTGCAGCTCGTACTGCCCAGCAGGAAGGCGCACTTGTCGTGCGCGGCGCGCAGGAGCAGCACGTCGCGCGCGTGGGGCTGCGGGGCGTGGGGCTCGCTGTGGCTGCTGTCGCCGTCGTCCCAGATGGCGACGAGTCCGAGGTCCCGTACGGGCGCGAACATGGCGGCCCGGGTGCCCACGACGGCCCGTACGGCGCCGCGGCGCACGGCGAGCCACTGCCGGTACCGCTTCTCGGGACCGGCCTCGGCGGTCAGCAGCGCGTGCCGTCCCTTGCCGAGGAGCGCGGTCAGGGCGGCGTCCACGCGCGCGGCGGCCCGCCCGTCCGGTACGACGACGAGGGCGCCGCGCCCGGAGGCGAGGGTGGCGGCCATGGCGCGGGCGATCTCGTCGGCCCAGTGGGGCCCGGGCAGCGCGTTCCACACGGCGCGCGGGCTGCCGCCGCGGGCGAGGGCGCCGAGGAACGCCTCGCCCCGCGCGTACCGCGTCCAGGTGCCCGGCTCGGGCGGTGCGGGCGGCGGCAGGGGCTCGGGCGAGGGCTGGGCCTCGGCGCGGGCGCTGCGTGGCGGGACGGCCAGCTGGAGCACGTCGGCGAGGCTGCCGGCGTACCGGTCGGCGACGGCCCGGGCGAGGCCGAGCAGCTCGGGCCCGAGCACGGGCTCGGGCGAGACGACGTCGGCGAGGGCGGCCAGCGGCCCGGTGTAGTCGCTCTCGGCCAGGCGCTCGACGAGGAACCCGTCGATGAGCCGCCCGCCCTCGCGCCGCCCCTCCCGCACCTGATGCGCGCCGGCCCCGAACCGCACCCGGACCCGCACACCGGGCCGCGCGGCGGCGTCCAGCTCCTCCGGCACGGCGTAGTCGAAGAACTGGTCGAGGTGCAGCACGCCCTTGTTGACGACGACCCGCGCGACGGGCAGCTCCTTGGCCAGCGCGGCCCCGCGCCACGTCCGGGGCTTGGCCCGCGGCGCCTTCGCCTTCCGCACGCTCTCCCGAATGAGCGCGAGCTGCTCGGGCACCTGCCCGGGCCGCCCCTCCCGGTTTCCGTTCTCGCTGCTCACAGCCATATGCCTATCAGAACGCACTGACAGCGACCCGTCGGCCGTCCCCGGTCGCCCACGCGACGCGCGGGACCGGCCCGTCCGGGCGGCAGCCCGCCGCGACAGGAAACGGGAAACTTCACCGATCGCCTTGCCGATGGGGTCTCACCTGGCAGAACCTGACATGCACGCGCCCCGGTGCCTCCGGGCGTGCGAGCTGTGTGCGATCTTGGGGGGACGGGTGTTACAGCGGTCACGGACGTTCGGCGAGGAGCTGCGCAGGCGGCGTATCGAGGCCGGGCTGACCATCGTCGAGCTGGCCGCGCGGGTCCACTACAGCAAGGGTCAGCTGAGCAAGGTGGAGACCGGCAGCAAGCGGCCCTCCCCACAGCTCGCCCGCCTCTGCGATGCCGCACTGGGCGCCGACGGAGCGTTGGAGGCGCTCTTACCGGAGCGGAGTCCCCGGGGCGGCGCCCGTCCGGAAGGCGTACACGCAGGCCCCGGGGACGCCCCGCTCGACCGGCGCCGGCTCCTCGGCGTGGGCGCGGCGAGCGTCCTCGCGCTGGGCGCGGCGGCCCCGGTGCCGGGCCGGACCGACGACGGCGGTACGACGCTGCTCGACGTGTCACGCGCGCTGTTCGGCCACTACCGGCGGCTCGGCCAGTCCGTCCCGCCCGCGGCTCTGCTGCCCGCGCTGGAGGAACAGATCCGGCTCCTCCAGCACCTCGCGGGCGGGACCGGCCGGCGCACGGCCCAGGGGCTGGTCGCCCTGTCCGCCCGGTACGCGGAGTTCGCGGGCTGGATGGCCCAGGAGGCGGGCGACGAGCGGGGGGCGCTGCGCTGGACGGACCAGGCCGTGGAGTTGGCCGCCGCGTCCGGCGACCGCCACCTGGCCTCGTACGCACTGGTCCGTCGTGGCCTGATCACCTACTACCGCGGCGAGGCGTCCGAGACCGTGGCGTTCGCCGAGGGGGCGCGGTCCGGCGCGCTGCCCCCGAGGATCCGCGGCCTCGCCGCCCAGCGGCGCGCCCAGGGGCACGCGCTGGCCGGTGCGTACGACCCCTGCATGAGGGCCCTCGACGAGGCCCGCGAGCTGTTGGCCCGGGCCGCCGCCGAGGAGGACGGCGCCCCTCTGCTGGGCACGACCCATGTGCCGGATCCCGCCGCGATGACCGCCGGCTGGTGTCTGCTGGACCTGGGCCGACCGGCGGAGGCCGCCGAGGTCCTGGACCGCGAGTGCCGGCGGCTTCCGGCCGAGGCGCTGCGGACACAGGCCCGTTACGGGGTCCGGCGCGCCCTCGCACACGCACTCGCGGGCAACCCGGAAGAGGCCTGCGACGTCGCCGACAGGCTGCTGACGACGACCGACCTCGTCGGCTCGGCGACCATCGCCGTCGACCTGCGGCGTCTCGGCCGCACGTTGTCCCGGTACGCACACCGTCCGGCGTACCGCGCGGTCGCGCCGCGCCTCACGGGTGCGCTGGCCGCTGCGGGCACGCCGTACGCGGGCTGACGCCGACAGGCCCTCGCGGACCGCGACCCACGTCGTCCGGGCGCGCTCACCGCCCTCACCCTGCCCCGCTCACGAGAGGAATTCCGTCATGCCCGACGTCTTCATCAACTACCGCACCGGCGACGGTGAACAGATCGCCGTCGCGATCGACGGGGAGCTGTCCCACAGGTTCGGCAGCGACCGGATCTTCCGGGCCAGCAAGTCCCTGGAGCCCGGATCGGCCTTCGACGAGGGACTGCTGCGGAACGTGCGCCGCAGCGGCGCCGTCGTCGCCGTGATCGGTCCCGGGTGGGCCCGATGCGGGCAGCTGCACGACGAGGGCGACTGGGTCCGCAGGGAACTGGAAGAGGCGCTCCGCTGCGCCGTTCCCGTGGTGCCTGTGCTGATCGGCCGGCATACCGAGCGCCTGAGCGTGAAGGACCTGCCGTCGTCCCTGGAACCGCTGGCCCGCATCCACTCGATCCGTTTCGACACCCAGGACGCCGCCACAGGGCTCCGCAGGATCGGGGACGCGGTCGCCGACCTGGTGCCCGAGCTGGCCGCCGCGGAGAAGCCCGGCCCGTCGACGGCCTCCGGGGCCGCGAGCAGCGTCGGAAACTCCGTCGGCGACGTGTCGGGGGGCACGGTCGTCCAGGCGCGGGACATCGGCGGGGACGTGGGCGGCACGATCGTCAAGGGTGCCCAGGGCCCGGTGCACCTGGGCTCCGGCGACCAGCACAACCACGCGCCCCACCTGTCGGGCAACGGTGCCCAGTACGTCGCCGGGGACAACAACGGCGGCGTCCGGCACTACTGGGACGGGGAGCGGCCGGGCGAGGACCGTCGCCGGTGAGCAGTGTTCCGCCGCCGGGCGCCGAGGGAACGAACGGACCCGTCCACACCGGCCCGGGCTCCCAGCACAACAGCAACCACTACCACACCACCAACAACTTCTACGGCGGCGGGGATCCCGACCCCAGAACCCTCGCGAACGACGCGCGGGGCAAAGCGCCCCAGGCCGTCGCGGACGACGAACTGCAGTGGCTGCGGCAGCACTTCGTCCACCCGCTGGGCTACAACGAGGCCGACGACATACTGGAGGCTCGCCACACCGTGCTCCTGGACGGTCTCCCCGGCAGTGGGCGCCGGGCGGCGGCGCGCATGCTGCTGTACGGGCGGCGGCACGACGGTGGCCGACTGCTGGAACTGGTGCCGTACGGGGAGGACGACGCCGAGTGGCTGGATCCGGAGCAGGTCGGTGACGCCGACCGGCTCCTGCTCGACCTGTCCGACAGCGACGCGGCCCGGTGGCCCGACGTCCGGACCCGGCTGTCCGGCTTCCGGAAGGCCGTACGCGACAGGAACGCCCGCCTCGCGGTGGTGCTCCCGGTCCGGGCCGCGCGTGACCTGACGCCGGAGTACGCGGCACTGCGCGTCGAGATCGCCCGCCCACCGGGCCTGCGTCTGGAGCAGGACCTCGTCAAGAGGTACCTGAGGAACGCCGGGCTCGACGCGACGGTGGCCGATCCGGTGCCGGACCGGCTGCGCGGCTACCTCGCCCGGCGCCCGCCGCTGCGGGAGGTCGCCGACGTCGCGGGCCTGGTGCGCGACGCGGCACTCGCCGGGCGGCCTGGAGAGTCCTTCACCGACTGGTGCGACACGGCGATCGACGCGGTCGTGGACCGGTCGTCGGAGGTCGCCCGACTGGTGGAGGACCGGTCCGGCGCGGCCGAGCGCGCCCTGCTGCTGTCCTTGGCCATGCTCCACGCCGTACGACCGGACACCCTGCAGGCGGCAGCCGACCGGCTCCTGGCGGTCCTCGACCACCCGGACAACCCCACACCGCTCATGGAGCGACAGGGGCTCGGCACCCGCCTCGAAGAGATCCATGCCGCACGGGGCGACGACGGGCTGGTGCGGTTCGGCAGGCCCCGCTTCGGCCGTGCCGTGCGGAACCACTTCTGGGAGAACCACCCGGACCTGCATCCCGCGCTGCTGGCCTGGGTCGGCGATGCCCTGACCCTTCCGGGCCTCACGCCGCACGACCGGGAGCGCCTGGTCACGCGCTTCGCGGAGCAGTGCGCGGGGAACCTGCGCCCCGCGGACCTGTTCGCCGTGGTCGGAACATGGGCCGACCGGACCGCACGGGGGCCGGGCGTCCACGCGGCCGCACGCCTGCTGACCCTCGGACTGGAGGACCCCCGGCTGGACGCCGCGTGCCGCGCCCAGATCTACGAGTGGTCGACCGACGCCCACCTGTCCAAGGGCCTGCGCAGGGTGCTGGTCGGCGTGTGCTTCGCGGTGATGCCGGTGCGCCACCCCTACCAGGCGGTCGTACGACTCCACCACCTCGCCGCCCGCGAGGGGAGGAGCGGGGAGGCGCGGGACGCGCTGGTCGAACTCGTCCGCGGGGACCGCCGACTGCACCGGTGGACGCTGGACCGGCTGGTGCGGCCGGCCGTCGGCCGGGACCGCGCCACGGACCTGGCGTTGTTCCTGGCGCTGGCGGCTCCCGAGCCGCTTCTCGACGCGGGTGGCCGGGCGTTCCCCCTGCTCGCCGAGGCGGGAGTGCGACGCAGTCTCGTCGACGGATGGCGCTCGGTCTTCGCCTCCGCGCCAAGGGAACAGTGGCGCCCGGTCGCGGGGGCGTGGCTCGACGCGGCCCGTGCTCCCCGGGGAGAGCTGTTGCTGGACGTCCTGGTGGCGGCCGCGGCTCCACGCGCCGACGCGCTGGTGGCCCTGCACGCGGCGGCTCGCGCCCGTCCGGTTTCCGGTGCGGCCCGTACGGCCCTGCTCACCACGCTCATACAGAAGATCACCGAGGCCCGGCGCAGCCGATCGGCAGGAAACGAGGAGGCGTAAGCCCCATGACCACCGGACAGAAGACCGTCACCGTCTTCGTCACCCTGATCTCCGCCTTGCTCACCACGATCGTCGGTCTCAGCCAGGGCTGGCCGATGTGGGCCTGGCTGGCCGCCGCCGCGGTGCACTGCGCCGCTCCCCCGCTGGTGTTCGCGGGGGCGGGCCGGCGCCAGGATCCCTTCCCGCCCGGCAGCCTGCTGGAGCCCGATCTGCCGGTCCCGCCCGTGGAACGCCGTGAGCTGCGCATCCAGGAGGTCGCGATGCCCAGCAACGCACGGGACTACGACTTCCTGTTCTCCGCGACGGTGCGCTGGTGTCCGCTGGACGCGTCCATGGACAGCCCGGCGGTCCATGCGAGCGGGCTGGCGGTGGAAGCCGTTCTGGAGCGGGTGCGCGTGATCACGGAGAAGCGTTCGCCGTCGCGAGCGAGCCTCGTGCAGCACGAGCTCGGGGGTGTGCTGGCCACCTTGCAGCCCGATGCGAGCGGACTGGTCCAGGCCATGGCGTTGGACGTCACCCTGACGCTGTCGGACGAGGACCAGCGGCGGCTGGACAAGTTGGCGGCCGTCCGCAAGGACGAGGAGGTGTGGGCGCACGAGCGCCGGTACGAGCAGAGCCGGCGTACGTACCTCGGCGAGGACGTGCTGAAGGACACGGGCAGCGCGGTGGTGTGGTGGCTGCACAAGAACGACGACTCCGTGTCCAAGACCGTCCAGGACCTCGGCCTGCTGGCCCAGCTGGCCTCGGCGTCGAAGAACGAGCAGGTGGCGGAGCCGTTCCGGCATCTGGTCCCGGGCGTCCCGGGCCTGGACGCGCCGGCCCCCGCGGGACGGGCGGCGCAGGGACCCGCCGGTGGGGACCGGGATCCGGTGCAGCTCTTCGTGGAGTTCCTCGCCACCGCGGGGCTCAAGCCGGGCGACAACGCGTCGGTCTTCCTGGCCGACATGGCGGCGACGACCCTCGAGGACGTCGACGACGAGCTGGCGTCGGCGCTGCGGGAGCGCTTCGATCCGCTGGGGGACTGCGCCGGGCCGGACGAGACGGATCCCGGCAGCGACCCCGGTGAGGATCCCGGAGCGGGTCAGCCGTTCTGACCGCGGACCGCACCGGCCTGCCCGGACGCGGCATGCGCTTGGATGTGCGGGTGACCGTTCATGACGTTGCCGCGCGGCTGCCCGCGATACCCGTTCTCCGTGACCACTGCCGTGCCCTGGCCATGCTGGAGGCGATCCTTTCGCCGGATTGGGAGGACCGGTACCACTCGTTCGACGCGCACTGGTCCGACGCCGAGGAGATGGCGTCCATGCGTAATGGCTCGGGGGACGAGTACTCCATCGTCTTCTCGGCCGCCGGGGCGTTCGTGCGGGGCTTCGCGCACGAGTCGCTCATGAGTCCGTACGCGTGTCATGACCGGACGCTGCCCTGGCCGGGTGTGCTGGACGACGTGCCGGAGGTGTTCCGGGCGTGTGTCGAGGAGCCGGCGTTCTCGGACGAGGACGGGACGCCGGTCGTGACGGCCTGTCTGTGGCGGACCGCGTCGGACGACGTCTGGCGGTGCGGATCGTCGGTCGTCTTTCCCGAGGAGGGAGATCTCGATGACGATCCGGACGGCGCCTCGTACCTGTTCCAGCTGCTGGTGGACCGCTCCGCGGAGGCGTTCCGGGCGTTCGCCGAGGACTACTACAAGGTTGCCGTCGATCTGGCGGCCGTTCGGCACGTCCAGGGCCTGCGTCCGCTGACGCAGCAGGTGGTCACGGCGCTGAACCCGGATCTGGAGCTGGCCGATCTGGCCGGGGAGATCGCGGCGATCGGGTATCCGCAGGCGGATTGAGCCACCGCTGAAACGCCGGAGTCCGGCTCCCGCGCGGGGCGGGGCCGGACTCCTGATGGTGACGGTGCGGTGCGGGCTTACAGGCCCGCCGCCTTGCGCAGCGCGTCGACGCGGTCCGTGCGCTCCCACGTGAAGTCCGGGAGCTCGCGGCCGAAGTGGCCGTACGCCGCGGTCTGGGCGTAGATCGGGCGGAGCAGGTCGAGGTCGCGGATGATCGCGGCCGGGCGGAGGTCGAAGACCTCGGCGATGGCGTTCTCGATGCGCTCGACGTCGATCTTGGCGGTGCCGAAGGTCTCGACGAAGAGGCCGACGGGCTCGGCCTTGCCGATGGCGTACGCGACCTGGACCTCGCAGCGGGCGGCCAGGCCGGCGGCCACGACGTTCTTGGCGACCCAGCGCATGGCGTAGGCGGCCGAGCGGTCGACCTTGGACGGGTCCTTGCCGGAGAAGGCACCGCCGCCGTGGCGGGCCATGCCGCCGTACGTGTCGATGATGATCTTGCGGCCGGTGAGGCCGGCGTCGCCCATGGGGCCGCCGATCTCGAAGCGGCCGGTCGGGTTGACCAGCAGGCGGTAGCCCTCGGTGTCCAGCTTGATGCCGTCGTCGAGGAGCTGCTTGAGCACGTGCTCGACGACGAACTCGCGGATGTCGGGGGCGAGCAGCGAGTCGAGGTCGATGTCGCTGGCGTGCTGCGAGGAGACGACGACCGTGTCGAGGCGGACGGCCTTGTCGCCGTCGTACTCGATGGTGACCTGCGTCTTGCCGTCGGGGCGCAGGTAGGGGATCGTGCCGTTCTTGCGGACCTCGGTCAGGCGGCGCGACAGCCGGTGCGCGAGGTGGATCGGCAGCGGCATCAGCTCGGGCGTCTCGTCCGACGCGTAGCCGAACATCAGGCCCTGGTCGCCGGCGCCCTGCTTGTCCAGCTCGTCCTCGTCACCCTCGACGCGCTGCTCGTACGCCGTGTCGACACCCTGCGCGATGTCCGGGGACTGGGCGCCGATGGAGACGGAGACACCGCAGGAGGCGCCGTCGAAGCCCTTCTTGGAGGAGTCGTAACCGATCTCCAGGATCTTGTTGCGCACCAGCGTGGGGATGTCGGCGTAGGCCTTGGTCGTCACCTCGCCGGCCACGTGCACCAGGCCGGTGGTGATCAACGTCTCCACGGCCACACGGGAGGTGGGGTCCTCACGCAGAAGCGCATCGAGAATGGTGTCGCTGATCTGGTCAGCGATCTTGTCGGGGTGACCTTCGGTCACGGACTCCGAGGTGAAGAGGCGACGGGACACAACGCTCCCTGGGTTTGCAGCGGCTGCTGGCTGATCATTTGCGGACCGTCAGGGGGCTGCGCCCCGCGTCGTTCCGCGAACAGTTTATCGGGCACTCTCGGGCATTGGACCAGGTGTCTCGCACGATGGGAGGCTGATTGGCCACATCGGCAGCGTCCACTGTCCGAAGATCACCTCTCCGGGTCAAGGAAAATACCGGTTTTTGACCGGTTTCACCTGATTGCTCCGGCGTGTGAGAGATCCCTCCCACCCACCGGCACCGCTCATACGAGGCGCGGCGCGATCAGGTCCCAGAGCGTATCCGCGAGGGCTTCCTTCGGACCGTGGGGCACATGCGTCTCAGTGCCGTCACTCCCAAGGATAACCGCTTCGTTCTCCTCGGAACCGAAGGTCTTGCGCTCGCCCACTTCATTGACCACGAGCAGGTCGCAGCCCTTGCGGCGGAGCTTGTCGCGGCCGTGCGCGAGGACGTCGTCGGTCTCGGCGGCGAAGCCCACGACCACCTGGTCCGGTCGGGGGCGGTCCGCGGAGATCTCCGCGAGGATGTCGGGGTTGCGGACGAGGGCGACGGGGGCGGGCTCCTCGCCCTCCTTCTTCTTGATCTTGCCCTCGGCGTACGTGGCGGGGCGGAAGTCGGCGACGGCGGCGGCCATGACCACGGCGTCCGCGTCGGCCGCCGCCTTCAGCACCGCCTCGCGCAGCTGGACGGCGGTCCCGACGTGCACGACGTCGACGCCGGCCGGGTCCGGGATGCCGGTGTTGGCCTCGATGAGCGTGACCCGGGCCCCCCGGGCCGCCGCCGTACGGGCCAGGGCGTAGCCCTGCTTGCCGGAGGAACGGTTCCCCAGGTAGCGGACGGGGTCCAGCGGCTCGCGCGTGCCGCCGGCGCTGACGACGACGTGGCGGCCGGCGAGGTCCGGCTCGGTGACGCCGCGGGCGAGGACCCGCCGGCAGACCTCGAAGATCTCGGCGGGCTCGGGGAGGCGTCCCTTGCCCGTGTCGACGCCGGTGAGCCGGCCGACGGCCGGTTCGACGACGACGGCTCCGCGGCGGCGCAGCGTGGCCACGTTCTCCTGGGTGGCCGGGTGCTCCCACATCTCCGTGTGCATGGCCGGGGCGAAGATGACCGGGCAGCGGGCCGTGAGCAGGGTGTTCGTCAGCAGGTCGTCGGCGAGACCGTGCGCGGCCTTGGCGAGCATGTCGGCGGTGGCGGGGGCGACCACCACCAGGTCGGCCTCCTGGCCGATGCGGACGTGCGGGACCTCGTGGACGGCGTCCCAGACCTCGGTGGACACGGGGTTGCCGGAGAGCGCCGACCAGGTGGGGGCGCCGACGAAGCGGAGCGCGGACGCGGTCGGGACGACCCGTACGTCATGGCCCGACTCGGTCAGCCGCCGCAGCAGCTCGCACGCCTTGTAGGCGGCGATGCCACCGCTGACGCCGAGGACGACCTTGGGCTTGGGCTGGGGCACTGCGCCTCCCGCTCTGAGGTTCGTACGACTGATTCCGCGTCCCGGAGCACGGTGCTCCGGGACGTCCGGGACACACCTCAGGCCCGGCGGACACCCCGCCGGGCCTGGTGATGACGTGGAGGCGCGCTTACTGCGCCGGGCCCTCGACGGACTCGGAGGTCAGCAGGCCCGCGTTGATCTCCCGCAGGGCGATCGACAGCGGCTTCTCGTGGACGTGGGTGTCCACCAGCGGACCGACGTACTCCAGCAGGCCCTCACCGAGCTGCGAGTAGTACGCGTTGATCTGACGCGCGCGCTTGGCCGCGTAGATCACGAGGCTGTACTTCGAGTCCGTGGCCTCGAGCAGCTCGTCGATCGGCGGGTTGATGATGCCCTCGGGCGCGGTGATGGAAGAGGACACGCTCTACCTTCCGAAAAAGTGGACAGAGATCAGACACTGTGCGGTCGAGGGGGGCGAATCAGGCCCCGGCCTCGGAAGACAGCGTCATCAAGGCTAGCAGCTCACGTGCGACGTCCTCGACGGACGTGTTGACGAGGGTGGTGTCGAACTCCGACTCCGCCGCCAGTTCGATCCGGGCCGCGGCCAGCCGGCGCTCGATGACGTCCGGCGGCTCGGTGCCCCGGCCGGTGAGCCGGCGCACCAGTTCCTCCCAGCTGGGCGGCGCGAGGAAGACGAGCTGTGCGTCCGGCATGGACTCGCGGACCAGCCGGGCGCCCTGGAGGTCGATCTCCAGGAGGACGGGCTCGCCCTTCTCCAGCCGCTCCAGGACGGCGCGGCGGGGCGTGCCGTAGCGGTTGCCGGCGAACTCGGCCCACTCCAGCAGCTCGCCGTTGGCGATCAGCTTGTCGAACTCGTCGTCGGTGACGAAGTAGTACTGCACGCCGTCCTGCTCGCCGGGTCGCGGCTTGCGGGTCGTGGCCGACACGGACAGCCAGACTTCCGGGTGGACCTTGCGCAAATGGGCGACGACCGTGCTCTTGCCGACCCCGGAGGGGCCGGAGAGCACGGTCAGCCGCGGACGTACGTCCGGGGGCTCGGGGGTCGTCCCCCGGGATGTTGCTGCCATGGGGCGATTATTCCAGCTTCCCGGAGTGCCCTGGACGCCCGGTGGGCGTCAGGCTCCGGAGCCGCCGAACTCGCGCTCCAGGGATGCGATCTGGTTGGAGCCGAGGCCGCGCACGCGGCGGCTCTCGGAGATGCCCAGCCGCTCCATGATCTGCTTGGCGCGGACCTTGCCCACGCCCGGCAGGGACTCGAGGAGGGCGGAGACCTTCATCTTGCCGATGACCTCGTTCTCCTGGCCCTGCTTGATGACCTCGTGGAGGGAGGCGCCGGAGTGCTTGAGTCGATTCTTGACCTCGGCCCGCTCCCGGCGAGCCGCGGCGGCCTTTTCGAGCGCGGCTGCGCGCTGTTCAGGGGTAAGGGGCGGAAGAGCCACGCCTACGTCACCTCGGATGTCGAACTGTCGGATACGGACCGGTGAGGAACCTAGTCGGCCCACACCAAGGGAGCAACGAGCAACGCAGGGACCGTCGCGAACGCTGACTCTCGTCGGAGACTAGCGGCCAAGGCCGCCCGAGTCAGCGAGAACAGAGGAAAAGTCCTGGTCAGGATCGAGCTAGCCGGACATTTTGGACATAATGACCTTGTTTGGGGTCCGTTTCCGTCAACAGCCGTCACGGCCCGTCCCAGCGACGTCACACGGGGACAGCACCGCGGAGGCACCAGGAAGGAGAAGTGAGACAGCTCACAGCGTCCTTCCTGGTGCCGCGCACTCCGCCGTCAGGCGCCCTTGACGCCGTCGACCGCCTCGCGCACCTCGTCCGCGTACCGCTCCGCCGCGTCCCGCAGGGCCGCCGCGTCCGGGCCGTGGCGCAGGACGCCCCGGCTGACGTTCGGGACGACGTTGCGCACGGCCGCGCCGAAGACCGCCGGCAGGTCGGCCGGGGTCGCGCCCTGGGCGCCGATGCCCGGGGCGAGGAGGGGGCCGTTGATGTCCAGGTCGAAGGACGACAGGTCGCCGAGCGTGGCACCGACCACCGCGCCGAAGGAGCCCATCGGGGTCTCCCCCGCGTTCTCCTCCGCGAGGTGGGCCAGCATGGTGGCGCCGATGGAGCGCCCGTCGGCGCGTACGGCCCGCTGCACCTCGGCGCCCTCCGGGTTGGAGGTCAGGGCGAGGACGAACAGCCCGGCGCCGCTCTCGCGGGCCAGGTCCACGGCCGGCTTCAGCGAGCCGTACCCCAGGTACGGGGAGACGGTCAGCGCGTCCGAGAACAGCGGCGAGTCCTTGCGCAGGAACGTCTCCGCGTAGGCGGCCATGGTGGAGCCGATGTCGCCGCGCTTGGCGTCCATGACGACCAGCGCGCCCGCCTCGCGCAGGTCGGCCACGGCCCGCTCCAGGACGGCGATGCCGCGCGAGCCGAACCGCTCGAAGAAGGCGCTCTGCGGCTTGAAGACGGCCACGGTCCCGGCCAGGGCGTCGACCACGGTGCGGGTGAACGCCTCCAGGCCGTCGACGTCGTCCGTCAGGCCCCAGGCGGAGAGCAGCGAGGCGTGCGGGTCGATGCCGACGCAGAGGGGGCCGCGGGTGTCCATGGCCTCCCGGAGCCGGGCGCCGAAGGGTGCGAGGGTCACTGGACCGCCTTTCGGGCGTCGGCGCCGACGGCGTCGGCGAGGGTCGCGTACGGAGAGGCCTTGAGCCGGGCGGCGAGGCCCTTGTGGATCGCGCGGGCGTAGGAGGGGCCCTCGTAGATGAAGGCGCTGTAGCCCTGGACGAGGGTGGCGCCCGCCAGGATGCGCTGCCAGGCGTCCTCGGCGTTCTCGATGCCGCCGACGCCCACGAGGACCAGGCGGTCGCCCACGCGCGCGTAGAGGCGGCGCAGGACCTCCAGGGAGCGCTCCTTGAGCGGGGCGCCGGACAGGCCGCCGGTCTCCTTGACGAGCGCCGGGTCGGAGGTCAGGCCGAGACCGACGCGGGCGATGGTGGTGTTGGTGGCGATGATGCCGTCGAGGCCCAGCTCCACGGCGAGGTCGGCGACGGCGTCGACGTCCTCGTCGGCGAGGTCCGGGGCGATCTTGACCAGGAGGGGGACGCGGCGGCCGGTGACGGTGCGGTCGGCGGCCTCGCGGACGGCGGTGAGCAGCGGGCGCAGGGCCTCGGTGGCCTGGAGGTTGCGCAGGCCGGGCGTGTTGGGCGAGGAGACGTTCACGACGAGGTAGTCGGCGTGCGCGGCCAGCCGCTCCGTCGACTTCACGTAGTCGGCGACGGCCTCGGCCTCCGGGACGACCTTGGTCTTGCCGATGTTGACGCCGACGACCGTCCGGAAGACCGGCACGCGCGCGTGGAGGCGCCGCGCGACGGCGGCCGAGCCCTCGTTGTTGAAGCCCATGCGGTTGATGAGGGCGCGGTCCGGGACGAGGCGGAAGAGCCGCTTCTTGGGGTTGCCGGGCTGCGGCTCTCCGGTGACGGTGCCGATCTCGACGTGGTCGAAGCCGAGCATGGCCATGCCGTCGATCGCGACGGCGTTCTTGTCGAAGCCCGCCGCGAGCCCGAAGGGGCCGTGCATCCGCAGGCCGAGGGTCTCCGTCCGCAGCTCCTTGTGGCGGGGGGCGAGGAGGGCGGCGACGAAGGTGCGCAGTACGGGGATACGGGCGACGAGGCGGATCCAGCGGACGGCCATGTGGTGGGCGCGCTCCGGGTCCATCCGCTTGAAGACGAGCTGGAAGAAGAGTTCGTACATCTCGATGGGTGTCCTCATGAGGAGGGGGACACCGTGGTGACGGTGTCCCCCTCGTGGGCTGCTAGTCGCGGGCCGCGATCAGACGTTCGGCGTGTTCCTGGAGGGAGCGGACTCCCACCCCGCCGTGGTTGAGGGCGTCGATGCCCTGGACGGCCGCGGCGAGCGCCTGGACCGTCGTCAGGCACGGCACGCCGCGCGAGACGGCTGCGGTGCGGATCTCGTAGCCGTCGAGGCGGCCGCCGGTGCCGTACGGGGTGTTGACGATGAGGTCGACCTGGCCGGCGTGGATCAGCTGGACGATGGTCTTCTCGCCGCCGGGGCCCTCGCCCTCGGACTGCTTGCGCACGACGGTGGCGTTGATGCCGTTGCGCTTGAGGACCTCGGCCGTGCCGGAGGTGGCCAGCAGCTCGAAGCCGTGGGCGACCAGCTCGCGGGCCGGGAAGATCATCGAGCGCTTGTCGCGGTTGGCGACCGAGATGAACGCGCGGCCCTTGGTGGGCAGCGGGCCGTACGCGCCGGCCTGCGACTTGGCGTACGCCGTGCCGAAGACCGAGTCGATGCCCATGACCTCGCCGGTGGAGCGCATCTCCGGGCCGAGGACGGTGTCGACACCGCGGCCGTGGATGTCGCGGAACCGCGACCACGGCATGACGGCCTCCTTGACGGAGATCGGCGCGTCGAGCGGCAGCTCCCCGCCGTCGCCGTTCTTCGGCAGCAGGCCCTCGGCGCGCAGCTCGGCGACGGTGGCGCCGAGGGAGATGCGGGCGGCGGCCTTGGCCAGCGGCACCGCGGTGGCCTTCGAGGTGAAGGGCACGGTGCGGGAGGCGCGCGGGTTGGCCTCCAGGACGTACAGGATGTCCCCGGCCATCGCGAACTGGATGTTGATCAGGCCGCGGACGCCGACGCCCTTGGCGATGGCCTCGGTGGAGGCGCGCAGCCGCTTGATGTCGAAGCCGCCGAGGGTGATCGGGGGCAGGGCGCAGGCCGAGTCGCCGGAGTGGATGCCGGCCTCCTCGATGTGCTCCATGACGCCGCCGAGGTACAGCTCCCGGCCGTCGTAGAGCGCGTCGACGTCGATCTCGATGGCGTCGTCGAGGAAGCGGTCGACCAGGACCGGCCGGGTGGGGCTGATCTCGGTGGACTCGGCGATGTACTTCTCCAGCCGGTTCTCGTCGTAGACGATCTCCATGCCGCGGCCGCCGAGCACGTACGACGGGCGGACGAGGACCGGGTAGCCGATCTCGTCGGCGATCCCCTTGGCCTCGGCGAAGGTGGTCGCGGTGCCGTGCTTGGGGGCCGGCAGGCCGGCCTCCTGCAGGACGCGGCCGAAGGCGCCGCGGTCCTCGGCGGCGTGGATGGCCTCCGGGGAGGTGCCGACGATCGGCACGCCGTTGTCCTTGAGGGCCTGGGCGAGGCCCAGCGGGGTCTGGCCGCCGAGCTGGACGATCACACCGGCGATGGGGCCGGCCTGCTGCTCGGCGTGGACGATCTCCAGGACGTCCTCCAGGGTGAGCGGCTCGAAGTAGAGCCGGTCGGAGGTGTCGTAGTCCGTGGAGACGGTCTCCGGGTTGCAGTTGACCATCACGGTCTCGTACCCGGCGTCGGACAGCGCGAAGGAGGCGTGGACGCAGGAGTAGTCGAACTCGATGCCCTGGCCGATGCGGTTCGGGCCGGAGCCGAGGATGATCACGGCGGGCTTGTCGCGCCGCGCGACCTCGGTCTCCTCGTCGTACGAGGAGTAGAAGTACGGGGTCTTCGCGGCGAACTCGGCGGCGCAGGTGTCGACCGTCTTGTAGACCGGGCGGACGCCGAGGGCGTGGCGGACCTCGCGGACGACGTCCTCGCGCAGGCCCCGGATCTCGGCGATCTGGGCGTCGGAGAAGCCGTGGCGCTTGGCCTCGGCGAGCAGCTCGGGCTCGAGCTTCTCGACGGCGGCCAGCTCGTCCGCGAGCTCCTTGATCAGGAACAGCTGGTCGACGAACCACGGGTCGATCTTCGTGGCGTCGAAGACCTCCTCGCGGGTGGCGCCGGCGCGGATGGCCTGCATGACGGCGTTGATGCGGCCGTCGGTGGGGCGGACGGCCTCGCGCAGCAGCTCGTTCTTGTCGCCGGGGTCGCCGGTGAAGGTGAACTGGCTGCCCTTCTTCTCCAGGGAGCGCAGGGCCTTCTGCAGGGCCTCGGTGAAGTTCCGGCCGATGGCCATGGCCTCGCCGACCGACTTCATGGTGGTGGTGAGGGTGGAGTCGGCGGAGGGGAACTTCTCGAAGGCGAAGCGGGGCGCCTTGACCACGACGTAGTCGAGCGTGGGCTCGAAGGAGGCCGGGGTCTCCTGGGTGATGTCGTTGGGGATCTCGTCGAGCGTGTAGCCGACGGCCAGCTTCGCGGCGATCTTGGCGATGGGGAAGCCGGTGGCCTTCGACGCCAGGGCGGAGGAGCGGGAGACGCGGGGGTTCATCTCGATGACGATGACCCGGCCGTCGTCGGGGTTGACGGCGAACTGGATGTTGCAGCCGCCGGTGTCGACGCCGACCTCGCGGATGACGGCGATGCCGATGTCGCGGAGGATCTGGTACTCGCGGTCGGTGAGCGTCATCGCGGGCGCGACGGTGATGGAGTCACCGGTGTGGACGCCCATGGGGTCGAAGTTCTCGATGGAGCAGACGACCACGACGTTGTCGTGCTTGTCGCGCATCAGCTCCAGCTCGTACTCCTTCCAGCCGAGGATGGACTCCTCCAGGAGCACCTCGGTGGTCGGGGAGAGCGTGAGGCCCTGGCCGGCGATGCGGCGCAGCTCCTCCTCGTCGTGGGCGAAGCCGGAGCCGGCGCCGCCCATGGTGAAGGAGGGGCGGACGACGACGGGGTAGCCGCCGAGCGTCTCGACGCCCTGGAGGACGTCCTCCATGGAGTGGCAGATCACGGAGCGGGCGGACTCGCCGTGCCCGATCTTGGCCTTGACGGCCTCGACGACGAGCTTGAACTGGTCGCGGTCCTCGCCCTTGTGGATGGCCTCGACGTTGGCGCCGATCAGCTCGACGCCGTACTTGTCGAGGACACCGGCCTCGTGGAGGGAGATCGCGGTGTTGAGCGCGGTCTGGCCGCCGAGGGTGGGCAGGAGGGCGTCGGGGCGCTCCTTGGCGATGATCTTCTCGACGAACTCGGGGGTGATCGGCTCGACGTACGTGGCGTCGGCGATCTCCGGGTCGGTCATGATCGTCGCCGGGTTGGAGTTCACCAGGACGACCCGCAGGCCCTCGGCCTTGAGGACGCGGCACGCCTGGGTGCCGGAGTAGTCGAACTCGGCGGCCTGGCCGATGACGATCGGGCCGGAGCCGATGACCAGGACGGACTGGATATCGGTGCGCTTAGGCACGCTCGGCCTCCATCAGGGATACGAAGCGGTCGAACAGGTAGGCGGCGTCGTGCGGGCCGGCGGCCGCTTCGGGGTGGTACTGGACGCTGAAGGCCGGCTGGTCGAGCAGCTGGAGGCCCTCCACCACGTTGTCGTTGAGGCAGACGTGGGAGACCTCGGCGCGGCCGTAGGGGGTCTCGGACACCTTGTCGAGCGGGGCGTCGACGGCGAAGCCGTGGTTGTGCGCGGTGACCTCGACCTTGCCGGTCGTACGGTCCTGCACGGGCTGGTTGATGCCGCGGTGGCCGTACTTCAGCTTGTAGGTGCCGAAGCCGAGGGCGCGGCCGAGGATCTGGTTGCCGAAGCAGATGCCGAAGAGCGGCGTCTTGCGCTCCAGGACCGCCCGCATGACGGAGACCGGGTGGTCGGCGGTGGCGGGGTCGCCGGGGCCGTTGGAGAAGAACACCCCGTCGGGGTTGACGGCGTAGACGTCCTCGGCGGTGGCCGTGGCGGGCAGCACGTGCACCTCGATGCCGCGCTCGGCCATGCGCTGCGGGGTCATGCCCTTGATGCCGAGGTCGACGGCGGCGACGGTGAACTTCTTCTCACCGATGGCCGGGACGACGTACGGCTCCTTGGTGGCGACCTCGGCGGAGAGGTTGGCGCCCTTCATCTGCGGGGCGGCCTGCACCTTCGCCAGCAGGGTGGCCTCGTCGGCGATGGCCTCGCCGGAGAAGATGCCGACGCGCATGGCGCCCCGCTCGCGCAGGTGGCGGGTGAGGGCGCGGGTGTCGATGCCGCTGATGCCGACGACGCCCTGGCGCTCCAGCTCCTCGTCCAGGGAGCGCTTGGCGCGCCAGTTGGAGGGCGTGCGGGCGGGGTCGCGGACGACGTAGCCGGAGACCCAGATCCGGGCGGACTCGGGGTCCTCGTCGTTGACGCCGGTGTTGCCCACGTGCGGGGCCGTCATGACGACGACCTGGCGGTGGTACGAGGGGTCGGTCAGGGTCTCCTGGTAGCCGGTCATGCCGGTGGAGAAGACGGCCTCGCCGAAGGTCTCCCCACGGCCCCGTAGGCACGGCCGCGGAAGGTGCGGCCGTCCTCCAGGACGAGTACGGCGGGAGTCCTGGCAGCTCCCCTTGTGGAGGTGGTCATCGTGCGGTGCCTTCCGTCGTGCGTGTCTGGTTCATGGAGTTGATGGCCTCGACCCAGGCCGTGTGTTCGGCGGCCCGGTCCGAGCGGAAGCCGGAGTCGATGACCTTGTCGCCGTGCGCCCAGGTGACGACCAGCAGGCCGCCCTCGGCGAGGACCTTGCCGGCGATGCCCTTGTCGAGCCGGGCCTCGCGCAGCCGGCCGGCCGGGACGAAGAAGTCGCGCGCCCCGGGGCGTACGACCGCCAGGCCCGCGTCGGTCAGCGTCAGCTCGGCGCGGCTGCGGGTGCCGAGTCCGTGGGCCACGATCCGGTCGAGCCACTGCCCGGAGGTGGTGGAACCGTGGTAGCGCCCGCTCATGGTCAGTGTGGGCGTGCCGGGGGATTCCGGCATTCCCGGCAGCTCGGGGAGGTCCGACTGGAGGCTGCCGCGCCACTTCCATCCCTGGCGCATCAGCCAGTAGACGAAGACGACGAAGAGCAGCAGTCCGGCGACCCAGCCGAGGCGCGCGGCCCAGTCGGTCACCTCCGCCGATTTCTGCTCGGCGCTCCCGGCGGCCAGATGGATCAGTGTTGTCACGCGAGCTTCCCGTCCATGAGCGTGGCCCGGCCCCGCAGGAAGGTGTGGGTGACGCGTCCCGGCAGCTCACGGCCCTCGTAGGGGGTGTTGCGGCTGCGGGAGGCGAAGGTCGCGGGGTCCACCGCACCACGGTAAGCCGGATCGACCAGCGTGAGGTTGGCGGGCTCACCCTCCGAGACGGGGCGGCCGTGGCCGGTGGCGCGGCCGATCTTCGCGGGCTTGAAGGACATGCGGTCGGCGACGCCGGCCCAGTCGAGCAGGCCCGTCTCGACCATCGTGTGCTGGACGACGGAGAGCGCGGTCTCCAGGCCGACCATGCCCATGGCGGCGGCGGCCCACTCGCAGTCCTTGTCCTCGTGCGGGTGGGGGGCGTGGTCGGTGGCGACGATGTCGATCGTGCCGTCGGCCAGGGCCTCGCGCAGGGCCATGACGTCGCGCTCGGTGCGCAGCGGCGGGTTGACCTTGTAGACCGGGTTGTACGTGCGGACCAGCTCGTCGGTGAGGAGCAGGTGGTGCGGGGTGACCTCGGCGGTGACGTCGATGCCGCGCGACTTGGCCCAGCGGACGATCTCGACGGAGCCGGCGGTCGACAGGTGGCAGATGTGGACGCGGGAGCCGACGTGCTCGGCGAGCAGCACGTCGCGGGCGATGATCGACTCCTCGGCGACGGCCGGCCAGCCGCCGAGGCCCAGCTCGGCGGAGACGATGCCCTCGTTCATCTGGGCGCCCTCGGTGAGGCGGGGCTCCTGGGCGTGCTGGGCGACGACGCCGCCGAACGCCTTCACGTACTCCAGGGCGCGCCGCATGATCACGGCGTCGTCGACGCACTTGCCGTCGTCGGAGAAGACGGTGACGCCGGCGGCGGACTCGTGCATGGCGCCCAGCTCGGCGAGCTTCTTGCCCTCCAGGCCGACGGTGACGGCACCGATGGGCTGGACGTCGCAGTAGCCGGACTCCTTGCCGAGGCGGTAGACCTGCTCGACGACGCCGGCGGTGTCGGCGACCGGGAAGGTGTTGGCCATGGCGAACACGGCGGTGTAGCCGCCGCCGGCGGCGGCGCGGGTGCCGGTGAGGACGGTCTCGGAGTCCTCGCGGCCCGGCTCGCGCAGGTGGGTGTGCAGGTCGACGAGGCCGGGCAGCAGGATCCGCCCCTCGGCCTCGACGACGGTGGCGCCGTCGGCCGGCAGACCCGTACCGACGCGGGCGATGGTCTCGCCGTCGATCAGGACGTCCTGCGCCTCGCCGCCGAGGACCTTCGCACCACGGATCAGGATCTTGCTCATCGGTCTTACTTCTCCTCGGTACGGGACGACGGGTTGGTGACGGCGGGTTCGTTGCCGCCCAGCAGCAGGTAGAGGACCGCCATGCGGATGGAGACGCCGTTGGCGACCTGCTCGACGACGGTGCAGCGGTCGGAGTCGGCGACCTCGGCGGTGATCTCCATGCCGCGGACCATGGGGCCGGGGTGCATCACGATGGCGTGCTCCGGCATCTTCGCCATGCGGTCGGCGTCGAGGCCGTAGCGGCGGGAGTACTCGCGCTCGGTGGGGAAGAACGCGGCGTTCATGCGCTCGCGCTGGACGCGGAGCATCATCACGGCGTCGGACTTCGGCAGGGTGCTGTCGAGGTCGTAGGAGACCTCGCAGGGCCAGGTGCCGACGCCGACGGGCACGAGGGTGGGCGGGGCGACGAGGGTGACCTCGGCGCCGAGGGTGTGCAGCAGGTCGACGTTGGAGCGGGCGACCCGGCTGTGCAGGACGTCGCCGACGATGGTGACGCGCTTGCCGGCGAGGTCCTGGCCGAGGCCGGCGTCGCGGCCGATCAGCCGGCGGCGCATGGTGAACGCGTCGAGCAGGGCCTGCGTGGGGTGCTGGTGGGTGCCGTCACCGGCGTTGATGACGGGCGCGTCGATCCAGCCGGAGTTGGCCAGCCGGTAGGGGGCGCCGGAGGCGCCGTGCCGGATGACGACCGCGTCGACGCCCATGGCCTCCAGGGTCTGCGCGGTGTCCTTCAGGGACTCGCCCTTGGAGACGCTGGAGCCCTTGGCGGCGAAGTTGATGACGTCGGCGGAGAGGCGCTTCTCGGCGGCCTCGAAGGAGATGCGGGTGCGGGTGGAGTCCTCGAAGAAGAGGTTGCAGATCGTCCGGCCGCGCAGGGTGGGCAGCTTCTTGATCGGCCGGTCGGCGACCCGGGCCATCTCCTCGGCGGTGTCGAGGATGAGGACGGCGTCGTCGCGGGTGAGGTCGGCGGCCGAGATGAGGTGGCGCATCATCTGGGGTGTTCTCCGGGTGTGTGGAGGTCTCGGTTCCGTATCCGGGGCGGGTGCGGGTCCGGGTCGGGTGCGGGTCGGCGTGCGGTTCCCGGTGGCGTGCGGTCCCGGTGAGGTGCGTCCGGGTCCGGGTGCTCTCCCGGGTCGGCGTGCGGTCCGGCGCGTGGGCTCCGGCGGGCGGCCGTGGCGGCGGGCAGGGGTCGCGGTCCGGCCCGGCGCGCACCACACCCGTACGGGCGTACGGGGCGATACGGGCGCGGCGCCGTGCCGCGGCGGCTACTGCTCGCCGACGGCCGGGGCGGTCTCCCGCACCCCGAGCAGCACGGCGTCGCGGCCGTCCTCCTCGGCGAGCTGGACCTTGACGGTCTCCCGCAGCGACGTGGGGAGGTTCTTGCCGACGTAGTCGGCGCGGATGGGCAGCTCCCGGTGGCCGCGGTCGACGAGGACGGCGAGCTGGACGGCGCGGGGCCGGCCGATGTCGCCGAGGGCGTCGAGGGCGGCGCGGATGGTGCGCCCGAGAAGAGCACGTCGTCGACGAGGACGACGAGGCGGCCGTCGATGTCGCCCGGGATGTCGGTGCGGGCGAGCGCACGCGCCGGGCGGAGCCGCAGGTCGTCGCGGTACATGGTGATGTCGAGCGAGCCGACGGGAGTGGTGCGCCCGGTGATCTGCTCGAGCTTGTCGGCGAGCCGGCGGGCGAGGAACACGCCGCGCGTGGGGATGCCGAGGAGAACGACGTCGTCGGCGCCCTTGGCGCGCTCGACGATCTCATGGGCGATGCGGGTCAGTACCCGCGCGATGTCCGGGCCCTCGAGCACGGGGCGGGCGGCATCGGACTGCTGGATGGCGTCCATACGGAACGGACCTCCTTCTCCGCCTCACGGGACGGACCTTAAAGGACGTCGGAATTGCGTCACCTACCGTACCAGGGCCCGGAAGGACCTCGGTACGGACCGTTCGGCTTGACGCACCCAAGTAACGCTGCGTAACCTCACAGTGAGTTACGAGCCACGCGGCGGAGCCGCACGTTGTCACAGTGTCCGGGGAGCTATATGTCCAGCGAATACGCAAAACAGCTCGGGGCCAAGCTCCGTGCCATCCGCACCCAGCAGGGCCTCTCCCTCCACGGTGTGGAAGAGAAGTCCCAGGGCCGCTGGAAGGCCGTCGTGGTCGGTTCGTACGAGCGCGGCGACCGTGCCGTGACCGTGCAGCGCCTCGCCGAGCTGGCCGACTTCTACGGCGTCCCGGTGCAGGAGCTGCTGCCGGGCACCACGCCGGGCGGGGCCGCCGAGCCGCCGCCGAAGCTGGTCCTCGACCTCGAGCGCCTGGCCCACGTGCCGGCGGAGAAGGCGGGCCCGCTGCAGCGTTACGCCGCGACGATCCAGTCGCAGCGCGGCGACTACAACGGCAAGGTGCTGTCGATCCGCCAGGACGACCTGCGCACGCTCGCGGTGATCTACGACCAGTCGCCCTCGGTCCTGACCGAGCAGCTCATCAGCTGGGGCGTGCTGGACGCGGACGCGCGCCGCGCCGTCGCCCACGAGGAGAGCTGAGCCCGCGAGAGGGCCGAGCAGAAACGTTGCCGCCGGAGGGTGGTCCCGGGACGTCCGGGACCACCCTCCGGCGTTTCGCGCGCCTGTACGGGCGTCAGGAGCCCTCCAGGCGTGCTCGGGCACGGTTCGGCGTGGTTCGGGCATGCCGAAGGGCCCGCGGCGCGCGGTGGCGCGCTGCGGGCCCTTCGCAGAGGCGTTCAGTCCCGGCGGAGGCTGGGCTTCATGTCCTTGAAGCGGGCCAGGAGGCCGTTCACGAACGAGGGCGACTCGTCGGTGGAGAACTCCTTGGCGAGCTGCACCGCCTCGTCGATCACCACGGCGTCCGGCGTGCCGTCCACCCACACCAGCTCGTACGCGCCGAGCCGCAGGATGTTCCGGTCGACGACCGGCATGCGGTCGAGCGTCCAGCCCACGGCGTAGGTGGCGATGAGCTCGTCGATGCGGTCCGCGTAGGTCGCGTACCCCTCGACCAGCTCCATCGTGTACTCGTTGACCGGCGGCTGCCGGTCGTCGGACCGGGCGTGCCGGATCCAGTCCGCGAGCACTTCCTGCACGGACGCGCCGCGCTGGTCGGCCTCGAAGAGGATCTGGAAGGCGCGCTTGCGGGCCTTGTTGCGGGCAGCCACGGTTAGCTGTTCACCCGGCCGAGGTAGTCGCTCGTACGGGTGTCGACCTTGATCTTCTCACCGGTGGTGATGAAGAGCGGGACCTGGATCTGGTGGCCGGTCTCCAGGGTGGCGGGCTTGGTGCCACCGGTGGAGCGGTCGCCCTGGACGCCCGGCTCGGTCTCCTGGATCGTCAGCTCGACGGCGGCCGGGAGCTCGACGTACAGCACCTCGCCCTCGTGGGTGGCGACGGTGGCGGTGAAGCCCTCGATGAGGAAGTTCGCGGCGTCGCCGACGGCGGCGCGGGCGACGTGCAGCTGGTCGTAGGTCTGCATGTCCATGAAGACGAAGTAGTCGCCGTCCATGTACGAGAACTGCATGTCGCGGCGGTCGACGGTGGCCGTCTCGACCTTGACACCGGCGTTGAACGTCTTGTCGACGATCTTCCCGGAGAGCACGTTCTTGAGCTTGGTGCGCACGAAGGCCGGGCCCTTGCCGGGCTTGACGTGCTGGAACTCGACGACGGACCAGAGCTGGTCGTTGTCGAGCTTGAGCACCATGCCGTTCTTGAGGTCGTTCGTGGTGGCCACGGTTGCGGAATCTCCTGGACTGACGCTGGTGGACGACCGAGGAAGGCGGTGTGTGCGCGCCGGCTACAGCGCGAGCAGCTCCTTGGTCGTGATGGTGAGTAGCTCGGGTCCGCCGTCCGCCTCCTGGCGTACGACGAGCGTGTCATCGATCCGGACCCCGCCCCGTCCCGGGAGGTGAACCCCTGGTTCGACGGTGACCGGCACGCAAGCGTCCAGTTTACCCATGGCCGAGGGTGCAAGCTGCGGGTCCTCCTCGATTTCCAGGCCCACGCCGTGGCCGAGGAAAGGGGCCAGGCCCTCTCCGTGGCCGGCTCCGTCGAGGATCTGCCGGGCCGCGCGGTCGACGTCGCGGTACGCGGTGCCGGGGGCCAGGCTCTCCCGGGCGGCCCGCTGAGCGGCGAAGACGAGGTCGTACAGCTCGATCTGCCAGTCGGCGGGGGCCGTGCCGATGACGAAGGTGCGGCCGATCTCGCAGCGGTAGCCGCGGTAGTTGGCGCCCATGCAGACGGACAGGAAGTCGCCCTCCTCGACGCGTCGGTCGGAGGGGCGGTGGCCGGGCCGGCCGGAGTTCGGCCCGGTGGCGACGGAGGTGGGGAACGCGGGCCCGTCGGCGCCGTGGTCGACCAGCCGGCGCTCCAGCTCCAGGGCGAGATGGCGCTCGGTGCGCCCGACGAGGATCGACTCCAGCAGTTCGCCGAGGGCCTGGTCGGTGATCTCGGCGGCGATCCGGAGGCAGGTGATCTCGTCCTCGTCCTTGACGATCCGCTCCTGTTCGACGGCGGTGCCGAGGTCGGCGATGCGCAGGCCGGGGGCGACGGACTCGATGGCGCGGTAGCGTGCGACGGTCAGGTGGTGCTCCTCCACGGCGAGCACATCGGCGCCCGCCTTGCCTGCGGTGTCGGCGGCGGACACGGCCGGGTCGCCGCCGGACGGCGGCAGGACGGTGAGCCGCAGCCCCTCGTCGAGGCGCCCCTCGGCGGGGTCGCCGGTGGGGGTGCGGGGGCAGAGCAGGACGTCGTCGTCCACCCCGACCAGCAGGACGGCGCCGGGCGGAGAGCCGCCCGAGAGGTAGCGGACGTTCGCGGGGCGGGAGACCAGGGCCGCCGCAGAGCCGGCCGCCGCGCACCGGTCGCGCAGCCGCCCGCGGCGGTCCGCATACACCTGGGACATGTCCCGAGCCTACGAGCGCCGCCCGGTCCCGGCAGGTCCAGCGGGTCCGACCGTGGCGCGGGCGGGGCCCGGGACACCGTCCGTACGCCGGTGACGCCGGCCCGGAGGGCGGGGGCGGGCCCTCAGTGGCGTCCGGTCACCAGGTGGGCGGGCTGGCGATGGCGCGGGCCAGGACCTCGTCCAGGACGCGGGCCGTGGTCTCGACGTCGTACTTCGAGTTGTCGATGATCGGCAGGCCCGAGGCGTGCCAGCCGGCCATGCGGCCGTGGATGCCGGCGACCTCCTCGTCGGAGAGGCGGCGGTTCCCGCTGCGCTCGGCGTTGCGCTCCAGGACGATCTCCAGGCCGGGCAGCAGCACCACCGGGAGGAGGCCGGGGCCGACGTGGCGCTTCCAGCCGCCGAGGCCGACGACAGGCCGGTCCGGGAAGACCGCGTCGTCGAGGATGCAGGAGATGCCGTTCGCGAGGAAGTTGCGGGCGGCGAAGCCACAGGTGCGGCGGGCGAGGCGGTACTGGGCCTCGGACTGGTCGTTCCAGCCCGACTGGGGGTCGGCGAATCCGGCGCAGACCCATTCGCGCACGTCGTCGAGGCTGATGTGGGCGGTGGGGACGCGGCGGTGCTGCGCCCAGTAGCGGGCGACGGTGGTCTTGCCGGCGCCCGCGGGCCCGATGAGCAGTACGGCGAGGGTCGCGCCGCCGGTGCCGTGCTCGGCGGGCGGCGGCGCGGCCGGGGCGGTGACCAGCCCGCCCGGCGGGAGCTGGACGTGGCCGGTGGTGTCCCGCGGGGGCGCCTGGCCGGAGCTGTGCGCGGTGGGCCCGTGCGGCGTCCAGCCCGGCACGGGCGCGGACCGCGGCGCGGAGTGCTGGGGCGGCGCCTGCGGCGCGGGGTGCTGCTGCGGGGCCGGGTGGGGAGGCGGCGGTCCCTGCGGCGCCGGGTGCCTCTGAGGCGCGGGGTGGACCTGCGGCGCCGGGGGCGGAGGGGGTGCCTGCGGCGCCGGGTGCGGTGGGGCCGGGTGCTGCGGCGCCGGGGGTGCCGGCTGCTGTGGGGCGGGCGCCGGGGGCTGGGCGGGTGGCGGGGGTGGCGGCCCGGGGTGGTGTCCCTGCTGCGTCCACCCGGCCGCTGCGTGCCCCGGCTGGTGGGGCGGCGGCAGCGGAGCTCCCACTGCGTGCTGCATCCGGTGCCACTCCGTCTCGTACGACTGACCCTGTTCGGGCGGCCGTTCGGGTCGCCCGTTATCGAACCGTACCCTCCCGGACCGTCAGAACGTGAACGGACCGGGAGGGTTCACCGGGCGCGCGGCCCCCGTCAGGCGTCGAGTTCGTCGGCGAGGGCGCGCAGGGCGAGCCGGTACGAGCCGATGCCGAAGCCCGCGATCGTGCCGGTGGCGACCGCGGCGACGACCGAGGTGTGGCGGAACTCCTCGCGGGCGTACGGGTTGGAGATGTGCACCTCGATCAGCGGGGCGGTGCGCTGCGCGGCCGCGTCCCGCATGGCGTACGAGTAGTGCGTGAAAGCACCGGGGTTGAGGACGACTGGCATCGAGCCGTCCGCGGCCTCGTGCAGCCAGCGGACCATCTCGCCCTCGTCGTTCGTCTCGCGTACGTCGACGTCGAAGCCCAGCTCCTTGCCGAGGGCCCGGCAGGTGTCGACGAGCCCGGCGTAGGACGTGGCGCCGTACACGTCGGGCTCGCGGGAGCCGAGCCGGCCGAGGTTGGGCCCGTTGAGGACGAGCACCTTGCGCGCGCTCACTGGGCGACCTCCCCGTACGCCGCCAGCAGCACGGCCGGGTCGGGGCCCTCCAGCACGGTCGGCTTGGCGAGCCCGTCGAGCACGATGAACCGCAGCAGGTCGCCGCGGGACTTCTTGTCGACCTTCATGGTCTCCAGGAGCTTGGGCCACTGGTCGCCGCGGTAGGTGAGCGGCAGCCCGACGGACTCCAGGACCGTGCGGTGGCGGTCTGCGGTGGCGTCGTCGAGCCGTCCGGCGAGCCGGCCCAGCTCCGCGGCGAACACCATGCCGACGGAGACGGCCGCGCCGTGCCGCCACTTGTACCGCTCGTTCTTCTCGATGGCGTGCGCGAGGGTGTGGCCGTAGTTGAGGATCTCGCGGAGTCCGGACTCCTTGAGGTCCGAGGAGACGACCTCGGCCTTGACCCGGATCGACCGCTCGATCAGCTCGGCGGTGTGGGGGCCCGCGGGCGTACGGGCGGCGGCCGGGTCGGCCTCGATGAGGTCGAGGATCACCGGGTCGGCGATGAAACCGGCCTTGATGATCTCGGCGAGGCCGCTGACGTAGTCGTGGACGGGCAGCGAGTCCAGCGCGGCCAGGTCGCACAGCACGCCGGCCGGCGGGTGGAACGCGCCGACCAGGTTCTTGCCCTCGGCGGTGTTGATGCCGGTCTTGCCGCCGACGGCCGCGTCGACCATGGCGAGGACGGTGGTCGGTACGGCGATCCAGCGCACGCCGCGCAGCCAGGTGGCCGCGACGAACCCGGCGAGGTCGGTGGTGGCGCCGCCGCCCACGCCGACGATGACGTCGGTGCGGGTGAAGCCGGTCTGGCCGAGCGCCTTCCAGCAGTAGGCGGCGACCTCGGCGGTCTTGGCCTCCTCGGCGTTCGGCACCTGGATGGCGACCGCCTCGTACCCCTGGCCGGCGAGGTCGGCGCGCAGGGCCTCACCGGTCTCGGCGAGCGCCTCGGGGTGGATCACGGCGACGCGCTTGGCCTTGGAGCCGATCATTCCGGCCAGCTCGCCGAGCAGCTGCCGGCCGACCAGCACGTCGTACGGGTCGGTGCCCGCCGTGCCGGCCACGGGGATGCGGGTCACGGACTGGTCGGTCACGGGGTGTCCTCCTGGCCGGGGGTCCGGGGGGCGGCCCCCCGGGATTTCTGCAGGGCGTCGAGGACCGCCTCGGCGACCTCTTCGGGGGTGCGTCCGTCGGTGTCGACGACGACCCGGGCGACTTCGGTGTACAGGTGGCGGCGGGCCTCCATCAGCTCGCGCCACTGGCGGCGCGGGTTGACGGCGAGGAGCGGCCGGGCGGCGCCGAGCCCGACGCGGCGCACGGCCTCCTCGACGCCCATCGACAGGTAGGCGACGGGCAGGCCGCTCAACAGGGAGCGGGTGCCGGGGTCGAGGACCGCGCCGCCGCCGAGGGCGAGGACGCCCGTGTGCTCGGCGACGGCCTTCCGTACGGCTTCGCGCTCCAGCTCGCGGAAGTGCGGCTCGCCGTCCTCGATGAAGATGTCGGAGATCTCCCGGCCCTGGGCGGCGACGATGTCGGCGTCGGTGTCCCGGTAGGGCACGCCCAGCCGTTCGGCGAGGAGCGTGCCCACGGTCGACTTGCCCGAGCCCATCGGGCCGACCAGGACGATCTGCGGGCCGGTGCTCACCGGATGTGCAGGTTGTCGAGGTAGGACCGGACGTTGCGGCGGGTCTCGGCGACGCTGTCGCCGCCGAACTTCTCGGCGACGGCGTCCGCGAGGACCAGCGCGACCATGGCCTCGGCGACGATGCCCGCGGCCGGCACGGCGCACACGTCGGAGCGCTGGTGGTGGGCCTGGGCGGGCTCGCCGGTGACGACGTCGACGGTCTTCAGGGCGCGCGGCACGGTCGCGATCGGCTTCATCGCGGCGCGGACGCGCAGCAGCTCGCCGGTGGTGAGGCCGCCCTCGGTGCCGCCGGAGCGGCCGGAGGTCCGGCGGATGCCCTCGTCGGTGCTGACGATCTCGTCGTGGGCCTGCGAGCCGGGCACCCGCGCCAGGTCGAAGCCGTCGCCGACCTCGACGCCCTTGATGGCCTGGATGCCCATGAGGGCGGCGGCCAGCCGGGCGTCGAGACGACGGTCCCAGTGGACGTGGGAGCCGAGGCCGACGGGCACGCCGTACGCGAGCACCTCGACGACGCCGCCGAGGGTGTCGCCGTCCTTGTGGGCCTGGTCGATCTCGGCGACCATCGCCTTCGACGCGTCGGCGTCCAGGCAGCGCACCGGGTCGGCGTCCAGCTTCTCGACGTCGGCGGGCGTCGGGTAGACGCCGTAGGGGGCCTTGGCGGCGGCCAGCTCGACGACGTGCGAGACGATCTCGATGCCGGCCGTCTCCTTCAGGTACGACCGGGCGACGGCGCCGAGGGCCACGCGGGCCGCGGTCTCCCGGGCGCTGGCGCGCTCCAGGACGGGCCGGGCCTCGTCGAAGCCGTACTTCTGCATGCCGGCCAGGTCCGCGTGGCCCGGGCGCGGCCGGGTCAGCGGGGCGTTGCGGGCCATCTCGGCGAGTTCGGCCGGGTCGACCGGGTCGGCCGCCATGACCTTCTCCCACTTGGGCCACTCGGTGTTGCCCACCATGACCGCGATGGGGGAGCCGAGGGTGAGGCCGTGGCGGACGCCGCCGAGGAAGGTGACCTCGTCCCGCTCGAACTTCATCCGGGCACCGCGTCCATAGCCCAGGCGCCGCCGGGCCAGGTGGTCCGCCACCATCTCCGTGGTGATCGGGACACCGGCGGGAAGACCCTCCAGCGTCGCCACCAGCGCGGGGCCGTGCGACTCCCCCGCGGTCAGCCAGCGCAACCTGCTCAACGGTGCTCCTTCTGCTCGCGCCTGGTTTGCGGGCGGCGCGCTCGGCTGCGCGCGTCCGGCCCGCCTCCCTACGATCCTCCCACGTCCGGGGCCCGTGCCCGGTCCCGGTCCAGCAGTCGGACGGCGGTGATCAGGAACCGGCCAGGCGCCGCCGCAGCTTCGTGGCCCCGAGGTACAGCAGCCAGGCGCCGCCGAGACCGATGAACGTCCACTGGACCCAGTCGGGGAGAAGGCCCAGCAGGAAGTGGAAGAGCCGGCCGGCCTCCCCCGCCGCCGCGGCGAGCTGCTGCCCCTGGTCCATGATCCGCCCCTCGGGTCCGTTCAGATGTGCGAGGGGCGGATCTTACCCAGGGCCGGGGAGCGCCTTCTAACGGCCGGCGAGGGCCCGTTCCCCGGCGGCCCGCATGGCGGCGAGGGGCCCGGGCGCCCGGCCGGTCATCTGCTCGACCTGGAGGACCGCCTGGTGGACGAGCAGGTCGAGGCCGCCGACGACGGCGCCGCCCCGCTCCGCCCAGGCGGCGGCGAGCCGGGTCGGCCACGGGTGGTAGAGCACGTCGAACAGGGTGCCCGGCCGGTCGGGCACCTCGGCCGCGAGCGCGTCCGTCGAACCGGCCGGCGTCGTGGCGATCACCAGGGGCGCCCGCAGCGCCTCCGCCGCGTCCGCCCAGTCGGCGGTCCGCACGTCGACGCCGAGGCGTTCGCCCCAGCCGCGCATCTCGGCGGCGCGCGCCTCGCCGCGCACGTACGCCGTGACCGGGCCGGAGCAGATCCGGGCGAGGGCGGCGAGCGCGGAGGAGGCGGTGGCGCCGGCGCCGAGGACGCTGGCGGAGTCCACCTTCTCGACGCCCCGCTCGCGCAGCGCGGCGACCATGCCGGGGATGTCGGTGTTGTCGCCGACCCGGCGCCCGTCCTCGGTGAACACGACCGTGTTCACGGCCTCGACGGAGCGGGCCGTGTCGCTGATCTCGTCGAGCAGCGGGATGACCGCGCGCTTGAGGGGCATGGTCAGCGACAGCCCGGCCCAGGACGCGTCGAGCGCCGAGAAGAACCCGGGCAGCCGCTCCTCGTCCACCTCGTGCCGCTCGTACGTCCAGCCGGTGAGACCCAGCTCGGCGTACGCGGTCCGGTGCAGCACCGGGGAGAGCGAGTGCGCGATGGGCGAGCCGAGCACCGCGGCGCGGCGGGCCGCCTCAGCCTCCCTGGCTGTCATTGAACTTGTCCTTCAACCTCAGGAATTCGTCGTGCGTCTTGGCGAATTCGGTCTTGTTCATGCCGTCGGTCGCCACGAAGTACATCCACCCGTCGCTCGTGGGGTTCAGCGCGGCTTCCAGGGCCTGGTTTCCGGGATTGCCGATGGGTCCCGGCGTGAGGCCCTTGTTGGTGTACGTGTTGTAGAGATCCTTGTTGCTGTTGATCTCCGATTCGCTGATCTTGATTTCGCTCTGGCCCTTCAGATAGTTGAAGGTCGAGTCGAACTGCAGGAACCGGTTGGTCTCCGTGTTGTCGGGCTTGAGCCGGTTGTAGACGACCTCGCTCATCTTGCGGAAGTCGTCGGGCGTCTTGCCCTCCGCCTGCACCAGGCTCGCCACGGTGATCAGCTCCCAAGGCCCGTCCAGCTTCAGGGACTTGGCCTTGGCGTCGAGGTCGAGCTTGCCGTATTCGGCGTTGGCACGGGCGACCATCTTCTTGAGGACGTCCTCGGGCTTGCCGGCCTTGGGAACGGGATAGGTCGCGGGGTAGAGGAAGCCCTCCAGCGGGTCCTTGACATTCTTGCGGCCGGTCGCCCAGGCCGGCAGGCCGAGCTTCCCGCTCTGCTCCTTGGCGACCTTCTTGGTGGTGCCGGCGGGCAGGCCGAGACGTTTGTCGATCTGTTCGTAGATCCAGACGTTCCGCTTGCCTTCGGGAATGCTGAGGGCATTCTTGTTCTTCGGGTCCAGCAGCGCCTTGACGGCGGCCTCGGCGGACATCTCCTTCTTGAGGATGTAGAAGCCGTCCTGGATGAAGAGGCCCTTGGGGTTCCTCTGCTGCGCGGCGGTGAACGCCTCGACGCTCTTCACGACACCTGCCCTCAGCAGCAGGTTTCCGATCTGTGTGCCGCCCGCGCCCACCGGGATCTCGACCTGGACGGTCTCGCTCGTCCCCTCGCCCGTGTAGTCGGGCGCCGGGCCGAACTGGCCCTGGATGAACTGGTAGCCGAAGTAGCCCACACCGCCCAGGCCGCCGACGATCACCAGCGCGACGAAGAGGCAGGCCACGCCGTTGCGGCTCTTGCGCTTCTTGGATTTGCCCCGGCGGTCGCGGGCCGCCCGGCGCGACTCGGCCGGGTCGTCGTCGTACTCGTCGTACTCGTCGTCGCGGCGGTCCCCGTCGGGGTCGCCGTCGAAGAACCCGTGCCGCTCCTCCTCCGGGCCCTCCGCGCCGGGAGCGGCCGCGGCCTGCGGGGCGGCGTCCGGCTCGGCGCGCCGCTGGCCGGGGGGCTGCGGCGGCGGGTACGCCTCGGGGGTGCTGTAAGGGTCGTGGCCGTGGGCGGCGTACGGGTCGGCGGGTGGCTGCGGCGCGGCGCCGTAGGGCATGGCCGCGGCCTGCTGGCCGGTGTCCCAGCCGCCCTCGTACTGCTGCTGGGGGTACACCTGGCCGTCGTGGGCCTGTCCCGGGTACGCCTGGCCGTCCTGAGGGGCGCCCGCGTACTGCTGTCCGTCGTACTGCTGACCGGGCTGCGGGCCGCCGCCGTACTGCTGTGCGCCGTACTGATGTTCCCCGTAACCCTGCTGGTACGGGTCCTGCTGCCCGCCGCCGTACTGCGGCTGCTGCTGGTAGTACTGGCCCCCGGCCTGCCGGCCCGTCCATCCGTGCTGGTCACCGTACAGCGGGTCCTCGGGATGCCACGGTCCGGAGCCGGGGCTGCGGCCATACTCAGTCATCGATCCCCAAACAGCCGTGAGGCTTCCGGGACGTCCGCCTCTACGTTGTGCGGTGGCTGTTCGAACGCCACCGCATCGCGCGGAACGTTACCGTATCGCGATCAGATGACCACTTCGACGCCCTCGCCGGGCGGATTACCTGATACCCGTTCGGACTCAAGAGCGTTCTGCAGGATGATCACAGCGGCGGCCTGATCGATCACCGAGCGTCCCTTCTTGGACTTCACGCCGGACGCGCGCAGCCCCTGGGTCGCCGAGACGGTGGTCATCCGCTCGTCCACCAGCCGCACCGGCACCGGGGCGCTCTGCCGGGCCAGCTCCTGGGCGAAGGTGCGGACCTTGGCCGCGGCCGGGCCCTCGCGCCCACTGAGGGAGCGCGGGAGCCCGACCACGATCTCGATCGGTTCGTACTCCTCGACGATCTGCCGGAGCCGCCGGTGGGCGGCCGGGATGTCACGTCCCGGCACGGTCTCCACCGGCGTGGCGAGGACCCCGTCGGGGTCGCACGAGGCGACCCCGATGCGGGCGTCCCCGACGTCGATCGCGAGCCGACGGCCGCGTCTCATCAGGCGGTTTCCGCGACGAGGCGCTCGACGGCTTCGATGGCCTCGCCGATGGCCTGCGGGTTCTGGCCACCGCCCTGGGCGACGTCCGGCTTGCCGCCACCGCCGCCGCCGAGGGTCTTGGCGGCGGTGCGGACCAGCTCGCCGGCCTTGAGGCCGCGCTCGCGGGCGGCCTCGTTGGTGGCGATCACGGTGAGCGGGCGCTCGTTGGCCGTGGTGAACAGGGCCACGACGGCAGGGCGGTCGCCGGGGATGCGGCCGCGGACGTCGAGGACCAGCTTGCGCAGGTCGTCGGCGCCGGTACCGTCCGGGACCTGGCCGGTGACGAGGGCCACACCGCGCACGTCGCGGGCGGACTCGACGAGGCCGGCGGCGGCCTGGAGGACCTTCTCGGCGCGGTACTTCTCGATCTCCTTCTCGGCGTCCTTCAGCTTGCCGAGCATGGCGGAGATCTTCTCCGGAAGCTCCTCGGGACGGCCCTTGACCAGCTCCTGGAGCTGGGCGACGACCGTGTGCTCCCGGGCGAGGAAGTTGTAGGCGTCGACGCCGACGAGGGCCTCGATACGGCGCACGCCGGAGCCGATGGACGACTCGCCGAGCAGCTTCACCAGGCCCAGCTGGGCGGTGTTGTGCACGTGCGTACCGCCGCACAGCTCCTTGGAGAAGTCGCCGATGGTGACGACGCGGACCTGCTCGCCGTACTTCTCGCCGAACTCGGCGATGGCGCCCTGGCGCTTGGCCTCGTCGATCGGCATGACCTCGGCGTGCACGTCCAGCTCGCGGGCGAGCACCTCGTTGATCTTCTGCTCGACGTCGGTCAGGACCGTGCCCGGCACGGCGGACGGCGAGCCGAAGTCGAAGCGGAAGCGGCCCGGCGAGTTCTCGGAGCCGGCCTGGGCGGCCGTCGGGCCGAGGGCGTCGCGCAGCGCCTGGTGGGTGAGGTGCGTGGCGCTGTGGGCGCGGGCGATGGCGCGGCGGCGGCGCACGTCGATGGTGGCGTAGGCCGTGGCGCCCACGGTGACCTCGCCGACCTGGACGGAACCCTTGTGCACGGACACGCCCGGAACGGGCTGCTGGACGTCGCGCACCTCGATGACGGCGCCGCTGTGCAGCCGGATACGGCCCTGGTCGGCGAGCTGGCCGCCGCCCTCGGCGTAGAACGGGCTGCGGTCCAGGACGACCTCGATGTCGTCGCCCTCGGAGGCGGCCGGCGAGGGGACGCCGTTGACGAGGAGGCCGACGACGGTGGTCTCGCCCTCGGTGTTGGTGTAGCCGATGAAGTCCGTGGAGCCGGAGGTGTCGGCGATCTCACGGTAGGCGGAGACGTCGGCGTGGCCGGTCTTCTTGGCCTTGGCGTCGGCCTTGGCGCGCTCCCGCTGCTCCTTCATCAGCCGGCGGAAGCCGTCCTCGTCCACGGAGAGGCCCTGTTCGGCGGCCATCTCGAGGGTGAGGTCGATGGGGAAGCCCCAGGTGTCGTGGAGCAGGAAGGCCTTGTCGCCGGAGAGGACCTTGCCGCCGGTGGCCTTGGTCTCGGTGACGGCGGTGTCGAGGATGTTGGTGCCGGCCTTGAGCGTCTTGAGGAAGGCGGCCTCCTCGGCGAGGGCCACGGTCTCGATGCGCTTGCGGTCGGTCTCCAGCTCCGGGTACTGCTCGCCCATCGTCCGGATGACGGTGTCCACCAGCTCGCCGACGACGGGGCCGGTGGCGCCGAGCATGCGCATGTTGCGGATGGCGCGGCGCATGATGCGGCGCAGGACGTAGCCGCGGCCCTCGTTGCCGGGGGTGACGCCGTCGCCGATGAGCATGACGGAGGTGCGCATGTGGTCGGCGACCACGCGCAGGGAGACGTCGGAGTCGTGGGCCTGGCCGTACTTCACACCGGTGAGTTCGGTGGCCTTGTCGATGACGACCTTCAGGGTGTCGGTCTCGTACATGTTGCGTACGCCCTGGAGGATCATCGCCAGGCGCTCCATGCCGAGGCCCGTGTCGATGTTCTTGGACGGCAGGTCGCCGAGGATCTCGAAGTCGTCCTTGCCGGTGCCCTGGCCGCGCTCGTACTGCATGAAGACCAGGTTCCAGATCTCCACGTACCGCTCGTCGTTGACGGCGGGGCCGCCCTCGACGCCGAACTCGGGGCCGCGGTCGTAGTTGATCTCGGAGCAGGGGCCGCAGGGGCCGGGGACGCCCATGGACCAGAAGTTGTCCTTCTTGCCCAGGCGCTGGATGCGCTCGGCCGGGACGCCGACGACGTCGCGCCAGATCTGCTCGGCCTCGTCGTCGTCCTGGTAGACGGTGATCCAGAGCTTCTCGGGCTCCAGGCCGTAGCCGCCGTGCTCGACCGGGGTGGTCAGCAGCTCCCAGGCGAGCTTGATGGCGCCTTCCTTGAAGTAGTCGCCGAACGAGAAGTTGCCGCACATCTGGAAGAACGTGCCGTGGCGGGTGGTCTTGCCGACCTCCTCGATGTCCGGCGTGCGCACGCACTTCTGGACGCTGGCGGCGCGCGGGAACGGCGGCTTGACCTCGCCCAGGAAGTACGGCTTGAACGGGACCATGCCCGCGGGGACGAGCAGCAGAGTCGGGTCGTCCGCGATGAGCGACGCCGAAGGCACGACGGTGTGCCCGCGCTCCTCGAAGAAGCTCAGCCAGCGGCGGCGGATTTCAGCCGACTCCATCAGTGGTCCTCATTCCGGTTGTTCGAGTGGTGGGGATACGGGTGGTCGCGGTGCCCGAGTGCGTTCCGGCGCGGGGCCGGGAGTGCGGGGTCCATCGGGGCCTCCAGGCCCAGTGCCTCTTCCAGCTCCGCCTCGCGCCGGATCATTCCCGCGCGGACGTCGAGCGCGAAGTCCTTGAGCCGGTGGCCGGCCTCGACGGCCTTGTCGGCGGCCTGGGCGGCCAGGCTCTCGGGGGTGAGCTGCTTGAGCCTGCGGTTGACCTTGGTGGTGGCCCACACGCCGGCTGCGGCGCCCGCGGTGAACCAGAACGCTCTGCGGAACATCCTCGTCAGCCCTTCCGCTTGCGGCCGTTGCGGGCCTTCGGCACCGTGCGGCCGACGATCACCGTGCGACGGGTCCGCTCGGCCGGCCCGTCGTTCCTGTTGCGGCTGAGTGCCTGGCGTACGCCGTAGCCGAACGCGGCGACCTTGACGAGCGGGCCGCCGAAGGTCGAGGCGACGGTGCTGGAGAGCGCCGACGCGTTGGAGGTGACCTCCTGGACGTCGGAGGCGATGGCGTCGACCCGGTCGAGCTGGGTCTGCGCGGAGCGGACGGTCGCGGAGGCGTCGGCGAGCAGCGGAACCGCCTGCTCGGTCACCTCCGCCACGAGCCGGGTGGTCGCCCTGAGCGTCTGCGCCAGCCTCACCAGCACCACGGCCAGGAAGGAGACCAGGATCGCCCAGAAGACGGCCACCAGGATGCCGGCCACCTCTCCACCGGTCACAGTGCGCCCGCTCTCTGCTCGTCGCTGCTTCGCTCGTCTTGTCGCCGCGCCGCTCGTGTCGTCCTCGCTCGGCTCGCGCGGGGGTTTCAGCCGCTGAAACCCGTTCTCCGAGCCTATCGCGCCCGTGGTCGCTCCCCGTACCCGATTAGGGACGGCGGCGAGGTCGGACGAACGGGCGGATTGTACGCAGCGCGTTGTCGTCGGTACGCTCCGTGTCCCATGCGACGGAGCAATCTCCCGGCCGAGCTCAACCACTTCGTCGGACGGGCCGGTGAACTCGCGCACGTGCGGGAGCTGCTGGCGGACTTCCGGCTCGTGACGGTCGTCGGGGTCGGCGGTGTGGGCAAGTCCCGGCTGGCGGTCCAGGTGGCACGCGGGGTGCAGAAACGCTACTGCGACGGGGTGCGGCTGGCGGAGCTGGCCATGCTGCGCGACCCGCACGTGGTGGACCACGCGCTGGTGGAGGCGCTGGGGCTGACCGACCAGACGAGCAGACCGCCCCGCGAGGTGCTGGTGGACCACGTCGCGGACCGGCGGATGCTGCTGGTCCTCGACGGCTTCGAGCACCTCGTGGAGGAGTGCGCGGGCCTGGTGCGCCGGCTGCTGGTGGGCGCGCCGGGGCTGACGGTGCTGGCGGCGGGGCGCCGGCCGCTGCGGCTGGACGGGGAGGCGGTGCTGCCGCTGGCGCCGATGTCGGACGAGGACGCGGTACGGCTCTTCCTGGACCGGGCCGTGGCGGCGCTGCCCGGCTTCCGTGCCGTGGAGCCGGCGCCCGTGCGGGAGCTGTGCCGCCGGCTGGACGGGATTCCGCTGGCGCTGGAGCTGGCGGCGGGCCGGCTGCCGGCGCTGACGGTGGAGCAGGTGCTGCACCGGCTCGACGACCGGTTCCGGCTGCTGACGTGCGGGAACCGCGAGGTGCTGGGCCGCCACCAGACGCTGCGGACGGCGATCGGCTGGAGCCATGAGCTGTGCACGCCGGAGGAGCGGCTGCTGTGGGCGCGGCTCTCGGTGTTCGCGGGGCCGTTCGACCTGGACGCGGTGGAGTACGTGTGCAGCGGCCCCGACCTGCCGGCGGAGCGGGTGCTGGACGTGCTGGGCGAGCTGCTGGCCCAGTCGGTGGTGATGCGCGAGGAGAGCCCGGCGGGGCTGCGCTACCGGATGCTCGACACGGTCGCGGCGTACGGGGCGGAGTGGCTGGACGCGCTGGGCGACACCGAGCGGCTGCGGCGCCGGCACCGGGACTGGTACATGGGCCTGGCGACCTGGTGCGAGCTGGACTGGTTCAGCCCGCGGCAGGCGGAGGTGGCCGCGTGCACGGAGAGCGCGCTGCCGAATCTGCGGGCGGCGCTGGAGCTGTGCCTGGAGGAGCCGGGCGAGGCGCATCTGGCCCAGCACCTGGCGGGGACGCTGTGGTTCTACTGGGTGGGGTGCGGGCGGCTCGCGGAGGGGCGGCACTGGCTGGACCGGGCGCTGGCCCTGGAGTCGGGGCACGAGGACGCGCGACTGAAGGCGCTGTGGGTGCTGGGCTACGTGGCGATCCTCCAGGGCGACTCGACGGCCGCGGTGGGCGCCCTGCACGAGTGCGGGCAGCGGGCGGAGCTGGCGGGGAACGCGCTGGCGACGGCGTACTCGACGCACCGGATGGGGTGTCTGGCGCTGCTGTCGGACGACATGCCGCGCGCGGAGGAGCTGCTGGGCCGGGCCCTGGCGGCGTACCGGGAGCTGGGCGAGCTGAACAGCCAGGTGCTGATGGGGCAGGTGGAGCTGGCCATCACGAAGGTCTTCCAGGAGGACCTGGAGGCGGCGGTGGCGCTGTGCCAGGAGGTCCGCGAGGTCTGCGAGGAGCGGGGCGAGCGGTGGACGCGGGCGTACGCCCTGTACGTGCTGGCGTATGCGGCGTGGACGCGGGGCGATCACGCGGAGGCGCGGCGGCTGCTGGACGAGTGCGTCACGATCGACCACGCGTTCCACGACCTGGTGGGGCTGGTGCTGGCGATCGAGCTGCTGGCGCTGGTGACGGCGAGCGAGGGCGATCCGGCGGAGGCGGCCGTGCTGCAGGGCGCGGCGGGGCCGATGTGGGAGGCGGTGGGGCCGCCGCTGTTCGGCTCGGCGTACTTCAGCGCGCCGCGCCGGCTGTGCGAGGGGCGGGCGGTGGAACTGCTGGGTGCCGAGCGGTTCGCGGCGTACGTGGCGGAGGGCGGCGCGCTGTCGCTGGACGAGGCGGTGGCGCGGGCGCTGGCGGGCCGGGAGCGCCGGACGGAGGGCCCGTCGGGGCCGCCGCGGGGCGGGCGCCCGCAGGTCCCGGACATGCGGAAGCCCGCCGGCTCCCCCACCGGCAAGGGCGGGGAGGCGGCGGGCTGAAACCGCGGGGGTCGTCCTACGTCCGGGTCAGCGGGCGTAGTACTCGACGACCAGCTGCTCGTCGCAGATGACCGGGATTTCCTTGCGGTTCGGCTCGCGGTCGAGGCGGAAGGCCAGGGCCTTCAGGTTGACCTGCAGGTAGCGCGGGGTCTCACCCTCGGGGGCGAAGCCACCCTCGCGCGCGACCTGGAAGAGGGTCTTGCTGCGGGAGCGCTCGCGGACCATCACGACGTCGTCCGGGCGGACGCGGAAGGACGGCTTGTCGACCTTCTGGCCGTTGACCTCGATGTGGCCGTGGACGACCATCTGACGGGCCTGGTAGATGGTGCGGGCGATGCCCGAACGCAGGACCAGGGCGTCGAGGCGGCGCTCGAGCTCGACGACCAGCGCCTCGCCCGTCTTGCCCTCGGCCTTCTTGGCGCGGTCGTAGGCGCGCGCCATCTGGCGCTCGCTGATGTCGTACTGGGCGCGCAGACGCTGCTTCTCGAGCAGACGGACCTTGTAGTCCGAGTTCTGCTTGCGGCCACGGCCGTGCTCACCCGGCGGGTACGGGCGGGCCTCGAAGTACTTGACAGCCTTGGGCGTCAGCGCGATGCCGAGCGCACGCGACTTCTTGACCTTGGGACGCGACTGGTTAGGCACGTTCTCCAGACCTCCGAAATAGGTTAGGTTAGGCTCACCTTACTCAAGGAGATCGCATGTCTCGCCCTGGGAACACCAAGCGCATCACAGACAGCAACACAAAGAACGATGCCTCTCAACAGAGCATCGGTGTGACGGAGGTCCGATCAGCTCATGGTCAGCCGCGTCCCAGCGGGCTTGATATCGCGCGGATGCCGTCAGCAGCCGAGCGCACACGAACTCTCGTACAGAGTACATCCTCCGCGGCACTGCTGATTCCCGGGGCCGAAGCGGCCCTCCCCCAGCAGCTGATGCCCGACGCCCGGACGGTGGGCACCGAGGGTGAACTGTTCCTGCTGTTCCCGGCCGACTCCCCCGCCGTACGGGCCGCCACCCACGCCCAGGCCGACGAGCTGCCGGCCGTGCTCGAACTCACCGACGTGGCGCCCGTGGCCGTCCCGGACCGCATCCGCGGCCGCGCCTGGGTCTCCGGCTGGCTCACCACCGCGCCCGGCATCGCCGACCCCGGCCACATGATGCTGCGGCTGGAGGTCGGCGAGCTGTACCTCGACGACCTGTGGGGCGCCGGCACGGTCGACCCCGACGACTTCGCCCGGGCCGTGCCCGACCCGCTCACCCCCTACGAGACCGAGCTGCTCCAGCACCTGGCCGCCGCCCACGACGAGCAGATGATGTCCCTGTCGTCCCTGCTCGGCGACCGGGCCGGCGCGGGCGACTCCGCCGTACGGCGGGTCACGCCGCTGGCCCTGGACCGCTTCGGGCTCCGGGTGCGCTGCCGGAACGCCGAAGGGCGCTGCTTCGACGCGCGCTTCGACTTTCCCGAGCCCGTACGGAACGTGCACGGGCTGCGCCGCGCCATGCACGCCCTGTTCGAGGCGGCCCAGGAGGACTGAGCCTTGCCCACGGGGCCTGCCACACGGCCTGCCACGGGGCTCAGCCCTCGGAGGCCTTGCCGTCCGACGGGCGCGCCTCGCCACGGAGCCGTTCGCGGACCCGCTCCACCACGTCGGCGTACCGCGCCTCCGCGCCGTAGCGGGTCGGCTCGTAGTAGCGCCTGCCGTGGATGGCGTCCGGTGCGTACTGCTGGGCGGCGATCCCGCCCGGGACGTCGTGCGGGTACACGTACCCCTGCGCGTGCCCCAGCTTGGCCGCGCCCTTGTAGTGGCCGTCGCGCAGATGGGGCGGGACCGGCCCGGCCAGTCCGCCGCGCACGTCGGCCTGGGCCGCCTGGATCGCGGTCGTCGCCGCGTTCGACTTCGGGGCCAGGGCCAGGGCGATCGTGGCGTGGCTCAGGGTCAGCGCCGCCTCCGGGAAGCCGATCATCGCGACCGCCTGGGCCGCCGCCACGGCGAGCGGCAGCGCGGTCGGGTCGGCCAGGCCGATGTCCTCGCTCGCGGAGATCATCAGCCTGCGCGCGATGAACCGCGGGTCCTCCCCCGCCTCGATCATCCGCGCCAGGTAGTGCAGCGCCGCGTCCACGTCCGAGCCCCGGATCGACTTGATCAGCGCGCTGGCCACGTCGTAGTGCTGGTCGCCGTCCCGGTCGTACTTCACCGCCGCACGGTCGACGGTCTCCTCCAGGGTGGCCAGCGTGATCTCCGCCTCGCCCTTGTCGATGGCCGCGCCCGCCGCCGCCTCCAGCGCGGTCAGCGCCCGCCGGGCGTCGCCGCCGGCGATGCGCAGCAGATGCGCCTCGGCGTCCGACGGCAGCGAGACCGCACCGGCCAGACCGCGCTCCTCGGTCAGCGCCCGCTTCAGCAGCCCGCGCAGGTCGTCGTCGGTCAACGGCTCCAGCGTGAGCAGCAGCGAGCGGGACAGCAGCGGCGAGATCACCGAGAAGTAGGGGTTCTCCGTCGTCGCCGCGATCAGCGTCACCCAGCGGTTCTCCACGGCGGGCAGCAGCGAGTCCTGCTGGGCCTTGCTGAACCGGTGGATCTCGTCCAGGAAGAGCACGGTCTCCTTGCCGAAGCCGCCGGCCGCGCGCCGGGCCCCGTCGATGACCGCGCGGACCTCCTTGACGCCCGCGGTGATCGCGGACAGCTCCACGAACCGCTTGTTGGTCGCCTTGGAGACCACGTACGCCAGGGTCGTCTTGCCGATGCCCGGGGGGCCCCAGAGGATCACCGAGGAGGAGCCGGCGGGGCCGCCGTTGCCCTCGCCCACCAGGCGGCGCAGCGGGGAGCCGGGCTTCAGCAGATGCTGCTGTCCGACGACTTCGTCGAGCGTGCGGGGGCGCATCCGGACCGCCAGGGGCGTGCTGGACGGCTCCTTCTCCTGGCGTTCTTCGGCGGCGGCGGTAAAGAGGTCGGGCTCCACACCGTGAAGCCTATGTCAGCCCACTGACAGCGCGGCCGGCCGTGCGCCGGCCGCCGGCCGGTCCGGTCGGCTCGTCCGTCAGCCGGTCCGTCAGCTGGTCCAGAAGTCCCACCAGCGCGTGAGGATCAGCATGCCGATGATCCCGATGTGCAGGACCGGAAGGACCCACGTGAACTCGTCGAAAAAGCCGCGCAGCCAGCCGGGCGCGGGCAGGACGCCGCGGCGGACGTTGTGCGAGGTCACGTACCAGAACATGACGATCGTCGCGAGCCAGGCGAGGCAGCACCACAGGCACAGCGCGTTGATCTCGTACAGCGACTGCTGCATCAGCCAGGTGCAGAAGCCCACGCCGAACAGCGTGCCGGAGTTGAGGCCGAGCCAGTACCAGCGGCGGTAGCGCGCGCCGGCCAGCAGGCCGACACCGATCGCGACGACCATGCCGTACGTGACGAGCCCCAGCATCGGGTTCGGGAAGCCGAACACCGAGGCCTGCTCGCTCTTCATGATGTTGCCGCAGGACACCACGGGGTTGAGGCTGCACCCCGGGGTGAAGTTCGGGTCCTCCAGCAGCTTGAACTTGTCGAGCGTGATGACCCACGCGGCGAGCAGCCCGGCCGCTCCGGTGACGACCAGCATCCATGCGAACGCCCGGCTCGCACCGATGGCGCGGGAGTCTTCGCGCACCTCGTCCTCAGCTGAAGTCGTCGTCATACCGGCCGTCCGTCGTCAGTTGGCTGCTGGGCAGTGGTCATTGTGCCGCAATCATGACCTTGACCACCGTTCGATGGGGATAAGGAAGGGCGGTCCGCCTCCGTCGGCGTCCCGCCCTTCCCCCCGCGCTGTCCGGTCAGGCCGGCTTCGCCTGGAGCGTGGCGACGATCGCGTCGAGCGCCACCGGCTCCTGCTCGCCGGACTCCATGTCCTTGAGCTGGACCACGCCCTCGGCGAGGTCGCGCTCACCGGCGACGATCGCGTACCGGGCGCCCGAGCGGTTGGCGTTCTTCATGGCGCCCTTCAGGCCCTTGCCGCCGAAGGAGAAGTCCGTGGCGACCCCGGCCCGGCGCAGCTCGGTGACGACGCCGAACAGCACGCGGCGCGCCTCCTCGCCCAGCGGGACGGCGTACACGCTGGTGCTGGCCGGGATGTCGAGCGTGATGCCCTCGGCCTCCAGTGCCAGGACCGTGCGGTCGACGCCCAGCGCCCAGCCGACGGACGGCAGCGCGGGGCCGCCGATCATCTCGGACAGGCCGTCGTAGCGGCCGCCGCCGCCCACCGCGGACTGCGCGCCGAGTCCGTCGTGCACGAACTCGAAGGTCGTCCGCGTGTAGTAGTCGAGGCCACGGACGAGCTTCTCGTCGTCCTCGAAGGCCACGCCCGCCGCCTGGAGCAACCCGCGCACTTCCTCGTGGTACGCCTTGCAGGCGTCGCACAGGTAGTCGCGCAGCATCGGCGCGCCCACGAGCTGCTTCTGGACCTCGGCGCGCTTGTCGTCGAGGACCCGCAGCGGGTTGATGTCGATACGGCGGCGAGTGTCCTCGTCCAGGTCGAGGCCGCGCAGGAAGCCCTGGAGGGCGTCGCGGTAGACCGGGCGGCACTCCTTGTCGCCGAGCGAGTTCAGCAGGATGCGGAAGTCGCTCAGGCCGAGGGAGCGGTAGGCCTGGTCGGCGAGGATGATCAGCTCGGCGTCGAGGGCGGGGTCCTCCGCGCCGATCGCCTCGGCGCCGACCTGGGAGAAGTGCCTGTAGCGACCCTTCTGCGGGCGCTCGTAGCGGTAGTACGAGCCGGAGTACCAGAGCTTGACCGGGAGGTTGCCGGCCTTGTGCAGGTTGGCCTCCAGCGCCGCGCGGAGCACGGAGGCGGTTCCCTCGGGGCGCAGGGCGAGTTCGTCGCCGCCCTTGGTGGTGAGGGTGTACATCTCCTTGGTCACGATGTCGGTGGACTCACCGACACCGCGCGCGAACAGCTCGACGTTCTCGAAGCCGGGCGTCTCGACATAGCCGTAGCCGGACTTCTTGAGCGGCGCGGCGATCGCCTCGCGCACCGCCAGGTACGTCGCGCTGTCCGGCGGAAGCAGGTCGTACGTGCCCTTGGGGGCCTGGAAAGTACTCACGGAAGTCTCTCGTCACATTCCTCGTCGGGGAGCCGCGGGGCTCCCGAGGCCGGCGGCCACCTCCCGCAGGTACGGGTTGGTGGCGCGCTCGCGGCCGATGGTCGTCTGGGGGCCGTGGCCGGACAGCACCACGGTCGAGTCGTCGAGCGGCAGGCACACGCGGGCCAGCGACGCGAGCATCTCGTCCATGTCACCGCCGGGCAGGTCGGTGCGTCCGATGGAGCCGGCGAAGAGCAGGTCGCCCGAGAAGAACACGGACGGCACGTCCGCGGCCTCGGGCATCCTGAAGGTCACCGACCCCTTGGTATGGCCGGGCGCGTGCGCGACAGAGAACTCCAGACCGGCCAGCTCGAGGCGGGCGCCGTCGGTCAGCTCCCGGACGTCGTCCGGCTCCCCCACGGTCAGCTCCCCCAGCAGCGGCATCCCGATGGAGCGGCCGAGGGCCTTCCCGGGGTCGCTCATCATGTACCGGTCGGCGGGGTGGATCCAGGCGGGCACGTCATGGGCTCCGCAGACCGGGACGACGGACGCGACATGGTCGATGTGGCCGTGGGTGAGCACGACGGCCACGGGCTTGAGCCGATGCTTCTTGAGCGTCTCCTCGACTCCCTGGGCGGCCTGGTGGCCCGGGTCGATGATCACGCACTCCTCGCCGGCGGCGGGGGCGACCAGGTAGCAGTTGGTCCCCCAGGCCCCGGCGGGGAACCCGGCAATGAGCACGATCGTCCTTAAGAAGTCGTCCGGCGGAAGAATGCAGCAGATCAGAGCCTACCGGCGGTGCTCATTCCACAGCCAACCCGTATACGGTACGGGCACACCAGACCCCGACAGAACAGACGAGCGACAAGGAGAAGACCCGGTGGTCAGCAGCGATCAGCGGCGGCGGCAGCTCGCCCGGGAGAAGTACCTGCGGCAGCAGCAGCGCCGTGAGGAGGCGCACAAGAAGGCCAAGCGCCGCAACGCGATCATCGCGTCGTCGCTGGCCGTGGTGCTCGCCGCGGGCGCGGCCGCGTACGCCTCGGTCGGCCTGGCCGACGGGGACAAGGACAGCGGCAACGCCGCGTCGGACGCGGTCACCCCCACGCCGAGCGAGCCGACGTCCTCCCCGGAGCCGAAGCCGGCGATCGACGCCAAGGCGAAGTACACGATGTCGCTGAAGACCAGCCAGGGCGACATCTCGATCGCGATGGACGCCGCGAAGACGCCGCGCACGGTGAATTCGTTCAAGCACCTCGCCGACAAGAAGTACTTCGACGGGACGAAGTGCCACCGGCTCACCACAGACGGGATCTTCGTGCTCCAGTGCGGCGACCCGAGCGGCGACGGCACGGGCGGCCCCGGCTACAACATCCCGGACGAGAACCTGACGGCGCTGGGCAAGGCGGGCGCCGACGGCAAGGTCACCTTCCCCGCGGGGACCGTGGCCATGGCCAACACCGGTCAGCCGGGCACGGGCGGAAGCCAGTTCTTCCTCGTCCACAAGGACACCAAGCTGCCCCCGACGTACACGCCGTTCGGCACGATGGACGCGGCGGGCCTGAAGGCCGTCCAGGAGATCGCCAAGGGCGGGGTCGAGGGCGGTGCCCCGGACGGTGCCCCCAAGAAGGCCGTCACCATCGAAAAGGCCACGGTCAGCAAGAAGTGACCTACCGAATTTCGGTGGCGCTGAGTGCGGACAGCCGGGTGGCGGTTCGCCTAGATTGACGTTGTGCAGCACGGGCCGAAGCCGCGCTGCGGAGCGCGGGCGACGCCCGTCAGGAAACTGTGGACGATGCCCGGGGGGTGGAACCCCTCGTGGGCATCATGTGGAGGAGGCGCTGTGAGCAGCGACCCGTGGGGCCGCGTCGACGAGACGGGCACCGTGTACGTGCGTACAGCCGACGGCGAGAAGGTCGTCGGATCGTGGCAGGCCGGCACTCCCGAGGAGGCCCTGGCCTACTTCGAGCGCAAGTACGAGGGCTTGGTTGTCGAGATCGGCCTCCTCGAGAAGCGGGTGAAGACGACCGATCTGTCGGCCAAGGACGCGATGGCCGCGATCGACCACATCCGCCAGCAGGTCGACGAGCACCACGCCGTCGGCGATCTGGACGCGCTGCGGGTGCGCCTCGACAAGCTGGTCGAGTCGGTCGAGGCGCAGCGCGAGGAGCGCAAGGCGCAGAAGGCCAAGCAGGCCGACGAGGCGCGGCGCGCCAAGGAGGCGCTGGTCGAGGAGGCCGAGCAGCTGGCGCAGAGCGAGCAGTGGCGGGCCGCGGGTGAGCGGCTGCGGGCGCTCGTGGACACCTGGAAGGGCCTGCCGAGGCTGGACCGGAAGTCCGACGACGAGCTGTGGCACCGCTTCTCGCACGCGCGGTCGGCGTTCTCCAAGCGGCGCAAGGCGCACTTCGCGGCGCTCGACGCGCAGCGCGAGGAAGCCCGGCGGATCAAGGAGCGGCTGGTCGCCGAGGCGGAGTCGCTGTCGAACTCCACCGACTGGGGCGCGACGGCCGCGCGCTACCGCGAGCTGATGGCGGACTGGAAGGCGGCCGGCCGTGCGCAGCGCGAGTACGAGGACGACCTGTGGAACCGTTTCCGCGGTGCCCAGGACGTGTTCTTCGCGGCGCGCGGCGCGGTGTTCGCCGAGCGGGACGCCGAGCAGAACGAGAACCTCAAGCTGAAGGAGGAGCTCGCCGCCGAGGCCGAGAAGCTGGTGCCGGTGACGGACCTGAAGGCCGCGCGTGCGGCGTTCCGGGCCATCAACGAGCGCTGGGAGGCCATCGGCCACGTCCCGCGGGACGCGCGGCCGAGGGTCGAGGGCCGGATGCACGCGGTGGAGCGGGCGATCCAGGAGGCCGAGGAGGCCGAGTGGCGCCGGACGAACCCGGAGGCGCGGGCGCGTGCCGCGGGTCTGACGGGTCAGCTCCAGGAGGCCGTGGACAAGCTGCGCAAGCAGATCGACGCGGCCCGGGCCGCGGGCAACGACGCGAAGGCCGACAAGCTCGCGCGTGAGCTGGAGGGCCGGCAGGCGCTGCTGGACCAGGCGCTGAAGGGTCTGCAGGAGTTCGGCGGCTGACGTTGCCGGGCGGCCGGTGTCGGCCGCACAGGGACGACAGGGCGAAGGGCCGGTACGGGATTTCCGTACCGGCCCTTCGTGCGTCCCGCCGCTACGGCCTGCGGGCCGAGGTCACGCGGTACACGTCGTAGACGCCCTCCACGCCCCTGACGGCCTTCAGGACGTGGCCCAGGTGCTTGGGGTCGCCCATCTCGAAGGTGAAGCGGGAGGTGGCCACCCGGTCGCGGGACGTCTGGACGGCCGCCGACAGGATGTTGACGTGCTGGTCGGACAGGACGCGGGTGACGTCCGACAGGAGCCGGGAGCGGTCCAGGGCCTCGACCTGGATGGCGACGAGGAAGACCGACGACTGGGTGGGGGCCCATTCCACGTCGAGGATCCGCTCGGGCTGCTGCGACAGCGAGTCGACGTTGACGCAGTCGGCGCGGTGAACCGATACGCCGCTGCCGCGCGTGACGAACCCGATGATCGGGTCGCCGGGCACGGGCGTGCAGCAGCGGGCCAGCTTGACCCACACGTCCTCGACGCCCTTGACGACGACGCCCGGGTCGGCCTTGGTACGGCGCTTGCCGCGGCCGCGGGCGGGCGGCGCCGACTCGGCGATGTCCTCGGTCGCGGCCTCCTCGCCGCCGAGGGCCTGCACGAGCTTCTGCACGACGCCCTGGGCGGCGACATGTCCCTCGCCGATCGCCGCGTACAGCGACGAGATGTCGGGGTAGCGCATCTCGTGCGCGAGGGTGACCAGGGAGTCGCCGGTGAGGATGCGCTGGATCGGCAGGTTCTGCTTGCGCATCGCGCGGGCGATGGCGTCCTTGCCCTGCTCGATCGCCTCGTCGCGGCGCTCCTTGGAGAACCAGGCGCGGATCTTGTTGCGGGCGCGCGGCGACTTGACGAAGCCGAGCCAGTCGCGGGACGGGCCGGCGCCGGCGGCCTTGGAGGTGAACACCTCGACCAGGTCGCCGTTGTCGAGGGTCGACTCGAGCGGGACGAGGCGGCCGTTGACCCGGGCCCCTATGGTGCGGTGGCCGACCTCGGTGTGGACGGCGTAGGCGAAGTCGACGGGGGTGGCCCCGGCGGGGAGCGCTATGACATCGCCCTTGGGGGTGAAGACGAAGACCTCGTTGCGGGACAGGTCGAAGCGCAGGGACTCCAGGAACTCGCTGGGGTCCTCCGTCTCCTTCTGCCAGTCCAGCAGCTGCCGCAGCCACGCCATGTCGTTGATGGCGTCCTTGTCCTTGCCGCCGGCCCTGGGCGTGTCCGTGCGCACCTTGGAGGCGCCGGCGACGGCGTCCTGCTTGTACTTCCAGTGCGCGGCGATGCCGTACTCGGCGCGGCGGTGCATGTCGAACGTGCGGATCTGGAGTTCGACGGGCTTGCCGCCCGGGCCGATGACCGTCGTGTGGAGCGACTGGTACATGTTGAACTTCGGCATCGCGATGTAGTCCTTGAACCGGCCGGGGACCGGGTTCCATCGCGCGTGGACGGTGCCGAGGGCGGCGTAGCAGTCGCGGACCGTGTCGACGAGGACGCGGATGCCCACCAGGTCGTAGATCTCCGCGAAGTCACGGCCGCGGACGATCATCTTCTGGTAGACGCTGTAGTAGTGCTTGGGGCGGCCGGTGACGGTGGCCTTGATCCGGGCGGCCCGCAGGTCGGACTGGACCTCGTCGGTCACTATGGCCAGGTACTCGTCGCGCTTGGGCGCCCGCTCGGCGACGAGCCGGACGATCTCGTCGTACATCTTGGGGTAGAGGATGGCGAAGGCCAGGTCCTCCAGCTCCCACTTGATGGTGTTCATGCCCAGGCGGTGGGCGAGCGGCGCGTAGATCTCCAGCGTCTCGCGGGCCTTCTTCTCCTGCTTCTCCCGCTTGAGGTAGCGCATGGTGCGCATGTTGTGCAGGCGGTCCGCGAGCTTGATGACGAGGACGCGGGGGTCCTTGGCCATGGCGACGACCATCTTGCGGACGGTCTCGGCCTGGGCGGCCTCGCCGAATTTGACCTTGTCGAGCTTGGTGACGCCGTCGACGAGGAGGGCGACCTGGTCGCCGAACTCCCTGCGCAGGTCCTCCAGTCCGTACTCGGTGTCCTCGACGGTGTCGTGGAGGAGGCCCGCCATGAGCGTGGCCGGGTCCATGCCCAGCTCGGCGAGGATGGTGGTGACGGCGAGCGGGTGCGTGATGTACGGGTCGCCGCTCTTGCGCTTCTGGCCGCGGTGCCAGCGCTCGGCGACCTGGTACGCGTGCTCGATCTGGCGGAGGGTCGCCGTCTCGATCTTCGGGTCGTTGCTGCGGACGATGCGGAGCAGGGGCTCCAGGACCGGGTTGTACGGCGATGAGCGCTGCACGCCGAGGCGCGCGAGGCGGGCGCGCACGCGGTTGGACGAGCCGCCGGCGCGGGCCGGGGCGGGCGGCGCGGGCTTGGGCGCCGAGACGGGGGCCGGGTGGGCGGCGCGGGGCGGCACCGCGGGGGCCGGCTCGGGGGCCGCGCCGGTGTCCGGCGGCGTGGTGGGGGCCGCCGCGGCCTTGTCGGCCCGCTGATCGGGGTTCGCGGCGGAGAGTGGCTGGGCCTCGTCTGGCAAGAGCGCTCCTCGTGCGGGTCCGGGTCCCCCGGTGAGGCCCGGAAATCCCATGGTATCGACCCCGGGCGTCCCTCTCGCCCCGGGCGGGAGTGGGAACAACGGGGGACGGGCATCCGGTGTTCCCGGATGCCCGTCCCGTACGTGGTGCGACCTGGCGGTCAGACCGTGATCAGCGCCTCCAGCGGGGCGCCGCGCAGGGCCTGCTCGAGGCGGGCGCGGCCGTCGAGGAAGGCCAGCTCCATGAGCACGGCGACGCCCGCGACGTCGGCCCCGGCCCGCCGGATCAGCTCCAGCGAGGCCTCGGCGGTGCCGCCGGTGGCGAGGACGTCGTCGATGACCAGGACGCGGTCGCCCGGCGTCAGGTCCTCGGCGTGGATCTCGATCTCGGCCGTGCCGTACTCCAGCTCGTACGCCTGGCGGAGCGTGGCGCCGGGGAGCTTGCCCGCCTTGCGGACGGGCACGAATCCGACCTGTGCCGAGACGGCGACCGGGGCGGCGAGGATGAACCCGCGCGCCTCCAGGCCGACGATCTTCGTCGCCCCGTGCCGTACGCACAGCTCGGCGAAGGCGCCGGTGAGCGCGGCGAACGCCACCGGGTCGGCGAGCAGCGGCGTGATGTCCTTGAACATGACGCCCGGCTTGGGGTGGTCGGGGACGTCGCGGATCCGGCTGAGCAGCAGCTCCCGGGTGTCGACGGTCATCGGTTGCTCCCGGTGGAGCGGCCGCGGCGGCCGCGCTGGCCGCCGACGACGGCTCCGGCGGTCGCGGTGGCCCCGGGCAGGGCCGCCTCGTCCGCGCCGTCGGCGTCGTCCGCCGAGAGGCCCTTGGCCTCGGCGGCGGCCCGCTTGGCGAGGACGCGCTTCTTGAGGGCCTTCATCTGCGGCTCGCGCTCCTTGAGGTCGGCGACGAGCGGCGTGGCGATGAAGATCGACGAGTAGGCACCGGCGGCGAGGCCGACGAACAGCGACAGCGAGATGTCGTTGAGCATGCCTGCGCCGAGGAAGCCGCCGCCGATGAAGAGCAGGCCGGCCACCGGCAGCAGCGCCACGACGGTGGTGTTGATGGACCGCACCAGGGTGCCGTTGAGGCTGCGGTTGGCGATCTCGCTGTAGGTGTAGCGGGTCTGCTTGGTGATGTCCTTCGAGCTCTCCTTCAGGCCGTCGAAGACGACGACGGTGTCGTAGAGGGAGTAACCGAGGATGGTGAGCAGACCGATCACGGTGCCCGGGGTGACCTCGAAGCCGACGAGCGAGTAGATGCCGACGGTGATGGTGAGGTCGTGGACGAGGGCGATGAGCGCGGCGAGCGCCATGCGCCACTCGAAGGCGATCGCCAGGTAGATCACCACGAGGATCATGAAGACGCCGAGGCCGGTCCAGGCCTTGTTGGCGATCTGCTCGCCCCAGCTGGGGCCGACCAGCTCGTTGGTGATCTGCCGGGCCGGGATGTCCAGGCTCTCGGCGATCTCGTTGCCGATCCGGTCGGCCTGCTGGGTGTCCAGGCTGCTGACCTGGATGCGCAGACCGCCGGTGCCGAGCTTCTGGACGATCGCGTCGTGGCCCGCGGCGTCCTCCGCGATCTCCTCGGCCTTGGCGGCGGAGACGGAGGTGCTGGGCGTCGTGAAGACGGCGCCGCCCTTGAACTCGATGCCCATGTTCAGGCCGCGCACGGCCAGGCCGACGATGGCGGTGATGGTGATCAGGATCGAGATCCCGTACCAGAGCTTCCGCTTGGCGACGAAGTCGTAGCCGACCTCACCGCGGTAGAGACGGGCGCCGAGATTTCCGAGTCGCGACATCTCACGCCTCCTTCGGTTCGGTCGAGACGGCGGGGCGGCGGGTGCGGCGCAGCGGAGGCTGGGCGCCGAGCCGCTTCGGGTCCAGGCCGGACCACGGGTGCTGGCCGCCGAAGAACTTGCCGCGCGCCAGGAGCGTCATCAGCGGCTTGGTGAAGAGGAACACCACGACGACGTCGAGCAGCGTGGTCAGGCCGAGCGTGAACGCGAAGCCCTGGACCTTGCCGACGGTGACGATGAAGAGCACCGCGGCGGCGAGGAACGACACGAAGTCGGAGACCAGGATGGTGCGGCGGGCGCGCGGCCAGGCGCGCTCGACGGCCGGGCGCAGCGTGCGGCCCTCGCGGATCTCGTCGCGGATGCGCTCGAAGTACACGATGAACGAGTCCGCGGTGATACCGATGGCGACGATCGCGCCGCAGACGGCCGGCAGGTTCAGCGCGAAGCCGATGGCCGGACCGAGCAGCGACATGATCGTGTACGTGAGGACCGCCGAGGCGGCCAGCGACAGGATCGCGATCAGCGACAGGCCGCGGTAGTAGACCACCAGGTAGATGATGACCAGGGCGAGGCCGATGGCACCGGCGATCAGGCCGGCGCGCAGCTGCTCGCCGCCGAGGGCGGCGGTGACGGTGGTGACGGACTGCTCCTTGAAGGACAGCGGCAGCGCACCGTAGGAGAGGATGTTGCCCAGCTCCTGCGCGGACTTCTGGTTGAAGTTGCCGGAGATCTCGGCGCTGGCGCCGAGGGTCTGGTTGACCTGCGGGGCGGAGACGACCTCGCCGTCGAGGACGATGGCGAACTGGTTCATCGGCGGAGCCTGCTGGGACAGCTTGCTCGTGATCGCCTGGAACTTCTTGGTGCCGCCGCTGGTGAACTCCATCTGGACGATCCACATGCCGCGCTGCTGGTCCAGCACGCCCTGGGCGTCGTCGACGTCCTTGCCGTCCACCTCGGCGGGGCCGAGCAGGTACTTCTCCCACTGGCCGAGGCTGTTCTGGCCGCAGGCCACGGTGGTCTCGGTGGGCTTGACGCCCTTGCCGGCGTTGGCGCGCTGCTGCTTGTCGTTGCAGTTGAGCGTCGCGAACTGCTGCTGGACCTTCGCGTCGGGGGTGGTGCCGCCGGGGGTGGCCGAGGGCGTCGCGCCCGGGGTCGCGGAGCCGCTGGGCTTGGCGGACGGGCTGCCGGAGGCGGTCGCGCTCGGGCTGGGCGCCTTCTTCAGCGCGTCGGTCACGGGGCGACCCTGCGTGGTGGCGCTCGCGGACGGCGTCGCGGAGGAGGTGGCCTTGTCGTCCTTGCCCTTGTCGGCCTTGTCCGGGGCGGACGCGGACGGCTTGCCGGAGGGCTTGGCGGAGGAGCCCGGGCTGGGCGTGGTGCTGGCGGACGGCGTCGGCACGGGGTCGCTGCCCACGACGCTGAGGACCGGCCGGAAGTACAGCTGGGCGGTGGTGCCGACCTGCTGGCGGGCCTGCTCCTGGTCCGTCCCCTTGGGGATGTTGACGACGATGTTCTCGCGGCCCTGGGTCTGTACCTCGGCCTCCTGCACACCGAGACCGTTGACGCGGCGCTCGATGATGCCGACCGCCGTGTTCATGTTGGTCTCGTTGACCGCGTTCTCCTGGCCGGGCTCCGCCTCGGCCTTGAGCGTGATCGTCGTACCGCCCGCGAGGTCGATGCCCAGGCGCGGCGTGGTGTGACCCGACCAGAACATCCCGCCGGTCAGCGCGACCATCGCGATCAGGATCAGCGCCAGGGCGCGGCCCGGCCTCCCCTGGCCCCCCGACGGCCCTCTGCGCTTCTTCGGTGCTGCCACCTTGTCGATTCTCCCTGTCCAACCGCCCCGCGCCGGGTGTGCGCGGGGCGGCCACGAAGTGTGTGTGGGGACCTTCCCCCGCAGATGTGTGGACGCGATCCGGGGACCGCTGGACACCGGTGGGCGTCCAGTGGTCCCCGAACGTGACTACTTCGCGTCGGTCTCGCCGTCGGCCTTGCCGTCCTTGGGCGCGTCGTCGGCGTCGGCCTTCTTGGTGAGGTCCGGCTTGGCGTCCGCGTCGGCGGCGGGCTCGGTCAGCGAGGAGGCGTCGTCCGGAACGGCCGGCAGGTCGGACTCCGGGTCCCCGTCGGTGTCCGAGCCGGTGTCGCCGTGGACGATCCGGTTGTACTCCTCGTCGTCGAGGACGGCGCCGACCGCGTTCTTCGCGTAGACGGCGTGGACGCCGGGCGCGACCTCCAGAAGGACGGTGTCGTCGCCGACTTCCTTGACGGTGGCGTACATCCCCCCGATCGTCCGCACGCCGGTGCCGGGCTGCATCTGGTTGCGCATTTCCATGGCCTGCTGCTGCTTTTTCTTCGCAGAGCGGGTCATCAGGAACATGGCCCCGATGAGCACGATGAAGGGGAGAAGCACGCCGATGTTATCCACGGGACGGAATTCCTTCGCACGACCGCGCTGGTGAGCGGCCTGATCTACGGGGGTGGGCACGCCGACCTGAAAGGGCGGCATCGGCGGAGTCTAGGCGAGTCCGCATCGATGGAACAACGCCCAGCATCCCACCCCGGTTCCCGCCGTCGCGAGTCCCCGCGCCGTCACGATGCCGTCACGCCCCGAAGAGCTGCCCCTGCCCCCCGCCCGTGGCCCCGGCCTGCGGCGGTACGAGTCCCAGGTGCGCCCACGCGGCGGGCGTCGCGACCCGGCCGCGCGGGGTGCGGGCCAGCAGTCCCTCCCGTACGAGGAAGGGCTCGGCGACCTCCTCGACCGTCTCGCGCTCCTCCCCCACGGCCACGGCCAGCGTGGACAGGCCGACGGGTCCGCCGCCGAACAGCTTGAGCAGGGCCTCCAGCACGGCGCGGTCCAGTCGGTCCAGGCCGCGGCCGTCGACCTCGTACACCCCGAGCGCCGTCGCGGCGATCTCGCGGGTGATCACTCCGTCGGCCCTGACCTGCGCGTAGTCCCGGACGCGGCGCAGCAGCCGGTTGGCGATGCGGGGCGTGCCGCGGGAGCGGCCGGCGATCTCGGCGGCGCCGTCGGCGTCGATGTCGACGTCGAGGAGCCGGGCCGAGCGGTGGACGACGCGCTCCAGCTCGGCCGGGGCGTAGAACTCCATGTGGGCGGTGAAGCCGAACCGGTCGCGCAGCGGCGGGGGCAGGAGTCCGGCCCGGGTGGTGGCGCCGACCAGGGTGAACGGCGGCAGTTCGAGGGGGATGGCCGTGGCGCCGGGGCCCTTGCCGACGATGACGTCGACGCGGAAGTCCTCCATCGCCATGTAGAGCATCTCCTCGGCGGGCCGGGACATCCGGTGGATCTCGTCGAGGAAGAGGACCTCGCCCTCCTGGAGGGAGGAGAGGATCGCGGCGAGGTCGCCGGCGTGCTGGATGGCGGGGCCGGAGGTGATGCGGATCGGGGCGCCCATCTCCGCCGCGATGATCATGGAGAGGGTGGTCTTGCCGAGGCCGGGTGCGCCGGACAGCAGGACGTGGTCGGCGGTGGCGCCCCGGGCGCGGGCGGCTTTGAGGACGAGGTCCAGCTGCTCGCGGACGCGCTCCTGGCCGACGAACTCGTCCAGCGACTTGGGGCGCAGGGCCGCCTCGACGGCCTGGTCCTCGCCGTCGGCGGAGGCGCCGACCAGCCGCTCGGAGGCGGCCTCGTCGCCGGTGGGTGGGGTGTCGTCCCAGTTCACAGTGGATGCCTCGTCGGTCAGCGGGTGCGGTTGAGGGTCTGGAGGGCGGCCTTGAGGAGCTGCCCGATGTGCGGTGCGCCGGCCGCGGCCTCGGCCTGCGGGGCGACGGCGGCCACCGCGTCGTCGGCCTCGCGGGTGGCGTAGCCCAGGCCGATGAGCGCGGTGTGCAGCTGGTCGCGCCACGCCGCGGGGCCCGCGGCGGCGGCCGGTGCGGCGGTGTGCGCGCCGGTCGGTTCGCCGAGCCGGTCCTTCAGCTCCAACAGCAGCTTCTGGGCGCCCTTCTTGCCGATGCCGGGCACGGCCGTGAGGGCCTTCTCGTCGCCGGTGGCGACCGCGACGCGCAGCGCGTCCGGGGTGTGCACGGCGAGCATGGCCTGGGCGAGGCGCGGGCCGACGCCGCTGGCGGTCTGGAGCAGTTCGAAGACCTGCCGCTCGTCGTCGTCGGCGAAGCCGTACAGGGTGAGCGAGTCCTCCCGTACGACCAACGACGTGGCGAGACGGGCCTCCTGACCCATCCTCAGGGTCGACAGCGTGTTCGGCGTGCACTGGACGGCCATGCCGACGCCGCCGACCTCGATCACCGCGGTGGTCGGGGCGAGGGCGGCGACGGGTCCGCTCACGAAGGCGATCATGCGGTACGGCCTTTCATGGCTCGGGCGTGGTGGGCGCGGTGGGCGGCGACGGCCTGCTGGAGCCGGTTCTGCGCGGGCGCGCGCCAGATGTGGCAGATGGCGAGGGCGAGGGCGTCGGCGGCGTCGGCCGGCTTCGGCGGGGCGTCGAGCCGCAGCAGCCGGGTGACCATGGCGCCGACCTGCGCCTTGTCGGCGCGGCCGCTGCCGGTGACGGCGGCCTTGACCTCGCTCGGCGTGTGCAGGACGACGGGGATGCCGCGGCGCGACGCGCACAGCATCGCGACGGCGCTGGCCTGCGCCGTGCCCATCACCGTACGGACGTTGTGCTGGCTGAACACGCGCTCGACGGCGACGACTTCGGGCCGGTGCGTGTCCAGCCACTCCTCGATGCCCCGCTCGACGGCGACGAGGCGGTGGCCCGTGTCGGCGTCCGCGGGGGTGCGGACGACGCCGACGCCGAGCATGGTCAGCGGGCGTCCGGCGACCCCTTCGACGACGCCGACACCGCACCGCGTCAGGCCTGGGTCCACCCCGAGAACGCGCACGCACCCCTCCTTCGCTCGGCTGTTCAGCTGTTTGTGCAGGCTAGCCGGTGCCACTGACAACGCGACGGGCCGACGGGGTGTGTTCCCGTCGGCCCGTCGCGCTGATGCGGGTGGGTCAGGCGTCGACCTTGGCCATCACGTCGTCGGAGACGTCGAAGTTGGCGAAGACGTTCTGCACGTCGTCGCTGTCCTCGAGCGCGTCGATCAGCTTGAAGATCTTCTTCGCGCCCTCCTCGTCCAGCTCGACCTGCATGGTCGGGACGAAGCTGGCCTCGGCCGACTCGTAGTCCATGCCGGCCTCCTGGAGGGCGGTGCGGACCGCGACGAGGTCGGTGGCCTCGCTGATCACCTCGAAGTTCTCGCCGAGGTCGTTGACCTCCTCGGCACCGGCGTCCAGGACGGCGCCGAGCACGTCGTCCTCGGTCAGCTCGCCCTTGGGGAGGACGACGACGCCCTTGCGGTTGAAGAGGTACGACACCGAGCCCGGGTCGGCCATCGAGCCGCCGTTGCGGGTCATGGCGACACGGACGTCCGAGGCGGCGCGGTTGCGGTTGTCGGTGAGGCACTCGATGAGCACCGCGACACCGTTCGGGCCGTAACCCTCGTACATGATCGTCTCGTAGTCGGCGCCACCGGCCTCCAGGCCGGCGCCGCGCTTGACCGCGGAGTCGATGTTCTTGTTCGGCACGGAGCTCTTCTTCGCCTTCTGGATGGCGTCGAACAGCGTCGGGTTGCCGTCGGGGTCGGCGCCGCCCGTACGGGCCGCGACCTCGATGTTCTTGATCAGCTTCGCGAAGAGCTTGCCGCGCTTGGCATCGATCACGGCCTTCTTGTGCTTCGTCGTAGCCCATTTAGAGTGGCCGGACATCTGCCTGTCTCCTTCGCGTAACCAAAATCAGAACGAACCCCAGAGATCCTACCGGGATCTCGTCAGAGCGCGGCGCGCACCATGTCGACGAACAGGGCGTGCACCCGGTGGTCACCGGTCAGCTCGGGGTGGAACGACGTCGCGAGGGCGTTGCCCTGGCGGACGGCGACGATGTGACCGTCGTACTCGGCGACGACCTCGGCGGTCGCGCCGACCGACTCGACCCACGGGGCGCGGATGAAGACGCCCTCCACGGGGCCGTCGATGCCGGCGACCTCGACGGACGCCTCGAACGACTCGTTCTGCCGGCCGAAGGCGTTGCGGCGCACGATCATGTCGATGCCGCCGAGCGTCTCCTGGCCCGAGCGCGGGTCGAGGATCTTGTCGGCGAGCATGATCAGGCCGGCGCAGGTGCCGTAGACGGGCATGCCCGCGGCGATCCGCTCACGCAGCGGCTCCAGCATGCCGAAGACCGTGGCCAGCTTGGACATGGTGGTGGACTCGCCGCCGGGGATGACGAGGCCGTCGACCTCGGCGAGCTCTTCGGGGCGCCGGACCGGCCTGGCCACGGCGTCCGCCGCGGCCAGGGCGATCAGGTGCTCCCGTACGTCGCCCTGGAGGGCCAGGACGCCGATCACGGGGGTGCTGCTCATGGCTGTTACCAGCCCCGGTTCGCGTAGCGCTCGGCCTCGGGGAGGGTGTCGCAGTTGATGCCCACCATGGCCTCGCCCAGGTTGCGGGACGCGTCGGCGATGATCTTCGGGTCGTCGTAGAAGGTGGTGGCCTTCACGATGGCGGCGGCGCGCTTGGCCGGGTCGCCGGACTTGAAGATGCCGGAGCCGACGAAGACGCCCTCGGCGCCCAGCTGGCGCATCAGAGCGGCGTCGGCCGGGGTGGCCACGCCACCGGCGGAGAACAGCACGACCGGCAGCTTGCCCAGCTCGGCGACCTCCTTGACCAGCTCGTACGGGGCGCGCAGCTCCTTGGCGGCGGCGTACAGCTCGTTGTTGTCGAAGCCGCGCAGCTTGGCGATCTCGTTCTTGATCTGGCGCAGGTGGCGGACGGCCTCGACGACGTTGCCGGTGCCGGCCTCGCCCTTGGAGCGGATCATGGCCGCGCCCTCGGCGATACGGCGCAGGGCCTCGCCCAGGTTGGTGGCGCCGCAGACGAAGGGGGTGGTGAACGCCCACTTGTCGGAGTGGTTGACCTCGTCGGCGGGGGTCAGGACCTCGGACTCGTCGATGTAGTCGACGCCGAGGGACTGCAGGACCTGGGCCTCGACGAAGTGGCCGATGCGGGACTTGGCCATGACCGGGATCGAGACGGCGTCGATGATGCCTTCGATCATGTCCGGGTCGGACATGCGGGCGACGCCGCCGTCCTTGCGGATGTCGGCGGGGACGCGCTCGAGGGCCATGACGGCGACGGCGCCGGCGTCCTCGGCGATCTTGGCCTGCTCCGGCGTGACGACGTCCATGATCACGCCGCCCTTGAGCTGCTCGGCCATGCCGCGCTTCACGCGGGCGGTGCCGGTCTCGGGGGACTGGGGGGTGGTGGTGGGCGTGGTGGACACGGAGGACCTCACTCAGAAACGGGGCGGGCACGAGGCCCGGGGACAACACAAGGAGGAAACCTGGACCGCGCAGGCCACAGCAAGGGCCAATGGTGAGGAGGTGGCTCGTTTTCGGCCCGGATCAGCCGATCCGGCGCCTCCGAGCGGTCCGCATCCGCCTCACCGGCCCTTGGAAGATCCGGTTCCAAGGCCACCTGTGGCCTGGGGCGGCCCGGCCTGTGGCCTGGGGCGGCCCAGCCGGGTGCCGCTGTGGGCCCGCCGCCGGTCGATGCCGAGCGGACTGGCCGCCGACCGGTGCCGCGCAGCCCCGCCGCCGACCAGTGCCATGCCGACCCGCCGCCGACCGGGTGCCGAGCCGCCCGGCCGCCGGTCGGTGCCATGCGGCCCCGCCGCCGACCGCTGCCAAGCCGCCCCGCCGCTGACCGGGTGCCTAGCCGCCCCGCCGCCGGCCGGGTGCCGCGCGGGTCGCCGGCTCGGTGCCGCGCGGGTCGCCGGCTCGGTGCCGCGCGGGTCGCCGGCTCGGTGCCGCGCGGGTCGCCGGCTCGGTGCCGTGGGGGTCGGCTCCGCCGGTCGGCCCCTACGCCGCCCGGTCCGCCAGGGCCGTCGGGGGCTCGTCGTCCATCTCGAAGGCCATCGGGAACGGGGCGTGCCCCGCCAGCCGGAACCAGCGCACCTTGCGGTGGCGGCGCAGCGCCCGCGCCGCCCGCACCGCGTCGTTGTGGAAGCGCCGCGCCATCGGCACCCTGCGCACCGCCGCGGCCAGTTCGCCGGCCGCCTCCTCGCCGCCGGGCGCCTCCCGTACGGCCTCCATCTGCTCCGGCTCGCCGAACACCGCGCGCAGCGCCTGGCTCAGTTCGCTCTCGGCGACCTCCCGCTGCTCCTCCTCGGCCTGCCGGGCGGCGTGCGCGGCCTGGTAGAGGACGATCGACGCCGCCGGGTCGAGGATCCCGGAAGTGGCCAGCTCCTGGGCGACCGACGCCCGGCGCAGCAACTGCGCGTCGAGCGCGGCGCGGGCGGCGTCGATCCGGGCGTGCAGCCGGTCGAGGCGCCCCGCGGTCCAGCTCAGGTACAGGCCGATGGCGAAGAGGGCGACGGCGATCCAGATCAGCGTTACGGTCACGGGCGCACAGGCTACCCGGGCCCCGGCAGCGTCCCTTCCCACACCGAGCGGTCATGGGCGAACAGCACGCGCCCCGGCCCGAAGGCGGCCAGCCGGTCGAGCCAGCCCGGGTACGGGGGCCAGGAGCCGCCCGGTTCGTCGAGCGCCGCCCGCCGGGCCATCTCGTCCGACGCGAAGTCGGACGCCGTGTCACGTGCCTGGCCCGCGAGGACGGTGACGCCCCGGTCGGTGCGCACGACCAGCGACTGGTGGCCGTCGGTGTGCCCGGGTGTCGGTACGACGTGCACGCCGGGCCACAGCTCGGCCTCGCCGTCCAGCTCCTCGTGGCGTGCGCCGGGGAAGTCGACCAGGCCGTCGATGGTGTGGCCGCCGGCCCGCGCGGCGGCCAGCTCACGGCGCTGGACGACCACGGGCCGGCCCGGCAGCAGGCGGTTGCCGCCGCAGTGGTCGAAGTGGAGGTGGCAGTTCACGACGAGGTCGACGTCGTCCGGTGCGGCTCCGGCGGCCGCGAGCGCGCCGCGCAGGTCCTTGCGGCGCGGCCGGTAGTGCGCCTCCGTCGCGGGGTCGCCGCCGCCGATGCCGGTGTCGAAGAGCAGCAGCCCCGCCTCGTGCCGTACGAGGTAGGCCAGCACGGGCTCGACCCGCGGCTGCCCCGTACCGGTCTCCTCGGCGGGCCGCACGAAGTGGCCCAGGTCCAACCGCCGTACCCGGACATCCCGCCCCACACGCCCCTCCCTCATCGGCCGCCCCCGCGGGAACAGCCGGGTCTCCGGCTCAGTCCCGCGCCAGCCCCCACCGGGCGCGCAGGCCCGTGACGCGGTCGTCCGCGGCCACCGATGCCGCGCCGTCCGTCACCGTCTCGTACACCGCGAGGATGTCCGCGCCGACCGTCGACCAATCGAAGCGGCGTACGTGGGCGCTGCCCCGCTCCCGCAGTTCCGTGCGGCGGGCCTCGTCGCCCAGCAGCCGGATCGCCGCGTCCGCCAGGGCGTCCGCGTCCTCGTTGGCGAACAGCTCGCCGGCCGCTCCCCGGTCCAGGACCTGCGCGAACGCGTCCAGGTCGCTCGCCAGGACCGGAGCACCCGCCGACATCGCCTCCACCAGGATGATGCCGAAGCTCTCCCCGCCGGTGTTGGGCGCCACGTACACGTCGACGCTGCGCAGCAGCCGCGCCTTGTCCTCGTCGCTGACCATGCCGAGGAACTCCACCCGCTGCCGCAGCTCCCGCGGCAGCGACGCGACGGCCTCCTCCTCGTCGCCCCGCCCCGCCACCAGCAGCCGCGCCTGCGGGCGGGCCGCGAAGATCTTCGGCAGGGCCCTCATCAGCACCGGCAGGCCCTTGCGGGGCTCGTCGATCCGGCCGATGAACCCGAGGGTCTCGCCCTGCCACGCGGCCTTCGGCTCGGCGCGCGCGAAGAAGTCGACGTCGACGCCGTTGGGGATGACCACCGCGTCCCCGCCCAGGTGCTCGACGAGCGTGCGGCGCGCGTACTCGCTCACCGCGATCCGGGCGCTGATCTTCTCCAGGGCGGGCTGGAGGATCGGGTACGCCGCGATCATGGCCCGCGACCGGGGGTTCGAGGTGTGGAACGTGGCCACGATCGGGCCCTGCGCCGCCCAGCAGGCCAGCAGGCCCAGCGACGGCGACGCCGGCTCGTGGATGTGGATCACGTCGAACGTGCCGTCGTGGAGCCAGCGGCGCACCCGGGCCGCGCTCAGGAACCCGAAGTTCAGCCGGGCCACCGAGCCGTTGTACGGCACGGGCACGGCCCGCCCCGCCGACACGACGTACGGCGGCAGCGGCGTCTCGTCGTCCGCGGGCGCCAGCACCGACACCTCGTGACCCAGCCGGATCAGGTGCTCGGCCAGGTCCCGGATGTGGAACTGGACGCCGCCCGGCACGTCCCAGGAGTACGGGCAGACGATGCCGATCCTCACGGGCGCGCCTCCTCCCGCCGCTCGTCGAGATCCGCGAGCCACAGCCGCTGCAGCATGTGCCAGTCCTCCGGGTGGTCGGCGATACCGCCGGCGAAGGCCTCGGCCAGCGCCTGCGTCATGACAGACGTCTTCTCGGCCCGCGTACCTGACTCCGGTACGTCGACGGGCGGGTGCACCCGCCCCTTCATCACCGGCGAGTCGTCGTACCAGAGCGTCACCGGCAGCAGCAGCGCCCCGGTCTGCTGGGCCAGCAGCGCGGGACCCGCCGGCATCCGCGCCGTCTCGCCGAAGAACTCCACCTCGACACCCGACGCGGACAGGTCCCGGTCCGCGACCAGGCACACGAGCCCACCCGACCGCAGCCGCCGCGCCAGCGTCGCGAAGGCCGCCCCACCGGTGTGCGGCAGCACCTCCATGCCCAGCGACTCGCGGTACGCCACGAACCGGTCGTACAGCGTCTCCGGCTTCAGCCGCTCGGCGACCGTCGTGAACGGCACCCCGAGCGCGCGGGTCACCCACACGCCCGCCAGGTCCCAGTTCGCCAGGTGCGGCAGCGCCAGGATCACGCCGTTCCCGGCCGCGAGCCCGTCCGTCAGGTAGTGCACGTCCTTGATGTCGAAGGCGTGCCGCACCCGCTCCTGGCTCCACGTCGGCAGCCGGAACGACTCCATCCAGTACCGCATGTACGAGCGCATCCCCGCCCGCGACAGCTCCGCCAGGCGCGCCGGCGAGGCGTCCGGCACGACCCGCGCCAAGTTCGCCTCAAGCCGCAGGACGCCCTTGCCGCGCCGCTTCCACGCCGTGTCCGCGATACGGCGGCCGAGACCGGCCGCGACCGGCTCGGGGAGCTTCTTCACCGTCCCCCAGCCCAGCCCGTACAGCGCGTCCGTCAACCGGTCCTTCGCCCCGCTCATGACGTGGCCTCACTCCCCCTCGGAGAACCCCCACCGGTCGCCGCGTCGGCCTCCGCCGCCTCACGGCGCACCGTCACCACCCGCTGCCCCAGCGTCACCGCGCTGCCCACGGCCACCACCCACAGCGCGATCGGCAGCAGCACCTGGATGCCCGGCACACCGAACCCGTGCAGCCCGGCCAGACCGGCCGCGACCAGCGAGATCACCAGCCGCTCCGCCCGCTCCACCAGGCCGCTCACCGCGACCGGCAGCCCGATCGACTCACCCCGCGCCTTCGTGTACGACACGACCTGGCCGCTCGCCAGGCAGAAGATCGACACGGCACACAGGACATTGTCGTCGCCGCCGCCCGCGTACCACAGGGCGAACCCGCCGAAGATCGCGCCGTCCGCCACCCGGTCCAGGGTCGAGTCCAGGAACGCGCCCCACCGGCTGGAGATCCCCGCCTGCCGCGCCATGTTGCCGTCGACCAGGTCGGAGAACACGAACAGCGTGATGACGATCGTGCCCCAGAAGAACTCCCCGCGCGGGAAGAAGACCAGCGCACCCGCCACCACCCCGGCCGTACCGACGAGCGTCACCGCGTCGGGGCTCACCCCGCGACGCAGGAGGAACGCGGCGAACGGTGTGAGAACACGCGTGAAGAACGCACGCGCGTACTTGTTCAGCATGGCCTTCCCGAGGGGTCGGTGGGCCGAGCGGCCCCTTCGGCCACCGGCGCGCCCATCGTAGCCACGCACCGCCCCACGACACCCCGGGCACCCGTCGCACCGCTCCGACGTCGGCGTATGTCCGACGTATGGACGCAGCCCCAACGGAGTGGAAAGCTCGAAAGACCACCGCGGGCACCGCCGGAGCTGCCCCGCACAGGGCTGGGGCCCATGCCCACGCCGCTCCCCCAGCGCCCGCGCCCCCCACCTCACCGTCCACCTTGCGATCGGGAGGAAGAACCATGGGCGACAAGGCGAACACCCCAGGGGCCGCCGGCAGGGCAGTAACGGCCGACCAGCCCTCATCCATCCGGAACGTGGTGCTGGTCGGCCACAGCGGATCCGGCAAGACCACCCTCGTCGAGGCCCTCGCCCTCACCGCCGGCGCCATCAACCGGGCCGGCCGCGTCGAGGACGGCACCTCGCTCTCCGACTACGACGAGATCGAGCACCGCCAGCAGCGGTCCGTACAGCTCTCCCTCGTCCCCCTCGAATGGGGCGGCTGCAAGATCAACCTGCTCGACGCCCCCGGCTACGCCGACTTCGTCGGCGAACTGCGGGCCGGCCTGCGCGCCGCCGACGCCGCGCTCTTCGTCGTCTCGGCCGCCCAGGAGGCCGACGCCGTCGCCGGCGCCACCCGCATGGTGTGGGACGAGTGCGCCGCCGTCGGCATGCCCCGCGCCATCGTCGTCACGCACCTCGACACCGCCCGTACGGACTTCGACCAGCTCACCCGTATCTGCGGCGAGATCTTCGGCGGCGACGACCCCGACGCGGTGCTCCCCCTCTACCTGCCCGTGCTCGGCGCCGAGGCGGCCGACGGACACGCCCCCGCCACGGGCCTCGTCGGGCTCCTGACCCGCCGCATCTTCGACTACTCCTCCGGCGAGCGCGTCGAGAACCCGCCGGACGACGGGCAGGCCGCCCTCATCGAGGAGGCCCGCAACCGGCTCATCGAGGGCATCATCGCCGAGAGCGAGGACGAGTCCCTCATGGACCGCTACCTCGGCGGCGAGGAGATCGACCTGAAGACCCTCATCGACGACCTGGAGAAGGCCGTCGCCCGCGGCACCTTCCACCCGGTGCTCGCCGCAGCCCCCGCCGCCCCCGGCGGCAAACAGGGCCTCGGCACGGTCGAGCTGCTGGAGCTGATCACCCGCGGCTTCCCCACGCCCCTCGAACGGCCCGCGCCCACCGTCACCACCCCCGAGGGCAAGGCCCGCCCCGCGGTCACCTGCGACCCCGACGGGCCCCTCGTCGCCGAAGTCGTCAAGACCACCTCCGACCCCTACGTCGGCCGGATCTCCCTGGTCCGCGTCTTCTCCGGCACCCTCCGCCCCGACGAGACCGTCCACGTCTCCGGGCACGGCCTGGCCGACCGCGGCCACGAGGACCACGACGTCGACGAACGCATCGGCGCCCTGTTCACGCCCTTCGGCAAACAGCAGCGCCAGCTGAACAAGTGCATCGCCGGCGACCTCGCCTGCGTCGCCAAGCTCTCCCGCGCCGAGACCGGCGACACCCTGTCCTCGAAGGACGACCCGCTCCTCATGGAGCCGTGGACCATGCCCGACCCGCTGCTGCCGCTCGCCATCCGCGCCCACAGCAAGGCCGACGAGGACAAGCTCTCGCAGGGTCTGGCCCGGCTCGCCGCCGAGGACCCCACCATGCGCCTCGAACAGAACCAGGACACCCACCAGGTGGTCCTCTGGTGCCTCGGCGAGGCCCACCGGGACGTCGCCCTCGAACGGCTCCGCAACCGCTACGGCGTCCAGGTCGACGCCGTCCCCCACAAGGTCGCCCTGCGCGAGACCTTCGGCGAGAAGGCCGCGGCGCGCGGCCGGCACGTCAAGCAGTCCGGCGGCCACGGCCAGTACGCCATCTGCGAGATCGAGGTCGAACCCCTCCCCGCAGGATCCGGCGTCGAGTTCGTCGACAAGGTCGTCGGCGGAGCCGTACCCCGCCAGTTCATCCCGTCCGTCGAGAAGGGCGTACGCGCCCAGGCCTCGAAGGGCGTCGCCGCCGGCTACCCCCTCGTCGACATCCGCGTCACCCTCACCGACGGCAAGGCCCACTCCGTGGACTCCTCCGACGCGGCGTTCCAGACCGCCGGCGCCCTCGCCCTGCGCGAAGCCGCCGCCGACTCCCGCATCAACCTCCTCGAACCCGTCGCCGAGTTGCAGGTCCTCGTCCCCGACGAGTACGTCGGCCCCGTCATGAGCGACCTCTCCGGCCGCCGCGGCCGCGTCGTCGGCACCGAACAGGCGGGCCCCGGGCAGACCCTCGTCCGCGCCGACGTCCCCGAGATCGAGATCGGCCGCTACGCCGTCGACCTCCGCTCCATCTCCCACGGCACCGGACGCTTCGACCGCTCCTACGCCCGCCACGAACCCATGCCGCCCCAGATCGCCGACAAGATCCGCGAGGAGACCGAGAAATAGCCCGGACCTGACCCCCTCCACACCGGATGCCGCCCGCCGACTCCCCTCCGACGGGCGGCATCCGGCCGTTCCCGTACACGCGCCCCGCCACCCCGATAGGCTGTAGTGCCCAGCTCAGCAGGTGTGCGCCGACGCCGAGTTGGGAAACAGACAGCGACAGCGGCACACGCGTCGATGGGGGCGGCAGTGACGATGGACAGTTTCGGCCCGGGGCACAGATCCCGCTCCAGGGCTCGGCCGGACAGACGGTGGCCACGAACGCCCTGGCCTCGGCGGCCTACCGCGACAGCCCGATCGAGGACATCCTCAAGGCCAACAACGACTGGTACGAATCGACCGTCAAGAAGGGCAAGTTCTCGCTCTTCGAACCGAACCTCGGCGAGGCGTTCGCCCGCGCCGTCGTCGTCCGCATGCTCGGCGGCGGACGCAAACCCCTCATCCAGTCCTTCGGCACCGAACCCCAGCCCGTCGTCGAGCACTGCCTGTCGGCCCTGCGCATCCGCAAGCAGCGCGACATCCGCCTCACCCTCATCACCCTGGTCTTCGGCGTCGCGTTCCTCCCGGGACTGCTGCTCTGGCTGGCCGTCTTCCAGCTCCGCCGCACCATGGCGGGAGCGGCCAACAAGAAGGCCGGAGCCGCCGGGACCGGCCTCCTCGTCGCCGTCGGCGTCCTCGCGGCGCTCGTCCTCGTCAAACTGCCGGTGGACGGGTTCCTCCCGCTCTACGTGCGGGCCATGATCGTCGCCCCCGTCATCGGCTGGTTCCTCGCCAAACGCGTCTGCGAGACCACCGCCAAGGACCTCCGCGCCCGCTGGGACGCCCTCCTCAGCGGCGGCGGCGTCGCCGCCAAGATCCCCGAGGCCGTGCCCGGCAGCCCCGGCGAGACCGCCGCCGAGGAACTGCGCCAGTCCCTGGAGAAACTCACCGCCGAACAGCGCTCCAACGTCGTCTTCTACGCCGGCCCCCGCGGCATACTCGGCATGGGCACGCGCTGGGGCGGCTGGCACCTCGCCGAGGAGCTCAAGCCCCGTGACGGCAAGGAGATCCACGCCTTCCGCACCTGGGACGTCATCCGCCCCATCCACGACCAGCTGAAGCTCCTGGAACGCGGCTCCCTCAAGACCGGCTTCCCCACCCCGTCGGTCACCCACTGGATCGTGTCCCCCGTCGGCGACGGCGCCAAGGAGGTCGCCCGCCCCGACGGCGAGAACATCGTCATGTACCAGGTGAAGCCGCACGAGATACAGCGCATCTGCAACGAGAACCAGTTCGGCAAGGGCAACCGCCACTACCTGGGCGTGCAGTTCGTCCTCTGGGACGGCCAGCTCGTCCTCACCATGCTGGTCACCGTGACGGCCCTGATGCACACCCTCCGTATCGAGGTCTCCGGACACGCGCTCGGCCCGGTCCACTCCCTCTTCCTGGGCAAGCCCGCCGCGAAGACCAAGGAGGTCGCCAAGACCGTCCGCTTCTGGGAGACCAGGGAGATCAAGCTCCCCCTGATCGAGACGAACGAGGTCGTCCGCCTCGCCGTCCGCGCCCCCCTGACCTGGTTCCCGCCGGTCCTCGACTTCCTCGGCGGCAAGATCGTCCTGCCGGAGCCCTTCGGCCTGCGGCACGTCTGGGCGGAGCAGCCCTGGAAGCACCGCTTCATGGCCGACGACGCCATACGGGCCGCCACGCCCGTGATGCGCGCGGTCCACGCCGCGATCGTCAAGGTGCTGGAGGAGCACGGCGTGGACACCAGCGCGATGGCCGGCAGCAGCTTCACCGCGGACCCGGCGCCGAAGAAGGCCGACGTGTACGACGCCTGAGGTCCGCTAGGGAGTGTCCGCAAAGTAGCGTCGTCCGCCCGAAGGGCGGGCCTGGAGGCGTCTGGTGCGTGCGATCGCAAGGCGGAGGAGGGAGTCGATGCGGAGCATCGGCGAGTGACGACAACGCCGCGAGCGGGCGTGCCAGACGCCTCCAGGCAGGCGGGACTTTGCGGACACGACCTAGGAGCCGGCCGGCCAGGCGTCGGCCAGCATCCGGCGGGTGTCGGCGAGCAGCTGCGGCAGGACCTTGGTGTGGCCGACGACCGGCATGAAGTTCGTGTCACCGCCCCACCGGGGCACGATGTGCTGGTGCAGGTGAGCGGCGATCCCGGCACCGGCGGCATCGCCCTGGTTCATGCCCAGGTTGAAGCCGTGCGCCCCTGAGGCGGCCCGCAGCGCGGTCATCCCGCGCTTGGTGAACTCGGCGAGTTCCGCGGTCTCGGCCTCGTCCAGCTCCGTGTAGTCGGCGACGTGCCGGAACGGGACGATCATCATGTGGCCGCCGTTGTACGGGTAGAGGTTGAGCACCGCGTAGACGCTCTCGCCGCGCGCGACGATCAGCCCGTCCTCGTCGGACTTCGACGGGATGGTGCAGAACGGGCAGCCGTCGTCCGCCCCCGAGCCGGTCGGCTTGTTCTCGCCCTGGATGTACGCCATCCGGTGGGGGGTCCACAGGCGCTGGAACGCGTCCGGCGTCCCCACTCCGATCTGCTGCTCCGGCTCATTCGTCATGCGGATCAGCATATGTGCTGCGAGCAGCCGGAGAAGCGGCGAGGGGCGGCCCCTTGACGGGACCGCCCCTGGATGCCGGGAGGCTTCGGATCAGACCTGGACGCGGCGCTCCACCACGTCGACCAGCTTGGCGATGGCGTCGGCCTTGGGGATGCCGTTCTCCTGCGAGCCGTCGCGGTAGCGGAAGGAGACCGTGCCCGCGCTCATGTCGTCGTCACCGACGATGATCATGAACGGGGTCTTCTGCTTCTGGTGGTTCCGGATCTTCTTCTGCATCCGGTCCGACGAGGCGTCCACCTCGACCCGCAGGCCATTCCGCTTCGCCTCGGCGGCGAACTCCTGGAGGTACGGGACATGGGCGTCGCCGACCGGGATGCCGACCGCCTGGACCGGGGCCAGCCACGGGGGCATGGCGCCCGCGTAGTGCTCCAGCAGCACGGCGAAGAACCGCTCGATGGAGCCGAACAGCGCGCGGTGGATCATGACCGGACGCTGCTTGGTGCCGTCCGCGGCCGTGTACTCCAGGTTGAAGCGCTCCGGCAGGTTGAAGTCCAGCTGGACCGTCGACATCTGCCAGGTACGGCCGATCGCGTCCTTCGCCTGGACGGAGATCTTCGGGCCGTAGAAGGCCGCGCCGCCCGGGTCGGGGGTGAGGGGCAGGCCCTGCTTCTCGGCCACCTGGCGGAGGGTCTCGGTCGCCTCCTCCCAGATCTCGTCCGACCCGACGTACTTCTCCGGGTCCTTGGTGGACAGCTCCAGGTAGAAGTCGGTCAGGCCGTAGTCGCGCAGCAGGTTCAGGACGAAGGTGAGCGTCTTGTCGAGCTCCTCCGCCATCTGCTCCTTGGTGCAGTAGATGTGCGCGTCGTCCTGGGTGAAGCCCCGGGCACGGGTCAGGCCGTGCACGACGCCCGACTTCTCGTACCGATACACCGTCCCGAATTCAAACAACCTCAAGGGCAGCTCGCGGTACGAGCGGCCCCGCGCGTCGAAGATCAGGTTGTGCATCGGGCAGTTCATGGGCTTCAGGTAGTAGTCCACGCCCTCGTCGAGCTGCATGGGGGGGTACATGCCCTCGGCGTACCAGTCCAGGTGACCGGAGGTCTCGAAGAGACGGCCCTTGGTGGCGTGCGGGGTGTAGACGAACTCGTAGCCCTCCTCCTCGTGGCGGCGCCGCGAGTAGTCCTCCATGACCCGGCGGATGATGCCGCCACGCGGGTGGAAGACGGCGAGGCCGGAGCCGATCTGCTCCGGGATGGAGAAGAGGTCCAGCTCGTTGCCGAGCTTGCGGTGGTCGCGCTTCTCGGCCTCGGCGAGGAAGTCCAGGTGCGCCTTCAGCTCGTCCTTGGACGGCCACGCGGTGCCGTAGATGCGCTGGAGCATCGGGTTCTTCTCGCTGCCGCGCCAGTACGCGGCGGCGTTCCGCATCAGCTTGAACGCCGGGATGGCCCGGGTCGACGGCAGGTGCGGGCCCCGGCAGAGGTCCTTCCAGCACAGCTCGCCGGTCTTGGCGTCCAGGTTGTCGTAGATGGTCAGCTCGCCGGCGCCCACCTCGACGTCCGCGCCGTCCTCGCTGGAGGCCGAGCCCTTGAGGCCGATGAGCTCCAGCTTGTACGGCTCGTTCGCCAGCTCCTCGCGGGCGGCCTCGTCGGTCACGACGCGGCGGGCGAACTTCTGGCCGCGCTTCTGGATCTCCTGCATCTTCTTCTCGATGGCCTTGAGATCCTCGGGCGTGAACGGCTTGTCCACGTCGAAGTCGTAGTAGAAGCCGTCCTTGACCGGCGGGCCGATGCCGAGCTTGGCCTCCGGGAACAGCTCCTGGACGGCCTGGGCCATGACGTGCGCGGTGGAGTGGCGCAGGATGTTGAGGCCGTCCTCGGAGGTGATCTCGACGCCCTCGACGGTCTCGCCGTCCTGGACCTCGTACGCGAGGTCCTTCAGCTCACCGTTCACGCGGGCCGCGACGATGCTGCGCTCGCCGGCGAAGAGGTCGGCGGCCGTAGTGCCCGTCGTCACCACGCGCTCTTCCCGCTCGGAATCGCGTTGGATGATCACACGGACGTCTGACACCGGTCTCTCCTGCCTGAAGGGGGACGTACGCGGAGGTGAGTGCGTACGCAATAGGTTCTGGCATGGTACCGAGCCGCCCCGCCCCCTCGCGAAACGGTTTGCGGCTCCGCCGGTCCCGCTCAGCAGTCCTCGTCGAGCGCCTTCATCAGCCGGTCCCGCTCCGCCTCGTCCACCTGGACCGGCTCCACCTCGGTGGCGTCGGTGAGCCGCCGGAAGCCACCCCGGCTCTCCAACCGTCCGGACAGGCGGATGGGCAGTCCGGCGAGGTGGGCGTGGCCCGCGGTGCGGTAGGCGTCCTCGTCGAGGGCGGCCCGGATGTGGGGGACGTCGACGCCGGCCAGGACGCGGAGCCGGACGGTGCCGGGCCCGTGGGGGCCGGAGCGGCGCATGCGGACGACGGTGCCGGTGACGCGTACCGGGAGGGCGGGCTCGTCCTGGCGGTAGCGGATGCCGGCGGCGCGCAGGGCGGGGAGGTCGCCGGGGGTGAACTCGACGGGTTCGGGGTGGGCGGCGCAGCCTGCGGGCGGGCCGGCGGCGGGGGCCCAGGCGAGGGTGATGGTGGCTCCTTCGGTGCCGCGGACGAGGGCGACGATCGCCTCGGTGAGTTCGCGGCTGACGCCGGCGGCGACGGCGGCGTCGAAGGCTTCGGGTCCGCCGGTGGCGCGCTGGTAGTCGATGGCGTCGCGGGTGGCGTAGAGGGCGTGGTAGAGGCGTTCCGTGAGGGCGCGGCCGGGGTCGACGGGGATGAAGGCGGTGAGGCCGGGGCCGTCGGGCGCGGTGCCGACGAGGAGGCCGGAGAGCAGGGTCTGGGCGTGCCGGCGGTGGCGTGCGCCGTGGTAGCGGGCGCGGCCGCGTACGGCGAGGGCGGCGGCGAGGAGGATCTGGCGGGCGGCGGAGCGGAGCCGTTCCTGCTGGGCCCAGGGGGCGGGGGCGCCGGTGGCGGGGCCCGGGGTGTCGTGCCACCAGCGGATCTCGTCGCTGGGGCGGGCCAGGCCGGTGAGGACGTCGCGGGCGCAGGGGGCGGGGCTGCGGGCGAGGGCGGCGAGGGCTTCGGCGAGGAGGTCGTCGCAGTCGGGGAAGGCGCGGCTCTCGGGGACGAGGAGGCTGGTGGTGCCGGCGGCGGGTCCGGGTGGGGTCCAGCGGCTGTAGTGTCCGGCGGCTCCGCCGCGGCGGCGCCAGCCGTGGCGGTCGAGGAGCGCGCCGAGCACGCGTGGGTCGACGTCGGTGGGCCGGTGCTGCATCAGGGTCTCCCTCCCGCCCCGACGCGGGTCATGATCTCGCAGAGGGCCCGGTCGTCGAAGATCCGTGTGGTGGGTATGCGGACGGTCGTGCGCCGTCTGCCGGTGACGGGGTGTCCGGCGAGGTTGGTCCAGTAGCAGCAGTGGCGCAGGTCGAGTCGGTCGTGTCCGGCGTGGAGCCATTCGTCGCGGCTGCGGGGGACGAGCATGACGACGAGGATCTTGTGGACGGCGACGGGGGTGCGGGCGAGCTTCACCAGGTGGTCGTTGTCGAGGGTGAAGGAGAAGGCGGCGCCGGGGGGTCGTGGGGGGATCTGGTAGGTCGCCTTGAGCTGGACCTTGATGGTGACCTCGTCGTCGACGGCGTGTCCGGGGGCGCTGTGGCTGAGGTGCCAGTCGATGCCGTTGTCGGGGAAGGGCTGGGAGAGGGTGCATCCGGCGGCGGCCGCGACGGCGTGGAGGTAGCCGACTTGGAGGGTCTCCATGCAGGCGGTGGTGGCGAGTGCGCCCCGCAGGGGCGGGTCGGGGTGCCTTCCGGGTTCGGGCTGGGCCGCGAGCGCCATGGCTCTTCGTGCCTTCCGGGCTGGCTGTGCGTCAGTTTCTCTGCTCGACATCTGTGTTGTGACCGGGCCGCGTACGACGCAAACGGCCCGGGTATCACCGCTTCGGCAGGGGATCAGGCCATCTGCCGGAGATGTGCGAGGAGTTCGGGGTATGACGCTCTGGTACGAGGGGCCCCTGGCCGCGTTCGATACGGAGACGACCGGAGTCGATGTCGAGGTGGACCGGATCGTGTCGGCCGCCGTGGTGGTGCAGGACGCCCCCGGTGGGCGGCTGCGGACGACGCGGTGGCTGGTGAATCCGGGTGTGCCGGTGCCGGCGGGGGCGACGGAGGTGCACGGTCTGACGGACGATCACCTCCAGCGGTTCGGGCGGTGGCCCGCGCCGGTGATGGAGGAGATAGCCCGGCTGCTGGCGGAGCAGTGTGCGGCGGGGCGTCCGCTGGTGGTGATGAACGCGCCGTTCGATCTGACGCTGCTGGACCGGGAATTGCGTCGCCATCGGGCGTCGTCGCTGGCGCGGTACCTGCAGAACGTGCCGCTGTGCGTGCTGGATCCGCGGGTGCTGGACAAGCATCTGGACCGCTATCGGAAGGGTCGCCGGACACTGACGGACCTGTGCGCGCACTACGAGGTGGTGCTGGACGGGGCGCACGACGCGGCGGCGGACGCGGCGGCGGCGATGGAGGTCGTACGGGCGGTGGGGCGCCGGTTCGCGACGCGGCTGGAGCAGCTGTCGGTGGCGGAGCTGCACACGCGGCAGGCGGTGTGGCACGCGGCACAGGCGCGGGGGTTGCAGGAGTGGTTCGCGCGGAACGGTACGGCGGAGGCGGTGGATCCGGCGTGGCCGCTGCGTCCGGACCAGCCGGCGGCGGCCGCGTGAGCGGACGAGGCCCTGCCGTGGGATGGGGCCCGGGAATGCGGAAGGCCGGTCCGCATGGGGCGGACCGGCCTTTTCCCGGTGGGCGATACTGGGTTCGAACCAGTGACCTCTTCGGTGTGAACGAAGCGCTCTCCCACTGAGCTAATCGCCCGGGAACGCACTGAACCATACAGGTCCCCGCGGGTTTTGTTCAAACCGCTTCCAGGTGTGCGGTCAGTCCCCGCCGCCCCGCGCGCATCATCAGGGCGTGGTTGGCGAGGAAGAGGGGGCGGCCGGGGACGGCGAGGTGCCGGAGCAGGGGGCGGGTGACGTGGACGTCCTGTTCGTAGAGGGCGTGGGTGCGGTGGGCGCCGTGGGGGGTGAGGGTCCAGCGGGCCCAGCCGTCCATGTCGCCGGTGAGGGAGGCCTCCAGGACGCGGGCGGCGGGGTCGCGGCGGCGTTCGGTGAGGGTGGCGGTGAGGGTGTAGGGGAGGCGGGAGCGGAAGCGGAGGATCGCGGTGTGGTCGTCGACGCGGGTGACGTCGCGGACCTGGGGCCACCAGCGGGGGTAGTGCTCCAGCCGTTCGAGCACGGCGTAGACGGTGGCGGGTGGGGCGGGGAGGTCCCAGAGGCTGCGGAAGCGGTAGTGCGTCGGGTCCATGCTGCGAGTGTGCGTCGGGCGGGTGGGTACTCACGCGGATCTGAGTAGCTGAGCGCATGTTCGGCGGTGTGGCGGGCGCCACACTGCGCCGTATGGGAAACGTTCCGTCGCCGGCCGAAGAGCTGGTGATCCTCGATCGTGAGCTGGCGCAACTCGACGCGCGCAGGGCGGTGTTGCTGACGCGCCGGGCGTGGCTGGTGCGGGTACTCCAGGAGCAGCCGGGCGCTCCGGCTCCGGCCGGTTGGCCGGTACGGGCGGCGGAGGCTTCGCCGCGGGGTGTGCGCAATGCGCTGCTGACGCTGGGCGGGGTGCTGCTGGTGATCGCGGCGCTGGCGTTCACGCTGGTCAGCTGGGGTCATATGGGTATCGGCGGGCGTGCGGCGGTGCTGACGGCGGTGACGGTGGCGGCGCTGGCCGCGCCGGTGGCGCTGCTGCGGCGCGAGCTGGCCGCCACGGCCGAGACGGTGGCGGCGCTGGGTTTCGCGCTGATGGTCATGGACGCGCTGGCCCTGCATCTGCTGGGTCCGGTGCCGATGGGTGCCGTCGCGTACTCGGCGGTGGTGTCGGCGGTGCTGTGTGCGGTGTGGGCCGGGTACGGCGTGCTGCTGCGCGGGCTGCGGATGCCGCTGCCGGTGGCGGTGGTGGCCGGGCAGCTGCCGTTGCCGCTGTGGGCGGTGGCGTCGGCTGGCGAGGGGCTGGCCGTGGGGTGGGCGCTGCTGGTGACGGCGGCCGTGGACGTGGCGGTGGCGCTGCGGGTGCGGCCGGTGCGGGTCGCGGCGTGGGCGGCCGCGGGTGTGTCGGGCGGCTGTGCGGTGCTGGTGGGTGCGGCGTGGTCGGTGACGGCCGGGGGTGTCGCTCCGGCGGCGCTGCTGGCGGCCGGTGCGGTGCTGGCGCTGGTGACGGCGTGGCGGGTGACGGGTGCGGGTGCGGTGTGCTGCGCGTCGGTGGCCGGGCTGGTGGCGGTGGCCGCCGGGGGCGGGTTGCTGCGCGGGGTGCTGCCGGTGGCGTGGGTGTTCCCGGGGTACGTGGCGTGCGGTGTGGCTCTGGCGGCGGTGCCGCTGGCGGCGCGGGTCCTGCCGGGCGGGATACGGCGCGGCCTGGCGTGGGCGTCGGCCGGGGTCCTGGGTCTCGGCCTGCTGGTGGCGGTTCCGCCGGTGCTCGTGGCCCTGGCGGGCCGGGTGCCCGAGACCGTCTGGTCCGGCGAGGCGCCCACCCGGGTGGGCGTGGTGTGGCCGGCCGTGGCGGTGCTGGCGGCGGTCGGGGCGGTCCTGGGGGTGGCGTCGGTGACGCCGGCCTCGGTGGCGCCGGCGGGGGCGGCCGGCAGGTCGGCCGGGGTCGGGTCCGGGGAGCCGGGTGAAGCAGGGGCGGCGGCCGTGGCGGCCGGGACCGGAGCGGCGGCGGGTACCGGTGCGGCCACCGGGGCCGGAGGACCGGGGGCGGTCGCGCCCGGCCGGCCCGTGCCGGCCGACGTGCTGCCGGCTGTCGCCGTGGCGGCGCGGTGCGGGGCGCTGGGGCTGGGCTGGCTGGTCGCGATGGCCGTGCCCGTGGTGGCGCGGTGGCCGTACGGGGTGCTGGTGGCGGTCCAGCTGCTGGTGACCGCGCTGGTGCTGGCCGTGGCGGTGCGGCCGGCGCGTGCCGTGGCGGGTCTGCGGGCGGCGTCCGGGGCGGTCCCGGCCGTGGCGGCGGCCGCGTTCGGCTGCGGGGTGGCGTCGGCCGCGACGGTGACCGTGCTGGGGCTGGCCACCAAGGCGGCCACGCTGGTGGTGCTGGCTGCGCTGACCGTGCTGTTCGCGGGCGCGGGCGTCGTGGCGCGGGGTGTGCTGCGGGCTCCGGCGGCGTGTCTGGCGGTCGTGGCGGCGGCCGGGTTCGTGGGTGCGGGAGGCGCGGCGGCGGGGTGGCCGTCCCACGGGGTGGCGCTCGCCCTGCTGGTGGTGCCGGCGGGTACGGCGGCGCTCGGTGCGTGGCTGCGGCGGCATCCGGTGGCGGTGCCGGTGGAGTGGACGGGCGCGGCGGCCGGTCCGGTGGCGGTCGGCCTCGCGGTGCACCGGCCGGTGGTGCTGGCGCTGGTGCTGGGCCTGGGCGGGGTGATCGCGGCGGGCACGGCGGTGCGGCCGGAGCGGCGGCCGGTGGCCGGGTACGCGGCGGCGGTGCTGTTCGTGGCCGCGGCGTGGGTGCGGCTCGCGGTGTGGGGCGTGACGGCGCCGGAGGCGTACGCGTTGCCGGTGGCGGTGCCCGCGCTGGTGGTGGGCGTGGTGCGTCGGCGGCGGGACGCGTCGGCGGGGTCGTGGACGGCGTACGGCCCGGGTCTGGCGGCGGGTCTGGTGCCGAGCCTGTTGGCGGCCTGGGGCGACGCGGGCTGGCTGCGGCCGCTGCTGCTGGGCGGGGTGGCGCTGGGCGTGACGCTGGTGGGTGCGCGGCTGCGGCTGCGGGCGCCGTTGGTGCTCGGCGGTGTGGTGCTGGCGCTGGTCGCGCTGCACGAGCTGGCGCCGTACGTGGTGCAGGTGATGGGCGTGCTGCCGCGGTGGGTGCCGCCGGCGCTGGGGGGCGTGCTGCTGCTGGCGGTGGGGGCGACGTACGAGCAGCGGCTGCGTGATGTGCGGCGGCTGCGGGACGCGGTGGGCCGGATGCGGTGAGCGCGGCGTACGGCACCGGGTTTCCGGGCCGGTACGCCGAAGGCCCTGGAGACGTGGTCTCCAGGGCCTTCGGTCCGGGTGGTGGGCGATACTGGGATCGAACCAGTGACCTCTTCGGTGTGAACGAAGCGCTCTCCCGCTGAGCTAATCGCCCGGGCGCACCGCAAACATTACCGCATGTCAGCGGGTGCGCCGACCACCGTGTGCGGTCCTCCGGGTCACTGGTTGATCTTCCACGGCATCGTGAGGCCGAACTTCCACACGTAGATGCCGATGAGGACGCCGGCTATGACGAGTCCGGTCACGGTCAGGATGATGTTGCGGCGCCGTACCTTGGGGTCGAGGGCGCGGTGGGCTGCCTCGGTGACCTTGCGCTTGGTCCAGCGCAGGACGAGCTGCGCCCAGACGAATTCGGTGGCCCACAGGGCCATGCCCGCGAAGATCACGAGCCAGCCCGGTCCGGGCAGCGGCAGCATGACCACGCCGAGGGCCACGACCGCCAGGCCGGCCAGGAAGACGCCGACCTGCCAGCTGAGGTGCAGCGGTCTGCGCGCTTTGATGAATTCGGGCGCCCGGGACCCCAGTGGTCGCTCGGTGTTCGCCGGTCCGGTCACGTCCCCCGTCGCGGACGTCCCGGCCGCCTCGTCGGCGACCTTCTTCCGCTCGTCACTCTCCGCGTTCATGGGGCCCAACCTACCCGACGCGAGCCAGGTGTACGAGGCACCGAAATGGACCTATAACCCCTGGTTACACACCGCCGTAAGAGGTACCCCAAGGGTCGCAAAACGGGCAGAGGGGTTTACAACGGCACCGTAGGTGGGATGTCGATTTCGCCGACGTGCGAATCCCCGAGCGCACACTGAGCGAAAGGCCTTGGCGCTTATGAACACCACGGTCAGCTGCGAGCTGCACCTGCGCCTCGTTGTATCGAGCGAGTCCTCACTGCCTGTACCGGCGGGCCTGCGGTATGACACGGCCGATCCGTATGCCGTGCACGCCACCTTCCACACCGGAGCCGAGGAGACCGTCGAGTGGGTCTTCGCCCGCGACCTCCTCGCCGAGGGCCTGCACCGGCCCACGGGCACCGGCGACGTCCGCGTCTGGCCGTCCCGCAGTCACGGTCAGGGCGTCGTCTGCATCGCTCTGAGCTCGCCCGAGGGCGAGGCCCTGCTGGAGGCCCCGGCGCGGGCCCTGGAGTCGTTCCTGAAGCGGACCGACGCCGCGGTGCCGCCGGGCACCGAGCACCGACACTTCGACCTCGATACGGAGCTCTCGCACATCCTGGCCGAAAGCTGAGCCAGCCGGAGAGCCGCAGGACGCCGTCCGACTCGGGGCGACGGCGTCCGCACCACCCCATACGGCCATGAAACGGCGACAATGGTGCCGTCACCACGGATGACGTGGTGACGGCACCGTCGCGTTTCGGCCCGCTTGGGGCTTGCTCCCGGGGCCTCGGGAGCAAGCCGCTAAAGTCAGCGGAATTCGGCGGGCGCCCGCCCGCAGCAGGCCAGGGAGCGTAGCGTGCTGATCCCCCACGACACCCGGATCGCCCTCGACACCGTCGTCGACCTGATGAACACCGCGCCGGAGGACGGACGCGGCGAGGCGCTCGGAGACGTGCCGGCGCTGTACGCGTTCGTGGAGAGCCACAAGGTCAGCGGCGTCGGCACGCTGGGCCCGGAGGACCTGCGGGCGGTGCGCGAGGTACGGGCGAAGTTCGCCGCGGTGTTCTCTGCGCCCGACGCGCGCGCGGCCGCCGGGCTGATCAACCGGCTGGTGGCGGGCGCCGGCACGACCCCGCAGCTCACGGACCACGACGGCTACGACTGGCACGTGCACTACTTCGCTCCGGGGGCGTCGGTGGCCGACCACCTGGCGGCCGACTGCGGCATGGCGCTCGCGTTCATCGTGGTGAACGGCGAGCAGGAGCGGCTGCGGCGCTGCGAGGCGCCCGACTGCGGGCGGGCCTTCGTGGACCTGTCCCGCAACCGCTCGCGCCGCTACTGCGACAGCCGCACGTGCGGCAATCGCCTGCACGTGGCGGCGTACCGGGCGCGCCGCAGGGAGGCGGCCGCGGACCCGGTCACAGCAGGAACAGATCGTGTACCGACGCCATCAGCAGCAGGACGCCGATCACCGTGAGGAAGATCATCAACGGTGGCTGGGAGAGCGCGAAAAGACAGCCGCGCGGTTCTTCGGTGGAGGCGGGGTTCTGCTCCCGCGAGGTATCGAGCATCTCGGGGCCGATCATGGCGCAGCCGGCAGCCGCGTCCGCACCCAACATGGCCCGCAAAAAGGGCAGTTCACCGCATACGGAAAGGGAGCGCCGCGTCCGCGCCGCGCACCGCCACCCTTCGCGCCACCCCGCGGCGTCCGTCAGATGCCGTGCTTCTTGAGGATCGCCTCGATGTCGCTGAAGTCGTCCTCCGCCGAGCCGCTCTTGGTCCGCGGCTTCCCCGACGCCCGCGGCAGCGAGGCCGCGGGACCGGACGTCCCGGGCGCCACCTCGTCGCGCCGCGCGGCCCGCGCGGCCGCCCTGCGCTCCTTGCGGGAGCCCTGCGCACCGCCCCGGCGCCGCTCGGCGGCCCGGGTGCCGGAGAACAGCAGCCACGCCGCCCCCAGGGCGCCGAAGCCCACCCACGCCACCGGGCTGAACGCCGTGTCCGCCAGCCACTGCACGGCGCCGGTCAGCACCAGCCCGAGCGGGACCAGCGCGTAGGCGGCCATCCGGGCGGCGGCGAGGAAGCGCCTGCGGTACGCCGTGATCGCCGCGATCCCGAGTCCTGCGGCGGACACCGCGGAACATATGGTCTCGGCAAGCATCCGGTCCTCCAGCCATGGTCGTCGCGTCCCCTCCATCGTGCACCGGCCGCGGCGCACGGGCCACGGTCCGCACGGCGTGGCCGGCGAATCTCCGGGAGATCTCCGGGGCGCGACTCCTCCGCAGGTCCCGGTTGGGGCCGCGGCGGCCGGGCTGGAAGACTGAGGCCATGAGCAACACCACCACCGACCGCACCGCCACGCCCGTCGTCCTCGACGTCTGGTGCGGGCTCCAGTGCGCCGACTGCCGCACCGCCCTGGACGACCTGCGCGCCCTGCGGGCCCGTTACGGGGACCGGCTGGAAGTGCGGCTGCGGCACTTCCCCTGGAGAAGCACAAGCACTCCTACGCCGCCGCGCAGGCCGCCGAGGAGGCCTTCGCGCAGGGGCAGGGCTGGCCGTACGTGGAGGCGGTGCTCGCCGGGGTCGAGGAGCTGGAGGCGCGTGGCGAGGCGTTCCTGCTGGACGCGGCGCGCGAACTGGGCCTGGACGACGAGGAGTTCGACACGGCGCTGATCGACGGCCGGCATCTGCTGATCGTCGACGCCGACCAGGCCGAGGGCAAGGCCATCGGCATCACCGGGACGCCGACGTATGTGATCGGCGGCGAGCGGCTGGACGGCGGCAAGAGCCAGGAGGGCCTGCGGGCCCGGATCGAGGAGATCGCCGACCGGCTGCTGGCCGAGGCGTAGGCGGGTCAGTACAGGCGCTTGGCGCCGTGGACGTGGGTGGCCCGGTAGCCGAGCGACTCGTAGAGGTGGCGGGCCGGGGCGTTGTCGGCGAAGACGTGCAGTCCGAGCTGCCGGGCGCCGCTCTCCCGGGCGATGCGCTCGGCGCAGAGCATCAGGGACCGGCCGTACCCCTTGCCGCGCTGCGACTCGGCGACGCCGACGTCCCACACGTACGCGACGCGCTCCCCCGGGTTCAGCTGCCGCTGCCCCACCCACAGGTGGCCGACGGTCACCCCGTCGCGCAGGGCGACGCGCAGGTGGGCGCCGCGCGTGGCGAGGCCGTCGGGCAGCAGTTCGCGGTGGCTGGCCTCGGCCTTCGCCCTGGCCTGGTCCTCCGGTATGCCGCGGGCGGTCCAGCTGCGCGCGTACTCCTCGACGGCCATCGCCTGCCACGCCTCGAACTCCGCCCCGTCCATGGGCCGGATCGTGAGGCCGTCGGGCGTCTCCGGGCCGGTGCCCCGCAGGGCCTTGAGCATCGTGCGGCTGCGTTCGGTGTAGCCGAGTGACGTCGCCAGGCGCAGGGCGGCCGCCGCGTCGGAGGGCACGGTGATCTGGATCCGGTCGCACCGCCAGCCCCGCAGCACCTCCTCGGCGGCCAGGGCGGCCACCGTGCCGCGGCCGCGCCTGCGGTCCGCCGGCTTGATGTGCAGGCCGCGGATGGTGCCCACGCCCTGCCCTGAGGCGGGCACGGTCGCGATGTCGACCGCGCCCACCGGGCGGCTGTTGACGCACACCTCGTACGCACGTGACTGGGAGCCGTCGTCGGCCTGCTGAAGCGGCCCGGACGGCCGCAGGGTGGTGGTCATCACCCGTGTTCTACCCGCCCCGGGGCGCCGGGACAGCTCGATTTCACAAGAGGGCCGCACGCTCCGCGAAGACCTCCATGGCCTTGGCCGTGACGGGACCCGGGGTGCCGGGCAGCTCGCGTGCGTCGACCCGGTGGACGGCCTGGATGTCGCGGAGGGTGGAGGTCAGGAAGATCTCCTCGGCGCTGTCCAGGACGCCCATGGGCAAATCGGTCTCCTGGGCGCCGGTCCACTCGACGGCGAGCCGGCGGGTGATGCCGGCCAGGCAGCCGGAGGTCAGCGGCGGGGTGTGGATGCGGCCGTCCAGGACGACGAAGACGTTGGAGCCGGTGCCCTCGCAGAGCCGGCCGACGGTGTTGGCGAACAGCGCCTCGGAGGCGCCCTGGCTGTGCGCCCGGGCGAGGGCGAGGACGTTCTCCGCGTACGAGGTGGTCTTGAGGCCGGTCAGGGCGCCGCGTTCGTTGCGGGTCCAGGGGACGGTGACGACGGCGGTGCTGTCCGGGCGGCGGCCGACCTCGCCGATCGCCACCACCAGGGAGGGCCCGGTGTCGCCGCGCTCGGAGCCCAGCGGAGAGAGGCCGCCGGTGTACGTGATGCGCAGGCGGCCGAGCCGCATCGGGTTGGCGTCGACGACGGCGGCGCAGGCCCGGCGGATCTCGTCGAGGTCCGGCTCCGGCAGGCCGAGGCCGCGGGCGGAGCGGGCGAGCCGGTCGAGGTGGAGGTCGAGGGCGAAGAGCCGGCCGTTCTCGGCCTTGAGCGTCTCGAAGACGCCGTCACCCACGGTCAGACCGTGATCCAGCACGGACACCGTGGCGGTGTCCTGGTCCTGCAGTCCGCCGTTGACCCACAGCTTCATCTCAGATGGTCCTTCCGGTCGCCTCGTACGTCCCTGACGCTACCGCGAGCAGCCGTGCCGCCTTCAGCTCGGTTTCCTGCCACTCCCGCTCGGGGTCGGAGCCCCAGGTGATGCCGGCGCCGGTGCCGAAGCGCAGGACGCCCGCGCCCTCGCCGCGGTCGATCCAGAAGGTGCGTATGCCCACCGCCAGCTCGCCGGTGCGGCGGTCGGCGTCGACCCAACCGATGCCGCCGCAGTACGGGCCCCGGGGGGCGGTCTCCAGCTCGTCGATGATCCTCAGGGCGCTCGACTTGGGCGCCCCGGTGACGGAGCCGGGCGGGAACGTGGCGCCCAGCAGGGCGGCCCAGCCCGCCTCCGGCACCAGCTCGCCGCGCACGGTCGAGACGAGGTGCACGAGGCCCGGGTGGGGTTCGACGACGCACAGCTCGGGGACGGTCACGGTGCCGGTGGCGCAGACGCGCCCCAGGTCGTTGCGGACCAGGTCCACGATCATGACGTTCTCGGCGTGGTCCTTCTCCAGGAGGTCGGCGGCGGTCCTGCCCGTGCCCTTGATCGGCCCGGACTCCACGATCCGGTCGTCGCGCCGCAGGTACAGCTCGGGGGACGCGGTGGCGATCTCCACGCCGTGCCCGGGGAGCCGAATCGTTCCTGCGTAGGGGGCGGGGTTGCCCCGGGCGAGGAGGGCGGTGAGGTCGTCCACGTCGGCGGCGGCCCCGGTGTCCCGCGGCAGCGGCGCGGACAGCACCCGGCAGAGGTTCGCCTGGTAGACGTCACCGGTCGCGATGTACTCCCGCACGCGGCGCACCCCCGCGATGTACGCCTCGCGGTCGAGCGACGACGTCCAGTCGCCGACGGCGGGCCCGCGCCAGCGCCCCGGGACGGGGGCCGGGACCGGTTCCGGCCGGACGTCACCGAAGCGGGCGCAGGTCAGGCGGCCTTCGAAGTCGGCGGCGACGGCCCAGAAGCCGGAGGAGTCGAGGGCCTCCGGGTCACTGGTGACGTCCCGCAGGTCGGTTGCGACGAGGCCGCCGAAGCGGGCCAGAGGAGCGAGGTCGTGCACGGATGCGAGTGTAGGGCTGGGGCCCGTACGGGGCCGGTCGGGCGGTCGTGGTCCGAGGTCAGAGGGGGCGTGGCGGGCGCCCGGCGCGGGCGCCGGGCAGCCAGTGGCGCAGCACGCTGGGCAAACGCGTTTTTGTACTGGCCCAGGAATCCGCTAGAGTTCAACACGTCGCCGGGACGCGGAAGCGAAACGGAAACGACAGGCGGACGTGGCTCAGTTGGTAGAGCATCACCTTGCCAAGGTGAGGGTCGCGAGTTCGAATCTCGTCGTCCGCTCGAAGTTGGGGGATCTTCCCGAACCCCCGCACTCCGGGTGGAGTGGCCGAGAGGCGAGGCAACGGCCTGCAAAGCCGTCTACACGGGTTCAAATCCCGTCTCCACCTCCAAGGACGATTAGCTCAGCGGGAGAGCGCTTCCCTGACACGGAAGAGGTCACTGGTTCAATCCCAGTATCGTCCACTGGATCTTCGGATCCCCCGCGCGATTAGCTCAGCGGGAGAGCGCTTCCCTGACACGGAAGAGGTCACTGGTTCAATCCCAGTATCGCGCACGCAGTGCCCATGATCTTCGGATCGTGGTCCCGAGGACGATTAGCTCAGCGGGAGAGCGCTTCCCTGACACGGAAGAGGTCACTGGTTCAATCCCAGTATCGTCCACCGCCCGGAGCCCCCGGCCGCGATCGCGGCCGGGGGCTCCGTCGTGTTGCCCAGTACATCGGGCACGAAGAAGTGGTGGCCGGCCAGCTCCCCAGCTGACCGGCCACCACTGCCGTCCGCCGCACCCCCGTCCCCACGGGGTTGGCCGGATGTCCCCGACCCGGGCCGCTCTTCCCGGGCCCGGGGCGCCGCTCAGCGCCCCAGCATCACGCCCACGGACGACGCATGTGTCACCACGGCCTCCCAGCCGCCGAAGACGACGACCAGGAGCGTGGCCAGGGGGAGCACCATGGCGGTCGCCACCAGCGGGTGGCGGCGGCCGGACGGGCGGACGCCGGAGGAGGCGTAGGAAGCCTTCCGTCCCTGCGTACGGATCATCGTCCGCGAAGCCGTGTGCGCCATGGTCCTCTCCTGTCCTGTCTGGCAGCGGCGGGCGTCTGACCTCGGGGGACGAGTGCTGCACCCGCCGCTTGACCTCAACATTAGGGACGCAGGGGCGGCCGGGCGTCATGCCCGCGTACCGAATACCGGGCCTCCCCGAGGAGGACTCTCCACCCGGTCGCGTACTCCTCTGGTTGGAGACGCGGCGCCGGTGGTGAGGGTCTTCCCGGAGGGGAGGCCGCCGGTGGCCGCGGTCCGGTTCCGGCGGGTGACTTCGATCACTTCCCGCGGCGGTGTGCGCGACGGCCGCGGTGGGGCGGGCGGATGCGGTGGCCGCGGCGCTCGGGGAGGAAAGCGGCGTTCCGTTCCGGAGCGGGCGTCAACGCCCCTTGGATCATGGGCGCTTGACGGGGCACGGCTGCCGGATCGCCTTGTCCCGTGCGGCCCTGACCCGCCCTCAGGTATGCGGTGCAGTACTGACAATCGATCCGGTGGAGAGGGCGCGGCCTATGAGCGCGCCGGGGCGTGGGTACGTAAGCTGTGGCTCGTCATAGGTACCGCGGCAGCGGGGTGGGGCCTCCCCACCGTAGGTAGGGGACGGACATGGCGATGATGCGGCTCCGGCGCGAGGACCCGCGTGTCGTCGGCTCGTTCAGGCTGCACCGGCGGCTGGGCGCGGGCGGGATGGGGGTCGTGTACCTCGGCTCCGACCGGCGCGGGCAGCGGGTGGCCCTGAAGGTGATCCGGCCGGATCTCGCCGAGGACCAGGAGTTCAGGTCGCGCTTCGCCCGCGAGGTGTCCGCCGCACGGCGGATCCGCGGCGGGTGCACGGCTCGGCTGGTGGCCGCCGATCTGGACGCCGACCGTCCGTGGTTCGCCACGCAGTACGTGCCCGGGCCCTCGCTCCACGACAAGATCGCCGAGGAGGGGCCGCTGTCCGCGGCCGACGTGGCGGCGATCGGCGCGGCCCTGTCCGAGGGCCTGGTCGCCGTGCACGAGGCCGGGGTCGTCCACCGGGACCTCAAGCCGTCCAACATCCTCCTCTCCCCCAAGGGCCCGCGGATCATCGACTTCGGCATCGCCTGGGCGACGGGGGCGTCCACGCTCACGCACGTCGGTACGGCGGTGGGGTCACCGGGCTTCCTCGCGCCCGAGCAGGTGCGGGGCGCGGCGGTCACCCCGGCGACGGACGTCTTCGCGCTGGGCGCCACGCTGGCGTACGCCGCGATGGGCGACTCGCCCTTCGGGCACGGCAGTTCCGAGGTCATGCTCTACCGCGTGGTGCACGAGGAGCCGCACCTGCAGGGCGTGCCGGACGCGCTCGCCCCGCTCGTCCGGGCCTGCCTCGCGAAGGAGCCGGAGGAGCGGCCCAGCACGCTCCAGCTGTCGATGCGGCTCAAGGAGATCGCCGCCCGTGAGGCGCAGGGGCTGTCCGACGGCCGGGCGGCGGTGCCGCGTCCCGATCGCGCGGAGCGGTCGGCGGTCCGGCCGACCGAGCGGTACACGGAGCGCTCCACGCAGGGCACGGGCCGTACGCAGCGCACGCCGGCGCCGCACGCACCGGCCGGGCGGACCGCCGGGCCGCGTACGGGGGGTTCGCGGCCCCAGCAGCGGCCGCCGTCGCGCACGGGAGGGCGCAGCGGGCCGGGCGTGGCGTCCAGGCCGGGTGTGCGGACCGGGTCCACGCGGCGTGTGCCGGCGAACCCGCGGCTGCTGCGTCAGCGGATCTTCGTGTTCGTGGTGGTCACGCTCATCGTGCTGCTCGGCATCGCGGTGGGGCAGGCCCTGCAGGGCTGAGGCCCGACCGCGGGCCGCCGGTGCGAAGGCGGGCGGTCAGGCCTGGGGGCGGCCCGCCGTGACGGCGTAGAACGCGACCGCCGCCGCCGCGCCCACGTTCAGCGAGTCGACGCCGTGCGCCATCGGGATGCGCACCCACTCGTCCGCCGCCCGCAGGGCCTTCGCCGACAGGCCCTCGCCCTCCGCGCCCAGCATCAGCGCCACGCGCTCCAGCCGGTGCGGCGCCACCTCGTCGATCGCGGTGGCCTTCTCGTCGGGGGTCAGCGCCAGCAGCCGGAACCCCGCTTCCCGTACGGTCTCCAGGCCGCGCGGCCAGGTGTCGAGACGGGCGTACGGCACGGAGAAGACCGCGCCCATGGAGACCTTCACGGACCGCCGGTAGAGCGGGTCCGCGCAGTCCGGGGACAGCAGGACCGCGTCCATGCCGAGGGCGGCGGCGCTGCGGAAGATGGCGCCGATGTTGGTGTGGTCGTTGACCGACTCCATCACCGCCACGCGGCGGGCCGTCGTGAGCAGGTCGGCGGGCTCGGGGAGCGGCTTGCGCTGCATGGAGGCCAGCGCGCCCCGGTGCACGTGGTAGCCGGTGACGCGCTCGGCGAGGTCCGGGTGCACCGCGTACACGGGCGCCGGGACCTCGTCGATGACGTCGCGCATCACGTCGACCCACTTGGCCGAGAGCAGCATCGACCGCATCGCGTAGCCGGCCTGGCGGGCGCGGCGGATGACCTTCTCGCCCTCCGCGATGAACAGGCCCTCTTCCGGTTCGCGCCGGCGGCGCAGCTCGACGTCGGTCAGGCCGGTGTAGTCGCGCAGGCGCGGGTCGTCGGGGTCGTCGACGGTGATGATTTCTGCCACGGGGTGATACTGCCTTGTCGGGGTGGGCCTCGGCGGGGGGTCGGCTGCTTCCGGTGGGCTACGGGGTCTGCGTCCCGGCTTCCGTCCGGTCCTTCGCCGTCCTGGCCGGGGACTCGTGGACCACGTCGCCGATGACGATGACGGCGGGCGGGCGGACGTCCTGCGCCTTGACCGTCTCGGCCACCGTCGCGAGCGTGGCGTCGACGCGGCGCTGCGCGGACGTGGTGCCCTCCTGGACGAGGGCGAGGGGCGTGTCCGGGTCCTTGCCGTACGCGATCAGCGCCTCCGCGATGCGGCCGATCTTGTCGACGCCCATGAGGATCACGAGCGTGCCGCGCAGCCGGGCCAGGGACTCCCAGTCGACGAGGGAGCGCGGGTCGTCGGGCGCGACGTGGCCGCTCACCACCGTGAACTCGTGCGCGACGCCCCGGTGCGTGACCGGGATGCCCGCGGCGCCCGGCACCGAGATGGAGCTGGAGATGCCCGGAACGACCGTGCAGGCGATGCCCGCCTCGGCGAGCGCCTGGGCCTCCTCCATGCCGCGCCCGAACACGAACGGGTCGCCGCCCTTGAGGCGGACCACGGACCTGCCCTTCCGGGCGTGCTCGATGAGCGCGTTGTTGATGGCCTCCTGGGCCATGAAGCGGCCGTACGGGATCTTCGCCGCGTCGATGACCTCGACGTGCGGGGGCAGCTCGTCCAGCAGGTCGCGGGGGCCAAGGCGGTCGGCGATGACCACGTCGGCCTCGGCGAGGAGGCGGCGGCCGCGGACCGTGATGAGGTCCGGGTCGCCGGGGCCGCCGCCGACGAGGGCGACGAACGGCGTACGGGAGCGGTGCTGCGGCGCCGCGAGGGAGCCGTCGCGCAGGCCCTCGACGATCGCGTCGCGCACGGCGGCGGAGCGGCGCGGGTCGTTGCCGGTGAGCACCGCGACGGTGACGCCCTCGCTGCGGCCGGTGGCCGGGGTCCACGCCGTGGCGGCGTCGGCGTCGTCGGAGCGCACGCACCAGGTGCGGGCGCGCTCGGCCTCGGCGGAGGCGCGGGCGTTGGCCTCCGTGTCGGGCGTGGCGATCAGGGCGTACCACGCGTCGGCGAGGTCGCCCTCCTCGTACCGGCGGCGCACCCAGCGGATCTCCCCCGCCTCCGCCATGGCCTCGACGGAGGGGGTGGCGGAGGGCGAGACGAGCGTGATGTCGGCGCCCGCCGCGATGAGCGCCGGGAGGCGGCGCTGGGCCACCTGTCCGCCGCCGATGACGACGACGCGGCGCCCGGAGAGGCGAAGTCCGACGGGGTAGGCGGGCTGCTCGGCGTACTCGACCATGGCGGTGTGGTCTCCTCGGGCGGGTGGTGCGATGTGCGGGGCCACTGCGACGGTGAAGCGGCTGGTGAGGCGGGGGGTGGGGCGTTGGCGACCACGATACGGGGCAGGGGCGCCGGTGTTCAGGGGCGGAGTGCGTAGCGGTCGTCACGCCCGGGCTCGCGCCTCGGGGCCGGCGGCGTCGCCGCGGCTTCGATCGTGAGCGCGGCCGTCGCCACGCCGGTCTCGTCCCTCGGGGCGGCGCTTCGCCGGGCGCTCCGATCGAGTGCCCGGCGAAGCCCGCCGGCCGTTGAGGGGCGGCTGTCCGCCGTGGGTGGTGCTTCCGGCTCGGCGGGGCTCCGCCGGTGGGTGGTCCTTCGCCGGGGGCGGTTGCCCGCCGGCGGCGGGGGTCACTTCTCGGTGACGCCCGCCGAGTCGAACGTCGCCACCTCGTGCATCGCCCGCGCCGCGCTCTGGACCAGCGGCAGGGCCAGCAGCGCGCCCGTGCCCTCGCCGAGGCGGAGGTCCAGGTCGACGAGCGGGCGCAGGCCGAGCTTGTTGAGCGCGGCCACGTGGCCCGGCTCCGCGCTGCGGTGGCCCGCGATGCAGGCCGCCAGCGCCTCGGGCGCGATGGCCCGGGCGACCAGTGCCGCCGCCCCCGCGCTGACGCCGTCGAGGATGACGGGCGTACGGAGCGAGGCGCCGCCCAGGATGAAGCCGACCATCGCGGCGTGCTCGAGACCGCCGATCGCCACGAGGACGCCGACCGGGTCGGCCGGGTCCGGCTTGTGCAGGTCCAGGGCGCGGCGGACGACGTCGACCTTGCGGGCGTGCATCTCGTCGTTGATGCCCGTGCCCCGGCCGGTGACCTCCGCCGGGTCCGCGTCCGTGTAGACGGAGATGAGCGCGGCGGACGCGGTGGTGTTCGCGATGCCCATCTCGCCGGTCAGGATCGCCTTGTTGCCGGCGGCGACCAGGTCGCGGGCCGTCTCGATGCCGACCTCGATCGCGGCGAGGACCTCTTCGCGGGTGAGGGCGGGGCCCGTGGTGAAGTCGGCCGTGCCGGCCCGCACCTTGCGGGGCAGCAGGCCCGGCGTGGCGGGCAGGTCGGCGGCGACGCCGACGTCGACCACGCAGACCTCCGCGCCGACCTGGTTGGCGAACGCGTTGCAGACCGCTCCCCCGCCGAGGAAGTTGGCCACCATCTGGCCGGTGACCTCCTGCGGCCAGGCCGTGACACCCTGGGCGTGCACCCCGTGGTCACCGGCGAAGATCGCGACGGCGGCCGGCTCGGGGATGGGCGGCGGGCAGGTGCGGGAGAGGCCGGACAGCTGGGCCGAGATGATCTCCAGCATGCCGAGCGCGCCCGCCGGCTTGGTCATGCGCTTCTGGCGCTCCCACGCCTCGCCGAGCGCCTTGGCGTCCAGCGGGCGGATGTTGGCGACCGTCTCCTGGAGCAGGTCGTGCGGCTCCTCGCCGGGCAGGGCGCGGCGGCCGTACGTCTCCTCGTGGACGACCCAGGACAGGGGGCGGCGCTTGGACCAGCCCGCCTGCATCAGCTCGGGCTCCTCGGGGAATTCGTCGACGTAGCCCACGCAGAGGTACGCGACGACCTCCAGGTGCTCGGGCAGGCCGAGGGCGCGGACCATCTCGCGCTCGTCGAAGAAGCTGACCCAGCCGACGCCGAGGCCTTCGGCGCGGGCGGCGAGCCAGAGGTTCTCGACGGCGAGCGCCGAGGAGTACGGGGCCATCTGCGGCTGCGTGTGCCGGCCCAGGGTGTGGCGGCCGCCCCGCGTGGGGTCGGCGGTCACGACGATGTTCACCGGGGTGTCGAGGATGGCCTCGATCTTCAGTTCCTTGAACTGCTTCGCCCGGCCCTTGGGCAGCGACTTCGCGTACGCCTCGCGCTGGCGCTGCGCCAGCTCGTGCATCGTGCGGCGCGTCTCGGCGGAGCGGATGACCACGAAGTCCCACGGCTGCGAGTGGCCGACGGAGGGCGCCGTGTGGGCCGCTTCCAGGACGCGGAGCAGCACGTCGTGCGGGATGGGGTCGCCGCGGAAGCCGTTGCGGATGTCGCGGCGCTCGCGCATGACGCGCAGGATCGCCTCGCGCTCGGCGTCGTCGTAGCCGGGGGCGGGTTCGGTCCACTCGGGCGCGGGCTCCTCGGCGGAGGCGGCGGCCTCGTCGGCGGAGGCGGCGGGCTGCTCGTCGGCGGCGGGCTCTTCCGGGGCCTCGGCGGCGGGTGCTTCCGGCGTGGGGGCGTCCGGCGCGGGGCCGTCCGTGGCCTGGGCCTCGGGGGCCTGCGCTTCGGGGGCCTGGGCCTCGGGGGCCTGCGCTTCGGGGGCGGGAGCCTCCGGGGCGGCCGGTGCCTCGGGTGCGGGGGCCTCGGCGGGCTGGGCGTCCGCGGGCTGCGCCTCGGGGGCCTGCGACTCCGGGGTCTGCGCCTCCAGGGTTTGCGCCTCGGGCGCAGCGTCCTGCGGGGCGGCGGGCGCGTCGGCGGGGGCGGCCTCGGGCTGCGCGGCCTCGGGCTGGGGCACCTCGGCCGGTACGGGCTCCGCCTGCGCGGCCTCGGGCCGCACGCCTTCCGGCTGTACGGGCTCGGCGGGGGCCGCCTCCGGCTGCACCGCCTCGGGCCGGTCCGGGGCCGGTGCGGCGGCGGGCTCCTCGGCGGGGGCCTGCTCGGGCCGGGCGGGGGCGGCCTGGACGGGTTCCGGCTGGGCCGGGGGCTCCGGGACCTCGACGGCCTCGGGGGCGACCTCGGCCACGGGCACGGCGACCGGCTCGGCCACCGCTTCGGCGACCGGCTCGGCGGCCGCCGCCGGGGCGGGGGCCTGGGTGTCGCCCTCGCGCGGGGCGGGCACCGTCACGACGGGCTCGGCCACGGCCTGGGGCGCGGGCTCCGGTTCGGCGGCCACGGGAGCAACCGGTGCCTCGGCCACGGGCGCGGCGACCTGCTCGGGCGTCACGGGCTGCACGGGCTCGCCGGTCGCGGCCGCCTGGGGCGCGACGGGCGTCGGGGCGAGGTGCGGCGTGGTCGGGACGGAGCCCTCCACGGGCACGAACCGGCCCATCGAGGCGTCCTGCGCGGGCAGGCCCTCCTGCGGCGGAACGACCGTTTCTGCTGGGGCGGGAACAGTGTTCTGCGGCTGCTGTGACTCGTGGGGCACGGGGACCTGGCCCCAGGGCTCGGCGCCCTGCGGTGGGATCTCGCCCAGTTGCTGGGCGGGCGCCACGGGCGCGAGCTCCTCGCGGGGCACGTCCAGGTATTCGGGGCCGGTGGCCGGCGGTCCGGGCACGGTCGCCGGCATCGGGTTCGGCGGCACCTGGGCCTGCGGAACGGCGGCCTGGGGAACACCGGCCTGCGGAACGGCACCCTGCGGAACGGCCGGCTGAACGCCGGGCTGCGGTACGCCGGGCTGCGCGACGGCCGCCGGAGGCACCGTCGCCGGGCCGCGGTCGGCCAGCGAGCGCACCACTCCGCCCGAGGAGTCGGGCAGCGGCGGGCCCATGTGCAGCGGGCGCCGCGGGGCCTGCGCCGACGGGGCCGCGGGCGGGATGCGGACGGCGCCGAGGTCGACGGAGCCGGAGTCCCGGCCGCCCGCCTCGTGGGCGCCGGTCTCGTGGTGGCCCGATTCGTGGAGCGCGGGCTCGAAGACGGGAGCCTGCCGCGGCTGCTCCTGGACGAGCGGTTCGTAGCCGGGCTGCGGCTCGGCCGGCGCGACGGGCACGGCCATCACCGGCTGGGCGGGGGCGACGGCTTCCGGGCCGACCGGTCCGGGCGCCGGCGCCTGGGCGTGGGGCATCGGGACGGCCACCGGCGGAGCGGGGGCCACGCCGGGCTGCGGCTCGGTCCAGGCGCCCTGGGAGCCCGGCATCAGCAGGAGGTCGTCGTCCTCGGCAGCGCTCTCGGAGGGGTCCAGGAAGGTGTACGCACCCGGAGCGGGCATGCCCGGCTGCTCCACCATGCCTGCGTTCTCCGGCTGTCCCTCGCCCGGGACCTGGCCGGTGTCAGTCATGCGTACCCCTCGCCCATCGGTTGTGCTCCTTCAGACTTCCGCCCGCCAACAAGAACGAGCGTGCGCGCCGCGCGGCACGAACGGCACACGGACACCCTGCATTCTCGCGGCCATCGGCCTCCGTGGCAGCGTCTTCGGCCACGGACGGCTGTGGACTGCGCCACGTCGCGCACCCCCCTGCGGCGTTCTCCCACATGGCACCCCCGAAGAAGGCGCTTTCTCCGGATGTTGACTGGAGGTCTCCCCCACTTCGTGGGGCAGAACCGCCGCATGCCCGGCTGCGGTGGAACGGTCGGCCAGCCTACCTGGCCTTGCGTAGCGAGGGGATCACGGGGCGGGTGCGGGGCGGCGTCCGGCCAGCAGGAAGACCACCGAGCGGTGGCGCTCCGACCAGGCGCCGGTGTCGAGTTCGACGGACTGGAGCAGGAGGCACTCGACGGTGTAGCCGCCGTCGGCGAGCGCCGCGCCGATGGCCTCGGCCTCGTCCCGTGTGCCGGCGTGCGCGACGATCCGCTCGGGGCGCCGGTCCGCGCACGCGGCGACCACGGGCGCTCCCCCGCCCCCGACCCGTACGACATCGGGTTCGGGCAACCGCTCCAGGACGTACGGGGCCTGTCCGGTGACCGCCTGGAGTTGGACGCCGTGGCGGCGGGCCGCGGCCTGGGCGGAGGCGCAGGCGGCGGGGTCGGCGTCGACGGCGATGACGGCCGCGCCGAAGCGGGCGGCCTCGACGGCGAAGGCGCCGGAGCCGCAGCCGATGTCCCAGACGAGGTCGCCGACACGGGGGCCGAGGCGGGCGAGCTGGGCGGCGCGCAGGCCGGTGTCGTCGCCGGTGCCGGGGCCGCGTTCGCCGCCGTACTCGCCGGCCGGGAGGGCCCAGCCGCGTACGGGGCCGGGGTCGGGGCCCATGAGCCAGCCGGCGCCGGGCCCCGCGGCCGTGGTGGTGGCGCCGCCGATGACGATGACGACGTTGGGGTCGCGCCAGGTGTGGTCGGCGACCTTGTCGGAGGTGAGGACGGTGACTTGTTCGCGCTCGGTGCCGAGGGCCTCGCAGATGACGAACGTGCGGTGGACGTCGTCGAGCATGAGGGCGAGTTCGGCGGGTCCGGCACCGGGCGAGGTGAGGACGGCGACCTTGGGGTGGGCGCGGCAGACGTTGACGGCGCGGCGGAGCGTACGGGTGTGGGCGACGACGATGCGGGCGTCGTCCCAGGGCATGCCGGCGCGGGCGAAGGCGGCGGCGACGGAGGAGACCGCGGGGACGACTTCGACCTCGAGGCCGTGCTGGGGGGCGCGCAGGGTGCGGACGACGCCGAAGAAGCCGGGGTCGCCGTCGGCGAGGACGACGGCGGTGCCGCGGTGGCCGGCGATGCGGCGGGCGGCGAGGTCGAGGCTGCCGAGGCGGATGCGTTCGGCGCCGGCGGGGACTTCCGGGAGCGCGAGGTGGTGGGCGGCTCCGGCCACCAGGGTGGCGGCCGAGAGGGCGGACCGCGCGGCGGCGGTGAGGGGTGAGCCGTCCCATCCGATCACCGTGACCCGGTCGGCCATCTTCGTCTGTCTCCTGGGGTCGGTGCAGGTCGGGGCAGGGTGAGGGTACCTGGAACGGGGGCCGGGGAGCAGCGGCGCGACCGGGGCGCGCCGGTCAGTTCCAGTCGCTGAAGGGGGCGTACGAGGGGTAGCCCGCGTCGGCGAGCTGGTCGGCGACGCCTTCGAGGTCCTCGGGGAGGAGGCTCCAGACGATGAGGTCCGTCCTGGTGTCGGTCCAGTCGCCGGTGTCGGTCTGGGTCCTGGCTATCCAGGCGTTGCGCAGGACGCCTTCGCTGATGCAGCCGATCTTCTGGGCCACCTGTTGGGAGGCGGTGTTGCCGGCGGCGGTGCGCAGTTCGAGGCGTTCGAAGCGCTGCTCGCGGAAGAGCCACTGGGCGACGGCGAGGACGGACTCGGTGGCGTAGCCCTCGCCGCGGGCCCAGGGTGCGGTGACGTAGGCGATCTCGGTGGAGCGGGCGCGCCAGTCGGTGTGGCGGAGGTGGACGGTGCCGACGAGCCGCTGTGTGAGGAACTCGGTGACGGCGAGGACGAGGCCGCGGCCGGTGGCGCGTTCCGCAGGAGCGATCCTGCGCGCCCAGTCCTCGGCGTGGGCGGTGGTGTAGGGGTGGGGCGCGGAGGTCCAGGCGACGACGAGTTCGTCGTTCATCATCTCGGTGTGCGCGGGGATGTCGGCGTCCTCGTAGGGGCGCAGCACCAACCGTTCCGTGCTGATGGAGATGTCCGGAAAGGTGGTCGTCATGTGCCGCTCCATGCCGAAGGCCGAGGACTGGTGGTGAAGCCGTGAACGGACAGCATGCAGCATGAACGGGCCGCCGTGCATGGCCGGGTGGGCCGGAACGTGACGGGCCCCGCACACCGGGTGTCGGGTGCGCGGGGCCCGTGGGTCCGGCGGGGGTGTTACGCGGCGGGGCCGAAGGCCGCGGCGACGGAGCCCTGGTAGGTGTCCTCGATGTACTTCTTCACCTCGGGGGAGTTGAGCAGCCCGGCGAGCTTCTTGACGCGCGGGTCGCTCTCGTTGCCCTTCTTGACGGCGAGGAAGTTGGCGTACGGGTTGCCTTCGGCCTTCTCCAGGGCGAGGGCGTCCTTGGCCGGGGCGAGCTTGGCCTCGATGGCGTAGTTGCCGTTGATGACGGCGGCGTCGACGTCGTTCAGCGCGCGGGGCACGGTGGCGGCCTCCAGCTCCTTGAACTCCAGGCCCTTCTTGTCGGTGATGTCGGAGAGCTTGGCGTCGGAGCCGACTCCCGCCTTGAGGGTGATGACGCCGTTGTCGGCGAGCAGCTTGAGCGCGCGGCCCTCGTTGGTGGTGTCGTTGGGGACGGCGACGGTCTGGCCGGGCTTGAGCTCCTTGAGGGACTTCAGCTTCTTGGAGTAGAGGCCGAGCGGCTCGAGGTGGACGTTGACGACCGGGACGATGGTGGTGCCGTTCTTCTTGTTGAAGTCGTCCAGGTACGGCTTGTGCTGGAAGTAGTTGGCGTCGACCTGGCCCTGCTGGGTGGCGGTGTTGGGCAGGACGTAGTCCGTGAACTCCTTGACCTCCAGCTTGAGGCCGGCCTTCTCGGCGAGGTTGTCCTTGACGTAGGTGAGGATGTCGGCGTGCGGCGTCGGGGACGCGGCGACGACGAGCGGCTTGGACGCGTCGGCGGGGCCGCTGCCGGCGGAGGCCGGGTCGGAGGCCGTGCCGCAGGCGGTGAGGCCGAGGGCGAGGGCGGTGATGCCGGCGAAGGCGGTGAGGGTCTTGATGTTGTTACGCACGAAAAGTGCCTCTTTCTGATGGTGCGGTGACGCCCGGACAAGGAGTGCGGGCTTCTTCGGACGCGGGCGGGGCCGCGCGAAGTCAGGAGGTGGTGCGGCCGCGGCGGGCGAGGAGCCTCACGACGCCGTCACCGATCAGCTGGACGACGGTGACGATCGCGATCAGGATCACGACCGTGACCAGCATGAAGTTGGTGTCGAAGCGCTGGTAGCCGTAGGTGATGGCCTTGGAGCCGAGTCCTTCGCCGCCGACCGCGCCGGCCATCGCGGAGTAGCCGATGAGGACGATGACGGTGGTGGTGACGGCGGAGACCAGGGAGGGCAGGGCCTGCGGCAGGAGCACCTTGCGGATGATGGTGGGGACGGAGCCGCCCATGGACTGGACGGCCTCGACCAGGCCGTGGTCGACCTCGCGGACGGCGGTCTCGACCAGGCGGGCGAAGAACGGGATCGCGCCGATGGCGAGGGGCACGATCATCGCGGTGGGGCCGATGAAGGTGCCGACGACGAGGGTCGTGAACGGGATGAGCGCGATCAGCAGGATGATGAACGGCAGCGAGCGGCCGATGTTCACGATCGCGCCGACGACCTTGTTGACGGCGGTGTTCTGAAGGAGTCCGCCCTTGTCGGTGAGGACGAGGAGGACACCGAGCGGGAGACCGCCGATGACGGAGACCACGGTGGCCCACAGCACCATGTAGAGGGTGTCGATGGTGCCCTGGGTGAGCAGGGGCTGCATCTCGGACCAGGTCACTGGGCACCTTCCTTGGCCAGGGCGGCGGTCACGATTCCGGTGGCGGTGGCCTGCGGCTCGACGATGTCGACCTGGAGGCCCTGCTCGCGCAGGAAGCCGACGGGGACGACGTTCTCCTCGTAGCGGCCGGGGAGTTCGATCCGCATCCGGCCGATCTGCTTGCCGCCGACGGTGTCCATGGCGGCGCCGAGGATCGAGATGTCGATGTTGTACGTGCGGGAGAGCTGGGAGATCACCGGCTGGGTCGCGGCCTCGCCGTGGAAGGTGACGTCGACGACCGTGCGGTCCGGGCCGGTGGCGTGGCCGCTGACCGGGAAGAGCTCGTGGGCGAGTTCGGAGCCGGGGGTGGCGAGCAGTTCGGCGACGGTGCCCGACTCGACGATCCGGCCCTTCTTCATCAGGGCGGCCGAGTCGCAGACGGTCTTGACGACGTCCATCTCGTGGGTGATGAGGAGGACGGTCAGGCCGAGCTGCCGGTTCAGGTCGCGCAGGAGCTGGAGGATGGAGCGGGTGGTCTCGGGGTCGAGGGCGCTGGTGGCCTCGTCGGAGAGGAGCACCTTGGGCTTGCCGGCGAGGGCGCGGGCGATGCCGACGCGCTGCTTCTGGCCGCCGGAGAGCTGGCCGGGGTAGGCCTTGGCCTTGTCGGCGAGGCCGACGAGGTCGAGGAGTTCCAGGGCGCGGCGGCCGCGCTCGGCGCCGCTGACGCCCAGGATCTCCAGGGGCAGTTCGACGTTGTCCTGGACGGTGCGCGAGGACAGCAGGTTGAAGTGCTGGAAGACCATGCCGATACGGCTGCGGGCCTGGCGCAGTTCCCGCCCGGCGCGGCGGCCGCGGCCGGCGAGCGCGGTGAGGTCGGTGCCGTCGACCGTCACGGTGCCGGAGGTGGGGCGCTCCAGGAGGTTGACGCAGCGGATGAGGGAGGACTTGCCGGCGCCGCTCTGGCCGAGGACGCCGAAGACCTCGCCTTCGCGGACGTGCAGGTCGACGCCGTCCAGAGCGGTGACCTGGCGGCCGCGCGACTCGTAGACCTTGGTCAGGCCCGTAGTGGTGATCACAGGGTTTTCCGTCACTGTCGAGTGCACGGCGAGGTGTCCGCCGGGCACGGGGCATTCGTCATTCCGACGCGCGGCACGGCTGCCGGTGGGAGGCGTGTGCGCGGGGCGGGCGCGGTCCGGCGGTTTCGTACACACGGACGCGGCCGACTGCTCGCTGTCGGTCTCGCTTCGGGGCGCGAGGCTCGTTCAGGGGCCCTCTAGAAGGCGCACATTCGACACGTACAACGAGCACCGGGCGTCGTCATCGCCTCGGTCGCAAGGGTGCGGCTGCTCGTCGTGGTCATGGCTGTCAGTAAAGCAGAAGGCATCGTCCGGCGATCACGACTGTCCGCATATCGGACACGCATACGAGACCATGCGGACCGTCCGGCCGGAGCCGGGAGGGCTCGCGCGAGCTGCCCTTTCCCGCTCTGGCCTGCGCGGACGGGCCCCCCGGCGCGGCGGCGGGATCGCACGTCCGGGGCGCGTACGCTGCGCGCTCTGTGGTCAAGACCACGTGCTGTCCGGGGCCGGGCGCGGCGGGGGTTTTGGCCCGTAATAGTCTCGGCCCATGCTTGACGCCCTGACGGTCGCGGTGTCCGTGGCCGCCCTCGCCCTCGCCGCCTGGTGCGGTTTCGCCGCCTACCGGGACCAGCCGACCAAGGACTGGCACTTCATCGGCATGGCCGTGGTGGCCGTGCTGGCGCTCGCCCAGCTCGTGGTGGGTGTGGTGCAGCTGGTGCGGGGCGAGAAGGCCGAGGAGGGCACGGCGATCTTCGTGGCGTACTTGCTGGGGGCGTTCTTCGCGGTGCCGGCGGCCGGGTTCATGTCGCTGCTGGAGCGGACCCGCTGGGGTTCGGCGACCGCGGCGGCCGGCGCGGTCGTGCTGGCGGTGCTGGAGGTGCGCCTCTACGACATCTGGTGGAAGGGCTGAGCCGCGTGACCGGGAATCGGCTGGTGAAGGGGCCGGGCATCCTGCTGGTCTGGCTGTACGGCGTGATGTCGGTCGGCGCGGTGTCGCGGTCGGTCTACCAGATCGCGACCGAGTTCGACCGGGCGCCGCTGCCGTACTCGCTCTCGGCGGTCGCCGCCGTCGTCTACGTCTTCATCACCTACACGCTGGTGCGCGGCGGTGAGACCGCCCGCAGGGCGGCGCTGCTGTGCTGCGCCGCCGAGCTGGTCGGCGTGGTGGCCGTGGGCGCGTGGTCGGTGATCGAGCCGACGGCCTTCCCGGACACCACGGTGTGGTCGAAGTTCGGGTACGGCTACGTGTTCATCCCGGTGCTGCTGCCGGTGACCGGCATCCTCTGGCTGCGGGGCGCCCGTGACCGGGCGGCGCAGGGCGCCGCGGCCGCGTAGCGGACTGCGCCCGGGCGCCCTGCGTCCGGGCGGAGCGGCGCCCGGAGTGCCGGCGCGTCAGGCGGCCTTCTCCAGGGTGATGAGCGTGAGCCGGGGTCCCACCTGCCGGGTGGCGACGGCCTCGTAGCCCTTCTTGCGGTAGAGGGACAGGTTGCGCTCGCTGCGGTGGCCCGTGAAGAGCTGGAAGCGCTTGGCGTGGGGTGCCCCGCCGTCGGCGAAGTGCTGCTCGATGGCGTCGAGGAGCCGGCCGCCCAGGCCGTGGCGGCGCATCCGTGGGTGGACGATCAGCTTGGCGATGTGCGCCGTGCCGGTGGCGTCGACCTCGCCGCGGACGGAGGCGACGACTTCGCCGCCGAGGCGGGCGACGAGGGCGTGGCCCCGGTCGAGTTCGGCCCTCAGGTCGTCGAGCGTCTGGGTGAGGGGCTCGATGGAGTAGTCGCCGTAGAGCTCGGCCTCGCTCTGATAGCAGAGGTACTGCAGCTTGAGGATCTGTTCGGCATCCTGTGCGCTTGCCGCTGAGATGGTCACGCTCATGCCCATGTGTGCATGCCTCCGGCTCACCTGATACGCCCTGTCGGTCTACCGCACCTTTCCCTGATGTTCAGGCGCGGCAACCTCTGCCGCGAGCATTCTGCGCAGGCATCCCAGGCAGCGGGAACGCATCGGCCCCAAACTGCCCTGTGAGATACCCAACTTCCCTGCGATTTCGCGGTAGGTGGGGTCGTTCGGCGACAGCATCGCAGTCAGCAACCGACGACATCGTGCGGGTGACCGCCGGACGGCGGCGCGCAGGGCGCGGTGGCGCTCGGCGGCGAGGGCGGCGCGCTCCGGGCCGGCTTCGGGGCCGTCCTCGGGGCCGGGCTCGGTGGCGGGCTCCTCGTAGTAGGGCAGCTCGCGTACGGCGGTGCGGCGGGCGCGGCGCGCCTCGGCGCGGACGGCGCGGCGCAGCCAGTCGGCGGGGCGTTCGGGGACGCCGGGGCCGTCGAGGCGTTCCAGCAGGCGGAGCCAGACGGCCTGCTGGAGGTCGCCCGGTTCGACGCCGGCCGCGGCGGCTTCCGCGGCGGACTCGGCGGCGAGGAGGGGACTCAGGACGGTGAGGAGTTCGGGGAGGGCGTGCGGGCGCCCGGCTTCTCCACGGGGTGTCATGCCCGGCACGACATCGCGCGGGGCGGGGGCGGTTGCCGCCCGCGCGGCGAATCGCCCGTCCGGGCGGGTGCGGGGGCACGCGGGTGACGGCTCCCCGCGTGCCCCTCACGGCGGCGGGATTTCCCCACCCCGCCCCTTCCCGAATCGGGGGCTCCGCCCCCGAACCCCCGCTCCTCGGACGCCGGAGGGACTGGATTCAGCCCTTTGCTCGCGGCAGCTCGCGGAAGTCCGCCGCCGCGAGCAGGCCCGTGTCCGGCTGGTCGGTGAAGATGCCGTCGATGCCCGTCGCGAAGTACGCGGCGTACGCGCCGAAGACGTCGCCGTACGCGGCCGGGTCGGTGCCGCGCCGGAAATCGGCCGGCAGGAAGCTGTTCTCGTTGCGCAGCGTGTAGGGGTGGAGGACCAGGCCGCGTGCGTGCGCGTCGCGGACCAGGGTGGTGGGCTCGCCCAGCCTGCCGTCGGGGCCCTTCGGTATGACCAGGTCCAGGAGCGGGCCGATCCCCTGGGCGTACGAGGCGATCCAGTCCAGGCCCTCGGGGGTGATCAGATCCTTGACGGTGCGCGGGTCGCCCGCCTCGACGAAGTCCCAGGGCCGGTCGTCGGGCGTCCACAGCAGCACGACGCGCGGGGTGGCGACGAGCTTCGCCATGCGCTCCATGCTGCTCGGCTCGAACGACTGGAGGAACGTCGGCGAGTCGGCGCCGTGCCGGCCGTACCGGCGCAGCAGCTTGGCGAGGCGCTCCTCCAGGCCGAGGCCCAGCTTGCGGAAGTAGGTGGGGTGCTTGGTCTCGACGTGCAGCCAGACCGGGTGGCCGCGGCGGCGGCCCTCCTTCTCGGCCCAGCGCAGGACCTCCTCGAAGGTGGGAACGGCCCAGCGGCCGTCGTAGACGGTGTTCTCCTGGCGGACGCCCGGGATGCGCTCCTTGGCGCGCAGGGTCTTCAGCTCGGCGAGCGTGAAGTCCTCGGTGAACCAGCCGGTGAGCGACGTGCCGTCGACGGTCTTCGTCGTCCTGCGGGAGGCGAACTCGGGGTGGTCGGCGACGTCGGTGGTGCCGGTGATGTCGTTCTCGTGCCGGCACACCAGGTGCCCGTCCTTGGTGGGGACGAGGTCCTGTTCGATGACGTGGGCGCCCATGTCGAGGGCGAGTTGGTAGGAGCCGAGGGTGTGCTCGGGCCGGTAGCCGCTGGCGCCGCGGTGCGCGATGACCGTCGGCACGGGCAGCTGCCGGTGGGCGGGGCCGCGGCCCGCCGCCCCCGCGGGGGCACCCTTGCCGGCGGCTGCCGCCGTACCGGCCGTGGCGCCGCCGGCCGAGAGCGCCGCGGTGCCGAGCACCGCCGCTCCGAGGACGGTCCGCCGGCCCGGACTCCTGCGCGCACCCTGTGTCATGAAGGCTCCTTACGATGAGCGTGTCTTCGACGTTCGGTCTGTTGAGCGCGGCCGATGGTAGGCATCTACGCCTTCTGTACGGGAGACCTTGGACGAACGCGTGGAAAACATGGGTCAACACTGCGTATCGACTCGGTGAACCCGATGTGCGGTGGGACGTGACCCGCGAGTATCGTCCTCACCTGCACAGAACCACGACTCCGGAGGACTCGTTGTCCCGCTTCGCGCTCATCAAGGCAGTGCTCGGCCCGGTCATGCGGCTGATGTTCCGGCCACAGGTGGAAGGCGCCGAGAACATTCCCGGGTCCGGGCCGGTCATCCTGGCGGGTAACCACCTGACGTTCATCGATTCGATGATTCTGCCGCTGGTCGTGGACCGGCAGGTGTTCTTCATCGGCAAGGACGAGTACGTCACGGGCAAGGGCTTCAAGGGCCGGCTGATGGCGTGGTTCTTCACGGGCGTCGGCATGATCCCGGTGGACCGGGACGGCGCCGGCGGCGCCGTGGCCGCGCTGCACACCGGGCGCCGGGTGCTGGAGGAGGGCCGGATCTTCGGGATCTACCCGGAGGGCACCCGCTCCCCCGACGGCCGCCTCTACCGGGGCCGTACGGGCATCGCGCGGCTGACGCTGATGACGGGCGCGCCGGTGGTGCCGTTCGCGCTGATCGGCACGGACAAGCTGCAGCCGGGCGGTGCGGGGCTGCCCCGGCCGGGCCGGGTGACGGTCCGGTTCGGCGAGCCGATGGAGTTCTCCCGCTACGAGGGCATGGACCGCGACCGGTACGTGCTGCGCGCGGTGACGGACTCCGTCATGGCGGAGGTCATGCGGCTGTCCGGGCAGGAGTACGTGGACATGTACGCCACGAAGGCGAAGGCCGCCTGACGCTCTGTCGGGCAGCATGACGAAGGGGCCGCACCCGTGGTGGGTGCGGCCCCTTCGTCGTCGGTCGTCACGGTGCGTCAGGTTTTGCTCGGCGCCCGCCTTCGGCGTCGGTCGGCCCCGGTGCGTCAGGGGTGTTCGGCGCCGTCCTCCAGCTTCTGGCCCCGCAGCAGGAACCAGGCCGCGACGGCGGTCGCCAGCAGGACGGCCGCGCCGACGGCGGCGGCGATGTGCAGGCCGTCCACGAAGGCCTGCTGGGCCGCGGAGACCAGCGCCCCGGCGGAACGTTCCGGCAGGGCCGCGGCCGCCTCGACCGCGCCGCCCAGCGACTCGTGCGCGGCGGCGGCCGGGCCGGCGGGGACGCCCTGCGGGGTGACGAAGTCCCGGTAGACACCGGTCACGATGGAACCCAGCACGGCGATGCCGAGCGCCGCGCCCAGCTCGTACGCGGTCTCCGACACGGCGGAGGCGGCGCCGGCCTGCTCCTTGGGCACGCTGGACAGGATGACGTCGGCGGTCACCGTGAAGGCGAGGCCCGCGCCGACGCCGACCACGAGCAGCGAGGCGCCCAGGAGCGGGTAGCCGGTGGTGCGGTCGAGGACGGTCAGCGTGGCCAGCGCCAGGCCGACCGCGGCGAGGCCGCCGGACACGACGGACCGTACGGAGAAGCGCCGCGCGGCGACACCCGCCACCAGACCGGCGCCGACGGCACCGAGCGCGGCCGGCAGCTCCGCGAGGCCGGCCTCCAGCGGGCTGCGCCCCTGGACCAGCTGGAGGAACTGGGACAGGAAGAAGATCAGCCCGGCCAGTCCGAGGATGGTCAGCAGGTCGGCGAGGACCGCGGCGGAGAAGCCCCGGTGCTGGAACAGCCGCATGTCGAGGAGCGGCGAGGCCAGCGTGAGCTGGCGGCGTACGAACCAGGCCAGCGCGGCGGCGCCGACGGCCGCGGCGACGGCGGCGTCGAGGTGAACGCCGTGGGCGGCGGCCTCCTTGACGGCGTAGACGACGCCGATCATGCCGACGAGGGAGGCGGCGACGCTGGGCAGGTCCCACGGGCCGGGCGCCGGGTTCTTCGACTCGGGGATGAACTTGGCGCCGACCAGGACGAGGACGGCCATGACGGGCAGGTTGATGAGGAAGACCGAGCCCCACCAGAAGTGCTCCAGCAGGAATCCGCCCACGACCGGGCCGACGGCGGCGCCGGCCGAGGCCATGGCGCCCCAGATGCCGATGGCGAGGCTGCGCTCGCGCGGGTCGTGGAAGAGGTTGCGGATGAGGGCCAGGGTGGACGGCATGAGGGTGGCGCCCGCGACGCCCAGCAGCGCGCGTGAGACGATCATCATCTCGGGGCTGTTGGCGTACGCGTTGAGGACGGACAGGGCGCCGAAGGCCGTCGCGCCGGTCAGGAGCAGCCGCTTGCGTCCGATGCGGTCGCCGAGGCTGCCCATGGAGACGAGCAGTCCGGCGATGACGAACGAGTAGACGTCGCCGATCCACAGGAGCTGGGTGCCGGACGGCTTCAGGTCCTCGCTGAGGAACGGCGTGGCGAGGCCGAGCACGGTGGCGTCGACCGCGACCAGCAGCACGGCGAGGACGAGCACCGCGAGCGCGAGCCAGCGGCCCGGGCGGTGGACGGTCTGCGTGTCCTTGGTGAGCTGTGCGGTACCGGTCACTTCTCCACGCTCCTGCGTGCTCCGCCGAGCAACAGCTCGACGATCATGTACTGGAAGTCCTTGGCGGCGACCCGCCCGTCCTGGACGGCCCAGGCGCAGGTGCCGACCAGCCCGTAGAGGGCCTCGGTCAGCCAGGCGGGTGTGAGGTCGATCCGGAACTCGCCGCGCTCCTGTCCGCGCCGGAAGAGCGCGGAGACGCGGGCGTCGAGGCGGGCCCAGCCCTCGTTGACCTGGTCGCCCTCGAAGAGCTGGTTCTCGGTGACGAGGAACGAGAGCAGTCCGGCGACCGGCTCGACCCCGGCGATCAGCCGCCGCAGGGCCTCCTCGGCGCTGCCGTCGTCGAGCCGGGCGGCGTCGATGGCCGCCTCGAACTCCTGGATGCCCAGCTCCTCCAACGCCCTGACCAGCGCGTCCCGCCCGGCGAAGTGCCGGTGCAGGGTGGCGCGGCCGATGCCCGCGGCACGGGCGACCTCGTCCATGGTCGCGGTCGACTTGCGGGACAGAAGGGCGGCGGCGGTGCGGAGCACCTGCTCACGGTCAACACTCATGAGACAACCATAACCCACGTGAGACATGAATGTCTCATATGAAAAATGATCGACTCCCAGAGGGTCGGAGAGGAGCATGCGGGGGATGACGGACAAGCCACTGCTGCTGATCGACGTCGACGGGCCGCTGAATCCGTACGAGGCGCTGTCGCACAGCCGCCCGCCGGAGGGTTACCACAAGCATCGGATGCGGCCGTCCGGGTGGCACGACGCCCAGCCGCTACCGGTGCTGCTCAACCCGGCCCACGGCCGGGAGCTGCGCGCCCTCGCCGACGCGTACGAGCTGGTGTGGGCGACCACGTGGAAGGGTGAGGCCAACGAGTGGATAGGGCCGCGGCTCGGGTTGCCCGAGCTGCCGTACATCGACTGGCCCCGGATGCACGGAAAGGCCCCTCGCGGGACCTTCTGGAAGACGCAGTACGTGCTGGAGTACGCGGCCGGGCGGCCGTTCGCCTGGGTGGACGACGACCTCACCGCGTACGACCGGGACTTCGTCGACCGGAATCATCTCGCCGCCGCCCTCCTCGTGCGCGTCGATCCACGGATCGGGCTGATCCGGGTGGACTTCGACGCGCTCGCGGACTGGGCGGCGGCGCTGTAGACGGGGTGGGCGCTACTTCTTCTTGGCGTCCGCCCAGGCGTGCTGGATGACCAGGTCCGCCTTGACCTCGGCCAGCTGGGTGGTCACGGCCGACGGGGCCGTGCCGCCGCGGCCGTTGCGGGACGCGAGGGCGCCGGGGACGTTCAGGACCGTGCGGACCTCGGGCGTCAGGTGCTCGGAGATCTTGGCGAACTGCTCGTCCGTGAGGTCGTCCAGCTCCTTGCCCTCGGCCTCGGCGACCTTCACGCACTCGCCGGCGACCTCGTGCGCCACCCGGAACGGCACGCCCTGCTTGACCAGCCACTCGGCGATGTCGGTGGCGAGGGAGAAGCCCGCCGGGGCCAGCTCCTCCATGCGCTCCCGGTTGACGGTGAGCGTGGCCATCATGCCGGTGAACGCGGGGAGCAGGACCTCCAGCTGGTCGCAGGAGTCGAAGACCGGCTCCTTGTCCTCCTGGAGGTCGCGGTTGTAGGCGAGGGGCAGGGCCTTGAGGGTGGCCAGCAGGCCCGTGAGGTTGCCGATGAGGCGCCCGGACTTGCCGCGCGCCAGCTCGGCGATGTCCGGGTTCTTCTTCTGCGGCATGATCGACGAGCCGGTGGAGAAGGCGTCGTGCAGGGTCACGAAGGAGAACTCCTTCGTGTTCCAGATGATGATCTCCTCGGCGATCCGCGAGAGGTTCACGCCGATCATCGCCGTGATGAACGCGAACTCGGCGACGAAGTCGCGGGACGCCGTGCCGTCGATGGAGTTGCCCGCGCTGCCGTTCTCGAAGCCGAGGTCCTTCGCGACCGCCTCCGGGTCGAGCCCGAGGGACGACCCGGCCAGGGCGCCCGAGCCGTACGGCGACACCGCGGTCCGCTTGTCCCACTGGCGCAGCCGCTCGGCGTCCCGGGAGAGCGCCTGGACGTGGGCCAGCACGTGGTGGGCGAAGAGCACGGGCTGGGCGTGCTGGAGGTGCGTACGGCCCGGCATGGCGACGTCGGGGTGCGCCTCGGCGAGGCCGACCAGCGCGTCCTGGAGGTCGGCGATCAGCCCGCCGATGATCCGGGCGTGGTCGCGCAGGTACATCCGGAACAGCGTGGCGACCTGGTCGTTGCGGGACCGGCCGGCCCGCAGTTTGCCGCCGAGGTCCGGGCCGAGCCGCTCCAGCAGACCCCGCTCCAGGGCGGTGTGGACGTCCTCGTCGGCGATGGTGCCCACGAAGTCGCCCGAGGCCACGTCGGCCTCCAGCCGGTCGAGACCGGCGAGCATGCGCGTCAGCTCGTCCTCCGTGAGCAGCCCGGCCTTGTGCAGCACGCGCGCGTGGGCGCGGGAGCCGGCGATGTCGTAGGGCGCGAGCCGCCAGTCGAAGTGGACGGACGCGGACAGTTTCGCCAGCGCCTCGGCGGGGCCGTCGGCGAACCGGCCGCCCCAGAGCCGGACGTCACCGTTGTTGCTGCTCACTGCGAAGCTCCTCGGGAGGGATGGGTGGTGCGGATGCGCGCCCGCCTCCCTGCCGTCGGGCAGCGGGAGGCGGGTGCGTTGTGGAACGACGCCGGCTCAGGCCAGGTCACGCCGGGCGGCGATCTTCGCCGAGAGGCCGAAGATGTCGATGAAGCCCTGCGCCTTGGACTGGTCGAACGTGTCGCCCGTGTCGTACGTGGCGAGGTTGAAGTCGTACAGCGACTGCTCGGACCGCCGGCCCGTGACGACGGCCCGGCCGCCGTGCAGGGTCATCCGGATGTCGCCGGTGACGTGCTGGTTGGCCTCGTCGACGAAGCCGTCCAGGGCCCGCTTGAGCGGGGAGAACCACAGGCCGTCGTAGACCAGCTCGCCCCAGCGCTGCTCGACCTGCCGCTTGTACCGGGCCAGCTCGCGCTCGACGGTGACGTTCTCCAGCTCCTGGTGGGCGGTGATCAGGGCGATCGCGCCGGGTGCCTCGTACACCTCGCGGGACTTGATGCCGACGAGCCGGTCCTCGACCATGTCGATCCGGCCGACGCCCTGGGCGCCCGCCCGCTCGTTGAGCTCCTGGATCGCCTGGAGGACCGTGACCGGCCTGCCGTCGACGGCGACCGGGACGCCCTCCTTGAAGGAGATGACGACCTCGTCGGCCGCCCGCTGCACGGCCGGGTCGGCGGTGTATTCGTAGATGTCCTCGATCGGACCGTTCCAGATGTCCTCCAGGAAGCCGGTCTCGATGGCCCGGCCGAAGACGTTCTGGTCGATGGAGTACGGGGACTTCTTGGTGGTGGCGATGGGCAGCTCGGCCTTCTCGGCGAAGGCGATGGCCTTGTCCCGGGTCATCGCGTAGTCCCGGACGGGCGCGATGCACTTCAGGTGGGGGCCGAGGGCGGCGATGCCGGCCTCGAAGCGGACCTGGTCGTTGCCCTTGCCGGTACAGCCGTGGGCGACGACCGAGGCGCCGTGCTTCTCGGCCGCGGCGACGAGGTGCTTGACGATCGCGGGCCGCGAGAGCGCCGAGACCAGCGGATAGCGATCCATGTAGAGGGCGTTGGCCTTGATCGCCGGGAGGCAGTACTCCTCGGCGAACTCGTTCCTGGCGTCCGCGACCTCGGCCTCGACCGCACCACAGGCGAGCGCGCGCTTGCGGATGACGTCCAGGTCCTCGCCGCCCTGGCCGACGTCCACGGCGACGGCGACGACCTCGGCGCCCGTCTCCTCGGCGATCCAGCCGATGGCGACGGAGGTGTCCAGTCCGCCCGAGTAGGCGAGTACGACGCGCTCGGTCACGGGTCTCTCCTCAGTGGTGCATCCAGCGATGGGTATAACTATGCAGACCTCCGTATGTTTTGTCAATGAGCCGGGGGTCGGCCGGCCCGAAGATCACCGGGGGTGATAATCCACCCATGGGAAAGCACTATGCAGCGATAGAGGGCCGCATACGGGCGTTCATCGAGGAACAGCCCGTCTTCTTCACCGCGACCGCCCCGCTGGCGGGCGACGGACACGTCAACCTCTCCCCCAAGGGCCGCAAGGGCACGCTCGTCGTGATCGACGAGCAGACGCTCGCGTACCTGGACTTCGGCGGCAGCGGCGCCGAGACGATCGCCCACCTCCGGGAGGAGGGCAACGGGCGGATCACGCTGATGTGGTGCGCCTTCGCGGGCCCGCCGAAGGTGCTGCGCGTGCACGGCACCGGTGAGGCGGTCTTCCGCGACGACCCCCGGTGGGACGAGTACATCGGACTCTTCGCGGACGCCGACGGGCCCGCGGCCCGTGCGATCGTCCTCGTACGGGCCCGCAGGATCAGCGACGCCTGCGGCTTCGCCGTGCCGTACATGGACTACCGCGAGGAACGCACGCAGCACGCCGAATACTTCGCGCGCAAGTCGGACGAGGAGTTCGCGGCGTACTGCGAGAAGAAGGTGGGCCGGAGCCTGGACGGGCTGCCGGCCCTTCCGCTGCCGCTGCCGCCCCGGACGGACGTGTCCGAGGCGCACTGACGGACCGGCCCGCCTACGGTCGGGGCATGGTCGTGTCCGCGAAGTCCCGTCTCGCCCTCGCCGCCGCCCTGCTCCTCCTGCCCGCCCTGGGCCACGCGCCCGCCCGGGCCGGAACCCCGCAGCCGCCCGACCGCCTGGCCCGCGGCGTCACCGGTACGCAGCTGGTCACCGCCGAGGCCCCGCACGCCGGGGCCACCTCCGGGACGGTGAGCTGGTGGGAGCGGCGCGCGGGCGGCGGCTGGGAGCGCGTCGGGACGGCACCCGCCCGGTTCGGGGCGGGCGGTCTGGTGGCGGGTGACGCGCGCCGGCAGGGCACGTCGACCACACCCGCGGGGGTGTACGCCCTGCCGTTCGCGTTCGGCATCGAGGCCGCCCCGCCGGGCACCTCCTACCCGTACCGGCGGGTGACGCGCTCGTCGTGGTGGTGCCAGGACAACGCGTCGCGCTCGTACAACCGCTGGGTGGAGCCGCTGGCGGCGGACTGCCGGGCGGCGGAGGCCGAACACCTGATCACGTACGGCGCCCGGTACGCGCACGGACTGGTGATCGCCTACAACTACGACCGGCCCGTCCGGGGCCGGGGCGCCGGCATCTTCCTGCACGTGACCGGAGACGGCCCGACGGCCGGGTGCGTGTCCGTGCCCAAGGACGCGATGGCGCGGATCCTGGCGTGGGTGCGCGCGGAGGAGCGCCCGCACATCGCGATCGGATGGGCGGGCGCCTGAGCTCCGAGTCGGGCCGTACGGCCGGCCGCTAGCGCTCCTTCTGCGCCAGGCGCAGGAGGTGGTCCGCCAGGGCCTGGCCGCCGGTCGGGTCGCGGGAGATGAGCAGCAGGGTGTCGTCGCCCGCGATGGTGCCGAGGATGGCGTGCAGTTCGGCCTGGTCGATCGCCGAGGCGAGGAACTGGGCGGCCCCCGGCGGGGTACGCAGCACCACCAGGTTGGCGGACGCCTCGGCCGAGATCAGCAGCTCGCCGGAGAGGCGCCGCATGCGCTCCTCCTTGGCGGACTCGCCGAGCGGGGCCTGCGGGGTGCGGAAGCCGCCCTCGCTCGGTACCGCGTAGATGAGCTCCCCGCCGGTGTTGCGGATCTTCACCGCGCCCAGCTCGTCGAGATCGCGGGAGAGCGTCGCCTGCGTGACGCTCAGCCCGTCGTCCGCGAGGAGCTTGGCCAGCTGGCTCTGGGAACGCACGGGCTGCCGGTTGAGGATGTCCACGATCCTGCGGTGGCGTGCCGTGCGGGTCTGCGGTACGGAGGGTCCGCCGTGACCGTTGTCCTGCGCCTCGCTCATTGTTGTGTCATTCTCCGGATCGTGTCTCCCCGTTGGCCTTGTCGAGGACGCCGGGCAGGGCCCGGAGGAAGGCGTCCACCTCGTCGTCGCCGATGATCAGCGGTGGCATGAGCCGTACGACGTCGGGGGCGGGCGCGTTCACCAGGAGGCCGGTGTCCTGAGCCGCCTGCTGCACCTGGGGCGCGAGGGGCTCGGTGAGCACGATACCCAGCAGGAGGCCCGCGCCGCGGACGTGGGAGACCAGCGGGTGGTCCAGCGCCTCGATTCCGTCCCGCAGTTTCTCGCCCGTCCGCTTGACGTTGTCGAGCGCGCCGTCCGCGGCGAGCGTGTCGAGCACGGCGAGTCCCGCCGCGCACGCGACCGGGTTGCCGCCGAAGGTGGTGCCGTGGTGGCCGGGCTGCAGGAGGTCGGCCGCCGGGCCGAAGGCGACGGTCGCGCCGAGGGGGAGGCCGCCCCCGAGGCCCTTGGCGAGGGTGACGACGTCGGGCTCGACGCCGTGCGCCTGGTGCTCGAACCAGTGGCCGCAGCGGCCGATGCCCGTCTGGACCTCGTCGAGGACGAGGAGGGTGCCGGTGGCGCGGGTGATCTCCCGGGCCGCTTCGAGGTAGCCGGCGGGCGGGACGACCACGCCGTTCTCGCCCTGGATCGGCTCGATGACGACGAGGGCCGTGTCGGTGGTGACGGCCGCCCGGAGGGCTTCCGCGTCGCCGTACGGCACGTGCGTGACGTCTCCGGGCAGCGGGAGGAACGGCCCCTGCTTGGAGGGCTGGCCGGTGAGCGCCAGGGCGCCCATGGTCCGGCCGTGGAAGCCGCCGGTGGTGGCGACCATGTGGCGGCGGCCCGTGAGCCGACCGATCTTGAAGGCGGCTTCGTTGGCCTCGGCGCCGGAGTTGCAGAAGAAGACCCGGCCGGGGCGTCCGAAGAGCTGGAGGAGCCGTTCGGCGAGGGCGACGGGCGGCTGGGCGACGAACAGGTTGGAGACGTGGGAGAGGGAGGCGACCTGGTCGGAGACCGCCTTCACGATCGCCGGGTGGGCGTGGCCGAGGGCGTTGACGGCGATGCCGCCGACGAAGTCGAGGTACTCGGTGCCCTCGGCGTCCCAGACGCGGCTGCCGGCGCCGCGGACGAGCGGCAGCCGGGGGGTGCCGTAGTTGTCCGTCATGGCGCTCTGCCAGCGCCGGGTGAGTTCCTGGTTGCTCACGGGGTGACCTCTTCCTGGTCCGGCACGACCATGGTGCCGATGCCCTCGTCGGTGAAGATCTCCAGAAGGATCGAGTGCTGGACCCGGCCGTCGATGACGCGGGCGGTGCGGACGCCGTTGCGTACGGCGTGCAGGCAGCCCTCCATCTTGGGGACCATGCCGCTGGAGAGTTCCGGCAGGAGCTTTTCGAGTTCGGTGGCGGTGAGGCGGCTGATGACCTCGTCACTGTTCGGCCAGTCCTCGTAGAGGCCCTCGACGTCGGTGAGGACCATCAGGGTCTCGGCGCCCAGCGCCGCAGCGAGTGCCGCAGCCGCCGTATCAGCATTGACGTTGTAGACATGTCCGTCGTCCTGGGAGCGGGCGATCGACGACACGACGGGGATCCGGCCGTCGGCGAGCAGCGCCTCGATGGCGCCGGTGTCGATGGCCGTGATCTCGCCGACCCGGCCGATGTCGACCAGTTCACCGTCGATACGCGGCTGGTGCCTGGTGGCGGTGATGGTGTGGGCGTCCTCGCCGGTGATGCCGACGGCGAGCGGGCCGTGCTGGTTGAGCAGCCCGACCAGCTCGCGCTGGACCTGCCCGGCGAGGACCATCCGTACGACGTCCATCGCCTCGGGGGTGGTCACGCGCAGGCCCGCCTTGAACTCGCTGACCAGGCCGTGCCGGTCGAGCGCGGCGCTGATCTGGGGGCCGCCGCCGTGGACGACGACGGGCCGCAGGCCGGCGTGCCGGAGGAAGACGACGTCCTGCGCGAAGGCGGCCTTCAGCTCCTCGTCGACCATGGCGTTGCCGCCGAACTTGATGACGACCGTCCTGCCGTGGTGACGGGTGAGCCAGGGCAGGGCCTCGATGAGGATCTGCGCCTTCGGGAGCGCGGTGTGCTTGCGGGTGCTCATGAGCTGTAGGCGCTGTTCTCGTGGACGTAGTCGGCGGTCAGGTCGTTGGTCCAGATCACGGCGGACGCGTTGCCGGCGGCGAGGTCCGCGGTGATCTTCACCTCGCGGTACCGCATGTCGACGAGGTCGCGGTCCTCGCCGACGGAGCCGTTCTTGCAGACCCAGACGTCGTTGATGGCGACGTTGAGCCGGTCCGGCTCGAAGGCGGCCGACGTGGTGCCGATGGCGGACAGGACCCGGCCCCAATTGGGGTCCTCGCCGTGGATGGCGCACTTGAGGAGGTTGTTGCGGGCGATGGACCGGCCGACCTCGACCGCGTCCTCCTCCGTCTCGGCGTTGACCACCTCGACACGGATGTCCTTCGACGCGCCCTCGGCGTCGCCGATGAGCTGCCGGCCGAGGTTGTCACAGACCTGCCGCACGGCGTCGGCGAAGTCGTCGTACTCGGGGCTGACCCCGGAGGCGCCGGAGGCCAGGAGCAGCACGGTGTCGTTGGTCGACATGCAGCCGTCGGAGTCGACCCGGTCGAACGTGACGCGGGTGGCGGCCCGCAGGGCCTTGTCCAGCTCGGGGGTGTCGACGTCGGCGTCCGTGGTGAGGACGACCAGCATCGTGGCGAGGCCCGGGGCGAGCATGCCCGCGCCCTTGGCCATGCCGCCGACGGTCCAGCCGTTCTTGGTGACGACGGCGGTCTTGTGGACGGTGTCGGTGGTCTTGATGGCGATGGCGGCCTTCTCGCCGCCGTGCTCGGACAGCTCGACGGCCGCCTTCTCGACACCGGGCAGGAGCTTGTCCATGGGCAGCAGGACGCCGATGAGGCCGGTCGACGCGACGGCGACCTCGCCGGCGCCGATGTTCAGCACCTCGGCGACCTTCTCGGCCGTGGCATGGGTGTCCTGGAAGCCCTGCGGGCCGGTGCAGGCGTTGGCGCCGCCGGAGTTGAGGACGACGGCGGTCAGCTCGCCGGTCTTGAGGACCTGCTCCGACCACAGGACGGGCGCGGCCTTGACGCGGTTGGAGGTGAAGACGCCCGCGGCGGCGCGGCGGGGCCCCTGGTTGACCACGAGGGCCAGGTCGGGGTTGCCGTTCTGCTTGATCCCGGCGGCGATGCCCGCCGCGGTGAATCCCTTGGCTGCCGTGACGCTCACTGTGCTTCTCCGTTCGCTTCTCCGCCCGCGCAGCGCACCTGTGCGGCCATCGTCGTCGTGTGCAACCCGGCGGCTGCGCGTGCGTCGCTCACGGTGCGACTCCGATCATGGAAAGTCCGGTGTCCTCGGGGAGCCCGAGGGCGATGTTCATGCTCTGCACCGCGCCGCCCGCGGTGCCCTTGGTCAGGTTGTCGATGGCGCTGATGGCGATGATGCGGCCCGCCGTGGCGTCGTACGCGACCTGCACCTGAACGGCGTTGGAACCGTACACGGACGCCGTGGCGGGCCACTGGCCCTCCGGCAGCAGGTGGACGAACGGCTCGTCGGCGTAGGCCTTCTCGTAGGCCGCGCGCACGTCCTCGGCGGTGGTCCCGGGCTTCGCCTTGGCGGTGCACGTGGCGAGGATGCCGCGGGACATGGGGGCGAGGGTGGGCGTGAAGGAGACCGTGACCGGCTCGCCGGCGGCCGCGCCGAGGTTCTGCGCCATCTCGGGGGTGTGCCGGTGGAGGCCGCCGACCCCGTACGGCGACATCGAGCCCATGACCTCGGAGCCGAGGAGGTGCGGCTTGGCGGCCTTGCCCGCGCCGGAGGTGCCGGAGGCCGCGACGATCACCGCCTCGGGCTCGGCGAGCCCGGCGCCGTACGCGGGGAACAGCGCGAGGGACACGGCCGTCGGGTAACAACCGGGCACCGCGACGCGCTTGGACCCCTCCAGCGCGGCGCGGGCACCCGGCAGCTCGGGAAGCCCGTAGGGCCACGTCCCGGCGTGCGGGGAGCCGTAGAACTTCTCCCAGGCGGCGGCGTCGCGGAGCCGGAAGTCGGCCCCCATGTCGATGACCAGGACGTCGTCGCCGAGCTGCTCGGCGACGGCCGCGGACTGGCCGTGCGGCAGCGCGAGGAACACGACGTCGTGCCCGGCGAGCACGCCCGGCTCGGTCGGCTCCAGCACCCGCCCGGCGAGCGGGAGCAGGTGCGGCTGCAGCGCACCGAGCCGCTGGCCCGCGTTGGAGTTGCCGGTCAGGGCACCGATCTCCACCCCGGGGTGGGCGAGCAGCAGGCGGAGCACCTCTCCGCCCGCGTATCCGCTCGCTCCTGCCACTGCCACGCGTACCGTCATCGGACCCTCCAATCGATGGCATGACTATACGCAGCTCCGCAGTTTTATGCAATGAGCTTCCGGGAGGGAGTTGATCTCTGTGGGCGACGGGGCGTGGTGACGTCGCCGAGCGGCTACCTAAGATCACCGGCATGGCGCTGCGTCCCGTGATGGTGAACATAAAGGCTCTTGATCCCCCGGCGGTCGGCCGGTTCTGGGCGGAGGCACTCGGCTGGAGTGCCTACAGCGCCGGCGCGACCACTTACGTCGGGCCCCCCGGCGGCCTCGTCTGGCCGCACCCGGTCGCCGTCGGCATCGACATCGTTCCCGTCCCGGAACCGAAGACAGCGACGAAGAACCGTGTGCACCTCGATCTCGCCACCACCTCCGCGGCCCATCAGGCGGAGCTGGTCGCGCGCCTCCGGGCTCTCGGTGCGACGCCCGCCCACGTGGGCCAGGGCGAGGTGCCGTGGACGGTCCTCGCCGATCCGGAGGGCAACGAGTTCTGCGTGCTGGAGCCCCGGGAGGTCTACCGGGACACCGGGCCGATCGCCGCGGTGGTGGTCGACTGCGCGGATCCGCGGGCCATGGCCCGGTTCTGGGGCGAGGCGGTGGACTGGACCCTGCACGAGGTGACCGACGATCACGCGGTGCTGCGGTCCGCCAAGGGCGTCGGCCCGTATCTCGAGTTCCTCCGCACGCCCGACGTGAAGACCGTGCCGGACCGCGTCCATCTCGACCTGCTGCCGTACCCCGGCGACGACAAGGAAGCGGAGGCGGCCCGGCTGCGGGCCCTCGGCGCCACCGACCTCGACCTCGGCCAGGGCGACGTCCCGTGGACGGTCCTCGCCGACCCGGAGGGCCACGAGTTCTGCGTCCTCGCCCCGTCCTGACGCGGAGACCCGCCCGCCGCCGGGAGGTTCGCCGACGCGCGACCCGGGGCCGACGCCCCGGGTCGTACGCGGGTCTCCCCCGCGCGGGGGAGGGAGGTCGGAGCGGCGGCCGATGTGCGGCGGCGGCCGCGCGACCAGGGTGGTGCGCATGGTGAAAGTGCACACGTTGCCCCACGTCCCCCGCTGGGCCCGCATCGCCGCCGTCGGCGCCGCGCTGACCAACGTGCCGTCGGCGCTGTGGCGGGTCGCCATCGCCCTCGGCGTCCCCGTGGGACTGGCGCAGTCCGAATACGACCAGCTGGACGCCCCCGGCTGGGGCTCGCTCGTCCTGGTCGGGCTGAGCCTGGTCTCCGAGCTCTTCGCGTTCCTCACCCTGGGGCTCGTCCAGAGCTGGGGCGAGACCTGGCCGCGCTGGATCCCGTACCTGGGCGGGCGCCGGGTCCCGGTCCTGCCGGCCACCGTCGTGGCGGGCCTCGGCGCGCTGGCCACGACGGTCTTCGGCGCGCTGTTCGTCCACACGTCGCTCAACGCGGACATGGCGGCCACCCCCTGGGGCCTGTGGCTGCTCAACATCACCTACGCCCCGCTGCTCCTCTGGGGCCCGCTGCTGGGCGCGGTCACGGTGCACTACTACCGGCGCCGCACGGCGGTCGTCCCCGCACCGGCGCGGTGATCCCGCCGGGTCCGGCGCCCGGCGGACAGGCCTTACGCGTAGTAGGTGGCGTACCAGGCGGCGTACGCCTCGACCGAGAAGCCGTCGAAGCCGCCCGCCTCCTCGGCCTCGGTCAGCCGGCGCAGCGCCTCCTCGGCCTCGGTCAGCCGGCGCAGCGCCGCCTCGGCCTCCGGTGTACGGAGGGCGGCGAGGTGGGCCTTCGTCTTGGCGAGGCCCCGGCACTTCAGTCGGCCGGGGGCGGCGGCCGACCGGTACGCGGCTAGGGTCGGTCGCGTCATGTCGTGCGGACGCGTCCGCTCCCTCCGAGCCCGAAAGGCAGCGCGTGTACAGAGAACGGCTCCCCAAGACCTGGTCGGTCATCTGCGTCTGCGTCTACCTGGCGATGGTGGTCAAGCTGGGGATCGGCTCGATTCCCGAGGACACGGGACTGTGGTTGATCGTCTCCGCCTGTTTCCTCCTGGTCCTCATCCCGTGCCTCGCCGTGCCCCTCTCGAAGGCCGTCTACCACCGCATCGTCGTCGACCCCGCCCAGGGCGTCCTGCGCGTCGGCCGCGAGCGGATCGCGCTGGCGGAGATCGACCCGGCCTCCGTCCACGGTTCCCTGCAGGACGCGACGCCGGGGACGGCGCAGCGCTACGCGGCCTCCGCCGGTGCGATCGACGCGCCCGTGCCGGGACTGCGGGCGGCGGACCGCGGGGCGCCCCGGCTGGTGGGCGGCGGCTGGGGCGTGCCCATGGGCATGGACAGCGTGGTCGTCACGACGCGGAGCGGCGAAGCGCTGTCCATCGCCACGCACGACCGGACCGCCTTCCTGAACGCCCTGGCGGCGGCGGTGGCGGCGAAGGCCTAGGTCGTTTCCGGCGGGCGTTTCGGCGCCCCGCCCCTTCCCGAACCGGGGGGCTCCCCCGAGCACCCGCTCCGAAAACCGCCGGAGGGGCTCGACTCGGCGTTCAGCCGCATTCGCTCACCGGGCAGAGGGCCACGCTCCGGACGCCCGGCATCAGCTCGATCTGTCGGCGAAGGTCCTCGCGGCGGTCGGCGGGCAGATCGTCGCGGAAACCGACCTCCAGGAATTCGCCCTCGTCGGAGGCCGAACCGTACACCCAGGCCGCGCCCTGCGCGCGCAGGCGGTCCTCCTCGTCGCCGAGGCCTTCGTCGAGGACACCGGCGTCGGGGTCGAGTACCGCGCGGTAGGCGTGCGGCTCGGCGAGGGCGGGCCGCAGGTAGAAGTGCCAGCCACCGTACGCGCAGACCGCCACGACCGCCGCCGTCAGCAGCGCCCCGGCGGCGACGAGGACCCTGCCGGTGCGCGGCCGCACGGCGAGGTCGGCACCCGCCGCCAGCAGCAGGAGCACAGCCGAGGGAAGGAAGAGGAAGAGACCGAGGAGCACGAACAGGACGCCGCCGACGAGCAGCAGCGCCCCGACGCACACACATACCCGGACGAACGCGATCCGCGGGCGCACGAACAGCGGGATCGCGACGACCACCGCGACGAGCGGGAAGAGCAGAGCCACGATGCTGTCGACGGCGATCCACAGGCCCGGCAGCGTCGCGAAGAGCGCGCAGAACGCGAGGACGCGCTGCGCCGGATGCACCTTCCGACCGTTGTCCTGTGCACTTTCCATGCCCGCCCCCAGAAAAGTTGAACGCGTTCATTCGAACGCGTTCAACCTAGCGGACCGGACGGCCTCACGGCGACTCGGCCGTGAGCCGTACCGTGGCGAGGATCCTGCGGACGGTCGCCTCCGGGACCTGGTCCGGGACGCCCCTCGCGGCCAGGTAGGTCCACGACAGGATGTCGCCCTTGGGGCTCGTGAAGGCGAAGGTCGTCGCCGTGCCGTCGGTGTCGCACTTGCCGGGACCGGACGCGCCGGTCGACGAGGCGGTCGCGACGGCGCCCTTGAGGCCCGAGGCCGTGGTGTACGGCCGGACCGGCCCGACCTTCACCTTGCTCCTGTCGGGCTGGGCGTAGGCGCCGTACACCCACAGCTCCACGCTCTTGCGGGCGGCTTCCTCGGGGGTCTCGGCGTCCTTCTCGTTGCGGGAGCCCGCGGAGGCGAGCGGGGTGTCCTCGGGGTTGCCGTCCTTCTCGTCGTCCGACCGGCACCACTGCTCCTTGAGTATCGCCGGGGCGGCGAAGCCGATGAGGGGCGTGTCCTCGGGGTCCCTCTCGTCGCTGACGTAACTCACCCACGAGGCCGGCTTGCGGTCCCACTCCGGCGGGACGTCGAAGGCTATGCCCCTCTTGGCGTTGACCACGACCTTCCATCCGGGGACGACGGGCCGCGCGGCCGTGCCGGCGGCGCGGTCGTCCGGCGCGACGGACGGGGAGGACCGGGTGACCGTGGGGCCGGGGCGGGGGCCCGGCTTCTCCTTGCCGCCGAGGAGGAGGTAGCCCGTGACACCCGCCGCGGCGACGACCACGGCGGCCCCGGCCACCGCGACGACCGTCGTGGTCCTGGTCCCGGTCCCGGCGGAGCCGCGCGGCCGCGGCTGCGGAGTGCCCGCGGGGTGCGGGACGGCGCCCTCCGCGACGGTCGGCGGGTACGGCTGCTGCGCGTAGGGATGGGGCTGGCCGCCCTGGGGGGTGTGCTCGCCGTTCGGCGGCTGCTGCTGTCCTGGCCACATGGCGGTCAACCCTAGATCGTGAACCGGACCGCCGGGCGGGCGCGGCGCGCGTCGCCGCACGGCCGCGAGACCCGCCGTCCGCAGTAGGGTTCACCGTCCGAACCGACGGTTTTCCAGACTCCGCAGTACGGGAGGAAGTGTGGCCTCGTCCCCGGTGCCCGGCGTGCTCGCCCGGATGCCCGACCTCGTCCGCTCGATGCCGGCCGACCGAGGGGGCGCCCTCTGGCGGCTCGCCGAGAGCGGGCGTCAACTCGACGCGAACGTCGTACGCCTGGCGCCGGGCGCGGAGGTGGCGGAGCACGTCGAACCCGACCTCGACGTGCTCGTGTACGTGGTGAACGGCAGCGGGCGGCTCGGCACCGGCGACGACGAGCTGCCGCTGGAGGGCGGAGCCGTGGTGTGGCTGCCCCGGGGCTCGCGGCGGGCCCTGTCGGCCGGGCCGCACGGGCTCGACTACCTCACCGTGCACCGCCGCCGTCCGGGGATGTCGATCCGTCCGGCGTCGGGCGGGGAACGCGCCGATGCGGAGCGGCCGGTCGAAGAGCGATCCGTCGGAGACCGATCCGTGGGAGAGCGGTCCGTGGGAGAGCGATCCGTGGGAGAGCGATCCGTGGGAGAGCGGTCCGTCGGCGCGTGGTCGGTCGCAGAGCGTTCCGTCGAAGAGCGATCTGTCGCAGAGCAATCCGTCGCAGAGCAATCCGTCGACGAGCGGCTCAATGCCCCTTCGGGCGGGGAGCGTTCCGGTGGGGAGCCGGCCTGTCTGCTGGACCGGGTGTGCCCGGAGTGCGGGCGGCTGGCGCCGGACGAGTCCGACGTACGGTTCTGCGGGCGCTGCGGCAGCCGTCTGCCGGAACGGTGACGGCCGCCGCGAGGAGCTGAAGGGCGGCCGCCGCGAGGAGCGCGCCCGGCAGCGAGGCGAGCGCCAGCGGGCCCGCGGCCGCCGCGCCCACGGCGAAGCCGCTGATCTTGAGGCTGGCGCCGGTCGTGAAGATCTGGCCGCGCAGCCGCTCGGGGGCGTCGCGGTGGCGGATCGCGAACAGCGCGGTCAGCTGCGGGCCTTCGCCGATGCCGGCGACCACCGTGGCCGCCACGAGGAGTACGGGGTGGCCCGTCGCCGCGAGCGCGAGCGCGACGGCGAGGACCAGGGTGCTGTACCGGACGAGGGCGTCGGGGCCCATCAGGTCGGGGCGGCGGGAGAGCAGGGCGTTCGCCGCGAGGGCGGACGCCGCGAGGACCGCCAGGAGCAGCGCCCCGGCCCCGGCGCCGCCCAGGTGGCGCTCGCCCAGCAGGGGCGCGCACGCGACCAGCACGCCCTGTCCGGCGCAGGACAGCACGGACGCCGCCGTGGCCCGGGCCAACGGCCGCACCCGGGCGATGACGCGGAAACCGGCCGCCAGGTCCGCGAGCAGGCGCGCGTCGCGGGCGGCGTCGTGGACCGCGGGTGCCGTGGAGATGGACGCGGCCTCGGGCGTCCCGTGCGGGGCGGGTGCCGCGGCACGGTCCAGGGGCCGCGCCTTCGGAAGGGCCCAGGCGGAGGGCAGCGCCGCCGCCACGAGCGTCGCCGCGACGACGACGGCCGCGGGCGCGCCGTACAGCGTGGCGACCGCGCCGGCCAGGGCGGGGCCCGCGAGCCCCGCCAGGTTGAACGTCATCGCGTCCAGGGCCGTCGCCCGGGGCAGGACGGCCTTCGGGACGACGCGGGGCAGTTGGGCGGTCCAGCCGCCCGACAGGGCGGGCCCGACCAGTCCCGCGAGCACGGCGATGAGGACCGTGACGGGCAGGGGCAGCCGGCCCAGCCCCGCCAGGACGACCACGAGCGCCGCCGCGTACCCCGCGAGCGCCCAGGCCAGCAGGCGGCCCGGCCTGGGCGTACGATCCAGGAGCGCGCCGAACACCGGGCCGCCGACCGCCGCGGCCGCCGTGATGCCCGCGAGCAGCGCGGACGCGGCGGCGGCCGAACCGGTGGCCGCGAAACCCGCCAGCAGCAGCGCGGGGCCCGACATCTCGTCCCCGGTACGGGCGACGGCCGCGCCCACCGCGTAGGAGCCGATCGGGGCGGACGACGAGCGGAGCGCGTAACGCTTCTTCATGCGCGGCACGTTACGTACGTAACGCAATCATGCGCCAGATGCGTTACATTCGGCGGGTGTCCACCACCCCTCCCGCCGAGTGGTCCGCCCGGCTCTCCGTCCGCGCCACGGCCCGCCGTACGACGGCCCTGGTCAACGCCCTCACGCAGCAGGACCCCTCCCCCGAGGGGATCGCCGCCCTGCTCCTGGAGCACGGGGAGCGGGCACCGGTAGCCATGTCCGCGCGCGATGTCGCGGACATGCGGGCGGCCGCCCTGGCGCTGCGCGACGTCTTCGCCGCGCCCGACGCGGACGGCGCGGCCGCGGTGCTGAACCGGCTGCTGGCCGGGGCGCCGGGGCGCCTCCGGCTGACGTCGCACGGTGGGGACAGCCCATGGCACCCGCACCTCGACAGCTCCGACGACGCGCCGTGGGACGAGTGGCTCCTCGCCTCGTCCTGCCTGTGCCTGACGGTTCTCGTGTGGGACGCGCAGCGGCCGCCGGGCGGCGTCTGCGCATCCGTGAGCTGCGGGAACGTCTACCTCGGGCACGGCAGCGGCGTGCCGCGCCGCTACTGCTCACGGCGCTGCGCGACGCGCGAGCGCGTGGCGGCGCACCGGCGTTCACGCGCCTGACGCCGTGCGGCCGGCCGTCAGCGCTTGACCGCCCGCAGCACGACGAACTTCGGGTCGCTCGCCACGACCTCGCAGTTGCCGAACATCCGGCGCAGCGTCACGTGGTAGCCGAGGTGGCGGTTGCCGACGATCCGCAGTTCGCCGCCGCGCCGCAGGGCGCGGCGTGCCCCGCCGAACATGCGGCGGGCCGTCGCGTCGGTCAGGGCCTGGTGCGTGTGGAACGGCGGGTTGTTGAGGACCACGTCGACGGAGCCGTCCGGGACGTCCGCGAGTCCGTCCCCGACCGTGAACCGGGCCTTGGCACCGGCCGGTGCGCTCGCCCGGAAGGTCTCCTCGGCGGAGGCGACCGCCTGGTACGACTCGTCGGTGAAGATCAGTTCGGCCTCGGGGTCGGCGACGGCGACCGCCAGGCCCACCACGCCGTTTCCGCAGCCCAGGTCGACGACGCGGGAGCCGCCGAGCCCGCCGGGCAGGTGCTGGAGGAAGAAGCGCGTACCGATGTCGAGGCGGTCGGCGCAGAAGATGCCCGCGTGGTTGACCACGGTGAGGCCGCCGACGGTCGCGGCGTCCCCGGGCAGCGTGTAGCGGTGGGGCCAGGGGCTGGGCGTGCGCGGGAGGGCCGGGTCGGGGGTACTGAAGACGAGCCGGGCCTTCTTCACCGCGAGCGAGGTGCGCGTGGGGCCGATGATCCGCTCGAACAGCTTGAGCGTGGAGGTGTGGATCTCCTTGACCATGCCGGTGCCGATGACGACGGTGCCGGCGTGGACGGCGGGGGCGAGGCGGTGCAGCTGGTCCTCGAGGAGCGCCAGGCTCTTGGGGACGCGGACCAGCAGGACGTCGATCCGCTCGGGCGGCGCGTCCTGCGTGGTCAGCAGCCGCGGGGCGTCGTGGGCCGCCGGCAGCGGCGGTGCGCCGGCCGTGCCGGCTCCCGGCCGGGCGTCGGCCGTGTCGGCGCCGGCCGTGTCGGCTCCCGCCCGGGCCAGGTTGGCCTCCGTGGCCCGGTGGGTCAGGAACGAGTCGGTGATCTGGACCAGCCGGGCCGGCCCGGGTCGGCCCGCGAGCGCGGTGACGAGGGCGCCCCAGCGGTCGCCGACCACGGCCACCGTGCCCGTGAGCCCCGGGGCGTCCGGCTCCGCCAGGTGCCGCAGCAGGTACTCGTCGGCGGCGTCCCAGGCGCGCAGCGGGTCGCGTGGGTTCTCGGGGTAGCGGGTGAGTGCGTACTCGCCCCATGACGTGGTCAGACGGTTCATCGTGCCTTCAGGCTAGCCGGTGCCGGAGCCCCGTCCCTCCCCGCGCTACTGCAGGCCCAGGGCCATCCACCGGCCCGGCGCCTCCAGCGGCCGGAAGCCGACCTTCTCGTACACGCCGTGCGCGTCCTCCGTGGCGAGCATGATCCGTTTCAGCCCCAGTGGGGCGAGGTGGTCACGGACGGCCTCGACCAGGGCCGTGCCCAGGCCCTTGCCGCGCGCGGCGCGGTCGACGTAGACGTCGCAGAGCCAGGCGAAGGTCGCGCGGTCGGTGACGACGCGGGCGTACGCGACGATGTCGCCGGAAGCACCGTCGTACGCGCCGAAGTTGAGCGATCCGTCGATGGCCCGGTCCTGCCTCTCGCGGCTGCGGCCGAGCGCCCAGTACGCGTCGGTGGACAGCCAGTGGTGAATGCGGGCGCGGTCCAACCGGTCGGGGTCGGTCGAGATGGTGTACGGGCCGAAGGTGATCGTCGCGTTCATGGTCGAACGTTCGCAGGGCGGGGGCCGGTTGTCAGTGGTGGGTGCCACGATCGAGGCATGAACGCGACTGCTGCCGACTACCGCTGGCTCGACGACCACTGCCCGGAACTCATCGAGGCGTACTGCCTGACGCTGGTGCGCGCGTTGTCGCCGGCCGATGTGCTGGACCGGCTGCGGGCGCGCCGGGAGAGCACGGTGACGGGGGTCGCCGCGCTCGTGGGGGCGGCGGGCGAGGCATGGGAGGCGAACGGCGCGGAGCGGCATTTCGTCGGGGTCTGCGAGCTCGACGGCTGGGCGATGGTGGTCGAGCCGAACGGCTATCTGGGCAGCCTGGACGAGATATCGGCACCCCTGTCGAAGGGCACGGAGGTGGTCACGCACTTCCGGAACGTGAACGCGGTGGACCACTTCAGCCGGTACGTGGACGGGGAGCTGCGGCTGCACTTCGAGCCGCTGTTCCCGTACGCGCGGGACGGCGCCGACCCGGACGGCGCGGTGGCGCTGATGCGGGCGGTGGGCTTCGACCTGCGGCAGGAGGGCGGCGACATCGACGCGACGACGGAGGCGGCCTTCGCGCTCGCCGAGCGGCTCACGGGCGTGCGGCTCACGCCGGAACTGATGGACGGCGCGCGGTTCCTGTGCGGGACGGCGCCAGGGTTCTGACCCCCGGCTCTGGCCCGGGGGTCTGATCCTGGCGTGCTGGGCCGCGGGCGCGGGTCGCCGGCCCGGCGTGCCGCGCCGGGCTGGGCCGCGGGCGCGGGTCGCCGGGCGGGGCCGCGCTCGCGGTCAGGCCGGGAGCTCGTCGAAGGCCGCGCGCAGGCGCTGGACGCCCTCGGCGATCTCCGCCGGGCCCGCCACGCCCGCGAAGCTCAACCGCAGGTGACCGGCGGGCGGTTCGGCGCAGAAGTACGGGCGGCCCGGGGCGACGGCGAGGCCCTGGCGCAGGGCGGCGGCGACGAGCGCGGTCTCGTCGGCCGTGTCGGGCAGGCGGACCCAGAAGTGGAAACCACCGACGGGCCGGTGGAGCGGGGTCAGTTCGGGGAGGTGACGGGCGAGCGCGGCGGCCATGGTCTCGCGGCGGTTCCTCAACTCGGCGGCGAGGGAGCGCAGGTGACGGTTCCAGGCGGGTGAGCCGACCAGTTCGAGGGCGGCCTCCTGGAGAGGGCGGGGTACGAAGAGGTTGTCGACGACCTGGATGGCGCGCAGCCGCTCCAGCACCGGCCCGCGCGCGGCGAGCGCGCCGATCCGCAGGCTGGGCGACGTGGCCTTGGTGAGCGAGCAGAGGTGGACGACCACGCCGTCCTGGTCGTCCGCGGCGAGCGGCGCGGGCAGCGGGCCCGCGTCCTCGTGGACGAGGCGCCGTGCGAAGTCGTCCTCGACGACGAAGGCCCCGGCCTCGCGGGCGATCCGGACGACCTCGGCGCGCCGGCCGGGCGCGAGCAGGGTGCCGGTGGGGTTCTGGAACAGCGGCTGGGAGACGAGGAGGCGGGCGCCGGTCGCCCGGAAGGCGGCGGCCAGCAGATCGGGGCGTACGCCGTCCTGGTCGACCGGCACGGGGACGGGGCGCAGGCCGACGGAGCGTGCCACGGCGAGCATGCCGGGGTAGGTGGGCGACTCGACGAGGACGGGGGCGCCGGGCGGGGCGAGGGCGCGCAGGGCGGTGGTGATCGCGGACTGGCCGCCGGCGGTGACGACGACGTCGGCCGCGGTGACCGTGCCGCCGATCTCGCGGGCGAACCACTCGCGCAGCTCGGGCAGCCCGTCCGTGGGCGGCCGCCCCCAGGCCCCGGGGCGGCGGCCCGCCCTGGCCAGGGCGGCGGCGAGCGCCCGGCCGGGCTGGAGGGAGGCGTGCAGATAGCCGCCGTTGAACTCGACGACGCCGGGCGGCGGCGCGGCGAGGGTGACGAGCACCCCGGACGCGTCGACGGACCGGGGCACGGCCTCGGTGGCGGCGTCGGCACTGAGGGCGACCTCCTGCCAGGAGGTGTCGCCGGTCTGCGGGGCCGGGGTGCGGGGTTCGGCCCGGAAGGCGCCCGCGCCGGGGCGGGTGACGACCAGCCCCTCGGCGGCGAGCTGGGCGAGGGCACGGGAAACCGTGACCGGGGAGACCCGGTAGCGCTCGACCAGGGCCCGGCTCGACGGGAGCTTTCCACCGGGTGAGTAGCGGTTGAGCTCCTGCCGCAGCCTTTCGGCGAGTTCAGCGACGCTGCTACGCTCTTGCATGAGAGCACAGAATAGCGCTACCGAGTCGACGACGATAGCGGTGAACGGCCCGGACGGCGGCCGTACCGCCGCCACCCGCCCGGACGGCGGTCGCCGCAGCAGCACCGGTGGCGGTCGGCCCGCCACGCAGGGCACCGTGCTCGCGGGGCTCGGCGTCGTGGCCTTCTCGCTCACCTTCCCCTCCACGGTCTGGGGCCTGGAGAGCTTCGGCCCCTGGTCGCTCGTGGCCGTGCGCAGCGTGGTGGCGGCACTGCTGGCCGGCGCCTTCCTGCTGGCGCTGCGCGTGCCGGTGCCCGACCGGCGGCACTGGCTGGGGCTCGCCGTCGTGGCCGGCGGTGTGGTCGTCGGTTTCCCGCTGCTGACCACGCTGGCGCTGCAGACGTCCACCACCTCCCACGCCGCCGTGGTCGTCGGGCTGCTGCCGCTGACCACGGCCGCCTTCGCGGCGCTCCGCACGGGGCGGCGCCCGTCGCGCACGTTCTGGCTGGCGGCGCTCGCCGGGGCGGCGGTGGTCGCGGCGTTCACCGTGGCGCAGAGCGGGGGCGCGGTCTCGACCGGCGACCTGTACCTGTTCGGGGCGCTGCTGGTCTGCGCCGCCGGTTACACGGAGGGCGGGCGGCTGGCCGGGGTGATGCCGGGCTGGCAGGTGATCGGCTGGGCGCTGGTGCTGTGCCTGCCGCTGTCCGGCGCGGGCGCGGTCGCGGCGCTCAGCGTGGAGCCGGTGCGGCTGACCGCCCACGGCGTGGCCGGTCTGCTGTGGGTCGCGGCCGGCTCCACGTTCTTCGGCCTCTACGTCTGGTACCGGGGCATGGCGTCGATCGGTATCGCCCGGGCCAGCCAGCTCCAGCTGGCCCAGCCGTTGCTCACGCTCGTCTGGGCGGTGTTCCTGCTGGGCGAGCCGCTGTCGCCGGCGGCCCCCGTGGCGGCCGTGGCGGTGCTGGTCTGCATCGCGGTCACCCAGCGGGCGAACACCTGAGCAGGAACGCAATTGCGGACGTAGACTCCCAAATACGGAACCCCGGCGCGAGGAGGTCACTCCCGATGGAAGCAAGCGTGGGCGACAAGCTGCTGGTGCACGGCCGCAGGGTGGGCCAGCACGACCGCACCGCCGAGATCGTCGAGGTCCTCGGGGATCACGGCACTCCCCCGTACCGCGTCCGGTTCGACGACGACGGACACGAGGCGCTGATGTCCCCCGGCCCCGACGCCGTCGTGCGGCACAAGGGCCAGTTCAAGGAGAACCGCTGATCGCACGCCCCGACCGGGCCTGCGATCAGCTCCCGATCACGTACCCGGCGGGCGGGCCGGAGTCGGATAGTGATCGGCCACCACCCTGGCCATCGCGCCGATCCGGTCCGTCACCACGTCCCGCGTGCTGAAGAAGGCGTGCCCGTGCACGTGGTCGTACGCCTCGGCGAGCGTGAGGTGCCGGGACAGCTCCGCCGGGTCCTGCCAGGCGGACGGCTGGGTGGGGTCACCGGCGCGGTACAGCCCCTCCCCCACGTAGAGCTGGACGCCCGTCCCCCGCACGACGCCGTTCCACCAGGGGACCAGCTTGGCGTAGTCGGCCGCTCCGTACCCGATGTGCCAGTACAGCTGGGGCACCACGTGGTCGATCCAGCGTTGCTTGACCCATCTGCGGGTGTCGGCGTGCAGGTCGTCGTACGACTGCAGGCCCCGGGTGTCCGAGCCGAGCGGGTCGGTGGAGGCGTTGCGCCAGATGCCGAAGGGGCTGATGCCGAACCGCACGGCCGGCTTGATGTCCTTGATCCGCTCCGACATCTCGCGTACCAGCAGGTCCACGTTGTTCCGCCGCCACGCGGCCCGATTGGGGAAGCCCGCCCCGTGGGCGGCGTACGCGGCGTCGTCGTCGAAGGCCTCCCCCGCCACGGGGTACGGGTAGAAGTAGTCGTCGAAGTGCACGGCGTCGATGTCGTAGCGGCGGACCGCGTCCAGCATGGCCGTCTGCACGAACCGGCGGACCTCGGGCAGCCCGGGGTTGTAGTAGAGCCGCCCGGCGTACGTCACGGCCCAGTCGGGGTGGACCCGGGCGGGGTGCCGGGCGACGAGCCGCGAGGGATCGGCGTGGGTGGCGATCCGGTACGGGTTGAACCAGGCGTGCAGGTGCAGGCCGCGCCGGTGGGCCTCCTCGACGGCGGTGCCCAGCGGGTCCCAGCCCGGGTCCTTGCCCTGGACGCCCGTCAGCCAGTGGGACCAGGGCTCGTAGGGTGACGGCCACAGGGCGTCGGCGGTGGGCCGCACCTGGAAGAACACCGTGTTGAGGCGGCACCGGACCGCCGCGTCCAGGCGGGCGAGCAGTTCCTCCCGCTGCTCCGCGGGCGACAGTCCGGACCGGGAGGGCCAGTCGCGGTTGAGGACGGTCGCGAGCCACATGCCGCGGAACTCCTCGGTGCGCCCGCGCCGTCCGCGTCGCTCCGCGGGGGCGGGCCCGCGCTGCGGCGGCGGGGACGCGGCCACGGCCTCCCCCGCCGTCATCAGCGAGGCCACGACACCGGCCGCCCCCGCCACGAGCCCGCGCCGCCCGATGCCCGCGCGTCCGCCGTGATGGCCCTCACCGCCGCTCACCCCGCCCGCACCGCCACGTCCCGCGCCCGCACCGCCGCCTCTGGTGCGTCCACCACTCGTGCCACCCACGTCCCGTGTGTCCCTGTCGCTCATGTCTGGCCCCTCGTCGGTCGGCTCTGTCCCGTTCTCCACCGATGTCTGCCGTTCCCGCAGAGCATGCCCGGCCCGGGCCGCCGCCGATCCGTACGAACGGAGTAACGTCGTGGGGTCGAGGCGGGCGAGCCGGAACCATACGGCCGGTCCGCCACCGGAAGATCAGCGAAAGGCACGAGGTGACGGACTCAATGGCCGACATTGCACGCGTCGGAGTGGTGGGCTGCGGTCAGATGGGCGCGGGCATCGCGGAGGTGTGCGCCCGCAGCGGCCTCGAGGTCAAGGTGGCCGAGACCACGGGCGAGGCGCTGGAGATCGGCCGTACCCGGCTGTACAACTCGCTCTCCAAGGCCGCCCAGCGCGGGAAGATCAGCGAGGCGGAGCGGGACGAGGCGCTGGCCCGCCTCAGCTTCACCACGGACCTCGGCGAGTTCGCCGACCGTGACCTCGTCATCGAGGCGGTCGTCGAGAACGAGCAGGTCAAGACCGAGATCTTCCAGGTCCTGGACCAGGTGGTGACCCGGCAGGACGCCATCCTGGCGTCGAACACGTCCTCGATCCCGCTGGTGAAGCTGGCCGTGGCGACGTCCCGCCCGGACCAGGTCATCGGCATCCACTTCTTCAACCCGGCGCCCGTGCAGCAGTTGGTGGAGCTCATCCCCGCGCTCACCACCTCCGAGGGCACGATCAGCCGGGCGCAGGCCCTGGTGGAGAAGGTGCTGGGCAAGCACGCGATCCGCGCCCAGGACCGCTCGGGCTTCGTGGTGAACGCCCTGCTCATCCCGTACCTGCTCTCCGCCATTCGGATGTTCGAGTCGGGCATGGCGAGCCGCGAGGACATCGACAACGGCATGGAGATGGGCTGCGCCCACCCGATGGGCCCGCTGAAGCTGTCCGACCTGATCGGTCTCGACACGGTGGCCTCGGTCGCCGACTCGATGTACGCGGAGTACAAGGAGCCGCTGTACGCCGCTCCCCCGCTGCTCCAGCGCATGGTGGACGCGGGGCGCCTGGGCCGTAAGACCGGCTCGGGCTTCTACGTGTACTCCTGACGGCCCGGCTCTTCACACGGGGTGTGCGGGACGTGTGCGCATATGCCTTGCGCACACGGTCCCCTCGCTCCTGCGCCGGGAGTTGACTCGGACCCGACCGGTCCATCCCGACCAGGAGCGAACAGGAGCGACAGACCGTGACGACCGACCCCGATCATTTAGCGGCCGTGGAGGAGCTGGCCGAGCTGCGCCGCTGTCTCGACGTCGGCATCGCCAGGATCGACGGGCAGCTGGCACTGCTCGACCAGCGCCACGGGCAGACCGACCGTGATCAGACGGAGCTGGCCGCGCGCGTCGCGGCCCTCGAGAACACCAGGTGGCCCCTGCCGGCCGTCACCGCGCTCACCGCACTGGGCGCGCTGGCACTGACCGTCTGGCAGGCGCTGGGACGCTAGGTCCTGTCCGGCGGGCCTTCCCCCGCCCCGCCGCTTCGGCGCTGGTCCTCGAACGCCGGACGGATTGAAATCGGCCCGTCCGGCGTTCGAGGAGCGGGGGACCGTGGCGGTCGGCGGGGGCCGGAGCTCGGTGTTCCGGCCTCCGCGCGCGTCTCACCCCAGCCGCAAGTGGTGGAGCATCAGCAGACCGGCCGCCATGTTGGCGGCCGGGACCTCGCCGCGGGCGATCATGTCGGGGACGAGCTTGAGCGGTATCCACTCCCGGCGCGTGGACTCGAAGGCGTCCTCGGGCTCTCCGATGTAGGTGGCGCTGTCGGACCAGTAGAGGTGGTGGCGGGCGTCGCTGATGCCGTTGGACGGCTCGACGGTGAGCAGGTGATGCAGCGGTCCCGGGCGCCAGCCGGTCTCCTCCTCCATCTCCCGGGCGGCGGCCGCGGCGATGTCCTCGCCGTCCTCGACGACGCCCGCGGCCAGCTCCCAGCCCCAGGTGTCGGTGATGAAGCGGTGCCGCCAGAGCATCAGGACCTCGTTCGCCTCGTTGACGGCGGTGGCCACGGCGACCGGCCGCAGTCGGATGAGGAAGTGGTCGAGGTGCCGTCCGTCGGGGAGCGCGACATCCGCGAGGTTGACTTTGAACCAGCGGTTTTCATACACGGTCGCTTCGCTTAGGTTCGTCCATTGCACTGTTCTGCCACCTTCCGACGTGTAGGTGGCAATATCGCAGCAGGCAGCTCCTCACAGCGGAACGCGCAGCGCCCCGTCGATCAATTCGGCCGCCTCCTCGGCGTTGCCGCACCCGCTCGCCACCAGGTGCTCGCGCACCTCGCGCAACCGGTCGCGCAGCCGCTGCGACTCCATCCCCCGGGCCCGCTCGGCCATTTCCACCGCCGTCCGCGCGGCCCGGTCCGCCTCGCCCTGCCGCAGCTCGATCTGGCTGAGAATCGCCAGCCGGTGGACTCTCCCCCGGTCGTGCGCCGGGGTGCGCACCGCCGCCGTGGCGTGCTCCCGCGCACCCTCCAGATCACCCAGACTGAGCAGCGCCTCGGCCACCTGGACGTTCACCAGTCCCGGCTGGACGTACCCGGTCTCGTCCGGCTCGTGCCCGGGCCGGATCCGCTCCGCATCCGACTCGGCGCGCCGGATGCACCCCAACGCGCTGGCCCCGTCGCCGAGATGGGCGTACGCCTTGGCCTGCATGGCGTGCAGATCCGCGGCCAGCGCGGGCGTGATGTGCGGGCTGGCGGCCCGCAGCGCCGCCTCCGCGAACGCCACCGCCTGCCGGAACTCCCCCATGAACAGCGACTGGTTGACCAGCAGCGCGATCACATAGGCGCCGAGGCCCCGGTCCCCGCTCGCCTTCGCGAGACGCAGCGCCTGGTGGAAGTAGCGCTGGGCCAGGCCGTGCGCGTCGGAGTCGTACGCGCAGATGCCGGCCACCGCCACAAGACCCCCGGCGGCCCGGTGCAGCTGGCGGCCCAGGGCGTCGCTGTAGCCGCCGCGCAGCAGGGGCGCCGTCTCGGCGTTGAGAAACCCCACGATCCGGGCACGTGTCGCGATGCCGCCGGCCTTCCGGTACATCAGCTCGTAGTGGGCGCGGGCCGCGCGGAGCATCTGGATGTCGGACATGCTCACGCTGGTCTGCCCGGCCCGGGAGACGTCCGCGTCCTCGGGCGGGTTCTCCCACTCCCACACGGGCATCACGGCGGGCGTGCCGGTCACCGCGGGCGCGCCCAGCAGGTGCGGTCGTTGCTGTTCGTCGGAACGCCACAGCGCCGCGGCCCGCTCCACGAAGCCGGACAGCGGCGTGCCGTGCGGCACGACCGACTCGCCCGGCACGCCGAGCCCGATGTCGTCCAGCGTCACCGGGCGGCGCAGCCGCGCCCCCAGCACCTCGCAGATCAGATCCGGCACCTGGCCGCGCGGCCGCTGTCCCTTCAACCAGCGGGCCACCGCGGTGTGTTCGTACCGCAGGGCCAGGCCTCGGGCGCGTCCCGCCTGGTTGACGTGGGCGGCCAGGCCCGCGTGGGAGATCCCCGCCTCGTCGAGCAGGGCGTCGAGCAGGGTGTTGGGCTGCATGGGTGCCCCTCCGGTGCCGTGCCTCGGTGAGCCCAGCGTAGTGGAGCCGCGTTCGCACGGGGTGTGAATGGAATGCCCGTATTCGTGCCCCGCGCGCTCTCCCGCCATGCGCCTGGCGCCGGTTGACTTGATGTCCTCTCAGGAGGTGGCCGGGCCGCCGGCTCCCCCTCGTACAGTGCGGCGGCCCCAGTTCCGCGCCGTCCGCCCCGCCGATCTGCCCGACACTCCGCGGCGGGGCGGGCGGCGCCGGCCGCACCGTCCTTGCCCAGCCGCTATCGACGGGAGGGTGCGGGCCGGGTGCGGCGCAGTCCGGTCTCCGCGGACTGCGCCGGCACCCGGGCACGGTCGGCGCGCTCGGGGCGCTCGTCGCGGTCGTTGCGTACGACGAGCAGGGCCACGTCGTCGGAGAGGCGCCCGCCGGTGTGGCGCAGCAGCGCCTCGTGGACGTGCCGGACGAGGGCGGCGGGGTCTCGTCGGTGGGCCCGCAGGCTCTCGGCCAGCACGTCCTCGAGGCGGAAGAACCGCCCGGCGGTGTCGCGGGCCTCCTCGGCACCGTCGGTGTGGAGGAACAGCGCCTCACCGGGCAGCAGGCGCGGACACCGGCGCACCGGCAGGGTGCCGGGCAGCGGGAAGGTCCCCAGCGGCGGCAGCGGATCGCCCGCGGCGAGCCGCTCGGCACCCTGCCCCAGCCGATAGGGCCACGGATGGCCGCAGTTGAGGACCAGGACGTCGCCGTTGCGGCGGATGTCGAGCAGCAGGACGGTGACGAACTCCTCCGCCGGCGCGTCGTCGCCGTCACCGGCGCCCGGCGAGGGGTGGTCGTCGGTGGCGCGGTCGCGCACGTACCGCTGGAGCGCCCGGTCCAGCCGGCGCAGCACGCCGCCGAGGCCGGGTTCGTCGTGGGCGGCCTCGCGGAACGCCCCGAGCACCGCCGCGACCGCGCCGATCGCGGCCAGGCCGTGCCCGCGTACGTCGCCGATCACGAGGCGCACCCCGTGCGGCGTGACCACCGCCTCGTACAGGTCGCCGCCGACGGCCGCGCCACGGGAGGCGGAGAGCTGGCCGGCGGCGACGGACAGGCCGTCCATACGGGGCGGCAGCGGGCGCAGCAGCACCTGCTGGGTGGCCTGGGCGATGGCCCGGACCCGCTTCAGCTCCCGGGCGAGCCCCTGGCGGAGCCCGACGACGAGGCCGGTGCCCACGGTGAAGAAGACGACGCTGGTGGCGATCCGCATGGCCATGCCCTCCTGGCGGGCCAGCGGACAGGCGAGCTTCCAGGTGATGGCGGCCGCGCCCCAGACGGTGGGCAGCGCGAGGGGTACGAGGTGGCGCAGCCGGTCCCCGACGACCTGCTCACCGCGCCGCCGCAGCAGCGGCAGGGGGTTCCAGGAGCGGCTGCGGCGGGGTGCCGAGGAGCATGGTCCGCCGCGGCAGAACCTCGTACGGATCATGCGGACCGCCCTTCTCCAGGCCCCTGCTCGCGGTCGGGACGATTCTGACGATCGTCCACGCAGCGTGAGAAAGCACGCCAGACTTCTCACCCGAATGAGTGAGCAATGCGAGAGGGGCGCGTCCGGTGTTCCGGACGCGCCCCTCGTGCCTGGTCGGTCAGGCGCCGCGCAGCACCGCGCCGGTGCGCTCGGCGGCGAGCGCCACGGCGGCGTCCCGGGCGGCGGACGCCTCCTCGACGGTCAGCGTGCGGTCCGCGGCGCGGAACCGCAGCGCGTACGCCAGGGACTTGCGGCCCTCGCCGATCTGCTCGCCGGTGAAGACGTCGAACAGCCGGAGGGACTCCAGCAGTTCGCCCGCGCCCTCGCGCAGCGCCCGCTCCACGTCGGCGGCCGGGACACCCTGGTCGACGACGAGCGCGACGTCCTGTGTGGCGACCGGGAACGCGGAGATCCGCGGCGCGCGCAGCGCACCGGTGGAGGCCTCCTCGACGACGTCGAGGTTCAGCTCCATGGCGCACGTACGGGCGGGCAGGCCGAGCGCCTTGACGACGCGCGGGTGCAGCTCACCGGCGTAGCCGACGGTCTGCTCGGCGCCGTCCACGACGACCGCGAGCTCCGCGCAGCGGCCCGGGTGCCACGGGCCGTACTGGCCCTGGCGGACGATCAGCTCGGCACCGGCCTCGCGGGCGACGGTCCGGGCGGCCTCGACCGCGTCGGCCCAGTCGGCCGGACGGCCCTGGCCCCACCAGCCGGCCTGCTCGCGCGCCCCGGCGAGGACCACGGCGACGTGCCGCGGCTGCTCGGGCAGGACGGCGTTGACGCCGGCGATCTCCGCGTCGGTCGGGCGCCGGTCGACGGGCAGCCGCACCGCGACGCCGGGCTCGGCCGGCACGCGGAAGACGAGGCCCGTCTCGAAGAGGGCCAGGTCGTGGCTGCCGCGGCCGTCGTTGCGGCGCAGGGCGCCGAGGAGGCCGGGCAGCAGCGTGGTGCGCAGCGCGGGCTCCTCGTCGGAGAGCGGGTTGACGAGCTTGACGACCTGGCGGCAGGTGTCGTCCGCCGGGAGGTCGAGCTGGTCGAAGACCTGCTCGCCGATGAACGGGTAGTTCAGCGCCTCCACGTAGCCGGCACCGGCCAGGGCGCGGCCCACGCGGCGGTGGGTGCGCTGGCGCTCGGTGAGCCCGCGGCCGGCCGGCGGCTTGGGCAGCGTGGAGGGCAGGTTCTCGTAGCCCTCCAGCCGGATGACCTCCTCGGCGAGGTCGTTGGGCTCGTTGAGGTCGGGGCGCCAGGACGGGACGGTGACGACCAGCTCGTCCTGCCCGTAGACGTCGCAGCCGATCTCCTGGAGGCGGCGGACGACGGTCTCACGGCCGTACGAGACGCCCGCGACGCGGTCCGGGTGGTCGGCGTGCATCGCGACCGTGCGGGGGGCGCTCGGCGCGATGATCTCGGTGACGCCGGCCTCGGCGGTGCCGCCCGCGAGGAGGACCAGCAGGTCGACGGTGCGCTGGGCGGCGGCGGCCGCGGCCTGCGGGTCGACGCCGCGCTCGAACCGCTTGGACGCCTCGGACGACAGCTTGTGGCGGCGGGCGGTGCGGGCGATGGAGATCGCGTCGAAGTGGGCGGCCTCGATGACCACCTCGGTGGTGCCGCGGACCTGGCCCGTCTCCGGGTCGGCCTCGGCGTCCGCGATCTCGGTGTTCGCGCCACCCATGACGCCCGCGATGCCGATGGGGCCGCGGTTGTCGGTGATGACGAGGTCCGCCGCGTCGAGGACGCGGACGGTGCCGTCGAGGGTGGTGATCTTCTCGCCGGCCTCGGCGCGGCGCACCCCGATCGGGCCGTCGAGACGGCCGCGGTCGTAGGCGTGCAGCGGCTGGCCCAGCTCGAGCATCACGTAGTTGGTGACGTCGACGGCGAGCGAGATCGGGCGCATGCCGGCCTTCTGGAGGCGGCGCTGCAGCCAGATCGGGGAGCGCGCCTCGGGGTCGAGGCCGACCACGGTGCGCGCGGTGAAGCGGGAGCAGCCGATCGGGTCGGTGACCTGGACCGGGTAGCCGTACGAGTTCGGCGCGGGCACGTCCAGGAGCGCCGGGTCGCGCAGCGGCAGCCCGTACGCGATGGCGGTCTCGCGGGCGACGCCGCGCATCGACAGGCAGTAGCCGCGGTCGGGCGTGACGGCGATGTCGAGGACCTCGTCGTACAGCTCCAGCAGCGCGATGGCGTCCGTGCCGACCTCGTGCTCGGGCGGCAGGACGATGATGCCGTGGGAGCCGTCGTCGCCCATGCCCAGCTCGTCGCCGGAGCAGATCATGCCGCGGGAGACCCGGCCGTACGTCTTGCGCTCGGCGATCCGGAAGTCACCGGGCAGGACGGCGCCCGGCAGGGCCACGACGACCTTGTCGCCCTCGGCGAAGTTCCGGGCGCCGCAGATGATCTCCTGGGGCTCGCCGGTGCCGTTGGCCCGGCCGACGTCGACGGTGCAGAAGCGGATCGGCTTCTTGAACTCGGTCAGCTCCTCGATGGTGAGGACCTTGCCCACCACGAGGGGCCCGGTGAGGCCGGCGCCGAGCTGCTCGACGGTCTCGACCTCCAGGCCGGCCGAAATCAGTTTGGCCTGTACGTCACGGCCGGTCTCCGTCACCGGCAGGTCGACGTACTCCCGCAGCCACGAAAGCGGGACCCGCATCAGATCTCCATCCCGAACGGCCGGGTGAACCGGACGTCACCCTCGACCATGTCTCGCATGTCTTCCACGTTGTGGCGGAACATCAGCATCCGCTCGATGCCGAACCCGAAGGCGAATCCGCTGTACTTCTCCGGGTCGACGCCGCAGGCGATGAGCACCTTCGGGTTGACCATGCCGCAGCCGCCGAGCTCGATCCAGCCCTCGCTGCCGCAGGTGCGGCAGGGCCGGTCGGCGTTGCCGACGGACTCGCCGCGGCAGACGTAGCAGAGCATGTCCATCTCGGCGGACGGCTCGGTGAAGGGGAAGAAGTTCGGGCGCAGGCGGGTCTTCATGTCGGGCCCGAAGAGCGCCTGGACCATGTGGTCGAGGGTGCCCTTGAGGTCCGCCATGGTGAGGCCCTCGTCCACGGCCAGCAGCTCGATCTGGTGGAAGACCGGGGTGTGCGTGGCGTCCAGCTCGTCCGTGCGGTAGACGCGGCCGGGGCACACGACGTAGACGGGCGGCTCGCGGTCGACGAGGGTGCGCGCCTGCACCGGCGAGGTGTGCGTCCGCAGGACGATGCCGGACTCGTCGCCCTTGACGCCCTCGGGGCCCTGGACGAAGAAGGTGTCCTGCATCTGGCGGGCCGGGTGGTCCGGCACGAAGTTGAGGGCGTCGAAGTTGAACCACTCCGCCTCGACCTCGGGGCCCTCCGCGACCTCGTAGCCCATGGAGACGAAGACGTCCGCGACGCGCTCCATGAGGGTGGTCAGCGGGTGCCGGGCGCCTGCCGGGGTGCGGTCGTAGGGGAGGGTGACGTCCACCGCCTCCTCGACCAGCACGCGGGCGTCGCGCTCGGCCTCCAGCTCCGCCTGGCGGGCGGCCAGCGCCTTGGACACGACGCCGCGGGCCTGGCCGACGCGCTTGCCGGCCTCCGCCTTGGCGTGCGGGGGCAGGGCGCCGATCTCCCGGTTGGCGAGCGCGAGCGGCGAGGTGCCGCCCGTGTGCGCGACCTTGGCATGGGCGAGCTCGTCGAGGTCGCCCGCGGCCGCGAAGGCGGCGAGCGCCTCGTCCCGCATGCGCTCGATCTCTTCCGGTTTCAGTGCCTCGACCTCGACTGGGTCGTACGACTTGTTGGGTGCCGACATCTCTTCCCGTGCTTCCGAATGGGCTGGCTGGGGCCCCCGCTCGACGACCGAGGACGCAAAGGTGCCAAAGGACGAGTCTAACGGGGTACCGCACGTCCCGGACGAGCCCGGGCCGCCGAAGACGCGGCGAACGCCGCGCTTCGTCACCACTGGCTGGCGCCGTCCTTGCCGCCGGTCCTGCTGTGGGCAGTCGTTCCGCTGGGGCGGAACGGGTGGGCACAGCAGGACCGGCCGCCCGGCCTGAGGGCCCACCCCCTGCGCCCCACGAGGTGGGTGGATCCGGTGGCGGCCCGGGGGTCACGTGCTCAGATTGGCTCGCTCGGGGCCTTGAGAGCGAAGCGTCCCAGCATCGCCAATCCTGCGCGCGCGACCCCCGGTCCACCCCCGTCCCGTGCGTGGGCGGCTCACCGCCGGTGGGGGTGGGGTGGGTGGCGCCACCCGGCCGTGGGCGGCTTACCGCCGGTGGGGGTGGGTGGGGCCGCCCGCCCGTGGGCGGCTCACCCCCGGTGGGGGGTGGGGTGGGTGGCCCCCGCCCGCCCGTGGGCGGCTTGCCCCGGGGGCTAGAAGCCCTGCGTTACGTACGCCGGGGCGCCCACCGGCAGGGTGAAGCGGAATTGCGCGCCGCCCCCCGGGCCCCGGCCGACCGTGATCGTGCCGCCGTGGGCCTCGACGATGCCCTTGACGATGTACAGGCCCAGGCCCGTGCCGCCGCGGGGGCTGCCGCGCCAGAAGCGGGTGAAGACTCGGCCCATCGACTCCTCCGGGATGCCCGGACCCTCGTCGCTCACGGTGACCGCCGTCCCCTTCTCGTCCTCGTGCGCCCTGGTGGGCGCCACCTCGATGGTGACGGTTCCCTCACCGTGGCGCACCGCATTTTCGAGGAGGTTGCCGAGGATCTGGTCGATCTTGTCGGGGTCGGCCCACAGGTCGGGCAGGGGGCGGCGGATCCGGATGAAGAAGCGGTCCGGGGACTGGCCGCGCGCGGTGTGCGCCTGGATGTGGCGGCCGACGGCGGCGGCGAGGTCGACGGGCTGGCGGCGTACCTCCAGGCGCCCGGAGTCGATCCGGGAGATGTCGAGCAGTTCGGTGATCAGCCGGGTGACCCGGTTGGCGTCGGCGTCGACGGTCTCCAGCATGAGCCGCTTCTGGTCGTCGGTGAACCGCTCCCACTTCGCGAGGAGGGTCGCGGTGAACCCCTTGACCGAGGTGAGCGGCGAGCGCAGTTCGTGCGCGACGGTGGCGATCAGCTCGGCGTGGCTGCGTTCCGTACGGCGCCGGGCCTCCGTGCCGCGCAGGGTGACGACGACGCGGCGGATCGGGCCGAGGGGCCGCTCGCGGACGTAGCGGGCGGCGACCAGCACCTCGCGGCCGCCGGGCAGCAGCAGGTTGCGCTCGGGCTGGCCGGTGCGGATGGCGAGCCCGCCGTACGGGTCGGTCAGCGCCCACCAGCGGCGGCCCTTGAGGTCCTCCAGCGGCAGCGCCTCGTCGAGGGGGCGCCCGATGGCGTCGGCGCGCCGACGGGCGGTGATGCGGACGGCGGCGGCGTTGAAGCAGACGACCCTGCCGTGCGCGTCGGCGACCACCAGGCCGTCGGGCAGGTCGTCGGGGTCGCACTCGGGCACCCCGTGGCCGCCCGGCGCCGCTTCCGCACGCGTTAAGGCGTCCCGTGCCTCCACGGACCTGCTCGTGCCGAGCGTCATCCCCGTACCCCCACCCTCCGTACCGCGTGACGGGCCCCCGAGCCCGTCACCCTACTAGCCGGACGTGACGGAGCGGCACCCTCCGGCAGCGCGCTGCGCCCGGGCGGACGCGTAGAGGCATACGGCGGCGGCGGTCGCCAGGTTCAGGCTCTCGGCCTTCCCGTGGATCGGCACGCGCACGACGGCGTCCGCGAGGGCGCGGGTCTCCTCGGGCAGGCCCCAGGCCTCGTTGCCGAAGACCCAGGCGGTGGGCCCGCCCATGGTGCCCGCGTCGAGTTCCGCGTCCAGGTCGTCGTCGCCGGCGCCGTCGGCGGCGAGGATCCGCACGCCGGCGCCCTTGAGCCCGGCGACGGCCTGTTCGACGGGGACGCCGACGGCGACGGGCAGGTGGAAGAGGGAGCCGACGGAGGCCCGTACGGACTTGGGGTTGTACAGGTCGACGGAGGCGTCGGTGAGGACGACGGCGTCGGCGCCTGCCGCGTCGGCGCAGCGCAGCACGGTCCCGGCGTTCCCGGGGTCGCGTACGTGGGCGAGGACGGCGACGAGCCGGGGCCGGGCGGCGAGGATGTCCTCGAACGGCGAGTCGAGGAAGCGGCACACGCCGACGAGGCCCTGCGGGGTCACGGTCTGGGAGACCTCGGCGAGGACGGCGTCGGGGGCGTGGTGGACCCGGGCGCCGTTGGCGCGGGCGGCCTCGACGATGTCGGCGTACCGGGTGGCGGCCTCGGTGGTGGTGAAGAGTTCGACCAGCGTGGGCTCGCCGCCGGGTCCGCGGTGGTCGACGGCCTCGCGGACGGCCTGGGGGCCCTCGGCGATGAACCGGCGCTCCTTGCCGCGGAAGTTGCGCTTGGCGAGCCGCTTGGCGGCGGCGACGCGGGGGGAGCGCGGGGAGATCAGCTCGGGGGTGCCCATGGTGCTCGGCGGCTCTCTTCTGGTACGGACGTGGGGCGAACGCGCCGGACCCGCAGGCGCGCGGCCTGCGGGTCCGGTCGGAAGTACGGCGGCCTGGAAGATCAGGCGGCGGCCTTCGGGGCGTTGACGTCGCTCGGGAGGGCCTTCTGGGCGACCTCGACGAGGGCGGCGAACGCGTTGGCGTCGTTGACCGCGAGCTCGGCCAGGATCTTGCGGTCGACCTCGATGTTCGCGGCCTTCAGACCCTGGATGAAGCGGTTGTAGGTGATGCCGTTGGCGCGGGCAGCGGCGTTGATGCGCTGGATCCACAGCTGACGGAAGTCGCCCTTGCGCTTCTTGCGGTCGTTGTAGTTGTAGACCAGCGAGTGGGTGACCTGCTCCTTGGCCTTGCGGTAGAGGCGCGAGCGCTGGCCGCGGTAGCCGCTGGCCTGCTCGAGGATCGCCCGGCGCTTCTTGTGAGCGTTGACTGCCCGCTTGACGCGTGCCACTTGTTAACTCCTTGTAGCGGGGCCGTGGTTGTCCTCACACGACCCGGAAACGATATGGGTCCCGGTGGTTCGGGCTGCCCCTCGGCCGCGGGGGCGGCGGGGGCTCAGATCAGTCAGAAGCTGATCGGAGGCAGGTCAGAGACCCAGCATCTTCTTGATCTTGGCGCTGTCACCCGGGGCCATCTCGGCGTTGCCAGTGAGGCGGCGCGTCAGCTTGGACGACTTGTGCTCGAGCAGGTGGCGCTTGCCGGCGCGCTCACGGAGCACCTTGCCGGAGCCGGTGATCTTGAAGCGCTTCTTGGCACCGCTGTGCGTCTTGTTCTTCGGCATCGCGCCGTTATCTCCTCGTCAGTGGCGCTCCCAGCCGGTCCGGGTGGACCGGCACGCGGGAGCGTCAGATGGATCGATTCGTGGCCTGGACGGGTGCCCGGGACACGTGCCTTGGCAGGCTAGCTGGCGGACGGATCCGCCTGGGCGGGCTGGCCCTGGCGCTCCGCCTTGCGGGCGGCCTGCGCCTCGCGGGCCTCGGCCATGGCCTCGGTCTTCTTCTTGTGCGGACCGAGAACCATGATCATGTTGCGGCCGTCCTGCTTCGGGTTCGACTCGATGAACCCGAGGTCCTGGACGTCCTCCGCGAGCCGCTGGAGGAGCCGGTAGCCCAGCTCCGGCCGGGACTGCTCGCGACCGCGGAACATGATCGTGATCTTGACCTTGTCGCCCTGCTTGAGGAACCGGACGACGTGACCCTTCTTGGTGTCGTAGTCGTGCGGGTCGATCTTCGGCCGGAGCTTCATCTCCTTGATGACCGTGTGCGCCTGGTTCTTGCGCGCCTCACGGGCCTTCATGGCCGACTCGTACTTGAACTTCCCGTAGTCCATGAGCTTGCACACGGGCGGGCGGGCGTTCGCCGCGACCTCGACGAGGTCGAGGTCGTACTCCTGCGCAAGCTCCAGGGCCTTGGCAAGCGGGACAATCCCGACCTGCTCGCCGCTGGGACCGACAAGTCGCACCTCGGGAACGCGAATCCGGTCGTTGATGCGGGGCTCGGCGCTGATGGATCCTCCTCGGTAGCACCACGCGACCGCCTGGCGGACGGACGCGTACGTCTGTTTAGTAAGACCAACCGCGCCGGCGCATGAAAAATGCCCCGGACGGGACACAGGCGGGGCTCCTGGAAATACCGGAACACCGCCACGGCGAACCGCGGGGCGCACTTCGGGCGGCCCCATCGTCCGTACGGAACGATGGTTGCCGCCTGACCGGTGACCCGCCGCTCCTTGGAGCGGCCAGGTGGGAGATCGGAGCCTCCACTTGTGGGCCGGAAGACATATGTTTCCAGCCGGTCGTCACCCCAGGTTAGCAGCTGGTGGGCGATGGGCCCAACCGGGAGGCGGCCGCCTATCGTGTGAGGCATGAGTGACGCAACGCCGAACGATGCCGCCCCCGACTTCTCCGCCATGACCCGTGACATCGCGGAGGTCCCCGCGGTCGAGGTGATCGTCACGGTCGCCGTGAACCTGATGAGTGCCGCCGCCGTCAAGCTGGGGCTGACGGAGGACGGCGACAAGTACAAGGACCTGGACGAGGCCCGCAAGCTGGTGCACGCCCTGGCGGGTCTGCTCGACGCCGGCGCGACCGAGATCAGCTCGTTCCACGCGGCTCCGCTGCGGGACGGTCTGAAGTCCCTCCAGCTGGCGTTCCGCGAGGCCTCCATCGTGCCGGACGAGCCGGGCCAGGGACCGGGCGAGAAGTACACCGGGCCGGTCTACGGCTGACGGGAACCCGTCGTACGCGATCCGTCGTTGTGAGGGGCGGCGCCCCGCGCCGCCCCTCCTTCATGCCCTGACGTAGAGCGGCTCGCCCGGCGGCCGGGCGTCCGGCGGCAGGAGGGCCAGGTCCAGCCCGCGGTACAGGCGGGCGCGCAGTGCCTCGTCGGCCGCGAGCGCCCGGGCGAGGCGGCGGGCCGTGTCCGCCGGCGGCGCGTCGGGGGCGAGGACCACGGCGAGGGTGCCGTCCGCGGTGCCGGGGCCCAGGTGGGCGCGGAGCACGGCGGGCTCGGCGGCGACCACGGCGCGTACGGCGGCCGTGACGGCCGGGTCGTCCAGCGGGTCGGTGCTGGTGCGACCCTCGGCGAGCGCCAGCAGGGACCGGCCGGTCAGCTGGTAGGGCACGGGCCCCGCCATGTCCAGGACCAGGGTGTCCGCCTTCTCGTGGGCGGCGGCCTGGAGGGCCTGGTGCAGGGGTACGGCGACGGGGCGGGCCGCCGGGTCCCAGCGGGCCAGCGACTCGGTGGACGTGAAGGCGGGCAGCGCGCGGCGGTCGCCCGCCACGAGGGTGGGCACGGCCATGTCGCTGGTCTTCTCGCGGCGCAGGCCGTTCTCGTCCTCCTCGACCTCGCCGAGCACGGCGACGACGGGGACCAGGAGCCGGGCGCCCTTCAATGCCTCCAGGACCTGTGGTTCGGCCGCCCTGTCCTCGGCCCAGGCCGCGAGGGCCGCGGTGAGCCGCGGGTCGGCGGAGCCGTCGTCGTCGGAGAAGCCGGGATCGGGGATGTTCTTGAGCGCCACGTGCCCGAGCCTAGCCGGGCGCCGGGATCACTCCGTACGGCGCCCCGCGCGCCACAGGACGGCGGCGGTGACCACGAGCAGCGCGCCGACGCCGCCGGTGACGGGTGCGAGCGGGCCGGGCGGCTCCTCGTGCTCCTCCTCCGGCGTGGGCCCGGGGCCGAAGTACGGCCCGCCGTAGCCGGTGGTGGCCGCCTTGAGGTCGGCCGGGCGGAGCTTCGCGCCCGCCTCGATGGCGGCGGCGACGTCGACCGTGCCGTACCCCTTGTCGTCGTCGCGGCCGCCCTGGGGGCTGTCCCGGGCGGTGTCCGCGATCAGCTTCTTGATCTGGGACGGGGTGAGCCCGGGGTGTGCGGCCCGTACGAGCGCGACGGCGCCGGACACGAACGCGGACGCGGCGCTGGTGCCCCAGCCCTCGTAGTACTTGCGGTCGGGGTCGGCGATGACCACGTCGACGCCGGGCGCGCTGACCGTGGCGTACCAGCGGCTGGTGGAGAAGGAGGCGTGGGTGCCGTAGCGGTCGACGGCCGTGACGGCGATCACGCCGGGGTAGGCGGCGGGGTACGAGACGCGGTCGCCCTTCTCGCCGCCGTTGCCGGCCGAGGCGACGACCACGGCGCCCTTGGCGAGGGCGTACTGGACGGCGGCGTCCTCGGCGGCCTCGGCGTGGGCGGACTCGCTGTCGTCGCCGAGGGAGAGGTTGATGACGTCGGCGCCCTGGTCGACGGCCCAGCGGATGCCCTGGGCGAGGGCGCTGCCCTTGGTGTGGCGGGCCTTGGCCCTGGCCTTGTCGCTGCCTTCGAGGATGACCCGGACGGGCAGGATCTTCGCCTCGGGGGCCACGCCCAGGACGCCGTCGCCGCCGTCGGGGCCGTGGCCGTGACCGGCGATGATGCCGGCCATGGCGGTGCCGTGGCGGGCCCAGGCCCGGTCACCGCGCCGGGCGCCGAAGCCGATGAAGTCCTTGCCGGGCAGGACGTTGCCGGCGAGGTCCGGGTGGGTCTCGTCGACGCCCGTGTCGAGGACGGCGACGGTGATGCCCTCGCCCTTGGTGGTGCGCCAGGCCTCGTCGGCGTTGAGGGCCTCGTTGCCCCACTGGCGGGCGCGGATGGCGTCGGCGTGTGCGGGGGTGGCCGGGAGGACGGCGAAGGCGGTGGCCGTCAGCGCGGCGAGCGCGGCCCGGGCGGTGCCGCGAGGGGTCCGGGCGGTTCTCACTGTGGCTCCTCCTGCGGGCCCTCCACCTTCGCCGTGACCGTCCGGCGCAGGAGCTGCTCGATCCGGTCGGCGACGCCCCGCGCCTCATGTCCCAGGCCGGCCTGGGCGGGTGCGGTCGTCTGGCCCTTGGCCATGGCTTCCTGGGCGGGTTGCGGGGCGGTGACGGCGCGGCCGTCGGCGAAGCCGGAGACGGCGTAGACGACGACCGGGAGTTCGGTGAGGACGTGGACGTGCCAGCTCGCGCGCTGCGGGTTGCCGAACCCGGCGGCGACGGTGCCGAGGGCGCGGAACGCGGGCGGCATCAGGTCGGCGCGCCGGTCCAGGCCGCCGTCGGTGAAGCGGGTGTGCAGGGCGGTCATGCCGGTGCTGTCGGTCTCGGTGAAGACCAGGCCGACGGTGGTGACGCTGCTGGAGGTGGCGTCCGTGTAGGTGGCGCGCAGCACGCGGAGGCAGCCGGTCGGGTCCAGGGCCTCGGACAGCTGGGGGCCGAGCGCGGTGGCGCACGTGGTGTCGGGGGCGACGGCGACGCGGGTCCAGATGCGGTCGGCGCCGCCCGGGCCGGCGCCGTCGCCCTTGAGGGTGCGCGGGAAGAGGGTGTCGACGGGGGTGCTGTGCCAGAGGGTGGGGGTCTCGGTGTAGGCGGTGCGGGAGGGCCGGTCGTCGGCGTCGCTGAGGAACCACGCCCCGGCGGCGGCGCCGCCGATGAGGCCGAGCCCGAGCACGAGGCAGGTGACGGCGGCCACCGTGCGGGCGGGGCGCCGGGTGCGGATGGGCCGCAGCCGGGTGGTGGTCTCGAAGGGCGTCTCCGGCGGGGCCCAGTGGAGGCGCGGGTGCTGCGGCTGCGCGGGGGCGGCGGAGGTGGCCCAGTGGCCGGTGGGGCGGGGCTGGGGCGGTACGGCGGGCGTCGGGCCGGGCCGGTCGGGCTGGGGCGGTACGCCGGGGCGACCGGCGGGGGCGCCGGGCTGGTCCCGCATGCCCGGCCCACTGGGAGTACCGGCGCCGGGCTGGTCCCGCATGCCCGGCCGACCGGGGGTACCGGCGCCGGGCTCTGCCGTGGCCGGCCGCGAGGGCGTCCCCGCTTCGGGCCGCCCGTCCGTCAGGCCGGTCGCCCGGGACGCGGCGGGGGCGGGGGCGCCGGTCGCGCCGGGCGCCTGGGGCGCGGGGGCCGGGGCGCCCGCTGTCGTGCCGTGCCGGGCCGGCTGGGGCGGTACGCCGGGCGTCGGGCCGGGCCGGTTCGGCCGGGCGGGGGTGCCGGTGGGTATCGGGGCGCCGTGCGGGTGGGCCGCGGGAGGTGTGGGGCGTTGGCTGGTGGGCTGCTGGGGCGGGGGTGGCGTCGCGGGCGCAAGGGGTTGCGCAGGCGTGGGGGCCGGGGGCTGCGAGGTGCGGACGGGGCGGAGACGGGCGGTGGTCTCCGTTTCGGTCTCCGGGGCGGTCGGCGCGGGCGGCTGCGGGCGCTGTGCCTCGGTGCTCATCCGCCCCCCTCGTGGTCGTACCGGATCGCCTTTCGGGGCAGGCCCGTTCGTCAGCGTGTAGCCGTCACTCTAAGGGCTGGCGGGCGGCCCGCGGGAACGAGGCCGCAGGTCGGGGCGGATCTGACCGGAACATCCCGTCTCCCGCCCCCTACCCCCGAGTAGGCCGTTCTGGCAGGCTCTGCGCATGACTCCCCGTGCCGCTGACCGTGCCCGGTACGACCGGGCGACCGCCCATCTCGACGCCCCGCTCGCGGTGGTCGACCTGGACGCCTTCGACGCCAACGCCGACGATCTGGTACGCCGCGCCGGGGGCAAACCGATACGTGTCGCCAGCAAGTCGGTGCGCTGCCGGGCGCTGCTGGAACGGGTGCTGGAGCGGGACGGATTCGCAGGTGTGATGTCCTTCACGCTGGACGAGTCGCTGTGGCTGGCTAGGTCCGGTTTCGACGACGTCCTGCTGGCGTACCCGTCGGCGGACCGGGCGTCGTTCGCGGAGCTGGCCTCGGACGCCAAGCTGGCGGCCGCCGTGACGGTCATGGTCGACGACCCGGCGCAGCTGGACCTCGTCGACGCGGCCAGGGACGGCGGGGCCGAGGAGATCCGGGTCTGTCTGGAGCTGGACACCTCGCTGTGGCTGCTGGGCGGCCGCGTACGGATCGGGGCGCGGCGCTCGCCGCTGCGGGAGCCGGCGCAACTGGCCGAGGTGGCCCGTTCGGTGGTGCGGCGCCCCGGTTTCCGGCTGGTGGGGCTGATGGCGTACGAGGGGCATGTGGCCGGTGTCGGCGACGCCGTGCCGGGGCGGCCGCTGCGGTCGCGCGCGGTGCGGCTGATGCAGGCGGCGGCGCGGCGGGAGCTGGCGGCGCGGCGGGCGGCCGTGGTGGCGGCGGTGCGTGCGGTGGCCCCGGACCTGGAGTTCGTCAATGGCGGCGGCACGGGCAGTGTCCAGCACACGGCGGCCGAGGACGCGGTGACGGAGATCGCGGCCGGGTCGGGGCTGTACGTGCCGCGGCTGTTCGACAACTACACGTCGTTCTCGGGCCGCCCGGCGGCGCTGTTCGCGCAGCCGGTGGTGCGCCGGCCGGGGGTGGGCGTGGTGACGGTGCTGGGCGGCGGCTACCCGGCGTCCGGGGCGGCCGGGCCGGACCGGCTGCCCGTCCCGTATCTGCCGGAGGGGCTGCGGTACGACCCGATGGAGGGGCCGGGCGAGGTGCAGACGCCGTTGATCGGCTCGGCGGCCGACGATCTGCTGATCGGTGACAAGGTGTGGTTCCGGCACGCGAAGGCGGGTGAGCTGTGCGAGCGGTTCGACCGGCTGCACCTGGTGGCGGGCGACCGGGTGACGGCGACCGTGCCGACGTACCGGGGTGAGGGCCGTACGTTCCTCTAGGTCGTGTCCGGCGGATCACGCCTGGGCCGCGGGGTCTGGCACGCCCTCCCCCAAGCCCTGACGGGCAGGGGGGACCCCCAGCGGCGTTGTCGTCGGTCGCGATGGCTCCGCCATCCCTCCCTCCTCCGCCTTGCAGCCGCACGCACCAGACCCCGCTCACCAGCACTCGAAGGGCACCGCCCAGCGATGTCGGCATGATTCGCCGGACACTCCCTAGCGCCCGCCCGCGGCTAGCTGTTGGTGCCCGGTTGGATGCTGCTGCCGACGCCGCCGCCCGTCGTGCTGCCGATGGGGCGGATGCCCCGGGTGATCTCGTCCATGAGGGCCGGGGGCGGCCCGTCGGGGCCGGCGTCGAAGGCGAACCGGACGACGACGGGCTGCTCGGTCCCGGCGGGCGAGGGGAAAACGAGGGACTGGACGTAGCCGCCGGGGCCCTTGGTGGTGGTGACCTGCCAGCGGACGAGGTAGCCGGTGCGTCCGGCGACGACGGCCTGGCGGGCGGCGACCACCGTGTGGGAGCGGATGCCGCCGTGCGGCTTGTTGCCGAGGGTGTCGGCGCCGTACGCCTGCTCGGCGGCCTTGGCGATGTCCTCCCTGGCCATGGCCTCGGGGGTGGTGAGCGCGGAGGAGATGGTGCGGGAGCTCACCTTGCCGTGGCGGCAGTAGCGGGTGGGGGTGTTGGGGCAGGGGTAGTCGTCGACGGTGGCCATGGTGGGTGAGCCGTCGGTGCCGAACTGGGGCTTCTCCCAGCCGTCGGGGATGACCAGGGTGATGCCGTTGAGCTGGTCGACCAGGAGGTTGCCGTCCTCGCCGCCGGAGGAGGGCGTGGCCGGCGACGGGGTGGCGGGCCCGGCCGGGTCGTCGGTCGCGGACGCGGACCCGGAGGCCGATGCGCCGGGCGCGGCCGTGGTGCCGGAGGGCGGTGGCTCGTCGCCGGCGGGGCGGAGCACCAGGACGGCGGCGACGACCGCCGCCACGGCGACTGCCGCGGCGGCGATCTGGACGACGCGTCCGTTCCGCCTGGTGGGGGGCACGACGACGGCCGTGGGCTGTGCGCCTGCGGCGGGGCGGGTGTGCGCGGTCCACGTGGTTCCGTCCCACCAGCGTTCGACGGTGGGCGCGGACGGGTCCGGGTACCAGCCCGGGGGTGTCGTCATGCTCATGCGGTCAGGGTAGTCAGCGCGTCACAGCGGGGTGACGTAGGCGCCGGAGATCCCTCCGTCGACGAGGAAGTCGGCGGCGTTGACGAAGGAGGAGTCGTCGCTCGCGAGGAAGGCGACGGCGGCGGCGATCTCCTCGGCCTCGGCGAACCGTCCCAGGGGGATGTGGACGAGGCGGCGCGCGGCCCGCTCGGGGTCCTTGGCGAACAGCTCCCGCAGGAGGGGAGTGTTCACCGGTCCGGGGCACAGGGCGTTGACGCGGATGCCCTCGCGGGCGAACTGGACGCCCAGTTCGCGGGACATGGCGAGGACGCCGCCCTTGGAGGCGGTGTAGGAGATCTGGCTGGTGGCGGCGCCCATGACGGCCACGAAGGACGCGGTGTTGATGATGGATCCCCTGCCCTGGCGGCGCATGTAGGGGATGGCGGCCTTGCAGCACAGGTAGACGGAGGTGAGGTTGACGTCCTGGACGCGCTTCCAGGCCTCCAGGCCGGTTTCCAGGATGGAGTCGTCGTCGGGGGGCGAGATGCCGGCGTTGTTGAAGGCGACGTCGACGCTGCCGTAGGTGTCGTACGCGGTCCTGAAGAGGGCCTCGACCTGTTCGGGGTCGGTGACGTCGACGCGTACGAAGAGGCCTCCGACCTCGTCGGCGGCGGCCTTGCCGGCCTTCTCGTCGATGTCGGCGCACACGACGTGGGCGCCCTCGGAGGCGAGGCGGCGGGCGGTGGCGAGGCCGATGCCGCTGCCGGCGCCGGTGATGACGGCGGTGCGGCCCACGAGGCGGCGGCAGATGATCTCGTTGTCGGTCATGCGGTGCGTCAGCCTTCCGTGCTGATGAAGACGTTCTTGGTCTCGGTGAAAGCGGTGAGGGCGTCGGGGCCCAGTTCGCGGCCGATGCCGGACTGCTTGAAGCCGCCGAACGGGGTCCAGTAGCGGACGCTGGAGTGCGAGTTGACGGAGAGGTTGCCGGCCTGGACCGCGCGGGAGACCCGCAGGGCGCGGCCGACGTCGCGGGTCCAGATGGAGCCGGACAGGCCGTAGTCGGTGGCGTTGGCGAGGCGTACGGCGTCGTCCTCGTCCTCGAAGGGGAGGACGACGGCGACGGGCCCGAAGACCTCGTCGACGGCGGCGGGCGCGTCGGGGGCGAGGCCGGTGAGGACGGTCGGCGGGTACCAGAAGCCGGGGCCCTCGGGGGCGGTGCCGCGGAGCGCGGGGGCGTCGTCGGGGACGTAGGACCGTACGCGGTCGAGCTGGGCGCGGGAGATCAGGGGGCCCATCTGGGTCTGCTCGTCGGCCGGGTCGCCGACGGCGACCTTCTCGACGGCGGGGGCGAGGAGTTCCAGGAAGCGGTCGTAGGCGGTGCGCTGGACGAGGATGCGGGTGCGGGCGCAGCAGTCCTGGCCGGAGTTGTCGAGGAAGGACATGGGCGCGGCGAGGGCGGCGGCCTCGATGTCGGCGTCGGCGAAGACGATGTTGGGGCTCTTGCCGCCGAGTTCGAGGGTGACGCGCTTCACGTGGTCGGCGCACTTGGCCATGATCGCCTTGCCGACGCGGGTGGAGCCGGTGAAGACGATCTTGGCGACGCCGGGGTGGGTGACGAGGGCGTCGCCCGTGACGGGGCCGGTGCCGGGGAGCACCTGGAAGAGGTGTTCGGGAAGGCCCGCTTCGAGGGCGAGTTCGGCGAGGCGCAGCGCGGTGAGCGGGGTCGTCTCGGCCGGTTTGAGGAGGACGGCGTTGCCGGCGGCGAGTGCGGGCGCGGTGCCCCAGGCGGCGATCGGCATGGGGAAGTTCCAGGGGGCGATGACGCCGATCACGCCGAGGGGTTCGAGGAGGGTGACGTCGAGGCCGCCGGGCACCGGGATCTGGCGGCCGCTGAGGCGTTCGACTCCCCCGGCGGCGTAGTCGAGGAGGTCGCGGACGTTGCCGGCCTCCCAGCGGGCGTTGCCGATGGTGTGGCCGGCCTCGCGGACCTCCAGGAGGGCCAGTTCCTCGATGTGGTCGTCGACGACGCGGGCGAAGCGGCGCAGGAGCCGGGCACGGTCGGCGGGTGCGGCGGCGGCCCAGGTGCGCTGGGCCAGGGCCGCGCGGGTGACGGCGGCGTCGACGTCGGCGGCGGTCGCCCCGGGGACGGTGGCGACGACCTCCTCGGTGGCGGGGTTCAGTACGTGGAGCTGGGTGGTCAACGGCTGTTCCTCACATGCGTTCGAAGGAGCGGCGCAGCTCCCAGTCGGTGACCGCGGCGTCGAAGGCGTCGAGTTCGACGCGGGCCATGTTGCGGTAGTGGGCGACGACCTCGTCGCCGAAGGCGGCCTTGGCGAGGGGGCTGGTCTCCCACAGTTCGGCGGCCTCGCGCAGGGTGGTGGGGACGTGCTCGTAGTCGGCGGTGTAGGCGTTGCCGGTGCACGGCTCGGGGAGTTCGAGTTCCTGCTCGATGCCGTGGAGGCCGGCGGCCACGAGGGCGGCGACGGCGAGGTAGGGGTTGACGTCGCCGCCGGGGAGGCGGTTCTCGAAGCGGGTGGAGCGGCCGTGGCCGACGACGCGGAGGGCGCAGGTGCGGTTGTCGTGGCCCCAGGCGACGGCGGTGGGGGCGAAGGAGCCGGGCTGGAAGCGCTTGTAGGAGTTGATGTGGGGGGCGTAGAGGAGGGAGAAGTCGCGCAGGGCGGCGAGCTGGCCGGCGAGGAAGTGCCGCATGACCGGGGACATGCCGTGGGGGTCGTCGCCCGCCATGGCGTTGCGGCCGTCGGCGTCCTGCAGCGAGAGGTGGATGTGGCAGGAGTTGCCCTCGCGCTCGTTGTACTTGGCCATGAAGGTGAGCGAGACGCCTTCCTGGGCGGCGATCTCCTTGGCGCCGGTCTTGTAGACGGCGTGGTGGTCGCAGGTGGCCAGGGCCTCGTCGTAGCGGAAGGCGATCTCGTGCTGGCCGGGGTTGCACTCGCCCTTGGCGGACTCGACGGTCATGCCGGCCCGGGCCATCTCGTTGCGGATGCGGCGCAGGAGGGGTTCGACGCGGCCGGTGCCGAGGACGGAGTAGTCGACGTTGTACTGGTTGGCCGGGGTGAGGCCGCGGTAGCCGGCGTCCCAGGCCTGTTCGTAGGTGTCCTTGAAGACGATGAACTCCAGCTCGGTGCCGACGTGGGCGGTGTATCCGTGGGCGGCGAGCCGGTCGAGCTGGCGGCGCAGGATCTGCCGGGGCGCGGCGACGACGGGTGAGCCGTCGTTCCAGGCCAGGTCGGCGAGGAGGAGGGCGGTGCCCTCGTGCCAGGGAACGCGGCGGAGGGTGGAAAGGTCCGGGCGCATGGCGAAGTCGCCGTACCCGGTGGACCAGGAGGACATCTCGTAGCCGTCGACGGTGTTCATCTCGGCGTCGACGGCGAGCAGGTAGTTGCAGCCCTCGGTGCCGTGCTCCAGTACCTCGTCGAGGAAGAACGGCGCGGCGAACCGCTTGCCCTGGAGTCTGCCCTGCATGTCGGGGAAGGCCAGGACGACGGTGTCGATCTCGCCGCTCGCGACGAGGGCGCGCAGTTCGTCGACGGCGAGCGGGGGTGTGCGGTCTGCCACGGGGTGGGTCCTCCTTGGGTCAGCCGGGAGCCATAAGGTATTGCCGAGGACCATTACTTGGGAAGGGGCGACAGCCATATGGCCAGTCAGGCATCCGATCGGCTGACTCCCGTGCTGCGGCCGGTACGGGCGGGCAACGGCTTCGAGGAGGCGCTGGAGCAGATCCTCCAGGTGGTCCGGCTGGGGCTGGTGCCCGCCGGGGAGCGGCTGCCCGCCGAGCGCGAGCTGGCCGAGCGGATGGGGATCAGCCGGGTCACGCTGCGCGAGGTACTGAAGGTGCTGCAGGAGCAGGGCCTGGTGGAGAGCCGGCGGGGCCGGTACGGCGGAACGTTCGTGCTGCGCGGCGGGCGTGAGCCGGGCGAGGCGGAGCTGCGGCGCCGGATAGCGGCCGTCGACCTGGAGGACACCCTGCGCTTCCGTGAGGTGCTGGAGGCCGGCGCGGCCGAGCTGTGCGCGGCCCAGGGGCTGGACGCGGCGGGCGCCGACCGGCTGCGGGAGGCGCTGCGGGACACGCACGACGCGCCGCTGGACGACTACCGGCGGCGGGACACGCTGCTGCACCTGACGCTCGCCGAGCTGTCCGGCTGCCCCACGCTCACCGCGCAGTACGCGGCGGTGCGGGCCACCGTGAACGACCTGCTGGACGGCATCCCGCTGCTCGTGCGGAACCTGGAGCACGCCCAGCACCAGCACGACGCGCTGGTCGAGGCGGTCCTGGAGGGCGACGCGGACGCGGCGCGGGCGGTGGCCCGGGAGCACTGCGCGGGGACGGCGGCGCTGCTGCGGGGCTTCCTGGCGTAGGCACCGCGCCGTTCGTGACCGGAAGGCGCAACCGGGACGGTCCCGCCCGTAAGCGGAGGCCCCTTAACCGGAAAGTAACGCACGGGTCTTGCGTTACCCCCGCGCCACCGCAAAGGTATGGGGCCATTCCATTGGGCTCGACCCGACGCGGGAGCTGACGCTGTCATGACGCTGGATGAGACCTCGGGATCCTCCCCGAGCCGTACGACGACGACACCACCCGGCGACGACTACCTCAAGCGCCGTGCCCTGCGGCAGGGCAGCGCCGGCTGGCTGCTGCTCACCGGGCTCGGCGTCGGCTACGTCGTGTCCGGCGACTACTCCGGCTGGAACATCGGCCTGGCGAAGGGCGGCTTCGGCGGGCTGGCCATCGCGACCGTCCTCATGGGCGTCATGTACGCCTGCCTGGTCCTCGCCCTGGCCGAGCTGTCCGCGATCCTGCCCGCCGCGGGCGGCGGCTACGGCTTCGCGCGCCGGGCGCTGGGCACCTGGGGCGGGTTCCTCACCGGTACGGCGATCCTCATCGAGTACGTCCTCGCCCCCGCCGCCATCTCGCTCTTCATCGGCGACTACGTCGAGTCGCTGGAGCTGTTCGGCCTGACGTCCGGCTGGCCGGTCTACCTGGCCTGCTTCGCCGTCTTCATCGGGATCCACCTGTGGGGCGTGGGCGAGGCGCTGCGCTTCAGCCTGATCGTGACGGCCGTCGCGGTCGCCGCGCTGCTGATCTTCGCGGTCGGCGCGTTCACCGAGTTCCGGGCGGCGGGCCTGAACGACATCCCGGTCGACCCGGGCGCGTTCGGCGCGAACTCCTGGCTGCCGTACGGGCTGCTGGGCATCTGGGCGGCGTTCCCGTTCGGCATGTGGTTCTTCCTCGGTGTGGAGGGCGTGCCGCTCGCGGCGGAGGAGGCCAAGGACCCGGTGCGGTCCATGCCGCGGGCGATGGCCCTGTCGATGGGCGTGCTGGTGGTGCTGGCCGCGGTGACCTTCCTCGCGGCGACGGGCGCGCGGGGCTCGGCGGCGGTCCAGGACGCGGGCAATCCGCTGGTCGTGGCGCTCCAGGGCGACGGGGCGCCGACCGCGCTGAGCCGCTTCGTGAACTACGCGGGCCTGGCCGGTCTCGTGGCGTCGTTCTTCTCGCTGATCTACGCCGGGTCGCGGCAGCTGTTCGCGCTGTCCCGGGCCGGGTACCTGCCGCGGTTCCTGTCGCTGACCAGCCGCCGCAGGTCGCCGTACCTGGGGCTGCTCATCCCGGGCGCGATCGGGTTCGGCCTGGCGGCCGGGACGGGGGACGGCGCGCGGATGCTGAACATCGCGGTGTTCGGCGCCACGATCTCGTACGCGCTCATGGCGCTGTCCCACATCGTGCTGCGGCGCCGGGAGCCGGGGCTGGAGCGGCCGTACCGCACTCCGGGCGGGGTGCTGACCTCGTCCGTCGCGTTCGTGCTGGCGCTGTCGGCGCTGGTGGCCACCTTCCTGGTGGACAAGGATGCCGCTTTCGTGGCACTCGGGGTCTATGCCGTCGCGATCGTCTATTTCGGTCTCTACAGTCGGCACCGCCTCGTGGCGAGCGCGCCCGAGGAGGAGTTCGCGGCGCTGGCGGCGGCCGAGGCCGAACTGGACCGTGGGTGAAAGGAACCCTTCGTGAGCAAGCCCCTCATCGGTGTGACGACGTATCTGGACCGGGCCGCGTGGAGCGTGTGGGAGATGCACGCCGCGCTGCTCCCCGCCGGCTATCCGCGGCTGGTCCAGGAAGCGGGCGGGATCGCCGCGATGCTCCCGCCGGACGAGCCGTCCGTGGCGGCCGCGGCCGTCGCCCGGCTCGACGCGCTGGTCGTCGCGGGCGGCGCCGATGTGGAGCCCGTACGGTACGGGGCGGAGCGCGACCCGAGGACGGGCCCGCCCGCCCGGGAGCGGGACGCATGGGAGCTGGCCCTGCTGGACGCGGCGCTGGCGGCGGGCACGCCGGTGCTGGGCATCTGCCGGGGCATGCAGCTGCTGAACGTGGCCCTCGGAGGGACGCTGGTCCAGCACCTGGACGGGCATGTGGAGGAGATCGGCCGGTTCGGGCTGCACACGGTCAAGCCGGTGCCGGGCACGCGGTACGGGGCTCTGGTGCCGGAGGCGGTGGACGTGCCGACCTACCACCACCAGGCGGTCGACCGGCTGGGCCGGGGCCTGGTGCCGAGCGCGTACGCCGAGGACGGCACGGTGGAGGCGGTGGAACTGCCGGGCGACGACGCCTGGGTGCTGGGGGTGCAGTGGCACCCGGAGATGGGCGAGGACCCACGGGTGATGGCGGGGCTGGTGCGGGCGGCGGCCGGGTGACGGGGCCCGCCCCTTGGAGGCCACTCGGCCGCCGCCGTCCCGCTACCGGTTCTGGGGCGTGGCCCTGGGGCGTACCAGGTCGCCGTATGCGGGATCGCCGCCGCCGCCCTCTCCCGGGCCCGGCCCGCCAGGCCGCCGCCGCTGCCGGCGGCGGGCGGCCGGTGCCGGAGTGGTGAGGACGGCGAGGCAGGCGATGACGAGGGCGATGCCGGCCCATCCGACGCCGGGGAGGCGTTCGCCGACGACGAGGACGGCGAGTACGGCGGCGACGGCCGGTTCGAGCAGGGACAGCGTGGTGGCGGTGCTGGCGGGTACGTGCGCGAGCCCCCAGCCGAAGAGGACGTAGCCGGCGAACATGGGGACCAGCGCCATGTAGATGCCGACGGCCGCGTTGGACCAGGAGCCGACGAGCGGGGCGCCGGTGACCGCCAGGACGGGCAGGAGGAGCAGTCCGCCGAGCCCGAAGACGGCGCCCATCGCCGCACGGGAGGGGATCTCACGGGTGATGAGCCGGTGGGCGGCCCAGGAGTACAGGGCGTAGGTCGTGGCGGCGACGAGGCCGAGGCCCACGCCGAGGAGCGTGGCGGCCACGGACGCCCGTCCCGTGCCGTCGGCGGCGTGGGCGGCTTCGGCGACGCACAGCAGGGCGGTGCCGAGCAGGCCGAGGGTGGCCGCGAGTGTCCAGCGGCGCGTGAGCCGCCGGCCGTCCACGACACGTTCGATCAGGGCGGAGGCGAGCGGGGCGGTGCCGATCGACACCACGGTCCCCACGGCGACTCCGGCCAGGCGCATGGAGCTGTAGAACGCGAGGGGATAGACCGCCACCGAGGCGGCCCCGAGCAGCACCGTGCCCCGCCCGGCCCGCAGCCCGTGCGCGTGGCGGGCGATCTGCGGGGCGGCGAGGAGCGCCTGGAGCAGCCCGCCCAGCCCCATGGCGACGGCGCCGATGGCGAGCGGGCCCACGCCCGGGGCGAAGGTGGCGGCGGTGCCCGTGGTGCCCCACAGGACGGAGGCGGCCAGTACGCACAGGGCGCCCGTCCCCGCGGACCGCTTCACAGCCGGTCCAGCAGGGCCGCCGCGAGGGAACGGGCGTGCTGGAGGCGGTCGCCGTCGCCTTCGAGTCCGGCGCGGGCCATGGCGCCCTCCAGGAGGAAGGCGAGGTGCTCGGCCAGCGCGTGCGCCTCGTCGGGGCGGTCGGGCAGCAGCTGCTCCAGGTGGCCGCCGATGAGCCGCTCGACCTCCTCCTTGTGGGCGCGCACCACGGCCCGCCCCTCGTCCCCGGCCGGCAGCTCGGCGGCGGCGTTGAGCAGCCCGCACCCGCGGAAGCCGCGCTCGTAGGCGAACGCGGCGTGGTCGGCGTAGGCGTCGAACACCGCCAGCACACCGTCGCGCGGACCGTGGGCCTGCTCCAGCCGTGCCCGGTACAGGCCGAGCCACTCCTCGTGCCGGGCGTCGAGGTACGCCCTGACCAGTTCGGCCTTGGAGGAGAAGTTGTTGTAGAGGCTCATCTTCGCCACGCCGGCGTCAGCGGTGATCGTGTCGATACCGGTCGCCGCCACACCGTCGGCGTAGAACCGCCGCGCCGCCGCGTCCAGCAACCGCTCCCTGGCGGGCCGCCGCCTTCCGCTCTCGCCCGCACTCGCGCCGCGCTCGCTCATCACAGACCCCAAACTAGGTAGGTAGGTCTACCTAGCGTACGCGTTCTCACGGGCGCCATGCACGATGCGACGGACGACGGCCGTGGCCCGGTTGCGAGGACCCGGACAAGCGCGTGGACGCATGAACGGAGGCGGTCTCCAGGGTCGGGTGGGTGGCCGGTGTGTGGCCGGGGGGCCGCCGACACCGGCGTACGCGCAGGTTCACGGCGGACCCGAAGTCCCGATTTCATCTGGCGTACGTTCCGGTCAGGTCCCTGTCGAGCCCGGCCGGCATCTTGGCGCACGGCAGAACGGCCCTGGTCGAAACCTCAAGCGCGCTTCGCGCGCGACAGGGACAGGAGGTCGCGTGCCGGGCCCGTGGGGCGGTGGCCGCGGGGCCAGACCGCGCGGAGGGCGCGGTGCAGCTCGATGCCCTCCACCGGGACCTCGGCCAAGCGGCGGGACGACAGTTCCTCGGTGACGGCCAGTTCGCTGAGCACGGCCGGGCCGGCCCCGCTGACCGCCGCGGCCTTGACGGCCGTGGTGGAGGCCAGCTCCAGCAACGGCGCCGCGAGGCCACCGTGCCCGGCGAGCGCCGAGTCCAGCACCTGACGGGTGCCCGACCCGTACTCGCGCAGCACCAGGGGTGTAGCCGCCAGCTCGGCGGGCGTGACGGGCGTGCGGCGGCGCGCCCAGCGGTGCGAGGGTGCGGCCACCACGACGAGCCGGTCGTGGGCGACGATGGCGCCGTTCAGCCCGTCGGGCACCGCGAGGCCCTCCACGTACCCGAGGTCGGCGTCGCCCGCGAGCAGGTGTGCGGCCACCGCCGCCGAGTTGCCCGCCTGGAGCGAGACCGCGGTGTCCGGGCGGTCGGCCCGCAGGGCGATGAGCCAGCCGGGCAGCAGGTACTCGGCGATGGTCATCGACGCGGCGACCCGCAGCCGCGAGTCCCGCCGGTCCCGCAGCGCCTGGGCGCCCACGTCGAACGCCTCCGCAGCCTCCACCACGCGCCGCGCCCAGTCCGTGACCAGCGCCCCGGCGTCGGTGAGCCGGGAGCCGCGCGGGGAGCGGTCGACGAGGGCGACACCGAGCTGCCGCTCCATGGAGCGGATCCGGCTGCTGGCGGCGGGCTGCGTGATGCCCACCTCGCGCGCGGCCCGGCCGAGACTGCCGTGCCGTGCCACGGCCAGCAGCAGCTCCAGGGCCGCCAGGTCGGGCACACGATGAGAGAGGCTCATAACGCCAGCTTATGGGGTCATAGGGAAAAGATCCCTGGTCGGGGGTGGGATGCGGGGCGAGGCTGGGCCCATGGCCACGCTCGCACCACCGCTCCCCCGCTCCTCCTCCCCCCTCCGGACCCGCCGCCGTGCCGCCGGCGTGCGGCACCTGGGCCCGAACTGGTACGCCACGGTGATGGGCACCGCCATCGTCGGCAACGCGGGCGCCGGCCTGCCCCTGGACGTGCCGGGACTGCGGACGGCCTGCACGGCGGTGTGGGCGCTGTCGCTGCTGATGCTGCTCGCGCTGCTGGCCGCGCGGGCGGCGCACTGGGTCCACCACCGGGACCAGGCGCGGGCCCATCTGCTGGACCCGGCGGTCGCGCCGTTCTACGGCTGCCTGGCCATGGCCCTGGTCTCCGTGGGCGGGGGCGCGCTGCTCCTGGGCCGGGACTGGATCGGTACGGGCCCGGCGGTGGCGCTGGACGCCGCGCTGTTCACGGCGGGCACGGCGATCGGCCTCGCGGCCGCGGTGGCGATCCCGTACCTGATGGTGGTCCGGCACAGGATCGAGGAGGCCTCGCCGGTGTGGCTGCTGCCGGTGGTCGCGCCGATGGTGTCGGCCGCGCTGGGACCGCTGCTGGCGCCGTACCTGCCGGCCGGGCAGTGGCGCGGGACGCTGCTGCTGGCGTGCCAGGGCATGTTCGGCGTGAGCCTGCTGGCGACGCTGCTGATGCTGCCGCTGGTGTTCGGACGGCTGGTGACGGGCGGCCCGCTGCCGCTGGTGCTGACGCCGACGCTGCTGCTGGTGCTGGGGCCGCTGGGCCAGTCGACGACCGCGGCGAACATGTTCGCCGACACGGTGCCGGGCGTGCCGTACGCGCGGCAGCTCGCCGTGGTGTACGGCGTGCCGGTGATGGGCTTCGCGCTGCTGTGGCTGGCGCTGGCGGCCGCGCTGCTGGTGCGGGCGCGGCGGCGGGGCATGGGGTTCGCGATGACGTGGTGGGCGTTCACGTTCCCCGTCGGGACGTGCGTGACCGGCCTGGAGGGGCTCGCGCGGCACACCGGCCTGGTGGCGCTGGGGGGCGCGGCCGTGGTGCTGTACGTCCTGCTGGTGGCGGCCTGGCTGGTCGCGGCGGTGCGGACGCTGCGCGGCCTGGCCGGCGGCACGCTGCTGGCGGGCCGCCCGGGGCGTGACCGCGGGCCGCGGGACCGGGGACGTGCCTCATCGGCGCGCCGGACGCGCCCCGTGCGCCTCCCGGTACCGCGACGGCGGGATCCCGTAGCGGCCGGTGAAGGCCTGGCGCAGCGTCTCGGCGGAGCCGAACCCGCACTTCGCGGCCACGCTCGCCAGGGGCAGCGTGGTCGAGGCGAGGAGATGCGCGGCGGCCTCCGTACGGGCCTGGCGCACGAACCGGCCCGGCGTCTGCCCGAGGTGCTCCACGAACAACCGGGTGAGGTGGCGCGGGGTCACGCTCACGAGCGCCGCCAGGGCCGCCGTCCTCAGGTCGCCGTCCGGGTGGCCTGCGACATGGTCGACGACTCGCCGGACCAGGTCGTCGCGGGGCGGGGGCACGGCCGTGAAGAGGCTCATCTGCGCCTGATTGCCCGGCCTCTGGAGGTAGGTCACCAGGTCGCGGGCGACCTGGCGGGCCAGCTCGGCGCCGTGGTCCTCCTCGATGAAGGCGAGCGTGAGGTCGAGTGCGCTGGTGATGCCCGCCGCCGTGGAGACGTCGCCGTCGCGGATGTAGATCGGGCTCGCGTCCACGGTGACCTCCGGGTGGCGCGCGGCCAATTGGGACGCGAACCGCCAGTGGGTCGTGGCGCGGTGCCCGTCCAGCAGCCCGGCGGCGGCCAGGATCGCCGCGCCCGTGCACACGGAGGCCACTCGCCGGCTTTCCTTGGCCAGGCGGCGGACGTGCCCCAAGAGCCGGGGGTCGGCGGCCGCCTGCTCGAAGCCCACGCCGCCCGAGACGATCAAGGTGTCCAGCGGCCCGACGAGACGTTCGAGGGACTGCTGGCTGTGCAGGGTGAGCCCGGAGCCGCAGACGATCGGCCCGCCCCCGGGCGCCGCCACGACCACCTCGTACGGGCGGGCGGGCGTGCCGAGGTGGTTGGCCATGACGAGGGTGGTGGTCACGCACGCGATGTCCAGCAACTCGGCGGTGTCGTAGCCGACCACCGCCATCCGCCGTCGACTCATGCGTGGACCCTATGCCGGAAGGACCGGTACCCCAAGATTCGGGACACGACCTCCGTCACTCCACGCGGAGGGAGCCGGACGGGCCGGACAGTGGAAGCGACGACCACGAGGGCCGTCGCCCGCTTCCCGCTTCTCGTTCCTGGAGACCCCATGACCACCGGCTCGACTCCCGCGACCCCCGTCGACCGGACCCCTGCCGACCCGCCCCCGCCGATACGGCTCCCGCCGCCCCGGCATCGGTCGACCCGGCATCGGTCCTCCCGGCCCCGTTCGCTGCGGCCCCCGTCCACCGAACCCCCGTCGACCCGGCCCTCGCCGTGCCCGACGGCAGCCACGGTCCGCGCACCCGCCGGGCCTCCGGTGTCCTGCGCCTCCTCGCGCACCGCTGGCCGACCTGGCTCGCCCTCGCACTGGTCGTGGCCACGTTCGGCGACGGCGCCCCGTCGCGGACGTTCCTCGCCGGGCTGCTGGCCGTCATGCCGCTGTTCTACCTGGGGTTCGGCGCACTGCGCGGGGAGCTGCGCCGTCCGCGGGTCCTCGCGCTCCAGGCCGCGGGGCTGGTGGCCTTCGCCGCGGCGGCTCTGGCGGCGCTCGCGGTGGACCGGGCGGCCGGCCACTACGTGCTGGCGGCGGGCTGGCTCGCGCACGCGGTGTGGGACTTCTTCCACCACCGGGCCGGCAGGGTCGTGCCGCGGGCCTGGTCGGAGTGGTGCTGCGTCGTCGACCTGTTCGGCGCGGCGGCGATCTTCCTGCTGGCCTGACGAGCGTCTCGTCACGCCGTTACGGCGCCGCCTCCATGTGCGGGGCCACGGCGACGACGAGGACGCGGGTCTCGGCGGCGGAGGCGCGCCAGCGGTGGCGCACCCCTCCCGAGAGGTACAGCGTGTCGCCGCGCTCCAGGCGGTAGGCGCGCCCCTCCGCCTCGACCTCGACGGTGCCGTCGGCGACGTACAGCAGGGCGTCGTTGCGCAGGACGAGTTCCCGCCCGGCGTCGTGCTCGCCGGTGAACTCGTCGGCGTGCATCTGGTGCTCGCCGCGCACCAGGGGGCGTACGCCGGGGGGCACGGCCGTGTCCTCGGCGCCGGCGCGTACGACGTCGACGGTGCGCGCCGTGTCCGCGGCGTCGATCAGCTCGACGGCCGTGGTCTTCAGGGCGTCGGCGATGCACTCGAGCGAGCGCATGCTGGGGCGTGCGCGCTCGTTCTCGATCTGGCTGAGAAAGGGCACGGACAGGCCGCTGCGCTCCGCGACCGCGGCGAGGGTGAGCGACAGCGCTCGCCGTCTCCTGCGGACGGCCGCGCCGACCCGGGGTGTCTCCTTGTCGTCCATGTCTTCGATCCCTCCCTTCCCTCCCTCTCCGACCAACCTTACGCAGCGCGAGTACCGCCGAGTAGCCGAAATGGCGGAAGCGATGCCCACGACCGCCTCCTGTTGCTCGTCAGCGTCTGCCCATGGCCGGTCCCGTGGCTGGTCACTGGCTGGTCGGCGGCTTTGTCGGCGGGGTGCGGCATCATTCGGGATGTGACGCGACGCCTGATGCTCCTCGACACCGCCTCCCTGTACTTCCGGGCCTATTTCGGGGTCCCCGACTCGGTCAGGGCCCCGGACGGTACGCCGGTGAACGCCGTGCGCGGCCTGCTCGACTTCATCGCCCGGCTCGTCCAGGACCACCGCCCGGACGACCTCGTGGCCTGCATGGACGCCGACTGGCGGCCCGCCTGGCGGGTGGCGCTGATCCCCTCGTACAAGGCGCACCGGGTCGCCGAGGAGACGGCGGCGGACATCCCGGACGAGGAGGAGGTGCCGGACACGCTGTCGCCGCAGGTGCCGGTGATCGAGGCCGTCCTGGACGCCCTGGGCATCGCCCGGGTCGGGGTCGCCGGGTACGAGGCGGACGATGTGATCGGCACGCTGACGGCGCGGGCGACGGGCCCGGTGGACATCGTCACCGGCGACCGGGACCTGTACCAGCTGGTGGACGACGCGCGAGGCGTGCGCGTGCTGTACCCGCTCAAGGGCGTCGGCTCGCTCCAGGTGACGGACGAGGCGTGGCTGCGCGAGAAGTACGGCGTGGACGGGCCGGGGTACGCGGACCTGGCGCTGCTGCGCGGCGACCCGAGCGACGGACTGCCCGGCGTGCCGGGCGTCGGCGAGAAGACGGCGGCGAAGCTGCTGGACGCGTTCGGGGACCTGGCCGGAATCATGCGGGCGGTGGACGACCCGGCGGCCAAGCTGACCCCGGCGCAGCGCAAGCGGCTGGACGAGGCGCGGGACTATGTGGCGGTCGCGCCCAAGGTGGTGCGGGTCGCGGACGACGTGCCGCTGCCGGACTTCCGCCCGGCCCTGCCCGCGGAACCGCTGGATCCGGTGGGGCTGGAGGAGCTGGCGCGGCGCTGGGGGCTCGGGGGGTCGCTGGAGCGGTTGTTGGCCACTCTGCGCGCCTGAGCTGTGAGCCACCCGAACAAGGTGTTAGCTTAGGCAAGCCTAAGCAAATCACACCTACGGGGAGACGCCGTGGCGCAGCAGCCGTCCCGCAAGACACCGAAGGCCCATGAAGCACGCGTGATCCGCACCGAGCGGCTCACCCCGCACATGGTGCGCGTCGTGCTGGGCGGTGAGGGGCTGGCGTCGTTCGAGATCGGCGAGTACACCGACCACTACGTGAAGCTGGTGTTCCCGCCGGCGGGCGTGTCGTACCCGGAGCCGTTCGACATGGCGCGGATCCGCGAGGAGCTGCCGCCGGAGCAGTGGCCGGCGAACCGGACGTACACCGTCCGGGCGTGGGACGCGGTGCAGCGCGAGCTGACGATCGACTTCGTCGTGCACGGCGACGAGGGGCTGGCCGGGCCGTGGGCCGCGCGCGCCCGGGCGGGCGACACCGTACGGCTCCTGGGGCCGGGCGGCGGCTACGCGCCGGACCCGGAGGCGGCGTGGCACCTGCTGGTGGGCGACGAGAGCGCGCTGCCCGCGATCGCCGCGTCGCTGGAGCGACTGCCCGACGGCGCGGTGGCGCACGCGTTCATCGAGGTGGACGAGGCGGACGACGAGCAGAAGATCGCCGCGCCCGACAGCGCGGTGATCCACTGGCTGCCCCGGCGCGGCCGGCCCGTGGGCGAGGCGCTGGTCGCCGCGGTCCGGGACCTCGACTTCCCGGAGGGCGAGGTGCACGCGTTCGTGCACGGCGAGGCCGGTGCGGTGAAGGAGCTGCGGCGGCATCTGCGGCTGGAGCGCGGGATCCCCCGCGAGCGCCTGTCGATCTCGGGTTACTGGCGCCTCGGCAAGACCGACGAGGCGTGGCGCGCGGTGAAGCGCGAGTGGAACGAGCAGGTGGAACGCGAGCAGGAAGCGGCGTGACACCGCCTGACGCGTGACCCCCACCTGACGGACAAGCCGCGCCCGAGAAGCGCCACCCGAAGCCTGAGCATCGCCCGACGGGTGAGCATCACCCGACGCCTGAGCATCACCCGACCGGCCAGCATCACCCGACGCGCAAGCGCCACCTGACGCGCGAGCATCGCCCGACGCGTGCCGTCACCCCGACGGGCGGTGCCGTTCGCCCCTTGCGGAGGAACGGCACCGCCCGCACCTTTCCGGCACCGCCGGGGCGCTCAGCTCCCGGCCCGCTCCCCGTACGTCCGCGACGACGCGTCGACCTGGGCCAGCCGCCGCAGCGAGGTCAGGACGGCATCGCCCAGCACCGTGCCGATGACGGCGCTCTCCACCAGCTCCTCGCGGGCCGTGTGACGCGCCACGTAAGCGAGGTCGGCCGCGGCGATCGTCTCGGCGGCGTCCGCGTACGCGCCCAGCGACAGCTCCGCGAACTCCTCGTGCCCCACCCGCCGCAGCGCCGCCAGCGCGGCGGCCAGTGAGCGGGCCGCCGGATTGCCGGCGTCCACATGCCAGCCCCGGGCGGCGATCAGCTCGGCGACCTGCCGCTCCGCCACGTCCCGCGCCGCGTCCGCCACGTCGCCGAGGCCGGGCGCGATGTGGTCGTGGGCGGCCCCCAGCACCTTGTGCACCGAGCGCGACGGATCCCCTATGGCGTCCAGCACCTCGCGCACGGCCGCCACCGACAGTCCGCCCACGTCGAGCAGCGCACGGATGAGCCTCAGCCTCCGCACGTGCGTCTCGTCGTAGCTCGCCTGGTTGGGGCTGGTGAGCTGCCCCGCGGGCAGGATGCCCTCCCGGACGTAGTACTTGATCGTCGGCACCGAAACCCCGGTCCTGCGACTCAACTCCCCTACGCGCACGCCGCCTTCACCCTTCTTCCTTCCTCCGCACCGCCCTTGCCACAGGACCATCCCATCATAGATAGTTCCACTATCGGATAGCGGGTAGTGCCGCTATCCATACTGAGGGGGATGTCTCATGGCCTTGTCCACGTCCATGTCCTTGAGGAACGGGTTCCTGCCCGGTCTCCACCGCCCGCTCGTGGCGTTGTCCGCGGGGATGGCGGTCCTGACCGTCGTATCGGCCATCGGTCTCGTGGTCGACGACCGAACGCTCCTGGGATCGCCGATCTGGTTCAAGCCGTTCAAATTCGCCGTGTCGTTCGTCGCGTACTGCCTGGCTCTGGCCTGGATGCTCTCGCTCCTCCCGCGTTTCCGCCGCACCGGCTGGTGGGCCGGAACGGCCGTCGCGGCCGCCTGCGCCGGCGAGATGCTGCTGATCGCGGGCCAGGCGATACGCGGCGTACGGAGCCACTTCAACTACGCGACGCCGTTCGACACCGCCGTCTACAACGCGATGGCCGCCCTCGCCGCCACCCTGTGGGCCGGCACCCTGGTGATCGCCGTCCTGCTCTTCCGGGCGCGGCTCGCCGACCGGGCCTCCGCCTGGACCGTCCGGCTCAGCGCACTGCTCGCCCTCGTCGGCGCCGGGTTCGGCGTGCTGATGGCCCAGCCGGCGCCCGGCCAGCGGCGCGGCGTCACGGACGTGGTGGGCGCCCACAGCGTGGGCGTCCCGGACGGCGGTGCGGGCATGGCCCTCACCGGCTGGTCCACGACGGGCGGCGACCTGCGCATCCCGCACTTCGTGGGCATGCACGCCCTGCAGGTCCTGCCGCTCGTGCTGCTCGCCCTGGTCGCGCTGGCGCCCCGCTTCGCCCGGCTGCGGGACGCGCGGGTACGGCTCCGGCTGATGCTCGTGGCGTCCGGTGCGTACGCCGCCGTGCTGGCCCTGGTCAGCTGGCAGGCGCTGCGCGGGCAGCCCCTGCTCCTGCCCGACGGGCCGACGCTGGGCGCGGCCGCGGCGATCGCCGTCCTCACGGCGGCGGGCGCCGTCGCCGCCGTACGCACCCGGGCCGAACCGCCCATGACGGAGCCGCACCCGCCCCTTTCCGCCCGGCAGTTGGAGTCCGCCCCGTGACCGTCGTCCTCTTCGAGCTGTCCTTCTGGCTGGCCGCGCCCGTCTGGCTGCTGATGATCCTGGCGCCCGGGTGGTCCTGGACGGCAAGGCTCGCGGCCACCCCGCTCACCGTCGTACCGATCCTGCTCGTCTACCTGGGCCTCGCCGCCCCCGTCCTGCCCGAACTGTGGGCCGCCGTACGCCGGCCCGACCTGGAGGTCTTCCGCGAACTGACCGCCCTGGCCGACGGGGCGGGGGCGATCTGGGCCCAGGTCATCGCCTGGGACCTGCTGATCGGCCAGTGGATGTACCTCGAATCGCGCAGGCTCCGGCTGCACCCCCTGGTGACCGGCCCACTGCTGGTGCTGACGGTCCTTCTGTCGCCCGTCGCGCTGTTGCTCTTCCTGGCGCTGCGGGCGGTGAAGGGGCGAGACCGGTCCCGGGCCGTCTGACGCGCACAGCGGATACGCCGAGGGCCCGGCCGGACGTCCGGCCGGGCCCCGCTCGCCGAGCCGCGCCTCAGCCCACCGAGCTGTACGCGACGACGCCGCGCAGCAGTCCGTCGACGGCCTTGCGGGCGCTGCGCGCGACCGTGCTGTCCTCGTGCGGCGCGGCCGCCGCGATCTGGCCGAGGACGTCGATGACCTGCTTGCACCAGCGGACGAAGTCACCGGCGGGCATGTCGGCCTCGCGCAGCACCTCGTCGAGCCCCCTGCCGGAGGCCCACTGGTGGGCGGCCCAGGCGAAGCCGAGGTCCGGCTCGCGCTGGCCGACGCCCTCCGCCTGACGGACCCTGAACTCCTCCTCCAGCGCGTCGAGGCGGCCCCAGATCCGCACCATCTCGCCGAGCGCGGCCTTGGCCTTGCCCGTGGGCACCTTCGGGGCGACCCCGTCGTCCGTCTGCCGCGCCTCGTACACCAACGCCGAGACGCACGCGGCGAGTTCGGCCGGGCCCAGGCCCTCCCAGACCCGCTCGCGCAGGCATTCGCTGGCCAGCAGGTCGAGTTCGCCGTACAGCCGGGCGAGGCGCTTGCCGTGCTCGGTGACCTCGTCACCGCGCAGGTAGTCCAGCTCGGTGAGCAGGGCGACGATCCGGTCGAAGGTGCGGGCGATCGTGTTCGTCCGGCCCTCGATGCGCCGCTCCAGCTGGCGGGTGTCCCGCTTGAGCCGGTGGTACCGCTCCGCCCAGCGGGCGTGGTCCTCGCGCTCGTCGCACCCGTGGCAGGGGTGGGCGCGGATCGCCTTGCGCAGGCGGGCGATCTCACGGTCGTCGACGGCGGCCGACCGGTCCCCGCGGTGCCGCTCGGGGACGATGTGCCCGGCCTTCGTGCGCAGCGCGGACGCGAGGTCCCGGCGGGACTGCGGCGAGCGCGGGTTGAAGGAGCGCGGGATGCGCATCCGCTCCAGCGGCTCGACCGGCACCGGGAAGTCGATCGACGCCAGCCGCTTGACCTGCCGTTCGGCGGTGAGCACCAGCGGGCGCGGCCCGTCGTGCTGGTCGAACCCGCGGTGGCCGTTGGACCGCCCGGCCGGCAGGCCCGGGTCCAGGACCAGCGCCAGGCCGGCGAACTTGCCGGTCGGCACATGGATGACGTCACCGGGCTTGAGCCGCTCCAGCGCGGTGGCCGCGGCGGCCCGGCGCTGGGCGGCTCCCTGCTTGGCGAGCTCGGTCTCGCGGTCCTTGAGGTCGCGGCGCAGCTGCGCGTACTCCTCGAAGTCGCCGAGGTGGCAGGTCATGCCCTCGCGGTAGCCCGTGAGGCCCTCCTCGTTGCGCTGGACCTGGCGGGAGATGCCGACGACCGAGCGGTCCGCCTGGAACTGGGCGAACGACGTCTCCAGCAGCTCGCGCGAGCGGTGCCGGCCGAACTGGTCGACGAGGTTCACCGCCATGTTGTACGACGGCTTGAAGCTGGAGCGCAGCGGATAGGTGCGCGTGCCGGCCAGTCCGGCGAGGTGGCCCGGGTCCATGCCGCGCTGCCAGAGGACCACGGCGTGGCCCTCCACGTCGATGCCGCGCCGTCCGGCACGACCGGTCAGCTGGGTGTACTCGCCGGGGGTGATGTCGGCGTGCTGCTCGCCGTTCCACTTGACGAGCTTCTCCAACACCACCGAGCGGGCGGGCATGTTGATGCCGAGCGCCAGGGTCTCGGTGGCGAACACCGCCTTGACGAGGCCCTGGACGAACAGCTCCTCGACGACCTCCTTGAACGTGGGCAGCATGCCGGCGTGGTGCGCGGCGATGCCCCGTTCGAGGCCCTCCAGCCACTCGTAGTAGCCGAGGACGTTCAGGTCCTCCGTGGGGATCGACGCGGTGCGCTCCTCCACGATCTCGCGGACGCGCAGGCGGGCCTCGTCGTCGTTGAGGCGCAGCCCGGCGTACAGGCACTGCTGGACGGCGGCCTCGCAGCCGGCCCGGCTGAAGATGAACGTGATGGCCGGGAGCAGCCCCTCGGCGTCCAGCCGGTCGATGACCTCCGGCCGTCCCGGGGTCCACATGCGGGAGCGCTGGCGCCGCTCGCGCTCGCGGTCGGCCTCGCGGACCATCTTGCCGCGGCGGCGGTCGCGCGGGTTGTACGTGCGCGAGTTCTCCATCCGGGCCAGGCGGACCAGGTCGGGGTTGACCTCGCGGCGGGCGACGCCGCGGCCGCCGTGGTCGGTCTCCTCCTCGAAGAGGTCGTAGATGCGCCGTCCGGCCAGGACGTGCTGCCACAGCGGGACGGGCCGGCTCTCGGAGACGATCACCTCGGTGTCACCGCGGACCGTGTCGAGCCAGTCGCCGAACTCCTCCGCGTTGGACACGGTCGCGGAGAGCGACACGAGCGTCACGGACTCGGGGAGGTGGATGATCACTTCCTCCCAGACGGCTCCGCGGAACCGGTCGGAGAGGTAGTGCACCTCGTCCATCACCACGTAGCCCAGGCCCCGGAGGGTCTGGGAGCCCGCGTAGAGCATGTTCCGCAGGACCTCGGTGGTCATGACGACCACCGGGGCGTCGGAGTTGACGCTGTTGTCGCCGGTGAGCAGGCCGACCTTGCCCGCGCCGTAGCGCTTGACGAGGTCGGCGTACTTCTGATTGGACAGCGCCTTGATCGGCGTGGTGTAGAAGCACTTGCGCTTCTGGGCGAGGGCGAGGTGGACGGCGAACTCGCCGACGATGGTCTTGCCGGACCCGGTGGGCGCCGCGACGAGCACGCCCTTGCCCGCCTCCAGGGCGTGGCAGGCCTCGATCTGGAAGGGGTCCAGCTCGAAGTCGTAGAGAGCGCGGAAGGCGTGGAGCGCGGTGGCCTCGTCGGCGGCCCGGCGCCGGGCGGCTGCGTACGCTTCCGCTGGTGTGAGGTCGTCTGTCATCTTGATATCGAGCGTACCCGCCACCACTGACAGTCAGCCGATCTTTAAAGCTGTCGTACGGCCCGTGACGGAGGCGTCACGGAACGGCGAAGGAGGCCGCCGCCCGGGTCGGGGCGGCGGCCTCCTTCATCGGTCGGCGCGCGGGTGCTCAGGTGATGTCGTCGTAGCCGTTGACGCGGTGGGCGCGGCTGCCGTCCGCCTGCTCGGGCAGGGCGGGAGCCGTGGAGACGGGCTCGACACCGCCGATCGCCGAGGGCGTGAGGTCCAGCTCCGAGGCCTCGTCGTCGGAGAGCGCGCGGTCGGGGTTCTTGCGCCCGCGCCGCCGGTCGTTGAGGAGCGAGAACCCCACGGCGAAGAAGTAGAGCACCGCCAGCGGGCCCGCCAGCAGCAGCATGGAGATGGGCTCACCGCCGGGCGTCGCGATCGCCGCGAAGGCCGTCAGGCCGATGATCATCCCGCGCCACCAGCCGAGCATCCGCCGACCGGAGAGCACTCCGGTCATGTTCAGCAGGATGAGCATCAGCGGCAGCTCGAAGGCGAGCCCGAAGACGATCACCATGCGCGTGATGAGGTCGAGGTAGTCGTCGAGCGGGAGCAGGTTCTTCGCGTCGGCCGGCGTGAAGCTGAGCATGATCTCGGCCGTCTGCGGCAGGATCGCGTAGGCCAGGTAGGCACCCGCCAGGAAGAGCGGAACACCGGCGGCCACGAAGCCCAGGGCGTAGCGCTTCTCGCTCCTGTGCAGGCCCGGCGCCACGAACGCCCACAGCTGGTAGAGCCACACCGGTGTGGCCACCAGCACACCGGCCATCAGCGCGACCTTCAGGGCGATGGTGAAGGGCGACAGGAGACCGTTCGTCGTCATGTCCGCGCACGGCTCGCCGTTCTTCATGACGCGTGCGCCGTCGACGCAGCCGACCGAGCTGAGGATCGGCCGCATCAGGAACTCGAAGATCTCCTTCTGGAAGAAGGCCGCAACGATCACCGCTACGACAATGGCAAGAACCGACTTCAGAAGTCGATTTCGCAGTTCACGCAGGTGATCGACGAGAGGCATCCGCCCTTCGTCGTTCTTCTCCCGCTTGCGGGCAGGCTTGAGCAACCCACTTCCCTCGTCTCGTACGGAAACGGTCCAGCGCGGACTCAGCCCTTGGTGGTGTTCGTCTCCGTGACCGGGCGGGCGCTGCTGACGTCACCGGGAGCGGCCTGGATGGTGCGCGGCGCGGGCTGCTGCGACTGCTGCTGGGCGGTGGTGTCGGTGGCGGTCGCGGTGCCGGCGGACTCGTCGTCCTTCTTCATCGCCTTGGCCTCGCTCTTGAGGATGCGAGCGGACTTGCCCAGCGAACGCGCCATCTCCGGAAGCTTCTTGGCACCGAACAGCAGCAGGATGACCAGGATGATCAGAACGATCTCAAGGGGCTTCAGGTTGCCGATCATGTGTGACTTCCTTCTCACGGAGACGGCTGGTGGCGGATCTACCTGCTCAAACCGGACACCTGCCCGGTCACCATGCTCTGAGCGATCGTAACGTGGACGGGTAAACACCAGGCAATCCCTGTGCATACGCCGAGTTCACGGCCCCTGCACCGGGCAAGGGCACCGATCAGCAGCGTACCTCTCGCTCGTGTGAGCGAGGAGGGCGCCGCCTATCGCAAAGTTTCGCCCGCACGGGCCAGGGAAGTGGCCGCCCGCTCCAGGTCCTCGGCGACCCGGTTGATCTGCTGTGTGGTGTGCGCCACTTGGCGGCCGAGCCGCTGGGCCTCGATGAACACCCGGATACCGAGGGCACCGAGGACGGCGATCCCGAGGAAGCCGAGGGCGACGGCGAGCATGGACCAGAACATGCGCAGAGCCTAGACGGTGGAGTGGAGGCGCAGCGTCCGCACGCCGCCGCCGGTGAGCAGTTCGACGATGCGGTCGCCCGCGGGCTTGCGCACGGCGGAGCCGCACTCCGGGCAGGTGAAGGAGTAGAACGTCGTACGGCGGCTGGCGCCGATGGCCAGGCGCAGGGAGGCCGCGGGGAGTTCGCAGCGGGCGCGGCACTCGGGGCAGGCCGCCTTGAACAGGACCGGGCCCCTCGGCGCCGGGATGCCCGGCAGAAGAGACGTGTCCCGCATCTCCCCCATGACTCTCTCCCCCATCTCTCTGTGTCGCGCGAACCGCCACGCCTGCCGGCCGCTCGCTCCGCGCGTCCGCCGGCCGCTCGTTTCCGCGCGTGCCGGCCGCTCGTCGTACGCCTGTCCGCCCCTGATCACGCGCCGGCCGGGTCGGGTCCGGGTCGGCGCGCCGGGCTCACTCCTGGCCGTCGTACGCGGCCAGCGCCTCCTGCGCCGCCCGCTGGGCGCTCTCCGCCAGCGCGGCGGGCGACACGATCCGGCCGTCCCGGCCGAGACGCAGGGCGAGCCGCCGCAGGGAGGCGGGGTCCGGGGTGCGCAGGGTGATGCGCAGCCCGCCGTCGGGCAGTTCCTCGGCACTGTCGTGCGGGTAGTACTCGGCCACCCAGCGCCCGCCGGGCCCCACCTCGACCACGACCTCCGGGTCGTCGGCCGAGGGCTGGACCAGCGCCTCCGACAGGTCGCGCAGCTCGATCTCGGGCGGCGCGGACGGCTCGTCGAGGATCCGGATCTCGGCCACCCGGTCGAGGCGGAAGGTGCGCCGCGCCTCGGACAGCCGGCACCACGCCTCCATATAGGTGTGGCCCACGGCGAACAGCCGGATCGGGTCGACCTCGCGCTCGGTCAGCTCGTCACGGGCCGGCGAGTAGTAGCGCAGCCACAGCCGCCGGCGCTCGGAGATGGCCCGGTCGACCTCGGCGAACACCCCGCCCTCCGACTCGAAGGTCACGGACAGCCGGGCGCTGGCGCCCGCCGCCTCGCCGGCGGCGGCCTCCAGCTTCGCGGTGGCCCGCAGCAGCGCCTCGCGGTCGCCGTCCCGCAGCCCGGGCAGCGTGGCGACGGCCCGCGCGGCCACCAGCAGCGCGGTGGCCTCGTCGGCGGCGATGCGCAGGGGCGCGGCGACGTCGTCGGGGTTGTGCCACCAGATCTGCTCGCCGTCGGTGTCGATGTCGAGCAGGTCACCGCCGCGGAAGCTGGTGCCGCACATGGGCAGCACGTCGAGGTCGGAGATCAGCTCGTCCTCGGTGATGCCGAAGGCGCGGGCGACGTCCCCGACGTGCGCGCCGGGGCGTTCCCGCAGATAGGTCACCAGGGAGAGCATCCGCCTGGTCTGGTCGATCGCGTTGGTGGCCATCGCTCGCTCGTCCGTCCGTCCCTTGTCCTCAGCAGCCCTTGGCCACGGCCCGCAGCCGGTCCACCACGTCGGCCCGCAGATCGGCGGGCTCCAGTACGACGACGTCCGGGCCGAACTCGACGAGCCAGGCGTCCAGGCCGTGTCCGTACGGGATCTCCAGCTCGTCCCAGCCGTCGCCGCAGTCCCGTACGGCCAGGGCGCGGGCGCGCAGCGGGTAGCCGCAGTCGGCGCGGAGCCGGATCCGGGCGGAGCGGGTGGCGCTCTCGCCGGCCCAGCGCTCGACGGTCTCCCGGACGGTCGACACGTCCGGCACGGGCGCGGTGAAGGCGCCGGCGCGGGAGCGGACCTTGCCGGTGATGCGGGAGAGCCGGAACACGCGCTCCGCGCCGCGGTCGCGGTCCCAGCCGGCCAGGTACCAGTGGCCGCGCCAGCACTCCAGGGTCCACGGCTCGACGTGCCGGGACTCGGCGCGGGCGGCGTTGGACTTGCGGTAGTCGAAGACGACGGGGCGCCGGTCGCGGCAGGCCAGCATCAGCGGTTCGAAGGCGGCCTCGTGGACGGGGATCCGCGGTTCGAGCGCGCTGTGCCGGTCGTCGTACGGGTCCTCGGCCTCGGGCATGCCGGCGGCGCGGAGCTTCTGGAGGGCGCCGCTGGCGGCGCCGGCCAGGCGGGCCTGCTGCCAGACCTTGGCGGCCAGGCCGAGGGCGGCGGCCTCCTCGGCGTCCAGCTGGATGGGCGGGAGCCGGTTGGAGTCGCGGCGGGCCAGGTAGCCGGTCTCGCCGTCGAGGTTCTCCACGGTCTCGATGACGAGGCCCAGCTCGCGCAGGTCGTCCTTGTCCCGCTCGAACATGCGGTTGAAGGAGTCGTCGGATCCGGTCCCGCCGCCGTCCCCGGGCCCGAAGGCCTCGACGTATGCCTCGATGGAGCCGCGCAGCTCCCGCTTGCTGAGCGGACGCCTCGTTCCCAGCAGGCACAGCGCCAGATTCATCAGCCGCTCGGCCTTGGCAATGGCCATCGACGCCCCGCACCTCTTCTGCTGAGTCACACATGGAGCCACATTCGCCCGATGACCGTACCGCCCCGGGGTGTCGTGACAAAAGTCGCCTCATATGCCCGAGGGCCCGTGCCGGATGGCACGGGCCCTCGGAACGGCCGGATCCGGCCGCCGTACGGCGGCCGTGAGGCGGCCCGGTCTCAGACCGCGACGAGGTCGCAGACGAAGATCAGCGTCTCGTTCGGGCCGATCTTGCCGCCGGCGCCGCGCGGGCCGTAGGCGAGGTGCGGCGGGATGATCAGCTGGCGGCGGCCGCCGACCTTCATGCCCTGGACGCCCTGGTCCCAGCCCGGAATGACCTGGCCGACACCGAGCTGGAACGCGAGCGGGGTGCCGCGGTTCCAGGAGGCGTCGAACTCCTCGCCGGAGGAGAAGGACACACCCACGTAGTGGACCTTCACCATGTCGCCGGCCTTGGCCTCGGCGCCGTCGCCCACCCAGATGTCCTTGATCTCAAGGTCGGCCGGCGGCTCGCCACCCGGGAAGTCGACCTCGGGCTTGTCGATGCTCACGTAGTGCTCCTACTTGATCGCTTGTGTGCAACTCGCACAGTCTTACATTGCCGCGAGGATGTCCACGACGAAGACCAGCGTGGAGTTGGCGGGCAGCTCGGGACCCTTGTCCTGGTCCTTGTACGCCTGGGCGGCCGGGATGACGAGCAGGACGCGGCTGCCGACCTTCTTGCCGACGATGCCCTTGTCCCAGCCCTCGATGACCTGGCCCTGGCCGATGACGGTGTCGAAGGGCTGGTTCCGGTTCCACGAGGAGTCGAACGGCTTCGCCGGGTTCTTGCCCTTGTTGATCTCCCAGGCGGCGCCCGTGTAGTGCATGTAGACGTGCTGGCCGGACTTGACCTCCGGGCCCTTGCCCTCGATCAGCACCTTGTCGACGAGGGTCTTCGGCGGGGCATTGTTCGGGATTTTGATGACGGCGGGCGCTTCCTTGTCCGCCTCGATCTGGGGCAGGTCCGCCGGGATGGGCGCCTGCTTGCCCTCGGCCTTCTTCGGCATGGTGCCCTGGATGTCCAGGACGAAGACCAGCGTGTCGGTGCCGGTGACGCCGATCTGCGGGTTGCCCTGCGGGCCGAAGCCGGCGGCGGGCGGGGCGACGACGAGGACGCGGCTGCCGGGCTTCTGGCCGATGACGCCGGTGGACAGGGCCGGGATGCTGGTCTCGGAGCCCGCGGTCACCAGCTGCGGCTTGCCGCCCTGGTCGTACGAGCTGCCGAGGTCCTTGGCGCCCTTCCACAGCTTGGCGGTGAAGTGGAACATCACCGCGTCGCCCTTCTTCACCGGCTCGCCCTTGCCCTCGGTGAGGGTGTGGACGACGAACGAGGAGCTGGGCTCCCCCTTGGGGATGGTGATGGTCGCCTTCTTGCCCGGCGCGCCGGACACCTGCGGCATCGGCGACGCGGACGCCACGGGCTTGGGCACCCCGGCCGCCCCGCTCGGCGACGCGGACGCCTCTGCCTCCGGCTTGGCGTCCTCACCTCCGCAGGCGGTGAGCAGCAGGGCCGGCACGATGAGAAGGGCGGCAAGTCGACGTCGTCGCACGGTCGTCCTCGGGGGGTTAGGTGGCGGTCAGGTGCCGTCACTCTACGGCCCTGTCCGGCCGCTCCCCACGTACGGCATGGGTCCGGCGTGCGAACCGGCGAACGCCGGGCCCCGCACCGGCCGTGCGGTGCGGGGCCCGGCGAGCGGGAGGGCGTTCCCTTCGGGGTCCTTCGGGGACCTTGCCGGGCCCGCCCTTCCCTCGGTCACATCCCGGCGATGAGCTTCTCCACCCGGTCGTCGACCGACCGGAACGGGTCCTTGCACAGCACGGTGCGCTGCGCCTGGTCGTTCAGCTTGAGGTGCACCCAGTCCACCGTGAAGTCCCGGCGCTGCTCCTGCGCCCGGCGGATGAAGTCGCCGCGCAGCCGCGCCCGGGTGGTCTGCGGGGGCACCGACTTGCCCTCGAAGATCTTCAGGTCGTTGCAGATACGGGCCGCCTGGCCCTTCTTCTCCAGCAGGTAGTACAGCCCCCGCCGGCGGTGGATGTCGTGGTACGCGAGGTCTATCTGGGCGATCCTCGGGTGCGACATCGTCATGTTGTGCTTGGCCCGGTACCGCTCCAGGAGCTTGTACTTCATCACCCAGTCGATCTCGGTGCCGATCCGGTCGAGGTCCTCCGACTCGATGGCGTCGAGGGTGCGGCCCCACAGCTCCAGCACCTGCGCCACGGTGCCGGTGCGGATGCCGCGCCGGTCGACGAAGTCGGCGGCCTTCTCGTAGTACTCGCGCTGGACCTCCAGGGCGGACGCCTCGCGCCCGCTGGCCAGGCGCACCTTGCGCTGGCCGGTGATGTCGTGGCTGACCTCGCGGATGGCCCGGATGGGGTTCTCCAGGGTGAGGTCGCGCATGACCGTGCCGGCCTCGATCATGCGCAGGACGAGGTCGGTGGCGCCGACCTTGAGGAGCATCGTCGTCTCGGACATGTTGGAGTCGCCGACGATGACGTGGAGGCGGCGGTACCGCTCGGCGTCCGCGTGCGGCTCGTCCCGGGTGTTGATGATGGGCCGGGAGCGGGTCGTCGCGGAGCTGACGCCCTCCCAGATGTGCTCGGCGCGCTGCGACACGCAGTAGACGGCGCCCCGCGGGGTCTGGAGCACCTTGCCCGCGCCGCACAGCAGCTGCCGGGTGACGAGGAACGGGATCAGGATGTCCGCGAGCCGGGAGAACTCCCCGTGCCGGGCGACGAGGTAGTTCTCGTGGCAGCCGTAGGAGTTTCCCGCCGAATCGGTGTTGTTCTTGAAGAGATAGACGTCGCCCGCGATTCCTTCCTCGTGCAGGCGGCGTTCGGCGTCCACGAGCAGACCTTCGAGAATGCGCTCGCCGGCCTTGTCATGGGTGACCAGTTCGGTCACGTTGTCGCATTCCGGCGTGGCGTATTCCGGATGCGAACCCACGTCGAGGTAGAGGCGGGCGCCGTTCCGCAGAAAGACGTTGCTGCTGCGGCCCCATGACACGACACGGCGGAAGAGGTAGCGCGCCACTTCGTCAGGAGACAGTCGGCGCTGTCCCCTGAACGTGCACGTGACGCCGTACTCGTTCTCCAGCCCGAAAATGCGGCGGTCCATGACTGAACATTACGCCTGACGGCCCGAGCTGAAACCGGGTTCGACGGTACCGTTTCGATCGTTTTCCGATACGCGCACGACCTGTTCGGTGTGTTGTGCCGTGCGCAGGGGAACCGCCAGAACCCGCCGGGTGGCCAGCAGGACCAGCAGCGCGGCGAATCCGCCGGCCCCCGCCACGGCGAAACTCGCGGTCGTGCCGGACAGCTCGACGGCGGGGCCCGCGGCGGCGGTTCCGACGGCGGCGCCCACGCCGAAGGTGGTGACCAGCCAGGAGAACGCCTCGGTGACGGTGCCCCGCGGGGCGTGCCGGTCCACGACGAGGAACGCGCAGGCGATGGCGGGCGCCAGGAACACGCCGGACAGCGCGGCGAGGGCGGTCATGGCGACGACGCCGGGGGTGAGCGTCAGCGGCAGGTAGCCCAGCGCGAGCAGCGCCACGAGGACGCGCAGCCGCGGCTCGGGCGGTCCGGCCCACGGCCGCGCCCCGTAGACGGTGCCGCCGACCAGGGCGCCGAGGCCCAGCGCGGCCATCAGCCAGCCGTACACGGAGCCGTCGCCGTGGTCGTCCGCGTACGCCACGCCGGCGACGGTGATGGAGCCCAGGGCGAGGCCGACGAAGAAGAACGCGCCGAGCAGGGCGAGCAGCCCGGGCGAGCGCAGGGCGCCCAGCCAGTGGGCCTCGCGCGGCTCGGAGCGCCACTCGCGGGACGGCTTGGAGACGACGACCGAGAGCGCGCCCAGCACGCCGATCACGTTGATCACGAGCAGGGCGGCGGCGGGCGAGCGGACCGCGACGAGCAGGGTGACCAGGAGCGGGCCGACCGTGAACATGACCTCCTGGGCGACCGCGTCCAGGGCGTACGCGCGGTGGACCTGGTCCTCCCGGCGCAGCACGCTCGGCCACAGGGCACGCAGACCGCCTTCGAGGGGCGGGGTGAACAGCCCGGCCACGATCACGGCGGCGAAGGCCAGCGGCAGCGAGGCGACGCCGGTGAGGGCCAGGACGATCATGCCGAGCGCGGAGACGACCGCCGAGGGCAGCTGGACGCGGGGCTGGCCGTACAGGTCGACGGCGCGACCGAGCAGCGGCTGGCCGACGGCGGTGGCGAGACCGTACGCGGCGGCGAGGGTGCCGCCCAGGGTGTAGCTGCCGCCCTCGGCCCGGACGAACAGCATGATCGCGATGTGGCCGGTGCCGTTGGGAAGCCGTCCCACGAGCGTGCCGACGAGCAGCCGCAGGGCGTGCGGCGCCCTGAGTATCTCGGCGTATCCGCCCCCGCCTGCCCCGGCCATGTCGATCCCCTTCCCGGGTGCTCGTGAAGTTTTACGTATAACGTCCTCCGTCATACGTACCATGTCGGCATCTCGCGGGTCCACCCCGCGGTCAGTGATCGTCGGACGCGGAGGCGGATGTGAAGGCCCCGGAACCTGTCGGTGGGGCGCGCCCCACCAGCCGTGACGTCGCCCGGGCCGCCGGCGTCTCGCAGGCCACCGTCTCGCTCGTCCTCGGCGACAAGTGGCGCGGCCGGGTGTCGGAGCGCACCGCCGGCCTCGTGCGGGACGCCGCCCGTACGCTCGGCTACCGCCCCAACCTCGCGGCCCGCAACCTCCGTCTCGGGCGGACGCGTACGGCCCTGCTGGTCGTCCCGGCCCTCACCAACGAGTTCTTCGCCCGCGTCTACACCGGCGCCGCGTCGGTCGCCGCCCGCCATGGCTTCGGCGTCGTCCTCTACCCGTCACCGGCGGGCGTCGGCCCCGCCAGGGACCCCTTCGCGTCCGCGCGCGCCGCGCTCGACGGGGTGATCGCCTCCTCGATGGCCACCGACGCGCTGACCGCCTTCCGCGGCACCGACCTGCCGCTCGTCATGCTCGACAGCGACCCCTCGGACGAGGGCTCCGCCGCCCAGGTCAACCTCGATGTCGCCGACGGCATGCGCCAGGTGACGGACCATCTGCTGGCCCTCGGCCACCGGCGTTTCGTGCACCTCGCCTCGGCCGTGCCCTCCTGGACCTTCGACGTCCGCGCCCGGGCCCTCCACGCCTGCCTCGGGGCCGTCCCGGACGTCACGGTACGGACCGTCCCGGCGCCCCTCGACGTGGCGGGCGCCCGCCAGGCCGCCCAGCACGCCCTGACCGCCCCGGGACCCCGCCCCACGGCGCTGGTCTGCGACGACGACGTCCTGGCCGCGGGCGCCTGCAAGGCGGTACGGCGCCTGGGCCTGCGCGTCCCGGAGGACGTGTCGGTCACCGGCTTCGACGACCTGGCGCTCGCCACCGCCCTGGAACCGGAGCTGACGACCGTACGACTGCCCGCCGAACGGATCGGCGAACGCGGCATGGAGGCCCTCCTGGCGGTCCTGGAGGGCCACGCCCCCCGCGCGGACGACCTCCCCGTCACCCTGATGCCCCGGGGCTCCACGGCCCCGCCCCCGGCGGACTGACGCACCGCCCGCGGGCCTCGGCCAGGCGGGCTGACCCGGAGCGCGCGACCCCGCTCGGCGCCCTCCTGCTGCCCGAGGACGTCCGGACCGGGGCCGCCGCTTCACCTCAGGGGGCCGGGGTGCCCGCGGCCGACCCAGCCCTCCCGACGGCCATGGCTCCCCCTCTGCCGGACACGCCCGCGCCCCGGTGGCCACGAAGGCGACCGGGGCGCGGGGAGCGGAAGGGTCCGGGGTCAGTCCTCGGACGTCTCCGCCTCGTCCGACTCCGCGTCCGTCGGGGTCGTCGCCGGCTCCTGGGACTCCAGCAGGCGGGCCAGCTGGCGGCCGACGATGCGCTTGAACTTGCGGGACTGGGGACGTGTGCGGTCCAGCACCGCCACCTCCAGCCGCTCCGCGGGGATCTCCCGCTCGCTGCCGTTGGTGTCCCGGGAGAGCGCCTGGACGGCCAGCTTCAGCGCCTCCGCCAGCGACATGCCGTCGCGGTGGCGCTGGTCCAGGAAGTTGCCGATCTGCTCGGCGTTGCCGCCGACCGCGACCGAGCCGTGCTCGTCGACGATCGAGCCGTCGTGCGGCAGCCGGTAGATCTGGTCGCCCTCCGGCGAGGTGCCGACCTCGGCGACGACCAGCTCGACCTCGTAGGGCTTCTCGCCGGCGCTGGAGAAGATCGTGCCCAGCGTCTGCGCGTACACGTTCGCCAGGCCGCGGGCCGTCACGTCGTCGCGGTCGTAGGTGTAGCCGCGCAGATCCGCGTAGCGCACGCCGCCGATCCGCAGGTTCTCGTACTCGTTGTACTTGCCGGCGGCCGCGAAGCCGATCCGGTCGTAGATCTCGCTGAACTTGTGCAGCGCGCGGGACGGGTTCTCACCGACGAAGACGATGCCGTCGGCGTACTGCAGCACGACCAGGCTGCGACCACGGGCGATGCCCTTCCGGGCGTACTCCGCCCGGTCGGCCATCGCCTGCTGGGGTGAGACATAGAACGGCGTCGACACCGGCTATCCGTCCCTTTCTGTCAGTGGCATGTGGGTTCCAGAAGAGGGGCGCATCAGAGCAGCTCGGCACGCGGGCCGTCGGGCTGCTCCAGGCGGCGCTCCAGGATGGAGCGGGCGATCTCCGAGGACTCGGCCTCGGTCAGCCGGCGATAGCCGTCCTCCGTGATCACGGCGACGATCGGGTAGATGCGGCGGGCCACGTCCGGGCCGCCCGTCGCCGAGTCGTCGTCCGCGGCGTCGTACAGCGCCTGCACGACGAGGGTGACGGCCTGCTGCTCCGTCAGGTCCTCGCGGTACAGCTTCTTCATCGACCCGCGGGCGAAGAGCGAACCCGAGCCGGTCGCCGCGAAGCCGTGCTCCTCGGACCGGCCGCCGGTCACGTCGTACGAGAAGATCCGGCCCCTCTCGCGCTCCAGGTCCCAGCCGGCGAAGAGCGGCACGACGGCCAGGCCCTGCATGGCCATGCCCAGGTTCGAGCGGATCATCGTGGAGAGCCGGTTGGCCTTGCCCTCCAGGGAGAGCTGGGCGCCCTCGACCTTCTCGAAGTGCTCCAGCTCCAGCTGGAACAGCTTCACCATCTCGACCGCCAGGCCCGCCGTACCGGCGATGCCCACCGCGGAGTACTCGTCGGAGGGGAACACCTTCTCGATGTCCCGCTGCGCGATCATGTTGCCCATGGTGGCCCGCCGGTCGCCGGCCAGCACCACGCCGCCGGGGAAGCTGGCCGCGACGATGGTCGTGCCGTGCGGGGCCTCGATGACGCCCTGCACCGGGGGCAGCGTCCGCCGGCCCGGCAGCAGCTCCGGCGAGTGGTCGGCCAGGAAGTCCATGAAGGACGAGGAGCCAGGCGTCAGGAAGGCAGCTGGTAGACGCCCGGTGCTACGAGTGTTGGGTTCCACGAGTTCCCCTCCAGATAGGCGGCCGCCCGACGGACGGTGTCAGGACTTCTCCCAACTTGCCGATGGCCGAATTGCAGTTGAAGCACACTACGCCACGGACCTTACCCGGCGCGTGACGATGATCCACATCGCTGTGGGACAGGGCGGGGACAGGGCTGCGCGCGGTCTGCCCTCGGCGAACCGCGCGCAGCTCCGATCTTCCGGGCTCTGCCGGCCAACCCCCGCTCACCTTCGATCCGAAGGCAAGGCGGGGCTACTGGCCGCCCTTCTGAACGAAGGATCGGACGAAGTCCTCGGCATTCTCCTCAAGGACGTCATCGATCTCGTCGAGTACGGAGTCGACGTCGTCGCTCAGCTTCTCGTGGCGCTCCTTGAGGTCCTCCGAGGCCTGCGCCTCGGGCGCCTGCTCCTCGACCTCCTCCGTGGAGCGCGTGGCCTTCTGCTGTCCGCCGCCGGTGTCCTTGGTCGCCATATCCCTCACCCCGCTCGGTCTGCCCGCTTGGTTCGGTTGGTTGGGTGCCTCAAGATCAGACCCTACAAGCCCGGTCCGACATCGGCTCTGCACTTCCTCAACGTCCCGGGATCACCCCGTGATCCCGGGATACCCCGCTGAGGGTCGGTTCAGCCGCCGGACAGGACGCGGACCAGTTCCTCGGCCGTGCGGCAGCGGTCCAGCAGCTCCTTCACATGGTTGCGGGTACCCCGCAGCGGCTCGAGCGTGGGCACCCGCTGCAGCGAGTCGCGTCCCGGCAGGTCGAAGATCACCGAGTCCCAGGAGGCCGCGGCCACGTCGTCGGCGTACTGCTCCAGGCAGCGGCCGCGGAAATAGGCCCTGGTGTCCTCAGGAGGCTGCTTCTCGGCCCGCTCGACGTCGGCCTCGTCCAACAGGCGCTTCATCTTGCCGCGGGCCACCAGACGGTTGTACAGGCCCTTCTCGGGGCGCACGTCGGCGTACTGCAGGTCGACCAGGTGGAGCCGGGCGGCGTCCCAGTCCAGGCCGTCGCGGCGCCGGTAGCCCTCCAGCAGCTCACGCTTCGCGACCCAGTCCAGCTCGCCCGACAGGCTCATCGGGTCGTTCTCCAGCCGGTTCAGGGTGTCCTCCCACCGGGTGAGGACGTCCTTCGTCTGCTCGTCGGCGTCGGCACCGAAGCGGTCCTCGACGTACTTGCGGGCCAGCTCGAAGTACTCCATCTGGAGCTGGACCGCGGTGAGTGTCCGGCCGCTGCGCAGCGTGATCAGACGCTGGAGGGTCGGGTCGTGCGAGACCTGGTGGAGGGTGCGTACGGGCTGGTCGACGGCGAGGTCGACGGTGATGAAGCCGTCCTCGATCATGGAGAGCACCAGGGACGTGGTGCCGAGCTTCAGGTACGTCGAGATCTCGGAGAGGTTCGCGTCGCCGATGATCACATGGAGGCGGCGGTACTTCTCGGCGTCGGCGTGGGGCTCGTCGCGCGTGTTGATGATGGGCCGCTTGAGGGTGGTCTCCAGGCCGACCTCGACCTCGAAGTAGTCGGCGCGCTGGCTGATCTGGAAGCCGTGCTCGTGGCCGTCCTGGCCGATGCCGACGCGGCCGGCGCCGGTGACCACCTGGCGGGAGACGAAGAACGGCGTGAGGTGCCGCACGATGTCCGAGAAGGCGGTCTCCCGCTTCATCAGGTAGTTCTCGTGCGTGCCGTAGGACGCGCCCTTGTTGTCGGTGTTGTTCTTGTACAGGTGGATCGGCTGGGCGCCGGGGAGCTGGGCGGCGCGCTCGGCGGCCTCGGCCATGATCCGCTCGCCGGCCTTGTCCCAGAGGACGGCGTCACGCGGATTGGTGACCTCCGGGGCGCTGTACTCCGGGTGGGCGTGGTCCACGTAGAGCCGGGCGCCGTTGGTGAGGATCACGTTGGCCAGGCCGATGTCCTCGTCGGTGAGCTGGCTGGCGTCGGCGGCCTCGCGGGCGAGGTCGAAGCCGCGGGCGTCCCGCAGCGGGTTCTCCTCCTCGAAGTCCCAGCGGGCGCGTCGCGCCCGGTGCATCGCCGCGGCGTAGGCGTTGACGATCTGGGACGAGGTGAGCATGGCATTGGCGTTCGGGTGGCCGGGGACGGAGATGCCGTACTCCGTCTCGATGCCCATTACTCGCCGTACAGTCATGCGGCCCTCCTTGCCCGGCGGCGTCCCCGCGCGGGAACGGCGCTCGAGTACCGGTTCTCCGATGCGTGTGCGGTGCCCGTCCCCGCACTGCGCGACTCGGCGGTACGGAAGAGCCTAGAGCGCCTTTGCGCTGGTGGGGAGATCAATTGCGTCATTGCTCGGCTGTGGCTCCGGTGTGGGGGTGCGTGGCCGGACCCGGGTGGAAAGCAGGCGGCTGCGGATGCCCCTTCCGGACATCCGCAGCCGGTTCTGCGTTTTACAGGTACTGACCGGTGTTCGCCACCGTGTCGATGGAGCGTCCGGTGTCCGCGCCCTGCTTTCCGGTGACGAGGGTGCGGATGAAGACGATCCGCTCGCCCTTCTTTCCGGAAATACGGGCCCAGTCGTCCGGGTTCGTCGTGTTCGGCAGGTCCTCGTTCTCCTTGAACTCGTCCACGCAGGCCTGGAGGAGGTGGGAGACGCGGATGCCCTTCTGGTTCTGATCGAGGAAGGCCTTGATGGCCATCTTCTTGGCCCGGTCGACGATGTTCTGGATCATCGCTCCGGAATTGAAGTCCTTGAAGTACAGGACTTCCTTGTCGCCATTCGCGTACGTGACCTCGAGGAACCGGTTCTCCTCGGATTCCGCGTACATCTGCTCCACGACGGACTGGATCATGGCCTGGGCGGCGGCTTCCTTGGAGCCGTTGTGCTCGGCCAGGTCGTCCGCGTGCAGCGGCAGCGACGCCGTCAGGTACTTGCCGAAGATGTCCCTGGCGGCCTCGGCGTCCGGACGCTCGATCTTGATCTTCACGTCGAGCCGGCCGGGGCGCAGGATGGCCGGGTCGATCATGTCCTCGCGGTTGGAGGCGCCGATGACGATGACGTTCTCCAGGCCCTCCACACCGTCGATCTCGGCGAGCAGCTGCGGGACGATGGTGTTCTCCACGTCCGAGCTGACGCCGGAGCCGCGGGTGCGGAAGAGGGACTCCATCTCGTCGAAGAAGACGATGACGGGTGTGCCCTCGCCGGCCTTCTCGCGGGCCCGCTGGAAGACCAGGCGGATGTGCCGCTCGGTCTCGCCGACGTACTTGTTGAGCAGCTCGGGGCCCTTGATGTTCAGGAAGTAGCTCTTGCCCGCGGGCTGTCCGGTGACCTCGGCGACCTTCTTGGCAAGGGAGTTGGCGACGGCCTTGGCGATGAGCGTCTTGCCGCAGCCGGGCGGGCCGTAGAGCAGGATGCCCTTGGGCGGCCGCAGCTCGTGCTCCTTGAAGAGGTCGGGGTAGAGGTACGGAAGCTCGACCGCGTCGCGGATCAGCTCGATCTGGTTGCCCAGGCCGCCGATCTTGTCGTAGTCGACGTCCGGCACCTCTTCGAGGACGAGTTCCTCGACCTCGCTCTTCGGGATCACCTCGTAGACGTAGCCGGACCTGGGCTCCAGCAGGAGGGCGTCGCCGGGACGGATGGTGACGTCCAGCAGCGGCTCGGCGAGCCGCACCACCCGCTCCTCGTCGGTGTGGCCGATGACCAGGGCGCGCTCGCCGTCCTCCAGGATCTCCTTGAGGGTGACGATGTCACCGGCGCGCTCGAACTCCATGGCGTCGACCACGTTGAGCGCTTCGTTGAGCATGACTTCCTGGCCGCGCCTGAGCTCGTCGAGCTCGATGCTCGGGCTGACGTTCACCCGGAGCTTGCGGCCGCCGGTGAAGATGTCGCAGGTGCCGTCCTCGTTCGCCTGCAGGAACACACCGAAGCCGGCCGGTGGCTGTGCGAGGCGGTCGACCTCCTCCTTGAGGGCCACGATCTGGTCGCGGGCCTCACGGAGCGTGTTGGCGAGCCGCTCGTTCTGTGCGGACACGCCGGCCAGGTTGGTCTGCAGCTCGACGATCCGCTCCTCGAGAATCCTCGTGTGCCGCGGAGAGTCGGCGAGCTTACGTCGCAGGACGGCGATTTCCTGCTCGAGATAGGCGACCTGGCCGGCAGGGTCGTCAGACCCCCGCCCCGGCCGGATGCCGCGGTTGATGTCGTCGTCGTGGGCTGCCACGGTCCTCACCTCCTCCAAGGGGAGCTGGACGCTTCCAGACCCTACCTGCGTGGGTGGTGATTGAAACCCCTAGATCACAAAGACTCTCGAGGTGTGTCCGATCTTCACCCTTGCGCTCTCCCCCACGTCAAGGGAATACCCACCCATCAACATCGGAAAGCGGCCGGTTGTATCGTCATCAGTGGCCAACACCCGTCAGGGAGGGCCCGACTTACTTCATGAAGCTCTCTACGGAGCTTGAACCGACGCAGGAAACGGCAGGGCAGATGACCGCGCAGCACGAGGCTCCCACCACGGCCGCCGGAGAGGCTCTGGAGGTCTGGATCGACCAGGACCTCTGCACCGGCGACGGTATCTGCGCGCAGTACGCCCCCGAGGTCTTCGAGCTGGACATCGACGGGCTGGCGTACGTGAAGTCCGGGGACGACGAGCTGCTCCAGGAGCCGGGGGCCACGACTCCGGTTCCGCTTCCGCTTCTCCAGGACGTGATCGACTCCGCGAAGGAGTGTCCGGGCGACTGCATCCACGTACGTCGTGTTTCGGACAGCGTGGAAGTCTACGGCCCTGACGCTGAGTGACCACTCAGGCGCGGGACGCCTCTGAGCCGGCGCCGCGGACGAACCGTCCGCCGGTCCACCGCCAGGAGACCTCCTCGCGCTTGTCGGGGCAGCAGCGGGGGACGTCGGCGGACGAGTAGCCGAGCAGTGTGGCGGTGACCGCTCCGCCGCGTACGGCGAGGTCACCGATGTTGACGCGGTCCGTGGGCGTGACGAGGGTCGCCACGACGCGGGGGCCCGCGCCCGCGGGCCCGGTCAGCACGTACAGGCCGTGCGGCGGAGTGCCGGAGCCGGCGCCGCAGTGGACCGCAGCGACGGTTTCGGGGCGGCCGTCGCCGTCGAGGTCGCCCGTGGCCTTCCTGGCCACGACGGTGGGCGCGCCCCGGCAGTCGAGCGGGTAGGTGACCGCGGCGGCGTCGGGGGCGGGCGCGGGAGCCGGGGCGGCGGCCGTGCCGGTGCCGGGCAGTGACGCGGTGGCCGGTTCCGGTTGTACAAGTCCGGCGAGGGCCACGACTCCGGCCATGGCCGTGGCGGTGACGAGCCAGTGCATCGGGCCGGCATGGGTGTGCGCGAGGTCCGGGACGGCGGAGGTCTGCACGCGGAGTGTCTCCTGTGGGCTGTGCGGTGGAGGTGGCCAGCATCGTGCCACACGTCACAGGGAGGGGGAACCACGGGGTGTGCGCTCAGGCCGGCGGGCCGGGCCCGAGCGGGTGAACACGGCGGCGCCGCCGCGCAGTTTCCCTCATGGTGCGGGAACTGGGCGGCGGCGCTGTCGCGTTGTCGGGGCGTCAGCCCTTGTTGGGACCCTCGTAGTCCTCGCCGTAGGCGCCCTTGGCGGGGCGGCGGCGGCGCATCGGGGGCTCGACGCCGTCGGCCAGGCGGCGGGCGGTGACGAGGAATCCGGTGTGGCCGATCATGCGGTGGTCCGGGCGGACGGCCAGGCCCTCCACGTGCCAGTTGCGGATCATCGACTCCCAGGGCTGCGGCTCGGCGTAGCAGCCGATCTCGCGGATGGACTCCACGGTCCGGGCCAGCTGGGTGGTGGTCGCCACGTAGCAGCAGAGGATGCCGCCGGGGACGAGCGCCTTGGAGACGGCCTCCAGGCACTCCCAGGGGGCGAGCATGTCGAGGATCACACGGTCGACGTCGGTGTCGGACAGGTTGTCCTGGAGGTCGCCGACGGTGAGCTGCCAGGCCGGGTGCGGGCCGCCGAAGTAGCGCTCGACGTTGGCCTTGGCGATCTCGGCGAAGTCCTCACGGCGCTCGTACGAGTGGAGCATGCCGCTGTCGCCGATGGCGCGCAGCAGGAAGCTGCTGAGCGAGCCCGAGCCCACCCCGGCCTCGACGACGCGGGCGCCGGGGAAGATGTCGGCGAAGGCGAGGATCTGCCCCGCGTCCTTGGGGTAGACCACGGCGGCGCCGCGGGGCATGGACAGGACGTAGTCGGGGAGCAGGGGGCGCAGCGCGAGGTAGGCGACGTTTCCCGTGGTACGGACAACACTGCCCTCGGGGGCGCCGATCAGCTCGTCGTGCGGGAAGGACCCCTTGTGGGTGTGGAAGTTCTTCCCGGCCTCGAGCGTGAACGTGTAGTGGCGTCCCTTGGGGTCGGTGAGCTGGACCTGGTCCCCGACCTTGAAGGGCCCGCGACGGCGGGCGGCACCGGTCGGTTCGGACATGTGACCAGGGTACCCGGCGGCGCCGCGGCCGCTGACCACGCCCGCCGGCCGGTCAGGAGGAGGTGGGGCGGGCCATGGCGCGAACGAAGGCGCGCTCCACGTCGGCGGTGGACAGGACACCGTAGATCTCGCCGGTCTCCTCGACCACCAGGTACTCCGTGGCGGGCGTCTCGCGGAGCTTGTCGAGGAGGGCCTCCCCGGCGAGTTCGGCGGGGACCCTCATGCCGTCGGTGAGGTCCTGGGCCAGGCCGCTGACGGCGACCCAGGGGCGGCGGTGCTGGGGGATGCCGACGATGGCCGTCTCGCGGACGAGGGCGGTGGGTTCGCCGTGGCCGTCGACGACGACGAGGGCGCGGGCGCCCGCCTCGTTGGCGCGGCGCAGGGCTTCGGAGAGCGGCGTGTCGGACTCGACGGGGACGGCTCGCCGGGTGAGGCTGCGGGCGCGCAGCTCGGGGAGGTGCTCGCGGAGGCGGGCCATGCGCAGGCTGTTGCCGGCGCCGGTCCAGATGATCGCGGCGAGGATGGCGGCGAGCAGGGCGTCGGTGACGGTGTCCATGCCGCTGATCTCGCCGCGCCCGCCGAGGGCGCCGGTGTGGGTGAGGAGCGGCAGGCCGATGAGGACCGTGATGGCCAGGGCGCGGCCGACCCAGGCGGCGGCGACGGTGCCGCTCATCGCCTTGCCGGTGATCTTCCACACGACGGCGCGGAGCATCCGGCCGCCGTCCAGGGGCAGGCCGGGGAGCAGGTTGAACGCGGCGACGATGAGGTTGGAGATCATCAGGCCGGCGAGGATGACGCCGGGGACGGTGCCGGGTTCGACGGCCTGCATCGCGGCGTAGAAGACGCCCGAGAGGACGAGGGAGAGCAGGGGCCCGACGAAGGCGAGGACGAACTCGCGGCCGGGGGTCTCGGTCTCCTTCTCGATCTCGGAGACGCCGCCGAAGAACTGGAGCTGGATGCGGCGCACCGGGAGCTTGAAGCGGAGGGCCGCGACGGTGTGGGCCAGTTCGTGGACGAGGACCGAGGCGTAGAAGGCGACGGCGAAGAAGAGGGAGACGAGGTAGCGGGCGCCGCCCAGTTCGGGCAGGACCCGGTCGAGCTGGCCGCCGAAGACCCAGGTGATGAGGGCCGCGACGAGGAACCAGCTGGGGGCGACGTAGACGGGCACGCCGAAGACGCGGCCCATGAGGATGCCGCCGCCGGGTTCGCCCGAGCGTCGTCGCTTCCCGCCGTCGCGGGGGGTTCCGGCCGTGTCGGACCGCGGGCGGGTGGTCTCGCCGCTCTCGTCGTCCTGGTTCACGGGTTCCCTTCGATATGCGGTGTGCGAGCGTCTGGCGTCGATGGTATGCCGCCGGCTGTCGGTGGCGGGCCGTAGGGTTCTGAGTCATGACTTCCCGTCCGTCCGCTCCGTCCGGTCCGTCCGCCTCCGTCGATCCGTCCCCTTCCGCCGACCCCGACGCGTCCGCTTCCCCCGGTGGGTCCTCCTCTCCGGATCCGCGGCCGCCGTCGTCGCTGTCCCCGTCGCGGGCGAGCGACTTCATGCAGTGTCCCCTGCTGTACCGGTTCCGGGTGATCGACAAGCTGCCGGAGAAGCCGAGCGCGGCGGCGACGCGGGGCACGCTGGTGCACGCGGTGCTGGAGCGGCTCTTCGACGACCCGGCGGCCGAGCGGACGGCGCCGAGGGCGCGGGCGATGGTGCCGGGGCAGTGGAACCGGCTGCTGGAGTCGCGGCCGGAGCTCGGGGTGCTGTTCGAGGGCGACGAGGGGAGCACCGACGGCGAGCGGCTGGCGCGCTGGCTGGAGGAGGCCGAGGAGCTGGTCGAGCGGTGGTTCGCGCTGGAGGACCCGACGCGGCTGGAGCCGGCCGAGCGGGAGCTGTTCGTGGAGACGGAGCTGGAGTCGGGGCTGCGGCTGCGGGGCGTGATCGACCGGGTGGACGTGGCGCCGACGGGTGAGGTGCGGATCGTCGACTACAAGACGGGCAAGGCGCCGAAGCCGGAGTACAGCGAGGGCGCGCTGTTCCAGATGACGTTCTACGCGTTGGTGGTCTGGCGGCTGAAGGGCGTGGTGCCGCGCCGGCTCCAGCTGGTGTACCTGGGCAGCGGCGACGTGCTGACGTACGACCCGGTGGAGGCGGACCTGCGCCGGGTAGAGCGCAAGCTGCTGGCGCTGTGGGACGCGATCCGGAAGGCCACCGAGACGGGCGACTGGCGGCCGCGGCCGACGAAGCTGTGCGGGTGGTGCGACCACCAGGCGTTCTGCCCGGAATTCGGCGGGACTCCCCCGGTCTACCCGCTGTCCGTGCGCCGGCCCGGGTCGGGGCAGAATGAGGGCGATCCAGCGAGCCTTTAAGGAGTACCCGTGGCGATCCGCGTCCTACTGGTGGACGACCAGCCGCTGCTGCGCACCGGTTTCCGGATGATTCTGGAGGCCGAGCAGGACATCGCGGTGGTCGGTGAGGCCGGTGACGGTCTCCAGGCGCTCGACCAGGTGCGGGCGCTGCAGCCCGATGTGGTGCTGATGGACATCCGTATGCCGCGGATGGACGGGGTGGAGGCCACCCGGCAGATCACCGGGCCGGGGCGGGACGGGCCGGCGAAGGTGCTGGTGCTGACGACGTTCGACCTGGACGAGTACGTGGTGGAGGCGCTGAAGGCGGGGGCGAGCGGTTTCCTGTTGAAGGACGCCCCGGCGACCGAGCTGGTGCAGGCCATCCGGGTGGTCGCGGCCGGGGAGGCCATGCTGGCGCCGAGCATCACGCGGCGGCTGCTCGACAAGTACGCGGACCATCTTCCGTCGGGCGAGGAGCCGGTGCCGGACACGCTGGGCACCTTGACGGAGCGTGAGGTGGAGGTGCTGAAGCTGGTGGCGCGGGGGTTGTCGAACGCGGAGATCGCGGCGGACCTGTTCGTGTCCGAGACGACCGTGAAGACCCATGTCGGCCATGTGCTGACGAAGCTGGGGTTGCGCGACCGGGTGCAGGCGGCGGTGTACGCGTACGAGAGCGGGCTGGTCCGGCCGGGCGCGCAGTGAGGCCGCCGCGGCAGCGGGCCCGCCGCGGCTGAGGCCACCACGGCACCGATGCACGTCGACCGCCCCGGGAGCGCCCGGGGCGGTCGTGTCGTTTCCGGCGGCCGGACCCGGCGGGGTGCGGACGAGCCCGCCGCGGTCCCTCGGGCGGGACCGGGCGGGCTCGGGGTGGGAGGGAGGGCGTCAGCCCTTCTTGATCTCCCAGAAGCGGAACACGGTCGACGCGTCGAGCGTCCACTCCAGTCCGGTGATGCTGTTGCGGGCGACGGCGTACTGCTTGGCCTGCCACAGCGGCAGGACCGGCAGGTCCTCGGCGACCAGGTCCTGGAGGGTGCCGAAGGCGTCCTGGGCGGAGGCGCGGTCGGCGGCCGCCGCGGTGTCCGGGATGATCTTGCCGCTGATCTTCTTGTTCTCGTAGTTGTTGCCGAGGACGTTGTCGGCACCGAAGAACGGCTGCGTGAAGTTGTCGGGGTCCGGGTAGTCGGGCACCCAGCCCTTCACGTACACGCCGTACTTGCCGGCCTGGATGTCCTTCTCGTACTGGTCGTACTCGACGGACTTGACGTCGGCCTCGAACAGGCCGCTGTCGTTCAGCTGCTTGGCGATGGCCTTGATCTGCTCGTCGGTGCCGGGGCCGTAGCGGTTGGGCGTGGACCAGAGGGTCAGCTTGACCTTGCCCTCGATGCCGTCCTCGCGCAGCGCCTTCTTCGCCTTCTCGGGCTGCGGCTTGTCGCCGTAGCGGTCGAAGAAGGCGGTGTTGTGGCCGAGGATGCCGGCCGGGACGACGGAGTACAGCGGGGTCGCGGTGGACTCGTAGACGTCCTGGACGAGCGCGTTGCGGTCGATGAGGAGCGCGACGGCCTTGCGGACGCCCAGCTTGCCGGCGACCGGGTCCTTCATGTTGAAGACCAGGTGCTGCACCTCGGCGCTGGAGCCCTCGATGACCGAGATGCCCTTCTGGCCGGCGGTCGGGGAGCCGTTCAGCTCCTTGATGTCCGTGGGCGCGAGGCCGCGGTAGGCGACATCGATGTCGCCGTTCTTCATGGCGTCGGCGAGGGCCTTGCGGTCGCCCTGGTAGAGCTTCAGCTTGATGCCGGTGTTCTTGACCTTCGCGGTGCCCTTGTAGTGCGGGTTGACCGAGAAGACTGCTTCCTGCTCGCTGAAGGACTCCAGCTGGTACGGGCCGGAACCGACGGCCTTGAGGTCGGTGCGCAGGGCGCCGGCCTCGTACTCGCGGTGGTCGACGATGGAGCCGGCACCCGAGGCGATCTTGCTCGGGAACGTGGCGTCGGGCACCTTGAGCCGGAAGACGACGGTCCTGTCGTCGGGCGTCTCGATCTTGTCGATGGTGGAGAGCAGCGGGCTCGGTCCGGACTCGTCGGCGATCTTCAGGGAGCGCTCGAAGGAGAACTTGACGTCCTCGGCGGTCAGCGGGTTGCCGTTGCTGAACTTGAGGCCGTCGCGCAGGGTGCAGCGGTAGACGGTGCTGGCGCCCTTGTCGAAGTCGCACCTCTCGGCGGCTTCCGGCTGGGGCAGCGTGGCGCCCTTGGGGAAGCTGAGCAGGGACTGGAAGACGTTGTTGAACAGCAGCCAGGAACCCGGGTCGTAGCCGGTCGCCGGGTCGGTGGCCAGGACCTGGTCGGACATGCCGACGACGACGGTGCCGGCGGCGTCGCCGTTCGCCCCGTCCTTGTCCGTGCCGCAGCCGCTGAGCAGGGCGGCGGCCAGCCCCGCGGCGAGCGGGGCCGTCAGCCACTTGTTGTGTGCCTTCACTGGAACCTTTGCCTCTGGATCTCTTCGTCGACCGGGCCCATGCACGGCCGGGTGTTGCAGGGGTCAGGCGGTGCCTCGGCCGAGCTCCCAGAGCTGCAGGTCCGAGGACGTGTTGAGCGCCCACTCGACGCCCGTGAGGGTGTCGCGGGAGGCCACGTACTGCTTGCCCTGCCACAGCGGGAGCACCGGGACGTCCTCGGCGACGATCCGCTGGAGCTTCTCGAAGGCCGGCGCCGCGGAGGTGCGGTCCGCCTCGCGGCGCGACGCCGGGATGAGCCGGGTGCGCGCCTCTTCGCTGACGTAGGGCGTGTTGAGGAAGTTGTCCGCGTCGAGGAACGGCGCGGTGAAGTTGTCCGGGTCCGGGAAGTCGGGGAACCAGCCCAGTCCGTAGACCGCGTACTCGCCGCGCTTCTGGGCGGGCCGGAAGGTGGACCACTCGCTGCCCTTGACCGTCACGTCGAACAGCCCGCTGGCATTGAGCTGGTCGCGCAGCGCGGCGAACTCCTTGGCGGTGGCGGAGCCGTAGTGGTCGGTCGTGTAGTGCAGGGTCAGCTTCACCGGGGTGTCGATGCCGGCGTCGTCGAGGATGGCCGCGGCCTTCTTGCGGCTGGGCTCGCCGTACTTGTCGAAGAAGGAGTTGGTGTGCGTGGCGATCGAGGACGGGATCAGCGAGTAGAGCGGGGTGGCGGTGGAGCCGTAGACATCGCCCGCGATCTTGCTGCGGTCGATGACGGAGGCCATGGCCTGGCGGACCGCCTTGTCCTTGACCGAGGGGTGCCGGGTGTTGAAGGCGAGGTAGCGGATCTCCAGGCCGGGCATCTCGGTGAGCTTGATGCCCTCCTTGGGCCGCGCGTGGAGCTCCCTGATCTGCTCGGGCTCCATGGTGCGGGTCATCAGGTCGATGTCGCCGGCGTCGAGGGCGCCCGCCATGGCGCCGGCGTCCGCGAACGAGCGCAGCTCGACCTGGTCGTTGCGGAGCTTCACGCCGCCCTTGTAGCGGCCGTTCTTGGTGAAGACGACGCTGGTGACATGGCCGTCGGAGACGTTGGCCTTCATCGTGTACGGGCCGGAGCCGTCGACCTGGAAGCCCTCGCGGAGCTTGTCTGCCTCGTACTTGTCGCTGCTGACGATGCCCGCGACGGGGGTGGCCAGCTTGTACGGGAAGGTGGCGTCGGGGGTCTTCAGATGGAAGACGATCTCCCGGTAGCCCTTGACCTCGATGGTGTCGATGTTCGAGAGGAGGCCGGCGGCGCCGTTGTCGGACTTGATGGCGAGGACGCGCTCGATGGAGAACTTCACGTCCTGGGCGGTCACGGGCGTGCCGTCGGAGAAGGTCAGTCCGTCGCGCAGGGTGCAGCGGTAGCTCTCGCTGACCCGGTCGGTGAACTGGCACTCCGAGGCGGCGTCGGGCACGGGGCGGCCGCCGCCGCGCGGGACGCGCACGAGGGTCTGGACGGTCTGGCGGAGCACGTTCCAGATGCCGGTGTCATAGGCGTAGGCCGGGTCGAAGGGTGCCGGGGCGTCCTCGGTGGCGGTGAACTGGTCGGTGGTGCCGACGACGATGGCGTTGCCTCCGGCGGCACCGCCCTGCTGGGTGCCGCACGCGGCGAGCAGGGGGGCCAGCAGGCCGACGACGGCCGGCAGCACCAAGGTCTTGCGGTTCATCTGGGACGTACTCCTGAATCCGGCACGGGGGTGTTGCGGTGTGCGGAGACGCGCCGCGGCCGCCCGGGGTGGAGGCGGACGATCGGGCCGGGATACGAACGATCGATCCTGTGCGCGGCTGCTTTGTGGCGGCCGGAACACGGGGAAAGGTGCGGCGAGTGCTCGGCGAAAAGATTAGTGGCAATCGCCACTAATGCCGGACCGCCCTTGACTTGAGAGGTCATCAGACAGTGATCACGCGCGGCGCTCGTGTGATCTCGGAGCGCGGGAGCGTTTCGTACAGGCGCAGATGAATCCGGACACAAAGACCGGGCCGAAGCCCCGTCAACCGGGCATGCGGGCCCTTGCGGGCATCCCGCCGACACCACGCTGGGTGAGCAAGGTCACGTTGTGCGCTTTTCCGTCGGGTCACGCGAAAGGCACGATTCGACGCCTGGTGTTTTCCCCGCATTCACCGGGATGCGCCGGGTGTGCGCTTCTTCGCCGCGCGTGATCGGGAAGTGGTCAGAGAGTGATCAGGGCACGCAGAAAACCAAGATCGACCTCTTCGAGGGAGCCGACGACGACCCTGCCGTCCGCGGGGGCGATGGGGGCGAGCGACGGTACGGCGACGACCCGGCAGCCCGCGGCCTCGGCGGCGGCGACTCCCGTGGGGGTGTCCTCGACGACGGCGCATCTGGCCGGGTCGGCGCCGACCCCGCGGGCCGCGAGAAGGTACGGGTCGGGGTGCGGCTTGGTACGGGGCACCTCGTCGCCCGCGACGGTGAGCGTGAACCGGTCGGGGCCGAGGGTGCGCAGGACCCGGTCGATGATGCGCCGGTGGGACGCGGACACCAGGGCGGTGGGGACCGCGTGGGCGGCCAGCTCGGCGAGGAGGCGGTCGGCGCCCGGCATGAGGGGCACGCCGTCGTCGATGCGCTCCACGAACCGGTCGTTGAGGAGCGTGGTCAGCTCGGGCAGGCCGATGTCGGCGCCCGTGGCCTCGATGAGGTAGCCGGCGCTGCGCGTCATGGGGCCGCCGACGACGATGTCGCGCCAGGACTCGTCCAGCTCGTGTCCGAGGTCGGCGAAGACCTCGACCTCCACGTCCCACCAGAACCCCTCGGTGTCGACGAGCGTGCCGTCCATGTCGAGGAAGACGGCCTGCAGAGCCGAGCCGTCGGCCGTTCGGGTCAAGGACGCGGGGACCGTGCTGGTCATCCGGCACACCTCCATGAGGGACGAGAAGGCCGGTCGCCCTCCCCCACGGAAACGTCCCGGTGGAGATGAGCGACCGGCCTGCACTGGACCGACCAGTGTACGTCGTGACGGGTCAGCGCGCGTTGAAGTACTTCGCCTCGGGGTGGTGGAGGACGATCGCGTCGGTCGACTGTTCGGGGTGGAGCTGGAACTCCTCGGACAGCACGACGCCGATGCGCTCCGGCTGGAGGAGGTCGGCGATCTTGGCCCGGTCCTCCAGGTCGGGGCAGGCTCCGTACCCGAGGGAGAAGCGGGCGCCGCGGTACTTCAGCGCGAACATGTCCTCGACGTGCTCGGGGTCCTCGCCGGCGAAGCCCAGCTCCGCGCGGACGCGGGCGTGCCAGTACTCGGCGAGCGCCTCGGCCAACTGGACGGACAGGCCGTGGAGTTCGAGGTAGTCGCGGTAGGCGTTGGCCTCGAAGAGCCGGGCCGTCTCCTCGCCGATGCGGGAGCCGACGGTGACGACCTGGAGTCCGACGACATCGGTCTCGCCGGACTCCTCGGGACGGAAGAAGTCGGCGAGGCACAGGCGGCGGCCACGGCGCTGGCGCGGGAAGGTGAAGCGGGTGCGCTCGTTGCCGCTCTCGTCGAGGATGATCAGGTCGTCGCCCTTGGACACGCAGGGGAAGTAGCCGTGGACGACGGCCGCCTCCAGCATGTTCTGCGTGTGCAGCTGGTCCAGCCAGCCGCGCAGCCGGGGCCGGCCCTCGGTCTCGACCAGTTCCTCGTACGAGGGGCCGTCGCCCGTCCGGTTCTGCTTGAGGCCCCACTGGCCCTTGAACAGGGCGCCCTCGTCGAGCCAGCTCGCGTACTCCTTGAGCTGGATGCCCTTGACGACCCGCGTACCCCAGAACGGCGGCTCGGGGACGGGGTTGTCGGTGGCGACGTCGGAGCGGACACCGCTCTCCGGCTCCCGGTCCTCCGTCACGACGGCGGAGCCGGTGGCCCGGACGCGGCGCTGCTTGAGTTCCGGCAGGGTGGCGCCGGGCACGCCGCGCTTGACGGCGACGAGCGCGTCCATGAGGCGCAGGCCCTCGAAGGCGTCCCGGGCGTAGCGGACTTCGCCCTGGTAGATCTCGTGGAGGTCCTGCTCGACGTAGGCGCGGGTGAGGGCGGCGCCGCCGAGGATGACCGGGTACTTGGCGGCCAGGTCGCGCTGGTTCAGCTCCTCCAGGTTCTCCTTCATGATGACGGTCGACTTGACGAGGAGTCCGGACATGCCGATGACGTCGGCGCGGTGCTCCTCGGCCGCCTCGACGATCGCGGAGACCGGCTGCTTGATGCCGAGGTTGACGACGTTGTAGCCGTTGTTGGAGAGGATGATGTCGACGAGGTTCTTGCCGATGTCGTGGACGTCGCCGCGGACGGTGGCGAGGACGATGGTGCCCTTGCCCTCGGCGTCCGACTTCTCCATGTGGGGTTCGAGGTGGGCGACCGCGCTCTTCATGACCTCGGCCGACTGGAGGACGAACGGCAGCTGCATCTGGCCGGAGCCGAACAGCTCGCCGACCACCTTCATGCCGTCGAGCAGCGTGTCGTTGACGATGTCGAGCGCCGGGCGGTCCCGCAGGGCCTCGTCGAGGTCGGCCTCCAGGCCGTTCTTCTCGCCGTCGATGATGCGGCGCTTGAGGCGCTCCTCCAGGGGGAGGGCGGCCAGCTCCTCGGCCTTGCCGGCCTTGAGGGACTTGGCGGTGGCGCCCTCGAACAGCTCCATGAGCCGCTGGAGCGGGTCGTAGCCCTCAGAGCGGCGGTCGTAGATCAGGTCGAGGGCGGTGGTGACCTGCTCCTCGTCGAAACGGGCGATCGGCAGGATCTTGGAGGCGTGCACGATCGCCGAGTCGAGGCCCGCCTTCACGCACTCGTCCAGGAAGACGGAGTTCAGCAGGATGCGCGCGGCCGGGTTGAGGCCGAAGGAGATGTTGGAGAGCCCCAGCGTGGTCTGCACGGCCGGGCGGCGGCGCTTCAGCTCGCGGATCGCCTCGATGGTGGCGATGCCGTCCTTGCGGGACTCCTCCTGACCGGTGCAGATGGTGAAGGTGAGGCAGTCGACGAGGATGTCCTCCTCGCGGATGCCCCAGTTGCCGGTCAGGTCGGCGATCAGCCGCTCGGCGATCTCCACCTTCTTCTCGGGCGTACGGGCCTGGCCCTCCTCGTCGATGGTGAGGGCGATCAGCGCGGCGCCGTGCTCCCGGGCGAGCGCGGTGACCTTCGCGAACCGGGACTCGGGGCCGTCGCCGTCCTCGTAGTTGACGGAGTTGATGACGGCACGGCCGCCCAGCTTCTCCAGGCCCGCGCGGATGACGTCGACCTCGGTGGAGTCCAGCACGATGGGCAGCGTGGAGGCCGTGGCGAAGCGGCCGGCCAGCTCGGACATGTCGGCGACGCCGTCGCGGCCGACGTAGTCGACGCACAGGTCGAGCATGTGGGCGCCCTCGCGGATCTGGTCGCGGGCCATCTCCACGCAGTCGTCCCAGCGGCCCTCCAGCATGGCCTCGCGGAACTTCTTGGAGCCGTTGGCGTTCGTCCGCTCGCCGATGGCGAGGTACGAGGTGTCCTGCCGGAACGGCACGGTCTGGTAGAGGGAGGCCGCGCCCGGCTCGGGGCGGGGCTCGCGGGGCGCGGGGGCGAGGTCGCGGACCCGCTCGACGACCTGGCGCAGGTGCTCGGGGGTCGTACCGCAGCAGCCGCCGACGAGGGAGAGCCCGTACTCGCGGACGAAGGTCTCCTGGGCGTCGGCCAGCTCGGGGGCGGTCAGCGGGTAGTGGGCGCCGTCCTTGCCGAGGACGGGCAGGCCGGCGTTCGGCATGCAGGACAGCGGGATACGGGAGTGCCGGGACAGGTGGCGCAGGTGCTCGCTCATCTCGGCGGGGCCGGTGGCGCAGTTCAGGCCGATCATGTCGATGCCGAGGGGCTCCAGCGCGGTGAGCGCGGCGCCGATCTCGGAGCCGAGGAGCATGGTGCCGGTGGTCTCGACGGTGACGGAGACGATGAGCGGGACGTCGTATCCGGCGGTGTCCATGGCCCGGCGGGCGGCGATGACGGCCGCCTTCGTCTGGAGGAGGTCCTGCGTGGTCTCCACCAGGAGGGCGTCGGCGCCGCCGGCGAGCAGGCCCTCGGCGTTCTGCTGGTAGGCGTCGCGGATGGCGGGGTACGTGGTGTGGCCGAGGGTGGGCAGCTTGGTGCCGGGGCCCATGGAGCCCAGGACCCAGCGCTGGCTGCCGGTGGAGGCGGTGAACGCGTCGGCGGCCTCGCGGGCGATACGGGCGCCGGCCTCGGACAGCTCGGTGATCCGCTCGGCGACGTCGTACTCGCCGAGGGCGGAGAGGTTGGCGCCGAAGGTGTTCGTCTCGACGCAGTCGACACCCGCGGCGAAGTACGCCTCGTGGACGGAGCGGACGATGTCGGGGCGGGTGACGTTGAGGATCTCGTTGCAGCCCTCGAGGTTCTGGAAGTCCTCCAGCGTCGGGTCCTGCGCCTGGAGCATCGTGCCCATGGCTCCGTCAGCCACGACCACACGGGTGGCGAGGGCTTCGCGGAGGGCGGCTGCTCGGGCGGCGCTGTCGGCGGACGCGGCGGAAGGGGTCGGCAACGAGGCCATGGAGGTGCTCCCTGGGGTGCGACGGCTGTCGGCTTTGCGCCCCCGGGCAGAGGGCGCACGCGGCCAGCGTAACCGTCCGGGCCCCGGGGCGGACATGTTGTCCCACGTGGCGGACGGCATGCTGTGCGGGGGCGGAGTCCGGCCACGTTCGTCGTTGTGGGTTTCCGGATGTGGCCGGAGGTCGGCAACGACCGATAGTGTTCAGCATTGTCGAACCGTGGAGAGAAGGAGCTGGCCGGGGATGGCGAAGAACATCCAGTCGCTTGAACGGGCGGCGGCGATGCTGCGGCTGCTCGCGGGTGGAGAGCGCCGGCTGGGTCTCTCCGACATCGCGTCGTCCCTGGGGCTGGCCAAGGGCACGGCACACGGCATACTCCGCACGCTCCAGGCCGAGGGCTTCGTCGAGCAGGACGTGGCGTCCGGGCGCTACCAGCTGGGCGCGGAGCTGCTGCGGCTCGGCAACAGCTACCTCGACGTGCACGAGCTGCGGGCCAGGGCGCTGGTCTGGACGGACGACCTGGCCAGGTCCAGCGGCGAGAGCGTGCACCTCGGCGTGCTGCACCAGCACGGGGTGCTGGTGATCCACCACGTGTTCCGGCCCGACGACAGCCGCCAGGTGCTGGAGGTCGGGGCGATGCAGCCGCTGCACTCCACCGCGCTGGGCAAGGTCCTCTCCGCGTACGACCCGGTGGCGCACAGCGAGGCGGTGGAGGTGGAGCGCAAGGCGTACACCGCGCGCACCGTCACGGCGCTGGACGACTTCGAGGAGCTGCTGGACCTCACGCGGGCGCGCGGCTGGGCCGCGGACGTGGAGGAGACCTGGGAGGGCGTGGCGTCCGTGGCGGCGCCCATCCACGACCGGCGGCGGATGCCGGTGGGGGCCGTCGCCATCACCGGTGCGGTGGAGCGCGTCTGTGACGGCGGTGAGCTGCGGTCCGAGCTGATCGCGGCGGTGCGGGAGTGCGCGCGGGCGGTGTCGCGGGACCTGGGCGCCGGGCGCTTCTGAGCGGCGCCCGGGCGGGGCCCGTCCGCGAGCCCCGCCGGCCCCCTCGGTAACGATCGGGTCTACGGGGCCTGAACCCTTGACGGCGAATTGAACCGGGGACAAAACTGCCGTCCATCGGTCGGCATTGTCGAACACCTACCGGAATGACGCGCTAGAGTGTGGCAACGCCAGGAGGCCGGCAACGCCCTCACCCCGAGGGCGCGGACCACCGGAGGGACCCGTTGGTTCGCCTTTCCCTGGACGAAGGACAAAGGAGTCGCGGGTGTCCAGCTCCGACATCTTCATCGGCGAGATCATTGGTACCGCCGTACTCATCCTCCTCGGCGGAGGCGTCGTCGCCGCCGTCGTGCTCAAGCGCTCCAAGGCGCAGAACGCCGGCTGGGTGGCCATCACCTTCGGGTGGGGCTTCGCGGTCATGACCGCCGTGTACATGACTGGTTCCCTCTCCGGCGCCCATCTGAACCCCGCCGTGACGGTCGGCATCGCCCTCAACAACGGCGAATGGAAGAACGTCCCGGTCTACATCGCGGGCCAGATGCTCGGCGCCATGATCGGTGCCTTCCTGGTGTGGGTCGCGTACTACGGCCAGTTCCAGGCACATCTCCGTGACCCGGAGATCACCTCCAAGCCCGTCGCCGGCGCGATCGAGGGCCCCGGCCCCGTCCTCGGCATCTTCTCCACCGGCCCCGAGATCCGGAACGTCTGGCAGAACCTGGCGACCGAGATCATCGGCACCCTCGTGCTGGTCCTGGCCGTGCTCACCCAGGGCCTCAACAACGACGGCAAGGGACTGAACGTCCTCGGCGGTCTGATCGTCGCCTTCGTCGTCGTGGGTATCGGCCTGTCGCTCGGTGGCCCGACCGGTTACGCCATCAACCCGGCGCGCGACCTCGGTCCCCGCATCGTGCACGCCCTGCTCCCGCTGCCCAACAAGGGCGGCTCCGACTGGGGGTACGCCTGGATCCCCGTCGTCGGTCCGCTGATCGGCTCCGCCGCCGCCGCGGGTATCTACTCCCTCGCGTTCGCCTGAGCCCAGCCGACCGATCCCTTCACCGACCTCGAGGAGCACACCCCCTATGACCGCCACCACCTCGCACGGCACCGGCCCCTTCATCGCGGCCATCGACCAGGGCACCACGTCCAGCCGCTGCATCGTCTTCGACCGCGACGGGCGCATCGTCTCCGTCGACCAGAAGGAGCACGAGCAGATCTTCCCGAAGCCCGGCTGGGTCGAGCACAACGCCACCGAGATCTGGGCGAACGTCCAGGAAGTCGTCGCCGGCGCCATCGAGAAGGCCGGCATCACCGCCGCCGACGTCAAGGCCATCGGCATCACCAACCAGCGCGAGACGACGCTGCTGTGGGACAAGAACACCGGTGAGCCGGTCCACAACGCCATCGTCTGGCAGGACACCCGCACCGACGCCCTGTGCAAGGAGCTGGGCCGCAACGTCGGCCAGGACCGCTTCCGCCGCGAGACCGGCCTCCCGCTGGCCTCCTACTTCGCCGGCCCGAAGGTCCGCTGGCTGCTCGACAACGTCGAGGGCCTGCGCGAGCGCGCCGAGCGCGGCGACATCCTCTTCGGCACCATGGACTCCTGGGTCATCTGGAACCTGACCGGCGGCGTCGACGGCGGCCGGCACGTCACCGACGTCACCAACGCGTCCCGCACCATGCTGATGAACCTCCACACCATGGAGTGGGACGACAAGATCCTCCAGTCGATGGAGGTCCCCGCCGCGGTCCTCCCGGAGATCCGCTCCTCGGCCGAGGTGTACGGCCACGTCAAGGGCGGCGTCCTCGACGGCATCCCCGTCGCGTCCGCGCTCGGCGACCAGCAGGCGGCCCTGTTCGGCCAGACCTGCTTCGCGGAGGGCGAGGCCAAGTCCACCTACGGCACCGGAACGTTCATGCTGATGAACACCGGCGACAAGGTCATCAACTCCTACAGCGGCCTGCTCACCACGGTCGGCTACCAGATCGGCGAGAACAAGCCGGTCTACGCCCTGGAGGGCTCCATCGCCGTCACCGGCTCGCTCGTCCAGTGGATGCGCGACCAGATGGGCCTGATCAGCACCGCGGCCGAGATCGAGACGCTGGCCCTGTCCGTCGAGGACAACGGCGGCGCCTACTTCGTGCCCGCGTTCTCCGGCCTGTTCGCCCCGTACTGGCGCTCCGACGCCCGCGGTGTCATCGCCGGTCTGACCCGCTACGTCACGAAGGCGCACATCGCCCGCGCCGTCCTCGAGGCCACCGCCTGGCAGACCCGTGAGATCACCGACGCCATGACCAAGGACTCCGGCGTCGAGCTGACCGCCCTGAAGGTCGACGGCGGCATGACCTCCAACAACCTGCTGATGCAGACGCTCTCGGACGTCCTGGACGCACCGGTCGTGCGCCCGATGGTCGCCGAGACGACCTGCCTCGGCGCGGCCTACGCCGCCGGCCTGGCCGTCGGCTTCTGGCCCGACACCGACGCGCTGCGGGCCAACTGGCGCCGCGCCGCCGAATGGACCCCCCGCATGGACGCGGACATCCGCGACCGCGAGTACAAGAACTGGCTCAAGGCCGTCGAGCGGACCATGGGCTGGATCGAGGACGAGGAGTAATCGACATGACCACCCTGCAGAGCGTCCCCGCCCTCGGGACGCACCCGGCTGCCGGTTCGCTGCCGAGCCGCGCCGAGACCCGGGAGCAGCTCTCCAAGGCGACCTACGACCTCCTGGTGATCGGCGGCGGCATCCTCGGCATCTCCACCGCCTGGCACGCCGCGCAGTCCGGGCTGCGGGTGGCCCTGGTGGACGCCGGCGACTTCGCCGGCGCCACCTCCTCCGCCTCCTCCAAGCTGCTCCACGGCGGTCTGCGCTACCTGCAGACCGGCGCGGTGAAGCTGGTCGCGGAGAACCACTTCGAGCGCCGTGCGGTCTCCCGCCAGGTCGCCCCGCACCTGGCCAACCCGCTCACCTTCTACCTGCCGGTGTACAAGGGCGGGCCGCACGGCGCCGCGAAGCTCGGCGCGGGCGTCTTCGCGTACTCGGCGCTCTCCGCGTTCGGCGACGGCGTCGGCCACCTGCTCAGCCCGTCGAAGGCCGCGCAGGACGTGCCGGAGCTGCGTACGGACAACCTCAAGGCCGTGGCCGTGTACGGCGACGACCAGATGAACGACGCGCGCATGGCCCTCATGACGGTCCGCGCCGCGGTCGAGGCGGGCGCGACCGTCCTCAACCACGCCGAGGTCACCGGTCTGCGCTTCACCCGGGGCCGCGTCACCGGCGCCGACCTGAGGGACCGGCTCGACGGCACCGAGTTCGGCGTGGACGCCCGGCTGGTGCTCAACGCCACCGGCCCCTGGGTGGACCACCTGCGCCGGATGGAGGATCCGAACGCGGCACCGTCCATCCGCCTCTCCAAGGGCGCGCACCTCGTCCTGAAGCGGACCTCCCCGTGGAAGGCCGCCCTCGCCACCCCGATCGACAAGTACCGCATCACGTTCGCCCTGCCCTGGGAGGACATGCTGCTGCTCGGTACGACCGACGAGGAGTACGAGGGCGACCCGGGCGAGGTCGCGGTGAACGAGAAGGACATCGCCCAGATCCTGGACGAGGCCGCCTTCTCCATCCGCGACCAGCAGCTCGAGCGCGACCTGATCACCTACGCGTTCGCCGGTCTGCGGGTCCTGCCCGGCGGTCCGGGCGACACCTCCAAGGCCAAGCGCGAGACCGTCGTCACCGAGGGCCGCGGCGGCATGCTGTCGGTCGCCGGCGGCAAGTGGACGACGTTCCGCCACATCGGCCGTACGGTGATGAACAAGCTGGCCGCGCTCCCCGGCGGGCCTCTCGCCGACGACATGGAGCCCATCTCCAGCCTGCCGAAGAAGCTTCCGCTTCCCGGCATAGCCAACCCCAACGCGGTGGCGCACCGGCTGCTCGTCGACGGCGGCACGCCCGGCCCGCGCATGGCCGCCGACACGGCCCGCCACCTGGCGACGCACTACGGCTCGCTGTCCTTCGACATCGCGCGCCTGGCGTACGAGAACCCGGAGCTGGGCGAGCGGATCCACCCGGACGCGCCGGAGATCTGGGCGCAGGTCGTCTACGCCCGGGACCACGAGTGGGCCGAGACGGCGGACGACGTGCTGCGCCGCCGTACGACCCTGACGATCCGCGGCCTCGCGACGGACGAGGTCCGCGGCAAGGTCGAGGCGATGCTGGCCGACAGGGCCTGACCCGCGGCAAGGGGTCATGAGGGCGGCTCCTTCGGGGGCCGCCCTCTTGTACGCTCACACATCGGATGTCTGAGAGGCAGTGGGGGACGCCATGGCAGTGACGGACGAGGCGATCGAGAAGATCAAGGAGATGATCGTCTCGGGTGCGCTGCGGCCCGGCGACCGGCTCCCCAAGGAGAGCGAACTCGCCGCCGAGCTGGGGCTCTCCCGCAATTCGCTGCGCGAGGCGGTCCGCGCCCTGTCGCTGATCCGCATCCTGGACGTCCGCCAGGGCGACGGTACGTACGTGACGAGCCTGGACCCGCAGCTGCTGCTGGAGGCGCTGAGCTTCGTCGTGGACTTCCACCGGGACGACACCGTGCTGGAGTTCCTGGCCGTGCGGCGCATCCTGGAACCGGCGGCGACCGCGCTGGCCGCGCCGCGGATCGGCGAGGCCGAGCTGGACGCGCTGGAGGCGGCCCTGGACGCGCTGGGCCCGGAGCCGGCCGTGGAGGAACTGGTCGCCGCGGACCTGGAGTTCCACCGCGTGATCGTGGGGGCGTCCGGCAACGCGGTGCTGTGCTCGCTGCTGGACGGGCTGTCCGGGCCGACGACCCGGGCCCGGGTGTGGCGCGGGCTCACGCAGGAGGACGCGGTCGCGCGGACGCTGCACGAGCACCGGGCGATCCTGGCGGCGCTGCGGGACCGCGACGCGGAGGCGGCCCGGTCATGGGCGACGGTGCACATCGCGAGCGTGGAGCAGTGGCTCCGCTCGGTGCTCTGACCCGGCGCCGCTCTACGTCGCCGGACGCAGCCGCAGCCCCTGCATCCCGCCGTCGACGGCGAGCGCGGTACCGGTGACGGCCGCGGCGGCGGGGCTCGCCAGGTAGGCGACGGCCGCGGCGACCTCGGCGGCGGACACCAGACGCCCCATGGGCTGGCGGGCCTCCAGGGCGGCCCGCTCGGCGACCGGATCGTCGGCGCGGTCGAGGAGCCGGCCCACCCACGGGGTGTCGGCGGTGCCGGGGTTCACACAGTTGACCCGGATGCCCTCCCGGACGTGGTCGGCGGCCATGGCGAGGGTCAGCGAGAGCACGGCGCCCTTGGACGCCGAGTACAGGGCCCGCCGGGGCAGTCCGGCCGTGGCGGCGATCGAGCAGGTGTGGGTGACGGACACCGCGCCGGGGCGGTCGGCCGCGGCCCGCCGCAGATGCGGCAGGGCGTGCCGGGCGGTGCGGACCATGCCCAGCACGTTGACGTCCAGGACGCGCCGCCACTCGTCGTCGCCGTTGTCCTCGACGGTGCCGACGGCGCCGATGCCCGCGTTGCTCACGACCGTGTGCAGGGCGCCGAACTCGCCCACGGCGGCGGCCACCGCGTCCCGTACGTCCGCGTCGGAGGTGACGTCGGCGGCCAGGGCCAGGGTGCCGTCGGGGGCGCCGCGGGTGTCCAGGTCGAGGACGGCGACCCGGGCGCCGCGCCGGAGCAGTTCGGCGGCGACGGCGGCGCCGATGCCGGAGGCTCCGCCGGTGACGAGCGCGTTCAGCCCCGCGAGGTCACGCACGGCCGGTCTCCTTCCTCCGCTGCCACACCGGTCCGTCCGGGTAGCGGTGGGCGGCGATCGACTCGGGGCGCATCCGGGCGGAGAACCCGGGCGCGGTGGGTGCGGCGTAGCGGCCGTCGCGGACGACGACCGGGTCGGTGAAGTGCTCGTGGAGGTGGTCGACGTACTCGATGACCCTCTCGTCCAGGCTGCCGGACACGGCGACGTAGTCGAACATCGCGAGGTGCTGGACGAGTTCGCACAGTCCCACTCCCCCGGCGTGCGGACAGACGGGGACGCCGTACTTCGCGGCGAGGAGCAGGATGGCGACGTTCTCGTTGACCCCGGCGACGCGGGCGGCGTCGATCTGGACGTAGTCGACGGCGCCGGCCTGGAGGAGCTGCTTGAACAGGACGCGGTTGGCGCCGTGTTCGCCGGTGGCGACCCTGACGGGCTGGCCGGCGCGGATGGCGGCGTGGCCCAGGACGTCGTCGGGGCTGGTGGGTTCCTCGATCCAGTGCGGGTCGTAGGGGGCGAGCGCGGCCAGGGCGTGCAGCGCCTCGGGCACGTCCCAGCGCTGGTTGGCGTCGAGGGCGATGCGCACGGAGGGCCCGACGGCCGCGCGGGCGAGCGCGAGCCGCCGTACGTCGTCGTCGAGGTCGGCGCCCACCTTCAGTTTGATCTGGCCGAATCCGTCGGCGACGGCCTGCTCGGCGAGCCGGACGAGCCGGGCGTCGTCGTAGCCCAGCCAGCCGGGCGAGGTGGTGTAGGCGGGGTAGCCCTCGGCGCGCAGCCGGGCGGTGCGTTCGGCGCGGCCGGGTTCGGCGGCGCGGAGGAGCGCCAGGGCCTCGTCGGGCGTGAGGGCGTCGGTCAGATGGCGGAAGTCGACGAGCGAGACGATCTCCTCGGGCGTCATCCGGGCCAGGAACTCCCATACGGGCAGGCCCGCGGTGGTGGCGGCGAGGTCCCAGGCGGCGTTGATCACGGCGCCGGCGGCCATGTGGGCCACGCCCTTCTCGGGGCCGAGCCAGCGCAGCTGGGAGTCATGGGTGAGGTTCCGGTACAGCGCGGCCAGGTCGGCGGCCGTACGCGGGGCGGGACGGCCCGTGACGTAGGGGCGCAGCGCCTCGATGGCGGCGGCGGTGACGTCGTTACCACGGCCGATGGTGAAGGCGAAGCCATGGCCCTCGGTTCCGTCGCCGGTGCGCAGGACGACGTACGCGGCGGAGTAGTCGGGGTCCGGATGCATGGCGTCCGAGCCGTCGAGCTGGTCGGAGGTGGGGAAGCGGATGTCGTGGACCTCGAACGCGGTGACGATCGGACTCATACCTGCCTCTTGGCCGCCGGAAGCGGCCCTTGGCCGCGCGAGGACATCGGACCTCTGGTCGGACATCCGATGTATAGCGGCCCGAGCGGGTCCGAGTCCAGGGGCACACCCATGTTCCGCAGCCATGGCGACCCCATAGCTCGGATGAATCGACCGGTGTTCCGGCGAGGCACGATGGGTAGTCGTGGGAGGCCGAGACAGCACCCGGACGTGTACGGGGGCTGCGGGCAACGGCGCCGAACGCCGTAAGGTTGGTCCGTACGCACGGAACTTCGGAAGGAGGCCTGGGTGATCGAGCTCGAGGGGGTTCCCGAGCTGATCGACCCGGTCATGGTGGCCGCGTTCGAGGGCTGGAACGACGCCGGCGACGCCGCCTCCACCGCGGTCGCGCACCTGGAACGGGAGTGGAAGGGCGAGGTGTTCGCGGCGCTCGACGCCGAGGACTACTACGACTTCCAGGTCAACCGGCCCACGGTGTGGCTGGACGGCGGGGTACGGAGGATCACCTGGCCCACCACCCGGCTCTCCGTGGTGCGGGTCGGCGGCGAGAAGCCGCGGGACCTGGTCCTGGTCCGCGGGATCGAACCGTCCATGCGCTGGCGCTCGTTCTGCAACGAGATCCTGGGCTTCGCCCATGAGCTGGGCGTGGAGATGGTGGTCATCCTGGGGGCGCTGCTGGGCGACACCCCGCACACGCGGCCGGTGCCGGTCAGCGGCGTGACGTCCGACCCCGACCTGGCCCGCACGATGGACCTGGAGGAGACCCGGTACGAGGGCCCGACGGGCATCGTCGGCATCCTCCAGGAGGCGTGCACGCACGCCGGGGTACCGGCGGTGAGCCTGTGGGCGGCGGTGCCGCACTACGTGTCGCAGCCGCCCAACCCCAAGGCGACGCTGGCGCTGCTCAACCGCCTCGAGGACCTGATCGACCTGCGCATCCCGCTGGGCGAACTGGCCGAGGACGCGCGGGCCTGGCAGGTGGGCGTCGACCAACTCGCCTCCGAGGACAGCGAGGTGGCGGAGTACGTGCAGACGCTGGAGGAGGCGCGGGACACCGCGGAGCTGCCGGAGGCGTCGGGCGAGGCCATCGCCCGGGAGTTCGAGCGCTATCTGCGCCGCAGGGACGGCGGGCCCGGCACGCTGCCCGGGACGACCGGTCACGCCACGGAGAGCGGCGACACGTCGTACCTGCGGGACACATCCAGCGGGCGGACCCGCCCGCCGAAGCCCCCGAAGGCGACCGGCGGGGACGAGGAGGACGGCACCCAAGGCGCCCAGGGCCCTCAGGGCCCCCAGGGCACCGACGGCGGCACGAGCGGCCCCGGTGGCCCCGGCGGGCCCGGCGGCTCGGACGACCCCGAGGACATCGGGGACTGACGGACAGTGAGGCGGCGGGGCGGCACCGCGGTGACGGTGCCGCCCCGCCGTGTGCTCGGCCCCGTCGTGCGCTCACACCTGGTCGACGGCGACCACGTCGTACTCGGTCCGCGGGGTCGGCTCCACGTCGAAGCGCGCGTTGGGCAGATAGACGCGGTCGCCCCAGGCCGCGGCCGTCGTCGGGACGCGGAACCGCGGGTCGGTGATCCGGGCGATCGGCGTCCCGCGCGTGCCCGAGGCGTCGAGCCGCACCACGTCCACCTGGTTGACGGCCTGCTGGACGACGTACAGGTTCCGGCCCAGCAGGAGCAGCCCGTCGCCGTGCGGGATCCTCAGGTCGCCGGTCGGCACCCTGCGGGCGACGCCGGTGTCCGGGTCGACCCGCATCAACGAGCCCCCGTCCACCACGGTGTTGACCACGAACAGCGCCCTCCCGTCGGGCGTCCGCTCGATGCCATTGGCGGTGAAGTCGGCGCCCTGCTCCCAGTCCCCGGTGAGCGGCACGGTCGCCACCGTGTCGCCGGGCGTGCCGCGCCGGTCCAGGGGCAGCCGGTAGAGCTGTGCGTTGTAGGAGTCCGTGAACCAGGCGGCGCCGGGCATGAGGACGACGTCGTTGACCATCGTGTCGTCCGACCCGACCGTGTACGTCCTGAGCGGTCCCCCGGAGCGGACGTCGGCGATCCGGATCTCCCGGCTCCAGCCGCCGCAGAGGAACAGCAGCCGCTCCCGACGGTCGATCTTCAGCCCGATCACGGGGTGGTCGGCGCCGCCGCCCGGCACGACGACGCGCCCCCGGCCGGTCGCCAGGGCCACGCGGTGGACGTCGCCGTTGGCGATGGACCCGAAGTAGGCGTACGGGCGGGCGCCGATGGTGATGCCCTCGGGGCGGAAGCCGTCCGGCAGCGGGAACCGGGTGGGCCAGTGGCCGGGACGGGCGGAGGTGGTGCCGGGCGCGGCGGCCCGCGCCGGGCCGGCGAGCGGGGCGAGGACGGCCGCGCCGCCGAGGGCGGCGGCCGCGCCCAGGAGTCTTCTGCGTGCGAAGGAACGTGACATGAGGCTCCTTTCGAACGGTCGATTGAGCGACCGCCCACACCTCATCACACGCCGGGTCGGCGACACAGGAGGTGGCGGGGACTCCGGATGTCCCCGCCACGCGTCCCGTGGCTTCCCTGTGCGGTTACAACGCCACGCCCATCAGCGCGTCGACGGCGCGGGAGACGACGCCGGGCGCGCCCTCGTCCGCACCGCCTTCGGTGCGCTGGAGTTCGACCCAGCGGTCGACGGCCGCCAGCGCCCTGGGCGTGTCGAGATCGTCGGCGAGCGCGTCGCGGATCTCCTCGACCAGCGCGTCGGCCGAGGGGCCGTCGGGCCGGGACACGGCGGCGCGCCAGCGGCCGAGCCGCTCGACGGCCTCGTCGAGCACGTCGTCGGTCCACTCCCAGTCCGCCCGGTAGTGGTGCGCGAGGAGGGTGAGGCGGATCGCCACCGGGTCGACGCCCGCGCGGCGCAGCGCGGAGACGAAGACCAGGTTGCCCTTGGACTTGGACATCTTCTCGCCGTGCAGGGCGACCATCCCGGCGTGCACGTACGCCTTGGCGAAGGGGTGCTCGCCGGTGAGGGCCTGCGCGTGCGAGGCGCCCATCTCGTGGTGCGGGAAGATCAGGTCGGAGCCGCCGCCCTGGACGTCGAAGCCCATGCCGAGGTGGTCCAGCGCGATGGCCACGCACTCGATGTGCCAGCCGGGCCGGCCGGGGCCGAGCGAGGCGCCGTCCCAGCTGGGCTCGCCCTCACGGGCGGCCATCCACAGCATCGGGTCGAGCGGGTTCTTCTTGCCGGGGCGGTCGGGGTCGCCGCCGCGCTCGGCGGACAGGGCCCGCATGAGCTCGGCGTCGTAGTGGGAGACCTCGCCGAAGTGCCGGTCGGACTCGACGGAGAAGTAGATGTCGCCTTCGAGTTCGTAGGCGGCGCCCGCGTCGCGGAGCCGTTCGATGAGGGGCACGATGCCGGGTATCGCCTCGACGGCACCGATGTAGTGCTGCGGCGGCAGCATCCGCAGGGCCGTCATGTCCTCGCGGAACAGCGCGGTCTCGCGCTCGGCGAGGCTCGTCCAGTCGAGGCCGTCGCGCGCGGCCCGCTCCAGGAGCGGATCGTCGACGTCGGTCACGTTCTGCACGTAGTGGACCTGCCGCTTGGTGTCGAGCCACACGCGCTGAACGAGGTCGAACGCGTTGTAGGTCGCCGCGTGACCGATGTGGGTCGCGTCGTACGGCGTGATGCCGCAGACGTAGATACGGGCGACGGGGCCGGGGTCGAGGGTCACTCGTCCACCGGTCGCGGTGTCGTGGATCCGGAGGTCGCGGCCCTTGCCGGGCAGGGCGGGGACCTCAGAAGCGGGCCAGGCATGCATGTGTCGAGCGTAACCGGACGGGTGTTCCGGATACGAACCGGATCGTGGAATGGCCGGTTCGGCCCTCTTGCGGCCCGCCCGCCGGTGTGCTGCTGTCCGCTCCCCGCTACACCGGCGGCCAGGGGATGGCCGGCCACCGGCCCGACGGCTCCGGGTGGCGGCCCGAGGTGCGCAGGGCGGCCACCCGGGCGCGCAGCGCGGCCAGCTCCGCAGGGGTGATCAGCTCCGCCAGCCGGGTGGCCAGCGCGGCGCCCTCGGCCAGGTCGGCCTCCAGCCGCGCCAGCACGTCCAGGGCCTCCGTGGGCAGCGGCCGGCCGGCCCACCCCCACAGCAGGGTGCGCAGCTTGTCGTCCACGTGGAACGTGACGCCGTGGTCGATGGCGTACAGCCGGCCGTCCACGGCGGGGAGCAGGTGCCCGCCCTTGCGGTCGGCGTTGTTGATCACCGCGTCGAGGACGGCGAGCCTGCGCAGCCGTACGTCGTCGGCGTGGACGAGCAGCGCCGTGCGGTCCTCGTCGACCTGGGCGAGCCCGACGGGCTTCCAGCCGTCGCCGGGCTCGTCGTCGTCGACCAGGGCCAGGAGGGACACGGAGGGGTCGTCCTCGATCCACAGCTGGACCATGCCGGGGCCGTACGGGCCGTCCCGGAGCACGGTCGGCGGGACCAGGCCCCACCCGGTCGCCTCGGACACCGCGTACGCCGCGGCCTCGCGCTGGGCGAGCGTCCCGTCGGGGAAGTCCCACAGGGGGCGCTCCCCGGCGACGGGCTTGTACACGCACTCGGCCTCTTCGCCCTCGTGCGCCACGGTGCAGAACAGCACCGCGTTGGACGCCTCACGGACGCGGCCGCGCACCGTCAGCTCGCCCTCGGCGAGCAGATCGAGCGACGTCAGGCTCCGCGGCGGTATCCGTTCTGGCGCGGACATACGTGTCCCTCCGGGTCGAGCGGCAGGCTGCACAGCGGGCACGGCGGGCGTCCGGCGTTGACCACGTCGAGGGCGCGCTTGGCGAACGCCCGGGCCTGTGCACCGGTCAGCCGGACGCGCAGCATCGGCGGGCCGTTCTCCTCGTCCTGGAGCAGCCGCTCCTCGGCCTCGGCGAGGTCCTCCTCGGACTCGACGTCGAGTTCGACGAGCGCCTGCGCCTCCACGATCATGCGCTGCTCCTCGCCGTCCCAGGCGAGGGCCATCGTGCCGACACGGAACTCCTCGTCGATGGGGACGTCGAGGGGCGCGGTGTCGGCGATGTCGGCGGGGGCCACGGCCGGCACCGGGGCGTTGCCGCCGGTGCGCCGGACCACCTCGTCGAGCAGTTCGTCCATGCGCTCGGCGAGCGCGGCCACCTGGGTCTTCTCCAGGGCGACACTGGTGACCCGGCCGCCGGCGGACGCCTGCAGGAAGAACGTACGGCGCCCAGGCAGCCCGACCGTACCGGCCACGAAGCGCTCCGGCGGGTCATACAGGAACACCTGACGGGACACGTTCCCTCTCCCTCGGTTCTGATGACGGCGGCGCATCCACCCTACTCTGCGGAGCGATCACGGTGCGCCCGCGCCGCCGCCCACCTGGGCCGCTCCGCCGCCGTTGCCCTCGCGGGGCGTCAGGCCGGCGAAGTCGCCGGTGTCGCCGAGGCGTACGAGGAACGGCCGCGCGCGGGTGTAGCGGATCGCGGTGATCGAGCAGGGGTCGACGTGCACGCGCTGGAACAGGTCGAGGTGCAGGCCGAGCGCGTCCGCCACGATCGCCTTGATGATGTCGCCGTGCGAGCACATGACGTACACGGCGTCCTCGCCGTGCTGCTGCTCCACGCGCGCGTTCCAGTCCCGCACCGCGTCGACCGCGCGGGCCTGCATGGCACGCATCGACTCGCCGCCGGGGAAGGCGGCGGCCGACGCGTGCTGCTGGACGACCTCCATGAGCGGCTCGTCGACGAGTTCGGCGAGTTTGCGGCCCGACCAGTCGCCGTAGTCGCACTCGTTGATCCGCTCCTCGGTGTGCAGGGCCAGGCCGGGCCGGGCGTCCAGGAGCGGGCGGAGCGTGTCGCGGCAGCGCTCCAGGGGGCTGCTGACGGCCAGGGTGAGCGGGATGCCGGCCAGCCGTGCGGGCAGCGCGGCGGCCTGCGCCGCGCCGCGTTCGTCGAGGGTGACGCCGGGCGTGCGGCCGGCGAGCACGCCCGCGGTGTTGGCGGAGGAACGTCCGTGCCGTACGAGGATCAACGTCGCCATGACGGCCAGCGTAGGGCTGTCTGCGCGTGCGTGGGGCGGCGGTACGGGGAAGAATACGCGCCGTGATCGTGGACTGCGCCATCTACCGGGACGGCCGCCGCCGTGAGGGCCCCACCGATGTCGTCGCCGCGCTGGAGCGGGCGAGGGACGCGGAGGACGCGTTCCTGTGGATCGGGCTGCACGAGCCGACGGCGCGGGAGTTCGACCGGGTCTCGGCCGAGTTCGGCCTGCATCCGCTGGCGGTGGAGGACGCGCTCAAGGCCCACCAGCGGCCCAAGCTGGAGGTGTACGACGACTCGCTGTTCCTGGTGCTGAAGCCGGTGCTGTACGACGCCGAGGCCGACGCGGTGTCGACGGGCGAGCTGATGGTCTTCGTCGGCGACTCGTTCGTGGTGACGGTCCGGCACGGCGAGGGGGCGCCGCTGGCGGCGGTGCGCGGGCGCCTGGAGTCGGACCCGGAGGTGCTGCGGCACGGGCCGACGTCGGTGCTGTACGCGATCAGTGACGCCGTGGTGGACCACTACATCGACGTGGCGGCGGAACTCCAGGTGGACATGGAGCAGCTGGAGGAGGACGTCTTCCGGCCGACCGGCGACGCCAAGGGCGACGCCAAGTACACGGCGTCGCGGATCTACACGTTCAAGCGGCAGGTGCTGGAGTTCCGGCGGGCGACCGGCCCGCTTGCCGCACCGATGGCGCGGCTCGCGGGCGCGGGTGTCCCGTTCGTCAGCGCGCGGGCCCAGCCGTTCTTCCGTGACGTGAGCGACCACCTGACACGTGTCGCCGAACAGGTCGAGGGCCTGGACCGCTTGCTTTCGGACATTCTTGCGGCGCACCTCGCCCAGATGGGCGTGCGGCAGAACGACGACATGCGGAAGATCTCGGCCTGGGCGGCCATGGTCGCCGTACCCACGATGGTCGCGGGCGTCTACGGGATGAACTTCACCCACATGCCGGAGCTGCACTGGGTGTGGTCGTACCCGGCCGTGGTCCTGCTGATGGTGGGTGCCGTCCTGGGGCTGCACCGCCTCTTCAAGCGGCGCGGCTGGCTCTAGGGAGCGGTCCGCTCAGAGGACCGGGGCCGGTTCGGCGGGCCCGCCGAGGGCGTCGAGGCGGGCGGGTGTGCTGAGGGTCACCATCCTGCGCCAGCCGCCGGCCCGCTCGTACGCGTACATGGCGCGGATGCCGGTGGCCAGGGCGGCGGACTTGGCTCGGGGCCACTTGAGGATGCGGCCCATGTGGCCCATGACGGCCAGGCTGACGTCCCGGTAGATGGCGATCTCGGCGAGTGCGGACTCGCGCAGCGTGTACTGGATGGTGCGGCCGTGTCCGGCGCGGGCGAGGCGCAGCAGCTCCTCGTGGCAGTACGCGAGGTGGTTGTCCTCGTCGTTGCAGATCATCCGGATGGCCTTGCCGACCTCGGGGTGGTCGCCGAAGTACTTGACGAGCATGTCCATCTGGTCGGCGGCCCGCTGCTCGGTGACACGGCTGTGCGAGAGGTAGCCGAGGATGTCCCGCTCGGTCAGCGGCGTGTCCCGGCGGAGCTTGTCGTGGGCGAGGCCGATGCCCTGCCGCTCCAGCAGCATCGTGTAGTCGGTCTCCGGCGGTACGGGGACGGGCTCCAGGCCGCGCTTCTTCAGCAGGGCGTTGAAGATCCGGCCGTGCTTGTCCTCGTCCGCCCCGTGCCGCGTGATCTTGGGCGCGAGGTCGCGAAGGGATTCGGGGACGAGCGCGGCGATCCGGGCGTTCTCCCAGCCTCCCTGGGCCTCGCCACTGGCCGCGATGGAACAGAACAGCTGGTAGGACTCGTCGTTGTCGACGATCTCCTGGAAAATGCTGCGGGCCGAGAGCATCGCTTCACCTCCACGTGTCGGCACGAGTCAAATGCCGAGGGGAGTGCGTGGCAACAGCTCACCGGCGTCGCTCCGCCGAACGGAGCAGCGTGCGCCCCGCGCGCCCCTGCCGCCGGTGCGTAACCGACCGGCCGGTGGCGCGTTGTGCTGCGTGACGGCCGTGGCGGGGATGACCCCGAGCCCCCACCACGGCCGCAGGCTTGTCCGGGGGGTGGCTACTCGACGAGGCCCGCGCGTTCCAGCGCCTCGGTGCCGGCCCGGAGGGCGGCGATCCGCTCGTCGAGGGTGAAGCCGGCCGGCGCGAGGGTGAGGGTGGTGACGCCGGCCGCCGCGTACGCCTGCATGCGGTCGGCGATGCGCTCGACGGAGCCGAGGAGCGTGGTCTGGTCGATGAGCTGGTGCGGTACGGCGGCCGCCGCGCCCGTCTTGTCGCCGGAGAGGTACTTGTCCTGGATCTCGGCGGCTTCCTTCTCGTAGCCCATGCGCCGGGCGAGCTGGTTGTAGAAGTTCTGCTTGCGGCTGCCCATGCCGCCGACGTAGAGCGCGGTGTACGGGCGGAAGGTGTCGGCGAGCGCGGTGATGTCGTCGCCGACGGCGAGCGGAACGGTCGGGCAGACGTCGAAGCCGTCCATGGTGAGCCCGGCCTTCTCGCGGCCCGCGCGGATGTGCCGGACGGCCGTGTCCTCCAGGTGCGCGGCGGAGGGGAAGATCAGCAGGGCGCCGTCGGCGATCTCGCCTGTCTGCTCCAGGTTCTTGGGGCCGATCGCGGCGATGTAGAGCGGGATGTGCTCGCGCTCGGGGTGGACGGTCAGCTTGATCGGCTTGCCGGGGCCGCCGGGGAGCGGGAGCGTCCAGTGCTCGCCCTCGTGGGTGAGGCGCTCGCGGGACATGGCCTTGCGGACGATCTCGACGTACTCGCGGGTGCGGGCCAGCGGCTTGTCGAACTTCACGCCGTACCAGCCCTCGGAGACCTGGGGTCCCGAGACGCCGAGGCCGAGGCGGAAGCGGCCGCCGGAGAGGGAGTCCAGGGTGGCGGCGGTCATCGCGGTCATCGCCGGCTGGCGGGCCGGGATCTGCATGATCGCGGAGCCGACGTCGATGGTCTCGGTCTGCGCGGCGACCCAGGACAGGACCGTGGGCGCGTCGGAGCCGTACGCCTCGGCGGCCCAGCAGACGTCGTAGCCGAGGCGGTCCGCCTCCTGGGCGACGGCGAGGTTGTCGCCGTCCATGCCCGCTCCCCAGTAGCCGAGGTTGATGCCGAGCCGCATAGCCGGTCCCCTTACGCGTTTACTGATCAGTAACGTCTCTGGTCAGCGGGACTCTAGCGCGCGTGCGGACGATCCGGCAGAGGGCCGCCCGCCGCGGCTTGTCCACAGGCTCTCTCCGCGTGGGCCCTTGGCCAGTAATCTCGCGCCCATGGAGCAGAGGCATCTCGGCCGTACCGGCCTGCGCGTGTCCCGGATCGGGCTGGGCACCCTGTCATGGGGCCGCGACACGGACGAGCACGAGGCCGCGGAGCTGTTGAAGGTGTTCTGGGAGGCCGGCGGGACACTGGTCGACACGGCGGACGTGTACGGCGGTGGCGAGGCCGAGTATCTGCTCGGGCAGCTGGTGGAGCGGGTGGTTCCGCGGCGGGACCTGGTGATCGTGACCAAGGCGGGCAGCGTGCCCGACCCGGACCCCGAGCGGCGGTTCGACGGGTCGCGGGGGCATCTGCTGGCCGCGCTGGACGCGTCGCTGGCCCGGCTGGGCACGGACTACGTGGACGTGTGGCAGGTCCACGCCTTCGACCCGTGGACGCCGCTGGAGGAGACGCTCCAGGCGCTGGACATAGCCGTGACCAGCGGGCGGGCCCGCTATGTGGGCGTGGCGAACTTCTGCGGCTGGCAGCTGGCGAAGGCGGCGACCTGGCAGCTCGCCGCGCCCGGGACGCGGGCCCGGCTCGCCGCCACGCAGATGGAGTACTCGCTGCTCCAGCGGGGCGTGGAGCGTGAGGTGCTGCCGGCGGCGCGGGACCTGGGCGTCGGGCTGCTGCCGTCGTCGCCGCTGGGCCGCGGTGTGCTGACGGGCAAGTACCGGAGCGGGATACCGGCCGGCTCGCGGGGCGCCTCCGAGCACATGGCCCCGTTCGTGGAGCCGTACCTGGACGAGGCGGCGCAGCGGATCGTGGAGGCGGTGACGACCGCGGCCGACGGGCTGGCGGTGACGCCTCTCCAGGTGGCGCTGGCGTGGGTGCGGGACCGCCCGGGCGTGGTGGCCCCGGTGGTCGGCGCGCGCACGGCGCAGCAGCTCAGGGCGGCGCTGTCAGTGGAAAGCCTTAACCTTCCGGACGAGATCTGCCAGGCGCTCGACGACGTGTCGGCGCCCGTGCACCGCTATCCCGATCAGGACTGGAGCACGCTGTGACCGCGCTTCCCCGGGGGGAGACCCCCGGCACCCCGGCCGCCGACGACCACACCACCCCCACTCCGGGGACGGACACCCCCGCCACACCCGGCACGCCCGGCGCGGCAGCGGACGTGGATCCGGCTGCGGGCCGCGAGGGCGACCAGGAGGCCGCGGGAGAGCAGCGCGCGAACGGAGAGAGGGACGGGGTCGTGGACGGCGAGGCGCCCGGCAAGGGCACTCCGAGCGGAGGCGCCCCGGACGGTATGGGCACGCCGACCGCCGACGGCGACGCTGCGGAAGCCGCAGGAACGCCGGACACGGCGGCCGATGGCGCGCCGACGGGCGACTCGGGCGACGCTTCGGAAGACGCCACGGGCAGCGGTTCCGCGGGGGCGGAGAGCTCGGGCGGTGAGGCCGCGGAGGGGGCGGGCTCCGGGGAGGTGTCGGAGGCCGAGGCCGAGTTGGCCGCGCAGCGGGAGCTGCGGGCGCGGATCGAGCGGCGCAAGGCCGAGAAGGGCGGGCCCATCGAGGCCGGCGGCAAGCTGAGCGGGCGGGCCGCCGATCTCCTCGCGGCCGTGCGGGCCGTGGAGAGCGGCAAGAAGCCGGACACCGCGCCGTACGAGTCGCCCGCGCCCGTCGCGCCGCCCCGGCGGCCGGCGCCCGCCCCCGCACCGGCTCGGCCGGCGGTGGTGCCGGCACCGGCGGTGCGGGCGGCCGCGCCGGAGACGGTCGCGGCGGTGCGGGCGGTGCTGGCCGAGGGCGGTGCGCCCGAGACGCTGGCCGTGCGGGTGGCGACGGCACTCGGCGAGTCGGCGGGCGATGTCCTGCGCGAGGACCCGTGGCAGCTCCTGACGGTGCCCGGGGTGCTGCCGGAGCAGGCGGACGGCTTCGCGCGGGCGCTGCTCGGCGCGGAGTGCGGTCCGGGCGACCCGCGCCGTACGGACGCGCTGGTGTGCTGGCTGTTGCAGCGCGCGGCTCTCCAGGGCCACACCGCGCTGGACGCCGCCGCGGTGCGGGCGGCGCTCGCCGAGCGGTCCGTGCCGGACGCGGAGGAGGCGGTGCGGCACGCCATCGCGGAGGGTGCCGTGCTGGTCTTCCACGACGGGCTGGACGAGGAGCAGGAGGAGTCCGCCGAGGCGGACGCCGAGCCCGTACCGGTGCTGGTGGGGCTCGACCGGTACGCGCTGGCCGAGGAGAGCCTGGCCGACGGGCTGGCCCGGCTGGCCAGGTCCGGGCCGGATCCGCGCTGGGAGGCCGCGCCCGCGTCGGAGCTGACGCGCGCGGTCGCGGCGCAGGGGCTGGTCGTGCACACGGGCGGCGAGGCGGCGCGGGCGGAGCCGGTGGCCCTGGCCCGGGCGGCACAGGCGCTGGGGCTGCGGGCGGTCGTCGCCACGCACGGCGAGAACGGCCGCCGCAGGCTGGGCGAGCAGGCCGCCGCGGTGACCGTCGCGGGGCTGCTGGCCGGGACGGCCGGTCCCGGCCGGGACGAGGAGGGGGCCTTCGCCCTCGACCTGCTGGTGGTGCTGGACGCGCCGCAGCTCGACGTCGAGACGGCGGCGATGGTGGTGGAGTCGGTGCCCGACGGCTGCCGGCTGGTGCTGAGCGGTGACCCGGCGGTGCTGGAGTCGGCGGGTGCGGGACGGGTGTTCGGCGATCTGCTGGCCGCGCGGGTGTGCCCGCAGGTCGCGTCGCGCACGCCGGACCCCGGGCCGATCGGGGAGCTGGTGTCCGGGATCGGCATCGGTGAGCTGAACCAGGTGGAGGCGCCGGGCCGCGAGGTCGTGATCGTGCCGGTGCGCGACGCGGGCGAGGCGGTGCACCGTACGGTGCAGCTGGTGGCCGACTCGGTGCCCAGGGCCCTCGGGGTGCCCGCCGAGCAGACCCAGGTGATCACGGTGGGGCACGGCGGCTCGGCCGGGACGCGCGCGCTGAACGCGGCGCTGAAGGAGCGCCTCAACCCGGGGCCGGGACGCTTCGGCGGGTTCGACCCGGGTGACCGGGTGGCGTACGCGGCGGCCCCGGGCCGTACGACGCAGGGCCGGGTGGTCTCGGCGGACGCGGAGGGGCTGCACCTGGAGTGCGAGGGCGAGCGGATCGCCGTGCCGCGCGACCGGGTCGAGTCGACCGTCCGGCCCGGCTGGGCGCTCACCGCGCACCAGGCGGCCGGTATGCGGTGGCCGGCGGCGGTGGTGGTGCTGCCGGGCGACGCGGCGCAGGGCCTGAGCCGGTCGTGGGTCTACACGGCGTTCAGCCGGGGCGAGCGGCACCTGTCGGTCGTCCACGGCGTGGACCAGGCCCTCGCCCGCGCCGTCGCCGAAGCCCCCGCGCAGCACCGCACCACCCGCCTGCGCTCCCTGCTGGAGGGCCTGCTGGCCACGCCGGAGGAGTAGCCCCCTGCCCCGCCCCTGCCCGAAACCGGGGGCGGGGTGGGAAAGATCCGCCGGACACCGCCCGGCCCGAGGCCCGTCGGGCCCGGGCAGGGCCCTCAGGGGGTCTCGCGGGATCTTCCCGCGGTGTCCTCCTCGTACAGCTCGTCCTCGTCGAAGACGGCACTGACGTCGAAGCGGCAGACGACCCGGCCGGGGTCGGCCTGGTCGAAGGGGGTGCTCAGCCACTCCCCCGGTTCGGGCAGCTCGTCCGCGGCGGCGACCCAGAGCGTGGAGTCGCCCTCTTCGAGGCCGAACTCCTTGTGGCGGGAGGCGATCTCGTCCGGTTCGTACTCGCCGAACAGCACGCCCAGCGCGGCGTGGATGCTCGTGCCCACCATGGCGGCGGTCTCGGACGTCTCGTCCTCGTCCTCCCGCTCGACGTCGGCGATCCGCTGTGCCTGGGCCAGGAGCCGCTGCGGCTCGGCCACGGCGTAGTCGCGGCGGATCAGTACGCTCAGCGCGTTCGGCTCCTCGGGCCCCGTGTACGGCGGGAGCGTGTCCTCCACGCCCGGGATCTCGAAGGGCGTGACCTCGTCGTACCTGTCGTAGAGCCGCTCGTCGTACGCCTCGGCCGCGGCGGCCAGGGCGTTGAAGGCGGCGTAGACGGCCGGGTCGTCGTCGCCGGTGCGGTTCTCGACCGCCTCCAGGTGACGGTCCAGTGCGGCTTTGACCGCCTCGGCGGCGGCGCGTACCTCGGCAGCGGTGGGCTGCGCAGCATCAGACATAGTGCAGACGCTATCCGTACGAGCCCCTTGCCCGCACAATAGATGCGATGCCGGAATACGAATTTGTCGACGTGTACGTACCGCGGGGGGTCTCTCGTAAGGAGGCGACCCGCCTGCTGACCGACCATGCCGAGTACGGGCACTGGGAGTTGGACCGACTGACCCTGCGCCGTGACGGGACCCGCAGGGTGCGGCTGAGGCGGCGCATCATCCGCCAGGTGCGCGCCACCTGGTGATCGCCGGGGGGCGAGGAACAACAGGACGGAGCGGGTCCCGCGGCTGCGGGGCCCGCTCCGTCGTGTGTACGGCCGGGTGCGGGGTGATTACGCGGACTGCCGGGCGCGACGGTAGAGGACCGTGCCGCCGAGGAGCAGGGCCGCGCCCGCCGGGGCCAGGATGCCGAGTGCGGTGGAGCCGGTGTGGGCCAGCTCGTCGGTGCCCTTCGGCGGGGTCAGCTTCTCGCCGCCCTGCGGGGACGGCTTGTTCGGCTCGATCGGCGAACCGGGCTCACCCGGGTTGCCCGGCGTGCCGGGCTTGCCGGGGGTTCCGGGCTTGCCGGGCTCACCCGGGTTACCGGGGTTCCCCGGGTTTCCAGGGTTTCCAGGGTTGCCGGGGTTACCAGGGTTTCCAGGGTTACCAGGGTTTCCAGGGTTACCGGGGTTCCCAGGGTTGCCCGGGTTCCCAGGGTTGCCGGGGTTGCCCGGGTTACCGGGGTTGCCGGGGTTCCCTGGGTTGCCCGGGTTGTGGCTGCCGTTGGCGCAGCTGTTGCCGAACGCCGGGTTGAGGCCGCCGACGACGTTGACGCTGTTGCCGCAGGCGTTCACCGGCACGTTGACCGGGGCCTGGACGTTGTTGCCGGACGCGACGCCCGGCGAGTTGCTGGTGGAGCCGTTCGCCTGCGCGCCGCTGGACTTGTTGGCGCACTTGTTGCCGAACGCGGGGTTGAGCGCCCCCACGACGTTCACGGTGTTGCCACAGGCGTTCACCGGCACGCTCACCGGGGCCTGGACGGAGTTGCCGGACGCGACGCCGGGGGAGTTGGCCGCTGCCCCGTTGGCTCCGGCACCGGTGGTGGCCTGGGCGTATCCGCCGCCGAGTGCGAGCACGCCGCCCGCCGCCGCCACGATGGTCAGGCCCTTGCGCGTGACCTGTCGCATAGCTTGTTCCTTGCCTTCTAGGCTTCCGAATGCCTCCGGGCACCTGACCAGGAGGCCGAATGCCCACCGGCCCCGGAACGCATGGCGTGCGCTCCGAGGCCGGCCGGGCTCAGACCCTCACCGGTCGTGAGGGTCGAGGCTCAGCGTCAGGTGCGAGCTCAGTGGTTGATGCAGACGTTGCCGAAGGCGGGGTTCAGCAGCCCGATGACGTTGACCGTGTTGCCGCAGGCGTTGATCGGCACGTGGACCGGCACCTGGACGACGTTGCCCGAGACGACGCCGGGGGATCCGACGGCCGCACCCTGGGCGCCCGCGTCGGCGACGGCCATGCCCGCGCCGGCCAGCACCAGACCGCCAGTGGCAGCCGCAGTCGCGACAACCTTCTTGATCATTATTCCTCCTTGTTGGCAATGCGGTCCCAGCCGCGGACCGCACCACCTGTAACGAGGGGGAGGGAACCGGGCTACGAGGCCGTGACCCCGTTCACCCTTTTCGGTCAGACGTGCACACGCGGTCGATTATTGGAGTGTCGTTTCAGCCGACTTTCAGCTCGTGATCCCGGCTCGGGCGGTCAGCCGGCGTCGATGAAACGGTCCAGCACGCGCACGCCGAACTTGAGGCCCTCCACCGGCACGCGCTCGTCCACGCCGTGGAACATGCCGGCGAAGTCCAGCTCCGGCGGCAGCTGGAGCGGGGCGAAGCCGAAGCAGCGGATGCCGAGGTCGTCGAAGGACTTGGCGTCGGTGCCGCCCGAGAGCATGTACGGCACGGCCCGGGCGATCGGGTCCTCCGCGCGCAGCGCCGTCTGCATGGCGTCCACCAGGGAGCCGTCGAAGCTGGTCTCCAGGGCCTTGTCCGCGTGGACGTCCTCCCGCTTCACGCGCGGGCCGAGCAGCCGGTCGAGGTCGGCCAGGAACTCCTCCTCGTACCCCGGCAGGAACCGTCCGTCGACATGGGCGGTGGCCTGGCCCGGGATGACGTTCACCTTGTACCCGGCGCCGAGCATCGTCGGGGCGGCGGAGTTGCGCAGCGTGGCGCCCACCATCTTGGCGATGCCGCCCAGCTTCGCGAGGGTCGTCTCCATGTCCTCCGGGTCGAGCGGGGTGCCGAGCGCGTCGGACAGCTCGTCCAGGAAGGACCGCACGGTCTTGGTGACCCTGACCGGCCACTTGTGCCGGCCGACGCGCGCCACGGCGTCGCACAGCTCGGTGATCGCGTTGTCGTCGTTGGTCATGGAGCCGTGGCCCGCCGTGCCGTCGACCGTGAGCCGCATCCAGTGCATGCCCTTCTGGGCCGTCTCCACGAGGTAGAGGCGCAGCTTCTCGTTGACCGTGAAGGAGAAGCCGCCGACCTCGCCGATCGCCTCCGTGACGCCCTCGAACAGGTCCGGGTGCTTGTCGACCAGGTGGCGCGCCCCGTACGTACCGCCCGCCTCCTCGTCGGCGAGGAACGCGAGGACGATGTCGCGCGGGGGCTTGCGGCCGCTGCGCAGCCGGTCGCGGACCACGGCGAGGGTCATGGCGTCCATGTCCTTCATGTCGACCGCGCCGCGGCCCCAGACGCAGCCGTCGGCGATCTCGCCGGAGAACGGGTGGTGTGTCCAGTCGGCGGCGTTGGCGGGGACGACGTCGGTGTGGCCGTGGATGAGCAGGGCCGGGCGGGAGGGGTCCTCACCCTCGATCCTGGCGACCGTGGAGGCCCTGCCCGGGTGGGATTCGATGATCCTCGGTTCCAGTCCGACCTCGGCGAGCTTCTCGGCCACGTACTCGGCCGCCGCGCGCTCCCCCGGGCCCGAGTGGTCGCCGTAGTTGCTGGTGTCGATCCGGATCAGCTCGCTGCAGAGGTCCACGACCTCGCTCTCGCCGGTGGTGCCGGTACCGGTCCTGGCCGGGTTCGACTCGCTCACGCTGGTTCCTCCCACGTCGGTGCTGGTGGTCCCCCACATCCTCCTCCCGACCGGTGCGGAGCCCAAGGGTGCGCCCAGGGGACCGGGGGCGTGATCGAGCACGCCGAATGTTTGCTATGGTTTTCCACGTCGGAACGGCCCAGGGCCGCGAGACAGACACCTTGTCCGGGTGGCGGAATGGCAGACGCGCTAGCTTGAGGTGCTAGTGCCCTTTATCGGGCGTGGGGGTTCAAGTCCCCCCTCGGACACCACACGGAGAGGCCGTTGTCGCGTTGGCGACAACGGCCTCTTCGCATGGGCGCCGCCTGCCGTCACGGGGCTGGCATAGGCTCGGCCGCACGATGAAGAACACTCTGGATCCGCTGGAGCCCAAGGCCGACAAGGCCACCGTGCGGCGGCACAACCTGAGTCTGGTACTGCGGGCCGTGCACGACGAGGGCGAGGCGACCCGGGCGGCGGTGGCGGCCCGGGTGGGGCTGACGCGCGCGGCGGTGTCGTCGCTGGTCGAGCAGTTGCTCGGGGGCGGGTTCCTCACCGAGTCGGGCAAGACGTTCAGCGGGCAGGCCGGGCGGCCCGGGACGGCGCTGCGGGTGGCGAGGACCGGGCCCGCCGGGCTGGGCGTCGAGATCAACATCGATTACGTGTCGGTGTGCGTCGTCGATCTGGCCGGGACCGACCGGGTGCGGCTGACCGAGCACCTGGACAACCGGGACGTACCGCCCGGTGAGGTGCTGGCCCGGGCGGCGCGGATCGCGGCGCGGACCCTGGAGTCGGCCGCCGAGCAGGAGCTGCGCCCCGCGGGGGTGCGGCTGGCGCTCCCCGGCCTCGTGTCCGGCGGGACCGTGCGCCAGGCGCCGAACCTGGGCTGGAACCGGGTGGCGGCGGAGGAGCTGTTCGGGCGGGCCCTCGGGGCGGTGCGGCCGGGGCCGGGGGACCTTCCGGTCGGCTCGGACAACGAGGCGAACGCGGCCGCGCTGGCCGAGCTGTGGTTCGGCGAGGGGGACGGGGCGCGGGCGCGCAGTTTCCTGTACCTGTCGGGCGAGATCGGGGTGGGCGGCGCGATCGTCGTCGACGGGGAGCTCCTGCGCGGTGCGCACGGCTTCGCCGGGGAGATCGGGCACGTCGTGGCGGACGCGGAGGGGCCCGAGTGCCGGTGCGGCTCGCGGGGGTGCCTGGAGCAGTACGCCGGGCAGGCGGCCCTGTTGCGGGGTGCCGGGGTCGACGAGCAGGGCGGGCTGCCGGGGGTCGCCGAGCTGGAGCGGCGGGCCGCCGCGGGGGACGCCCGGGCGGTGGCCGCGCTGGAGCGGGCCGGGCGGATGCTGGGTCTGGTGCTGTCGGGCGCGGTGAACCTGCTGGACCCGGACGCGGTGGTGCTGGGCGGGATCTACCGGCCGCTCATGCCGTGGCTGGGCGCGGCGGTTGACCGGGAGCTGGCGCTGCGGGTGGTGTCGGGGCTGTGGGTCGCGGGGGGTGGGCGGCTGCGGGCCTCGTCCTCGTCGGGTGACGCGGCGCGGGGCGCCGCCGCCCTCGTCGTACGGGATGTGATCGCCGATCCGGCGGGGTACGCGGAGCGGGTGGGCACCCCCTAGCAGCGGGGGTGCCCGGGGGCCGGGACGGCTAGCGGACGGCGAGCAGGTGGTCGAGGGCCAGCTGGTCGAGGCGTTCGAAGGCCATCGAGCGGGCCGCCGCGGCGGTGACGTCGAAGGTCTCGTACGCCGTCTCGTCGGCGAGGAGGGCGGCGAGGCCGTCCTCGGCCGTGGGGCGGGCCAGGTCGGGGAGGCGTGAGGCCGCCAGGGCCTCCTGGACCTCCGGGTCGGCGCGGAAGGCGGCGGCGCGCTCCTTGAGGACGAGGTAGTTGCGCATGCAGTTCTTCGCGGACTCCCACACGCCGTCGGAGCCGTCGGTGCGGACCGGCTTGAAGTCGAAGTGGCGCGGGCCCTCGTAGCCGGCGCTCTCCAGCAGGTCGACGAGCCAGAACGCCTGGCGCAGGTCGCCGGCGCCGAAGCGGAAGTCCTGGTCGTACTTGATGCCGGACTGGCCGTTGAGGTCGATGTGGAAGAGCTTGCCGGCCCACAGGGCCTGGGCGATGCCGTGCGGGAAGTTGAGGCCGGCCATCTGCTCGTGGCCCGTCTCGGGGTTCACGCCGACGAGTTCGGGGCGCTCCAGGCGCTCGATGAAGGCGAGCGCGTGGCCGATGGTGGGCAGGAGGATGTCGCCGCGCGGCTCGTTGGGCTTGGGCTCGATGGCGAAGCGCAGGTCGTAGCCCTGCTCGGTGACGTACTGGCCGAGGAGGTCGAACGCCTCCTTCATGCGGTCGAGGGCGACGCGGACGTCCTTGGCGGCGCCGGACTCGGCGCCCTCTCGGCCGCCCCAGGCGACGTAGATGCCGGCGCCGAGTTCGACGGCGAGGTCGATGTTGCGGAGGGTCTTGCGCAGGGCGTAGCGGCGGACGTCGCGGTCGTTGGCGGTGAAGGCGCCGTCCTTGAAGACGGGGTGCGTGAAGAGGTTGGTGGTGGCCATCGGCACCTTCATGCCGGTGCGGTCCAGGGCGTCGCGGAAGCGCTTGACGGCGGCCTCGCGCTCGGCGTCGGAGGAGCCGAAGGGGATGAGGTCGTCGTCGTGGAAGGTCACACCGTGCGCGCCGAGGGCGGCGAGGCGTTCGACCGATTCGACCGGGTCGAGGGCGGGGCGGGTGGCGGTGCCGAACGGGTCGGCGCCCTGCCAGCCCACGGTCCACAGGCCGAAGGTGAACTTGTCATCGGGGGTGGGGGTGAAGCGCTCCGGCATGGTGGGGTCCGTCCCTCGCTCGAGATTTGTTTGCTTTGATTACTAATAGCTCACGGAGGGGTTTCCGCCAAGGGGACGCGGCCGCCGAGAGCCTGGTGGCGGCTAATTTGTTTTGTGTACGATCAAAAAATGGACCCCGTTGTGATCGGCGTGGACAGCTCCACGCAGTCCACCAAGGCGGCCGTCGTGGACGCCGCATCAGGCCGCCTACTGGCCGTGGGCCGTGCCCCGCACACCGTCACGGGGCTCGGCGGAGCCCGCGAGAGCGACCCGGAGCAGTGGTGGACGGCCCTCGCGGAGGCCGTCGCCGCAGGGCTGAAGGAGGCCGGGGCCGAGCCGGCCGCGGTCGGCGGCCTCGCGGTCGCCGGCCAGCAGCACGGGCTGGTCGTCCTCGACGCCGTCGGGCGCCCGCTGCGCCCCGCCCTCCTGTGGAACGACACGCGCAGCGCGCCCCAGGCCGCCGCCCTCACCGCCGCGCTCGGCGCCCGGGGCTGGCTGGAGCGCACGGGCTCCGTCCCGGTGGCGTCCATGACCGCCGCCAAGTGGCGGTGGCTGCGCGAGCACGAGCCGCGCACCGCCGAGGCCGCCGTCGCCGTGCGCCTCCCCCACGACTTCCTGACCGAGCGGCTGACCGGCACCGCGGTCACCGACCCCGGTGACGCCTCCGGCACGTGCTGGTACGACACGGCCGCCGGCGCCTACGACTCCGGGCTCCTCGACCTGATCGGGCTCGACGCCGCGCTGCTCCCGGACCTGGCGCCGACGGGCGCCGCCCGGGCCGGCACCCTGACCGCGCCGGCCGCCGAGGCGCTGGGGCTGCCCGCCGGGATCCCCGTCGCGGCCGGGACCGGCGACAACATGGCGGCCGCCGTGGGGCTCGGCCTGGGCGCGCGGGGCCTGCTCGACCACCCGGTCCTCTCGCTCGGCACGTCCGGCACCGTGTTCGCGGCCACCCGCACCCGCCCGGCGACGGCCGCGCTCGCCGGGTTCGCCGCCACCGACACCCCCGGCACGTACCTGCCGCTGGGCTGCACGCTGAACTGCACGCTCGCGGTGGACAAGGTGGCCGCGCTGCTGGGCCTCGACCGCGACGACGCCGCGCCCGGCGGGGAGACCGTCCTCCTGCCGTACCTCGACGGGGAGCGCACCCCGGACCTGCCGGGCGCCTCCGGGCTGCTGACCGGGCTGCGGCACTCCACCACCCCGCAGCAGCTGCTCGGCGCCGCCTACGAGGGGGCGGTGTTCACCCTGCTGCGCGCCCTGGACGAGCTGCCGGGCGCCGACGGCTCCGCGCCGATCCGGCTGATCGGGGGCGGCGCCCGCGGCCGCACCTGGGTGGAGACCGTGCGCCGGCTGTCGGGGCGGGCCGTCGTCCTGCCCCGCTCCACGGAACTCGTCGCCCTCGGTGCCGCCGCGCTGGCGGCGGGCGCCGCCGCGGGGGACGATCCCGTGGGCATCGCGACCGCCTGGGGCACGGGTGACGGCGAGACGCTGCCGCCGGCCCACCAGGACCATGCCGCGGCGGCACGGATCGCGTCCGTGCTCGACCGTGCCGCTCCCGCTCTCCTCACCACACAGGGACATCGATGAAGTTCACCGACGGCTTCTGGCTGATGCGTGACGGCGTGCGCGCCTCGTACGCCACCGAAGTGCGCGATCTGCACGTCAGCGACGACCACTTCACCGCGTACGCCGCGGTCAGGCGGGTCGAGCACCGGGGGCACACGCTCAACTCGCCGCTGCTCACCGTGGAGTGCTTCTCCCCCGCCGAGGGCGTGATCGGCATCCGCACCACGCACCACGCCGGGAAGGCGGACCGGGGCCCGTACTTCGCGCTGCCCGGCGCCGGCACGGGCGGCGGCGGCTTCGCCAGGACCCGGCGGGACGGCTCGGTGACCGAGCTGACCAGCGGGCCGCTGAGCGTACGGCTCGACCGGGACGGGCCGTGGGGGCTGACGTTCCTGGACGCGGACAGGCGGCGGCTGACCGCGGTGGAGTCGAAGGGCACGGCGTTCGTCGTGGACGCCGAGGGGGCGCACCACATGGTGGCCCAGCTGGCGCTGGGCATCGGCGAGAACGTCTACGGGCTGGGCGAGCGGTTCACGCCGTACGTGAAGAACGGCCAGACCGTGGACATCTGGCAGGCGGACGGCGGCACGAGCAGCGAGCAGGCGTACAAGAACGTCCCGTTCCACCTGTCGTCGCGGGGCTACGGCGTCTTCGTCAACCACCCGGGCCGGGTGTCGTACGAGATCGGCTCGGAGTCGGTCGGGCAGGTGCAGTTCAGCGTCGAGGACCAGTCGCTGGAGTTCTACGTGGTGGCCGGGCCGACGCCCAAGGAGGTGCTGGCCCGGTACACGGCGCTGACGGGGCGGCCCGCGCTGCCGCCGGCGTGGTCGTTCGGGCTGTGGCTGACGACGTCGTTCTGCACCTCGTACGACGAGGAGACCGTCACGTCGTTCGTGGACGGCATGGCGGAGCGGAACATCCCGCTGTCGGTGTTCCACTTCGACTGCTTCTGGATGCGCGGGTACCAGTGGTCGGACTTCCAGTGGGACCCGGAGACCTTCCCCGACCCGGAGGGCATGCTGGCCCGGCTCAAGGAGCGCGGGCTGCGGATCAGCATGTGGATCAACCCGTACATCGCGCAGAAGTCGACGCTGTTCGCGGAGGGTGCGGCCCTGGGCCATCTGGTGAAGCGGCCGGACGGCGACATCTGGCAGTGGGACCTGTGGCAGGCCGGGATGGCGCTGGTGGACTTCACCAGCCCGGAGGCGCGGGCGTGGTTCCAGGCGAAGCTGAAGGTGCTGCTGGACCAGGGCGTCGACTGCTTCAAGACCGACTTCGGCGAGCGCGTGCCGACCGATGTGGTGTGGCACGACGGCTCCGACCCGGAGCGGATGCACAACTACTACACGCAGTTGTACAACCAGTGCGTCTTCGAGCTGCTGGAGAAGGAGCGGGGGCACGGCGAGGCGGTGCTGTTCGCGCGGTCGGCGACCGCGGGCGGGCAGCGGTTCCCGGTGCACTGGGGCGGTGACTGCTTCGCGTCGTTCGAGGCGATGGCCGAGTCGCTGCGGGGCGGCCTGTCGCTGAGCCTGTCGGGGTTCGGGTTCTGGAGCCATGACATCGGCGGGTTCGAGGGGACGCCCGACCCGGAGGTGTTCAAGCGGTGGCTGGCCTTCGGGCTGCTGTCGTCGCACAGCCGGCTGCACGGGAACATGTCGTACCGCGTGCCGTGGGAGTTCGGCGAGGAGGCGGTGGAGGTCGCCCGGCAGTTCACCGAGCTGAAGCACCGGCTGATGCCCTACCTGTACGGCGCGGCCGTGGAGGCGCACCGGACCGGTGTGCCGCTGATGCGGCCGATGCTGCTGGAGTTCCCGGACGACCCCGGGTGCCGGGCGCTGGACCGGCAGTACATGCTCGGGCCCGACCTGCTGGTCGCGCCGGTCTTCTCGGCGGACGGGGACGTCGAGTTCTACGTCCCGGCGGGGACCTGGACACATCTGCTGACCGGGGAGACCGTGACCGGGCCCGTGTGGCGGCGCGAGACGCACGGCTTCGACAGCCTGCCGCTGTACGTGCGGCCCGGCGCGGTGCTGCCGCTGGGCGCGGACGACCAGCGGCCGGACGGCGACTGGCTGGAGGGGCTGACGCTGCTGGTCCAGCCGGACGCGGACGGGGCGGTCGTGACGGTGCCGGATCATTCGGGCGCGGTGGCGGCGACGTTCACGGTGGTGCGGGACGGGGGCGCTGTGCGCGTGGTCGCGAGCGGGACGGACCGGGCGTTCCGGGTGCGGGTCGTGGGGGCCGGGTCGGGGCGGGGGGTGGGGGAGGTCGTGGTGCCACTCCGGTGAGGCGCGATCCCGGAGCGGAACGGCCGGCCGGCGGCGCGGGCGGCGGCTCGGCCGGCGACGGGACGGCGGGGGCGGCCCGGAGCGGCGGGGGGACGGCGGGGCGGCCCGGAGCGGCGGGGGCGGCCCGGAGGCCGGATGGCGGGGCGGCCCGGAGCGGCGGCTCGCCGGCGACCGGACGGCGGCCCGGCCGGCGACGGGACGGCGGGGGCGGCCCGGAGCGGCGGGGGGACGGCGGGGCGGCCCGGAGCGGCGGGGGCGGCCCGGAGCTGGACGGCGGGGCGGCCCGGAGCGGCGGCTCGCCGGCGACCGGACGGCGGCCCGGCCGGCGACGGGACGGCCCTAGAGCGGCGGGGGCGGCCCGGAGGCCGGACGGCGGGACGGCTCGGGGCGGCGGGGGATCGGCCGGCGGCGGGGCGGCTCGGAGCGGCGGGGGCGGCTCGGAGTGGCGGGGGATCGGCCTCGTACTGTGGGGGCGTGGGACGACGTCGAGTGAAGACGCCCGGGGCGCCGTTGGCGCAGCGGGACGGGGTGGACGCGGTGCGGCTGCGGCTGCCCGCCGATCCGGGCGGGGCGTGGGCGACCGTGCGGGACCACCTCGCCGAGCGGTACGCGGGGGCCATCGGGGTCGACCGGGTCGACGCGATGCTCGCCGAGGGCGGGTTCGTCGGCGCGGACGGGCGGCCGGTCGCGGGGGGCGAGCCGTACGCCGCCGGGCGGTACCTGTGGTTCCACCGGGAGTTCCCGCCGGAGGAGCCGGTGCCGTTCGAGGTGGGGATCGTCCACCGGGACGAGCGGATCGTGGTCGCGGACAAGCCGCACTTCCTGGCGACGACGCCGCGCGGGCGCCATGTGACCGAGACGGCGCTGGCGCGGCTGCGGCGCGAGCTGGGGCTGCCGCTGCTGCAGCCCGCGCACCGGCTGGACCGGCTGACGGCGGGCCTGGCGCTGTTCGTCGTGCGGCCGGAGGACCGGGGGGCGTACCAGACGCTGTTCCGCGACCGGCGGGTGCACAAGGAGTACGAGGCGGTGGCGCCGTACGACCCGGGGCTGGCCCTGCCGGTGACCGTGCGCAGCCGGATCGTGAAGGAGCGCGGCGTCGTGGCCGCGTACGAGGTGCCCGGCGGCGAGCCGAACAGCGAGAGCCGGATCGAGCTGCTGGAGCGGCGGGGCGGCCTCGCCCGCTACCGGCTGGTCCCGCACACCGGCCGCACCCATCAGCTGCGGGTCCACATGAACGGCCTCGGCGTGCCGATCCTGAACGACCCGGTGTACCCGGTCGTCCGGGAGGACGGCCCCGAGGACTACGCGCGGCCGCTCCAGCTGCTGGCGCGGGCGCTGGAGTTCCCCGACCCGGCGACCGGGGAGCCGCGGCGGTTCGAGAGCCGGCTGCGGCTGGACGGCCTGGACGGCTGAGACGTTCGTACGGGGAAGCCCCCGCCGGTTGGGGCCGGCGGGGGCTTCAGGGGTGAGGCTTCCGTACGGGTCAGGCGTCCTGGTGGCCGGCCGACAGCGCGGCGACGCGCTTGCGGACCAGGAACCAGCCGCCGACCAGCAGGGCGGCGATGACCGGCACGCAGGCGACGGTCGTACGGCCGACGCCGCCGCCGATCCACATCAGGACCAGCACCGAGGCGAGGAACACCAGCGTGAGGATCTGCGTGAAGGGCGCCCACGGCAGCTGGTAGGACGGCCGCGTGACCTTGCCCTCCTTGGCCCGCCACCAGAACAGCAGCGAGCAGATCATGATCATGCCCCAGGTGCCGAGGATGCCGATGGAGGCGAAGTTGAGCACCAGCTCGAAGGCCTCGCCGGGCATCACGTAGTTGAGGCCGACGCCCAGGACGCCGAAGGCGGCGGTGAGCAGGATGCCGCCGTAGGGCACCTGGCCCTTGTTCATGCGGGCGGTGAACTTGGGGGCCGAGCCGGCCATCGCCATGGAGCGCAGGATGCGCCCGGTGGAGTACAGGCCGGAGTTCAGGCTGGACAGCGCCGCGGTGAGCACGACCAGGTTCATCACACCGGCGGTGCCGGGGATGCCGAGCTTGTCGAAGACCGTCACGAAGGGGCTCTGGTCGCCGGAGTAGGCGGTGTACGGCAGGAGCAGCGCCAGCAGGACGACGGAGCCGACGTAGAAGAGGCCCACGCGCCACATGATCGAGTTGATCGCCTTCGGCATGATCTTCTCGGGGTTCTCGGTCTCACCGGCGGCGACGCCGCACAGCTCGACGGAGGCGTAGGCGAAGACGACGCCCTGGACGACCAGGAGCATGGGCAGCATGCCGAGCGGGAAGATGCCGCCGTTGTCCATGACGGTGTGCAGGCCCGGGGTGTGACCGCCGACGTCGTGCGAGGTGGCCACCAGGTAGATGCCGACGCACATGAAGATCACCAGGGCGGCGACCTTGACGATGGCGAACCAGAACTCCATCTCGCCGAAGTACTTCACCGAGATGAGGTTGGCGGCGAGCACCACGGCCAGGGCGATCAGCGCGAGGATCCACTGCGGGATGTCGCTGAACATGGCCCAGAAGTGGGCGTAGGTGGCGGCCGCGGTGATGTCGGCGACGGCGGTGGTCGACCAGTTCAGGAAGTACAGCCAGCCGGCGGTGTAGGCGCCCTTCTCACCCATGAACTCACGGGCGTAGCTGACGAAGGCGCCGGAGGACGGGCGGTAGAGGACCAGCTCGCCGAGCGCGCGGACCACGAAGAAGGCGAAGACGCCGCAGACGGCGTAGGCGATGGCGAGGGAGGGGCCGGCGCCCGCGAGGCGGCCGCCCGCACCGAGGAAGAGTCCCGTACCGATCGCGCCACCGATCGCGATCATGTTGATGTGGCGGGACTTGAGGTCCTTGCTGTATCCGGCGTCACCGGCGTCGATGTGGGCGGAACCCTGGGCGGCCGGGGTACCGGCAACGCTCTCGGCCGTGGCCGCGGACAGCGGGCGGTCGCTCATGTAGATGTCGCCTTTGTGAGGGGGATCGTGACTGGCGCCCGCCGGTCGGGAGGTATGGGGGTGGGTCTCCTCGGAAGGGCGGCCAGTGGCACATCGTCACAGGACAGGGGCTTCTTGGCTGTGGCCTATGTCACCTCAAGCGCATGTAAGAGCAGATCTGAGGTGTTTTTGAGGTTACGGGCCAGTTAAGTACGGCTGAGTAACATCACGTTCACACGGAGGCGCGGGCCGAAGCATCAGGGCAGGCCTGAACCAGCCGGGGCAGGTCACAGCAGGTCAGGGGCCGGTGGCCGGGTCAGGGCCGCCGGGTCGAGGGCCGCCGGGGGCGGCTCAGGGCGCCAGGATGTCCAGCTCGCGCAGCGCGCCGACGGCGATCTGCCGGGTCAGCTCCTCGGCCCGGGCGGCATCCCGCTCGCGGACGGCCTCGGCGACCTGGACGTGCAGGGTGACGGCGGCCGGGTCGGGGTCGTCGAACATCACCTGGTGGTGGGTGCGGCCGGTGAGCACCTCGGCGACGACGTCGCCGAGGCGGGCGAACATCTCGTTGCCCGAGGCGTTCAGGACGACGCGGTGGAACGCGATGTCGTGGACGAGGTACGCCTCCAGGCGGCGGCCGCGGGACGTGGCCACCATGCCGAGGGCCTCCTCGGTGAGGGCGCGGCACTGCTCGGGCGTGGCGTTGAGGGCGGCGAGGCCCGCGGCGACCGGCTCGACGGCCGAGCGCAGGACGGTGAGGGAGCGGAGCTGGCGGGGGCGGTCGGCGCCGGCCAGCCGCCAGCGGATGACCTGCGGGTCGTACACGTTCCACTGCTCGGTGGGGCGGACGGTCACGCCGACGCGGCGGCGGGACTCGACGAGGTGCATCGACTCCAGGACGCGCACGACCTCGCGGACGACCGTACGGGAGACCTCGAAGCGCTGGGCCAGCTCGTCCGTGCGCAGGACGCTGCCGGGCGGGCAGGCGCCCGCGGTGATCTCCAGACCCAGGGCGTCCAGCACATGCGTATGAAGCCCCCGGCCCTGCGTCGTCATGGGCCAAGCGTACGGGGCGGTGAAGGTCACGAACAAAAAGTATGACTTTTAGATCACGAACCCTTGAATACGTCGTACGTCATGGGTTTCAGTTGCCCCCGACGGAATCGATGTCGAAGAGGACAGCGAGGCACCACCCATGCAGAACCCCCTGGTCGTCGTCGTGATGGGCGTCGCGGGGACCGGCAAGACCACGGTCGGCCCGCTCGTCGCCGACCGGCTCGGCGTCCCGTACGCGGAGGGCGACGACTTCCACCCGGCCGCCAACATCGCCAAGATGTCGGCCGGCGTCCCGCTGGACGACGAGGACCGGTGGCCCTGGCTCGACGCGATCGGCCGGTGGGCCCGCGGACGGGCGGGGCGCGGCGGGGTGGTGAGCAGCTCGGCGCTGAAGCGGTCCTACCGGGACCGGCTGCGGGCGGCCGCGCCCGGCGTCGTGTTCCTGCACCTGACCGGGGACCGGGCGCTGATCGAGGAGCGGATGGCGGCCCGGCGGGGCCACTTCATGCCGACGGCGCTGCTGGACTCGCAGTTCGCCACGCTCCAGCCGCTCGCCGCCGACGAGGCGGGGGTGGCGGTCGACGTCTCCGGCAGCCCGGAGGACATCGCCGGACGGGCCGTCGCCGCGCTGTGCGGGCTCGCCTCCGACCCGACCTGACCCCCGGCTCTCTCCCCCGGCCCCGCCGACTCCCCCCACTCCCCCGGACACCCCCTACTCCCCGACCTCCCGAGGAATCACCGTGACCAGACTCAGCGTCGAGATGCTGGCAGCGGACGCCGCCGAACCGATCACTTCGGCGGGCGACGCGCAGCTGGGCATCGCCGTCCTGGCGGGCATCGCCGCCATCGTCCTGCTCATCACCAAGTTCCGGCTCCACGCGTTCCTGGCGCTGACCATCGGGTCACTGGGCCTCGGCGCGCTCGCGGGGGCTCCGCTCGACAAGACGATCGAGTCGTTCACCAAGGGCCTCGGCTCGACCGTCGCCGGGGTGGGCGTGCTCGTCGCGCTCGGCGCGATCCTGGGCAAGCTGCTGGCCGACTCGGGCGGCGCCGACCGGATCGTCGACACGATCCTGGCGCGGGCGAGAGGGCGTTCCATGCCGTGGGCGATGGTGCTGATCGCCTCCGTCATCGGTCTGCCGCTCTTCTTCGAGGTCGGCATCGTGCTGCTGATCCCCGTCGTGCTGATGGTGGCCAAGCGCGGCTCCTACTCGCTGATGCGGATCGGTGTGCCGGCGCTGGCCGGGCTTTCGGTGATGCACGGGCTGATCCCGCCGCACCCCGGGCCGCTCGTCGCGATCGACGCGCTCGGCGCCGACCTCGGCGTGACGCTGGCGCTGGGCCTGGTCGTGGCCATACCGACGGTGATCGTCGCCGGGCCGCTGTTCTCCCGGTACGCCGCGCGCTGGGTGGACATCCCGGCCCCCGACGGGATGGTGCCGCAGCGGACGGCCGAGGAGACCGGGAAGCTTCCCGGCTTCGCCGCCACCGTCGCGACCGTGCTGCTGCCGGTGGTCCTGATGATGGCCAAGGCGCTCGTGGACATCGTCGTGGACGACCCGGAGAACGGCGTCCAGCGGGTCACGGACGTGATCGGCTCGCCGCTCGTCGCGCTGCTCGCCGCCGTGCTGGTCGGGCTGTTCACGCTGGGGCGTGCGGCGGGCTTCACCAAGGAGCGGATCTCCACGACCGTCGAGAAGTCGCTCGCGCCGATCGCGGGCGTGCTGCTGATCGTCGGTGCGGGCGGCGGGTTCAAGACCACGCTGATCGACATCGGTGTGGGCCGGATGATCCTGGACTTCTCCAAGGACTGGGCGATCCCCGCGCTGCTGCTGGGCTGGCTGATCGCGGTGGCGATCCGGCTGGCCACGGGCTCCGCGACGGTCGCCACCATCTCCGCGGCCGGGCTGGTCGCGCCGCTGGCCGCCGACATGTCGACCACGCACGCCGCGCTGCTGGTGCTGGCGATCGGGGCGGGCTCGCTCTTCTTCAGCCATGTCAACGACGCCGGGTTCTGGCTGGTGAAGGAGTACTTCGGGATGAGCGTCGGGCAGACGGTCAAGACCTGGTCGGTGATGGAGACGATCATCTCGGTCGTCGCCATCGTGTGCGTGCTGCTGCTGTCGCTGGTGTTGTAGCCGACGCGCCGGTCCTGCCTCTCGCGGCCGCCGGGCGCCCCGTAATCGCGGGGCGCCCGGCGGCCGTCCGTGCGAGACTCCCGCGCATGACGGATCCCTCGGAACCGAGCTTCTACGAACTGGGCTTCCCCGGACCGCTGCGCGACCGGCTGGTGGCCGCCGTGCTGACGGGCGCGAAGGTGACGACCACCGGACTCGTCGCCGCGTACGAGGCGGAGGGCGAGCCGCTGCCCGCGCCGGGCGACCGGGCGGCGCTGATCGACTCGGCGGGGCGTCCGGTCGCCGTGGTCGAGGTGACCGAGGTGCGGGTGCTGCCGCTCGACGAGGTGGACCTGCGGCACGCCCTCGACGAGGGCGAGGGCCACCGGTCGGTCGCCGAGTGGCGGGCGGCGCACGAGCGGTTCTGGCACAGCGAGGAGATGCGCGAGGTGCTGGGCGACCCGGACTTCACGGTCGACGGGACGACGAGCGTCGTGGCCGAACGCTTCCGGGTCGTGGAGGTGCTGGACCCGCTCCTCGAACGCCGGAGGGGCTGAGGTCAGGCCACCGCCTTCGCCGCCGCGCGGCCCGCCGTGCGGCCCGAGAAGAGGCAGCCGCCGAGGAAGGTGCCCTCCAGGGCGCGGTAGCCGTGGACGCCGCCGCCGCCGAAGCCGGCCGCCTCGCCCGCCGCGTACACCCCGGGCAGCGGGTCGCCGCCGGCGGTCAGGACGCGGGACGACAGGTCGGTCTCCAGGCCGCCGAGCGACTTGCGGGTGAGGATGTTGAGGCGTACGGCGATGAGCGGGCCGGCCGCCGGGTCGAGGATGCGGTGCGGGGCGGCGGTGCGGATCAGCCGGTCGCCGAGATACGCGCGGGCGCCGCGGATGGCGGTGACCTGGAGGTCCTTGGTGAACGGGTTGGCGATCGCGCGGTCGCGGGCCACGATCTCGCGGCGCAGGGCGGCCTCGTCGATCAGGGGCTCCTTCGTGAGCGCGTTCATGCCGCGCACCAGCGCGGACAGGTCCCGCTCGACGACGAAGTCGACGCCCTTGTCCATGAAGGCCTTCACCGGTGCCGGCACGTCCGCGCGGGCCCGGATCAGGACGTCCCGCACCGACTTGCCGGTGAGGTCCGGGTTCTGCTCGCTGCCCGAGAGGGCGAACTCCTTGCCGATGATCTTCTGGTCGAGGATGAACCAGGTGTGGTCGTACCCCGACTTCATGATGTGCTCCAGCGTGCCGAGCGTGTCGAAGCCCGGGAAGAGCGGGACCGGCAGGCGGCGGCCGCGGGCGTCCACCCAGAGGGACGACGGGCCCGGCAGGATGCGGATGCCGTGGCGGCCCCATATCGGGTCCCAGTTCTCGACGCCCTCGGTGTAGTGCCACATGCGGTCGCGGTTGATGTGGTGGGCGCCGGCCGCCTCCGTGATGCCGAGCATCAGGCCGTCGACATGGGCGGGCACGCCGGACAGCATGCGCTCCGGCGGGGTGCCCAGGCGCTCGGGCCACTGCGCGCGGACCAGGTCGTGGTTGCCGCCGATGCCGCCCGAGGTCACGATCACCGCCTGGGCGCGGTACGCGAACGCGCCGGTCACCACGCGGCTGCTGGCCGTGCCGCGCTCCGCGTCGGACGGCTCCAGGATCTCCCCGCTGACGGTGTCCACGACGCCGCCGGTGCGGCCCAGTCCGGTCACGCGGTGGCGGAACCTCAGCTGGACCAGGCCCCGGGCCACGCCCGCGCGCACGCGGCGCTCGAACGGGGCCACGATGCCCGGCCCCGTGCCCCACGTGATGTGGAAGCGCGGCACCGCGTTGCCGTGCCCCAGGGCGTCGTAGCCGCCGCGCTCGGCCCAGCCGACGACCGGGAAGAACCGCACGCCCTGGCGGTGCAGCCAGGCCCGCTTCTCGCCGGCCGCGAAGTCCACGTACGCCTCGGCCCACTTGCGGGGCCAGTGGTCCTCGGGCCGGTCGAAGCCGGCCGTGCCGAGCCAGTCCTGGAGGGCCAGGTCGTGGCTGTCGCGGATCCGCAGGCGGCGCTGCTCCGGCGAGTCGACGAGGAAGAGGCCGCCGAAGGACCAGTGGGCCTGGCCTCCCAGGGACTGCTCCGGCTCCTGGTCGAGGAGAATGACACTCCGTCCGGCGTCGACGAGTTCGGCGGTGGCCGCCAGTCCGGCCAGGCCGGCCCCGATCACGATCACATCGGCGTCGTACGCCATGGAGGGTTCCCTTCGTCCGGGAGCGCGGAATGGTCCGATCTTCAGTACGCAGCAGTAACTCGTCAACCTCTCGGAGAGCTTGAGCACGCTCGGGAAGGACGCAGGATGAGCGCATCACCCGCCGAGGAGATCCTCGACGTCGTCGACGCACACGACCGAGTCGTCGGACAGCTGCCGCGCGGCGAGGTGTACGCGCGCGGGCTGCGGCACCGGTGCGTGTTCGTCCTGGCGCGCGACGCGGACGACCGGATCTTCGTGCACCGCCGCACGGCGGCGAAGCTGGTCTTCCCCTCGCTGTACGACATGTTCGTGGGCGGCGTCGTCGGCGCCGGCGAGTCGTACGAGGCGGCGGCGCTGCGGGAGGCGGAGGAGGAGCTGGGCGTCACGGGGCTGCCGCGCCCGGTGCCCCGGCTGAAGTTCCTGTACGAGGACGGGCCGGGCGGGCGCGGGTCGTGGTGGTCGTGGGTGTACGAGGTGCGGTGCGCCCTGCCGGTGTCGCCGCAGGCGGAGGAGGTCGCCTGGCACGCGTTCCTGCCGGAGCGGGAGCTGGAGGCGCGGCTGCGGGAGTGGCCGTGGGTGCCGGACGGGCTGGCGGCGTGGGAGCGGTTGCGGGGGTGAGGTCGCCGGGGCGGTGCCCCTGCGACTCCAGGTACTTCTGTCAGAGGCTGCCCATGAGCGCCTCGGCCAGGGACCGTTCCTGGGCCGGGGTGATGCCCTTGGCCAGGGGGATCGTGCGGGGGCTGCCGTCGTCCGCGCAGACCGGCACCGGGCTGCCCTCGCGCACCTCCCAGCGGGGCAGCGAAGAGAAGCCGTCGTCCAGGATCCGGCCGGCCAGGTCCACGGCGTGGTCCTCGGGTATGCCGCACTCCGCCAGCGCCGCCGCCACGACCCGGGCCGCCTCGGGGGGCGTGTCCGCGTCGCCGAGCATCGGCAGCAGGACCAGGAGCCGCTCGGCCGGGTCGGTCAGCCCGTCGGCTCCCTCGGGGACGGCGGCGGCGATCGCCGTCAGCTCCCGCCAGGACAGGCCCGGCCCCCTGTCGTGCCCGTCCATCTGGCCGAGGTGCCCGAGCCTGCCCCACTCCGGGTGGTGGACGAACCAGTCGACGCCGCTGTCCTCGGGGAAGTTGCGGTACGCCGCCACCGCGGTGTGGCCGCCGCCGAACGGAACGCGGATCAGCGGCCACGCCTCCTCGTCCGTCAGCCGCTCGTACAGCGCGTCGATGTCGGCCGGGTCCGCGTCGTACCGCTCCAGGAGGTCGTCGGGGTCCTCCTGCCACAGACACAGGTGCAGGTACCAGAACGCCGGTCCGGTGACCAGCTCCTCCCCCGCGACCAGGGTGAACTCTTCCTCGTACTCGGGGATCAGCAGGGTGCGCGGCATGCCGACACCCTAGAGCGCACGTCCGGCAGGGCGCGGTTAGGGTGCTCGTGTGAGCGAGTTCGGGCGGAGTCTGCGCGGGCTGCGGCTGTGGTTCGCGCCCCAGCGCATCCGGGAGGAGGGCGAGACGCCCGACTACCGGTTCTCGCTCGCCAACGAGCGTACGTTCCTCGCCTGGTTGCGCACCGGTCTGGCGCTGGTGGGCGGCGGGTTCGCCGTGGACCAGTTCCTGCCCGACCTGCGGGCGGGCGTCCGGGTCGGGGTCGCGCTGGCGCTGCTCGCCGCCGGGGCGCTGTGCGCGCTGCGGGCGGTGAACCACTGGGTGCGCTGCGAGCGGGCGATGCGGCGGGGCGAGGACCTGCCGGTGAGCCGCTTCCCCGCACTGCTCGGACTGGCGGTGGGGCTCGTGGCCGTCGCGATGGTGCTGGCCGTGGTGTTCGGGTGGACCGGGTGACGCCCGTGGCGGGCGACGAGGCACGGGACCCGGGGCTCCAGCCGGAGCGGACGCGGCTGGCCTGGCGGCGGACGACGCTGGCGTGCACCGTGGCGGCCGTGCTGGCCGCGCGGCAGGGCCTGCACGAGGGGCTGTCGGGCGCGGGGCTGCCGGCCGCGGGGCTGTCGCTGCTGGTGTGGCTGGCGTTCCTCGGGGTGGCCCATCGGCGCATCCGGGAGCTGGGCCCGGCACGGCCACGGCCCCTGGGCCTCGGGGCGGCGGCCGCCGCGGCGGCCTGCACGGTGGCGCTGGCGGCGTTCGGGGTGGGTGTGGTGCTCTGACCGTGGGCACCGCGGCCCGGCCGGCAGGGGGCTCAGGTCGTCCAGTCCACGGTGACCACGACCTTGCCCTGGAGGCCGCCCTCCATGTTGGCGCGCTGGGCGTCCGCCGCCTGTTCCAGGGGGAACGTCTTCGCGACCCGTACCGTCAGCACGCCCTTCTCCGCCAGGTCGGCGAGCGTCGCCAGGTCGGCCGCGTCGGGGCGGACGAAGACGTACTGGCCGCCCAGGCCGACCACCTCGCCGTCCGCGACGGACGCCAGGCGCCCCTCCGGGGCCAGCAGGTTCGCCGAGTCCTTGAGGGCCGGACCGCCGATGGTGTCGAACGCCGCGTCCACCCCGTGCCGGGCCAGCGCCCTGACGTGGCGGGTGAACCCGTCCCCGTACGCGACGGGCTCGGCGCCCAGCTCGCGTGCGCGGTCCACGCCGTCCTCCCGTACGGCGCCGATCACGCGGGCTCCCAGGTGGCGGGCGAGCTGGACGGCCATGGCGCCCACGCCGCCGGCCGCGGCGTGCACCAGCACCGTCTCGCCCTCCCGCACCCGCAGCGCCCGGGTGAGCACCTGGTAGGCGGTCAGCCCGGCGAGCGGCAGGGCGGCCGCCTCCTCGAAGGTCAGGTTGCGGGGCTTGCGGGCGATCGTGCGCACGGGCGCCGCGACGTACTCGGCGAAGGTGCCGTGGCACAGGACGTCCTCGCGTACGTACCCCATCACCTCGTCACCGACCGTGAACTCGGGGACCGACACCCCGGGCTGGACGACCACCCCGGAGACGTCCCAGCCGGGCACGACCGGGAAGACGGTGTCCAGCACGGTGTCCATGTAGCCGGCCTGGCACTTCCAGTCGACCGGGTTCACGGCGGCGGCGCGCACCTTCACCAGGACCTTGTCGGGCCCCACCTTGGGGTCGGGGCGCTCGCCGAACTCCAGCACCTCGGGGCCGCCGTAGCGGCGGTAGCTGATCGCCTTCATGGTCCGACCCTCGGGGCGCTCCCCGGGCCGCGCAAGCCCACGCAAGCCAAGCTGATCAAACGGACAAAAGGGACTAGTCTGGATGTGTTACCGGTCCTCCAGACAGAGGTCTCCCATGACAGTCCTCCACCAGGAACACCCGGCACACACCCACGTGCACGGCCCGGCCTGCGGCCACCAGTCCGTGGTCCACGGCGACCACGTCGACTACGCGCACGACGGCCACCTGCACCGCGAGCACTCCGGACACTGGGACGAGTGCGAGCCGGGCGAGCACATCGCGCACAGCGGCCACGCCCATGAGCACGGCGACAGCTGCGGGCACCCCGCCGTCGCCCACGGCGACCACCTCGACTACGTGCACGACGGGCACCGCCACGCGGCCCACGACGGCCACTGGGACGATCACTGACCCACCCCGCCTTCCCCCGGGCCGGGACGGACTGGCACGCTCTGCTTCATCAGTTCGGCCGCGACTCGGGGGAATGCCGGTGCCCGCTACGGATCCGTACACCGTCCAGCTCACTTCAGGTGTGCACGCCTACGTCCAGCCCGACGGGGGCTGGTGCCTCAACAACGCGGGCTTCGTCAGCGACGGGACCGACACGGTCCTGATCGACACGACCGCCACCGAGCGGCGGGCGCTGCTCCTGCGCGAGGAACTGCGGGCGCACGGCGCACCGCTCCCGCGCACGGTGGTCAACACCCACCACCACGGCGACCACACCTACGGCAACGCCGTCTTCCTGCCCGAGGCCACGGTCGTCGGCCACGAGGCGTGCCGCAGCGAGCTGCTGGCCGCGGGCCGGCAGCTGCACCTGATCTGGCCGCAGACCGACTTCGGCGACATCCGGGTCACGGCGCCGACCGTCACGTACAGCGACCGGATGACGCTCCACGCGGGCGGCACCGAGGTGCGGCTCATCCACCCCGGCGTGGCGCACACGGCGGGCGACACCATCGTGCACCTGCCCGAGCAGGGCATCGTCTTCACGGGCGACCTGATCTTCCACGGCGGTACGCCGTTCCTCGCCACGGGCTCGCTCAGCGGGTCGCTGCGGGCGCTGGACCTGCTGCGTTCGCTGGACGCCGGGACCGTCGTACCGGGGCACGGCCCGCTGGCCGACCCGTCGGTGTACGACGCGACCGAGCGCTACCTGCGGTTCGTCGCCGAGCTGGCGGCGGAGGGCCACGCGAAGGGCCTGCCGCCGCTGGAGGTGGCCCGGCAGGCGGACCTCGGCGAGTTCGGGGCGCTGCGGGAGAGCGAGCGGCTGGTCGCGAACGTGCACCGGGCGTACGCGGAGCTGGACGGGCTGCCGGAGGGCTCGCCGCTCGACGTGGCCGCCGTGTTCGGGGACATGGCGGCGATGAACGGCGGCGTGCCGGTGGCCTGCCACGCCTGAGGCGTGCGAGGAGGTACGGGACCGGGCGCACGCGTCGGCCGTACGCCGCTCACCAGCGCGGTACGGCCGGCGTGACCCACCGCGGGTCCGCCCGCCGCATCGCCGCCGCGTCGTCGCGTTCGCGCATCGATCCGTCGTCGTCCAGCCAGCGGCGGTGGAGGACGGCGAGCCGTTCGCGGTCGAGTGCGACGCCGAGGCCGGGCGCGTCGGACACGGCGAGCCGGCCGGCGCGGAAGACGTGGCGGCGGGTGAGGACGTCCTCGGTCTGCCACGGGTAGTGCGTGTCGCAGGCGTGGTCGAGATCGGGGACCGTCGCGGCGACGTGCGTCATCGCGGCGAGGCTGATGCCCAGATGGGTGTTGGAGTGCATGGACAGCCCGATCCCGAACGTCCGGCAGACGGCGGCGAGTTCCCGCGTCCGGTGCAGGCCGCCCCAGTAGTGGTGGTCGGACAGCACGATCCGGACCGCGCCCCGGGCGAAGGCGTCGGGGATCTCGGGGAACGTCGTCACGCACATGTTGGTGGCGAGCGGGACGCGGGTGCGGGCGGCGACCTCGGCCATGCGGTCGGTGCCGCTCGCCGGGTCCTCCAGGTACTCCAGGAGCCCGTCGAGCTGTTCCGCCACGTACACCGAGGTCTCCACGGACCAGGCGCCGTTGGGGTCCAGGCGCAGCGGGTGGCCGGGGAAGGCGTCGGCGAGCGCGCGGATCGCGGCGATCTCCCGGTCGGGTTCGAAGACGCCGCCCTTCAGCTTGAAGGAGCGGAAACCGTACGCGGTGGTGAAGCGCCGGGCCTGCGCGACGATGCCGGCCGGGTCGAGGGCGGCGCCCCAGTCGTCCTTCCCGCCGCCCGCGGGGTGCGCGGCCCAGCGGTGGAAGAGGTAGGCGCTGTAGTCGACGGTGTCGCGGACCTTGCCGCCGAGCAGGGCGTGCACGGGGAGGCCCAGCGTCCTGCCGAGGGCGTCGAGGCAGGCGACCTCGAAGGCGGAGACGACGGAGAGGCGGAGCTTGGCGGCGGTCCGGACACCACGCAGTCCGCCCGCGTCGACGCCTTCGTCGCGGCCTTCGCCGACCGTCGCAGGCCCGGCCCCGAGCTGGTCCGCGAGGCGGAAGAGGCCGTTCACGTCTGTGACCGCGTGGCCGGGCAGGGCCTCGGCGAGCGGGCGGGCCAGGCCGAGGTAGGCGCTGTCCCCGTAGGTCTCGCCGACACCGGTGACACCGCCTCGGGTGGCGATCTCGACGATGAGGCGCGGGGTGTACGGCTGGTGGACGCCCTGGGTGTTGAGCAGGGGCGGATCGGCGATGAGGACGGGGGTGAGGCGGACACGGTCGATCAGCAGCTCACTGGTCATGATGGTGAACCCTATTCATGAATGCGGTCCACGGACAGAGTCGTGCAGGCGGTTTCCGCGACCCGCCCTGGACGACATACCGACTGGTCGGTCATGATGCCTCCACCATGCGGCCCCGGCCCCACGCCCCTGGAGGTGCGAACGATGAGCTCAGCCCCGCCACCACCCGGTCTCGACCCCGAGAGGCTGCGCGCCCTGCTGGACCGCGAGCGTCCCGGGCTGGTGCGCGGCACGCTCGACGCCCGGCTGGTCGAGGGCGGCCGGTCCAACCTGACGTACGTGGTGACCGACGGCGCCGGCCGCTGGGTGGTCCGCCGCCCGCCGCTCGGCCACGTGCTGGCCACCGCGCACGACATGAAGCGCGAGTACCGCGTGATCAGCGCCCTGCACCCGACGGCCGTGCCGGTGCCCCGGCCGGTCCTGCTGTGCGAGGACGAGTCGGTGCTGGGCGCGCCGTTCTACGTCATGGAGTTCGTGCCGGGCACGCCGTACCGGACGGCCGAGCAGCTGGCCCCGCTGGGCCCGGAGCGCACCCGGGGCGCGGTGCTGGGCCTCGTGGACACGCTGGTGGACCTGCACGCGGTGGACCCCGCGGCCGTGGGCCTGGACGACTTCGGGCGGCCCGAGGGCTTCCTGGACCGGCAGGTGCGGCGGTGGGGCAAGCAGCTGGCGGCCTCGAGGGGCCGGGAGCTGCCGGGCATCGACGCACTGCACTCGGCGCTCGGCCGGAGGCTGCCGGACTCCCCCGCGCCCACGGTCGTCCACGGCGACTACCGCCTCGACAACGCCCTCATCGGCGCCGACGACCGGATCACCGCCGTCCTGGACTGGGAGATGTCCACGCTGGGCGACCCGCTCACCGACCTCGGCCTGCTCGTGATGTACAGCACCGAGCTGTGCGTACCCGACTCCCCGGTGAGCACGACCGCGGCGGCCGCCGGGCATCCGTCGCCCGCCGAACTGATCGAGCGGTACGCGGCCCGCTCCGGCCGCGACGTGTCCTCGCTCGCCTGGTACACGGCGTTCGCCTGGTTCAAGCTCGCCGTGATCCTGGAGGGCATCCACTACCGCTACACCCTCGGGCAGACCGTCGGCGCGGGCTTCGACCGGATCGGCGAGCTGGTCCCCGTCTTCATCGAGCACGGCCTCACCACCCTCCAGGAAGGCTGACCCATGGACTTCGCTTTCGACGCGCGCACCGAGGAGCTGCGCGCCCGGCTGCTCGCCTTCATGGACGCGCACGTGTACCCGGCCGAACGGGTCGCCGAGGAGCAGCGGGCGGAGCTCGCCTCGCCGTGGGACGTACCGCCGGTCGTGGAGGAGCTCAAGGCCGAGGCACGCAGGCAGGGCCTGTGGAACCTGTTCCTGCCGGACGAGGAGTACGGGGCCGGGCTGACCAACCTCCAGTACGCGCCGCTCGCGGAGATCACCGGCCGCTCGCCCCAGTTGGCGCCGACCGCCCTCAACTGCTCGGCGCCGGACACCGGCAACATGGAGGTGCTGGCCGCGTTCGGCTCGGACGAGCAGCGCAAGCAGTGGCTGGAGCCGCTGCTCGCCGGGGAGATCCGCTCCGCGTTCGCGATGACCGAGCCGGAGGTCGCCTCGTCCGACGCGACGAACATCGAGACCCGGATCGACCGGGACGGCGACACGTACGTCGTCAACGGCCGCAAGTGGTACATCTCCGGGGCGCTGCACCCGGACTGCCGGGTCTTCATCGTGATGGGCAAGACCGACCCCGACGGGCCGGACATCCGCCGTCAGCAGTCGATGGTGCTGGTCCCCCGGGACACGCCGGGCGTGGAGATCCGCCGCCCGATGCGGGTGTACGGGTACGAGGACCACTACCACGGCGGTCACGCGGAGGTGGTGTTCCACGACGTCCGCGTCCCGGTGGCGAACCTGATCGGCGAGGAGGGCGGCGGCTTCGCCATCGCGCAGGCCCGCCTCGGGCCCGGGCGCATCCACCACTGCATGCGGCTGATCGGCATGGCCGAGCGGGCCGTCGAGCTGATGTGCCGCCGGGCCGTGTCCCGTACGGCGTTCGGCAAGCCGCTGGCCGCGCAGGGTCAGGTGCAGGCGTGGATCGCGGACGCCCGGGTGGCGATCGAGCAGCTGCGGCTGCTGGTCCTGAAGACGGCGTGGCTCATGGACACCGTCGGCAACAAGGGCGCCCACACCGAGATCCAGGCCATCAAGATCGCGACGCCGCGCACGGTGGTGGACATCGTCGACCGGGCGGTCCAGCTGCACGGCGCGGCCGGCGTGAGCCAGGACTTCCCGCTCGCCGAACTGTGGGCCGCGGCCCGCACCCTGCGCCTGGCGGACGGCCCGGACGAGGTCCACCAGCGCTCGCTGGCGCGCCGGGAGATCAGGGCGTACGCGCGGGGCTAGACGGTGTCGGAGGGGCCTTTTCCTAGGCCAGCCGCAGGCACAGGAGCCCGGTCGTCGTCCGGACGCACAGCAGGTCGTCGTCGATCCAGTCGGCGTCCTCCACCTGGAAGCCGAGGGCGAGCTGGTGGAGGACGTCGCCCGTGTCCGCGCGGAACAGGGTCAGGGCCCAGTCCGACGTGATCGTGAGGACCGTGGGGAGGCCGTGGCGCGTCTGGAGGCGCAGGACGACGGGACGTGCGGTGTCGGGACGGCGGACGGTCTCCTCGTCGCTGTCCCGGCTGCCCTTCAGGTGATGGACTGTCAGTCGGCCGGAACGGCCCACGAGTCCCACGACGGGGCCGTCCGGCCAGACACCTATGTCGTACAGCACGTCGGTGTTGTCGAGCCGCAGTGACCATCTGTAGTCCTTCCCCACCACGGACTTCACCTCGAGCCGGTCCTCCGGTGGCACGATGGGATACCCGTCCCCGTCGTCGATGCCGTCCACGTGCCCGATGTACGAGACCAGGAGGCATCCGGGGCCTCCGACCACTCTGAAGCGCCGGGTCTCCAGCAGCATCGATCGTGCCCCGACCCGTTCACCGGTCAGCCGTCGGGCTTCCAGCCGGGGGAGCAGACCCGTCCCGACGACGACGTACGGAACGTCGTCGCACCGTCCCGTCGCCAGGGGGTAGCACTTCCGGAGGAGCCCGGGGTAGGTCTCCTCCGTGCCACCGGTCCAGTGCACGGCGTCGCCCCGACCGGCGGCTCGGCGCAGCACGGGGGCTCCTCTCCCGGCCGTGACGCGATGGCTGCGCCGGGGGTCGTCGAAGGAGTCGACGACCCTGCCTGTCACTCCGTCGAGCAGGTACAGGGCCCTCCCGATCCGGGTGACGACCACGGGGCCTTCCTCACCTGCGCCCGCCTTGAAGAACTGCGCCTCGTCCGGGGGACGGTCCGTCACCCCGACGTCCTGGGCGTACGCGATCCGCCAGGCCTTGGCGGAGAAGGGGAACCGGCTGAGGGACAGGACCTCCACGCCCGCGTCGTCGGCCCACAGGGGCAGCAGGGACCAGACCGGGGCATCCGTCCTGCCGCGTCCGGCCGGCCCGCCCTCGCTGTCGCGCACGGTCACGGCGCCCTCGTCCGCGGAGAGGCACAGGGGTGTGTCACCGCCCTGAGGCGCGGGGACGAAGCAGACCGCGGCGGCGGCCTCGGCGGTGTGCTCGCCCAGCCCCGTCCACTCGACCAGTCGCAGAGCCCCGAGACGGTGGTCACGGGTGCCGGTGCTCCTCTTCGGAGCGGGACAGGCCACGCAGACGGTCTCCTGGCACACCGACAGGCCGGCCACGAGTCGGCCGCGCAGCCTGACGGTGCCCTGGAAGTGCGCGCTCCAGTCGTCCCGCGGCCGGAACTCCCAGGCCGTCAACCGCGCACGGCCGCGCAGCGGAAGGTCCCGTTCGCGTTCGACGACGACCGCCACGGCCAGCCGGTCGCCCACCATGCCCGCCGCCAGCCGTACCGCCGAGCGCCGCCAGAGCGAGAGCGGCCATGGTGCGGGGCCCCGGCTCAGCCAGCCCGTCGCGGAGGCCAGCACGTGTTCGTCCTCGACGCGGACGACACGAACGTTCCCCGCGCGGTCGAGCAGGACCGCGACGCACTCCCCGTCGACGGACACGAGTTCCGCGTCCGCCCAGTCCCGCAGCGACACGCAGCCGACCAGGTCCCGGGTCTCCAGGTCGTACACCCACAGCTGGCCGAGGTCTCCGTCCTGCGTGCGCAGCCCGACCCAGGGAGCGCGCCCCTCCCAGCAGCCGTGTGCGCTGTGGACGGTCCCGAAGCCCACGGGCAGTTCGGTGAGGAGTTCGCCGTCCTCACCGTCCCAGATCCGCGCGGCACCGGAGTCGTCGGCCGTCACGAGTGCCCGGCGGCCGTGCACCCGCGCGACGGCCGTGACCGGCAACCGGCCTTCGAAGGAGCCGATCGTCCGGTACGGGAGGGGGCTGACCCGGGCCCACTCCGCGTCCCACGGCAACGAGGGCCACACGCGGCGGACGGCTTCCGCCAGCTGGGTCGCGTCGGACTGGAGCGCCGCGAGCCGCAGGTACGCGGCCGACTCGGCGCGGTCGCCACGGGTGCGGAGCGTCGCGGCGCAGCGGCCGAGGGCGCGGCCGGCGGCGCGGGCCGGTTCCGTGTCGGCGCCGTTCAGGGCCCGTTGGAGGGCGCCGTGGTCGGCGCTCAGGAGGTACGCGGGGTCGACGGCGAGTTCGTCGAGGAGGTCGGTGCCGGCGGCGTGCGTGGCCAGGTGGCGCAGCACGTAGGGCGGTGCGGCGTCCCAGTCGCGGCGGCCGGCGTGGCCCGGCGGCTGGGGGACCAGGTGCAGCAGGGCTCGGGCGGCGCGGGCCCGGCTCTCCGCGCCGAGACCGGCCACCAGGGCCTCGGCGTAGGACTCGTGGTAGAGGCGGTAGACGGACTGCCGTGACGACGGATCCAGTTCCTCGACGATGTGCTCGCGTGCGACGTCCAGGATCCAGCGGAGGTCCTGCCAGCCGAACGCGCTCTCCCCGGGGGTCGTCCCGGAACCGTCGACGGCCGAGGCGAGGGCGCGCCACACGTGGTCGGGCGGCAGGCCGGCTCCCTCGGCCAGGGCGAGGGCGGTGAGCAGGGCGCGGCCGCGGGCGGCGTGTTCGCCGAGCTGACGGTCCAGGGTCCTGAGGAAGGTCCGGCCGGGCGTCTCGCCGGGCTGCGGCACCAGTTCGCGCCAGTGGTCCTGCCCGATGTCGATCGGCTCCTTGCGGTGGCCGAGTTCACGGGCGGCGAGGCGCGCGTTCAGGAAGCTGCCGTTCACCCGACCGGCGATCTCGTCGGCCACTGCGGCAGCCGTCTCGCCGTCGTACGGGCCGGTGCTGCCCGGTCCGTCGGGTGCCACGAGCAGGCGGCGCGCGTAGGCGGCGATGTCCCCGCGGGTCCTCGCCCGTGCCCCGTCGAGGTTCAGCACGCGGAGGTGCGGCTCCAGGTGGCGCAGCACGTGCGGGCGCGCGCCGACGAGGAGGCGGACGCACGGGATCCGGGTCAGCGGTGCGAGGAGCGTACGGGCGATCAGTTCGGCCTGGGAGTCGCCGCCGTCGGCCGGTCCGGCCTCGTCCAGGGCGTCGATCAGGATGTGCAGCGGTTCCTTGCGGCGGGCGATGGCCGCGAGAAGGGCTTGCGGCGTCTCGACGGTCACACCTGCCGCGTCGGCGATGCCCCGGACGATGTCGGGGAGGAAGCGGTGACGCGCGTGGATCCACGTATGGATGACGGGCTGTCCGGACAGTGCCGGGGTACGCCGGCTGTGGAGGACCAGCCGGCCGAGGAGGGCCGATTTGCCGACGCCCGGGCCGCCGGTCACCACGATGCCCCGGCTCCGGCCCTCCGCGCGACGGGGGTCGGCGTCCTTGTCGTCGGTCCGGCGCAGCCAGGCGGTGAGTTCGGCGATCTCCTCCGTACGGCCGACGAAGTAGGAGCCCCGGCCGCGGTCGGATGCGTCGACGAAACCGTGTGCGCGCGGCGCGAAGTGGGCCTCCAGATCGGCCTTCCGGCGCTGGCCTTCGGGGCTCAGCCAGGCCTCCTGCTCCGCCAGGTCCAGGTCTCCGGCCAGCGCCTCCGGCCGGTAGCCGGAGTTCTTGAAGAAGTAGCGGGACCCGCCGGACTCCAGCGAGCACCAGGCACGCTGGGGGATGCCCTTGTCCTGGAAGACCTCGTTCACCTTGTCCACGACCTGCTCGACGGTCAGGTGTTCCTGGCACCGGGACACGGAGTACTGGTCCAGCGCCGCCTCCAGCGCGTCGGCGAACGCCATCGGCCGGGCCTCCTCGGCGGCGCCGGCGACGGCGATCACCACGAGGTCGACGATGTCCGTACCGTTCCTGGGGTCGGCGCCGCCGAAGCTGCGGGCCATCGAGCGGGCCACCGTGCGGGCGTCGAAGCCACCCTGTCCCGCGTAGCAGGCGTCGATGATCAGCATCACGCTCCGGGCGCGCGAGTGGAGCAGTGCCCGGGTGATCTCTGCGGTCGGCCGTGCGGCGCGCAGTGGTTCGAGCAGGTTGGTGTCCCGGCACAGCAGGTAGTGCCGGTCGTCGCCCTCGCCGTCCCTGCTCGCGTCGTGGCCGTGGCCCGTGTAGTAGAAGACGACGACGTCGTCGCCGTGGTCGTCGCCGTAGGCCCAGTCGGTGAGCCAGGTTTCCAGCTCGCGGGAGGTGGGGTCGTCCAGCCGCGCCTCCCGTACGAAGCCCAGGCGTTCGAAGACGGCGGTGACCTTGTCGAGTTCGCGCGGTACGCCGGCCAGCTCGGGGTAGTGGTGGTAGAAGCGGGTGCCCGCGACGATGAGGCGGCGGCGCGGTCCGTCCTCCGGCTCGGACCCGGCGGGAGGGGTCATGTCCCCAGTCCGGCGGCGATGGCCTTCGCCGTGCTGCGGTCCTCCAGGTGCCGTTCGAGGGCGTGCACCTTCCAGCCGTTGTCGATGATGTCGTCGTCGACCTTGCGCGTGCCGTCCCCGAAGAGGGTGTCCAGGTTCTTGTGGAGGGCGACGAAGTCGTGCCGGTCGCAGAGGTTGGCCCAGTGGACGACCGAGCCGGGCCAGGCGCCGCGGCGGCCCTCCGGCCTGGGCACCAACTGCCGGAAGAACGTGGGCATGCCGAGCGGCGACCCGAGGGTGACCAGCGTGCGCACGGGCCATTCCGGGTGCGCGGCGAGGGCCTCGTACGCGATGACGGAGCCCAGCGAGTGCCCCACGAGGACGCGTGTGTCGTCGTCGATCACCGCTGCCAGCTCCTGCTGGACGCACCGGTGGACCGCCCGCTCGCGCAGGTAGGACCGCGCCTGCCGGAGGTCGCCCCGCAGGAAGACCATCCCGCCGCGCGCCATGAAGGGGGCCCGGTTGAGGGCGTACGTGACGAGCTGCACGAGGCGGGGAACGGGGGCCTTCGTCACCTCCCCGTCGCCCGGGGGCCGGACCCTGTGGGGATCCAGCCGGGCCGCCTCCGCCCATAACTCGCGGAGGACCTCGGCCTCCCAGGGGTCGAGGTCGTCGTCCCGGAGCGGCGTCGCGGGGCCGCTCTTGACGGGGGTGGCGTCCCTCGGGAGGAACCAGTGGCCGTAGTGGGGCGCGGCGATGTCCTCCGGGGACAGCCCGGTGACCCCGATCGACTCCAGACCCGTGAGCACGGCGCGCGACACGGACTCGTGCACGCTCCCCGGCGACAGATATTGCTTGCCGACCCCGTGCAGGACCACGATCGCCGCCACGTCCTCCACCCCTTCTCCGACAGCCCCGGACCGTGTGTCCTTTCTACCCCCGCTGCTCCGCCTTCGGGGACGGATCTCAGGATCGGGGGCGGGCCGGCCCGACGGGTTACGGGCGCAGGGCGCGCAGCAGGAGGTCGGCGAGGTGGTCGGCGACCTGCTGGGGGCTGAGGGGACCGTCGGGGCGGTACCAGGTGGACAGGTGGTGGACGGAGCCGAAGTGGTAGTCGACGACCAGGTCTGCGGGGGTCGCCGAGGAGAACACGCCGCTGCGCTGGCCCTCTTCGATCAGGGCGCGGAAGCGCTCGTGGTAGCGGCGCCGCTCGGCGCGTACCTGCTTGTTCTTCTCCGGGCTCAGGTGGTGCATGGAGCGGAAGAAGATGGACGCGTCGTCGAGGTTCTCGATGGTGGTGACGACCACGTCGGCGGCGGCGTCGCGCAGCCGCCGCTCGACCGGGGCGTCGGCGTCCGCGAAGGCGTCGAGCCGCTCCTGCTGCATGCGCAGCACCCGCGAGTAGACCTCCTGGAGGAGGTCCTCCTTGGAGCCGAAGTAGTGGTAGAGGGCGCCCTTGGTGACGCCGGCCGCCTCGACGATCTCCTGGACGGAGGTGCGGTCGTAGCCCCGCTCGGCGAAGAGCCGGGTGGCGGCGGCCAGCAGCCTCTGGGGGACGGGGGTGCCGTCCCCGTCCGTCGTCCTGGCCATGCGCCGCCACCTCTTCCGTCTCGTCGGCTGGTCCGCCGGGTGCCGTTCGCCGCTCCTGGTGATTCCGGAGTCTCCGGTGCTCGACACCCGCGGCAGGATCTTGCCACTTGTCTTCCCGGGGTTCACTTCCCGGTGGCCTCCCAGTGCCGCTGGATGCCGTTCATACGGCCCAGCCAGCGCTCCGGGTCGGTCGCGCGGGCCTGGTAGAAACCGGCCACCTCGGGGTGCGGGAGGATCAGGAAGCGGTCCTCCTCGATACCGGCGATCAGGGCGTCGGCCACGTCCTCGGGCTCGATCGCCGTGGGGGCCAGCACCAGCTCGCCGGCCGTGCCGGCCGCGGTGAGCATGTCCGTACGGACGCCCTGCGGGCAGATGGCGTGGACCTTGAGGCCGCGGTGCCGGTAGGTGAGCGAGAGCCACTCGGCGAAGGCGTACGCACCGTGCTTGGAGACGCTGTAGGGAGCCGCGCCCACCATGGTGAGCAGGCCCGCGGCGGAGACCGTGGAGACGAACCGGCCCCGTCCGCGCTCCAGCCAGTCCGGGAGCAGGGCACGGGCCGCCCTGACGTGCGCCATCACGTTGACGTCCCAGGCCGCGGCCCAGACCTCCTCGTCCGCGAAGGCGTCGCCCGGCGAGGCGAGTCCCGCGTTGGCGCAGTAGACGTCGACGGTGCCGCCCAGCGCCTCGCGCGCCTCCTCCACGATCGCCGAGGCGTCGCCCGGGACCGCGGTGGCGCCGATCTCGTCGGCGACCGCCTTGGTGCGGGCCGGGTCGAGGTCGTTGACGACGACCCTGGCGCCCTCGGCGGCGAACCTGCGGGCGAGTGCCGCGCCGATGCCGCCGCCCGCGCCGGTGACGACCACGCCTGCGCCCTGGAGCGTGCTCATGGAGGACCCCTCTCGTCGATGATCCGTGTGCCTGGCCGACCGGCAGACTAACCGGTCGGTATGTTCCGCTGGAAGAGGGTGCGGGTTAGCCTGCTGGGTCACGTCGGAGAGTGTCGGAACGATCACGGAGAACGATCACGGAGGTTGGTCCATGAGCGTGTCCAGACGGAGTCTGTTGGCGGCCGGCGGGGCGATCGGTGCGGCGGGGGCGGCCGGGCTCGTGGCGGCCCCCGCGACGGCGGGCAGCGGCGAGGCGGCCGGCGGCGGCGGGCGGCGGGTGCGTACCGGCTTCGACCGGCTGGCCGCCGACGGGTACGCGGCGCTCGCCGGGCAGCGGGTCGGGATGGTCAGCAACCCCACCGGCGTCACGGCCGACGTGCGGCACATCGTCGACGTCATGCACGCCGACGACCGGGTGGACCTCGTGGCCGTGTTCGGGCCCGAGCACGGCTTCCGCGGCACGGCGCAGGCCGGCGGCTCGGAGGGCCGCTACGACGACCCGGCGACGGGGCTGCCCGTCTACGACACGTACCAGAAGAGCGGGCAGGCGCTGGCGGACATCTTCACCGCGTCGGGCGTCGACACCGTCGTGTTCGACATCCAGGACGTGGGCGCGCGCTTCTACACGTACATCTGGACCCTGTACGACTGCATGGTGGCCGCCGTGTCGGCGGGTAAACGTTTCGTCGTACTGGACCGGCCCAACCCGGTCACGGGGCGGGCGGCACTCGGGCCGGTGCTGGACAAGGCGTACGCCACGTTCGTGGGGCGCGAGCCCATCGCGCAGGCCCACGGCATGACCGTGGCGGAGCTGGCGCGGCTGTTCAACGCCGAGTTCCTGGCGAAGCCGGTGGAGCTGGCCACCGTGCGGATGTCCGGGTGGCGGCGCCGGGACTTCTTCGACGCGACGGGGCTGCCGTGGGTGCCGCCGAGCCCCAACATGCCCACGCCCGAGACGGCGCTCGTGTACGCCGGGACCTGCCTGTTCGAGGGCACGAACCTGTCCGAGGGGCGCGGCACGACCCGGCCCTTCGAGCTGCTGGGCGCGGAAGGCGTCGACCGGCGGTGGGCCGAGGCGGCCAATGCGCTGGAGCTGCCGGGTGTGCGGTTCCGGGAGGCGTACTTCACGCCCACGTTCTCCAAGTTCCAGGGCAGGACGGTGGGCGGGGTGCAGCTGCACGTCCACGACCGCGAGGCGTTCGATCCGGTACGCACCGGGGTCGCGCTGCTGGTGACCGCGCGGCGCGCGTGGCCCGGCTTCGCGTGGCGTCCGGACCGCTGGATCGACAAGCTGACGGGGTCGTCGACGGTGCGGACGATGATCGACGCGGGAGCGGGCGTGGACGAGATCACCGCCGCGTGGCAGCGCGGCCTGACCGCGTTCCGCGCACTGCGGGCGGAGCACCTGCTGTACAAGTGACGCACCGCCGCGCCGCCGTCGCCCGTCGCGGGCAACGGCGGCATCGGCCCGGGTTCCGCGGGTCAGCGGTGGGTCGGGAACTCGACGACCTGTTGGTACGTCGGGCGGTTCTGCCAGTGGCTCGTCGGGTGCGTGATGCCGCCCAGCGGGCGGTGCACCAGGGCGTCCGCGCACCACTGGTCGCCCGCCGCGCAGGTGCCGTCGGCCGGGTACACCTCCGTCGCCGGCTTCGCCGCCGCCTGCGCGAGGGTCGCCAGCAGCGCCGCCCTGCACGCCTTGGGGTCGCCGTCGCCGCAGTACGTGCGGGCCAGCGGGTCGGTCACCGGGCGGGCCAGGACCTGGCGGAGGTCCTTGTCGGTGAAGCCCCACCAGCCGTACTGGAAGGCGGAGCCGCCGTGGGCGCCGGTGGGGCCGTGGTGGGCGGCCGGGGACTCGTCGACGGGGAGGCTCGCCCGCAGGGCGTCGTACAGCTCGGCACCGAGGCCCGGGCGGAACTCGGCCTCGACGAGCAGCGGCCACCAGGCGTCCATGAGCCGGACGGCGTCCGGGTGGGAGTAGCGGTGGGAGCCGGGGCTCGTCTCCTTGCGCGGGGAGCCGGCCGAGGACCAGGCCTCCAGCTGCTGGACCGCCGTGGTCAGTCGCGGGTCGGTGAGCGGTTCCGTGCGGAGGACCGCCAGCAGTTCGGGGAGGACCTGCTCGCCGCGCAGGTCCGTGACGCCCGCCTCCGCCATGGCCCGCGTGAGCGACGCGCGGGTCACGCCGCCCGCCCGGACGAGGCGCTCGACGCGGTGGTCCAGCAGGTCGCCGCGGTGGACGGAGCCGAAGCCGAAGGCGGCCGTGTTGTACCGCCTGGCCTGCCGGTTGTTCCAGGAGATGTAGTAGTCCTGGCCCGTGGAGCGCGGGTGGGCGGTGAACGGGGTGTAGGCCGCCGTGTTGGTGGCGGGGTCGAAGTCCTGCCATTCGTACGGCTCCGTGGCCGTCACGGGGAGCGCCGGGTCGACGCCGGGCGCCCTGACCGGGTTGCTGCCGCTGTTGTAGAAGGCCGCCTCGCGGGAGTCCGCGTAGAACCAGTTGAAGGCGTAGCCGATGTGGTGGACGGCCTGCTGGAAGCTCTGGGCGTCCTTGACGTACGACGGGTCGTTGAGCAGCTGGAAGCCGATGATGGAGTCGGCCTCGTGGCGGTAGGTGGAGCGGAGCGAGGTGTAGGCGACGGGCTTGCCGCCGATCGTGGCGCGGTGCGTGACGATGCCGTACTTGGTGCGCCACACCTGGAGCCGGTAGGAGCCCTCGGCGGTGGAGTCGGCGACGGACGGCTTCCAGGCGTTGCGCTTCTCCAGCTTCTCCATCGGGACGCACGCGCCGCGGTGGAGGTAGTGGGTGTCGTCCCGGCACAGCTCGACCGCGTACGTGTCGGTGATGTCCTGGGCGGCGGAGGTGGCGGACCAGGCGTAGTCCTGGCCGCGGCCCATCTGGACGTACATGCCGACGCCGGCGAAGGAGACGCCGCGGGCGGAGATGCCGGGGCCCTGGAGTTCCTGCATCATCAGCAGCTGCGGGGCGAAGTAGCCGGTCTGCGGGCCGAACACGGCGATGGGGTGCCCGCTCGCGGTGTGGGCGCCGGACACCAGCAGGGCGTTGGACATGCCCTTCTTCGGGTCCAGGCTGCCGGGGTCGAGGACACCGTCGTCGTACATGCCCTGGGCCGGCTTCAGGAAGGGGGGCACGCGGAGGGGCGACTTGGCTCCGGTGCCGGCCGATCCCGTGCGGTCGTACACGAGCTGCTCGGGGCGGACGGAGCCCGGATCGGGGAGGGCGGTGCCGCGCGGGTTCGCGGGCTTCTCGGCGTACGGGAAGGCGGTGCCGTCGTGGACGGTGAGGACGGCCTCGGCGTCGTCGCGCTGGCGGAACGACTCCCATACGCGGGTGCCCTCGACGACGCCGTACCGGCGCTGGGCGGCGAGCAGGGAGAGCGCGGCCTGGACCTCGCCGCCGCCCCCGCCGCCGAACTGGCCGCCGACGACCGAGGCGATGGCGATGAGGTCGGTGAGCTTGAACGGGCGGATCCCGCCCGCGTTGGTGATCGCGTCGACGTGGCCGGTGAGGACGTACTCCCCGGGGAAGTAACGGCCGTCCTTGGCCTTGGTGATGTAGGTGTTGATGCCGTCGACATAGGCCTGGGCGTCGGCCATGGCCTGTTCGCCGCGGGCGCCGTGGGTGGCGCGGATGTAGGCGATCTGGGCCTCGTAGTCGGCCTCGGTGTACGGGGCCTGCGGCCAGAACTGCTGCTCCAGGCCCTGGTTGGCGAGGGCGCCGCCCGCGAAGGGGGTCAGTTCGCCGCGCCCGATGTGCCGGAAGAGGTCCATCATCCACAGCCGGTCCTGGGCCGCGGCGTATCCGGCGCCGAATTCGGTGCCGTACCGGGTGGTGCCCTTGATGTGCGGGACGCCCGTCTTCTTGTCGCGGGTGATGGTGACGTCCTCGCGGGGCCGGGTCACGGACTCGACCTGGTCGGCGGGGACGCCGAAGGACGCGTCGTTGAAGAAGTCGGCGAGCTTCGTGTCCGTGAGGCCGTCGGCGCCGTGTACGAGCGCTTCGTAGCGGCCGAGTTGGTCGGAGCTGTGCGCGGGGCGCGTGCCGAGGACCCGGTGGGCGAGGATCTCGGCGAGCGTGGCGTTGCCGTTCTGGCCGGGCGGCAGGATGTCGGCGCACCGGCCGCCCCGGCAGTGGTCGGGGACGGGTTCCTCGGCCGCCGCCTGCTGCGGCGGGGGCAGCAGGAGGCCCGCGACCAGGGCGAGTACGGCGGTGGCGGTGGCGGATCCGAGGCGGGCGGTGGTGCGCCGGCCGAAGTGTCGTCGCATGGGGGCTCCTCGTCAGAGGCCGATGCGCCGGAGGTTACTGGCGGTACGCCCGCTCGGTAAGGTGAGCGTCCTTCACTTTTTCAAAAGCGCCACACCGGCCGTCCCGGGCGGCGCTCCCGCACCGGTGATGGGGCGTCCCGGTAATGGGATCCATCCGTTTTTCGATGGAGCCGATGCGGGCACCCGTACGTCCATTCAGCGACGCCGAAGTACCAAGCGACGGAGGTGGCAGCGCGATGGCCGGTTTCCGGAGTCTCGCCAGACAGGTACGTGATCCGGGGTGCGATCCGGCGCTGCGGCGGTATTCGCTGCGCAAGTGCCTGGAGCGGTTCGCCCCTTACGGGCACCGGGCGACCTGGGACCACCTGTGCCGGAGGCACGGGTTCGGGCCCCAGGACCGGGACCCCGATCCGGCGCGGCTGGTGGCCGCGTTGGACGAGCTGGAGGAGGCGCGGGCGGTGTGGCTCGCCTACGAGCGGCGGTTCGCCGAACGCCGCAGGAGGGAGAAGCACCTGGGGCTGCGCCGGCCGGGTGCGGTGGACGACTGGCACCGGCGCACGTGGGGCGGCAACGGGGTGGCGCGGTGCGCCGATCCGTCGGTGCACCCGGACGTGCCGCTGGCGGAGGCGCTGCGGCGGCTGATCGCCGCGCTGGAGGCGCGGCCGGGGGCGCGGTGCCCGGTGTGCTACGGGCGGTGGTTCGAGTGGCGGCCGGAGGCGGTGCGCGAGCCGTGGTGCGGGCCGGTGTGCGGGGGGTGCGGCGTCGTGGTGCCCGCGCCCGCGCTGACGGCCGAGGCGCTGTCGGCGGCGCGGCGGCCGCGCGGTCAGCGCGCGGCGGGGGCGGCCGGTGCGGACCGGTCGGCGCCGGGTGTGGACCGGGAGCTGGCCGCGGTCGGGTGAGAGCCGTCCCGAACGGGGGCGCGGGGCGCGCGGGGGTGGGTGACGGTGTCGGCACACCCCCGCCCCGGCGTGACGCTAGCAGCCGGAAAATCCTGTGGGCCAGCGGAAATCGGCGGGGCGACAGTGGTGGGCGATGACCACTCGTACGACTCCCGTAGGAGCCCCACCATGTCCACGCTGCGCGTCACCGCGGAAGTGCTGACCGTCCACGAGCACCCGAACGCCGACTCCCTCGAACTGGCCCAAGTGGGCCTGTACCGGGCGGTCGTCGCCAAGGGCGCCTTCCGCACCGGTGAGGCGGCCGTGTACATCCCGGAGCAGGCGGTGCTGCCCGCCGGGCTGATCGAGGAACTGGGGCTGACGGGGCGGCTGGCGGGCAGCCGGGCCGACCGGGTCAAGGCGGTGCGGCTGCGCGGTGAGCTGTCGCAGGGGCTGGTGTGCCGGCCGCGGGCGCTGGCGGACGTCGACCTGGTACGGGCGGCGGCCGAGCGCACCGACTTCGCGGAGCGGCTGGGCATCACCAAGTGGGCGCCGCCTGTCCCGGTGTCGATGAGCGGCGACGTGGAGTCCGCGCCCGATCTTCTGCCGTGGGGCGACATCGAGAACATCCAGCGGTACCCGGACCTCTTCGCGCCGGGCGAGCCCGTGGTGCTGACCGAGAAGGTGCACGGGACGGCCTGCCTGATGACGTATCACGCCGGGGACGGGCGGGTGCGGGTCTCCTCGAAGGGCTTCGGCGCCAAGGGCCTCGCGCTCAAGGAGGACGCGCGCAACCTGTACTGGCGGACCGTGCGCGGCCACGACGTGCCCGCGGTCGCCGCGCGCCTCGCGAAACGGCTGGGCGCGACCCGCGTCGGCGTGTTCGGCGAGGTGTACGGGGCGGGCGTGCAGGACCTGGCGTACGGCGCCGATGGCCGCGCGCAGGGCGAGCGGCCCGGGTACGCGGTCTTCGACGTGTCCGTGGAGATCGAGGGACAGGTGCGCCGCCTGGACGCCGCGGACCTGCACACGCTGCTGGAGGGCGAACTGCCGCTCGTCCCGCGCCTGTACGCCGGGCCGTACGACGTCGCCACGGTGCTGGAGCTGGCGACGGGCGAGGAGACCCTGACGGGACGCGGCGTCCATCTCCGCGAGGGCGTCGTGATCCGCCCGGCCACCGAGCGGTACAGCCCGGTGGTGGGCGGACGCGCCATCGCGAAGGCGGTCAGCCCGGCGTACCTGACCCGCAAGGGCGGCACGGAGTACGAGTAACGGCCGGGTCGTGTCCGGCGGATCTTCCCCACCCCGCCCTTCCCGAATCGGGGGCTCCGCCCCCGAACCCCCGCTCCTCGAACGCCGGAGGGGCTGACTTCAGCCCGTCCGGCGCTTCGGTTCCTGGCGGCAGGTCTCCGGCAGGAGGCGGGAGCCGGAGAGGCGCTCGCCGAAGCGGTCGTCGGGGTTGGACAGGACGCACGTGTCGAGCGACAGGCAGCCGCAGCCGATGCAGTCGGTGAGGTGGTCGCGGAGCCGGCCCAGCTGCTGTATGCGGGCGTCCAGTTCGGCCCGCCAGGCCTGGGAGAGCCGCGCCCAGTCCTCCCGGGTGGGCGTGCGCTCCTCCGGCAGCTCGGCCAGGGCCTCGCGGATCGTCGCCAGCGGGATGCCGACGCGCTGCGCGGCGCGCACGAAGGCGACGCGGCGCAGCGCGTCCCTGCTGTAGCGGCGCTGGTTGCCGCTGGTGCGGCGGCTGCTGATCAGGCCCTTCGACTCGTAGAAGTGCAGGGCGGACACGGCCGCCCCGCTGCGCGCGGAGAGCTGGCCGACGGTGAGCTCGTGGATCTTCTCTGGAATCTGCGGCACCCCTCGAACCCTACTGGTCCGTTGACAGGGCCTTCGCGCCCCAGCATGCTACGAGGTGCTAAGCAAGCGCTTGGACAGGAGCTGGGAGCTGGGATGGCAGAGCCGAGGACCTTCACCTCCGCGGACGAGCTGCGGGCCGCCGTGGGCGGGCAACTGGGATACAGCGACTGGCTGGAGGTGGACCAGAAGCGGATCGACCTGTTCGCCGAAGCCACGGGCGACCACCAGTGGATCCACGTCGACCCGGAGCGGGCGGCGGCCGGGCCGTTCGGCGCGACGATCGCGCACGGCTATCTCACGCTGTCGCTGCTGCCCGTGTTCGTCCCGCAGGTGCTGCGGGTCGAGGGCGTGCGGATGGGGCTCAACTACGGCACGAACAAGGTGCGGTTCCCGGCCCCCGTGCCCGTCGGCTCGCGGCTGCGGGCGACGGCCGTGCTGACGGAGGTGGCGGAGGTGGGCGGCGGCGGGGTGCAGGTCACGGCCACCGTCACGGTGGAGCGCGAGGGCGGCGACAAGCCGGTGTGCGTCGCGGAGTCGGTCTCCCGCTACTACTTCTGACGCCACCGAACGGCGGCCGCGGGCTTCCGGAAGGCGCGGCCGCGTGCGGCTACTTCTGCGCGCCCACCATGCGCAGGACGAGGTCGGCGTACAGCTCGCCGACCTCGTCGGGCGTGCGGCGGCCCTGGGCGTTGAACCAGCGGGCCACGTCGATGCAGAGCGAGAGCACGGCGAGCGTGGTGCCGGGCACGTCCGGGACGTCGAACTCGCCCGCCCGGACGCCCTCGCTGATGATCCTGCGCACCGCGGCGTCGCTCTTGCGGCGCAGCTCGACGATCTCGGTGCGGTGCTCGGGACCGAGCGCGTCCAGTTCGTACTGGACCACGCGCGCGGTGGTGTGCCGCTCGGCGTGCCAGCGGACGAACGAGCGCACGGCGTCCGCCAGCCGCTCGGCGGCGCTTCCGGGTCCGCCGGCCGCCGCCTCCAGGATCTCCAGGGCCTTGTCGTGGCCGATCCGGCTGATCCGGTGGAGCAGCTCTTCCTTGGTCTTGTAGTGGATGTAGAGCGCCGCGGGGCTCATGCCGGCCCGGCTCGCGATGTCACGGGTGGTGGTGGCGTGGTAGCCGCGCTCGGCGAAGGCGTCGACCGCGGCGACCAGCAGTCGCCGCGCCGCTTCCGGGGTGACCTCGCCCCACGGCATGTCCTCGCCGCCGGCCGTCTCCTCCGCCGCACTCATCACTCGCCCCTTCCCGACACCAGGACGACCACCATACCGCGACGGTGAGCAAGCGCTTAGAGCTTCTGGAACGGGTCGTGCTCGGCGAGCAGCTTCTCCAGGCGCGCCTGGTCGACCCGGCTGATCAGGTGACCGGCCTCCTGACGGTCCCGGACGACCTTGGCGAGGGTGAAGGCGGAGGTGGTGAGGTAGAGCACCGCGATGCCCAGGAACGCCCGCACCCAGACGTCGGCCTCCAGGTTGGCGATGCCGAGGGCCACGGCGCCGAGCGCGACGGCGAAGGAGGCGACGGCCTGCCCGTAGTAGGCCGCCGTGTTCTGCTGCTTGACCGGTGTGTCACTCATGGCGTCGAGCATCCGCCCGTGTGGCGGGCGCCACATCCGCCGTCGTACTCAGGCGCCGTACTCAGACGGGCGGGCGACCGGAGCGGGCGGGCCGGTCAGAAGGCGGAGACTCCCGTGAGCGCGCGGCCGATGATGAGCTTCTGTATCTGGCTGGTGCCCTCGTACAGGGTCATCACGCGCGCGTCGCGCAGGAGTTTGCCGACCGGGTACTCGTCGATGTAGCCGTAGCCGCCGAAGACCTGGAGGGCGTTGTTCGCGCAGCGCACGGCGGCCTCCGAGGCGAAGAGCTTGGCCTTGGACGCGGCGGTGGCGAACTCCTCGCCGCGGTCGACGAGGTCGGCGACCCGCCAGGTGAGCAGCCGCGCGGCGTCCACGTCGACGGCGATGTCGCTGATCAGCTCCTGGACGAGCTGGTACGAGGCGATCGGCTTGCCGAACTGCTCGCGCTCCCCCGCGTATCCGACGGCCGCGTCGAGTGCGGCGCGGGCGATGCCGACGCAGCCGGCGGCGACGGACATCCGGCCCTTGGCGAGGGCGGACATGGCGATGGAGAAGCCCTTGCCCTCCGCGCCCAGGAGCGCGGAGGGCGGCACGCGGACGTCCTGGAGGACCAGTTCGGCGGTGGCCTGGCCGCGCAGGCCGAGCTTGCCGTGGACGGGGCGGCGGGTGAGGCCGGGCGTGTCGGCGGGGACCAGGAAGGCGGAGATGCCGCGGTGGCCGGGGGTGTCGTCGGTGCGGGCGAAGAGAAGCACGACGTCGGCCCAGGTGCCGTTGGTGATGAACATCTTGGAGCCGTTGATCAGCCAGTCCCCGCCGGACTGCCGTACGGCCCGGGTGGCGAGGTTCGCGGCGTCGGAGCCGGTGCCGGGTTCGGTGAGACCGAAGCAGCCGAGCAGGTCGCCGGAGGTGAGGCCGGGCAGCCAGCGCCGCTTCTGCTCCTCGTCGCCCCAGGCGGCGACGGTCTTGGCGACGAGCCCGAGCGAGACGGAGACGATGCCGCGCACGGAGGAGTCGCCGCGCCCCAGCTCCTCGGTGACCAGGCAGTACGCGAGGTGGTCGCCGCCCGAGCCGCCGTACTGCTCGGGCACGGTGAGGCCCAGGAACCCGAGCGCGCCCAGCTTCTTCACGATGCCCCGGTCGACGCTCTCGGCGCGGTCCCAGGCGGCGGCGTACGGGACGACCTCGCGGCGGACGAAGTCCTCGGCCAGCCGGCGGGCCGCCTCCTGCTCCTCGCTCAGCTCCAGGTTCATACGCCCGGACACCTCCAGTTAATTAGCGGTGCTAGTTTTTTCTGGGCAGGCCCTACTATGTGCCGCATGGCCAGACCGCGCAAGCCCCTGCTCAGCCGGGACCGCATCGTCGCCACGGCCGGCGCCCTGGTGGACCGGGAGGGGCTGGACGCGGTGTCGACCCGCCGCCTGGCCGCCGAACTGGGCGTCAGCGGACCGTCCCTCTACAACCACTTCCGCACGAAGGACGAGATCCTGGAGGCGGTCGCGGACGCGGTGAGCGCCCGGGTCGACCTGTCGATGTTCGAGGAGGGCGACGCCCGCGACTGGCGCACGGCACTGCACGACTGGGCCGTGTCCTACCGGGCCGCGCTCAGGGAGCACCCCCACATCGTGCCGGTGCTCGCCCGGGGCCCGGGGCGGCGGCCCGCGGGGCTGCGGGTGGCGGACGCGGTGTTCGGCGCGATGGTGCGCGCCGGGTGGCCGCCGGCCCAGGCCACGTACATCGGCGCGCTCATGCGGTACTTCGTCACCGGCTCGGCGCTGTCCTCCTTCGCGCGCGGCTTCGTCGACGACGAGGCGGCGTACGACCCGGCGGACTATCCGCACCTGGGCCAGGCGCATCTGCTCGCCGAGCGGCGGGAGCAGGTCGACGAGGGTGCGTTCGAGACGGGCCTGCGGGCCCTGCTGGACGGGCTCGTGCTGCAGTACGCGACGGTGCGGGGCGGGCGAACGGAGGCGCGGGGGGAAGGGTCGGCGGTACGCGGGGACGGCTCGGAGGCACGCGCGGACGGTTCGGCGGGTGCCGAAGCGTAGGCGGGTGATCCTGGACGTATGACCGCCTCGGAACTCGCGGCGTTCGCCGCGCTGCTCGCGGACCGGACACGCGCCGCCTTCTGCCTCGCCCTGCTGGACGGGCGCGCCTGGACGGCGGGGGAACTGGCCCGCCACGCGCGCGTGGCGCCGTCCACGGCCAGCGAGCACCTGGGGCGCCTCGTCGAGGGCGGGCTGCTCGCCGAGGAGCGGCAGGGCCGGCACCGGTACGTGCGGCTGGCCGACGCGCGCGTGGCGCAGCTCGTGGAGGACCTGGCGGCGTTCACGGGCCGGGACCCGGGACCGCCGCGCTCACTGGCGGACGCGAGCGCCCGCAGCGCCATGGCGCGGGGCCGCACCTGCTACGACCATCTCGCGGGGCGGCTCGGCATCGTGGTCACCGACGCCATGACGGCGCGCGGACTGCTGCGCCAGGACGCCGGGTTCGCGCTCACGGGGAGCGGGCTCGGCTGGTTCCGCGATCTCGGGGTGCCGCTCGCGCCCGGTGGACGGCGGCCGGTGGCCCGGGGGTGCCTCGACTGGACCGAGCGCAGGCCGCATCTGGCGGGGCTGGCGGGCGCGGAGCTGTGCCGCCATGCCTTCGACGCCGGGTGGTGCGTACGGATCGGCACCGAGCGGGCGGTGCGGGTGACGCCCGCCGGTGAGCGGGCGCTGGGCGAGTTGCTGGGCATCGACGCGGAGGCGCTGGGCTGAGGGGGCGGCCGGCGGCGCCGATATTGCGGTGAGCGGCGAAACGTTCCGGTTCTAGGGTCGGGCCCATGAACTCCTCCTCTTCCCCGGCACGTTCGCGAGGACTCGCGTTCGCGGCCGTCGTGGTCACGGTCGTCCTGTGGGCCTCGGCCTTCGTCTCCATCCGCAGCGCGGGCGCCGCGTACTCGCCGGGTGCCCTGGCGCTGGGCCGGCTGCTCGCCGGTGCGCTCACGCTCGGCTGTCTGCTGCTCGTCCGGCGGGAGGGGCTGCCGCCGCGTGCCGCCTGGCCGGGGATCGCCGTGTCGGGGCTGCTGTGGTTCGGGGCGTACATGGTGGTGCTCAACTGGGGTGAGCGGGAGGTCGACGCCGGGACGGCCGCGATGATCGTGAACATCGGGCCGGTGCTGATCGTGCTGCTGAGCGCCCGGTTCCTGGGCGAGTCCACGCCGCCGCGGCTGCTGGCCGGTATGGCCGTGTCGTTCGCGGGCGCGGTCGCGGTGGGTCTCTCCATGTCGGGCGAGGGGCGCGCCTCCGTCCTCGGGGTCGTGCTGTGCCTGCTGGCGGCGGCCGCGTACGCGGGCGGGGTCGTCGCGCAGAAGCCGGCGCTGCGGCACGCGAGCGCCCTGCAGGTGACGGCCTTCGGGTGCCTCACGGGCACGGTGGCGTGTCTGCCGTTCCTGGGCACGCTGGTGGAGGAGGCGGCGCGGGCGCCGCTGCCGGCGACGCTGAACATGGTGTACCTGGGGGTGTTCCCGACAGCGCTGGCGTTCACGACGTGGGCGTACGCGCTGGCCCGTACGCCGGCCGGGCGGATGGGGGCGACGACGTACGCCGTGCCCGCGCTGGTGGTGCTGATGTCGTGGCTGGCGCTCGACGAGGTGCCGGGTGCGCTGACGCTCGCCGGGGGTGCGCTGTGCCTGGCGGGCGTGGCGGTCTCGCGGTCGGGGGGCGTCCGGTCCCGCGGCGACCGGTCACCGGGTGGTCGGGGCGGACCGCGACGGGTGCCGGAAGCACCCGCCGCGGTGCGGGAGGCCGAGCCGCGGGGCTAGAACACCACCAGCGCCCGCCCGCCCCTGCCCGCCAGCATGTCGGCGAACGCCGCCGGGATCCCGTCGAGCCCGATCCGGTCGGTGACCAGGGCGCCCAGGTCGAGGCGGCCGGCCCGGACGTGCTCGGCGAGGACCGGCAGGTCGCGGGCCGGGTCGGAGTTGCCGTACACGCAGCCGGACAGGGTGCGGCCCCAGTGGAAGATCTCCAGGGCGTTGAACGACACCTGCTCGTCCTTGCCGCCGATGCCGACGACCGTGGTGCGGCCGCCGCGCCGGGTGGACTCCCAGGCCGTACGGATGGTGGCGGCGCGGCCGACGCACTCGACGGCGACGTCGGCACCGCGCCCTCCGGTGAGGCGCCGTACGTCCTTGGCCGTGGTGGCGGACGCGACGACGAAGTCGGTGGCCCCGGCGGCGCGCGCGAGGTCCTCCTTCTCCGGCGACACGTCGACCGCGACGACCGGCCCGGCGCCCGCGATACGGGCCGACTGAAGGGCGGCCAGGCCGACGCCGCCGGCTCCGAACACGACGACCGACTCGCCCTCGCGGACGCGGGCGGAGTGGTGGACGGCGCCGTACCCGGTGAGGACGGCGCAGCCGAGGAGGGCGGCGTCGGTGAGGGGCACGCCGTCGGGGACGGGCAGGACGCACCCGGCGGCGACGACGGTCTCCTCGGCGAACGCGCCGACGTTCAGGCCGGGGTGCAGCTCGGTGCCGTCCTCGGTGACGGCGTGGACCCGGCCGACGCCGGTGAGCGCGTCGGCGCACAGCCACACCTCGCCGATGCCGCAGTGGTGACAGCTGCCGCAGGACGGCGCCCAGTTGAGGACGACGCCGTCGCCGGGGCCGACGTGCGTGACGCCGTCGCCGACGGCGACGACGGTGCCGGCGCCCTCGTGGCCGAGGACGGCGGGGACGGGCACGCGCATGGTGCCGTTGGCCAGGGACAGGTCCGAGTGGCAGACCCCGGCGGCGGCGAGGCGGACCCTCACCTGGCCGGGGCCGGGCTCGGGGAGGTCGATGCGGGTCATCCCCAGGGGGGACCCGACGGAGGGCAGGACGGCGGCGCGGACGACCACGATCGTTGTTCTCCCGGAGTCGGAGGGCGGCGGTGGTGCCGGAGGGTCAGAACTGGAGCGACTTGGTGTGCAGGTACTCGGTGAGACCGTGGGCGCCCAGCTCGCGGCCGATGCCGGACTGCTTGTAGCCGCCGAACGGCGCGAGCGGGTTGAACCGGCCGCCGTTGACGTCCACCTGGCCGGCCTCCATGCGGCGGGCGAAGTCGACGGCCGCCCCGGGCTCGCCCCACACGGCGCCGGCCAGGCCGTAGACGGTGCCGTTGGCGATGCGGAGGGCGTCGTCCTCGTCCTCGTACTCCATGAAGGCGACGACCGGGCCGAAGATCTCCTCCTGGGCGATGGTCATGCCGGGGGTGACATCGGCGAAGATCGTCGGGCTGACGTAGTAGCCGCGCTCCAGGGGCGGTTCGGTGCCGCCGGTGACGAGGCGGGCCCCTTCGGCGACGCCCTTCTCGATGTAGCCGAGGACGCGGTCGCGCTGGGCGGCGCTGACGAGCGGGCCGAGGCGGTCGCCGGGCGTGTACGCGGCGACGGTCTCGGCGGCGAGGGCGACGGCCTCCTCGTACTGGTCCTTGTGGACGAGGACGCGGGTCAGGGCGCTGCACCGCTGGCCGGAGTTGGAGAGCGCGTTGGCGAGGCCGGCGGGGACGGCCGCGGCCAGGTCGGCGCCCGGCAGGACGACACTGGCGGACTTGCCGCCCAGCTCCAGGGCGACGCGCTTGACGGCGGCGCCCGCGGCCGCGCCGATGCGGCGGCCGACGGCGGTGGAGCCGGTGAAGGAGATCAGGTCGGTGCCCGTGTGCTCGACGAGCGCCTGGCCGGCGACCGGGCCGAGGCCGGTGACCATGTTGAAGACCCCGGCGGGGAAGCCGGCCTCGTGCACGGCCTCGGCGAAGACGCGGGCCGTGAGCGGGGTGTCCTCGGCGGGCTTCAGCACCACGGTGCAGCCGGCGGCGAGGGCGGGGGCGACCTTGGCCACGATCTGGTGCAGCGGGTAGTTCCAGGGGGTGATCGCCCCGACCACGCCGACCGGCTCCAGCAGGACCGTGGAGTTGCCGACCTTCTCATCGAACGGGAAGGTCTCCAGCAGTTCGGCGTACGAGCCGGCGACCATGATGGGCAGTCCGGTGTGCACGGCCTGGGCCAGCTTGGGCGGGGCGCCCAGTTCGGCGGTGACCGTCGCGGCGATCTCGTCCTTGCGGGCCGCCATCGCGTCGCGCAGGGCGGCGATGCGGGCGGCGCGCTCGGCGGGCGGCGTCGCGGACCAGCCGGGGAAGGCGGCGCGGGCGGCCCGTACGGCGGCGTCCACGTCCTGCGCCGAACCGGCGGGGACACGGGCGATGACCTCTTCGGTCGCGGGGTTCACCACGGCGGTGGTGTCGTGAGTGGCGGCGGGCCGCCACCCGCCGTCGATGTACATGCCGTCGTGGGCCTTCATCCGCTTCTCCTTCGGCCTGGCAGCTGCGCTGGTCGGACCAAACTAGCGGCGGTAGTTTTCCGCCGCCAGGGGGCCGGGGCGATCCTGCCGTCCGATGGCGCTCAGAAGTCGGCCCGCACCCGGTCGTCGACGCGGCCCACGGACTCCTGGCCGAACGCGCGCCGGTACGCCTCGCGGATCCGTTCGATCTTGGGGCCGCTGGGGCCGGCGTCGGCCGCCGGGTAGAGCAGGATCAGCTCGTAGGAGCGTTCGCGCTCGATCTTCCCGGCGGCGTCGCGCCACTGGCCGCGGCCCTGCTGGATGGTCAGCCCCGCCGGGAAGCGCGGGGTGACCTCGCGGTCGACGAACGCCATGAACTGCCGGTCCGTGACGTCGGGTCCGCCGTCGGGCCGTGCGGTGCCGAAGAGGAGCCGGGTCTCCATGAAGGGCTGCGCGTCGGCGGCGCCCGTGGTCGTGGAAGGAGCGGTCGCGGTGTCGTCGAGTGCGGCGTACGCGGCGGGGGCGGCGAGCGTGAGGAGGGCGACGGCCGCGGTGGCGGCGAGACGGACGCGGGTGGTCGCGGCGGGCATGGGGTCTCCTCTGTCGGTGTGGGGCCAGGCTGTCGGCGGGCGAGGCTTTCGACGGGCGGGCACGGAGCGCCGATCACTGTGACAGGGAGGAGCGCGGCGGGGCGCCGAAACGCGGGTTCCGGCCACCGCCGTGACCGGCGGGCCCCCATGCGAGCGGGCCCCATGCCCATGCGGGGCCCGCCGGTTCGGGCCCGCCGGTTCAGGCGACGCGGGCGAAGTCGCCGCGTGCGACGTCCGTGAGGTGGGCGAAGACGACGACGTTGGAGGCGTACCCCTTCTTGTGGTCGAAGGAGCCGCCGCAGGTGAGCAGGCGCAGCTCGGGGCGTCCGGTCTCCCCGTACACCTCCTTGTCGGGGAACCGCTCCTTGTCGTACGTGCGGACGCGGTCGACCGTGAACACGGCGGTGAGGCCGTCCTCGCGCGCGACACGGACGGTGTTGCCGGGCTTGAGCGAGTGGAGGTCCAGGAAGACGGCGGGGCCGGTCCTGGTGTCCCGGTGGCCCACGGCGATGGCGGTGCCCTGCTCGCCGGGGGTGGGGCCGTCCTCGTACCAGCCGACCAGCCGGGGGTTGTCGACCGGCGGGGACAGGAGCTGCCCCGCGCGGTCGAGGCCGAGGCCGACGACCGGCGCCTCGATGGTGATCGCGGGAATGGCGAGGCGAGTGGCGCGCGCCCGGGGCAGCGGGGCCGGCGACGGTGACGGCGTGGGCGAGGGGAGGGTCCGGGCGGGCGCCGGCCGTGCGGCCGGCCGGGAACCGTGCGGAGGTGCCGACGCCCGGGGGGCGGCGACGGTGGGCCCGGACGGTTCGTCGCCCTGGGCCCACCAGACGCCACCCACGACGAGCGCCAGGGTCACCAGCACCGTTCTGGTGAGCCGCAGCAGACGCCGCTGCCGCCGCGTGAACCGTGAGGTGCGGGGCCTACGACGCGCCATTGGCGCGACGGCGACGACGGACGAGGATCAGCCCGGCCGTCCCCGCCAGGCCCGCCGCGAGCGCCGCGCCGACGCCGAACGAGGAGCTGTCGTCGGCCGTCTCGGCCATACCGCCGCCGCCCGCGCCGACACCGCCGTGCGGGCGCTTGCCGTGGCCGTCGCCGTTGCCACCGCCGTTGCCGTTGCCGTTCGACGCGCCGTTGCCGTTGCCGTCGCAGTCGACCTGGAAGACCTTCACCTTGCCGGTGCCGGTGGCGCCCGTGAAGGTCCAGGTGAGCCTGTACATGCCGTCGGGCAGGGTGAGTTCCTCGGTGTGGCCGGTTCCGGTGCTGAGCGTGATGCCGCCCTGGAGGCTGGCGTCGCCGGCCCGCATCGGCTGGGGCACGATCGAGTAGCTCACCGCCTGGAGCGTGTCGAAGTTGAACGCGGCGAGGTAGAACTTGCAGACCTTGGGATCGTTGCGCAGGTTGCTCGGCAGGGTGGTGGTGCTGTGGATCTTCACGTCCCCGTTGTCGCCGGGGGCCGCGACGGCCGCGGGCGCGGCTCCGAGGGCGATACCACCGAGGGCGACGCCGGCGACGGCGGTACGCAGGAGTGGTCGGGCAGCGGTCATGAGGGATTCCTCCGTGAGGATGTCGGACGGATCAGCCGATAATCCGACTATCCGTGACATCAAGGACACGGGCCGTTCCCACGCGGCGCGCCGCCCGCGATTCGCCCGGTCAGCCGACGGGTGACACCTCGACGGGGAAGCCGTTGAGGACGGCCGTGCCGGACAGCGGGTCCAGCCGACTGCCGTCCAGCAGCTGGTTGACGTTCACGCCGGGCCGGGCGGAGGCGACCGCCAGCCGCGTACCGGGGCGGCTGTGGCCCCAGCCGTGCGGGAGGCTCACCACTCCCCTGCGGACGGCGTCGGTGACCTCGACAGGCGCCTCGATCTCGCCGCCCTCGCCCTTGACGCGGGCCGGGGACCCGTCGGTGAGGCCCAGGCGCGCCGCGTCGTCCGGGTGGACCTGGAGGGTGCACGTGTTGGTGCCGCCGTTGAGGGCGGGGACGTTGTGCAGCCAGCTGTTGTTGGAGCGCAGGTGGCGGCGGCCCACCAGGACGAGCGGGGGCGGCGGGTCCGTGAGGGCGCGGCGCAGCCTCGGCAGGTCGGCGGCGATCGGCTCCGGCAGCAGTTCGACGCGGCCGCTGCGCGTCTTCAGCGGCTGCGGCAGGCGGGCGCGCAGGGGGCCGAGGTCGATGCCGTGCGGATGGGCCTTGAGCTGATCCAGCGTCAGCCCGTACGGGCCGAGGCGCAGCATCAGGTCGAGGCGCCGCTCGGCGGGTGTGTCCCCGGTGAGCCCCGCGGCGAAGGCGGCCGGGTCCTGGCCGTGGGCGGGCGAGTGGGGTTCGGTCACGGCCTTGGCGAGGGTGCGCCGGACGACCGCGTCGTCGACGGTGCCGGGGGCCGCGCCGTGCATGCCGGTGGCGGCGAGGATCAGCCGGGCGTGTATCTCGCACTCGTCCATCAGGCCGTCCTCCAGCGGGACGGCGGCCGGGGTGTGGCGGACCTGGTTGTGGACCGCGAAGCCGTTGAACGCGAAGTCGAAGTGGGCGCTCTGGGCGGGCGGCGGCGGGGGCAGGATCACATCGGCGTGGCGGGTGGTCTCGTTGAGGTACGGATCGATCGCCACCATGAAGTCCAGGTCGCCGGCCAGCGCCCGGTCGAGGCGGTCGCCGTCGGGCGCGGAGAGCACGGGGTTGGCGGCGATCGTGACGAGCGCCCGGATCCGGCCCTCGCCGGGGGTGTCGATCTCCTCGGCCAGCGCGGCGAGCGGCAGTTCGCCCTTGGCCTCCGGGTGCCCCGAGACCCGGCTCGCCCACCGGCCGAGGGCGAAGCCCCTGCCCGGACCGGCCGGGCGGGGTGCGGGCGCGGTGGCGGAGAGCGGGAAGAGCGCGCCGCCCGGACGGTCGAGGTTTCCGGTGAGCACGTTCAGGACGTCCACGAGCCAGTTGGTGAGCGTGCCGTACGCGACGGTGCTGCCGCCCACGCGAGCGTAGACGGCGGCCGACGGCGCCGCGGCCAGTTCGCGGGCCATGGCGCGGATCGTGCCGGGCTCCACGTCGCACACACCGGCGACTGCCTCGGGGGTGAAGTCCCGTACGGCGGCCGCGACCTCGTCGACGCCCTGGACGTGCGGGGACAGCTCGCCGAGGTCGGTGAGGTCCTCGGCGAAGAGGACCTGGGCGAGGGCGGCGAGCATCAGGGCGTCCGTGCCGGGCCGGATCGCCACGTGCCGATCGGCCAGGCGGGCGGTGCGGGAGCGGCGCGGGTCGACGACGGTGAGGGTGCCGCCGCGCTTGCGGAGCGCCTTGAGGCGGCCGGGGAAGTCGGGGGCGGTGCACAGGCTGCCGTTGGAGTCCAGCGGGTTGGCGCCGAGCATCAGCAGATGGGCGGTGCGGTCGAGGTCCGGGACGGGGATGGCGAACGCGTCGCCGAAGAGCAGCCCGCTGGAGACGTGCTTGGGCATCTGGTCGACGGTGGAGGCCGTGAACAGGTTGCGCGTGCCCAGCGCCCCCAGCAGTACGGGCGGGTAGAGGGCGCCCGCCATGGTGTGCACGTTGGGGTTGCCGAGCACGACGCCGACGGCGCCCGGGCCGTGCGCGGCGACCAGCGGCGGGAGCCGGCGCGCGACCAGCGCGAAGGCCTCGTCCCAGCCGGCCTCGCGCAGTGTGCCGTGCTCCCGGACGAGGGGGGTGCGCAGCCGGTCGGGGTCGGCGTCGAGTTCGCCGAAGGCGGCGCCCTTCGGGCAGATGAACCCGCGGCTGAAGATGTCGTCGCGGTCTCCGCGCACACCCGTGACACGGCTGCCGCTGATCGTGAGGGTCAGCCCGCAGGTGGCTTCGCAGAGGGGGCAGATGCGCGGTGCGGTGGTGGACACGGTCTCTCCCCGGGCCGGCGACGAGCAACGGAGTGGCACGAACGGGCCAGAGCATACCGACCAGTACGCATGTTGGCGACGGTCACGGCGGGACCGGCATCCGGCCGCACGGTGCGGCGCGGGAGGTCGGCGAACCGGGGTCCGCCCCGCACGGCCGGCGCCGGAGGTCAGCGCAGCACCGGGGCCAGGTAGGCGTGGAGCAGTTCCCGTGTCTCGGTGATGAGGGCCGGGTCGCCGGCCGGGTCGGCGCGGAACGCCAGCCGGAGCAGCGCGTCCGCGGCCTCCACGCCGACCAGGACCTTGCGCCGCAGCGTGGCATCGGGCCCGGTGCCGTCGCGTGCCGCGAGGACGGCGCAGATCCGGTCGGCGACGAGGTGGTTGGGGTCGTCGTCCGGCGCCTCGGCGGGGCCCGGGACGCCGAAGTCGACGAGGGCGAAGCCGGGGACGGTGCGTTTCATGGCGATGTACTCGTCGAGCACGGCGTCGACCGTGGCGCGGGAGCCGGCGTCCGCGAGGCCGGAGAGGCGGGCGGTGACCCGGGCGGCGTAGTGGTCGAGGTTGCGGTGGGCGAGCGCGGTGGCCATGGCGCGCTTGTTGGAGAAGAAGCGGTAGACGGAGCCGATGGGGACGCCGGCGCGCAGGGCGACGTCGCGGGTGCTCAGCTCGTCGTAGCCGGTCTCGTCGAGCAGTTCGGCGCAGGCGTCGAGGATGCGCGCCAGGCGTACGGCGCTGCGCCGCTGGACGGGGGTGCGGCGCAGGGAGGAGGGCTGGGGCGGGGGCTGCGGTACGGATTCCATGATGCAGACGAGGGTGGCCGCCGCCGGGCCCGGCCGGAACCCCTCCGGCGGCGGAAGCGTCCCATTGCCACCCGCCCGGGCCCGTCCGGGGGCGACCCCCGTTGACGTGGGCCGCGCGGAATCCTACGGTCTTCCATAGGATTCAGTTCTTTCATGGGTGACGGCAGGAGCACGTGATGACCATGGACGGCGGCGAGCAGGCCAGGAAGACGGCCGAGGCCCTGGAGTACCTCTCCGGTTTCGGCAACGAACACCATTCGGAGGCCGTACCGGGAGCCCTGCCGGCGGGCCGCAACTCCCCGCAGCGCGCCCCCCTCGGGCTGTACGCGGAGCAGCTGAGCGGCAGCGCCTTCACCGAGCCGCGGGCGCACAACCGCCGCTCGTGGCTGTACCGGATCCGCCCCTCGGCCGCGCACCCGGCGTTCCGGCGCACCGACAACGGCGCCCTGCGCACGGCCCCCTTCACCGAGACCGTGCCGGACCCCAACCGGCTGCGCTGGAACCCACTGCCCGCCCCGGCGCCCGGCACCGACTGGCTGGCCGGCCTGTGGACCCTGGGCGGCAACGGCGACGCGGCCCAGCGCACCGGCATGGCCGTGCACCTCTACCACGCCAACGCCTCCATGGACCGGGTCTTCAGCGACGCCGACGGCGAGCTGCTGATCGTCCCCGAGCGGGGCGGGCTGCTGCTGCGCACCGAGCTGGGACTGCTCGCCGCCCGCCCGGGCGAGGTGGCGCTGGTCCCGCGCGGGGTGCGCTTCCGGGTGGAGCTGCTCGACGAGTCCGCTCGCGGCTACGTCTGCGAGAACTACGGGCAGCCGTTCCAGCTCCCCGACCTGGGCCCGATCGGCGCCAACGGCCTGGCCAACCCCCGGGACTTCCGCGCCCCGGTGGCCGCCTACGAGGACGTCGAGGGCCCGGTCGAGGTGGTCAACAAGTACTGCGGCAACCTCTGGACCGCGACGTACGGCCACTCCCCGCTGGACGTCGTCGCCTGGCACGGCAACCACGTCCCGTACGTCTACGACCTGCGGACCTTCAACGTCATCGGGTCGATCAGCTACGACCACCCGGACCCGTCGATCTTCACGGTCCTGACCTCGCCGTCCGACACCCCGGGACTCGCGGGCGTCGACTTCGTCGTCTTCGCGCCGCGCTGGCTCGTCGGCGAGGACACCTTCCGCCCGCCGTACTTCCACCGCAACGTGATGAGCGAGTACATGGGCCTCATCGAGGGCGCGTACGACGCGAAGGCGGAGGGCTTCGTGCCGGGCGGCGGTTCGCTGCACAACATGATGTCCGCGCACGGCCCCGACCGGGAGACCTTCGACAAGGCCAGCGCGGCGGAGCTGAAGCCCCAGAAGATCGACGACGGTCTGGCCTTCATGTTCGAGACGCGCTGGCCCGTGACGGCCACGGCCCAGGCGGCGGACGCCGACCACCTGCAGCAGGGGTACGACGACGTGTGGCAGGGTCTTGAGCGCCACTTCCGGCCGTAGGAGCCCAGTACGGAGCAGTACGGAGATGCCGTGACCGCCTTCGCCCCCGACTCGCTGGTCCTGAACCGCAAGCTGCCGCTGTGGTACCAGGTCTCGCAGTCCTTGCGCGCCTCGATACTGGGGCGCTCCCCGGACGCCTCGCTGCGACTGCCCACCGAGGAGCAGCTGGCGGCGCACTACGGCGTGAGCGTGCTGACCATGCGGCAGGCGCTGAAGGAGCTGGAGGCGGAGGGCCTGATCAGCAGGCACCGGCGGCGCGGGACGTTCATCGAGCCGGGGGCCCGGCGCAGCGCCCCGCGCCGGCTGCTGGGCTCGATCGACGCGATCGTGGCCCAGCAGTCCGGCGAGCGGACGACGGTCCTCGGCCATGGCGCGCGGAAGGTGCCCGGCGACCTCGCCGAGCACTTCCCGGACGTGCCCGAGGTGGTCACGTACCGGCGGCTGCGGCGGGACGGCGAGACGGGCGAGCCGACGAACTGGGCGGAGAACGCGGTCCGTCCGGAGGTCGCCGACCGGATCGACCTGGCGGACCTGGAGCGCTGGCCGATGACCAAGGTCCTGAGGGACGTGGTCGGCGTGCGGATCAGCCGGATCACCGACACGGTGGAGGCCCGGCTCGCCGACCCGGAGACGGCCGAACTCCTCGACGTTCCGCTGCTGTCGCCGATCCTCCACTACACGGGCGTCACGTACGACGAGGCGGGCCGCGTGGTGGACGTCGCCCGGATCCGCTACCGGGGCGACCGCTTCTCGTTCACGGTGACGGTGGAGGCGGACTGAGGGAGCGGCGGGTCACTACGATGCGGGCCGTGCCGACCGATGACATGCCGCTGCTCGACGAGGTCATGCCGTGGTCCGTGGCGCCGCTGCGGCTGGGGCGCGCCTGGGTGCTCGCCCCGGACGCGCGGACGCTGCGGGCGCGGTGGGACGCGCTGGTGGCCGCCGAGGGCGCCGACCGCGAGACCCTGTTCCGGCCGAGCCGGGCCCGTACGCCGCGCAGCGCCGTCGCCGCCCTGCCGGGGCAGCGCACCGGGACGGGGCGGTTCGTGCGGGAGCCCGGGCCGTGCCCCGAGCCGGTGCGGGTGGCGCACGGGCCGTTCGACGAGCAGTGGCTGCTGCCCGACCACCGGCTGATCGACGTGGCGCGGCCGGAGTTGTGGCGGGTGGCGGACGAGCGTCAGCTGTTCGCCGTGGAGCAGGGGCACGTCCCCCAGGCCGCGGGGCCCGCGCTGCTGGTGACCGCCACGCTGCCGGACGGCCACTCCCCCGCCGGCCGTCCCGGCCGCATCCGCCCGCTGTACCGGCGCCCCGGCGGGCGGGAGCCGAACGTCGCGCCCGGGCTGCTCGCCCTGCTCGGGTCGCGGTACGGCCGGGAGGTGACCGCCGAGGAGGTCCTGGCCTGGGCGGTGGCGGCCGCCCGGGTGGCGCCCGGCGGCTGCCGCGTGCCCCTGCCGGCCGACCCCGGTGTGTGGGCGTCCGGCGTCGCGCTGGGCCGCCGGATGACCGACGTCCAGCTGCGCGGTGCCCGGGGGCGTGAGCGCCCGCGGCTCCCCGGCGGGCGGCGCCCCTACGTCCGGGCCGCCCTTCCGCCGCGCCCCGCGAGCCTGCGGTACGACGCCGAGGCGGAGACCCTGCACGTGGACGAGGGGCGCGTCGCCCCGGTCCCGGCGGAGGCCTGGGAGTTCCACGTGGGCGGGGTGCGCGTGCTTCCCCTCTGGTTCGAGCGACGCACCACCGTGCCCGAGCCGGGCACCCTGGAGGCAGTCCGCCCGTCCGCCTGGCTCCAGGAGTGGACGTCCGAACTGCTGGAGCTGATCACGGTGCTGGCGCTTCTGGGCGCCCTGGACGCCGAACGCACGGCCCTCGCGGACGGCACGGCGGCCGGCGGCCTCCTGGGCCGTGCGGAGCTGACCGCCGCCGGGGTCCTGCCGGTGCCGGACGCCGCACGGCGCCCCGCCTCGGTCCTGGACCTCCCGGAGGAGGGCCCGGAGGGCCAGTTCGCCCTGCTGTAGGGCGTGTCCGGAGCGCGGGACGGGCCGCCCGAGGGGGTGACAAAGGTGGCACGTACACGATAGGTACGGCTGTCATGAGCACTCAGCCGTCGGTCCTGCCGCTCCCCCTGGACGGGATCACCGTCGTCGCCGTCGAGCAGGCGGTGTCCGCGCCCTTCGCGACCCGCCAGCTCGCCGACCTGGGCGCCCGGGTCATCAAGATCGAGCGGCCGGACGGCGGTGACTTCGCGCGCGGCTACGACACGGCGGCGCGCGGCCTCGCCTCGCACTTCGTGTGGTGCAACCGCGGCAAGGAGTCCCTGGCCGTCGACCTCAAGGACCCGCGGGGCATCGCGCTGGTGCGCCGGCTGGTGGCGGGCGCCGACGTGTTCGTGCAGAACCTCGCGCAGGGCGCCGCGGCCCGGCTGGGGCTGGACGCGGCGACGCTGTGCGCCGCCGACCCGCGGCTGGTCGCCGTGGACATCTCCGGGTACGGCGCGGGTGGCCCGTACGCGCACAAGCGGGCGTACGACATGCTCGTGCAGTGCGAGGCGGGGCTCGTGTCGGTGACCGGGACACCGGAGCAGCCGGTCAAGGCGGGGGTCCCGGCGGCGGACGTCGCGGCGGCCATGTACGCGTTCTCCGGGGTCCTCGCGGCGCTGCTGCGGCGGGCGGCGACGGGTCTGGGCGGCCCGGTGGAGATCTCCATGCTGGAGGCGCTCGCGGAGTGGATGGGGCATCCGCTGCACCACGGGATGCACGGAGGTGAGGCTCCGGCGCGCACGGGGGTCGCGCACGCCGTGATCGCCCCGTACGACGCCTATGCGACGGCGGACGGCGGGCAGGTGCTGCTGTCGGTGCAGAACGACCGCGAGTGGCAGCGGCTGGCGGAACTGGTGCTGGAGCGGCCGGAGTTGGCCGACGACCCGGACTTCGCCACCAACACGGCGCGGGTCGCGCACCGGGAGCGGACCGACGCGGTGGTGGCCGAGGCGCTGGCCGCGCTGGACACGGGGAAGGCGATCGACCGGCTGGAGGCGGCGGGCATCGCGTGCGCCCGGCTCAACACGGTGGCCGACGTGGCGGCGCATCCACAGCTGGCGGCGCGGGAGCGGTGGCGGGAGGTCGGTACGCCGGTGGGCCCGCTGCGGGCGCTGCTGCCGCCCATCACGTTCCCGGGCGGGCCGGAGCCGCTGATGGGGGCGGTGCCGGCGCTCGGCGAGCACACGGACGCGGTGCTGCGGGAGTTGGGCGTGGACGCGGAGGAGTGCGCGCGGCTGCGCCGCGACGGGGTGGTGGCGTGAGGGCGGGGCCGGTACTCGGGCCGTGAGTGGTGGGGTGTGCCCCGGCCCTGTGCGACCCGGGGCCCTCGGACCGGCCGGACCCCGGTCCGCTCAGCCGTGGTTGCCGAAGAGCGAGCGGCGCAGTCGGCGCAGCGGCGCGAACAGCGAGACGCGCGCGCTCTTGCTCCGGTGGCTGTGTGCGACATCACGCGTCGTCAGCTCACGCATCAGCGATGTCGCCTCGGCCGCCTCGCGCTGCGGGACGGCGGGGCCGCCGAGCACCGAGAGGTGGCGGTCGAGACGCGAACTGGTCGCGCTGCTACCGCAGGTGATCGCAGGCACACGGGGCCTGCTGCGCACTGTTATCTGATCCATGTCACTCCCCACCCGTACAAGGGCACCGGCCCGGGCCAACGTTAACCCTATCGTCCCCGCATCGCAGTCGTGTATCCCGGTATCGGGATTCACCGCACACATACGAGGGTTGACAGTTACTCTCCGAATATGTCTGATTCCAGGGTGAGTTGGACAGTCTCCTCGTAGCCGTCGGCGATGCGAAGGGGGACCCGCTGTGGCCGAAGAGCCGGGTGCCGGACGACTGGTGGCGGGGCGTTACCGACTGGTGGGGCCGCTGGGGCGCGGTGGCATGGGTGTGGTCTGGCGCGCCCGTGACGAGGTGCTGGGCCGCGAGGTCGCCGTCAAGGAGGTGCGGGCGCCCGCGGGGTTCGGCGCGGCGGACGAGCGGCGGCTGTACACGCGGCTGGAGCGGGAGGCGTGGGCGACCGCGCGGATCTCGCACCGGAACGTGGTCACGGTGCACGACGTGGCGACGGAGGAGGGCCGGCCGTGGATCGTGATGGAGCTGGTGCGCGGGCTGACGCTGGCCGAGACGCTGTCGGCCGAGGGGCCGATGCCGCCGCGCCGGGCCGCGCACATCGGGGCGGAGGTGCTGGCCGCGCTGCGTGCGGCGCACGGGGCGGGGGTGCTGCACCGGGACGTCAAGCCCGGCAACGTACTGCTGGGCAACGACGGCCGCGTGGTACTGACGGACTTCGGGATCGCCGTGGTGGCGGGCGCGCCGCAGCTGACCGTCACGGGTGAGCTGGTCGGCTCGCCCGAGTACCTGGCGCCCGAGCGGGCCGTGGGGCGGGCGGCGGGCCCGGCCTCGGACCTGTGGTCGCTGGGGGTCCTGCTGTACGCGGCGGTGGAGGGCGGTTCGCCGTTCCGCCGGGACGGGGCGCTGAGCACGCTGCGGGCCGTGGTGGACGAGCCGCTGCCGCCGCCGCTGCGGGCGGGTGCCCTGGGGCCGGTGATCGAGCGGCTGCTGTGCAAGGAGCCGGAGGAGCGGCCGTCGGCGGCGGAGACCGAGCGGCTGCTGCACCTGGTGGCGGCGGGCGGCGCGCCGCGTGCGGACGCGCCGACGACCCCGGATCCGCGTCCCCCGGGTGCCGGGGCTGCGGACCCGGACGACGGGCCGGGGGCGTACGCGACGCCCTCCGCCGGAACCGGCGGCGCGCACCAGGGGCGTTCGCGGGCGCTGCTCGTGGCCGGCACGGGGGTTGTGCTGCTGGTGCTGTTGCTGGGCGGGCTGGCGTACGTGATGTTCCGGGACGACGGGTCCGAGGGGACCGGCGGCGACGGGAAGTCCCGGTCCGCCGGCGGCGGCTACGCGACGGAGCGCGCGCCCGGGCTCGCCCCGTCCGCCGCCGCGCAGGGCACGGAGGTTCCCGGTACGGCACCGGGCGCGCCGGGCACCGCGGGCGCCGCGTCCTCCGAGCCGGGCGGCTCGGGCGAGGCGGACAGCGGCGTCGGCGCGGGCGGGAGCGCCTCGACGGAGCCCGCGCAGTGGGTGCGGGTGCACGTGAGTGCCGTACGGGACCGCTACCGCGGCGTCTGCCCGGTGCGGGCGGAGCACGCCCCGTCCTTCGTGGCGGCGATCGTCGTGGGGCGGGTGCCCGCGTCCGTCGAGTACCGCTGGGCGACCGCGAGCGGCGAGAGTTCGGGCGGCGGCTGGGCGACGGTGACGCTGGGCGCGGAGCAGGCGGGCGTGAGGCGGGTGGAGGTCCGGCACACGGAGCTGACGTACCGGAAGGGCGGGACGCACGAGGACCGGGTCCAGCTGGAGGTGCGGGGCCCGGTCCATGTGCACTCGGCGTGGGTGCCGTTCACGGTGACGTGCGAGGAGGAGCCGTCGCCGGGCGGGAGTTCGCCGGGCGGCGGGTCGTCCGGGGGCGCCTCCCCGGGAGTCTCGCCGACCGGCGGGTCACCAGGAGGCGTTTCGCCGGGTGGGGCCTCTCCCGAGGGCGGGTCGCCGGGGACCCCCTCCGAGAGCGGGTCGCCGGTTTCCGGCCCCGGGTGAGGGGCGGAGCGGCGGCACGGGGAGCTTACGCCGCAGCCCTGAAGGTGGGCAGGTAGCCGCCGGACTGGCCGGAGGCGGTCGGGTGGTAGGACTCGCCGATGTTGAGCCAGTTCACGCTGTGCAGCCACGGGGAGCCGGAGCAGATCTCGTGGCCGGTGAAGGCCGGTACGACGTCCGCGAAGGCGTATCCGTGGTTCACGGCCCGCTTGGCGGTGGCCGCGTTGAGGTGGTCGGCCGCGTCGTTGATGGCTTTGCGCTCGTTCTCCGAGAGGCCGGCGATGCAGCTGCCGCCGAGCTTGTAGAAGCGGGGGTAGCCGAGGACGACGACCCGCGCGGACGGGGCCTTGTTGCGGATGGCCGTGTACACCGCGTCGAGGCGGCCGGGGAGCGTGGTGTCCACGTACTGCCGGGCCTCGTTGACGCGGGCGATGCAGGCGGACTCGGACTGCAGGACGCAGGTGGTCATGACGTCGGCGAAACCCGCGTCGTTGCCGCCGACGGTGATCGAGACGAGGTCGGTCGCGCTGGTCAGAGGGGCGAGCTGGTTGGCCGTCACATCCGTCGTCCGGGCGCCCGAGCACGCCGTGAACGCGAACGACGAGGGTGCGTTGGCGGCCGCCCAGAGCGCGGGATAGGCGCGGGACGTCCGCTTGCAGGAGCCGCTGGAACTGTCGTAGTTGCCGGCGCCGACCCCGGAGGAGTACGAGTCGCCGAGGGCCACGTAGTCCACCGCCGCTGCCGTGGTGTCGGCCTGGGCGGCGCCCGCTCCGGTGAGGGTGAGAACGGCGCCGAGGAGGAGGGAGGACGAGAGTGCCGCGAGGCGGGACGTTTTCATGAGAACCCCCTTTGGCAGGATCTCTGCCTCACCTTTCGTAGCAGCGCCGTCGTGTCCATGCCAATACTCCGTACGGGTTCGGTTGACGGTTCATCATCAGGCGATGGACAGGGGTGTGACCATGCGGAACGGCCGTGCCGGAGACGGCACTTGGACGCCCGCGGCGCGACGCGACGTCAGCACAGGTGGCGCGCCGGAAAAAGGGGCCTCAAGATCGGAATTCCATTCCGCCCCGGAAAAGCGGAAGATGATCGAGGCAGGAATCGGAACGGGTGAATTCGATCACCGAACTTCGGTACTCGGACGCCGAAGTACAACAAAAAAGCAAAAACGTGAGTCCCCCGTCAAGCTCTTGCCATACAGTCTGAATTATCAATACCGTCGTACATCCACCCGCAACGGTCCATCACGCGAGGCGATCCCAGGGGAGGGGTCAGACGTCTCGACGGGGCCCGAGCGGGGCGCGGTAGGGGGGTACCGCGCTCGGCGTCGTGCCGAGTCGCGTGCCGCGCGACAGCAATGCCAGCTCACCCATGCCGTACGGAGCGCCGCTCCGTGGCGGCCGGGTGGGAGACCCCCCTTTCGAACCGGACACTCATCCGGGCCGCCCAGGGGCGGGCGGCCCACCGGACGAGAGGGAAAACGACTCATGAGCTCCTTCTTGCGCCAAGCCTCCGACGTCGCCGAGGCGGACACCGATTTCGCCGAGGCCGAGGCCGGCCGGATATCCGCCCAGTACCGGGCGATCACCTCGCACCTGGCCATCACCCCGCCCGTCAGCGTCGTCATCCCCGCCATGAACGAGGCGGAGAACCTGCCGTACGTGTTCAAGACGCTGCCCGACTGGATCCATGAAGTCGTCCTCGTCGACGGCAACTCCACCGACGACACCGTCGCCGTCGCCCGGGCCCACTGGCCCGAGGTGAAGGTCGTCAAGCAGGTGGGCAAGGGCAAGGGCGACGCCCTCATCAGCGGCTTCGCCGCCTGCACCGGCGACATCATCGTGATGGTCGACGCCGACGGCTCCGCCGACGGCCAGGAGATCGTCAGCTACGTCTCCGCCCTCGTCGGCGGCGCCGACTTCGCCAAGGGCTCCCGCTTCGCCAACGGCGGCGGCACCGACGACATGACGCCCATCCGCAGGCTCGGCAACCGGCTGCTGTGCGCCGTCGTCAACGCCAAGTTCGGCGCCCGCTACACCGACCTGTGCTACGGCTACAACGCGTTCTGGCGGCACTGCCTCGACTCCATCACCCTGGACTGCACCGGCTTCGAGATCGAGACGCTGATCAACATCCGGGTCGTCAAGGCGGGCCTGCGCGTCCAGGAGGTCCCCAGCCACGAGTACAGCCGCATCCACGGCGTCAGCAACCTCAACGCCGTACGCGACGGCATCCGCGTCCTGAAGGTCATCCTCCGCGAGAAGGGCGTGCGCCGCTCCGCCCGCCGCCGCCCCACCGCCTTCTCGGTCAACGTCCCACGGGGAGAGGTCTCTTGACGCGGCAGACCGGTGCCCGCCGGTTCTCGGTGGTGATCTGCGCCTACACCGAGAACCGCTGGGACGACATCCTCGCCGCCGTCGACTCGGTGAGGCGCCAGGCGCTTCCGGCCCTGGAGACCCTGCTCGTCGTCGACCACAACACGACGCTGCTGGAGCGGCTCACCAAGGAGTACGACGGGGACGAGGAGGTGCGGGTGCTCGCCAACGCGGGCCCCCGCGGCCTGTCCGCCGGCCGCAACACCGGGATCGCCGCGTCCCGCGGCGACGTCGTCGCCTTCCTGGACGACGACGCCGTCGCCGAGCGGGACTGGCTGCGCTACTTCGACCTCGCCTACGACGACCCGCGGGTCGTGGCCGTCGGCGGGCGCACCGAGCCCGTCTGGGTGGCGGGGCGGCGCCCCCTGTGGTTCCCCGAGGAGTTCGACTGGATCGTCGGCTGCACCTACCGGGGCGTGCCGCCCGGCCGCGTCCCCGTGCGCAACGTCCTCGGCGGCAACGCCTCCTTCCGGCGCAGCGCGTTCGACGCGGCCGGCGGGTTCGCCACCGGCATCGGGCGCGACGGCGACAAGCGGCCCCTCGGCTGCGAGGAGACCGAACTGTGCATCCGGCTCGGCGCCGCGCTGCCCGGCGCCGTGCTGCTCATGGACGACCGGGCCGTCATCCACCACAAGGTGCCGGGCGAGCGCCGGAGGTTCGCCTACTTCCGCACCCGCGCCTACGCCGAGGGCCTGTCCAAGGCGCTCGTGGCGCGGAGCGTCGGCGCGGGCAAGGGCCTGGAGACCGAGCGCCGCTACACCACCCGGGTCCTGCCCGCCGGAGTGGCCCGCGGCGTACGGGACTTCGTGCTCGGCCGGCCGGGCGGCGCCGGGCGGGCCGGGGCCATCGTCACCGGGGTCGCGGCCGCGGCCTGCGGCTACGTGCGGGGCACCCTGCGGGCCCGCAGGGGCGGCACGGCGTTCTCGTCGGGCCCGGTCGTCGTCCGGGAGGAGCCGTGACCGACCCCGTACCGATCCTGATGTACCACGCCGTCGGGCACCGGCCCGCGAAGGCGGCGTACGGGCTGTCCGTCGCGCCGGAGGCGTTCGCCGCGCAGATGGCGCTGCTCGCCGAGCGCGGCTGCACACCCCTGACGACGGCGGCGCTCGCCGAGGCCTGGCGGACCGGCAAGCCGCTGCCGGACCGGCCGGTGCTGATCACCTTCGACGACGGCTACGAGGGGGTGCACCGGTACGCCCTTCCGGCCCTCGCGGAACACGGCTTCGCCGCCACGCTGTTCGTGTCGACGGGCTGGCTGCGCGGGCCCTACGACGAGGGCGGCGCCCTGGACACCATGCTCGACTGGGACCAGGTACGCGAACTGGCCGCGTCGGGCACGGAGATCGGCGGGCACAGCCATACGCACCCCGAGCTGGACCAGGTCGACGACGGGCGGCTGCGGTTCGAGGCCCTGCGCTGCCGGGAGATCATCGCGGAGGAGCTGGGCGCCGCGCCCGTCTCCTTCGCCTACCCGTACGGCTACTCCAGCCGCCGGGTACGGCAGGCCGTGCGCACGGCCGGGTTCGCCCAGGCGCTGGCCGTGGGCAACGCGCGGGCGCGGCGCCCCCAGGGGCCGTACGCGCTCCAGCGGCTCACCGTGCGCCGCTCCACCGGGATCGAGGAGTTCGGGCGGCTCGTCGACGGGTGCGGGATCGGCTGGACGTTCGCGAAGGACCGGGCGCTGACGAAGGGGTACGCGGTGGTGCGGCGGGTCCGCCGGGCGGCCGCCCTGGCAGGCCGGCCGGAGCACGGGGGACGCACCGGGACACGTACGGAGCACCGGGTCCAAAACACCGTGCGGTGAACGCGTGTGTGCCGGATCATGGGGCGCATGCCTGCCAACCCTCAGGACGCGCTGCCGATCCGGCTCACCGTCGACGACAGCGACTCCCCCTCCGACGTCGTGGACGCGCTGTTCCTCGGCCGTTTCACGACGGGCGAGCAGCCCTACGCCCGCAGCCGCACCATCGACCGGGTCAAGCCCGGCCTGACGCTGCTGCCGCCGGGGGCCTCGGTGCTGCGGTCGGCCCGCGACGACGACCGCAGCGCCGTGCTGGCGGAGGGCGAGGGCTGGACGGTGCTCGTCTCGCGGTGGAACCGGGGCGCGGACGTGACCGTCACCGCGGTCGACGGGGAGCTGGCCGAGCGGGTCCTGGAGCAGGCGACCGACGGGGCGCAGGACGAGCCGGAGCCGCAGCCCGAGAACGTCACGATGGGGTTCTGGTACGTGTCGCCGCGGCGCGGCCCGCACCGTACGACGCGGCAGATCGCGGCCGGCGCGTGGGACGACGTGCGGGGCAACTACACGGCGCCGGTGGCCGAGGCGCTGGACGGGCTGATGAAGGTCACGCCGGACGACATCGCGGGCCGGCTGCTCCTGCTGCACGGCCCGCCGGGCACCGGCAAGACGTCCGCGCTGCGCACACTGGCCCGGTCGTGGCGGAACTGGTGCCAGGTGGACTGCGTGCTGGACCCGGAGCGGCTGTTCGGCGACGTCGGCTATCTGATGGACATCGCGATCGGCGAGGACGACGGCACGGCGAAGGGCCGCTGGCGGCTGCTGCTCCTGGAGGACTGCGACGAGCTGATCCGCGGCGAGGCCCGGCACACGGCGGGCCAGGCGCTGTCGCGGCTGCTGAACCTGACGGACGGCCTGCTGGGCCAGGGCCGCAACGTCCTGGTCGGGGTCACCACCAACGAGGACCTGGAGCGGCTGCACCCGGCCGTCGTGCGCCCGGGCCGCTGCCTGGCCCGTATCGAGGTCGGCCCGCTGACCCGCGGCGAGGCGCTGGCGTGGCTGGACCGGGAGGCACCGGGCCGCGAGGAGGCCGTCGGGCGGGACGGGGCGACGCTGGCCGAGCTGTACGCGCTGCGCCGGGGCGCCGGCCCCTCGTCGATCCCGGGCCAGCCGAGCCCGCGCGGCGCCGGGCTGTACCTGTAGGCGGCTGCCGGCAGCCGCTACGAGCCGTACGCGGCGCGCAGGGCCTCGGTGACGGCGGCCCGGGCCTGGTCGCGGCTGAGGCCCAGCCGGTGGACCTCGGTCGCGTAGGCCGCGGCGGCCGCCGCGGCGTGGCGTTCGGCGGCGTCACCGGCGGCGGCGACGAACGTGCCGGCGCGGCCGCGGGTCTCGATGACGCCGTCCGTCTCCAGTGCGCGGTAGGCCTTGGCGACGGTGTTCGCGGCGAGGCCCAGGTCTTGGGCGAGGCCGCGGACCGTGGGCAGCTTGTAGCCGACCGGGAGCCGGCCGGACCGGGCCTGTTCGGCGATCTGGGCGCGCAGTTGTTCGTACGGCGCGGTCGTCGAGTCCGTGTCGAGGGCGAGCTTCAGGGTCACGTACCCGATTCTCCCCCACGCCGGGAAATTCGGAGGCGACCCGGCGACGGGCCCGCGTAGCGTCCACGTCCATGACGGTGATCGTGCGTGACTTCCGGCCGGAGGACGCGGCCGGCCTGGTCCGGGTGAAGCGGGCCGCGGCGCCCTATCTGGTCGAGACCGAGGAGTCCGTGCTCCACGACGTGCGGTCGGCCCCGCCGGCCGACGGGCTGCGGCTCCTGGTGGCGGAGCGGGACGGCGAGGTGGTCGGCTGGGTGAAGGCGAGGATCGTCCACGACAGCCCGGAGCCGGGGCAGGGCCTCGCCACCCCGACGGTCCACCCGGACCATCGGGGGCGGGGTGCGGGCGGGCTGCTGCTGCGGGCGGCCGAGGAGCACCTCGTGGCCGCCGGCGCGCGTGCCCTGTACGCGTGGGTGCAGGACCGGCCGGAGTGCCGGGCGTTCGCGGAGACCCGCGGCTACCGGCCCTCGCGCACGCTGCGCTTCCAGCGGCTGGACCTGGCGGCCGGCGTGCTACCGGAGCCCCCTGCCGCCCTGCCGCCGGGTGTGGAGCTGCGGACGGCCGCCGACTTCGCGGCCGATCCGCGGCCGCTGTTCACGGCGGACGCGGAGGTGACGGCGGACGAACCGTCGGACATCACGGTGGAGTTGACGGACTACGAGGAGTGGCTGGCGGACACCTGGCGCGATCCGCTGCTCGACCACGCCCTGTCGTCGGTCGTCCTGGTGGACGGTGCGGTGGCCGCGTTCACCGCCGCGCACACCGACGGCGCGACCCGCTACGTGTCGGGGATGACGGGGACGGTGCGGGCGCATCGCGGGCGCGGGCTCGCCACGCTCGCCAAGGCCGACTCGCTGCGCAGGGCCCGCGCGGCCGGCTACCGGGAGGCGTTCACGAGCAACGACTCCGCCAACGGCCCGATGCTGGCGGTCAATCGCCGGTTCGGTTACGAGCTGTGTGCCACGGAGGTCGGGTATGTCCGCACGTTCGCTTGATGTCGTCCTCGTGAAGGCGGGACGGACGAAGATCCGGTACCGGGCGGAGGTGGTCGCGGACGACGGGACCGTGCTGACCGTCCGCGCGGCCTGGGCGGGCGACGGCGTACGGGACTTCGGCTTCGTCCGGTTCGAGCCGGGTGACGTCTTCACCGAGCACTACTGGCGGGACCGCTGGTACTCGGTGAAGGAGGTGCGGGCCGCGGACGGCTCGCTCAAGGGCTGGTACTGCGACATCACCCGGCCCGCCTCGGTCACGGCCGCGGAGGTGGTCGTGGAGGACCTGGACCTGGATCTGTGGGTGTCGGCGGACCGGGGGCTGATCCTCCGGCTCGACGAGGACGAGTTCGAGGCGAGCGGCCTCGCGGACCGCGACCCGCAGGCCGCGGCCCGCGCGGTGGCTGCGCTGGACGAGCTGGAGGACCGGGCCCGTCAGGGCAGCGACTTGCGGTAGTGGACGCGGTCGTAGGGGCCCTCGATGCGGCGCTCGACGACCTCGTAGCCGTAGTGGGCGTACATCTTCTGGTTCTCCCACATCATGGCGTTCGTCAGCAGCCGCACCTCGGGCAGGCCGAGGGCCCGGGCCCGGTCCTCCACGAAGGCAAGGAGGCGCCGGCCCAGGCCCGTGCCCTGCGCGTCCGGGTGGACGGCGATGTTGTCGAGGTACAGGTGGTCGGGCTCGGTGCGCACGACCACCAGCCCGCGCACCGGGTCTCCGGTGACGAACACCCGCCCCGCGGCCACGTCGGCCGCGTGGTCGGCCTCCATGGGGGCCGGTACGAGACCGATCCGTTCGATGTAGTGGTGGTAGGCGGCGTCGGTGACCGCCTTCACCGCCGGCACATCGGCGGGGGTCGCGGGGCGGATGGCGTCCTCGGGTACGTCCGCTCCCGGGGCGCCCGTCGCCGGGCTGTCCGGTCCTGGGGTGCCCGGTGTTGGGGCTGGGGTGTCCGTCATGCCGCCAGGCTACGACGGCGGTCGATCACCTTTCCGGTCACCTTCCTGATCAGGGGCCAGAACAGCAGGATCGCGATCACCGCGTAAACGGCCACCGAGAAGGGCGTGTTGACGAGGCCGGTGAGGCTGCCGTCGCTGATCTGCAGGGCGCGGCGCAGCTGCTGCTCCGCGGCCGGACCGAGGATGACGCCGATGACGGCGGGCAGCACCGGCAGGCCGTAGCGCCGCATGCCGAACCCGATGAGGCCGATGACCAGCAGGATCACCAGGTCCAGGGCCTCGCCGCCGACGGCGTACGCGCCGACCGCGGCGAAGAACAGGATGCCCGCGTACAGGTAGGGGCGGGGCACCCGGAGGAGCTTCGCCCAGAGCGGGGCGAGCGGCAGGTTCAGCGCCAGCAGGAGCAGCATGCCGACGAACAGGGAGGCGATCAGGCCCCACACCAGCTGCGGTTCGCGCTCGAAGAGCAGCGGGCCGGGCTGGATGCCGTACTGCTGGAACGCGGCGAGCATGACGGCGGCGACGGCCGTGGTGGGCAGGCCGAGGGTGAGCATCGAGACGAGGGTGCCGGCGGCCGAGGCGGACGCGGCCGACTCGGGTCCGGCGACGCCCTCGATGGCGCCGCGGCCGAACTCGTCCTTGTGCCGGGAGAGGCGCTTCTCGGTGACGTACGAAAGGAACGTCGGGATCTCGGCGCCGCCCGCGGGGATCGCGCCGAACGGGAAGCCGATCACGGGGCCGCGCAGCCAGGGCTTCCAGGTGCGCCGCAGGTCGCTCTTCGCCAGCCAGGGCCGGCCGACGGGGATCGCGTGGCCGCCGCCGCGGCGCAGGTGCGCGGCGACCCACAGGGCCTCGCCGATGGCGAAGAGCCCGACCGCGACGATGACGACGTCGATGCCGTCGGCGAGCTGGAGCGAGCCGAAGGTGAGCCGGGCCTGGCCGGTCATCTGGTCCAGGCCCACGAGGCCCAGGGTGAGGCCGATGAGCAGCGCGGCGAGGCCCCGGATGCGGGAGGAGCCGAGGACCGAGGTGACGGCGATGAAGGCCAGCACCATGATCGCGAAGTAGTCGGGGGCACCGATGTCGACGGCGAGCGCGGCGACGGTCGGGGCGAGCGCGACGAGCAGGATCGTGCCGATCATGCCTCCGGCGAAGTGGCCGCCGGCCGCGGCGGCGAGCGCCTGGGCGCCGCGTCCGGCCTTCGCCATGGGGTTGCCCTCGATGGCGGCGACGACGGCCGCGCTCTCGCCGGGGGTGTTGAGCAGGATCGATGTGGTGGACCCGCCGAACATGGCGCCGTAGTAGATGCCGGCGAACATGATGAACGCGCCGGTGGGCTCCAGCCCGTAGGTGACGGGCAGCAGCAGGGCGACGGCCATGGCGGGGCCGATGCCGGGGAGGACGCCGATGGCGGTGCCCAGGAGGACTCCGATGGCCGCCCACAGCAGGTTCATGGGGGTGAGGGCGGTACCGAAGCCGTCGATGAGGGAGTTCAGGGAATCCATCAGATCACTCCCATGAGCGGGCCGCCGGGGAGCGGGACGCCGAGCAGGTGGTTGAAGACGACGTAGGTGACGAGGGACAGGACGGCCGCGACGAGCGGGTCGCGGTCGGTGCGGCGGCTGCCGAGGGCGTACGCGGAGCCCCAGAACAGCAGGGCGCCGGAGATCGGGAAGCCGAGCGGGCCGATGAGGACGGCGTTGCCGAGGAACACCCCGACGAGGAGGAGGACGGTGCGCCAGTCGCTGGGCTCGGAGAGGTCGATGTCCTCGCCGCCCTCGGCCTCGCCACGGCCGCCGCGCAGCACGTCGACGGCGAGGAGGACGGCGACGACCAGCAGTCCGGCGCCGACGACGAGGGGCACGGTGCGGGGACCGACGGGGCCGCGCTGGGCGATGTCGACGCTCATGGTGACGGCGTCGGTGAGGACGAGGAGGCCGATGAGGAAGAGGAGGGCGCCGACGCCCAGCTCGGAGTGGTCGCGGAGCCACTCGCGGCGGCTGCGCCTGACGGGCGGGGTCACGGGGGCGGTCGTCCGGGTGGTCACAGTCCGAGCTCCTTCAGGACGTCGGCGACGCGCTGGTCCTGCTCGCCCAGGAAGGCGCCGAACTTCTCGCCCGGGAGGAAGGCGTCGTTCCAGCCGTTCTTCTTCAGGGACTCGCGCCACTGCGGTGAGTCGTGCAGCTCGGTGACGAGAGTGACGAGCTTGTCACGTTCGGTGTCGGTCAGGCCGGGCGGGGCGACGATGCCGCGCCAGTTGGTGAACTCGGTGTCGAGTCCCGCCTCGCGGAGCGTGGGGGCGTCGACACCGGGCACGCGCTTGGCGCCGGTGACGGCGAGGACGCGCAGCTCACCGGCCTTGATCTGGTCCAGGTACTCCCCGACGCCGGAGACGCCGAAAGCGACCTTGTCGCCGAGGATCGAGGCGAGGAGTTCGCCGCCGCCGTCGAAGGGGATGTAGTTGACCGACTTCGGCGCGATGCCCGCCGCCTGCGCCATCAGCATGGGCGCGAGGTGGTCGGGGCCGCCGGGGGACGACCCGCCGCCGACGGGAAGCTTGCCCGGGGCGGCCTTCCAGGCGGCCAGCAGGTCCTGGAGGGTCTTGTACCGGGAGTTCTTGGACACCACGACGATGTCCTGTTCCTCGGTGAGCCGCGCGATGGGCGTGGTCTCGGCGAGGGTCCTGGGGGCCTTGTTGGTGTGTACGGCTCCGACGACGCCGAGGCCCATGGACATGGCCAGCCTGCCGTTGCCGTGCTCGCCGACGAGCCGGGTCAGGCCGACGGTGCCGCCCGCGCCGGGCAGGTTGAACACCTCGATGTTGCGGGTGAGCCCCGCGTCCTCGGCGTTCTTGGCCGCGGTGCGCGCGGTGATGTCGTATCCGCCGCCGGGGCTGTTGGGGACCATGAAGCGCAGGCCGGGGATCTGGGTGCCGGTGTCGGAGCCGCTGCCGGTGTTGAGCAGCGGCGGCCCCACGAGCACCAGCAGCGCCGCCCCGAGCAGGGCGAGGGGAGTGCGCAGTCGCACGTGTGCCGCCTTTCGGTTCTGGGTTCCGTGAAGTGGGCCACATGTTGCCCGCGCGTTAAGAACATGTCTCCGTTCCGCAATCAACGGACGTTGTGGTCCTTGTGGTCGCGACCTAGCGTTCAGGGCGTGACAAGGGTGCTGGTGGTGGACGACGACTTCATGGTCGCCAAGCTGCACAGCCGCTATGTGTCCGCGGTGGACGGTTTCCGGGTCGTCGGGGCGGCGCACAGCGGCGCCGACGCGCTGCGCGCCGCGAAGGAGCTGCGCCCCGATCTGCTGCTCCTGGACGTGTACCTGCCCGACATGGACGGCATCGACGTGCTGCGGGCCGTACGGGCGGAGGAGGAGCGCGAGGGGCGGGGCGCCGCCCATGTCGACGCGCTGTTCATCACGGCGGCCCGGGACGCGGCCACGGTCCGCTCGGCGTTGCGCGCGGGGGCCCTGCACTATCTGATCAAGCCGTTCAGCCAGGCCGCGCTGCGGGAGCAGCTGCTGCACGCGGCGTCGGTACGCAGCCGTCTCGCCGCGCTGGACGAGGCGCGCCAGGAGGACGTCGACCGGATCTTCGGTACGCGTCCCCGGGCGTCCCGCGAGCTGCCGAAGGGCCTGGCCGCGCACACGGCGGACCTGGTGGACCGCATCCTGCGCGAGCACCCGGCGGGCCTGTCCGCCACGGAGTGCGCGGAGGCGGGCTCGCTGTCCCGGGTGAGCGCCCGCCGCTACCTGGAGTACTTCGCGGAGACGGGCCGGGCCGAGGTCACGTTGCGCTACGGCGGCACGGGCCGCCCGGAGCGCCGCTACCGGCGCGTGGGCTGAGGGCGGTCCGGGGGCGGGGCTTGCCGGGCGGCCCGCTTTCTGAGCAGCCCCTTAGCGTCACCTTAAGCGGAGCATAAAGATCGCCATCCGCCGTGCTCGGCGGGGGATTTCGGGGTTCCGACGGGCTAGCTTGCTGATCACCGGGCCGGTCGCGGCCGACGGTGCTGTCGGGGGGCCGCGCCGCTCGTCCGTCGCCGGCTCCCCGGCCCCGGGCCGTTCCACCGGGGCCCGTAACCCCCCACACCCTTTCCGCCGAAGGAGAACCTCCCCATGTCTGCTTCCGCTCCCCGTACCGCGGCCGCGGCCGCCGTCGCCGTCCTCGGAGTCGGGCTGGCCGCCTCGCCCGCCGCCGCGCACGGTTCGATGACGGACCCGGTCAGCCGGGTGGCCGCGTGTCACGCCGAGGGGCCCGAGAACCCGAAGTCCGCCGCGTGCAGGGCGGCGGTGGCCGCGAGCGGCACCCAGGCGTTCTACGACTGGAACGAGGTCAACATCGGTGACGCCGCCGGACGCCACCGGGAGATCATCCCCGACGGGAAGCTGTGCAGCGCGGGCCGCGACAAGTACAAGGGCCTCGACCTGCCGCGCGGCGACTGGCCGTCGACGCCCATGAAGGCCGGCGCCCACACGTTCCGCTACCGGGCCACGGCCCCGCACCGGGGCACGTTCGAGCTGTACGTCACGAAGGACGGCTACGACCCGTCCAAGCCGCTGACGTGGGCGGACCTGGAGGACAAGCCGTTCGCCAAGGTCACCGACCCGAAGCTGGTGAACGGCTCGTACGTCTTCGAGGGCACCGTCCCCGCGAAGTCCGGCCGCCACCTCGTCTACTCGATCTGGCAGCGCTCCGACTCCCCGGAGGCGTTCTACACCTGCTCCGACGTGGTGTTCGGCGCGGACGGCGGCGGTACGGCCGGCCCCGCGCCGACCGCCTCGGCGCCCACGGAGCAGCAGATCGCGGAGGGCGCCGAGAAGTCGACCGTCGACCACGGCGGGCACGGCGGCGACGACCACTCGGACGCCTCCGCGGAGCCCAAGGCGGCGCCCGAGGCCGTGCCGTCCGCGCCGGGCAACGCGCCCGCCCCCGCCTCCGGCGGCCAGAACCTCGCCGCGACCGGCGGCGACGGCACGACGCCGTACGTCGCCGCCGGCGGAGTGGCCGTCCTCGCCGCGGGCGCCGCGCTCCTGTTCGGCGCGGCCCGCCGCAGGGCGTCCTGAGTGGTGTCCGGCGGTTCGGGGGGCTCCGCCCCCCGAACCCCCCGCTCCTCAAGCGCCGGAGGGGCTGATTCGCCACCTAGCCGACGACCGACGCGCACGTGGTCGGGGTGGCCCGCGCCGGGTCCAGGGCGTTGGCCACCTCGTGGAAGGCGAGCCGGTCCATGAGGCCGATCGCCACGTGCTCGGAGAAGTCCAGGGCGCACTTGTCCTGGATGAGGACGTTGGTGACGTCCGGGCCGTCGAGGAACTGCGACCGGTACGGCGTGACGACCTCGTCGTACTTGGTCGCGATGACCGTGTAGCGGACCCCGGGCACGGTGTCGCCGCCCTCGTTGAGCTTCTGCAGGAACGCCGAGCCGGCCACCTGGTCGGCGAGGCCCGGGGTCTTCTCGTTCAGCAGGTCGGCGGCGCCCGGGAAGTACGGCAGCAGGTTCGTCAGGCCCAGCAGGGTGGTGCCGTGGTTGTCGGGCGCGATGCCGACGAGGGCGTTCACCTTGGCGGCGCCGCCGAGGAACTTGAGGTAGTGACGGGGCATCATGCCGCCCTGGGAGTGGCCGACGATGTCGGCCTCGGGCGCACCGGTCGCGTCGAGGACCCGGTCCACGAAGACGTCGAGCTGTTCGGCGGACCGGGCGATGGGGCCGAGGCCGTGGAAGAAGGGCACGCCCGGCAGTTGCCCGTAGTCCAGGGAGAAGACGCAGTAGCCGCGCCGCACCAGGTAGGGGGCGAGGGCGAGCCAGTTGTCGACGGAGTTGCCGAAGGTGCCGTGGACGAGGACCACGGGCCGGGGGTGGGCGGCGGACGGCTTGCAGGAGTAGTCGTTCCAGCCACTGCTGGGAGCCGTGGTGGCCTGTGCGGCACCGGCGGGGATGAGCGTGGCGGCGGCGGTCAGGAGGAGGACGGCCAGCGCTCTGCAGGCACGCCGAAGGCGGAGGGGCAGCATCGAGTGGTCTCCTTGCGGCTCAAGGAAAAGGCGATGGGCATGCGCCCCAGCGGCCCGGACCACTGATGGGGGGTGTGTGCGCACGGCGTGGGGTGCCGTGCTTCAGGCCAAGTTACGTACGAGTAGCGGCAAGAGGGAAGTTACGCGTCGGTAAAAAATGCCCGGCGCCGTCGCCGGTGGGCTAGGGAGTGTCCGGCGGATCATGCCGACATCGCTGGGCGGTGCCTTTGACTGCTGGTGAGCGGGGTCCGGTGCGTGCGGCTGCAAGGCGGAGGAGGGAGGGATGGCGGAGCCATCGCGACCGACGACAACGCCGCTGGGGGTCCCCCCTGCCCGTCAGGGCTTGGGGGAGGGCGTGCCAGACCCCGCGGCCCAGGCGTGATCCGCCGGACACGACCTACGCCGCCAGCGAGCCGGGGAACACCGCGCCGGGGCCGAAGCGGGCGCGGGCGCGGTCCGCCGCCGCTTCCAGGGCCCTGGCCTTCTCGTCGGCCGGGTCGAAGGAGAGCTGGTGGGCGGTCTGTTCGGCGGGCATCAGGCCCTCGGCGCGCAGCGCGATGCCGCGCACCCGGGCGCGCTGCAGCCCCAGCGCCTCGTACTGCGCGTACGCGGCCGCGGTGAGCGTCGCCGAGTGCGCGGTCGGCTCGGGCAGGGTGCGGGTGCGGGTGGTGGTGGACCGGTCGGCGTACCGCACGGTGAGCGTCAGGGAGCGGCACACCTGGTCCTCGGTGCGCATGCGGGCGCCCAGCTCCTCGGTGAGAGAGAGCAGGGCCTGCCGGTGCCGGTTCCGGTCGAGTTCGTCGCGGGGGAAGGCGCGTTCGGCGGCCACGGAGCGGGCCGCCGCGTTGGGTACGACGGGGGTGCGGTCGATGCCCCGTGCCCTCTCCCACACCTCGCGTCCGGCGCGGGCGCCGAGGATCCGCTGGAGCACGGCGAGGGGGGCGTCGGCGATCCTGCCGGCCGAGTCGAGGCCGTACGAGCGCAGGGTGCGGGCGGTGGCGCGGCCGACGCCCTCCAGTGCCTCGACCGGCCGGTCGCGCAGGAAGCCCTCCGGGTCGGTGACGACCAGGGTGGTGCCGCGTTCGGCGCGCCGCGCCGCCATGCGGGCGAGCATCGGGTTGGGCCCGGCGCCGATGACGCAGTCGACGCCGTACCGGGCGAGGGCCCGGACCCGGATCACCGCGGCCAGTTCGGCGGGGCCGCGCCCGAAGTACCGTACGGCGCCGCGCAGGTCGGCGAGCGCGGCGTCCGGCGGGTCGGCCTGCACGACGGGCGTGAACTCGCCGAGGAGCCCGGTCAGCTGGGGCAGCAGCGCTTCGGCGCCGCCCTGGTGGGAGGACGGGTCGAGGACGAAGCGGACGTAGAGGATCATCGCGTTCACCCCGCGCTTCCCTGGCTCTGGTGCCACAGCTTGCGCCCCGGCGCCGCGCCTTCGCCGGCGGGGCGGAGGTCGGCCCAGGGGTGCATCTCGTACCCGGTGGGCATGGTGATCCGCCGGTCGTCGCCGGTCGGCCGGTCGCCGTCACCATGCCGGTCGCCGTCGCCCGGCCGGTCGGCGGCGGGGACCGGTCCCGGTTCGGCGAGGCGCGCGGCGACCGCGTCCAGGCCGCCCTCGCGGCGCAGGTCGATGAGTTCGGCGAGGTTCCAGGCGGCCGAGCCGACGACGCTGAGGCTGCGCGGGCCGCGCCGCTGGACGGTGCCGCGCACGAGCAGCAGCCAGGAGTGGAAGACCGTGTGGGCGCACCGCTCGTGGCTGTCGTCGAAGAAGGCCAGGTCGACCAGGCCGGAGCCGTCGTCGAGCGTGGTGAAGATGACGCGCCGGCCGGAGCGGATGGGCGGCGTCTGGGTGGCCGCCTTGGCACCCGCGACCAGCACGGTCTGGCCGTTGCGGGCGGTGCGCAGCCGCTGGGCGGTGACCACGCCGAGTTCGTCCAGGAAGTCCTGGTGGTCGCTCATCAGGTTGCGCGAGGCGTCCATGGAGAGCACGCCCAGCTCGGCGCTGAGCCGTTCGGCGTCCGTCAGGTCGGGCAGGCCGAGGGGCGCGGACCTGCGCCCGCCGGCGAGCGGCAGCTGGTCGCCGTACGAGCCGGTGCCGCGCTGGAGGCGGTGGAGTTCGGCGAGGTGGAGCAGCAGGTCGCGGCGGTTGGCGCCGAACGCGTCGAGTCCGCCGACCTGGGCGAGCCGTTCGGCGACGGGGCGGCTGGGGCGGGCCCGCTCCCAGAAGTCCAGCAGGGAGGCGTACGGCTGGCCGGCCTCGATGCGGGCGGCCTCGGCCTCGCTGATGCCGTGGACGTCGGAGAGCGCAAGTCGCAATCCCCACGTACCGGATGTACCGGACGGCGATCCGGACACCAGTTCGATCCGGTGGGCGACGCCCGACCGGTTCACGTCCAGCGGCAGCACCGGCACCCCCTGCCGGCGCGCGTCCGCCAGCAGCAGCCGCTTCGGGTACATGCCCGGGTCGTGGGTGAGCAGCCCGGCGTAGAAGGCCGCCGGGTGATGGGCCTTCAGCCACGCCGACTGGTAGGTGGGCACCGCGAAGGCCACCGCGTGCGCCTTGCAGAAGCCGTACGAGCCGAACGCCTCGACGATCTCCCAGGTGTGCGCGACGACTTCGGGCGTGTAGCCCCTGCTCTTCGCCTTCTGCGCGAACCACACCTTGATGCGCCCCTGCGACTCCGGGTCGGACAGGCCGCGCCGTACCGCGTCGGCCTCGTCCCGGCCGCAGCCGGTCATGATGTCCACGATCTTGATGATCTGCTCGTGGAAGACCACGACCCCGTACGTCTCCTCCAGCGCCTCCGCCAGGTCCGGGTGCGGGTAGCGCACGGGCGCCCGGCCGTGGCGGGCGGCGATGAACGGACGGACCATGTCGGCCGCGACCGGCCCGGGCCGGAACAGCGAGATGTCCACGACCAGGTCGTGGAAGGTGGACGGCTGGAGCCGGCCGAGCAGGTCGCGCTGGCCCGGCGACTCGATCTGGAAGCAGCCGAGCGTCTCGGTGGACCGGATGAGCCGGTACGTCGCCGGGTCGCCCGGCTTCACCTGCGCCGGGTCGTCGACGTCGACCTTCTCGCCGGTGGTCCGCTCGATCTCGGCGACCGCGTGGGCCATCGCCGACTGCATCCGCACGCCGAGCACGTCGAGCTTGAGCAGGCCCAGCTCCTCCACGTCGTCCTTGTCGAACTGGGACATGGGGAAGCTCTCGCCGCTGGTGGGCACCACCGGGGTGCGGGCGAGCAGCGAGGCGTCGGAGAGCAGCACCCCGCACGGGTGCATGGCGACGCCGCGCGGCAGCGCGTCCAGTGCCTCGACCAGCTCCCACAGCCTCCCGTACCGGTCCCGCTCGGCGGCGAGTTCGCGGAGCTCGGGCAGTTCGTCCAGGGCCGCGCGGGCGTCGCGGGCGTGGATGTGCGGGAACGACTTGGCGATCCGGTCGATGTCGGCGGGGTCCATGGACAGGGCGGCGCCCACGTCCCGTACGGCGTGGCGGACCCGGTAGGTCTCGGGCATGGCGACGGCGGCGACCCGCTCGGGGCCGAACCGGTCGAGGATGGCCCGGTAGACCTCCAGGCGGCGGGCGGACTCCACGTCGATGTCGATGTCGGGCAGCGCGGGCCGCCGCACCGACAGGAACCGCTCCATCAGCAGGTCCTGTTCGACGGGGTCGGCGTGGGCGATGCCCAGCAGGTGGTTGACCAGGGAGCCGGCGCCCGAGCCGCGCGCGGCGACCCGGATGCCCATGCCGCGGACGTCGTCGACGACCTGGGCGACGGTGAGGAAGTACGTGGCGAAGCCGAGCCGTTCGATGGTGCGCAGCTCGTCCTCCAGGCGGCTCCAGTACTCGCGCTTGCGGTCGTGGCCGCGCAGCACCATCCCTGCGGCGCAGCGCGAGCGCAGCACGCGTCCGGCGGTGCGGTGGGCGGCGCCGACGAGGTGCGGCTCGGGGAAGTGGACGGTGCCGATGCCGAGGTCGTCCTCGGGGTCGACGACGCACTCCCCCGCCGTCTCCTCGGTCAGGGCGAGCAGCCGGTGGGCGGAGTCCCGGCGCAGCCCGGCGGCCTCGGCGACGTGTTCGGCGACGGCGGCCATGGCGGCCGGGTCCTTGAGCCAGCGCTCGCCGCCGTCGAGGCCCCTGCGCGGGTCGACGGGGACCAGGCGGCGGGCCGCGTCGAGGACGTCGGCGACGGGGCCCAGCCCCGGGTCGGCGTACCGCACGGCGTTGCTGAGGACCGGGCGGACGCCCTGGTCGGCGGCGAAGCCCAGGGTGCGGGCGGCCTGCCGGAGCGAGCCGGGCCCGGTGCCGGGGCGGCCGTGGTGGACGACCTCCAGGCGCAGGGCGTCGCCGTACACCTCGCGCCAGGGGGCGAGGAGCCGGGCGGCGCGGTCGGGGCGGCCCGCGGTCAGGGCGCGGCCGACGTCGGAGTCGGGCCCGAGCAGGACGGTCAGGTCGTCGCCGTGGTTGTCGGCCCAGGGCAGCAGCACGGGCGCGCCGGTGGTGCGCGCGGGCGAGGCGCCGGCCGCGTGGGCGGCGCCGATCAGCCGGCACAGGGCGGCCCAGCCGCGCCCGGAGCGGGCCAGGAAGAGGGCGCGCGGCGCGGACTCGTCGACGAAGGCGCCGCCGCGCACGGGGGTGCGGCGGCGCTCGGTGGGCCCGGCGGCCTCCGCCGCGCGCGGCCCGACGGCGAGGTTCACGCCGAACAGCGGCCGGACGCCCTCCTTGCCGCAGGCCTTGGCGAACCGTACGGCCCCGGCGACGGTGTCCCGGTCGACGAGGGCGACGGCGTCCATGCCGCGTTCGGCGGCGCGCGCGGCCAGCCGTTCCGGGTGGGAGGCTCCGTACTTCAGGGAGAAGCCCGAAACGGTGTGCAGATGCGTGAACCCCGGCACCCGCACCTCCTGGATCAATCCGACCTCACCTCCCCCTCGTGTACCACCATAGACCAAGTTCGAACGGATGTACGACTCCGTTCGTACGGAGTCGCCCCGGACCCCTGCTCAGCCATTCGGACCCGCCCCACCTGCGGAAACGTGCTCGGGCACGGAGCGTGGGGGCATGACGCTCGCCTCCGAGGTGCGAAGCGCCGTCACGCCCAGGGCCGCGCTGCTGGTCATCGGCGTCCTCGCGCTCCAGCTTCTGTTCATCGCGTCCTACGTGGGCGCCCTGCACCGCCCGAAGCCCGAGGACGTCCCGTTCGGCGTGGTCGCCCCGGGGGCGGCCGCCGGCCGGGCGGCCGAGCAGCTGGCCGGTCTGCCCGGGGACCCGCTCGACCCGCGCGTACTGCGCGACGAGGCCGAGGCGCGGCGGCAGGTCCGGGACCGCAGCATCGACGGCGCCCTCGTCGTCGACCCGGCGGGCACCCAGGACACCCTGCTCGTCGCCACCGGCGGCGGCGCGGCCCTCGCCACCGCCCTGGAGCGGATCGTCACGGAGACCGAGGCGGCCCAGCGGCGCACGGTACGGACCGTGGACGTGGCCCCCGCCTCCCGCCAGGACTTCAACGGGCTGTCCGCGTTCTACCTGGTCGTCGGGTGGTGCGTGGGCGGCTATCTGCTGGCCTCGATCCTCGCGATCAGCGCGGGCGCCCGGCCGGCCAACGCCTCCCGGGCGGTCATCCGGCTCACCGTCCTCGCCCTGTCCGCGATCCTCGGCGGCCTCGGCGGCGCGCTCATCGTCGGCCCCCTCCTGGACGCCCTGCCGGGGAGCCTGCCCGCGCTGTGGGCCCTGGGCGCGCTGGTGGTCTTCGCGGTCGGCGCGATCACCCTCGCCCTCCAGTCGCTCACCGGCATCGTCGGCATCGGCCTCGCGGTGCTGCTGATCGTGGTCGCCGGCAACCCGAGCGCGGGCGGCGCCTTCCCGGGCCCGATGCTCCCCGACTTCTGGCGGGCGATCGGCCCGGGCCTGCCGCCGGGCGCGGGCACCTGGGCGGCGCGCTCGATCGCGTACTTCAAGGGCAACGCGATCGGGGGCTCGCTCCAGGTGCTGGTGATCTGGGCGGTCGCCGGCGCGGCGGTCACCCTGGTGGTGTCGTCGATGCGGCGCGACAACGGCACGCCGGGCAAGGCGATCGGGACGTGACGCGGGGCCCGCACGGTGAACCCTCGCACCGTACGGGCCCCGCGCCCGGAGTCGTCCCTCCGTCAGCCGATCTGCGCCCCGTACGCCTGGAGCGCCTCCGTCACCGGCTGGAAGAACGTCGTACCGCCGGAGGAGCAGTCGCCGCTGCCGCCGGAGGTCAGGCCGACGGCCGCGTCACCGGAGAAGAGCGAGCCGCCGCTGTCGCCCGGCTCGGCACAGACCGTGGTCTGGATGAGCCCCTCGACGATCTGGCCGTTGCCGTAGTTCACGGTGGCGTCCAGACCGGTGACCTCGCCCTCGTGCACCTGGGTGGTGGACCCGCTGCGGGTCACCTTCATCCCGACGGTGGCCTCCTCGGCGCGCGTGATCTGCTGGGCGCTGCCGTTGTAGAGGTTCACCGCGCTGGGGTGGTCGGTGTCGGTGTCGTACTTGACCAGCGCGAAGTCGTTGCCCGGGAACTGCGAGTCGACCATGGTGCCGACCTTCGGGCCGCCCTGGCTGTCGGACCACTCGCTGCCGGAGTCGCCGCAGTGGCCGGCGGTGAGGAAGTGCGGCTGGCCGTCCTTGACGACGTTGAAGCCGAGCGAGCAGCGGCCGCCACCGGTGTGGATGGCGTCGCCGCCGGCGATGAACGGGGTGAACGTGCCCGCCGAGCGCGTCAGTTCGGCCTTGTTGCCGAGGCCGTCGACGACCTTCGTCAGCTTGTCCCAGTCGGCGCCCTTGACGGTGCTGTCGGCGGTGACGATCACCTTGTTCGTCACGGGGTCGACGGCCCACGAGGTGCCGGGGATGGTGGCCCGCGTCTTCAGGGCCTGCCGGGCGCTCTTCAGCTCGGCCAGCGAGTGCTCGACGACCCGGGCCTTGCCGCCTGCCTGGCGGACGGTCTCCGCGTCCTGCTCGTCGACCACGTTCACCACGAGCGTGCGGGACTTGGTGTCGTAGTACGCACCGGCGGCGTCGGCGCCGAGCCGCTCGTCCAGCGACGAGGCGAGGTTTCCGGCCGCCGCCGCCGAGAGGGTCTTCACCTCGAACCGGGGAACGTCCTCACTGGCGTTCGCAGTCTGGAAGGTGACCGCGGCGCCGAGGAGAGCCACCACGGCTCCACCGGCGAGGGCCGCACGCCTCGTGGGTATGCGTCGGTGCTTCAACATCAACCTCCTGTGGGGGGCCGTGCCGAGCAAGTGGGGTGCCCGGACACGGAGGATGGGGCGCCCACTATTCCGATACCGACAGGTAGCACACAAGGTCGAGTTCAGGACGCGCACACGACGTCCACAGTGCGCCCCCACGCCCCGGGCTACCGCGGGTCACCACTGGTCGATTCCGACTGCGAACACTGGGTGCAATGAGCCGGTGGTCAACGCGTGAGGACTAGTCCTGTCCGGTTCCCCCTCCATTCCCCCACAGATCCTGATGGGTCATCATCGGGCGCGGGGGGAACAACACCGGCAAACCCACAAAGGAGGCGGCGCCTTGCGACGTCGGGTGCGCACGGCGGACGGCCGGCATCTGATGGTGGAACGGCTGGGGGATCCGCAGGGCGCCCCGGTCTTCCTGCTGCACGGCACCCCCGGCAGCAGACTCGGCCCGGCGCCGCGCGGGATGGTGCTCTACCAGCGCGGGATGCAGCTCATCGCGTACGACAGGCCCGGCTACGGCGGTTCGGACCGGCTCGCCGGGCGCAGCGTGGCCGATGTCGCCCGCGACGTCGAGACGATCGCCGACACGCTGGGCCTGGAGCGGTTCGCCGTGGTGGGCCGCTCGGGCGGCGCCCCGCACGCGCTGGCCTGCGCGGCGCTGCTGCCGGAGCGGGTGACGCGGACGGCCGCGCTGGTGGCGCTGGCGCCCCGGGACGCGGACGGTCTCGACTGGTTCGCGGGCATGACCGCGCACAACGTCCGCGAGTACCGGGCGGCGACGCTCGACCCGGACGGTGTCGCCGCCCGGCTCACGCCGCGCGCGGACGCGATCCGGCGGAACCCGGTCCAGCTGCTGGACGACCTCCACCGCGAACTGACCGCCTCCGACCGGAGGGTCGTCCAGGACGCCGGCGTCCGCTCCATGCTGCTGCGCAACTACCAGGAGGCGCTGCGCACCTCGGCGTACGGGTGGATCGACGACGCGCTGGCGTTCTGCAGCCCGTGGGGGTTCGACCCGGGGGACATCCGGGGCGAGGTACTGCTGTGGCACGGCGAGCAGGACGTGTTCTCGCCGGTGGGTCACTCGCGCTGGCTCGCGGAGCGCATCCCGCGGGCGCGGGCGGTCCTCGACCCCGGGGCCGCCCACTTCGACGCCCTCCACGCCCTGCCGCGGGTCCTCACCTGGCTGCTCGGCACGGAATGACGCCCGGGCCGCCGGGGGCCGTTCCGCTGTGCAGGCGGAACCCGCGGTGCCGCCGTTTCCGCTGTGGGCGGTCGGTCCGCCTGGGGGTCCCCCTGGACGTGGTCCTTGCGGGAGGAACGGGTGGGCACAGCGGAGAACGGCCCCGGCGGCCCGGGCGTCACACCGCCAGCGGCTCCAAGTCGCGGTGCACGCGGCGCTCCTCGCGCGCGAGGCGCGTGAGCGCGTGCTCCTCGCCCACCACCCGCACCAGCTCCCCCGCCGTCTCGGCCCGCAACTGCGCCGCCTCCCCCTTCCGCCCCAGCGCCCCGAGCGTGACGGACAGGTTGGACGCCACGGCCAGCACCTCCGGATGGTGCGCGCCCAGCACCTCGCGCAGGGCCCCCACGGTCCGGCGCTCGATCTCCAGCGCCCGGTCCAGCTCCCCCAGGTCCGCCTTGGCGTTGGCCAGGTTCACCGTGCAGAACAGCGCGTGCGGGTGCCGCTCGCCCAGCACCTCCCGCATCACCGCCAGCGCCGCCTCCAGCAGCTGCTCGGCCACGTCGGGCGCGCCGCACCCCCACTGGTAGATGCCCAGGTTGTTGAGGGCGGCCAGGGTGTACGGGTGCCGTTCGCCGGGCACCTTGCGGTACTGGTCGACGACCTCCTGCGCCAGGTCCCGGGCCGCGACGGGCTCCCCCGCCGCGTACAGGTCGGCGGCCAGGTTCAGGTCGCAGGCGAGCGAGTCGGGGTTCGCCGAGGTGTACTTGGCGCGGTAGCGGTTGCGGGTCGCCGTCGTCAGCCGGCGGGCGTCCTCCAGGAGTCCGGCGCGCCGCAGCGACACCGCGAGGCTCTTCGCCGCCGCGAGCGTCCCGGGGAAGGCCCGGCCCAGCGTCTCCTTGTACGCGGCGTACGTACGGCTCAGCAGCGCGACCGAGTCCTCCCACCGGCCGACCTCCCGCAGGTCACGGGCGAGGGACGTCGCGGAGGACAGGGTGTACGGGTGGTCGGGGCCCAGCACCTCGGTGCGCCGGTCGAAGACCTCCTGGTCGATCTCGCGGGCCCGCGCGTACTGCCCGACCATGCGCAGGTTCAGCGCGAGGTTGTTCGCGGCGGCCAGCGTGCGCGGGTGGGACTCGTGGAAGATCTGCTGGAAGCCCTCGTGCGCCTCGGTGGCCAGCTCCATCGCCCTGCCGTAGTGGCCGAGCGTGCCGAGGTCCATGGCGAGGCCGCTGGTGGTCATGTACGTGTGGGGGTGCGACGGCCCGAGGACGGCACGCTGCCGTTCCAGGGTCACCTCGTCCAGCTCCCGCGCCTCCACGTAACGACCCTGCGAGCGCAGGATGTTGGAGAGGTGGAAGCGCAGGTACAGGTACTGGAGGTCGTCGTCGCCCAGCATCTCCCGCCACGCCTCGCGCAGTTCGCAGCCGAGCGTCCACGCCGTCTGCCAGTCGCCGCGCTTCCACAGGTAGCGGACGCGGTCGATCAGCAGCCGCCGGGTCTCGGGCTCGCGGCAGTACCGTGCCTCCGATGTGGTCAGGTGCGGCCAGATCGTGGCGAAGCGCGGCCAGGTGGACGGGTTGTCGATCGGCTCGTCGTCGTCGGGCCGCGCCCCCGCGAGGATGCGGTGGACGGCGTGCCGGGCCTCCCGCTGCTCCTCCTCGGTGAGCTGGGCCCGGATCACGGCCTGGACGAGCCGGTGGACCTGGATGGAGTTGGACACCTGGTCCACCTTGGCGAGGGCGAACCGGCCGATCTCCCGGATGACCCGGCCGAGGACCAGCTTCTCCTGGAGGGAGGCGTCGTACGGCTTGAGCGCCTCGATCATCTCCTTGCTGTAGAGGAGGTTCGCGTGGATCGGCTCGGGCGCGAAGAACGCGCACAGCTGGAGCAGCCGGACCGCCGCGGGTGAGCGTTCCTTGAGGCGTTCGATGGAGACGTTCCAGGTCGCGGCGACCGGCTCGGGGTAGCCGGCGGGCTGGTTGAGCGCGAGGGTGCTGGCGGCCGCCTGCTCCAGCTGTTCCAGGTAGGCGGAGACGGGTGTGGCCGTCTCCGCGATCCACGCCGCGGCCTGCTCGACGGCGAGCGGCAGGTCGCCGACGGCCTCGGCGACCCGGTCGGCGTCCCGGGCGCTGAGCCCCCGGGCCCGCCGCTGGAGGTGCTCCACCGACTCCTCGCGCAGGAACACGTCGACGGGCAGGGAGTCGCCGTACTGCGACCAGGTCTGGTTGCGGGAGGTGACGAGGATGTGGCCGCCGGTCGGGAAGAACCGTTTGAGCTGGTCGGGGTCGTCGGCGTTGTCGAAGACGAGCAGCCAGCGGTGCGAGGGGATGCCGCGCCGCAGCAGGTCCACGGCCTCCTGCGAGGCGGTGGCCATGTCCTCGCCGACCTGGGCGCCGAGCCGTACGGCCAGCTCGGCGAGGCCGGCGACGACGTCGTCGGCCTGTTCCGCGGACATCCACCACACCAGGTCGTAGTCGGCCATGAAGCGGTGCACGTACTCCAGGGCGACCTGGGTCTTGCCGACGCCGCCGAGCCCGTACAGCGTCTGGGGCTGCGGCAGGACGACGGCCATGCCGCCGCCGAGCTGGTCGCGCATCCGCTCCAGGACGATGGACCGGCCGGTGAAGCCGGGGTTGCGGGGCGGCGCGTTCCAGATCGTGGGGACCGTGCCGGGGAAGCGGGGTCCGGGCGCCCCGGCGTCGGCGGGCCTGGCGGGCCGGTCGAGGGCGCGCAGCAGCGCGCTGGTGGCGTGCGCCTCGTCGAGCCGGAACAGGTCGACCGGGTTGCGGTCGATGTAGGGGGCGGTGAGCCGGACGTCGCCGACGCGCAGCGGCAGCAGGTGGCGGCGCCCGCCGCTCGGGTCCTCGGCGGTGGCCCGCCGCCAGAACTCCACGGCGCGCGCCGACTTCAGGTAGGCGCTGGAGAGCAGCACCACGGTGCGGGCCGCGCCGTCGGCCTCGGTGTGCGGGTCGGCGCCGTGGCCGGAGGCGTCGGCGGAGACGTCGCGGGGCACGACGCGGAACCCGGCGCGGGTGAGGACGGACTCGATCCAGTCGGCCCACATGCGGTTCTCGGCGACGTACGACAGGAACAGGTCGGCGGGCTGGGCGGGGCGGCGGCGGGTGAAGGCGTCGCGGATCCGCAGCCGGGTCTCCTCCTCGACGGAGGGCATGGCGGTGACGCGCTGGTCGGTGATGACGGCGGTGAGCCGTTCGAACGCGGAGAGGAGGGAGTTGGCGATGCCGGCGTCGTCGCCGAAGGTGGCGAGGGTCTCCTCGTAGGCGTAGTAGGGCCGGTAGGGGATCTCGACGGCGCCCCAGTAGGAGGACAGCTCCTCGCCGGTGAGCCCGGTGGGGAAGCCGTCGAACTTGACCCGGGCGAGGGCGCGTCCGGCGTCGGCCTTCTCCTTCTCGCCCTCGTCGATCCGCATCGGTACGGGGAAGATGCGGATGCCGCGGCCGCCGTAGCGCTCGTCGATCTGGCGGGCGACGGCGGCGGCGCCGTCCATGGACTGGTCGCTGAGCGTGAAGCAGTCGACGAGGACGTCGGGCAGGTGGACGGTGCAGATGTCGGCGATGTCGCTGAGGCCGGTGCGGCTGTCGATGAGGACGTAGTCGTAGTGGGCCTTCATGTCGTCGCGCAGGGCGTCGAAGAAGTGGCCGCCGCCGAGCCGGTCGTAGAAGTTGTCCCAGTCGAAGGTCGAGACGGTCGCGGAGTACTCGCGGTTCTGTCTCCCGGCGGAGACGAAGTCGAGGGTGCCGCCGGCGGGGAACTGCCAGCCCAGCCGCTCGGGGCTGAGGGACACGGCGTGCGGCTGGACGCGCGCGTAGTCGCGGTGCCAGTCGTCGGGGCGCTGCACGGGGTTGGTGGCGGCCCAGGCGTACTCGGTGATCAGGTCGATGACGCCGGTGGTGGCGCCGAGGGTGGAGGGGTCGAGGAAGGGGTGGAAGAACCGGTGCAGGCCGGGGGCCTCCAGGTCCCAGTCGACGGCGAGCACCCGCTTGCCGTTGGCGGCCAGGATCCAGGCCGTGTTGGCCAGGGCCATCGTCCGCCCCGTACCACCCTTGTACGAGTAGAAGGTGACGATGCGTCCATCACGACTGGCGGTCATCCGGGGCCTCCGCATCGGGCGCGATCTCGTGCGTGTCGGGGATGAGGTGCGTGGTGGCGAACTCGCCGGGCATGGGGGCGCGCAGCCGGGGCCGTTCGGTGTGGCGGCCGCCGGCGGGCGGGTAGACGGTGGCGTGCCGGAGGTACTGCTGCGCGGCCGCCTCGACCACCTGGGGCAGGATCTGCCCGAACGCCTCCATGCTGGGGACGCCGCGGGCGGCGGCCCGGCCGGCGGCGCGGCCCTGTCCCATCTTGACGGGCATGGTCCGCTCCAGCTTCTCGGTCAGCTCGGTCTCGGCCGCGCGGCTCTGGTGGTCCATGCGGTTCCAGGGGACGACGACGCTCACCCAGGGCCGGTTCTCGGCGTCGAACGCGGCGAGCCGGGCGCGGCGTTCCTCGTCCTGGAGGGCCCAGCGGTCGACGAGCAGGATCTCGGGCCGGCTGGGCGGCGCCTTGGTGTCGAGGGGCACGGTGTCGTGGTCGAAGGAGGTCACCGTCGCCTGGTGGTTGAGGGAGCGGGCGAGGTCCTCGGCGAGGGAGGCCACGGGCCGGGCGCAGTCCGGGTGGTAGGGGTTCCAGTCCTGCGGCATGTCGCCGTAGTAGTCGGGGTCGCGGCCCTCGGGGAGGTCGTGCCGGGTGGGTGCGGCGACGGTGACCTGGAGGGGGCGGGGGCCGCCGCCCGGCGGGCCGAAGGCGCTGGGGGCCTGGCGGAACTCGACGGGGCGGCCGGGGCCTATGCCGGCGGTGTCGGCGACGGAGACGATGCGTTTGGCCAGTTCGTAGACGGCCCGCTCGTACTCCTTCTCGAATATCCGCAGTTTGATGAGGCCGTAGAGGCCGTCGGTGACATACCGGTCGCCGAAGGCGCGGTGGTTGAACTGGAGCCGTTCGGCGGGCCCGGGGAGCTGTTCGGGCGGGACGGGCACCCACAGGGCGGGGACGATGGCCTCGGCGGGTCTGTTGTGCTTGGCCTGGTGGTAGATCGCCCGCTGGGCGAAGGCGTACCACTCCTTGCCGCACATCTCGCTGGCGAAGTAGCGGGGTGAGAAGAGCGGGACGAAGACCCGGCAGGTGGCCAGGACGTCGGCGAGCTTTTCCGACCAGCCCTCACCGGAACGTATCTCCCGGTCCATGAATCCGGCCGGCGCTCCGGCGGGCAGATCCGTCATGGCCATCACATGGCCGCACAGATCGCGGAACAGCCGCTCGACCCACATGTCGGGGTCGGGTCCGCCCGCCTCGTACCGCGGCGTGTGTGCGTAACTCAGGAAGAAGTACGGCCGATGGTCCGCCGCTCGCTGCTGTGGTGACGCGCGCACACGACCCCCGTCCTGCTGTGAACACGAACACCCGTATCAGGGATTGGGAACGAAGGATACGAGGTGATTCATCATTGCGGAGCGGTCTTGGTCGCGCCCCCCTGGCGTTCAGTCATTCAGGGCCGCTTTTCGGTCATCGTCGGTATGCGGCTTCTTTGCGCACCTCGGCCACCAGATGTTTGCCGGCGACGGTGAGTTCCGCGGCCTTTTCCAGCAGGTCGAGAACGCGGTCCAGATGATCGGTGTGGCCGGGTTCGTACGCCGCGAGGCCGGCCCGCTCGTACACCTCGGCCAGGAGCACGGAGACCGGGACGGGCTTCTCGTGCCAGGGGCTCGGGTGGGTCCAGGCGCCGTCCAGGGCGTGGAGGTCGGCGACGTCGAGCAGGGCGTGGAGGCGGGCGCGCCGGGCACCGCGCACCAGGGCGCGGGCGAGGTCCCGGGGGGTGCCGTCGAAGGGGACGCCGAGGGCGCCGAAGCCGTGGCGGCCGACGTGCGGCTCCGTGCCGGTGAGCGGGGTGAGGGTGGTGAGCCACCGCTCCGGGTCCTGGATGCCGGCGTCGCGCAGGAGGGCGAGGGCGCGGGTGAGGCGGTCGGTCCAGTCGGTGGTGCGTGGCCCGTCGAGGGGGCCGGTGGCGGGGGTGCCGTAGCAGTCGCGATACGGGTCGCGGTCGTCGAGCACGAGCCCGCCGGCGTGCCGGACGGGGAACCAGCCGGGGCCGGGCACGGCGGGAGCGGCGATGTGCCGCTCGGCGCCCGCGCCCCGTACGAGGAAGCCGCCGTCGCCGGTGGCCCGCACCTCGAACCGCCCGGGGGCCGGGAGGCGCAGGGTGCCGAGGGTGGGCAGGTCCAGCGAGCGGCCGTTCAGGGTGAGCCGTACGGGGGTGCCGAGAGCGCCCCGGACGACGGCGGCCGCGAGGTGGCGGGGCAGTTGCCGGGCGAGGGGGAGGGCGTCCGGCCGGGCGAGGCGGAGGGCGTCGAGGGCGGTGAGCAGCCAGGTGCGGGTGTAGGGGTGGGCGAGGACGTGGTCCAGGGCGTCGGGCCCGTCGCGTTCCACGCTGCCGGCCAGCTCCCATGCCTCGTCCCAGGTGTCGTCGCCGCCTCGGTCCGCGACCTCGCCGTGGAGCCGGGCGAGGAGCATGCGGGTCAGCTCCAGGTGGTCGGCGGCGAGCGCGTCGGGGCCGGTCAGGGCGGGGGGTACGAGGGTGGCGGCGGCGCGTTCCTCGATGCCGCGGACGAGGGCTGCGAGGTCGGTGCAGTAGACGGACGGGTTGGCGAAGCCGGTGCCGGGCCGGTAGCGGTGGGTGTAGAGGCCGCCGCCGCAGGAGCGCACGACGGGGCAGCGGCGGCAGGTGTCGGCGACGCCGTCGAGGCCCAGCCGGCGGGCGCGGATGCCGGGGTGGGCCGCGACCTCGTCGAAGGAGTGGCGGAACACGTCGAAGCCGGTGGCGGCGGCGCCGTCGTAGGCGCTCTTGAGGGAGTCGACCTGTTCGAGGGTGCCGTCGGTCTCGACGACGACGAGGTCGGTGGGGGCGAGGCCGAGGGACTCGGTGAGGCTGGGGCCGCCGCCGAGGGTGGACAGGACGGACTCGAAGAGCCGTACGGGCACGGGCCGCCCCTGGGCGTTCCACCGGTCGAAGACGGTGAGGATCCAGTCGGCGTACGCGGTGGGCGAGCCGTCCGGGCGGGGCGGCGGGTGCTCCCAGGTGGCGTGCGGCAGCAGGAAGTCGATGCGCGGCGGGTCGAGCGCGGTGAGCGCGTCGTACACGGCGACCGGGTCGTTGGCGACGTCGACGGTGCACAGCAGGCCGAGGTCGAGGTGGCGGTAGCGCTCGCCGTGCAGGAGTTCCACGGCCCGCAGGACCAGGGGGTGGCTGCTGCGGCCGTCGGCGAAGCGGCGGTGCCGGTCGTTGGCGGCCCTGTCGCCGTCGAGGGAGATGCCGACCTTGACGTCGAACGTGTCGAAGACGTCGAGGTGGCGGGGCGAGAGCTGGAGCCCGTTGGTGTGGATCCGCAGATCGAGGCGGGTGACGGGGGTGAGCGTCCGGGTCAGTTCCTCGCAGACGCGGCGCAGTCGCGCGGGTCCCGCCAGCAGGGGCTCCCCTCCGTGCAGGATCACTGACACGGAGGGCAGGTCGTGGGTCTCGGCGTGCTCCGCCAGTCGCAGAGCCACCTGGGAGATCGCCTCGTCGGAGATGGTCCTGGGTCGGGTGCGCCAGCTCTGATCGGCGTGTTCGTAGACATAGCAGTGATCACAGGCGAGATCACAGCGGCTGTGGACTTTGAGGACGATCTCGCGGAAGGGGACCGGGGGTCCTGTCATTCCGCCAGTTTAAATCCGTTTTCAGAGCGCCGAGTTGAACGTGGACGTACGCTGTCCCCGGGCATTCTCGGAGGGCAGGACGCGGCTGAGCTTCTTGGCGGTGTCCGCGCCGCGCACATCGATCTCGGCGAGGGGCACCCTGTTCTTCTTCGCGGCTGCGAAGGTCGATGAGGTCTGAGCGCTCACGGCGGCCGTCCTTGAGGGATATGGATCGTTCTGTGGGAAACCGCACCGTTGCAGTGTCGGCAGCACGACTTTACTCTCGTGGCCACCCGCAGCACATCAGCACGAGTCGGCGAAACAAAAGCGTTGCGCCAGTATTCCCCGAACGACCCGGAACAAGCCATTCCATCGAAAGAGTGACGACAAAACCGCAGACGGGGGTGTGCATGGCCGGGTATGAGGGCCCGCTCCAGAGCATGGTGTTCCGCAACGCGGATCTGCCGTTGCTGTTCCATCGCGCCGACGAGATCGCCGTCACCCGGCAGCGCGAGGCCGTGCAGGCCACGCGACTGCAACTGCTCCTGCTGGTACTGGGGGCCTGTCTGGCGGCGGTGCCGGGCGGGTGGCGGATCGGGGACACGTTCCAACTGGCGGGTGCGCTCGGCGCGTCGGCGTACGCGGGTGTCCTGCTCGTCACCTATCGCGCCTCTCGGCGCCGCGCGAAGTCGCATTGGCAACTGAACCGTTCCGCGGCGGAGTTCATCAAGTCGATGGCGTGGCGGTACGCGGTGCACGGAGCGCCTTTCGACGAACGTGCCCGGGACGCCGACGCGCTTTATCTGGCGCGGCTGGAGGAAGGCCTCGGGGAACTGCGCAAGGTGGGCTGGCAGGACCCGCGCGAATCGGAGCGGTCGGCCGGCCGGGAACTCATCACGCCGGCCATGCGGATGCTGCGCGGCAAACCGTTCCGGGTGCGCAAGGAGACGTATGTCCGGGACCGGCTGATCGAGCAGCGCAATTGGTACCACCGCCGTCAGGTGGTGTCCCGCCGGGCGACGGCGCTGTGGTCGGCGACGACCGCGACGCTCACGCTGGTCGCGCTGCTGCTGGGCACGCTGCGGACGTTCTCGGTGGGCGGCTCGCCGTACGTGGCGGGGCTGCTGTCGGCCGCTGCGGCGGCGTCGGTGGCCTGGAGCGAGATCCGCCGCCACCAGCCGCTGATCGCGGCGCACTCGCTGGTCGAGGAGGACCTGGCGGCCATGCACACGGCGATGGAGACGCAGGTCACCGAGGAGGGGTGGGCGGCGGCCGTGTACGAGACCGAGCGCGTCGTCTCGCCGCAGCACACGGACTGGCTGGTGCAGCACCGCAGGTAGCGGTTCAGGGCCGGGCCACCCCGTCGCGCCAGATGACGGTGACGGGTTTCCCGAGCGTCCGGGCGTAGTGGACGATGTCGCCCGTGCCGCCGCGGCCGCGTGCGGGGCGGCCGTCCCAGACGGCGAGCAGCCGGTCGCAGTTGTCGGCGATGTAGGCGCCCGCCGCGTAGTACGCCTCGTCGGTGGCGTGCGCGAAGGAGAGCCGCACCTCGCGGGTCGCCCGGTCCTTCAGGGCGCGGTAGCGGGCCAGCTCGGCGGGGTCGGCGAAGCCGTCCTCGTAGTCGTCGCTGGGGACGACGACGGTCAGCTCGGCGCCGCAGGCGAGCGCGATGTCCGCGAAGAGCGTGTCGGCGCCGACGGCGAGGCTGGACAGCGCCTCCAGGGCGCCGCCCCCGTGCCCGTGGAACGCCGCGCGGATCGCGGCCCGGACATAGGCGTGCAGTTCGCCGGGGATGTTCCGGTGGCCGGTCACTCCGATGCGTTTCATCCGCCCCCGCTGTCTTTCGTGGCCGGCCGAACCGGCGGGCCCCCGCCCCCGGGACGGGGGTCCGCCGGCCGCCCCTGTCAGTAGATGCTGACGCCGTAGGCGCGCAGGGCCTCGGGCACCGGCTGGTAGAACGTCGTGCCGCCGGTGCGGCAGTTGCCGCTGCCACCGGAGGTGAGGCCGATGGCGAGGCTGCCCGAGTGGAGCGGGCCGCCGCTGTCGCCGGGCTCGGCGCACACATTCGTCTGGATCATGCCGCGGACGATGTCGCCGCCGCCGTAGTTGACCGTGGCGTTGAGGCCGGTGACCCGGCCGCTGTGGGTGCCGGTCGTGGAGCCCCGGCGGGTGACGGACATGCCGACGGTGGCGTCGGCGGCCGCGGTGATGTCGACGCTGCCGACGGTGCCCGGGTGGGACAGCGAGCTGTTGTCGTAGCGGACGAGGCCGTAGTCGTTGCCCGGGAAGCTGGACCCGGCGGTGGGGCCTATGGCGGTGCTGCGGGAGGAGTTGGTGTACCAGGTGCCCGCGCCGTCGGTGCAGTGGCCGGCGGTCAGGAAGTAGTACGTGCCGCCCTTGACGACGTTGAAGCCGAGGGAGCAGCGCCAGCTGGTCGCATATATGGCGTCCCCGCCGGAGAGGAGCCGGGAGATCTTTCCTGCGGTGCGCTCGATGCGCAGCGCGCCCGCGTTCGCGCCGGCCTCCCGCTTGATGCGCGCGATGTCGTGCGGGGTCACGGTCGAGTCGGCGGTGACGACCAGGGTGTTGGTCGCGGGGTCGACGCGCCAGGCGGTACCGGCGACGTCGGCGGCGAGTACGGCCTCACCGGCGGCGGCCAGCTGCGCGGCGCCGAAGGTCCGGGGTGCCTCCGCACTGGCGGCGGGGACGGCGAGCCCGACGGCGGCGGCGAGACCGGCGGTGACGGCGAGCAGACGGCTCCGTCTGGCGACGCCGCGGCGGGGGATGGTGCGCTTGATCCTCACTTCGCGTTCCTCCCGAGGGGAATCGGGGGCCCACCGTGGGGGGAGGGCCCGTGAGGCGCGGCCGGGGGCGGGCACGGTCGGTTTCCGGCCGCACGGGCCGCCCCTGACGAGCGCTGCTCGGAGTATTGGCGCGCTCATCACCCGACGCAAGGGTGCCTTTCGGCCGGGGCGGACCGTTCGCGGCCGTACGGGAACTGAGTGCCCGTCGGGCGTAAGTCCCGGGACGTCTCAGCCCGCGAGGACGTTGCGCTCCCCCGCGGCGACCGCGAAGGGCAGGGTGTTGCCCGGCGGCGGCAGCGGGCAGATGAAGTGGGCGGCGAAGGCGCACGGGGGCAGCAGGGCCCGGTTGAAGTCGACCGTCACGGAGCCGTCCGCGGCCGGTGCGGCGGGCCGCAGGAAGCGGAAGCGGTAGCTCCCGTGGCCGCTGGTGGCGTCCGCGAAGACCGCCCACAGGGACCCGTCGGCCTCCACGGCCACCTGGAGGGTGTGCTCGGCGCCCTCCAGCATGAACGCCAGCTCGCCCGACAGGCCGAGTCCGCGCTCCCGGCCGTCGGCGTTCTCGACGCGGACGCTGTGCGGCTCCTCGTACGGCCGGAAGGTCCCGGGCAGGACCCAGCGCGGGTCGTACGGCGTGGCCTCGATGCCGGTGAAGACGTGCCGGGTCGGGGCCTCGGGGTCGAAGTCGCGCACGGCCCAGAGCCCCTCGCGGCGCAGCACCACGAGCCGCCGGTCGCCGGTCGCGACGCGGGACTCGGGGATGGGCGTGTGGTCCGCGCCCAGGCGCACGTCGCCGGTCAGCGGCTTGCCGTCGACGGTGATGCCGTCCTCGGTGGTGGCCGTCAGCACCACGGCATCGCCCTCCTCCCGCCACACGCCGGGCACGCCCGGGATGTGGCCGTCGGGATGGTCGGCGAGCCAGTAGGTGCCGGTGAGGGAGAGCGGGCCGTGGGGCGCGGAGACCTGGGCCGTGCGTCGTTCGTGCCAGCGCTGCCAGTCCTGCTGGGGGTCGGAGGTCATGCGGACCACCGTACGACGTCAGCAGTCGCAGCCGCAGTCACAGCAGTCGCAGTCGCAGTCGCGGCAGCAGCCCTCCCGGCTCTTGCGCGACCACGGGCCCTCGTAGTGCTCGGCGCAGCACATCTGGCAGGTGCAGCACAGCCACGTGAACATGGCGCACCCGGCCAGGAAGCCGCGCGGCGGCTTCTGCCGGGGCGCCTCGCCGCCGCCGAACCCGCCCCCGCCGCCGAATCCACCGGACCCGCCGAATCCACCGGACCCGCCGTGGCCGCCGTGCCCGCCGCCGGCCGGTCCCGCGGGCCCGCCGCCGTAGGGGTTCCCGGAGCCGTAGGGCCCGGCCGGGCCCTGGCCGCCCCCCTGGTACGGGTTGCCGCCCTGGTGGGGATGGCCGCTCTGGTACGGGTTGCCGCCCTGCGGGGGCTGCGGCGCGCCGTACCCCTGGTGGGAGCAGGTCGTCGTGCCGAACGCCCGGTCCACCGACCGCCGCAGCTCGTGCGCGAGGAGGACGTGCAGCAGCCGGTCGTCGACGAACTCGGCGTCCCGCAGCGCGAGCCGGACGCCGTGCACGGCGTCGTCGGCGAGGCGCCGCGCCTCCGCGAGGGACGTACCGGTGGCGACCAGCGGGTTCCAGGCACCCGACGCCTCGTCGGCCGCGCGGTCCTCCACGGCGTCCAGCAGATGGGCGAGACGCCCGAAGAGCCGGCCCGCCTCGGCGAGGGGCGCCGCGTTCTGCGGGCGGCCGGCCAGGACGGCGGTGTGCGCGAAGGCGGCCGCCGTGGCCGTCTCGGTCGGTTCGGTGACCGTGAGCAGGGAGGTGCCGGGTCCGGCCAGCGCCTCGATGCCGGCCTGCCGGTCGACCGCGTCGACCAGCACGGCGGTGTCGAAGCCCAGCTCCCGCCCGCTGCGGGCGCCGGCCCGGTCCCAGCGGTGGGCGACCCGGCGCGCCGCGGCGGCGACCGGCCTGCGGGCCAGCAGCCCGTCCCGGTCGGTGACGTGGTCCCGTACCTTCGCCGAGGCCAGCACCAGCGAGACCGCCGCGGCGAGCCGCGCGCCCTCGCCGCGGGCGACGGGCGCGGTGCGCATCGCGCGCAGCGGGCAGGGTCCGGCGGTGCGCCGTGCCTCGTCCGTGCGCATGGTCTGAGCCTCCGTCAGGACGGAGACGATGAGCCCGTCGTAGTTGGTGGCGACCCGGGCGAACTGCCCGTGATCCGCCCTCAGGGCCAGGCAGAGGCCGCAGAGATGGGCCATCCACTCGGTCTTGAGGCCCTCGGTGAGCCGGTGCGCACAGGGCCTGACTATTCCGAACACGATGCTTCCCCCGTCGACGTTCTTGAGCGTCGGCATCGTAGCGGGGGCCCGGGAGGTGTCCAGGGGCCCTCCCCTGGGGAGGAGTGACCGGACGGTGTCGCGGGGATGGCCCGTTCACCCGTACGCCCCTACGCTCACCCGTCCGGACCGAATTTCATATTTGAGTTACGGACGGGGGTCCTCAGGGGCCATACACAGGAAGAACCTTGACGAATCGCCACATCTTCTGCACCAGTACCGTCACGAATCGCTCGCGCGGCGACTGTCCACTTGGCGCGCGATCCGCATCATGGACGACCATAGGGGTGCGGAACCACAAGTGACCGCGTCGAAAGGAGGCGTCCATGGGATCGGTGCGCAAGGCGAGTGCATGGCTCGGGCTCGTCGAGGACAACGACGAGCGTTACTACGACGACGACTACGCCGAGGCTGATCGGAACGGCGACGCCTGGGTCACCGACCCCCGCGTCCGGGTCGCGTCCGAGTCCGCCCAGGAGGAGGGCCGCCGCATCGCCACGGTCGCCCCGGACGGCTTCCGGGACGCGCGGGCCATCGGCGAGCTGTTCCGGGACGGCGTCCCGGTCATCATGAACCTCACCTCCATGGAGCCCAACGACGCCAAGCGCGTCGTCGACTTCGCGGCGGGCCTGACCTTCGGCCTGCGCGGCTCCATCGAGCGCGTGGCGACCCGGGTCTTCCTGCTGACGCCCGCGGACACGCAGATCGTCAACGGGGAGCCCGGGGGCCGCGACGCGGACGGGTTCTTCAACCAGAGCTGAGGGCAGGGCCGCTCACCGGGGCCGGGTCACCGGAAGGCGTCGAGACCGGTGAGCGCCTTGCCCAGCACCAGCTGGTGCATCTCGACGGTGCCCTCGTAGGTGAGCACCGACTCCAGATTCGTGGCGTGCCGCATGACGGGGTACTCCAGCGAGATCCCGTTCGCGCCGAGGATCGTCCGCGCCGTGCGGCAGATCTCGATCGCCTCCCGCACGTTGTTGAGCTTGCCGAAGCTGACCTGTTCGGGGCGCAGCCGCCCCGCGTCCATCCGCTGCCCCAGGTGGTGGGCCAGCAGGATGCCCTTGTGCAGCTCCACGGCCATGTCGGCGAGCTTGGCCTGGGTGAGCTGGAAGCCGCCGATGGGGCGGCCGAACTGCTCCCGCGTCCGCGCGTAGTCGAGCGCCGCCTCGAACGACGCCCGCGCCGCGCCCATGGCGCCCCACACGATCCCGTACCGGGCGTGGGACAGGCAGCTCAGCGGGCCCTTCAGACCGGTCACGCCGGGCAGGACGGCGTCGGCGGGCAGCCGTACGTCGTCCATCACCAGCTCGCTGGTGACGCTCGCGCGCAACGACCACTTGTGCTTGATCTCCGGCGCCGAGAAGCCCGGCACGTCGGTCGGTACGGCGAATCCGCGCATCCCCTCGTCGGTCTGCGCCCAGACGACGGCGACCCCGGCCACCGAGCCGTTGGTGATCCACATCTTGCGGCCGTTGAGGACCCAGTCCGTGCCGTCCTTCTTGGCGTACGTGCGCAGGCCGGCCGGGTCGGAGCCGTGGTCGGGCTCGGTCAGGCCGAAGCAGCCGATGGTCTCGCCCGCCGCCATGGACGGCAGCCAGCGCTGCTTCTGCTCCTCGGAGCCGTACTTCCAGATCGCGTACATGGCGAGCGAGCCCTGTACGGAGACCAGGGAGCGGATGCCGGAGTCCGCGGCCTCCAGCTCCAGGCAGGCCAGGCCGTACTGGACGGCGCTCGCGCCCGCGCAGCCGTAGCCCTCAAGGGACATGCCGAGCGCACCGATGGCGCCCAGCTCACGGGCGAGTTCGCGGATGCCGGGCAGCTCGCCGTTCTCGTACCACTCGGCGATGTGCGGCAGCACCCGGTCGGCCGCCCAGCCGCGCACGGTGTCGCGGACGGCGAGGTCCTCGGGGCCGAGCAGGTCGTCGACGCCGAGCGGGTCGCTCGGGTCGAAGGGCGGGAGCTTCGAGGGTGCGGGCATTCGGGCCTCCGGCGGCTGGCTCACCAAAGCGTCTGGGGTCCCCCCGGTCGAGCGGAGGAGTGACCTCGGGGGAGCCTGAAACTATCGTCGATAGTCACGGCTGCGCGCTGACGTTACGGGTCAGTGCGGCGTGCGTCCAGAGCCCGCCGGCTCGGCGGGGGCGCGCCGCGCCGGGACGCGCGCGTCGCACACGTCGTGGCCGTGGGGTGCGGCGGCGACCTGGGCGGGGAGCGCGGGAGTCCCGGGAGCCGGTTCCGCGGCCTCGTCGCGCTGCTCCGCCGTGTGCGGGTCCATCGCGCGCGGCAGGCGCAGGGCCATCAGCGCTCCCGTGAGCAGCAGCCCGGCGCTGACCATCAGCGTGACGTGGAGGCCGTGCACGAAGGCGTGCCGGGCGGCCGTGTACAGCGCGTCGCCCGCGGCTCCGCCGAGCCGGGCGGCCACCTGGTAGGCCTCGCCGAGCGAGTTGGCCGCCGCGGCGGCGGCCTGGGCCGGGACGCCGGGCACGCCGCTGAGCCCGGGGCCGTACGCGGCGTTCATGACGCTGCCGAGCAGGGCGATGCCCATGCCGGCACCGAGCTGGTAGGAGGTCTCGCCGATCGCGGCGGCGCCGCCCGCGCAGTCGGCGGGGGCCTCGCTCAGCATCGACTCGTACGCCGCGAACAGCGTGGTCTGGAGGCCGAAGCCGAGCAGCACGAAGCCGATCGTCAGAAGCAGCGGCCGGTCGTTCTGGCCCATGAGGACGAGCAGCAGGACGGCCCCGGCGGTCAGCACGAAGCCGCCGCCGACCATCCGGCGAGGGCCGAGGCGGGCCAGGGTGTACGAGCCGGTGGCGCCCGCGGCCATGGCGGCGAAGGTCAGGGGCAGCAGCCGCAGGCCGGTCTCGACGGGGCTGAGGCCGAGGACCAGCTGGAGGTACTGGACGGCGATCAGCTCCAGGCCGACCAGGGCCAGCATGGCCAGCACGATGCAGCCGACGGAGAAGGTGAAGGCGGGCCGGGAGAACATCCGCATGTCGATCAGCGGGTGCGCCCGGTGCCGCTGCCGCCGCACGAACAGCACGAGCAGCACCGCCCCGACGACCAGCGGGCCCAGCGTGGCCGGGCCGATGAGGTCGGCGCCCGCACCGGCCCGCTTCACGCCGAGGACCAGGCCGAGCACGCCGCCGGCCGCCATCAGCGCGCCGAGCACGTCCCAGGGGCCGTCGCCGCTGCCGCGCGACTCGGGCAGCAGCCAGCGGCCGACGGGCAGGATCAGCGCCATCAGCGGGATGTTGATCAGGAAGACCGAGCCCCACCAGAAGTGCTCGACCAGGAACCCGCCGAGGACGGGTCCGGTGGCGGCGCCGATGGCGGCGACCGCCGTCCAGATGCCGATCGCGGTGGCCCGCTCGCGACGGTCGGGGAAGACCGCCCGGAGCAGCGACAGCGTCGCGGGCATGATCATCGCGCCGCCGACGCCGAGCAGCGCGCGGGCGGCGATGAGCACCGCCGGCGTGTCGGCGAGCGCCGCGACCGCGGACGCCACGCCGAAGAGGGCGTAGCCGCACAGGAGGATCCGGCGCCGCCCGACCCGGTCGCCGAGCGTGCCGAAGAGGATCAGCAGCGAGGCGCAGACCAGGGGGTAGGCGTCCACGATCCACAGCAGGGCCGTGGAGCTGGGCCGGAGGTCCTCGGTGACGGCGGGGACGGCGACGTGCAGGACGGTCGCGTCGAGTGCGACCAGCAGCAGGCTCACACAGAGGACGAAGAGGACGACCCAGCGGTTGGCACCGCCGCCGGTGGCACGCAGACGTGCGCCGGCCGTGGTCGTTCCCGACATGTACGTACCTCCCGCGTGGAACTCTCGCGCTCGGCGGGCGCCGGCCGGGAGGGGACGTTCCCGGGGCGGCCCGGCATCTGGGGGTTCCCCCTGGTCGAGCGCGGTCGACACCTTGGGGGAGGGCGAGCGAATCGTCAGCCTACGTGACGTCGGGCGGGTGGTGGGTGGTCGATCTCTCACCGGGACGCGCCGGGGTGTGTGGCGTACACCACGTGGGCGGCGCCGCCGCGACACGCGGGCGGAGGGCGGCGCGGGACCGCGACACGCGCGGAGGGTGGCATTCCGCGGACCGCGCGGGCCGGGCGACGCACCGGGCCGGCGCCGCCGGGGTGCGCCACCGCGCCGGACGAATTTCCCGGCCGTGCCCGCCGGCGCCCGGCATTTCCCGGCACACAAACAGACTTACGGAAGAAGCACCGGGGCTATTGGCCGAAGGGTCCACGGGGTTTTTGGATAAGCACCGAATAAAGGCCCCTTCGAGACCCACTCCACATCACATCGTCATCACAAAGAGACCGGAACGGCCTGGCCCGACGCTCACTCCCTGTAACGTCGATTGGGTGCGTACCGACATCTTTGCCCGGCTCGACCGGGAGCCGGAACCGCCGAAGATTGAGATCCCGCGGATGAGCCACACGCGTCTCGCCCTCTTCGGCGGGACGTCCGTGTTCTATCTGGCCATCGTCGTGGCCGTGCTGGCCTCGACGTGGCTGGTGCTCATCGACTGGAAGGTCATGCTGTTCCGGCCGTACCAGCAGTGGCCGGAGCTGCACGCGCCGCTCGACTACTTCGTCGTGCTGGGACAGCGCGGCCCCACCGCGCTGATGGTGGCGGGCTGGCTCGGCTGGCGGTCCTGGCGGCAGCACACGCTGCGGCCGCTCCTGGTCCTGGGCACGGCACTGCTGCTGCTCAATGTGACGGTGGGTTCCGTCAAGATCGGTCTGGGCCGGCTGGGCCCCCACTACGCGACGCAGATCGGCTCCGCCGAGCTGTTCGCGGGCGGCGATATATTTCCTTCCGGACATACCGCCAATGCCGTGGTGACCTGGGGCATTCTCGCCTATCTCGCCACCACGCCACGCGCCCGCCGCTATCTGTCGGCCGTGTCCGCCGTGGTGGCCCTGGGCGTCGGCCTGACCACCGTGTACCTCGGTACGCACTGGCTCAGCGATGTGCTGCTGGGCTGGGCCGCGGGTCTGCTCATCCTGCTCGGCCTGCCGTGGTGCGAGCCGTTCATCGCCCGCGCCGAGACGGCCGCCCTCGCCTGGCGCGACCGGATGCGGGAGCGCCGCGCGGCGGTGCCGACGGTGCCGCTCGCCCCGGTTCCCGCGCCCGAGCTGCTGCCCGCCATACAGCCCCAGCGGCATGCCGCTGGGGTGGAGGAGCCCGTACGCGAGCCCTTGAGCGCGGGTACGGGCGGGCACGCGCCCAAGATCCGGGCGACGCTCTCGCAGTCCCGGGCGCACGCGGTACTGCGGTCCGAGCGGACCCCGGTCACCCCGGCGGGCAGCCGCCGTCCGCCCAGGTCGCGTCCGCTGACCGGCGGCTGACACCGCCTCCCCCGCACGCCCGACGGGCCCCGGCTCTCCCGCCGGGGCCCGTGGCGTTACGGGGTCATGCGGCATTACAGGGTCAAGGAGAGGCCGCCCGGGGCCAATCGGGATCAGCCCACCCAGCAGCGGATGACGGTGTGGTCGTCGACCTCGAAGTTGATCCGCCCGACCACGTATTCCAGCGTGATGATCGAGCCGGGCGGAACCGCCCGTACCGTGGTCCAGCCGCGGGAACGCGCCAGTTGTTCGGCGCCGCGGTCGTCGAGTCCCACGTACGACTCAGGGGTGTCGTCGGGCTGTCCTGGGGTGGTCGGTTCCGGTGCCATGCCTTCACCGTAGGCGGCGCGCGGGCGCGGCGGAAGCCACGGCCCCTACCCAAAGATCACCATCTTCGCGTACGCGGTCCGTCACATTTGTGTCACAGGGACACGACACGGCGGCAAGCGGCAACCATTCACCCGATCAGCCGCCGAAAACCATTCCCGGGGGAATTCGCCGACCACTCGCCGGGCCCTTTTCCCCGGCTCGCGGAATTCCCCGGTCATCACTCTTCCGGAGGACCCGGAACCACGAGTCGTTCACGGGCTCTCCGCATAATTCCCACAGACTCGGTCGGCGTGAACGCACCCGATGCGGAGCGCCGACGGCGAGCATCGTGGGGCGGAGAGCGCGCCGAGACGGAGGGGACGTGATGGGGACCGAGACCGTCCGGGCGACCGTCGAGCCGCCCCCGGAACGGACGCCGGGCCAAGTGCTGGTGGACTGGCTGACCACGACCGATCACAAGAAGATCGGTCACCTCTATCTGGTCACGGCATTCTGTTTCTTTCTGATCGCCGGACTGATGGCGCTGATCATGCGGGCCGAGCTGGGCCGCCCCGGGCTTCAGCTGATCGGCAACGATCAGTTCAACCAGATGTTCACCCTGCACGGAACGATCATGCTGCTGCTGTTCGCGACGCCGACGTTCGCGGGCTTCGCCAACGAGATCATGCCGCTGCAGATCGGCGCCCCCGACGTGGCCTTCCCACGACTGAACATGCTCGCCTACTGGCTGTTCCTGTTCGGCGGGCTGATCGTGCTGGGGTCGCTGCTGGTGCCCTCCGGTGCGGCGAGCTTCGGCTGGTTCGCGTACGCCCCGCTCAACTCCAAGGTGCACAGCCCCGAGATCGGCGCCGACCTGTGGATCATGGGGCTCGCGCTCTCCGGCTTCGGCACGATCCTGGGCGCGGTCAACTTCCTGGCCACGATCATCGGGATGCGGGCGCCGGGCATGACGATGTTCCGGATGCCGATCTTCACCTGGAACGTGCTGTTCACCTCGGTGATGGTGCTGATGGCGTTCCCGGTGCTGGCGGCGACGCTGCTGGTCCTCGAGTCGGACCGGCAGTTCGGGTCGGTGGTGTTCGCCCCGGAGACCGGCGGGGCGCTGCTCTGGCAGCACCTCTTCTGGTTCTTCGGTCACCCCGAGGTGTACATCATCGCGCTGCCGTTCTTCGGGATCGTCACCGAGATCATCCCGGTCTTCTCCCGGAAGCCGATCTTCGGCTATCTGACGCTGATCGCCGCGACGATGGCCATCACCGGCCTGTCGATGGTCGTGTGGGCCCACCACATGTTCGCGACCGGAGCGGTGCTGCTCCCCTTCTTCTCCTTCCTTTCGTTCCTGATCGCGGTGCCGACCGGCGTGAAGTTCTTCAACTGGACCGGGACCATGCTCAAGGGCTCGCTCAGCTTCGAGACACCGATGCTGTGGGCGCTGGGCTTCCTGGTGTCGTTCCTGTTCGGCGGCCTGACCGGGGTCATCCTGGCCTCGCCGCCGATGGACTTCCACGTCACCGACACGTACTTCGTGGTCGGCCACTTCCACTACGTGGTGTTCGGCACCGTCGTCTTCGCGATGTTCGCGGGCTTCTCCTTCTGGTGGCCCAAGTTCACCGGAAAGATGCTGGACGAGCGGCTGGGACGGATCCACTTCTGGACCCTCTTCGTGGGCTTCCACCTCACGTTCCTGGTCCACCACTGGCTGGGCGCCTCCGGGATGCCCCGCCGGTACCCGGACTACCTGGCGGCCGACGGCTTCACGGCGCTCAACACCATCTCGACGATCGGCTCGTTCCTGCTGGGCGCCTCCACGCTGCCGTTCCTCTACAACGTCTGGCGGACCGCCAGGTACGGCGAGAAGGTGGAGGTCGACGATCCGTGGGGGTTCGGACGGTCACTGGAGTGGGCGACCTCCTGCCCACCGCCCCGCCACAACTTCCTCCTCATCCCCCGCATCCGCTCCGAGTCGCCGGCCTTCGACCTGCACCACCCCGAGTACGCGGCGTACCAGCGGGCTACGGGGAGCTTCTCCCCGACCGGTCCGGAGAGCGGTCGAGAGCCCGGGACAGCAGATCGCGGGCCGACCTGATCCGCTCGTCCAGCTCCCGCGGCTCGACCACCTCGAACTCGATCCCCATGAGCAGGATGTGGATCACCAGCACGTCGAGGGTGGCCGCGCCGGTGCGCAGCAGGCACGTCGACTCCGTCTCGGCCTCCAGCATCCCGTCCGACGGTCCGACGACCTGCGCGGCCTCGGCGGCCGAGGTGTGCAGCCGCAGCACGGCCCTGGCCTCGTAGGCGGCGGTGGAGACGCCCTTGGCGACATAGGCGGCAAGGTCGTCGGCGGGCGGTGTGCGGGGGGCGAAGCGGGGCCCGTGCGGCGGCGTGGGGGTGATCCGGTCCGCGCGGAACGTACGCCAGTCGGCGCGGTCCACGTCCCAGGCGACCAGGTACCAGCGGCGTTCGGTGCACACCAGGCGGTGCGGCTCGACGGTGCGGCGCGTGTCGGACCCGTTGTGGTCCCGGTATGTGAAGCGCAGCCGCTCGCTGTCCCGGCAGGCGCCCGCCAGCTCGCCGAGCAGCGCGGGGTCCACCTGCTGCGCGGGCTGCGGGGCGGGGCGGAGCATGGGCACGGTGAACGTGGTCAGCGCGCTCACGCGGCGGCGCAGCCGGTGGGGCAGCACCTGTTCCAGCTTGGCGAGGGCGCGTACGGAGGTCTCGCCGATGCCCTCGATGCCGTGCCCCGCGGCGGTGCGCAGGCCGACGGCGACCGCGACGGCCTCCTCGTCGTCCAGCAGCAGGGGCGGCAGCTCCGCGCCGGCGCCGAGCTGGTAGCCGCCACCGGTTCCGGGCGTGGCGTGGACGGGGTAACCCAGCTCCCGCAGCCGCTCCACGTCCCGCCGGACCGTGCGCGGGGTGACGCCCAGCCGGTCGGCGAGTGCGGCGCCCGACCATTCGCGGTGGGCCTGGAGCAGGGAGAGCAGACGCAGCAGTCGTGCCGAGGTCTCCAACATGGGGGCGAGTCTGCCAGCCGTCGCGGACAGCTACGGTCCGCGACGGCTGGGCCCATGGCCCGTGCTAGCGGACGAGCCGGACGCAGAGTTCGTTGTCGGTGGTGTAGCAGGGGGCCGCGCGGTAGCCCTCGCCCTCGTACTCCGGGTAGACGAAGACGTTCCTGCGGTCCCAGACGTCGTCGAGGATGCGCGCCAGGCGCACCGGATCGGCGCCCTCGGCCGGCCGCAGCCACAGCTCCCACATCTGCTGCTTCGCGACGCCGCCCTCGGCGAGCCGGTCATAGGGCAGGGTGAAGGTGAACTCGCCCTTCTCGCCGTCCACCGGCAGCCGCACCACCCGCTCGCCCAGCCGGGCCTCGGCGGCCGCGTCCGGGCCCAGGTCGGCGCCGTACAGGCGGCCCTCGACCGTGCAGGTGCCCTGGCCGAAGCCGACCGCCCCGGCCTCGGCGTGCGGGGCGCGCACCCAGCTGCGGACCGCGAGGCGCCCCTCCGCCGTGGGGTACGGGATGCGGACCGCGACCGGGCCCTCGGGCTCGGGGACGCGGTCGACGAGGGCCCGTACGTCGCGCAGGCCGGGCTCGACGGCCCTGTCCCCCACGTAGACGTCCCAGCGGCCCTCGACGAGTTCGACGGTGCTGGGCAGGACCGCCCGGCACTGCCCCTCGACGGTCGGCGTCAGGGGCAGGCGGGTCTCCTCGGCGGGGTCCGAGCCGCGCAGGCGCAGTACGAGGACCGGCTCGGCGACGTCCGCGGCCGCTATGTCGAAGGTGATGCCGCCGGCGGAGTCCGCGACGCAGTCCGCCCGTGGGGCGCTGTGCGGGGCGGGCTTGGGGTCGGTCATGCGCGCTTTCCCTTCCGGAGCACGTCGGCGGCCTTGTAGCGCACGGCGTACGCGGCGTCGAGGGCGGCGCCGCGGGTGCGGTGGACCAGGTCGCGGACGCGGCTGCGGGACCGCGCGCCGCCGCCTCCGGCGACCAGTTCGGTGAAGAGCGCCTCGTGGCGCTCGGCGATCCGGGCCGGGTCGAAGCGCTGCGACGCGGCGAGTGCGGCCTCCCCGGTACGGCGGCGCAGGTCGTCGTCCTGGATCAGGCCGAGCAGGGCGTCCGCGATCGCGTCCACGTCGCCGACCGGCACGAGCCGCCCGTCGACACCGTCCTCGATGATCTCGCCGGGCCCGTGCGGGCAGTCGGTCGACACGACGGGCAGCCCGCACCGCATCGCCTCGACGATGGTCATGCCGAACGACTCCAGGCGGGAGGTGACGGCGGCGATGGAGCCCTTGACCCACTCGGGCTCCAGCGGGTTCGCCGGGCCCATCAGGAAGACGTGGTTGTGCAGCCCGTGCTGCTCGATCAGGGCGCGCAGGTTGTTCTTCTCGTTGCCGGTCGCGTCGCCGGAGCCGTAGATCCGCAGCCGCCAGTCGGGGCGGGCGGCGACGACCTTCGCGAACGCCTCGACCAGCAGGTCGTACCGCTTGACCTTGGTGAGCCGGCCGGCCGCCACGACCCACTTGGAGGTGGAGTCGGCGGGCGGGACGGTCGGCGCCGGGACGCTGTTGGGGATGGCGTCGATACGGACGCCGGGCAGCTTGAGCCGGGTGCGGTAGGAGCGGGCGTCGGCCTCGGTGACGGTGGTGATCGCGTCGAGGAGGGTGTAGCGGAAGCCGATCTCGCGGCGCAGCCGGTAGCCGTGGCTGTCCAGCGTCAGGTGCTCCTGGGCCACGCGGACGGGGCCGCGGCGGGCCTGCCGCGCGATGTGCACGATCAGTCCGGGGCGGGTGCCGACGACGACGTCGGCCTCCAGGGACTTCAGGTGGGCGGCGATCCGGGCGTCGGTGAGGCGGCTGTACTGCTTCCAGCGGCCGTCGCCGCGCGGGAAGACCTTGGCCGGCTTCTTGTAGTCGGGGTGGTCGCCGTCGTACGTGGGGCTTCCGCGGCGCAGGTCGACCAGGTGCTTCATGGTGACGCCGGGGGGAGCGCCGAGGGTCGGCTCCTCGCGGTGCCGGAAGACCGACACGATCTCGACGTCGTGGCGCTCGGCCAGGGCCTGGGCGAGGTTGAAGGTCGTGCGGATGGTGCCGCCGATTCCGTACGCGTTGTGGAGCAGGAAAGAGATGTGCATCGCGTCGCCGCGTCCCCCAGGTCCGACAGGTCGTCCGATGGTCGTGTTGGTATGCGTCAAGGGTGGACTGTACTTGGCTTTCACGGGCGGTAGCCGAGCTGGGGCACGGTGGCGCAGTTCGTGGTCATGTCACCGCTCTGGGTGACCCAGCCGCGGCCGTCGCGCCAGCGGGCGACGGACAGGCAGGTGCGGTGCGTGCGGGGCGGTTCGGCGAGCCGCTGGAAGCGTACGGGCAGCAGCAGCCCGCGCGCGGTGTACCCCTCGTCCCGGTTGAGGAACCGCTCCACGCACGCGCGCGTGAGGCGGGCCGGCAGGCAGGAGCGGGCGGCGTCGGTGAACCACATGGCCGCGGCCCAGCCCTCCAGCTGCCACTGGGAGCGCAGGGACGTGCCCTTCAGGTGCCGGTCCATGGCGGCGCGGAACTCGCGTACGGCGGGGTGCGAGGTCTCGTCGTGGTTGCGGCTGGAGCCGGTCGACCACAGGGCGTTGCGGCAGCGCGGGGCGTCGCGGTAGTCGTCACGGACGGCGGAGTTCCAGTTCTGGACGTTGGTGACCTTGGCGGTGAGGGTCGCGCCGACGGCGTCCAGTGCGGCGCACAGCCGGGCGTTGCCGTGCGAGTCGAGCGCGTCGAAGACCAGCTCGGCGCGCTGGTCGCGCAGGTCGGCGGCGACGGCGCGGAAGTTGGGCAGGGCGAAGTCGACCTGCTCGTTCACGACGCGGTAGCCCTCGGCCCGCAGGCCCTGGGTGACCAGGCGGGCGTAGGCGGCGGACGCGGGCTGGTTGTAGGCGACGACCGCGGCCGTACGGGCGCCGTGGGCGCGCTTGAAGTAGCGGTAGACCTCCGTGCCGCCGTACAGGACGCCGTCCCAGCCCGGCTGGTCCCCGGTGCGCGGGGCCGAGCTGCCGTAGATCCCGTACAGGTGCGGGTACGTGTCGTACGCCGGGCCGACGGGCTGGCCGCCGATGTCGGGGACGCCCGCGGCGGAGACGCGCGCGGCGGCCGCGTAGTCGAGGACGGCGGTGGCGACGAGGGCGAACACCTTGCGCTCGCCCACGAGTTCGTCGACGCAGGCGCTGTTGCCGACGCCGCTGCCGCCGTCGTCGCAGGTGAGCACCTCGACGCGGCGCCCGTCGAGGCCGCCGCGCGCGTTCAGGGCGGCGAAGTAGGCGCGGGCCCCGTCGCGCGGCCCGGTGAACGCCTCGCCGCCCACGGGGCTGGTGGCGCTGGTGATGATGCCGACCCGGATCGGCGGCCCGGCGGCGGTGGTGGTGGCGGTGGGGCGCCGGGTCTCGAAGGCGCTCCCGGGGAGGCGGCTGCCGCAGGCGGCGCTCGGTGTGAGGAGCGCCGCCAGCGCGACGGCCGCCAGGAGGGTGTCAGCAGCCCGGGACGGCCGCATTGCCGCTGAGCTTCACCAGCGCGCAGAGCGTGCTCCGGGAGACCTTCCAGACGTTGTCCTGGTGCACGGCCTGCCCCTTGGCGTCGGGCAGGGCGGGCGTGCCGGCGACCAGCAGGTCGTAGGTGACGGCGGCCTGCGTGGGCGAGCTGAACGTGACGTTCTTGACCTTGGCCGAGGTCCGCGCGGCGTTCTCGTCCCCGGCGAAGGCCATGAGGACCGGCCGCATCTGCTCGCCGTTCTCCAGGAGCTTGACCTTCTCGTCGGTGGTGGTCTTGGGGTCGAAGAAGGCCGCCCAGTTCTTCTCGATCTCCTTGCGCGCGGCGGCCGGGTCGGCGGGGGCGTTCCCCGGCGGGGTGCCGGTCGGCTGGGCGGTGGTGGGCGCGATGGCGGTCGGCGTCGGCGCCGGGGACGTGTCGGCCGCGCCGTTGCCGTCGCCGCACGCGGCGGTCAGGGGGACGAGCGTGAGGATCGCGGCGGCCGCGAGCGCTGCGGTGCGCGTCCCGGGCCTGCCGGGGATCTTCTGGACCATCTGGGTCACCACCGGGGTCTGTTCCTTCGCGGGCAGAGTGCATTCACGGGCATAGTGCAAGGAATCACCATGTATCGCCAGCGGAGTGCTGCGAAGGGGGCCGGATGCCGCGGTTGCTGTGGTGGGGCGGCCTGACCGCCCTCGCCGGGGGCGCGGTGCTGTGCGTCCTGGGCTGGTATGGCGTGTCCGGCGAGCGGTTCGCCGAGCGGCAGTTGCCGTACCTGGCGTCGGGCACGGTCCCGGGCGCCGCGCTGATCGTGGCGGGCGCGGTGCTGGTGGCGGGGCGGGAGCGGCCGCACGGGCAGGTGCGCGGCCCGGCGGAGACGGACGCCGGCGCCCCGGGCGAGCCGGACACGGTCACGGTGCGCCCGTCCTCGGACGAGCCACCCGTACGGGTGGCGGGAGGGACGCTCGCCCACCGGCCCGACTGCCCGCTGGTCGCCGGCAAGGCCGGCGTCGTCCCGGTGGGCGGGGAGCGGCTGGAGCCGTGCCCGGTGTGCGAGCCCGACGGCCCCGCCGGGGCCGGACCGTGACCTCCCTGACGTACGAACTCCTCCTCGCCGGGCTGGCCGTCGGCAGCGCCGCCGCGCTCACCGGCGTCGGACTCGTCGTCACCTACCGGGCGACCGGCGTGCTCAACCTGGCGCACGGCGCCGTGGCCATGGTCTGCGCGTACGTGCTGCGCCAGCTGGTCGTCGAGTGGGGCTGGCCGCTGGGCGCGGCCGCGTGCGTGACGCTGCTGCTGGTCGCGCCCGGGATCGGGCTGCTGCTCGACCGCGTGGTGTTCCGGCCGGCGGCGCGTGCGGGCGCCGACCCGGCGCGCACGCTGGTGGCGTCCATCGGGGTGTTCGTGCTGCTCGTGGGCGGTGCGGCGCTGCTGTGGGGCGGCGGGGCGCGGGCCGACGCGCCGGTGCTGCTGGGCGACGACCCGTGGGCGCAGCTGGCGGTGGCGGTGGTGGCGGCGTGCGCGGTGGGGGCGGTGACCCGGTGGACGCGGCTCGGCAAGGAGCTGCGGGCGGTCGTCGACAACCGGGCGCTGGCGGCGCTCGGCGGGATCGACGCGGACCGGGTGGCGGCCGTGGGCTGGGCGTTCGGGTCGTTCACCGCGGGCCTCACGGGCGTGCTGCTCGCCCCGTACGTACGGCTGGACCCGTACGGGCTGCCGCTGCTGGTCGTCGAGGTGATCGCGGTGGCCGTCGCGGCGCGGATGCGGAGCCTGCCCGTGGCGGTGGCGACCGCGCTGGCGGTGGGCATCGGGCAGGCCCAGCTGACGCGCTTTCACCCCGAGGGCTGGCCGGGCCCCCTGGTGCAGGCCCTCGGCGCGAACCTGTTCGTGGTGGCCCTGCTGGTCGCCGCGCTCGTGCTGCCGGGCGTGGGCGAGCGGGACGTGCTGACGCGGGCGACGACGACGGGCGCGCCCGTGCCGGCGGGCCTGTGGTTGTCGGTGGCGCTGCTGTTCCTGCTCCCGCTCGGCTTCGCGGGGACGGACCTGCGCACGTCGGTGCAGGTCCCGGCCCTGGCCGTGATCCTGCTGTCCCTCGTCGTGGTGACCGGGCGGGGCGGCCAGATCTCGCTGGGGCAGGCGGCGTACGCGGGCCTCGGCGCCCTGTTCACGGCGCTGCTCGCGGCCGGGCGGATGCCGGGCCTCCCCCGGCTGCCCGAACTGGCCGCCCTGCCGGTCGCGGTGGTGCTGGTGGCGCCCCTGGGGGTGCTGACCGGCTGGCCGGCGATCCGCCGCCGGGGGCTCGCCCTGGCGCTGGCGACGCTCGCGGTGGGCGTGGGCGTCAGCCGTTTCGTGCTGGCCCAGCCGTACGCGACGGCCGGACTCACCGTGGACCGCCCCGCCGGATTCGCCCAGGACCGCCCCTACTACGTGCTGGAACTGGTCGTCCTCGCGGGTGCGCTGGCCGCCGTGGCGGCGCTGCGCCGGGGCCGCACGGGCAGGGCGCTGGCGGCCCTGCGCGACCACGAGTCGGGCGCGGCTGCCGCCGGCGTGCCGGTGCCCTCGCTGAAACTGCTGGCGTTCGTGGCGGGCGCGGCACTGGCCGCGCTGGGCGGCGGCCTGCTCGGCATGGGCCAGCGCGCCTTCGACGCGGCGGCGTTCGACCCGGTACGGGGCCTGCTGTGGTTCGCCGCCGTCCTGGTCCTGGGCGCCGACAGCCTCCTGGCCCCCCTCATGGCGGCCGCACTCCTGGTGGGCCTGGACGCCGGCGCCCGGGGCGGCGCGGCAGCCGCGGTCATCGGCGTCCTGGCAGCCCTCACGGCCCGGCTGCCACCGCTGACGTCGCTGCTGGGCAGGCTGGAAAGGCGGGCGAGGGGGACGGCCGGTGGCGGGCGTACGGGTGGGGGGCGTGGGGGCGTGCGCAGTTCGGGCGTACGGGGTCCGGGGGCGAGGAGCCGAGGCGCACGCCGGTCGGGCGTACCGGGGCGCGGCCTACGGGGCGGTGGCGTACGGCGCTTCGTGGCAGCCCGCTTCGGTGTCCGGCGCCTGGCGGAGAGGCCCGCGACGAAGCGACCGCCGCACGGTGCGCCGACGCCGGCGCTCCGGCCGAGACCGGCCGAGCCGGCGCCGTCCGGCGCGACACGCCCCGGGACGGCTCCGGCCGGAGCGACACCGCCCGAGCCGCACCCGCCCGCGCCCGGCGCCCATCCCCCGGAGGGCGGGGCGCCACCACCGGGCCCGTCGGCGCTGGACGACGTACCCCGCACTCCCGCGCCGCCCGGGCGGACCGCACCGCCGCACCCCGCCCCGCTCCCCCGGCTCCGCGCGCACGCCGTCACCGTCCGGTACGCCGGGTTCACCGCGCTCGACCGGGTCGACTTCCTGCTGCCGCCCGGGCGCGTCACCGCGCTGGTCGGGCCCAACGGTGCCGGGAAGAGCACCCTGTTCCACTGCCTCGCCGGGACCCTGCGCCCCGGCGCCGGCCGCGTCACGCTCGACGGCGTCGACATCACGCGGCGCCCCGCGTACGCCCGTACCCGGCTCGGCATCGCCCGGACGTTCCAGGAACTCGCCGTCTTCCCCTCGCTGACCGTCGAGGAGAACATCCGCGTCGGCGCCGAACAGGGCAGGGTCCGCGACGACCCGGACGCCACCGAACGGGCCCTGCGGCTGCTGGGCCTCGCCGGGCCGGTGCGGGACCGCCCGGCCGCCGGGCTGTCGACGGGCGCCCTGCGCCGGGTGGAACTCGGCAGGGCGCTCGCGGGCCGGCCGCACACCCTGCTGCTCGACGAACCGGCCGCCGGCCTCGACGCGGCCGAGACCGCCGCGCTCGCCCGGATCGTCAAGGCGCTGGCCGCCGACGGCATGGCCGTGCTGGTCGTCGAGCACGACCTGGACCTCGTCGCGGACATCGCCCACAGCGTCCACGTCATGGAGGCGGGCCGGATCGTGAGGACCATGGCGTGAGCGTCGAGATGGAGCTGCGCGGCATCCGCGTCCGCTACGGCCCGCTGGAGGCCCTGCACGGCGTCGACCTGCCCGTACCCGCGGCCACCCCGACCGTCCTCCTCGGCCGCAACGGCTCCGGGCGTACGACGGTGCTGCGCACCCTCGCCGGGACCGTACGGCCGGTGTCCGGCCGCGTCCTGTGGCGCGGCGCCGACGTGACGCGGACCCCCGCACACGAGCGGGCGCGCCGGGGCCTGTGCCTGGTGCCGGACCTGCGCGCGGTGTACGCCACGCTCACCGTCGCCGACAACCTCGAACTTGCCGCTCCTCACGGCGACTTCGCGGCCGCCCTCGACGCGTACCCGGAGCTGCGCCCGCTGCTGGCGCGCACGGCGGGCACGCTCTCCGGGGGCGAGCAGCGGATGCTGGCCCTGTGCCGGGCCCTGCTGCCACCGCGGGGCGCCACGGGCGGCGGGCCCGCGCGTGTCGTCCTGGTCGACGAACCCGCGCTCGGCATGTCGCCCGCCGTGGCGGCCCGCACGTACGCCCTGCTGTGCGGCCTGTGCGCCCGGGGCACCGCCGTCGTCCTGGCCGAACAGCGCCTCCCGCCGGACCTGCCGCCCGGGACCCTGGTCCACGAACTGCGGCGGGGCACGGTGGCGTTCAGCGGGGAGGCGACGGAACTGCCGACGACGTGACGACCGGAGAGGGCGAAGACGAGGGCGACGGCGAGGGCGAGGGAGCGAGGCCCGGCGTCGCCGCCGGCACCGGTTCCGCCGCCGGCGCCGGCTCTGGTGCCGCCACCCCACCCGGCCGCACGGCCCCCTCCGGGATCACCAGCATCATCCCCGGCAGCAGCAGGTCCGGGTCGTCCCCGACGACCTCCCTGTTCGCCGCGTACAGCGCCTTCCAGCCGCCCTCCACGCGGAACCGCCTCGCGACGGCGCTCAGGGTGTCGCCCCGCCGCACGGTGTGGACCCGGCCGCGCAGCCCGTAGCGCCGGGAGCACTCGGGCCACGCCCGCCAGCCCTGACCGCGCAGCACCTCCTCGGCGACGGTGATCTGCTGGGCCCTCGTGGCGAGGTCGGCGCGCGCGGCGTACCCGAGGCCGCCGAAGTACTCCCACGTCGACTGGCGGAACTGCAGCCCGCCGTAATAGCCGTTGCCGGTGCGGGCGTCCCAGCGTCCGCTGCTCTCGCACAGGGCCACGCAGCCCCACGGCCAGTCGTCCGGGCAGTCGGCCCGCGTGCCCGTTCCGCCGTGGTGGTGGTCGTGCGCATGGCTCAGCTCGGGTCCGGGGGCGGGCGGCGGCGGGTCCCCGGCCCGCAGGGCGGAGGCCGCGTCGGCCGGGGCGCAGGCGAGGACCAGGGCCAGGACCGCCGGAAGCGGACGGTACGGCAGCGAGGACATCGGCATCGGCCCACGCTAGGCGGCCCCCGCCGGGCCCCCGGAGCGGCGCCGCGCGGGCGGGCCGAAACCCCACCCGGTCGGCAGACCGGTCCGAACCGCCCGTCACGGCTCGATTCGGTCGCCGTGCGCGCGTGACCCCGGCCACAGCTCACCCGTTGAACTCGTCATGAGACGTGCCGGGATCCGCCCGGTACAGGAAGCAACGAGTCCGAGGAGCCACCCGTGCCGCGCATGCTCGACGTCAGCGAGGACGTACGCGCCGAGATCGGTGACGAAGAAGCCGACCGGCTGCTCGCCGGCGAGAACGCCCCGGGCAGCTACGACTGCACCTCCTGCCGCACCCCGGGCGATTCCGAGCAGGAACGCACGAGCACCGTGCTGTTCGTCGGCGAGGAGACCGCCGTCCTCGCCTTCGCCCACGCCACCTGCATCCCGTCCCAGGTCGTCCGGGTCGCCGAGGAGCAGCTGCAGGGCGCGGTCCGTTCCATCACGGGCGAGGAGCCGCAGATGCCCGTTCCCGCGCAGCTGCCCAACGGGGCCGAGCAGGCCGTCCTGGGCGTGACCAGCGGTCTGGTCCTCATCGACGGGGAGCTGCACCCGGCGCTCGTGGTCGAGCCGACCGAGCCGATCGCCCGCCCCGGCTCCGTCGGCACGGGCGACGAGTTCCTGCCGCTCCTCATCGAGCAGGGCTTCCTGCCGATGTCGGACCTGAACCAGAAGCCGTCCGGGCTCGCCGGCTGGTCGGTGCTGCTCGCCATGGGCCAGCTGCACGCGATCCTCCAGCCGGGTACGGGCGGCGGCAGCCCGGTCGCCTGGTGGCAGGCCCACCAGCCGCTCCAGGTGACGGACAGCTGGCGCGCCGCGGCCAACAAGTCGCACACGGTCCTGGTGTTCGCCGCCCCGGTGGGCTCCATCGGCCAGCAGCCGCGCGAGGACCTGCTGCGCGACGCGCTGGAGAAGGCCGCCGCCAACGGCCGCCTGGTCGCCGCGGCGATGCCGCTGGCCGGCACCTCCTGATGGACGCGCTGCGCCCCGCCATACGGCCCGCGTTTTCGCCGTACGGGCCGCATCCGACGGGCGGCGGGGTCGTTGGCCCCTACGTGCAGCACTCATACGAACCCACCCGCCAGCCGTACCAGCACATCCCCGGAATGCGCCCGGCGCAGGAGGGGACGTCCGGGTACTCGGCCACCCCGATCTACGACGCGCTGTACTCGGAGTACCTGAGGTCCTTCCGGACCCTGCCGGGCGACCGGACCGGTGAGGAGGACCTGGGGTTCAAGGGCTTCGGCGCGGCGGCCCACGGGCCGGGCCGGGGCAGCCCGGTCGGCTCGTACGCCGGGCACACCGGCCAGGTCGGTCACGCGTCCGGGGCGACGTCGGGGTCGGGATACCCGTCGCCGTACCCCGGCTACGCGGCGGCACGTCCCTCGTACGGCACGGGGCACGTACCGGCGGCGCTGCCACCGGCGCCGCGCAGGGGGCTGTGAACAGGGCGGGGGCCCGGGCGACATGATCGCCCGGGCCCCCGCCCTCTCACGTGCTCCCGCTGCTACTTCTTCTTGCCGCGCTTCTCGCGCACCCGGACCGAGATGTGGATCGGGGTTCCCTCGAAGCCGAACTCCTCGCGCAGGCGCCGCTCCACGAACCGGCGGTAGCCGTGCTCCAGGAAGCCCGAGGCGAACAGCACGAACCGGGGCGGCTTGGTGCCGGCCTGCGTGCCGAACAGGATGCGGGGCTGCTTGCCGCCGCGGATCGGGTGCGGGTGGGCGGAGACCAGCTCGCCGAGGAAGGCGTTGAGGCGGCCCGTGGGGACGCGGGTCTCCCAGCCGGCCAGGGCGGTCTCGATCGCCGGGACCAGCTTCTCCATGTGGCGGCCGGTGCGGGCCGACACGTTCACCCGGGGCGCCCAGGAGACCTGCTGCATCTCCGTCTCGATCTCGCGCTCCAGGTAGTAGCGGCGCTCCTCGTCGAGGGTGTCCCACTTGTTGTACGCGATGACGAGGGCGCGGCCCGCCTCGACGGCCATGGTGATGATCCGCTGGTCCTGGACGCTGATCGACTCGGTCGTGTCGATGAGCACGACCGCGACCTCGGCCTTCTCGACGGCGGCGGCCGTGCGCAGCGAGGCGTAGTAGTCGGCGCCCTCCTGGAGGTGGACGCGCTTGCGGATACCGGCGGTGTCGACGAACTTCCAGGTCGTGCCGCCCAGTTCGATCAGCTCGTCGACCGGGTCGCGGGTGGTGCCGGCCAGCTCGTTGACGACGACCCGCTCCTCGCCCGCGACCTTGTTGAGGAGGGACGACTTGCCGACGTTGGGACGGCCGATGAGCGCGATACGGCGGGGGCCGCCGACGGCCGCGCCGAAGGTCTGGGCGGGGGCGTCGGGCAGGGCCTTCAGCACCTCGTCGAGGAGGTCGCCGGTGCCCCGGCCGTGCAGCGCCGACACCGGGAACGGCTCGCCGAGCCCCAGGGACCACAGCATGGCGGCGTCCGCCTCGCCGGACGGGCCGTCGACCTTGTTCGCGGCGAGGACGACGGGCTTGCCGGCGCGGCGCAGCAGCTTGACGACGGCCTCGTCGGTGTCGGTGGCGCCGACGGTCGCGTCGACGACGAAGACGACGGCGTCGGCGGCCTCGATGGCGTACTCGGCCTGGGCGGCGACGGAGGCGTCGATGCCGAGGACGTCCTGCTCCCAGCCGCCGGTGTCGACGACCTTGAAGCGGCGGCCGGCCCACTCGGCCTCGTACGTGACGCGGTCGCGGGTGACGCCGGGGCGGTCCTCGACGACGGCCTCGCGGCGGCCGATGATGCGGTTCACCAGGGTCGACTTGCCGACGTTCGGGCGGCCGACGACGGCGAGGACGGGCAGCGGGCCGTGCCCGGCCTCCTCGATCGCGCCTTCGACCTCCTCGATGTCGAAGCCCTCTTCGGCGGCGAGCTCCATGAACTCCGCGTACTCGGCGTCGCCAAGTGCCCCGTGGTCGTGCTGGTCGTTCATGAAGTCCGTTCCTCGTGCGTTCGTGGTGGTCGGTGAGCGGCGGGCCGGCGGGCCGGCCTCGGGCTCACTACTTGAGTGTCGCTCAGCGCCCGGTGAGGCGCCTGGCGTTTTCCAGGTGGGCGGTGAGCCGCTCCTGGATGCGTACGGTGGCCTCGTCGAGCGCCTTGCGCGTACGCCGTCCGGTGCCGTCGCCGGCCTGGAAGGCGTCGCCGAAGACGACGTCGACGCGGCTGCGCAGCGGCGGCAGCCCCTTTATCAACCGTCCGCGGCGCTCGTTGCTTCCCAGGACGGCCACCGGGACGATCGGCGCTCCGGAGCGTACGGCGAAGTAGGCGAGGCCGGCGCGCAGGGAGGCGAAGTCGCCCTCGCCGCGGGTGCCCTCCGGGAAGATCCCGAGGACGCCGTCGGCGGCCAGGACGTCCAGGGCGGCCGTGATCGCGGTGCGGTCGGCGGCCGAGCGGTCGACCTTCAGCTGCCCGATGCCCTCCAGGAAGGGGCCGAGCGGCCCGACGAACGCTTCCTTCTTGATGAGGAAGTGCACGGGGCGGGGCGCGGTGCCCATGAGCATGGGGCCGTCGAGGTTGTGGGCGTGGTTGACGGCCAGGATGACGGGGCCGGCGGCGGGGACGCGCCAGCCGCCCAGGACGCGCGGCTTCCACAGGCCGTACATCAGGCCGATGCCGATGCCCCGCCCGACGGCGGCGCCTTTGGCGGAGGGGGTCACCGGGTGGCCGCCCGCTTCTCCTCGACGAAGGTGACGACGCACTCGATGACCTGCTGGAGGGTGAGGTCGGTGGTGTCGACCTCGACGGCGTCGTCGGCCTTGGCGAGGGGGGAGGTCTTGCGGCTGGAGTCGGCGGCGTCCCGCCGGACGAGGGCCTCCCGCGTGGCGGCCACGTCCGCGCCCTTGATCTCACCGGCGCGGCGGGCGGCGCGGGCCTCCGGGGAGGCCGTCAGGAAGATCTTGAGGTCGGCGTCGGGCAGGACGGTCGTACCGATGTCCCGGCCCTCGACCACGATGCCGTGCGGCGCGGTGGCGGCGATGGAGCGCTGGAGGTCGGTGATCCGGGCGCGGATCTCGGGCACCGCGCTCACGGCGCTGACCTTGGAGGTGACCTCCTGGGTGCGGATCGGTCCGGAGACGTCCACGCCGTCGACGGTGATCGTCGGGTGCGAGGGGTCGGTGCCGGAGACGATGACCGGCTTGCCGGCGGCGTCGGCCACGGCGGCGGGGTCGCCGACGTCGACGCCGTTGTCGATCATCCACCAGGTGATCGCCCGGTACTGCGCGCCGGTGTCCAGGTAGCTGAGCCCCAGCTTGGCGGCCACGGCCTTGGAGGTGCTCGACTTGCCCGTGCCGGAGGGGCCGTCGATGGCGACGATCACGGATTCCACGGTGTCGGACACCTTCCTGGTACGCGGAGAGGGGCCGGCCGGTTGCCGAGGGCCCGCCACAAGGTTACCGACTGTCGCCACGGGTCCTTGCACCCGTTCGGGCTACCCCCGCCGCAGGCCTCCTACTGCCGCAGCGCCCAGCCCCGCTCGCGCAGGGCCGCCGACAGGAGCGGGGCCGCGGAGGGCTCCACCATCAGCTGGACGAGGCCCGCCTGCTGGCCGGTGGCGTGTTCGATGCGGACGTCCTCGATGTTGACGCCGGCCTGTCCGGCGTCGGCGAAGATGCGGGCCAGCTCGCCCGGCTTGTCGCTGATGAGGACGGCGACCGTCTCGTACACGGTCGGGGCCGTGCCGTGCTTGCCGGGGACGCGCGCGCGGCCGGTGTTGCCGCGGCGCAGGACGTCCTCGATGCCGGCCGCGCCGTCGTGCCGCTTGTCCTCGTCGGAGGAGTCCAGGGCGCGCAGGGAGCGGACCGTCTCGTCCAGGTCGGCGGCGAGGCCGGCCAGGACGTCGGCGACGGGGCCGGGGTTCGCGGAGAGGATCTCGATCCACATCTGCGGGTCGGACGCGGCGATGCGGGTGACGTCCCGGATGCCCTGCCCGCAGAGGCGTACGGCCGTCTCGTCGGCGTCCTCCAGGCGGGCCGCGACCATCGAGGAGACGAGCTGCGGGGTGTGCGAGACCAGGGCGACGGCCCGGTCGTGGGCGTCCGCGTCCATGACGACGGGCACGGCCCGGCACAGGGCGACCAGCTCCAGGGCGAGGTTGAGGACCTCGGTGTCGGTGTCGCGCGTCGGTGTGAGCACCCAGGGGCGGCCCTCGAAGAGGTCGGCGCTGCCGGCCATGGGCCCGGACTGCTCCTTGCCGGACATGGGGTGCGTACCGATGTACGGGGAGAGGTCGAGGCCCAGCGCCTCCAGCTCGCGCCGGGGACCGCCCTTGACGCTGGCGACGTCCAGGTAGCCGCGGGCGACGCCGGTGCGCATGGCCTCGGCGAGCGTGGCGGCCACATGCGCGGGCGGTACGGCGACGATCGCCAGGTCGACGCGGCCCTCGGGCGCGGTGTCGGTGCCCGCGCCGCGGGCCGCTGCGGTACGGGCGCGGGCCGGGTCGTGGTCGACGAGGTGAACGGTGACGCCGCGGCCGGTCAGCGCGAGGGCGGCGGACGTGCCGATCAGTCCGGTTCCGATGACGACGGCGGTTCTCACTGGGCGATGTCCTTGCGGAGGGCGGCTGCGGCGCCGAGGTAGACATGGGTGAGGGCGGACCTGGCCAGATCGGTCTCGACGTGGGCCAGGACGCGGACGACGCGGGGCATGGCGCCCGCGATGTCGAGTTCCTGCGCGCAGATCAGCGGCACGTCGACGATGCCGAGGCGGCGGGCGGCGACGGCCGGGAAGTCGCTGTGCAGGTCGGGAGTGGCCGTGAACCAGACGCTGATGAGGTCGTCGGCGGTGAGCCCGTTGCGTTCGAGCACGGCCGTCAGCAGGGCGCCGACCTGCTCGTGCATGTGCTCGGCGTCGTCCCGCTCCAGCTGGACGGCCCCCCGGACCGCTCGTACCGCCACTTCCGCTCCTCACATCCGTGCCTGCGCGCGTTCAGCCTAGTCACAGGCTCGCGCCGGCCGGACCTCGCCGCCATCCGCGGACGGGGCCTGCGCGACACTGGCCCCATGCTCTTTCATGTCGTGCCGCTGGACGAGTGGTCCGCCGATCCGGGGGACGCGTACCGGCCGGCCTCGCTGGCGTCCGAGGGGTTCGTGCACTGCTCCGCCGACGAGGCGGCCGCGCTGGCGATCGCCGAGGCGCACTACCGGGACACCGCCGGACCGCTGCTGGTGCTGGTCGTCGACGAGGAGCTGCTGACCCCGGAGGTCCGCTGGGAGGGCTCCGAGGACGAGCTGTTCCCGCACGTGTACGGCCCGGTGGACCGGCGTGCCGTCGTGGACGTCCTGGAGGTGCGCCGGGACGCGGACGGGCACGCCCTGGACCTCACCCCCTGGGCGTAGCGCCCGGCCGGGTTCCTTCGCGCCGGCGGGTCCGGGCCGCAGGATGGCCGCCATGACTGCTTCCCCCGCGCCCCGTCGCCGTACCGTGCTGGTCACCGCCCTCGCGGTCGCCGTTCCCGTCACCGCCCTGGCCTCGGGCTGCGGCGACGGCGACGGTGGCGGCGGGGGGACGGCGTCGCCCACCACCGGCACGGCGCCCCCGGCCGGCGGCAAGGACCTCGTCGCCACCTCCGAGGTCCCGGTGGGCGGCGGAGTGGTCCTCGCCGCGGAGAAGGTCGTCGTGACGCAGCCCCGGCAGGGCGACTTCAAGGCGTTCTCGGCGATCTGCACGCATCAGCGCTGCCTGGTCGCCCGGGTCGCGGACGGGCTGATCCAGTGCGACTGCCACGGCAGCCGGTTCCGTATCGCCGACGCGTCGGTGGCGCGGGGGCCGGCCACCAGGCCGCTGCCGCCGGAGCGGATCACCGTCGCGGAAAACCGCATCCGCCTGGACTGACGTCGGGCATAGGGTCGGCGCATGACCCTCACGCCCGAGGCGCTGGTGCGCGACCACACGATCTACTCCTGCGTCATGGGTTCGCGCGCGTTCGGGCTGGCCACGGAGGACAGCGACACCGACCGCCGTGGCGTCTTCCTCGCGCCGACGCCGCTCCAGTGGCGCTTCGACAAGCCGCCCACGCACGTGGAGGGCCCGGCGGAGGAGCAGTTCAGCTGGGAGCTGGAGCGGTTCTGCGAGCTGGCGCTGGGCGGCAACCCGAACATCCTGGAGTGCCTGCACTCCCCGCTCGTCGAGTACGTCGACGACACGGGCCGCGAACTGCTCGCGCTGCGCGAGGCATTCCTCTCCCGGCGGGTCCACGGGACGTTCGTCGGGTACGCGCGCACCCAGCACCGCAGGCTGGAGGCGCACGCGCGCCGGCACGGCGCACCGCGCTGGAAGCAGGCCATGCATCTGCTGCGGCTGCTGACGAGCTGCCGTGACCTGCTGCGGACGGGGCGGCTCGTGGTCGACGTCGGCGACGAGCGGGAACGGCTGCTGGCCGTGAAGCGCGGCGAGGTGCCGTGGCCGCGGGTCGAGGCGCGCATGGCCCGCCTGACCGCCGAGGCGGACGCGGCGCTGGCCGCGTCCCCGCTGCCGGAGGAGCCGGACCGGGCACGGGTCGAGGACTTCCTGTTCCGCACCCGGCTGCGGTCAGCGCTCTCCGCCGTGGAGGCGCCGGACGCGGACGACGAGGTCGTGCAGCGCGTCGTACGCCCCCGTGGGGGCGTCCGGTAGCGCGGAGGCGGCCTGCGCGGCGTCCAGCGTCCCGTGCAGCGCCTCGACGTCGTTGCGTATCCGCTCGGGGTCGTGTCCGTCCAGCAGCCCGTGCTCGGCCTCGGCCTTGACCGCGATGAGGTCGGGGACGTACGCCGGTGCCTCCTTCACCGACTCCAGGAGCGTCGGCAGGTGGGCGACGACCTCTCCGGTGCGCATCAGGTGGATGCCGGTGAGCAGGACGCGGAAGGTGTAGAGCAGCGGCTTGAGTTCGCCGTTCTTCTCGAAGAGGCGCCACTGCGTGGCCGCGAAGCCGCGGTAGTGGTGGGCGTGGTGCGAGGTGAGCACGCCGGGCGCGAGCGCGACGAGTTCGGCGTGCGCGTCGGTGGTGTGGGCCACCAGCGGGGACAGCAGCTGTTCCAGGACGTAGCCGTTGCGCCGCAGCATCAGCCGGACGAACTTCCGCAGGTCGTGCGTGACGAGATCCATCTCGACGCCGTCCCGGTCCCACATCCGGGACCTGGTCTCCTCGGGCTCGCGCAGCCCGATCAGCGCGTCCAGCGGCAGCAGGTGTACCCCGCGCAGGTCCACGTCCGAGTCCCGGGACGGGAAGCCGTACAGGTGCGCGCCCGACACCGTGGCGAAGAGCAGGAGGTCGGGCTGCTCGGCGACGACGGGGGCGAGGTCCAGGTGTTCGATCACATGATCAAGCATCCCAGAGCGCGCCCAGCGTCAGCAGCTCGCTGCGGTACTCGATGCGCTCGGCCCACTCCTTGGGCCAGGCGCCGGCCCCGAGGTGGGCGCCCGCGAACGCGCCCGCCAGGCAGGCGATGGAGTCGGAGTCGCCGCTGGAGCAGGCGGCCCTGCGCAGGGCGGTGACCGGCTCCTCGGGGAAGAGCAGGAAGCACAGCAGCCCCGCGGTCAGCGCCTCTTCGGCGATCCAGCCCGCGCCCGCGAGCAGGCACGGGTCGGTCTCGGGGTTCGCCGTGCGCACGGCCGCCGCGAGCCGCTCCAGGGCGGCCAGGCACTCGTCCCAGCCGCGCTGGATGAAGTGCTGCGGCGAGGGGTCCTGCGAGCGGGTCCACAGGTCGCCGAGCCACTTCTCGTGGTAGCGGGAGCGGTTCTCGTACGCGTACGAGCGCAGCAGCCCGATCAGGCCGAGCGGCTCGGCGCCCTGCGTCAGCAGGTACACGGCCCGGGCGGTCAGGTCGGACGCGGCGAGCGCGGTGGGGTGGCCGTGGGTGAGCGCGGCCTGGAGCTGGGCGGCGCCGGCGCGCTGTTCCTCGCTGAGCCCGGGGACGAGCCCGACGGGCGCGACGCGCATGTTGGCGCCGCAGCCCTTGGAGCCGATCTGACTGGCGTCCTGCCAGGGGCGGTCGCCGTCCAGCAGCCGGCAGGCCACCAGGCAGGTGCGGCCGGGGGCGCGGTTGTTCTCGGGCGAGTGGTACCAGTCGACGAACTCCTCGCGCAGCGGCCGGGTCAGCCGCGCCGGCGCCAGCACGCCGCGGTCCATCGCGGTCCGTATGCCCCGGCCCACGGCCAGGGTCATCTGTGTGTCGTCGGTCACGAAGGCGGGCTGGGGCAGTTCCATCTCCCGCCACGGCCCGCACTTGGCGAGGATGGACGGCACGCTGTTGAACTCCGTCGGGAAGCCCAGCGCGTCGCCGAGCGCCAGCCCGACGAGCGAGCCCGTGGCCGCCTGCTTGGTGGTGGTCCTGGCAGCGATCATGCCGTGGTCTCCCGTCCTTCCGGTCGCAGCAGGGGTGGGTGCAGGGCGGTGGCGTCACCGGCCCGGTAGAGGGCGGCCGGTTTGCCCCGTCCTCCGGTGAGGCGCGGCGGCCCTTCGACGGCCCGGACGAAGCCGGGCGTGGCGAGGACCTTGCGCCGGAAGTTGGGGCGGTCGAGGGGGACGCCCCACACGGTCTCGTACACCTGGCGCAGCTCGCCGAGGGTGAACTCGGGCGGGCAGAAGGCGGTGGCGAGGCAGCTGTACTCGAGCTTGGCGCCGACGCGTTCGTGGGCGTCGGCGAGGATCGTGTCGTGGTCGAAGGCGAGCGGGCCCTGGGTGCCGTACGGCAGCCACTGGGCGTGGGCCGCGTCGCCGCCGCCGTGCGGCTCGGGCAGGTCGGGCCCGAGGGCGGTGTACGCGACGGACACGACGCGCATGCGGGGGTCGCGGTCGGGGTCGCTGTAGGTGCGCAGCTGTTCCAGGTGGAGGTGGGCCACCGTCGCGTCGGACAGGCCGGTCTCCTCGGCGAGTTCGCGGCGGGCGGCGTCGTCGGCGGACTCGCGCGGCAGGAGGAAGCCGCCGGGCAGGGCCCAGCAGTCCTTGTAGGGGTCCTGGCCGCGCCGGACGAGCAGGACGTGCAGGCGGTCCTCGCGGATCGTGAAGACGGCGAGGTCGACGGTGACGGCGAAGGGTTCGAAGGCGTGCGGGTCGTAGCCCTCGGGTACCTGGCCGGCGGCCTGGGCGTTCATCGCTGCTCCGGGCGGGGGCGGACGGGTCGGGTGGTGGTGACGGGCCCGTGGACCTGGTCCACCCCCGTAGGTCCAGGTCCGTGGGCGCCGTACACCCCGGGACTCTTTAAGAGTCATTCTGACTATAAAACGGGGTGGGGTGCCGGCACAAGCGAAAAGCCCGCGTCCTTCGCGGGACGCGGGCTTTTCGCGGGGGCGGGACGGCTCAGAGGCCGACTTCCTTCATCAGCATGCCGACCTCGGTGTTGGACAGGCGGCGCAGCCAGCCGGACTTCTGGTCGCCGAGCGCGATCGGGCCGAAGGCGGTCCGGACGAGCTTGTCGACGGGGAACCCGGCCTCGGCGAGCATGCGGCGCACGATGTGCTTGCGGCCCTCGTGCAGCGAGATCTCCACGAGGTAGTTCTTGCCGGTCTGCTCGACGACCCGGAAGTGGTCGGCGCGGGCGTAGCCGTCCTCCAGCTGGATGCCGTCCTTCAGCCGCTTGCCCAGGTCGCGCGGGATGGGGCCCTGGATGGCGGCGACGTAGGTCTTGCGCACGCCGTAGCGGGGGTGGGTGAGGCGGTGGGCCAGCTCGCCGTGGTTGGTGAGCAGGATGATGCCCTCGGTCTCCGTGTCGAGGCGGCCCACGTGGAACAGGCGCGTCTCACGGTTGGTGACGTAGTCGCCGAGGCACTGGCGGCCGTCCGGGTCCTCCATGGTGGAGACGACACCGGCGGGCTTGTTCAGGGCGAAGAACTGGTACGACTGCGTGGCCACCGTCAGCCCGTCGACCTTGATCTCGTCCTTCTCCGGGTCCACGCGCAGGCCCTGCTCGACCACGATCGAGCCGTTCACCTCGACCCTGGCCTGCTCGACCAGCTCCTCGCAGGCACGCCGCGAGCCGTAGCCGGCGCGGGCGAGCACCTTCTGCAGCCGCTCGCCCTCCTGCTCGGCGCCCGGGAAGGTCTTGGGCGTCTTGATCTGCGGCTTGTTCGCGTACCGCTCGCGGTTGCGCTCCTCGGCCCGGGCCTCGTACTCGCGCGAGCGCGCCGGCGCGGTGCGGCTGCCCCGGCCGCGCTGGGGGGACTGGGGCTGCTTGGGGCCGCCCTTGGCGCCGCCCCGGGCGGCCTCGCCGCGGCCCCGCTTCGGCCCCTCGGCGGAACCGGAGCCGCCACCGACGTCGTAGCGGCGCTCCTCGGGACGGGGCCGGCCCGCGCGCTGCTGCTTCTCGTCGCGCTTGTTGCCGGCGCCCCGGTAGTTACCGCGCCCGCTGCTGTTCCTGCCGCTGCTTCGCATCAAAGTTCCGTCTTGTCGTCTGCGTCCTCGGAATCCGGTGCATCCGGATCGAACGACGGGACACCTTCCTGCGTCTCGGCCTCGATCGCGTCCGCCTCGGGGAGGAAGGGCGCGAGCTCCGGGAGTTCGTCCAGGCCGCGCAGGCCCATCCGCTCCAGGAAGTAGTTCGTCGTCCTGTACAGGATCGCACCTGTCTCGGGTTCCGTGCCCGCCTCCTCCACCAGACCGCGCTGGAGGAGGGTGCGCATGACCCCGTCGCAGTTCACTCCGCGGACCGCGGAGACGCGGGAGCGGCTGACCGGCTGGCGGTACGCGACGACCGCCAGGGTCTCCAGGGCGGCCTGGGTCAGCCGGGACTGCTGCCCGTCCAGGACGAAGCCCTCCACGGCCGGCGCGTAGGCGGGGCGGGTGTAGTAGCGCCAGCCGCCGGCGACGGCCCGCAGCTCGAAGCCGCGGCCCTGTACGTCGTACTCGTCGGCCAGCTCGCGCAGGGCGTCGGCGACCTCGCGGCGGGACCGCTGGAGCACCTTGGCCAGGTGTTCCTCGGTGGCGGGCTCGTCGACCACCATCAGGACGGCCTCCAGGGCCGGCTTCAGCTCCATCAGGCCTTCTCCTCCTGCCCGGGCTCCACGACCCGGTCGAACTCGTCGGTCACCGTCGCGGCCGCGTCGCCGCCGGTCCAGCTGACGGTGAGCTCCCCCAGCGGGTCGTCCTGGTCGAGGGCGACGGCCTTCTCGCGGTACAGCTCCAGGAGGGCGAGGAAGCGGGCGACGACGGTGAGGGTGTCGTCGGTGCCCTCGGTGAGGTCCCGGAAGGTGAGCCGGCCGCGCTCGCGCAGCAGGGCGACCACGACCTGCGCCTGCTCGCGGACGCTGACCAGGGGGGCGTGGATGTGGTCCACGTACACCTGGGGGCGGGGCTTGGGCTGCATGGCCTTGACGGCCAGCCGGGCGAAGCCCTCCGCGCCGATGCTGATGACGACGTCGGGCAGCAGCTCGGCGTGGTGCGGTTCGAGGCCTACGGTACGGGGGTGGCGGCGCCCCTCGTGGTCGAGGCGGCCGCTGAAGATCTCGGCGATCTGCTTGTACGCCCGGTACTGGAGGAGCCGCGCGAACAGCAGGTCGCGGGCCTCCAGGAGGGCCAGGTCGGCCTCGTCCTCCACCTCGGCCGCGGGCAGCAGCCGGGCGGCCTTGAGGTCCAGCAGCGTGGCGGCGACGACGAGGAACTCGGTGGTCTGGTCGAGGTCCCAGTCGGGCCCCATGGCCCGGATGTACGCCATGAACTCGTCGGTCACCTTCGACAGCGCGACCTCGGTGACGTCCAGCTTGTGCTTGGCGATCAACTGCAGCAGCAGATCGAAGGGACCTTCGAAGTTCGCCAGCCGCACGGTGAACCGCGCGTCGCCGTCGTCGAGGGCGTGCGAATCCCGGGGAGGGCCGGAGTCGCCAGGACGGGCGACCTCACCCGCCCTGACGGAAGGATCCGGGTTCCCCGCCCGGCCGGAGTCGACGCCCTCGCGCGCCGTGCCGGGACCGCCGCCGGCACCGGGAGCCGGAGCGCCCGCGCCGCCAGGAACCCCGGCCGGATCCGGGGTGTCGACCGCACCGGGAGCCGACGTGCCGGCGTCGACAGGAACCCCGACCGGCACCGAGGCGTCGACGGCACCCGGACCCCGCGCCCCCACGTCGGCGGGGACGTCTGCCGGGACCGAGGCGTCGACGGCGGCCCGAGCCCGCGCCCCCACGCCGCCAGGAACCCCGGCCAGGTCCGGGGTGTCGACCGCACCGGGAGCCGACGTGACGGCGTCGACAGGAACCCCGACCGGGACCGAGGCATCGACGGCACCCGGACCCCGCGCCCCCACGTCGGCGGAGACGTCTGCCGGGACCGAGGCGTCGATGGCGGCCCGAGCCCGCGCCCCCACGTCGGCAGGAACGCCGGCCAGGTCCGGGGTGTCCGGGAGGGCGGCGGGACCAGCGTGGTCGTACGGGGCGGCTGTTGCCGCCGTCCCCCGGGCGTCCGGGCTGTGCGCCGGGTTCCGCACGCCGTCGGCGGAGGACGCCTCACCAGAGGCGGCGGCCCTGCGGGGCGTGGCCGGGGCGGCCGCGGCGACCGCCTCGCCCGGGTGGCGCTTCCCGGTGGTGTCCTCCTCGGCCGGGGCGGATCCGTCCGGCGGGTCCGAGGGGGCCGTGGGTGCCGCCGTGGACGTGCCCGGGCCGCGGCCCAGGGGGCGGCGGGAGCGGGGGGCGGGGGTGTCGTTCATCGTGGTCCAGGGGGCGAGCGGAGGCGGCGAGCCCGCAGGCTACCGGTCACGCCCGGGGAAGCGGTGCCGTACGCGCCCGCAGGCCGCCTCAGCGTCCGCGCAGGCGCCGTACCAGGATGCTCGCGTCGCCCCGGGACTCCAAGTCCGCCAGGACCACCGCGACCGCCTCGCGGACGATGCGCCCGCGGTCCACCGCGAGGCCGTGCTCGCCGCGCAGCACCAGCCGCGCGTGTTCGAGGTCCATCAGTTCCTCGGCGGAGACGTAGACCGTGATCTTCTCGTCGTGGCGTTCCCGGCCACTGGGGCGCCGGCTCGGCGAGCGGCGGCCGCGGCGGGCCGGTGCGGCGGCGGCCGCCGCCTTGGCGGCCTTGGGCGCCGGGCCCGTGCCGGCCTCGGCGTCCGCCGCGCGGCTGCGCGGCTGCGCGGCCTCCGCCTCGGCCGCGGAGGCCGTGTGCTCCTCCGTGGGCCTGGCGGACGGCTGGGCGGACGGCTTGGCCGAGGAGGGCTCGGCGGTGGCGGCCGCCGGGTCGCTCTCGCCGCCCTGGCCGGGCACCCGGGCCTCACCGTGGGTCTGGCGTCGGGGCGTGGACGCCTGCAGCGCCATGCCCCCGGTCGTACGGAACAGCTCGTCGGCACCGGGCAGACTCACTCGGCGTGACACCGGGCGAGCACCTCCCTGGCGAGCTGGCGGTAGGCGGCCGCGCCGACCGAGTTCGAGGCGTACGTGGTGATCGGCTCGCCGGCGACCGTGGTCTCCGGGAAGCGGACGGTCCGGCCGATCACCGTGTGGTAGACGTGATCGTCGAACGCCTCGACGACCCGGGCCAGGACCTCACGGCTGTGGACCGTCCGGGAGTCGTACATCGTGGCGAGGATGCCGTCGAGCTCCAGCTCGGGGTTGAGCCGCTCCTGGACCTTCTCGATGGTCTCGGTCAGCAGGGCGACACCGCGCAGCGCGAAGAACTCGCACTCCAGCGGCACTATCACCTTGTGAGCGGCCGTCAGCGCGTTGACCGTCAGCAGGCCCAGCGAGGGCTGACAGTCGATCACGATGTAGTCGTAGTCCTGCATCAGCGGCTTGAGCGCGCGCTGCAGCGTGGACTCGCGCGCGACCTCGCTCACCAACTGCACTTCCGCGGCCGAGAGGTCGATGTTGCTCGGCAGCAGGTCCATGTTGGGCACGGCGGTCTTCAGCAGCACCTCGTCCGCCGACATGCCCCGCTCCATGAGCAGGTTGTAGACGGTGAGGTCCAGCTCCATCGGGTTGACGCCGAGGCCGACCGACAGGGCTCCCTGCGGGTCGAAGTCGACGAGCAGCACCCGTCGTCCGTACTCCGCGAGCGCGGCGCCCAGGTTGATGGTCGACGTGGTCTTGCCCACGCCGCCCTTCTGGTTGCACATCGCGATGATCTTCGCGGGGCCGTGCTCGGTGAGCGGGCCCGGGATCGGGAAGTACGGGAGGGGCCGTCCGGTCGGGCCGATCCGCTCGCGGCGCTGGCGGGCAGCGTCGGGCGCGAGGGTGGCCGCGTACTCCGGATCGGGCTCGTACTCGGCGTCGGGGTCGTAGAAGTGCCCCTCGGGCAGCTCGTCGTAGGCGGCGAAGTGGGTGGACTCTCGGCCACTCTCGTTGCCGGCCATGGCGTTCACGTGTTGGCCGTCCATCATCTTCATCGTGTGGGGTGTCGTCATGTGCTGGTGCGTCGCGAAGGTCCGGACAGCGACGGAGCCGACAGGCTGGAACCCGGACAACGGACCACCCCGGCCCGTCGCCGACGTTCCTGGTTGACCACCCCCGGGAGCAAATGTCGACTCATTCACAAGTCGTCTTACCTCCTTGGACGTGACCAGGAAACTTATCGATAGGTCAGCGTGGCACCATGCCGACGGTTGGCGACTCTATGGCGTGTCACCGCTCCGCAGCAACACAATCGGCCGGACGCGGCGGGATGTGTCGGCAACCGAACGGCTTTCTGTCAAGGGTGCATGGCCGTGCATCGCCACCTTTCGCGGGTGTGCGAAACGGCTAAAGGGTTACGTTCGAGGCGAGTTGTACGGGCACAGGGGTGCGTCCGGACATGCGTCCGGCCGGACCTCGTCGAACAAGGTCCGGCCGGATGCGTGAGGTTGACGGCCAGCGTTGACCGTACACACCGGGTTGAGCGGTGGTTGACGGGGAGTGAACAGCCGTCAGCCGAGGAGCGAGCTCAGCTCGACGTGCTCGAGACCGTGGGCCTCGGCGACCTCCTTGTAGACGACCTTGCCGTCGTGCGTGTTGAGACCCTTGGCCAGCGCGGAGTCGCGGCGCAGCGCCTCGACCCAGCCGTTGTTGGCCAGCGACACGATGTAGGGCAGCGTGGCGTTGGTCAGGGCGTAGGTGGAGGTGTTCGGGACCGCGCCCGGCATGTTGGCGACGCAGTAGAAGACGGAGTCGTGGACCTGGAAGGTCGGCTCCGCGTGGGTGGTCGGACGGGAGTCCTCGAAGCAGCCGCCCTGGTCGATGGCAATGTCGACAAGGACACTTCCGGGCTTCATCTTGGCGACGAGCTCGTTGGTGACCAGCTTCGGGGCCTTGGCACCCGGGATGAGGACGGCACCGATGACGAGGTCGGCCTCGACGACCGCCTTCTCCAGCTCGTAGGAGTTGGAGACGACCGTCTGGACCTTCGTGCCGAAGATCTTGTCGGCCTCGCGGAGCTTGTTGATGTCGCGGTCGAGCAGGGTCACGTGGAAGCCCATGCCGACGGCGATCTGGGTGGCGTTCCAGCCGGAGACGCCGCCACCGATGACGACGGCCTTGCCGGCGTGGGTGCCGGGGACGCCGCCCGGCAGGACGCCGCGGCCGCCGACGGAGCGCATCAGGTGGTACGCGCCGACCTGCGGGGCGAGGCGGCCCGCGACCTCGGACATCGGGGCGAGCAGCGGCAGGGCGCGGTTGGCCAGCTCCACCGTCTCGTACGCGATGGCGGTGGTCCCGGACTCCAGGAGCGCGTCGGTGCACTCCCGGGAGGCGGCCAGGTGCAGGTAGGTGAAGAGGGTCTGGTCCTTGCGGAGGCGGTGGTACTCCTCCGCGATGGGCTCCTTGACCTTGAGCAGCAGGTCGGCGGTGGCCCAGACCTCGTCGGCGGTCGGCAGGATCTGCGCGCCGGCGGCGACGTACTCGGCGTCCGTGATCGAGGAGCCCACACCGGCGTTCTGCTCGATGAACACCTCGTGACCGTTGCGCACGAGCTCGTGCACACCGGCGGGGGTGATGGCCACCCGGAACTCGTTGTTCTTGACCTCGCGGGGGATACCGACCTTCACGTCGATCACGGTCCTTGACTCAGGGGACTGGGGGCAAAGCGCTACACAGCGATAGATACCCGGCTACATGGTGACGCACCGGGATACACCGCGGTGAATCGCGGCGCACCCAGTCTAATGAAGGACTTCCCCGTGTCTAGCCTTACAAAGCATTAATCTTTCGCGGAACCACTACGGATTTCGTAGGTGGATCCACGGTGGCTGGTGTGGATGGAGGGGTCCGAGGTCCCCCCGGGGCCGGGGAGGCGGGGTGAGTCGTCCGCGACGGCCTCGGGAGTGCCCGGCGCCAGCAGCCGGCCGGCCGCGCCGCGGTGCAGCCGTGCGGCCGTCGGGTCGCCGAGCCGGTCGAGGGTGTCCGCGAGGCGCAGCTGGAGCGCGGCAAGGAGCCGTACGTCGCCGGCGCGGCGCGCCCATTCCACGGCCTCCTCGCAGGTGCGCAGCGACTCCTGGGGCCGCCCGGCGTACTCCTGGACCCTGGCCGCCTCGCTCAACGCCCGTGCGTGCCCCGGGACATCGCCGAGCCGCCGGTAACCGGCCGCGGCCGCACGCCAGTTGCGCAGCGCCTCGCCGTACCGGCCGGCGTAGGTGTGGACGGCGCCGAGCCGGCCGTAGAGCCGGGCCTGGTCGGCCCGCTCGTCGCGGGCGAGGCGCTGCGACAGGGCCCGCCCGTACCAGTCGGCCGCCCGCTCCCAGTCGCCCAGCTCCTGGTGGGCGCCGCCTACGGATTCCATGGCGCGGCCGGTCGCGTACGGGTCGTTCGCCAGGCGTCCGGCGTCCAGGGCCTCGCGATAGCGGGCCAGGGCGTCCTGGGTGCGGCCGGTGCTCGCGTCCAGGTCGGCGAGGTTCAGCAGGGCGGCGGCGCGCTCGCGGTGCAGGCCGCGCCGCTCGGCGACGCCCAGGACCAGCTGGTGCAGCCCGTACAACTCGGGGGCGGCGGCCTCGGTGCCCCGGTGCGCGGCGAGGGCGCGTACGAGGGCGGAGATCAGCCGGCGGGCGAGGGTGTCCAGCCGGCCGTCGGCCACCGCCAGGCGGGCGCAGGCCAGCAGGGCGGGCTGCCGCTGCCGCAGCCACTCGGCGGCGGCCGCGCGGTGGGGGAAGCGCAGGTTGCGGGGCAGCCCGGCCAGGCGGCGGCGCGCGGAGGAGCCGTCGGGTTCGGTGACCGCCCGGCAGGACTGGAGGAGCCGTACCGTCCGCTCCAGCATGCGCGCGCGGGCTAGCTGCACCTCGCCGGGCCGGTCCTCGGCCTCGAGCCGTTCCCGCAGCAGCGGGACGAGGCAGCCGGGCACCTCGTACTGGCCGTGCGCCCCTTCCCGTACGAGCCCGAAGGCGGCGAAGCCCTCCAGCAGCGAGGTGGCCGCGGAGACCGAGCAGCCGGCGAGTGCGGAGACCGTCTGGGCGTCGGCGAGGCCGAGCGGGGCGAGGACGAGCAGCCTCAGGGCGCGGGCGGCGGGGACGGGCAGGGCCTCGTAGGCCAGGTGGAAGGCGCGGGCCAGCGGGCGCAGGGCGACCGGCCGGTCCGGTTCGTCGGGCACGGCGCGCAGGCGCTTGGTGAGGTCGGCGACGGACGAGGTGGGCCGGGAGGCGAGCCAGCCGCCCGCCAGGACGAGGGCGGCGGGCTGGCCGCCGCACAGCTCGGTGAGCGTCTCGGCGGCCTGCGGGTCGACGGTGATCCGTACGGAGCCCGCGTAGCGGTCGAGGAGTTCGATGGCGGACTTCACGTCCATGCCGCCGACCGTGCAGGGCCGGACGTCGGGGATGCCGGTGAGCGGGCCGTGCGCCACGGCCACGACCAGGCACTCGTGGTTCTCGGGCAGCAGGGCGTCGACCTGCTCGGCGTCCGCTGCGTCGTCGAGGAGCAGCAGGACGCGGCGCTCGCGGAGGGCGTCGCGCAGGAGCGCGGTCAGCTCGTCCTCGTCGGCGCCGGCGGGGGAAGGGATCCCGAGGTCGTCGAGCAGGGCCCGGGCGGCCCGCTCGACCGGTACGGGGTCGCCCCCGGGTTCGGTCAGCCGGGCGCGCAGCACGCCGTCGCGGTAGCCCCGGGCGAGGTCGCGGACCAGTTCCTCGGCGAGGGCGGTACGGCCGCTGCCGGGGCGGCCGGCGATCAGCAGGACGCGGGCGCGGGGGGACTTGCGGCCGGCGAGGGTGTCGAGGCCGGCGCGCGAGATGTCGACGCGCAGGGTCTTCAGCTCGCGCTGCCGCCCCAGGAAGGGGGCGCGGCGCTCGAAGCCGGGGGGTGTGCCCGGGTCGTCGTGGCGCTGTGCCGTGGGACCACGTCCGGCGTCCGCCGGCGTGGAGCCGCCCGCGCCGGGCCGCTCGGCGTCGCCGATGTTCACCGCCTGATCCGTCACGGGCCACGCTCCCGTCCGTCTGCGCACGAGCCGATCCCGCCGGGTCTCCGCGCGGGTTCTCCGAGCGTAGTTCAGCCCGGTCGGCGAACGGCGCGGAGCGGGGCCCGCGGATCGCCCAATCGGATCAGAAGATGGTCACATGGAAATCCCCCGTCCGGCGGCCCCGTGAGCCCTTCCGGCCCGTCTCCCGCCGGACCGGCTGCCCGCCGACCGTTCACCCACCCGGACGGCTTCCGCCACCGGCTTGACCGGCCACTCCCACGGGCTCCGGCCGGACCGTCGGCCGGCGGCCGCAGCCACTCCCCGTGACCTCTCCTGTCAGGCCTGGAAGGGCCGCGCCGGCCAGGGGGCCTCGGCCGGGCGCAGGGCGGCGAAGCCGTCGCCCGAGCGGGCCGCCAGGGCCGAGAGGACGCCCACCACCAGGCAGGTGTTGTGGAGGTCGCCGGCCAGCACGCCCCGGGCCAGTTCGTCCAGCGGGACGCGGGCCAGTTCCATGTCGGCCTCCTCCTCGGAGACCTCGAAGCGGTCGCCGTCCGCCTCGGACAGGCCCCGCGCGAGGAAGATCCGTACGGCCTCGTCGCAGCCGCCCGGGGTGGTGTAGACGTCGGTCAGGACGTGCCACTCCCCCGCCTTGACGTGCGCCTCCTCGTACAGCTCGCGCTGGGCGGCGCGCAGCGGGTTCTCGCCGGGGACGTCCAGCAGGCCGGCCGGGATCTCCCACAGCTTCTGGCGCACGGGGTGGCGGTACTGGCGCAGGACCAGGACGCGGTCCTCGTCGTCGAGGGCGAGGACGGCGACCGAACCGGGGTGGACCTGGTAGTCGCGGCGTACGACGGAACCGTCGGGCATGACCACGTCGTCGGTGCGGACACTCGTCTTGTTGCCGCGGAACGGGGTCGCCGTCGCGGTGACCTGCCACTCCTCGGGCGTGTCCTTGATGGTCATGCGGGATCCTCCCTCGCGCAGAGAACGCAGAAAACCGGGGTACGGGCTCCGCGCCCGTACCCCGGTCAACCGTATCTCCTGTCGGCCGGGCCCCTACTTGGCGGCCTTCGCCTGCTGCTGGCGCTCGACGGCGGCCTTCACCAGGCCCGCGAACAGCGGGTGCGGCCGGGTCGGGCGCGACTTCAGCTCCGGGTGCGCCTGGGTGGCGACCAGGTACGGGTGGACGTCGCGCGGGTACTCCACGTACTCGACGAGCTTGTTGTCCGGGGAGGTGCCGGAGAAGACGATGCCGGCCTTCTTCTCCAGCTCCGCGCGGTAGGCGTTGTTCACCTCGTAGCGGTGGCGGTGGCGCTCCTCGACGTACGGCTGGTCGTCGTAGACCTCGCGGACGATGGAGCCCTCGGCGAGCTTGGCCGGGTAGAGGCCGAGCCGCATGGTGCCGCCCAGGTCGCCGGCGCCCTCGACGTACGCCAGCTGCTCCTCCATCGTCGAGATGACGGGGTGGGCGGTGGCGGCGTCGAACTCGGTGGAGTTGGCGTCCGGGATGCCGGCGAGGTTGCGGGCGGCCTCGACGACGATGCACTGGAGGCCCAGGCACAGGCCGAGCAGCGGGATCTTGTTCTCGCGGGCGTACTGGATGGCGCCGACCTTGCCGTTCACGCCGCGCTCGCCGAAGCCGCCGGGGATGACGATCGCGTCGACGTCGGCGAGCTGCTGTGCGGCGCCCGCCTGCGTCTTGCAGTCGTCGGAGGTGACCCACTTGACCTTGACGCGCGCCTTGTTGGCGAAGCCGCCGGCCCGCATGGCCTCGGTGACCGACAGGTAGGCGTCGGGCAGGTCGATGTACTTGCCGACGAGGGCGACCGTGACCTCGTGCGCCGGGTTGTGGACGCGGTCCAGCAGGTCCTCCCACGTCGTCCAGTCGACGTCGCGGAAGGGCAGGTCCAGCTTGCGCACCACGTAGGCGTCGAGGCCCTCGGTGTGCAGCACCTTCGGGATGTCGTAGATCGACTTGGCGTCGATGGCGGCGACCACGGCCGCCTCGTCGACGTCGCACATGAGCGAGATCTTGCGCTTGATCGCGGTCGGGACGTCCCGGTCGGCGCGCAGCACGATCGCGTCGGGCTGGATACCGATGTTGCGCAGGGCGGCCACGGAGTGCTGGGTCGGCTTGGTCTTCAGCTCGCCGGAGGGACCGATGTACGGGAGCAGCGAGATGTGCACGACGAAGACGTTGTCGCGGCCGACCTCGTGGCGGACCTGGCGGACCGTCTCCAGGAACGGCAGGGACTCGATGTCGCCGACCGTGCCGCCGACCTCGGTGATGACGACGTCGACGTCGTCGGTCGCCATGCGCCGGATGCGGTGCTTGATCTCGTTGGTGATGTGCGGGATGACCTGCACGGTGTCGCCCAGGTACTCGCCGCGCCGCTCCTTGGCGATGACGGTGGAGTAGACCTGGCCGGTGGTGACGTTGGCGGACCCGTCGAGGTCGACGTCGAGGAACCGCTCGTAGTGGCCGATGTCCAGGTCGGTCTCGGCGCCGTCGTTGGTGACGAACACCTCGCCGTGCTGGAACGGGTTCATCGTGCCCGGGTCGACGTTGAGGTACGGGTCGAGCTTCTGCATCGTGACCCGGAGGCCCCGCGCCTTGAGGAGCGCACCCAGGCTGGAGGCGGTCAGCCCCTTGCCGAGGGAGCTGGCGACACCCCCGGTGACGAAGATGTGCTTGGTCGTCGTGGATTTGGGCGGCATGGCCAAGAGGGGGCTCCCGTGGTCGCGGTCTGGAGGTGCGTACCGGCGTCCGATCCGGAAAATCGGAAGGATGACATCCGAAGGATTCCGGGGGTGCCGTCGCTGCGGTTCGGGGGCCGCCGATTGGTTCTGCGGCGCCCACCGGTCCACGGGCTACCAGGGTATCAGCGACCCGGGGTCGCCGCGTTCCGGCCACGCGCCCCGTCTGAATCAGCCAATGTTCAGGGATGTTGAGCTTCGTTCGAACCTGTGCGAGATAGGTGATGCGTTACGAGCGGTGCATGCATTCGCACAGCGGGGTACTGGCTCACTCGTTCAGCTCCCCTCGCTACCAGGAAGATCACACAGAGGACCTGGGCGCGTCGTATCCTGCTCGGACACCCGTTGCCGAGTCAGGCCCGTCATACGGCACCACCCCCGCCCGTCGCCCGGGACCCCCTCGTGTCAACGATCCTTGACCCTGACCCCAGTAAGCGCCCCGCGGGGCGAACGTGGCCGTTCGACTGGAGATTGCACGTGGCCGGGCGCATCGAGGACTACGCACTCATCGGAGACATGCAGACCGCTGCCCTGGTCTGCCGGGACGGCACGGCCGACTGGCTGTGCCTGCCCCGCTTCGACTCGCATGCCGTCTTCGCAGGACTCCTCGGGACCGAGGAGCACGGTTTCTGGCGCATCGGACCGATGCACGCCGAGGGCACCGAACCCCCCGTCGCCGACCGGCGGCGCTACCGCGGCGACTCCCTCATCCTCGAATCGGAGTGGGACACGCCGCGCGGCACGGTGCGCATCACCGACTTCATGCCGCCCCGTGACGGGGCCCCGCAGCTGGTGCGGATCGTCGAGGGCGTCAGCGGCCGCGTGAAGATGCGCTCCGCGCTGCGCATGCGGTTCAGCTACGGCCGGATCGTGCCGTGGGTGCACAAGATCGACAACCGGACGGTCGCGGTCGCCGGACCCGACTCCGTATGGCTCGACACGCCGTGCGAGACGTACGGCGAGGAACTGACCACGTACTCGGACTTCACGATCACCCCCGGAGAGCGGGTCGCCTTCACCATCAGCTGGCAGCCGTCGCACCACCCCCAGCCGCCGCTGCCCGACCCCGAGGCCGCCCTGGAGGCCACGAGCGAGTTCTGGCGCGAGTGGGTGGACCACTGCACCTACCGCGGCCCGTACCGCGAGGCGGTCATCCGCTCGCTGATCACCCTGAAGGCCCTGACGTACGCCCCGACGGGCGGGATCGTCGCCGCGCCCACGACCTCCCTGCCGGAGGACATCGGCGGCGTCCGCAACTGGGACTACCGCTACACCTGGCTGCGGGACGCGGCGATCACCCTCTCCTCGCTGCTGCGCACCGGCTACCGCGAGGAGGCCCGCGCCTGGCGCGAGTGGCTGCTGCGCGCGGTCGCCGGCGACCCCGAGAACCTGCAGATCATGTACGGCATCGCGGGCGAGCGCGAGCTGGGCGAGGCCGAGCTGGACTGGCTGCCCGGCTACGAGAACTCCGCGCCGGTCCGGGTCGGCAACGGCGCCGCCGCACAGCTCCAGCTCGACGTGTACGGCGAGGTCACCGAGGCCCTGCACCTGGCCCACATGACCGGTCTGGCCCGCAACGACTACGCCTCGCTCCTCCAGATCAAGCTGATCAACTATCTGGAGAAGCACTGGACGGAGCCCGACGAGGGCATCTGGGAGGTCCGCGGCCCCCGCCGCCACTTCGTGCACTCCAAGGTCATGGCGTGGGTGGCCGTCGACCGCACCATCAAGCTCATCGAGTCCGGCGACGCCGACGGCCCGCTGGAGCGCTGGCGCGAGCTGCGCGACGAGATCCACCGCGATGTGTGCGAGAAGGGCTACGACCCCGAGCGCAACACGTTCACGCAGTCCTACGGCTCCGACGAGCTGGACGCCTCGCTGCTGCTCATCCCGCAGATGGGCTTCCTGCCGCCGGACGACAAGCGGGTCATCGGCACGATCGAGGCGATCCAGCGGGAGCTGTCCACGGAGGACGGCTTCATCCTGCGCTACCCGACGCAGGGCTCGGACGAGGGCGTCGACGGCCTGCCCGGCGACGAGGGCGCGTTCCTCGCCTGCTCGTTCTGGATGGCCGACGACCTGGCGATGATCGGCCGGGTCGACGAGGCCCGCCAGCTCTTCGAGAAGCTGCTGGCCCTGCGGAACGACCTGGGGCTGCTCGCCGAGGAGTGGGACCCCCGGCTGCAGCGCCAGGTCGGGAACTTCCCGCAGGCGTTCAGCCACGTGCCGCTGATCGACACGGCACTGCGGCTGACCGCCTCCGGCGCGTACGGCGGCTAGCCGACCGCCGCGATCACCTCGCGGGCGGCGCGCTCCCCCTCGGTCGCGCCGCCCTCCATGAAGCCCTGGAAGTCGTAGCTGCAGTGCTCGCCGGCGATGTGGACGTTGCCCTGGGCGGTGCCCTCGTAGCCGGCGTAGCGGTGGAGGTAGCCGACGGGCCAGTACGAGTAGGCGCCCCGGGTGTGCGGATCCAGGTGCCAGGCGGAGAGCTGGGCGCGCCCGGTCCAGGCGGCGGAGGTGCCGGGGAAGAACGCGTCGACGCCCGCCAGCCGGCGCCTCGCGAGGTCCCGGACGTACCGGTCGGACTCCGTGGAGAATGGCCCGGCGGGCGTCAGCGCCCGGGCGAGGCCGCCACCGGCGTACTGGATGAGGATGCCGCCCGTACCGGGCTGGATCTTGGTGGTGTCCCAGGTCTGCTGGACGTCGGAGTCGGTGAAGCAGTCGCCCGCCGACACGCCCGGCCAGGGGCCGGTGCCGCGCCAGGGCCTGCTGGAGCACTGCAGGTTGAGCTTGGTGCAGTGGCCCATCCCGGCGTCGCGCAGCAGGTTCGTCATCCGGGCGTCGAACCCGGCCCGGCCGAGGTCGAGGCCCTGGAGGACGGGCAGCGGCACGCACAGGACCGTGTGGTCGGCGGTGACGGTGCGCACGGAGCCGGAGTCGTCGAAGGTGAGCGTCTGCGTGCCGTCGCCGTTGGCCCGTACGGCGGTGAGCGACCAGCCGTGGCGGATCGTGCCGTCCGGCAGGGACGCGGCGATGGCGCGCGGCAGTTGGTCGTTGCCGCCGATGACGTGGTAGCGCTCGTTGGACAGGCCCCAGATGTTGAAGTTGCCCGGATTGGTCTGGTAGCCCATCAGCAGGACGAGGGCGAGCGAGGACTGGTCGACGGTGTCGGCGCCGTACTCGACGGTGTACGCCACGTCGAACCACTGGCCCAGCGGTGAGGAGTGCCCACCCGGGACCCGCGTCTCGATCCACTCGTGGAGCGACATGGTGTCGAGCGCGGTGCCGGCCGGGGTGGTCCTGTTCCACATGACCTCGCCGGCCTCCGTCAGGTCCCGGTGCAGGGCCTGGTAGACGGCCTTGAAGTCCTCGTCGGCCCGGTCGCGCGGGTAGTAGGCGCCGTCGAACCAGAGGACCTCCTCGGCGCCGCTCGGTCCGCCGCCCAGGAAGTCCTCCACGGGCAGCGAGAAGCGGCGGCACAGCTCCAGCATCTTCTTGTGGCCGGTGTCGATCAGCTCGCCGCCGATCTCGGAGGTCTGCCCGTACGCCCAGTGGTCGCGCTGGGTGCGGATGCGGCCGCCTACGCGGGACGGGGTCGCCTCGTAGAGCGTGCAGGGCAGGCCCGCGTCGTGCAGGGTCAGGGCCGCGGTGAGGCCCGCGATGCCCGCGCCGACGACGGCGATCCGCGCGGCGGCGCCCGTCCGCGCGGGCACGGGCGCCGCCGCGAACGCGGGCGTGGTGGCCCCGGCGGTGGCCGCCAGGCCCAGGGCCGCGGCGCGACGGAGCAGCGTCCGGCGGCCGATTCCGTCCCGCTCGGCGCGCAGGCCGCGCAGTTCGGCGACGGGCATGCGCAGCCGCTCGGCGTCACGGTGTTCGGCGGCCAGCCTCTTCAGCAGGTGCATCGCCTGCGAACGTGCCATGGAGGGCTCCTCAGAGGGTCGCGGGAACGGTGGACGTACGGGGTTCGTCGCGCTCGGCCGCGTCCTCCAGGACGATGCGGCCGATGATCTCGTACTTCTCCGGCCGCCTGGCCCGCAGGTACGCGCCCAGGCCGAGGCCCGCGCAGAAGACGGCGCCGACGATCCAGGGAATGAGCCGGAACAGCACCGAGTCGGCGGCGGTACCCGCGGCGGTGTCCATGTTCAGCACGAGCAGCACGACGACGGCGGCCATGCCGATGCCGCCGAGCAGCGGCGCGGTGAAGGTCCGGAACCAGTGCCGGTCCTCGGGGTGGTGGCGGCGGAAGTAGCCGATGACAGCGAACGAGCAGAGTGTCTGCACGATGAGGATCGCCATCGTGCCGAGGATGGCGAGCAGCGTGTAGAGGTGGATGTACGGGTCCTGTCCGGCCGCCCAGAACGCCCCGACGAGCAGGACGGCGATCACGCTCTGCGCGAAGGAGGCGATGTACGGGGAGCCGTGCCGCCGGTGCGTGCGGCCGAGCGCCGGGTGGAGGAAGCCCTCGCGCCCGATGGCGTACAGATAGCGCGAGGCGCACTGGTGGAAGGCCATGCCGCAGGCGAACGACCCGGTGAGCAGGAGCCATTGGAAAGCGTCGACGGCCCACGGGCCCAGGTGGGTCCGGGCGGGCGCGAAGAACAGCTCCAGCGGATCGGCGGAGGCCGCGACGGCGAGGGACCCGCTCAGGCCGTTCCCGGCGACGGCCATCCACGACACGTACACGTAGAACAGCCCCACGCCCACGACGGCGATGAGCGTGGCGCGCGGGATGACCCGCTTGGGGTCCTTGGACTCCTCCCCGTACATGGCGGTGGACTCGAAGCCCACCCAGGACCAGAACGCGAAGAACAGTCCGAGCCCGGCGGACGTGCCGGTGAACGCCCCGGCCGGGGCGAGCGGCTCGGCGGGGATGCCGTCGGGGCCGCCGCCCGCGAGCAGGACGGCCGTGGCGACGGCGAACAGCACGGCGACCTCGGCGACCAGCATCGCGCCGAGCGCCTTGGCGGTGAGGTTGATGTCGAAGTACGCCAGGACGGCCGTGACCGCGAGCATCGCGCCCGCGTACACGATCCACGGCAGGTCGACACCGAGCTGGTCCGCCACGGTGGTCCGGGTGAAGTAGGCGAAGACCCCCACGATGGAGGCCTCGAAGACGATGTACGCCAGCACGGCGAGCATGCCGGACGCCATGCCGGCGATCCGGCCGAGGCCGTGGGAGATGTAGCCGTAGAAGGCTCCGGCGGCGGTGATGCGCCGCGCCATGGCGACGTAGCCGACGGAGAACACGGTCAGGACGAGCGTCGCGAAGAGGTAACCGGCCGGGGCGCCGGTGCCGTTGCCGTGGCCGACGGCGATGGGCAGGTTGCCGGTCATCGCGGTGATGGGGGCGGCGGTGGCGACGGCCATGAAGACGACGCCGACGAGGCCCACGGAGTTGGCCTTGAGCCGCTGTACGTCGGGTACCGCTGGTTTCTCTGCCATGCCCGGACACCCTGGCCCCATGTGACGTGCACCACAATCGACAGAGGGTCACTCAATAAGCCTGTGGGGCAGACGAGTTGTCGCCCTGGGAGGATGGGCCCATGGCCGATCACACCAGGGACCGGGAGCTCGCCGAGGCGGTCCGGCTGCGCGAGCGGGGACACCACGAACAGGCCAGGGAGCGGCTCCTCGCCCTGGCCGCCGAGCATCCGCACGACGCCGAGGTCGCCTACCAGACCGCGTGGGCGCACGACGTACTGGGCCTGGAGGCGGAGGCCGTCCCGTTCTACGAGCGCGGCCTCGCGCTGCCGGGGCTCTCCGACGAGGACCGCAGGGGCGCCCTCCTCGGCCTGGGCAGCACCCACCGGGTGTTCGGCCGGTACGCGGAGGCGGTCGAGGTGCTGCGCGGCGGTGTGGCGGAGTTCCCCGACGACGGGGCCCTGCGGACGTTCCTCGCCATGGCCCTGCACAACACGGGCGAGCACGGCGAGGCCATGCGCCTCCTGCTGACGCTGCTGGCCGCGACCAGCGACGACCCTTCCGTACGGCGGTACCGGCGGGCCGTCGAGCACTACGCCGGGGACCTGGACGCCACCGTCTGAGCCCAGCGGGTACCGTCCCCGCCATGGACGAACAGGGTGGGATCACCGTACGGCGCGCACTGGAGCTGCCGGGCCTGCGCGCCGGACTGCCCGAGGTGGTGGCGGGCGCCGACCGGCTGCACCGCACCGTGCGCTGGGTGCACGCCGGCGAGGTGCCGAACATCGCCTCGCTGCTCAAGGGCGGTGAGCTGCTGCTGACCACGGGCCTCGGGCTCGGGACGCGCCCGGCCGAGCAGCGCGCGTTCGTACGGCGGCTCGCGGACCGGGGCATCGCCGCGCTGGTCGTCGAGCTGGGCCACCGGTTCGCGCGGCTCCCGGCGGCGATCGTGGACACCGCGCGGACCGCGGGCCTGCCGCTGGTGCAGCTGCACCGGGAGGTCCCGTTCGTCTCCGTCACGGAGGAGGTCCACACCGAGATCGTCAACGGGCACTACGCGCTGCTGCGGCAGGCCGAGGAGGTGCACCGGCAGTGCACCCGGGCGCTGCTCGACGGCGGAGGGGTGCCGCAGGTCCTGCGCATCCTGGCCGAGTTCGCCGGGAACCCGGTGTTCCTGGAGACCCCCGACGGGCAGCTCCTGTACGCCGTGGACGCCGTACCCGGCACCGCCTGCGCCGACCCGCTCCAGGTGTGGGAGGGCCTGCGCGGGCAGCGCGCGGCACGCGAGGCCCCGCCCGCGGGCGCGGTCGTCGTGGACGTGCCGGGCGGCGGCCCGGGCACCGGCGCGGTGCGCGCCCGGCTGGTGCTGCTGCCGGTGTCGGGGGCGCCGCTGCCGGTGCACCGGATGGCGGCGGAGCGGGCGGCCGGGATCCTCGCGGTCGTCCTGATGCAGGCCCGCCAGGAGGAGGAGCTGGCGGCGCGGGGCCGCGGCGACTTCCTCACGGACCTCGCCGAGGGCCGGATCGCGGCCGACGACGCGCCCGCGCAGGCCCGGGTCCTCGGCTTCCGGCCGGTGGGCGGCCCGCTGCTCCCGGCGGTCATGCGGCTGGCCCCCGAACTGGCGCCCTCCGGCAACTGGGCCCTGCTGGCCCGCGCGGTCCTGGAGGAGCTGGCCTCCGTCGGCGTGCCCGTCCTCCTGGGCGTCCGCCCGGTGGAGGGCCGCGTGCCGCTCCTGGTGGGGCTGCGCGCCGAGTCGGAGCGCGCCGCCGTCGCGGACCGGGTGGCCGCCGCGCTGCGGGCCGGCGTGGAGCGCGCCGGGCTCGACCGGGCGGGCGGCCACCCGCCGGTCGTCGTCGTCGGCGTCGCGGGCGGCTGGGCCGCCGCGTCGGCCGGCCTGCGGCACGCCGCCGAGACCGCGGCCGCCGCCCACGGGCTGCCCGACCGGCCCTGGCACGACGCCCGCCGCCTGGACACCGACCTGCTGCTGTGGCGGCTGCACCAGCACGACGAGGCGGCCCTGGCGGCGTTCGTTGACCGGGCCATCGGCCCCTTGCGCGACCACGACGCGACCTCCCGCCCGCCGCTGCTGCCCACACTGGAGACGTACCTGGCGCACGCGGGCCGCAAGGCGGAGACGGCACGCGAACTGCACCTCAACCGCCAGACGCTCTACAACCGCCTGTCCCGCATCGCCGACCTCCTGGGCACCGACCTGGACGACCCCCAGACGGTGCTGGCCCTCTCCTTGGCCCTCCGGGCCCGGAGGCATGTGCAGCCGCCGCTGTGAGCAGTCGCGCCCCGGCCCCTGGGCCCCCGCACCTGCACCACGGCGGGCGGCGGCCCACCCGCAGGACCGAGCCGGAACGCGTCAGCGTTCGCACAGTTCGTCGTACACGCTCAGCACCTGCGCGATCGTCTCGTCCTCCGTCGGCCACGTCCGCGCCTGCCGCCGCCCCGCCTCCGCCAGCGCGGCCCGCCGCCCCGGGTCGGCCAGCAGCCGGGACACCGCGGACGCGAGGGCGACGGCATCCCCGTACGGCACCAGCTCCGCCGCCTCCCCCACCAGCTCCGGCACCCCGCCCACCGCGGTCGCGACCAGCGGAACGCCCAGCCGCAGCGCCTCCTGCGCCAGCGGTGCCCGCGCCTCCCACCGGCTCGCCAGCACGGCGACGTCCGCCGCGGCGAGCAGCGATCCGGCGTCCTCCCGGTGCCCGAGGAGCCGCACCGGCAGTTCCTCGGTCTCGATGCGCCGCTGCAGCGCCCCGCGCTGCCGCCCCTCGCCGACGACGGCGACCAGCGGCACGGGGTCGTGGCCGAGCCACGAACGGGCCGCGTCCAGCAGGGTGTCGTGGCCGCGGTACGGCTCCAGGGGGCCGACGGACATGACCAACGGCCGGTCGACGGCGCCGAGTTCGGCCCGCGCCTTGCCGTGGTCGCCGAGGTCATCGACCTGCCGGGGCGCGGGGCTGGTGACGGGACCGAGCCGGGCGTCGCGGGCACCCCGCCGCCGGGCGCGGTCGACCAGCTCCGAGGACGTGCCGAGGACAACGGCCGCCGCGCGTACGGCCTTTCGCTCCATGAGCCGCAGCAGCTGCCTGCGGGCACCCTCGGCGTGCGGCCGGCTGTGCCAGGTGACGACGAGCGGCACGTGTTGGGAGGCCAGCGCCATCGCGGCCCGCACGGCGGCGTGCACCCCGTGGGCGTGGACCACGTCGGCGCCCACGCACGCGGCCCGCAGGGCGCCGACGGACAAGGGGTCGCTGCGGCGCGGGACGGGGACGAAGTGGGCCCCGGCCCCGAGGAAGTCGTAGTCGTGGTCCAGCTCCGCGGGGGCGCACACGGTCACCCGCACGCCCCTCGCCACGAGCCCGGCGGCCAGTGATCTGACATGAGCGCTGCTGCCCGCGCTGCCGCCGCCCAGCACTTGGACCGTACGCAGCTGTGTCACGCGCCCAAGGATGCCAGCCCGTACGCACGTTCCGGCACCGGCTCTGCTGCCGGACCCGCCGCATTCCGCGACTTTCCGCCGTCGAGGGGCGTGACCTCGCCGCCCGGTTCACTCACATGGGTGAGCGTGCGAGGCGGCTGACGGTCTCTCCGTTGACGGCGGCCGCGATGAGGGCGGCGGCGTGGAGGGTGAGGCCGAGCCGTCCGTTGGCGGCGGCGACGGCGGTGCCGAGGGCCGCACCGAGGGCGTGCGCCCCGGTGTCGCCCAGCATGGTCCGCTCGCCCAGGTCGTCGGCGGCCACCGCCGCTGCGGCGCCCATGGGCGCGGCGGCGAGGGCACCGCCCCGGAGGAGGCCGGGCGCGCCGAGCGCGAGGACGGCCGACACGGCACGGCCGGGGCGTACGTCCACGAGGTTGACGGCGTGGGCGGTCCCGGCGATCACGACGCCGGCGAGCACCTTGTCGAGGGGCCGCTCCTTGAGCAGCGCCCCGGCGGCGAGCCCGGCGGCGCCGATCCCGAACAACTTGACGGCCCCGCTGGTCACCTCCCCCTGCCGCAGCGCGCCGAGGTGTGCCCGGAAGCCCCTGCGGTGGTCGCCGCGGAGATCGTCGTACGCCCCGCAGGCCGCGGCGGCGACGGTCGCCAGCACGGCGGCACCCCGGTCCCGGCACGGTACGGCGCCGAGGACGGTGCCGACGGCGACGGCGGGCGCCGCGTACAGGTCGACGGTGCGTCCGGCGTGGTTGGTCCGCTCCCACGCCGACCGGCGGCGCTGCCGCAGCCCCGCGCGGACGGCCCGCGCGGCCACGGCGGCCGCGCCGAACGCGGCGGCCGCCCTCGCAAGCTTGTCGATCATGACCGTCACCCTACGGGGCGGCCCCTGAAACCGGACACGGCAGGTGCCGGGCGGCGGACCCCACCCCGTACGCCCCGCGCAGCCGCCACAACCGCCCGACGCGTCAGCAGCCCCTTCCATGCCGGGCACCACCGCAACGCCCGACGTCCGCGCAGCCGCCCGACGCCTCCGCAGCCCCGCAACGCCCGAGGTTCGGCCACCCGCCACAACGCCCGACGTCCGAGCGGCCGCCGCAACGCCCAAGGTTCGGGCAGCCGCCGGAACCGCCCGACGCCGCGGCGTTTCCATGCCGGGCGTCACCGCAGCGCCCGCGACGACCCACGTCCGCGCAGCCGCCACAACCGCCCGACGCGTCCGCAGCCCCGCAACGCCCGAGGTTCGGCCACCCGCCACAACGCCCGACGTCCGAGCGGCCGCCGCAACGCCCCAGGTTCGGGCAGCCGCCGGAACCGCCCGACGCCTCCACAGCCCCTTCCATGCCGGGCGTCACCGCAGCCCGCGCGACGCCCCACGTCCGCGCAGCCGCCGCAATCGCCCGACGCCTCCGCAGCCCCGCAACGCCCGAGGTTCGGCCACCGCCACAACGCCCGACGTCCGGGCGGTCGCCGCAACGCCGGGCGGGCCCGGCACGGCCGGCACGGCCGCAGGCGTCAGACCTCCGACCGTGCCGTCGCGAGCAGTTCCTCCGCGTGGGCCCGGGCGGTCTCCGAGTCCTCCTGGCCGGCCAGCATCCGCGACAGCTCGCGGACGCGGTCCTCGCCCTCCAGGACGGTCACGCCGGACCGGGTGACCGAGCCGTCGTTGGTCTTCTCCACCAGCAGCTGCCGGTCGGCGAACGCCGCGACCTGCGGCAGGTGCGTCACCACGACGACCTGCGCGGTCCTGGCGAGCTTGGCCAGCCGCCTGCCGATCTCGACGGCCGCCTTGCCGCCGACGCCCGCGTCGACCTCGTCGAACAGGTACGTCGGCACCGGGTCCGTACCGGCGAACACGACCTCGACCGCGAGCATCACACGCGACAGCTCACCGCCCGAGGCGCCCTTGGCGATGGGCCGCGGCGGGGCGCCCGGGTGCGGCGCGAGCAGCAGCTCGACCTCGTCGACGCCGGTCGGCCCGTACGCGACGGTCCGCCCGCCGACGTCGACGCCGTCCGGGTCCTCGGTCTGCCGGATGGCGAAGGAGACCCGGGCGTGCGGCATGGCCAGCGAGGCCAGCTCGGCGGTGACCGCCTCGGCGAAGCGGGCCGCGGCCTCGGTCCGGGCGTCCGTCAGGGCCTGGGCGAGCCCGGACAGTTCGGCGCGCAGGGCGTCCCGCTCGGCTGTCAGCTCACCGATCCGGTCGTCGTCGCCGTCCAGTTCGGTGAGCCGGGCGGCACTCTCCTCGGCCCACGCCAGCACGGCGGCGATGTCCTCGCCGTACTTGCGGGTGAGCCCGGTCAGCGCGGCGCGGCGCTCCTCGACGGCGGCCAGGCGGCGCGGGTCGGCGTCCAGCTTGTCGGCGTATCCGGCCAGTTCGCCGGCCACGTCGGAGAGGAGGATGGAGATCTCGCCGATCCGGTCGGCGAGCGCCGCGAGTGCGGGGTCGTGGGACCGTACGGCCTCCAGGGCGCGCCCGGCACCGGCGACGAGGGTCGTCGCGTCGACGGCCTCCGGGTCCTCGGGGTTGCCGGCGAGCGCGCCGTGGGCGAGGGCGGCGGCGGAGGCGAGGGCCTCGGCGTGGCCGAGCCGCTCGGCCTCGGTGGCCAGCTCGGTGTCCTCGCCGGCCCGCGGCTCGACCGCCTCGATCTCGGCGAGCCCGAACCGCAGCAGGTCGGCCTCCTGGGCCCGCTCCCGGGCCCGTGTGGTCAGCTCGTCCAGTTCGGCGGTGACGGCCCGCAGCCGGCGGTACGCCTCGCCGTACGCGGCGAGCGGACCCGCGACGGCCTCACCCGCGTACCGGTCGAGCGCGCCGCGCTGCCGGGCGGGCTTCAGCAGGCCCTGCTGGTCGGTCTGGCCGTGGACGGCCACGAGGTCGTCGGCCAGCTCGGAGAGCAGCCCGACGGGCACGGCACGGCCGCCCAGGTGCGCCCGGGAGCGGCCCTCCGCCGAGATGGTGCGGCTGATGAGCAGGGCGCCCTCGTCGAGTTCGGCGCCCGCCTCCTCGGCGCGCCGGGCGACGCCGGCGTCCCCGGGCACGCTGACCCGTCCCTCGACGACGGCGGCCGGGGCGCCGATCCGCACCAGGGCCGGGTCGGCGCGCCCGCCGAGCAGCAGCCCCAGGCTGGTCACCACCATGGTCTTGCCCGCGCCGGTCTCGCCGGTCACCGCGGTGAAACCGGGTGACAGCTCGACCACCGCGTCGTCGATGACTCCGAGCGACCGTATCCGCATCTCCTCCAACACGTGGAAGACCATACGAGGTCCGGGGCCCGGGATGCGACGGCCCCCGCCCCGCGTCGCGGAACCCGCAGGTGACGACGCCCCCGGGCGACCACCGATCACCCTCCGGAGTGGCCTTGTCCGGTGAATGTCCCCCGCCCCGCCCCGGACGGGCCGAAATCAGCCCCTCCGGCGTTCGAGGAGCGGGGGTTCGGGGGCGGAGCCCCGGATTCGGGAAGGGGCGGGGTGGGGGAAGATCCGCCGGACGGCACCTAGTGCGGTGCCCCCCGCCAGCCCGACACCGGCAGGGCGAACTTGGCGACGAGCCGGTCCGAGAACGACGCGTGGTGGAGCCGGGCGAGCCGTACGGGCACCGAGCCGCGCCGTACCTCGACCCGCGCGCCCGCGGGCAGCGTGACGGTGCGCCGTCCGTCGCACCACAGCACCCCGTCCGGGGTGTGCGGCTCGACCTCCACCGCCAGGACCGCGTCGGGCGTGGTGACGAGCGGCTTGGCGAACAGGGCGTGCGCGCCGATGGGCACCATCAGCAGCGCCTCCACCTCGGGCCAGACGACCGGACCACCGGCCGAGAACGCGTACGCCGTGGAGCCGGTGGGCGTCGCGCAGATCACGCCGTCGCAGCCGAAGCCGGTGACGGGCCGCCCGTCGATGGCGAGGACGACCTCCAGCATCCGCTCCGGCGCGACCTTCTGCACGGCGGCCTCGTTGAGGGCCCAGTTGGTGTGCAGGACGTCCCCGTTGTCGTACACGACGACGTCGAGGGTCATGCGCTCCTCGACCTCGTACGCCCGCGTGACGACCCGGTCGACGACCTTGTCGAGGTCGTCGCGCTCGGCCTCGGCGAGGAAGCCGACCCGCCCGAGGTTGACGCCCAGCATCGGCACGCCGGACGCCCGGGCGAACTCCGCGCCCCGCAGGAGCGTCCCGTCACCGCCCAGCACGATCAGCAGTTCACAGCCGTCGAGCACATGGGGGCTCGCCTCGGCGACGGTCTCCACGGCGGGCGGCAGCGGCAGGTCGGCGGCCTCGGAGGCCAGGACGCGTACGCCGATACCGCTGCGCAGCAGGCCGAGCACGACCAGTTCGGCGCTGCGGACGGCGGCGGGCCGCCCGGTGTGCGCCAGCAGGAAGACGGTACGCGGTGCTGAACTCGCAGCTGAACTCGGTGCTGAAGTCAACGAGGTCCCTCCGCCACGGCACGGTCGACGTCGGCCGGATCGAGTGCGGGCGCCCCTGCCCGCAGCCAGAGAAAGTACTCGACGTTGCCGGAGGGGCCGGGCAGCGGGCTCGCGGTCACGCCGAGCACGCCGAGCCCCAGCTCGCCGGCCTGCCGCGCCACGTTCCGTACGGCGTCGGCACGCAGCTCGGGGCTGCGGACCACACCGCCGCTGCCGAGGCGCTCCTTGCCCACCTCGAACTGCGGCTTGACCATCAGGACGAGGTCGGCGTCCGGAGCGGTCACCGAGGCGAGGGCGGGCAGCACCAGGCCGAGGGGAATGAAGGACAGGTCACCCACCACAAGGTCCACGGGCACTCCGTCGATGGCGTCGAGGGTCAGTTCACGTACGTTGGTACGGTCCTTGACGGTGACGCGTTCATCGCTCTGGAGGGACCAGGCCAGCTGCCCGTAGCCGACGTCGACGGCGACGACGTGGGCGGCCCCGGCCCGCAGCAGGACGTCCGTGAACCCGCCCGTGGACGCCCCGGCGTCCAGGGCGCGCCGGCCCTCGACCTTCAGGCCGCGGGGCACGAACGCGGCGAGCGCCCCGGCCAGCTTGTGGCCGCCGCGCGAGACGTACTCGGGGTCGGAGTCGTCCTGGGCCACCACGATGGCGGCGGCGGTCTCCACCTGCGTGGCGGGCTTGGTCGCGGTGTTGCCGCCCACGGTCACCCGCCCCGCCGCGATCAGCTGGCTCGCGTGCTCCCGCGAGCGGGCGAGCTTGCGGCGCACAAGCTCGGCGTCGAGACGGCGGCGTGCCACTCCTGCCACGTTCGATTCAGCTCCTGTCGTCGTACGGGGTTCCCGGCTGGGGGTGGGGTGCGTCGAGCGCGGTCAGCGTGTCGCGCAAGCCCCGGTGTACATCCTCGTACACGTCCAGGTGTCCGTCCGCCGGAAGGTGATCGACATCGCCCAGCCGCTCCAGCAGCCCGTCGACCCGCGGGTGCCCGGTGGCCGTGCGGGGCACGCCGAGGGGGGCGGGGGCGGCGGGCTCGTACCCGCCGACGGCACCGGCGGGTTCCTCCTCGGCGCGCCGCTCCGCCGCGTCTCCCTCTGCGGTCGGGTTCGCCTCAGGAGCCGCCTCTGGGACCGTCCCGGGGGCCTCGGGCCGCCTGGCGGGCAGGCCGGACATCGCGTCGTTCATGCCCCGACGCTACCGCGTGGTCCTGCGGTACGGTCGGTCGCGATGGCGACGATCGAGGAGTGCCGCGCCGCGCTGGACGCGCTGGCGGCGAACCTGGCGCGGGCGGACGGCGGCGTGCGGGCCGCCGCGGCCCACGACCGCAGCCTCAGCTGCCACCTCACGGACCTGGACGCCACCTTCGCCGGCCGCCTCACGGACGGCCGGATCGAGGTGCTGGAGCAGTTCGCGGGGCCGCCGCGGGAGCGCGCGCAGATCCGGCTGGTGCTGCGCGGCGACGACCTGGTGGCGCTGGTCGCGGGCGAGCTGAACTTCGCCGCCGCCTGGGCGTCGGGCCGGGTCAGGCTGGAGGCGGGCCTCCGCGACCTGCTGCGCCTGCGCTCACTTCTGTAGCGCGGCTTCCGTCCGCCGCACGGCCTGCCGCGCGCCGGCCCGCGCCGTACGTGCCGCCGGGACCACCAGCGGCGTGCCCGTCTCGGGGTCGTCGATGACCTGGCAGCGCAGCCCGAAGACCCGCTCGACCAGCTCGGCCGTGACGATCTCGGTCGGCGGCCCCTCGGCGACGATCTCCCCGCCCCGTACGGCGATGAGGTGCGTCGCGTAGCGGGCGGCGTGGTTCAGGTCGTGGAGGACGGCGACGAGCGTGCGTCCCTGGGTCTCGTGGAGTTCGGCGCACAGGTCGAGGACGTCGATCTGGTGCTGGATGTCGAGGTACGTCGTCGGCTCGTCGAGCAGCAGCAGCGGCGTCTGCTGGGCGAGGGCCATCGCGATCCACACGCGCTGGCGCTGCCCGCCGGACAGCTCGTCGACGTACCGGTCGCCCAGCTCCCCGACCCCGGTGGCCTCCATCGCCTCCTGGACGATCCGCTCGTCCTCCGGGGACCACTGGCGCAGGAGCCCCTGGTGGGGGTAGCGGCCGCGGGCCACGAGGTCGGCGACGGTGATGCCGTCGGGCGCGATGGAGGACTGCGGCAGCAGCCCCAGGGTGCGGGCGACCTTCTTGGCGGGCAGCGCGTGGATGGCCTGCCCGTCGAGCAGCACGCGGCCCTCGGCGGGCCTGAGCATCCGGGAGAGGGCGCGCAGCAGGGTGGACTTGCCGCAGGCGTTCGGACCGACGATGACCGTGAACGAGTTGTCGGGGATCTCGACCGACAGGTCGCGGGCGATGATCCGCTGCTCGTAGGCGAGGGTGACGGACTCCGCGCTCAGTCGGGGGCGCGGGCGCTCGGGCTGCATGGACGTACTCCTGCGGTTCTGGTCGTGGTCGTGGTTCGCGGCGCTCATATCCGGCCCGCCCTGCGCTCGGTGACCAGCAGCCACAGCAGGTAGGCACCGCCGACGACGCCGGTGACGACGCCGACGGGCAGCCGGCGCTCGTCGAAGGTGTTGGTGGCCGCCCAGTCGGCGATCAGCAGCAGCGCCGCGCCCATCAGGGCGGACGCGCCGAGGTTGGGGCCGGGCGAGCGGGTGAGGCGGCGGGCCAGCTGCGGGGCGCTGAGCGCGACGAACACGATGGGCCCGGCGGCGGCGGTGGCGGCCGCCACCAGCAGCACCGCCGAGGTGAGCAGCACGACGCGGACCCGTTCCACGCGCACGCCCAGGGCGTGGGCCGCGTCGTCGCCCATCTCCAGCATCCGCAGGGGCCGCCCGTACGCGAGGATCAGCGGCAGCAGGACGGCGGAGGCGGTGAGCAGGGGCCAGAAGTGGCTCCAGTCGCGGCCGTCGAGCGAGCCGGTCATCCACAGCACGGCGCGCGTCGCGTCGACCAGGTTGGCCTTGGTGATCAGGTAGTGGATGCAGGCCGTCAGGATGGCGGCGATGCCGATGCCGGTGAGGACGAGCCGGAAGCCGTGGACGCCCCGTTTCCAGGCGAGGAGGTACACGGCGGTGCCGGTGAGGGTGCCGCCCAGGACGGCTCCGCCCGCGACGGCCGTCGCACCGCCCTGGAAGAGGACGATGACGGTGAGCGCGCCGACGGTGGAGCCCTGGCCGATGCCGAGCATGTCGGGGCTGCCGAGCGGGTTGCGGGTGATGGTCTGGAAGACGGCGCCGCCGACGGCGAGCCCGGCGCCGACGAGCAGCGCCACGAGGACGCGCGGCAGGCGCAGGTCCTGGACGACGAACTCCTGCATGGCCGTGCCGTCGCCGAGGAGCGTGGCCAGCACCTCGCCGGGCGTCATGGTGTAGTCGCCGCTGCCGATGAGGACGACGGCGGCGGCGAGCGCCAGGAGGGCCAGCAGGAGCCCGGCGACGGCCGCGCGGGGATCGACGCGTACGGAGAGCCCGCCGGGGGTGCGGATCGCCTTGACCGTGCGGACGCGGGCCGCGGGGAGTCGTTCGGGGGTCACGGTCACAGCTGGGCCATCCTCTTGCGGCGTACGAGGTGGAGGAAGACGGGCCCGCCGATGAGCGCGGTGACGATGCCGACCTGGAGTTCGGAGGGGCGGGCGACGACGCGGCCGACGATGTCGGAGACGAGCAGCAGCACGGGCGACAGGACCGCCGCGTACGGCAGGATCCACCGCATGTCGGGCCCGGTGACGGCGCGTACGAGGTAGGGGACCATCAGTCCGACGAAGACGATCGGCCCGCAGGCGGCGGTGGCGCCCCCGCACAGCAGGGTGACCGACAGCATGGCCAGGACGCGCGTGCGGTTCAGGTGGGCGCCGAGCGCGCGGGCGGTGTCGTCGCCCATCTCCATCGCGTTCAGGGGCCGCGCCACCAGCAGGGCGAGGACGACGCCGACGGCGAGGAACGGCGCGACCTGCCGTACGGTCGCGAGTTCGGCGCCCGCCAGCGAGCCGACGGTCCAGAAGCGCAGCCGGTCGAGCGCGGCGGCGTCCAGCAGCTGCACGGCGTTGACGTACCCGTACAGCGCGGCGGTCGCGGCGGTGCCGGCCAGGGCGAGCCGTACGGGCGTGGCGCTGCGGCCGCCGCCGAGGACGTACACCAGGACCGACACGGCGGCGGCGCCGGCGAACGCGAACCAGACGTAGCCCGTGAGGGACGTGACGCCGAGGAAGCCGGTGGCCGTCACGACGGCGGCGGCCGCGCCCGCGTTCACGCCCATCAGGCCCGGCTCGGCGAGCGGGTTGCGGGTGAGCGCCTGCATGACGGCGCCGGACAGGCCGAGGGCGACACCGGCCAGCAGGCCGAGGAGGGTGCGCGGGACACGCACGTCGGCGATCAGGACGTCGGTGCCGGTGCCGGAGTTCTGGAACAGCCCGTGCCAGACGTCACCGAGCGGGACGGGCTTGGCCCCGACGACGATGCTCGCGGCACAGACCACCAGCAGCACGGCGAGGGCCGCCACCAGCCCGGCGGCGCGCACGGAGTGACGCTTTCGGGGCTGCTCGGCGGCCGACGGCTCCGCGCTCTGTTCGGGAGGACTGTCGATCAACACCGGGTTAGGTTAGCCTACCCTGCCCGAGCAGCCGCAGGGGGTCTCACCACCCCAGCCGCGCCAGCGCCTTCCCCGCGTCGAGCCCGCACGACCCGGCACCCGCCTGCGTCCACGCCGCCGCGCACAGCGCCCGCAGCGCGTCCAGCCGGTCGCCCTCCCCGTCGAGCACCAGCGCGTTCCCGTCCGCCGACGCGGTCCAGCCGCCGCACACGAACCCGTCCGCCACCGTCCCGGTCACCTCCGGCTGCCCGGTCAGCAGCCCCCGCAGATCGGCGTCCACGTACGTCGGCCGGTGCTCGGGCACGGCGGCCAGCAGCCGCGCCGCGTCCGTCACGCCGGTCAGCACGAGCAGCGAGTCCACGTCCCCGTTGAACGCGCCCTCGATGTCCGTGTCCAGCCGGTCGCCCACCACCAGCGGCCGCCGCGCACCGGTCCGCAGGATCGTCTCGCGGTGCATGGGCGGCAGCGGCTTGCCCGCCACCTGCGGCTCCGCGCCCGTCGCGATCCGCACGACCTCCACGGCCGCCCCGTTGCCGGGGCCGATCCCCCGCGCACCGGGGATCGTCAGGTCCGTGTTCGACGCGAACCACGGCACGCCGCGCGCGATCGCGTACGACGCCTCCGCGAACCGCCCCCACGGCAGCTCGGGCCCGCCGTACCCCTGCACCACGGCGGCCGGGTCGTCGTCGGCCGACTCGACCGGCACCAGACCCCGCTCGCGCAGTGCCACGCGCAGCCCCTCCCCGCCGATGACGAGAACCCGCGACCCGGCCGGCACCTGCTCGGCGATCAGCCGGGCCACCGCCTGCGCCGAGGTGATCACATCACCGGGCTCGGCCGGCACGCCGAGTTCGGTCAGGTGCGCGGCGACGGCATCCGGCGTCCGCAGCGCGTTGTTGGTGACGTACGCGAGGTGCATGCCGCCCTCGCGGGCTGCGCCCAGCGCCTCCACGGCGTACGCGATGGCCTCGCCGCCCGCGTACACGACGCCGTCCAGGTCCAGCAGCGCCGTGTCGTACGCCTCGCTCAGCACCGCCGCACTGCCGTCCGGCCGGCTCCGCCACCGCTGCCCCATCACCCGGTACTCCTCGCTCGTTCGGACGACCTCTCTCCCCCGATCATCACCCATCTGCACATCAACATACGATGCAAGGATGAATACGAGAGGTCTTGCGGCCAATGGCGGCCTGCGACTGAAGCCTTTCCATGGGCTGCGTTATGTCCCCGAACGGGTGGGCAGCCTAGCCGCGGTGACCTCACCCCCGTACGACGTGGTGGTACGGCCCGACGGGCTCCACCATCTGGAATCGTCCGACCCGCACAACATCGTCCGCCTGATCCTCCCGCAGGCGGCCACCGCCGACGCCCGCTCCCGGCAGGCCGCGCAGACCCTGGAGGACTGGCTCGGCTCGGGCGTGCTGGCCGCCGACGCGGAACCCGCCCTCTACGTCTACGAGCAGCGCAAGGGCGACCTCCTCCAGCGCGGCCTGATCGGCGCCCTGGAACTGTCCTCCCCGGCCGAGGGCATCGTCCTCCCGCACGAGGACGTCATGCCGGACGTCGTCGAGGAGCGGGCCGCCCTCATGCGCACGACCGGCGCGAACCTGGAACCCCTCCTCCTCACCTACCGCGGCGACGGCAACGCCACCGGCGCCACCGGCGTCATCGAACGCGCCATCCAGCGCACCCCGCTCCTCGCCACGACCACCGAGGACGGCTTCAGCCACCGCCTGTGGGCGGTGACCGACCCGGCCGAGCAGGCCGCGGCCGCCGAGGACCTGGCCGGCCACCAGGCGCTCATAGCCGACGGCCACCACCGCTGGGCGACGTATCTGCGCCTGCTCCAGGAGCAGTCCGAGCCCGGCCCCTGGAGCTACGGCCTGGTGCTCCTCATCGACACCTCCCGCTACCCGCTCCAGGTACGGGCCATCCACCGGCTCCTGCACCGCCTCGCGGTGCCCGACGCGCTCGCCGCGCTGGAGGGCGCGTTCCGCGTCCGCACCCTCGACGCCCCGCTCCCGGCCGCCATGGAGGAACTGGCGGCCGCCGTGGCCGAGGGCGGCAACGCCTTACTCCTCGCAGGCGACGGCCGCTTCCACCTCGTCGACCGCCCGGACCCCGCGCTGCTGGCCCGCACCGTCCCCCACGACCGCCCGGAGGCCTGGCGCACGCTGGACGCCACGGTCCTGCACGCGACGCTCCTGGACCACCTGTGGCGCGTGCCCGACGCCCCCGAGCACATCGCGTACATACACGACACGGAGGCCGTCGTCGCCCAGGCCGAGCGCCGCGGCTGCACGGCGGTCCTGATGCACCCCGTACGCGAGGAGGTCGTCCGGGACCTCGCCCGCCAGGGCGTGACGATGCCCCGCAAGTCCACGTCGTTCGGCCCGAAGCCGGCGACGGGCCTGGTCCTGCGCAGCCTCACGATCGACTGACCGCACACCGAAGGGCGGCACCCCCGCGGGGGTGCCGCCCTTCGTCATACCCGTACGGACCGGCCGTTACCGGTCGCCGTCCACGTCGTCGCCGCGGTCCTGCGCCCCTTCGGCGTCCGCGACGTCCTGAACGTCCTGGACGTCCTGGACGTCCTGGACGCTCTCGGTCTCGTCGAAGGCGTCGACGAACTCGACGCCGTCCAGCTCGGCGAGCCGGTCGGACGCGTCGGTCGACCCGTCCTTGTCGGACTCCAGCGCCTTCGCGAACCACTCCCGCGCCTCGGCCTCACGCCCGGCCGCGAGCAGCGCGTCCGCGTACGCGTACCGCAGGCGCGCGGTCCACGACTGTACGGAGTTCGACGCCAGCTCCGGGCTCTGCAGGGTCACGATGGCGGCGTCCAGCTGCCCCATGTCCCGCCGGGCCCCGGCCGCGACGAGCCGCATCTCGACCTGGCCGGCCTTGTCGAGCTTCTGCACCTCGGGCTCACCGGCCATGGCCAGCGCCCGCTCGGGCCGCCCGAGCCCGCGCTCGCAGTCGGCCATGACGGGCCACAGCTCCACGCTGCCGGTCATCCGCCGAGCCGCCCGGAACTCGGCCAGGGCCTCCGCGTACTTCTGCGTCGCGTACGCGGCGAAGCCGGCGGCCTCGCGCACGGCGGCGACACGCGACGCGAGCCGCAGCGCCACGCGGGAGTAGCCGTAGGCCTTCTCGGGCTCCTCGTCGATGAGCTTGGCGACCATCACCAGGTTCTTGGCGACGTCCTCGGCGAGCGTCTTCGGCAGGCTCATCAGCTCCTGCCGCACGTCCTTGTCGATCTCGTCGCCGGTGACGTCAGCCGGGATCGGCAGCCGCTTGATCGGCTCGCGGTCGCGCGTACGGTCGCGGTCCCGGTCGTCCCGGCGGTAGCCCCCGCGGTCGTCACGACGGTCGTCGCGCCGGTCGTCACGGCGGAATCCGCCGCGGCCACCGAAGCCACCGCGCCCGCGCTCGCGCTCGTCGTCACGGCGGAAGCCGCCACGCGGCCGGTCCTCACCGCGCCGGAAACCGCCGCGCTCGCCTTCACGGCGAGGTGCCCGCTCGTCACGCGGGAAGCCACCACCGCGCTCGTCCCGCCGGTCGTCACGACGGAACCCACCACGGTCCGGTCCCGGTCCCGGTCGCGGTCGTCACGCCGGGGCGCCCGGTCGTCACGCGGGAAGGAAGGCCGGTCGTCACGACGGAAGCCACCACGGCCCCGGTCGTCGTCACGGCGGAAGCCACCGCGCGGCCGGTCGTCCTCACGCCGAGGACCGCCGCGGAACCCACCACGGTCCCGGTCATCACGCCGCTCGTCACGGCGGTCGTCACGGCGGTCATCGCGCCGGTCGTCACGCCGGTCATCGCGCCGGTCGTCGCGGCGGAACCCGCCACGTCCGCGGTCGTCGTCACGGCGGAAGCCACCGCGCGGCCGGTCGTCGTCACGCCGAGGACCGCCGCGGAAACCACCACGGTCCCGGTCGTCCCGACGGAACCCACCACGGTCACGGTCACGGTCCCGGTCGTCGCGCCGGAACGCCGGCCGGTCATCACGCCGGTCGTCCCTGCGATCACCCCGCCGATCGTCACGGCGGTCATCGCGCCGATCGTCACGGCGGTCGTCACGGCGGTCGTCACGGCGGAAGCCGCCGCCTCGCCGGTCGTCGTCACGGCGGGGCCCACGGAAACCGCCTCGCTCGCCACCGTCCCTACGACGAGGCTCGCGCTCCGGACGGTCGTCGGAGGAGTTGGTGGACATGGGCGTGGCTCCTGTCTTCGGGTACCGCAAGTCATTCTCGCGCAGTCGGGCATCGACCGCGCTTCGAGCAGATTCAGCAAACAAAAAAGGACCCGTGGTCCCAGCATGCACGCTGGGACCACGGGTCCATGAAAGATTGTTCGGCGGCGTCCTACTCTCCCACAGGGTCCCCCCTGCAGTACCATCGGCGCTGAAAGGCTTAGCTTCCGGGTTCGGAATGTAACCGGGCGTTTCCCTAACGCTATGACCACCGAAACCCTAAAGGGTTCTAGCGAACAAGCACACTATTCACTTGAACAAGTAAGTGGTGTGTACCGGTGCGACTGTTCGCAACCCGGGAACCACACAGTGGACGCGAGCAACTGAGGACAAGCCCTCGGCCTATTAGTACCGGTCAACTCCACCCATTACTGGGCTTCCATATCCGGCCTATCAACCCAGTCGTCTACTGGGAGCCTTACCCTCTCAAGGAGGTGGGAATACTCATCTCGAAGCAGGCTTCCCGCTTAGATGCTTTCAGCGGTTATCCCTCCCGAACGTAGCCAACCAGCCATGCCCTTGGCAGAACAACTGGCACACCAGAGGTTCGTCCGTCCCGGTCCTCTCGTACTAGGGACAGCCCTTCTCAATATTCCTACGCGCACAGCGGATAGGGACCGAACTGTCTCACGACGTTCTAAACCCAGCTCGCGTACCGCTTTAATGGGCGAACAGCCCAACCCTTGGGACCGACTCCAGCCCCAGGATGCGACGAGCCGACATCGAGGTGCCAAACCATCCCGTCGATATGGACTCTTGGGGAAGATCAGCCTGTTATCCCCGGGGTACCTTTTATCCGTTGAGCGACGGCGCTTCCACAAGCCACCGCCGGATCACTAGTCCCGACTTTCGTCCCTGCTCGACCCGTCGGTCTCACAGTCAAGCTCCTTGTGCACTTACACTCAACACCTGATTGCCAACCAGGCTGAGGGAACCTTTGGGCGCCTCCGTTACCCTTTAGGAGGCAACCGCCCCAGTTAAACTACCCATCAGACACTGTCCCTGATCCGGATCACGGACCCAGGTTAGACATCCAGCACGACCAGAGTGGTATTTCAACGACGACTCCACCTGAACTGGCGTCCAAGCTTCACAGTCTCCCACCTATCCTACACAAGCCGAACCGAACACCAATATCAAACTGTAGTAAAGGTCCCGGGGTCTTTCCGTCCTGCTGCGCGAAACGAGCATCTTTACTCGTAGTGCAATTTCACCGGGCCTATGGTTGAGACAGTCGAGAAGTCGTTACGCCATTCGTGCAGGTCGGAACTTACCCGACAAGGAATTTCGCTACCTTAGGATGGTTATAGTTACCACCGCCGTTTACTGGCGCTTAAGTTCTCAGCTTCGCCGACCCGAAAGTCAGCTAACCGGTCCCCTTAACGTTCCAGCACCGGGCAGGCGTCAGTCCGTATACATCGCCTTACGGCTTCGCACGGACCTGTGTTTTTAGTAAACAGTCGCTTCTCGCTGGTCTCTGCGGCCACACCCAGCTCCGGAGGAAAACTCCATCACCAGACGTGGCCCCCCTTCTCCCGAAGTTACGGGGGCATTTTGCCGAGTTCCTTAACCATAGTTCACCCGAACGCCTCGGTATTCTCTACCTGACCACCTGAGTCGGTTTAGGGTACGGGCCGCCATGAAACTCGCTAGAGGCTTTTCTCGACAGCATAGGATCATCCACTTCGCCACAATCGGCTCGGCATCAGGTCTCACCCTGCATGAGAGACGGATTTGCCTATCTCTCGGGCTACACCCTTACCCCGGGACAACCACCGCCCGGGCTGGACTACCTTCCTGCGTCACCCCATCGCTCACCTACTACCAGTCTGGGTCACCGGCTCCACCACTCCGTGATTGTCCGAAGACGCACACGGCGGTTTCACGGGCTTAGCATCGCTGGGTTCAGCGCTGGCGCTTCAAAGCGGGTACCGGAATATCAACCGGTTGTCCATCGACTACGCCTGTCGGCCTCGCCTTAGGTCCCGACTTACCCTGGGCAGATCAGCTTGACCCAGGAACCCTTAGTCAATCGGCGCACACGTTTCTCACGTGTGTATCGCTACTCATGCCTGCATTCTCACTCGTGAACCGTCCACAACTCGCTTCCACGGCTGCTTCACCCGGCACACGACGCTCCCCTACCCATCACAACACCCGTTGGGGCTTACGCTGCAATGACACGACTTCGGCGGTACGCTTGAGCCCCGCTACATTGTCGGCGCGGAATCACTTGACCAGTGAGCTATTACGCACTCTTTCAAGGGTGGCTGCTTCTAAGCCAACCTCCTGGTTGTCTCTGCGACTCCACATCCTTTCCCACTTAGCGTACGCTTAGGGGCCTTAGTCGATGCTCTGGGCTGTTTCCCTCTCGACCATGGAGCTTATCCCCCACAGTCTCACTGCCGCGCTCTCACTTACCGGCATTCGGAGTTTGGCTAAGGTCAGTAACCCGGTAGGGCCCATCGCCTATCCAGTGCTCTACCTCCGGCAAGAAACACACGACGCTGCACCTAAATGCATTTCGGGGAGAACCAGCTATCACGGAGTTTGATTGGCCTTTCACCCCTAACCACAGGTCATCCCCCAGGTTTTCAACCCTGGTGGGTTCGGTCCTCCACGAAGTCTTACCTCCGCTTCAACCTGCCCATGGCTAGATCACTCCGCTTCGGGTCTTGAGCGCGCTACTGAATCGCCCTATTCGGACTCGCTTTCGCTACGGCTTCCCCACACGGGTTAACCTCGCAACACACCGCAAACTCGCAGGCTCATTCTTCAAAAGGCACGCAGTCACGAGACACCAGCAAGCTGATGTCCGACGCTCCCACGGCTTGTAGGCACACGGTTTCAGGTACTATTTCACTCCGCTCCCGCGGTACTTTTCACCATTCCCTCACGGTACTATCCGCTATCGGTCACCAGGGAATATTTAGGCTTAGCGGGTGGTCCCGCCAGATTCACACGGGATTTCTCGGGCCCCGTGCTACTTGGGTGTCTCTCAAACGAGCCGCTGACGTTTCAGCTACGGGGGTCTTACCCTCTACGCCGGACCTTTCGCATGTCCTTCGCCTACATCAACGGTTTCTGACTCGTCTCACGGCCGGCAGACCGTGAAAGAGAGATCCCACAACCCCGCATGCGCAACCCCTGCCGGGTATCACACGCATACGGTTTGGCCTCATCCAGTTTCGCTCGCCACTACTCCCGGAATCACGGTTGTTTTCTCTTCCTGAGGGTACTGAGATGTTTCACTTCCCCTCGTTCCCTCCACACTGCCTATGTGTTCAGCAGCGGGTGACAGCCCATGACGACTGCCGGTTTCCCCATTCGGACACCCCCGGATCAAAGCTCGGTTGACAGCTCCCCGGGGCCTATCGCGGCCTCCCACGTCCTTCATCGGTTCCTGGTGCCAAGGCATCCACCGTGCGCCCTTAAAAACTTGGCCACAGATGCTCGCGTCCACTGTGCAGTTCTCAAGCAACGACCAGCCACCCATCACCCCACCACCTACGTGGTGAGTGCACTGGGGCCGGCGCATGAAGGGCGAGCAACGCTCGCACCCTCAGACACCCAACAGCGTGCCCGACACGATCCCTCGATCCGATCCGCGTTCCACGCCGAAGCAGTACTAGCGGTCCATCTCCTGATCGTGCCGAGTAGTCAACGTTCCACCCATGAGCAACCGTGCGAGACATTCGCTCGCAGTCGGCTATGTGCTCCTTAGAAAGGAGGTGATCCAGCCGCACCTTCCGGTACGGCTACCTTGTTACGACTTCGTCCCAATCGCCAGTCCCACCTTCGACAGCTCCCTCCCACAAGGGGTTGGGCCACCGGCTTCGGGTGTTACCGACTTTCGTGACGTGACGGGCGGTGTGTACAAGGCCCGGGAACGTATTCACCGCAGCAATGCTGATCTGCGATTACTAGCGACTCCGACTTCATGGGGTCGAGTTGCAGACCCCAATCCGAACTGAGACCGGCTTTTTGAGATTCGCTCCACCTCACGGTATCGCAGCTCTTTGTACCGGCCATTGTAGCACGTGTGCAGCCCAAGACATAAGGGGCATGATGACTTGACGTCGTCCCCACCTTCCTCCGAGTTGACCCCGGCGGTCTCCCGTGAGTCCCCAGCACCACAAGGGCCTGCTGGCAACACGGGACAAGGGTTGCGCTCGTTGCGGGACTTAACCCAACATCTCACGACACGAGCTGACGACAGCCATGCACCACCTGTACACCGACCACAAGGGGGCACCCATCTCTGAGTGTTTCCGGTGTATGTCAAGCCTTGGTAAGGTTCTTCGCGTTGCGTCGAATTAAGCCACATGCTCCGCCGCTTGTGCGGGCCCCCGTCAATTCCTTTGAGTTTTAGCCTTGCGGCCGTACTCCCCAGGCGGGGAACTTAATGCGTTAGCTGCGGCACGGACGACGTGGAATGTCGCCCACACCTAGTTCCCAACGTTTACGGCGTGGACTACCAGGGTATCTAATCCTGTTCGCTCCCCACGCTTTCGCTCCTCAGCGTCAGTATCGGCCCAGAGATCCGCCTTCGCCACCGGTGTTCCTCCTGATATCTGCGCATTTCACCGCTACACCAGGAATTCCGATCTCCCCTACCGAACTCTAGCCTGCCCGTATCGAATGCAGACCCGGGTTAAGCCCCGGGCTTTCACATCCGACGCGACAGGCCGCCTACGAGCTCTTTACGCCCAATAATTCCGGACAACGCTTGCGCCCTACGTATTACCGCGGCTGCTGGCACGTAGTTAGCCGGCGCTTCTTCTGCAGGTACCGTCACTTTCGCTTCTTCCCTGCTGAAAGAGGTTTACAACCCGAAGGCCGTCATCCCTCACGCGGCGTCGCTGCATCAGGCTTTCGCCCATTGTGCAATATTCCCCACTGCTGCCTCCCGTAGGAGTCTGGGCCGTGTCTCAGTCCCAGTGTGGCCGGTCGCCCTCTCAGGCCGGCTACCCGTCGTCGCCTTGGTGAGCCGTTACCTCACCAACAAGCTGATAGGCCGCGGGCTCATCCTGCACCGCCGGAGCTTTCCACCACCATCAGATGCCTGAAGTGGTCATATCCGGTATTAGACCCCGTTTCCAGGGCTTGTCCCAGAGTGCAGGGCAGATTGCCCACGTGTTACTCACCCGTTCGCCACTAATCCCCTCCCGAAGGAGGTTCATCGTTCGACTTGCATGTGTTAAGCACGCCGCCAGCGTTCGTCCTGAGCCAGGATCAAACTCTCCGTGAATGCTTCCCGGTGATCCGGGTCAACACTCGCGTTGAGCGGAACAGGGCGGGAGGAATAGTCCCGCTTCCTGTTCACAGCGTCCTCGCTGTGTTTTTCAAAGGAACCTCGTCTCAGAGAGACGGGGTTATCAACATATCTGGCGTTGACTTTTGGCACGCTGTTGAGTTCTCAAGGAACGGACGCTTCCTTCGTACTCACCCTTTCGGGCTTTCCTCCGGGCGCTTCCCTTCGGTGTTTCCAACCTTACCAGATCCTTTTCCGTTCCGTTTCCGGTTCGGATTTCGTTTCCGGTGGCCGTTGGAGGGCCTTTTTGTCTTTCGACTCCGCTACTTTAGCTGATCTCTCTGGCGGCTCCTAATCGAGCCTCCGGAATGCAATTCCGGCATGCCGGAAAGCCAACCCCCGAGGGGGAAGATCGAAGATAAGTAGTGGATGGCCGCTCCCAGGGTGCTGATACAGCCTCCCTGCCCTTGCGGCTCGGTCGACATTAGGCGGTTCGGGCGCCCGAGTCAAGTGCTCCGCCGGCGCGGTGTGTGGGCCCGGTACGGGCTGACCGTCGGGTCCCCGTCGATCCAGAACCGCCACGGGTGCGTGGCCCCGTCCCCGCCCACTCCGGTGCGCGGGCCGCTGCGTACCTGATCAGGCTTGACCCGGTCGCCCGTCAGTACGGACAGGGGGGACTCGGGGCCGGCGCAGGCGTCGGTGCCGTCCAGGGTGCGGTCCACGTCCAGGGCCGTGGCGAGGCGGGCCGGGCCCTTGGCCAGTTCCTTGTCGTACCGGGCCGAGACCCTTCGGTGGCGGGCCAGCTCCTGGCCGACCGTGATCTCGCCGGCCCGCAGCAGCACGCCGCTGGCCGTGCCCTCGGGGCCGCACACCAGATTCAGGCAGTGCCACATCCCGTAGGTGAAGTAGACGTACGCGTGACCGGGGGGTCCGAACATCACGGCGTTGCGGGCGGTGCGGCCTCGGTACGCGTGGGAACCTGGGTCGGCTTCGCCGGCGTAGGCCTCCACCTCGGTGAGGCGCAGCTCGATGGGTCCGTCGTCCGTCATCCGTACGAGGGTCCGGCCGAGCAGGTCGGGAGCCACTTCCAGTACGGGGCGGTCGAAGAAGTCCCGTGGCAGCGGCGTACGGTCGGGGCTCTCGATCATGTTGAACGAGCGTACTGGTGTGGGGCCCGGAACCGGCTACGGTCTTCTCCGCCCGTAGGCGTATATGAGCCGGGGACCTACGCGACCGACAAGGAGTGGACATGGGCTTCAAGAAGCTGCTGGCGAGTCTGGGTGCCGGTGGCGCCTCCGTGGAGACGGTGCTGACCGAGGCGAACGTGGTGCCGGGCGGTGTCGTCCAGGGTGAGGTGCACATCGAGGGCGGCTCGGTGGCCCAGGGCATCCAGGGGCTCTCGCTCGGTCTGCAGGCCCGGGTCGAGGTCGAGAGCGGGGACCAGGAGGTGAAGCAGGACATCGAGTTCACGAAGGTGCAGCTCGGTGGGGCCTTCACCGTGCAGCCGGGTGCGGTGCACGTGGTGCCGTTCGGGCTGGAGATCCCGTGGGAGACGCCGGTGACGTGCATCGGGGGGCAGCCGCTGCACGGGATGAACATCGGTGTGACGACCGAGCTGGCGATCGCGCGGGCCGTGGACTCGACGGACCTGGACCCGATCCACGTCTATCCGCTGCCGGCGCAGCAGGCGATCCTCGACGCGTTCGTGCAGCTGGGCTTCCGGTTCCGGAACGCCGACATGGAGCGCGGGCACATCCGGGGGACGCGGCAGCGGCTGCCCTTCTACCAGGAGATCGAGTTCCTGCCGCCGCAGCAGTACCGGGGGCTGAACCAGGTGGAGCTGTCGTTCGTGGCGGACGACCGGGAGATGGACGTCGTGCTGGAGATGGACAAGAAGGGCGGGCTGTTCAGCGAGGGCAGCGACTCGTACCGGGCGTTCACGGTGCGGCACGACGCCTTCCAGGGGACGGACTGGGTGGCGTATCTGAACCAGTGGCTCGCGGATGTCGGTGGCCGTCGCAACTGGCTCTAGGCTCAGGGGTCAAGGCTCAGGGGTCACGAGCGAATCGGAGGTTCAGACGTGACCGAGGCGAAGAGGGCGCCGCTCCCTCATGACTTCCACCCTGCCGTGCCGTCGTTCACGGTGGTGAGCAAGGACGTGGCGCCGGGCGGTGTGCTGGCGGACGCGCAGGTCTACGCGGAGGGCAACATCTCGCCGCATCTGCGGTGGGAGGGTTTCCCGGCGGAGACGAAGAGCTTCGCGGTGACGTGCTTCGACCCGGACGCCCCGACGGGGAGCGGGTTCTGGCACTGGGTGCTGTTCGACATTCCGGCGTCGGTGACCGAACTGCCCGCGGGTGCGGGCAGCGGGACGTTCGAGGGACTGCCCGAAGGCTCGGTGCACGTGCGCAACGACTACGGGTCGAAGGACTTCGGGGGTGCCGCGCCGCCGGCGGGGGACGGTCCGCACCGGTATGTGTTCACGGTGTACGCGGTGGACACGGAGAAGCTGGGGCCCGACGCGGACGTGTCGCCGGCGGTCGTCGGGTTCAATCTGCGGTTCCACACGCTGGCGCGTGCGCAGCTGATCGGTGAGTACGAGACGCCTGCCGCAGGCTGAGAGTTCGCCTGGTGTTCGCCCGCTTCTGGCCTCGGTGAGGCCGGGGGCGGGCATTTTTATTGCGTTGTCCCGCCTCGCGTGCCCGGCCAGAGTTGAGCCGAGCCTGCCACAGGGGTGGGCCGGCACACGGGAGGTGGGCACAGATGCGGGACACGCTGGTACTGAACGCGAGCTTCGAGCCGCTGTCGACGGTGACGCTCAACCGTGCGGTGGTGCTCGTCCTTCAGGACAAGGCCGTCGTCGAGCAGTCCCACCCCGAACTGCGTGTGCGTGCGGCGGCGGTGGAGCTTCCGGTGCCTCGGGTGATCCGGTTGTGCCGGTACGTACGGGTGCCGTTCCGAAGACAGGCGCCGTGGTCGCGGAGGGGTGTGCTGGTGCGGGACCAGCACAAGTGCGCGTACTGCGGTGGGCGTGCGACGACCGTGGACCATGTGGTGCCGCGGGCACAGGGCGGTGGGGACAGCTGGCTGAACACGGTGGCCTCGTGTGCCGAGGACAACCACCGGAAGGCGGACCGTACTCCGGAGGAGGCGGGGATGCCGCTGTTGTTCCAGCCGTTCGTTCCTTCGCCGGCGGACGCGATGCTGTTGGCGATGCGGGCCGGTGACCGGTCGGAGTTGCCGGAGTGGTTGGCGCAGCAGGCCGCTTGAGGTTCCGTGGTGGCGTAACGGTGTGGTGAGGGTGGGCCCGTTCCCGGCTGTCGGCCGGGGGCGGGCCCTCTTTGTGGGTCGGCCTTCGCGGTCAGTCGAGGGTGAGCTGGAGGATGGCGAGGGTGCCGACCGCGACGATGATTCCGCGGAGGATCTTCGGGGGGAGGCGGCGGCCGACGCGGGCGCCGAGCTGGCCGCCGATGGTGGAGCCGACGGCGATGAGCAGGACGGCCGTCCAGTGGAAGTGGGCGGCGAAGACGAAGAACAGCGCGGCGATGAGGTTGACGATGGCCGCGAGGATGTTCTTGACGGCGTTGAGCCGCTGCAGGGTGTCGTGGAGCAGCATGCCCATGACGGAGAGGTAGATGATGCCCTGGGCCGCGGTGAAGTAGCCGCCGTAGACGCTGGCGAGGAGGATCATCGTGAAGAGGAGCGGGCCGCCGTCGGTGGGGGTGGGGGTGGCTCCTTCGCGGGCGCGGCGGCGCTGGACGGCCTGGGAGATGCGGGGCTGGAGGACGACCAGGACGAGGGCGAGGCTGACGAGGACGGGGACGATCGTCTCGAACGCGGTGGCGGGGAGGCGTGTGAGGAGGACGGCTCCGCCGAGTCCGCCGATGGCGCCGGCGACGCCGAGGCGGATGACGCGCCGGCGCTGGCCGGTGAGTTCGGCCCGGTAGCCGATGGCTCCGCTGATGGAGCCGGCGACGAGGCCGAGGGCGTTGGAGACGGTGGCGGTGACGGGTGGGAGGCCGGTGGCGAGGAGCACCGGGAAGGTGATGAGGGTGCCCGAGCCGACGACGGCGTTGATGGTGCCCGCGCCGATGCCGGCCACGAATACGGCGGCCATTTCCCAGATCGTCATCGGGGTCCCCTCGTGCGTGGTCGGTGTCCAGTGCACCGATCATGCACGAGGGGGTGCGGTGGTCAGTCGACGGGGGGCTCTTCGCGGCGCTGGTCCTTGCCGCCGGTGTTGAAGCCGGGGGTGCCGTTGCCGAGGTTGCCGAAGGCGCCGGAGAGGCCCTTGAGGGCGTCGCCGATCTCGCTGGGCACGATCCAGAGCTTGTTGGCGTCGCCTTCGGCGATCTTCGGAAGCATCTGGAGGTACTGGTAGGAGAGCAGCTTCTGGTCGGGGTCGCCGGCGTGGATGGCCTCGAAGACCGTACGGACCGCCTGTGCCTCGCCCTCGGCGCGGAGGGCGGCGGCCTTGGCCTCGCCTTCGGCGCGGAGGATGGCGGACTGCTTCTCGCCTTCGGCGGTGAGGATCTGGGACTGGCGGATGCCTTCGGCGGTGAGGATGGCGGCGCGCTTGTCGCGGTCGGCGCGCATCTGCTTCTCCATCGAGTCCTGGATGGAGGTGGGCGGCTCGATGGCCTTGAGTTCGACGCGGTTGACGCGGATGCCCCACTTGCCGGTGGCCTCGTCGAGGACGCCGCGGAGGGCTGCGTTGATCTCCTCGCGGGAGGTGAGGGTCCGCTCCAGGTCCATGCCGCCGATGATGTTGCGGAGGGTGGTGACGGTGAGCTGCTCGATCGCCTGGATGTAGCTGGCGACCTCGTAGGTGGCGGCGCGGGCGTCGGTCACCTGGTAGTAGATGACGGTGTCGATGTTGACGACCAGGTTGTCCTGGGTGATGACCGGCTGGGGCGGGAAGGGGACGACCTGTTCACGGAGGTCGATCCGGTTGCGGATCGTGTCGATGAACGGGACGACGATGTTGAGGCCCGCGTTGAGGGTGCGGGTGTAGCGGCCGAAGCGCTCGACGATGGCGGCGCTGGCCTGTGGGATGACCTGGATCGTCTTGATCAGGGCGATGAAGACAAGCACCACCAGGATGACCAGAACGATGATGACTGATGGCATCGTGTTCCCCGTGCCCTTCGCTGCCGTTTGTGGTCGGCTGACCGCCGGTTGGTTTCGATGATCGATTTTCCCAGACGGCGGGCCAGCATGCGTGGTGGTTCGGTCGGTTGGCCGGGTTCCGTCACATGACGACGGCGGTCGCCCCGTCGATTTCGATCACGTCGACCTGCTGTCCGGGTTCGAAGACCTGGTCGGCGGCGTAGCTGCGGGCGGACCAGACCTCACCGGCGAGCTTGATGCGGCCGCCGTTGCCGTCGACGCGTTCCAGGACGACTGCTTGACGGCCTCTCAGGGCGTCGACGCCGCTTGCGTGTTGGGGTTGTCCGTTGCGGTGCCGGGCGGCGATGGGACGTACGACGGCGAGCAGCGCGACGGAGACGACGACGAAGACGACGACCTGTGTCACCACGCCGAAGCCGAGCCCCGCGGTGATGGCGCCCGCGACCGCGCCGACGGCGAACATTCCGAATTCCGGCATCGCCGTCAGCACGAGCGGGATGCCCAGCCCCACCGCGCCGATCAGCCACCAGACCCATGCGTCGATGTCCACGTCGTCATGGTAGGACCGTGGGCTCTTCGGGGACAGGGCGCGAGTGCCCGTGGGCGGTGGACCCTTGGGACCGGCCGCTCGGCGCGGGTCGCTCGGCGCGGTCAGGAGAGGGGCAGGCCCTGTGCGGTGTAGCGGTCGCCGACCTTCTCGACGACCAGGGGCAGGCCGAAGCAGTGCGAGAGGTTGCGGGAGGTCAGCTCGGTCTCGACGGGGCCGGCGGCGAGGACCTTGCCCTGACGGATCATCAGGACGTGGGTGAAGCCCGGCGGGATCTCCTCGACGTGATGGGTGACCATGACCATGGACGGCGCGTACGCGTCGCGGGCGAGGCGGCCGAGGCGGCGGACGAGGTCCTCGCGGCCGCCGAGGTCGAGGCCGGCGGCGGGCTCGTCGAGGAGGAGCAGCTCGGGGTCGGTCATGAGGGCGCGGGCGATGAGGGTGCGCTTGCGCTCGCCCTCGGAGAGGGTGCCGAACTTGCGCTCCAGGAAGTCGGACATGCCGAGGCGGTCGAGGAAGGCGCGGGCGCGCTGCTCGTCGACGTCGTCGTAGTCCTCCTGCCAGGTGGCGGTCATGCCGTACGCGGCGGTGAGGACGGTCTGGAGGACGGTCTGGCGCTTGGGCAGCTTCTCGGCCATGGCGATGCCGGCCATGCTGACGCGGGGGCGCAGGTCGAAGACGTCGACCTTGCCGAGCTGGTCGCCGAGGATGCGGGCGGTGCCGCGGGTCGGGAAGAGGTAGGTCGAGGCCACGTTGAGGAGGGTCGTCTTCCCCGCGCCGTTGGGGCCGAGGATGACCCAGCGTTCGCCTTCCTTGACCGACCAGGAGACCTCGTCCACCAGAGCCCGTCCGTCGCGGACCACGGATACGTCCACCAGCTCCAGTACATCGCTCATGAGCGCGTTGTCTCCCCTTGCGGTCGAGTCTTCGTCGTCGTCGCTTGCGCTGCGGGCGCAAGTTCCCAGGGAAAACCTACGCCACCGGTGGAGGGGCCAGTACCTAGGGTGGGGGCATGCTTGAGGAACCACGTTCAGGACGGTTGGCCGCATGGGGGAACGCCTTGCTGGCCGGGTTGGTGTCGCCGGACGACGCCGTGGCCGCGATTGTCGGGGACGACGCGGTGCACCGGGTGGAGGGGCTGCCGGGTGAGCCGGCCCCGGTCGGTCTGACGCTGGCGCTGGGGCGGCTGCGGTCGCTGGGCGTCACGGGCTGGCGGGTGGCGCTGCCCGCGCCGGGGCATCCGCTGGGGCTGAGCGGGCCGCCGGAGTTCAACGCGCGGGCGCTGGAGGCCGAGGAGGCGGTCGTCGGGTACGGGGCGGCGTTCGGGCTGGTGCCGGAGGTGTACGAGGCGGGGCCCGCGGGTGATGTGCACGTGGAGGTGGTGTGGCACTGCCTGCCGGTGCGGGAGGCGCCGCCCGCGGACGTGCCGTCGCTGGGTGAGGCGGAGCGGGAGCTGGCGGAGGCGCTGCGGGAGGCCACCGTGGTGCTGACGCGGCTGAACGTGGCGGCGTCGGGTCCGGTGGCGGAGGCGGCGCTGGACGCGTACCGGGCGCGGGCGCACGCGGGGCGCGAGCTGCTGGCGCCGGGGTATCCGGCGCGGGCCGTACGCGTGCTGGAGCTGGCGCAGCGGGTGGGGCTGCTGATCTCGCTGGCGTACGACAACGGGCACGGCGGCGCGGTGAGCGCCTCGGAGATGGCGGCCCGGGCGGCGGCGCTGCGGCCGGTGGAGCGGGTGGCGCGGCGGGCGCAGGTGGCGGCGTTCAACGCGTATGTGGAGGAGAAGGAGCGCGGACGGCCCTGAGCGGGCGCCCCCGGGCCCCGGGAAAGGGGCAGCCCCCCAGGTGGAGCCTGGGGGGCCGGGGAGGTCATGCGGGGAAGGCCGTCAGTGGTTGACGGAGGTGTTCCCGTAGGCCGGGTTCAGCGCGCCGATGACGGTGACGGTGTTGCCGTTCACGTTCACCGGGACGTCCACGGGGGCCTGGATCAGGTTGCCGGAGCCCACGCCCGGGGACTTGATGGCGGCGCCGTCGGCGTGCGCACCGCCGGTGGCGGACGCGGCACCCGCGGCGGCGGCGACGAGCCCACCGGCGACCATGGTGACAGCAGCGGCCTTCTTCAGGTTCTTCACTGGAAAATTCCTCCTAGCCATCGCTGCGGCCATCGCCGCAGCACGCCATGGAGAACGCCCGCACGCCGCCCAGGTTGCGCCGGACGGGTGACATACACCCGACGGTATGAATCTTTGATGGAAGGACAACCTTCTCGACGGGTGCCGTTTCAGCCCGTGAGGCCGTGGCGTACGGCCCAGAGGGCGGCCTGGGTGCGGTCGGCGAGGTCCAGCTTCATGAGGATGTTGGACACGTGCGTCTTGACGGTCTTCTCGGAGAGGACGAGGGCGCGGGCGATCTCCCGGTTGGAGCGGCCGTCGGCGATCAGGCCCAGGACCTCGCGCTCCCGTTCGGTGAGGGAGCCGCCGCGGCCGCCGGCGCCGTTCGTCTCCTCCTGCGAGAGCAGCGCGCCCGCCACCTCCGGCTGGAGCAGGACGTGCCCGGCGTGCACGGAGCGGATGGCTCCGGCCAGGGCATCGGGGTCGATGTCCTTGTAGACGTATCCGGCGGCGCCGGCGCGCAGGGCCGGGACGACCGTGCGCTGCTCCGTGAAGCTGGTGACGATCAGCACCTTCGCCGGGTTGCCGAGCTCGCGCAGCTTGCGCAGGGCCTCGATGCCGTCGGTGCCCGGCATCTTCACGTCCATGAGGACGACGTCGGGGCGCAGCTCCTCGGCGCGCGCGACGCCCTCGGCGCCGTCGCTCCCCTCCCCCACGACCTCGATGTCGTCCTGGACCTCCAGGAACGTCCGCAGGCCGCGGCGGACCACCTGGTGGTCGTCCACCAGCAGGACCCGGATCGCCCGCCCGTCTCCCGTCGCCGCCCTTCCTACCGGGCGCTCCGCGCCGTCCCTCTTGTCCTCAGCCACCGGGGACCTCCATCTCGATCGTGGTGCCCGCGCCGGGCGCCGAGTGCACGGTGAGTCTGCCGCCGACGCCGCTCGCCCGGTCGCGCATGGAGACCAGGCCGAGGTGGCGGCCGGCCCTGCGGACGGCACGCGGTTCGAACCCCTTGCCGTTGTCGCGGACCGTAAGGAGCGCGCCCTGGCCGTGCCGGGTGAGGGTGACGGCCACCTCGTCGGCCCCGGAGTGGCGCAGCGCGTTGTGCAGGGCCTCCTGGGCGACCCGCAGCACCGCCTCCTCCTGGGCGGCGGGCAGGGCCCGTATGGAGCGGCCGTCGAACGTGACGCGGGCGGCGTGCGCCCGGTCGAGGACCTGGATGTGGGTGCGCAGCGTGTGGACGAGGCCGTCCTCGTCGAGCGCGGCGGGGCGCAGCTCGACGACGGCGGCCCGCAGCTCGTCGGCGGCCTCGGCGGCGAGGGCGGCGACCTGTTGCAGCTCGCCCTTGGCGCGGGCCGGGTCGCGGTCGACGAGGGCGGCGGCGGCCTGGGCGGTCAGGCGCAGCGAGAAGAGCTTCTGGCTGACGGCGTCGTGCAGCTCGTGGGCGAGGCGGGAGCGCTCCTCGGTGATGGTCAGCTCGCGGCTGCGCTCGTAGAGCCGGGCGTTGGTGAGGGCGATCGCGGCGTGCTGGGCGAGGATGCCGAGCAGCTCCTCGTCCTCGGCGGTGAAGCCGCAGCCGCCGCCGGGGGCCGGGCAGCGCTTGTTGGCGAGGAACAGCGCGGCGATGGTCTCGCCGCCGTCGCGGACGGGCAGGCCCAGGAAGTCGGACATGTCGGGGTGGGTGCTCGGCCAGCCGCCGAAGCGGGGGTCCTCGCGGACGTCGGCGAGGCGCTCGGTCTCGCCGTCGTGCAGCATCGCGGCGAGGATGCCGTGCTGGCGGGGCAGGGGGCCGATGGCCTTCCACTGTTCCTCGCTGACGCCGTCCACGACGAACTGCGCGAAGCCCCCGTGGTCGTCGGGGACGCCCAGGGCGGCGTATTCGGCGTCGAGCAGCTCGCGGGCGGACGCCACGATCGTCTTGAGGACGTCGCGGACCTCCAGCTGCCTGCTCATTTCGAGCAGGGCGGTGCTGACCGCTGCGAGGCCGGAGCGTGGTCGGTCGGTCATGCGTTCACGTTACCTGCGGGGGTGACCCTGCGTATCCGCCTGTGGACGGCGGGGACCGGGACCTCTGACCTAGGGCTGCGGGCCGTGCCGGAGCAGTGCCGCGCCCGCGCCGTGAGCCGTGTCGGAAGCGCCCGAATTGTCGCCTCACTGTGCGCATTGCTCACGCAACAGATGGTGAGACTGTTACGGGCCCGATGTGAGGCCGCGCATAGGACCCAGGTCACTTACGAAGGGGCGTAGTGGAAGGGATAAGGAAGGGATCAAGGCTGGTGGAAGGGGTGGGGCCGCCATCGCGACGCGTCGTCGGGCGGCCCCTGATCCACTACCGGGGATCGTACGTCACACCTTTGCCTCAAGATTTTGCGCCCGCTAAGAATTGCTGCCGTCGCCCGCCGAGCCAGGCGCAGCGCCATCCCGGCCAGCGACTTCCGCGATTCGAAGAGGTACGACTGCATGTCCCCGTCCAGCACGCCTGGTCTCAGCCGTCTCAAGAAGAACCAGAAGCTCTCCCTCGCCGGTGTGGCCGCCGTCGCCGCCGCAGCCCTCACGTTCTCCCTGGCCCCGGGCAACGCCTCGGCCGAGGCGGAGACCAAGGAAGTCGCCGCCGGTGCGGTCGCCTGGAACGGCTACTCCACCCAGGAGCTGCAGGAGTCGATCAGCGGCCAGCAGTCCGCGCTCGAGCTGAAGGCCGCCGCCGACGCCAAGGCCAAGGCCAAGGCCGCCGCTGCCGCCAAGGCCAAGGCCGCCGCCCAGGCGAAGGCCAAGGCCGCCGCCGCCGCCAAGGCCAAGGCCAAGGCGCAGGCCGAGGCGAAGAAGCGCGCCGCCGAGAAGGCCGCCGCCAGCCGCGCCGCCGCCCGCAAGCCGGTGTACCCGAACAACCTCGACGGCTGGATCCGCGAGGCGATGTCCATCATGAAGAAGCAGGGCATCCCCGGCACCTACCACGGTCTGCACCGCAACATCATCCGTGAGTCGAGCGGCAACCCGAACGCCATCAACAACTGGGACATCAACGCCCAGAACGGTGTTCCGTCGATCGGCCTGCTCCAGGTCATCAAGCCGACCTTCGACGCCTACCACTGCCCGGGCACCGAGAAGAGCCAGTACGACCCGGTCGCCAACATCTGCGCCGCCGCCAACTACGCGGCCGACCGCTACGGCACCATCGACAACGTCTTCGGCGCCTACTGAGCCGACGATCCACAGCTGTACGCCGAAGGGCGGCACCCCGCGGGGGTGCCGCCCTTCGTGTCGTTCACGCCGTGTCGTCCACGTCGTGTCCTACGTGTGCGCCGTTACTTGCGCATGACCTCCGGCTCGTGGCGGCGCAGCAGCCGCGCCACCAGGACGCAGCATGCGACGCCCATGAGCAGCAGGATGGTGATGTTGATGCCCCACTGGCCGGCGCTGTGCTCCCACAGCGGGTCCAGGTCGGTGGGGTTCTTGTGGTCCCACGGCGGCATCAGGTGGGCGAGGTCGAGGGTCGTGCCGGCGCCGGCGATGGCCCAGCGCGAGGGCATGAGCCAGGCGAACTGCTCCAGGCCGGGCGAGCCGTACACCTTGAACAGGATGCCGGTGAACACGACCTGGACGATCGCGAACATGACCAGCAGCGGCATGGTCTTCTCGGCGGTCTTCACCAGCGAGGAGATGACCAGGCCGACCGCCATCGACGTGAAGCCGAGCGCGATGACGACGATGCAGATCTCGACGGCCGGCGGCATGATCAGGCCGTCGGCGGGCAGCTCGCGGGTGGCGAAGCCGATGCCGCAGATGATGACGCCCTGGAGGGCCGTGATCAGGCCGAGGACGATGACCTTGGACATCAGGTACGCCGAGCGGGACAGGCCGGTGGCCCGCTCCCGTTCGTAGATGACCCGTTCCTTGATCAGCTCTCGTACGGAGTTGGCCGCGCCCGAGAAGCACATGCCGACCGCGAGGATCAGCATGATCGTGCCGGCGTCGCCGTTGAACCGGGACGGCGGTGTCGGCGGCGCCAGGCCGAAGTCGGCCGGGATGACCACGGAGACCGCGCCGAGCACCGCGGGCAGGATCACCATCAGGGCCATGAAGCCCTTGTCGGAGGCGATCACGGAGACGTAGCGGCGGACCAGCGTCCACAGCTGGGCGCCCCAGCTCTGCGGCTTGGGCGGCTTGGCCGCGGACTGCACCGGCATCTGGACCGGCTGGGCGGCGACGGCGTCGATGTCCGCCGCGTACAGCTGGTAGTGCTGGGAGCCCTTCCAGCGGCCGGCCCAGTCGTAGTCGCGGTAGTTCTCGAAGGCGGAGAAGACGTCGGCCCACGTCTCGTAGCCGAAGAAGTTGAGCGCCTCCTCCGGCGGGCCGAAGTACGCCACGGACCCGCCCGGCGCCATGACCAGCAGCTTGTCGCAGAGGGCCAGCTCGGCCACGGAGTGCGTGACGACGAGGACCGTACGGCCGTCGTCGGCCAGGCCGCGCAGCAGCTGCATGACGTCGCGGTCCATGCCCGGGTCGAGGCCGGACGTCGGCTCGTCCAGGAAGATCAGGGACGGCTTGGTCAGCAGCTCCAGGGCGACGGAGACGCGCTTGCGCTGGCCACCGGAGAGGGAGGTGACCTTCTTCTCCTTGTGGATGTCGAGCTTCAGCTCGCGCAGCACCTCGTCGATCCGGGCCTCGCGCTCGGCCTCGGCGGTGTCGCCGGGGAAGCGCAGCTTGGCCGCGTACCCGAGGGCCTTCTTGACGGTCAGCTCCTTGTGCAGGATGTCGTCCTGCGGGACCAGACCGATGCGCTGGCGCAGCTCGGCGAACTGCTTGTAGAGGCTGCGGTTGTCGTAGAGGACGTCGCCCTGGTCGGCGGGCCGGTAGCCGGTGAGCGCCTTGAGGAGCGTCGACTTTCCGGAGCCGGAGGGGCCGATGACGCCGATCAGCGACTTCTCGGGGACGCCGAAGGAGACGTCCTTGAGGATCTGCTTGCCGCCGTCGACGGTGACCGTCAAGTGGCGGGCCGAGAAGGAGACCTCACCGGTGTCGACGAACTCCTCGAGGCGGTCGCCGACCAGACGGAAGGTCGAGTGACCGACACCGACGATGTCGTTGGGGCCGATGAGGACGGTGCCCGACTTGGCGATCGGCTGGCCGTTGACGTACGTGCCGTTGTGCGAGCCGAGGTCGCGCAGTTCGAAGCGGCCGTCGGGGTGCGCCGTGAACTCGGCGTGGTGGCGCGAGACCTGGAGGTCGGAGACGACCAGTTCGTTCTCGAGCGCACGGCCGATGCGCATGACGCGCCCCAGCGCCAGCTGATGGAACGTGGTGGGGCTGCGGTCGCCGTAGGCCGGTGCCGCCCCCGCCGCGGCGCCGCCTGCCTGCTGGTGCGGGATGTGCGGCTGCTGCGCCTGCTGGTGCGGGTGCGGCTGCTGGGCCTGCGGAGGGTTCTGCCAGCCGCCCTGCTGGTGCTGGGCCGGCGCCTGGTGGGCCTGGTGCGCTTGGTGCGCGGCGGGCGCCTGGTGCGCCTGCGGTGCCTGGGGCGCCTGCTGCGGGCCTGGCCAGGCCTGCTGGGCGGCCTGGTGCGGCTGGGGGGCGTTGTACGCGCCCGCCGCGGCGGCGGCAGCGGTGAGATTCAGCCGCGGTCCGTCGGTGGCGTTGCCCAGGTGCACGGCGGAACCGGCGCCGAGTTCCATCTGGTGGATCCGCTGGCCCTGCACATACGTGCCGTTGGTGGAGCCATGGTCCTCGATGACCCAACTGCGGCCGTTCCAGCTCACCGTGGCGTGGCGCCACGAGACCCTTGCGTCGTCGATCACCACGTCACCCTGCGGATCGCGTCCGAGGGTGTACGACCTGGACGGATCGAGGGTCCAGGTCCTTCCATTCAATTCCAGTACGAGTTCCGGCACTCCATGCCCCACGTAGTTGTCCCCGAGGTACCCCCGTCGCTGGGAGTCTAGGGATGGCGAACATCGGAGGAACTATTTCAGGCCCGGTCCCGTATCCGAAAGTCGGGCAGTGTGAAGACCGCGCGCAGGCCCGTGCGAGCCGTGCCCCGGGGGTCCGCCGACCCCGGAGGAATGCCGCTTCGGGGGACGTGCGCTGATCAGTGCGGGCGGATCGGTCATCCGGCGACAACCAGGGCGGACGGGCCGCCGAGATCGTGTCCGCTGGGCGGGACAGGGGGAGCCCGGGCCGGGCGGGGCGGATACCGTGGAAGGACCATGAGCGCATCACAGACCTCAGACGTTCCCACTCTTCTCGTCAAGATCTTCGGGAAGGACCGTCCCGGGATCACCGCCGGGCTGTTCGACACGCTGGCCGCGTTCGCCGTCGACGTCGTCGACATCGAGCAGGTCGTCACCCGCGGCCGTATCGTGCTGTGCGCGCTCGTCACCGAGCCGACGGTGAGCACCGAGGGCGAGCTGCGGGCGACCGTGCACAGCTGGGCCGAGTCGCTGAAGCTCCAGGCGGAGATCATCTCGGGTACGGGTGACAACCGGCCGCGTGGCCACGGGCGTTCTCATGTGACCGTGCTCGGGCACCCGCTGACCGCGGAGAACACGGCGGCCATAGCGGCCACGATCACCCGGACCGGCGGCAACATCGACCGTATCTTCCGGCTGGCCAAGTATCCGGTGACGGCCGTCGAGTTCGCGGTGTCCGGTACGGAGACCGCTCCCCTGCGGACGGCGCTGGCCACCGAGGGGCACGAGATCGGGGTGGACGTCGCCGTCGTGTCGGCGGGACTGCACCGCAGGGCGCAGCGGCTGGTCGTCATGGACGTCGACTCGACGCTCATCCAGGACGAGGTGATCGAGCTGTTCGCCGCGCACGCCGGGTGCGAGGCGGAGGTCGCGGAGGTCACGGCGGCGGCGATGCGCGGTGAGCTGGATTTCGAGCAGTCGCTGCACGCGCGCGTGGCGCTGCTGGCCGGTCTGGACGAGTCGGTCGTGGACAAGGTGCGCTCGGAGGTCCGGCTGACGCCCGGGGCGCGCACCCTGATCCGTACGCTGAAGCGGCTCGGCTACCAGGTGGGGGTGGTGTCCGGCGGGTTCACGCAGGTCACGGACGACCTGAAGGTGCGGATGGGCCTGGACTTCGCCTCGGCGAACACGCTGGAGATCGTGGACGGCAAGCTGACGGGCCGGGTCACGGGCGAGATCGTCGACCGGGCCGGCAAGGCGCGGCTGCTGCGCCGGTTCGCCGAGGAGGCCGGTGTGCCGCTGGCGCAGACGGTGGCGATCGGCGACGGCGCCAACGATCTGGACATGCTGAACGCGGCGGGGCTCGGTGTGGCGTTCAACGCGAAGCCCGTGGTGCGGCGGGCGGCGGACACGGCGGTCAACGTGCCCTTCCTCGACACGGTGCTGTATCTGCTGGGCATCACACGCGAGGAGGTCGAGGCGGCGGACGCCGACCCGGCCTGACCACGGGCGTGACGAGCGCGTGGTCCGCGAAGAGGGCCCGGCACCTGGTGGTGCCGGGCCCTTCGTCGTACGGAGGGGTTCAGGCGTGGGGCGCCCAGTAGGCGACGAGCCGGCCCACGCCGTGCTCCACGGACTTCCAGGAGCCGTTGAAGGCGACGACGGCGATCGCGGTGGCCGGGAAGCCGCCCCGGTTCATCCGGGCGAGGAGGTCGCCCTCGGCCTCGCCGGAGAGCGCGTCGGCGAGGGCGTGGATGCCCGGGTTGTGGCCGACGAGCAGGAGGTCGTCCACCTCGTCCGAGGTCTCGTTGAGCAGGGCGATGAGCTCGCCGAGCGACGCCTCGTAGATCCGCTCGTCGTAGACCGTCCGGGGCCGCTGGGGCAGCTCCGACACGACGAGTTTCCACGTTTCCCGGGTGCGTACGGCGGTCGAGCACAGGGTGAGATCGGGGGTGATACCGGTTCCGGCGAGCCAGCGGCCCGCGACGGGCGCGTCCTTCCGGCCGCGGTCGGCGAGCGGCCGCTCGTGGTCGGACTCGTAGGACCAGTCGGCCTTCGCGTGCCGGAGCAGGACGATCCTGCGTGGTGTATCGACGCTCATGCCCTCAGCTTCGCATGAAACCGGCCGTGGGGCGCAGGGTGTTGACCGGCGGAACCTGCACGGGTGAGGGGCGGTCACCAGCTCCGCGCGAGCGTGTGCCGGATCTGTTCGAGGACGCGGCCGACGGCCGGATCGCCCGCGTCGGCGCGGGCCTCGCCCGATCCGGTGATGAGCAGCAGGAGGCAGGCGAACGCGGCCGCGGGGAGCGCCAGGGCCCACCACGGCAGGCGGACGTCCAGGCGGGCGGGGTGGGCCGGGGCGGGTGTGCGGGGCGTGCGGGACGTACGGGCCGGCATGGCCGCCTCCGTCGGTTCGGGGTCCTGGGCGTCGAGGTACCTCGACGCTACGGATCACGGAAGGTGCGGCCCATCCGGTGGGCCACCCACTTCTCCCTGAACCGGTCCCCCTAGGGGACGGGGGGCTGCCCCCACCGTCCCCCGGTCCGTACCGTCCTGCCGGCCCCTACCGTGAGGGGGAGACGACGGTCGCCACGATGGCGATGAGGATTCCGATCGCGAGCATGGCACCGAAGACGCCGAGGAGCTTCTTCTGGCCGTTCTGGGGGTTCGGGTCGAGCACAGGCATGGGGTCAGTCTCGCACCTCGGCCTCGTCCTCGATCGTCCGGTCCCTCCCCGCGAGGACGCCGACCGCCATCTGCGGCACGAGCAGGCCCATCATCAGGGCGAGCGGGACGTCCCAGCCGCCGCTGTGCTGGTAGAGGGCGCCGACGAGGATCGGGCCGGGGATGCAGATCAGGTAGCCGACGCTCTGGGCGAACGCGGAGAGCCGCACGACGCCGGTGCCGGTCCGCGAGCGCATTCCGATCATGGTGAGGGCGAGCGGGAAGGCGCAGTTGGAGACGCCGAGCAGGAGCGCCCACAGCCAGGCGCCGGCCACGGGTGCGGCGTACAGGCCGGCGTATCCGACGAGGCCGGACAGGCCGAGGGCGACGGCGATGGGTCCCTGCTGCTTCATGCGGCCGGCCAGGCGGGGGATGACGAAGGCGAGCGGGACGCCCATGACCATGGTGACCGCGAGGAGGACACCGGCGGTGCCGGCCGGGACGCCGGCGTCGCGGAAGATCTGCGGCATCCAGCCCATGGTGATGTACGCGCCGGTGGCCTGGAGGCCGAAGTAGCAGGCGAGCGCCCAGGCGGTGCGGCTGCGGACGATGCGGAGGGCCGGGCCGGACGGGAGCGCTCCCTGCTCGGGCGAAGCCGCGAGCCTCGGGGAAGGCGCGGGGGCGCCGGTGGCGAACGGGCCGGCCGTGCGGTCGCGGTCGCGGAGGAGGGGTATCCAGGGCAGGACGGCGACGAGGGCGAGGGCGGCCCAGATGCCGATGCCGGCGCGCCAGCTGCCGCCCAGGGCCTCGGTGAGGGGCACGGTGGCGGCGGCCGCCAGGGACGTGCCGAGGGCGAGGGCCATCGAGTAGAGGCCGGTCATGGTGCCGACGCGGCCGGGGAAGTACCGCTTGACGATCACCGGCATGAGGACGTTGCTGACGGCGATGCCCATGAGGGCGAGAGCGGTCGCGGCGAGGAAGGCGGCCGTGCCGTCGGCGAAGGGCCTCACGAGCAGGCCCGCGGCGATGGCGGCCATGCCGGCGCCGACGATGGCGGCGGGGCCGAAGCGGCGGGCGAGGCGGGGTGCGGTGACGCCGAAGACGGCGAAGCACAGCGGCGGTACGGAGGTGAGGACGCCGGCGACGCTGCCGCTCATGTGCAGGCCGGTGCGGACCTCTTCCAGGAGCGCGCCGAGGCTGGTGATGGCGGGGCGGAGGTTGAGGGCGGCGAGGACGAGTCCGACGACCAGGAGGCGGCCCAGCCAGGCGCCGGTGGTGCCGCGGCCGCCGGCCTCCCCGGTGCCCGGGCCCGGGTCCGTACCTCTGCCGCCGGCGGGGGCCGCAGCGGGGGCGGGTGCGGAGGGGCGGGTTCGGGACAGGATGGGGGTCTGCGGCTCGTCGGACATGGAGCCATCATAGAATCATGGGATGATTGGTTGTCCAATCTTGAACGAGAAGGAGCACCATGGCGCTCAGCTCTCCCCGCCGTTCCGCGCTCTCGGACCAGGTGATCGCGCAGCTGCGGAACCAGATCACGTCGGGTGAGTGGCCCGTGGGCTCCCGCATCCCGACGGAGCCCGAGCTGGTCGAGCAGCTGGGCGTCGCTCGCAACACGGTCCGCGAGGCCGTACGGGCGCTCGCGCACAACGGGCTGCTGGACATCCGGCAGGGGTCGGGCACGTACGTCGTCGCGACGAGCGAGCTGGCCGGGGTCATGCACCGGCGCTTCGCGGACGCCGACGCGCGGCACGTGGCCGAGGTGCGCTCCACCCTGGAGTCGTCGGCGGCCCGGCTGGCCGCCCAGCGCCGTACGGAACGGGACCTCCAGCAGCTGGAGCTGCTGCTGGAGCGGCGCGAGGAGGCGTGGGAGTCGGGCGACGCGGAGCGGTTCGTCGCGGCGGACGCCACCTTCCACCTCGCCGTCGTGGCCGCGTCGCACAACGAGGTGCTGACGGAGCTGTACGCCGACCTCGGCCATCTGCTGCGCGCGTGGCTGCGCGACGACGTGGGGCCGGACCTGCGTCCGGAGCACCACATGGACCACGCGCGGCTGGTGGCGGCGATCCGCGCGGGCGACGCCGGGACGGCGGCCGCGGAGGCGGCGGGCTATCCGTTCATGTGCCTGAGGAGCGCTGGGGCGGCACCGGCTGGTGGCTGAGCCAGGCGGAGCGCACTTCCTTCCAGCAGCGTTCCGTCAGCTCGGCGTAGGCGGTGGGCCCGATGTCGACGGGCCTGCTGTCGGCGTCGACGTCCCACCAACGGTCGCACTCGACGTGCAGCTGCACGCGATCGGTGCGGGGATAGGGGTTGTGGCAGTGCGCGGTGACCTGCGAGCCCTCGATCGTCGTACGGCAGGAGGCGCCGAAGCCGTCGCCGCGGGGGCGGGCGTCCCCCTCGGCCGCGAGGACCGGCCCCGCCGCGTAGCCCGCCAGCAGGACCGAGGCCGCGGTCAGAGCCGCTGTCCGGTGGTGTCTCGTACGCCGCACGGTCGCACCTCCTCCCCGACCGCCGGACGCGGAGTGCCCGGCTCGACCAGTGTGCCGTAGAGCCACGAGGGCCGCGCGCCGTCCGGGGACGGGCGCGCGGCCCTCGTGTACGAGTCGCCTGGTCAGGCGGTCACAGCGGGTGGGTCAGGCACCCATGATGTGCACGCCGCCGTCGACGTGGACGATCTCGCCGGTGGTCTTCGGGAAGAAGTCCGACAGCAGGGCGACGACACCGCGGCCGGCGGGCTCCGGGTCGGCCATGTCCCAGGCGAGCGGGGAGCGCTCGTCCCAGACCTTCGCCAGCTCGCCGAAGCCCGGGATGGACTTGGCGGCCATCGAGCCGATGGGGCCGGCGGAGATCAGGTTGCAGCGGATGTTCTTCGCGCCGAGGTCACGCGCCAGGTAGCGGTTGGTGGCCTCCAGGGCCGCCTTGGCGGGGCCCATCCAGTCGTACTGCGGCCAGGCGAACTGCGCGTCGAAGGTCAGGCCGACGACCGAGCCGCCGTTCTCCATGAGCGGCAGGCAGGCCATGGTCAGGGACTTCAGCGAGAACGCCGAGACGTGCATGGCCGTGGAGACCGACTCGAACGGCGTGTTGAGGAAGTTGCCGCCGAGCGCGTCCTGCGGCGCGAAGCCGATGGAGTGGACGACGCCGTCGAGGCCGCCGAGCTCCTTGCGGACGGTCTCCTCGACACGGGCGAGGTGCTCGTCGTTGGTGACGTCCAGCTCGAAGACCGTGGCGGGCTTGGGCAGCTTCTTGGCGATGCGCTCGGTCAGGGTGGGGCGCGGGAACGCGGTGAGGATGACCTCGGCACCCTGCTCCTGGGCCACCTTGGCGGTGTGGAACGCGATGGAGGACTCCATCAGCACACCGGTGACGAGGATGCGCTTGCCCTCGAGAATTCCGCTCATGTGATCAGTGACCCATGCCCAATCCGCCGTCAACCGGGATGACGGCTCCAGTGATGTACGAGGCGTCGTCCGAGGTGAGGAAGCGGACCACGGAGGCGATCTCCTCCGGCTGCGCGTAGCGGCCGAGCGGCACCTGCGCGACGATGCCGGCGCGCTGCTCCTCGGTGAGCACCTTGGTCATGTCGGTGTCGACGAAACCGGGTGCGACGACGTTGAAGGTGATGTTGCGGGAGCCCAGCTCGCGGGCGAGCGAACGGGCGAAGCCGACCAGGCCGGCCTTGGACGCGGCGTAGTTGGCCTGTCCCGCGGAGCCCAGCAGGCCGACCACGGAGGAGATCAGCACGACGCGGCCCTTCTTGGCGCGCAGCATGCCGCGGTTGGCCCGCTTCACGACGCGGAAGGTGCCGGTGAGGTTGGTGTCGAGGACGGAGGTGAAGTCGTCCTCGGACATCCGCATCAGGAGCTGGTCCTTGGTGACGCCGGCGTTGGCGACCAGCACCTCCACCGGGCCGTGCCTCTCCTCGATCTCCTTGTAGGCGGTCTCCACCTGCTCGGCGTCGGTGATGTCGCAGCGCACGGCGAGGCAGCCCAGCTCCGCCAGTTCGGCGGGCGGCTCACCGGACCGGTACGTGATCGCGACCTTGTCGCCTGCTTCGGCGAAAGCGCGGGCGATGGCGAGGCCGATGCCCCGGTTACCTCCCGTGACGAGAACCGAGCGGCTCATCGGATCACCCTTTCCCTAGCTGTGTCGTTCCTCGAAAACCTATCGGTCCGGTACGTCGTACGGGGAATCGACCCCTGACAGTGGCGTAGGAGAGTCACTGTCGGATCCCTACAGAAAGGGTGGGCGTCCGGCCTCGCGGCACGACATGATCGGTGCGACCGGTCGTACAGGACAGGAGACATTGGTGCCTCATTCCATCGACGAAGCCTTCACGGCGCTGCCGCTGCGGGCGCTCGCCGACGCGGCGCTCGCACGGGCGCGGGCGCTCGGCGCGGAGCACGCCGACTTCCGCTTCGAGCGGGTGCGCAGCGCGTCCTGGCGGCTGCGGGACGCCAAGCCCGCCGGGTCGTCGGACACGACGGACCTCGGGTACGCGGTGCGCGTGGTGCACGGCGGGGCCTGGGGGTTCGCGTCGGGGGTCGATCTGACCATGGACGCGGCGGCGAAGGTCGCGTCGCAGGCGGTGGCCATGGCGAAGCTGTCGGCCAAGGTGATCGCGGCGGCGGGATCCGACGAGCGTGTGGAGCTGGCGGACGAGCCGGTGCACGCGGAGCGGACGTGGGTCTCGTCGTACGGGATCGACCCCTTCACGGTGCCGGACGCGGACAAGAGCGGGCTGCTGGCGGAGTGGAGCGCGCGGCTGCTGCGGGCGGAGGGCGTGGCGCACGTGGACGCGTCGCTGCTCACCGTCCACGAGAACAAGTTCTACGCCGATACGGCGGGGACCGTGACCACGCAGCAGCGGGTGCGGCTGCACCCCCAGCTGACGGCGGTCGCGGTGGACGGCTCGACGGGCGAGTTCGACTCGATGCGCACGCTGGCGCCGCCGGTGGGGCGCGGCTGGGAGTACCTGACCGGCACGGGCTGGGACTGGGACGGCGAGCTGGAGCGGATCCCGGAGCTGCTGGCCGAGAAGATGCGCGCGCCGAGCGTCGAGGCGGGGACGTACGACCTGGTCGTGGACCCGTCGAACCTGTGGCTGACGATCCACGAGTCGATCGGGCACGCGACGGAGCTGGACCGGGCGCTGGGGTACGAGGCGGCGTACGCGGGCACGTCGTTCGCGACCTTCGACCAGCTGGGCAAGTTGCGGTACGGCTCGCCGGTGATGAACGTGACCGGTGACCGGACCGCCGAGCACGGACTCGCCACCATCGGGTACGACGACGAGGGCGTCGAGGCCCAGTCGTGGGACCTGGTGAAGGACGGGGTGCTGGTCGGCTACCAGCTGGACCGGCGGATCGCGCGGCTGACGGGTCTCGGGCGCTCCAACGGCTGCGCGTTCGCGGACTCGCCGTCGCACGTGCCGGTGCAGCGCATGGCGAACGTGTCGCTGCTGCCGGAGCCGGGCGGGCTGTCGACGGAGGACCTGATCGGCGGCGTGGAGCGGGGCATCTACGTGGTCGGCGACCGGTCCTGGTCGATCGACATGCAGCGGTACAACTTCCAGTTCACGGGCCAGCGCTTCTTCCGCATCGAGAACGGCCGGCTGGCCGGGCAGCTGCGGGACGTGGCGTACCAGGCGACGACGACGGACTTCTGGGGCTCGCTGGAGAAGGTCGGCGGCCCGCAGACGTACGTCCTGGGCGGCGCGTTCAACTGCGGCAAGGCCCAGCCGGGCCAGATCGCGGCGGTCTCGCACGGCTGCCCGTCCGCCCTGTTCCGGGGCGTCAACATCCTGAACACGACGCAGGAGGCGGGGCGATGAGCCGGAACGCCGCGCACGGGAACCCCTGCCGGGGGTCCGGGGGTCGCCCCCGGGAAAGCACAGTCTCAACACGACGCAGGAGGCGGGGCGATGAGCCGGAACGGGCACCCGCTGCACTCTGCCGGGGGTCCGGGGGTCGCCCCCGGAACAACACAGTCGACGCAGGAGGCGGGGCGATGAGCCGGAACGCCGCGCACGGGAACCCCTGCCGGGGGCCCGGGGGTCGCCCCCCGGGAAAGCACAGTCTCAACACGACGCAGGAGGCGGGGCGATGAGCCGCGTGAGCAAGCCGTACGAGATCGTCGAGCGGGCGCTGGAGCTGTCGCGGGCCGACGGCTGCGTGGTCATCGCGGACGAACAGTCCTCCGCCAACCTGCGCTGGGCCGGGAACGCCCTGACCACCAACGGCGTCACCCGCGGCCGCACCCTCACCGTGATCGCGACCGTCGACGGGGCGGAAGGCACGGCGTCCGGTGTGGTGTCGCGGTCGGCGGTGACCGCGGAGGAGCTGGAGCCGCTGGTGCGGGCCGCCGAGGCCGCCGCCCGCGCGGCCGGGCCCGCCGAGGACGCGCAGCCGCTGGTGTCGGGGGTACCGGTGTCGCCGGACTTCGCGGACGCGCCGGCCGAGACCTCGTCGGCGGTGTTCGGGGACTTCGCGCCCGCGCTGGGCGAGGCGTTCGCGCGGGCCCGCGACGGGGGCCGGGAGCTGTACGGGTTCGCCAGCCACGAGCTGACGTCCACGTACCTGGGGACGTCCACGGGGCTGCGGCTGCGGCACGACCAGCCGAACGGCACGCTGGAGCTGAACGCCAAGTCCCCGGACCGGACGCGCTCGGCCTGGGCGGGCCGGGCCACGCGGGACTTCAAGGACGTCGACCCGCTGGCCCTCGACGACGAGCTGGCGCGCCGGCTGGGCTGGGCGGAGCGGCGGATCGAGCTGCCGGCCGGGCGGTACGACACGCTGCTGCCGCCGACGGCGGTGGCCGACCTGCTGATCTACCAGCAGTGGTCGGCGGCCGCCCGGGACGCGGTGGAGGGCCGGACGGTGTTCTCGAAGCCGGGCGGCGGGACGCGGCTCGGGGAGCGGCTGGCGGACCTGCCGCTGACGCTGCGCAGCGACCCGAACGAGCCGGGCCTGGAGTCCGCGCCGTTCGTGATCGCGCACGCGTCCGGCGACGACGCCTCGGTGTTCGACAACGGGCTGCCGATGGAGCCGGTCGAGTGGATCCGCGACGGCCGGCTGGAGCGGCTCGTCACGACGCGGCACAGCGCCGGGCTTACTCGGTTGCCGGTGGCTCCGGGCGCGGGCAACCTGGTCCTGGACGCCGGTGGCGGGCGGTCGCTGGAGGAGATGGTGTCCACCACGGCGCGTGGGCTGCTGCTGACGTGCCTCTGGTACATCCGCGAGGTCGACCCGGCGACGCTGCTGCTGACCGGGCTGACCAGGGACGGCGTCTACCTCGTCGAGGACGGCGAGGTGGTCGGCGAGGTGAACAACTTCCGCTTCAACGAGTCGCCGGTTGACCTGCTGGGGCGGGCCGTCGAGGCGGGCCGTACGGAGCGGACGCTGCCGCGCGAGTGGAGCGACTGGTTCACGCGGGCCGCGATGCCGCCGCTGCGGGTGCCCGACTTCAACATGAGCTCGGTCAGCCAGGGCGTCTGACCGCCGGGTTTTCCCGCCTAGACTGACCGGGACAGTTTTCAGAGATCCGAGGAGACACGAGACCGTGACGGACATCGTCGACGAGCTGAAGTGGCGCGGGCTGTTCGCCCAGTCCACCGACGAGGAGGCACTGCGCAAGGCTCTCGCGGACGGTCCCGTCACGTTCTATTGCGGTTTCGACCCGACGGCGCCCAGCCTGCACGTCGGGCACCTGGTGCAGGTGCTCACCGTCCGCCGGCTCCAGCTGGCCGGGCACCGGCCGCTGGCGCTGGTCGGCGGGGCGACGGGGCAGATCGGTGACCCGCGCCCGACGGCGGAGCGCACGCTGAACGACCCGGAGACGGTGGCGCGGTGGGTGGAGCGGCTGCGCTCCCAGATCGAGCCGTACCTGTCGTTCGAGGGTGAGAACGCGGCGGTCATGGTGAACAACCTGGACTGGACCGCGAACCTCACCGCGATCGAGTTCCTGCGGGACATCGGCAAGCACTTCCGGGTCAACAAGATGCTCACGAAGGACTCGGTCGCCCGCCGGCTGGAGTCCGAGCAGGGCATCAGCTACACCGAGTTCAGCTACCAGCTGCTCCAGGGCATGGACTTCCTGGAGCTGTACCGCCGGTACGGCTGTGTCCTCCAGCAGGGCGGCAGCGACCAGTGGGGCAACCTCACGGCCGGGCTCGACCTGATCCACCGCCTGGAGCCGGACGCGGTCGTGCACGCGCTGGCGACGCCGCTGATGACGAAGGCGGACGGCACCAAGTTCGGCAAGACCGAGAGCGGTGCGGTGTGGCTGGACCCGGAGATGACCACGCCGTACGCGTTCTACCAGTTCTGGCTGAACGTGGACGACCGGGACATCTCGCGCTACATGCGGATCCTCAGCTTCAAGAGCCGTGCGGAGCTGGAGGAGCTGGAGAAGGTCACCGAGGAGCGGCCGCAGGCCCGTACGGCGCAGCGTGCGCTGGCGGAGGAGCTGACGACGCTGGTGCACGGTGCCGACCAGTGCGCCGCCGTGATCGCCGCGTCGAAGGCGCTGTTCGGTCAGGGCGACCTGGCGGAGCTGGACGAGGCGACGCTGAGCGCGGCGCTGTCGGAGCTGCCGCACGCCAAGGTGGCCGAGCCGGGCCCGGTCGTGGACCTGTTCGCCGAGGTAGGCCTGGTGCCGAGCAAGTCGGCGGCGCGGCGCACGGTGAAGGAGGGCGGCGCGTACGTGAACAACGTGAAGGTGACGTCCGAGGACGCCGTGGTGTCCGCCGGTGACCTGCTGCACGGCCGGTGGCTGGTGCTGCGGCGCGGCAAGAAGAACCTGGCGGCCGTGGAGGTCGCGGCCGGCTGACGCGGCGGGCCCGCCGCGGCCCGCTGACGTACGCCGTACGGGACGGCCGACCGCGGGTGCGCGGAGGGGCGGCCCCGGAGCCCGACCGGCTCCGGGGCCGCTCTCGTCGTATCAGGCGCGTTGCCTGTTGCCCCGTAGGGCCATGTACAGCATGTCGCCGAGGCCGACGACGACGATCGCGGCGACGATCTGCAGGGCGTGCCTGCCCCAGTCGATACCGGCTGTTTCCTCGATGCCGAAGCCCCTCGCCATGGCGTTGCCGGCGATGCCACCGATGATGCCGAAGATGGTGATCAGCCAGAGGGGGCTGTGCTGCTTGCCCGGAATGATCGCCTTCGCGAGCAGTCCCAGCACGAACCCCACGATAATCGCCCACAACCAGCCCATGGCTGCCTCCTCCGTAAGGATCGACGTGAGCAGTCCCTGACAGTCTCGGCCCATCGGGCGTACGGCGCATGTCGGGCATCCCGCCGTACGGACCGGGGGACCCGCTCCTCGTCCGGACGCGGGCCGGGCGTACCGTGGAAGGAGGCCGGGCCGGGAGGCGGCCCGGAGGGAAGAGCCGGTGGAGCAGGTCGGTGGTGGAGCGTGATGCGGAAGCACGGCGGCAGTGAGGTCTTCCGGATCACCGGAGCCCGGCAGGGGCTGGCCGATGACATCCGGGGCCGGCAGCGCCGCTATGTGATCTCCATGTCCGTACGAACGGTTTCGGTCATTGCCGCGGCGTCCCTGTGGAACGTGGAACGTCATGTGGCCATCGTGGCGCTCGTGCTGGGTGCGGTGCTGCCGTACATCGCCGTGGTGATCGCGAACGCGGGCCGTGAGACCGCTCCCTCGCAGCCGTCGACCTTCGTGGCCACTCCTCCCGTGGTGCGACCGGTGCTGGAACCCCCTGCGGAGACCCCGCCGGAGGGCGCCGCGGACGAGCCCGGGGAGCGGCCCGGCACCGGGCCCGGGGAGCGGAAACACCCCACGGTGTGATCCATCGATAATCTGCCAAGCTCAAGAAAAGCTCAGATCAATCGTGAAGTTCCGGTGCACCGCGACGGGTTGTGCGTGACATACTGCCTACGCGCTCCGCATCCCCCGTCGGAGCGACGGACCGACGCCGGGCAGCTCCCCCCGTGGCTGCCCGGCGTCGCCTTGTCCGTACGTATGTCTGGGACGTGTGCCGTGAGCGACGAGAACCACCCGATCTGTTCCGCCAAGGGCTGCCGGGCCGACGCCGTGTGGGTGCTGGCGTGGAACAACCCGAAGCTGCACACCCCGGAGCGCCGCAAGACCTGGCTGGCCTGCGAGGAGCACCGTGAGCACCTGTCGCAGTTCCTGGGTGTGCGCGGGTTCCTGAAGGACGTGGTCACGCTCGCCGAGTGGGAGTCGCGGGACTCCGGTCCGTCAGCCGCCGATCGCTGACATCGGGCGGTCGGGCTGGAGGAAGTCCGGGTCGTCGAGGCCGGAGCCGGCCTTCTTGCCCCACATGGCCTGCCGCCAGATGCGGGCGACCTCCTCGTCCGGGGCGTCCGAGCGCAGCGTGCCCCGCAGGTCCGTCTCCTCACGGGCGAAGAGGCAGGTGCGGACCTGGCCGTCGGCGGTCAGCCGGGTGCGGTCGCAGGCGCGGCAGAACGGGCGGGTGACGGAGGCGATGACGCCCACGCGGTGGGGGCCGCCGTCGACGATCCAGCGCTCGGCGGGTGCCGAGCCGCGCTCCTCGTCCTTCTCGGGCGTGAGCGTGAAGCGGGTGCGCAGCGACTCCAGGATGTCCCCGGCGGTGATCATGCCGTCGCGCTTCCAGCCGTGCTGGGCGTCCAGGGGCATCTGCTCGATGAACCGCAGCTCGTAGTCGTGGGCCACGGCCCAGGCGAGCAGGTCGGGGGCCTCGTCGTCGTTGAGCCCCGGCATGAGGACCGTGTTGACCTTGACGGGGGTGAGGCCGGCGTCGCGGGCGGCGGCCAGGCCGTCCAGGACGTCGTGGTGGCGGTCGCGGCGGGTGAGGGTCTTGAAGACGTCCGGGCGCAGCGTGTCGAGCGAGACGTTGACCCGGTCCAGGCCGGCGACCTTCAGCGCGGTGGCCGTGCGCTTGAGGCCGATGCCGTTGGTGGTGAGGGACATCCTGGGGCGGGGCTCCAGGGCCGCGCACTGCTCGACGATCGAGACGAGGCCGGGGCGCAGCAGGGGCTCGCCGCCGGTGAAGCGGACCTCGGTGACGCCGAGCCGGGTGACGGCGATCCGTATGAGACGGACGATCTCGTCGTCCGTGAGCAGATCGGGCTTGGCCAGCCACTGCAGGCCCTCCTCGGGCATGCAGTACGTGCAGCGCAGATTGCACCGGTCCGTGAGTGAGACCCGCAGATCCGTGGCCACGCGGCCGTAGGTGTCGATGAGCACCGTGTGCGCCCTCCCCGGGGTACCGGCTGTCGTCTTCTCCCGAGCCTACGCGAGACCGCCGACAACATCAGTGGCCGTATGGCCCAGGAGCGGCGAGGCCGCGTCGTAGGGTCCTACGACGCGGCCTCCGCCCGGTCGCTCAGGGTGCACGGGTCAGTGCGCTGCGACACCGGTGAGGGACTTGACCTCCAGTTCCGCGTACTTTCCGGCGTCCGGCTCCTCCTTGGAGAGGAGGGAGCCGAGCCAGCCGAGCAGGAAGCCGAGCGGGATGGAGACGAGGCCGGGGTTCTCCAGCGGGAACCAGGCGAAGTCGGCGCTCGGGAACATCGAGCTGGCCTTGCCGGAGACGACCGGCGAGAACAGCACGAGCACGACGGACGCGGTGAGGCCGCCGTAGATCGACCACAGGGCGCCCTGTGTGGTGAAGCGCTTCCAGAACAGGCTGTAGAGGATCGTCGGCAGGTTGGCGGACGCGGCGACCGCGAAGGCGAGGGCGACGAGGCCGGCGACGTTGAGGTCACGGGCGAGCGCGCCGAGCGCGATGGAGACGATGCCGATCAGGACGGTCGCCCAGCGGGCCGCGCGGACCTCCTCCTGCTCCGTGGCCTTGCCGCGGCGGATGACGTTGGCGTAGATGTCGTGCGCGAACGAGGAGGACGAGGCGAGGGTGAGGCCGGCGACCACCGCGAGGATGGTGGCGAAGGCGACGGCGGAGATCACCGCGAGGAGGATCGCGCCTCCGGCCGAGTCCGCTCCGCCGATGTGCAGGGCGAGCAGCGGGGCCGCCGTGTTGCCGGCCTTGTTGGAGGCGGTGATCTCGGCGGGGCCGACGATGGCGGCGGCGCCGAAGCCGAGGGCGATGGTCATCAGGTAGAAGGCGCCGATGATGCCGATGGCCCAGTTGACGGACTTCCGCGCCGCCTTGGCGGTGGGCACCGTGTAGAAGCGGATGAGGATGTGCGGCAGTCCGGCCGTGCCGAGCACCAGCGCGATGCCCAGCGACAGGAAGTCCAGCTTGGACGTGGGGGTCAGGCCGTACTTGAGGCCGGGCTCCAGGAAGGCGGCGCCCTTGCCGCTGTTCTCGGCGGCCTTGCCGAGCAGGTCGGAGACGTTGAAGTTGAACTTCCACAGCACCAGGAAGGTGATGAGCAGGGTGCCCGCGATGAGCAGGACCGCCTTGACCATCTGGACCCAGGTGGTGCCCTTCATGCCGCCGATCGTCACGTAGACGATCATCAGGACGCCGACCAGGGCGACGATCGCGACCTTGCCGCCGTCGCTGGTGATGCCGAGCAGCAGGGAGACCAGGACGCCCGCGCCCGCCATCTGCGCCAGCAGGTAGAAGATCGACACGACGATGGTGGAGGTGCCGGCGGCGGTGCGGACCGGGCGCTGGCGCATCCGGTAGGCGAGGACGTCGCCCATGGTGAAGCGACCGGAGTTGCGCAGCGGCTCGGCGACCAGGAGCAGGGCGACCAGCCAGGCGACGAGGAAGCCGATGGAGTACAGGAAGCCGTCGTACCCGAAGAGGGCGATGGCGCCGGCGATACCGAGGAACGACGCGGCGGACATGTAGTCGCCGGAGATGGCGAGGCCGTTCTGGAAGCCGGTGAACTGGCGGCCGCCCGCGTAGAAGTCGGCGGCGCTCTTGGTCTGGCGGCCGGCCCAGACGGTGATGAAGAGGGTCGCCACGACGAAGCACGCGAACAGTGTGATGATCAGCGGCCGGTGCTCGCTCGCGCTTCCGGCGGCGAGCAGGACGGGGGTGGCGCTCATGCGTCGGCCTCCATACGGGACTTGATCGCCTCCGCCTTCGGGTCGAGCTTCTCGGCCGCGTGCCGCGAGTAGAACCAGGCGATGAGGAAGGTGGTCAGGAACTGGGCCAGCCCGAGGACGAGCGCCACGTTGATGTTGCCGAAGAGCCTGGTGCCCATGAGGCCGCCCGCGTAGTTGGACAGCAGGACGTAGAGCAGGTACCAGGCGATGAAGGCGATCGTCAGCGGAAAGGCGAAGGAACGGTACGTACGGCGCAGTTCGCCGAACTCCGCACTCCGCTGTACCTCGACGAACGACTCGGTCGTGGGCTGGACGGGGCCGGTGGCCGCGCCACCTCGGGGCGGCGGTGCTTCGGTAGCCACGGAAACTCCTCGCGACACGGGTGCTGTGGGCAGGGGGGCGGGGTCACCTGACGGTGCCGGGAGGCCGCCTGGCGCTCCCTCCCCTGACAACGTCACGGAGGGCGCGGCGCAGCGGTTCACCTCGCTTCTTCTTTCTGCGTGAACTCATTGCTGCGCATGGATGATCGGCGATAGCTTCGCTCGTCATGTACCCGCCCAGCAGTTCCTCGCGGGCGGACGTCACGGATGATGTGGAGAACCCATGGCTCATCTGCGTTCCAGGCGCGGGCGTGCACTCGCACTGCCCGTCGGCCTGGCGCTCACGGCCTCGCTCGGCTTCCTGCCGGCCGGCGCGGCCACGGCGGCCCCGGCGGACGAGGTGTCCGCCCCCGCCGCCACCAACGGCCCGAACCTGTCGTACGTCGTCAACATCGACGGCGGCAGTCGTACCGCGGCGCGCGTCAAGGCCGCGATAGCCGAGGCCGGTGGCACGGTCGTCGCGTCGTACGACCGGATCGGCGTCATCGTCGTCCACTCGGCGAACCCGGGCTTCGCGCGGGCGATCCGCGCGGTCGACGGCGTGCACTCCGCCGGTGCGACGCGCACCGCGCCGCTGGCACCGGTCGCGACGACGGCCGTCGACGAGGCCGCGCAGCCGCTCACCGCGCAGGAGGCGAAGGCCGCCGCGGCCGAGGCCGACGCGGACCAGGACCCGCTGGAGCCCCTGCAGTGGAGCCTGCCGGCCATCAAGGCCGACAAGGCGCACGAGAGGAGCATCGGCAGCAGCAAGGTGACCGTCGCGGTCATCGACACGGGCGTCGACGACACCCACCCGGACCTGGCGCCCAACTTCGACCGCGCCGCGTCGGCGAACTGCGTGTCGGGCAAGGCGGACACCACCGAGGGCTCCTGGCGCCCCGCGGCCGGCGAGAGCGACCACGGCACCCATGTCGCGGGCACCATCGCCGCGGCGAAGAACGGCATCGGCGTGACCGGTGTCGCGCCGGGCGTGAAGGTCTCCGGCATCAAGGTGTCGAACCCGGACGGCTTCTTCTACACGGAGGCCGTCGTCTGCGGCTTCATGTGGGCGGCCGACCACGGCGTCGAGGTCACCAACAACAGCTACTACGTGGACCCGTGGCTGTACAACTGCACGAACGACCCGGACCAGGGCGCCCTGGTCGAGTCGCTGCAGCGGGCCACGCGGTACGCCGAGCGCAAGGGCGCGGTCAATGTCGCCGCCGCCGGCAACTCCGCCACGGACCTGGCCTCCGACTCGGTGACCGACACCACCAGCCCGAACGACTCCGAGACGGTCGACCGGGTCGTCGACCCGAGCGTCTGCCCGGACATCCCGACGATGCTGCCCGGCGTCGTCACCGTGTCGGCGACCGGCGCCAAGAACCTGAAGGCGTCGTTCTCCAACTACGGTCTCGGCGTCGTGGACATCGCCGCCCCGGGCGGTGACCGCACCGAGTACCAGACGCCGCAGGCGCCCGCGACGAACGGCCGCATCCTGTCGACCACCGTCAAGGGCGGCTACAACTACAAGGCCGGCACGTCGATGGCGTCCCCGCACGTCGCGGGTGTCGTGGCGCTCATCAAGTCGAAGCACCCGTACGCCACGCCCGCCATGGTGAAGGCGATGCTGTACGCGCAGGCCGACGACACGTCCTGCACCAACCCGTACGACATCAACGGCGACGGCAAGGTCGACGCCGAGTGCGAGGGCGGCAGGGGCAAGAACGGCTTCTACGGCACCGGACTGGTCGACGCGCTGGACGCTGTCCGCTGGTGACCGGCCGTTCCTGAGCCGACTGGGGAGGGGGCCCGGGCGCACGCTGGTGCGCCCGGGCCTTTACCGTTCCCCATCTTGGCACTCAGTGCCAGGATGGGGGGATGAGAGGCGCTACTGAAACGGCTTGGGCGGCACTGGGTGCCGACCCGGTGTGGTGTGAGCGGGTGCGGTACGAGGGCGGGCCGGGCGGTCTGCCGGCCCGGCTGCCCGTCATGGACCTGGCTCGGGCGACCGTCGCCGTCTGCTCGCTGGCGGCCGCCGAACTGGCCACCGTGCGGACCGGGGCGGCCGTGCCCTCCGTACGGGTCGACGACGGGGCCGTCACGGCGGCGTTCCACAGTGAGCGGCTGGTCCGGCTGGACGGGCACGTGGCCGAGAGCTTCGCGCCGCTGTCCCGGTTCTGGCGGGCCGCCGACGGCTGGGTGCGGACGCACGCCAACTACCCGCACCACCGCGAACGGCTGCTGGCCGCGCTCTCCCTCCGCCCGGACGCCGGCCCGGCCGAGGTCGCCGACGCGCTCGCGGAACGCCGGGCCGCGGACGTGGAGGAGGCGGTGTACGCGGCGGGCGGCCTGGCCGTCGCGGTGCGGGACGCCGGGGAGTGGGCGGCGCACGAGCAGGGCGCGCTGGTGGCGGGCAGGCCGCTGCTGACGCTGGAGCGGGTGGGGGACGCGGGGGCGAGGGCTGCGGGCGTGCGGGGCGCGGTGTCGCCCGGGCTGCCGTGTGCCGGGGTGCGGGTGCTGGATCTGACCCGGGTGCTCGCCGGGCCGGTCGCCACGCGGACGCTGGCGCTGCTGGGCGCGGACGTGCTGCGGATCGACGCGCCGCAGCTGCCGGAGGGCCAGGACATCCACAACGACACGGGCCTGGGCAAGCGGTCGGCGCTCCTGGACCTCGGACGGGCCGCCGACCACCGGGTGTTCGAGGAGCTGCTGGCGGGCGCCGACGTCGTGGTGACCGGCTACCGGCCGGGCGCGCTCGACCGGTTCGGGCTCTCCCCGGAGGCACTGGCCGCGCGGCGGCCGGGGCTCGTGGTGGCCCAGCTGTCGGCGTGGGGGCGCTACGGCCCCTGGGGCGGGCGGCGCGGCTTCGACAGCCTGGTGCAGGCGGCGACGGGCATCGCGCTCCTGGAGGGCGACGGCGGCGAGCCGGGCGCGCTGCCCGCCCAGGCCCTCGACCACGGCACCGGCTACCTGCTGGCCGCGGCGGTGCTGCGCGGGCTGACGGAGCGCCAGAGGGACGGCGCCGGCCGGGTCGCGCGGCTGTCGCTGACGCAGACCGCGCACTGGCTGGTCCACGGGCCGGCCGACGGCGGCACGGGCCCCGAGGGCGGCGAGGCGTACTCCCCCGCGCCGTGGCTGGTGGAGCGGGACGGGCCGGTGGGGCGGGTGCGGTACGCCCGCTCCCCCGTCGGCTTCGCGGGCGGCCCGGTGGACTGGGCGGGGCCGGCGGGCCGTTGGGGGGCGGACACCCCGCGGTGGGTCACGGCTTGACGAGGACCTTCAGGGCGGTGCGCTCGTCCATGGCCCGGTAGCCGTCGGGCACGCCGTCGAGGCCGACGGCGAGGTCGAAGACGGGCGACGGGTCGAGCGTGCCGTCCAGGACGTCCGGGAGCAGCTGCGGGATGTAGGTGCGGACGGGGGCGACGCCGCCGCGCAGGGCGATGTTCCGGTCGAACATGACGCCGAGGTCGAGGCCGCCGCCGCTGCCGTGGGGCACCCCGACGTAGCCGATGGAGCCGCCGTCGCGGACGACGGACACGGCGGTGCGCATGGACTGTTCGGTGCCGACCGCCTCGATCACGGCGTGCGCGCCCTGCCCCTTGGTCAACTCGTGCACGGCGGCCACGGCGGCCTCGCCGCGCTCGGCGACGACGTCGGTGGCGCCGAAGGCGCGGGCGATGTCGGTACGTGCCGGGTGGCGGCCCAGGGCGATGATCCGCTCCGCGCCGAGCCGCTTGGCGGCCAGCACGCCGCACAGGCCGACGGCGCCGTCCCCGACGACGGCGACGATGGAGCCCGCGGTCACGCCGGCCCCGACGGCCGCGTGGTGTCCGGTGCCCAGGACGTCGGAGAGCGCGAGCAGCGCGGTGAGCAGCCGGTCGTCGCCGGCCGCGTCGGCGGGCAGCTTGACGAGGGTGCCGTCGGCGAAGGGCACGCGGACCGCCTCGCCCTGTCCGCCGTCGGAGCCGGGCGTGCCCCAGAAGCCGCCCTGCGGGCAGGACGTGGTCAGGCCCTCGGCGCAGTAGTCGCAGGTGCCGTCGGACCAGACGAACGGCGCCACGGCCAGGTCGCCGGGGGCGAAGCCGGTCACACCGGCGCCCACCTCCTCGACGACGCCCAGGAACTCGTGCCCGATCCTCTGACCCGGCCGGCGCTCCGACTCGCCGCGGTAGGCCCACAGGTCGCTGCCGCAGACACAGGCCCGCAGGACGCGCAGGACGACGTCGGTGGGGTGCTGGACGACCGGGTCGGGCACCTCCTCGATCCGTATGTCGAAGGGTGCGTGGATGGTGGTGGCGCGCATGGCGGACGATCCCCCGCTTACCTCTGTTCAGGTGGACACGACCGCTCCACGGTACGCGGCGGCCGCGCCGGCCGGCCGGGCCAGGGCGCCGGAGGCCAGCAGGTACTGGGCGGCGCCGTACGTCAGCATGATCCAGAAGTCGGGGACGGGCGGCTGCGGCCAGGCGGCGACGCCGGTGGCAATGAGGGTGTCGGAGAGCAGGAACAGCGCGCCCCCGGCCCCGGCGGCGAGGCCGAGCCCGCTCGCCCGGTACGCCATGGCGGTGAGCAGCAGGGAGTACCCGGCGACCGGGACCCGCAGGTCCGCGGGCAGGTCCGGCCACAGCAGGGCGACGACGGTCACGAGGGCGGCGCCGTAGGCGATGCCGAGGAGCGGCGACGTACGGGCCCGCCCGAACAGGACGAGGTAGCAGACGTGCCCGGCGGCGAAGGAGCCCATGCCGACGAGGAACGCCCACTCGGCGCCGGACAGCAGGAACACGTCCCCGCCCCAGCCGAACAGCAGCGCGACGACCAGCGGCCGCGGGGCGCCGCGCACCCCGGCGTACGCCGCGAGCAGCGGCATCAGCAGCGGCTTGGCGACCACGTGCCCGGCGCGCACGCCGGCCAGCAGGGCGGCGAGGTCGGCGGCGAGGGCCACGGCGAAGGCCGCCAGCAGGAACCGGGCGAGCCGCTCGCGCCCCCTGGTGTCCGTGCCGCTCACGCGACGCGCTCCGGCGCCGCGGCGGCCTTGCTGGGCTGCGGCTGCCAGCCGGGCCCGCGGAAGACCCGGCCGGCACGCTCCCGCCAGGAGCGGGCGGCCCGCAGGTCGCGGGCGATGGCCACGTACTCGTGCGTGGCGACGCGCAGCGGGTTGTAGGTGTCGATGTTCTTGGTGAGCCCGTAGACGGGCCGCTCGGTCTCGGCGACGAACGTGCCGAACATCCGGTCCCAGACGATGAGGATCCCGCCGAAGTTGCGGTCCAGGTAGCCGCCCTGGGAGGCGTGGTGCACGCGGTGGTGCGAGGGCGTGTTGAGGACGAACTCGAAGGGGCGCGGCAGCTTGCCGATGCGTTCCGTGTGCACCCAGAACTGGTAGACGAGGTTCGCCGACGAGCAGAAGGCGAGCGCCGCCGGGTGCACGCCGCAGGCGATGAGCGGCAGGTAGAACGGCCACACGGTCCAGGTCGTCCAGGGCTGGCGCAGCGCGGTCGTGAGGTTGAACTTCCGGCTGGAGTGGTGGACGACGTGGCAGGCCCACAGGATCCGGATGACGTGGTGGCCGCGGTGGGACCAGTAGTAGAAGAAGTCCTGCGCGAGCAGCATCAGCAGGACCGTCCACCACAGGACGGGGACGCGCGCGGGCGTCAGCTCGTACACGGCCGTGTAGACCGCGAGGATGGGGATCTTCCACAGGAGGTCGAAGACGAGACTGCCGAGCCCCATGGAGATGCTGGTGGCGGCGTCCTTCGCTGCGTACCCGGCGGCGTCCTCGTCGGGATGGAGCCGGTAGCTCACCATCTCCAGGACGGTGAGCAGCACGAAGGCGGGTATCGACCACAGCACGACATCGGGCAGGTTCGGCATGCGAGCACGGTAGGGCCGGGGATCGGGCCGCGGCTAGATGTTGTTACCGACAAGTATGCGAGACGACTTGTCAGCGGCTTTTGGCGACTTCCCCCAAGCGTTCTTGGCGACCTCCCCTTGAGCGGGGGAGCCGGTTCCGCGGTGCCCCCGGCCCGGCGGGGCGCTCAGATCCCCACCGCCCCGAGCAGGTTGCCCGCCGCGTACGTCACCGCCATCGCCACCGCTCCCCCGCCCACGACCCGCACCACCGCGGGGACCGCCGGGGCGGCGCCGAGGCGGGCGCTCGACCAGCCGGTGAGGGTCAGTGCGGCCAGGACCGACAGGACGGTGACCCACACACGGGCGGAGGCCGGGGGCAGGACCATCGCCAGCAGGGGCAGCAGGGCGCCGACGGTGAACGCGAGGAAGCTGGCGGCCGCCGCGTGCCAGGGGTTGGTCAGGGCGTCCGGGTCGATGCCCAGCTCCACGCGCGCGTGGGCCCGCAGGGCATCGCGCCGGGTCAGCTGCTCGGCGGCCTCGCGGGCCACGTCCCGGCTCAGGCCGCGGGCCGACAGCAGGTCGGTCAGCTCGTCGAGTTCGGCCTCCGGCTGCTCGCGCAGCTCCCGCCGCTCCACGGCGAGCGCGGCCTTCTCCGAGTCGCGCTGGGTGGAGACGGAGACGTACTCGCCGACCGCCATCGACATGGACCCGGCCAGCAGTCCGGCGAGACCGGCGGTCAGCAGCGTCGAGCGGTCGGTGGTGGCACCGGCGACGCCGACGACGAGGCCGGCCGTGGACACGATGCCGTCGTTCGCGCCGAGCACGGCGGCGCGGAGCCAGTTCAGCCGGGTACCGAGCGCTCCGTCGTGGGCCTCGGGCGGTGTCGGTTCCATCACGACGCCCAAGGTCTCACCCGGCCCGCGGACGGGCGGCCAACGGCACGCTGATCGATCCGCGGCGGCCGCACACGCGTGTTCCCCGGACTCGCGGCTCGCGGCTCGCGGCTCGCGGGGGGATCTGGTGACGCTGCTCGGCCGGGTCGTCAACTGCCGTGGGCCGTGGGGCCGCAGGGACGAATGGCGTCAACCCGCCCATGGCGTCGGGGCGCCCGGCTCCGGCGCTGTCAGTGGCGGCCTCTATTCTCAGTGACCATGCTCGACGACCGTACGACAGCAGCAGCGTGGCCGACCGCCTACCCGCAGGGGTACGCGGTCGTCGACGTGGAGACCACCGGACTCGACCGGGACGACCGGATAGTGTCCGCCGCGGTCTACCGGCTCGACGCCCAGGGCGAAGTCGAGGACCACTGGTACACGCTGGTCAACCCGCAGCGTGACCCGGGCCCCGTCTCCATCCACGGGCTGACGAGCGAGATGCTGGCGGACGCCCCGCTGTTCCCCGAGGTGACGGCCGAGCTGTCGGAGCGGCTCGAAGGGCGCGTCCTCGTCGCGCACAACGCGTACTTCGACTGGTCGATGATCGCCCGCGAGTACGCCCGCGCGGACCGTACGGCGCCGGTGCGCCAGCGGCTGTGCACCATCGCCCTGGCGCGGGCGCTGGACCTGCCGCTGCCCAACTGGAAGCTGGAGTCGCTGGCCACGCACTTCGGCGTGGTGCAGCAGCGGGCGCACCACGCCCTGGACGACGCCCGGGTGCTGGCGGAGGCGTTCCGGCCGAGTCTGCACGCGGCCGCCGAGCGCGGGATGCGGCTGCCGCTGCTGGAGTGCCGGCCGCTGACCGAGTGGTCGGCCTCGGGGGCGTCGTCGGGCGGGTCGCCGTGGATCGGCCGTCAGGCCTCCTACCGGCAGGCCGGCTGGCGCCCGTCGCGGAAGCGGCCCGCCTGCCCGTACCCGAATCCCGGACGCTACGAATCGGGCAAACCGCTCAAACAGGGCATGCGAGTGGCTTTTTCGGGTGACACCTCCATCGAGCGCGAGCTGCTGGAGGACCGTGCCGTCGAGGCGGGCCTCCACGTGGCGAGCGGCGTCTCGCGGCTGACGAGCCTGCTGGTGACCAACGACCCGGACTCGGGCACGTCGAAGGTCGTCAAGGCCAGGTCGTTCGGCACACCGATCCTGGACGAGGCGGCGTTCACCCAGCTCCTTCGGGACGTGGCGGCGGCCGACGCACCGGACGGGCGATCGAACGGGTGACGGCCGGGCGCGCCGCCGCCGCTCCGGACCGCCCCGCACCCCACCCTGTGGCGCATGGCACGTTGTGAGGTCTGCGGAAACGACTACGGCATGTCCTTCGAGGTGCACGCGCAGGGCGCGGTGCACGTCTTCGACTGCTTCTCCTGCGCCATCCACCGCATGGCGCCCATCTGCGAACACTGCCGGGTCCAGATCATCGGACAGGGCGTGGAGGCGGACGGCCACTGGTACTGCGGGGCGCACTGCGCCCGCGCGGAGGGGAAGGCGGGCATCGTCGACAAGGTGTGAAACGGACACCCCGCCCTCGGCGCGGCCGGGGGCCGGAGGTACGGTCTTGGGGTGTACCGCTTCCTGTTGTCCCGGCAGTGGGTCGTCCTCACCCTCGTCGCGCTCGCACTCGTCCCCGCGATGGTCCAGCTGGGGTTCTGGCAGTTCCACCGGCACGAGCGCCGCGTCGAGCAGAACACGCTGATCGCGGACAACCTGCGGGCCGCCCCGGTCCCCGTGACCGACCTGACGTCCCCCGGGCACACCGTCCCGCGCGCCGAGTTCTGGCGCCGCGTCACCGCCACCGGCACGTTCGACAGCGGGCACGAGGTGGTCGTCCGCCGCCGCACCAACGCGGAGGACCGTGTCGGCATGCACGTGCTCACGCCGCTGGTGCTCACCGACGGGCGGGTCGTCCTCGTCAACCGCGGCTGGGTCCCGGCCGCCTCCAACCAGAAGGACTACCCCGAGGTGCCGCCCGCGCCGAAGGGGCGGGTCACCGTCACGGGCCGGCTGCTCGCCGACGAGACGACCGGCAGCAGCGGCATCAAGGACCTGCGGGGCCTGCCGCCCCGCCAGGTGATGCTCATCAACAGCGAGCAGCAGGCCAAGCTCATCGGGCGCCCCGTGCTCGGCGGCTACCTGGAGCTGACGGAGCCCGCTCCGTCCGGCGGCTCCCCCGAGCCCATCGCCGAGCCCGACCACGACTCGATCGGCGCGCACATGGCGTACGCCGTCCAGTGGTGGCTGTTCGCGGCGGGTGTGCCGATCGGCTGGGTGGTCCTGGTGCGCCGCGAGAAGCGCGACCGCGAGGCGGCGCGCGCCGCGGAGTCCGCAGCCGGGTCCGGCGCGCCGTCCGCGGAGGAGCCCACCGCGCCGACCACCACGGCGGCAGCGGCACCCGGCAGGGGCTGACCGCAGGCCCGCCTGTCTGATTGGCTTTTCTTCGCTCCGGGAACACGCCCAAGCGTGACCCAACGTATCGAGGACTATGCCCTCATCGGCGATCTGCAGACCGCCGCCCTGGTGGGCAGGGACGGTTCGATCGACTGGCTGTGCCTGCCGCGCTTCGATTCGGGGGCCTGTTTCGCCCGCCTGCTGGGCGACGAGAACAACGGCCACTGGCGGATCGCCCCCATGGGCGCACGCGCCTGCACACGGCGCGGCTATCTGGGTGAGTCCCTGGTCCTGGAGTCCGTGTGGGAGACCCGTACGGGCACGGTGCGGGTCGTCGACTTCATGCCGCACCGCGACCGCTGCCCCGACGTGATGCGGATCGTGGAGGGCGTCAGCGGGCGGGTCGAGATGTCGGCCGTGCTGCGGCTGCGCTTCGACTACGGGTCGATCGTGCCGTGGATGCGGCGGGCCGACGGCCACCGGGTGGCGATCGCCGGCCCCGACTCCGTGTGGCTGCGCAGCGAACCGCAGGTCAAGACGTGGGGTCAGCAGTACAGCACCTGCTCCTCGTTCACCGTCGGGGCGGGCGAGAAGGTGGCGTTCGTCCTCACCTGGCACCCCTCGCACGAGCCGCGCCCGCACCTGGTGGACCCGCACGAGGCGCTGGCGCACACCATGGAGGACTGGAAGACCTGGGCGGCGCGGTGCACGTACGAGGGGCCGTACCGGGAGGCGGTGATGCGGTCCCTGATCACGCTGAAGGCGCTCACGTACGCGCCGACGGGCGGGATCGTCGCGGCCCCGACCACGTCCCTGCCGGAGGAGATGGGCGGGGTGCGCAACTGGGACTACCGCTTCTGCTGGCTGCGCGACTCGACGCTGACGCTCGGGGCGCTGCTCTCGGCGGGTTACGTGGACGAGGCCGCCGCCTGGCGCGACTGGCTGCTGCGCGCGGTGGCGGGCGACCCGGCGGACCTCCAGATCATGTACGGCCTGGCCGGCGAGCGGCGGCTGCCCGAGACCGAGGTGCCCTGGCTGCGCGGCTACGGCGGAGCGACGCCCGTCCGGATCGGCAACGCGGCCGTCGAGCAGTTGCAGCTGGACGTGTACGGCGAGGTCATGGACACGCTGTTCCTGGCGCGGCGGACGGGCCTGGCCGGGCAGCCGCACGCCTGGGCCCTGCAGCTGAGCCTGCTGGGGTTCCTGGAGTCGACCTGGCGCCAGCCGGACGAGGGGCTGTGGGAGGTGCGCGGGCCGCGCCGGCACTTCGTCCACTCGAAGGTCATGGCGTGGGTGGCCGCCGACCGCGCGGTGCGCACCCTGGAGGCGAACCCTTCACTGCCGGGTGACGTCTCGCGGTGGCGGGCGATGCGCGACGAGGTGCACCGGGAGGTGTGCGAGCGGGGGTACGACCCGGTGCGGAACACGTTCACACAGTCGTACGGCTCGGCGGAGCTGGACGCGGCGACGCTGCTGATCCCCCGCGTGGGCTTCCTGCCGGCGGACGATCCAAGAGTGGTCGGCACGGTGGACGCCGTACGGGCGGAGCTGGGCCACGACGGGCTGATCCGCCGCTACAGCACGGACGGCATCGCGGTCGACGGGCTGCCGGGCGGCGAGGGAACGTTTCTGGTCTGCTCGTTCTGGATGGCGGACGCCCTGCGCATGACCGGGCGCGTGGAGGAGGCGCGGGAGCTGTTCGCCCGGCTGGTGGGGCTGCGCAACGACGTGGGCCTGCTGGCGGAGGAGTACGACCCGGCGTCGCGGCGGCAGCTGGGCAACTTCCCCCAGGCGTTCAGCCACGTCGGGCTGGTGGGCACCGCCCTCGCGCTGGCGCGGGAGCACCCGGCAGGATAGGCCCATGGATCTTGGACTGAAGGACCGTGTGTACGTCGTCACGGGTGGCTCGCGCGGGCTGGGCCACGCGTCGGCCCGGGCCCTGGTGGCGGACGGCGCGAAGGTCGTCGTCTCGTCGCGTGACGAGAAGGCCGTCGCCGAGGCCGCCGAGGCACTGGGACCGGGCGCGGTGGGCGTGGCGGTGGACAACGCCGACCCGGCGGCGCCCGACCGGCTGATCGGCGAGGCCCGGTCCCGCTTCGGCCGCCTCGACGGCGTGCTGATCAGCGTGGGCGGGCCGGCGCCGGGCTATGTGGCGGACAACACGGACGAGCAGTGGCGGGCGGCCTTCGAGTCGGTGTTCCTCGGCGCCGTACGGCTGGCGCGGGCCGCGGCGGCCACGCTGACCGAGGGCGGCGTCATCGGCTTCGTGCTGTCCGGCTCGGTGCACGAGCCGATCCCGGGCCTGACCATCTCCAACGGCCTGCGCCCCGGGCTCGCCGGGTTCGCCAAGTCCCTGGCCGACGAGCTGGGCCCGCGCGGCATCCGCGTGGTGGGCCTGCTGCCGGCCCGGATCGACACGGACCGGGTGCGCGAGCTGGACGCCCTGTCGGGCGACGCGGCGGCGGCGCGGGCGGCGAACGAGGCACGGATCCCGCTGCGCCGGTACGGCACGCCGGAGGAGTTCGGGGCGACGGCGGCGTTCCTGCTGTCGCCGGCCGCGTCGTACCTGACGGGTGTGATGCTGCCCGTCGACGGCGGCGCGCGACACGGCTTCTGACCGCCTGCCCCGAGGTCCCCGGCGGGTCCTCCCGTCAGAGCACGCGGCGGGGGCCGTGTCCGGTCGCCCGCAGCCGGACCTCGGCGGGCAGTTCGGGCAGGCCGGTGGACTCGCGGGCATGTGCGAGGGGCCCGTCGACGAGCCCGGCCAGCGTCTCCTGCGGCGAGGCCTGGGGCTCCAGCAGCAGGTCGAGCCGCAGGGTCGGGGCGGTGCGGCTGCCCGTCACCCGCACATGGGCGCGGGCGACCCCCTCCAGGGTCCGCGTCCCGGCCTCCACGGCGGCCTCCAGGGCCCGGCCGCGCAGGGTGGCGCCGTCCCCGTCGTAGGTGTCGATCAGCACCTCGGCCTGGCGGGGGCGCCGCAGCTGGGCCGCCAGCCAGGCGAGGGCGAGGAGCAGCAGGACGGTGAGCGCGCCCAGTACGACGGGCCACCACCAGCCCTGGTCGCGCCACCGCTCGCGCGTCGAGTCGGCCAGCAGCACGGCGTCCGGGTCGGTCCACAGCCCGGCGACGAGCACGCTGCCGCCCACGCCGACGAGCAGCAGCCCGGTCAGGCCGATGAGGATCCGGTTGACGCCCCGCAGCACGGTGCTCACCCCTTCCGGCCGGGCCGGGTGACCCGCACGGACAGGGCCGGCGGCCGGGCCAGGCCCAGGTCCTGGATCCCGCCCCGCAGCGCGGCCTCCAGGTCGTCCCGTACGTCGTCGAGGTCCCGGAAGTGCGACACGGCCCGTACGGCGGCCCTGGACCGCCCGGCCCGGACCCGCACCGACCGCACCCCCGGCACGTCGAGGGCACGGTCCCGCAGAACGAGCGCCACGGCGTCGCGGGCGAGGGCGGCGCGGACGGGCGCCGCCCCGTGCCGCATCGGCAGCAGGCCGCGCAGCCCGGGCGTGACCGCCAGGACCAGCAGCCACACGCCGAGCGCCGCCGCGACCCCGGCGCCGGCCGACATCCACGGGTCGTCGAGCGGCCGGGTCGCGAGTTCGTCGGCGAGGACCCGCCGCCAGCGCATGGCGGGGCGGCCCGCCCGTACCGAGGCGATGTCGTACAGGAGCAGGCCCGCCGCGGCCGCCACAGCGAGCGCGACCAGCGCGGCGGGGACCCGGCGGTCCGCCCGGAAACGGTGCTCCCGCGCGGGGTGGCCGACGGGCGGGGCGGCCTCCTCGGGCGCGTCATCGGGCGTGGTCACCGGACCCTCCCCCGGGACGGTTCGTGGGCCACATACGTGGGGTGCAGCCGCTCGACGTGGACGGCGACCTCCGGTACGTCGAGGTCGGCGAGCTCCTTGACGCGGTGGGCGACCCGGCGGCGGACGGCCGCGCACTGGCCGCCGATGTCGGAGGGGTAGCCCAGTTCGAGGGTGATCTGGAAGCGGGCGCTGTCGTGGTGCACGACGACGGTGGCGTCGGGCGGCCGGGCGGCCTCAGGCGCGTGGGGCAGCGCCTCGCGGGCGGCCCGGGAGGCGATCTTGGCAAGGACGCGGTCGGCGATGGTCGTCGCCCCGCGCTCGGCCGGGTCGATGCGGTCCGCGGACGTCATCGCCCGTCACCGCCGCCGGTCGTCGCGGCTGCGCCCGCGCAGCAGATCGCCGGGTTCCAGGTCGCCGTCGGCGAACCTGCCGACCACGAACCCGATCGCTCCCAGGGCCGCGACCAGCAAGAACGCCGCGAAGCCACCGAAGTACCCGGCGAAGCCGAGGGCCATCCCGGCCAGGAGGCCGACCGGCGCCATGTTCATCGTCGCGCTCCTCTCCCCGGCCCGCGGCTACCGGAGCCGTGGCTCCGGTTCCTCGTCCTCGTCCTGGTCCTCGGGCAGCTTCACATCGGTGACGGCGATGTTGACCTCGACGACCTCCAGGCCGGTCATGCGTTCCACGGCGGAGACGACGTTCAGGCGCACGGCGCGGGCCACGTCGGCGATGGAGACGCCGTAGTCGATGACGATCTCCATGTCGATGGCCGTCTGCACCTCCCCCACCTCGGCCTTCACACCACGGCTGATGCTGGGCCGGCTGCCGGGGACCCGGTCGCGGACGGCGCCGAGCCGGGCGGAACCGCTGCCGAGGGCATGGACACCGAGGACATCGCGGGCCGCGAGGGCGGCGATCTTCTCCACCACCCCGTCCGCGATGGTCGTACGGCCCCGGGTCTCCGGGTCGCCTCCGGGTCCGGGTGTCACCGGCCCTGCCGTGTCCGTCATGGCGGTTCCATCCCTTCTGTAGGGGTTTGGACTCCGCTGCCCACCCTAAGTGCGGGCACGCACGAACGCCCCCGGGGCTCCGGCGAGCGTGCCGGGGCCCCGGGGGCGCACAGTGCGGTGGGTCGCGGTCAGTCCGCGAGGCCGGCGAGATCGCGCAGCCGGCGTGCCTGCGCGGCCCGCTCGGCGACGCGCTGCTCCTCGTACGTACGGTCGAGGGCACCGCGCAGCAGCGCCTTGGTCTCCACGACGGCGTCGCGCGGTGCGGCCAGCAGCGCGGCGGCGAGATCGCGTACGGCGCCGTCCAGCTCGTCGCCGGGGACGACCAGATTGGCCAGGCCGATGCGCTCGGCCTCCTCGGCGTGCACGAACCGGCCCGTCGCGCAGATCTCCAGCGCACGGGCGTAGCCGACGGCCGCGACGAGGGGCTGCGTACCGGTCAGGTCGGGGACGAGGCCCAGGCTGGTCTCGCGCATGGCGAACTGCACGTCCTGCGCGACGACCCGCAGGTCGCAGGCGAGGGCGAGCTGGAAGCCGGCCCCGATGGCGTGCCCCTGGACGGCAGCGATCGACACGAGGTCGTTGCGGCGCCACCAGGTGAACGCCTCCTGGTACTCGGCGATGACGGCGTCGAGGTCCGCGTCGGAGCCGCGCGCCATGTCGAGGAACGACGGCTCGCCGTCGAAGCCCTCGGGCGTGAAGGCCTGCCGGTCGAGTCCGGCGGAGAAGGACTTGCCCTCACCACGGAGCACGACCACCCGCACGCTGCCGGGCAGCGCCCGTCCGGCCTCCGTCAGCGCCCGCCACAGAGCGGGCGACTGCGCGTTGCGCTTCGCCGGATTGGTGAGCGTCACCGTGGCGACGGCATCCTCGACGGTGAGTCGCACACCGTCCTTGTCGAGGACTACGAGATCGGGTTCGAGCGAGGTCATGCGGCGCCTCCGGATCCGGTGCAGGCAGCTGTGTCGGACGGCTGACCAGTCAGCCGCCTGACAAATTACTGCACAGTAACCACCCGGTCGACCACGGGATCGACCGGGTGGTCCCTGTCGGAACCAGCGGGCCGGACGAGCCGCGCTCAGGCGTCAGACCGAAGTGGCCTTCTTGCCTCGCGTTGCTCCGCCGCGTCCACGCAACACGACTCCGGACTCGGTGAGCATCCGGTGGACGAATCCGTAGGACCGGCCCGTCTCCTCGGCCAGCGCCCGGATGCTCACACCGGCGTCGTACTTCTTCTTCAGGTCTGCCGCGAGCTTTTCGCGCGCGGCGCCGGTCACCCGGCTGCCCTTCTTCAGAGTCTCGGCCACCCGTGCCTCCTCATGGGAAGTGCGCTCTGGACTTCTCATGATCACCCCTCGGGGGCCTCATGGCCAGCCATTCGACAAGGTCCGTGCCACAAGGTTTCGGCGCCGCGCGGGCCGCGGCCCGGCCGAAATCCCGGACGTGACGCCGGCCCGTCCGCGAAGTACCAGGTCAGCGCCGCCCGAACCGGAAGGGCCCGGCGCGGCCCCGGTGCCGGAAATTCCGCCGAGTGCCACGCCGCGATATGAGAAGCGCTCACTCAGATGAAGGATCACCACTAAGCCGAATGATCCATACGGAGATGATCAGGCGAGCGCGACGAGATCCGCGTAGTCCGCGCCCCACAGGTCCTCGACACCGTCCGGCAGCAGGATGATCCGCTCCGGCTGGAGCGCGTCGACGGCGCCCTCGTCGTGGGTGACCAGGACGACCGCGCCCTTGTAGGTGCGCAGCGCGCCCAGGATCTCCTCGCGGCTGGCCGGGTCGAGGTTGTTCGTCGGCTCGTCGAGCAGCAGCACGTTCGCCGAGGAGACGACCAGGGTGGCCAGGGCCAGGCGGGTCTTCTCCCCACCGGAGAGCACACCGGCCGGCTTGTCGACGTCGTCGCCGGAGAAGAGGAAGGAGCCCAGCACCTTGCGGACCTCGACCAGGTCGAGGTCGGGCGCGGCGGACCGCATGTTCTCCAGGACCGTGCGGTCCGGGTCGAGCGTCTCGTGCTCCTGGGCGTAGTAGCCGAGCTTGAGGCCGTGGCCCGGGGTCACGCTGCCGGTGTCCGGCTTCTCCACGCCGGCCAGCAGGCGCAGCAGCGTCGTCTTGCCGGCACCGTTGAGGCCGAGGATGACGACGCGGGAGCCCTTGTCGATCGCCAGGTCGACGTCCGTGAAGATCTCCAGCGACCCGTACGACTTGGACAGGCCCTCGGCGGTCAGCGGCGTCTTGCCGCAGGGCGCCGGCTCCGGGAAGCGCAGCTTGGCGACCTTGTCGCTCATGCGCACCTCGTCGAGACCCGCGAGGAGCTTCTCGGCGCGCCGGGCCATGTTCTGCGCGGCGACGGTCTTGGTGGCCTTGGCGCGCATCTTGTCGGCCTGGGCGTTCAGGGCAGCGGCCTTCTTCTCGGCGTTCTGCCGCTCGCGCTTGCGGCGCTTCTCGTCGTCCTCGCGCTGGCGCTGGTAGAGCTTCCAGCCCATGTTGTAGATGTCGATCACGGAGCGGTTGGCGTCCAGGTAGAAGACCTTGTTGACGACCGTCTCGACCAGGTCGACGTCGTGGGAGATGACCACGAAGCCGCCACGGTACGTCTTGAGGTAGTCGCGCAGCCAGGTGATCGAGTCCGCGTCAAGGTGGTTGGTCGGCTCGTCCAGGAGCAGCGTGTCGGCGTCCGAGAACAGGATCCGGGCCAGCTCGATACGGCGGCGCTGACCACCGGAGAGCGTGTGCAGCGGCTGGCCGAGCACCCGGTCGGGCAGGCCCAGCGCGGCGGCGATGGTGGACGCCTCGGCCTCGGCGGCGTACCCGCCCTTGGTCAGGAACTCGGTCTCCTGGCGCTCGTACTGCTTGAGGGCCTTCTCGCGCGTGCTGCCCTGGCCGTTGGCGATGCGGTCCTCGTTCTGCCGCATCCTGCGCAGGAGGACGTCGAGCCCGCGGGCGGACAGGATGCGGTCGCGGGCCAGGACGTCGAGGTCACCGGTGCGCGGGTCCTGCGGCAGGTAGCCGACCTGGCCGGAGCGGGTGATGGTGCCGGCGGCGGGGATGCCCTCGCCCGCGAGGCACTTGGTGAGCGTGGTCTTGCCGGCGCCGTTGCGGCCGACGAGCCCGATGCGGTCGCCCTTGGCGATACGGAAGGAAGCGGACTCGATGAGAACGCGGGCGCCGGCGCGCAGCTCGATGCCGGAAGCGGTGATCACGGACAGACTCCAGGGCGGTGTGGACGGCGGAAGGACGGCAGAGTGCGGGGCTTCGACGCCGTCTAATGCACAGGGAGAATGGCCATACGGCTCAGTCTAACGGGCGGATGCAACTGCTTTTCTGCGCGCGGCGTGGTCGGCGAAAGGGTGGACGGCGGGCGGCGCGGCGGGGGTCGGTGGGCCAGGCGTTGCCAGTGGCGGGTGCCGGAGACCGAGGTCCGAGTGAGATCCACGTCACATCCAACGGCGCGGTGATGCTCGGCGCGAAGGGCGGCGAGGGGGTGTTCGCCAAGACCATGGCCTGAGCCGGCCCGGTGGGCGTCTCCGTGGTCGTGGACGACCCGGACGCCCACCACGAGCGGGCGGTGCGCCGAGGGCAACGTCCGGGGCTTCGGGACGTATGCCCCCGGCGCGGGCGGGTAGCCGGTCCGGTCAGGCCCCGCCGGTGTGCACTTGGAAGGCGGCGCGGCGGACCGCCTTGGCCAGCGCCGGGTCCGGGTGGGCGGCGGCCAGGGCGACGAGGACCTGGACGGTGCGGGGGTGGCCCACCGTCCGTACCTCTTCCAGGAGCGCCGGGACGGTGCCCTGCACGGCGGATTCGAGGTGGCGGACGAGCAGCTGGCTCTCACCGTGGTCGGCGACGGCCGCCGCGGTGTCGACCCAGAGCCAGGTGGCCTCCTCGCGGGTGAGCGCGTCGGGGGCGTCGTCGGGGTCGGCGCCCTCGTGCTCGGCGAGCCAGAGGAGGGCGTACGGGCGCAGCGCCACCTCGTCGGCCGCGGCCCGCACCTCCGCCTCGGCGGCGGCGCCCACCACGCGCAGGGCCTCGAACGCGAGGCCGCGCAGCAGGGCGTCGTCGCCGCGGGCGACGGTGAGCAGCTCGGTGACGGCGCTGCCCACGGGGCGCGCGGCGAGCCAGGCGCGGTACTCGGCGCGGGCCGGGCCGGGGGTGAGGCGGGCGCAGCCGCGCAGCATGTCCTCGGCGGACTGCTCCATGTGGCCGGCGGGGCTCTGCGCGGCGACGCAGATCTGCTCCAGCTTGACCCAGACCGCCCAGTTGCCGAGCGGGGTGAGGGTCGCGTGCCCGTCGCCGAGGGTGAGGGCGCCGACGGCGGCCAGGCCCTCCAGGGCCCAGTCGAGCAGCCGGGCCAGCACCTCGGCACCGGCGTCGACACCGGCCTCGGCACCGGCCACGGCCTGCAGGGCGAGGGCGGGTGCGGCGGGGGCCGGCGGTGCCTCGGTCGCGCCTGTGGCCGGGTCGCCGCCGTAGGGCACCTCGCAGCGCTCCTCGCGGAGTTCGGCGACCCGCTGCCGGAGCAGGTCGAGCAGGGCCGGTACGTGCACGGGACCGGCCGAGAGCTGGAGGAGGGAGAGCACCTGGGGGACGGCTTCCACGACCTCGGCGACCGCGGCGGGTTCGGCGTCGGCCGGTGCCGGGTGGGCGAGCGACCAGGCGTCGAGGAGGGCGACCCAGCCGCGCAGCGCGGCCGAGTCGTCGCGGTCCCAGGCGCGCAGCCGCCAGCCCGGGCGCACGGTGTCGCCGTGGAGTTCGACGAGCCCGGCCAGGCGGGCGCGGTCCCAGGCGGCGCGCACCTGGGACGGCGTCAGTTCGAGGGCGGCGGCGGCCCGTTCCTGGGCGGACGCCGGGACCGGTGCGGTGACGGGGCCGCGGTCGACGGCGGCCCAGCGGGCGACGCGCACGGCATCGGCGAGGACACGCCGGGCCTGACGGGCCAGCTCCGCCCGGGGCGGGGTGCCCTCCGGCGGACGGGGCGCCGGGCGGGTCCGCCGGGTGGTCACCGCCCGTCGGGCCGTTGCCAGCGGCCGCGGAGGGACGAGTCGGAGTCTGGAGTTGCGCGCCAGTTGCTCATCAGGCTTTCGAGACGTCACGGGGGCAGTCTTCCCGCTGACGGGCCGAAAGCCCAAACGGAATGCGGTTCGTTCGGGCGGCGGGTGCCCGGTGGGGTCAGGAGAGAGGGGTGAGGAAGCGGCGCAGGGCCTCTTCGTAGCGGTCCGGGTCGGCGTTCCACATGGCGGCGTGCGGGGCGTTCCGCACGGTGTGCAGCGTGACGAGTCCGGGCCGCCGGGCGGCCAGCTCCCGCGAGAGGCTCCACGGGGCGAGGGCGTCGTCGGGGCCGTGGAACACGAGGGTCGGTACGCGCAGGGCGTCGGGGTCGGCGGCTTCGGTGAGGCGGTCGCCGTGCAGTCCGGTCCTGCCCTGGGCGGCGCGGACGGCGAGCGGCAGCACGGCGGACGGGATGCGGCGGGCGGAGGCCAGGGCCCGCACGGTGGCCTCCCAGTCGAGGATCGGCGAGTCGAGGACGAGGCCGGCGATGCGGTCGCGCAGCGCGCAGTGCGCGGCGGCGTGCAGGGCCATGGCGCCGCCGGTGGACCAGCCGTACAGGACGACGCGGTGCGCGCCGTGCCGGACGGCGTGGCGGACGGCGGCGTCCAGGTCGCGCCATTCGGAGTCGCCGAGGTGGCCGAGGCCGTCGGTGGGGCGGGGTGCGCCGGGGTCGCCGCGGTAGGAGATGTCGAGCACCGGGAGCCGGCGGCGGGTCAGGAAACCCATCAGGTTGAGCGGGTGCTGCCGGGTGGTGCCCAGGCCGTGGACCGTGATCACCCAGGTGCCGCGCGCGGCCGGGACGTACCAGGCCGGGAGGGAGCCGAGCTCGCCGGGGACCTCCACGTCCTCGTACGCGATACCGAGGGCGGAGGAGGGGGTGCCGCTGTAGAGCTGGGGGGTGAGGCGGACGCGGGTACCGGTGTCGAGGCTGCCGTGGTGGACACGTTCCAGGCGGCGTACGACGGTGTCCGGGGAGTGCGGGACGTCGTCCAGGACGGGGCCGACGATCGCGTGGACGCCGGGGCCCTCCAGGCCGTAGACGCCGGGGCGGAGCGAGGCGAACCCGCGCGTGAGGATGACCCGTCCGGGGCCGGTCGCGTGGACGGTCAGCCGGGGGTCGCCCGGCAGGGGGCGGCCGGGCAGGGGCTTGAGGGCCGCGTCGCTGGCGTAGCGGCCGGCCGCCACCGCGGCGGCGCCGAGACCGAGGAAGGTGGTGACGGCCGCTGCCGTCGCTGTAGCCGGGCGCACCGTTCCAGTGTCGGCATCCCGGCACGGGGGTGCCAGCGGGCGGGAGCCGACGGGTGACGCGGCTGCGGAGATGCCCGGCGACGGCCGCGGGCACCGGGCCGGCCCCCTGTGGCCGCGGCGCGCCGGGCCTTGCCTTGTCCGGCGGAATCCTTCCCCTGCCCCGCCCCTTCACGGATCGGGGGGCTCCGCCCCCCGATCCCCCCGATCCTCAAACGCCGGAGGGGCCGAATTCAGCCCCTGGGGTCAGGACGGCTGCCCGTAGCCCTGGAGTTTGGTCGTCGCCCTGGAGAGTTCCGCGGGGGTGAGGAGCGTGGGGGTGCGGCCCGGGATCATGTGGGCGGTGAGCCAGACGCGGCACATCCACTCCAGCTGGGCCGTCCGGTCGTAGGCGCGGTCCAGGGTGTCGCCGTGGGCGACCGTGCCGTGGTTGCGCAGGAGGCAGGCGGTGCGGTCGGTCAGGGCGGCCATCATGTACGCGGCGAGCTCATGGGTGCCGTACAGGGCGTACGGGGCGACGCGGACGGGGCCGCCCAGGGCGCCGGTCATGTAGTGGATGGGCGGAAGCTCGTCGACCAGGGTGGAGACCGCCGTGGCGTGCACGGCGTGGGTGTGGACGACGGCGCCGGCGTCGGTCGCGCGGTAGATCGCGAGGTGCATGGGCAGCTCGCTGGTGGGGGCGAGGGATCCGCGCACCTGCTCGCCGTCCAGGTCCACGGCGATCACGTCGGCGGGCGTCAGCCGGTCGTAGGGCACACCGCTCGGGGTGACGAGCACCAGGTCACCGACGCGTACCGAGACGTTCCCCGAGGTGCCGACGACGAGCCCGTCCGTCACCGTCCGGCGGGCGGTGGCCACCAGCGCGTCCCACGCGCGTCCGATCGCATCCTGTGTCATGCGCCGATCATGTCAGGCGTGGGCGGCGGAAGTGACCGGAATCTCTTCGGATGTTCGATGGGCCCGGAATTGCGGGGCAGGGCGTAACCGGAACCGGCCGCACCCGGTTGGAGACACCGTGACGCCCGCCCGAGTTCACCTTCCGTTCACCCAGGTTGCCTACGGTCGGCGCGCTACTGACGTCGAACGATTGCCTGGGTAAATGGAACACATCACGCTGCTGCTCGCCATTGTGGTCGTGACAGCTCTCGTGTTCGATTTCACAAACGGTTTCCATGACACCGCCAACGCGATGGCGACGACCATCTCGACCGGCGCGATGAGGCCCAAGGCGGCGGTGGCCATGTCCGCCGTGCTGAACCTGGTGGGCGCGTTCCTCTCCGTGGAGGTCGCCAAGACGATCTCCAAGGGGCTCGTCGACGAGACGGGCATCCAACCCGAGGTGATCCTCGCGGCGCTCGTCGGCGCCATCCTCTGGAACCTCGTCACCTGGCTCGTCGGACTGCCGTCCAGTTCCTCGCACGCCCTCATGGGCGGCCTGATCGGCGCGACCGTCGCCTCCATCGGCGTCAGCGGCGTCAACGGCGGCGTCGTCCTGACCAAGGTCCTGATCCCGGCCGTCGCCGCCCCGGTGGTCGCCGGTGTGGCCTCCATGGTCGCGGCCCGGGCCACGTACAAGATCGGCGCCGGTATCGACGAGAAGACCGGCCGCAAGGGCTACAGGGCCGGCCAGATCGCCTCCGCGGGCCTGGTCTCCCTCGCCCACGGCACCAACGACGCCCAGAAGACGATGGGCATCATCACCCTCGCCCTGGTCGCCGGCGGCGCCCTCGCCCCCGGCTCCAACCCGCCGGTCTGGGTCATCGTCTCCGCCGGTCTGGCCATCGCCCTCGGCACCTACCTGGGCGGCTGGCGCATCATCCGCACCATGGGCAAGGGCCTGACCGACCTCCAGCCGCAGCAGGGCTTCGCCGCCCAGACCGGTGCGGCGACCGTCATCCTGGCCTCCTCGCACCTGGGCTTCTCGCTCTCCACCACGCACGTCTGCTCCGGTTCCGTGATGGGCGCCGGCCTCGGCCGCAAGGGCGGCGTGGTCCGCTGGTCCACCGCCACCCGGATGTTCGTCGCCTGGGGCCTGACCCTGCCGGCCGCCGGCCTGGTCGCCGCGCTCGCCGAGTTCGTCGCCCGCCAGGGCGACTGGGGTGTCGCCGCCGTCGCGACCTTCCTCGTCGCCTCCTCCGCCGCGATCTGGTTCATCTCGCGCCGCCAGGTCGTCGACCACACCAACGTCAACGACGTGGACGAGGCCGCCGACGCCGAGCCCGCCGGTGTCGTCACCACCGCCATCGCCGCGGTCACCCCGCCGCCCGCCGGCGTCGTGGCCGCCACGGCCGACGCCACCACCGACCTCAAGACCACCATCCCGGCCACGGCCGTGACCCCCGCGGCCGCCGCGGCGTCGGACCCGGCGCCCACGGCCACGGTGTAAGGAAAGATCGCCATGGACATCGACTGGGCAGCTCTCGGCTCCGTCTTCGGCGTGGGCCTCGTGACCACCGTCGCGCTCGTCAGCCTGTTCACCCTCGGCCTGGTCGGCCTCTCCAAGCAGGAGCGGGCCGCGCAGCAGGGGGGCTCCGCCGTCCTGGCCCGCACCGGCGCGTACGCCTGCTTCGCGCTGTGCGCGGCGGCCATCGTGTACGGGATCTATCTGATCGTGGCCTGACGGCCCGAACATCACCGGCCGGGCCGGTCGTACCCCTTCGGTACGGCCGGCCCGGCCGCTGTCTGTGGGCCTCGGCACACTGTCCCGCCGCAGGTCAAGGGTGAGTTGACGGGCCTTCGCGGGGCGTGGTGGACTTCCGGGGCCAGTTACGGCGGCAGGAGAGGAAGCCGGTGCGAATCCGGCGCGGTCCCGCCACTGTCACCGGGCCCCGCGCACCCCGCGGACCCGGGAGCCAGGAACTCTCGCCGCCGGTCACGTCGAGCCAGGGCGCGGACCCTGAGTGAGGACATTGCGCCATGCCCGGCTGCGTCTCCCCCTTGCCGAGAACCCCCCGCACGAACGGCTGCCCCCGCGTATCGGTCTGCTGAGCCGATGCGCAGTGATCGAATCTTCGCGTACGGCGCCGCCGCCGGGCTGCTGGGCGACCTGCTGCTCGGCGACCCGCGCCGGGGCCATCCGGTCGCCGCGTTCGGGCGGGCCGCGAACGCCGTGGAGGGCGTGTTGTGGCGCGACCACCGCGGCTGGGGCGCCCTGCACACCGCGGTGTGCGCCGGGGGCGCGGCCGCGACGGCGGCGCTCACCGCACGTGCCGTACGCGGCCGGGGCGCCGCGTCCGTCGCGCTGACCGCGGCCACCGTGTGGGCCGTCGTGGGCGGTACGTCCCTGGGGCGGGAGGCCCGCGCCATCGGCGGCGCCCTGGCCGCCGGGGACGTCGAGACGGCCCGCGAGCGGCTGCCGCACCTGTGCGGGCGCGACCCGCAGTCCCTGGACGGGCCCGGTATCGCGCGGGCCGTCGTGGAGTCCGTCGCCGAGAACACGTCCGACGCGGTGGTGGGCGCCCTGGTGTGGGGCGCGGTCGGCGGCGTTCCCGGGCTCGTGGCGTTCCGCGCCGTGAACACGCTGGACGCGATGGTCGGCCACAAGTCGCCGCGCCACCGCAGGTTCGGCTGGGCGTCCGCGCGGCTCGACGACGTGGCGGGCTGGCCGGGTGCCCGGCTGACGGCCGCCCTGGCGGTCCTCGCGGGCGGTGACCGGCGCGGGGCCGTACGGGCCTGGCGGGCGGACGCCCGCAAGCACCCCAGCCCCAACGCGGGGCCGGTCGAGGCGTCGTTCGCGGGGGCCTTGGGCGTACGGCTCGGGGGCACCCTCTCGTACGGGGGGCGGGTCGAGCACCGGCCGGTCCTGAACGGAGAGGGGCGGGCCGTCGAGGTGGCGGACATCGAACGGGCCGTGCGGCTGTCGCGCCGGGTGACGGGACTCGCCCTGGCGGCCTGCGCGGGCGGAAGGCTCCTGTACGGGGCGATGAAGCGGAGGGGTTCATGAGGGGTGGGGGGCTGCTCGTCGCGGGGACGACCTCCGACGCGGGCAAGAGTGTCGTGACGGCCGGCATCTGCCGCTGGCTGGTCCGGCAGGGCGTGAAGGTCGCGCCGTTCAAGGGGCAGAACATGTCCCTCAACTCCTTCGTGACCCGGGAGGGCGCCGAGATCGGGCGGGCGCAGGCCATGCAGGCGCAGGCCGCCCGGGTCGAGCCGACCGCGCTGATGAACCCGGTGCTGCTGAAGCCCGGCAGCGACCGGTCCAGCCAGGTCGTGCTGATGGGCAAGCCGGTCGGCGAGCTGAGCGCCCGCGGCTACCACGGCGGGCGGCAGCAGGCGCTGCTCGGCACGGTCGTGGAGTGCCTGGAGGAGCTGCGCGCCACGCACGACGCGGTGATCTGCGAGGGCGCCGGCAGCCCCGCCGAGATCAACCTGCGGCGCAACGACATCGTCAACATGGGCATCGCGCGGGCCGCGCGGTTCCCGGTCGTCGTGGTCGGCGACATCGACCGGGGCGGGGTCTTCGCGCAGTTCTTCGGCACGACGGCGCTGCTGGCGCCGGAGGACCAGGCGCTGGTCGCGGGCTACCTCGTGAACAAGTTCCGGGGCGACGTGACGCTGCTGGAGCCCGGCCTCGACATGCTGTACGACCTCACCGGGCGGCGGACGTTCGGTGTGCTGCCGTACGCCCACGGGCTCGGTATCGACGAGGAGGACGGGCTCCGGGTGTCGCTGCGCGGCGCCGTCCGCGAGTCCGTGGTCGCGCCGCCGGTCGGCGAGGACGTGCTGCGGGTCGCCGTGTGCGCCGTACCGCTGATGTCGAACTTCACGGACGTGGACGCGCTCGCGGCCGAGCCGGGGGTGGTGGTCCGTTTCGTGGACCGCCCCGAGGAGCTGGTGGACGCCGACCTCGTGGTGGTGCCCGGTACGCGCGGCACGGTGAAGGCGCTGGCGTGGCTGCGGGAGCGGGGCCTGGCCGACGCTCTGCTGCGGCGCGCCGCCGATGGCCGGCCGGTGTTGGGCATCTGCGGCGGCTTCCAGGTGCTGGGCGAGCACATCGAGGACGACGTGGAGTCCCGGGCCGGGCACGTCGACGGGCTGGGACTGCTGCCCGTGCGGGTGCGGTTCGCGCCGGAGAAGACCCTCGCGCGGCCGGCCGGCGAGGCGCTGGGCGAGCGGGTGGAGGGCTACGAGATCCACCACGGCGTCGCCGACGTGCGCGGTGGTGAACCCTTCCTGGACGGGTGCCGCGTGGGTGCCGTGTGGGGCACGCACTGGCACGGCTCGCTGGAGAGCGACGGCTTCCGGCGGGCGTTCCTGCGGGAGGTGGCCGCGGCCGCGGGGCGGCGCTTCGTCCCGGCGCCCGACACGTCGTTCGGGGCGCTGCGCGAGGAGCAGCTGGACCGGCTCGGCGACCTCGTCGAGGAACACGCGGACACGGACGCGCTGCTCAAGCTGATCGAGTCGGGCGCGCCCTCTGGACTTCCCTTCATCGCACCCGGAGCACCTGGAGCCCCCGCATGAGCCATGCGCCCCACTACCCGTTCACTGCGGTCGTCGGCATGGACGACCTGCGGCTGGCGCTGCTCCTCAACGCCATCAGCCCTGCGGTCGGCGGCGTCCTCGTCCGCGGTGAGAAGGGCACCGCCAAGTCGACGGCCGTGCGCGCGCTCGCCGCGCTGATGCCGGACGTCGACGTCGTGGAAGGCTGCCGGTTCGCCTGTGCGCCGGGCTCCCCCGATCCGGGCTGCCCGGACGGGCCGCACACACCCGGCGCCGTCGGCGTGGCCCGGCCCACCCGTATGGTCGAGCTGCCCGTCGGCGCCTCCGAGGACCGGCTGGTCGGCGCGCTTGACATCGAGCGGGCGCTCGCCGACGGCGTGAAGGCGTTCGAGCCTGGTCTGCTCGCCGACGCGCACCGCGGTGTGCTGTACGTCGACGAGGTCAACCTGTTGCACGACCACTTGGTCGACCTGCTGCTGGACGCCGCCGCCATGGGTGCCTCGTACGTGGAACGCGAAGGCGTCTCCGTGCGGCATGCCGCGCGCTTTCTCCTCGTCGGGACCATGAACCCCGAGGAGGGTGAGCTGCGGCCTCAGCTGCTCGACCGGTTCGGGCTCACCGTCGAGGTCGCTGCCTCGCGGGAGCCCGACCAGCGGGTCGAGGTCGTACGGCGCAGGCTGGCGTACGACGGCGACCCGGCGGCCTTCGCGGCGCGCTGGGCGGACGAGGAGGCGGCGCTGCGGGAGCGGATCGTCGCCGCGCGTGCGCTGCTGCCGCAGGTGGTGCTGGGCGACGACGCGCTGCGCCAGATCGCCGCGACGTGTGCGGCGTTCGAGGTGGACGGCATGCGCGCCGACATCGTGATGGCCCGTACGGCGACCGCGCTGGCCGCGTGGGCCGGGCGCACGGAGGTCACCGTCGACGACGTACGGCAGGCGGCGCTGCTCGCGCTGCCGCACCGGCGGCGGCGCAATCCCTTCGACGCGCCGGGGCTCGACGAGGACAAACTGGACCGGACGCTGGAGGAGTTCGGCGGGGACGACGAGCCGGAGCCCGACCCGGACCCGGGCCCCGACGGCGGTGGTGGCGGCGGTGGCGGCGGCATTCCGCCGCAGTCGCAGGGGCCGGACGCACAGGGCGCCGGTACGGAACCGGCCGGCGAGCAGCCGGAGGCGGCCCCCTCCCCCGGTGCGGGCCCGGCCCGGGAGCAGGCGCCCGTCGGCGCGGCCGAGCCGTTCCGTACGAAGGTGCTGACCGTCCCGGGTCTCGGCGAGGGCGCCGCCGGGCGCCGCTCCCGGGCGCGTACCGAGCACGGCCGGACCACCGGGGCGCGCCGCCCGCAGGGTGCCCTGACGAAGCTGCACCTGGCGGCGACCGTGCAGGCCGCGGCGCCGCACCAGCGGGCGCGGGGCCGCTCGGGCCCGGGGCTCGTCGTGCGCCGTGACGACCTGCGCCAGGCGGTGCGGGAGGGGCGCGAGGGGAACCTGGTGCTGTTCGTGGTGGACGCGTCCGGGTCGATGGCGGCCCGGCAGCGGATGGGCGCCGTGAAGGGCGCCGTGCTGTCGCTGCTGCTGGACGCGTACCAGCGGCGGGACAAGGTGGGCCTGGTGACGTTCCGGGGCCGGGGCGCGGAGGTGGTGCTGCCGCCCACCTCGTCCGTGGACGCAGCGGCGGCGCGGCTGGAGCGGTTGCCGACCGGGGGCCGCACGCCGCTGTCGGCGGGCCTGTTGAAGGCGCACGACGTGCTGCGCGTGGAGCGGCTGCGGGATCCGGCGCGGCGTCCGCTGCTGGTGGTCGTGACGGACGGCCGCGCGACGGGTGGTCCGGAGCCGCTGAGGCTGGCCGCGCGGGCCGCGGGCCTGCACGCCGCCGAGGGCACGGCGTCGGTCGTGGTCGACTGCGAGGCGGGCCCGGTGCGGCTGGGTCTCGCCGCCGAGCTGGCCGGGCAGCTGGGCGGGACCGCCGTGACGCTGGACGAGTTGCGGGCGGACGCGATCGCCGGTCTTGTCAAGGATGTTCGAGCAACGAGGAGGGCCGCATAATGCCGCAGGGACAGCCGACCGTCGTACCGGACGACGGGCTCACCACCCGCCAGCGCCGCAACCGTCCGCTGGTGATGGTGCACACCGGTATCGGCAAGGGGAAGTCGACGGCCGCCTTCGGGATGGCGCTGCGCGCCTGGAACCAGGGCTGGCCCGTCGGGGTGTTCCAGTTCGTCAAGTCCGCCAAGTGGAAGGTCGGCGAGGAGAACGCGCTGAAGGCCCTCGGCGAGACCGGCAAGGGCGGGACCGTCGTCTGGAACAAGATGGGCGAGGGCTGGTCGTGGATCCAGCGCGATCCCAAGGACGGTGAGCCGTCGCACGAGGAGAAGGCCCGGCAGGGCTGGGAGCAGGTCAAGCGGGACCTGGCGGCCGAGACGTACCGGTTCTACGTGCTGGACGAGTTCGCGTACCTGCTGCACTGGGGGTGGGTGGACACGGCCGAGGTCGTCGAGGTGCTCCGTGACCGCCCCGGGCAGCAGCACGTCGTGATCACCGGTCGCAACGCGCCGCAGGAACTGGTGGACTTCGCCGACCTCGTCACCGACATGTCCAAGGTCAAGCACCCGATGGACGCCGGTCAGAAGGGCCAGCGGGGCATCGAGTGGTAGCACGTCTCGTCATCGCCGCACCGTCGTCGGGCGCGGGCAAGACCACGGTCGCGACCGGGCTGATGGCCGCGTTCGCCGAGCGCGGTCTGGCCGTGTCGCCGCACAAGGTCGGCCCCGACTACATCGACCCGGGCTACCACGCGCTCGCCACCGGCCGGCCGGGCCGGAACCTCGACGCGTTCATGTGCGGTACGGAGCTGGTCGCGCCGCTGTTCGCGCACGGTGCGCGGGGCTGCGACCTGGCGGTCGTCGAGGGTGTGATGGGGCTGTACGACGGTGCCGCCGACCAGGGCGAACTGGCGTCCACCGCGCAGGTGGCGAAGCTGCTGAAGGCGCCGGTGGTGCTGGTGGTGGACGCCTCGTCGCAGTCGCGGTCGGTGGCGGCGCTGGTGCACGGCTTCGCGTCGTGGGACCCGGAGGTGCGGATCGGCGGGGTGATCCTCAACAAGGTCGCCACCGACCGGCACGAGCACCTGCTGCGGGAGGCGCTGGGCGAGTCGGGGGTGCCCGTGCTGGGTGTGCTGCGGCGGGCGCCCGCCGTGGCGACGCCGTCGCGGCACCTGGGGCTGGTGCCGGTGGCGGAGCGGCGGGGCGACGCGGTGGAGGCGGTGCGGGCGCAGGCGGCGCAGGTGCGGGAGGGGTGCGACCTGGACGCGCTGCTGGCGTTGGCGCGGAGCGCGCCGGCGCTGGGGGCGTCGGCGTGGTCGGCGGAGGCGGCGTTGTCGCCGCGCGGTGCCGACGGCCTCGCCCGTCCGGTCGTCGCCGTCGCCGGGGGTGCCGCGTTCACGTTCTCGTATGCCGAGCACGCGGAGTTGCTGAGTGCTGCCGGGGCCGAGGTCGTGGCGTTCGATCCGTTGCGGGACGAGAAGTTGCCGGACGGGACGCGGGGGTTGGTGATCGGGGGCGGGTTTCCCGAGGTGTACGCGCCCGAGTTGTCCGCGAACGAGGCGTTGCGGGGCGCGGTGGCGGAGCTGGCGCGGTCGGGTGCGCCCGTCGCGGCGGAGTGTGCGGGGCTGCTGTACCTGGCGCGGTCGCTGGACGGGAAGCCGATGTGCGGGGTGCTGGACGCCGACGCGCGGATGTCGGAGCGGCTGACGCTGGGGTACCGGGACGCGGTCGCGGTGACGGACAGTCCGGTGGCGGCGGCCGGGACGCGGCTGCGCGGGCACGAGTTCCACCGCACGGTGCTGGAGCCGGGTGCCGGTCCGGCGCCGGCGTGGGGGCTGCGGCAGCCGGAGCGGCGCGTGGAGGGCTTCGTACAGGGCGGGGTGCACGCCAGCTATGTGCACACGCACTGGGCGGCGGTGCCGGAGACGGCACGCCGGTTCGTGGAGTCCTGCCGGCCATGACGCTCGTGGTGGGGGTCGGCGCGGGGCGGGGGGTGTCCGCCGAGGCGGTGTACGGGCTGGTCGAGGCCGTGCTGCGGGAGGCGGGGCTGCCCCTCGACGAGGTCGCCGAGCTGGTGACCGTCGACTCCAAGGCCGGGGAGCCGGGTGTCGTCGCGGCGGCGGCGCGCCTCGGGGTGCCTCTGCGGGCTTGCACGGCGGGGGAGTTGGCGCGGGTGCCCGTCCCGCATCCGTCGGCGGCGGTGCTCGCGGCGGCGGGGACGCCGTCGGTGGCGGAGGCCGCCGCGCTGGCGGGCGGGGGCGAACTCCTCGTACCGAAACAGAAGGCGCGTACCGGGCCGGACGGGGGCGCCGCGGCGCGAGTGACGTGCGCGGTGGCGCGCCGGCCCGCGCGGTTGCCGGTCGGGGGCCGGGGGTACACCCGTGGGGACGCGGTGTTCGAGTTACGGACGCCGCGCTGATCCCCGAGCGTCATCCTGTTGATCCCCGAGCTTGTCATGGAGCGCTGACGGTGGGCCGCCGGAGCTGTCGGCCCACTGTCCCCACCCCCCACTGTCACTCACCCCACGGCGGCCATGCATACCCATACTGACTCCGACAGACAGATTCCCTTCCCGTCCCAGCACGACCTGCGGCACCACGGTGATGCCGAGGTCAGGGACGAGAAACTGACCGATCTCGCGGTCAACGTCCGGGCCAACACCCCTCCGGACTGGCTGCGGGAGCGCATAGCGGACTCCCTGACCGGGCTGGCCGCCTACCCCGACGGGCGGGCCGCGAGGGCCGCCGTCGCCGAGCGGCACGGGCTGCCGTCCGGGCACGTGCTGCTCACGGCGGGCGCGGCGGAGGCGTTCGTGCTGCTCGCGCGGGCGCTGCCGGTGCGGCGGCCGGTCGTGGTGCACCCTCAGTTCACGGAGCCCGAGGCGGCGCTGCGGGACGTGGGGCACGAGGTGCGGCGGGTGCTGCTGCGCGAGGAGGACGGGTTCCGGCTGGACCCGGCGCTGGTCCCGGAGGACGCGGACCTGGTCGTGGTCGGCAATCCGACGAACCCGACGTCGGTGCTGCACCCGGCGGAGACGATCGCCCGGCTGGCGCGGCCGGGGCGGACGCTGGTGGTGGACGAGGCGTTCATGGACGCGGTGCCCGGTGAGCGGGAGGCGCTGGCGGGCCGGACGGACGTGCCGGGTCTGGTGGTGCTGCGGAGCCTGACGAAGACCTGGGGCCTGGCGGGGCTGCGGATCGGCTACGTGCTGGCGCACCCGGAGACGGTGGCCGCGCTGGAGCGGGTGCAGCCGTTGTGGCCGGTGTCGACGCCGGCGCTGGTGGCGGCCGAGGCGTGTATGACGCGGGCGGCGCTGGCGGAGGCGGAGGACGCGGCCCGGCAGGTGGCGGTGGAGCGTGCGCATCTGCTGGCGGGGCTCGCGGAGTTCGACGAGGTGCGGGCGGTGACGGCGGCCGAGGGGCCGTTCGTGCTGGTCCGTATCGAGGGCGCGGACGTCGTACGGGAACGGCTGCGGGACCTGGGGTTCGCGGCGCGGCGCGGGGACACGTTCCCCGGGCTGGGGCCGCAGTGGCTGCGGCTCGCCGTGCGGGACCGGGCGACGACGAACCGCTTCCTGCAGGCGCTGGACCAGGCGCTGGTCATGGCGGACTGCGTCCGGCACTCGTCGCGGGAGGCGTGACGGGGCCCGCCCCGTGGCCGGTTCGCGGGACCCTCAGGGGTTCTCCACCGGTGGGTCGAGCAGTGCGGCCGCGCACTGCTCGGCCAGGTCCTCGGCGTGGGCGGGCAGCGGTTCGCCGGCACGCAGATGGCGGCGTACGAGGGAGAGCGGCAGGTCGACGAGGGCGATGGTGACCCGTTCCGCCGCCTGCGGGTCGAGCGCGCCCAGCTCCCTGGCGAGGGCGGTGACCGCCGCGAAGACCCGCTGATTGCCCCGGTCGGCGCGGGCGCGGTGCTCGTCGGACCACTCCGGGCGCCCGAACTCCCGGGGGCCGTACAGCAGGAGCGCGGCCTCCTGCGGGTACGCCCTGCTCCAGGCGACGACGTGGCGTGTGGCCGCGCGGGCGGAGCGGCGGGGGTCGGCCTGGCTCGCCAGGGCCTGGAGGTAGCCGTCCTGGAAGCGTTCCACGGTCCGCAGCCACACCTCGGCGAGCAGTGCGGCGCGGCCGGGGAAGCGGTGGTAGACGGAGCCGCTCGGCGCGCCCGCGTCCTTGGCGACGGCGGACATGGTGACGCCCGCGGGGCCGGAGACGGCGGCCCGGCGTACGGCGGCGTCGAGGAACTGGTCGATGTCGAAGCGGGGTGGCCTGGCCATGAAGTAGAGAGTACTCTCCACAATATTGGAGACCACTCTCTATTAGGGGGTTCGTATGGGCGTCCACAACGTGCACGAGCGGCTGCTGCCCGTCGGGGAGAGCGAGGCGGGGGCGCTGATCGACACCCTGGCGAGCGCCGACGACCGGCTGTGGCCGCACGGGGACTGGCCGGCCATGGAGCTGGACCGGGGGCTGTCGGTCGGCTCGTCGGGAGGGCACGGGCCGGTGCGGTACACCGTCACGGCGTACGTGCCCGCGAAGTGGGTGCGTTTCACGTTCGCGGCGCCGCACGGCTTCCACGGGTTCCACGAGTACGCCGCGCTGGGCGTGGACGGCGGGCACACCGTGCTGCGCCACACGCTGGCCATGAACGTCCGCGGTCCGGCGCGGGTCACGTGGCCGCTGCTGTGGCGGCCGATGCACGACGCGGTCCTGGAGGAGAGCCTGGACCGCGCCGAGCTGGCCTGTACGGGCGGGGTGGCCCGGCCGGCGCGCCGCAGCGCGTACGTGCGGCTGCTGCGCGCCCTGTGGCGGTGACGGCGGGGCCCCGCACGGGGGCCCCGGGGGGTCAGGCGCGGTCGGTGCGGGAGGCCCGCGAGGCGCGGCGGGCGATCACCAGGGCCGCGGCGCCCGCACCGAGCAACGCGGCGGCGCCGCCCGCGACGTACGGGGTACGGGAGCTGCCGCCGGTCTCGGCCAGCGACTCGTGCGCGGGGGCCTCGCCGCCCGCCTGGACCTTCAGGCCGTCGCCCTGCGGCTGTTCGGGCTTCGGCACCGCGGGCGCGCCGGAGGCGGCGGGTTCCGGGGTGGGCGTGGACGCCGGGCGTCCGGGGGCGGGCGCCGCGCAGGCCGCTTCGGCCAGGGTGAGCGTGCCCTCCACCTCGGCGACGTTCAGCTTCAGGGGATCGACGGACACCGTGAGCTCCAGCGCGGTCGCGGCGGCCGTGGTGGTCGTGACGGTGCGTTCGGACACCCGGAGGGTGACCTCGCCGACGCCGGGCACCTTCACGGTCGTCGGGCCGCCCGCCGTGAGCGTGACGCGCTTGCCGAGCACCGTGACGCGGCCGAGCAGATTCGACGCGGCGACCGGCCGCCTGCCCGCCTCGCAGACCGCGCGGGCGGTGACCGTCTCGGCCTCGACCAGGGACAGCAGCGGCAGGCCGGGGACGTGGACGCGCGCGTCGGCCAGAGTCACGGAACCCTCGGCGCGGCGCTCGTCCGCCGTGGCCTTGGCCGTGGCCACGTCCGCGCGGAGCAGGTCGACGGGCCTGCCGCCCTCGACGCCGTCCAGCCGGACACCGAGCGCGGTCCGCTCGGCCGTCGCCGGGGCGTGCACCTCGTTGAGCGTGGCCTTCAGCGGGACCCGCACGCTCTTGTCGAGCAGCCCGACGTCGAGGGCCGCCCGCAGGACCGCGGCGCGCGCCGTGCCCTTGCCGGTGGTCGTGGCGCCTTCGCCGGTGGTCGTGGCGGCGGACCCGGCGGTGCTCGTGCCGACGGCGTGGGCGGCCGGGGCGGCGGCGAGCACGGGGCCGGTGGCGAGCGCGGCGACGGCCGCCGCACCGGCCCAACGGCGTACGGGCATGCGGAAGGTGGTGCTGTTCACGGTGGTGGAACCCCCACGGAAGACACATGGGTCGCCGAACACCCGCTCACAGGGACATGCGTGCGGTGGCGACCGGGACACGGGAATCCTGTACGCGGGGGTGGTGAACCGTCATACGCCTGAGGGGAGTTCACCCAAAGGGGGGCTTCCGGTCGAGTGTTCGGATGGTTGGTGTGGCTGCTGCTCGCCCCCGGGTCATCAGGCCGGCCGCCCGGCCGGGCGTGGCGCCTCGGGCCAGGACCTTCAGGCCAGGACCCGGCCGTTGACGATCACGCGGCGGGGTGCCGCCAGCACGCGGACGTCGGCGCGCGGGTCCTCGTCGTACACGACCAGGTCCGCCGGCGCGCCCTCCTCCAGGGCGGGGCGCCCCAGCCAGGCGCGGGCGCCCCAGGTCGTCGCGGACAGCGCCGCCAGCGGCGGGATGCCGGCCGTGACCAGCTCGGCGACCTCGGCGGCGACCAGACCGTGCGGCAGCGAGCCGCCCGCGTCGGTGCCCACGAAGACCGGGATGCCGGCGTCGTAGGCGGCCCGGACCGTGTCGTACCGGCGGGCGTGCAGCCGGCGCATGTGGTCGGCCCAGCGCGGGAACCTGCTCTCGCCGCCCGCCGCGAGCTTCGGGAACGTGCCGATGTTCACCAGGGTCGGCACGATCGCCACACCGCGCTCGGCGAACAGCGGGATCGTGTCCTCCGTCAGGCCCGTCGCGTGCTCGACGCAGTCGATGCCCGCCTCGACCAGGTCGCGCAGCGAGTCCTCGGCGAAACAGTGCGCGGTCACCCGGGCGCCCAGCCGGTGCGCCTCGGCGATCGCCGCCTCCACCTCGGCGCGCGGCCAGCAGGCCGTGAGGTCGCCCGCCTCCCGGTCGATCCAGTCGCCGACCAGCTTGACCCAGCCGTCGCCGCGTCGGGCCTCGCGCGCCACGTACGCGACGAGGTCGGCCGGCTCGATCTCATGGGCGTAGTTGCGGATGTAGCGGCGGGTGCGGGCGATGTGCCGGCCCGCGCGGATGATCTTCGGCAGGTCGTCGCGGTCGTCGATCCAGCGGGTGTCGGCGGGCGAGCCGGCGTCACGGATCAGCAGGGTGCCCGCGTCCCGGTCGGTGAGCGCCTGCTTCTCGCTGGTCGCCTCGTCCACGGCGCCGTGCGCGTCCAGGCCGACGTGGCAGTGGGCGTCGACCAGACCGGGCAGCGCCCAACCGGTCACCGTGCGGACGTCGGCCGCCGCCCCCGCCGACGGCCGGTCGAAGGTGATCCGCCCGTCGACGACCCACAGCTCGTCGCGGACGTCCTCCGGGCCGACGAGCACCCGCCCCTTCACATGCAGCACCATGCGATCGCTCATGTCCTGCACTGTACGAGTGTCCCCCGCGCCACGGGGCCCCGGGCCGGGGTGGGGCGCTGGGTACGCTCGGCGGGACAGGCACGCACCGACGCGCACCGACGACCGTGAAGAGAGCAGCACCGTGACACACCCGTTCCTCGACCTGGCCCCGCTGACCGCCGCGCGCTTCGCGGAGATCGAGCGCCGGGTCGCCGCGCTGCTCTCCACCGGGCACGACGTGGTGATCACCCAGGGCGAGGCGCTGCTGCCGCTGGAGGGCTGCATCCGCAGCGGCGCGCGGCCGGGGTCGACGGCGCTGAACGTGGTGACCGGCCCGTACGGGCAGACCTTCGGCAACTGGCTGCGGGACTGCGGGGCCGCCGTGGTCGACCTGGAGGTGCCGTTCCACACGGCGGTGACCGCGGAACAGGTGGAGCGGGCGCTGGCCGAGCACCCGGAGATCGACTTCGTGTCGCTCGTGCACGCGGAGGCCGCGACCGGCAACACCAATCCGGTCGCGGAGATCGGCGAGGTCGTACGGGCGCACGGCGCCCTCTTCATGCTCGACGCGGTCGCGTCGGTGGGCGCCGAGCCGCTGCTGCCGGACGCGTGGGGCGTCGACCTGTGCGTGATCGGCGCGCAGAAGGCGATGGGCGGGCCCGCCGGTGTCTCGGCCGTGTCGGTGAGCCCGCGCGCCTGGGAGCGGTTCGCGGCGAACCCCGCGGCGCCTCGACGGTCGTACCTCTCGCTCCTCGACTGGAAGGAGCGCTGGATCGACGGCGGCCGCCGGGCACTGCTCCACGCGCCCGCGCAGCTGGAGATGCTGGCGCTGGAGGCCTGCCTGGAGCGGATCGAGGCGGAGGGCCCGGACGCGGTGATGGGGCGGCACGCGTCGGCCGCGGCCGCGACGCGGGCCGGTGCCGTCGCGCTGGGTGGTGGGCTGGAGCCGTACGTCTTCGCGGAGCGGGAGGCGGCGCCGGTGGCCACGACGCTGCGGACGCCCGCCGGGGTGGACGCGTCCGCGCTGGTCGCCAAGGCGCTGGCCGTGTCGCCGGGCGTGCCGCTCGTCGCCGGTGGCGGGGCGCTGGCCGCGGAGATGATCCGGGTCAACCACTACGGGCAGGACGCGGCGCCGGAGGTCGTGGCGGCGTGCCTGACCGCGCTGGGCGGGGCGCTCGCGGACGCGGGCACGCCGGTGGACGTCGCGGCGGCGCGCGAGGCCGCGGCGTCGGCCTGGCACGCCTGACGGCACGCGTGCCGTTCCTGCCGTTGGCCGGCGCCGCCGTTTCGCTGTGGCCCGCGCCGTGGTTCCTCGCTGCGGGCCGGCGCCGCCGGTCCGTCGTTGTGGGCTCGCGCCGCGGTGCCGCCGTTCCGTCGTTGTGGGCAGTCGTTCCGCATGGGGGTCCCCCCTGGACGTAGTCCTTGGGGGAGGAACGGGTGGGCACAACGACGGAACGGCCCCCCGGCCTGAGGGCCCGCCCCTTGCGCGCCACGACGGTGGGTGAGTCCGGGGGCGGCCCAGGGGTCACGTGCTCAGATTGGCTCGCTCGGGGCCTTGAGAGCGAAGCGTTACTGCGTCGCCAATCCTGCGCGCGCGACCCCCGGTCCAGCCCCGTCCCGTCGTCGGGCGGCTCACCCCCGGTGGGAGGTGGGGTGGGTGGGTCCACCCGCCCGTGGGCGGCTCACCGCCGGTGGGGGGTGGGGTGGAGTGGGGCCGCCCGCGCGTGGGCGGCTCACCCCCGCCCGGGGTGGCTCAGTCCCGGGGAAGTCCCTCCGGGGTGGCCAGGGACTGGAGGAGGGCCTGGAGCGGCGGGGGCAGGGGGGCCGGGCGGGTTGCCAGGGAGACCGGTATCCGCGGGGCCGTCAGGGTGCGGAACACCACCCGTTCCGCCGCCGGCAGCGGGCCGGCCGGCGGGAACACCGTCCACGACGGCTCCGCCGCCGCACCCAGTTCGGCCAGCGTGTCCCGCAGGGTCGTGAACGGTGGCCCGGGCGTCCACCCCGGTACGGCCGCCGTGATCAGGTCGTGCAGCGCCGGGTTCGCCTCCCGCGGCGCCAGCCGCAGGGGCAGCCGGGCCAGTTGGCCCGGGTGCGGGGTGTCGTGCGCGGCGAGGGGGTGGCCCGCGGGCAGCGCCGCGATCAGGGGGTCGGTCCACAGCGGGTGCAGGACGATGCCGTCGGCCCGCTCCACGGTGCGGACGAGCGCGGCGTCGAAGGTTCCGGAGCGTACGGCCGCCAGGCGGGCCTCCTGCGGGGCGCGTTCGAGGCGTACGCGCAGGCGGGGCCGGTGGGCGGCGAGCGTGTCGAGCGCGCGGTACACGCGGTCGGCGAAGGCGCGGCTGGTGCCGAGCCGGATCAGGCCCTCCGTGCCGGCGGCGATGCCCGCGGCGGCCGCGCGGACCCGGTCGGCCGCGGCGAGGGCGGCGCGGGCCTCGGGCAGCAGGTGCTCGCCGGCGGCCGTGAGGCGTACGTGCCGGTCGGCGTGTTCGAAGAGGGTGAGCCCCAACCGTCTTTCCAGAAGGGCGATCGCGCGGCTCACCTCGGCCGGCGCGGTGCGCATCCGTGCGGCGGCGCGGCCGAGGCCCAGTTCCTCGGCGACGGCGACGAAGTACTCCAGCTGACGCAGCTCCACGGCCGGGTCCCCCACCCCTCGCTGTTCGTGATCACTGTCACCGTCAACTGTGCCGGGCCCGGGTCTTCTTCCCGTACGGTGCGGCGGGGGCGCACGGATGCTTGTCGCGGCACGGCGTCACGAAAATGGCGGGGCGGATAATTCGGAAGGAATAGCGGGCCTTTTCCGGACGGCAGGTTCCCGCATTCTTCTGCCCGGTTTCCGGGATGTTAAACGCCATGAATTTCATGGGTGTTGATCTGCTGTGACACACTCCACAGAGCTTCCGGTTTGTCCGTTAATATACGGGCAAAACGGTGCGCCGGGTGCGCGGTTGGGGGGCGTCACGCGCTCGCGTGATAACACATCGATTCAGCTCGGCCAATACCCTTCCGGAATGCAATCCAAGAAATTGCTCGGTAAGTTTCCTCCGCATGACCGCCGCACAAGCAGACCTTGCACGTGCCCGTAACGCATTCCTCGACAGTCCCCGGGTGGAGGACGGAGCCGCGATCTGGCGCATCGCCCGCGACTCCGAGGTGCTCGACCTCAACTCCTCGTACAGCTACCTCCTGTGGTGCCGGGACTTCGCCGCCACGTCGCTCGTCGCCCGGGACGGCGAGGGCGGGGAGCCCGTCGCCTTCGTCACCGGCTACCTGCGGCCCGACCGGCCCGGCACGCTCGTCGTGTGGCAGGTGGCCGTCGACCACGGCCACCGGGGCCGGGGGCTGGCCGGCCGGCTGCTGGACGCGCTGACCGCGCGGCTGGCGGACCGGGTCCACACCGTCGAGACGACGGTCACGCCCGACAACACGGCCTCGGACCGGCTGTTCACCTCGTTCGCCGCGCGCAGGGGCGCGTCCCTGGAGCGCGAGGTGCTGTTCGACGGGGGGCTGTTCCCCGAGGGGACGCACCAGCCCGAAGTCCTGTACCGCATCTCGCCGCTCGGCACCCCCGCCTGAACCCCCCTTTGGAGTGACCCGCTGTGACCATCACCCCGCCCGCCCTCAGCGTCTTCGAGACCCTGGAGTCGGAGGTGCGCAGCTACTGCCGCGGCTGGCCCGCCGTGTTCGACCGCGCGCAGGGCGCCCGGCTCACCGACGAGGACGGGCACACCTACCTCGACTTCTTCGCCGGAGCCGGCTCGCTCAACTACGGCCACAACAACCCCGTACTGAAACGGGCGCTGCTCGACTACCTGGAACGTGACGGCATCACGCACGGCCTGGACATGGCGACGACCGCGAAGCGCGCCTTCCTGGAGTCGTTCCAGCGGATCGTGCTGGGCCCGCGCGCCCTGCCGTACAAGGTGATGTTCCCGGGGCCGACCGGCACCAACGCGGTGGAGGCGGCGCTGAAGCTGGCCCGCAAGGTGAAGGGCCGCGAGTCGATCGTGTCGTTCACCAACGCCTTCCACGGCATGTCGCTGGGCTCCCTCGCCGTCACCGGCAACGCCTTCAAGCGGGCCGGGGCGGGGATCCCCCTGGTGCACGGCACGCCCATGCCGTTCGACAACTACCTGGACGGCCGGGTGCCGGACTTCCTGTGGTTCGAGCGGCTGCTGGAGGACCAGGGTTCGGGCCTCAACAAGCCGGCCGCGGTGATCGTCGAGACCGTGCAGGGCGAGGGCGGCATCAACGTGGCGCGCCCCGAGTGGCTGCGGGCGCTGGCCGAGCTGTGCCGGCGGCGGGACATGCTGCTGATCGTCGACGACATCCAGATGGGCTGCGGCCGTACGGGCGCCTTCTTCTCCTTCGAGGAGGCGGGCATCACGCCGGACATCGTCACGCTGTCGAAGTCGATCAGCGGTTACGGACTGCCCATGTCGCTCTGCCTGTTCCGGCCGGAGCTGGACGTGTGGGGGCCCGGCGAGCACAACGGCACGTTCCGCGGCAACAACCCGGCCTTCGTCACCGCGACGGCCGCGCTCGACACGTACTGGGCGGACGGCCAGACGGAGAAGCAGACCCTCGCGCGCGGCGAGCAGGTCGAGCAGGCGCTGCTGGGGATCTGCGACGAGAACTCCGCCGACGGGGCGCACTACCGGGGCCGGGGCCTGGTGTGGGGCATGGAGTTCGCGGAGAAGGAGCGGGCGGCCCGGATCTGCCGGAAGGCGTTCGAGCTGGGCCTGCTGCTGGAGACGTCCGGTCCGCAGGGCGAGGTCGTGAAGCTGCTGCCGCCGCTGACGGTCACGCCCGAGGAGCTGGACGAGGGCCTGCGCACCCTGGCCCGCGCCGTCCACGAGACGGCCTGAGAAGACCCGACCCCACGGAGAGGAGCCATCGTGATCGTCCGATCGCTGAAGGACATCGAGAACACCGAGCGGCACGTGAGATCCGCGTCCGGGACGTGGGAGAGCAAGCGGATCGTGCTCGCCCGCGAGAAGGCCGGCTTCTCGCTGCACGAGACGGTCCTGTACGCCGGCACGGAGACGTCGATGTGGTACGCGAACCACGTCGAGGCCGTGCTGTGCGTCGAGGGCGAGGCCGAGCTGGTCGACCACGAGACCGGCGAGACGCACTGGATCGAGCCGGGGACGATGTACCTGCTCGACGGCCACGAGCGGCACACCCTGCGGCCGAAGACCGACTTCCGGTGCGTCTGCGTCTTCAACCCGCCCGTGACGGGGCGGGAGGACCACGACGAGAACGGGGTCTACCCCCTGCTGACGGAGGAGGACTGAGGAGCATGGAGGACCTGTATCCGACGCGCGGTGCGACCGAGACGCTGACGGGCCGTCGGGACCCGGTGGTGTGGGGGCCGCTCGACGCGGACCTGGAGCGGTACGAGCGGGACGGCTTCCTCGCGGTCGAGGAGCTGCTGACGGACGAGGAGGTCGCCGTCCACCGGGCCGAGCTGGACCGGCTCGTCGCCGACCCGGCCGTACGTGCGGACGAGCGGGCGATCATCGAGCCGAAGTCGCGGGCGGTGCGGTCGGTGTTCGAGGTGCACCGGATCAGCGACGTCTTCGGGAAGCTGGTGCGGGACGAGCGGGTCGTGGGCATGGCGCGCCGGATCCTGGGCTCGGACGTGTACGTCCACCAGTCGCGGATCAATGTGAAGCCGGGGTTCGGGGCGTCCGGGTTCTACTGGCACTCGGACTTCGAGACCTGGCACGCGGAGGACGGGCTGCCGCGGATGCGGACGGTGTCCGTGTCGATCGCGCTGACCGAGAACCACGACACCAACGGCGGCCTGATGATCATGCCGGGGTCGCACCGGACGTTCCTGGGGTGCGCGGGCGCCACGCCGAAGGACAACTACAAGAAGTCGCTGCGGATGCAGGACGCCGGCACCCCCTCGGACGAGGCCCTGACGCGGCTCGCGGACGCGCACGGCATCCGGCTGTTCACGGGCCGGGCGGGCTCGGCCACGTGGTTCGACTGCAACGCGATGCACGGCTCGGGCGACAACATCACCCCGTACCCGCGCAGCAACGTCTTCATCGTCTTCAACAGCGTGGAGAACCCGGCGGTGGAGCCGTTCGCCGCTCCGGTGCGCCGTCCGGAGTTCATCGGGGCACGGGACTTCACCCCGGTGCGGTGAGGCACGCCCCGCAGGGCCCGCCGCCTGCCGTACCCCGGCCTGCGGCGGGCCCTCCCCCGTCCCCCGTGGGCGGTGGCTAGAGCGTCGGGTAGTCGGTGTAGCCGGTGCGGTCGCCGCCGTAGAAGGCGGACTGGTCCGGGGTGTTGTACGGGCCGCCCGCGGCGAGCCGGGCCGGGAGGTCCGGGTTCGCCAGGAAGCCCACGCCGAAGGCGATCACGTCGGCGGTGCCGTCCTCGACCAGGCCGAGGGCGGTGTGGTCGGTGGGGCCGTCGGTGGCGGGGTTGAGCACGAAGGTGCCGGAGAACTGCTTGCGCAGCTGCACCGTGATGTCGCGGACCTCCGGGGAGACCTCCAGGACGTGCAGGTACGCCAGGCCGAGCGGCTCCAGCTCGGCGAGGAGCGCCGTGTACGTGGGCAGCGGCCGCGGCTCGTCGATGTCGTTGTACGGGTTCCCGGGCGAGATGCGCAGCCCGGTCCGCTCGGGGCCGATCTCGGCGGCGACGGCCTTGACGACCTCGACGGCGAAGCGGATGCGGCCCTCGACGGAGCCGCCCCACGCGTCGGTGCGGCGGTTGGAGCCGGGCGCGAGGAACTGGTGGATGAGGTAGCCGTTCGCGCCGTGCAGTTCGACCCCGTCGAAGCCCGCCTCGACGGCGTTCCGCGCGGCGGCCGCGAAGTCGGCGACGACCTGCCGTACCTCCGCGTCGGTCAGCTCGCGCGGGGTGACGTAGTCCTTCGGGCCCTCGGGCGTGAAGACCTGGCCCTCGGCGGCGACGGCGGACGGGGCGACCGGGTGGAGGTCGCCGGGGAGGTCGGCGAGGATCGAGGGGTGGCCGATCCGGCCGGCGTGCATGATCTGCGCGAAGATCCGGCCGCCCTTGGCGTGGACGGCGTCCGTGACCCGGCGCCAGGCGGCGACCTGCTCGTCGGAGTGCAGGCCCGGCGTGTTCGGGTAGCCCTGGCCGGCGGGCGAGGGCTGGATGCCCTCGGTGATGATCAGTCCGGCGGAGGCGCGCTGCGCGTAGTACTCGGCCATGAGGTCCGTCGGTACGCGGCCGGGGGCGCGGTTGCGGGTCATGGGGGCCATGGCGACGCGGTTCGCGAGGGCGGTGCCGGCGAGGTCGATCGGGTCGAAGGCGGTGGTCATGGGGGACCTCCAGGGAGTTATGTGGTCGGCCAAGTAAAGGAACCGCCGTGAGCGTAGCACTATTCCTTGGCCGACCAAGGAAAATGCTGTGCACGGCTAGACTGGGGGCAATCGACCCGAGGAGTTCCCATGTCCGCCGACCGCCCGGCCGACGACCGCCGGCCCGTGCCGGCGGCGCCCGACTGCGCCGCCACGCCCTCGGCGGCGCGCGGCGGGCCCGTCAGCCTGGCCCTGTCACGGGTGGCCCGGCTGCACCGCGTGGCGGCGGGCCGCTTCCTGAAGGCGGCCGGGCTCTACCCGGGCCAGGAGTTCGTGATGATGTACCTGTGGGACCGCGGCCCCACGCGCCAGTCCGAGCTGATCAAGGCGCTGGAGCTGGACCCCTCGACGGTCACGAAGATGCTCCAGCGGCTGGAGCACGGCGGGTACGTGCGCCGCTCCCCCGACCCGGCCGACCGCCGCGCGGTGCTGGTGGAGGCGACGAGCGCCAGCTGCGAGCTGCACGACGCGGTGGCGGAGGCGTGGCAGGACCTGGAGCGGCACAGCCTGGCCGGGCTCGCCCCGGACGAGCGGGACGAGCTGGCCAGGCTGCTGGGGAAGGTCGAGGGCAGTCTGTGCGGGCTGGCGCGGGAGACGCAGGAGTGCCCGCCTCAGGCGGCGAGCGAGGAGAGCGCGTTCAGTGCCCGGTCGACGTCCGCGGCCGAGTTGTAGAGGTGGAAGGAGGCCCGCAGGTTCCCGGCGCGGGCCGAGGTGACGACGCCGGCGCGGGTGAGATCGGGCTGCCGGTGGCCGAGCCCGGGGACGGCGACGACCACGGAATCGGTGGGCACGGGCTCGTACCCCAGCTCGCGCAGGCCCTGCCGGAAGCGCGCGGCGAGGGCGGTGGCGTGCCCGTGGACGGTGTCGACGCCCACCTCGTGCAGCAGCCGCAGCGACTCCTCGGCGCCGTGGTACGCGAGGAAGGACGGCGGATCGTCGTAGCGCCGGGCGTCGGGGGCGAGCCGTTCGACGGGCCCGTAGCAGCTGCCGTAGCGGTCCTCGCCGGCGAACCAGCCCGCGTTCAGCGGGACGAGGGACTCCTGGGCCTCCTCGCTCACGGTGAGGAAGGACGTGCCGCGCGGGCTGACGAGGAACTTGTAGCCTCCGGCGACGGTGTAGTCGTACGCCCCCGCGTCCAGCGGAAGCCAGCCCGCCGCCTGCGTGGCGTCGAGCAGCACGCGGGCGCCGTGCGCGGCGGCGGCCTCGCGGATCGCGGGCAGATCGGCCATGCGGCCGTCGGCGGACTGGACGGCGGAGACGGCGACCAGACCGGTGCCCGGCCGCACGGCGTCGGCCAGCTCCTCCAAGGGTGCCGAGCGCGTCTTGAGGTCGCCGCGCATCACGAAGGGTGTCATGAGGGAGCTGAAGTCGCCCTCCGCGTACAGCACTTCGGTCCCGGGCGGCAGGGACCCGGCGATGAGACCGACGTGCGCGGAGACGCTGGCGCCGAGGGCGACCCGTCCGGCGTCCACCCCGGCGAGGCGGGCGAAGGACGCCCGGACGGCCGCCACGACCTCCAGGCTGCCGGCGCCGTCGGGCCGCCCGGCGGCGTTCTCCTCGGCCAGGGCCTTGACGGCCTCGATCGTGCGGCGGGGCAGCAGCCCACAGGTGGAGGTGTTCAGATACGTCTGCGCGGGCGCGAACTCCGCGCCTCCCAGGGCTTCCTGGGGTCCCGAGGTGTCCATAGCTCCACCCTGGACACCTCGGACCTCAAAGTCAACCAATGAGAAATAAGACTCACCCTTAAGGAACGCTTATACCTCGCAGGTGCCGTCCACGTCGCAGGCCGCCGAGTCCGCGCCGACGGGCTGGAGGGCCCGGCCCTGCCACGCCTGCTCCAGGGCCTGGGCGAAGACCTCGGCGGACTGGGCGCCGGAGACGCCGTAGCGGCGGTCGAGCACGAAGAACGGCACGCCCGTGGCGCCGAGTTCGGCGGCCTCGCGCTCATCGGCCCGTACGTCGTCGGCGTACGCGGTGGCGTCGGCGAGCACGTCCCGCGCCTCGTCCTCGTCGAGCCCGGCCTCCACGGCCAGCCGGACCAGCGTCCCGTCGTCGTACACCGACCGGTCCTCCGCGAAGTTCGCCCGGTAGGCCAGGTCCAGCAGCGCGTCCTGCCTGCCGCGGGCCTTCGCCAGGTGGAGCAGCCGGTGGATGTCGAACGTGGAGCCGTGCGTCCGGCCCTCGACGCGGTAGTCGAGTCCCTGCGCGTGGGCCTGGGAGGCGACGTACTCCTCCATGCCCTGGGCCTCCTCACGGGTGCGCCCGTACTTCGCGGCCAGCATGTCGATCACCGGCGCGACGTCCCCCTTGGCGCGGCCCGGGTCCAGCTCGAAGGAGCGGTGGACCACCTCGACACCGTCACGGTGGGCGAACCCCGCCAGCGCCTCCTCGAACCGGGCCTTGCCGATGTAGCACCAGGGGCAGGCGATGTCGCTCCAGATCTCGACGCGCATGTCTCGTTTCTCCAGGTCGCGGGGGCGCAAAAAGATGCGGAGGGCTCCTCCGCACGGCCTGGTCAACGCCCTGGCCCCGGGTGGCATTCCCGTGGCGGCGAAACGGGCACCGGCCGGTCCAGGTGGCGTCCACGACTGGGGCTCCGCCGGGTGGCGGGGGGCTCCTCCGGGAACGTGCTCTGGTGGCGCCCGCGGCGCGACTCGGAGGCAAGCTGGAACGGTACCGACCGGCGGACGGGCCCTCCGGTCGTGGGAGGCGGCACATGACCGACACGGAAGCGGTGGACATGGCCGGCGAGCGGGACGAGGTCGTCCGGTTGCTGGAGGCCCTGGGCACCGGCGCCTACCTCGCGGACGAGCAGGGCCGCATCACCGGCGTCAACGCACGGGCCGAAGAGCTGCTGGGCCGGTCCGTCGGGGAACTCGTCGGCCGGGACGCCCACGACCTGCTGCACCGCGACCGCCGCGGGGAGCGCCTGCCGCGGACGCGGTGCCGGATCCGGGAGGCCGGCGCGGCCGGGCGTACGGCACAGGGCGCCGACGCCTGGATGGAACGCGGCGACGGCTCCGTGCTCCCCGTGGCGTGGCTCGCCACGCCCTGTGGGCCCGGGGACCCTCCGACAGCCACCCTGGTGCTCCTCCACCCCCGGCACGAAGCGCCCCCTCCCCCGCCGTTCTCCGAGCTGGCGCGGCTGGCGCTGCTGGCCGAGACCACCACCACGCTGACGTCCACCCTCGACGTCGACGAGGCGCTGCACCGGCTGGTGGGCCTGGTCGTGCCCCGCCTCGCGGACTGGGCCGTCGTCGACCTGATCACCGAGCGCGACGAGGTGTGGCGCTCGGCCGTCGTGCACGCGGAGAACGGGCTCCTCGTGCATCGGGAGGAGCTCCAGGGCCCGATGCCGCCGGTGCCGCAGGAGTCCTCCATGCCCCTGTCCCGGGCCCTGCGCGGAGTGGCGTCCGGGCTCGCCGGCCCGGAGACCTACCAGGGTCCGCCCGACTCGGGCATCGCGGTCGAGCAGCGGCGGCTGTTCGACGCGACCGGCATGCACTCGGCCGCCATCGCCCCCATCCGCGGTGCGGGAGAGGTCCTGGGGGCCCTCACCCTGGGCCGCTCGGAGCAGCCGGAGCCGTTCACCGAGGCCGACATCGGGCTGCTGGAGGACATCACGCGCCGCGCCGGGCTCGCCCTGGCCAACGCCCGCCTCTACCAGCGGCAGCGGAAGGTCGCCGAGACCATGCAGCGCCATCTGCTGCCCCAGCTGCCGACCGTGCCGGGGCTGGACATGACCGCCCGCTACCTGCCCGCGCCCGACGCCTCGCACGTCGGCGGCGACTGGTACGACGCGTTCACGCTGGCGGACGGCGCCACGGCCCTGGCCATCGGCGACGTCGTCGGCCACGACCTGGACGCCGCGGCCGGGATGGCGCAGCTGCGCAACATGCTCCGCGCGTACGCCTGGGCCGAGCAGGGGCCGCCGAGCAGGGTCGTCGAGTGGCTCGACCGGGCGTCGCTGCACATCGCCGAGGTGTCCATGGCCACCATGGCCTTCGGCCGGATGACCGTGGCCGGCGACGGGCACTGGGAGCTGTCCTGGACCAACGCCGGTCACCCGCCGCCGCTGCTGGTCACGCACGACGGCGTCGCCCGCTACCTCACCGAGGGCCACGGCGTCCTCCTCGGGATCGAGGCGCACGAGCGGCGGTCCGACGCGACCGTGGCGCTGCCGCCGGGATCCACGCTCGTGCTGTACACCGACGGCCTGATCGAGTCCCCGGGCCACTCCATCGACGAGGGGCTGCACCGGCTCCGCCGGCACGCCGCGTCCCTGGCCCACCGCCGCCTGGAGTCCTTCACCGACCAGCTGCTGAGGCGGGCGCGCCCGCCCGGGAACGAGGACGACGTGGCCCTCTTGGCCGTGCGCGTCCCCGACTGACGTACGGGACGGCCTTCCGGGAACACGACGGAGCCGCGCGGCGGGGTGCTGCCGCGCGGCTCCGTCGGTTCTCCGGACGTGCTCGTCAGGGGTGGAGGCAGCCCGCTCCGGGGACCTCCGCGGGGACTCCGGGGTTGGCCAGGTCGACGAGGCCCGTGACCTCCTGGACGGCACAGTCGACGGTCGCTACGGGGTCCGGCACGGCGTTGGCGGCCGGAGCCGCGATCCCCATCAATGCGGAGGCTCCGAGGATGACGGCAGCGATACGGCGCACGCGAACTTTCCTTTCCCTGGGCTGAGTCGGTCGCGGACTCAGGCTGCCCAGCGCGATCCCCGGCTACCGCGGTGTCACCCGTACGGGTCTGCCGAATCGATCCGTCACGCGGGCGTCGTCAGCCCGAGGTGGTGGTGGAGGGCGGCGCGGCCGGCGGGGGTCGGGGTGACGATCCGGGTCGTGCCCCGGCGCGTGAGCCAGCCGGAGTCCAGGGCGTGGCGGAACAGGGCCGCGCCGACCGCGCCCGCCAGGTGCGGGCGCTGTTCCGTCCAGTCGACGCAGGTGCGGACGTGGGCGTGGCGCGGGCCTGCCGGGTGGACGTCGGCGACGCCCAGGTCCCGGAGCCAGGCGGCGCCCTCGGCCGTGAGCGCGGGTCCGTAGTCCCAGGCGAGGAACGCGCGGGCCGTCATGGCGTCGGTGACGGCCACGCCGAGCTCGCCCGCGAGGTGGTCGTAGCAGGTGCGGGCGTACGACAGGGCCCGGCGCCGGCGGTCGTCGGTGAGCGAGCGTACGGGGACGGGGTGCCGGGGCGCGTGCACGGCGAGGCTCTCGATCATCTCGGCGGTGTCCGGTCCCGCGAGGTGTACGAAGCGGTGGCGGCCCCGCCGTTCCTCGGCGACCAGGCCGCCCGCCACCAGGCGGTGCAGATGGCTCGTCGCCGTGGACGGCGCGACGCCCGCGTGGCGGGCCAGGTCCGCCGCCGTCCAGGCGCGGCCGTCGAGCAGCGCCAGACAGAACGCGGCGCGGGTGCGGTCCGCGAGGAGCGCCGCGAGGGAGGCGAGGTCGGGGCCGTCGGCGTACAGCCGGGCGTCGTCACTGGTCACCGGTGCGTCCCTTCGTTCACGGTGCCATTGTCCCGGCGGTGATCGTTCGGCCGCCGTCGAAGTGTCCGGCTCCTAGCGTTCCGGGCATGACGACACATGTGGTGGTGCGGCCGAGCATCCTCTACTTCGGCACGCCCGTGGCCCTGTTGAGCACGGAGAACGAGGACGGTACGGCCAATCTGGCACCGGTCTCCTCCGTGTGGGCGCTCGGGCAGCGCGTCGTGCTCGGGCTGGGCGCCGAGGGGCACACGCTGCGGAACCTGCGGGACCGGCCGGAGTTGGTGATCAGCCTGCCCTCGCCGGGGTTGTGGGCGGCGGTGGAGCGGCTCGCCCCGCTCACCGGCGCCGATCCGGTGCCGGCCGGGAAGCGGGGGGTGTACCGGTACGAGCCCGACAAGTTCGGTGCGGCCGGGCTGCGGCCGCAGCCTTCGGACCTGGTGCGCCCGCCCCGGGTCGCCGAGTGCCCGATGCAGTGGGAGGCGCGGGTGGTGGCGATGACGGAGGGCGGCGACGGGGCGTTCTTCGCCGTGGAGTGCGCGGTGGTGCGGGTGCACGCGGAGGAGCGGATCGTGGTGCCGGGGACGCAGCACATCGATCCGGGTGCGTGGGGGCCGCTCGTGTACAACTTCCGGCACTACTACGGGCTCGGGGGTGAGCTGGGGCACGGGTTCCGGTCGGAGACGGCGGGGGCGCGGCGGGTCGCGGTGTGACGGCGGGCAGCCGGGCGGGCACGGGGTGCCCGCCCGGCTGCCGCGAGCGTCAGGACTCGCGGCGGCCGTCCACGCGGCGCGGCAGGCCGAGGGGGTTGGCGTCGCGGAGTTCCGCGGGGAGGAGGGCTTCCGGGGTGGACTGGTACGTGACCGGGCGCAGCCAGCGTTCGACGGCGGTGCCGCCCACCGAGGTGGAGGTGGACGTGGTGGCCGGGTAGGGCCCGCCGTGGTGCTGGGCGGGGGCGACGGCGACGCCCGTGGGCCAGCCGTTGACCAGGACGCGGCCGGCGAGGGGCGTGAGGGCGGCGACCAGGTCGGCGGCGTCGCCCGCGCCCCGGCTCTCCTCCGTGGAGAGGTGGACCGTCGCCGTGAGGTTGCCGGGCAGGCGGGAGAGGACCGCCGTGACCTCGGCGTCGTCCTCGTAGCGGGCGACGACCGTGACGGGGCCGAAGCACTCCTCCAGGAGCAGGTCGTGCTCGCCCTCGGCGGCGAGCCGGGAGGCCGGGACGGTCAGGAAGCCGGCGCCGACCGCGTGGTCGCCCGCCGCGCCGGCGGTGACCGGCGCGTCGACGTCCGGGAGCGCGGCCCGCTCGGCGACGCCCGCGACGAAGTTGTCCCGCATGCGGTGGTCGAGGAGGACGCCCTCGGGGACCGCGGCCACCGCGTCCGCCAGGGACTTGACCAGCTGGTCGCCCGCGGCGCCGGACGGCGCGAGGACCAGGCCGGGCTTGACGCAGAACTGGCCGACGCCCAGGGTCATGGAGCCCGCGAGGCCGGTGCCGATCTGCTCGGCGCGTTCGGCGGCCGCTGCCTCGGTGATCACCACCGGGTTGAGGGAGCCCAGCTCGCCGTGGAAGGGGATGGGCACCGGGCGGGCGGCCGCCGCGTCGAACAGGGCGCGCCCGCCGCGTACCGAACCGGTGAACCCGGCGGCGGCGACCAGCGGGTGGCGGACCAGCTCGACGCCCGCGTCGAAGCCGTGGACGAGGCCCACGACGGCCTCCGGGATGCCGTGCTCGGCGGCCGCCTCGCGCAGGGCGGCGGCGGCCAGTTCGGAGGTGGCCGGGTGGTCGGGGTGGGCCTTGACGACGACCGGGCAGCCGGCCGCGAGCGCGCTGGCGGTGTCGCCGCCGGGCACGGAGAAGGCGAAGGGGAAGTTGGAGGCCGAGTAGACGGCGACGACGCCGAGCGGGACCTTGTAGCGGCGCAGGTCCGGGATCGGGGGCGTGGCCGTGTCGTCCGGGTGATCGATGATCACATCGAGGAACGCGCCCTCGTCGACGATGCCGGCGAAGGCGCGCAGCTGGAAGCAGCTCCGGGCGAGTTCACCGGTCAGCCGGGCCGTGCCGAGGGCGGTCTCGGCGTCGGCGGCCTCGACCAGCCGGTCCCTGGCGGCTTCGAGCCGGTCGGCGGCGCTGCGCAGGAACGCGGCGCGCACGGCGCGGTCGGCGAGGGCGGGCCGGGCCTCGTGCGCCGCCCGTACGGCCCGGTCGACGTCCGCGGCTGTGGCTTCCACCGCAACCTGTTCCCGCTGCTTCCCGGTTCGGGGGTCGACACTCCAGACTTGTGCTGCTGCCACCGCGGCGTCCTCTCAGACTGCGTCTCTGGTTCCTGCGCGCTCGTTCGGTATTCTGAACAGCGTTCCTGATGATGAATATGCTGGGACTCTATTAACGGGCGTCTGAAGGGGTCAAGGGCGATGTCTGCTACCGAAACCGGCGGAGCGCAGGTCAAGTCCGCGGTACGCACCGTGGAACTGCTCGAATACTTCGCCGGGAGCCCCGGGATGCACTCCCTGGCGGCCGTCCAGGAGGCCGTCGGTTACCCCAAGTCCAGCCTGTACATGCTGCTGCGCACGCTCGTGGAGCTGGGCTGGGTCGAGACCGACGCGACCGGCACGCGGTACGGCATCGGCGTGCGCGCCCTGCTGGTGGGCACCTCGTACATCGACGGCGACGAGGTCGTGGCCGCCGCCCGGCCGACCCTGGACCGGCTGTCGGACGACACCACGGAGACCATCCACCTGGCCCGCCTCGACGGTACGAACGTCGTCTACCTCGCCACCCGCCAGTCCCAGCACTACCTGCGCCCCTTCACCCGGGTCGGCCGCCGGCTGCCCGCCCACTCGACCTCGCTCGGCAAGGCGTTGCTCGCCACGTACAGCGACGAGCAGGTCCGCAAGCTGCTCCCGGAGACCCTGCCCGCGCTGACCGAGCACACGATCACGGACCGCGAGAAGCTGATCGCCGAGCTGCGCACGGTCCGCGAGCAGGGCTACGCCGTGGACCGCGAGGAGAACACGCTGGGCCTGCGCTGCTTCGGCATCGCCATCCCGTACCGCACGCCCGCCCGCGACGCCATCAGCTGCTCGGTGCCGGTCGCCCGGCTCACGCCGGCGCACGAGCAGATGATCAAGGACGCGCTGTTCGACGCCCGCGACCGCCTCACCCTCGCCACGCGGCGGCTCTGACGCTGGGGGCTCCGCCCCCAGACCCCCGATCGCGCCTGACGGCGCTCGTCCTAAAACGCCGGACGGGCTGATTTCAGCCCCTCCGGCGTTTGAGGAGCGGGGGGGCTCGGGGGGCAGAGCCCCCCGATTCGGGAAGGGGCGGGGTAGGGGACAGATCCGCCGTATGGCGGAGAAGGATCGTCGCCGGGCAGGAGGTGCGGCCACCGGTCCGCGCGGGAGCGTGGGGGCATGACCACGACACACCTCGTCGCCCCGCCCGGCCCGGCCGCCCGCGTGCTGCGCGGCCTCGCCATCGCCTCCTGCCTGCCGTACCTCTCGCTCAAGGTCGCCTGGGTCGCCGGCAGCCGGGCCGGCATCCCGGAGGGCAGCGTGCTGCTGGAGCGCCCCGGGCTGATGACGGCCCTCAACAGCGTGACCGTGCTGATGGACGCCGCCGTGGTCGTCCTGGCGCTGCTGCTCACCCAGCGCTGGGGCATGCGGGTACCGCCCTGGCTGCCGGCCTTCACCCTGTGGGTGGCGACCGGGCTGCTCCTGCCGATCATGGTGGCGTATCCGCTGCAGCTGCTCCTCGGGGCGGCGGGCGGCGGGGAGCCGGTGGCGGCCGGGCCTGTGGAGCCGTTCCTCGACGCGTGGGTGTTCCCCGTCGTGTACGGCGGGTTCATCGTCCAGGGGCTCACGCTCGGCGCCCTGTTCGTGCGGTACGCGCGCGGACGCTGGGGCCACCTGTGGCGGGGCACGGTGTGGGAGCTGCCGTCGGCCGTGTCCGGCCCCGGGATGCGGGCCGCCGCCCTGGTGGCGTCGCTGGTGCTGCTGGTGCCGACCGCGCTGCACGTGGGCTGGGCGGCCGGGATGACGACCGGGCTGACGCCCGGCCAGCTCACCGGCGCCAGAACCGACTTCATCGCCCGGGAGGTCCCCCGGATCCTGTTCGCGGTGTTCGCCGTGGCGGGCACGCTGCTGCTGGCGTACCGGCGCGGCCGCTCCCTTCCCGTCCGGATACCGCTGGGGCTCGCCTGGACCGGGTCGGCCGCGGTGGGCTGCTGGGGCGGCTGGCTGCTGTTCGCGGCCCTGGTCCCGGCGGACGATGCCGCGAAGGAGCCCACGGCACTGCTCACGCTCGCCTACGCTGGCGAAATGATCACGGGGTTGGTGCTGGGCTGCTGTGTGGCCCGCTTCCTGCGGCGGCGCACCGGATGAGACGCGCGGCGACGGCGCTGTTCGGGCGCGGGGCCCGGCTGCGGTGGGTCCATCTGGTGCTGGGCGGCGCGCTGTTGATGCCGTACTGGCTGCTGTCGCTGGTGCTGCTCGCGCCGTTCGGCGACGGGCGCGGCATGTGGGGCGGCTCACTGGCCGTGCAGTTCGGGGCGTACGCGCTGTCCCTGCCGCTGGCCGCCGTCACGGCCCTCTTCCCGCTGGCCAGGCCGCTGTCGGTGGCGGTGGCGCGGTCGCTGTGCGGGGTACCGGCGGAGCGGTTCGCGGAGGGGCCCGCGCGGTCGCGGGCGGCGAGGGCGCGGACGGCCGGCTGGTTCACGCTGCACGTCGGGGTGGGCGCGCTGGTCAGCGGGGCGTCGCTGGCGCTGCCGCCGTTCGCGGTGGTCACGATGGCCGTGCCGTTCTCGGACGGGCTGCGCGGCTCCGAACTGGCCGCGTTCTACGGCCTGGACGAGCGGTGGCTGGTCCTGCTGGGCGTACCGGCCGGGCTGCTGATGCTGCTGACCCTCGCCGCGGCCTCCGCGGCGGCGGGCGCGCTGCTCGCCCGGCAGGCCCCCGTGCTGCTGGGGCCGACGCCCGCCGACCGGCTGGCGGCGGCGGAGCGGCGGGCCGCGGAGCTCGCCGCACGCAACCGGCTGGCGCGGGAGCTGCACGACTCGGTGGGCCATGCGCTGAGCGCCGTCACCCTGCAGGCGGGCGCCGCGCGCCGGGTCCTGGACGGCGGGCCGGACGCCGACCTCGGCTTCGTACGCGAGGCGCTGACGGCGATCGAGGAGACCACGCGGCGCACGGTCGGCGAACTCGACTCGGTGCTCGGCCTGTTGCGGCAGGGCGAGGACGACGGCGAGCTGTCCGGCCCGGGCCTGGAGGCGCTGGACGTGCTGCTCGCGCACAGCGGGGCGGAGGTGGCGTACGACGCGGTGGGTGATGCGGCCGCCGTCCCGGGCCCGGTGTCGCGCGAGGCGTACCGGATCGTCCAGGAGGGGCTGAGCAACGCGCTGCGGCACGCCGGTGCCGTTCCCGTGTCCCTGCGGGTGTGCGCGAAGGACGACGAACTGGAGATCACGATGGAGAATCCGCTCACTCCCGGCGCGGCGCCGGTCGTGCGGCCCGGCGGGGGACGCGGACTGCGCGGCATCGCCGAACGGGCCGCCCTGCTCGGCGGCCGGGCGGTCTGCGGGCCGGCCGCGGACGGTACGGCCTGGCGGGTCGCCGTCCGCCTGCCGCTGAAGGGGGGCCGGTGGTGATCCGGGTGGTGCTCGCGGACGACGAGCGGATGGTGCGGACCGCGCTGCGGGTCATCCTGGAGGCCGAGCCGGACCTGACGGTGGCCGGGGAGGCGGCGACGGGCGCCGAGGCGGTGTCGGTCGTGCGCGAGGTGCGGCCGGACGTCGTGCTGATGGACGTGCGCATGCCGGAGATCGACGGGATCCGCGCGACGGAACAGCTCCTCGGGTCGATGCCGGAGCCGCCGAGGATCGTGGTGGTGACGACGTTCGAGAACGACCAGTACGTGTACGACGCGCTGCGGGCCGGCGCGGCCGGATTCCTGCTGAAGCGCGCGGCGGCCGAGGACCTGGTCGCGGCGGTGCGGCTGGTCGCGCGCAGCGACTCGCTGCTGTACCCGGCGGCGGTGCGGGGCCTGGCGGCCGAGTACGGGCGGCGCGGGCCGGCCGCCACGGCGGCCTGGGTGGCGCGGCTGACCGAGCGGGAGGCCGACGTGCTGCGGCTGATGGCGACGGGGCTGACGAACGCGGAGATCGCCGAGCGACTGCGGGTCGGCCCCGCGACGGCGAAGACGCACGTGGCGGCCGTACTGGCGAAGACCGGCGCCCGGGACCGTACGCAGGCGGTGATCGCGGCGTACGAGTCGGGCTTCATCCGGCCCGCGTGAGGACCGCCCGAGCATGAGTATTTCCTGAGAAAGGGGACGGATCGGAACGGACCGCGCCGCCCTCCTCGTCCACCTGTACGGGATGAACAAGACGATCAGAAGAGCGGCCGTCTTCTCCCTGCTGCTGGTGTTCGCCCTGCTCCTGCGGGCGACCTGGGTGCAGGCGTACGAAGCGAAGGCCCTGACGGAGAACAAGAAGAACCGGCGCACGGTCATGGCGCAGTACGCCCAGCCGCTGGGCGACATCGTCGTGGCCGGCGCACCGGTGACCGGCTCGGCCCGGACGAGGAGCGGCGACCTCGCGTACAAGCGGACGTACACGGACGGCGCGCTGTACGCGGCGGTCACCGGGTACGGCTCGCAGGCGTACGGGGCGACGCAGCTGGAGGGCATCTACTCCAAGGTGCTGGACGGCACGGACACCCGGCTGAAGAACCCGCTCGACGCGCTCACCGGCAAGCGGGCCGAGCCCGGTGACGTGCTGACGACGATCGACCCCGCCGTGCAGAAGGCCGGATTCGAGGCGCTGGGCGACACCAAGGGCGCGGCCGTGGCGCTCGACCCGCGGACGGGCCGGATCCTCGGCATGGTCAGCACCCCGTCGTACGACCCGTCGTCCATCGCCGGGGCCACGGACGGCGAGGCCTGGCGGAAGCTCGGCACCGACGAGGACAAGCCGCTGGTGAACCGGGCCATCCGGCAGCCGGTGGCGCCCGGTTCGACGTTCAAGCTGGTCGTCGCGGCGGCCGCGCTGGAGGACGGCCTGTACGGCTCGGTCGACGAGCCGACGCGGAGCCCCGACCCGTACACCCTGCCCGGCACGCGCCGGGTCCTGGAGAACGAGAACCGGTCCGCGCCCTGCGAGAACGCCTCGATCCGCACGGCGCTGCGCTACTCGTGCAACAACGTGTTCGGCAAGATGGCCGTCGACCTGGGGCAGGACAAGGTCGGGGCGATGGCGGAGAAGTTCGGCTTCAACGACAAGAAGCAGGACGTGCCGGTGCGCGCGTACCCCAGCGTGTACCCGTCGGGGATGGACAAGGCGCAGACGGCGCTGTCGGGCATCGGCCAGTTCGACGTCACGGCGACCCCGCTGCAGATCGCCATGGTGTCGGCGGCCTTCGCCAACGACGGGATGCTGGCGGCGCCGCACATGGTGTCGAAGGTCGTCGACGCGGACGGCGACACCCTCCAGTCGTTCGAGGACGGCGACGCGCGGCGGATCGTGTCCGCGTCCACCGCGGAACAGCTGCGGTCCGCGATGGTCACGGTCGTCGAGCAGGGCACCGGCAGCAACGCGCGGATCGACGGCGCCGAGGTGGGCGGCAAGACCGGTACGGCGCAGCGCGGCGTGAACAACAGCGAGAAGCCGTACGCCTGGTTCACGTCGTACGCGAAGGACGCGAAGACCGGCAAGGAGGTCGCCGTCGCGGTGCTCATCGAGGACTCCGACGCCGCGCGCGCCGAGGTCAGCGGCAACGGCCTGGCGGCCCCGGTGGCGCGGAAGATGATGGAGGCGGCGCTGAAGTGAGGCACGGGCGAGTGGTAAGGAAGGGACGGCTGTTCGGTTCCTTCCTCCTGGAGTCACCATGCGCCTGTCGTCGCGCCCCCGTTCCCTGTCCGGCTGGACCATGGCGGTGTTCGGGCTGCTCGCCACGTCGCTCGGCGTCGTCGGTCTGGCGGCCCCCGATGTACTGCTGACGGTGATGGGCTTCGTGCCCATACCGGATGCGCGGCGCGCGGAGGGGGACCACACCCCGGTGTTCCTGACGGCCTCGTCCATGGCGGCGGTCAACATGGGCGCCTACTACGTGCTCGCGGCGCTCGCCGACTGGCGGGCGTTCTTCCGGTGGACGGTGCCGTTCCGGCTGCTGACGTGCGCGGTGTTCACCGCCGCCGTCGCCACGGGCCGCGCCCCGGCCGGGTTCCTCGGCGTGGGGCTGTGGGAGGGGCTCGGCGCCCTGGCGACGGCGGCGGCGCTGCGTCACGAACGCCGGGCGGTCACCCGGCGTCCCGCAGCCGCCAGGGGTGCCAGTCGCCCAGGTACGTCTGCGGGGTGAGCGTGGCGGCCTCCTCGGCGGTGAGCTGCGGCCGGTTCTCCGGTACGCGGATCTCCGCGCCCGGGCCGGAGTTGCGGTACTCCGCGAACCGCTGCTGCTGCCACGGGAACTGCTCCCGCATGTTCGTGTACGGCGCGGTCGCGTCGATCCCCGGGCCCAGGTGGCTGTCCCGGACGACGAGCGACGGCCGGGCGGTCGTGTCGGACGTCGGCACCCACGGCCGCGCCAGCTTGTACGCGGCGTCCTCCGCGCCGCTGGTGATTCGGCACTTCACCGCGAGGAAGCCGTACGGGTTGGCACGGGCCGTGGAGGGGGCGAACACCATGCCCTCGGGCTTGAACGCCACGTCCCGGTCGAGGGTGTGGAAGCGGCAGTGCGCGAAGACGGCGGTGGCCCGGCCGAACACGAAGTCGACGTCGCCCTCGATGTAGCAGTGGCTGTAGTACTGGCGGACGAAGGCGGTGAGCGCCGACGAGTCCGCGTACAGGGTGTCCTGGTGCCCGAGGAACCGGCAGCCGTGGAACGCCGACCGGTCCCCCATGACCTTGATGGCCACGGCCTGGGTGCCGGTGATGTCCGGGTGGTCGGCGCGCAGGAAGTCGTTGGCGAACGTGATCCCGCGGGCGGTGAAGCCCTCGGCGGCCACGGTGACCGTCGCCGAGCCGCTGGTGCCGTACGTCCCCGAACCGTCGGGCTTCGGGGTGCCGGCGGCGTTGTCGTACACGATGACCGTGTCCCGGGGGTCGTCGCCGCCCCCGACGAGGGTCAGCCCCGGCCGGTCGGCCCCGATCCGCACGACCTCCCGGTACGTCCCCGGGGCGAGCACCACGGTGCCCCCGGGCCCGACGGCGTCCACCGCGGCCTGAACGGTGGCGTGATCACCCCGCCCTTGGGGATCCACGTACAACGTCCGCGCGGGAGCCGACGCGGCCGCCCACGCCCTCCCGGGCACGACGGCCCCCAACAACACGGCCCCGACGACGGCTCTCCGACTGACGGACCACATCACACGACCTCCTGACGTAGAACTTCCACTGTGATTACGTGGCTGACGCGATACCCCCACCGACGGTGAGCCGCCCACGGGCGGGCGCGCCCACCCACCCGCCGGGGGGTAACCCGCCCACGTGCGGGCGGCCCCACCCACCCCACCCCCCCCGGCGGTCAGCCGCCCATGGGCGGGCGGGTCCACCCACCCCACCCCCCCGGCCGGTAGGCGCCCGACGACGGGACGGGGGTGGACCGGGGGTCGCGCGCGCAGGATTGGCGGTGCTGGGACGCCTCGCTCTCAAGGCCCCGCACGAGCCAATCTGAGCACGTGACCCCCGGGCCGCCCCCGGACCCACCCACCGTCGTGACGCGCAAGGGGCGGACCCTCAGGCCGGGGGGCCGTTCCTGCTGTGCCCACCCGTTCCGCCCTTGGCGGAACGCATGCCCACAGCAGGAACGGCGGCATCGACGCGAGCCCACACCGACGAAACCGCGCCGCACCCACGGCAAGGAACCGCGGCGCGGCCGCCCCTCAGCGAGGAACAGCGGCGCGGCCGCCCCTCAGCGAGGAACAGCGGCGCGCCCCGCAGCCAGGAACAGCAGCGCGCCCCGCAGCGTGGGATCGCGGCACCGCGGCGCGAGCCCACAACGACGGGGTGGCGCGGACGCCCACGGCGGCGAACGGCGGCAGAAAGGGCGGGGTGCATGGGGCCGCAGGGCCCCAGTGGCTCAGCGCAGCGTGCCCGCGCCGGCCCGGTGGCTCAGCAGCCCCGGCAGGGCGCGGGGGTCGTCGACCCGGGTGCGCAGGGTCGGCGTCCAGCCCGCGCCGGGCTGCAGGACCTCCCCCGGGACCTCCGCGTTGTGCACGGCGAGCAGATCCACGCAGCGGCCGTTGACGTAGTTCCCCGCCACGGTGACCGGCGCCTCCTTCCACTTCTTGAGGATCCGCCCGGCCCCCACGCCCGCCGGCAGCGTGAACGCGTTCTTCTCCGCGACGAGTTGCGACTCGGCGCCGATGCCGAAGCTGTAGGCGTACCCCTGCGCCGGGACCACGTAGTGGTTGTTGTACGCGTCGACCTTGCCGAACCGCACGCGCGGGGCGCGCTCCACGACGTTCTTGAAGACGTTGTGGTGGAGCGTGACCCGCAGCCTGCCCCGGTCGGTCGCGCCCGCGCTGTCGCTGTTGCCGATCATGAGGGTCTTGTCATGGTCGGCGAAGACGTTCCAGGAGGCGGTCACGAGGTCCGCGCCCCGCACGATGTCGAGTTCGCCGTCGTGCTGCTGGTAGATCTCGCCGTAGTGGCGGGGCAGCGAGCTGTCCGGGTACCGGCCGTCGGTGAACGTGTTGTGGTCGACCCAGACGTGGGTGGAGCCGTACACGACCATCGCGTCGTACTCGGAGTTCCACGCGCCGGTGGCTCCGTCCGTGGGGTCCCACTGCGGGAAGCAGTCGAGGGGGCTCTCCAGGGTGAGGTTGCGGACGATGACGTTGTCGACGCCGCGGATCTGGAGGCTGCCGCCGGTGATGCCGGCGTCCGGGCCGACGCCGACGATGGTGGTGTTGGCGGGGACGTACGCCTTGATGGCCTTGTCCTGGTTCTTGGCGGAGGCGGCCCGCAGGTCCTCCTGGGGGCCGCTGACGGGCTTGTCGTAGCCCCAGACGGCCGGGTCGTAGTCGGCGAGGTAGCGGGCGAAGTCGTACCCGGGGGCCTCGAAGGACGCGCAGCCGCCCACCGTGGCGTCGAGCGTGCCGACGACCCGGATGAGCTTGGGTGCGTCGCCCCCGGCGGCCAGCGCGGCGCGGAAGGCGTCCCAGGTGGAGACGGTGTACACGTGGTCGGCGCCGGCGCCGGCGCCGCCCGTGGTGCCGCCGTCGGCGGAGGCCCAGCCGTCACCGGCGGGCAGGGTCTGGCGGCCGGTCTCGCGGGCGCCGGTCCCGGCCGCGGCGGCGGGTGAGGTCAGGGACAGCACCAGGGCGGTGGAGGCCGCCAGAGACGTGGTGATCATGATGCGGGCATGACATCTACGAGCGTGCATTGCGGCTCCTTCGGGATGACTGCTACGAGGGGTCCTGCGTCGGCCACGTGATCCACTCCGTCGGGACCGGCTCGTCCAGCCGCCGTACGTCCCGCGCGCCGAGCACCCCGGCGCCCCGCAGGCCCGCGGCCGCCATGCGGGCCACCTCGATGGCGCCGCGCGGCCGGAAGTGGGTGTTGTCCTGCTTGCCGTCCGGGTAGTTGGGCGAATCCCCGGGGGCGAGCCAGTTGAAGTACTCCTTGGAGGGCTCCGGGCCGAGCCGCTGCCAGGCCGCGAGCGACACGGCCTGGACGTCCACGAGCGGGACGCCGTGTTCGGCGGCGAGCGCCCGCATGGCCGCCGGGTAGTCGCCGTGGGTCGTCACGGCGTTGCCGCCGGCGTCGAACTTCCGGCGTTCGACGGAGGTGAGCAGGACCGGAAGCGCCCCGCGGGCCCGGGCCCCGGTGACGTACTGGAGGAGGTGCTGCCGGTACGTCGTCCACGGCTCGGTGTAGCGGGCCGGGTCGGCGGCCTTCTGGTCGTTGTGGCCGAACTGGACGAGGAGCAGGTCGCCGGGGCGTATCGCGTCCAGGACCGGGGCGAGCCGCCCCTCGTCGATGAAGCTCTTGGAACTGCGGCCGTTGACGGCGTGGTTGGAGACCCGCAGGTGCGGGGTGAGGAAGAAGGGCAGGGCCATGCCCCACCCGGTCTCGGGTGCGGCGTCGGCGTACTTCTGCGCGGCGGTGGAGTCGCCGGCGATGTACAGGGTGCGCGTGCGGCGCGGCGCGGCGGCGGCCGGCTGGGCGGCGGCGGTCGCGAGGGGGAGGGCGGCGAGCGCCGCCACGGTCTGTCTGCGGCTCAGGGACACGTGGGCGTGCCTCACTCTCGTAACTCTCGTACGGGCGTGGGTCGGGGGTGGCCGGCGGCGGGGCGCGACCCGGACCGCCGCCGGCCGGTCTGCGGGGATCAGCCCTTGTTCTGCTGCTTCCACTCGGCCTGGGCCTCGTTGAGCTGCTTCGCGAGGGTGCCGAGGAAGTCCTTGGCGCTCATCGCGCCGAGCAGCACCTTCTGGAAGTTGGGCTCGTTCTCCGACTTGCTGATCTTGTTCCAGTCGGGGAGGTAGTACGGCAGCTGGACGATCTTCGTGGAGCCGTCGGTGAGGGCCTGGGCGCCGAGCTTGGTGGGCTCGGCCTCCTGGATCCAGGCGTCCTTGGAGGCGTCGGTGTTGGCCGGGATGGCGCCCGCCGACTTGTTCCACTTGCTGTTGGACTGGTGGGACGCGGCGAACTCGATGAACTTCCATGCCGCGGCCTTGTTCTCACTGGTGCGGAAGAGGCCGAGGCCGTCGACCGGGTTGGAGACCTGGACGCGGGTGCCGCCGGGGCCGAGCGGGTTGGGGATGCCGGCGAACTTGTCCTTGCCGAGGGCCTTCACGTGGTCCGTGTACGACCCCAGGTTGTGGTTCATCATGCCGATGGTGCCCGTGTCGAACTGGGCGTTCATCTTCTTGAAGTCGTTGTTGACGTCGGCCTCGGGCGTGGTCCGCTTGAAGAGGCCGACGTACTTCTCCAGCGCGGCCACGTTCTTGGGGTCGTCGACCGTGGTCGTGTCGCCGTTCCAGAACTCCGTGATGCCGGACTGGCCGTACATCGCGTCCAGCGCCTGCGCGATGGAGCCGGCGCCGCCGCGGATGGTGTAGCCGAACTTGTTGTTCTTCGCGTCGGTGAGCTTCCCGGCGGCCGTGTAGAAGGCGTCCCAGGTGGTGGGCGCCGGGAGGCCGGCCGCCTTGAACAGGTCGGTGCGGTAGTAGAGGACGCCGTTGCTGGCGGAGGTCGGCACCGAGTACATCTCGTCGCCGCGGCCGCCGGCGGACTTCACGGAGTCCACCATGGCGGGCACGAGCTTGCCGTCGAGGGAGGAGCTCTTGATGCGTTCGCCGACCGGGTCCAGGGCGTTCTGGGCGACCATGTTGGCCAGGTAGGCGGCGCCGACGCCACCCACGTCGGGCAGGCCGCCGCCGGCGATGGCGGTGTCGTACTTCGACTGGACGTCCTCGCTGGGGATCGGGACGTACTTGACCTTGATGTCCGGGTTGGCGGCCTCGAAGTCCTTGATGATCTCCTGCCAGATGGCGGTCCGCACACCACCGTTGTTGTCCCAGAAGGTGATGGTGCCCTTGCCCGAGCCCTCGGCGCCGCTCGCGCCGGTGCCGTCGTCGCCGCAGGCGGTGGCGGTCAGGGCGAGTGTGGCGGTCAGGGCGACGGCGCCGGCGGCGCGTCCCCGTCCTCTGAGGCTTCCGGAGATGGTCATGTCGGCTCTTCTCTCTGAGTGCTGGTGTGCGGGAGGTGCGGGGTGGGGGGCGGCTGACTGCGGTGCGGGACGTGCGAGGGGGGTGGCCGGCTCCGGTGCGGGGGTGGGGAGCGGGCCTAGCCGCGGTGCGGGGCCCAGCCGTCGTGGCCCGCGAGGTAGTGGGCGACGTCGTGGACGGCGGCGTCCGCGTCGGACATCTGCGGGCGGTCCGGGGTGACGGCGGCGCCCGGCCCGTAGTTGCGGTACTCGGCGAAGCGGGCGTCGCGCCACGAGAAGCCGCCCATGTCGGTCCACGGCGAGGCCTTGACCGCGGCGGGCAGTTCGGTGTCCCGGATCAGGACCTGGCCGACGGCGTTCGGCTCGCCGCCCGGGTGCCAGGGGCGGCCCAGGTGGAAGGAGCCGGCGGGGGCGTCGCTGACGATCCGGGACCGGGTGATCAGGAAGCCGTACGGGTTGCCCGTCCAGGTGCTGGCGGCGGTGATGTAGCCGTTGTTGGTGGCGGAGCCGCGGCTGAGCGCCCGGATGACCGAGTTCTCGACGACGGTGGTCGCCCGTCCGTAGAGGAAGTCGACGTCGCCCTCCAGGTAGGAGTCGCGGAGGTAGACGCGGCTGACGCGGTCCAGCTTGGGGCTGTCGGTCATCAGGGTGTCCTGGTTGCCCTTGAAGGCGGTGTTCTCGAAGACGATCCGGTCGCCGGTCGTCTTCATCGCGAGGGCCTGCTCGCCCTTCAGCTCCACGGCCGCCTCGTCGAAGTCGTTGACGAAGGTGAGGTTGCGGGCGGAGACGTCGGAGGCGGCGATGAGGACGGTGGCGCTGCCGCTGGAGCCTCCGTACTCGGCGGGCGTGTCGTGCGCGATGACGGTGTCGGCGCGGTCCCGTCCGGTGCCGAGGAGCGCGATCCTCGGCTTGTCGGCGGGGATGCGGACCTTCTCGCGGTACGTCCCGGGCGCGAGGCGCAGGGTGACGGTGCCGTCGTTGCCGGCGGGGACGGCGTCGACGGCGGCCTGCACGGTGGGGTAGGCGGCGGGCACGTCGAGGACGGTGTCGGTGCCGAGGGTGCGCTGCGGGCCGGAGAAGCGGGTGACCAGGGCGGGCACGGCGGCTGCGGGGTCGAGCCGGTAGGCGTAGTGGTCCCGGGGGTCGAAGGCGGTGCCCCAGGCGTCGTGGCGGCCGGTGGTGCCGTCCAGGACGGAGCCGCGCTGGACCAGTTCGGCGGTGGCGTCGGCCTGGTGGGGGTGCTGCACGTCCCGGTAGTAGCTGTTCTCGATGACCATGCGGGTGCGGCCGCGCGCCCAGTTGCCGTAGGTCCAGACGGGGTCGCCGTCCTTGACCTGGGCGGACAGGTAGTTGTTGTAGAGGTGGGCGTAGGCGCAGTTGTCGGCGGACGGGTTGCGCTGCTTGGTGCCGCGGAACCAGTTGTGGTCGATGGTGATCTGGGTGGTGACGTTCGTCGTCCAGCCGATGCCGAGGGCCTTGTTGTGGTCCTCGAACCGGTTGTACGAGACGGTGACGTACTGGCTGTCCTTGCGGATGTCGAGCATGCCGTCGCCGAGCCGGCTGAAGCGGTTGTGGTCGATCCAGACGTGGGAGACGGAGTCCATCTGGATGCCGTCGAAGTCGTTGGTCTTGCCGTCCCAGTCGCCGTCGACGTAGGAGTCGCGGATGGTGAGGTTGCGGATGATCACATTGCGGGTGCCGGGCTTGAGGTTCAGTTCGCCGTGGACGATCTCGCCGGTGGTGCCGACGCCGATGATGGTCTTGTCGGAGGCGACGTCGACGGAGGCGCCGAAGGGTGCCACGTCGATGGCTCCGGCGACGCGGATGATGTACGGCTCGGCCGCGGCGGCGTACCGGGCGAGGTCGGCGTGGGTGCGGACGGTGACGACGCGGCCGCCGCGCCCTCCGGTGGTGCCGCCGGCGAGGGAGGCGAATCCGTGCGGGCGGTCGGTCCAGCGGCCGGCGGCGCGGGGGTCGGCGGGCGCGGTGGGCTGCTCGGCGGACCGCACGGCCGGGGCGGTCCCGGCCGGGGGCGTCGCCGCGGCGGGCGTGGTGGCGCCCGGTCCGACGGCGACGACGGCGGCGAGGGTGGTGACGGCGGCGACGGCCCTTCCCGGCCTTCGGCGCGGGAAGCGCTTGCTACGGAGGTGCGTCATGGCGGCTCCCAACAGGCTTACGACGGGGGTGTGTTACGGCGTCACGTGATGCGGAAGTCGGTGAACACGGCGGTACCGGCGCTGCCCTGGCCCTCGGGGGCGGCGGCGAACAGGCCGAGCAGCGCCCCGACCCAGCGCCAGGGCGTGGCGGCGAAGACCGGCCCGGACGGCTGCCACCCGTCCGCCGTGTGCCAGGCGAACCGGCACCGGGCCCCGGCCGCCACCTCGACCCGCAGCCGGACCGGCCCCTCGGGGGCGGGCCGTACGGGCGCGGCGTCCCGCTCGCGCTCCGCGACGGGCTCGGCGAACCGGTGGACGAGCCGGACCCGCCCGTCGTCGCCGCGCTCCAGGCCGATCCAGGAGTAGGCGTCGCCCAGCACGGCGAGCCCGGCGCGGGCCCCCGGCTCGGTCGAGTCGAGGCGCAGCTCCACCTCGGCGGTGAACGCCTCGGCGGGCAGCCGCTGGGTGAGCACGTGCGGCAGGAGCCGCAGGTCGTGCAGGTCGCGGCCGCGGACGCAGGCCATGCGCAGCCCGTCGCCGCCGTGCTCGACGGTCCAGCCGGCGCCGGGGTTGGCGGTCCACTGCCACTGCCGCCCGAACCGGCCGCCCGGGAAGGCGTCGTCGGTGGCGGGCGCCTCCGGCGGCTGCGGCGGGGCGGCCGGCTTGCGGTGGACGCGTACGGGCTCGCCCCGGTCGCCCATGACGGGCCAGCCGTCCACGTCCCAGGTCATGGGCTGGAGGTGGACGACCCGACCGTAGGGGCCGCGCGCCTGGAAGTGCAGGAACCAGTCCTCGCCCGCGGGGGTGCGGACCCAGCCGCCCTGGTGGGGGCCGTTGACGTCGGTGCGGCCCTGGGCGAGGACGGTCCTCTCCTCGTACGGGCCGAAGAAGTCCCGGGACCGGAAGGCGCCCTGCCAGCCGGTCTCCACTCCCCCGGCGGGCGCGAGGATCCAGAACCAGCCGTCGTGCCGGTACAGCTTGGGCCCTTCGAGGGTGAACCAGCCGGGGATGCGGTCGCCGTCGACGACGACCTTGCCCTCGTCGAGGAGGGTGCGGCCGTCGCGGCTCATGCGGTGGCCGGTGAGCCGGTTCTTCACACCGGAGCGGGACCTCGCCCAGGCGTGGACGAGGTAGGCCTCGCCGGTCCCGTCGTCCCACAGCGGGCAGGCGTCGATCAGTCCCCTGCCCGCCTTGAGCAGGTGCGGCTCGCTCCACGGGCCGCGGATGTGCTCGGCGTTGATCTGGTACACGCCGTGGTCGGGGTCGCCCCAGAAGATCCAGAAGCGGCCGTCGGCGTGGCGCAGGGACGGCGCCCACACACCCTTGTCGTGGCGGGGTGCGGCGAAGTCGGCGGCCGGGGCGAGCCGCGGGAGCGCGTGGCCGATGAGCGACCAGTTGACCAGGTCGCGGGAGTGGAGCAGGGGCAGGCCGGGGGCGCGGCCGAAGCTGGACGCGGTGAGGTAGAAGTCCTCGCCGACCGCGAGGACGTCGGGGTCGGACCAGTCGGCGTTGAGGACGGGGTTGCGGTAGGTGCCGTCGCCGAGGTCGGCTCTCCAGACCGGGGTCACGACAGGGCCTTCCGTATCAGCGTGCCGGCGGCGGCCCGGTCGAGGCGGCCGTCGGCGACGACGGTGACGACGCGGCGGACGACGGTGCCGCCGGCGGGGACGGGGAGGCGGTCGGCCCAGGCGAGGGACGAGCCGACGCCCGGGTACTCGCGGGTCCTGACGAACCAGGGGTCCTTGCGGGTGTCGTCGGTGGCGCCGGCAAAGACTAGGGTCCAGTCGGCGCCGGACAGGGCGAGCCAGTCGGCGGTGCGCCCGTGGACCTCGCCCTCGCCCTCCTCGTGGGCGGTGAACACGTCGGGCGCGGCGGGCTCCTTGGGGGCGCGCCAGAAGAAGCCGCCGTATCCGGCGCCGGGGCGGCCGTTGGTGGCGGGCGAGCCGATGGACAGGTCGTCGGGGCCGGGGTTGGTGAGCGAGAAGGTGACGTCCAGGGCCCAGGCGGTGGGCGTGACGGCGGTGGCGGCGACGGTGCGGCGCTCCCGCAGGAGTTCGGTGTCGCCGGCGCGCCAGCTGAGGTCCTCGACGAAGCCGTCGGGGTCGCGGAGCTTCCAGCCGTCGTGGCGCTGCTCGCCGTGGTTGTCGAGCGCGGTGGGGCCCTGGTCGCGGACGAAGGTGCGGCCGCCCCAGAAGTTGCGGGCGCCGACGTCGGGCACGGCGATGGAGACGCCCAGGTGGTGGAGGTGGTCGGCGGGCTGTTCCTCGGTGACGGTGGTGCCGCCCAGCGTGGTGACGGGGTGGAGGTAGGGGCGGGGGGAGAGCCGTGCGGGCAGGTCGGGCCGGTGGAGGTAGCGGCCGACGGGCCGTCCCTGGCAGCGCAGGACGAGGGGGGTCGTCGTCATGGGGCTTTCGCCTCCAGCTCGGAGAAGAGGGAGAGGGTGTCGGCGCTGGCGTGGACGAGCGCGTCGACGCCCTTGACGATCCGGCGGCCGGCCACCTCGTCGGCGTACCAGCTGCCGGGGGGCAGGGGGCGCGGGTCGGGGGCGGTGCGGACGGCTTCGACGACGCGCATGAAGGCGCCGGTGCGGTGGGGCGGGACGAGCAGTTCCGCGCCGTCGGTGAGGTGGCGGACCAGGTTCTCCAGCAGGTCGGTGCGGCCGTGGACGGTTTCGACGGGGCCGTGTCCGGCGCGCTGCACGAGGACGCGGTCCTGCTTGTACCAGAAGGTGATGCGGCCGTGGCGGCCGTGGACGAGGACGTACGGCTCGCCGGGCTGTTCGGCGCAGAGGGTGACGGCGGCGGTGACCGGGGTGCCGCTCGTGGTGGTGATCCGTACGCAGGAGGTGTCGTCGGCCTCGATGTCGTTGGCGCGGGCGAGTTCGAGTTCGATGCCGGTGACGTCCTCGGCGTGCGGGCTGCCGTCGAGGGCGAGCGCGGTGGCGACGGCGTGGGCGAGCGGGTTGGTGAGGACGCCGTCGACGACGTCGGTACCGCCCATGCGGCGCCGGCCGGCCCAGGGCGAGCGGCGGAAGTAGGCCTCGTCGCGGGCCCAGGCGCCAGCGGCGCCGATGCCGGTGACCTCGCCGATGGCGCCGTCGGCCACGAGAGCGGCGATGGCGGGCAGGGCGTGCGAGCCGAGGGACTGGAAGCCGATCTGGCAGGCGGTGCCGGCCTCCCGTACGCCGTCGGCCATGCGCCGGAACTCGGCCTCGGAGGGCGCGGGTGGCTTCTCCAACAGGAGGTGGACGCCGCGCCGGGCGGCGCTGAGGGCGAGGTCGGTATGGGTGTCGATGGGGGTGCAGACGACGGCGATCCGGGCGCCGGTGGTGTCGAGGAGGGCGCCGAAGTCGGCGGACTGGGCGGGCGTGCCGAGGCCGTCGAGTTCCCGCTCGTCGAGGGGGAAGAGTTCGCAGATCCCGGCGAGGGTGACGAGCCCGGCCCGCCGGAGGCGGCGGATGTTGTCGAGGTGCCAGCGGCCGTGGCCGCGGGCCCCCGCGAGGACGACGGCGACCGGTGCGCCGGCGGGCGGGGTGAGGGGTGTGGTCACCGGATCCTCCCGGCGCCCGCGCCGTCGGCGACCGCTCGGTCGGCCGTCGCGGCGCTGTCGATCCGCCCGTGCAGGGTGGGCCGCGGGCCGACGTCGGCCGTCAGGTCGCGCTCGCTGCCGGAGTTGTAGGCGTTGTGGATGGTGCGCAGGTCGACCGGGTAACCGTTGAACAGGGTGCCGGTCGCGTGCAGGGCCGTGCCGTTCCAGCTCTTGACCAGGTCGGCCACCTCGATGTGGCCGGGCGCCGTGAAGGCGTTGTTCTCGGCGTACACGCGCGACTCGGTGCCGATGCCGAGCGAGTAGCGGTGGTCGGTGCCCTCGGGGATGACGTAGCGGTTGTTGTAGAGGTGCACCTGGCCGAAGCGGACGCGGGGTGCGCGCTGGACGACGGCCGCGAACTCGTTGTGGTGCAGGGTGATCCGGAGCTTGCCGCGGTCGCCGGTCGCGGAGTCGCTGTTGCCGATGAGCATCGCCTTGTCGTGGCCGGTCAGCCGGCTCCAGGAGACGGTGATCAGGTCGGAGCCGTTGGTGATGTCCAGCAGGCCGTCGTGGCGCAGGTAGTTGCGGGCGAAGTGGGTGGGTTCCTTCGCGTCGGGGTGGCCCTTGTCGGAGAGCGTGACGTGGTCGATCCAGACGTGGGTGGCGCCGCGCAGCCAGATGGTGTCGTACGCGGTCTTCCAGTCGCCGAGGCCGCCGTTGTTGGGCTGCCAGACGGGGAAGCAGTCGTAGGCGTCGCGGAGGTCGAGGTTGCGGATGATCACGTTGTCCGCGTCCTCGACCTGGAGGCTGGCGCCCTTGAGCACGGCGCCGGAGCCGAGGCCGACGATCGTGGTGTGGGAGCCGACCGGCAGCTCGACCCGCTCGGCCTGCCGGGCGGCGGAGGCCTGGCGGGCCTCCTCCTGCGGGCCGCTCGGCTTGGCGGAGCCCCAGGTCCGGGGGTCGTAGGCGGCGAGGTACTTCGCCAGGTCGTAGCCGCCGGTGGCGTAGTCGGCGCAGTCGAGGTGCTCGCCGTGGTCGTCGGTGTTGGCGTCGATGGTCCCCGCGATCTTGATGATCTTCGGGGTGTCGCTGCCGCCGTCGAGCGCGCGGACGAGCTCGGCGCGGTTGGTGACGGTGTGCACGTGGGCGTCGTCGGCCGCGGCGCCGCCGGTGGTGCCGCCTTCGGCGGCCGCCCAGCCGTCGTCCGGGGCGAGGGTCTCGCGGCTGATGTCGCGGGCCTCGGCGTGGGCGGGCACGGAGAGCGTCCCCAGCAGGACGAGGGCGACGGCCGGATGGCTCTTCCTCATACGGGTCCTCATACGGGTCCTCATGCGGGGCAGGCGGGCCTCGCGGTGCGTGCGCGTCCTCCCGGTCATCCCTTCACCGCCCCCGCGCTGAAGCCGGTGATCAGCCACTTCTGGATGAAGGCGAAGACGATCACGACGGGTACGGCCGCGATGACGCCGCCCGCGGCGAGTGCGCCGAGGTCGACGCTGTCGGCGCCGATGAGGGTGTTGAGGCCGACCGGGATCGTCTGCTTGTCCTGCTCGCTGAGGAACATCAGGGCGAAGAGGAAGTGGTTCCAGCTGTGCACGAAGGCGAAGGAGCCGACGGCGATGAGGCCGGGGCGCAGCAGCGGCAGGACGACGGCGCAGAAGGCGCGGAAGCGGGAGCAGCCGTCGACCCAGGCGGCCTCCTCCAGCGAGACGGGCACGTTCTTGATGAAGCCGCTGATGAGGATCATCGACAGGGGCAGCTGGAAGACGGTCTCGGCGATGATGACGCTGCCCAGCGAGTTGATCATCTGCATGTTGCGGAAGATCTCGAAGAGCGGGACCAGCATGAGCGCCCCCGGGATGAACTGGGAGCAGAGCAGGGCCAGCATGAACCCGTTCTTGACGCGGAAGTCGAAGCGGGCGAGGGCGTAGCCGCCGGCGAGCGCGACGAGGGTGGTGGCCACGAGGGTGGCGAGGCCGACGAGCATGCTGTTCTGGAAGAAGACGCCGAAGCTGCGCTCGTTCCAGACCTTGTGGAAGTGCTCGAAGGTGAGCGGCCAGGGCACGAGGGAGGTCGAGCCGGCGGGGCGGACGGCGAACAGCAGCATCCAGTAGAACGGGACGAGCGTGAAGAGCAGGTAGATCCCGAGGGGGACGTAGATCTGCCAGCGCGGTACGTCGTCGAAGGCGCGTTCCCCGCGGGCCTTGCGGGCCGGGGCGGGCGGCGTGGGGTCGTCGGGCGCGGGCACGCGCGCGTGGGTGCCCTTCTCCGCGAGTGCGGCGGTCATCAGCGGTCGCCTCCGAACTTGCTCAGGCGCAGATAGAGGATCGAGCAGAAGAGGAGGATCACGAACGCGACGGTGGTGAGCGCGGAGGCGTACCCGAAGTCGTGGCCCTCGATACCGGTATTGGCGATCATCAGCGGGAGCGTGGTGGTCACGCCGGCCGGTCCGCCGCCGGTGAGGGTGTAGAGCAGGTCGACGTTGTTGAACTCCCACACGGCGCGCAGCAGCGTGGAGAGGATGATCGCGTCCTTGAGGTGCGGCAGCGTGATGTGGAAGAACTGCCGCATCCGGCCGGCGCCGTCGACGGACGCCGCCTCGTAGAGGTCCTTCGGGATGGACTGGAGGTCGGCGAGGATGAGGATCGCGAAGAAGGGGACACCGCGCCAGAGTTCGGCGACGACGGCGGCCCAGAAGACGGTGCCGGTGTCGGAGAGCACGGAGGTGCCGTACGAACCGATGCCGATGTCGGCGAGGTAGCGGCTCATGCCCGTGGAGGGGTTGTAGAGCAGCATCCAGATGGTCGTCGTGAGGACGCCGGAGACGGCCCAGGGCGAGAACACCAGGGCGCGGGCGAGGGCGCGGCCGACGAAGGTCTGGTTGACCAGGAGGGCGAGGACCAGGCCGAGGGCGAGCTGGAGGCCGACCTGGACGACGACCCACTTGGCGCTGAAGCCGAGGGTGGACCAGAAGAGGGGGTCCTCGGTGAAGATGCGGGTGAAGTTGTCGAGGCCGGCGTAGCCGTTCTTCCACGGCTTGGTGACGTTGTAGTGCTGCAGGCTGTAGTAGAAGACGCTGAGCACGGGGTAGGCGATGAAGCCGAGCATCAGCAGACCGGCCGGCGCGATCAGCAGATACGGCAGGCGACGTGGTGCGGCTCCCGTGCGGCGCCGACCGGCCCGGGGTTGTTTCGCCACGGCTGCGGCTTGGGCCATGACAGGTCTCCTTCATCGTGTGGTGCAGGCGGTGCGGTGCGGGCGGTGCGGTCCGTTCATGAAGCGCTTTCCGGATTGCGTTCGAGATCCCGAACATGCGGGACCGTCGGTCGGGGGCGTGGCTCAGCCCGCGTACGGCTCCGGAACGTGTCCCGGCCGGGCCAGGAACGCGAAGTCGCAGCCCGTGTCGGCCTGGGTGATCTGCTCGTGGTAGAGCGCGCCGTACCCGCGCTCGTACGGGTGGGGTGGCGGCGTCCACGCCGCCCGGCGCGCGGCCAGCTCCTCCTCGTCCACGTGGAGGTGGAGCGAGCGGGCGTCGACGTCGAGGGTGATGAGGTCGCCGGTGCGGACCAGGGCGAGCGGCCCGCCGACGGACGACTCGGGCGCGACGTGCAGCACGCACATGCCGTAACTGGTGCCGCTCATCCGGGCGTCGGAGATCCGCACCATGTCCCGGACGCCCTGCTTCAGCAGGTGGTCGGGGAGGGGCAGCATCCCGTACTCGGGCATGCCGGGGCCGCCCTTGGGGCCGGCGTTCCGCAGCACCAGGACGTGGTCCGCGGTGATGCCGAGGTCCGGGTCGTTGATGGTGCGCTGCATGGTCCGGTAGTCGTCGAAGACGACGGCGGGTCCGGTGTGCTTGCGCAGGTGCTGCTCGGCGGCGATGTGCTTGACGACCGCGCCGTCGGGGCAGAGGTTCCCGCGCAGGACCGCGAGCCCGCCCTCGTCGGCGAGCGGGTTGTCGCGGGGGCGGATGACCTCCGGGTTGTGGACGAGCGCGCCCGCCAGTTGCTCCCGCAGGGTGGCGTGGGCGACGGTCGGCCGGTCGAGGTGCAGCAGGTCGGTCAGCCGCGACAGGAACCCGGGCAGTCCGCCGGCGAAGTGGAAGTCCTCCATCAGGTACTGCCCGCCGGGCCGCAGGTTCGCCAGGACCGGCACGGTACGGGCGATGCGGTCGAAGTCCTCGAGCGTGAGCCGCACCCCGGAACGGCCCGCCATGGCGATCAGGTGGATCACCGCGTTCGTGGAGCCGCCCAGCCCGAGGACGGTCGTCACGGCGTCCTCGTACGCCTCCCGCGTGAGGATCCGCGAGAGCCTCAGGTCCTCGTGGACCAGGTCCACGATCCGCGCCCCGGCGGCCGCGGCCATCCGGTCGTGCCCCGAGTCGACGGCCGGGATCGAGGACGCGCCCGGCATGGTGACGCCCAGCGCCTCGGCGGCGGCCGTCAGGGTGGAGGCGGTGCCCATGGTCATGCAGTGGCCGGGCGACCGGGCGAGCCCGCTCTCCAGTTCGGCCATCTCGCAGTCGCCGATGAGCCCGGCCCGCTTGTCGTCCCAGTACTTCCACATGTCCGTACCGGAGCCCAGCACCTCGTTGCGCCAGTGCCCGGGCAGCATCGGACCGGCCGGTACGAACACGGTCGGCAGGTCGGCGGAGGCGGCGCCCATGAGCAGCGCGGGCGTGGACTTGTCGCAGCCGCCCATCAGGACGGCGCCGTCCACCGGGTAGGAGCGCAGCAGTTCCTCGGTCTCCATCGCCAGCATGTTGCGGTACATCATCGGCGTGGGCTTCTGGAACGTCTCGGACAGCGTGGAGACCGGGAATTCGAGCGGGAAGCCCCCGGCCTGCCACACCCCCCGCTTCACGGCCTGCGCGCGGTCGCGCAGGTGGACGTGGCAGGGGTTGATGTCCGACCAGGTGTTGAGGATCGCGATGACGGGCTTGCCCAGGTGCTCCTCGGGGAGGTAGCCGAGCTGCCGGGTGCGGGCCCGGTGGCTGAACGAGCGCAGGCCGTCCGTGCCGTACCACTGGTGGCTGCGCAGCTCCTCGGGGGCCCTGCGGGGCGCGGTCATATGTCCCACCCCTTGACGATGTCGGCGACCTCGGCCCGCAGGGCTCCGGGAAGTTCACTGGCGGGCGAGCGGACGTCGCGGCGGCACAGGCCGAGGGCGTGGAGGGCCTCCTTGACCACGGAGACGTTGTGGGCGGAGTTGTCGGCCGCGCGCAGGTCCTCCAGGCGCCGGACGTGCTCCCACACGCGCATCGCGGCCGGGTAGTCGCCGGCGCGCAGGGCGTCGAGCATGGCGCGGGAGACGGCCGGGGCGACGTTGACGAGCCCCGAGGTGAACCCCGTGGCGCCGCAGGCGAAGTAGGCGGGCGCGTACAGCTCGGCGAGTCCCGCCACCCAGACGAAGCGGTCGAGGCCGGCGTCGCGGGCGAACGCGGCGAACCGGGCGGCGTCCGGCACCGCGTACTTCACCCCGATGACGTTGGGGCAGGCCTCGCCCAGTGCGGCGAGGCGCTCCCCGCTCAGCCCGGCGTTGCGGATGTACGGCACGACGCCCAGCTCCGGCACGGCGTCGGCGACGGCGCGGTGGTAGTCGAGCCAGCCGTCCTGGGACACGTACGGGTGGACCGGCTGGTGGACCATCACCATGCGGGCGCCGTGCTCCTGCGCGTGCCGGGCGGCGGCGACGGCGGTCGGCACGTCGTGGCCGACGCCGGCGACGATCACGGCGCGGCCGTCGGCCTCCGCCGCGGTCAGTTCCATGGCGGTGCGGCGCTCCTGGGGCGTGAGCGTGTAGAACTCGCCGGTGTTGCCGTTGGGCGTGAGGGTCCGTACCCCGCCGTCGAGCAGCCGGCGCACCAGGGTGCGGTGCGCGTCCCGGTCGATGCCGCCGTCCTCCGTGAACGGGGTCACGGGGATCGCGACGACGTCGGCGAGGGCTGCCCCGAGGGCTGCGTGGTCCATGCGGACTGGCCTTTCTGCTGCGGAGAGCTGGGTCACTGCGCGCCGTCCGGATCCTCGGCGGGGAACGCGCGCCGGACGAACGAGGCGATGTGGTGGTGCAGCGCGCCGGCCGCGCCCTCGGCGTCACCGGCCCGCGCGAGGCGCAGGATCTCCCGGTGCTCGTCGGCCTCGTGGCGCCACGAGGGGTCGGCGCTCCAGGCGACGGTCGACACGAGCGCCGCCTGGTCGCGCACCTCGTCGAGCATCCTGGCCAGCAGCGGGTTGCCGCAGGGCAGGTAGAGCGCGCGGTGGAACTCCCGGTTGGCGAGGGACCGTTCGGCCTGGTCGGCGGCGGCGTCCGCCCGGGCGAGCGCCTGCCCCGCGTCCTCCAGGGACGCCCGGCGGGCGATGGTGCGGCGCAGCGCCTCGGGTTCGAGGAGCAGCCGCACGTCGTAGACCTCGCGCGCCATGGTGGCGTCGACGGTGCGGACGGTCGCGCCCTTGTACTCGCTCATCACGACGAGCCCGGTCCCGGCGAGGGTCTTCAGCGCCTCCCTGACGGGCGTCTTCGACACCCCGAACTTCGCGGCCAGCTCGGCCTCGACCAGGGCTCTGCCGGGCGGCAGCTGGCCGGTGAGGATGGCGTGCTTCACCGCCTCCAGCACGTACTGGGTGCGGGAGGGGATGGGGCTGGGGGCGAAGGCCATACGGGCTCTCATATCTCGCGTATCGCGTCTCATATATGACGTACGAAGTACGACGGCGACGAACGTAGGGCGGCGATCGGAATTCGTCAACGCTTCTGACAAAACTGGTCGTTGACGGTCGAGGAGAACCGCGCACAGGGCGACTGCCTGGTTGCGACTGGCCCCGCGGTTACCAGAACCTCGGCGCACCGGTGCGTACCGACTTGATCAGTCGTCATACGCGTCTCACGATCGAAGGGTGCCCAGGACAAGGATCAGCATCAGCCTCGACGAGCAGCAGGCGGCGCGCATCAAGCGGCACGCCGAACGCGCGGGGATGGACGTATCGGCGTACCTGACCCATGCCGCCACGCGGCAGATGGCGGAGACCGAGGCCATAGAGGAGCAGTTCTCGCAGGTCGACGTTCTGATCGCGGCAGCCGAGGCGGAGGCCGAGGCACTGCCGACGGAACCCGCCACGTCGGACGAGCTCACCGAGGGTGAACGCCGCGAGGTCGATGAGGCGCTACGGCTCGTATACGGAGAGGAACACTGCGGGGAGCAGCCCGGACGGGCGGGGTGACGGCGCGTGTACCGGTGTACGACACCGGAATGCTCATCGCCCTCGCCGACCGCAAGGCCAAGGCCGTGCGGATGCGCGAGGACCTGACCGCCGTCCCGCATCGCGCGGTGGTTCTGGGCCCTGTGCCGGCACAGGTGTGACGTCCGCGGCCGGCGGTCGTGCATGCGCTCGCGGCGTTCTCAGGGAGTGCACCGTGCCGCAGGCACGGAACTCGCCCCGCCCGTCCGGGAGACCGGCGCCGGAAGGCCGGAGTGCCTGGCCTGCGTCACCGGCCCGGACATCGCGGACTGGCGGCGCGTCGGTACGGCGCTCGGGGAGGCGGTCCTGCCGCCCAAGGAGCGACCGGACGCGGTGGACGCCTGGGTGGCCCTGGCGGCGGCCAAGCACGGCAATGCGGTGATCTTCACCAGCGATCCGGAGGACATGGCGGCCTACCTGGCCGTACTCGGCGCGGCGGATGTGCACATCGTCACCGTGTAGCGACATGGCCCGCTACTGCCGGAGGCCGCCGTGCCGGCGGCGGCCCTCGGCGTGCGGTGGGTCAGAGCAGGGCGCGCAGCGCCCCGGTGACCCGCGCGAGGTCCTGGTCGGAGGCCAAACCCGCGTGGTACAGGCGCAGTTCGGTGGCGCCCAGGGCGGCTGCGTGCGCCGCGTCCTCGGCGAGCCGGCCGGGCGCGCCGCCCATGCCGCCCACCACCGTGAAATTGGCCGCCAGGACCCTGCCGGGCCCCGCGTGCGCGGCGAACGGCGGCAGCACCGTGCCGGCCGCGCCGCCCGTGCAGGGCACCACGACCCCGTCGGCGACGCCCAGGATGTGCGCCGGGTCCACGCCCACGTTGGCGCCCGTGCGGTACGGGGCGGGGTCGGCGTGCAGCAGGACGCGGAAACCCGGGGGCGCGGCCGCCCGCACGGCCCGGACGGCCGCCTCCTGGAGGGCGCGGGCCGCCCGGGTGCGCCAGGCGAGGGTGGCCTCGGCCAGGCCGGCGCCCAGCAGTGTCCCGACGGCCGCCCATCCCGCGTCGCCGGTGCCGGCGCCCGCCCAGACAGGGGCGAGGGCGGCCCGCACGGCGGCGGCCACCTCGTCCGGGTCCAGGCCCTCCTCCGCGTACCCCTCGCGGCAGGTCCCGCAGAAGCAGAGCGACATGAGGTACTGGGCGGCGTCCCCGAGCCCGACGCCGCCGATCTTGTCGTGGGCGTGCAGGTGGGCCATGCCGTACCAGCCGCACGACTCCAGTTCGGTGCCGCGCGCCCCGGGCCGTACGGCGGCCTCGGCGGCCAGGTCGGCGAGGAACGCGCGCACCTCGGGGCGGGCGATGCAGGGCGCCCACGGGTAGCGGTCGCCGTACGCGTTGACGACGGAGGTGTCCGGGTGTTCGGCGCCGAGGCGGGAGTTGTGGGCGAGGATCACCCAGCTGTGGACCTCCAGGCCGGCGGCCTCCAGGGCTTCGGCCGCCCGCCCGTACGCGTCGCCGGGCGCCCAGTCCCCCGCCGCGTACGGGCGCAGGCGGCGTCCCGCCCAGCGTGCGGGGTCGGGCGGGTAGAGCACGGCGGCGTACTCGGCGGTGACGAGGCGGTGGCGGGGGTGGCGCGGGGTGAGGGCGCGGGTGGAGTGGTACGCGGAGGCGAGCGTGACCTGCCGGACGTTCAGGCCGGCGATGCGGGCGGCGGCGTCGGGGTCGCCGACGACGTCCCAGGGGTAGACGAAGGCGGACGCTCTCACCGGGCGCCCTCCACGGCGTCGGCGCGGCCGCCGTCGGCGTCCGGCGGGACCGTGCCGCCGTCCGCGTCCACGAGCGCCAGGCCGCGCTCGACGAGGCCCGCGAGTTCCTTGATGTGGGCGGGCGTGGGCTCGCTCAGCGGCGGGCGGACCTCGCCGACGTCGAGGCCGCGCAGCCGCACACCGGCCTTGACCAGGGAGACGGCGTATCCGCGGCCTTGGGAGCGCAGTTCGACGAGGGGCCGGTAGAAGCCGTCGACGAGCCGGTTCACGGTCGCGTCGTCCCCCCGGCCGAGCGCCCGGTGGAAGGCGAGGGCGATCTCGGGCGCGAAGCAGAAGACGGCCGACGAGTAGAGGGTCACGCCGATGCCCCGGTAGGCGGGCCCGGTGAGTTCGGCGGTGGGCAGGCCGTTGAAGTACAGCAGGTCCAGGCCCTCGGTGCGCACGGCGCTGACGATGCGCTGCATCAGGTCGAGGTCGCCGTGGCCGTCCTTGAGGCCGATGATCCGGTCGACGCGGGCGAGGGCGACGGCGGTCGCGGGGGTGAGGACCGCGTTGTCGCGCTGGTAGACGATGACGTCCAGCGCGGTGGCGGCGGCGAGGGCCGTGTAGTGCCGCAGCAGCCCTTCCTGGTCGGGGACGACGAGGTAGGGCGGCAGGGCGAGGAGCCCGTCGGCGCCCGCCTCCTCGGCGAGCTTCGCGTAGTGGACGGCGAGCGCGGTGCCGTAGCCGGTGCCGGCCACGACGGGAACCCGCCCGGCGGCCTCCTCCACGGCGGCGGCGACGCAGGCGCGGTACTCGTCGGGTGCCAGGGCGTGGAACTCGCCCGTGCCGCAGCACGCGAAGACGGCGGCCGCTCCGGCCTCCACGCCCGCGCGCACATGGGCGCGGAAGGCGTCGAGGTCGAGGCCGCCCTCGGGGCCGTACGCGGTGACGGGGAAGAAAAGCAGGCCGTCCAGTCGGCCGGCGAGCGGGGTTGAGGTCACGGGCGTCACGGACGTCACGGGCGCTCCCTGGGCGAAACCGTCATGGTGTACACGTTTCTGATCGCTGTCCATATTTCTGAACGCGACCACGCTAGGGCAGCCCCATAGGGCCGGTCAAGGAGCAAAACCGCACGACACGGCGGCACTTGACGGTGCCGTGACCGCTCAATAGCGTGTCCACGCATGTGAATGAGGTCCATGTACCTGAGTCACTCCCGGCTGTGGGCCGGACCGTGACAGAGCAAGGAGACCCGCTGATGCCCGCTGCCCGCACCGTCCTGCTCACCGGCGCCGCCGGGGGCCTCGGCACCCTGATGCGAGGGCTGCTGCCCACCTACGGGTACGAGCTGCGCCTCCTCGACGTCGCCCCCGTCGAGGGCGCGCCGGACGCGATCACCGCCGACCTCGCCGACAAGGAGGCGCTGCGCGAGGCCGTGAAGGGCGTCGACGCGATCATCCACCTCGCGGGCATCTCCCTGGAAGCCCCCTTCGAGAAGATCCTGCGCGCCAACATCGAAGGCACGTACAACCTCTACGAGGCGGCGCGCGCCGAGGGCGTCCGCCGGATCGTCTTCGCCTCCAGCAACCACGCGGTCGGCTTCACCCCGCGCCCGCGCGGCGACGACCCGCTCATCCCGGTCGGCACGCCCCGCCGCCCCGACACCTTCTACGGCCTGTCCAAGTGCTTCGGCGAGGATCTGGCCCAGCTGTACTGGGACCTGCACGGCATGGAGACCGTCTCCGTGCGGATCGGGTCCTGCTTCGCGGAGCCCACCTCGGTGCGGATGCTCTCCGTCTGGCTGAGCCCCGCCGACGCCGCCCGCCTCTTCCACGCGGCGCTCACCGCCGAGGACGTCCGCCACACCGTCGTGTACGGGTCGTCCGCCAACACCCGCCTGTGGTGGGACCTCTCGTCGGCCCGGGCGCTCGGCTACGAGCCGCAGGACGACTCGGAGCGGTACGCCGCGAAGCTCGTCGCCGAGCAGGGCGAGCTGGACGACGCCAACCCCGACCACGCGCACCTCGGTGGCCACTTCTGCACCCACCCGCCGCGGTGGCCGCACTGACCCGGTGACGGGCCCGCCTCCGGCCGCACCACGGCGACCGGGAGCGGCGGCCCGGTGCCACGGGACACCCGTCCGGCCCGATCTCACGGGGGGCAATCCGGCCGGACGGGTCACGGGGGCGGCGGCGCATCACGGGGGTCGACGCGCCGCCGCCCACCAGCACCCTAGAGGCCGCGGAAACGATCACTCAGCCGCTCAGCGCGGCCCGCTGTCCGCAATGCGCGGCGCACCCCGCGTCAGCAGCCCGGCGCCGGCCGCCCGTTCAGCGTCTGCGAGGGCGTCTCGCCGAACCGCTCCCGGTATCGCGCGGCGAACCGCCCCAGGTGCGTGAAGCCCCAGCGCCAGGCCACCTCACTGACCGTCACCCCCGCACCCGGCTCGGCGGCGCACAGCTCGGCGCGGGTCCGGGCCAGGCGGACGTCCCGGACGTACTCCATCGGGGTCATACCGACATGGGCGCGGAACGACTCCTGGAGGCGCCGGGGGCTCACCCGGGCGAGCGCGGCCAGCTCGGTGACCGTGAACGGGTGCTCGGGCCGTTCCCGTACCGCGTCCATGACCCGCTTGACGGGCGCGGGGCGCAGGGGTCGCGCGGGCCGCGTCAGCTCGTCGCGGTACCGGTGCCCGGTGGTCAGCAGCAGCCCCGTGAGCAGCGCGTCCTCCAGCGGGCGGGCCACCAGCGGGTGCTGCGCCAGGCCCTGCGGGTCGGCCGCCTCACGGGCCACCCGCCGCACCAGCCGGGCCCAGTCGCGGCCGTGCCCGCGTGCCACGTCCAGGTCGCGGCCCAGCACGAGCGGCCCGCGCGGCGCCCGGCCCAGCAGCTCCTCCAGCCGGCGCCGCAGCGCCGCCGGGTCCACCTTGACGGCGAGCACCCGGCAGTCCCCCGCCCACCGGTCCACGACGACCTGCCCGGCCGGGTCCAGCACGACGCCGCGCTCGGCCGTCGCCGTCACGGCGGCGGTGCCCTGCCGCAGCTCCAGCCGCCCGCTCAGCGGCACGTTCACGTGGTACGCGCCCAGCTCGGCGAAGCGCATCCGCACGTCGGCCCCGCAGCGCATGTCCCCCACGACGACCGACCCGAGGCCGACGGTCTCGAACCGCGCCGCGAACGGACGCCCCCGCGCCTCGATGACGTCCATGAAGTTGGCGTAGAACCGCGCGGCGATCTCCCGGCGCGCCTCGTCCACGTCCCCCGTACGAAAAGTGGCCCTCCCAGTCACGGCCGAAGGATAGGCGGCCGGGAAAAACCACCTGACACGCCCGTCCCCGCAACCGACCATGGGGCCATGCCACGACCCCACGGATTCACGTACACCCGCCTCGCCGACGGCACGGTCGAGATCACCCATCGGGGCCGTCCGGCCGGGACCGTGCGCGGTGCCCGCGCCGAGAAGTTCCTCGCCGAGGCGGAGACGGGCGACGCCCAGCTGGTGATGGCCCGCTGGACGGGCGCCTACAAGCACGGCAACGAGCGGGCGGCCCGGATGCACCCCCGCAACCGCGGCAGGTAAGGGAACGGCAAAGCGGACTCGGTCGTTACGCCAGGCATGACAGCTATGACCCCCGGCTCGAACATCCCCCTGTCCGCGGTGCGCGTGGCGGTGGATGTCGCCGCTCCGGTGCGGCTCGACGTATCGGGCCTGCTGCTCACCGCCAGCGGCAAGGTGCGCTCCGACGACGACTTCATCTTCTACAACCAGCCGTCCGGCCCCGGTGTCACCCACCGGTCCGGAGGCGGTTCCGCCCCGGACGCCATCACGGTGGACACGGGCGCGGTGCCCGCGGACATCGAGAAGATCGTCGTCACGGCCAGCCCGGACGCCGCGGGCCAGACCTTCCAGGGCATCGAGCCGACCGCGACGGTCCGCGACGCGGACTCCGGGGCGGTCCTCGCCACGTTCACCCCGCCGCAGCTGGGCTCCGAGACGGCGCTGATCGTCGTCGAGGTGTACCGGCGGGGCGGCGCGTGGAAGGCCCGCGCGGTGGGCCAGGGGTACGCGAACGGGCTGGCGGGCATCGCCACGGACTTCGGCGTGACGGTCGACGAGGAACCCGCGCCACCGGTGCCGTCGACCCCTCCCGCCACCGGGAAGATCAACCTGGACAAGGGCAGGGTCAGCCTCCAGAAGAACCAGACGGTGTCGCTGGTCAAGGGCGGCCGCCCCCTGCTGTCGCAGGTGAAGATGGGCCTCGGCTGGGAGCCGGCGTACCGGGGCAAGGACATCGACCTGGACGCGTCCGTCATCGCGTACGGCCCGCAGCGCAACCACCTGGACAGCTGCTACTTCGGCAAGCTGACCATCCTGGGCGGCGCGATCCGGCACTCCGGCGACAACCTGACGGGCGAGGGCGCGGGCGACGACGAGGTCATCACGGTCGACCTGGGCCGCCTCCCGGCGGAGGCGACCGGCCTGGTCTTCACGGTCAACTCCTTCTCGGGCCAGAAGTTCACGGAGGTGGCCAAGGCCTACTGCCGCCTCATGGACGCGAGCACGGGCGAGGAACTGGTCCGCTTCGACCTGACGAGCGCGGAGCCGCAGACCGGGGTGATGATGTGCAAGCTGATCCGCCAGTACTCGGGTGAGTGGGAGATGACGGCGATGGGCGACTTCGTGAAGTCCCGCACGGTAAGAGGCATGCTTCAGTCGGCAGCCCAGGCGCTGTAGCCGCACCCACCGAGGGTGAGCCGCCCACACGGGGCCGGCTCCACCCACCCCACCCCCCACCGGCGGTGAGCCGCCCGACAACGTAACGGGGGTGGACCGGGGGTCGCGCGCGCAGGATTGGCGACGCAGCAACGCCTCGCTCTCAAGGCCCCGAACGAGCCAATCTGAGCACGTGACCCCCGGGCCGCACCCGGACCCACCCACCATCGTGACGCGCAAGGGGCGGACCCTCAGGCCGGGCGGCCGTTCCTCGTTGTGCCCACCCGTTCCGCCCCAGCGGAACGACTGCCCACAACGAGGAACGGCGGCACAGCGGCACTGCGGCGCCGGCCCACAACGACGAAACGGCGGAACCGGCGACAGCTCACGACGGAACGGCGGGCACCGGCCCGAGCCCACAGCAGGAACGGCGGGCACCGGCCCGAGCCCGCCACGAGGAACAGGCGGAGCGGTCGGCGGCTCGCGGGAGCGCCAGGTTCAGGCGCCGGCCCGCGAGCGGGCCTTGAACGCGGCCTTGCGGGCGTCCTTGGCCAGCTGCTTGTCCCGGTGCAGACGCCCCATCGCCTCCAGCACCTCCGGCGTCGCCGGATGCTCCACACGCCACGCCTCGTCGAAGAACCCGCTGTGCTGGCCCGTCAGCCCTTCCACCAGCTCCTGGAGTTCCGACAGGTCACCACCCTCCGCGTCGAGCTGCGCCGCGATCGTGTCGACGGCCAGCCAGAAGACCATGGCCTCCGGCGGCGGCGGCACGTCGGCCGCACCCCGCTCGGCGAGCCACACCCGCGCCAGGCCACCCAGTTCGGGGTCGTCCAGCACCTCGCGGACCGCGGGCTCGGCCTCGGCGCCCATCAGGGCGAGGGCCTGCTGGCAGTGGAGCCGGCGCAGAGGTGAGCCGGCATCCGTGCCCTTCGCCGCGGCGAGCAGTTCCCGCGCGGCGGGCAGGTTCTCGCGCCGGGCGAGCCACTGCTCGGTCTCGGCACGTGCCGCGGCGCCGGGGAAACGGCCGAGCGCGGCGAGCAGCGTGTCCGCGCCGCGGTCGGCGAGGTCGCCGACCGCGGGGGCGTCCACGCCGGCCTCCAGGAGCCGGCTGCGGACGCCGTAGAGGCCGAGCGGCGTCAGCCGCACCATGCCGTAGCGCTCCACGTCCAGGTCGTCGTCGCCGAAGGCCGCCGTGCCGTCCGCACCGTCGGCACCGTCGGCGCCCGCGGCACCCTCCACGCCCTGCGACGACGCGTCACCCCGGACGTCGCCGTCGGCCGCCTCCACCAGCAGCGCCTCGTCGACCGGGCGGTACTCCACCAGCCCCATCGGCTCCAGCACCCGGAACTGGTCGTCGAGGCGCATCATGGCCTGCGAGACCTGCTCCAGGACGTCGTCCGTGGGCTCGCCCATGTCGTCGGGGACGATCATCGACGCGGCGAGGGCGGGCAGCGGCACGGGCCCGTCCCCGGCGCCGTCCTCGGAGACGGTCAGCAGGTAGAGGTTGCCGAGGACGCCGTCCAGGAACTCGGCCTCCGCCTCCGGGTCCCAGTCCAGCGCCTCGAAGTCGATGTCGCCGTTCTCGCCGACGAGGTCGTCGATGTCGTCCAGGACGGGCGCGGTGGCGTCGGCGAACACCGTCTCCAGGCCGTCCAGCCACAGCGCGAGCACGTCCTGCGGGCTGCCGGAGGTCACGAGGGGCAGGGTGTCCCCGGCCGTGACGGTGCCCTCGCCGGCCGGCTCGCCCTCGTCGTCCGCCTCGGGGTCGTGGACGGCGACGAGGCCCGTGTCGACCGCGACGCGCCACGCCTCGCCGGCGTACGCCTCGCCGTCCTCGTCGTCCGCGAGCCCCAACGCCTCGGCGGCGGCGCCCAGCTGTTCCTCGACGAGTTCCCCGCCGGCCCCGACCCGGGTCTCGGGACCGGCCCAGCGGGCGAGCCGGACGGCCCGTGCCAGGAGCGGTGCGGCCAGCGCGGCCCGCGCGAGTTCCGCGTCCGGGTGGAGCCGCACCGGCGGCAGGGTCGGGCGGTCTCCGGACATCAGGGTCTCTCCTCGGGACGTTCGGTGGTCCAAGCCGCCCCCAGCGTAGACGCATTCGGGGGCGCGTCCGGCAGTTCATGTACCCGTCAGGAGCGGTACACCCGCCGACCCTTGACAACGGGGCTCCCCACCGAACACATTTACGCGCGTAGAGCGGCCACCCCTCCATTTCAGCCACTCACCACCCTCACCTCCCACCTTTTTTGGAGCTCATCCATGGCTTCCTCCTTGCCGAGAACCGCAGCGGTCTCGGCCGTCGTGGCCACCGCACTGGCCGCCGGTCTGATCGCCGGGGCGTCCGCCTCGGCCGCCGACCCGAGCACCACCCTTCGCATCCACGACATTCAGGGCTCTACACGCATATCCCCGCTCGTCGGGCAGCGGGTCACCGACGTCACCGGCATCGTCACCGGCGTGCGGACGTACGGCTCGAAGGGCTTCTGGCTCCAGGACCCCGAGGCGGACGGCGACCCGGCGACCAGCGAGGGCATCTTCGTCTTCACGAGCTCGAACCCGACGGTCTCCGTCGGCGACGCCGTCAAGGTGTCGGGCACGGTCACCGAGTACGTGCCGGGCGGCCTGAACTCCGGCAACCAGTCGCTCACCCAGATCTCCAAGCCGACCGTCGCGGTGGTCTCCTCCGGCAACGCGGTCCCCGCGCCGGTCACCATCACCGCCGGCTCCGTCCCCGCGGCGTACACGCCCGACGGCGACCCGGCGGCCGGCGGCTCGGTCAACGGCCTGACGCTGCGGCCGCAGAGCTTCGCGCTGGACTACTACGAGTCGCTGGAGGGCACCAACGTCCGCATCGGCACCTCGCGGGTCGTCGGCGCCAGCGCGCACTCCGAGCTGTGGGTGACCGTCAAGCCGCACGAGAACGCCAACCGGCGCGGCGGCACGGTCTACGGCTCCTACGACGCGCAGAACACCGGCCGCGTCAAGGTCCAGTCACTGACACCGATCGCCCAGAAGCCCTTCCCGACCGCGAACGTCGGCGACGCGCTCACCGGCGAGACCGAGGGCCCGCTGGACTTCAACCAGTACGGCGGCTACACGATCGCCGCGCGCGCCATGGGCACGGTCGAGGACCGCGGCCTGGAGCGCGAGGCGACCCGCCCGCAGCACCGCAGCGAGCTGGCCGTCGCCACGTACAACGTGGAGAACCTGGACCCGACGGACCCGCAGGAGAAGTTCGACGCGCTGGCGAAGGCGGTCGTCGACAACCTGGCCTCGCCCGACATCGTCGCCCTGGAGGAGATCCAGGACAACAACGGCGCGAAGAACGACGGCACGGTCGCGGCCGACGCGACGCTGAAGAAGTTCACGGACGCGATCGTCGCCGCCGGAGGCCCGGCCTACGAGTGGCGCTCGATCGACCCGGAGAACAACAAGGACGGCGGCGAGCCGGGCGGCAACATCCGCCAGGTCTTCCTGTTCAACCCCGAGCGGGTGTCGTTCACCGACCGCGCCGGCGGCGACGCGACGACCGCGACCGGTGTGGTGAAGGAGCGGGGCCGCGCGGCCCTGACCGTCTCGCCCGGCCGGATCGCCCCGGCGGACGAGGCCTGGGAGAACAGCCGCAAGCCGCTGGCGGGCGAGTTCGTCTTCCGCGGCCGGACGGTCATCGTGGTGGCCAACCACTTCGGCTCCAAGGGCGGTGACGAGTCGATCGTCTCGCACCACCAGCCGCCGAATCGTTCCTCCGAGGTCAAGCGCCTCCAGCAGGCGCAGGCCGTGAACACCTTCGTCAAGGACGTCCTCGCCGTCCAGCGGCACGCCGCCGTCGTGGTCCTGGGCGACATCAACGACTTCGAGTTCTCGGCGACGACGGAGGCACTGACGGACGGCGGCGCCCTGCGCGCGGCCATCACGTCGCTGCCGCGCAGCGAGCGCTACTCGTACGTCTACCAGGGCAACAGCCAGGTGCTGGACCAGATCCTGACCAGCCCGTCGATCCGTCACTTCGACTACGACAGCGTGCACATCAACGCGGAGTTCGCGGAGCAGAACAGCGACCACGACCCGCAGGTGCTGCGCTTCCGCCCGTAGGTCTCGCGGAAGGGCCCCGGCAGGCCCCTGCTACGCGCCCGCGCTCATGCTGAGCGCGGGCGCGTAGCGCGTGACGGTGCTGCGCAGGAGTCCCGGGTGGTGCTGCACCCGGTGCCACTGCGGGGTGGGCGAGCCGATGCCGTCGCCGGGCGCGGCCATCGCCTCCTCGTGCGCCCGGGCGCTCTCCCACTCGGCGTAGTTGAGGACGCGGGTGCCGTCCAGGCTGGTGTGGAAGTGGCCGGAGATTCCGCCCGGGTGCGGGGCCGGCTCGCTGTCGAGCGCCTCGAACACGGCGTCCACCCAGGCCTGTTGGCGCTTGTGGTCGGGCCCGTCGAACTCGACGTCGACGATGACGACGCAGCCCGGTACGCGCGACTCGCCCGCGTCGGCACGCGAGCCGCTGCGGTACAGCTCGTACGAGCGGAGGTCGACGCGCTCGATGCCGGGCACGGCCGCGTCGATCTCCGCGTTCCGCTCGGCCCGCTGGGTGCGCACGAGTTCCCGGTAGTCCTCCTCGCCGCGCCACTGCGTGTAGTGGAGCAGCGTGTCGCCGTCCGAGCCGATGTGGACGGTGTACGACAGCAGGCCGTCGACCGGCCAGGGCCGGCTCTGCCAGGTGCGGGCGATGGCGTCGACGGCGGCCCGCTGCCGCTCGGGTGTCCCGACGCGCCAGGTGCTGACCTTCACCAGGCCGACTCCCGGCCGGGTGAGGTCGGGCCGGGCGTGGGGGTGGACGTACACGGACATGGCTGTGCCTCCTCGGTGCCGGCCGTGCCCCAGTGGCACGGCCGGCACCACTCATCCTGGAAGCTCAACCAAACTTGAGGTCAAGTCCCGGCGGGCCATACCCCGGTGAGCCTGCGGACCCCCACCGCCCCGCTCCGGTCGACGACCGCCCTGACCACGGCGAAGATCGCGCCCTGGATGGCAGCCGCGAGCAGGATCTCCTTCCAGGCGCGGTCCTCGTCCAGCGGATCGGGCGCGTCCCCCTCACCGCCGACGGCGGCCCAGATCCGGCCGAAGAGCGCGCCCGCGAGGGCGCCGCTCGCCAGGCCGAGCACCAGCCCGACGGGCCGGTACAGCAGCTTCTGCTTCTTCTTGCGCCTCTTCGCCGCGGACCTCTTCGCCGACGGAGACTGCGCCGTGTCCGCCGCCTCCGCCTCGTGCCGCGCCCGCGATGCCCGCCGGGTCACCTCCGGCCTCCCCCGTGCCGCGTCCGGCCGAGCAGGACCCCGGCCGCGATCGCCGCGATCCCGAGCGCCGCGGCCGCCAGGATCAGCGGCCGGTAGTCCACTCGGGCGGCCCGCGCCCGCAGATCCGTCCTGGCCATGAGCTGTTCGAGCGTGTCGGTCAGCTCGCGCCGCTTCCGCGCCGCCTCCAGGCGCAGTTCGTCCGGCCCTGTCATCGGTGGACCCTCTCCTTGATCTCGTCGATGTCCGAGCGCACCCCGTCGATGGCCCGCCGCGGCACCGGTGGCACCGCGCGCTTCAACCGCGCCCTGCCGACGAGGGCCAGCACGGCGGCCACGAGGAACAGCGCACCCGTCACGATCAGGGCCGCGGCCCATACCTCCAGCACCAGGGCGAGCAGGGCCACGGCCGTGCCGGCCAGGGCCATCAGCCCGATGTAGGCGACGGCGGTGGCACCGCCGAGCAGCCCGCCACCGAGCCCCGCGCTTCTGCCTTTCTGCGCCAGCTCGGCCTTGGCGAGCTGCAGCTCTGCCCTGACCAGGTCGGACAGCTGCTCCGACGCCCGTCGCACCAGCGCGCCGACCGAGGGTTCTGCGGCCACGGCGAATCGCCTCCCTTCGTCCCCGCCCGTACGGATGTGCGGCCGGGTACCCGGGCCGACCCCGCCCATGCCGCCACCCGACACCAGTCCCCCGAACGGCGCAGTCCGCCCGATCACCCACACTGTTCAGAAAAACTTTCCCTTGACCCCAAGAAGATCTAAGTAGACCTACGACATGGTGGGCGTCGAGACTGCCGGAATGACGTTCCTCAGTGGTACCCCTCCCTTCGGCCGCGCCCTGTGCGCGATGGTCACGCCCTTCACCGACTCCGGTGCCCTGAACCCGGACCGGGCGGCGAAGCTAGCGGCGGACCTGGTCGCGGACGGCTGCGACGGTCTCGTCCTCAACGGCACGAGCGGCGAGTCCCCGACGACCACCGACGACGAGAAGGAGGCACTGATCCGGGCGGTCCGCGCGGCGGTCGGCCCCGCGGTGCCGCTCGTCGCGGGCGTGGGCACCGCCGACACCGCGCACACCGTCGCCCTTGCCCGCCGGGCGGAGGCGGCCGGCGCGGACGGCCTGCTCGTGGTCCCCCCGTACTACAGCCGCCCCCCGCAGGCGGCCGTCGAGGCGCACTTCCGCCGGGTCGCCGACGCGACCGGGCTGCCGCTGGCGCTGTACGACATTCCCGGCCGCACCGGCACGCGCATCGAGCCGGACACGATCCTGCGGCTCGCGGAGCACCCGCGGATCGTGGCCGTGAAGGACTGCGCGTACGACCTGCTCGGTTCGTCGAAGGTGATCGCGCGCACCTCGCTCGCCTACTACTCGGGCTGCGAGGAGCTGAACCTCCCGCTGTACGCGGTGGGCGCCGCCGGTTGCATCAGCACGGTGGCGAACGTGGCGCCGCGGCACGTGCGGGCGGTGCTGGACGCGTTCGACGCGGGCGACACGGCGGAGGCGGCCCGGCTGAACGGGCGGCTGCTGCCGCTCGCCGAGCTGATGATGGCCTCCGGCCTGCCGGGGACGGTGACGGTCAAGGCGCTGCTGGACGCGGGGCCGGTGCGGGAACCACTGCAGCCCGCCGACCGGGAGACGGTCGACGGGCTGCGGAAGGCGTACGACGAACTGCTCAGCTGCCGTTGACGACGTTCCGGCCGAGGACGGCCACGTGCTCCAGCACGTCCTCCATCGGGTCGTCGATCTGACCGGCGTTGATCAGCCCCACGCGCGGGCCGTTGTGCGCGTGGTCGTTGGCCTCGTCCGCGTGCGCGACGCCGGACGCGAAGGCGCCCGCCAGAGCGAGCACCCCGGTGAGCACGATCGTCCTGCTGATCCTCATGTACGTTCCTCGCCTTGCCGTTTGGTGTGACCCTGCGTCGACCCGTTTATCGGCCCGGACGGCCCGCAGGTCACGCGGAGTCACACGATCGGTGACGGAACGGCTCAGTTGTGGCTGTGCAGGATGTCGTTGAGGCCGCCCCAGACCGCGTTGTTCGGGCGGGCCTCGACGGTGCCGGTGACCGAGTTGCGGCGGAAGAGGATGTTCGACGCGCCGGACAGCTCACGGGCCTTGACGATCTGGCCGTCGGGCATGGTGACCCGAGTGCCGGCCGTGACGTACAGGCCGGCCTCGACGACGCACTCGTCGCCGAGCGCGATGCCGACGCCCGCCTCGGCGCCGATGAGGCACCGCTCGCCGATGGAGATGATCACGTTGCCGCCGCCGGAGAGCGTGCCCATGGTGGACGCGCCGCCGCCGATGTCGGAGCCGTCGCCGATGACGACACCCGCGGAGATCCGGCCCTCGACCATGGAGGTGCCGAGGGTGCCCGCGTTGAAGTTGACGAAGCCCTCGTGCATGACGGTGGTCCCGGCCGCGAGGTGTGCGCCGAGGCGGACGCGGTCCGCGTCGGCGATGCGCACGCCCTTGGGCGCCACGTAGTCCGTCATGCGCGGGAACTTGTCGACGCTGGTGACCTGGAGGTGCAGGCCCTCGGCGCGGGCGTTGAGGCGGACCTTCTCGATGTCGTCGACGGCGACGGGCCCGAGGCTCGTCCACGCGACGTTGGCGAGCAGCCCGAAGATCCCGTCCAGGTTCTGGCCGTGCGGCTTGACCAGGCGGTGGCTGAGCAGGTGCAGCCGCAGGTACACGTCGTGCGTGTCGAGCGGCTTGTCGTCCAGCGAGGCGATGACGGTGCGGACGGCGACGACCTCGACGCCCCGGCGGGCGTCCACGCCGACGGCCTTCGCGGCGCCGTCGCCCAGGAGGTTCACGGCCTCGTCGGCCGTCAGCCGCTCCGTGCCCGCGGGGCCGGGCTCCGCCACGAGCTCGGGGGCGGGGAACCAGGTGTCGAGAACGGTGCCGTCACCGGCGATGGTGGCGAGGCCGGCGGCGACGGCCCCGGTGGTACGAGGTGCAGAAGTCATGCCCCGAACCTAACCGCCCGGACGGCACCGGGGCGAACCGGTCTCATGGAACGGTCCGCCCCGGCACCGCGCGACGGCCCGCCCCGTCCCCCTCCCCTCGTGCGGGGACGAACGCGGTGCCGGTCGCGCCGGGCCCCTGGCGGAGGCGGGTCCCTAGCGGGCGGCCGGGGTCCTGGTCGGCCCCTCGGTCCGGGACGGTGGCGGTGTGTCGGAGAGGCGGGTGCTCTCGCGTGTGACGGTGGCGATCACCGTGCCCTTGGCCACGAACGGGCCGCCGGACGCCTTGCCGTCGACGTAATAGCCCATGCCCGCCACGACACGGACTCCTCGGTAGGCGTAGGTCTCGGGATCCAGCAGCACCTGGTACGTGTTGCGCTCCCAGGCGTAGTCGCGCTGGTGGCCCTCGACACCGATGGCGATGACCTTCCGGCCGATTCCGTCGGTCGTCGTGACGGGCTTCGTCGCGCCGTCGAGACCGGCGATCACCTCGTACAGGATCCGCCGCTGGTCCGGCGTGGCCGTGGGGGCCCCGGCCAGGACCTCGACGATCTCGTCGTAGTCGCGCTGCGCCTGTGTCTTGCGCCAGGCGCTGGTCACCCGGGTCGGGATGGTCCGCTTCCGGATGAGCCGCAGGACGGCCCGCGCGTCGTCCTCGGGCAGCTCGGCCATCAGGGCGTCCGACTTCTGCGGGGACAGTTCGTCCGCGGAGGCGAGCGCCCGGTCCCGCATGCCGCCGAGCCTGCCGTCGTAGCGCATCCAGCGGTCCTCGCTGTTGATCAGCCGCCGCTCCGGCGTGCACGTACCTTTGGCCTTGGGCCCCCAGCCCAGGTTCAGCTCCCAGGCGATGGGGTCCAGGTACCAGCCGCCGCCGCTTCCCACGTAACCGCAGCGCCAGCCGTCCATCCGGGTCTTGTGGACGAGCCACTGATCGGCCCGCGGCCGTTCCGCGGGGCGCGCCGGCTCCTTCCCCGGCAGCAGCGTGGTCAGCAGCGCGACCACGGTCACGGCCACCGCCGCGCCCAGCCCCGCCACCGTCCAGCGCAGGGCCGGGCGGCGGCGGGGGCGGTCGATCTCTTCGAGGAACCGGCCGCGGACGTGGGCCAGGCGGGGCGCGTCCGGGCGGGGGGCGTCCGCCCGCAGTTCGCGCACAGCACGCAGTTCATCCATTGCCGGCCACCTCCGGAGCCAGATCGTGTACGAGCGTGGGGTCGGTCCCGCCGAGCGCCTGCCGCACCTTGCGGCGGGCGCGGTTGAGGCGGGAGCGGACGGTGCCGACGGGTATGGACAGGGCCTCGGCGACCTCCTGGTAGCTGAGGTCCGCCCAGGCGACCAGCAGCAGCACGTGCCGGTCGCGTGCGGGCAGCGACGCCAGTGCGCCCGCGAGCGGCCCGTGCGCGGCCTGTGCGGCCACCCGGTCGTCGGCGTGGTCCACCCACGACTCGGCGACCGGGTCGTGGCCCGTGCGGGCCAGGGCGTTCAGTGCGCGCACCTCGGCGCGGCGCCGGCCGCCGACGAGGTTCGCGGCGATCCCGTACAGCCAGGGGCGGGCGTTGGCGCGGGACAGGTCGTAGCGCCCGCGCGCCCGGAACGCGGTGAGGAACGTCTCGGCCGTGATGTCGTCGGCCGCCGAGTCGCCGAGCCGCCGCGTCACGTACCGGTGGATGTCGGCGGCGTACCGGTTGTACAGCTCGGCGAAGGCTTCGGGGCGGTCCAGCGACGCGGCCACGACGGCGGCGTCGTCGTGGCCCGCGGGGTGGTCGGCGACCGGGGTGTCCGGTCCGGTCACGGGGTCCCTGCCTCTCGGTCGTGTCGTCCCGTCTCGGGTGTTCGTGGCGATGTCACACCCTCTGTTGTCACGGGACCCCACCCGGGTTCACGCGGGCCTGGCCCGGCTACCGTGTCCCGGTCATGCCGGGGGATCCGATGGGACGGGAGCAGCACGTATGACGCACGACATGGGGCGGGGAGCACCGGGGCAGCCCGGAGCCTACGGGCCGTACCCGCCGGGCGGGCCCTACGGGCCGGGCGGCTGGGCCCCGCCGCCGCCCGCGCCGCAGCCGGGTGTCGTACCGCTGCGGCCGCTGGACGTCGGGGACATCCTCAAGGGCGTGTTCTCGACGCTGGGGCGGTACTGGAAGCCGCTGTTCGGCAGCGCGCTCGTGGCGCACCTGGTGGCCGTGCTGGTGACCGGCGGTGCCCTGGTCGCCGCGTACCTGTCGTACGAGGACCTGCTGAACGCCTTCTGGGACGGGGTGCGCGCGGGCGGCACCGGTCTGCCGGACCCGGCGGCGCTGGGGCCGGTCATGCTGGCCTTCGCCGGGGTGTGGCTGGTGGGCATGCTGGCGATGGCCGCGGCCGGTGCCTTCGTGGCGGCGGCCTGCCCGGCGGTGCTCCAGGATGCCGCGATCGGCCGTCCGGCCCGCGTCGGGGCGGTGCTGCGCCGGGCGGCGTCCGCGCTGCTGCCGGTGCTGGCCTGGGCACTGCTCGGCGGTGTGATCACGATCGTGCCCACGGCCCTGCTGGTGACGGGCTTCTACGCCGTGCTGCTGGGCATGCTGACCCGCTTCGGCGGCCCCGACCTGCTGGACCTGCCGGGCTGGCTGGGGCCGCTGATGATGCTCGCCGGGGTGGCGCTGCTGCCCCTCGCCGTGTGGCTGTGGGTGCGGATCAGCCTGGTCCCGGCCGTGGTGGTGCTGGAGGCCCAGGGCCTGGTCGGCGCGCTGCGGCGCTCGGCGCTGCTGGTGCGGGGCTCCTGGTGGCGGATCTTCGGCATCCTGCTGCTGGGCGCCGTGCTGGCCGCGGTGGCGTCCGCCGTGCTGCAGCTGCCGTTCTCGTGGGCCGCGGCGGTGCCGGAGCCGTCGTTCGGCACGGATCCGGAGGCGTCGATGCCGTCGCTCGGGGGCGTGCTGACGCTCATGGCGACGTCGATGGCGTTCTCCATGGTGGGGCAGCTGGTGGCGCAGACCGTGACGGCGGCGTTCCCGCCGCTGGTGGCGAGCCTGCTCTACGTCGACCAGCGCATCCGTACGGAGAACCTGGCCGCGTCGCTGGCCGAGGCGGCGGGGATGCCGCGTCCGGCGCCGGCGGCCGCCCCGCCCACCGTCACGGAGTGAGCGCGGCCTGCGGGCGCAGCACGCAGAATTCGTTGCCCTCGGGGTCGGCGAGGACCACCCAGCTGACCTCGTCGCCCTGACCGACGTCGGCGCGCCGGGCGCCGAGCGCGAGGATCCTCGCGACCTCGGCGTCCTGGTCGTCGGGGGTCAGGTCCAGGTGCAGCCGGTTCTTGACGGTCTTGCCCTCCGGCACGGGCAGGAAGACGATCCCGGGCAGGGCGTGCGGCCCGGTGCCGATGACGACCTCCTCGTCGTCCTCGTAGAGGACCTTCCAGTCGAGGACCTGTGCCCAGAACCGGGCGAGACCCGCGATGTCGTGGGCGTCGATGCAGATTTGGTACAGCGAAACGGCCATGCCCCCCAGTGTGCCTGGGGTCCCCCCTGCTCGCAGAGCTCGGGGGAGGGCATGGCCGTCGCACCCGGACGCGGGTGCCGTGTCGCTACGGGGCCGCGCGCGGCTCCCGGTGGGACGTCAGACGTTGAAGCCGAGCGCGCGCAGCTGCTCGCGGCCGTCGTCCGTGATCTTGTCCGGGCCCCACGGCGGCATCCAGACCCAGTTGATCTTCAGCTCGTTGACGATGCCGTCGGTCGCGGCCTTCGCCTGGTCCTCGATCACATCGGTCAGCGGGCAGGCCGCCGACGTCAGCGTCATGTCCAGGGTCGCGATGTTGGAGTCGTCGATGTGGATGCCGTAGATCAGGCCGAGGTTGACGACGTCGATGCCCAGCTCGGGGTCGACCACGTCGTACAGCGCCTCGCGGATCTCGTCCTCGGTCGCCGGCTTCACCGCGGCGGTCTCGTTCTCGCTCATGCCGTCTTCCTCCCGGCCTTCTCGGGCTCCTCGCCCAGGGCCTGGGCCGTCGCGTCCTTCCATGCCATCCAGCTCAGCAGCGCGCACTTGACGCGGGCCGGGTACTTGGAGACGCCGGCGAACGCGACCGCGTCCTCCAGCAGGTCCTCCATGGCATCGTCCGGCTCGATCCTGCCCTTGGACTGCATCAGCTCCAGGAAGGTCCCCTGGATCTGCTTCGCCTCTTCCAGCTCCTTGCCGACGAGCAGCTCGTTGAGCACGGAGGCGGAGGCCTGGCTGATGGAGCAGCCCTGCCCCTCGTACGAGACGTCGGCGATCCGCGAGCCCTCGTACTTCACGCGGAGCGTGATCTCGTCGCCGCACGTCGGGTTGACGTGGTGCACCTCGGCGTCACCGGGCCGCAAGCCCCGCCCGTGCGGGTGCTTGTAGTGGTCCAGGATGACGTCCTGGTACATCGAATCCAGCTTCACGAAAGCGTCAGCCCCTCATCCGAAGAAGTTGCGGACGTGCTCCAGACCGTCCACCAGGGCGTCCACCTCGGCCGGCGTGGAGTACAGATAGAACGACGCCCGCGTGGTCGCAGGAATTCCGTACCGCAGGCAGACCGGTCGTGCGCAGTGGTGGCCGACTCGGACGGCGATGCCCTGCTCGTCGAGCACCTGGCCCACGTCGTGGGGGTGGATGTCGCCGAGCGTGAAGGAGATCGCCGCGCCCCGGTCCTCGGCCGTGGCCGGGCCGATGATGCGCAGGTCGGGAACCTGCTGGAGGCGCTGGATGGCGTACTCGGTGATCGCGTGCTCATGGGCGGCGATCCTGTCCATGCCGATCGAGGTGAGGTAGTCCACAGCCGCGCCGAGGCCGACGGCCTGGGCGATCGGGGGCGTACCGGCCTCGAACTTGTGCGGCGCGGGGGCGTACGTCGACGAGTTCATCGAGACGGTCTCGATCATCTCGCCGCCGCCGAGGAACGGCGGGAGGTCCTCCAGCAGCTCCTGGCGGCCCCACAGCACGCCGATGCCGGTCGGGCCGCACATCTTGTGGCCGGTGAAGGCGACGAAGTCGGCCTGGAGCGCCTGGACGTCCAGCGCCATGTGCGGCGCGGCCTGCGAGGCGTCGATCAGGACGAGCGCGCCGACCTCCTGGGCGCGGCGCACGATCGCCTCGACCGGGTTGACCGTGCCCATGATGTTGGACACCAGCACGAACGAGACGATCTTCGTCTTCGGCGTGATGATCTCGTCGATGTGGGAGAGGTCGAGCCGGCCGTCGTCGGTCAGCCCGAACCACTTCAGCTTCGCGCCGGTGCGCTGCGACAGCAGCTGCCACGGAACGATGTTGGAGTGGTGCTCCATCTCCGTGATGACGATCTCGGTGTCGGCGTCCACCCGGTAGGGCTCGTCGGCCCAGCCCAGCATGTTCGCGACGAGGTTCAGCGACTCCGAGGCGTTCTTGGTGAAGATCACCTCGTTGCGGCTGGGCGCGTTGATGAAGGCCGCGACCTTGTCGCGCGCGCCTTCGTACAGCTCCGTGGCCTCCTCGGCGAGGACGTGCACACCACGGTGGACGTTGGCGTTGTGCTGCTCGTAGTACTCGGCCAGCACGTCCAGGACCTGGCGCGGCGTCTGCGAGGTTGCCGCGTTGTCCAGGTAGACGAGCTTCTTGCCGTCGTGGAGGACGCGGTCAAGGATCGGGAAGTCCTTGCGGATCGCCTCAGTGTCGAGGAGGCCCGGAAGCTGTGTCACGCGGATACGCCACCCTTCGTGTACGCCTCGTAACCCTCGGCCTCCAGCTTGTCGGCCAGCTCGGGGCCGCCCGACTCGACGATTCGGCCGCCGGCGAAGACGTGGACGTGGTCCGGCTTGATGTAGCGAAGGATACGCGTGTAATGCGTGATCAGCAGGGTGCCGACCTCACCGGTCTCGCGGACGCGGTTGACGCCCTCGGAGACGATGCGCAGCGCGTCGACGTCGAGGCCGGAGTCCGTCTCGTCGAGGATCGCGATCTTCGGCTTGAGCAGCTCCAGCTGGAGGATCTCGTGGCGCTTCTTCTCACCGCCGGAGAAGCCCTCGTTGACGTTGCGCTCGGCGAAGGAGGGGTCCATGTTGAGGCGCTCCATGGCCTCCTTGACCTCCTTCACCCAGGTGCGCAGCTTGGGGGCCTCGCCGCGGACGGCGGTGGCGGAGGTGCGCAGGAAGTTGGAGACCGAGACGCCGGGGACCTCGACCGGGTACTGCATCGCCAGGAACACGCCGGCGCGGGCGCGCTCGTCGACGGACATCTCCAGGACGTCCTCGCCGTCGAGGGTGACCGTGCCACCGGTGATCGTGTACTTGGGGTGGCCCGCGAGAGAGTAGGCGAGGGTCGACTTGCCGGAGCCGTTGGGGCCCATGATGGCGTGGGTCTCGCCCTGCCGGACGGTCAGGTCGACTCCCTTGAGGATCTCCTTCGTGGTGTTGTCGGCCTCGACGGAGACGTGCAGGTCGCGGATTTCAAGCGTAGCCATGGGTGACTCAGGACTCCTGGGTGACGGAGACGAGCACATCGTCCCCTTCGATCTTGACGGGGTATACGGGGACGGGGCGCGTCGCGGGAAGGCCGGACGGCTTGCCGGTGCGGAGGTCGAAGCTGGAGCCGTGCAGCCAGCACTCGATGGCGCAGTCCTCGACCTCTCCCTCCGACAGGGAGACGTTCGCGTGCGAGCAGATGTCGTTGATCGCGAACACCTCGCCCTCGGTGAGGACCACGGAGACCGGCGTGCCGTCGATCTCCACCCTCTTCGGGGTGTCCTCCTCCAGCTCGCTCAGGCCGCAGGCACGGACGAAGGCCATCAGACGGACGCCTCCAGTTCGGCCTCGATCTTCTCGATGAGCCGCTGCTCGACGTCCTCCAGACCGATCTGCTGGACCAGCTCGGCGAAGAAGCCGCGGACGACGAGGCGGCGGGCCTCGGCCTCCGGGATGCCGCGGGCCATCAGGTAGAAGAGCTGCTCGTCGTCGAACCGGCCGGTGGCGGAGGCGTGGCCGGCGCCGGCGATCTCACCGGTCTCGATCTCCAGGTTCGGCACGGAGTCGACCCGGGCGCCGTCCGTGAGGACGAGGTTGCGGTTCATCTCGTACGTGTCGGTGCCCTCGGCCGCCGCCTGGATGAGGACGTCGCCGATCCACACGGCGTGCGCGTCGTCGCCCTGCAGGGCGCCCTTGTAGACGACGTTCGACTTGCAGTGCGGGGTGTTGTGCGTGACGAGGAGGCGGTGCTCCTGGTGCTGGCCGGCGTCGGTGAAGTACAGGCCGAACAGCTCGGCCTCGCCGCCCGTGCCGGCGTACTCGACGCGCGGGTGGATGCGCACGACGTCACCGCCGAAGGTGACGACGACGGACTTGAACGAGGCGTCCCGGCCGACCAGCGCGTTGTGCTGGGCGACGTGGACGGCCTTGTCGGCCCAGTCCTGGACGGAGACCACGGTGAGCTTGGCTCCGTCGCCGAGGACGTAGTCGACGTTGGCGGCGAGGACGGCGTCACCGGTGTGGTCGATGACGACGACGGCCTCGGCGAAGGCGCCGACCTCGACGACGAGGTGGCCGAAGGAGGTGCCGCCGTCGCCGTGCACGGCGATGCGCACGGCCTCGGGGAGCACGGCCTCCTTGGGCACGGTGACGACGGTGGCCTTCTCGAAGGAGGAGTACGCCTGGGCCGCGACCCGGTCCACGGGCTTGCCGGCCCTGCCCAGCCGCTCGTCGTCGCGGCCGACGGTCTCGACGGTGACGCCGTCGGGCGCCGTCACCTCGACCCGCACGCCGTCACCGGCGGCGACGGCGGTGCCGTCGTGCAGCCCGCGCAGCCGCTCCAGCGGCGTGAACCGCCACTCCTCCTCACGGCCGTGCGGGACCGGGAAGTCCGCGACGTCGAAGGACGGGGGGGCGCTCATGCGGGTGGCGACGGTGGACTCCGCGGCCACCGCGATGGAGCCGGCGGTGGTGGAGCCCACCGGGATGTTGTCAGCCATGGCTGTCGTGGTTTCTCTTCCTACGTGCGTACGTCGTCAGGTCGTGCGGCTGCCGGACGGGGCAGCGGGCGGGGCGGGGCGTACTAGCCGACCGCGCCCTCCATCTGCAGCTCGATCAGCCGGTTGAGCTCCAGCGCGTACTCCATGGGCAGCTCCTTGGCGATCGGCTCGACGAAGCCGCGCACGATCATGGCCATGGCCTCGTCCTCGGAGAGGCCGCGGCTCATGAGGTAGAAGAGCTGGTCCTCGGAGACCTTGGAGACCGTGGCCTCGTGGCCCATGGACACGTCGTCCTCGCGCACGTCGACGTACGGGTACGTGTCGGAGCGGGAGATCGTGTCGACGAGCAGCGCGTCGCAGAGCACGTTCGACTTGGACCCCGGGGCGCCCTCGCCGATCTCGATGAGACCGCGGTAGGAGGTCCGGCCGCCGCCTCGCGCCACCGACTTGGAGACGATGTTGGAGGAGGTGTTCGGGGCCATGTGGACCATCTTGGCGCCGGCGTCCTGGTGCTGGCCCTCGCCCGCGAAGGCGATCGACAGGGTCTCGCCCTTGGCGTGCTCGCCCATCAGGTAGACGGCCGGGTACTTCATGGTGACCTTGGAGCCGATGTTGCCGTCGACCCACTCCATGGTCGCGCCCTCGTACGCCACGGCACGCTTGGTGACCAGGTTGTAGACGTTGTTCGACCAGTTCTGGATGGTCGTGTAGCGGCAGCGCGCGCCCTTCTTGACGATGATCTCGACGACGGCGCTGTGCAGGGAGTCCGAGGAGTAGATCGGGGCGGTGCAGCCCTCGACGTAGTGGACGTAGGCGTCCTCGTCGACGATGATCAGCGTCCGCTCGAACTGGCCCATGTTCTCCGTGTTGATCCGGAAGTAGGCCTGGAGCGGGATGTCGACGTGCACGCCCTTCGGCACGTAGATGAAGGAGCCGCCGGACCACACGGCCGTGTTCAGCGACGCGAACTTGTTGTCGCCGACCGGGATGACCGTGCCGAAGTACTCCTGGAAGAGCTCGGGGTGCTCCTTGAGGGCGGTGTCCGTGTCGAGGAAGATCACGCCCTGCTTCTCCAGGTCCTCGCGGATCTGGTGGTACACGACCTCGGACTCGTACTGCGCGGCGACACCGGCGACGAGGCGCTGCTTCTCCGCCTCGGGGATGCCGAGCTTGTCGTACGTGTTCTTGATGTCCTCCGGCAGGTCCTCCCAGGACTCGGCCTGCTTCTCGGTGGACCGGACGAAGTACTTGATGTTGTCGAAGTCGATGCCGGACAGGTCGGAGCCCCAGGTCGGCATGGGCTTCTTCTCGAACAGGCGAAGACCCTTCAGCCGCAGCTTCAGCATCCACTCCGGCTCGTTCTTCTTCGCGGAGATGTCGCGGACGACGTCCTCGTTGAGACCGCGCTTCGCCGTGGCACCGGCAGCGTCGGAGTCGGCCCAGCCGTACTCGTACCGACCCAGGCCCTCGAGCTCGGGGTGGCTGATCTCGGTGGTCATGCGGGGTTCCTCCCGGCCGTGCTTGCGGATGCTGATGGTGTGGTCTGTGGGGTCTGTGCTGCTGTCTGCGTCTTCGCGGTGCCGTGCGGGATGACCGTCGTGCACACGCCGTCGCCATGGGCGATGGTGGCCAGCCGCTGCACGTGCGTGCCGAGCAGTCGGGAGAAGATCTCCGTCTCCGCCTCGCACAGCTGCGGGTAGCGCTCCGCGACGTGGATGACCGGACAGTGGTGCTGGCACAGCTGCTGCCCGACCGGCGCGTTGCGCGCCGTCGCAGCGTACCCGTCGCCGGTCAGGGCCTTGGCCAGCGCTTCGGCGCGGCGCTCGGGCGGTGCGGACTCGACGGCCTCGCGGTACGCCTCGACCTGCGCCTCGATCCGGTCGCGGGCGAACGCCGCGACGGCGGCCTCCCCGCCGGCGTTCTGCTCGATCCAGCGGAGGGCGTCGACGGCGAGCGTGTCGTACGACTGGTCGAAGGCGTCGCGGCCGCAGTCCGTGAGGGCGAACACCTTGGCGGGACGGCCACGGGTGCGGGCTCCGTAGACGCGCTGTTCGCGCGGGGCGACGACGTCGTCCGCGACGAGTGCGTCGAGGTGCCGGCGCACCGCGGCCTGGGTGAGGCCGAGTCGCTCGGCGAGCTCCGCGACGGTGGAGGGCCCGTGGTCCAGGATGGACCGCGCGACCCGGTTGCGCGTGGAGCGCTCCCCGGTCGCGAGTTCCTCCGCTGGTGCCGCGGGAGTCCCACCGACGTTTTTCACAACGCCATTGTTGCGTAATTCCGAAGAGCGTGACAAGCCGCGTCGCGGCCGCCCCGTGGTGCCGTGCATCACTTAGGGAAACCTAACCTGACCTGCGGAAACGATCACCGGGCCGGTCCCCCGGGTCCGCGCCCGGACCCGCGGGACACGCCACCCGAAAGGCTCTCTAGACTTCGTTCCCATGCGAAAAGAGCCGGTCGTCCAGGTACGTGGCCTGGTGAAGCGGTACGGGACCAGGACCGCCGTCGACGGCCTCGACCTCGACGTCCGTCCGGGCACCGTGACCGCCGTCCTCGGGCCCAACGGGGCCGGCAAGACCACCACCGTCGAAACCTGCGAGGGCTACCGGCGCCCGGACGCCGGCACCGTGCGCGTGCTCGGCCTCGACCCGGTGCGCCAGGCCGCCGAGCTGCGGCCGCGCATCGGCGTGATGCTCCAGTCCGGCGGCGTCTACTCCGGCGCCCGCGCGGACGAGATGCTCCGCCACGTGGCCCGGCTGCACGCCCACCCGCTGGACGTCGACGCCCTGATCGAGCGCCTCGGCCTCGGCTCCTGCGGGCGCACCACGTACCGCCGGCTGTCCGGCGGCCAGCAGCAGCGCCTGGCGCTCGCCATGGCCGTCGTCGGCCGCCCCGAGCTGGTCTTCCTCGACGAGCCGACCGCCGGCCTCGACCCGCAGGCCCGCCGCTCCACCTGGGAGCTGGTGCGCGAGCTGCGGGCCGACGGCGTGAGCGTGGTCCTCACCACCCACTTCATGGACGAGGCCGAGGAGCTGGCCGACGACGTCGCGATCATCGACGCCGGCCGGGTCGTCGCCCAGGGCAGCCCCGAGGAGCTGTGCCGCGGCGGCGCCGAGAACTCCCTCCGCTTCACCGGCCGCCCCGGCCTCGACCTGGGCTCCCTCCTCAAGGCCCTCCCCGACGGCACCGCGGCGGCCGAGCTGACCCCCGGGGCGTACCGCATCAGCGGCACCGTCGACCCGCAGCTGCTCGCCACGGTGACCACCTGGTGCGCCCAGCACGGGGTGATGCCCGACGGCATCGCCGTCGAGCGCCACACGCTGGAGGACGTCTTCTTGGAACTGACCGGCAAGGAGCTGCGCGGATGAGTACCGGTACGTACGCGCCGAAGCCCGGCGCCGCTCCCCTGGGCCGCATGATCGCGGCGCAGACCGCGCTGGAGACGCGCATGCTGCTGCGCAACGGTGAGCAGCTGCTGCTCACCGTGGTCATCCCGTCGCTGCTGCTCGTGCTGTTCTCCACCGTCGACATCGTCGACACCGGCGACGGCAGGGCCGTGGACTTCCTCGCGCCCGGCGTGCTCGCCCTGGCCGTGATGTCGACCGCCTTCACCGGACAGGCCATCGCGACCGGCTTCGAGCGCCGGTACGGGGTGCTCAAGCGGCTCGCCGCCTCGCCGCTGCCGCGCTGGGCGCTGATGGCCGCCAAGACGCTGTCGGTGCTGGTCACCGAGGTGCTCCAGGTGCTGCTCCTGACGGCGATCGCCTTCGGCCTGGGCTGGTCCCCGCACGGCGACCCGCTCTCGGTGCTGCTGCTCCTCGTCGCCGGCACCGCGGCCTTCTCCGGCCTCGGTCTGCTGATGGCGGGCACGCTCAAGGCCGAGGCCACGCTGGCCGCGGCGAACCTGGTCTTCCTGCTGCTCCTGGTGGGCGGCGGGGTCGTCGTCCCGCTGGAGAAGTTCCCCGAGGCGGCCCGCTCGGTGCTGGAGCTGCTGCCGATCTCCGCGCTCTCCGACGGCCTGCGCGACGTGCTCCAGCACGGCGCGGGCGTGCCGTGGGGGGACCTCGGCATCCTGGCGGTGTGGGCCGTTCTGGGCCTCGGCGCGGCGGCCCGGTTCTTCCGCTGGGAGTAGGCGCGTCCGCTTTTGGGACCCCTCGTGAATCCATGCACAAGCGGCCGCCTACGATAGGCGCGTGCTGACCCCCCTCGCCTTCATCGCCCAGCGCTGGACGCCCTCGCCCCGGACGATCCGGCGGGCCACGCTGGCCGCCGTCCTCATGACCGTCGTCATCATCGTCACCGGCGGCGCCGTCCGGCTGACCGGCTCCGGCCTGGGCTGCGACACCTGGCCGAAGTGCACGGACGACAGCCTGTTCGCCACCCCGGAGCAGGGCATCCACGGGGCGATCGAGTTCGGCAACCGCATGCTGACGTACGTGCTGTCCGCGGCCGTCGGCTGGGCCATCATCGCCACCCGCTCGGCCAAGCCGTGGCGGCGGGGGCTGACCCGGCTGGGCTGGCTCCAGTTCTGGTTCGTCATGAGCAACGCCGTCATCGGCGGCATCACCGTGTGGACGGGCCTCAACCCGTGGACGGTCGCCGGTCACTTCATCGCCGCGAACGGCCTGCTCACGGTCGCCGTGATCACCTGGGTGCGGGCCGGCGAGGGCGACGCCCCGGCCCGGCCGCGCGTCCCGGGGCCGGTGCGGAAGCTCGGCTGGGCGCTGGTCCTGGTGTCGGGCGCACTGATCGTGGCGGGCACCGGTGTGACGGGTTCCGGCAAGCACGCGGGCGACAGCAGCGACGTTCCGCGCATGCCGTTCGACTACGAGACGGCCGCCCACGTCCACGCGGCGTTCGCGTGGGTGGTGTGCGCGCTCGGCGTCGCCATGTTCTTCGTCCTGCGGGTGGTGGACGCCCCGGACGACACCCGGGCCCGCGCCCGTGACCTGCTGCTCGTGCTGCTGGCCCAGGGCGGCATCGGCTACCTGCAATTCTTCACCGGGGTGCCGGAGATCCTGGTCGGCGCCCACATGCTGGGCTCGGCGCTGCTGTGGATCGCGGTGCTGCGGCTCGCGCTGAGCCTGCGGGAGCGCCCGCACACCGCCGTCCCGGTGCCCGCCCAGGCGGACGGCGCGACGGTGTCGGCCGGCGCCTGACGCAGGCCCCGTACGGTCGGCCAGGGAGTGTCCGGCGGGTCATGCCGACATCGCTGGGCGGTGCCTTTGACTGCTGGTGAGCGGGGTCTGGTGCGTGCGGCTGCAAGGCGGAGGAGGAAGGGATGGCGGAGCCATCGCGACCGACGACAACGCCGCTGGGGGTCCCCCCTGCCCGTCAGGGCTTGGGGGAGCGCGTGCCAGACCCCGCGGCCCAGGCATGATCCGCCGGACACGACCTAGCCCAGCCCGTACACCCGCCGGGCGTTGCCCGAGGCGAGCATCGTGGCGACGCGTTCCGCGTCCGTACGGGACCAGGCGCCCGCGCAGACCCAGTCGGCCAGCACCCGGCCCAGCGCCTCGTGGAACGCGCGGGCGGCCACCACGTGCAGCTCGGGCAGGCCGCGGGCGCCGCTGGAGAACAGCAGCTTCCCGAAGGGCGCCAGCTCCAGGGTCTCCGCCAGCACGGCCGCCGCACGCGAGCCCGTGCGCCCCAGGGCGGCGCCCAGGTCGGCGTACACGTGCGGGAAGAGGCTCGTCAGCTGCGCGGCCTGCCGGTGGTACGGGTAGCCGTGCAGGATCACCAGGTCGGTGCCCAGCCCGCCGGTCGCCGCGGCGAAGTCGCCGAGCGCCATGGGGTCGTCGGGCCCCGCGTGCAGCTGCAGGGGGCGTCCGGAGGCGACGGCGATCCACAGCAGGTGGCGCAGCAGCACGTGGTCGGTGAGCGGCGCTCCCGCCCTGCGCCCGGCCAGCCACCGCCCGGCCGCCCCGCGTACCTCGCCGGGTCCGGGCGGCTCGGGTGTGAGGGCGAGGCCGTGCCGTACGGCCGTGGTGCAGGAGAAGGCGACGGCCGAGGCGGCGGCGCCGTGGACGGCCTCGGAGAGGTTGGCGAGGAGTCCGTCGACGGTGCCGGACGTGTCCGCGACCTGCTGGGCCAGCGGTTCGAGGCGGACGATCTCGTGGGCGTCGGCGAGTGAGGCGGCGGCGATCTCGGCGGGGCCGGTCAGATCGCCGTGCGGGGCCGTGTCGACGAGGTACGTGGAGATGCCCGTGGCGCGCAGCAGCAGCCGCTCCGCCTCCGGGGCGCCGAGTTCCCGGCGCCGGGCGAGGTAGCGGGCGGGCGGGCAGTGCGGTTCCAGGCCGAGGAGCGGCGGGCACCAGCGCCGTACCGCGAAGCCGGTCTGCGTGTCGAAGAACGTGGTGCCGGACGCCGGCGGCCCGGCGTCCCCGGCGAGCTGCGCCTCGAAGGTGCCGAGGCCCAGCTCCGTGCGGAGCACCCCGTGGCAGTACTGGTCCACCAGCGTCGGGGTGTCGATCATGTGCGGGGCTCCCTGGGAGGACGCGGCCGTTGCACACGTCCTAACGGGTGAACCCGCTCCGAGGTTGTCGCCCGGGTCGTCGCGGGCGGCCACGGACTTACTTGTTGGAGGGCCCGCCCAGCTGGATTCCGGCCATCCGGGTCCACTCGTACGGGCCGGTGCGGACCTTGGCGGCGAAGTCGCCGTCGAAGGTCTCGTGGAGGGTGATGCCCGCCTTCTCGGCGGCGCCCTGGGCGATCGCGTGGTTCGGGGCGACCAGGTCGCCCCAGCCGCCGTCCTCGCCGACGAGCACGATGCGGGTGCCGGCCTGCCCTATGTAGGCGAGCTGGGCCTCGGCGCCGCCGTGCTGCTTGGCGAAGGCCTGGATCCGCTTGGCGAGCTTGGCCGCCTTGCGCTCCGCCTGCTTGGTGGTGGTGTCTGCCATGAACAGGATGCTACCGACGGGTAGATCAATCGGCGACGGGCGGGCCACGTGGTCTTAGCCACGCGACCCGCCCGTCGGGACGTTCGACCGGTGCGGCTACCGCAGGAAGGGGTCCACCGCGACGGCGAGGAACAGCAGCGACACATAGGTGATGGACCAGTGGAAAAGCCGCATCTCCTTCAGTTTGGCGCCCGTCTCGCCCGACCGGGCCCGGTTCTGCAGCGCGTGCGCCTCCCACAGCCACCAGCCACCGGTGGCGAGCGCGACGACCGTGTAGAACCAGCCGGTGTAGCCGAGCGGCTGGAGCAGCAGCGAGACGGCGACCATGACCCAGCTGTAGAGGACGATCTGCCGCGCCACGACCTTGTTGGAGGCGACGACGGGCAGCATCGGCACGCCCACGCGCGCGTAGTCCTCCTTCACCTTCATGGACAGCGGCCAGTAGTGCGGCGGCGTCCAGAAGAAGATGACGAGGAACAGGATGACGGCGGCCCAGGACATCGAGTCGGTGACCGAGGACCAGCCGATGAGGACCGGCAGGCAGCCGGCGATGCCGCCCCAGACGATGTTCTGCTTGGTGCGGCGCTTGAGGATCATCGTGTAGACGACGACGTAGAAGAGCAGCGCACCGAGCGCGAGCCAGGCCGAGAGCCAGTTGACGAAGAGGCCGAACCAGAGGGTCGACACGACGCCGAGGGTGAGGCCGAAGACCAGGCCCTCGCGCGGCGAGACCACGCCGGTGACCAGCGGGCGCTGCGACGTGCGGTCCATGAGCGCGTCGATGTCGCGGTCGATGTACATGTTGAGCGCGTTGGCACCGCCCGCCGACAGATACCCGGCGAAGCAGGTGTGCAGGACGAGCCAGAGGTCCGGGACACCCTGTTCGGCGAGGAACATCACGGGTACCGTCGTGATGAGCAGCAGCTCGATGATTCGCGGCTTCGTCAGGGCCACGAAAGCCTTGACGCGGGCTCCCCGTGGCTGCTTGCCCGAGTTCCCCCCGATCATCCCCGCTGGACGGGATTCGACGGCCGTCACGCACACCCCTGACAGAGACATCCCAGCGAGCCCGCCCGGAGAAACGGTGAAGGGGCGGTAAGGACTCGCGCGTACCACGCCACTCTAGACGTTGCCCCTACGCCGCCCTTCGCGGGGGTCGGTCGTGTTGACCGCGCTGCGGGGGCGGGCGGCACAAAGGGCCGGCGCGGCGCTCGGATGAGCGCTCGAACAACGGGGGGTGGACACCGGATGAGCGATCGGATGAGCGGCTCCGTATTCACCTGCTGAATGCGCCCGGATCCTGTCAGCAGGCGGTCACGCTCAGGTACCGGCACCCTGGAAAGAGCCGGAAAATTGCGCGTTCTTACGGGATAGGCTCGTCAACGGCCGGTGCGACCGACGTCATCGGCATGCGACATGTGGAGAGGAGCCCTGACCGAGGGTGAGCACCAAGCCGACCACCACAGACCTCGAGTGGACCGAATTGGACCAGCGTGCCGTCGACACCGCCCGTGTCCTGGCCGCGGACGCCGTACAGAAGGTCGGCAACGGCCATCCTGGTACGGCCATGAGCCTGGCCCCGGCCGCGTACACGCTGTTCCAGAAGGTGATGCGTCACGACCCGGCGGACCCGGAGTGGACCGGCCGTGACCGGTTCGTGCTGTCCGCGGGCCACTCGTCGCTGACGCTCTACACCCAGCTGTACCTGGGCGGCTTCGGCCTGGAGCTGGACGACCTGAAGGCCTTCCGCACCTGGGGTTCGAAGACGCCGGGCCACCCGGAGTACGGCCACACCAAGGGCGTCGAGACGACCACGGGCCCGCTGGGCCAGGGTGTCGCCAACGCCGTGGGCATGGCGATGGCCGCCCGCTACGAGCGCGGCCTGTTCGACCCGGAGGCCGCCCCGGGCACCTCCCCGTTCGACCACTTCGTGTACGTCGTCGCCGGTGACGGCTGCCTCCAGGAGGGCATCGCCGCCGAGGCGTCCTCGATGGCCGGCCACCAGAAGCTCGGCAACCTGATCATGCTGTGGGACGACAACCACATCTCGATCGAGGGCGACACCGAGACCGCCGTGTCCGAGGACACGCTGAAGCGGTACGAGGCGTACGGCTGGCACGTGCAGCGTGTCGAGCAGCAGGAGAACGGCGACCTCGACCCGGCCGCGCTGTACGCGGCGATCCAGGCCGCCAAGGCGGAGACCGGGCGTCCGTCGTTCATCGCGATGCGCTCGATCATCGCCTGGCCCGCGCCGAACGCGCAGAACACCGAGGCCTCGCACGGCTCGGCGCTCGGCGACGAGGAGGTCGCGGCCACCAAGCGCGTCCTGGGCTTCGACCCGGAGCAGACCTTCGAGGTCTCCGACGAGGTCATCACCCACACCCGGCGCGCCCTGGACCGGGGCCGTGAGGCCCGTGCCGCCTGGGAGAAGGACCTCCAGGAGTGGCGTGCCGCCCACCCGGAGCGCGCCGCCGAGTTCGACCGGATCTCCGCGGGCGAGCTGCCCAAGGGCTGGGAGGAGAAGCTCCCCGTCTTCGAGACCGGCAAGGGCGTCGCCACGCGCGCCGCGTCCGGCAAGGTCCTCCAGGCGCTCGGCGGGATCATCCCCGAGCTGTGGGGCGGCTCCGCCGACCTGGCCGGCTCGAACAACACGACGATCGACAAGACGTCGTCGTTCCTGCCGGAGGGCAACCCGCTGCCGGAGGCCGACCCGTACGGCCGGACGATCCACTTCGGTATCCGTGAGCACGCCATGGCCGCGGAGATGAACGGCATCGCGCTGCACGGCAACACCCGGATCTTCGGCGGCACCTTCCTGGTGTTCTCCGACTACATGCGCAACGCGGTCCGCCTGTCCGCGCTGATGCACCTGCCGGTGACGTACGTGTGGACGCACGACTCGATCGGTCTCGGCGAGGACGGCCCGACCCACCAGCCGGTGGAGCACCTGGCGTCGCTGCGCGCGATCCCGGGTCTGAACGTGGTCCGCCCGGCGGACGCGAACGAGACGGCGATCGTGTGGCGCGAGGTCCTCAAGCGCTGGACGAAGGAGTTCGGCAAGGGCGCCCCGCACGGCCTCGCGCTGACCCGCCAGGGCGTGCCGACGTACGAGTGGAACGAGGGCGCCGCGAAGGGCGGCTACGTGCTCACGGACGCCGAGGGCGGCGAGCCGCAGGTCGTACTGATCGCCACGGGTTCCGAGGTGCACCTGGCCGTCGAGGCGCGGGAGCAGCTGCAGGCCGCGGGCGTGCCGACGCGCGTCGTGTCGATGCCGTGCGTCGAGTGGTTCGAGGAGCAGGACCAGGGGTACCGGGACTCGGTGCTTCCGCCGTCGGTGAAGGCCAGGGTGGCGGTGGAGGCCGGTATTGGTCTGACGTGGCACCGCTACGTGGGCGACGCGGGCCGGATCGTGTCGCTGGAGCACTTCGGCGCCTCGGCCGACGGCAAGGTCCTGTTCCGCGAGTACGGCTTCACCCCGGAGGCGATCGCCGCCGCCGCGCGGGAATCGATCGAGGCCGCGGCGCGCTGACGCCCGCACAAGCACAAGTAGGAGATGCAACTCTCATGACAGACGCACTCAAGCGCCTCTCCGACGAAGGCGTCGCGATCTGGCTGGACGACCTGTCCCGCAAGCGGATCACGTCCGGCAACCTCCAGGAGCTGATCGACCAGCAGCACGTGGTGGGTGTCACCACCAACCCGTCGATCTTCCAGAAGGCGATCTCCGAGGGCCACGGCTACGACCTCCAGCTGGCGGACCTCGCGGCCCGCAAGGTGACCGTCGAGGAAGCCATCCGGATGATCACGACGGCGGACGTCCGTGACGCCGCCGACATCCTGCGCCCGGTCTTCGACGCGACGGACGGCCAGGACGGCCGCGTGTCGATCGAGGTCGACCCGCGCCTGGCCCACGACACGCGCGCCACGGTCGCCGAGGCGAAGCAGCTGGCGTGGCTGGTGGACCGCCCGAACACGCTGATCAAGATCCCGGCCACCAAGGCGGGCCTGCCGGCGATCACCGAGACGATCGGCCTGGGCATCAGCGTCAACGTCACGCTGATCTTCTCGCTGGAGCGCTACCGCGCGGTCATGGACGCGTACCTGGCCGGTCTGGAGAAGGCCAAGGAGCGCGGCCTGGACCTGTCGAAGATCCACTCCGTGGCGTCCTTCTTCGTGTCCCGCGTGGACACCGAGATCGACAAGCGGCTGGACGGCATCGGCACCGAGGAGGCCAAGGCGCTGCGCGGCAAGGCGGCCCTCGCGAACGCTCGCCTCGCCTACCAGGCGTACGAGGAGGTCTTCGGGTCGGAGCGCTGGGCGGCGCTGGACCGGGCGCAGGCCAACAAGCAGCGTCCGCTGTGGGCGTCGACCGGTGTGAAGGACCCGGCGTACAAGGACACGCTGTACGTGGACGAGCTGGTCGCGCCGGGCACGGTCAACACCATGCCGGAGGCCACGCTGGACGCCACCGCCGACCACGGCGAGATCACCGGCAACACCATTGCCGGCACGTACGAGCAGGCGCGTGCCGAACTGGACGCGATCGAGAAGCTGGGCATCGGCTACGACGACGTGGTCCAGCTCCTGGAGGACGAGGGCGTCGACAAGTTCGAGGCGTCCTGGAACGACCTGCTCAAGTCGACCGAGGCGGAGCTGAAGCGCCTCGCACCTTCGGAGGCGTAGGAACCTTGTCGAGCAGCAATCCGCTGCGTGACGCCGCGGACCGACGGCTCCCGCGTATCGCGGGGCCGTCGGGCCTGGTCATTTTCGGCGTCACGGGCGATTTGTCCCGCAAGAAGCTGATGCCTGCGGTGTACGACCTCGCGAACCGGGGTCTACTTCCGCCGGGCTTCTCGCTGATCGGCTTCGCCCGCCGCGAGTGGCAGGACGAGGACTTCGCGCAGGAGGTGCACGACGCCGTCAAGGAGCACGCGCGCACCCCGTTCCGCGAGGAGGTGTGGCAGCAGCTGATCCAGGGGATGCGCTTCGTCCAGGGCGACTTCGGCGACGACGACGCGTTCGAGCAGCTGAAGGCCACGATGGAGGAGCTGGACAAGGCGCAGGGGACGGGCGGCAACTTCGCCTTCTACCTCTCCGTGCCGCCGAAGTTCTTCCCCAAGGTCGTCCAGCAGCTGAAGAAGCACGGCCTGGCCGAGCAGCGCGAGGGCGCCTGGCGCCGCGCGGTCATCGAGAAGCCGTTCGGCCACGACCTGGCGTCGGCGAAGGAACTCAACTCGATCGTCCACGAGGTGTTCACCCCGGACCAGGTGTTCCGGATCGACCACTACCTGGGCAAGGAGACCGTCCAGAACATCCTGGCGCTGCGGTTCGCCAACACGCTCTTCGAGCCGATCTGGAACCGGTCGTACGTGGACCACGTGCAGATCACCATGGCCGAGGACATCGGCATCGGCGGCCGTGCCGGGTACTACGACGGCATCGGCGCCGCCCGTGACGTGATCCAGAACCACCTGCTCCAGCTGCTGGCGCTGACCGCCATGGAGGAGCCGGCGTCGTTCGACGCGGACGCCCTCGCGGCGGAGAAGACCAAGGTGCTGGGCGCGGTGAAGCTGCCCAAGGACCTGGGCCGCTCCACGGTCCGCGCCCAGTACTCGGCCGCCTGGCAGGGTGGCGCGGAGGCCGTCGGCTATCTGGAGGAGGAGGGCATCGACCCGGCCTCCAAGACCGACACCTACGCCGCGATCAAGCTGGAGATCGACAACCGCCGCTGGGCGGGCGTGCCGTTCTACCTGCGGACCGGCAAGCGCCTGGGCCGCCGGGTGACCGAGATCGCGGTCGTCTTCCAGCGCGCCCCGCACTCCCCGTTCGACCACACGGCGACGGAGGAGCTGGGCCAGAACGCGCTGGTCATCCGCGTCCAGCCGGACGAGGGCGTGACCATGCGGTTCGGCTCGAAGGTGCCCGGCACCTCGATGGAGGTGCGGGACGTCTCGATGGACTTCGCCTACGGCGAGTCGTTCACCGAGTCGAGCCCCGAGGCGTACGAGCGGCTCATCCTCGACGTCCTGCTCGGCGACGCCAACCTCTTCCCGCGCGTGGAGGAGGTCGAGCTGTCGTGGCGGATCCTCGACCCGATCGAGGAGTACTGGGACCAGCACGGCATGCCCGCCCAGTACCCCGCGGGGACCTGGGGGCCGGTCGAGGCGGACGAAATGCTCGCACGAGACGGACGGAGCTGGCGCCGGCCATGAAGATCGACCTTACGGACACCACCTCCAGCAAGATCAACAAGGCGCTGGTGCAGGGGCGGCGGGCCATCGGCACGCCGGCCGTCGGCATGGTCCTCACCCTGGTCATCGTCACCGACGAGGAGAACGCGTACGACGCGCTCAGGGCCGCCAACGAGGCGTCCCGCGAGCACCCGTCGCGGACCCTGGTCGTCATCAAGCGCGTCTCGCGCTCGCCGCGCGACCGGGCCAAGGCCCGGCTGGACGCCGACGTGCGGGTGGGCGCCGACGCGGGCACCGGCGAGACGGTGATCCTGCGGCTGTACGGCGAGGTCATCAACCACGCCCAGTCGGTGGTGCTGCCGCTGCTGCTGCCGGACGCGCCCGTGGTGGTGTGGTGGCCGGTCAACGCGCCGACCGACCCGGCCAACGACCCGCTGGGCGCGCTCGGCCAGCGCCGGGTGACCGACACGTACAACGCGGAGGACCCGATCCGGGAGCTGAAGGCCCGCGCCGAGGCGTACACGCCCGGTGACACGGACCTGTCCTGGACCCGGATCACGCCGTGGCGTTCGATGCTGGCCGCCGCCCTGGACCAGGTCGTGTGCGAGGTCGTCTCCGCCGAGGTGGAGGGCGAGGAGTTCAACCCGAGCGTCGATCTGCTGGCGATGTGGCTGGCGGACCGGCTGAAGATCTCGGTGAAGCGCTCCCCGTCGGCGGGTCCCGGGCTGACCGCCGTACGGCTCGCGACGGACTGCGGGCCGATCGTGCTGGACCGGCCCGACGGCTCGCTGGCCACGCTGTCCATCCAGGGGCAGCCGGACCGGGCGGTGGCGCTCAAGCGCCGCGAGACGTCCGAGCTGATCGCCGAGGAGCTGCGGCGCCTCGACCCGGACGACACCTACGCGTCGGCGCTGCGCTTCGGCGTCGACCGGCTGGGTGAGCGGTCGGGCGCTGCGGGTTCTTCCGGGACCGCGGGTTCGGCGGCATCGGGTTCGGCGGCGTCGGGTTCGGCGGCGTCGGGTTCGGCGGCGTCGGGTTCGGCGGCGGAGCCGGAGGCTGTGGAGGAGCCCGCCGCGGAGCCGGCCGGGGACGCCGCGGCCGCTACCGCGAAGCCGCCGAAGAAGGCCCCGGCCAAGAAGGCGGCGGCGAAGTGAGCGCTCCCCAGCTGGTCGTCCACCGCGACAAGGAGCTGATGGCCCAGGCCGCGGCGGCCCGGCTCATCACCCGGATCGTCGACGCCCAGGCCGCCCGGGGCTCCGCGTCGGTGGTCCTGACGGGTGGCCGCAACGGCAACGGCCTGCTGGCCGCGCTGAGTTCGTCCCCCGCCAGGGACGCGATCGACTGGTCGCGGCTCGACCTGTGGTGGGGCGACGAGCGGTTCCTGCCCGAGGGCGACCCGGACCGGAACGACACGCAGGCCCGTGCCGCGCTGCTGGACAGCGTGCCGCTGGACCCCGCGCGGGTGCACTCCATGCCGGTGTCGGGGGGCGCGTACGGCACGGACGTGGACGCGGCGGCCGCCGCGTACGCGGAGGAGCTGGCCGTGGCGGCCCGGCCGGAGAACCACGGCCCGGTGCCGACGTTCGACGTGCTGATGCTGGGCGTCGGCCCGGACACGCACGTCGCCTCGCTGTTCCCGGAGCACCCGGCGGTGCGGGAGACCGAGCGCACGGTGGTGGGCGTCCACGGCGCCCCGAAGCCGCCGCCCACCCGTATCTCGCTGACGTTCCGTGCGATACGGGCGGCCCGTGAGGTGTGGCTGCTCGCGGCGGGCGAGGACAAGGCGAAGGCGGCGGCCATGGCCCTGTCGGGCGCGGGCGAGCTGCAGGCTCCCGCGGCCGGCGCCTACGGGCGGGCCAGGACGCTGTGGCTGCTGGACGCGGCGGCGGCGTCCGAGCTGCCCCGGGACCTGTACCCGCCGGCGTCCGCCTGACGGTTCACCACCTCATGACCGATGGAGGCCCGGTCCGTGCGTGCACGGGCCGGGCCTCCGTCGTCCTCAGAGGATGACCTGGTCCGGGTCCTGGTGCAGGGTGGCGACGGCGGTGCGGCAGGCACGGACGAACCGGTCGAACACCTCGGTGGTGGAACCCGCCCGGCCGGCGCGCGTGTTGACCGTGAACATCGCGGCGCGCAGCTCCGTGGTGAGCTCCAGCTGTCCGCCCTTGCCGAGCATGGTGCGGTTGCAGGGGTTGTCGGGGTTGACGCCCGCCAGGTCGGGGGTCTCGTTGCCGTCCCGCCAGGCGATGCCCGCCCGGGTGAACTCGTTCTTCAGCAGCGTCTTGAACCGCTCGTTGAGACCGCCGACGACCACGGCCCGCGGGTCGGCCGTCCCGGCCTGGGCCGCCGTACAGCCGTGCAGGCTGAGGACGTTGAGGCTGGACCGGGCCATGGACAGGGCGACGTGGTCGTCGTTGTTCTTGGCGGTGACGTGCAGTTCGCGGTTGTTGGAGGAGCGCAGGCCCTCGAACATCCAGTAGTCGTGCACCCCGAGGCCGTCGTTCAGCGGCGCGAGCGTGGCGGGGTGGTAGCCGGCTATGCCGAAGCACAGCTCGGAGGTGCCGATCTCGATACTGCCACCGTGCATCGCCATGATCGTGGTGCGGTTGTAGGGCTGTCTCGCGGTGTAGTCGTGGTCGAAGAGCTCGTGCCGCTTGTAGCGGCGTGCGAAGTCGCTCCCCTCCTGTCCGGCCAGCTTGGTGTAGAGGTCCGTGTTGGACGTGTAGATGTCGAACTCGTCGGTGGCGTACGCGGGAGACGCGGTGACGGTCCCGAGCAGCGGGCCGCTGACCGCGGCGGCGGCGAGGGCGGTGAGTACCGTGCGACGGCTGGTGAAAGTCATGGCCACATGATCACCACCAGTGCCCGGCGGCGGAGACACGGGGCCTATGGCGTGCGTCACCCCGGCCGTGTGCGTCGCTCGGTGCGTGTGCGCCGCTCAGTCCGTGTACGTCCCGGTGTACGTCACTCGGCGCGTTCGAGGAACGGCTCCAGCAGTCCCGGCACGGCGGCGGCCGCGAACCGCAGGCCCTCGCTCGCGTCCGCGTCGTACACGTCGTACGCACCGTCCCCGGCCGCCGTCGTCGCGGTGAGGGTCAATAGGCCGGCGCGGCGCTGGAAGTACGACTGCTTCAGCGTCCAGCCGATGACGCCGCCCCGCTGGAGGGCGACGGTGGCGCGCCGCACGCTCCCCGATCGGGTCACCAGGTACGCCCCGCTCACGCCGTGGCCGAGGTTCCGGTACGCGTCCAGGGCGAGGAGCACCGCGCCCGGCACGAGGACGGCGGCGCATCCCGCGGCGGCGTACAGGAGGGCCTGCACGTCCAGTACGGCGCCGAGGAGGGCCAGGACCAGGGCGGGGAGCAGCGCGGCGCCCACCGCCCAGCGCAGGCGCCGGGTGCGCGCGGCGGCCGGGTGAGCCGTGAGGGAGGCGCCCGTGGGCGGCGCGGGTTCGCGCAGCACCCGGGCGGCGACCTCGTCGGCGACGGTACGCGGCACGGCGGGCAGCAGGGTCTTGTGGTCGGCGTGCCGGTCGTCGTCCTCCTTGACCAGGCCGGTGGCCACCGCGTCCACCCGGGCGGCGCCGCACAGGCGCAGGCCCAACGGCTCGACCAGCTCCACCCCGCGCAGCCGCCGCTCCTCGATGGACAGCGAGCGTGCCGTGAGCAGTCCCCGGCGCACCCGCAGGGTGCCGCCCGGTTCCCGCTCCAGCCGGTAGTTCCACCACATCTCGACCCACAGGCCGAGGGCGCCGATCACCCCGGCGAGGAGTGCCGCGGCGGCGACCGAGAGGACGAGCCAGAGCAGTGCCGCGCCCTGGAAGCGCTCCCCTATCCACTCGATGACGTCGTGCTGGACGCCGAACCACTCGCTGAGCTGGAACAGGCCGCCGACCGCGGCGGCGCCGAGCAGCGGGGCGACGAACGATATGGGCGCGTACCGGATCCAGCGGAAGTCGAGCAGGGCCAGCTCGCCGTCCCGGTGGTCGGCCTCGGGGACCTCCGCCGCGCGGTCCAGCAGCACCCGGCGCAGCCGCTCGCCCTCGGCGCGCGTGACGGCGTCCAGTTCCAGGGTGGACTCGCCGCCACCGGTGTTCTCGCCGGTGCCGATGCGCACCTTCACCAGGCCGAACAGGCGCAGCAGGAGATTGGCCGTCAGGTCGACGCTGCGGATGCGCTCGCGGGGCAGGGAGCGGCGCCGCTGGACGACCAGGAGCCCGGTGTGCAGCTCGACCCGCTCGGCGCCGACCCGGTAGCGCGTCCAGCGCCACCGGAGGTGGTCGGTCACCGCGCCGCCGACGACGAGCAGCACGGCTCCGGCGGCGACCAGCAGCAGCGCCCTCCCGCCGCCCATGGAGGAGGCGAGGGCCAGGAACGCGGGCACGGCGCCACCGGCCGCGAACCCGGCGCCCAGCACTGCGGCGACGTACATGATGCGCCGGTCGAGCTGCCGCCAGCCCCCGTCGCCGCCCTCGCCGTCGGAGGCCCCGACTGCGGCCTCCGCCACCAGGGCTCGGGCCTCGGGAGCATCTGCCGCGGGGGCCTCCGCCGCGGGGCCCCCCGCAGCGGAAGCCGAGCCGGCCACCTCGGCCACGTGCCCCTCCGGCCCCCTGCCCTCCTCGGGGCGCGCGCTCATGTCGCGTCCCCCGGGGTGGCCTGGGTGATACGCGTGAGGCGCTCGGCCAGGTCGGCGGCCACCTCGTGGTCGAGGCCCTGGAGGGTGAGCGCGCCCTTGGCGGAGGCCGTGGTCACCGTCACCGTGGCGAGGCGGAACGCCTGCTCCAGGGGCCCCCGTACGGTGTCGACGGTCTGGATGCGGGACATGGGCGCGATGCGCCACTCCTGCCAGACGAACCCCGTACGGACGTACACGGCGTCGTCGGTGACCTCCCACCGGTGGACGCGGTACCACCAGCCCGGGAAGAACGCGGTGCCGACGAGACCCGCCACCGTCACGGCCGCCGCGGCGGCCAGCAGCCACATCCGGGTGGGCTCGATCAGCGCGCCCAGGACGGCCAGGACCACCGCCGGAATGAAGGTCGACAACAGCAGCTGGGTTCGCCACCAGCCGATGGCCCGCTCGTTGAGCGCGTTCTTCGGCGGCCGCAGCCGCACCGCGTTCTCCCCCGTCATCGGGTCACCGCCCCCGCAGTGCCTGGTAGGCGGCGGCGAGCGCGGCGGTGGAGCTGTCCAGCTGCTCGCCGCCCACGCCGGAGGTCAGGACGGGCTCGATGCGCTTGGCCAGGACCTTCCCCAGCTCGACGCCCCACTGGTCGAACGAGTCGACGTTCCAGATCGCGCCCTGCACGAAGACCTTGTGCTCGTACAGCGCGACGAGCTGGCCGAGCACGGACGGGGTCAGCTCGTCCGCGAGGATCGTCGTCGTGGGGTGGTTGCCGCGGAACGTCTTGTGCGGCACCAGCTCCTCGGGCACGCCCTCGGCCCGGACCTCGTCGGGCGTCTTGCCGAAGGCGAGGGCCTGCGTCTGGGCGAAGAAGTTGGCCATCAGCAGGTCGTGCTGGGCGGCGAGGCCCGGCAGCAGGTCGGCGACCGGCTTGGCGAAGCCGATGAAGTCGGCCGGGATGACCTTCGTGCCCTGGTGGATCAGCTGGAAGTAGGCGTGCTGGCCGTTCGTGCCGGGCGTGCCCCACACGACCGGGCCGGTCTGGTAGTCCACGAGGTCGCCGTCGCGGTCGACGGACTTGCCGTTGGACTCCATGTCGAGCTGCTGGAGGTAGGCCGTGAACTTCGACAGGTAGTGCGAGTACGGCAGGACGGCGTGCGACTGGGCGTCGAAGAACGCCCCGTACCAGACGCCGAGCAGGCCGAGCAGCAGCGGCGCGTTCTCCTCGGGCGGGGCCGTGCGGAAGTGCTCGTCCACCAGATGGAAGCCGTCGAGCATCTCGCGGAAGCGGTCCGGGCCGATGGCGATCATCAGGGAGAGGCCGATCGCGGAGTCGTACGAGTAGCGGCCGCCGACCCAGTCCCAGAACTCGAACATGTTGGCCGTGTCGATGCCGAAGTCGGCGACCTTGCCGGCGTTGGTCGACAGGGCCACGAAGTGCCGGGCGACGGCGTCCTGGCCGGCCCCCAGCTCCGTGAGGAGCCAGTCGCGGGCGGAGGTGGCGTTGGTGATGGTCTCGATGGTGGTGAACGTCTTGGACGCGATGATGAACAGCGTCTCCTCGGCGTCCAGGTCGCGGATCGCCTCGTGCAGGTCGGCGCCGTCCACATTGGAGACGAAACGGAACGTCAGATCGCGGTGGGTGTAGGCGCGCAGCGCCTCGTACGCCATCGCCGGGCCGAGGTCGGAGCCGCCGATCCCGATGTTCACGACGTTCTTGATGGGCTTTCCGGTGTGGCCCGTCCACGCTCCGGAGCGGATCCGCTCGGAGAACGCGGCCATCTTGGCCAGGACGGCGTGGACGCCCGGCACCACGTTCTCGCCGTCGACCTCGACGACGGCGTCCCGCGGGGCGCGCAGCGCCGTGTGCAGCACGGCCCGGTGCTCGGTGTTGTTGATCTTCTCGCCGCGGAACATCGCGTCCCGCAGCCCGGCCACCCCGGTGGCCGCGGCCAGCTCGCGCAGCAGCGCCAGCGTCTCGTCGGTGACGAGGTGCTTCGAGTAGTCCAGATAGAGATCGCCGACGCGCAGGGTGTAGCCGGTGCCGCGCGCCGGGTCGGCGGCGAACAGCTCGCGCAGATGCGTCTGCCCCAGCTGTTCGCGGTGCTTGCCCAGCGCGGCCCACTCCGGCGTCCGGGTCAGCCTCACGCGGCTGGATTCTGCGTTCATCTCGGACATCAGCCCACTTCTCTTCGTACCTGCCTGATTGCCCCGCTGCCCCTCCAACCTAGTTGATCCCGAGGACTCCCACGGACTTGTCCACAGGCCAGAAAAGGCCCTGCCCGCCGAACCGTGTCGGTTCGGCGGGCAGGGCCCTTGTCCAGCTGTGGACGGCGGTCGAGCCGGGTGGGGGCTCAGATCTCGCCGCGGAGTTTGGCGAGCGCCTCGGCGAGGATGGCCTCGCCGTCCGCGTCGCTGCGCCGCTCACGCACGTACGCGAGGTGCGTCTTGTACGGCTCGGTGCGCGGCGGGTCCGGCGGGTTGTCCCGGTCCTGGCCCGCCGGGAAGCCGCACCGCGGACAGTCCCAGGTGTCCGGGACCTGTGCGTCACTGGCGAAGCTCGGCTGCGTCTCGTGCCCGTTGGAACACCAGAAGGAGATACGGAGCCGGGGTGCGGACTCACCGCGCTCGGCCTCCCCCATCGGCCCCGCCCCGACCCGGCTTCCCCGGATCGCGTTGCCACTTGCCACGGTCGTCACTCCCTGCGTGATGGTGCTCGAGGATGCCCCAGTCTACGTAAGGCCCAACGCGCGTCCAGTGAGGGGAGTTACACCTCTCCCCCGGGACCGGAAGCCGCGGCTCAGCCTTCCATCTTGATCAGCAGACCGACCACGATGATGCAGGCCACCCAGAGCAGCCCGACCACGACGGTGATGCGGTCCAGGTTGCGCTCGGCGACCGAGGAGCCGCCGACGGACGACTGCATGCCGCCGCCGAACATGTCGGAGAGACCGCCACCCTTCCCCTTGTGCATCAGCACCAGCAGCATCAGCAGCAGGCTGAACACGATCAGGGCGATCGAGAACCCCATAATCACGGCTGGACCCTACTTCCTGGCAATTCTCTCGGAACTCTACGGACGACGGGGGCCCAGGCTCATGAAACTCATGAAAAACCCCGGGCCCCCGCAAGGGTACGACGATTCCGCCCTACCGCATACTCACTGGTCGCGGAAGCGGACGATCTTGACGAACTCCTCGGCGTCCAGCGAGGCACCGCCGACCAGGGCGCCGTCCACATCGGGCTGGGCCATGATCGCGGCGATGTTGCCGGCCTTCACGGAGCCGCCGTACTGGATGCGGACGCCGTCGGCCAGCTCCTGGGAGTACAGCTCGGCGAGCCGGCCGCGGATCGCCCCGCAGACCTCCTGGGCGTCCTCGGGCGTGGCGACCTCGCCGGTGCCGATGGCCCAGACGGGCTCGTAGGCGATCACGATGGACGCGGCCTGCTCGGCCGGGACGTCCTTGAGGCCGCCGTCGACCTGCGCGAGGGTGTGGGCGACCTGGTTGCCGGCCTTGCGGACGTCCAGGCCCTCGCCGACGCAGAGGATCGGGGTCAGGCCGTACTGGTAGGCGGCCTTCACCTTGGCGTTGCAGATCTCGTCGGTCTCGGCGTGGTACTGGCGCCGCTCCGAGTGGCCCACGGCGACATAGCTGCAGCTCAGCTTGGAGAGCATGGCGCCGGAGATCTCACCGGTGTACGCGCCGGAGTCGTGCGCCGACAGGTCCTGCGCACCGTACTTGATCTTGAGCTTGTCGCCGTCGACCAGGGTCTGGACGGACCGCAGGTCGGTGAACGGCACGAGCACCGCGACCTCGGTGGCGGCGTAGTCCTTGTCGTTCAGGGCGAAGGCGAGCTTCTGGACGTGGGCGATGGCCTCGAGGTGGTTGAGGTTCATCTTCCAGTTGCCCGCCATCAGCGGGGTGCGTGCAGTCACGGTGTGTCAGTCCTCCAGTGCGGCGAGACCGGGAAGCGTCTTGCCCTCGAGGTATTCGAGGCTGGCGCCGCCACCGGTCGAGATGTGGCCGAAAGCATTCTCGTCGAAGCCCAGGATGCGTACGGCGGCGGCGGAGTCACCACCGCCGACGACCGTGAAGGCCGGGGAGTCGACGAGCGCCTGGGCGACGGCCTTGGTGCCGTTCGCGTAGTCGGGGTGCTCGAAGACGCCCATCGGGCCGTTCCAGAAGACGGTCGCGGCGTCGGCGAGCTTCGCCGCGTACAGCTCCCGGGTCTTCGGGCCGATGTCCAGGCCCTCCTTGTCGGCCGGGATGGCGTCCGAGGCGACGGTGTCCGGGTTGGCCGGGGCCTTGGTCTTGAGGTCCGGGAAGTCGGCGGAGACCAGGACGTCGACGGGGAGGACGAACTCCACGCCGCGCTTCTCGGCGCGCGCCAGGTACTCCAGGCACGCCGGGATCTGGTCCTCCTGGAGCAGGGAGATGCCGACCTCGTGGCCCTTGGCCTTGAGGAAGGTGTACGCCATGCCGCCGCCGACGAGGATGCGGTCGGCCTTCTCCAGCAGGTGGTCGATGACGCCGAGCTTGTCGGAGACCTTGGCGCCGCCGAGGACGACCACGTACGGCCGCTTGACGTCATCGGTGAGCTTCTTCAGGACGCCGACCTCGGTGGCGATGAGGTGACCGGCGTAGGCCGGCAGCAGCTTCGGCAGGTCGAAGACCGAGGCGTGCTTGCGGTGGACGGCACCGAAGCCGTCGCCCACGTACACATCGGCGAGGGCGGCGAGGCGGGAGGCGAACTCGGCGCGCGCGGCGTCGTCCTTCGAGGTCTCGCCCGGGTTGAAGCGGAGGTTCTCGATGACCGCGACGCCGCCGGCCTCCAGGCCGTTCACCGCGTCGTGGGCCTCGCTGCCGATGGTGTCGGCGGCGAAGGCGACGGAGGCGCCGAGCAGCTCGGCGAGGCGCGCGGCGGCCGGGCGCAGCGAGAAGGCGGGGTCCGGGGCACCCTTGGGGCGGCCGAGGTGCGAGGCGACGACGACCTTGGCGCCGGCCTCGGTGAGGGCCTTGATGGTGGGGAGGACGGCGCGGATGCGGCCGTCGTCGGTGATGGTGGTGCCGTCGAGCGGCACGTTGAGGTCGGCGCGGACGAATACCCGCTTGCCGTCGACCCCTTGCGCGAGGAGTGCGTCGATCGTCTTCATCTGTTACCTGCTCCTTGGTGACTGACCCGGAGGAAAACGCGCAAGCGACAGGGCCCGCACAGCGCGGCGTCGCGCTGCCCGAGCCCTGTGCTTACATCGAGGTGCCTGCCGTGCTGCTGAGGCTCAGAGCCGGCTGCCCACGAAGACGGTGAGGTCGACGAGCCGGTTGGAGTAACCCCACTCGTTGTCGTACCAGCCGACGATCTTGACCTGCTTGCCCTGAACCATGGTCAGGGAGGAGTCGAAGGTGCAGGAGGCCGGCCAGTTCACGATGTCGGAGGAGACGATCGGGTCCTCGGTGTACTCGAGGATGCCCTTCAGCTGACCCTCGGCGGCCTTCTGGAAGGCGGTGTTGATCTCGTCCTTGGTGACCTCGCGGTCGAGCTCGACGACGAGGTCGGTGACCGAGCCGGTCGGGACCGGGACGCGCATGGCGATGCCGTCCAGCTTGCCCTTGAGCTGCGGGAGGACCAGGGCGGTGGCCTTCGCGGCACCCGTCGAGGTCGGGATGATGTTCTCCGCGGCGGCGCGGGCGCGGCGCAGGTCCTTGTGCGGGAAGTCGAGGATGCGCTGGTCGTTGGTGTAGGCGTGGACCGTGGTCATCATGCCCTTGACGATGCCGAAGCTCTCGTCGAGGACCTTGGCCATCGGGGCGACGCAGTTGGTGGTGCAGGACGCGTTGGAGATGACGTGGTGGTTGTCCGCGTCGTACTTGTCCTGGTTGACACCCATCACGATGGTGATGTCCTCGCCGCTGGCCGGAGCCGAGATGAGGACCTTCTTGGCGCCGCCGGCGATGTGCTTGGCGGCGTCGTCCTTCTTGGTGAAGATGCCGGTCGACTCGATGACGATGTCGACGCCCAGCTCGCCCCAGGGGATGTCGGCCGGGTTGCGCTCGGAGAGGACCTTGATGGTGTGGCCGTCGACGGTGATGGTGTCGGCGGTGTGGGACACGTCGGCCTTCAGACGGCCGAGGATGGTGTCGTACTTCAGCAGGTGAGCGGTGGTCGCGGTGTCACCCAGGTCGTTGACAGCCACGATCTCGATGTCTGCACCCTGCTCCAGCAGCGCGCGGAAGTAGTTACGACCGATGCGGCCAAAGCCGTTGATGCCTACGCGGATCGTCACGAACCGATCTCCTCGTTGGTACGCCGGGTTTCGACGCCGGCGAGCTGTATGGGATGTCCCCGACCGCTTATGACCCTACCTCTCCGGCGCCGCCGGAGTGACATCGAGCGCACCCGTACGACCCCGGGGCCGCAACCTACCGAGCGGTAGTGTCCCGGGGCCGTACGGCGGGTCAGCGGCGCAGGGCCCGGAGGGCCTTTCCGGCCAGCGCGGCGCGTTCGGCCCTGCCGGTCACATGCTCCAGGCCGAAGCCCAGCAGCACGGTGTCGCGGGTGGTGACGGAGGCGTACGAGTGGAACAGCGCCGGTGACCTGGCCCAGTCGGAGGCGTTGGCCCGGCTGCCCGCCGGCGGCCCGGGGACGGACCAGGGACCGAGGGCGGTCTCGAAGCCCTCGCGGTCCCGGACGGCGGAGCCGACGACGAGTGCGGTGTCGTCGACGAAGACGCCCGTCTCGGCCGTGCCGGGGTCGGTCACGTACGAGACGGACAGCTCGACCTGCTTGCCCGCGTAGGCGCCGAGGTCCACGGCGGCCTGCCGCCAGCCGTTGGACGCGCCGCTGAAGGCGTTCCAGGTGCCGCTGGTGCCGGTGGCCTCGCAGCCGTGGGTCCCGACGGTGAGGTAGCGGCCGAGGAAGGGGTGTCCGCCCACGTAGAAGCCCTCGCCGCAGTCGGCGGGGACCTCGGTGGAGGTGCCGCCGTGGACGTCCGGCAGGGTCGTCCAGTCGTCCTGGCCGGCGGTGCGGGCCTCGACGATCACGTGGTCGTAGGCCGGCTCGGTGTCGTAGCTGATCCGGAACCGCAGGGACGGCTTGTCGGCGGCGGTCACGCCCGTGAGGTCCACGGTGCGGGAGAGCCGCATCCAGGCGTTGTCGGCGTGCCGTGCGGCGGCGAAGCTCGTGCCCTCGTAGGGCTCGAACGGTGTGCGGACGCCGGGGTAGTCGCCGGCGGCGGCGCTGCCGAACCAGGGGAAGGAGGCGGGCGGCAGCGACTCGGAGGTGACCGTGTAGGCGCCGGCGTTGTCGAGCGGGTTGCCCTCCGCCCCGGCGAGCGGGACGGTCGTCCGCGCGAAGGGTCCCGTGCCGGTGAAGGACGGCGGGGCGGCGAGCCCGGCGCGGTGGTGGGCGCCGAGGTAGTACTGGGCGAAGTCGTTGGACAGGGCCCGGCCGATGACGGCGAAGCCGCCGGCCTGCTCCCCGGCGTTGATCAGCTTGCCGCCGTCGTTGAGGTAGGAGCGTACGGCGAGGGTGGTCGCGCCGGAGGGGCGCTGGTCGCCGGTGTACCAGACGACGCCGCGGAAGTGGCCGAGGACGGCGAGGGGGTGCGGGGCGCCCTGGGTGGCGACGTCCCAGACGGCGGCCCGGCGCCCGTTGTCGGCGAGGGCGGTGGTGTACGCGGCGGTGTGCCGCGCGGGTGTCGTGCCGCCCTCCTCGGCGAGGACGAGCAGGTCGGCGCGGGGCCGCTCGGCGACGGTGTAGGTGAAGGGGGTGGAGGCGGTGCGCCGGCCGTCGCGGGTGGTGGCGGTGAACCAGACCTCGACCTTGTCGCCGGGGCGGGCGCCCTTCACGGTGGCGCGGTACTCGTCGAAGTGGTGGTTGTCCTCGCCGCCGTAGGTGCTGCCGCCGCGCCAGGGGGTCAGGTCGCGTTCGTGCGTACGGCCGCCGTTGACGCGGTAGTGGAGCTCCTTGTCGCGCAGCGACTTGCGGGCGGTGACGGCGACGGGCTGGCCGCGGTCGCGCGCGTAGGAGGTGGTGAAGGTGTCGGGGGTGAAGTCGGGTGCCTCGGCGCCGACCGGCGAGACGGGGTCGTCCGGGCGGGTGGTGGACTCGGCGACGGCGAGCGCGAAGGGGATGTTCTTGGCGAACTCCTGCTGGATCAGCTTCTCGTCGTCGGGGAACGTGAAGACGGAGGCGCAGTCGGCGGGTTCCCAGGCGTCGTTCGGGTCGATGCGGGAGACGGTGGCGCAGGTCGACATCTCGGGGGTGAACATGAGCATCCCGTTGACGTTCGACGCGTGGCCGTCGGCCTCGCCGTTGGTGGTGTACAGCTCCGAGGAGAGCTGCGGACGGTAGCCGGGGACGGCCGGCTTGGCCGGGGTGCCGGCGAGCGCCTTGAGCGCGGTGTCGTCCGGGCTGGGGGTGGCGACCTGCCAGCCCACGCCGTAGAGCAGCAGCTGCGCCGCGGAGTGGTAGTTGACGCCGTACGTGAAGCCGATGCGCTTCTGGAAGGCGTCGAGGGCGCGGGTCTCGGGCTCGGACATGGGGCCGCTGCCGCGGTAGGTCTCGTCGGCCGGGTCGGGGGACGAACCCTCGTTGTCGTAGCCCCACTTGTAGGAGAAGTTGCGGTTGAGGTCGACGCCGTCGCCGGGGGTGATCCGGCCGTCGCCGTTGTTGTCGCGGAGGTTCTTGCGCCACTGGCGGTTGGCGGGGTCGGCGTGCGTGTGGTCGTAGCCGTCCGGGTTGGCCGAGAGCACGAACCACAGTTCGGTGGTGTCGACGATCCGCGTGACGCGCGGGTCCTTGCCGTACTGGCCGAGGTAGTGGTGGAGCAGCCGCCGGGTCATCTCCGGGGTGATCCACTCGCGGGCGTGCTGGTTGGAGAGGTAGAGGGTCGCGGGCCTGGACCCGTCCGGGGAGGTCCGGGCGCCCTTGGTGACCTTGACGGCGAGGATGTCCTGGCCCCTGAGGGACTTGCCGATGCTGACGACCTTGGTGAGGCCCGGGTGGTTCCGGCCCGTCGCGAGGATCTCCTCCTTGAGCCCGCCGGGACCGCTGTACGGGCGGAACACTCCGTCGCCGGCGGCGGCGACGCGCCGCTCGGCGGCGTCGGGGAGGGTGTGCTCGGTGAGGGTGACCCCCTTGGCGCGCAGGGCGTCGGCCTGGGCGCCGGTGAGGTGGACCTCGACGGTGGCGGAGCCCCGGTCGGGAACCCGCTCGGTCAGTTCGTGGCCGTCGGTGCCGGCTTCGAGCAGGAGCGGCACCTGCTCCTTGGTGACGGTGGCGTGCCACACGGAAAGCGTGTCGTCGTTCCCGTGGTCGTTCTGCTCCGCCCCGGCGACGGGTGCCGCCACCAGGCCGGCCATCAGCAGTGAAGCCGCGGCGAGGATCGTTCTCGCTCCGCGTCTCATAAGCTCCCCTTGCTGTTGTCTGTCACGAAGTCACCTCGAAACGAACAGAGGCCAGGCTGATGACACTTCATGATCATGTCAACACGGCCTCGGGGATGGTGGCCGGGCGCGCCCGGGTACGCAGAAGCCCGGCGCCGTCGTACGGCGCCGGGCATCGGGACTGCATGGGCGGGCGGGAGCCTCAGCCGACCAGGCCGTCCGCCATCTCCTCGGTCAGATTGGACTCCGTGCCGGGGATGCCCAGGTCCTGGGCCCGCTTGTCGGCCATGGCCAGGAGCCGGCGGATACGGCCCGCGACCGCGTCCTTCGTCAGCGGCGGGTCCGCGAGGGCGCCCAGCTCCTCCAGGGACGCCTGCTTGTGCTCCATGCGCAGCCGGCCGGCCGCCGCGAGGTGCTCGGGCACCTCCTCGCCGAGGATCTCCAGAGCGCGCTGCACCCGGGCGCCGGCGGCGACGGCCGCACGGGCCGAGCGGCGCAGGTTGGCGTCGTCGAAGTTGGCGAGCCGGTTGGCCGTGGCGCGGACCTCGCGGCGCATCCGCCGCTCCTCCCAGGCCAGCACGGACTCGTGGGCACCCAGCCGGGTCAGCAGCGCGCCGATCGCGTCGCCGTCCCGGACGACGACCCGGTCCACGCCCCGCACCTCGCGGGCCTTCGCGGCGATCGACAGCCGGCGGGCGGCGCCCACCAGCGCGAGCGCGGCCTCCGGGCCGGGGCAGGTGACCTCCAGCGAGGAGGACCGGCCGGGCTCGGTCAGCGAGCCGTGCGCCAGGAAGGCACCGCGCCACGCGGCCTCGGCGTCACAGGTGGCACCGGAGACGACCTGCGGGGGCAGGCCCCGGATGGGGCGGCCCCGGCCGTCGACCAGGCCGGTCTGCCGCGCCAGCTGGTCGCCGCCGGCCACCACGCGCACCACGAACCGGGAGCCCCGGCGCAGCCCTCCCGGGGCCATCACGATCAGCTCCGAGCTGTGCCCGAAGATCTCCGCGATGTCCCGCTTCAGCCGCCTCGCCGCCATGGCGGTGTCCAGCTCCGCCTCGATCACGATCCGGCCGCTCACCAGGTGCAGACCGCCGGCGAACCGCAGGATCGACGAGACCTCGGCCTTTCTGCAGCAGGTGCGGGTGACGGGGAGCCGGGAGATCTCGTCCTTCACCGCTGCCGTCATCGCCATGGGCCGATCCTTCCATGCATCCGAAAAATACGGTCGTACGCGGCGGCCAGCAGCTCCGGGTCGTGCTTCGGCAGGCCGTCCTTCCTGGCCACGGGGGCCAGCTCGACCGCCGCACCGAGCCGCTTCGCGGCGTCGACGAGCGACTCGCGGTCGGGCACGGCGGCCTCGTCGGCCAGCACCACGTCCAGGGCGAGTTTAGGGGCGTGTCGGGCCAAAACCTCCAAATGACGCTGCGGAGAGAACCCGGCGGTTTCTCCGGGCTGCGGCGCGAGGTTCAGGGAGAGCACCCGGCGGGCCTTCGTCTCGACGAGCGCGTCGAGCAGCTCGGGCACCAGCAGATGCGGGATCACCGACGAGAACCAGGAGCCCGGCCCGAGCACCACCCAGTCGGCGTCCAGCACGGCCGCGACGGCCTCCGGGACGGCCGGCGGGTCGTTCGGCACCAGGTGCACCGACTGGACCTCGCCGGGCGTGAGCGCCACCGTCGCCTGGCCGCGCACGGTGTCCACGTCCTCCGGGCGCTCCGGGTCGTGGCCCCTGACCAGGGCCTGGAGCTCCAGCGGGACGGCCGACATGGGCAGCACCCTGCCGTGCGCGCCGAGCAGCCGGCCGACCAGGTCCAGGGCCTGGACGTGGTCGCCCAGCTGCTCCCACAGGGCGACGATCAGGAGGTTGCCGACGGCGTGCTCGTGCAGGTCGCCCTTGGACTGGAAGCGGTGCTGGATCACCCTGGCCCAGGTCTGGCCCCAGTCGTCGTCGCCGCACAGCGCGGCGAGGGCCTTGCGCAGGTCGCCGGGCGGGAGGACGCCCAGCTCCTCGCGGAGGCGGCCGCTGGAGCCCCCGTCGTCGGCGACGGTGACCACGGCGGTGAGGTCACCGGTGATGCGGCGCAGCGCGGCGAGGGACGCGGACAGGCCCATGCCGCCGCCGAGGGCGACGACCTTGGGCTGCGCGCCGCGTCTGCGGAGCGTACGGGCGGACAGGGTGCTCGTGCGCCTGCGGTACGGCCTCCTCACTCGCGCCCCATGTCCCGGTGCACGACGACGGTCTCGACCCCTTCCGAGGCGAGCCGGGCGGCGAGCTTCTCGGACACGGCGACGGAGCGGTGCTTGCCGCCCGTGCAGCCGACGGCGATCGTGACGTACCGCTTGCCCTCGCGCCGGTAGCCGGTGGCGATCAGCTCCAGCAGCTCGGTGTACCGGTCCAGGAACTCCTTGGCGCCGGGCTGGTTGAAGACATAGCCGGACACCTCCTCGTTCAGGCCGGTGAACGGGCGCAGCTCCGGCACCCAGTGCGGGTTGGGCAGGAAGCGGCAGTCCACGACGAGGTCGGCGTCGACGGGCAGCCCGTACTTGTAGCCGAACGACATGACGGTGGCCCGCAGCTCGGGCTCCTCGTCGCCGGCGAACTGGGCGTCCATCTTGGCGCGCAGCTCGTGCACGTTCAGGCTGGAGGTGTCGATCACCAGGTCGGCGTCGCCGCGCAGCTCGCGCAGCAGGTCGCGCTCGGCGGCGATGCCGTCGACGATGCGCCCGTCGCCCTGGAGGGGGTGCGGGCGGCGGACCGACTCGAAGCGGCGGACCAGGGCCTCGTCGGAGGACTCCAGGAAGACGATCCGGCGGGTGACCTGCTTGGCCTCCAGGTCGGCGAGGGACTCGCGGAGGTTGTCGAAGAACTGCCGGCCGCGCACGTCGACGACGACGGCGATGCGGGCGACGTTGCCCTGCGAGCGGGCGCCCAGCTCCACCATGGTCGGGATCAGCGCGGGTGGCAGGTTGTCGACGACGAACCAGCCGAGGTCCTCCAGGCACTTGGCGGCGGTGCTGCGCCCGGCGCCGGACATGCCGGAGATGATCACCAGCTCGGGGATGGCCGCCTCGGCGGCCTCGCCGGCCTCGATCGTCGTGCCCGTACTCACGTGTGCTGCTCCGTCTTCTCGGTTTTCGCGGTCGTCGTGTGGGACGTGCTCAGTCATCTCGGGCTCCCCCGTCCGTGCGCGGTCCCCCGGTGTCGTCTTCCATGATCTCTCCTGTCGCCGTGTTCACGGCGGGAGCGGCCGGCGCGGCCTGGGCGAGGGCCACGGCCACGGCCTCGGCGGTCTTCCGGCCGAACCCCGGCACCTCGCAGATCTGCTCGATTGTCGCCTGCCGGAGCCGTTTGACCGAACCGAAGTGCTTGATCAGCGCCTTCTTCCTGGCGTCCCCGAGACCCGGCACGGCGTCCAGGGGGCTGGTCCTGAGGCGCTTGTGGCGCTTGGTGCGCTGGTAGCGGATGGCGAAGTCGTGAGCCGTGTCACGGACCCGCTGCAGAAGGTACAGGCCCTCGCTGGAGCGGGGCAGGACCACCGGGTCGTCGTCCCCGGGGAGCCAGACCTCCTCCAGCCGCTTGGCCAGGCCGCAGACCGCGACGTCGTCGATGCCCAGCTCGTCCAGGGCCCGCCGGGCGGCGGCGACCTGGGGCTGCCCGCCGTCGACGACGACGAGCTGTGGCGGGTAGGCGAACTTCCTGGGCCGCCCGTTGTCCTCCGGGCCGCCGTCCGTGTCGGCGTCGGCCGGGACCTCACCGCCCGGGGTGCCGTTCTCGCCGACCCACTCGCCCGTCCGCTCCTTCTCGGCGAGGTAGCGCCGGAAGCGGCGGCTGATCACCTCGTGCATGGACCGGACGTCGTCCTGCCCCTCGCCGTGCCAGACCTGCGTGTCTCCGACACGGCCCTTGATCTGGAAGCGGCGGTACTCGCTCTTGCGGGGCAGCCCGTCCTCGAAGACGACCATGGAGGCGACGACGTCCTCGCCCTGGAGGTGCGAGATGTCGAAGCACTCGATGCGCAGCGGCGCCGTGTCCAGGCCCAGGGCGTCGGCGATCTCCTCCAGGGCGCGCGAGCGCGTGGTGAGGTCGCTGGCGCGCTTGGTCTTGTGCAGGACCAGGGCCTGCTGGGCGTTGCGCCCGACGGTCTCCATCAGGTCCTTCTTGTCGCCGCGCTGCGGGATGCGCAGGGACACCTGGGAGCCCCGGCGGCCGCTGAGCCACTGGGTGACGGCGTCGAGGTCCTCGGGCAAGGCCGGGACGAGGACCTCCCGGGGGACCGCGTCGCCGGTCTCCTCCCCGTACAGCTGCTGCAGGGCGTGCTCGACGAGTCCGGCCGTGTCGACGGCCTCGACCTTGTCGGTGACCCAGCCGCGCTGGCCGCGCACGCGGCCGCCGCGGACGTGGAAGATCTGGACGGCGGCCTCCAGCTCGTCCTCGGCGACGGCGATCAGGTCCGCGTCGGTGGCGTCGGCGAGGACGACGGCGTTCTTCTCCATGGCCCGCTTGAGGGCGTCTATGTCGTCGCGGAGCCGGGCCGCCCTCTCGTACTCCATCTCCTCGGCCGCCGCCATCATGTCCTTCTCCAGGCGGCGGATGTACGTGCCGGTGCGGCCGGCCATGAAGTCGCAGAACTCCTCGGCCAGTTCCTTGTGGTCCTCGGGGCTGATCCGGCCGACGCAGGGGGCCGAGCACTTGCCGATGTAGCCGAGAAGGCAGGGCCGGCCGGTCCGGGCGGCGTTCCGGAACACGCCCGACGTGCACGTACGCACCGGGAAGACCCGCAGCAGCAGGTCGACGGTCTCGCGGATGGCCCAGGCGTGCGCGTACGGCCCGAAGTAGCGCACGCCCTTCTGCTTGTGGCCGCGCATGACCTGGACGCGGGGGAACTCCTCGCCGAGGGTGACGGCGAGGTAGGGATAGCTCTTGTCGTCGCGGTACTTGACGTTGAACCGCGGGTCGAACTCCTTGATCCAGGAGTACTCCAGCTGCAGCGCCTCGACCTCTGTGGAGACGACGGTCCACTCGACGGACGCGGCGGTGGTGACCATCGTGCGCGTGCGCGGGTGCAGGCCCGCCAGGTCCTGGAAGTAGTTGGCGAGCCGCTGGCGCAGGGACTTGGCCTTCCCGACGTAGATCACCCGGCGGTGCTCGTCGCGGAACTTGTAGACCCCCGGCGAGTCGGGGATCTGTCCCGGCTTGGGGCGGTAGCTGGAGGGGTCTGCCATGTCTCACACCCTACTGGCGACCACCGACACTCCGGGCGCGCGCGGGACACCTTCCGGTGGGGACGGAGGCGCCCCGCGCGGCCCGTTCGCCCACCTGTCAGGCCGTACGGCGGCGGCGCAGGCGCAGCGCGGTGAGCGCCGCCGCCACGAAGGCCGCGGCGGTGGCCGACACCGCGGTCACCGGGGCGGCGGACGGGGCGGCCGCGGGCCCGGTGGACGCCGCCGTCACGGGCCCGGCGCCGTGGCGGGGAGGCGCCGCCCGCCCGCCGGCCGGGCCGTGGTCGTAGCCGCCCGCCCGGCCCGCGCCCGCGTAGGCGGAGCCCGGCAGCTTGTCGCCGTAGGCCGCGGTGACCCGGGCGCGGTAGGCGGCGAGCGTCGTGCCGTTCGCCCCCACGGCCCGGACGGCGTCCGGGTCCAGGGGCAGGACCTCGCCGCCCTTGTGGACGTACCAGGCGTCGATCTGCGGCTCGCGGAACACCGTGCCGCCGGGGAGCCTGCGGGTGCCCTGCTCGGCGTACCGGATCTCGTCGTCGCCGGTGGCGATGTTCACGACCTGCCAGCCGGCGCCCTGCCGGACGGTCCACACCGACGCCTTGCGGCCGTCCTGCGCGACCGCTCTGGACGCGTGGAACTCGACGCGGGCGACCGGCGCACCGGGTCGGCCCGCGACGAACTCCGGGGACAGGACGTGCACGGGGACCGGGGCCCCCTCGATGCGGGGCCGGGCGGCGGCCTTGGCGGCCCCGGGCGCCGCGCCGTCGCGGGCGGCGAAGAAGCGGGACAGGGTGTCCAGCGTCGTGGCCGCCGCGGCCGCGTCGCGCGCGGTGGGCGCGGGCGGTAAGGCGGTGCCGCCGGCCGCGGCGGCGGGTGCGGCGAGCGCCAGCAGGACCGTGCCGGTGAGGGCCGTGCCCGTGAGCGCGGTCCCGGTGAGCGTGGTGCCCGTGAGCGCGGCGGTCGTGCGGCGTACGAGGTGCGTCATCCGTCTCACGCCCCGATCCGGTAGAGCGAGTGGGTCCAGGAGAACGAGTTGTTGTCGACGTACCAGGCGTGCGAGGCCCAGTTGTAGCGGTCGCTGGACGGCCACGGGTCGCCCCAGTAGACCCAGCTCCTGGAGTCGTCGTAGCCGTAGATCACGTGCATGTGGCCGCCGCCGCTCGACCACTGGATGCGCGTCTCGACGGGGCGGTCGGCGTTGATCTCGGTCTGCACGGTCGAGTAGCGCAGCCAGCCGTCCACGTACGAGCCGGGGTTGATGCCCGCCCAGCGCAGTCCGGTCTGGACGTTGCCGAGCGTGGCCTGCCAGTTGGGGCAGTCGGTGCCCTGCTGGCGGTTGAAGGCGGCGTTGCAGAACTGGTTCTGGCTGTAGCCGCGGCCGAACCAGGTCGCGATGGTGTTGCCGGCCGCAGCCCAGCACCAGTTGGTCTTCTGCTGGGCCTGCATGGTGATGTCGAGGCGCTTGGCGGCGAGCGCGGACACGGGTGCCCGGTCGTCCTGCGGTGAGGTGGCGGCGGCGGTGGTCGAGGTGGCCGGCACCGTGATCAGGGCGGCGCAGAGGGCCGCCGCGAGGGCGACACCTCCGTTCCGCCGTGGCCGGTGCTGCTTGCGGGTGTTGCTCATCGCGTTCCTCCGAGTGGGGATGTGGGGAGGGAGGAGCGCGTCCGGACGCGTGTCGGGAAGCATCGATCGTTGTCGGGGACAGGTCAACACGCTTCAATGCGGGGTGACGTCGCGGTGTGAAGGAAGCGGTCGCCCTGTGAACGGCCGCCCCGGCCCGACCAGCCGACGCGCGCCCGCGGTCGCGATGTCGTACCGCCCCGTCGTGAACGTTCACTGAGGAGTCCCCATGGGACACACCGAGGCCGATCTGGCGCAGTTGCTGCACACCGGTCCGTTCCATCTGGCGCTGCGCGCGGCCCTGGCGGTGCGCGGGCTGCCGCTCCAGCGGGTGCAGCATCACCTGGCGCACCGCGGCATCAAGGTGGGCGTGACGAGCCTGTGCTACTGGCAGCAGGGCGCCCGGCGCCCGCAGCGGCCCGAGTCGCTGAAGGCCGTGCGGGCCCTGGAGGAGCTGCTCCAGCTGCCCGGCGGCTCGCTGATCCGGCTGCTCGGTGGGGCGGGCGACGGGCAGGACGGCACGGCGGGCGGCCAGGACGGCGCGGCCCGGCCGGCGGCCCGGTCGTACCGGGCGCTGGTCCACACGTCGGGCGTGGTGGAGGCCCTGATAGCCGGGCTGGGCTCACCGGTGGACGGCGGGCTGCACACCGTGGGGCACCACGAGCGGGTGCGGATCGGGGCGGAGCGCCAGCTCGTGGGCCGCGACTCGCAGCACGTGGTGCGGGCTCACCGCGACGGCGTGGACCGCTATCTGGCCATCCACCACGGGGACCCGGGGTGCGATCCGGAGCGGGTGGTGGTGCGGGCCGGCGAGAACTGCCGTACGGGGCGGGTGCGCTGGCACCGGGAGACCGGCGTGGTGGTCGCCGAGCTGCTCTTCGACACGCGGCTGCGCGCGGGCGACACGTATGTCTTCGGGTACGGCTTCGACGACGGTACGGCCGGGGAGAGCGCCGAGTACGTGCGCGGGTTCAGCTTCGCGGGCGGGCAGTACGTGCTGCAGGTGCGGTTCCACGAGGACGCCCTGCCGGTGCGGTGCCGGCGCTTCGCCCAGACATCGGCGGTCGCCCCGCGCGGCGCACGGGCCGACCTCACCCTGAGCGGCCGCCACCGGACCGTACACCTCGTGGAACAGGGCGTACGGCCGGGGCTCCTGGGGATCGACTGGGACTGGGAGTGAGGGTGGGCCCCACGCGGGGCCCGGGCCGTCAGGCCTCGGGCCGTCAGGCCTCGGGCCGTCAGGCCTCGGGCCGTCAGGCCTCGGGCCGTCAGGCCTCGGGCCGTCAGGCCTCGGGCCGTCAGGCCTCGGGCCGTCAGGCCTCGGGCCGTCAGGCCTCGGGCCGTCAGGCCTCGGGCCGTCAGGCCTCGGGGCCGGCGATGAGCTTGCCGTTCTTCACCGTGACCGGGACCTCCGGGAGCGGCACGGTCGCCGGGCCCTTGAGCGCCTTGCCCGTGGCGACGTCGAAACGGCTGCCGTGGCAGGGGCAGTTGCCCTCCGCGCCCTCGATCTTGTCGAGGAGGCAGCCGGCGTGCGTGCACTGGGCGCTGAACGCCTTGTACTGGCCCTTGGCCGGGCAGTGCACGATGAGGCGCTGCTCGCGGTAGAGCCGGGCGCCGCCGACGGGCACCGCGTCGGCCGCGCCGAGGTCGACGGGTGCGGTCGGGGTCGGCGTCTGCGCGTGGCCGAGCTTCGACTCGGTGGAGCAGGCGGCGGCGCCGAGCCCGGCGGCACCGGCGAGCGCGGCGCCTTTCAGCACGGTACGGCGGGCGGCGGGCTGGCCGGGCATGGGCACTCCACGGGGATGGTCGGGACGGCGGCGGCAAGGACCCGTTGCGGGGCATGGACCCGGCTTCGGGCAGGACCCTTCTTCAGGCACGGACCCGGTTTCGGGTACGGACCGGTTGCGGGTACGGACCCGACGATACCGACGCAGATCGGCGGCCCTTCCAGGGGGGCTGTCCTGGTCGGAGGCGATCGACTACGTTCGGGGCCGTGATCGTCGTCGCCGGTGAGGCCCTGATAGACCTGGTTCCCGAGGGGACGCCCGTGGCCGTGCCCGGGCTGTCGCCGCTGGTGCCGCGCCTGGGCGGCGGCCCGTACAACACCGCCGTGGCGCTGGGGCGGCTCGGGGCGCGTACCGGGTTCTGCTCGCGCGTCTCGACGGACGCCTTCGGCGAGGCGCTGCTCGACGGGCTGCGGGGGGCGGGCGTGGACACCGGGCTGGTGCAGCGCGGCGCCGAGCCGACGACGCTCGCCGTGGCGTCGGTCGCGGCGGATGGGTCGGCGCGCTACGGCTTCTACGCGGAGGGCACCGCGGACCGGCTGTTCGAGCTGCCGGAGCGGCTGCCGGAGGAGGCGCGGGCGGTGGCCTTCGGCACGTGTTCGCTGGCCCTGGAGCCCGGCGCGAGCGCGTACGAGGCGCTGCTGCGGCGCGAGGCGGGGCGGGGGCTGCTGACGCTGCTGGACCCGAACGTGCGGCCGGGGCTCATCCCGGACGCGGACGCGTACCGGAAGCGGTTCGCGGGCTGGCTGCCGTACGTGTCGCTGCTGAAGCTGTCCGAGGAGGACGCGGCCTGGCTGGGCGGCACGCCCGAGGAGTGGCCGGCGGCCGGTCCGGCGGCGGTGGTGCTGACGCGTGGCGCGGCGGGCATGACGGTGTGGACGCGCGAGCTGTCGGTGTCCGTGCCGGGCGTCCCCGTACGGGTGGCGGACACGATCGGCGCCGGTGACACGGTGAACGCGGCGCTGCTGCACGGGCTGGCCGGGCGTGACCCGGCGGCGCTGGACGTGGCCGCGTGGACCTCGCTGCTCACCTTCGCCGCCCGCGCGGCCGCGCTGACCTGCTCCCGTCCGGGGGCGGAGCCGCCGTACGCGACGGAACTGGCCTGACGCCCGTGTGACCGGCGGAGGTCCGCCGGTCACACGGGTGTGGTGGGCCGGGTCAGGCCTTCTTGGCGCGGGCCGTGGTCTTCCTGGCCGTGCGCCCACCGTTGCCCTTGGCGTCGACCTTGCCGTTGCCCCTGCCGCCCGCCTTGACCGGGGAGGCGTCGCTGATGCGGTCGGTGTCGAGGATGTCGCGGAGGAACTTGCCGGTGTGGCTGGCGGGAACGCCCGCCACCGCCTCCGGGCTGCCCTCGGCGACGACCAGGCCGCCGCCGCTGCCGCCCTCGGGGCCCATGTCGACGACCCAGTCGGCGGTCTTGATCACATCGAGGTTGTGCTCGATGACGATCACCGTGTTGCCCTTGTCGACGAGGTTCGACAGCACCTTGATCAGCTTCGAGATGTCCTCGAAGTGCAGACCGGTGGTCGGCTCGTCCAGGACGTAGACCGTACGGCCCGTGGAGCGCTTCTGCAGCTCGCTGGCGAGCTTGACGCGCTGGGCCTCGCCGCCGGACAGCGTGGGCGCGGACTGGCCCAGCCTGACGTACCCGAGGCCGACCTCGGTGAGCGTCTTCAGGTGGCGCGAGATCGTCGGGACGGCCTCGAAGAACTCCAGGGCCTCCTCGATCGGCATGTCCAGCACCTCGGCGATGGACTTGCCCTTGTAGTGGACCTCCAGGGTCTCCCGGTTGTAGCGCGCGCCGTGGCAGACCTCGCACGGCACGTACACGTCCGGCAGGAAGTTCATCTCGATCTTGATGGTGCCGTCGCCGGAGCAGTTCTCGCAGCGGCCGCCCTTGACGTTGAAGGAGAACCGGCCGGGCAGGTACCCGCGGACCTTGGCCTCCATCGTCTCGGCGAACAGCTTGCGGACGTGGTCGAAGACTCCGGTGTACGTCGCCGGGTTGGACCGCGGGGTGCGGCCGATCGGCGACTGGTCGACGTGGACGACCTTGTCGACGAGGTCGTCACCGTCCACGCGCGTGTGCCGCCCGGGGACGGACTTGGCGCCGTTCAGCTCGCGGGCCAGGTGCGTGTACAGGATGTCGTTGACCAGCGTCGACTTGCCGGAGCCGGAGACGCCCGTGACGGCCGTGAGGACGCCCAGCGGGAACGACACGTCGATGTCCCGCAGGTTGTTCTCGCGGGCGCCGTGCACGGTGAGCCTGCGGGAGGGGTCCATGGGGCGGCGGATGTCCGGCACCGGGATGGACCGCTTCCCGGACAGGTACAGCCCGGTCATCGAGTCCTTGTTGGCGAGGAGCTGCTTCAACGGCCCGGAGTGGACGACCTTGCCGCCGTGCTCGCCGGCGCCGGGGCCGATGTCGACGACCCAGTCGGCGACCTTGATCGTGTCCTCGTCGTGCTCGACGACGATGAGCGTGTTGCCCATGTCACGGAGCCGGACCAGGGTCTCGATCAGCCGGTGGTTGTCGCGCTGGTGGAGGCCGATGGACGGCTCGTCCAGCACGTACAGCACGCCCACCAGGCCGGAGCCGATCTGGGTGGCGAGCCGGATGCGCTGGGCCTCGCCACCGGACAGCGTGCCGGCCGCGCGGTTCAGCGACAGGTAGTCCAGGCCCACGTCGACCAGGAACCGCAGCCGCTCGTTGACCTCCTTCAGCACCCGCTCGGCGATCTTCTTGTCGCGGGCGCTCAGCCGGAGCCGGCCGAGGAAGTCGGCGCAGTCGCTGATGGACATCGCCGAGACCTCGGCGATGGACTTGTCCATGATCGTGACGGCGAGGACGATCGGCTTCAGGCGCGTGCCCTCACAGGTGGGGCAGGGCACCTCGCGCATGTAGCCCTCGAAGCGCTCGCGGCTGGAGTCGCTCTCGGCCTCGCTGTGGCGCCGCTTGACGAAGGACACGGCGCCCTCGAAGGCGGGGGTGACGTACGCCCGCTCCCTGCCGTACCGGTTCCGGTACCGCACCTCGACCTGGGTCTTGTGGCCGTGGAGCAGGGCCTTCTTGGCGCGCTGCGGCAGGCCGGCCCAGGGGATGTCGGTGCGGAAGCCGAGCGCGTCGGCGAGGCCGCCGATGAGCCGTCCGAAGTACTCCTTGGTGTGGCCGTGCGACCAGGGGTGGATCGCGCCCTCGTCGAGGGAGCGCTCCTCGTCCGGGACGATCAGCTCCGGGTCGACCTCCATGCGCGTGCCGATGCCGGTGCAGTCCGGGCAGGCGCCGAAGGGCGAGTTGAACGAGAACGAGCGGGGCTCCAGCTCCTCGAACGACAGGTCGTCGTACGGGCAGTACAGGTGCTCCGAGTACATCCGCTCGCGCTCGGGATCGTCCTCGGGGAGGTCGACGAAGTCGAGCACGACCATGCCGCCGGAGAGGCCGAGGGCGGTCTCGACGGAGTCGGTGAGCCGGCGCTTGGCGCTGTCCTTCACGGTCAGGCGGTCGACGACCACCTCGATGGTGTGCTTCTCCTGCTTCTTCAGCGTGGGCGGCTCGGACAGCTGGACGGTCTTCCCGTCCACGCGGGCGCGGCTGTAGCCCTTGGTCTGGAGGTCGGCGAAGAGGTCGACGAACTCGCCCTTGCGCTCCCGCACCAGCGGCGAGAGCACCTGGAAGCGGCTGCCCTCGGGCAGCTCCAGCACCTTGTCGACGATGGCCTGCGGCGACTGCCGGGAGATCGGCCGGCGGCACTCGGGACAGTGCGGCTTGCCGATGCGGGCGAACAGCAGGCGCAGGTAGTCGTAGACCTCGGTGATGGTGCCGACCGTGGAGCGCGGGTTGCGCGAGGTCGACTTCTGGTCGATGGAGACGGCCGGCGAGAGGCCCTCGATGAAGTCGACGTCCGGCTTGTCCATCTGGCCGAGGAACTGCCGGGCGTACGACGAGAGGGACTCGACGTACCGCCGCTGGCCCTCGGCGAAGATCGTGTCGAAGGCGAGGGAGGACTTGCCCGACCCCGAGAGCCCGGTGAAGACGATGAGCGAGTCGCGTGGCAGGTCGAGCGAGACGTTCTTCAGGTTGTGCTCGCGCGCGCCACGGACGATGAGACGGTCGGCCACGCCGGGTCCGCACCTTTCTTGAGAGAAGCGGGGGGCACAGCCCCTGTCCCAGACTTCTTCAGCCTATGGGGGCCGCCAGATGGATGAATGCCTGACTTTCAAGGATGCCTCCACCGAGCGTATAGCACGTGCATTCGATTTTGGTCCGCGCTCCACCACCTTCACCCGAACGAGTGGCGGCGCTACTGTCAGCAGCATGATCGACCACGCCCATGACCTGGCCTCCGTACAGGAGGCGACCGAACGGCTGCTCACCGCGGCCTCCGCCCTCGACAACGCCGCCGTGGCCGAGCCGTCACGGCTCCCCGGCTGGACGCGGGGCCACGTCCTCGCCCACGTCGCCCGCAACGCCGACGCCCTCGTGAACGTCCTCCAGGGCCGCCCCATGTACGTGAGCGGCGACGCCCGCGACGCCGACATCGAGCGCGACGCCCCCCGCCCCCTCGCCGTACACCTGGACGACCTGCGCGAGTCCGCCGCCCGCTTCCGCGCCGAGGGCGAGGCCCCGGCGGACTGGGCCCGCACGGTGGAGCTGCGCAACGGCGTCACCGACCGGGCCGCGCGCGTGCCCTTCCGCCGCCTCGTGGAGGTGGAGCTGCACCACGTCGACCTGGGCGTCGGCTACGAGCTGGAGGACCTCCCGAAGGAGTTCACCGAGCGCGAGATCGCGTTCCTGACGGAGCGGTTCTCCGGCCACAAGGACGTCCCCGCCACCACCGTGGCCGCCGACGACGGCCGCACCTGGACCACGGGCGGCGGAGCCGAGGGCCCGGCCGTCACCGTGCGGGGCCCCGCCGCGGACCTGCTCGGCTGGCTGGCGGGCCGCCGCGACGGCTCCGCCCTGACGGTCTCGGGAGGACCGCTGCCGGCGCTGCCCCCGCTATAGGCTGACCCCATGACGTACAGCGGAGCGGTGAAGGTCGGCGGACCCGCGGACGTGCACGAGCTGGCGGATCTGATCGTCTCCAAGGTCGCCGTCGGGCCGATGGACAACAACGCCTATCTCCTGCGCTGCCGGACCACCGGCGAGCAGCTGCTGATCGACGCGGCGGCCGAGCCGCGCACACTGCTCCGGCTGATCGGTGACGACGGCATCGCGTCCGTCGTCACCACCCACCGCCACCGCGACCACTGGGGCGCGCTGGCCGACGTCGTCGCCGCCACCGGCGCCCGCACCTACGCCGGGCGGTACGACGCCGAGGGCATCGAGGTGCCGACGGACGTGCTCGTCGAGGACGGCGAGACCGTCCAGGTGGGGCGGGTCGCGCTGACGGCCCGCCACATGGTCGGGCACACGCCCGGTTCGATCGTGCTCGTCTACGACGACCCGCACGGCCATCCGCACGTCTTCACCGGCGACTGCCTCTTCCCCGGCGGCGTCGGCAACACGTGGAAGGACGCCGAGGCGTTCGCGAGCCTGCTGCGCGACGTCGAGACCAAGCTCTTCGACGCGCTGCCGGACGAGACCTGGATCTACCCCGGGCACGGCAGGGACACCACGCTGGGCGAGGAGCGCCCGCACCTGCCGGAGTGGCGCACGCGCGGCTGGTGACCCCGGCGCGCGCGGCCCGGCGCCACGCGACCGTTTAGCGCCCTCCGAACCACCCCGTGTGCCGGGTAGGTTGGCGGAGCATGCGTCAACGTCACCTCCCACACGCACAGCCGTCCATGACGCGGCTCGCCGCCGCCTCACTGGCCGGCACGGCCATCGAGTTCTACGACTTCTTCGTCTACGGCACGGCCGCGGCCCTGGTCCTTGGGCCACTCTTCTTCCCGACCTTCTCCCCCGTCGCCGGCACGCTCGCGGCGTTCGGCACCTTCGCCGTCGGCTTCGTCTCCCGTCCCCTCGGTTCGGTCCTCTTCGGACACATCGGCGACCGCTACGGGCGGCGCCCGGTGCTCTTCGCCTCACTGGCGCTGACGGGCACGGCGACCGTCGCGGTCGGCTGCGTCCCGTCGTACGCGACGCTGGGCGTGGCCGCCCCCGTGCTGCTGCTGGTGCTGCGCTTCCTGCAGGGCCTCGGCCTGGGCGGTGAGTGGGGCGGGGCGGTGCTGCTGACGGCCGAGCACGCCCCGGAGCGGCGGCGCGCCCTGTGGGCGAGCTTCCCGCAGATGGGCCCGCCGGTCGGCTTCCTGCTGGCGAACGGGATCATGCTGGCCCTGTCGGCGTGGCTCAGCGACGAGGCGTTCCGGGAGTGGGGGTGGCGCGTGCCGTTCTGGGCGGCCGGCGTCCTCGCGCTCGGCGGGCTGCTGCTGCGCACGTCGCTGGCGGAGACCCCGCAGTTCCAGGAACTGGCGGAGTCGGGCACGCGGGCGAGCGCCCCGCTGGTCGAGGTGGTGCGCGGCCACTGGCGGCTGGTGCTGCTGACGGCCGGGGCGCTGGCGGTCGGGTACGCGGTGTTCTACGCCGTGTCGACGTGGGCGCTGGCGTACGGCACCGAGCGGCTGGGCGTGAGCCGTACGACGATGCTGGTCTGTGTGATGGCGGCGGTGGCCGTCAAGGGCGCGGTGACGCCGTTCGCCGCGATGCTCGGCGACCGGTACGGGCGGCGTCCGCTGTGTCTGGCGGGGTGCGCGGCGTGCGCGGTGTGGATGTTCCCGATGGTGGCGCTGCTGCACACCGGGCGGCCGGTCATGATGTTTCTGGGGCTGCTGGGTGCGCTGCTGGCGTTCATCACGATGTTCTCGGTCGTCGCCGCGTATCTGCCGGAGCTGTACGAGCCGCGGGTGCGCTGCACGGGCGCGGCTGTCGGCTACAACCTGGCGGGCGTGCTGGGCGGGGCGCTGACCCCGATGGTGGCGACGGCCGCGTCGGGCGGCTCGGGGCCGCCGTGGGGCGTGGCGGCCTATCTGACGGCCATCGCCGTGCTGAGCCTGGGCTGCTTCGCGCTGCTGCCGGAGACCATGCCGCGGCCGGCCGCGGTACAGGAGCCCGCCGAGGAACCCGCGGCTGTCTGAGCGGCCGTGCGGCGGGACGCCGGGCCCGGAGTCAGCCTTCCTGCGTGTCGAGGACGTCGCAGTTGACGAACCGGGTGGGCCGGGTGCACAGCTCCTGGAGGCGCTGCGCCATGCGCGTGGTCCCGGGGTCGTTGCTGTTGCGCATGGCCTCGTCGTACGAGTCGAACTCGACGACGACGTAGAACCGGTTGGCGTTGTCCCGGTCCTTGAGGATGGCGGTGCGCTTGGGGCCGTAGTCGCGGGGCCCGGCGGTGGCGTCCCACTCGTCCATGAGGGCACGCATCTCGTCCATGCGCTCGGTCTCGAAGTCGACGATCTGAGTGAACTTCATGGAAGCCACGCAAACACCGGCCGGGTCGCACGGCAACCCGGCCGGTGTCGCATTGCTCCTGGCGGGGGTCAGACCTCCGCGGACTCCTTGGCCTGCTCCTCGGCGGCGGCCTGCCTGCGGGAGGCGATGAGGCTGGTGATCGTGGTGATCACCAGGACGCCGCAGATGACGGCCAGCGAGAACGGGATGGAGATCTCCGGGACGTGCACCCCGGACTCGTGCAGGGCGTGCAGCACCAGCTTCACGCCGATGAAGCCGAGGATCACCGACAGGCCGTAGCTCAGGTGGACCAGCTTCTTCAGCAGGCCGCCGATGAGGAAGTACAGCTGTCGCAGGCCCATGAGCGCGAAGGCGTTGGCCGTGAACACGATGTACGGGTCCTGGGTCAGGCCGAAGATCGCGGGGATGGAGTCCAGGGCGAACAGCACGTCGGTGGTGCCGATCGCGAGCATGACGACCATCAGCGGCGTCAGCACCCGCTTGCCGTTGTTGCGGATGAAGAGCTTCGTGTCGTGGTACCGGTCGGCGACGCCGAAGCGCTGCTCGATGGAGCGCAGGAGGCGGTTCTCCTCGTACTCCTCCTCCGGCTCGTCGGAGCGGGCCTCCTGGACGAGCTTCCAGGCCGTGTAGATCAGGAACGCGCCGAAGATGTAGAAGACCCAGGAGAAGCTGGCGATGATCGCGGCACCGGCGGCGATGAAAATGGCCCGCAGGACGAGCGCGATCAGCACACCGATCAGCAGCACCCGCTGCTGGAGGTGGGACGGCACGGAGAACTTCGCCATGATCAGGACGAAGACGAAGAGGTTGTCGACGCTCAGCGACTTCTCGGTGATGAAGCCGGCGAAGAACTCGCCGGACGCCTGGCTCTCGCCGGCGAACAGCAGGCCGAGCCCGAAGAGCGCGGCCAGGACGATCCAGACCACGGTCCAGATCCCGGCCTCCTTGACCGACACGTCATGGGGCTTGCGCCCGATGAAGAAGTCGATCGCGATCAGGGCGGACAGACCGAGAACGGTCACCACCCACAGGGTCATCGAAACGTCCACTGCGCCTCCGGCGTCGTACGGCTACTGATCAGCGTCGTCGCTGCCGGAGGTCTCTTCCACCCGAGTGCGCCACGGCCGGGGCCGGGGCGCGTGGGGGCCGGCGCCCCGGGACCGGTCTTCCGTCCGACCGTCCGTATTGACGGGCACGCCGCAGCCGGGAGTACTCCCCTCCGCGGACAGCACCGTACCCCAACCCCCAAGGAAAGGTAAAGCCCTGGGTAAAAGAACCTCAAGTTCCCAGCTCAGCGGGCATGGTGGGGCGACGAGAGGGTTTACGGCCCCGTTGGCGAGCCCGTGCCCGTGGTCAACGGCGCCAGCTGCGGCGCGCGTCGGCGACCCTCCCCAGCACGTCGTGGAGGATCCGGCTGCCCGGCGGCACCAGAGGCGGCTCGTACGTCCAGGCGTGCCCGACCCACGGGTCGGCCAGGTGGTCGTCCGGAACGGGCGTGACCCGCAGCAGGGACCGCCACAGCGGGTCCAGCACCGGGCCGTAGGCGCTCGCGTCCTCGCGGTCGGCGACCATCAGCAGATGGACGCCCACGGCGGGGCCCTCGTCCGCGAGGTAGCGCAGCTGGGTGACGGCCCGGTCGTCGAAGCCGTGCGGGAAGTCGTTGACGATCAGCAGCTGTTCGGCGGTGTCCAGGTCCGGCGGCAGCGCGTCCGCGGCGGCGCCGCCGCGGACCGCCATCTGCACCAGGTCGACGCGCCGGGTCAGCCGGGACAGGACCGTGGCCACTCCCCCGGGCCCGGTGGCCGGCGGCGCGGCGAGCACCCCGGATTCCGTGAGCGGGGCGAGAGCCGCGGCCGCCGAGCCCGCCGGGTCGATGACGTGCACCGTGAAGTCGCCCGGCGGGTAGACCGCGAGGAGGCGGGCGGCGTGCGCGACCGCCGTGTCGAGGGCGAGCCTGCGCAGCCGCCCCTCGTCGAGGAGGCCGGCCGCCCCGGAGCCGCGGCGGCCGGCGTCCACCCACAGGCCCCGCTCCAGCGGCAGCCGGATGAGCATGGGGATGCGCAGCTCCGGGCTCTCGGCGAGGTGCAGGTCGCCCAGCCGCAGCGCCATGGGGATCTCCATGGGGACGCGGTAGGCGTGCCACACGGGGTTGTCCCAGCGGGCGAACGCGACCGGCAGCGCCGGCTCCACTACCTCCGACTCGGCGGCGAGCTGGGCCAGGTCCCGGTCGAGCCCCTCCCGGGCCCGGGCGGTCAGCTCCTCGCACTTGGCGCGGGCGGCCGCGCGGGCGGCGTCCCCCGCGGAACCGATACGGCTGCGCGGGTCGGACAGGACGCGGTCCAGCTCCTGGTCCATACGGGACTCGGCGAAGTCGACGGCGCTGCGGTACGCGGCCGTCGCCCGGGCCAGGTCCTCGAACATGCCCCACACCTGGTTGTAGAGCCGCTCCTCCATGGACCAGCCCGTGGCGTCGCCGGCCACCGGCGCGGACGGGGTGCCGGGCGAGGTGGGGGGCGCGGCCGGGGGCGGCGGCGGGGGCGCGGTGGTGCGGCGGCGCGGGTGGGTGTAGTCGATGGGCCCGGCGGGCCGGGCGGGGCCGGTCGACGGCGCCGGGTTCGCGGGCGGGGTGGCGCCGGCGGAGGGCTGGTCGCCGACCGGGGGCCGGGCGGGCTCGGAAGGCTGAGGCGGCTGCGGCGGCTGGGCGTTCGCGGGGCCGGGCGGGGCCGTCGGGGCCAGCGGGGCGCCGTGGCGGAGCCGGTCGACGTCGGCGGTGCGCGGCGGGGGCGCGGCCACGGAGCGGTCGACGCCGCGGGCGACGGCGTCCTGGATGGCGGTGGCGAGGTCGGCGGCGCGGTCCAGGCCCTGGTCGTGGAGCATCGCGGCGAGGCCGCCGGCGTAGCCCTGGCCGACGGCGCGGACCTTCCAGACGCCCTGGCGGCGGTACAGCTCCAGGGCGACGACGGCGGACTCGGTGTCGAGGCCGGTGATGGTGTAGCTGGCGATCTCGGTGCCGTCGAGGCCGGTGACCGCGACGAAGGGCGCCGCGACGGCGCCGAAGCTGCCGGGCCCGCCCGTGCCGGCCGGGAGGGCGAGCAGCACGGTCACGCGGTGCACGGCGGCCGGGAGCGCCTCCAGGTCGACGGCGAGCCGGTGGTCGGCGGCCGCCTGCCGGGACACCTCGACACCGGGCAGGCGCGGCGAGCCGGGGTGGGCGACCCACTCGGATCCGGCCACCTTTCCGTGCTCGTCGGCGAGGCCGGCACCGGCCACGACCGGAGTGCCGGCGGAGACCCGGATCTCGAGTCGGGTGTCGGGCAGGAGATGGTTCTGCCCCCGGACCAGCTCGGCCGTCATCGCGCGTGTCCCCTCGGCTGCGTGTGCGGGCAGCTCCCGGCGGCCTGGTGCCTCCGGGAGCTGCGGTACGTCGGTGTGCGTGTGGTGTGCGGTGGTGGATGCCTACAGGTGCGGCATGATCGCCGGCATCAGGTCCTGGAAGGTGCGACCGTTGGCCGGCGAGCCGATGGCGGTCATCTGCCAGGCGCTGCCGGAGCGGTGCACCTTCGCCATGATCTGCGCGGTGTACTGGCCGCCGCCGGCCAGCGTGTACCGGGCCAGCTCCTGGCCGTTCGTCTCGTCCACGAGGCGGCAGAAGGCGTTCTGCACCTCCTGGAACGTCTGGCCGGTGAAGGAGTTCACCGTGAAGATGATCTGGTCGATGTGGACCGGGACGCGCTGGAGGTCGACGAGGATGGCCTCGTCGTCCCCGCCCTGGCCGGCGCCGCCGACCAGGTTGTCGCCGGTGTGGCGTACGGAGCCGTCGTCGCTGACCAGGTGGCGGAAGAACACCACGTCGACCGGCTGCTTGTCGGCGAACAGCACCGCCGACGCGTCCAGGTCGATCTCCCGGGTCCGCGAACCGAACAGACCGCGGCGCGGCGCCGCCTGCCAGCCGAGCCCCATCCGCACCGCGGTCAGGGTCCCCCCGTCGCTCTTCTGCAGGCTGATGGCCTGACCCTTGGCCAAGTTGACCGTCACGCGCTGTCCCCTCTCTTTGCGTTCCCCGCTGCCCGATTCTGGGTGCCGTGCGCGGTTCCACAGCACCCTACGCAGGGGCGCGGCGACGGCATCAGGGCGGGTTCCCTTTTGTATCGGTGTTGCAACACACTGCCTGCCGGTGCCCCTTGCGGGGCCCGCAGGGCATCGCCCGTCAGGCGATGCCGGCCTCCTTCATCTGCCGCAGCTCCTTCTTCAGTTCGCTCACCTCGTCGCGCAGCCGGGCGGCGACCTCGAACTGCAGCTCCGCGGCGGCGGCCCGCATGCGCTCGGTCATCTCCTCGATGATCCCGGCGAGTTCGGCGGCGGGGCGGTCGCTCACCAGGGCGCCCTTGCCCGCGGCGGCCTTGCCCGCCTTGGTGCCCTTGCCGCCGGTCTTGGCGGCCTTGGCCGTCGTGCCGAGGGACGGTACGGGGGACTTGGCGCCCTTGCCGTCCTTCCCCTGCCGGTATCCCGTGCCGAGCAGCTGCTCGGTGTCGATCTCCTCGCGCGCGATGGTCGCGACGATGTCGTTGATCTTCTTGCGGAGCGGCTGGGGGTCGATGCCGTTGGCCTCGTTGTACGCGACCTGCTTCTCGCGGCGGCGGTTGGTCTCGTCGATGGCCTGGGCCATGGCGGGCGTGATGGTGTCCGCGTACATGTGGACCTGGCCGGAGACGTTGCGCGCCGCGCGGCCGATGGTCTGGATGAGCGAGGTCCCGGAGCGCAGGAAGCCCTGCTTGTCGGCGTCCAGGATGGCGACGAGGGAGACCTCGGGGAGGTCGAGCCCCTCGCGGAGCAGGTTGATGCCGACCAGGACGTCGTACTCGCCGCTGCGCAGCTCGCGCAGCAGCTCGATGCGGCGCAGCGTGTCGACGTCGCTGTGGAGGTAGCGGACCTGGATGCCCAGTTCGAGGAAGTAGTCCGTCAGGTCCTCGGCCATCTTCTTCGTGAGCGTGGTGACCAGGACGCGCTCGTCGCGCTCGGTGCGCAGGCGGATCTCGTGGACCAGGTCGTCGATCTGGCCCTCGGTGGGCTTGACGACGACCTCCGGGTCGACGAGGCCGGTGGGGCGGATGATCTGCTCGACGAAGCCGTCGGAGCGGGACAGCTCGTACGGTCCGGGCGTCGCCGACAGGTAGACGGTCTGGCCGATGCGCTCCTGGAACTCCTCCCAGCGCAGGGGCCGGTTGTCGAGCGCGGACGGCAGCCGGAAGCCGTGGTCGACGAGGGTGCGCTTGCGGGAGGCGTCGCCCTCGTACATCGCGCCGATCTGCGGCACGGTCACGTGGGACTCGTCGATGACGAGGAGGAAGTCCTCGGGGAAGTAGTCGAGGAGGGTGTTGGGCGGGGAGCCGGGCTCGCGGTCGTCGAAGTGCATCGAGTAGTTCTCGATGCCGGAGCAGGAGCCGATCTGGCGCATCATCTCGATGTCGTACGTGGTGCGCATGCGCAGCCGCTGGGCCTCCAGCAGCTTGCCCTGCTTCTCCAGCTCGGCGAGGCGCTCCTCCAGCTCGCGCTCGATGCCGTTGACGGCGCGCTCCATGCGCTCCGGGCCCGCCACGTAGTGGCTGGCCGGGAAGACGTACAGCTCGCGGTCCTCGCTGATGACCTCGCCCGTGAGCGGGTGCAGCGTGGACAGCGCCTCGATCTCGTCGCCGAACATCTCGATGCGGACGGCCAGCTCCTCGTAGACCGGGAAGATCTCGATCGTGTCGCCGCGGACCCGGAACGTGCCGCGCGTGAACGCCAGGTCGTTGCGCGTGTACTGGATGTCGACGAAGCGGCGCAGCAGCTCGTCCCGGTCGACCTCCTCGCCGACCTTGAGGGGCACCATCCGGTCGACGTACTCCTGCGGCGTACCGAGGCCGTAGATGCAGGACACCGACGCCACGACGACCACGTCGCGGCGGGTCAGCAGCGAGTTCGTCGCGGAGTGGCGCAGCCGCTCCACCTCCTCGTTGATCGAGGAGTCCTTCTCGATGTAGGTGTCCGACTGCGGGACGTACGCCTCGGGCTGGTAGTAGTCGTAGTACGACACGAAGTACTCGACGGCGTTGTTCGGCAGCAGCTCCCGGAACTCGTTGGCCAGCTGGGCGGCCAGCGTCTTGTTCGGGGCCATCACCAGGGTGGGGCGCTGGAGCCGCTCGATCATCCACGCGGTGGTGGCGGACTTGCCGGTGCCGGTCGCACCGAGCAGGACGACGTCCTTCTCACCTGCGCGGATGCGCCGCTCGAGGTCGTCGATGGCCGTGGGCTGGTCACCGCTGGGCTGGTACGGGCTGACGACCTCGAAGGGCGCCACCGAGCGTTCGATCTGGGATACGGGCCGCATGAGACCACCGTACGACCCCCCACTGACAGTCGGGTCCTGATGGCGGCGCCCATGGGCCCGCGGGGCCCGCCCGGCGTGTGCTCAGCGGTCGCGGAACCGGGTCGCGCGGTGCGCGTCGCGCTGCATGTCCCGGTGGCGCTGCGCCGGGATCCCGGGCCGGTAGGCGTCGTGGCCGCCCGGTCCGGCGCCCGGGTGGCCGCCCCCGCTCACCAGGAGCGGGTCGAACATCACCGCGATGGCGGCGAGCAGCAGGAAGACGACCGGGCCGACGAGCATCGGGGCGAGCAGCGACACGGCCGTGGGGGCGCCGGCCGCCATCGCGTCCATGGCGCCGGCGGCGTCCAGGGTGCCCATCGTGTCGAGGGCGACCGCGTCCACGGCGTCGTCGGGGTGGAGGTGCACGCTGACGGCGGCCATGCCGGTGTAGTGCATGCCGGTCACCGCGAGGCCCATGACGAGGCTGGCGCCCAGGCTGGGCAGGAAGCCGTGGACCGAGACGGCCGCCCACAGGGCCGACGTGGCCGCCACGACGGCCACCACCACGGAGAGGGCGACGGTGGGGGTGTCGTACTCGATGCGGCCCTGGAGCCGCATTCCCGCCATGCCGAGGTAGTGCATGGTGGCGATGCCGAGTCCCGTGATGGTGCCGCCGGTGACGAGGGCCATCCTGGTCGGGCCGCGCAGTCCCACGATGAAGATCCCGATGCCGACCATGAGGATCGCGACGGCGAGGCTGGCGAACGTGGTGGGCCGGTCGTAGTCGACGGGGACCTCGGCGATGCTGAAGCCCGTCATAGCGATGAAGTGCATGGTCCAGATGCCGGCGCCGATCGAGGTCGCCCCGAGCGCGAGCCAGCCGGGGCTGAACGCTCCGCGATGGCGCACCGACCGGGTGGTGCAGCGCAGGCCGAGCGCCCCGCCCAGGCAGGCCATCAGATAGGCCACCACGGGTGTGACGAGGCCGTGGCTGAATCCGTCGACAGTGCCCTGCATAGCCGCCTGCCCCTCACCCCTCGTGCCCCGTCGCTGTGTCGATGCCATGTGTACCGGCTGGTACGGGGCCGAGGCCATGGTGCGTACCGAGCACCGGACGAATTCAAAAGCGGAGGTTAGCCGACCGGCGGGGCGCCCCGCGCGGCCGGGCGGTGCAAGCCCGGGGCGGGGAGGTCGGGGCGGGCACGTCCGCGCGGAGGGGAACGGTCCGGGCGGAGGGCGGGGCGTTGTCAGTGGCCGCGCGTACCGTGGCGGACATGGACAGCTGTGTGCGGGTCGGGGGGCCGACCGTGGAATGGGCCGTCGTCGGGAGCGACATCGGTCCGCTGCTGCTGGCCGCCACCGGCGAGGGGCTGGTCACCGTCGTGTTCCACGCCGACGGCGCGGTGCGGGAGCGGGCGGTGGAGGGCCTGGCGGGGCGGCTGGGCGCGGAGCCGGTGGAGGACGCGACGGGCAGGCTGGCCGAGCCGATACGGATGCTGGAGGCGTACTTCGCGGGGGACCTGCACGAGTTCCGGCTGCCGCTGGACTGGTCGCTGACGGGCGGCTTCACCCGTCAGGTGCTGCGGGAGCTGGCCACGACCGTCCCGTACGGGACGGTCGTCGGGTACGGGGAGCTGGCCCGGCGGGTGGGCCGGCCCGACGGCGCCCAGGCGGTCGGCGCGGCGATGGGCGCCAATCCGTTGCCGGTGGTGGTGCCGTGCCACCGGGTGGTGGAGAGCGACGGGGGCCTGGGCGGGTTCGGGGGCGGCCTGGAGACGAAGCGACGGCTGCTGGAGCTGGAGGGGGTGCTGCCGCAGCCGCTGTTCTGAGCCCCGCCGGGGAGGGGCGCGGCGGCCGGCGGTGTGGTCAGCGGTGGGCTGTCAGCATCGGCTGGAAGAAGCCCGTCTCCTCGGGGTCGTGCCATGCGGTGGAGTGCAGGCCCGCCTCCGTGGCCAGTGCCGTCAGCCGGTCGCGGGTGAGCGCCCAGTAGGTGGCCCGGCGCACGGTCGTGACCCACTGGTCGTGCTCCGGCGCGAGGCCGCCGTCGGGGGCCGGGGTCTCGGCCGTGCCGGGCCGTAGCTGGAAGAGCTCCAGGTCGTAGTGCTCGCCGTCGTCGTGCCAGTGCCACAGCTGGAAGGTGACGCTGCGCCCGTCGGGCCCGGTGCGCACGGCCGGCGGGGTCGAGAGGGGCCGCTCGGCGCGCAGGGCGTCGTACGGGCGGGTCGTGACCAGCAGCAGTCCGCCCGGCCGCAGCACGCGGCGCATCTCCGCGAGGGCGGTGCGGACGTCGTCCGGCGTGAGCAGGTGCGGCAGCGAGTTGTCGGCGCAGACCACCACGTCGAAGGAGGCGTCGCGCAGGGGCAGGGCCCGCATGTCGGCGGCGCCGGCGGCCAGGCGCAGGCCGCGGGCGGCGGCCTCCCGGGCGGCCCGCGCGGCCGCCACCGGGCTCAGGTCGGTGCCGGTGACGCGGTGCCCGCGTGCGGCCAGCCCGAGCGCCTGGGTGCCGATGCCGCAGGCGCAGTCGAGCACGTCGTGCCCGCCGGGGCCCAGGGCCCGGGTGATGCGGTCGTCCAGGGCGACGCCCTGCCGTACGACGCTCGTGTCCCAGTCCGCGTACATCAGGTCGTAGTCCGCGGCCAGATCGTCGTAGAAGTACCGCGCCGTGGGGGTTCGCATGGGGGTCAGCGTAGAGGCGGGACGGGTGAGGTTTGGGGGTACGCCGGGTGCGCCAGGGATGGGTCATGTCCGAGACCACAGTGATGTTGTCCGAAGAGGTGCGCGAGGCGCTGGCCGCGCACCGGCCCGTCGTCGCCCTGGAGTCGACGATCATCGCGCACGGCCTGCCCCGGCCGCGCAATCTGGCCGTCGCCGAGGAGTTGGAGTCGCTGGTACGGGCCGGTGGCGCCGTCCCGGCGACGATCGCCGTCCTGGACGGGGTGCCCCGGGTGGGGCTGGACAAGGCGCAGCTGGAGCGGGTGGCGTCGGACCCGGCCGTCCGCAAGCTGGGCCACCGCGATCTGGCGCCGGCCGTCGCGGCGGGGGCGAGCGGGGCGACGACGGTGTCGGCGACGGCGTTCCTGGCGGCGCGGGCGGGCATCCGAGTGTTCGCGACGGGCGGCCTCGGCGGGGTGCACCGCGCGTGGACGGAGACCCAGGACGAGTCGGCCGACCTGCGGTTGCTGGCGGGCACGCGGATCGCGGTGGTGTGCGCGGGCGTGAAGTCCATCCTCGACGTGCCGGCGACGCTGCAGCGGCTGGAGACGCTGGGCGTCGGGGTGCTCGGGTACGGGACGGACCGGTTCCCCGGGTTCTACCTGGCGTCGTCGGGCGAGCCCGTCGACTGGACCGTGTGGACGCCGGAGGAGGTCGCCGCGGTCATACGGGCGCAGGACGCGCTGGGCGGGCCCGAGGCCGCGCTGATCGTCGCCAATCCGGTGCCGGAGGACGAGCAGTTGGACCCGGCGCTGCACGACCGGGTGCTGGCGCGCGGTCTCGCGGAGTGCCGGGAGCGGGGCATCGGCGGACAGGCGGTCACCCCGTTCCTGCTGGAGTATCTGACGCGGCACACGGACGGGGCGTCGCTGGAGGCCAATCTGGCGGCGGTACGGGGCAACGTGCGGCTGGCGGCGCGGATCGCCACGGCCTGGGCGTCGGCGGCGCGCGCCATGCGGACGCGGGCGCCGCGGTGAGCGGGCTGCTGGTCGTCGGGGACGTCGTCACCGACGTCGTGGCCCGGCACGGCAAGCCGCTGGCGCCCGGCACGGACACGGCCGCGCGGATACGGCTGCTGCCGGGCGGTGCCGGGGCCAACGCGGCGTGCTGGGCGGCGCGTTCCGGGTGCGAGGACGTGCGGATCCTGGGACGCGTGGGCGCCGACGGGGCGTCCTGGCACGAGGCCGCGCTGCGGCGGGCCGGGGTGCGGCCGCTGCTCGTCACCGATCCGGACGCGCCCACCGCGACGGTCGTGGCGCTGGTCGACGCCCAGGCGGGCGCCGAGCGCACGTTCCTGACGGACAGCGGTGCGGCGCTGCGGCTCTCGCCGGCCGACTGGTCGCCCGGGCTGCTGGACGGCGTGGGCCATCTGCACCTGTCCGGCTACCTGTTCTTCGCGGGGACCAGCCGCGAGGCCGCGGGGGTGGCGCTCACGGCGGCCCGGGAGCGGGGGGTGCCGGTGAGCGTGGACCCGGCGTCGGCCGGTTTCCTCGCCGAGCTGGGGCCGGCCCGCTTCCTGGACGCCGTGGACGGTGGGGACGTGCTGCTCCCGAACGCCGACGAGGCCGCGCTGCTGAGCGGGCGGCGCTCCCCCGAGGCCGCGGCCGCCACCCTGTCGGGCCGCTTTCCGCTGGTCGTGGTGACGCTGGGGCCCAAGGGCGCGCTGGTGGCGGCCGACGGCGAACTCGTCGCCCGGGTCCCGGCGCCCTCGGCGACGGCGCTCGACACCACGGGCGCGGGCGACGCGTTCACGGGCGGGTTCCTCGCGGCCCGCCTGGCCGGCGCGGACGCCCGCGAGGCCGCGGAGGCGGGCTGCCGCGCGGGCGCGGTGGCCGTCACCGGGCTGGGCGGCCGCCCGGTGTGAGGAGCGGCTCCCCGGCCCGGGGCTCCGCGCACCACGACGGTGGGTGGGTCCGGGGGTGGCTCACCCCTCAGTAGGGGCGGGGGCCGCCCCCGGCCGGGGTGGCGGGAAAAGGGCGGTTCGTCGGGGCGGGCCCGTGGCCGCCGGTCGCTATGGCAGGCCCGTCCACGCCGGGTGGCGGGGGTCGTCCGCGCGGACGGTGACGTCCGCCGCCTCCGCCGGGCCCACCTCCGCCTCGTACCGGTCGAACGCCGGCAGCGTCCACCGCTCCTGCGTCCGCCGCGCCAGCGCCGCCCGCGACAGCCGCAGGTGGACCGTCAGGTCGAAGGGGAACCAGTGCCCCAGCAGGAACGGGCCGTGCAGCACCAGGACGCCGCCGGGGGCCAGCTCCCGGTACGGGGAGCGGGTCGCGCGGTCGGTGACCGGGTCCCACAGGTCGGGCAGGACCCGCCCGCTCCCGCCCGGTTCCAGCGGCCCGAACACCTCCCGCCACAGCGCGGCGACGTCGAACCAGCCGCTGTAGTACGCGTCGGGGTCCTCCCTGCCGTGTTCGAACCGCAGCGACGCCGGCCGCAGGAACCCGCCCGTGCCCACGGCCAGTACGGGCCGCCCCCGCGTCCGCAGCTCCTCCGCGACGGCCTCGGCCAGGTCGCCCGGCCGGGCGGCCGACGGGCCGTCGACGGCGACCTTCAGCCAGGGCCCGCCGTCGCCGGGCCGTCCGCCGTCCACGTGCGCCGCGAGGGCGTCGGCCAGCCGTTCCCAGGTGATCGGTTCCAGTCCCACGCCCCCATCCTGCCAAGGCGCCGGCTTGACCCTGCCGCTGGTGGCAGGGTTCGAGGATCGGTGCCATGAACAGTTCTTCCGTTCCCGTCCCCGAGCGTGTCGTCGTCATCACCGGTGCGGGCACCGGTATCGGCCGGGCCACAGCCCGGGCCTTCGCCGCGCAGGGCGCGCACGTGTTCGCCGTGGGCCGCCGCGCCGAGCCGCTGGCCGAGACCGCGCGGGACCACCCCGGCCGGATCACGCCCCTGGTCGCCGACGTCACGGAGGACGGCGCCCCGCAGGCCGTCGTGCGCGCCGCCCTCGACGCGTACGGGCGCCTGGACGTCCTCGTCAACAACGCGGCGATCGTGGGTACCGGCCGCCTCGGCGCGTACACGCGTGAGAGCGTGGCGCCGCAGCTGGCCACGAACCTGGTGGCTCCGCTGCTGCTCACGCAGGCCGCGCTTCCCGCCCTGGAGGAGGCGCGCGGTGTCGTCGTGAACGTCACCACGTCGGTGGGGCAGCGGGCCTGGCCCGGCAACGCCGTGTACGCGGCGACGAAGTCCGCCCTGGAGCTGCTGACCCGTAGCTGGGCCGTGGAGTTGGCGCCCCGGGGCGTCCGTGTCGTGGCCGTGGCGCCCGGCGCGGTGGAGACGCCGATGGGCGAGCACGCGGGGCTCACGCCGGAGCAGCTGGCCGGGATGCGGGCGTGGCAGGTGGCGCACACGCCGCTGGGGCGGATCGGCCGCCCGGAGGAGGTGGCCTGGGCCATCACCCGGCTCGCCTCGCCGGAGGCCTCGTTCGTGACGGGCACGGTGCTTCCCGTGGACGGGGGCGCCGTCGTGGCGTGAGGCACGTGGTACCACTGGGGCATGCGCATAGGGGAGCTGGCGAAGGCGACGGGGACGACGCCCCGGGCCCTGCGCCACTACGAGGAGCAGGGCCTGATCTGGTCGTCCCGTGCCTCCAACGGCTACCGCGTGTACGGGGCGGGCACGCTCGTCCGGGTCCGCAACATCCGCCATCTGCTGGACGCGGGGCTGACGTTGGAGGACGTGGCCGCGTTCAGCGCCTGCCTGGACGGGGACGTCGCCGCCGCCCCGCCGTCGGAGCGCGGGCTGGAGATCGCCCGGGAGCGGCTCGCGGTCCTGGACGCCCGGATCGCCGCGCAGACGGCGGCCCGGGACCGGCTCGCCGAGGCGCTGAAGGCACACTCCCGCGCGTAACGCCAGGTGCCTGTCGGCACGTCGAGCGCCGACGCCATGTGCCCGTCGCCACGCGGAGGCCGACGTCAAGTGCCGGTCGGCACGCGGAGCGTCGGCGTCAGATGCCGGTGGTCACGCCGAGCGCCGGCGTCAGACACCGGCGGTCACGCCGAGCGCCGGCGTCAGACACCGGCGGTCACGCCGAGCGTCGACGTCAGACACCGGTCGGCACGCCGAGCGCCGACGCCAGCGGGCCCGCGCCCGTCGCCTCGATCCGCCCGGCCTTCACCGCGTCGGCGACGGCCAGTTCGCCGCGGCCGATCGCCGCGCAGGTCGCGGCGTCCATGCGCAGCCGCACGTCCGGCGCCTCGGCCGGTCCGTCGCCGTAGCCCCGTTCCATACCGGTCCGTACGTGGAAGACGCCCTCGTCCAGCCGGACTTCCACGGTGCCCGGCTCGCCCGCGGTCTCCAGCGCGCCCAGCAGCGGCAGGGCGAACCAGTGGGCGCGTACGGCGTCCGTGGGGCGTGGCACGTCGAGGGCGGGCGCGCCCCAGGTGGCGAGCGCGCGCAGCACGGGCAGCAGGTCGCGGCCGCGGTCGGTCAGCTCGTACACGTACGCCGGTGAGGGCGGCGGGAGGCGGCGACGCGTGGCCAGGCCGTCGCGCTCCATGTCCTTGAGGCGGGAGGCGAGCATGTCCGTGCTGACGCCCGGCAGATCGGCGTGCAGATCGGTGTAACGACGCGGCCCCGCGAGGAGTTCCCGGACGATCAGCAGGGTCCACCGGTCGCCCACGGCGTCGAGGGCGCGGGCGGCGGCGCAGTACTGGTCATAGCTCCGACGGCGGTCGGTGGAACGTGGCATGCGAGGCAGTCTAGACATGTTGTTGGACTTTCCAAGCTGGAACTTGGTAAAACCAAGCAACACCGTTCCCGGGGAGGTCGCCTTATGGAGTTCCGGCAGTCGAGCAAGCTGAGCGAGGTCTGCTACGAGATCCGCGGCCCGGTGATCGAACAGGCCAACGCCCTGGAGGAGGCGGGCCACAGCGTGCTGCGGCTGAACACCGGCAACCCGGCCCTCTTCGGGTTCGAGGCGCCGGAGGAGATCCTCCAGGACATGATCCGGATGCTTCCGCAGGCGCACGGCTACACCGATTCGCGCGGCATCCTCTCCGCGCGCCGCGCGGTCGCCCAGCGCTACCAGGCGCTCGGCCTCACGGACGTCGGCGTCGACGACGTCTTCCTCGGCAACGGCGTCTCCGAGCTGGTCTCGATGGCGGTCCAGGCACTGCTCGAGGACGGTGACGAAGTCCTCATCCCCGCCCCGGACTTCCCGCTCTGGACGGCCGTGACCACCCTCGCCGGCGGCCGCCCCGTCCACTACCTGTGCGACGAGTCCGCCGACTGGTACCCCGACCTCGACGACATGGCGTCGAAGATCACCGACCGCACCAAGGCCGTCGTGATCATCAACCCCAACAACCCGACCGGCGCGGTGTATCCGCGCGAGGTGATCGAGGGCATCCTGGACCTGGCCCGCCGCCACCACCTGATGGTCTTCGCCGACGAGATCTACGACCAGATCCTCTACGACGACGCGGTGCACCACGCGGCCGCCGCCCTCGGCCCCGATCTGGTCGTCCTCACGTTCGGCGGCCTGTCGAAGACGTACCGCGTGGCCGGGTTCCGCTCCGGTTGGCTCGTCGTCACCGGACCGAAGCAGCACGCCCGCAGCTATCTGGAGGGGCTGACGATGCTCGCCTCCATGCGGCTGTGCCCCAACGCGCCGGCGCAGTACGCCATCCAGGCGGCCCTCGGCGGGCGCCAGTCCATCCGCGAGCTGACCGCGCCCGGCGGCAGGCTGTACGAGCAGCGCGACCGCGCCTGGGAGAAGCTGAACGAGATCCCGGGCGTGTCCTGCGTCAAGCCGAAGGGCGCGCTGTACGCGTTCCCCCGCCTGGACCCGAAGGTGCACCGGATCCACGACGACGAGAAGTTCGTCCTGGACCTGCTGCTCCGCGAGAAGATCCAGGTCGTCCAGGGCACCGGCTTCAGCTGGCCGTACCCGGACCACTTCCGGATCCTGACGCTCCCGTACGCCGACGACCTCGACGCGGCGATCAGCCGGATCGGCCGCTTCCTCGGCGGTTACCGCCAGTGACCCGTACGGGCGGGCAGCGGCCGCGCCGGCCTGGGGGAACCCGGAAGCAGGAGCGGGGTCCGAGGGCATGGCCGGCCCTCGGACCCCATCGTTGCCGCTCCTCTTCACACGCCGGAGCTTGGAGGACCCGGGTCATTCTCATGACGTCGCGTCATGCCTTTAGACCACCGCGGATCGAAGCTCCGCGGGCCGGAGTTGAACCGGCATCTCGACGTACCGGGGCCCGGGCCCGGTCGATCCGGCGATGAGCGGCGCATGCTGAGTCTGGAGCGAGAGTCTGAGATTCATCGCGACGGCCGTCCGTGCGGCGCCGCGTGGTTCACGACAAGCTTCAGCTTCAGCTTTGCGCTCCTCGCGCACCCCGGCCACGGACAGCGCCGCGGCCGGGGAGTTCAGGGCGGCTACCCGAAGAGGTAGCCGAAGACGGCGTCACCCACCCTCTGGTCGGTGACCTCCGTGGCGTTCGCCTCCTCGCGGGCGAACTTCACCGCCTGCTGGAGCTTCTCCACACGGTCCAGCAGCTCGTTGACCCGCCGGGCGGGCAGGGCGCCGGAGAACTTCACCGTCGTCCAGTAACCGACGGGCACGTCCTCGTAGTACACCTCGACCTGCGCCGGGTGCTTGTCGGTGGCCTCGGCCTTCACGTGGTTGCGCGGCACCTTCTTCGTCCGCAGCGTACGGACCGGCTCGGTCTTCCACGCGTCGGTCGACGGGTCCTGGGACCAGGACTCGGCGGCGTCCAGCACCGGCAGCCTGCGGACGAACGCGGCGATGTCCGTCAGCTGCTTCTCCAGGAAGAGGAGATAGGCGACGGGTACCTCGCCCACCAGCACCCGGCCGTCGACGGTGACGTCGGCGCGGGCGGTGCAGTTCGCCCAGTCCTTGGTGGCGGTCACGTCGAACAGCCTGGTCAGCGACTTGGCGGTGTCGCGCAGCACGTCCTCGGCCTTGACCTGCACCAGCGTGGACTCGGGCGGAAGCTGCTCACCCTCCTCGTCCTTCGGCTGGTACGTGCGCGCGATGCCGGCGAGCAGCGCGGGCTTCTGCAGCCCGTGGTGCGCGGCGGCCAGGTCCTGGTGCGCCTTGGACTTGACGCCCTTTTCGATGGCGATGATCTGACTGAGTTTCGTGTTCCCCACAGCGGAAACGTAACGGACACCCGCACAGCGGATCGAACGAATTACGGGCCTCCGGGGGACGGACCACGGGACCGACGAGGGACCGGCCGCGGTACGGGCCGAGGGCTGCCCGACGGTGGGGCGGGAGGTGTACGGGCGCATGCCGAGGGATCCGATCGTCGTCGTCGAGCCGCTGAAGCCGCACCACCACCGCTGCACGGAGTGCCGCCGGGGGCCGCTGCGCCGGATGGTGCTGGAGTTCACCGCGCCGGTGTGTCTGGCCTGTGCGGATCTCGGCCATCTCGTGTACCTGCCGCGCGGCGACGCGGCGCTCACCCGCCGCGCCCGCGAGGCGAGTGAGCTGTGGGCGGTGGTCGTCCGGCACAACCGGCGCCGTACGCGCTACGAGCGCCAGGGCATCCTGGTGGAGGAGGACGCCCTGGCGCGGGCGGAGGCCTCGTGCCTGGCCGACGCGGAGGCGCGGGCCCGCCGCCGGGCCAGGGACGCGGAGCGCCGCGCGGCCCAGGACATACGGTTCACGGCCGCGCTGACGGCCGAGATACGGCGGCTGTTCCCGGGCTGTCCGCCGGAGCGCGCCGCCGGTATCGCCGCCCACGCCTCGGTGCGGGGCAGCGGGCGCGTGGGCCGGACGGCGGCCGGCCGGGCGCTGGAGGAGGCCGCGGTCACGGCGGCGGTACGGGCGTCGGTGCGCCACGTCGACACCGAGTACGACGCGCTGCTGATGAACGGGGTCCCCCGCCGCCAGGCCCGTACCCGGGTGGCGCCGGTCATCGACGCGGTGTTGGCGGCCTGGCGGCAGTGAGCGGGGCGCCGGCCGACGCCCCGGGGCCGGGGTGGCGGCGGCTCAGGAGCCGTCGGCCGTCCGGCGGGAGCGGCGGACGAGGACCGTGCCGGCGAGGACCATGCCGGCGGCGACGGGCAGACCGAAGCCGATCAGGTCGTCGGCGCCGGTGTCGGCCAGCCGCGAGGGGCCGGAGTGCGGCGTGGGCAGGTGCTTGGGCGCGGGACCGGGCTTCGGCGCGGCCGGCGTCTCCTGCTTCGGGGGCGTGCCGGGCTCGTCGGACTTCGGCGGGGTCCTGGGCTCCACCGGCTTGGGCGGCGTGACGGTGTGGACCGGCGGCTTGTTGCCCGTGTTGCTGGAGGCGTTGCTGGAGACGTTGCCGAAGACCGCGTTGCCGAGGCCGACGACGCTGACCGAGTTGCCGGAGACGTTCACCGGCAGGTCGATGGGCAGCTGTACACCGTTGCCGGAGATCACGCCGGGCGAGCCCTTCGCCACGCCGTCGGCGGACGCGCCACCGCTGTTGCCCCCGACGGGGCCCTTGCCGTGGTCGGGACCCTTGCCGTGACCGGAGCCCTTGCCGTGGCCGGAGCCCTTGCCGTGGTCGGGACCCTTGCCATGGCCGGAACCCTTGCCGTGACCGGGGCCACCGTGCGGGGTTCCGGGCTTGTCCTTGTGCTGACCGCCGTCGGACTTCGCCTTGCCCTTGTTCACGCATGTGTTGCCGGCCGCGGGGTTGAGCAGCCCCACCACGTTCACCGTGTTGCCGCAGATGTTGACCGGGACGTCCACCGGCAGCTGCACGGTGTTGCCGGAGATCACCCCAGGGGAATCGACCGCGGCACCGGCCGCGTCGGCGTCGGAGTGCGCGGTGCCCGCAGCCAGAGCGAGCGCGCCACCCGTCGCCATCAGAGTGACCAGACCATTTCGGCGCGTGTGCCTCATGGCTTCCTGCCTTCCGGAGAATTTCACGGGCACTCGCCCGCACCGGGGTTAACGCGTTACAGCCAAGGCGGGTTATGACGCATGCCGCATTCACCCCATCGAGGGAGGATTAATCGATCTTTCACATCACCTCCACGCATTCCCCTCGGTCGGACCGATCCGACTGGTGGCAGGGGGCACGGCACGCCGACGGCGCGCAGTCGGAAGAATGTCCCCTGGGAGGGTCCTGGGCAGGACAGGAGTTGACGGAGAGCCGCCCCGCCGACTTCAGCGGGCCTGGCCTGCGCCGGGCTCGAGGCGGCCGATCGAACCGGCCTGGATCACCGTGTTGTGGTAGACCCCTCCGTTGATCGTGTTGTGCGTCTCGATGTGAACCTGCTGGGGCGTCGTGCCCCCGCCCTCCAGCTCGTCGAGGAGGGCGCGCAGTTCGGCGGCCGCCTGCGGGTCGTCCCGCAGGGCGCGGCGCATCCGGTTCCTCCACTCGGCCCTGGCGTCCGCGTGGGCCTCGGCCGTCGCGTCCTCGTCACCGGACTCGCCGGCGGCGACCAGGTCGGCCCGGGCGTCGTCCAGTTCCTCGCCGATCGCCTCGACGTCCCGGCCCGAGCGGCGGGCGAAGAAGGCGGCGACGCGGCCCCTGACCTGCTCCCACGTGTCCCCGACCATCTGCTGGACGAGGGCGGTCGCCCCTGCCGACGCCAGTGCTACCAACTCGGCTTCCACCGGGCCCCCTTACCGTTGAGCGACAGTATGTCCGGCAGCGTATCCCCTCACCTGCCGAGCAGTCCGGCGAGCGCGCCCACCGGGTCGGCGTCGGGTGTCCCTCTCGGCCACCAGTCCTCGCGGCCGGCGTCGGACTCGTAGCCGTACCAGAGTCCGTCGCGCCCGTAGCGGAGCTGGAGCGACGCGGTGGACAGGCGGTTCCGCCAGGGGCGGAAGTGCGGGAAGTCGGCCGCCAGCAGGGCGGGGCGGGCGCGGTCGAAGGGGCCGGCGGGCGGGTCCCACGGCTCCTCAAGCACGGCGAGGCCGGCCGGGCCGCCCTGGCGCCAGGCGGCGACCGCGCGGGCCAGGTCCGCCGGGGTGCGGTCGAGGGCCTCGGCCAGGTCGCGGTAGAGGGCGCGGGTGGAGGCCGTCAGGCCCGAGCCCGGGTGGGCGGCGGCGAGGCGGACGGCGTCCTGCCAAGGGGTGAGTGCGGCGACCGGGTCGCGGCCGGTCGTGAGGTGGGTGTGCGCCCGGGCGGCCGCCTCGGAGGCCAGCAGCTCCAGGGCCAGCGGGTCGGGTGCCGCCGGGTCCTCGGGGTAGGCGGGCGGGCGGCCCGGGTGGGGCGGGACGGGCAGGGGCGGGGGCAGGGCGACGGCGGGCGCGGCCAGGACGGCGTCGCGGGCCTGGACCGTGGGGACGGGCGGGGGCGCGGCGGTGGCCTCGGCGGCGGACCGGGCGGCGTTGCGGTGGCTGAGCGCCGCGAGGATCTCCTGTTCGCCGCGGCCCCGCATCAGGAACAGCACGAACGGGTCCTCGTCGAGGAGCCGCGCCGCCTGGTAGCAGAGGGCCGCCGCGTGCTTGCAGGGGTAGCCGTCGTCGGGGCAGGAGCAGTCGGGGATCAGGTCGCCGGGGCGGGGCAGCAGATCGGCGACGGCGGCCAGGGCGTGCGGGACGTCCTTGTCGAGGAGGGCGGCGATATGGGCGGGGCGCGCGGCGGCGGCGTCCAGGAGCCGGTCCCAGTCGTCGTCGCCGAGCACCCGCATGCGGATCTCCGTGCGGTACGGGCGGGGCCTGCTGCCGTGTACGTACGCCGTGACCCGGCCGGGCGTGACCGTGATCGCGTCGACGAGCCCGCGCCCCGCGTAGGCCCGGCCGCGGGCCAGGCGGGCCGCGTCGAGGGCGGTGTCCTCCAGGGCGTCGACCCAGGCGTTGCCCCACCAGGTCGCGGCGAACTCGCCCGTGTCGCCGGGCACGGGCGCGAGCTGTGGGAAGGTGCGGCGCCGGTCGTCGTGGTAGGCCGGGGGCCGGCCCGGGCGCGGGGGGCTCATGACGGCCTCCTCAGGGACACGAGGTCCGCCAGCTCACGGTCCGTCAGTTCGGTGAGGGCGGCCTCGCCGGAGCCCAGGACGGCGTCGGCGAGGGCCCGTTTGGCGAGGAGCAGTTCGGCGATGCGGTCCTCGACGGTGCCTTCGGCGATCAGCCGGTGGACCTGGACGGGCTGTGTCTGGCCGATGCGGTAGGCGCGGTCGGTGGCCTGCTCCTCGACGGCCGGGTTCCACCAGCGGTCGTAGTGCACGACGTGGCCGGCGCGGGTGAGGTTGAGGCCGGTGCCGGCGGCCTTCAGGGACAGCACGAACACCGGTACCTCGCCGGACTGGAAGCGGTCCACCATGCGCTCCCGCTCGGCGACCGGGGTACCGCCGTGCAGCAGCTGCGAGGGGACGCCGCGGGCGGTGAGGTGGGCGGTGAGGAGCCGGGCCATGGACACGTACTGCGTGAACACGAGCACCGAGCCGTCCTCGGAGAGGATCGTGTCGAGCAGTTCGTCCAGCAGGGCGAGCTTTCCGGACCGGCCGGCCAGCCGGGCCGGCTGCTCCTTCAGGTACTGCGCGGGGTGGTTGCAGATCTGCTTGAGGGAGGTCAGCAGTTTCATGATCAGGCCGCGGCGGGCGATGCCCTCGGCGCCCTCGATGGCGGCCATCGTCTCGCGGACCACCGCCTCGTACAGGGACGCCTGTTCGCGGGTGAGCGCCACCGGGTGGTCGGACTCGGTCTTGGGCGGCAGCTCGGGGACGATGCCGGGGTCGGACTTGCGGCGGCGCAGGAGGAAGGGGCGGACGAGCCGGGCGAGGCGCCGCACCGCCTCGTCGTTCTCGATCTCCTCGCTGTTCTCGACGGCCCGCGCGTGGCGGGCGCGGAACGCCTTGAGCGGGCCGAGCAGTCCGGGCGTCGTCCAGTCGAGCAGGGCCCACAGCTCGGAGAGGTTGTTCTCGACGGGGGTGCCGGTGAGCGCGACGCGGGCCGGTGCGGGGAGGGTGCGCAGGGCCTTGGCGGTCGCGGAGAAGGGGTTCTTGACGTGCTGGGCCTCGTCGGCGACGACCATGCCCCAGTCGTGCGCGGCGAGCCGTTCGGCGCTGGTGCGCATCGTGCCGTACGTGGTGAGGACGAAGCCGCCGTCGGCGCCGTCGAGGGTGCGGGCCGTGCCGTGGAAGCGGAGGACGGGCACGCCGGGGGCGAACCGGCGGATCTCGCGCTGCCAGTTGCCGAGCAGCGAGGCGGGGCAGACGACGAGCGTGGGGGCCGTGCGGGCACGGTGCAGGTGCAGGGCGATGACCGTGACGGTCTTGCCGAGGCCCATGTCGTCGGCGAGGCAGCCGCCGAGGCCGAGGGAGGTCATGAGGTCCAGCCAGGCGAGGCCGCGCAGCTGGTAGTCGCGCAGGGTGGCGTCGAGGCCCGGCGGCGGGGCGATGGCGGCGGGGCCCGCGACGAGCCGGTCGCGCAGGGCGGCGAGGGCGCCGGTGGGCACGGCCTCGACGGTCTCGCCGTCGACCTCGGCGGTGCCGGTGAGCGCCGCGGCGAGCGCGTCGACCGGCTCCAGCAGGCCCAGTTCGCGCTTGCGGGCCTTGCGGACGAGGTCGGGGTCGACGACCACCCAGCGGTCGCGCAGCCGCACGACCGGCCGGTGCGCCTCGGCGAGGGCGTCCATCTCGCGCTGGGTGAGCGGGTCCCCGTCGAGGGCGAGCTGCCAGTCGAAGCGGAGCAGTTCGGCGCTGTCGAAGAAGGACGTGCCGTCGGTGGCGGAGCCGGGTGCGGGGCGGACGACGGCGGCCGCGGTGAGGCTGCGGGCCAGCTCGCGGGGCCAGTGGACGGTGACGCCCGCCGCGTCGAGCCGGGTCGCCGCGGGGCCCAGCAGTTCGTACAGCTCGTCCTCGGTGAGGCTGAGGACGTCGGGCACGGCCCGCTCCAGGAGCCGGCCGAGCGGCGGCCAGACGCGCGCGGCGCGGCGCACCGCGAGGACGGCGTCGACGCGGGCGCGCGGACCGAAGTGCTCGTCGCCGTTCCACGACCACAGCGCTGCCGCGTCGATGACGAGCGTGGGGTCGGCGAGGCTGTGCACCTGGACGACCGCGGCGGCCGCGGGCCGTTCGTCGCCGCCTTCGCGGGCGGTGTCGAACAGCTCGTACGAGGAGAGGTCGAGGCGCAGGGAGACGCGCACGCCCGCGTCCATCCCGGCGGCGGCCTCGGCGGCCCAGGCGCGGGCGCGGGGCAGCCGCTGCGGGGCCTCGGCGGCGAAGGGCGCCCCGGCCGCGAACGCGGCGGCGGGTGTGCGGGGCAATGTGTCGGCGACGGCGTCGAGGAACGCGCGCACCAGAGCTTCCGGCTCGGGCAGCCGGAGCGGGCGCCTGCCGGGCACGGGCACGGCGTGCGCCTCGTACGGCATGGCCGCGGCCACGGTCCGCAGGTGGGCGATGTCGTCGGCGTCCAGCGGGCCGGCCCGCCAGGCGTCGTGGTCGTCGGCGGTGAGCCCGGGCAGGAGGCGGCCGCGCGCGACCAGGTGCAGCGCGTGCAGCGCGGCCGCGCCCCAGCACGCGGTGGCGGGGTGGGCCGCAGAGGTGTGCCGGGCGGCGGCGAGCAGCGGGACGGCGTCGCCGACGGGCAGCACCAGTGCGGGCACCGAGCGGCTGCGGACCCCGTCGCCGTGGCGCCGGACGACGGTGAGGGTCTCCGTCCGGGCCGTCGTGTGGGGCGCGGGGTCGGGCAGTGGGCGGCCGTCGGGACGCCAGAAGGCCACGCGGCCCGCGCGGGGCAGGGAGGCGGGCAGGAAGACGGCGGCGCAGGCGTGCAGCGGGTGCGCTTCGGGTCGGGCTGTCCGCACGGCCGTCACCTCCCTGTCGTCTCCGCCGTGGCCCACTGCCACCGCGTCATCGACCTTACGGGTCGGGTCTGACAACAGCCCGAAACGCATTCCGGCCCCGCGGGCGAGGGCCCCGGTGCCCGCTCTGGAGCGGCCCCGCCCGCCCCGCCCCTGCCCCAGTGCTCTGCCGTGCGCCTACCGCACCCCGTCCCACAGCGCCCGCTCCGCCGCGCGCGGGTCGTCCACGGGGCCGCAGGCCGTGGTGTTGAAGATCATCGTGGTGCGGGTGTCCGTGTCGTACGGGGCCCAGCCCGGGGAACCGGTCGTCGCGAAGGACACCCAGGCGCCGTGCATGGCGTCCGCGAGGGACCGGGGCGGGTCGTCGCCGATCACCGGGGCGTACGCCGGGTCGTCGAGGCGGTCGAAGACATAGGCGAGCTCCCCCACGTGACAGGCGCCCAGCCGGCCCCCGAAGGCCGTCGAGCGGTGGGCGAACTCGTACACGTACGTGCCGGGGACGGACTCGGCGAGGCGGATGGCGGGGATCCGGTAGTACCAGTCCGTCGCGAGGGCGTCGAAGATCTCGCCGGGCAGGGCACCGGGGCGGCCGTCGCGGTAGACCTCGACGGCCTTGGCCGGGTCGAGCCCGTACGCGCGGGCCGTCGCGTCGACCTTGGTCTCGGGGAGGAGTTCCAGCCGCCCGGTGGGGACGAGGAACAGCCGGTACTCCTCGCGGTTGCTGCCGGCCATCAGGCCGACGCCGCAGTCGGGTCCGGGCAGCGCGAGTCCGTCGGTCACCGGCTCGAACGGCAGGGCGTTCAATGCGGCCTCGCCCCACAGCGCGGGGTCGGGCCGGGTGACGATCTCGGCGCGCAGCTCCGTCTGGGCGGCGAGGAGGCGGTCGAGCGGGACGGCGGCGAACGCCTCGGCGGTGGGCGCGATGCCGAGCTCGCCGGCCAGGTGGGCGGTGATGCGGCGGGCCGGGCCGGGGGTCAGGAAGGTGTGGGCGGCACCGCTCTGGAGGATCGCCCGGTGGAACAGGCCACGCGCGCGTGGCTCGGTGAGCAGCACGCCGATCGACATGGCGCCGGAGGACTCGCCGAAGACGGTCACCCGGTCCGGGTCGCCGCCGAAGGCCGCGATGTTGTCGCGGACCCACTCCAGGGCGGCGATCTGGTCGAGCAGGCCGCGGTTGTCCGGGACGCCGTCCAGGTGCAGGAACCCGTCGGCGCCGAGCCGGTGGTTGAGCGACACGAGGACCACGCCGTCGCGGGCGAAGGCGCTGCCGTCGTACGCGGACGCCGACGCCGATCCGTTGGTGAAGCCGCCGCCGTGCAGCCACACCATGACGGGCAGGCGGGCGCCGGGTCCTGGGGAGGGCGTCCAGACGTTGAGGTTGAGGCAGTCGTCGCCGGGGACGGTGGTCTCGGGGATGAGCGTGTCGAACGGCGGGGTGTACGGCGCCTTCGGCGGAGTCGGCCCGTACCGGGTCGCGTCCCGGGTGCCGGTCCACGGCTCCGGCGGGGCCGGCGGCCGGAAGCGCAGCGCGCCGACGGGCGGCGCCGCGTACGGGATGCCGAGGAAGGCGGCCACGCCGCCGGTGGCGAGCCGGCCGCGTACGGCGCCGTGCCGGGTGGTGCAGACGGGTGCGGTGGGTTCCATGCGTCAGAGCGTGAACCAGCCGCCGCGTTCGTACCAGTGGCCCCCTGCCAGAAGATGGCCGACCACGGCCCGCTCCAGCGTGGTGCGCGGGGCCAGTTCGGCAGGGCGCAGCCCCGGGTCGCCGAAGACGAACTCGATCACCCGCGCGTCGCCCGGCCCCGGTTCCCCGCCCCCGTCCTCGCGGGACGCGAGCCGGAACCGGTCCTGGAACCGCAGGACGTTGGCCCCGCGCGGCAGGCGGCCGCGCAGCTGCGGGTCCAGGAGCCAGGACTCGCAGATGGCGAGCTCGTACTCCTCCTCGGGGAAGTGCCGTGCGAAGAAGGCTCTGGCGCGGTCCACCGAGGCGTCGCAGGCGGCGGGGGTGAGGGGGCCGAGGAAGTCCGGTATGTGCACGCTCAGGCAGTGGTCGCCGGTCCTGTACGGCAGCCCGGCGGCGCCGACGGCTGTGCCGATGCGCGAGCGGAGCCGGTCGCGCTGGAACTGCAGCCGGCCCAGCTGGTACAGCTCGCCGCGGAAGTGCAGCTGCAGCCAGCCGGGGTGGCGCAGCCCGCCGTTCCCCCGCGACCTGCGGTGGAGCGCCATGTGCCGTCCCAGGTCGGCCAGGGTCCGACGGGACACCCCGTCCGGCACGGCACGCCGCCGGTGGTAGGCCCGCACGGCGGGAAGCGCGGCGAGGCACACGAGGACCGGGAAGTAGCGCTCGGCGGCGTCGGCGCCGGGGGGTACGGGCTCCACCCGGCGGCGGCTTCCGACGTGTCCGATGCCGTCGACGAGGCTCCGCACGTCCCGCTCCAGCCGGGGCAGCAGGACCGGGTCGTTCAGCAGCCGCTCGCGGACCGCGAGGAGCGGGTTCACGTCCTCGTGGGGCACGGCCAGGTCGAGGAGCGCGTCGGCCAGGTCGTCGGCGCGCAGGGCGGCGAGTGCGTCGGCCGTCACGTCGGCCCCTTCCGGGAAGAGCGGGGCAGCGGGCGGAGCGGGCGATGCCTGCGGGTCACCGGGGGACTCGGGAGATGCCCGCCCGCCACCGCGTGGATCGAGCCTCTCCGCGGGGTACCCGCCCCGCGAGGAGAGCGATGACGATGCGCACCGGCAACGAACCGATCACCGCGCGCAGCGCGCTGCGACTGCGGTTCTGGCTGAGCCTCTGGGGGATGGTCTGGGCGGCCGGCGGCACGGCGGCCTTCGCGTTCGCCGACCGGGCGGGGTGGGCGCTGGCGTGCGGGCTGCTCCTCCTGGTCGCGGCCGTGGACATGGCGCTGATCGTGCGCCATATACGCCAGGGCCCCCACTACCAGCCCGGCCGCGATGTGCCTCCGTACGAACCCGATCATCGGCGTCTGCCACCCCCTCCGTCGTGACGATCCGTGCACACCACGTTACGACGGGGCACTGACATCAAGGCATCAGGTGTCGAAGCGGGCGGCTTCCAGGTACTCGGGCTTCGGGTCGAGGGCCGCGGCCAGCCGGAAGTGCCGCTTGGCGTGCTGGTGGCGGCCGGCCCGCTCCAGGGTGCGGGCGAGCCCGAAGTGCGCGAAGGCGTTGTCCGGCTCGCGCTCCAGGACCAGCTCGAACTCCAGTTCCGCCGGGCGGAGTTGGGCGGCGGCGAAGAAGGCCCGCGCCCGCAGGAGGCGGGCGGCGGTGTTCTCGGGGTGGGCCGCGATCACCGAGTCGAGCAGCTTGACGGCCCCGCGCGGATCCCGCGCCGCGAGCAGTTGCTCGGCCGCGCGGTAGTCGATGACGTGGGTCTCCGGGTTGTTGTCGGGCACGCTGCCATCCTTCCCCTCGGTGCGGGGGTTCAACATCCCGGGCGGCCGGCCTATTCCGGCGTCGCGGGCGGGTCGGTGAGGCCGACCGGGTCGGGTGCGGGGGGTGTGGGCCGGGCCGCGCGGGCGGCCAGCTCCTCCCAGACCTTGCGGACCTGGGGTTCCAGCGCCTCCAGCGGGCCGTCGTTGTCGATCACGAAGTCGGCGACGGCCCGCCGCTGCTCGCGCGTGGCCTGGGCGGCCATCCGGGCACGGGCCTCGGACTCGGACATGCCCCGCAGGCGTACGAGCCGGTCGAGCCGGGTCTCGGGGGACGCGTCGACGACCACGACGACGTCATAGAGGGGCGCCAGCCCGTTCTCGGTGAGGAGCGGGACGTCGTGGACCACCACGGCGTCGGGTGCGGCGGCCGCCTGCAGCTCGGCGGAGCGGGCGCCGACGAGCGGGTGGACGATCCCGTTGAGGGTGGCCAGGCGCTCGGGGTCGGCGAAGACGATGGAGCCGAGCCCGGGCCGGTCGAGGGTGCCCTCGGGCGTCAGGATGTCCGGCCCGAACGCGTCCACGACGGCCGCGAGCCCGGGCGTGCCGGGCTCCACGACCTCGCGGGCGATCCTGTCGGCGTCGATGAGCACCGCCCCGTACGAGACGAGCAGTCGCGACACCTCGCTCTTTCCGGCACCGATGCCGCCGGTCAGCCCCACGGTAAGCATGAGCGGAAGCCTATGCCCTGCCCCGCGGCGCGCTAGACGTCGCCCTCCCGCTCGGCGAGGAACCGCTCGAACTCGCGGCCCAGCTCGTCGGCGGACGGCAGGTCGACCGGCTCGGCGACGAGGCTGCCGCGGGTCTCGGCGCCGGCCAGCGCGTCGTACTGGTGCTCGAGTCCCTGGACGAGCGCGACCAGCTCCTCGTCGCCCTCGCCGATCTGGCGGTCGATCTCCGTCTGCGTGCGCTGCGCGGCGGTGCGCAGGCCGTGCGCGACGCCGGGCAGGACGAGACCGGTGGCGGCCGTGATGGCCTCCAGGGCCGTGAGCGCCGCGTCCGGGTAGGCCGAGCGGGCGACGTAGTGCGGGACGTGCGCGGCGACACCCAGCACGTCGTGCCCGGCCTCCATCAGGCGGTACTCGACGAGCGCCTCGGCGCTGCCCGGCACCTGCGCCTCGTCGAACGGGCTGCGGTGGCCCGGCATGAGGTCCGTACGGTTGCCGTGCGGGGTCAGGCCCACGGGGCGGGTGTGCGGGACGCCCATCGGGATGCCGTGGAAGTTGACGGCCAAGCGCACGCCGAGCCGTTCGACGATCTGCCGCACGGCCAGGGCGAACCGCTCCCATTCGACGTCCGGTTCGGGTCCGGACAGCAGGAGGAACGGCGCACCGGTGGCGTCCTGGACGATGCGCAGCTCGATGGCCGGCGTCTCGTAGCCGGTCCAGCGGTCGCGGCGGAAGGTGAGCAGGGGCCGGCGCGCCCGGTAGTCGACGAGCCGGTCGTGGTCGAAGCGGGCCACCACCTGGTGGGGCAGGCTCTCCAGCAGGTTCTCGACGATCTGCTCGCCGGTCTCACCCGCGTCGATGTATCCGTCGAAGTGATAGAGCATGACCAGGCCGGACGACTCCTGCGCCAGCGCCATGTCGGCGACCGCCAGGCCCTTCGGCTCCCATGCGTACAAATCCTGCGGATCAAGCACGATGACCGCTCCTCCTCTTTTCCCTGGGAAGAACGTCGCACAGGGCACCGACATTCCCACGGGGCGCTACGAAAGCGGTCACCTCTGGTCCAGACCTTGACATGCCCACTACCCATCCCTACCGTCACGGGGCAACGCGCGCGTTCAGACATCCGCCCGGCGTCCACATACGCGAACCGACGGAAGGATCCCCCACATGCGCACCCGTACGCTGCTCCCCGCGCTCCCCGCCCTCCTCGCCGCCGGCCTCGTCCTCGGTTCGGCCCCCACGGCCGGTGCCGGGACGGCCGCCGTCATCGACGTCTCCACCACGGCCCAGCTCAAGGCGGCCCTCTCCGCGGCACGCCCCGGTGACACCATCCGGCTCGCCGACGGCACGTACACCGGCAACTTCAAGGCGACCACTCCGGGCACCTCCTCCGCGCGGATCACCCTCACGGGCTCCTCGCGCGCCGTCCTGACCGCGGGAGGCGGGTACGGCCTGCACCTCAACGGCGCCTCGTACTGGACCGTCCGCGGCATCACCGTCACCGGCGGCCAGAAGGGGATCATGACGGACGCCGCGAACGGCGTGGTGATCGACTCCGTCACCGTGCACGGCCTGGACATGGAGGGCGTCCACTTCCGCAACTCCAGCAGCAACGGCGTCATCAAGAACTCACGGATCCACGACACCGGGAACGACGGGCGCGGCATGGGCGAGGGCGTCTACGTGGGGACGGCGAACACGCTCTCCGACCGCAGCGACAACGTGCAGATCCTCAACAACACCATCGGCCCGGACGTCGGCGGCGAGAGCATCGACATCAAGGAGGGCACGAAGGGCGCGCGGATCATCGGCAACACCTTCGACGGACGCGGCATGACGGGCGCGCACTACGACGATTCCTGGGTGGACGTGAAAGGCAACAACGTCCTCGTCGAGAACAACACGGGCCGCACCACCCTGAACAACGGCTTCGAGGTCCACACCCAGCAGAGCGGCTGGGGCTGCGGCACGGTCTTCCGCGGCAACCGCGCCGACCTGACGGGCGCGACCGGCCCGAACCGGTACGCGATCCACGCCCCGCACCACTCCTCGTCCTGCCGGACGACGGTGTACAGCGACAACACGTACACGGGCGGCCGCGGCCTCGTCACGCCGGGCGTACCCGTCACGGGCTGACGCGCGACGCCCCACGGAAGAAGGCGGAGAGCGGCCGGAACAGCACTGAGGCCCGTCCCTCGCGGGACGGGCCTCAGTGTTACCGGCTAGGAGCTAGCGGCTGGGCAGAGCCTCAGCTCTGGCCGCCGGCCAGCTTCTCGCGGAGGGCGGCCAGCGCCTCGTCCGACGCCAGGGCGCCGGAGTTGTCGTCCGACTCCGAGGAGTAGGAGCCACCGGTCGGCGCGGCGGCCGGAGCGGCGGCGCCACCCTCGGCAGCGGCGGCCTCGTCGGCCTCGCGGGACTTGATGACCTGGGCCTGGTGCTGCTCGAAGCGCTGCTGCGCCTCGGCGTACTGGGTCTCCCACGCCTCGCGCTGGGCCTCGTAGCCCGGCAGCCAGTCGTTGGTCTCCGGGTCGAAGCCCTCGGGGTAGATGTAGTTGCCCTGGTCGTCGTAGGACGCGGCCATGCCGTACAGGGTCGGGTCGAACTCGACCGAGGCCGGGTCGGCACCGAAGGACTCGTTGGCCTGCTTCAGCGAGAGGCTGATGCGACGACGCTCGAGGTCGATGTCGATGACCTTGACGAAGATCTCGTCGTTGACCTGGACGACCTGCTCCGGGATCTCCACGTGGCGCTCGGCCAGCTCGGAGATGTGGACCAGACCCTCGATGCCCTCGTCCACGCGGACGAACGCACCGAACGGAACCAGCTTGGTGACCTTACCCGGGACGACCTGACCGATCTGGTGCGTACGGGCGAACTGCTGCCACGGGTCCTCCTGCGTCGCCTTCAGCGACAGGGAGACACGCTCGCGGTCCATGTCCACGTCGAGAACCTCGACGGTGACCTCCTGGCCGACCTCGACGACCTCGGACGGGTGGTCGATGTGCTTCCAGGACAGCTCGGAGACGTGAACCAGACCGTCGACGCCACCCAGGTCCACGAAGGCACCGAAGTTGACGATCGAGGACACGACGCCGGAGCGGACCTGACCCTTCTGCAGGGTGGTGAGGAACGTCTGGCGGACCTCGGACTGGGTCTGCTCGAGCCAGGCACGGCGGGACAGGACCACGTTGTTGCGGTTCTTGTCCAGCTCGATGATCTTGGCCTCGAGCTCCTTGCCGACGTACGGCTGGAGGTCGCGGACACGGCGCATCTCGACGAGGGAGGCCGGCAGGAAGCCACGGAGGCCGATGTCGAGGATGAGACCACCCTTGACGACCTCGATGACGGTACCGGTGACGATGCCGTCCTCTTCCTTGATCTTCTCGATGGTGCCCCAGGCACGCTCGTACTGGGCGCGCTTCTTCGAGAGGATCAGGCGGCCTTCCTTGTCCTCCTTCTGGAGAACCAGGGCCTCGATCTCGTCGCCGACCTTGACGACCTCGTTCGGGTCGACGTCGTGCTTGATCGAGAGCTCGCGGCTCGGGATGACACCTTCGGTCTTGTAACCGATGTCGAGCAGGACCTCGTCCCGGTCGACCTTCACGATGACGCCGTCGACGATGTCGCCGTCGTTGAAGTACTTGATCGTCTCGTCGATCGCGGCGAGGAAGGCTTCCTCGTTACCGATGTCGTTGACCGCAACCTGCGGGGTGGTGGCGGTGGTCTCGGTGCTGCTCGTCATGTGGGAAAGGGCTCCGGTACGGACATTGAAGTCGTAGGTACTGCTACGCCGAGAGCCCGTATCGCAGCTGCAGAAGCCGGACAGCCTAGGAAGCGCCGATCTCAGGAACCCGAGTGGCGCCTCGACAACCGAGGGGACATACAACAGATGCGAGCGCGGCCTGCTCCGTCTGAGGCGCGCAGGCCCGCAGCGCAACCTTTAGCATACGGGGGCCGCCGGACAGGGTCAATGCGCGAAGGCGCCCACCCGGGGCGGATCCGCGCATACCCGGCACAACTAAGCTTGGCGCAGGCCACGGTGGACCCGCCGCGCCGGGACACGCCGTGTACGCCGGCACACGCCGTACACCGCACGTGACACACCGCGCACGCGTCGCGCACGCGTCGCTCGTGTGCAGTGCGCAAACTACAACGACGGGCGAGATGATCCAAGACCACGAACCGGAAGCGACTCGCCGTGACGCGGGGGACGCGGAGAGCAGCAGGGCCAGCCGCGGCTGGTGGGACCGGAACGCCGACGAGTACCAGAACGACCACGGCGCGTTCCTCGGGGACGACCGGTTCGTCTGGGGACCCGAGGGGCTGGACGAGGCGGACGCCGGGCTGCTGGGCCCCGCCGGGTCGCTGAAGGGGCTCGACGTCCTGGAGATCGGCGCCGGCGCCGCCCAGTGCTCGCGCTGGCTGGCCGCCCAGGGGGCGAGGCCCGTCGCGCTGGACCTGTCCCACCGCCAGCTCCAGCACGCCCTGCGCATCGGCTGCGACGGGGTCGCGCCGGTGGAGGCGGACGCGGGGGCGCTGCCGTTCCGGGACGGCTCCTTCGACCTGGCGTGCTCCGCGTACGGGGCGGTGCCGTTCGTGGCCGATCCGGTGCGGGTGTTCCGTGAGGTGCGGCGGGTGCTGCGGCCGGGCGGCCGCTGGGTCTTCTCCGTGACGCACCCGATCCGCTGGGCCTTCCCCGACGAGCCGGGGCCGGAGGGGCTGTCCGTGGCGGCCTCGTACTTCGACCGCACGCCGTACGTGGAGCAGGACGAGCGGGGGCGCGCGGTGTACGTGGAACACCACCGCACGCTGGGCGACCGGGTGCGGGACGTGGTCGCGGCCGGTTTCCGGCTGGTCGACCTGGTCGAGCCGGAGTGGCCCGGCTGGAACAGCCAGGAGTGGGGCGGCTGGTCGCCGCTGCGCGGCAACCTCATCCCCGGTACGGCGATCTTCGTGTGCGTGCGGGACTGAGGTCCGGTCGACGTGATCCGTGAGGGGGAACGGGAGCGGCTTCCCGTACGTGATGCCCTGCCCGCGCTGGAGCGCGCGCTCGACGAGCACGGCGCGGCCGTGCTGTGCGCGCCGCCGGGCACCGGCAAGACGACGCTCGTGCCGCTGGAGCTGGCGGCGCGGGGCGCCCGGGTCGTGGTGGCCGAGCCGCGGCGGATCGCCGCGCGGGCGGCGGCCCGGCGGATGGCGTGGCTGCTGGGCGAGAAGGTGGGCGGCCGGGTCGGGTTCACGGTCCGCGGCGAGCGGGTGGTGTCGCGGGACACCGTCGTCGAGGTGGTCACGACGGGTGTGCTGCTGCAGCGGCTCCAGCGCGATCAGGAGCTGGCCGGGGTCGACGTGGTGATCCTCGACGAGTGCCACGAGCGGCATCTGGACGCGGACACGGTCGCCGCGTTCCTGCTGGACGTACGGGCTGCGCTGCGGCCGGAGCTGCGGCTCGTGGCGGCGTCGGCGACGACGGACGCCGAGGGGTGGGCGCGGCTGCTGGGCGGTGCGCCCGTGGTCGAGGCGGCGGGCACGGCGCATCCGGTGGACGTGGTGTGGGCTCCCCCGGCGGCGCCGGTGCGGCCGCCGCACGGGATGCGGGTGGACCCGGCGCTGTTGGCGCACGTGGCGGCGGTGGTGCGGCGGGCGCTCGCGGAGCGTGCCGGGGACGTGCTGTGCTTCCTGCCCGGCGTCGGGGAGATCGCCCGGGTCGCGGGGCTGCTCGGCGGTGTCGATGCCGAGGTGCTCCAGGTGCACGGGCGGGCGCCGGCCGCGGTGCAGGAGGAGGTCCTCTCGCCGGGGCGTGGCCGCCGGGTGGTGCTGGCCACGGCGGTGGCCGAGTCGTCGCTGACCGTGCCGGGCGTACGGGTCGTGGTCGATTCGGGCCTGGCGCGCGAGCCGCGCGTCGATCATGCGCGGGGGCTGAGCGGTCTGACGACCGTACGGGCCTCGCGGGCGTCGGCCCGGCAACGGGCGGGGCGTGCGGGGCGCGAGGCGCCCGGTGTGGTGTACCGGTGCTGGTCGGAGGCGGAGGACGGGCGGCTGCCCGCGTTCCCGTCGCCGGAGATCCGGGTGGCGGACCTGGCGGCGTTCGCGCTGCAGGCCGCGGTGTGGGGCGATCCCGACGCGTCGGGGCTCGCGCTGCTCGATCCGCCTCCGGCGGGCGCGATGGCGGCGGCGCGGTCGGTGCTGACGGCGATCGGCGCGGTCGACGCGGCGGGGCGCGTGACGGAGCGCGGTACGCGTATGTCCCGCCTGGGCGTCCACCCGCGGCTGGCGCGGGCGCTGCTGGACGGCGCACCGCTCGTCGGTCCGCGGCGGGCAGCGGAACTCGTGGCCCTGCTCGGCGAGGAGCCACCGCGCGAGTACGGCGACGACCTGGCCGCGGCGTGGCGCACGGCCCGCCGGGGCGGCGACGCGTACGGGTCGAGATGGCGCACGGAGGTACGGCGACTCACGGCCCAGCTGGAGGCGGCGGGTCCGGCGGCGGGCGGGACCGGCAGGGGTGCCGGAGCCGGTGGGGCCGGCGGTGTCGGGGCCGGTGGGCATGGGGCCGGAGCCGGTGCGGGCGCTCTGGTCGGTGCGGGTGGCGGTGTGGGGGCCGGTGGGCATGAGGCCGGGGCCGGTGCGGGCGCCGGTGCCGGAGGCGGTGTCGGGGCCGGAGGGCATGAGGCCGGTGCCGGTGCCGGAGGCGGTGTCGGGGCCGGTGGGCGTGCCGGGCTGGGGGCGGGCGCCGCGGTCGGTGCAGGTGGCGGTGTCGAGGCCGGGCGGCTTGGTGTGCGGGTGGGGGATGACGTGGCCGCTGGGGTTGTCGCTGCGCTGGCGTTTCCCGAGCGGGTGGCGCGGGCGCGGGGTGGGGGTGCGTTTCTGATGGCGTCGGGGACCGGTGCCGAGACGGCCGACGGGTCCGGGCTGCGATCCGCCGCGTGGCTGGCCGTCGCGGTGGCGGACCGGCCGGCCGGGGCGGCCTCGGCGCGGGTGCGGCTGGCCGCCGTGTGCGACGAGGACGTGGCGCGGGAGGCCGCCGGTCATCTGCTGGTCGCGGGCGAGGAGGTCCGCTGGGCGGACGGTGACGTCGTGGCGCGGTCCGTGGAGCGGCTGGGCGCCGTCGAACTGGCCGTCCGGCCGTTGCGGGACGCCGACCCCGGGCTCGTACGCGAGGCGCTGCTCGACGGACTGCGGCGCGAGGGGCTGGGGCTGCTGCGCTGGTCGCCGGAGGCGGCCGGGCTGCGGGCGCGGCTGGCGTTCCTGCACCGGACGCTCGGCGCGCCGTGGCCCGGCGTCGCGGACGAGGCGCTGCTGGAGCGTGTCGACGAGTGGCTGGAGCCCGAGTTGTCGCGTGCGCGGCGGCGGGCCGACCTGGAGCGGGTCGACGCCGGGGACGCCCTGCGGCGGCTGCTGCCCTGGGCGAGCGGCGACGCGGCCCGGCTGGACGAGCTGGCGCCCGAGCGGCTGGAGGTGCCGAGCGGGTCGCGCGTCCGGATCGCGTACGAAGGGGAGCAGCCGGTGCTCGCGGTGAAGCTGCAGGAGCTGTTCGGGCTCACGGAGACGCCGCGGGTCGCGGGCGTCCCGGTGCTGGTGCACCTGCTGTCGCCGGCCGGGCGCCCCGCGGCCGTCACGGCGGACCTGGCGTCGTTCTGGCGCGACGGCTACCGGGCCGTACGGGCGGAGCTGCGCGGCCGGTACCCGAAGCACCCGTGGCCGGAGGACCCGTCCACGGCGGAACCCACGCGCCGGACGAACGCCCGCCGCTGAGGCTCGCCGCCGTTCAGGGGAGGTGTTCCCGGCCGTCGCGGTCGCCGTCGCCGTCGCGGCGGGCACCGCCGGGGCTTCGACTGCCGCGGCGGGCACCGGGCTTCCCGCTGCCGCGGCGGCCGCCCCGTCCCCTGTCGCCGCGGTCGCCCGTTCTTCTGCCGCGGGCCTCCAGCCACAGCGCCAGGGTGAAGAACGCGGCCGCGAGGGCCACGGCGGTCCACGGGGCGTACGAGACGAGGAAGAGCACCTTCGTGCGGTTGGCCGCCACGAGGGCGACCGTGTGGGCGAGGTAGTCCTCGCGCATCTTCACGTGCCCGGCGAAGGCGGTGACCTTCGGGCGGCCGCCGAGCAGGCTCCCGCCGCGCAGCTCCTCGCGGTGGATCTCCTCGCCGTTGACGGGCGCGCCGGTGACGGGTTCGACCCAGAACATCCGCTTCGTGGTGTACCAGCGGGTGGTGCCGGTCTGCTGTTCCAGGGTGGTCGCGTCGATGCCGGGCAGGGGCATGCGCTTGGGGTACGGCACCTTGGTCCACGGAACGGTCTGCTCGAAGTAGTAGACCTCCAGGCCGCGGAAGGTGCGGGTGCCCTTGTAGTGGATGGGGGCCGACGTGCGGGTCTGGGGATCGAAGTACTGGTAGTCCCGCTTCTCCGTGAGGAACGGCCACTTGAATTCGATGCCGGTGCGGCGCACGGGGTCGCCGTCGACGCTCTCGCCGGTGGCGTGGACCGGGTCCTGGGTGTGGGCGTCGAAGACGTAGCGCTCGGGGATCTGGGAGACCATCGCGCCGTCGGGGCCGATGACATGGGAGAGGGCGTCCCAGACGACGACCTGGCGGCCGGCGTCGCGTTCGATGCGGGCGGACTCCTCCACGTTGCCCTTGAGGGTCTGGACGATGGTGACCTTCTCGACCTGTTCGGCCCGCATGGTGTCGTACTTGAGGAGCGTGGCCGGCCGGGCCTCCAGGACCATCTCCTGGTACTGGCCCGCGGGGACGCGGGCGAGGCGCGGAAAGGCGTACCAGCGCAGGGTGGGCGCCAGGGCGGCGCAGAGGACGGCGAGGGCGAGGGCGACGAGCCCGGCGCGGCGGCGCACGGCCGGCCCCTAGGTCCTCGGCGCCGAGAGGGCGGAGGGCGCCGACGGAGCGGAGGGGACGGTGGTGAGGAGCGGCTCGGGGGACGTCTCGCCCTCGGGTACGGGGTCGGCCACGGCGAGCAGCAGCATCAGGAGGAGGACGGGTGCCAGCCCGGCGGCGACGGCTGCGAGGACGCGCATGGTTCGGCCTCCGACGGATGATCTGATGGGTCATCAGATCGCGCACCGTAGCAAGACGGCCGTGAGATGAGAACACGTCGCACACCGCGGCGGGCGGTGTGCGACGTGAGGGTGTGCGGGGTGCGGCCCGCGACCCGGCACGCCGGGCCGGGCCGCACCGGGCCGCGCCGGGTCAGCCGACCTTGAGCTGGACCGTGAGGACGGCCCCGCCCTCGGCGGTGAGCCGGAGGAGGAACGTGCCGGTCTGGCCGTCCGCGTACATCTTCGGCAGCACGAGCACGCCGTCGGCGTCGGTCCTCAGGCCGGTGAGGGTGCGGACGGGGTTGCCCTGGGCGTCCTTGAAGTACGGGCCCTTGGTGTTCTCCTGGGGGCCGTCGGGCCCCTCGGTGACCATGGTCGCGGTCACGGCGACACCGGAGGCGACGGCACCCTGGTGCGTGGCCCTCACGCCGACCTGCTGGGCGAACTCGCCCTCGGGGGCCGCGGTCGGCTCGGCGCCGTCACCGGTCCTGGTGAGGGTGTCGGCCTGGCGGGGCGTGACGGTGCCCGTCCACAGGACGCCGGGCAGGTCGCGCGTGGAGACCGTGGCGCGCACGGTGAACTGCCCGGTCCGCTCGCCCGCCCGGATCACCGGTGCGGTGGCCCGGCCGTTCGCGTCGGTGGTGACCTGGACGTGGGTCAGCCCGGCGGGGAAGCGGGCGTCGGTGTCGCCGATGATCTCGAACTTGATGACCGCGCCGGAGACCGCGACACCCCAGTCGTTGCGCGCGACGACCGACGGGCGGTCGGCGAACTGGCCGCCCGCCGTAGTCGTGAGCGTGCTGCTGCCGTACTCCTCCAGGCGGTCGACCCTCTGCTCGGGCGACGGGGTGGGCGTCGGCGTCGGGGTCGGGGTCGGCTTGGGGGTCGGGGTCGGGGTCGGCGTGGGCTTCGGCGACGGGGTCACGCCCGGCTTGGAGGGCGTCGGCTTGGGCGTGGGCGTCGTCACCGGCGTCCTGCCCGTGGGGCCGGGCGTCGGGGTGGGCGTGGCGCCGGTGCCGTTGTCGCTGCGGTCGGTGGGCAGGACGCCCGAGCCGTCGGGGACCTGGTGGGTGCCGCGCTTGTAGAACTCGAACCAGGACAGGACCGTACGCAGGTACTCGTGCGACTGGTTGTAGCTGAGGATCGCCCGGTCGAGGTCCGCCTTGACCGCGAGGTCGCGGTTGTTGGCGCACAGGTACATGCCGGCCGCCTGGGCGGCGTCGTAGATGTTGTTGGGGTCCTTGCGGCCGTCGCCGTTGGCGTCCTGGCCCCAGTCGGCCCAGGTGGAGGGGATGAACTGCATGGGTCCGACGGCGCGGTCGTAGCGGCTGTCGCCGTCGTACGCGCCGCCGTCCGTGTCGGAGATGTTGGCGAAGCCGACACCGTTGAGGACCGGGCCGAGGATCGGCGAGACGGTGGTGCCGTTGGCGTCGACGCGGCCGCCGCGGGCCTGGCCGGACTCGACCTTGCCGATGCCGGCGAGCAGCTGCCAGGGCAGGTTGCAGCCGGGCTTGGCGCCCTTCAGGTGCTGCTCGGCCTGCTTGTAGGCAGCGAGCACGGTCGCGGGTATGCCCGCTTCGGCCGGGCCGGTCACGACGGGCTCGTCGGCCGAACCCGAGGGCGGGTTGGGGCTGTTGAGCGGCGGCAGGTCGGTGTAGTACGGCGAGTCGCCGGTCGCCGTGGTGCCGGAGGAGGTCGGCGGCGTCGCGTCGGCGGTCGGCTGGTCACCGGCGAGCGGGGTCGCGCCCGGCGCCTGCGAGGCGGAGAGCGCCGCCACCGCGGCTGCAGCCACCGCGGTCGTGGTGGCTCCCTTGCGCAACCGACGGCCGAGATGCGCTGCCATACGTCTGTCCCTCCCCGGTGGCGCCCGTCGGCGCCAGATGACGACTGTCCTTCGCTCCCCTGCGCGTGGACTCACGCGACCCTACGTCAACTCGGGGCCCCACGACAGCGACTCCTGACCGGTTTTCACGGTTTCGTCACGTCCCGTCCCCGCGAATTCATGCCCTGACGCTGTCACATGTCGGCCGCATACTGATCAAGACTGTCAACCAACGACCGCTGTGCACTGTTTTCTTCGGGGGCCGCCTTTCATGCCATTCACTTTGAGCCATGCCGCCGCCGTCCTGCCGGGGATCCGGCGTTCCGGGGCCGCACGCGGGCCTCTGGTCGCCTCCGCCCTCGTCATGGGCTCGTTCTCACCCGATATGACCTATTTCGCCGACAGTGTGATTCCGGGCGCCATGGCCTTCGGCGAGGTCACGCACGGCCTGTGGGGCGTGTTCACCGTCGACGTGGCCGTCACGGCGGTGCTGGTCGCCGTGTGGCTGATGGTCCGTGAGCCGCTGCTGGCGCTGCTTCCGGAGCGCCGGCGCGGGCGGCTGTACACGGTGCTGCGGGGCAGGCCGTGGCAGGGGCGGAGCCCGGTGGCGCTCGCGGCCTGGTTCTACGTCTCGGCGGTCATCGGCGCCGCCACGCATGTGGTGTGGGACCTGTTCACGCATCCGGACCGCTGGGGGACGCGGGTGCTGCCGGTGCTGTCCGAGCAGTTCGCCGGGCTGCCCGGGTATCTGTACGCGCAGTACGGCGGTTCGGCGCTGGCGCTGGTCGTGCTCGCCTGGTTCGGGTACGGGGCGCTGCGCCGCGTCCCGGCCGACGCGCCCGGCCCGGTGGCCGGGCTGACGCGGCGGGGCAGGTGGCTCGCGGGCGGGCTGCTCGCGGGATGCGTGGCGGTCGGCGCGGCTCATCGGTGCCTGCGCTGGTACGCGTACTGGGGCCGGATCGACACGCCCCTGGACATCATCCCGACGGCGTGCTTCGGCGCGGGCGCGGGCCTCGCCGTGGGCCTCGTCCTCTACGGCGCGGGCATGCGGCTGCGCACCGGCCTGACGGCCCGGATCTGAGGCCGGCGCGGAGCCGGGCCGGTGTTGGCCTGCCACCGCACGGCCCGCCTCCGCACGGCCGGGTCACGGCGACGCGTACGGCCGGGTGCCGGTGGCGCGTACGGCAGGAGCGGCGCACCCGTACGGGCGCGCCGCTCCCCCGGCCGCGTCAGTGCGCGGCCGACTCCCAGTCCGGGCCGACGCCGACCGACACGTCGAGCGGGGCACGCAGCTCCACGGCCTTCGACATCTCGCGCCGGACGATCTCCTCGACCCGCTCCCGCTCTCCGGGGGCCAGCTCCAGCACGATTTCGTCGTGGACCTGGAGCAGCATCCGCGAGGACAGGTCCGCGTCCCTCAGGGCGCGGTCCACGTTGAGCATGGCGACCTTCACGATGTCGGCGGCCGTGCCCTGGATCGGGGCGTTGAGCGCCATCCGCTCGGCCATCTCGCGCCGCTGCCGGTTGTCGCTGTTGAGGTCCGGCAGGTAGCGGCGGCGGCCCAGCATCGTCTCCGTGTAGCCCGTGGCGCGGGCCTCGTCGACGACGCGGCGCAGATAGTCCCGCACCCCGCCGAACCGCTCGAAGTAGGTGTCCATCAGGGCCCGGGCCTCGGCCGCCTCGATGTTCAGCTGCTGCGACAGGCCGAACGCCGACAGGCCGTACGCCAGGCCGTACGACATCGCCTTGATCTTGCGGCGCATCTCGGCGTCGACCGCCGTCTTGTCGACGCCGAACACCTGCGAGGCGACCGTCGTGTGCAGGTCCTCGCCCGAGGCGAACGCCTCGATCAGGCCCTCGTCCTCCGACAGGTGCGCCATGACGCGCAGCTCGATCTGGCTGTAGTCGGCCGTCATGAGCGCGTCGAAGCCCTCGCCGACCACGAAGCCGCGGCGGATGGCCCGGCCCTCGTCCGTACGGACCGGGATGTTCTGCAGGTTCGGGTCGGTGGAGGAGAGCCGGCCGGTCGCCGCCACCGTCTGGTTGAAGGTGGTGTGGATCCGGCCGTCGCCCGCGACGGTCTTGATCAGGCCCTCGACTGTGACCCGCAGCTTGGCCTGCTCCCGATGGCGCAGCATGATCACCGGCAGCTCGTGCTCGGTCTGCGCCGCCAGCCACGCCAGCGCGTCCGCGTCCGTGGTGTAGCCCGTCTTGGTCTTCTTGGTCTTCGGCAGGTTCAGCTCGCCGAAGAGGACCTCCTGGAGCTGCTTGGGCGAGCCGAGGTTGAACTCGTGGCCGACGGAGGCGTGCGCCTCCTTCACGGCCTGCTGCACCGCGCCGGCGAACTGCTGCTCCATCGCCTCCAGGTGCGGGCGGTCGGCGGCGATGCCGTGCCGCTCCATCCGGGCCAGCAGCTCGGACGTGGGCAGCTCCACCTCGTGCAGCAGCCGGGCCGCCCCGACCTCCTCCAGGCGGCCCGCGAAGGCGTCGCCCAGGTCGAGGACCGCGCGCGCCTCGGCCATCAGCGCGTCGGCGGCGGCCGTGTCGTCCGCGCCGAACGCCAACTGGCCGTCCGCGGCGGACGCCGGGGCCAGCTCCCGCCCCAGGTACTCGACGGACAGCGCGTCCAGCGCGAAGGAGCGGCGGCCGGGCTTCACCAGGTACGCCGCGAGGGCGGTGTCCATGGTGACGCCCGCGACGGTCCAGCCGTGCTCGGGGAACACACGCATGGCGGCCTTGGCGTTGTGCAGCACCTTCGGCCGCTGCGGGTCGGCGATCCAGGCGGCGAACGCCCGCTCGTCGGCCTCGTCCAGCTCGGACGGCTCGAACCAGGCCGCCGCGCCGTCGGCCGCCGCGAGGGCGATCTCGCTCACGTTGCCGACGCCGAGCGCCCACGAGTCGACCGTGGCCAGGCCCAGCGGCTGACCGCCGTGCCGCTCCAGCCAGGGCGCCAGCTCGCCGCGGCCCAGCACGGTGCCGTCCAGCTCGACGCCGGCGGCCGGCGCCGGCGCCTCCTCCTCGGCCGCGCCCGGGTCCACCGCGAGCAGGCGGTCGCGCAGGGACGGGTTGCGGATCTCCAGGACCTCCAGGAAGCCCTTCAGGGCGGTCCTGTCGTACGGGGCGCGCTCCAGCTCGGCCACCGTCCTCGGCAGCTCGACGTCCCGGACCAGCTCGGTCAGGTGCCGGTTGAGCTTCACGGACTCCAGGTGGTCGCGCAGCGCCTGGCCGACCTTGCCCTTGACCTCGTCGGCCCGGGCGACCAGCTCCGCGAACGAGCCGAACTGGTTGATCCACTTCGTGGCCGTCTTCTCGCCGACGCCCGGGATGCCCGGCAGGTTGTCCGACGGGTCGCCGCGCAGCGCGGCGAAGTCCGGGTACTGGCTCGGCGACAGACCGTACTTCTCCTGGACCTTCTCCGGTGTGAACCGGGTCAGCTCGGAGACGCCCTTCGTCGGGTAGAGCACCGTGACGTGGTCGGAGACCAGCTGGAAGGAGTCGCGGTCGCCGGTGACGATCAGGACCTCGAAGCCCGCGGCCTCGGCCTGGGTGGCGAGCGTGGCGATGATGTCGTCCGCCTCGTACCCGTCGACCGCGAAGCGGACGGCGTTCATGGTGTCGAGCAGCTCGCCGATCAGCTCGACCTGCCCCTTGAACTCGTCGGGCGTCGACGAGCGGTTCGCCTTGTACTCCGGGAAGTCCTGGGAGCGCCAGGTCTTGCGCGAGACGTCGAAGGCCACCGCGAAATGCGTGGGCACCTCGTCACGGAGCGTGTTCGCCAGCATCGACGCGAAGCCGTAGATGGCGTTGGTCGTCTGGCCGCTCGACGTCGTGAAGTTCTCCGCGGGCAGCGCGAAGAACGCCCGGTACGCCAGGGAGTGCCCGTCCATGAGGAGCAGGCGGGGACGGTCTTGTGCGGTCTTCTTCGATGCTGTCTCAGCCACGCACACGATCCTGCCACGCCCCACTGACAACCAGGGACGGGCGTCACGCGATGTCCGAGCCGCGTGACAGGATCGGAGACGTACGCACAGCAGCGACTCGAGGGAGAGCGCGATGGTCAGCAAGCCGCCCGCAGGCGATCCGGTCCAGGACGCACCGCAGGTGACCGGCGTCCAGCACGCCGCCGCGGGCCTGCCCGCCGTCGCCCACACGCTGCGCGTCTCCCACCAGCAGATGGGCGCGGTCCGCACGGCGCGCACGCTGCTCAAGGTCAACCAGAAGGACGGCTTCGACTGTCCGGGCTGCGCCTGGCCCGAGGGCGACAAGCGGCACGTCGCCGAGTTCTGCGAGAACGGGGCGAAGGCCGTCGCCGAGGAGGCGACGCTGCGCCGGGTCACGCCCGGGTTCTTCGCCGCCCACCCGGTCGCGGACCTCGCGACCCGCAGCGGGTACTGGCTGGGCCAGCAGGGCCGTATCACCGAGCCCATGTACCTGTCGGAGGGCGCCGAGCGGTACGAGCCGGTCACCTGGGAGCGGGCCTTCGCGATCATCGCGGAGGAGCTGACCTCGCTCGGCTCGCCCGACGAGGCCGTCTTCTACACCTCGGGCCGCACCAGCAACGAGGCGGCGTTCCTGCTCCAGCTGTTCGCCCGCGAGTTCGGTACCAACAATCTGCCGGACTGCTCCAACATGTGCCACGAGTCGTCGGGCTCGGCGCTGACCGAGACCCTCGGCGTCGGCAAGGGCAGCGTCTCCCTCGACGACCTGCACCGGGCGGACCTGATCGTCGTCGCCGGGCAGAACCCGGGCACGAACCACCCGCGCATGCTGTCCGCGCTGGAGAAGGCCAAGGCCGCCGGCGCGAAGATCCTCTCGATCAACCCGCTCCCCGAGGCGGGCCTGGAGCGGTTCAAGAACCCGCAGACCCCGATGGGCATGCTCAAGGGGACGGCCCTGACGGACCTGTTCCTCCAGATCCGCATCGGCGGCGACCAGGCGCTCTTCCGCCTCCTCAACAAGCTGATCCTGGAGACGGACGGCGCGGTCGACGAGGAGTTCGTCCGCACCCACACGCACGGCTTCGAGGAGTTCGCCGCCGCCGCGCGCACCGCCGACTGGGACGAGACGCTGGCCGCCACCGGCCTGTCCCGCGACGAGATCGAGCGCGCCCTGCGCATGGTCCTCGCCTCGCGGCGCACCATCGTCTGCTGGGCCATGGGCCTCACCCAGCACAAGCACTCCGTGCCCACCATCCGCGAAGTGGTCAACTTCCTCCTGCTGCGGGGCAACGTCGGGCGTCCCGGCGCCGGCGTCTGCCCCGTGCGGGGTCACTCCAACGTCCAGGGCGACCGGACGATGGGCATCTTCGAGCGGCCCGCCCCCGCCTTCCTCGACGCCCTCGACAAGGAGTTCGGCATCACCTCGCCGCGGCACCACGGCTACGACGTGGTGCGGGCGATCAAGGCCCTGCGCGACGGGGAGGCGAAGGTCTTCTTCGCCATGGGCGGCAACTTCGTCGGCGCGACCCCGGACACGGAGGTCACCGAGGCCGCGATGCGCCGCGCCCGCCTGACCGTCCACGTCTCGACCAAGCTCAACCGGTCGCACGTCGTCACGGGCACGCGCGCGCTGATCCTGCCCACACTGGGCCGCACCGACAAGGACGTCCAGGCGAGCGGCAAGCAGTTCGTCACCGTCGAGGACTCCATGGGCCTCGTCCACGCCTCCCGCGGCAACCTGGCGCCGGCCGGCCCGCACCTGCTGTCCGAGCCGGCCATCGTGGCGCGGATGGCCCGCGCCGTGCTCGGCGCCGCGTCCACGACGCCGTGGGAGGAGTTCGAGCGGGACTACGGCACGATCCGCGACCGCATCGCGCGCGTGGTGCCCGGCTTCGAGGACTTCAACAGCCGCATCGCCCGCCCCGGCGGCTTCGCGCTGCCCCACGGCCCGCGCGACGAGCGGCGCTTCCCCACGGCCACCGGCAAGGCCAACTTCACGGCCGCGCCCGTGGAGTACCCCAGGGTGCCCGAGGGGCGGCTGCTGCTGCAGACGCTGCGCTCCCACGACCAGTACAACACCACCATCTACGGCCTCGACGACCGCTACCGCGGCATCAGGAACGGGCGCCGCGTCGTCCTCGTCCACCCCGAGGACGCCCGGGAGCTGGGCCTCGCCGACGGCGCGTACGCCGATCTCGTCAGCGAGTGGACCGACGGCAGCGAGCGGCGGGCGCCCGGCTTCCGCGTCGTCCACTACCCCACCGCGCGGGGCTGCGCCGCGGCCTACTACCCCGAGACCAACGTCCTCGTGCCCCTGGACTCCACGGCGGACATCAGCAACACCCCCGCCAGCAAGTCGGTGATCGTGCGTCTGGAACAATCACCGACCGCCTAAGCGTTCGCTCAGGCAGGAGCAGCACGCAACCGTACGACGACGAACGGAGCCGGGCCCCATGGGCGAGCAGACAGAAGTGAAGTTCCCGCAGGAGGTCATCGACGAGTACGCCGCGCTCGGCGTCGACCTGCCCGCCCTCTTCTCCGCCGGTCACCTCGGCAACCGCATGGGCGTCCAGATCCTGGAGGCGTCGGCGGACCGCGTCGTCGGCGTCATGCCCGTCGAGGGCAACACCCAGCCGTACGGCCTCCTGCACGGCGGCGCGTCGGCCGTGCTCGCCGAGACCCTGGGCTCGGTCGGCTCCATGCTGCACGGCGGCTCCCGGAAGATCGCCGTCGGCGTCGACCTCAACTGCACCCACCACCGCGGCGTGCGCTCCGGCCTCGTCACCGGGGTGGCCACGCCCGTGCACCGGGGCCGCTCGACGGCGACGTACGAGATCGTCATCACCGACGAGCAGGACAAGCGGGTCTGCACGGCCCGGCTGACCTGCATGCTCCGCGAGGTCACCGCGAAGGACGCGGACAACGTCCCGGCGGCCGGCGTCACCGGCACCGCCGCCACGGCCGGCTGACCGCCACCGCGCACAGCACGGCGCCGGGCGCCCCCGAAGGGGAACGCCCGGCGCCGGCTCACGGAGTCGGTCAGGCCGCGCCCTCACCGAGGTACGCCGCCCGGATCCGGGTGTCGGCCAGCAGCTCGTCCGCGGCACCGGACATGGCCACCGAGCCGGTCTCCAGGACGTAGCCGCGGTTGGCGAGGCCCAGGGCCTGCGTCGCGTTCTGCTCGACGAGCAGCACGGTGGTGCCCTGGTCGTTGATCTCCTGGATGATCTCGAAGATCTGCTGCACGATCAGCGGGGCCAGACCCATCGAGGGCTCGTCCAGCAGCAGCAGCTCCGGCCGGCCCATCAGGGCGCGGCCGATGGCCAGCATCTGCTGCTCGCCGCCGGACAGGGTGCCCGCCTGCTGCGACCGCCGCTCGGCGAGCCGCGGGAAAAGGGTGAACACCCGGTCCAGGTCGCCCGAGTCCACCGAGGTGAACTTGTAGGCGCCCATCTCCAGGTTCTCCAGGACCGTCATCGTCGCGAAGACCCGTCGGCCCTCGGGCACATGGCCGATCCCGAACCGCACCAGCTCGTGCGACTTGATGCCGTCGATGCGCTCACCGCGCAGCAGCACCTCGCCCTCACGGGGCTGGAGCATGCCGGAGATCGTCCGCAGCGTCGTCGTCTTGCCGGCGCCGTTGCCGCCCAGCAGGGCCACGATCTCGCCCGTACCGACGGTCAGGTCGATGCCCTTCAGCGCCTCGATGGCGCCGTAGAACACGTGCAGGCCCTTCAGTTCGAGCAACGTCTCCGTCGGAGCCCCGCCGTCGCCGGAGTCCTTGCGCAGCGCTGTCGTCGTGCTCACTTGCTGCTCTCCTCGTCGTCGCTCCGCCCGGCGCCCTCGGCACCGGCGCCGCCCTCGTCGGCCGCGTCGCCGCCGGCGTCCTCGGCCGACTCCGAGGCGGCGTCCGCCTCGGCCTCGGCCTCGGGCTCCGACTCGGCGGCGTCGGTGGCCTCTTCGGCGTCGGTGTCGGCCTCGTCGTCGCCCGAGGTGTCACCGTCCGGCTCGGAGTCGCCCGATGCCACGGCATCCGACTCACCGTCGCCCGACGCGTCGTCGTCCGACGTCTCGTCGTCCGAGGCCTCGTTGTCCGGCGTCTCGTCGTCCGACGTCTCGTCGCCCGAGGCCTCGTCGTCCGACGTGTCGTCCGACGCCGGGGCGTCCTCCGCGACGTCCTCCGGCGCGTCCTCCGGCCCGTTCCCGGACTCGGCCTCCGACTCGTCCTCCGCCGCGCGCTGTTCGTCGATGGCGTGGCGGACCGCGTCCGCGTCCTCCGCCGACGTGCCCAGGTACGCCTCGATCACGGCCGGGTGCTGCTGGACCTCGCTCGGGGTGCCCTCGGCGATCTTCTTGCCGAAGTTGAGGACCATCACCCGGTCCGCCACCGACATCACCAGGCGCATGTCGTGCTCGATGAGCAGCACACTCACGCCCAGTTCCGTGTTGATCCGGCGGATCAGGTGCTCCAGCTCCAGCTTCTCCGTCGGGTTCGTCCCCGCGGCGGGCTCGTCCAGGAGCAGCACCTTCGGGTCCGTCGCCAGGGCGCGGGCGATCTCCAGGCTCCGCTGGTCGCCGTAGCTCAGGCTGCCGGCGACCTCGTTGAGCTTGTCCTCCAGGCCGACGAACTTCAGCAGCCGGTGGGCCCGCTCGTCGCTCTCGCGCTCCGCCCTGCGGGCGTTGGGCAGGCCCAGCATGATCGACACGGGGCCGGCCTTCAGCCGGGTCTCCGCCGCGATCTTGACGTTCTCCAGCGCCGTGAGCGCCGAGAACAGCCGGATGTTCTGGAACGTCCGGGCCAGACCGATCCGGTTCACCAGATGCGGCTTGCTGCCCAGGAGCGACTTCTCCCCGCCGTCCTTGGACAGGAAGTGGATCTTCCCCTCCTGCGGGGTGTAGGCGCCCGTCAGCGAGTTGAAGAACGACGTCTTGCCGGCGCCGTTGGGGCCGATCACCGCCAGGACCTCGCCCCGGCGCATCGACATGTCGACCTTGTCGAGCACCGTCAGTCCGCCGAACCGCAGCGTCACATCGGTGGCGCGGAGGACCAGGTCCTCGGCCGTCGCGGTGGCCGCGGTCGTCTCTTCGGTGGTGGTCATCAGATCTTGCCTCCCGCCGGCTCGGTCATGGCGTCGGCGTCGCCGATGCCTTCCTCGGCCATCTTCAGCTCGCGCTGTCGACGGCGAGAGGGCCAGATGCCCTGCGGCGGTAAATCATCATGATCACGAGGAGGGCGCCCAGGTACATGTACCGGTCCGCCGGGTCCACATAGTCCTTCAGCGCCTCGGGCAGCCACACCAGCAGTGCCGCACCGGCGAGCACGCCCGGGATGGATCCCATTCCGCCGAAGATCACGTACGCGAGGATCAGGATCGACTGGAGGAGCGGGAAGACCTCGGGGTTGATGTACCCGTACTTGCTGGTGAAGATCACGCCCGCGACGCCCGACGTCGACGCGCCGATCGCGAAGGCCATCAGCTTGAACCGCACGGTGTCGACACCGTTGGCGGCCGCGGCGATCTCGTCCTCGCGGATCGCCGTCCAGGCACGGCCCACGCGGGAGTGTTCGAGGCGCGAGAAGAGGATGATCACCAGCACGATGAAGAACACCAGCAGGTACCAGTACGGCAGTGGCTTGATGGACCACTTGAAGTCGATGCCCGCGAAGTCGATCGAGAAGTCCGGGATGAGCCGGGCGCCCTGCGGACCGCCCGTGATGCCGTCCGCGTTCTTGGCGACCAGGTAGATGATCTCGTGGAAGCCGAGGGTCACGATCGCGAGGTAGTCACCGCGCAGCCGCAGGGTCGGGGCGCCCAGCAGGACACCCGTGATCAGACAGGTCACGACCGCGATCGGGATGACCCAGAAGTTGTTGAGGACCACCGGCGGTTCGACCGGGAGGCGGCCCGTCCAGAAGGCCGTCGAGTAGGCGCCCACCGCGAAGAAGGCGAAGAAGCCCAGGTCGAGGAGGCCGGCCCAGCCGATGACCACGTTCAGGCCGATCGCCAGCAGGGCGAAGATGGCGATCTGGTCCACGAGGACCGTCTGCCAGGTCCGCGAGAGCAGCGACGGCACCCACAGCGCCAGCACCAGGGCCAGCACGATCAGGCCCCAGCGCAGTCGCGGGTCGGCCTGTACCCGGGTGCGGACGGCGTCCATCGGCCCGCCGACGCCCGACTTGGCCATGCCCACCAGGCCCTTGACCGGCTCGGCCGCGAACTCGCGCACCGCCCAGATGCCGACGGTGACGGCGAGGCAGATCCACAGCCCGCCACCGGTCAGCGAGCCCTTGAGCGAGAAGAAGATGTCCCGGGTGTTGCCCTGCTCGCCGGTGACCAGCGCCAGCAGCACACCGAGCGCCACCATCGCCCAGAGCCGGGTGAACCGGGGCTGCTGGTACCAGGCCGTACGACGCAGCTTGCTCGCCGCGGACGTCATGTCCTTCGAGGAATCGACCGCGCTCATGCCGCCCTCCCCACTTGCTTGCCGAGGATGCCCATCGGACGGAACATCAGCACGAGAATCAGAACCACCATCGCGGAGACGCTGCGCCACTCGTCGCCGAGCAGCGGCACCGTCATCGTCTCCACCACACCGATCAGCACACCGCCGGCCATCGCGCCGCGGATGTTGCCGATGCCGCCCACGACGGCCGCGGCGAACGCGGTGATGCCGGGGATGAAGCCCATCGTGTACGAGACCTGGTTGAGGTTGGCGAACAGGAAGCCCGCCACACCGCCCAGCACACCGCCGATGATGAAGGTCCGGGAGATGACCCGGTCGATGTCCACGCCCATGAGCGAGGCGACTTCCGCGTCCTGTGCGACGGCGCGGATTCCCTTGCCCAGCTTGGTCTTGGTGACCAGCAGGTCGAGGCCGATCATCATGACGACGGCCGTCACGAACTGCAGCAGCTGGGTGATGTTCACGCCGGCGCCGAAGAGGGAGAACACATTCCTGTTCTCGTACATCTCCGGCAGCGTCATCGGGTCACGGCCGAACAGCTTGCCCGCCAGGTTGTACAGGAAGAAGGAGGCGCCGATGGCGGTGATGAGGAAGATCAGGCGGGGTGCGCCGCGCCGGCGCAGCGGCCGATAGGCGACCTTTTCCAGGCCGTACGCCGTGACTCCGCCGAAAAGGGCCGAGCCGGCCATGGCGAGGGCGACGAATCCGATCGATGCGAGAGCCGAGGGGGTGTCCCCCGGATTGACCAGCTGGAGCACGATCAGACTGCCGTAGGCGCCCAGCATGAAAACCTCGCTGTGGGCGAAGTTGATGAGCTGGAGAACACCGTAGACAAGGGTGTAACCGATGGCGATGACGGCGTACAGAGAGCCGAGCATCACCCCTAGGACGAGATAGTCCCAGAATTCCTGAAGGGACATGGAAGAGACTTCCTTGTGGGAGCGGGGCGGGACCACTGCGCTCGTGGCAGGAGGGGCAGCCCGCGGGCGGAACGTGTGGATCGGCGGATCAGCGGAGGCCGGGAACCGGGGAGGGGTCCCGGTGCGGGACGGGGGCCGGGAGAAGCTGTCCCTCCCGACCCCCGTTCACCTGGCTTTCGAGCCGCTTCGGTCTGCCTCAGCCGGCCAGCTGGTTGACGTTGCCCAGGTAGCCGATCTTGCCGCCCTTGACCTGGTACAGGTAGACGTCCGTGCCCTTGAACTCACCGTTCTCGTCGAAGGAGAACGACTTGGTGAGGCCCTTGTACGTCGCCTTGGCGAGCGCGTCGCGCAGCGCCTCGCGCTCGACGTCGCCCTTCTTCGCCCGGATCTGCTCGATGATCATGTTGGCGATGTCGTAGGCCTCGGCCGAGTAGGTGCCCGGGGCCCGGTTGAACGCCTTCTGGTAGTCCGCCGTGAACTTCTTCGTGCCGGCCTCGACGGTGGCGTCGGTGCACGGGCAGGTCAGGAACCAGCCCTCGGAGGCGTCGCCCGCCAGCTCGATGAACTTGGCGTCGTTGGTGCCGTCACCGGAGATGGCCGCACCCTTGTAGCCGGCGTCCTTCAGCTTCTTGGCGAAGGGCGCGGCGTCCTGGTAGTAGCCGGCGTAGATCAGCGCGTCGGCCTTGGAGTTGACGACGTCCTTGGCGGTGGCGCTGTAGTCCGGCGTCTTCTGCGGGACGGCCTTGCGGACCACCTGGATGCCGGCGTCCTTGAGGCCCTTCTCGGCCACACCCGCCAGACCGGTGCCGTAGTCGGTCTTGTCGTCGATCAGGTAGACCTTCTTGGCCTTCAGCTTCTTGGCGTAGTAGGTCGCCATGGCCGCGCCCTGCTGGTTGTCGTTCGGGACACCGCGCAGGAGGCTCTTGAAGCCGTTCTTCGGGTCGGTCAGGGTCGGGTTGGTCGCCGAGGGCGACACCGTGACCATGCCGGCCTCGGTGTACAGCGGGGACGACGTGTTCGTGGGGCCCGAGAAGGCGGGGCCGACGACGGCGACGATGCTCTCGTCGTCGATGACCTTCTGCGCCGCGGCGGTCGCCTTGTCCGGCAGGCCCTGGTCGTCGGCGGCGACGTATTCCAGCTTCACGCCCAGGTCGCCCTTGGCGTTGGCCTGGTCGATGGCCAGCTTCACGCCGTTCTGCATGTTCTCGCCGAGTGCGACGTTGTCACCGGAGAGCGGGCCCTGGAAAGCGATCTTCAGCGTGTCGCCGCCGCCGCCGGAATCCGAGCTGCACGCGGTCAACGCCAGAGCGCCCACAGCCAGCGGTATCGCAAGCTTCACGATGGTCTTGTTCAGCACAACGCACTCCCTGGAGCCGCCCGAACGATCTTGTGTGAGCGGGAAGTTCGACAACTTCCTCACATGACACCGCTTGTCCGTGCGGTGTGCGGGGAATGTAATCGTCTGTTCGGGTCTCCCGATAGGTGACCGGGCGATGTGTGATCGCCCTGTGACCTGGGTCATGCGCCGGAAACAGAACACTCCTTACCGGTGAGCGGACAATCCGCTAAAGATGCACAGGATCCCGGCGCACCGTAAATGATCTTCGCAAGCAGCGACGGCACGACCGAAAACCACCTCTGAGCTGCGAAGAAACACGAAACCCCCGGCCGGTAGCCGCTCCGAACGGAGCTGACCACCTCACCGGGGGCCGTACGCGGGCCGTACGACGGCCGCTTCGGTCAACGGGCCCTGCGTTACTGGCCCTTCGCCGCCTTCTTCTCCTCGGCGTCCTCGATGACCGCCTCGGCGACCTGCTGCATCGACATACGGCGATCCATGGAGGTCTTCTGGATCCAGCGGAACGCGGCGGGCTCGGTCAGCCCGTACTGCGTCTGCAGGATGCTCTTCGCGCGGTCCACCAGCTTCCGGGTCTCCAGCCGCTGCGCGAGGTCCGCGACCTCCTTCTCCAGCGCCCTCAGCTCCGCGAAGCGGGAGACGGCCATCTCGATGGCCGGCACCACGTCGCTCTTGCTGAACGGCTTCACGAGGTACGCCATGGCGCCGGCGTCCCGCGCCCGCTCCACCAGGTCGCGCTGCGAGAACGCGGTGAGCATGAGGACGGGCGCGATCGACTCCTGCGCGATCTTCTCCGCCGCGGAGATGCCGTCGAGGACGGGCATCTTCACGTCCAGGATCACCAGGTCCGGCCGGTGCTCCCGGGCGAGCTCGACGGCCTGGGCGCCGTCTCCGGCCTCGCCGACGACGGTGTAGCCCTCCTCCTCCAGCATCTCCTTGAGATCGAGACGGATGAGGGCCTCGTCCTCGGCGATGACGACGCGGGTCGTCAGCGGCGGGACGTGCGACTTGTCGTCGTCGGCGACGGGCTGCTGGGGCGACTCGGGGGCGGTCAAGGAGGCTCCTCGTTGGGGACAGGCATAGCTCCCCATGAGCCTACCCAGCTCCTGTAAGGTAGGAGCCAACAGGGTCTCAGCCGACCTTCGTTTCGAAGGATGCCCGGTAGCCCAGCGGTAGAGGCAATGGTCTCAAACACCATATAGCGTGGGTTCGAATCCCACCCGGGGTACTTTTTCGGGGATTCCAAGGTCACCCCTTACGGCGCCGTCAGCGTGATCGAAGCGGTCGCTAGCGCACCGGGTCGCCGATGTGGTGGACGCGGACCAGGTTCGTGGAGCCCGGGACACCCGGCGGGGAACCGGCCGTGATGATCACGATGTCCCCCTTCTGACAGCGCCCGATCTTCAGCAGGTGGTCGTCCACCTGGGCGACCATCGCGTCCGTGGACTCCACGTGCGGACCCAGGAAGGTCTCGACGCCCCACGTCAGGTTGAGCTGGGAGCGCGTCGCGGGGTCCGGCGTGAAGGCGAGCAGCGGGATCGGCGAGCGGTAGCGGCTGAGGCGGCGGGCGGTGTCCCCGGACTGCGTGAAGGCCACCAGGAACTTGGCGCCCAGGAAGTCGCCCATCTCGGCGGCCGCGCGGGCGACGGCGCCTCCCTGCGTCCGGGGCTTGTTGCGGTCGGTCAGCGGGGGCAGCCCCTTGGCGAGCACGTCCTCCTCGGCCGCCTCGACGATCCGGCTCATGGTGCGGACCGTCTCCATCGGGTAGCGGCCGACGCTCGTCTCGCCGGAGAGCATGACGGCGTCGGTGCCGTCGATGACGGCGTTGGCGACGTCGCTGGCCTCGGCGCGGGTGGGCCGGGAGTTGTCGATCATCGAGTCGAGCATCTGGGTGGCCACGATGACCGGCTTGGCGTTGCGCCTGGCGAGCTTGATGGCGCGCTTCTGGACGATCGGGACCTGTTCGAGGGGCATCTCGACGCCGAGGTCGCCACGGGCGACCATGATCCCGTCGAAGGCGGCGACGATGTCGTCGACGGCGCTGACGGCCTGGGGCTTCTCGATCTTGGCGATGACGGGGACGCGGCGGCCCTCCTCGTCCATCACGCGGTGGACGTCCTCGACGTCCCGGCCGCTGCGGACGAACGACAGGGCGATGATGTCGGCGCCGGTGCGCAGCGCCCAGCGGAGGTCCTCGACGTCCTTCTCGGAGAGCGCGGGCACCGAGACGGCGACGCCGGGGAGGTTGAGGCCCTTGTTGTCGGAGACCATGCCGCCTTCGAGGACGGTGGTGCGGACACGGGGGCCGTCGACCTCGGTGACCCGGAGGGCGACGCGGCCGTCGTCGACGAGGACGCGCTCGCCGGGGGTGACGTCGGCGGCGAGGCCGGCGTACGTCGTGCCGCAGTGGTGGCGGTCGCCCTCGGTGGGCTCGGTGGTGATGGTGAAGGTGTCGCCGCGTTCAAGCAGTACGGGACCTTCGCGGAAGCGGCCGAGGCGGATCTTCGGGCCTTGAAGGTCGGCGAGGACGCCCACACTGCGGCCCGTCTCCTCGGCGGCCTTGCGTACGCGTGCGTACCGTTCCTCGTGGTCGGCGTAGCTGCCGTGGCTGAGGTTGAGGCGGGCGATGTCCATGCCCGCTTCGACGAGTGCCTTGATCTGGTCGTATGTATGGGTGGCTGGGCCCAGGGTGCAGACGATTTTGGCTCGGCGCATGGGGCGAGCCTATGGCTTACCGGCCGGTAGAAGTCGGGCTGTGGACGACGGCCAACGCCCCTTTCATACAGGGGTGTTGACAAGTGTTGAAGTGTGCAGTGGGGCGCTCCGATGAGCATGTGTCAGAGGGTCGGCGGGTGCAGCGTGAAGCGGGCGTCGATGTGCGCGACGACGGTCTGGCGCTGCGGTTCGAGGGCGAGGGGCGGCGCGGCCTCGGCGGCCTCGGCGGCGAAGGCCATGCGGGGCGCGGCGCCGCCGAAGGGGACGGGCATGTCGGCGGCGGTGTCGTTGAGTTCCAGCAGGGCGTCGAGGTCGGTGCCGAGCGCGCGGGCGTAGGTGCGGGCGCGCTGGACGGCGTCCTCGACGGCCTCCCTGCGGGCCCGGGCGTAGGCCGGCGAGGTGGGGCGCAGGGCCCACCAGGGGCCGTCGACGCGAGTGAGGTCGAGGTCGGCGAGGCGGGTGGTGAGTTCGCCGAGCGCGGTGAAGTCGTGGAGGGTGGCGGCGAGGTGGACGGTGCCGTGGTAGGCGTGGACGCGTTCGCCCCTGTTGCGCCGGGTCAGTTCGGGAGTGAGGGAGAACGCCCCGGTTTCCAGGCTTTCGACGGCTTCGTCGTACTGCTGGATGAGAGCGAGGGCCGCGTCGTTGCGGCGGGTGAGGTCGTCGAGGGTGGCCCGGCGGTCGGTACCGCGCGCGGTGAGCGTGACGCCGATGCGGGCGGTCTCGGGCTCGGCCTCGACACGCGCCTCGCCGCGGACGGTGATGTGGGGTGCCTCGGGTGTGGGGGTGGCCATGGGGAGTCTTTGGCACGTGGTCACCAGATCGAAACCTGGTGGGACTGTTCGGGGGCGAGGCGGCTGGGCCAGAATCTACGCGCGTTATGTCTACGCGCGTTGTGCGAACGGAGCGAGGGAGATTCGATGGCGCTCAACCGTAGGGGTTTTCTGGGGCGGTCCGCCGCCGTTGGTGCCGGTGTGGCCGTGGCCGGTGGAGTGGCGGCGGCCACACCGGCAGCCGCCGTGGCGCCGGAGGCGGCCAGGGCGCCCAAGCGCTACTCCTTCACCGTGATGGGTACGACCGACCTGCACGGCAACGTCTTCAACTGGGACTACTTCACGAACCGGGAGTTCGACGACAAGGCCCACAACGACGTCGGCCTGGCGAAGATCTCCACGCTCGTGAACCAGGTCCGCGCGGAGCGCGGCCCGCGCAACACGCTGCTGATCGACGCGGGTGACACGATCCAGGGCACCCAGCTGTCCTACTACTACGCCAAGGTCGACCCGATCACCGCGGAGGCCGGGCCGGTCCACCCGATGGCTCAGGCCATGAACGCCATCGGCTACGACGCGGCGGCCCTCGGCAACCACGAGTTCAACTACGGCATCCCGGTCCTGCGGAAGTTCGAGGAGCAGTGCGACTTCCCGCTGCTCGGCGCCAACGCGCTGGACGCGAAGACGCTGCGGCCGGCCTTCCCGCCGTACAGCATGCACCGTCTGCGGACGCCCTGCGGGCGGGACGTGCGGGTGGCCGTGCTCGGCCTGACGAACCCGGGCATCGCCATCTGGGACAAGGCGAACGTCGCCGGGAAGATGGTGTTCCCGGGCCTGGAGGAGCAGGCGGCGCACTGGGTGCCGAAGCTCCGCTCCATGGGCGCCGACGTCGTGATCGTCTCCGCGCACTCCGGTTCCAGCGGCACCTCCTCGTACGGGGACCAGCTGCCGTACATCGAGAACGCGGCGGCGTTGGTGGCCGAGCAGGTGCCGGGCATCGACGCGATCCTGGTGGGCCACGCCCACACGGAGATCCCCGAGTACCGGGTGGCGAACAAGCAGACCGGCAAGGAGGTCGTGCTGTCGGAGCCGCTGAAGTGGGGGCAGCGGCTGACGCTGTTCGACATCGACGTGGTGTGGTCGAAGGGCCGCTGGGTGGTCGAGAAGGTCGGCGCGCAGGTGCTGAACTCGAACACCGTCGAGGAGGACCCGGAGATCGTGAAGCTCCTCGCCGACGAGCACGAGAAGGTCGTGGCGTACGTCAACCAGGTCATCGGCACGTCGCCGGTCGTCATGTCGACCGCGCAGGCGCCGTGGCGGGACGAGCCGATCATCGACCTGATCAACCACGTGCAGGCGGAGACCGTGAAGACGGCCCTGGCGGGCGGGGCGTACGCCGCGCTGCCGGTCCTTTCGCAGGCCTCGTGCTTCTCGCGGACCGCGGCCATCCCGGCCGGAAAGATCACGATCCGGGACGCGGCGGGGCTGTACCCGTTCGAGAACACGCTGGAGGCCCGGCTGATGACCGGCGCCCAGCTGAAGGAGTACCTGGAGTACTCGGCGAAGTACTACGTGCGCACGCCGAAGGACGCCGCCGTGGACACCGCGAAGCTGACGAACGCGGACGGCACGCCGGACTACAACTACGACGCGGTGTACGGCCTGACGTACGACATCGACATCGCGCAGCCGGTGGGCTCGCGGATCGTGAACCTGTCGTTCGGGGGCGCTCCGGTCGACCCGGCCGCCGAGTTCGTGCTGGCCGTGAACAACTACCGGGCGAACGGCGGCGGCGCGTTCCCGCACGTCGCGTCGGCGAAGCAGCTGTGGGCGAACTCGGACGAGATCCGTAACACGATCATCCAGTGGGTGCAGGCGAAGGGCGCGCTGGACCCGGCCGAGTTCGCGTCGGTGGGCTGGCGGCTGACCCGTGAGGGCGTGCCGGTGTTCTGAGCCCGCCGGTGGGTTCAGACCTGCTGTTCGAGCGGCGTGAGCGTCCGTCCCTGGGTGGGGATCCGCGGGGGCTCACGCCGCTCCAGGCCGAAGCTGGTGAAGGCGGTGCGGTCCGGCAGGGGGTAGGGCTGCTTGCCGGTGAGGTGGTTGAGGACGGTGGCGCTGCGCCAGGCGGTCAGGCCGTGGCCGGGGGCGCCGACGCCGTGGGTGTGGGTCTCGGCGTTCTGGACGTAGACGGAGCCGGTGACGGACGGGTCGAGGACCAGGCGGTGGTGGTCGTCGATGCGGGGGCGCTCCTTGGAGTCGCGGCGCATGTAGGGGTCGAGCGCGGCGAGCACGCGGTGCAGGGGGCGCTCGCGGTAGCCGGTGGCGAGGACGACGGCGTCGGTGGTGAGGCGGGAGCGGGTGCCCTGCTGGAGGTGCTCCAGGTGCAGCTCCACCTTGGTGGTGGCGAGGCGGCCCGCGGTGCGGACGCGGACGCCGGGGGTGAGGACGGCGTCGGGCCAGCCGCCGTGGAGGGTGCGGCGGTACAACTCGTCGTGGATGGCGGCGATCGTGCCGGCGTCGATGGCGCGGTGCAGCTGCCACTGCTGCGGGACGAGGTCGTTGCGTACGTGCTCGGGCAGGGCCTGGAAGTAGCGGCTGTAGTCCGGAGTGAAGTGTTCGAGGCCCAGCTTGGAGTGTTCCGCGGGGGCGAAGGCCTCACTGCGCGTGAGCCAGTGGATCTTCTCGCGGCCCGGGGGCCGGGTGCGCAGGAGGTCGAGGAAGACCTCGGCGCCGGACTGGCCGGAGCCGATGACCGTCACGTGGTCCGCCGCCAGCAGCCGTTCGCGGTGGGCGAGGTAGTCCGCGGAGTGCAGGACGGGGACGGCGGGCGCCTCGACGAGGGGCTTGAGGGGCTCGGGGACGTACGGCTCGGTGCCGACGCCGAGAGCGATGTGGCGGGTGTGGACGCGGCCCAGGGCCTCCGCCTCGCCGTCGGCGTCGAGCTGGGTGTAGTCGACCTCGAAGAGGTCCAGCTCGGCGTTCCAGCGGACGGAGTCGACCTGGTGCCCGAAGTGCAGCCCGGGCAGGTGGTCGGCGACCCAGCGGCAGTAGGCGTCGTACTCGGCGCGGTGGGTGTGGAGGCGCTGGGCGAAATAGAAGGGGAAGAGGCGGTCGCGGCCGCGGAGGTAGTTGAGGAACGACCAGGGGCTGGTCGGGTCGGCGAGGGTCACCAGGTCGGCGAGGAAGGGGGCCTGGAGGGTGGTGCCCTCGATGAGGAGGCCGGGGTGCCACTCGAAGGCGGGGCGCTGCTCGTAGAAGGCGGTGGCGAGGCCTCCGGGGACGCCGTGGGCGAGGGCGGCGAGGGAGAGGTTGCTGGGGCCGATGCCGATGCCGATCAGGTCCAGGGGCTGCTCGGGCTGTTGCGGGGGTGTGCCGGTACCGGTCATCGGTCGGTGCTGCCTTCCGGGTGGGTGACGCTGTGCGTGTGACGTTCTGTGAGCCAGCGTGTACCGAGCGTGCGCCATGTGGGCGTGCTGTGAGGGGATTTCAGCGGATCGGGTGATGGGCGGCGGTAGGCGGGCGGCCCCCGGTCCGGTACGCACGAGGCGCCCCGGCCGGTGGGCCGGGGCGCCTCGTGGTGTGCGGCCGGCCGGTGGGCCGGGGCGCGTGGTGGGTGGCGGGTGGCTCAGCTCTCGCGGACGCGGAGGGCGCGGCGGAGGTCGTCGAGCCGGTCGACGAGCTGGCGGCGGAGGGCCGGGGTCAGGTCGTCGCGGGTGAGGGTCTCCTCGCCGAGGCGCAGGTTGTCGGCCGTGACGGCGTAGCCCGGGAACGCGTACCGGCCGGCCGCCGTGGCGATGGCGGGGCCGCGGCGGGCGGCGAGGGCGGCGGCGGCGGGTAGTAGCGGCCGACGTAGTCGTGCAGGAGGCCGGTCTGCTCGGGCTGCCAGAAGCCCTGGGCGGTGGCGTTGAACAGGTAGTTGGACAGGTCGTCGTTGGCGAACAGCTGCTGCCAGGCCGCCTCCTTGGCCTCGGGCGTGGGGAGGGCGGCGCGGCAGCGGGCGGCGCCTTCCTGGCCGGTCGCGCTGGGGTCGCGCGCCAGCTCGGCGGCGATGGCGTCCTCGTCGGTGGCGCCGAGGACGGCGAGGCGGCTCAGGATCCGCCAGCGCAGCTCGGGGTCGAGGTCGGGTCCGCCGGGGATGCCACCGTCGCCGAGCCAGCCGTGGAGGGTGCCCGTGCGGTCGGTGCAGTCGATGAAGTGGCGTACGGCGGTGAGGCGCAGGCCCGGGTTGCGGCCGTCCTCGGTGCGGCGGATGAGGTCGCGGGTCAGCTCGGTGAGCGTGGCGAGCGCCGCGGGCCGGTCGTCGGCGGGCAGGTAGCGGCCCGCGATCTGGTCGGCGGCGAAGCCGAGGACGCCCTGGACGATGGCGACGTCGGTCTCCTCGGGCAGGTGGGCGCGGGCGGTCTCCAGGTAGGCCACCGGTTCGAGTTCGCCGTCGCGGACCATGTCGCGCAGGGTGTTCCAGAGCAGCGCCCGGGTCAGCGGGTCGGGCACTCCGGACAGGGTGCGCAGGGCGGTCTCCTCGGACGTCCCGTCGAGGCGGATCTTGGCGTAGGTGAGGTCCAGCTCGTTGGGGACGACGAGGGCCGGGCGGTTCCCGGACCGGACCTCGGGCCCGCCGTCCTGCGGGACGTCCGTCTCGTACCGCTCGCGCAGGACGAGGCTGCGGCCGTCGCTGAGGTCGCGGTCGTACACGCCGACGGTGATGCGGTGGGGGCGGGTGCCGTCGTTGGCGAGGGTCAGGGCCCAGCGTCCGGGCGGGGCGTCGACGGTGGCGGTGAGCGTGTCGATGCCGGTGGTGCGCAGCCACGCCTCGGCCCACCCGTGGACGTCGCGGTCGGTGGCGGAGGCCAGGTTGTCGATGAAGTCGGCGAGGGTCGCGTTGCTGAACTTGTGCCGGGCGAAGTGGTTGTTGATGCCGGCGAGGAACTCCTTCTCCCCCATCCACGCGACGAGCTGGCGCAGCGCGGAGGCGCCCTTGGCGTACGAGATGCCGTCGAAGTTGAGCAGCGCGGAGGCGGTGTCGGGCACGGCGTCCGGGTCGGGGGCGACGGGGTGCGTGGAGGGGCGCTGGTCGGCGTCGTAGCCCCAGGCCTTGCGGGCGACGCCGAAGTCGATCCAGGTGTCCGGGTAGCGGTCCGTGGCCTCGTTGATCGTCTGGTAGCCCATGTACTCGGCGAACGACTCGTTCAGCCAGATGTCGTCCCACCACTTGAGCGTGACGAGGTCGCCGAACCACATGTGGGCCATCTCGTGGGCGATGACCATGGCGCGGGTCTGGCGCTCGGTGACGGTCACCGCGGAGCGGAAGACGAACTCGTCGCGGAAGGTGACGAGGCCGGGGTTCTCCATGGCGCCGGCGTTGAACTCGGGCACGAACGCCTGGTCATAGGAGTCGAACGGGTACGGCTCGGTGAACTTCTCGTGGTACCGGTCGAAGCAGCGCCGGGTGACGTCGAGGATCTCCTCGGCGTCGGCGTCCAGGTGGGGGGCCAGGGAGCGGCGGCAGTGGATGCCGAAGGGCAGCCCGGCGTGCTCGGTGCGCACGGAGTGCCAGGGGCCGGCGGCCACGGCGACGAGGTACGTCGAGATGAGCGGGGTGGTGGCGGCCTCCCAGCGGCCGTCGTCCCGGCGGGTGGTGACGCCGTTGGCGAGGACGGTCCACGTGTCGGGGGCGGTGACGGTGAGGTCGAAGGCCGCCTTGAGGTCGGGCTGGTCGAAGGCGGCGAAGACGCGCTGGACGTCCTCCATGAACAGCTGCGTGTAGACGTACGTCTCGCCGTCCGTGGGGTCGGTGAAGCGGTGCATGCCCTCGCCGGTGCGCGAGTAGTGCATGGCGGCGTCGACGCGCAGCTCGTGGGCGCCCTCGGCGAGGCCGGTGAGCGGCAGGCGGTTGTCGTCGAGGGCGGCCGGGTCGAGGGGATGCCCGTCGAGGGTGGCGCTGCGCAGCGTGGCGGGCTTGAGCTCGACGAAGGTGTCACCGGCGGCGCGGGCCGTGAAGTGGATGACGGTGGTGGAGTCGAAGGTGTCGTCGCCGGTGGTGAGGTCGAGGTCGACCGCGTAGCGGTGGACGTCGATGAGCCGGGCTCGGGTCTGCGCTTCGTCGCGCGTCAGTACGGGCATGCGCCCCATGCTGCCCGATGGGGTCGCGGCGGGTCAGGGGGCTTTCGCTGTGAGCGTCAGGCGGCGGCGTCAGGGTTTGGCGGGGGTGTGCCGTTGCCGGCGAGGGTCTCGTGGTGGCGGATGACCTCGGCGATGATGAAGTTGAGGAGCTTCTCGGCGAACGCCGGGTCGAGTTTGGCGGCCTCGGCGAGCTGGCGGAGCCGGGTGATCTGGCGGGCCTCGCGGTCGGGGTCGGCGGGCGGCAGGTGGTGGCGCGCCTTGAGGAGGCCGACCTGCTGGGTGCACTTGAAGCGCTCGGCCAGCATGTGGACGACGGCGGCGTCGATGTTGTCGATGCTTTCGCGCAGGCGGGTCAGTTCGGCGCGGACGGAGTCGTCGATGTCGCTCGTGCTCATGGTGGGCGAGCTTAGACGGGTTTGGGGGTGATGGTCGGCGGGTGTTCGGGATCCGGGACGCGGGTGCTCCAGCCGCCGGGGACGGTACGGCTCTGTTGGGCGCGGAACCGGACGGGCGGGGTGCCGACGCGACGGGTGAAGAGGCGGGAGAAGTAGGCCGGGTCGTCGTAGCCGACGCGGCGGGCGACGGCGGAGACGGGCAGGTCGGTGGTGGCGAGGAGCTCCTTCGCGCGGCCCAGGCGGACGGACAGCAGGTAGTCCTTGGGGCTGCATCCGGCGGTGCGGCGGACGGCGGTGCGCAGTTCGGCGGGGGTCATGCCGTGGCGGGCGGCGTGCTCGGCGACGGTGAGCGGGCGGCAGGCGTCTCGGGCGAGGGCGTGGAGGACGGGGTGGCCGTCGGTGCCGGTGTCGGCGCGGGCGCGGCGGAGGGCGACCAGCAGCTCGTGGACGGCCGCGGCGGTCTCGACCTCCAGGAGGGGGTTGCCGGGGCTGGCCGCGCGGGCGATGCGGCCGATGGCGGCGCGGGCGGCGGCGGTGTCGGCGAGCGGACGACGGGGCGGTCGGGCTCTATGTAGCCGAGCTCGGTGTAGGTGGTGGTGGCGGGCCCGGTGAAGTCGACGAAGCTCTCGTCCCAGCCGGTGACGGGGTCGGGGGCGTAGTGGTGGGGCACGCCGGGGGTGAGCCAGATGACGGCGGGCGCGGTGACGGTGGTGCGGCGCCCGTCGGGGGTGCGGTACCAGCCGGTGCCGGCGGTGACGACGACGGCGACGTGGTGGTCGAGCGTGCGGGGGCCGACGGTGGGGAGCGCGCCGTGCTGGAGGCCGACGCCGAGGCAGACGAGGCCGAGGCGGTGGTGGAGCGGGCTGGGGGTGAAGTAGCGCATCCAGGTGTGGTACATGCGTCCCCTTTCCCGGTCTGGGCCCGCGTCCGACGTCCGGCGCCGGCCCGCGTCCGACGTCCGGCGCCGGCCCGCGTCCGACGTCCGGCGCCGGCCCGCGTCCCGCGTCCGGTGCCGGCCGCGCGTCCCCGCGTCCCTGCGTCTCCCCCGGTGCCGGCCCCGCGTTCCTGCGTCCAAACAGCGCCGATCTTTGTCCATGGACCGGCCGGGCGCCAGAGGGCGAGGGTGGGCGCTCGGCAGGGCGACGGACGAAGGGGCTGGGTGCCGTGGTGGGCGGGTGCGGGGTGTTCTCGGTGGGGGACGCGGACTTTCTGCTGGACGGGCGGCCGGTGCGGTTGTTGTCGGGCGCGCTGCACTACTTCCGGGTGCACGAGGCGCAGTGGGGGCACCGGCTGGCGATGCTGCGGGCGCTCGGCCTGAACTGCGTGGAGACGTACGTGCCGTGGAACCTGCACGAGCCGGAGCCCGGCCGGTACGGGGACGTGGGCCGGCTGGGCCGGTTCCTGGACGCGGTGGCGGCGGCCGGGCTGTGGGCGATCGTCCGGCCGGGCCCGTACATCTGCGCCGAGTGGGAGAACGGGGGGCTGCCGCACTGGCTGACCGGGCGGCTGGGGCGGCGGGTGCGGTCGGACGACGCGGAGTTCCTGGTGCACGTGGAGCGCTGGTTCCGCAGGCTGCTGCCGCAGGTGGTGGCGCGGCAGGTGGACCGGGGCGGGCCGGTGGTGCTGGTCCAGGCGGAGAACGAGTACGGCTCGTACGGCTCCGACGCCGGCTACCTGCGGCACGTGGTGGACCTGCTGCTGGGATGCGGCGTGACGGTGCCGCTGTGCACGTCGGACGGGGCGGAGGACCACATGCTGACGGGCGGGTCGGTGCCGGGGGTGCTGGCGACGGTGAACTTCGGGTCGGGCGCGCGGGAGGCGTTCGGGGTGCTGCGGCGGCACCGGCCGGAGGGGCCGCTGATGTGCATGGAGTTCTGGTGTGGCTGGTTCCGGCACTGGGGTGAGGGGCGGGGGGTGCCACGGGACCCGGCGGAGGCGGCACGGGCCCTGCGGGAGGTGCTGGAGTGCGGGGCGTCGGTGAACCTGTACATGGCGCACGGCGGGACGAGCTTCGGCGGGTGGGCCGGCGCGAACCGGGCGGGCGAGCTGCACGAGGGGCCGCTCCAGCCGACGGTGACGTCGTACGACTACGACGCGCCCGTGGACGAGGCGGGCCGGCCGACGGAGCTGTTCCGGCGGCTGCGGGAGGTGCTGGCGGAGTACGCGGAGGGCCCGCTGCCGGAGCCTCCGGCGCCGCCCGCGCGGCTGGGCGCGCCGGTGGGGGCGGCGCTGCGGGACTGGGCGCCGCTGCCGCGGGTGCTGGAGGTGCTGGGGGACGAGGAGTGGGACGGGCCTGTGCCGCCGTCGTTCGAGGAGCTGGGCGTGGACCGGGGGGTGGTGTGCTACCGGTGGGAGGTGCCGGGGCCGCGGCGGGGTTATCCGCTGTCGGTGCGGGGGCTGCGGGACCGGGCGGCGGTGTGGGTGGACGGGGTGCGGGCCGGGGTGGTGGAGGGCGAGGACGCGGTGCTGTGCGGGGGCCGGGCGGTGGCGGGCCCGGCGGTGGTGGAGCTGTGGGTGGAGTCGCTGGGGCGGGTCAACTACGGGCCGCGCCTGGGTGAGCCGAAGGGCGTGACGGGCGGGCTGCGGCACGAGCGGCAGTACGTCCACGGGGTGCGGGCTCGCGGCCTGCGCGTGGACGCGTTCACGCCGGGCGCGGTGGCGCGGGTGGGGTTCACCTCGCGGGAGGAGGGGCGAGGTGGGGAGCCGGGACTCCACCGGGGGGTGCTGGAGGTGGTGGGGGCCGGGGACGCGTGGCTGGAGCTGCCGGGGTGGGTGCGCGGGTTCGTGTGGGTGAACGGGTTCTGCCTGGGGCGCCACTGGTGCGTGGGCCCGCAGGAGTCGCTGTTCGTGCCGGGGCCGGTGCTGCGGGAGGGGGCGAACGAGGTGTGGGTGCTGGAGCTGGAGGGCGCGGGGGACGGCGTACGGCTGGCGTAGGAGGGCCGGCCCTCGTGGGCGTACGCGGGGGCCGGGCGTACGCGGGGAGGGGCGGGCCCGGCGGCGTGGCCGGGCCCGCCCCTCCCTTCAGGGTGCGCGGGTCGTGCTCGTGGTGGGGGTGCGGGTGGTGCTAGAGGGTGGCCGCCGCGGACTTGATGGCGGCGGCGAAGGTGGACACCTCGGTGTACACGCCGGGGTAGTTGGGCCGGGCGCAGCCGTAGCCCCAGCTGACGATGCCGACCTGTATCCAGGCGCCGTTCGCGTCCCTGCGGAACATGGGGCCGCCGGAGTCGCCCTGGCAGGTGTCGACGCCGCCCTGGGTGTAGCCGGCGCAGATCTCCTCGTTGGCGACCAGCTCGCCGTACGACTGCTTGCAGGTGGCGTCCGAGACGAAGGGGACCTGGGCCTTGAGCAGGTAGCGCTGCTGGCTGCCGCCCTCGCGGTTGGCGCCCCACCCGGCGACCGTGAAGGTGCCGCTGTTGTACTGCGTGGTGGTGGCGATGTTGAGCGTCGGCAGGTTGATCGGCTGGGCGAGCTTGATCAGTGCCCAGTCCTTGCCCGTGCCGTTGTAGCGGGGGCCTGGAGGACCTTGGTGGAGCGGACCTTGATGGCGGAGCTGCTCTGCAGGTCCACGACGCCGGCGGTGGCGGTGATGCTGGTGTTGTTGCCGGAGCCGCTGACGCAGTGGGCGGCGGTCAGCACGATCTGCTGGGTGAGCAGCGAGCCGCCGCAGCCCATGGAGAGCCGGACCATCCACGGGAACTCGCCCTGGGCGGCGCGGGTGCCGCCGACGACGGGGGCGGGGGCCGCGGAGGCGGAGGACGGCTGGAGGCTGAGCGCCGCGAGGACGACGGCGCCGGCCGCGGCGCATCTCTTCAGGGCACGGATCAGTGTCTTCTTCAACTCTCTGCCTTTCGTGGGGGGTTGAGCCTTCCGCATGGACGGGACACCCGCCGCAATGACATGGGCCCGTCAAGGCGTGGTCGGGATTATCCGGAGGTCTTCACGGGCGCCACAAGGCCGTGTTTTCGGCCATCCCGTCACGCGCGCGGTCCGCCGCGCGGCGGCCGTACCGTGGGAGGAGGGACCCCGGGCGGGGCTGCAGGCGAGGCCGCGCCCCGGGGCGGGCCGACGTCGTACATGGGGGTGCCGGACGTGGCGAACGGCAGGGCGGGCGGCGAGGTCGTCCACGGCTTTCCGCACCTGGAGACCGTGCGGGCGGCGATCACCGCGCTGTACCGGCGGATCTCGTACGAGGGGCTGGGGGCGTACGCGACGAGCGTGGCCCCCGCCGACGTGGCCTTCGCCGACGGCGACGACCTGCACCTGGGCGCCCAGCGGGTGGCCCACGCGCTGGTGCAGCAGCTACGGCTGCCGGAGGCCCGAATGATCGTGAGCTTCCGGGCGATGACGCATGCCGCGAGCGTCGAACTGGCCGCCGGGCCGGAGTACTTCATCGAGCTGAACGACAGGTTCCGTACGCACCGGCGGGACATCGGGGCGGCCCTCGCCCACGAGATCACGCACGTGCTGCTGCACCGGCTGGGCCTGGAGTTCCCCGGCACGCGGGACAACGAGATCCTCACGGACACGGCGACCGCCTACCTGGGGGCGGGCTGGCTGCTGCTGGACGCCTTCCGGGAGGACGGCGTGAGCAGCCAGAAGCTCGGCTACCTCACGCCGGAGGAGTTCGGGTACGTGCTGGCCAAGCGGGCCCGGGTGTTCGGCGAGGACCCGTCGCCCTGGTTCACCAGCCCGCAGGCGTACACGGCGTACACCGCGGGGCGGGTGGAGGCGGAGCGCGACGAGCGGCGGCCGCCACTGGTGGCGGCGGGCTGGGCGGGCCGGCACCGCTACGCGAAGGACCGCCGGTGGGCCCGCGAGCACCCGGGCACCCGGGCGTCGCCCGGCGGCGTCGGGTACGCGTTCGAGGACGGGGCGCCGGGGGCGGGCGCCGGACTGCGGGTCTCGTTCCCGTGCCCCACCTGCCACCAGCGCATCCGGGTCCCGGTGCGGGGCCGGGTACGGGCGCGGTGCGGGTTGTGCCGCACGGTGCTGGAGTGCGACACGTAGCAGGCGGTTCAGGTCGTCCGCGCCCCGTACGGCGGGAGCGGCGGGTCCGCGGCCCCGACGAGGGCCCGGGCGACGTCGCCGGCCTCTGCCGGGGTGAGGCGGGTGCCCTTGTCGCTGCCGGGGCCCGGGTGCCAGCCGCACATGAGGGTGATCCGGCCGCCCTCCGCCTCGAAGACGCGGCCCGTCACGCCCTCGTTCGCCGCGCTGCCCAGCCAGACCACCAGCGGGGACACGTTCTCCGGGGCCATCGCGTCCGACGCCATGGCGGCGGCGAAGACGTGCTCGGTCATGCGCGTGCGGGCCGCCGGGGCGAGCGCGTTGACGTGGACGCCGTACGGGGCCAGCTCGGCCGCGGCGACCAGGGTGAGGGCGACGATCCCCGCCTTGGCGGCGGAGTAGTTGCCCTGGCCGACGCTGCCCAGCAGGCCCGCGCCCGAGGTGGTGTTGACGATCCGCGCCCGGGGACGGCGGCCCGCCTTGGCCTCCGCCCGCCAGTGCGCCGCGGCGTGCTTGAGCGGCAGGAAGTGCCCCTTGAGGTGGACGCGTACGACGGCGTCCCAGTCGTCCTCGTCCAGGTTGACGAGCATCCGGTCGCGCAGGAAGCCCGCGTTGTTGACCAGGGTGTCGAGCCGGCCGTACGTGTCGAGCGCCGCCGTGACGAGGGACGCGGCGCCCTCGGTGGTGGCGATGTCGCCGCGGTGGGCGACGGCCTCGCCGCCGGCCGCGCGGATCTCGGCGGCGACCCGTTCGGCGGGCCCGTCGTCCGTGGGCGTGCCGTCCGTGGGCGTGCCGTCCAGGGCCACGCCCAGGTCGTTGACCACGACGCGGGCGCCCTCGGCGGCGAAGGCCAGGGCGTGGGCGCGGCCCAGGCCCCGGCCAGCGCCCGTGACCGCGACGACGCGGTCCGCGCAGATTCCTGCCATGTCACCTGTCCTTTCCGGCCGTTGACGCGGTGAGGTACGCGGGGCGCTCGCCGCCGCCGTGCACGAGCAGCGACGCGCCGCTGACGTAGGCGGCACGGTCGGAGGCGAGGAAGACGGCCGCCGCGCCGATGTCCGAGGGCTCGGCCAGCCGCCCGAGCGGCACGGTGCGGGCGACCGCGGCGACGCCCCGCGCGTCGCCGTAGTGGAGCGCGGACCGCTCGGTGGCGACCATGCCGGGCACCACGGTGTTGACCCGGACCTCCGGCGCCCACTCCACGGCCATCGAGCGCGCCAGGCTCTCCAGCCCCGCCTTGGCCGCGCCGTACGCCGCCGCGCCGGGCGACGCGCGGCCGCCGCTGACGCTGCCGACCATGACGACCGCCCCGTGGCCCGAGTCCCGCAGGTACGGGTACGCGGCCAGCGAGACCGTCAGCGGCGCCGTGAGGTTCAGCTCCAGCACGCGCGCGTGCCGCTCCGCGTCCGCCTCGGCGAGGAGCCGGTACGGCGTGCCGCCCGCGTTGTTCACCAGCACGTCCAGGCCGCCGTGGCGGGCGGCCGCCCCGTCGACGTACGCCCGGACCGCGGCCGGGTCCCGCAGGTCCAGGGGCGTGAACTCGGCGGTGCGGCCCGCCTCCCGTACCGGCTCGTCCGGCGGGCGCCGGGCGCACACCAGCACGCGGGCTCCCGCCGCGAGGAAGGCGCGGGCGATGCCCGCGCCCACGCCCCGGGTGCCGCCGGTGACGACGGCGACCCTCCCGTCCAGCTCCATCGGCTGCTACCTTCCGGTCGAAGGTGCCTAACAAACGTTTGGTGGAAAGGTAGCTGATCCGCCCATGGGTGTCTCCACCACCGGCCCGGAGAACGGCGTCCGCCTCGTCACCGTCGACTTCCCGCCCGTCAACGCCCTGCCCGTGCGGGGCTGGTACGACCTCGCCGACGCCGTACGCGCCGCGGGCCGCGACCCGGACGTCCGCTGTGTCGTCCTCGCGGCGGCGGGCCGCGGCTTCAACGCGGGCGTCGACATCAAGGAGTTGCAGCGCGACCCGGGGCACCAGGCCCTGGTCGGCGTCAACCGCGGCTGCGCGGAGGCGTTCTGGGCCGTGTACGCGTGCGAGGTCCCCGTCGTCGCGGCCGTCCAGGGCCACTGCCTGGGCGGCGGCATCGGCCTCGCCGGCAACGCGGACGCGATCGTGGCGGCCGACGACGCCGTGTTCGGGCTGCCCGAGCTGGACCGGGGCGCCCTCGGCGCGGCCACGCACCTGGCCCGGCTGGTCCCCCAGCACCTCATGCGGGCCCTGTACTACACCTGCCGGACCGTCACCGCCGCCGAGCTGCACGCCCACGGCTCGGTCTGGCGAGTGGTGCCGCCCGGCGACCTCCTGGACGAGGCGCTGGGGCTCGCCCGCGACATCGCCGCCAAGGACGGCACGCTGCTGCGGCTCGCCAAGGCGGCCCTGAACGGCATCGACCCCGTCGACGTCCGCCGCAGCTACCGCTTCGAGCAGGGCTTCACGTTCGAGGCGAACCTGACGGGCGTGGCGGGGCGGGTGCGGGACACCTTCGGCTCCGGCGGCTCCGGCCTCCGTTCCGGCGGGAGGGAGGAGCGGTGAGCGCCGACAAGATCCTCTCCCTCGACGAGGTCGCGGGGCGGCTGCGCAGCGGCATGACCCTGGGCATCGGCGGCTGGGGCTCGCGCCGCAAGCCGATGGCCCTCGTGCGGGCCGTACTGCGGGCCGGCGTGGCCGACCTGACCGTGGTGACGTGCGGCGGGCCCGACGTGGGGATGCTGGCCGCGTCCGGCCGTGTCCGCACGCTCGTCGCGCCGTTCGCCACGCTCGACTCCCTCCCCCTCGAACCCCGGTTCCGGGAGGCGCGCGAACGCGGCGCGCTGCGGTTCGAGGAGCTGGACGAGGCGATGTTCCTGTGGGGGCTGCACGCCGCCGCGAACCGGCTGCCGTTCCTGCCGGTCCGCGCCGGGCTCGGCTCGGACGTGATGCGGGTCGGCCCCGGGCTGCGCACGGTGCGCTCCCCGTACGCGGACGGCGAGGAGTTCGTCGCCGTGCCGGCCCTGCGCATGGACGTGGCGCTCGTCCACATGAACCGCGCCGACCGGCACGGCAACGCCCAGTACCTCGGGCCCGACCCGTACTTCGACGACCTGTTCTGCCGGGCCGCCGACACGGCGTACGTGTCCTGCGAGCGGATCGTCGGGACGGCCGAGCTGACGCGGGACGCCGCCCCGCAGACGCTGCTGATCCCCCGGCAGGACGTCACGGGCGTCATCGAGGCGCCGGGCGGCGCGCACTTCACCTCCTGCGTCCCCGACTACGGGCGGGACGAGGAGTTCCAGCGGATGTACGCCACCACGGACTTCGGCGACTTCACCGCCCGCTTCCTGGCCGCCGACGCCTCGGGCGACGGCGAGGAGGCGTACCGGCGGGCCGTGCGCGCGTGGAAGGAGGACCGGACATGACGAACCCCGTCACCCGCGCCGAGTACTGCGTCGTCGCCTGCGCCGAAGCCTGGAGGGGGGCGGGCGAGGTCCTGGCGAGCCCCATGGGGACGATCCCGTCGATCGGGGCCCGCCTCGCCCGGCTGACGTTCTCCCCCGACCTGCTCCTCACCGACGGCGAGGCCCTGCTCGTCGACGCGGACGGCGCGGTGGAGGGCTGGCTGCCGTACCGCCGCCACCTCACGCTCGTCACCGGCGGCCGGCGGCACGTGATGATGGGCGCGAGCCAGCTCGACCGGTACGGCAACCAGAACATCTCGTGCGTCGGCGGCCACGAGCGGCCCGCCCGGCAGCTGCTCGGCGTGCGGGGCGCGCCCGTCAACACGCTGAACAACCCGACCAGCTACTGGATACCGCGCCACTCCCCGCGGGTCTTCGTCGAGCGCGTCGACATGGTCTGCGGCGTGGGGTACGACCGGGTGCCGGCCGGGGCGCGGTTCCACCGGCTGGTCCGGGTCGTCAGCGACCTCGGGGTCTTCGACTTCGCGACCCCGGACCGGACGATGCGGCTCGCGTCCCTGCACCCGGGGGTCACCGTCGAGCAGGTACTCGCCGCGACCGGGTTCCCGCTCGCGGCCGGCGCCGACGTGCCGTACACGCGGACGCCGGACTCCGAGGAGCTGCGGCTGATCCGTGAGGTGATCGACCCGGGCGGGGCGCGGGAGCGGGAGGTGCGGGGCTGATGCCGGTCGAGACGGCGCTGACGCGGCTGACCGGTGTGCGGCATCCGGTCGTGCAGACCGGCATGGGGTGGGTGTCCGGGCCACGGCTGGTCACCGCGACCGCGCGCGCCGGCGCCCTCGGCATCCTGGCCTCCGCGACGATGACGGCCGACGGGCTCCGGGCGGCGGTACGGGAGGTGAAGTCCCGTACCGACGCGCCCTTCGGGGTGAACCTGCGGGCCGACGCGGCGGACGCCCGGGAGCGGGTGCGGATCCTGATCGACGAGGGGGTGCGGGTCGCGTCGTTCGCCCTGGCGCCGTCGCGGGAGCTGATCGCCGAGCTGAAGGACGCCGGAGTCGTCGTCATCCCGTCGGTCGGCGCCCGGCGGCACGCCGAGAAGGTCGTGGCGTGGGGCGCGGACGCGGTGATCGCGCAGGGCGGCGAGGGCGGCGGCCACACCGGGGACGTGGCCACCTCGGTGCTGCTGCCGCAGGTGGTGGACGCGGTGCCGGTGCCCGTGGTGGCGGCGGGCGGATTCCACGACGGGCGGGGGCTGGTGGCGGCGCTGGCGTACGGGGCGGCGGGGGTCGCGATGGGGACGCGGTTCCTGCTGACGTCGGACGCGCCGGTGCCGGACGCGGTGAAGGCCCGGTACCTGGCGGCGGGCGTCGGCGATGTGACGGTGACGCGGGCCGTCGACGGGGTGCCGCACCGGATGCTGCGCACGGAGCTGGTCGACGCGCTGGAGTCGGCGGGCCGGGGCCGGGCGCTGCTGCGGGCGGTACGCCACGCCGCCGCGTTCCGGGACGTGTCGGCGCTCTCGTGGCGGGCCCTGGTGCGCGACGGGCTCGCCATGCGCCGTGGCCGGGGGCTGTCCTGGGCCCAGGTGCTGATGGCCGCGAACAGCCCCATGCTGCTGCGGGCGGCGATGGTCGAGGGGCGCACGGACCTGGGGGTGATGGCCTCGGGGCAGGTGGCCGGGGTGATCGAGGACCTGCCGAGCTGCGCGGAGCTGGTCCGGCGGATCATGGCCGAAGCCGAACACGTACTGGGTGCGCTTCCGGACGCTTCCGGCTGACCGTCCCTGGCGCGCGGGCGGCCGGGGACAGAATCCGGCCCATGGACACGACGACGCCCAGGGACACGACGACCCCCACGAGCACGACGACACCTACGAACACGACGGCACCCACGGACACGGACACGACGGCAGAGAACACCGCCGGGAGCACCGCCCGCCGGATGTGGGAGCTGGCCGAACCGGTGCACGCCGTCACGTACTTCGCGCCCGAGTGCCGGGAGGCCTTCGAGACGGCCGGACTGCGGGGCTTCTGGCGGGGCTACTTCGCCGGGCGGGCGGCACCGTTCGGGGCGACGGGTCCCGGGCCGGTGACGGCGGCGTTCTTCTCGTTCGCCCCCAGGATGGTGGCGCGGGCCCTGCCCTCGGTGTGGGAGTACGTGACGCCGCAGGAGGCGCTGGCGGTACGGCGGGCGGCGGCCCGCGCGGCGCTGGAGCGGCTGCTGAAGGGCCTGGACGCCGAGGTGGAGCGGGCGGCGGCGCTGCTGGCCCGGTTCACGGACGAACCGGACTGCGCGGGCCGGCCGCTGGCCGCGGCCAACGCCGCGCTGCCGCGCCCCGAGGACCCGCTGGGCCTCCTGTGGCACACGACGACGGTGCTGCGGGAGCACCGGGGCGACGGCCATGTGGCGGCGCTGGTGGCCGCCGGCCTGGACGGCTGCGAGGCGCTGGCGCTGCGGGCGGGCATCGACCTGCCACGCGGTGAGCTCCAGCCGTACCGGGGCTGGACGGACGAGGAGTGGGACGCCGCGGTGGCCCGGCTGGAGGCGCGCGGCCTGGTCACGGCGGCGGGCGCGGCGACCGCCGAGGGGCGCCGCCTGCACGCCCGCGTGGAGGCGGCGACGGACCGGGCGGCGGCACGGCCGTGGCGCGGCGCCCCGGACGCGGTCGCGGAACTGGGGGCGGCACTGGAGCCGCTGGCGGCGGCGTGCTCGGAGGCCCTGCGCTTCCCGAACCCGATCGGCGTACCGGACACGCGTACCCGGTCCTGAGAGCGGCCGCCCGCCCCGGCCGTCGGCCCTACAGCCGTTCGATGATCGTCACGTTGGCCTGGCCGCCGCCCTCGCACATGGTCTGGAGGCCGAACCGGCCGCCCGTGCGCTCCAGTTCGTGGAGGAGGGTCGTCATCAGGCGGGCGCCGGTCGCGCCGAGGGGGTGGCCCAGGGCGATGGCGCCGCCGTTGACGTTGACGCGGGCGGGGTCGGCGCCCGTCTCGTGGAGCCAGGCGAGGACGACGGGCGCGAACGCCTCGTTGATCTCGACGAGGTCGATGGCGTCCATCGTGAGACCGGTCTTCTTCAGGGCGTGCGCGGTCGCCGGTATGGGCGCGGTCAGCATGCGGATCGGGTCCTCGCCCCGTACGGACAGGTGGTGGACACGGGCCCGGGGCGTCAGCGCGTGCGCGGCGACGGCGCGTTCGCTCGCGAGCAGCAGCGCGGCGGCCCCGTCGGAGACCTGCGAGGAGCAGGCGGCGGTGACGGTGCCGCCGTCGAGGACGGGCCGCAGCGCGGCCATCCTGTCGAGGGTGGTGTCGCGGCGCGGGCCCTCGTCCGCCGTCACGTCCCCGTACGGGACGAGTTCGCGGTCGAAGCGGCCCTCGTCGGCGGCGCGGACCGCGCGGCGGTGCGACTCCAGGGCGTACTCCTCCTGGGCGCGGCGGGTGATGCCCCAGTCGCGCGCGATGAGTTCGGCGCCGTGGAACTGGTTGACGGGCGTGTCCCCGTAGCGGTCCCGCCATCCCGCGGACCCGGCGAACGGACCGTCCGTCAGGCCGAGGGGGACGGCGGCCTGCCGGGACGCGTAGGCGATCGGCACCATGGTCATGTTCTGGACGCCGCCCGCCACCACGAGGTCCTGCGTCCCGGACAGCACGGCCTGCGCGGCGAAGTGCACGGCCTGCTGGGAGGAGCCGCACTGGCGGTCGACGGTGACGCCCGGGACCTCCTCGGGCAGCCCCGCGGCCAGCCACGCCGTACGGGCGACGTCCCCGGCCTGCGGGCCCACCGCGTCGAGGCAGCCGAACACGACGTCGTCGACGGCGGCGGGGTCGATCCCGGACCGGTCCACCAGGGCCTTGAGGACGTGGGCGCCCAGGTCGGCGGGGTGGACGGCGCCGAGCCCTCCGCCGCGCCGCCCGACCGGGGTGCGTACCGCTTCGACGATGTAGGCCTCGGCCATGGCGACTCCTCGATGAGCGTGCGTACGGATCAGGTGCGTACGGCGATCCCGTCCAGCACCATCGACAGGTACTGGCGGGCGATCTCCTCCGGGCTGTGCAGGCCGCCCGGCCGGTACCAGGACGCGGCGACCCACACCGTGTCCCGGACGAACCGGTAGGTGAGCCGGACGTCCAGGTCCGCGCGGAAGACGTGCTCGGCGACGCCCCGCTCCAGCGTCCCCAGCCAGGCCCTCTCGAACCGGGTCTGCGAGTCGGTCAGGTACCGGAAGCGGGGCAGGGCGGCCAGGTGCCGGGACTCCTTCTGGTAGATCGCCACGGCCGCGCGGTGCCGGTCGATCTCCCGGAACGACTCGGTGACGAGGGCCTCGATGGTCTCCCTCGGGCCGAGCCGCGCGTCGAGCACGGCGTCGTACCGGGCCCACAGCTCCCCGAGGAAGCCGGAGAGGATCTCGTCGACCATCGACTCCTTGGAGTCGAAGTGGTAGTAGAGGCTGCCGGCGAGCATGCCGGCGGCATCCGCGATCCGGCGGACGGTCGTCGCGTTGTACCCCTGGGCGGCGAAGACCTCGGCGGCGATGGCGAGGATCTCGGAGCGCCGTTCCGGCGGCGCGGCGGCGGCCGCCGGGGGCTTGTTCTTGTTCGGCACGGGTCCATTCTGGTCCTACGGGTGCTGGCTGCTGACCGAGACCGTCTCGCCCGTGAGGTACGAGGCGTAGCCGCTGGCCAGGAAGACGATGACGTTGGCGACCTCCCAGGGCTCGGCGGGCCGCCCGAACGCCTCGCGCGCGGTCAGCTCGTCGAGCAGTCCGGCGGAGGTGACCCTCACCAGGTGCGGGTGCATGGCCAGGCTGGGGGCGACGGCGTTGACGCGCACGCCGTACGGGGCGGCCTCCAGGGCCGCGCACCGGGTGAGCGCCATGACGCCGGCCTTGGCGGCGGCGTAGTGGGCCTGGCCGGCCTGGGCGCGCCAGCCGGCGACGGAGGCGTTGTTCACCACCACACCGCCCCGGCTGCCGTCACCCGCGTCGCGGAAGTGCCGCAGGGCCGCCCGTACGCAGCGGAACGTGCCGTTCAGGGTCACGTCGAGGACCCGGTGCCACTGGTCGTCGGTCATGTCGGCCAGTTCGGCGGTGCCGCCCAGGCCGGCGTTGTTGACGACGACGTCGAGGCGGCCGTGGAGCCGTACGGCCTCCTCGAACAGGGCACGGACCTGGGCCTCGTCGGTGACGTCACAGGGCCGGGCGGCCACGGCGGCGGGGCCGAACGCGGCGGCGAGCGCCTCCTCCGTCTCCTTCAGGCGGCGGGTGTGGGCGTCGCTGACGAGGACCCTCGCGCCCTCCTCCAGGAGGCGGCGGGCGGTGGCGCCCCCGATGCCGGTGCCCGCGGCGGCGGTGACGACGGCGGTGCGCCCGGCCAGCAGTCCGTGACCGGGCTCGTACGAAGGCTCGACCCTGCGCATGGCCGTACGCTAGCCTGCCAAACGCTTGTTAGGGAAGGTGGTGGGCGCCATGGACCTGGAGCGGTCGGCCGAGCGGGACGCCTTCCGGGCGGAGGCCCGCGCCTGGCTGGAGGCGCACGTGCCGGACCCGCCGCCGCCCTCACTGGAGACCGCGGAGGGCTTCGCCGCGCACCGGGCCTGGGAGGCCGAACTGCACGCCGGGCGCTGGTCGGTGGTGTCCTGGCCGGAGCGGTACGGCGGCCGGGGCGTGGACCTGGTCGGCTGGCTGGCCTTCGAGGAGGAGTACTACGCGGCGGGCGCGCCCGGCCGGGTCGCGCAGAACGGCATCCACCTCCTCGCGCCCACGCTGTTCGACCACGGCACGCCGGAGCAGCGGGAGCGGATCCTGCCGCCGATGGCGAGCGGCCTGACGATCTGGGCGCAGGCCTGGTCGGAGCCGGAGGCGGGCTCGGACCTGGCGTCGCTGCGGTCGCGCGCGGTGCGCGCGGACGGCGGGTGGCTGCTGCACGGGCACAAGACGTGGTCGTCCCGCGCCGCGTTCGCGGACCGGGCGTTCGGCCTCTTCCGCACGGACCCCGAGGCCCGGCGGCACGAGGGCCTGACGTACCTGATGTTCGACCTGCGCGCCCCGGGCGTCACCGTGCGGCCGGTGGGGCGCCTCGACGGGAGACCGGCGTTCGCCGAGGTGGTCCTCGACGGGGTGTTCGTGCCGGACGAGGACGTGATCGGCGCGCCCGGCGACGGCTGGCGCATCGCCATGTCGGCGACCGGCCACGAGCGGGGGCTGCTGCTGCGCTCCCCCGGCCGGTTCCTGGCCGCCGCGGACCGGCTCGTACGGCTGTGGCGGGAACGCGGCGAGGACCGGGGGCTGCGCGACCGGGTGGCGGACGCGGTGATCGGGGCGCGGGCGTACCAGCTGTTCACGCTGGCCCACGCCACCGCGCCCGAGGGCATGCCGGCGGGGGCGGCGAGCCTCAACAAGCTGTTCTGGTCCCGGTACGACATCGCCCTGCACGAGACGGCCCTGGAACTCCTCGGCCCGGACGGCGAGTTCGCCGACACCGCATGGGCCGAGGGCTACACGTTCGCGCTGGCGGGCCCCATCTACGCCGGGACGAACGAGATCCAGCGCGACATCGTCGCCGAGCGCCTGCTGGGCCTGCCGAGGGGCGGACGCCGATGACCTTCCGTCTCACCACCGAGCAACAGGACTTCGCCCGCGCCCTGGACGCGATGCTGAAGGCCGCCGACGCTCCGGCGGCGGCGCGGGCGTGGGCCGCGGGCGACCCGTCGCCGGGGCGCGCGGTGCACCACCGGCTCGCCGTCGCGGGGGTGTTCGCGCTGGCCGTGCCGGAGGCGTACGAGGGGGTGGGCGTCCACCCGGTCGAACTGGCCCTGGCGTGCGCGGCGGCGGGGCGGCACGCGGTGCCCGGGCCCGTCGTGGAGACGGTCGCGGGGGCCGCGCTGCTGGCCCGGCTGGCGGAGCTGGGCGAGGACGGCCCGGCGAAACGGCTGCTGCCCGCCGTCGCGTCGGGCGGGGCCGTGGTGACGCTGGCGACACGGGAGTCGGGCGGGTACGCGCTGGACGCCGACGCGGCGGACGCGGTGCTGGTGGTCGTGGGCGACGAGCTGCGGCTCGCGCGCGGGTGGGAGCCCGTGCGGGTCTCCGCCGACCCGGTGCGGCGCCTCGCCCGGCCGGCGCCGGGCGGGGAGCTGCTGGCGGCCGGGGACCGGGTGACCCGCGCCACCCGGTACGCGGCCGTGTGGGCGGCGCTGGCCACGGCGGCGCAGGCGCTGGGGGTGGGCGGGGCGCTGCTGGACCGCACGGTGGCGTACGTGCGGCAGCGCCACCAGTTCGGGGTGCCGGTCGGCTCCTTCCAGGCGGTGCGGCACCGGCTCGCGGACACGGTGCTGGACCTGGAGTTCGCGCGGCCGCTGCTGTACGGGGCGGCGCTGACGCTGCGTACCGCGGATGTCGCCGCGGCGAAGGTGGCGGCGGGTGAGGCGGCGTATGCGGCGGCCCGCACGGCCCTGCAGCTGCACGGCGCGATCGGCTACACCGACGAGCTGGACCTCTCCTTGTGGCTCCGCAAGGCCCGCCCGTTACGCGACGCGTGGGGCACGCCGTCCTGGTGCCGCGCCCAAGTACTCGCGCCCTGAGCCTCCCCGGCGGCGAGCCGCCCACGGACGGGCGCGCCCACCCCACCCCCACCGGGGGTGAGCCGCCCACATGCGGGCGGCCCCACCCACCCCACCCCCACCGGCGGTGAGCCGCCCACGGGCGGGCGGGTTCCACCCACCCACCCCCGCCGGGGGTGAGCCGCCCACGCACGGGACGGGGGTGGACCGGGGGTCGCGCGCGCAGGATTGGCGACGCAGCAACGCCTCGCTCTCACGGGCCCCGCACGAGCCAATCTGAGCACGTGACCCCCGGGCCGCACCCGGACCCACCCACCATCGTGGCGCGCAGGGGGCGGAGCCTCAGGCCGGGGGGCCGTTCCTGCTGTGCCCACCCGTTCCGCCCTGCGGAACGACTGCCCACAGCAGGACCGGCGGCACAGGCAACGCCAGCCCACAACGACGGAACGGCGGCACGGTGCGGGTTTGTGGCAACCGGCCGTCAGGCCGGGTTGCGTTCGGCCTTGCTGCGTTCGACGCAGAATTCGTTGCCCTCCGGGTCCGCCAGGACCGCCCAACCCGTGCCGTCCGGGCGGCGCTGGTCGGAGATCAGGGTGGCGCCCAGGCCCAGCAGGCGTTCGACCTCCTCGTCGCGCGTGCGGTCCTGGGGCTGGAGGTCGAGGTGGACCCGGTTCTTGACGGTCTTCTTCTCGGGGACCGTGATGAAGAGCAGCCCCCCGCCCGGCGCCTGCACCAGCGCCTCGGGGTCGCCGGGGTGGTCGTCGTCGGAGAGGGGCGCGTCGAGCACGGCGGACCAGAAGGTCGCCAGGGCGTAGGCGTCGGCGCAGTCGATGGTCACATGTCTCACAAGGGAACTCATGGGAGCAGCCTGCCAGTTCCGGCGGACTCACGCGCGGATGATTCCTGCCGCGCGGGCCGCCGCCAGCCACGCCGGGAACCCGCCGACGAGCCGGTCGTACAGCTCCTGGTCGGGAACGCGCCGGGGGTCCACGCCGGCGGGGAAGAAGCCCGCGTTGTCGACGGGCCGCCTGGCCGGGACGGGCAGTTCGTCCAGCTTGCGCAGGAAGTCGAACTGGCGGCTGTGCGGGTCGCCGAAGCCGATGAACTGCCAGAAGAGGGGGAGGCTCGCGGCCTTGCACAGGTACCGCTCGGCCGCGAGCTTGTTGATGGGTCCGCCGTCCGTCTGGAACACCACGAGCGCGGGGGCGGTGGCCCCGCTGTCGAGGTAGTGGTCGATGACGGCGTCCATCGCCAGGTGGTAGCTGGTCTTCCCCATGTGGCCGAGGCCGGCGACGATCCGGCCGATCCGGCCCTCGTGCCCGGCGAGTTCCATCTCGGTCTCGGCGTCGACGTCCGTGGAGAAGAAGACGACGGGGACGCGGCCGTCGTCGTCGAGGTGGGCGGACAGCCCCAGCACCCGGTCGGCGAGGGCCTGGACGCTGCCGTCGTTGTAGTACGGCCGCATCGAGCCGGAGTAGTCCATCACGAGGTAGACCGCGGCGCGCTCCCCGTCGAGTCCGTGCTTGCGCAGCGAGACCCCGGCGCTCTTGTACAGGCTGACCAGCGCGGGCGCGGTCTCCTCGATCTTCCGCAGGCTGACGGGCACAGGTGGCCTTCCCCTCACAGTTCCTCGCCGAGCGGCATCCTGCGCACTCCGGGCAGGTGGTCGTCCAACTCTCCGGGCGCGAACCGGAACATGCCGACGACGTGCCAGAACTCCCCCGCCACGTCGCCCTCGTATTTGTACCCGCCGGACGGGGTCAGCGTCGCCCACCCGTCCGGTACGCCGATGAGGGTGGCCCGCGGGGACGGCGCCCCTCCGCCGGCGGGCAGGTTCCAGAGCCGTACGGTGCCGTCCTCGGCGCCGCTGGCGAGGGCGGTGCCGTCGGGGCTGAACGCGATGGACAGGATCCGCCCGGTGTGGCCGGTCAGTTCGGCGAGCGGGGCTCCGCTGTCGGCGTTCCACAGCGTGACGTTCCGCTGGTCGCCCGCGGCGGCGACGACGGGCCGGGTCGGGTGCGCGGCGACCGTCCACAGCTTCCCGGCGCCGGCGCGCAGCCGCAGCCGGGCCTCTCCGTCGCGCCAGACGATGACCGTGCCGTCCCAGGAGGCGCTGGCGAGCCAGGCGTCGCCGGGGCCGAAGGCGACGCCGTACACGCGGTCGTCGTGGCCGGCGAGTTCGGCCGTGAGGTGGCCCTCGCGGGCCTGCCAGAGCCGTACGAGGCTGTCGTCGCAGCCGGTGGCGAGGAGGTCGCCGTCGCGGTGGAAGGCGATGGACCGGACGCGGCCGCGGTGCCGGTCGAGGGTGGCGACGCGGGTGCCGGTGGAGCGGTACCAGAGGCGGACGGTGTCGTCGTCGTTGGCGGTGGCCAGCAGGTCGCCGGTGGTGTTGAACGCGGTGGCCCACACGTGCTCGGTCTCCGCGCCGAGCTCGCGCAGGAACTCGCCCGTGTCCTGGTTCCACAGATGGACCCGGCCGTCGCTGCTGGCGGTGGCGAGGACGGGGCGGGCGGGGTTGAACACGGCGGAGACCAGGCGGTCGCCGCGCCCGTTCAGCTCCCGGGTGCGGCACCCGGTGCGGGTGTCCCACAGCCGTACGGCCCCGTCGCTGCCGCAGGTCGCCAGGTGGGCGCCGTCGCCGCTGAACGCGACGCCGCCGACGCGCCGCCCGTGGCCGCGCAGGATGCGCCTGCCCTGGCCGGTGGCGGTCTCCCAGACCTGGGCGCCGCCGTCGTTGCCGACGGTCAGCAGCTGGGGTTCGTACGGGTGGAAGGCGCAGGCCCAGGCGGAGCCGCGGTGCTGGAGCGGCTGGCGGCCGTGCAGGGTGACGGTGTGGCCGCCGCGCGGGACGGGCGCGACCGTCCACAGCCGGACGGTGCCGTCGCTGTCGCAGGCGGCGAGGTGGGAGCCGCCGGGGTCGAACCGGACCTGGTAGACGGCGCCGGGGCAGCGCTCCAGCGAGCCGAGCGACGTCCCGACGAGCGGGTCCCACAGCCGTACCTGGCCTTCGGTGTCGCCGCTGACGAGGAGCCGCCCGCCGGGGTGGAAGTCCAGGGTGTAGACCCGCCCGGTGTGGCCGCCGAACTCCTGGCGCAGCCGCCCGTCGTCGGCCTGCCAGATCCGTACCGTCCCGCCGGCGCCGTCGCCGCGGTCGGCGGTGGCGACGAGCGAGCCGTCCGGGCTGAACCGGATGCGGTACACGGCGCCCCGGTGGCCGGGCAGCCGGCGGACGCACGTACCGGTCTCCAGGGACCACACGCGGACGCCGGCCGCCGCGTCGCCGGTGACGAGGGAGCGACCGTCGGGGGCGAACACGGCCGTGTAGACGGGCGCGCGGTGGCCGGGCAGCCGGTGCACGGGCCGTCCGGTGGCCACGTCCCACACGGTGACCAGGCCCTCGGCGTCACCGGTGGCGAGCAGGGTGCCGGCCTCGTCGAGGACGACCGGCCAGACGCCGTCGGGGTGGACGTCGATGCGGTGGCGGCACTCGCCGGAGACGGGGTCCCAGAGGCGTACGACGCCGTCGGAGCCGCCGCTGGCGATGACGGACGGGGCGGCCTTCACGGCGTACACGCGCCCTTCGTGGCCCTGGAGGGTGCGCAGGGCGCGGCCGCTGTCGGCGGCGCACACGAGGATGCCGCCGTCCTCGCTGCCGACGAGGAGGAGTTCGCCGTCGGGGCTGTACGCGATCGGCTCGGGCAGGCGGCTGACGCGCATGCCGAAGCCGTAGGGGACGCCGACGGACGAGGGGCGGAAGCCGGCGTCGACGGGCATGCCGGGGGCGAGGGCCGCGGTGCGCAGCTCGGGGGCGGCGCGGGTGGCGTCGTCGAGGACCGGGTCGACGAGGGCGGCGCGGTGCCAGCGGCTGCCGGTGAGCGTCGCACCGCGCAGATCGGCCCGGGTGAGGCGGGCGCGCCGCAGGTCGGCGCCGGTGAGGGTGGCGCCGCGCAGGTCGGCGCGGTCGAGGCGGGCGCCGACGAGCCGGGCGTCGGTGAGGTCGGCGCCCGCCAGGTTGGCGCCGACGAGGCGGGTGTCGGTGAGGTCGGCGCCGGTCAGGTCGACGTCGGTGAAGTCGCGGTGGGACAGGTCCTCGCCGGCGAGCCGGGCCCCGCGCAGGTCGGCGTGGGCGGGGACGCGCAGGCGGTCGCCGATGCGGACGGCGTTGGCGCGGGCGGCGTCGCCGGCGGCGCGGCGGGTTCCGGCGTCGCCGGCGGTGCCGTCGAGGGTCCGGCGGACCCAGCGGGCGCAGGCCTCGTGGTCGGCGAGGTCGCAGAGGAACTCGACGGCGAGCCTGCTGAGGGGCCGGGTGTGGAGGAGGTCGTCGTGTCCTTCGGCGAGGCGGCGGGCGGCCTCGCGGGCGATCAGCCACTCCTCGACGGAGCTGTGGATGAAGTGGAACAGCCCGTCGTCGGTGCGGACGAGGAGGCTGCCGGCGCCGACGGAGTGGCCGAGTTCCTGCGGGGAGCGGCCGACGCCCGGGTCCGCGGTGCGGGAGGGGACGGTGAGGCGGCTGAGGGTGTCGGCGACGGCGTCGGTCAGCTCGTCGTGGCGCAGCGCGGTGCGGCCGCTCTCCCACAGGCGGCGGGCGAGGGCGGTGACGGCGGCCCACAGTTCGTCGAGGCCCAGGGCGGGCGGGGCGCCCGGTCCCTTGCTTCCGCGCCGCTCCTCGAACTGGAGCCAGGAGGTGAAGATGTCCTCGTAGAGGCGGGCGGGGCTGAGGGCGCGGCCGGCTCCGGCGACGGCCCGCAGCCGGTCGGTGGCGAGCTGGGCGACGAAGGACAGCAGCCGCGGGTTGCGGCACAGTCCGAGCAGGTCGGGGATGTTCTCCAGGAGCCGGAAGCGGCCGGCGGCGGCCTCCTCGTCGCCGTAGGTCTTGGCGAGGTACGAGCGGATCTGGTCCGGTGTGAAGCCCTCGACGGACAGGATGCGCCGCTGGGGCAGCAGGCCGACGCGCTCGCCGAGCGCGGTGAGGATCTGCTCGTGGGACTTGAAGTGCTGGGTGCGGCTGGAGACGACGATCTTGGCGTTGTCGACGGCGGCGTCGAGGAGGACCTGCAGGTGGTCGGCGGCGCGGTCGTAGCTGACCCGGTTGACGAGTTCGTCGAAGCCGTCGAAGAGGAGGACGACCCTGCCCTGGGCGAGCATGTAGCGCAGGGCGCGCAGGTCGATGGTGTCGACGTGGTGGCCGGCGAGGTGGGCGGCGACGAGCCCTTCGAGGCTGTGGGCCCGGTCGAGGGTGTTGAGGGGGATGAACAGCGGGGTGAGGTGCGGGAGTTCGTCGGGGATGCGGCGGGCCAGCTCGCGCAGGGCGAAGGTCTTGCCGTGCCCGAAGTCGCCGAGGAGCAGGACGAACCGGCCGTGGTCGGCCTCCAGCAGCTCCAGCAGGTCCTCGACGAGGTTGTCGTGCTCGGCGGAGGCGTCGGAGTCGGGCCGGTCGGCGTCGCGGTAGCGCTGGGGCAGGTAGCGCATGGGGGCGTACTGCTCGCTGGCGAGGAGGCCGGCGGTCTGGGCGGCGACGTAGCCGCGCAGGTCGAGCAGGCCCTGGAACTCCAGGAAGCTGCGCACGCGTACGCCGTGCCGGACGGCCCGTTCGCGTAAGGCCGGGTCGGGGGCGGCCCCGTCGTGGACGAGTTCCGCCTCGGCGCCGGGTCCGGCGGCGTGGAGCTGGGCGAGGAACCGGTCGAGCTGGTCGTCGCCCGGGGTGCCGGGGTGGACGGCGATGCGCTGCTGGCGTACGACGCCCTCCTCGCGCCAGGTGACCATGATCTGGGCCATGTCGGCGGAGGTGCGGCGGGGTACGTCGCGCAGCCGGACGCCGTCGCGGCGGGCGAGGCACACCTCCTTGACGCGTTCGGTGAGGGAGTCGGCGGGCGTGTCGTCGAACGGGGCGCGCTCGTGGACGGGTTCGGGCGGGACCGCGGGCCCGGGCGGCTGCGCGGCGGGGAAGATCCGGGCGGCGCGGGGCCAGGTGGCGGGGAAGGTGTCGGCCGGGGCCTCGGGCGGCGCGTCCGCGACGCCGGCGCCGTGGTGGCCGGCGTGGTGGTCGGTCCTGGCGGGGCCGTGGCCCGTGGCGTGGCCGGGGCGGCCGCGGCCGCGGTCGTACCAGCGGGTGATGCCGTCGGCGGTGAGCTTGAGGAGCTGGAAGCGGGCGGGGGCGGCGGCGCCGAGGACGGGCAGTCCGCCCTTGGGGTCGGCCCCGGTGCCGGGGAGGCGGGTGTGGCTGGGGACGGTGCCGGTGGAGCGGGGGCCTCCGGTCGGGCCGTGGAGCAGCAGGTGGAGGCGGGGCCCGGCCAGTTCGGTGAGCGTCGCGGTGTCCTCCAGGGCGCCGGGGCCGCCGGGCGCGTCGCCGGGGCGGGTGGCGTGGGTGAGCGGGTGGCGCAGGGCCCCGACGCGGAGCCAGCCCTCCTCCTCGTACGGGCGCAGTGCCTCGGCGAACCAGGCGGCCTGGTCACGGCCGATGTGCCCGTACTGGTCCTCCAGGCGGTGGCTGTGGGCGAGCGACGAGTTGAATCCGGCGACGACGGTGTTCAGTTCGGGGACGGGGAACAGCGTCCAGGGCTGGTCGCTGTCGAAGACGGTGTCGAGGCCGTGGTAGAGGCTGCGGAACAGCCGGGTGTAGTGGCGCCACTTGGGCCAGTAGGGCGGCTGCGGGGCGACCTCGTCGGCCTCGCAGGTGTGGAAGTAGGCGCGGCAGGCGGCCTGGTTGACGTCCTGGGCGCCGGGGATGACGACGACGCGCTGCGGGGGCAGGTCGAGCTGGGCGCGCAGGGAGGTGAGGAAGCTCAGGGCCTGGTCGCACTCGCGGGGGCTGCCGGACGCGGTGAGGTCGCCGGTGACGACGAGCAGGTCGGGGGCGGGGGCGCCGCTGTTGCGCAGGACGATGAGGTCGCCGCGGATCTCGCGGGCCAGGGCGTCGGGTTCGCGGCCGCGCCCGAAGTCGGGTCCGGCGAGGTGCAGGACGGTGACGGCGTCCTGGGCGGCGGTGGGCTGCGGGTCCTGGGGGTAGCGCGGTGCGCGGGTGGGTCGTCTGCGGCCGGCCCAGCCGGGGCCGCCGAGCCAGCGCTGGGCGGGCAGTCGCACCTCGGGCGCGAGGGGCCGGCCCGTGGTGCGGGCGGTGGCGGCGTCGCCGGGGTAGCCGGGGCGGCGGGCGGGGCGGGCGTGCCCGTCGAGGGCCTGCTCGACGCGGGCGAGCAGCAGCGTGCGGGCGGCGGCCGCGTCGGCGACGCCGACGAGGTCGACGTACGTGATGGTGGCGAGGAGCCCTTCGACGGGGATGTCGTCGACGCGGACGGTGAGCAGCCGCCGCTCGGGCGCCTCGGGGTCGGCGCGCAGGGCGGCCGTCCACTCCATCCGGCCGTACAGGGACCGCTCGTAGTGGCGGGAGAGGACGGCGATGACGGCGGCGGACTCGCTCACGCCGCGGTCCATGAAGTCGATGAAGTTGCTGCCCGGGACGAAGTCCCAGGCCTGGACGACCGTCCGGTACCCGGCCTCCTCCAGGGTCCAGGCGATCCAGGAGGCCCAGGCCTCGTCGGCCGGGGAGTAGCTGATGAAGAAGTCCAGGGGCTGTGCGTGGAGGTCCGGTTCACCGTTCGACAGCGCGCGTCCAGGCATACGACTCAGGTTAGAACGGGGCCGGTGCGATGTCCGGGGGAAAACCTATGCTCGTTTCCGTGACTTCGACTCTCCTCGGACGCCTGCACCCGCTGGACTGGCTCGCCGCCGCGCTGCTCGCGCTGGGGGTGCTCGCGGTCGCGACCGGTCTGCTGCCCACGGGGCCCGCCTCGGACGTGCTGGCGCGGATCGGTCCGCTGCTGGTGTTCCTCGCGACGGTGATCGTGCTGGCGGAGCTGACGGGGAAGGCGGAGGTCTTCGACGTCGTGGCCACGTGGGTGGCGCGGGCCGGGCAGGGCAGTTATGTGCTGCTGTTCGCCTGGTGCGTGGTCTTCGCGTCGGTCACTACGATCACACTGAACCTGGACACGACGGCGGTGCTGCTGACGCCGGTGATGCTGGCGCTGGCGTCCCGGGTGGGCATCGCGGCGGTGCCGCTGGCGATGACGACGGTGTGGCTGGCCAATACGGCGAGCCTGCTGCTCCCCGTGTCGAACCTGACGAACCTGCTGGCCGCGGACCGGGTGGCGCTGTCGCCGTCGCGGATGGCGGCGGTGATGTGGGCGCCCCAACTGGCGGCGATCGCCGCGACGATGGCGTGCCTGTGGGTGTTCTACTGGCGGCGGGGGCGGCGCGGCGCGGCGCGCTACACGCCGCCGGAGCGGCCCCGCCCGGCCGATCCGGTGCTGACGCGGGTGTGCGCGGTGGCGTGCGGCGGTTTCCTGGTGGCGCTGCTGGTCGCGGACGTGCCGCTGTGGGCGGCGTCGGCGACGGCGGCGCTGGTGGTCGTGGTGGCGTTCGCGGTACGGCGGCGGGAGGAGCTGCGGCCCTCGCTGGTGCCGTGGCGGCTGCTGGTGCTGGTGCCGGGGATGTTCCTGGTGGTGGAGACGGTCAGCGCGCACGGGCTGCACGAGATACTGGCCCGGCTGATCGGCGCGGGCGAGGGCCCGTGGGGGGTGCTCCGCACGGCGCTGGTGGGTGCGGGGTTCTCCAACGCGCTCAACAACCTGCCGGCGTACGTGGCGAGCGAGGCGGTGGTTCCGGCGGGCAACCACGAGCAGCTGCTGGGCCTGCTGATCGGGGTCAACGTGGGCCCGCTGGTCACACCGTGGGCGTCGCTGGCGACGCTGCTGTGGTTCGAGCGCTGCCGCTGGCACGGCACGCGCATCGCGCTGGGCCGTTTCATGTCGACGAGCCTGGTCCTGTCGGCGACGGGAGTCCTGGCGGCGACCGCGGCCCTGGCGGTGACGGTCTAGGATCCGGAGCCCCGCCGAGGGGCTGGATTAAGCCCCTCGGCGTTTGAGGAGCGGGGGGGTCGGGGGCGGGCGCGGTCACCGCTGCGGGTGCAGGGCCGCCGCGACCCGGTCCAGGACGTAGGTGAGGGTGTCCGCGCGGGCGGCGACGTAGCTGCGGGTGGTGGCCGGGCCGGTGAAGCCGGGGTGGAAGGGCGCGCCGTCCAGGGTGCGCAGCTCCACGCCCGCCTCGGCGGCGAGCAGGGCGCCGGCGGGCAGGTCGACGGCCTCGGCGCGGTAGCCCACGAAGCCGTCAATGGTGCCACGCGCGAGCAGGGCCCAGCCGAGGAGCGGCGCCCACAGCTGGAGGACGCGGCGGCAGCCCTGTTCCAGGGCGCCGCGCAGGGCGAGTGCCGTGGGGTCGCCGCGGTCCACGGCGTGCCCCTGGGTCCAGGCGAGGACGGGCCCGGGGGGCGGGACGTCGCCGGGCGGGCCGGGCAGCGGGGCGCCGTCGGCGGTGTGGGCGCCCTGCCCGGTGACGGCGTGCCAGGTACGGCCGGTGAGGGGTTCGTGGACGACGCCGACGACGGGGCTGTCGCCGACGCAGAGGGCGACGCCGACGACGTACGCGGGGAGGCCGATGGCCACGTTGTTGCTGCCGTCCAGGGGGTCGACGAGCCAGGTGCGGCAGTCCGTGGTGGGGGCGGCGCCCAGCAGCCCGGCTTCCTCGGAGAGGATCCGGTCGTGCGGGAAGTGGCGGCGCAACCGGGCGAGGATGAGCCGCTCGGCGGCGAGGTCCAGGTCGGTGACGACGTCGCCGTTGCCGCCCTTGGTGCGCAGGGTGCGGGCGTCGGCGAAGTGGCCGCGCAGCAGCGGTCCGGTGGCCTCGGCCGCGGCGACGGCGACGCGCCGCTCGGTGGCGAAGGGCCCGTCCGCGTCAGGGGCGGCGTTCGGCATGGATCCTCCCGAGGGCCGTGCGGACGGCCCGGATGGTGTCCTCGGTGCCGCACAGCAGGCGGGTGGTGCGGCGTGGCGGGCCGTCGAGGGGGCCCAGGGACAGGTCGCGGCCGCCGGGGACGGACCGGCCCTCGACCAGGGTGGCGGCGGCGAGGCCCGGTGTCACGACGGTGGAGTGGAACACGCCGGCGCCGAGCGCGTAGGCCTGGCCGGCGGTGCTGATGTGGGTGGCGCCGGGTTCGGCGCGCACGCGGCGGCCGGTGGGGCGGATCTCGTCGACGCCGTCGGGGCCGACCCGCACCTCGAACACGCGGTGGGTGGCGCCGGCGGGGTCGTCGCGCACGTCCACGTGGACGTTGCCCACCTCGCCGTAGAGGACGTGGCTGAGCAGCTCCCAGCTGTGGGCGTGCATGGGCGGCGCCGCGGGCGGGCCGCCGGCGTCGTGCTCGGGTCCGAAGAGGTGCAGGCACACCCCGTCGGGGCCGTGCCGGACGAGGGGCAGGCACAGGAATCCGAGCGGGTGCCGTACGGCCCGTAACTCCCGTTTCCCCGCGGCGATCTCCTCCAGTGCGGGCAGGAAGGCGTCCACGGCGGCAGTCTCACCTCCCGTAGGGGTCCTCCGCGTGCAGGGCCTTCTGGATGATCTCGCCGACGTCGGACTCGCCGAAGGAGCGCGGGAGGGACAGGCCCAGGGCGTCGAAGAGGGCGCGCACCTCCTCGACGGTCGGGTCCGGGCTCAGGAGCGTGGCGCCCCGCAGATCGAGGGTGGTGGCCTGCTCGCGGCTCTGGTGGAGTTCGGTCAGGTAGTAGTCGTAGAGCGGCTGGCCGCGCCGGACCTGGAGGTTGACCCGGGAGGGGTCGTCCTGCGTGATGATCAGGGTGGAGTCGGACAGGTCGAAGCGGAGCGTCGGCACGGTCGACGACAGGTGGACGCCGATGTCCAGGGTGGTCAGCTGCCGGCGGTACCAGCAGGCGGCGAGGATCGTCGCGTACGACTCCTTGCTGGTGCGGTCGGCGGTCCAGACGCCGCCGCCCTGGGGTCCTGGCCCGGAGAACATCCGGCGGAACTGGGCGTAGGCGTTGCAGGCCCGGTCGTCGGCCGGGTTCAGGATCTCGATCTTCACGTTGAGCTGGGAGCGGTTCTCCTTGGCGGCGCGCACGCACTGCGGGAGGGTGACGGCCCTCAGGTAGGTGCCGGTGCCGCCCTTGAAGTACCAGAGGTTGGTGCCCTGGCGGGCCTCGCGCAGCGCCTCGCGGACCTCGTTGCCGGACAGGGAGCGGACCATGGTGAGGTCCTCGATGGCGCGGCGGGTGCCCTCCATGGCCTCCTGCATGGCGAGCGGCCTTCGGGCCCGCTCGGCGAGGGAGCCGACGGCGAGGGCGCCGAGGACGACGAGGGTGGCGCCGGAGGCGAAGTCCGCCTCGATGAGCTTGTCGCCGAAGATGTCGAGGAAGCCGACGACGAGGCCGATCCCGGCCGCGAAGACGATTTCGAAGTTGCGCAGGGCGAACGCGATCGCCCGTTCGAGCCGCCCGGCTCGCGCCGCTGCCATGGGTGCCCCCTTTACCCCGGTCGCCAGCCGATCGTAGGAGACGGGGCGGGTCGCCCACCAGGGTGCGCAGGAGGGTGCGCAAGGCGCAGCGCCCGCCAAGGGTCCGGTCGGGGACATGGCGGGCGCTGCTGTGTTCCGCACGCCGTTGTACGGGACGTCTTGTGGGAGGCCCGGCTCGCGCCGGGCCTCGGGCCGTCAGACCGTGAGTGCGCGGTCCGTCGGGCGGATCGGGGCCGGCAGCTCGCTGGCACCCGTCAGGTAGCGGTCCACGCCGCGTGCCGCGGAGCGGCCCTCGGCGATGGCCCACACGATGAGCGACTGGCCGCGGCCGGCGTCGCCCGCGACGAACACGCCGTCGACGTTGGTCCGGAAGTCGGCGTCGCGGGCGATATTACCGCGTTCGTCGAGTTCCAGGCCGAACTGGTCGACCAGGCCGTTCTGGACGTCCGTGCCGGTGAAGCCCATGGCGAGCGTGACCAGCTGGGCCGGGATCCTCCGCTCGGTGCCGGGCTTCTGCGTCAGCTTGCCGTCGACGAACTCGACCTCGACGAGGTGCAGGAACTGGACGTTGCCGTCCTCGTCGCCCTCGAAGTGGGTCGTGGACACCGAATAGACGCGCTCGCCGCCCTCCTCGTGGGCCGAGGTGACCTTGTACAGCATGGGGAAGGTCGGCCACGGCTGGTGCGGCGCCCGCTCCTCGCCGGGCTGGGGCATGATCTCCAGCTGGGTGACGGAGGCCGCGCCCTGGCGGTGGGCGGTGCCCACGCAGTCGGCGCCGGTGTCGCCGCCGCCGATGACGACGACGTGCTTGCCCTCGGCCGTGATCGGCGGGGTGACGAAGTCGCCCTCCTGGACCTTGTTGGCCAGCGGCAGGTACTCCATCGCCTGGTGGATGCCCTTGAGTTCGCGGCCCGGCACGGGCAGGTCGCGGGCCGTGGTGGCGCCGGCGGCGATGACGACGGCGTCGTACCGCTTGCGCAGGTCCGTGGCCTTGAGGTCGCGGCCGATCTCGATGCCGGTGCGGAATCGGGTGCCCTCCGCGCGCATCTGCTCGATGCGCCGGTTGATGTGCCGCTTCTCCATCTTGAACTCGGGGATGCCGTAGCGCAGCAGGCCGCCGATGCGGTCGGCGCGCTCGTACACGGCGACCGTGTGGCCGGCCCGGGTCAGCTGCTGCGCGGCGGCGAGGCCCGCCGGGCCGGAGCCGATGACGGCGACGGTCTTGCCGGACAGCCGCTCCGGGGGCTGGGGCGCCACGTTGCCGGACTCCCAGGCCTTGTCGATGATCGAGACCTCGACGTTCTTGATGGTGACGGCCGGCTGGTTGATGCCGAGCACGCACGCCGCCTCGCAGGGCGCGGGGCACAGCCGCCCGGTGAACTCCGGGAAGTTGTTCGTGGCGTGCAGCCGCTCGTACGCCGCGCCCCAGTCCTCGCGGTAGGCGAAGTCGTTCCACTCGGGGATGAGGTTCCCGAGCGGGCAGCCGTTGTGGCAGAAGGGGATGCCGCAGTCCATGCACCGCGACGCCTGCTTGCTGATGATCGGCAGCAGGGAGCCGGGGACGTAGACCTCGTTCCAGTCCTTGACGCGCTCGCTCACCGGGCGGGTCTTGGCGACCTCACGGCCGGTGGTCAGGAAGCCCTTGGGGTCAGCCATTGGTCGCCGCCTCCATCATCTTCTCGGTGGTCTCGGTCTCGGAGAGACCGGCCCGCTCGGCGGCGTCCTTGGCGGCGAGCACTGCCTTGTACGTGGTCGGGATGATCTTGCTGAAGCGGTCCACGGCGACGGACCACTCGGCGAGGAGCTTCTCGGCGACGGTGGAGCCGGTCTCCTCGTGGTGGCGGCGCACCACGTCGTGCAGCCACGCCTTGTCGGTGTCGTCCAGGGCCTCGACCGCCGACAGGTTGCCGGAGTTGACGTTGTCCCGGTCGAGGTCGATGACGTACGCGACACCGCCGGACATGCCGGCCGCGAAGTTGCGCCCGGTCTCGCCGAGCACGACCGCGTGGCCGCCGGTCATGTATTCGCAGCCGTGGTCGCCGACGCCCTCGGAGACGACCAGCGCGCCGGAGTTGCGGACGCAGAAGCGCTCGCCGGTGCGGCCGCGCAGGAACATCTCGCCGCCGGTCGCGCCGTACGCGATGGTGTTGCCGGCGATGGTCGAGTACTCGGCCAGGTGGTCGGCGCCGCGGTCCGGGCGGACCACGATCCGGCCGCCGGACAGGCCCTTGCCGACGTAGTCGTTGGCGTCGCCCTCCAGGCGCAGGGTCACGCCGCGCGGCACGAACGCGCCGAAGGACTGGCCGGCCGAGCCGGTGAAGGTGATGTCGATGGTGTCGTCGGGCAGGCCCGCGCCACCGAACTTCTTCGTCACCGCGTGGCCGAGCATCGTGCCGACCGTCCGGTTGATGTTGCGGATCGCGACCTGGGCGCGGACCGGCTGGGCCGCCTCGGCGGAGGCGGCGCCGAGCGCGTCGGCGGCCAGCTCGATCAGCTCGTTGTCGAGCGCCTTCTCCAGGCCGTGGTCCTGCTCGATCAGCTGGTGGCGCACGGCGCCCTCGGGCAGGTCCGGGACGTGGAACAGCGGGGCCAGGTCCAGGCCCTGGGCCTTCCAGTGGTCCACGGCGGCGGCGGTGTCGAGGAGTTCGGCGTGACCGACGGCCTCCTCCAGGGTGCGGAAGCCCAGCTCGGCCAGCAGCTCGCGGACCTCTTCGGCGATGAACTCGAAGAAGTTGACGACGAACTCGGCCTTGCCGGAGAACCGCTCGCGCAGCACCGGGTTCTGCGTGGCGATGCCGACCGGGCAGGTGTCCAGGTGGCAGACGCGCATCATGACGCAGCCGGAGACGACGAGCGGCGCGGTCGCGAAACCGAACTCCTCGGCGCCGAGCAGCGCGGCGATGATCACGTCGCGGCCGGTCTTGAGCTGGCCGTCGGTCTGGACGACGATCCGGTCGCGCAGCCCGTTGAGCAGCAGGGTCTGCTGGGTCTCGGCGAGGCCCAGCTCCCAGGGGCCGCCGGCGTGCTTGAGCGACGTCAGCGGGGACGCGCCCGTGCCGCCGTCGTGGCCGGAGATGAGCACGACGTCCGCGTGGGCCTTGGACACACCGGCCGCGACCGTGCCGACACCGACCTCGGAGACCAGCTTCACGTGGATGCGGGCCGCCGGGTTGGCGTTCTTGAGGTCGTGGATCAGCTGCGCCAGGTCCTCGATGGAGTAGATGTCGTGGTGCGGCGGCGGGGAGATCAGGCCGACGCCGGGCGTGGAGTGACGCGTCTTGGCGACCCACGGGTAGACCTTGTGGCCGGGCAGCTGGCCGCCCTCGCCGGGCTTGGCGCCCTGGGCCATCTTGATCTGGATGTCGTCGGCGTTGACCAGGTACTCGGAGGTCACACCGAAGCGGCCGGAGGCGACCTGCTTGATGCTGGACCGGCGCGCCGGGTCGTACAGGCGCTCCGGGTCCTCGCCGCCCTCACCGGTGTTGGACTTGCCGCCCAGCTGGTTCATGGCGATGGCGAGGGTCTCGTGCGCCTCGCGGGAGATGGAGCCGTACGACATGGCGCCGGTGGAGAACCGCTTGACGATCTCGGAGACCGGCTCGACCTCGTCGAGGGAGATCGACGGGCGGTCCGACTTGAAGCCGAACAGGCCGCGCAGCGTCATCAGCCGCTCGGACTGCTCGTTCACGCGCTCCGTGTACTTCTTGAAGATGTCGTACCGCTTGGCGCGCGTGGCGTGCTGGAGGCGGAAGACCGTCTCGGGGTCGAACAGGTGCGGCTCGCCCTCGCGGCGCCACTGGTACTCGCCGCCGATCTCCAGGGCGCGGTGGGCGGGCGCGATGCCGCTGGCCGGGTACGCCTTGGCGTGGCGGGCGGCGACCTCCTTGGCGACGACGTCGATCCCCGCGCCGCCGATCTTGCTGGCGGTGCCGTTGAAGTACGTGTCGACGAAGGCCTGGTCGAGGCCGACGGCCTCGAAGACCTGGGCGCCGCGGTAGGAGGCGACGGTCGAGATGCCCATCTTCGACATGACCTTCAGCACGCCCTTGCCGAGGGCGTAAATGAGGTTGCGGATGGCCTTCTCGGGCTCGATGCCCTCGATGAACGTACCGGCGCGCAGCAGGTCCTCGACGGACTCCATGGCGAGGTACGGGTTGACGGCGGCGGCGCCGTAGCCGATGAGGAGCGCCACGTGGTGCACCTCGCGGACGTCGCCGGCCTCGACCAGCAGGCCCACCTTGGTGCGCTGCTTGGTGCGGATGAGGTGGTGGTGGACGGCAGCGGTGAGCAGCAGCGACGGGATCGGGGCGTGCTCGGCGTCGGAGTGCCGGTCGGACAGGACGATCAGCCGGGCGCCGTCCTCGATGGCGGCGTCGGCCTCGGCGCAGATCTCCTCGATGCGGGCGGCGAGGGCGTCGCCGCCGCCGGAGACCCGGTAGAGACCGGAGAGGGTGACGGCGGTCATGCCGGGCATGTCGCCGTCGGCGTTGATGTGGATGAGCTTGGCCAGCTCGTCGTTGTCGATGACCGGGAACGGCAGGGTGACGCTGCGGCAGGACGCGGCGGTCGGCTCCAGCAGGTTGCCCTGGGGGCCGAGCGAGGAGTGCAGCGAGGTGACCAGTTCCTCGCGGATGGCGTCCAGCGGCGGGTTGGTGACCTGCGCGAACAGCTGGGTGAAGTAGTCGAAGAGCAGGCGCGGCCGCTCGGAGAGCGCGGCGATCGGCGAGTCCGTGCCCATGGAGCCGATCGGCTCGGCGCCGGTGCGGGCCATCGGCGCGAGGATGACGCGCAGCTCCTCCTCGGTGTAGCCGAAGGTCTGCTGGCGGCGGGTGACCGAGGCGTGGGTGTGGACGATGTGCTCGCGCTCGGGCAGGTCGCCCAGCTCGATGATCCCGGTCTCCAGCCACTCCTGGTACGGGTGCTCGGCGGCCAGGGCGGCCTTGATCTCGTCGTCCTCGATGATGCGGTGCTCGGCGGTGTCGACGAGGAACATCTTGCCGGGCTGGAGGCGGCCCTTGCGGACGACCTTGGAGGGGTCGATGTCGAGGACGCCGACCTCGGAGGAGAGGACGACGAGGCCGTCGTCGGTGACCCAGTAGCGGCCGGGGCGCAGACCGTTGCGGTCGAGGACCGCGCCGACCTGGACGCCGTCGGTGAAGGTGACGCAGGCGGGGCCGTCCCAGGGCTCCATCATCGTGGAGTGGTACTGGTAGAAGGCGCGCCGGGCCGGGTCCATGGAGTCGTGGTTCTCCCACGCCTCGGGGACCATCATCAGCACGGCGTGCGGCAGGGACCGCCCGCCGAGGTGCAGCAGCTCCAGGACCTCGTCGAAGGAGGCGGAGTCGGAGGCGTCGGGGGTGCAGACCGGGAAGATCCGCTCCAGGGACGCCTCGCCGAACAGCCCGGTGGCCAGCTGCGACTCACGGGCCCGCATCCAGTTGCGGTTGCCCTTGACGGTGTTGATCTCACCGTTGTGGGCGACGAACCGGTAGGGGTGGGCGAGCGGCCAGCTCGGGAAGGTGTTGGTGGAGAACCGGGAGTGGACGAGCGCCACGGCGGAGGCGAGCCGGCGGTCGGAGAGGTCCGGGAAGAACGGCTCCAGCTGGCCCGTGGTGAGCATGCCCTTGTAGACGAGGGTGCGGGCGGACAGCGACGGGAAGTACACCCCGGCCTCGCGCTCGGCGCGCTTGCGCAGCGCGAACGCCTTGCGGTCGAGGGCGATGCCGCTGTTCTCGCCGTCGGCCACGAAGAGCTGGCGGAAGGCCGGCATGGTCGAGCGGGCGGTGGCGCCGAGCAGCTCGGGGGTGACGGGGACCTCGCGCCAGCCGAGGACCGTGAGGCCCTCCTCGGCGGCGATCGTCTCGATCTGCGGGACGGCGGTGGCCTCGGAGCCCTCGGGGAGGAAGCCCGTTCCGACGGCGTACGCGCCCGCCTCGGGCAGTTCGAAGCCGGCGACCTCGCGCAGGAAGGCGTCCGGGACCTGGAGGAGGATGCCGGCGCCGTCACCGGAGTCGGGCTCCGAGCCGGTCGCGCCGCGGTGCTCCAGGTTGCGCAGTACGGTCAGCGCCTGCTCGACCAGCTCGTGGCTGGGAACACCGGTGAGGGTGGCCACGAACCCGACGCCGCAGGCGTCGTGCTCGTTGCGGGGGTCGTACATCCCCTGCGGGGCGGGGCGACCGTCCATGGGCGACCAGGCGTCGGAACGCATCGGCTCTCCCGTCGTCGTCGTGGCATTTGTGAGTGCCAGAGGGACGACGTTGGCCCTCCGCTGAAATTTCGTGCAGGTTACATGATGGAGGGGTTCTCGGAAAGCGGATAGCCCATTCCAGCATGCGGACACCGCGGCATGCGGCGGAGTCGGTTCGAGGGGGGACAGATCACCCCGGAACGCACGGATGGCGCCCGTCGGCGGACCTGTCTGGGGGATGCGGAACGCGAGCCTCATTGCCCGCGGCGCTAACGGCTCATGCCCTTGGATGAAGGAATCGAAACCGCCAAGTAACGGCTACCTATGTGGCGCCTTGCATAGTGTCGCACCGCGGACCCAATCCGGCCATTGGATGTTCATCACAAGACCTGCCGCGCCGTTTCGCTGTGGGCCGGCGCCGCTGGTACCGCCGTTCCCGCTGTGGGCAGGCGTTCCGCCTGGGCCCCCTGGACGTAGTCCTGGGGGAGGAACGGGTGGGCACAGCAGGAACGGCCACCCGGCCTGAAGGCCCCCCGAGCGCCGAGGGGCCTGGCGGCGCCGCCCGCGGCCAAGCCCGAGCCGCGGGCGCCTCAGAGCGCCGCGCCGAACGCCGCGCCCAACCCGTACGTCACCGCCGCCGCGGCCCCACCCAGCACCAGCTGCCGCATCCCGCTGTACCACCAGCTGCGCGCCGTCACGCGCGCCACGAGCGCCCCACAGGCGAACAGCCCCACCAGTGCCAGCAGCACCGCGGGCCACAGCGTGGTCGCACCGAGCAGATACGGCAGCACCGGCAGCAGCGCACCCAGCGCGAACGACCCGAACGACGACGCGGCGGCGACCAGCGGCGACGGCAGGTCGTCCGGGTCGATGCCCAGCTCCTCGCGGGCATGGATCTCCAGCGCCTGCTCCGGATCGCGCGACAGCTGCATGGCCACCTCGCGGGCGAGCGGCGGCTCGACGCCCCGCGCCACGTACAGCGCGGCCAGCTCCTCCATCTCGTCGACCGGGTGCTTGCGCAACTCGCGGCGCTCCACGTCCAGTTCCGCCTGGACCAGCTCCCGCTGCGACGCGACCGAGGTGTACTCGCCGGCCGCCATGGAGAAGGCACCGGCCGCGAGGCCCGCGAGCCCCGTGATGACGACGGTCTGCGACGAGACGGAACCGCCCGCCACACCGGTCATCAGCGCCAGGTTGGAGACCAGTCCGTCCATCGCCCCGAACACCGCCGGCCGCAACCATCCACCGTTCACATCGCGGTGCGTGTGGTTGTCCCGGTGCGCGACGTGCAGCGTCGCCTCGTTCTCGATGATGGACACAGCGATCCCCTCCTCCCCCGCAAGCCCTCGTGGGGCCGCAGATCTCTCAACACCTCGAAAGTACGCGCGATGTAAGGGGCGTGCCAGCAAGGCAGGCTTTACTTACCTGGTCGCTGAGGTGCTGTCAGCCGGGTGATGTGCGCGGCCGGTTCGACTCCCGCGGCACGGCGCGTGGCACAGATCCAGGCATCGGATCGGTGCGCAGGGAAGGGCCACGCGATGGAGTCGATTGCATACGATCCCGCGGCCCCGGCAGCCGCCCGGGACTCCGCCCCGTCGCCGCGGGACCGCGCCCGGGGCGCCCTGCTGGGCCTGGCGGTGGGCGACGCGCTCGGGGCGCCGGCCGAGAACCTGCGTCCGTCGGAGATCCGCCGCAGGTGGGGCCGTATCGAGGGGTTCGTCTCGGGCGATCCGGCCGGGACCGACGACACCGAGTACGCGATCTTCTCCGGGCTGCTCCTGGCCCGGCACGGCTCCGCGCTGACCGTCTCACATGTCGAGAAGGCCTGGCACCGGTGGATCGCGGACCTCGACGAGGGCCCGTTCCGGGGCGCGGGCTTCAGCGAGCGGGGCACGCTGGAGAACCTGCGCCGGGGTCTCGCGGCGCCGATCTCGGCGCAGCACCGGCACGCGTGGAGCGACGGCCTCGCGATGCGGGCGGCGCCCTTCGGGGTCTTCGCGGCGGGACGCCCGGCGGAGGCGGCGCGGCTGGTCGCGATCGACGGGTCGGTGAGCCACGACGGGGAGGGCATCTACGGCGGCCAGGCCGTCGCGGCGGGTGTGGCCGCGGCCATGACGGGCGCGAACCCGGCGTCGGTGATCGCCGCGGCCCTGTCGGTGGTGCCGATGGACTCGTGGACGGCGCGTTCGATGCGCCGGGCCGTGGTCGCGGCCCAGCGCGTGGAGCCGGACGCGCGCGTGCGGGAGCGGACCGTGCGGTCGGCGGTCGTGGTCGGCGGCTATCCGTGGACGGACCTGGCGCCCGAAGCCGTGGGCCTGGCCTTCGGCGCCTACGCGGTCGCGCGGGGCGACTTCCGTACGTCGGTGCTGACGGCCGTCAACATGGGGCGGGACGCCGACACGACGGCCGCGGTCGCGGGCGCCCTGGCCGGGGCGACACGCGGTGCGTCGGCGATCCCGCCGGACTGGGCGGCGGCGATCGGCCCGGTACGCGGCAGCTGCCTCCCGTCGATGCGCGGCCACCACGTCCTGGAGGTCGCCGACCTGCTGACCCCGGACGACGGCCCGGAGCCGGTCTCGTGAGCGCGCCACCGCTCCCGGAGGCCGCGGAGTCCCGGGCGGCGCGGGTGCTCCTGGACGAGCCCGTCGGCACCGCGCACGCGGAGGCGGAACCCGTCCGCCGCGAGCCCGCCCCGGTACGGGACCCCCGCAAGGTCGAGGGGCTGTTGCTCGGGCTGGCCGCCGGGGACGCCGCCGGGTGGCCGGCCGCACGGCACCGGGCCGCCCGGATGCCCGACTGGACGCGGCGGCTGACCCGCGAGCTGGACACGTTCGCCGAGCAGAACGCGACGACCACCCTGCCCGTGCCCATCGCCCTCAACCAGCCGCCCGAGCCGCTGCGCCTCGGCCCCTCGGACGACGCCGAGTGGGCGGCGTTCACCGCCGAGGCGCTGCTCGCCGCCGATGATCCGCTGCTGCGCGGGCTGCCCGCCGGCCGCAGGCTGTGCGCGGCCGTCGACCTCGCCTGGAACGCCCTGGCCGCCGAGGTGGCCCGCGCGGCCGACCGGGCCCCCGAGGTGGAGTCCGCCGTGCTGCCGCTGCGGGCGCGGATCTCCGTACGGGCCGGGCTCGGCAACCTGGCCACCGGCCTGCGCCCGCCCGCGACGGGACACGACAACCCGCACTACTTCGACGACGCCGCCTGCGTACGGGCCGCCGTCCTCGCGGTGGCCCACCCGGGCGACCCGCGGGCCGCCGCCGAACTGGCCGAGTTCGACGCCCGATACACCCAGGACGGCGACGGCGTGCACGGCGCCCGCGCCATGGCGGCCGCCGTCGCCGCGGCCCTCGGGGGCGCCCCGGTCGCCGAGGCCGTGGACGCGGCACTGGACCAGCTGCCGCCCGCCACGGAGATCGGCCGCAACGGGCGGCACGCCGTGCGCCTGGCCCGCACCGGCGGGCACAGCCCGTTCGAGCTGATCCCCCTGCTGGAGCACCAGATCGTCGACCACGTCTACAGCTACGGCATCGCCGCCGCCGAGACCGTGCCCGTCGCCCTCGCGCTCGCCACCGCCGCGCACGGCCGGCCGGCGGAGGCCGTACCGGCCGCCGCGTGCCTGTCCCGGGTCGCCGACTCGGCGCCCGCCCTGGCCGGGGCGCTCACCGGTGTGCTCGGCGGCGCCGACGGGGTGCCCGCCACCTGGCGCGAGGCCTGCCGCACCCTGCCGGGCTGTGCGCTCCCCCGGCTCGCCGGCACCGACCTGGTCGAACTCGCCGGGCGCCTGGCGCACACGGAACTCACCACCCCGGGTGGAGAATTCCGACATGACGCCCCATACACCCCTCAGCCTGGATGACCGGATCACCGGCAGCCTCGTCGGCGCGGCCGTCGGCGACGCGCTCGGCGGCCCCGTCGAGGGCTACTCCCCCGACCAGATCGCGGAGCGCCACGGCGGCCGCGTCACCGGCGTCGTCGGCCCCTGGAACGGCGACGCCTGGCGCACCGCCCGCCCCATCGCCCCGTACCACAAGGGCGACGGGCACGTCACCGACGACACCCTGATGACGCACGCCCTGGTCAGGGTGTACGCCAAGGTCCGCGACCACCTCGACGCGTACGCCGTGGCCGACCACCTCGTGCCCGACCTGATCTCCACCCCCCGCTGGATCCCCGAACTGGAGGCGGAGGCACTGCCCCTCCAGCGGATCTTCCTCGCCGAGAAGTGGCTCGTGGCCCGCCTCCACTACGGGCACGTCGACCCGCGCGAGGCGGGCACCGGCAACATCGTCAACTGCGGCGCCGCGATGTACATGGCGCCCGTCGGGCTGGTCAACGCCGCGAACCCGCCCGCCGCCTACGCCGAGGCACTGGACGTCGCCGGCGCCCACCAGTCCTCCTACGGCCGGGAAGCGGCCGGGGTGTTCGCCGCGGCGGTCGCGGCGGCATGCGCCCCCGGCGCCACCCCGGCCGCGGTGGTCGACGCGGCGCTCGGCCTCGCCAAGGACGGCACCCGCGCGGCGATCGAGGCGGTCCGCGAGGTGGCGTCCCGGCACACGGACTTCGAGCCGGCGCTGCGCCCGCTGCGCGCCGCCGTCGCCCCGTACGACACGGTCGGCCCCGACTACCGGGTGCCCTCCCTCGGTGCCCGCCGCCCCTCGCGGCTGCACGCGATCGAGGAACTGCCCATCGCCCTCGGCATGCTGCTGGTCGGCGAGGGCGACTACCGCCGCACGGTCCTCGGCGCCGTCAACTACGGCCGCGACTGCGACTCCATCGCCACCATGGCGGGCGCGCTCGCCGGCGCCCTGCACGGCGAGGCCGCGGTCCCCGCGCGGTGGGCGAAGCAGATCGCGGAGGCCAGCCGCCTCGACCTGCACGCCCCCGCGACCCTGCTCGCCGAGGTGGCGCGGGAGGTCTTCGCCCGCGACACCGCGCGCCGCCGGTCCCACGAGGCGGCGTTCACCGCCCTGGCGAGCCCCGACGGGGTGACGGCGTGAACCTGCGCCTCACGTGGGTGCAGCCGGAGGACCTGCTGGGCCACGAGTTGCGCCAGGCCGCGCAGGACGGCCGCAACGCCACCGCGATCGACGCCCGCTGGCGCGCCGCGGGCGGCACCACCGCCCCCGCCGTCGCCGGCGCCTCGCCGATGCCCGCACCCCCGCACCTGCGGGCCCTCGCCGAACGCCTCCTGGACGAACTGGCCGTGCTGCCGAGCCCACTGGCGGCCGCCGAGCCGACCGACCTGGACGCCATCAAGCGGGCCTGCCCCGACTGGCCCACCACCGTCCGCCCCACGGCCCCCGGTCTCGCCGGCCGGCTGCACGCCGCCTGGCTGGGCCGCGCCGCCGGATGCCTCCTCGGCAAACCCGTCGAGAAACTCCCCCTCTCCGCCATCCGGGCCCTCGCCCGCGCCACCGGCAACTGGCCGCTGAACAGCTGGTTCACCGCCGAGGGCGTCCCCTCCTCACTGGCCACCGCCCACCCGTGGAACCGCCGCTCCGCCGCCACCTCGCTCGCCGAGAACATCGACGGCATGCCCGAGGACGACGACCTCGACTACCCCCTGCTCAACCTGCTCCTCCTCCAGCGGTACGGACGGAACTTCCGCACCGCCGACGTCGCCCGCGTCTGGCTCGACGAACTCCCCGCCGGCCACGTCTTCACCGCCGAACGCGTCGCCTACCGCAACCTCCTCTCCGGTCTCGAACCACCCCTGACCGCCACCCACCGCAACCCGTTCCGCGAGTGGATCGGCGCGCAGATCCGCGCCGACGTCCACGGCTGGACGCACCCCGGCGACCCGGCAACGGCCGCCGAACAGGCCCACCGCGACGCGGTCCTCAGCCACACCGCCAACGGTGTGTACGGGGCGATGTTCGCCGCGGCCGCCCTTGCCACCGCCGCCTCCGGCACCGCCGACGTCCACGCCTCGCTCGCCGCCGGCCTCGGCGTCGTCCCGCCGGACTCCCGGTTCGCCCGCGCCGTCCGCTTCGGCATCGCCACCGCCCGCGCCCACGCCGACGCCGAGTTCGACAGCGTGGCCGACCGGCTCCACGCCGCCTACGAGGACCACCACTGGGTACACGTCCTCCCGAACGCCGCCCTCCTGTCCGCCGCCCTCACCCACGCCGACGGCGACTTCACGCTCTCCATCTGCCGTGCCGTCTCCGGCGGCTGGGACACCGACTCCAACGGCGCCACCGCCGGCTCCCTGGCCGGTCTGCTCGCCGGCCGCCCCGACCGCATCCCGGAACGCTGGACCTCCCCCCTCAAGAACCGCCTCTCCACCTCCGTCCACGTCTTCGACGGCATCGGCTTCGACACCCTCGCCACCCTCACCCACCTGGAGGCTCTGCGCTCATGACCCGAATCGCGGTGCTGGGCAGCACCAACATGGACCTCGTCGCCTATGTGCACCGGGCGCCCCGGCGCGGCGAGACCGTCACGGGCCGGGAGTTCCGTACGGTCCCCGGCGGCAAGGGCGCCAACCAGGCCGTCGCCGCGGCCCGCGCCGGCGGCAAGGTGTCGATGATCGGCGCCGTCGGCTCCGACGACTTCGGCGCCCGCCTGCGCGCCGCCCTCGCGGACGCCGGCATCGACACCGCCCTCCTGCGCACCACCGACGGCCGCTCCGGCACCGCCCACATCGTCGTCGACGACGAGGGCGGCAACGCGATCGTCGTCGTCCCCGGCGCCAACGCCGCCGTCACCTCCCTCACCCCCGAGGACGAGGCCCTCATCGCCACCGCCGACTCACTGCTCCTCCAGCTCGAACTCCCCCTCTCCGCCGTCATCGCCGGTGCCGAGGCGGCCCACCGGCACGGCGTCCGCACGATCCTCACCCCGGCCCCCGCACAGTGCCTCCCACCCGAACTCCTCGCCTCCACCGACCTGCTGATCCCCAACGAGCACGAGGCCGTCGAACTCACCGGCGTCGCCGACCCGCACGCGGCCGCCGCCGAACTGCTGCGCTCGGTCCCCGAGGTCGTCATCACGCTCGGGTCGGCCGGCTGCCTCTACGCCGCCGGGGCGCCCAGCCCGTCACCGTCCCGACCCGCCGCGTCCGGGCGGTCGACACCACCGCCGCGGGCGACACCTTCACCGGCGCCCTCGCGGTCGCCCTCGGCGAGGGCCGCCCGGTGGCGGACGCCCTGGCGTGGGCCTCCTCGGCCGCCGCCCTGTCGGTGCAGCGCCCCGGCGCCTCGTCCTCGATGCCGTACCGCCCGGAGATCGACGCCCTATGACTCCTCCCCCTTCCCCGACCACCCCCGCTTCCCCGGCTTCCCCCGCTTCCCCGGCTTCCCCGACTCCCCCGGTCTCCCCGACTCCCTCGGCCTCCGCGGCTCCTGTCCCTCCTCCTTCGTCGGTCCCTGCCGCTTTCCCCGTCGCCGCCCCGCCCCTCGAGGGGCTGCGCGTCCTGGACCTCGCCACTCTCTTCGCCGGGCCGCTCGCCGCGATGATGCTCGGCGACTTCGGGGCCGACGTCGTCAAGGTCGAGCACCCCCGCAGACCCGACCCGTCCCGCGGCCACGGCCCCGCCAAGGACGGCGTCGGCCTCTGGTGGAAACAGCTCGGCCGCAACAAGCGCACCCTGACCCTCGACCTGTCCACGCCCGGCGGACGGGACACCCTGCTCCGTCTCGCCGCCACCACCGATGTCCTGATCGAGAACTTCCGCCCCGGCACCCTGGAGAAGTGGGGCCTGGGCTGGCCCGAGCTGTCGACCGCCAACCCGCGCCTGGTCATGGCCCGGATCACCGGCTTCGGCCAGTTCGGCCCGTACGCCCACCGCCCCGGCTTCGGCACCATCGCCGAGGCGATGAGCGGCTTCGCCGCCGTCACCGGCGAGCCGGACGGCCCGCCCACGCTCCCTCCCTTCGGCCTCGCCGACTCGGTCGCCGCACTCGCCACCTCCTACGCCGTGATGACCGCCCTCGCCGCCCGCGGCACGACCGGGCGCGGCCAGGTCGTCGACATGGCGATCATCGAGCCCATCCTCATGGCGCTGGGCCCCCAGCCCCTCTGGTACGACCAGCTGGGCTACGTCCAGCCCCGCACCGGGAACCGCTCCCGCAACAACGCCCCGCGCAACATCTACCGCTCCGCCGACGGGCGCTGGCTGGCCGTCTCCACCTCCGCCCAGTCCGTCGCGGAGCGGGTGATGCGGCTGGTGGGCCGGCCGGAGCTGATCGACGAACCGTGGTTCGCCGAGGGCACCACCCGCGCCGACCACGCCGACGTCCTGGACGAAGCGGTCGGCGGCTGGATCGCCCGGCACACCGCCGACGAGGCCGTCACCGCCTTCGAGAAGGCCGAGGCGGCGATCGCACCTGTCCACGACGTCCGCGACGTCATGGAGGACCCCCAGTACCGGGCGCTGGACACGGTCACCGAGGTCCCCGACCCCGAACTCGGCCCGCTGCGTATGCAGAACGTCCTCTTCCGCCTCTCCGAGACTCCCGGGGCGATCCGGTGGGCCGGCCGGCCGCACGGCGCCGACACCGACGCCGTCCTCCGCGAACTGGGCCTGTCCCCCGACGAGATCGACGCCCTGCGCGCCGAGGGCGCCGTATGACCACGGCCGCGCCCCTGACCTGGCTGTACGCCCCGGGCGACCGGCCCGCCGTCGTCCAGAAGGCCCTGAAGTCCGGCGCCGACGTCGTCGTGATCGACCTGGAGGACGCCGTCGCCCCCGACCGCCGCGGCTACGCCCTCGACGCCACGGCCGACCTGCTGTCCTCGCCCCAGCCCGTACCCGTCCATGTCCGCCTCCCCTCACCGCACGACACAGCGGCCATCGCCGCCCTGGCCGCCCTGCCCGGCCTGGTCGCGCTCCGTGTTCCCAAGGTGACACACGGCACTGACATTCGGCGGATCGCCCGGCTCGCCCTGGGGACACCGCTGTACCTGCTGCTGGAGTCCGCGCTGGCCGTCGAGCGCGCCCACGCCCTCGCGACCGCCCATCCGGCCGTCGCCGGCATCGGGCTCGGCGAGGCGGACCTCCGCGCCGAGCTGGGTATCCGCGACGACCGGGGGCTGGACTGGCCGCGCAGCCGGGTCGTGGTGGCGGCACGTGCCGCAGGGCTGCCGCCGCCGGTCCAGTCCGTGCATCCCGACATCCACGACCTGGAGGGGCTGGCCGCGTCCTGCGCGCACGGCCGTGCCCTCGGGTTCCTGGGCCGGGCGGCGGTCCACCCGCGGCAGCTTCCGGTCATCGAGCGGGCCTATCTGCCCAGCCCGGAGGAGGTGGCCGCGGCGGAGGAGGTGATCGGCGCGGCCGCCGCGCACCCGGGCGCCCTGGCCCTGCCCGACGGCCGGTTCGTCGACGCGGCGGTCGTGGCCGCGGCCCGGCGCACCCTGGCCCTCGCCCACCGCGCCTGACGGGCGCAACAGGACACAAACAGAAGCGGCCGCCGGGACACCTGGTCCCGACGGCCGCTCGGCCCTACCGCTACGACTTCTGGTCGGCCTTCGCGCCCTCGGCGCCGGACTCCACGCCGGCCGCCTTGCCCGGCGCCGCGTCCGCAGGCCCGCCGTCGGCGACAGCCTCGTCCGAGCCTGCCTCGCCGCCCGGCTCCACCGCGGCGTCCTCCACCGCTTCGCGCTTCGCCGCCTCCGCCGCGGCCGCCGGCTCCACGACGTCCTCGCGGCCCGGCCGCATCCGCGCCGAGATCACGATGTAGGCGACCGCCAGCAGGAAGACCACGATCGCGGTCCACACGTTCAGGCGCAGTCCGAGGATGTGGTGCGCCTCGTCGACGCGCATGTACTCGATCCAGCCGCGGCCCGCGCAGTACGCGGCGACGTACAGGGCGAACGCCCGCCCGTGGCCGAGCTTGAACCGGCGGTCCGCCCAGACCACCAGCAGCGCGACGCCCACGCACCACAGCGACTCGTACAGGAAGGTCGGGTGGTAGGTCCCGGCCTCGCGGTTCACGCCCTCGCTGATCTTCAGCGCCCACGGCAGGTCGGTCGGCTTGCCGTACAGCTCCTGGTTGAACCAGTTGCCCCAGCGGCCGATGGCCTGGGCGAGGGCGATGCCGGGGGCGATCGCGTCGGCGTACGCCGGGAGCGGGATGCCCCGGCGCCGGCAGCCGATCCAGGCGCCCACCGCGCCCAGGGCGATGGCGCCCCAGATACCGAGGCCGCCCTCCCAGATCTTGAAGGCGTCGACCCAGTTCTCACCCTCGCTGAAGTACAGCTGGTAGTCGGTGATCACGTGGTAGAGCCGGCCTCCGACGAGACCGAAGGGCACCGCCCACACGGCGATGTCCGCCACGGTGCCGGCTTTGCCGCCCCGGGCGATCCAGCGCTTGTTGCCGTACCAGACGGCGACGAAGACACCGATGATGATGCAGAAGGCATAGCCGCGCAGCGGGATCGGTCCGAGGTGGATCACGCCGGTCGACGGGCTGGGAATGTAGGCAAGGTCCATGGCAGGACCGACGCTACCTTGCCGGACGGACGACGGGGCAACCCGCCCGGCAAAGACTGCATAACGCTCCGCGCGGGCGCGGTCAGCGGGACAGCTCGCGCTCCCCGTCGGAGGCGCTGCCCGGGCCGGAGCCGGTGTCCGGGCCGGGCCCCGCCTCGGCGCCCGGGCCGGAGCCCTCCCGCTCGGAGCCCTGCCGGCCGGATTGCTGCCGGGCGCTCGCGGGGGACCCGGTGGTGGTCCCGGCCGGGGCCGAGGGGGAAGCCTTGCCGGGCTTCTTGCCCTTGTTGGCCTCCATGACCCACTTCTTCAGGTTCGCCGGCGAGATCTGCTCGTTGCCCTTCGCCGGGAAGATCGATTCTCCATTGAGCAGCACGGACGGCGTGCCCCGGAAGTTCCCGGCGCGGAACGCCTCGTTGGACTTCTCCACCCAGCTGTCGTGCGTGCCGTCCTTGACGCAGCTGCGGAAGGCCGGGGTGTCCAGGCCGGGGACCTTGGCCGCCAGCGCGAAGAGCGTTTCGTCCTTGGCGAAGGCGTCGTCCGCCTCCTGCGGCTGGTTCATGTACAGCACGTCGTGGTACGCGGTGAACCTGCCCGCGTCCTGGGCGCACGCGGCGGCGTTCGCCGCGTTGAGGGAGCCGCTGCCGCCCATGTTGCCGTCGATGATGGTGGCGAGCCGGTACTCGGTTTGGATCTGGCCGGCCGCCTCCAGCTGGTGGATGGTGTCGCGGAAGTTGTTCTCGAACATCGCGCAGGCCGGGCAGCGGAAGTCCTCCCACACCGTGAGCGTGGAGGGCGCGTCGGCGGCGCCGACGGGGATGACCAGCCGGTCCTCGCCGGTCGCTCCGCTGGGCGCGGCCACGGGACCCTTGCCGGAGCTGTCGCTGTCGTCGCCGGTGTTCGCGGCGATGACGCCGACCACGGCGGCCAGTCCGAGCACGCCGACGACGGCTGCCGCCACGATCAGCGTGCGACGGCGTTTCTCCTTGGCCCGCTCCCGCTCGCGCTCCATCTGGAGCCGCTCCCGGGCGGTCCGCTTCCCTGGGCTGTTCTTCTCGCTCACGACCGGCAAACGAACCGGGGAGGCACGCGCGTGCCTCCCCGGTCGACAACCACTCGTTCGAGCGACGAAACCCTGCGAAAACCCTAGGAAAGGCGTCGCACGCCGCGGGCGAGTTCGCCCGCCAGTTCCCGTACGGCGGCCAGTCCGGCCGCCTCGTCGGCGGCGTCCAGCAGCCGCTTGACGAAGGCGGAGCCGACGATGACGCCGTCCGCGAAGGAGGCCACCTCGGCGGCCTGCTCGGCGTTGGACACGCCGAGCCCGACGCAGACCGGGAGTTCCGTGGTGGCGCGCGTGCGCCGGACCAGGTCGGCGGCCTGCTCGCCGACCGACTCGCGGGTGCCGGTGACGCCCATCAGGGAGGCGGCGTAGACGAATCCGGAGCCGGCCCGGGTGATGGTGGCGAGGCGCTCGTCCTTGCTGCTGGGCGCGACGACGAACACGGTCGCGAGGCCGTGCTTGTCGGCGTGCTCGCGCCACACCGCGGACTCCTGGACCGGCAGGTCGGGCAGGATGCAGCCGGCGCCGCCCGCCTCGGCCAGCTCGGCGGTGAAGCGCTCGATGCCGTACCGGTCGATGGGGTTCCAGTACGTCATCACGAGCACCGGCTTGCCGGTGGCCTCGAACGCCTCGCGGACCGTGCGCATCACATCGGCGATCTTCACGCCGCCGCGCAGGGCGATGTCGTCGGCGGTCTGGATGACGGGGCCGTCCAGGACCGGGTCGCTGTGGGGCAGGCCGACCTCGACGATGTCGGCGCCGCCGTCGAAGGCGGCCTTGACGGCCTCGATGCCGCCGTCGACGGTCGGGAAGCCGGCGGGGAGGTAGGCGATGAGCGCGGCCCGGTCCTCGGCCTTCGCCCGGGCCAGGGTGTCGCTCAGCAGCTCGACCTTGCCACCGTTGAACGCTGCGCCGCTCACTTCGTCTCCCCCTCGTTGCCGTCGTACAGCCCGAAGTAGCGGGCGGCGGTGTCCATGTCCTTGTCGCCGCGGCCGGACAGGTTGACGATGATCAGCCCGTCCTTGCCGAGTTCGCGGCCCACCTCCAGGGCGCCGGCCAGGGCGTGCGCGGACTCGATGGCCGGGATGATGCCCTCGGTGCGGGACAGCAGGCGCAGGGCCTGCATGGCGGCGTCGTCGGTGACGGCGCGGTACTCGCCGCGGCCGCTGTCCTTGAGGTAGGCGTGCTCGGGGCCGATGCCCGGGTAGTCCAGTCCGGCCGAGATCGAGTACGGCTCGGTGATCTGGCCCTCCTCGTCCTGGAGGACGTAGGAGCGGGAGCCGTGCAGGATGCCCGGCTCGCCGGCGGTGAGCGTCGCGGCGTGCTCGCCGGTCTCGACGCCGTGGCCGGCCGGTTCGCAGCCGACCAGGCGGACGGAGGCGTCCGGGATGAAGGCGTGGAACAGGCCGATGGCGTTGGAACCGCCGCCGACACAGGCGACGGCGGCGTCGGGCAGCCGTCCGGCGCGCTCCAGGATCTGGCGGCGGGCCTCCACGCCGATGACGCGGTGGAAGTCGCGGACCATGGCGGGGAACGGGTGCGGCCCGGCGACCGTGCCGAACAGGTAGTGCGTGTGGTCGACGTTGGCGACCCAGTCGCGGAACGCCTCGTTGATGGCGTCCTTGAGGGTGCGGCTGCCGGACTTCACGGCGATGACCTCGGCGCCCAGCATGCGCATGCGGGCCACGTTGAGGGCCTGCCGCTGGGTGTCGATCTCGCCCATGTAGATGGTGCAGTCGAGGCCGAACAGCGCGCACGCGGTGGCGGTGGCGACGCCGTGCTGGCCGGCGCCGGTCTCGGCGATGACGCGGGTCTTGCCCATGCGCTTGGTGAGCAGGGCCTGCCCCAGCACATTGTTGATCTTGTGCGAGCCGGTGTGGTTCAGGTCCTCGCGCTTGAGGAAGACCCGTGCGCCGCCGGCGTGTTCGGCGAACCGGGGCACCTCGGTCAGGGCGCTCGGCCGGCCGGTGTAGTTCACCAGCAGGTCGTCCAGTTCGGCCGCGAACGCCGGGTCCGCCTTGGCCTTGTCGTACTCGACGGCGACCTCGTCGACCGCGGCGACCAGCGCCTCGGGGATGAACTTGCCGCCGTAGGCGCCGAAGTAGCCGTCGGCGTTCGGCACATGACCCTGGGGGTCGGGAACGAAGAACTCGCTGGGCATACGAATGCTCCTACAGGGGCACCTGGGGTGCCCCCGGATGTCTCGGCTGACGGTGATGACGGTACGCGTCGGCGCCACCGGAGCAGGGAAACGTCGGCTCGCGGCCCGGGATGTCGCTAGGGCCGGGCGGAGCGGGCTCGACGGGGGTGGCGCGCGGTGCGCGCGGGCCATCGCATGCCGTTGACCTGGCCCGGCTCGTCGCCGATGACGTAGCGGACGCGGCGCCCGTGGACGCGGCGCGCCGGGGCGCGGCAGCCGCGGGGGCGGCAGCCGCGGGCCAGGCGGGCGTACGCCTCGGGGGGCGCTTCGGCCAGCGTGACCGTCACGTACGCGCGCGTGGCCAGGCCCTGGTGGGGCCGGTCGGCGGGGCGGGTGACGGCGGCGGTCATGGAGTGGTCAGTCCCGTCCGTGCCGCAGGGCCGGGTGGGCCCCGGCGGCGACGAGGTCGGCGACGGCTGCCTTGGGGTCACGGCCGGTGACCAGGGACTCGCCGACGAGGACGGCGTCGGCGCCCGCGTTGGCGTACGCGATGAGGTCGTGCGGGCCGCGGATGCCGGACTCGGCGACCTTCACGATGCCGGCGGGGATCTCGGGAGCGACCCGCTCGAAGGTGGAGCGGTCCACCTTGAGGGTCTTCAGGTTGCGGGCGTTGACGCCGATGACGCGGGCGCCGGCGTCGACGGCGCGCGCGACCTCCTCCTCGTCGTGGACCTCGACGAGCGGGGTGAGCCCGATGGACTCGGCGCGCTCGATCAGCGAGACGAGGGCGGGCTGGTCCAGGGCGGCGACGATCAGCAGGGCGAGGTCGGCGCCGTAGGCGCGGGCCTCCCACAGCTGGTACGCGGTGACGATGAAGTCCTTGCGCAGGACGGGGATGTCCACGCGGGCGCGGACGGCCTCCAGGTCGGCGAGGGAGCCGCCGAAGCGCCGCTGCTCGGTCAGGACGGAGATGACGGCCGCGCCGCCCGCCTCGTAGTCGGCGGCGAGCCCGGCGGGGTCGGCGATCGCGGCGAGCGCGCCCTTGGAGGGGCTGGAGCGCTTGACCTCGCAGATCACCTGCACGCCTTCGCCGCGCAGGGCGGCGGCGCCGTCCTTGGCCTGCGGCGCCTTGGCGGCCCGCTCCTTCAGTTCGTCGAGGGACACCCGCGCCTGTCGCTCTGCGAGGTCGGCGCGCACGCCTTCGATGATCTCGTCGAGCACACTCACGCGAGAGGCCCCCTTCCGGGAGGGTGATGTTTGATCAAGCCAGTCACCTCGATGGTATCCGGAGGTGGGGCAAGAGTCCGCATCCGGGCGGTGCCACTGCTGTGACCTGGTGTTTCCCGGCTCTCTCAGGGAGCGAGCGCGGAGCCGAACGGGAGGTTGCGCACCACGGTGAAGACCGCCGCGAGGCCCCCCAGCAGCCACCACCAGACGGGGGCGGGGTCCACCCGTGCCGGCAGCCCGCGCACGGCGCGGACCAGCCAGAACACCATGAGGACCGCGAAGGCCGCGTAGCCGGCGACGGCCATGGCGTTGGCGCCGAGGGCGGCGACGAGGTCGCCGTGGACGAAGGCGTGGGCGCTGCGCAGGCCGCCGCAGCCGGGGCAGTACAGGCCCGTGTAGCGCAGCAGGGGGCAGACGGGGTAGTGGCCGGGCTCGTTGGGGTCGACGGCGCCGACGTACGTGAAGGCGGCGGCGACACCGGCGAGGGTGCCCAGGGGCGCCAGGAGCCGCCGGGACAGCGGGGCCGGGGGCCCGGGCGGCGGCCCGGGCGGGAACGGCGGGTACGCGGGGTTCGGCGTGCCGGCTGCGGGAGTTGACATGGCGTCCACCTGGTGATTGTCGCCGGTGACGCGGAAAGGCGTCCGGTGACACGCAAAGGCGCAGCCCGGCTGTGCCGGACCGCGCCTCGTGTCGGGTGACCGCCGGGGTCAGGAGCTGATCTGCGCCTGGGCCGCGCGGGCGCGGGCCTCGATCTGCGCCTCGGTCTCCTTCGGCATGCCGAGGCCGGCCGCTCGCATGATGAGGCCGACGACACCGCCGAGGAGGACGACGCCCATACCGGCCCAGAATCCGAGCGGGTTGGCCGCCACCATGAAGACACCGGCGATGCAGAAACCGATGAAGGAGATGGTGACACCGGTCCAGGCGGCCGGGGTGTGTCCGTGGGCGCTGCCCGCCATGAGTTGCTCCTCGATGCTGTTGCTCTGTGGGTGAGGCCCTGCCGAGTGCGGACGCTCGTCGCCATTGTTCCGCACGCGCGCGTGCGGAGTGATCCGGGGGTGCGCCTCGCGCGTCGGCACGGCGCCGTACGGTCGGCCCGTGGCCGTGCGGCTCAGCCGCGGGCGGTGGGGTCCTCGCCGCGGTCGAGGGCCTTCCACAGGTCCTCGGGGCGGTCGGGGTCGGCGCCCGCGCGGCGGCCCGCACGCGCGCGTGGGCCGCCGTCGCGCTCGTACCGGCCCGACATCGCCGGCCAGGCGCCGCCGTACCGCAGGGCGAGCAGCCCGGCGGCGAGGATCAGGAGGGCGGCGCCGGCCGTGACGTACGGCCAGGCGGTCTGGGTGAGCGCCTCGACGCGGGCGGCCGTGTCGCCCGTGGTCAGGGCGGCCTTCTCGTCGAGTGCCGCGCTGTCGGTGGCGCCGAGGAACGCCGCCGCGGCCGCGCCGGCGCCGCTCAGGGTGAGCAGCGCGGCGACGACGCGCCGGCCGGGCCCGCGTGCCGCGAGAACGGCGACGAGGGCGGCCAGGCCGACGACGGCGAGCGCGGTGGGAACGCCGGTGACGTCGCCTCCGGGGGCGTCGAGACCGATGGACCCGCCGTCGGAGCGGACGGTGCCCCGGGTCCAGGTCTGGCCGGAGGCGAGCAGCACGACGGCGGCGCCGACGGCGCCGAGGAACAGGGCGGCGGCGAGGCTGCGGCGGCCGCTCGTGGCGGCCGCGGCCTCACCCGCACGGGTGGCACGGGGCTGGGGTACGGATGCGGCACTCACGCACCCACTATCCCTCATGCCCTCATACGCGGTTCATCCGGTTGGCCGTGTGGACGGCGCGGAGCACCGCGGCCGCCTTGTTGCGGCACTCGGTGTCCTCGGCGACCGGGTCGGAGTCGGCGACGACGCCGGCGCCCGCCTGCACGTACGCGGTGCCGTCGCGCAGCAGCGCCGTACGGATCGCGATGGCGGTGTCGGAGTCGCCGGCGAAGTCCAGGTAGCCGACGGCGCCGCCGTACAGACCGCGCCTGCTGGGCTCCAGCTCCTCGATGATCTGCATGGCGCGCGGCTTGGGGGCGCCGGAGAGCGTTCCGGCGGGGAAGCACGCGGTCAGCACGTCGAAGGCGGTGCGGCCCTCGGCGACCCGGCCGGTCACGGTCGAGACGATGTGCATGACGTGCGAGTAGCGCTCGATCGACATGAAGTCGACGACCTCGACGGAGCCCGGTTCGCAGACCCGGCCCAGGTCGTTGCGGCCCAGGTCGACGAGCATGAGGTGCTCGGCGCGCTCCTTGGGGTCGGCGATGAGTTCGTCGGCGAGGGCCTGGTCCTCCTGCGGGGTGGCCCCTCGGGGGCGCGTACCGGCGATGGGGTGCACCATCGCGCGGCCGTCCTCAACCTTGACCAGTGCTTCCGGACTGGACCCCACCACGTCGAAACCGTCGAAGCGGAACAGGTACATGTACGGGGACGGGTTGGTGGCCCGCAGGACCCGGTAGACGTCCAGGGCACTGGCCGTGCAGGGCGTCTCGAACCGCTGCGACGGCACCACCTGGAAGGCCTCGCCCGCCCGGATGCGCTCCTTGATGTCGTCGACGGCGTCCTGGTACGCCTCCCCGCCCCACAGGGCGGCGTAGTCGGGCAGCTCGGACGGCGGCAGTACGGCGGGGGCGGACTCGACGGGCTTGGTGAGGTCGGCCTGCATGGCGTCGAGGCGCGCGACGGCGTCCGCGTACGCCTCGTCGACGCCGGTGTCGAGGTCGTTGTGGTTGATCGCGTTGGCGATCAGCAGTACCGAGCCGTCCCAGTGGTCCAGGACCGCGAGGTCGGAGGTGAGCAGCATGGTCAGCTCGGGCAGCCGCAGGTCGTCCCGGCCGTGGTCGCCGATGCGCTCCAGGCGGCGCACGATGTCGTAGCCGAGGTAGCCGACCATGCCGCCGGTGAAGGGCGGCATCCCGGAGGCGAGGTCACGGGGCGTGTGGAGGGCGGCGACGGTGGCCCGCAACGCCTCCAGGGGGTCGCCGTCCACGGGCACGCCGACGGGCGGTGTGCCCAGCCAGCGGGCGCTGCCGTCCTCGACGGTCAGGGTGGCGGCGCTGCGGACGCCGACGAAGGAGTAGCGCGACCAGGCGCGGCCGTTCTCGGCGGACTCCAGGAGGAAGGTGCCGGGGCGCTCCGCGGCGAGCTTGCGGTAGAGGCCCACCGGGGTGTCGCCGTCCGCGAGGAGGCGGCGGCTCACGGGGATCACTCGGCGGTCGGCCGCCAGCTTGCGGAAGGTGTCGAGGTCCATGCCGTCCGACCCTACTTGCCGAGCGGCAGGACGTCGGCGTCGAAGCAGGTCCGGGCGCCTGTGTGGCAGGCGGCGCCCACCTGGTCGACCTTGACCAGGACGGTGTCGGCGTCGCAGTCGAGGGCGACGGACTTGACGTGCTGGACGTGGCCGGAGGTGTCGCCCTTGACCCAGTACTCCTGGCGGCTGCGGGACCAGTAGGTGCAGCGGCCGGTGGTGAGGGTGCGGTGCAGGGCCTCGTCGTCCATCCAGCCGAGCATCAGCACCTCACCGGTGTCGTACTGCTGGGCGATGGCCGGGACCAGCCCGTCGGGGCTGCGCTTGAGGCGGGCGGCGATGGCCGGGTCGAGGTTGCTGCTCATGAGGCCCATTGTGCCGCGAGCGGCGGCGCGGCCCGGGGCGCGTCCACTGGGCGGACCGGGCGGGGCCGCCGTACGCTGGCGGTCATGTCGACCCATGCCAAGCGTGAACGGCTCCTGCTCGCCGATCTGTTGGAGGCGGCGGGACCCGATGCCCCGACCCTGTGCGACGGCTGGACGGCCCGGGAGCTGGCGGCCCACCTCGTCGTCCGGGAGCGCCGCCCCGATGCCGCGGCGGGGGTGATCCTCGGGGCGCTGCGCGACCGGCTGGACCGGGTCCAGGCGGAGTTCGCGGCGAAGCCGTACGAGGAGCTGATCCAGCTGATCCGTACGGGCCCGCCGCGGATGTCGCCCTTCTCGATCAAGCAGGTGGACGAGGGGGCGAACACGGTCGAGTTCTACGTCCACGCCGAGGACGTGCGGCGCGCGCAGCCCGACTGGTCGCCGCGCGAGCCGGACCCGGTGTTCGCGGACGCCCTGTGGGCGCGGCTGGAGAAGATGGCCCGGCTGGCGGGCCGGCGGTGCCCGGTGGGCCTGGTGGTGCGCCGTCCGAACGGCCAGACGGCGGTCGCCCGCCGCGGGACGCCCGTGGTGACGGTGACCGGTGATCCGGGCGAGCTGATCCTGTTCCTGTACGGCCGCCAGGAGGCGGCGCGGGTGGAGCTGGACGGCGACAAGGACGCGGTGGCGCGCGTACTCGAGGCGAAGCTGGGAATCTGAGACCGTGCTCAAAATCGCGATGACCAGTGTGTTCGTGGACGACGAGGAGAGGGCGCACGCCTTCTACACCGACGTCCTCGGCTTCGAGACCCGTACGCACATCGACCTCGGCGAGGCGCAGTTCATCACCGTCGGTGCCCCGGGCCAGGACGTGGAGCTGCTGCTGGAGCCCGGCGACAGCCCGATCGCCCGCCAGTACACGAAAGGCCTGCGGGACGCGGGCCTGCCGTGCATCGTCTTCGGCGTCGACGACCTGCGCGCCGAGTACGAGCGGCTGAGGGGGCTGGGCGTGACCTTCACGCAGGAGCCGACGGAGCAGGGCCCGGTGCTGACCGCCATCCTGGACGACACGGTCGGCAACCTCATCCAGCTGGCACAACCGCTGTCCTGACGCGCGAAAGGCGCCCACCCGCTGGTGGGCGCCTTTCGCGGTGTGTCAGCGGACGGGGTGGCCCGCCTCGCGGAGGGTGGCCTTCACCTCGCCGATGCGCAGGTCGCCGAAGTGGAAGACCGACGCCGCCAGGACCGCGTCCGCGCCGGCCGCGACGGCGGGCGGGAAGTCGGCCGCCTTGCCGGCGCCGCCGGAGGCGATGACGGGGACCGTGACGTGCTTGCGCACGGCGGCGATCATCTCCGTGTCGTAGCCGTCCTTGGTGCCGTCGGCGTCCATGGAGTTGAGCAGGATCTCGCCCGCGCCCAGCTCGGCGGCGCGGTGGGCCCACTCGACGGCGTCGATGCCGGTGCCGCGGCGGCCGCCGTGGGTGGTGACCTCGTAGCCGGAGGACGTCGTGGTGCCCTCGGGGCAGCGGCGGGCGTCGACGGACAGGACGAGCACCTGGCGGCCGAAGCGTTCGGCGATCTCGCGGATCAGGTCGGGGCGGGCGATGGCGGCCGTGTTGACGCCGACCTTGTCCGCGCCGGCGCGCAGCAGCTTGTCGACGTCCTCGGCGGAGCGCACGCCGCCGCCCACGGTCAGCGGGATGAAGACCTGCTCCGCCGTGCGGCGCACCACGTCGTAGGTGGTCTCGCGGTTGCCGGAGGAGGCCGTGATGTCGAGGAAGGTCAGCTCGTCGGCGCCCTCGGCGTCGTACAGCTTGGCCATCTCGACGGGGTCGCCCGCGTCGCGCAGGTTCTGGAAGTTGACGCCCTTGACGACGCGGCCGTTGTCCACGTCCAGGCAGGGGATGACTCGGACCGCGAGGCTCATGACGCGGCACCTCCGTTCGTCCGGTACGCCTCGACCTCGACCTCGACGACCAGCCGCGGGTCGACGAAGCCGGAGACGATGATCATCGAGGCTGCGGGGCGGACGGCGTCGAACAGCTCCTTGTGGGCACGTCCGACCTCGTCCACGTCCCGCGCGTGGGTGATGTACATACGGGTGCGGACGACGTCCGCGGGGCCGAGGCCCAGTTGCTTCAGCGCGCCGAAGGCCACGTTGAAGGAGTTCACGGTCTGCTCGTAGGGGCCGCCGTCGGCGATGGCGCCGTCCACGACCGAGGTGCAGCCGGAGACCAGGACGAGGCCGTTCGGCAGCTCCACCGCGCGCGAGTAGCCGAACTGCTCCTCCCAGGGGGCGCCGGTGACGATCTTGCGCGGGGACCGCGTCATCAGGACACCGCCGCCAGGGCCTCTTCGAGGGTGAACGCCTTGGCGTACAGGGCCTTGCCGACGATGGCGCCCTCCACGCCCTGCGGGACGAGCCCGGCGATGGCCCGCAGGTCGTCCAGCGAGGAGACGCCGCCGGAGGCGACGACGGGCCGGTCGGTGCGGGCGCAGACGTTGCGCAGCAGGTCCAGGTTGGGGCCCTGGAGGGTGCCGTCCTTGGCGATGTCGGTGACGACGTACCGGGCGCAGCCCTCGGAGTCGAGGCGGGCCAGCGTCTCGTAGAGGTCGCCGCCGTCGCGGGTCCAGCCGCGGCCGCGCAGGGTGGTGCCGCGGACGTCGAGGCCGACGGCGATCTTGTCGCCGTGCTCGGCGATGACCTTGGCGACCCACTCGGGGGTCTCCAGGGCGGCCGTGCCGAGGTTGACGCGGGTGCAGCCGGTGGCGAGGGCGGCGGCCAGGGAGGCGTCGTCGCGGATGCCGCCGGACAGCTCCACCTTGATGTCCATGGCCTTGGTGACCTCGGCGATCAGTTCGCGGTTGTCGCCGGTGCCGAACGCGGCGTCGAGGTCGACCAGGTGGAGCCACTCGGCGCCCGCGCGCTGCCAGGCCAGCGCCGCCTCCAGCGGAGAGCCGTAGGACGTCTCCGTGCCGGACTCGCCATGGACGAGCCGGACGGCCTGGCCGTCGCGGACGTCGACGGCGGGGAGGAGTTCGAGCTTGGTCATCTCTGCGGGTCCTAGCCTCTAGCGGGAGTCAGCGGGTCAGAAGGTGTTGAGCCAGTTGGTGAGCAGTTCGGCGCCGGTGTCGCCGGACTTCTCCGGGTGGAACTGGGTGGCCCACAGGGCGCCGTTCTCCACGGCGGCGACGAACCGCTCGCCGTGCGTCGCCCAGGTGACCTTGGGCGGGCTCAGGGCGGGGTTGGCGGTCTCCAGGTTCCAGTCGTGCGCCGCGTAGGAGTGCACGAAGTAGAACCGGGCGTCGGCGTCGAGGCCGGCGAACAGCTCGCTGTCCTCGGGCGCCTCGACGGTGTTCCACCCCATGTGGGGGACGACGGGCGCCTTGAGCGGGGCGACGGTGCCGGGCCACTCGTCGAGGCCCTCGGTCTCCACGCCGTGCTCGATGCCGCGCTCGAAGAGGATCTGCATGCCGACGCAGATGCCCATGACGGGGCGGCCGCCGGAGAGCCTGCGGTCGATGATCCAGTGGCCGCGGGCCTCCTTGAGACCGGTCATGCAGGCGGAGAACGCGCCGACGCCGGGGACGAGGAGCCCGTCGGCGTTCATGGCCCGGTCGTAGTCACGGGTGATCTCGACATCCGCGCCGACGCGCGCGAGGGCCCGCTCGGCGGAGCGGACGTTGCCGAATCCGTAGTCGAAGACGACGACTTTCTTCTTCGCGGTGGTCATTCCGCTCAACCCCAGATTCCCTGGATCCTCAGGACGCCCGCGACCAGGCACATCCCGGAGGCGATGGCCAGCAGGGTGATGAGTCCCCTGGGCATCTTCTGCTTGGTGAAGGAGTAGACGCCGCCGGCCAGGAAGAGGCCGACGACGATCAGAACGGTGGACAGCCCGGTCACAGCGCGCCCTTCGTGGAGGGCAGGATGCCGGCGGCGCGCGGGTCGCGCTCGGAGGCGTAGCGCAGGGCGCGGGCCAGGGCCTTGAACTGGCACTCGACGATGTGGTGGGCGTTGCGCCCGTACGGCACGTGGACGTGCAGCGCGATCTGGGCCTGTGCGACGAAGGACTCCAGGATGTGCCGGGTCATCGTGGTGTCGTACGAGCCGATCATCGGCGCCATGTTCTCGGGCTCGGTGTGCACGAGGTAGGGGCGGCCCGACAGGTCGACGGTGACCTGGGCGAGGGACTCGTCCAGCGGGACGGTGCAGTTGCCGAAGCGGTAGATGCCGACCTTGTCGCCGAGGGCCTGCTTGAAGGCGGCGCCCAGGGCGAGGGCCGTGTCCTCGATGGTGTGGTGCGAGTCGATGTGCAGGTCGCCGTCGGTCTTGACCGTGAGGTCGAACAGGCCGTGGCGGCCGAGCTGGTCGAGCATGTGGTCGTAGAAGCCGACGCCGGTGGCGACGTCGACCTTGCCGGTGCCGTCGAGGTCGATCTCGACGACTACGGAGGTTTCCTTGGTGGTGCGCTCGACCCGTCCAACGCGGCTCATGAGCTCTGCTCCTTCTTCAGTGCGCGAACCGCATCGAGGAACGCGTCGTTCTCTTCCGGTGTGCCGGCCGTCACGCGGAGCCAGCCGGGTACGCCGTTGTCGCGGACCAGGACGCCCCGGTCGAGGATCTTCCGCCAGGCCGTGTGCGCGTCCGGGAAGCGGCCGAACTGCACGAAGTTGGCGTCGGACTCGGTGACCTCGTAGCCGATGGCGCGCAGCTCCGCGACCAGCCGGTCCCGTTCGGACTTCAGCTGTTCGACGTACCCGAGCAGCGTATCGGTGTGTTCGAGCGCGGCGAGGGCGGTGGCCTGCGTGACGGCGGACAGGTGGTACGGCAGGCGGACCAGCTGGACGGCGTCGACGACGGCGGGGTGGGCGGCCAGGTAGCCGAGGCGCAGGCCGGCCGCGCCGAACGCCTTCGACATGGTGCGGGAGATCACCAGGTGGGGGCGGCCCTGGAGGAGCGGCAACAGGGAGGGGCGGTGGCTGAATTCGACGTACGCCTCGTCGACGACGACGAGGGACGGCTTGGCGGCCTGCGCGGCCTCGTACAGCGCCAGTACGGTCTCCGCCTCGACGGCGGTGCCCGTGGGGTTGTTGGGCGAGGTGATGAACACGACGTCGGGCCGGTGCCGGGCGATCGCCCGCGCGGCGGCGTCCACGTCGATGGTGAAGTCCTCGCCGCGCGGGCCGGAGATCCAGCCGGTGCCGGTGCCGCGGGCGATCAGGCCGTGCATGGAGTACGACGGCTCGAAGCCGATGGCGAGCCTGCCGGGGCCGCCGAAGGTCTGCAGCAGCTGCTGGAGCACCTCGTTGGAGCCGTTGGCGGCCCAGACGTCGGCGGCGCCGACCTCGTACCCGGTGGTGCGGGTGAGGTAGCGGGCCAGCTCGGTGCGCAGCTCGACGGCGTCGCGGTCGGGGTAGCGGTTGAGGCCGCGCGCGGCTTCCCGGACGCGCTCGGCGATGCGCTCGACGAGCGGCTCGGGCAGCGGGTACGGGTTCTCGTTGGTGTTCAGCTGGACGGGTACGTCGAGCTGGGGCGCGCCGTAGGGGGACTTGCCGCGCAGCTCGTCCCGGATGGGGAGGTCGTCGATCCGGACGTCGTCGGTCCGGACGTCGTCGCGGGGGCTCACTTGCCGGGCACCTTCCACTCGAACCGCGCCTTCATGGCGGCGCCGTGCGCGGGCAGGTCCTCCGCCTCGGCGAGCGTCACCACGTGGTGGGTGACCTCGGCGAGGGCGTCGCGCGTGTAGTCGACGATGTGGATGCCGCGCAGGAACGACTGGACGGACAGGCCGGAGGAGTGGCAGGCGCAGCCGCCGGTCGGCAGGACGTGGTTGGAGCCGGCGCAGTAGTCGCCGAGGGAGACCGGCGACCAGGGGCCGACGAAGATCGCGCCGGCGTTGCGGACGCGCTGTGCGACGGCGGCGGCGTCGGCGGTCTGGATCTCCAGGTGCTCGGCGCCGTAGGCGTCGACCACGCGCAGGCCCTCGTCGATGCCGTCGACCAGGACGATCGCGGACTGCTTGCCGCGCAGGGCGGGCAGGATGCGGTCCTCGACGTGCTTGGTCGCGGCGATCTGCGGCTCCAGCTCGCGCTCGACGGCGTCGGCCAGCTCGACGGAGTCGGTGACGAGGACGGCGGCGGCGAGCGGGTCGTGCTCGGCCTGGCTGATCAGGTCGGCGGCGACGTGGACCGGGTCGGCGGTGGCGTCGGCGAGGACGGCGATCTCGGTCGGGCCGGCCTCGGTGTCGATGCCGATGCGTCCGGTGAAGTACCGCTTGGCGGCGGCCACCCAGATGTTGCCGGGGCCGGTGACCATGTTGGCGGGGGCGCAGGTCTCGGTGCCGTACGCGAACATCGCGACGGCTTGGGCGCCGCCGACCGCGTACACCTCGTCGACGCCGAGGAGCGCGCAGGCGGCGAGGATGGTCGGGTGCGGGAGCCCGTTGTGCTCCTTCTGCGGCGGGGAGGCGAGGGCGATCGACGCGACGCCCGCCTCCTGGGCCGGCACGGCGTTCATGATCACGGACGAGGGGTAGACGGAGCGGCCGCCCGGCGCGTACAGGCCGACGCGCTCGACCGGCACCCACTTCTCGGTGACCGTGCCGCCGGGCACGACCTGGGTGGTGTGCGGGGAGCGGCGCTGCTCGCGGTGGACGATGCGGGCGCGCCGGATGGACTCCTCCAGGCCGGCTCGTACGGCGGGGTCCAGCTCGTCCAGGGCGCGGGTCAGGGCCGCGGCCGGAACGCGCACCTGGTCCAGGGTGACTCCGTCGAACCTCTCCGCGTAGTCGATCAGCGCCGCGTCGCCCCGATGGTGCACGGCCTCGCAGATCGGCCGCACCTTCTCCAGGGCGGCTTCCACGTCGAACTCGGCACGGGGCAGCAGGTCGCGGAGCGCGCCGCCCTTCGGGAGGGCGTCGCCGCGCAGATCGATTCGTGAGATCACAGGTCAATTCTCGCAGACGGCCTCTCGCCGACGGACGTCCGTATCACTGGCTGATACACGCCACATCACCCCCTGGATGTCACACCTGACCGTTAGCGTTCAGTCCGTCACACAGAGGGAAGAACAGCCGTACGAATCAGGGGAAAGCGAGGGGGCGGCATTGACCGAGCCGCGCGACGACGACGCGCCCGGTGGCGCGCCGGGCGATGTGCCCGAGGACCTCAGCCCCGCCGAGCTGGGGATGTGGCAGGCCTTCCGGATCGGCGCCTGGTACGACCTGAGCGCCGGCCATCCGGTGCTGGACGATCCGTTCTCGCCGCACGCCTGGCCGGCCGCGCGCAGTGTCCGGGCCCGGGTGGTGGCGCGGCTGCTGCTGTCGGGCCCGCCCGCGCGGGCGGGCCGGGTGTCGGCGCTGAAGCTGCGCGGGGTGCAGCTCACGGGGACGCTGGACCTGGCGGGCGGCACGATAGCCCCGTACGTGGAGCTGCAGGGCTGCCGGTTCGAGAACGAGGTGGTGCTGCCGGAGTCCCGGTTCACCACGCTGCGCATGGTGGGCTGCGCGATCCCGCGGCTGGAGGCGGCCCGCCTGCACACGGAGGGCGACCTGCACCTGCCGCGCTGCCGGGTGGAGCGCGGGATACGGCTGACGGACGCGCAGATCGGTACGGACCTGCTGATCAGCCAGATCCATGTGGAGCCGGACCGGCGCGGCCGGGCGATCGTCGCGGACGGCATGTCGGTGGCGCAGGACCTCCAGGCGGAGCTGATCGAGACGTACGGCGAGTTCAGCCTGCGCGGCGCCAAGGTCGGCGTGTCGCTGAGCCTGCGCGGCAGCCGGCTGCGCGGCGCGGAGGGGCGGCGGGCGCTGAACGCCCCGCAGCTGACCGTGGAGCGGACGCTGTACATGACGTACGCGTGGGTGAGCGACTCGATGGCTCCGGGCGATTCGGGGGGCGGGACACCTCCGTACGGCGTGGCGGAGGTGAACACGCCGATGCGGGGCACGCGGATGCAGCCCTTCGAGTGCCACGGCGGGGTGCGGCTGGACGACGGGCGCTTCGGTGACGCAGTCGATCTGCACCATGCGCGCTTCCTGCTGTCGTCGGCGCGCAAGGAGGAGGTGTCGATGCGCCGCATCGTCACGCCGGAGCTGCGCTTCAACTGCGAGCGGCCCGAGGAGGGCCGGGTGGTGCTGAACGGCGCGAAGGTCGTCACGCTGGTCGACCAGTCGATCAGCTGGCCGGGGCCCGGCGGTCTCGCCATGAGCGGTTTCGTCTACGAGAACCTGGTGCCGTACGGGCACTTCCCGTTGACCCGGCGTCTGGAGTGGGTGGCGGCGGCGACACCGGAGTACGGCCCGGAGCCGTACGAACGGCTGGCGGCGGTGCTGCGCAGCAGCGGCGAGGACGCGGACGCCCGGGAGGTGCTGCTGGCCAAGCAGCGCAGGCGGCGCGAGACACTGCCGCTGGCGGCGAAGCTGTGGGGCTTCCTGCAGGACTGGACGGTGGCGTACGGGTACCGGCCAGGGCGTGCCGCGGTGTGGATCGCGGTGCTGTGGGCGGCGGGCACGCTGGCGTTCTCGCACTACGATCCGGTGGCGATCAAGCGGGACGAGCATCCGACGTGGAGCGCCGCGCTGTACGCCCTGGATCTGCTGCTGCCGGTGATCAACCTGGGCCAGGACGGCTATTGGCGGCTGTCCGGGATATGGCAGTGGGTGTCGACGGTGCTCATTCTGCTGGGGTGGATTCTGGCCACGACGGTGGCGGCGGGGGCCTCGCGGCTGCTGCGGAGGAGCTGACGGCGGGCGGCGGTGCGCGGGCGCCGCGCGAGAGGCGGAACGTTCTCCCCATCCGCCCCTTCGGTGCCCCTCCCGCCGTTTTCTTTACGTTGTCTTGACGTTCGGCAACACAACCATTCCGCCCCTACCAAAGCTTCACAGCCGGCCTCTGGCGCCGCTCCGACCTGCGGTTTTCAATGGTCGGCACGATGTCTCTGCTCCGCTCCCTGCTGGGTACCGCCCGCACGGTCCGGCCTGCCGTACAGCCCTCGGACGGGCTGCCGCCGGACGACGCGGTGCTGCTCGACGCCCCGGACGGGCGGCTGGGTCCCGCCCTCGTCGCCGCCGCGCTCGGGGATCACATTCCGGCCGCCCGGCTCATGGCCGCGACGCGCCGCTCCGCCGAATGGGAGGACCGCGACCGGTACGCCGTACGGCTCGCCGCCTTCGCGCGCAGCCGCGACGCCTGGCTGACCGGCTGGCTCGCCGAGGCGCCCGGCGATCCCGACGCGCTGCTCGTCGCGGCCCAGCTGGCGGTGCAGCGGGCGTGGGAGTCGCCCGCGCGGGCGGAACGGCTCCGCGACGTCGAGCCCATGATCCGGGCCGCGGCCGAGGCGGCGCCGCGCGACCCGGTGCCGTGGCGGCTGGCGCTGGACCACGCGCGGGGCACGCACGTGCCGCACACCGTGTTCGCCGCGCTGTGGGAGCAGGCCCTGCGCCGGGCCGCGCACCACTACGGGTGCCACGTGTCCGCCCTGGAGTACCTGTCGGCCCGCTGGTACGGCTCGCACCGCGCGTGCTTCGACTTCGCCGAGCAGGCCGCACTGGACGCCCGGCCCGGGTCGCTGATCCAGACGCTCCCGCTGCGCGCGGCGTTCATCCAGCAGGTGAGCGGGGACGCGGCCCGGGTGCCGGACGCGCGGGTGGACGCGGCGGCGGACCTGGCGATCGGCCTGTCGGCCCGCCACCGGGCGGGCGACCCGTGGCCCGCGGAAATGCGCAACACCCTCGCGTACGTGCTGGTGGCGCGGGGCCGTTGGACGGCCGCGCTGGAGCAGTTCCGGCTCATCGGCCCGTGCGCGACGTCGTTCCCGTGGTCGCTCGGCCCGGGCGATCCGCTGGGCGGCTTCCTCGACGCGCGCCAGCGGGTGCGCCGTGAAGTGGCCGGGGCCCTGGTCCCGCTGCGCGGACGGGCCGGACGCGGCCGGCCGGGTGACCATTACGCTTGACCGCTGTGACCACCGCTAGCCTGCCCCTCTTTCCGCTGAACGCGGTGCTTTTCCCCGGCCTCGTGCTGCCGTTGAACGTCTTCGAGGAGCGTTATCGCGCCATGATGCGCGAGCTGTTGAAGACCGACGAGTCCCAGCCGCGCCGCTTCGCCGTCGTCGCGATCCGCGACGGGCGCGAGGTCGCGCCGACCGCGCCGGGACTGCCCGACCAGACCGCGCTGCCGGAGAAGGGCCCCGCGGCCGGCTTCGGGCCCGACCCGATCCAGGCGTTCCACCGCGTGGGGTGCATCGCGGACGCGGCGACCATCAGGGAGCGGGCGGACGGCAGCTTCGAGGTCCTGGCCACCGGTACGACGCGGGTGAAGCTGCTGTCGGTCGACGCGAGCGGCCCGTTCCTGACGGCCGAGCTGGAGGAGCTGCCGGAGGAGCGGGGCGAGGGGGCGGGGGCGCTCGCCGAGGGCGTGCTGCGGGCCTTCCGCACGTACCAGAAGCGGCTGGCGGGTGCGCGTGAGCGGTCGCTGGCCACCAGCTCGGAGCTGCCCGACGACCCGTCGGTGGTGTCGTACCTGGTGGCCGCGGCGGCGGTGCTGGACACCCCCGCGAAGCAGCGGCTGCTCCAGGCACCGGACACGGCGACCCGGCTGCGCGAGGAGCTGCGGGTGCTGCGCTCCGAGACGGCCGTGCTGCGGCACCTTCCGTCGCTGCCGGCGGTCGAGCTGACGCGGGCGCCGACGAGCCCCAACTGACGGGGCGACGGGCGAGCGCCGACCGGCAGGGGCGACGGACAGCCCCGACGGACAGGACCGCCGACGAGCCGGGGCTGACAGGGGCGACGGACAGCCCCGACGGACAGCGCGACCGACGAGCCCCGACCGGCAGGGTGACCGACGACAAGAGGGACAGGGGATGGCGAAGAAGGCGAAGAAGCAGCCCGGGGGCACTCCGGCGACGGTGGCCCTGACCGCGGCCGGCACACCGTTCACCCTGCACGCGTACGACCACGACCCGGCGTCGCCGTCGTACGGCGACGAGGCCGCGCAGGCCCTCGGCGTATCGCCGGACCGGGTGTTCAAGACGCTGGTCGCGGACGTCGACGGCGCGCTGACCGTCGCCGTGGTGCCGGTGGCGGGCCAGCTGGACCTGAAGGCGCTGGCGGCGGCCGTCGGCGGCAAGCGCGCGGCGATGGCCGACCCCGCGGCGGCCGAGCGGACCACCGGGTACGTGCGGGGCGGGATCTCCCCGCTCGGGCAGCGCAAGAAGCTGCCCACGGTGCTGGACTCGTCGGCCTCGCGGCACGAGACGATCTGCATCTCGGCGGGCCGCCGCGGCCTGGAGGTCGAACTCGCGCCGACGGACCTCGCGGCGCTGACGAGCGCGGTGCTCGCGCCGATCGGCCGCGGCTGAGCGACGGCCCGAGGCCGCTCCCCGCCGTCAGGGCCGGTTGTCCCCCGGCGGCGGGGGCGGCGGCCCGTACGGGGAGAGGTCCCACTCGGGCTCCGGGTCCCGGGGCCCGAACAGGGCGGTGACCGCCGTGTGGACGACCATCGCGGCGATCGGCCAGGCCAGCAGCGCGCCGAACGCCTGGAGCTTCAGCGGCCCGTCGAACGTGACGCCCGGCCCGACCGCCCGGGCGTGCGCCACCACGTCGTGCGTCGGACCCAGCAGGGTCCCGGTGCCCCAGCCGAGGACCGCGCCGAGCAGCCCGCCCAGCGCCAGGCCCAGCACGACGCCGATGCCGCCACGGCGCAGCACCAGGAACACCACCAGCGCGCTGACCACGCCGAAGGCCAGGGCCAGCAGCATGAAGGTGCCGTCCGCGCCGACCGCGGCCTCGCCCTCGGTGTCCTTCAGGAACACGGCCTTGCCGTCGGAGACGAGCGGGATGCGCGGCGCCAGCCACAGCCACAGCAGTCCGAGCGCGACACCGCTGATCGCCACCGCGAGGAGCACGACGGCGCCCTGCCGCACCTCCGTCGCCACGTCGCCGTCGTCCGCCCCGGCCGCCGTGTCCTTGGCGAAGGGGTACGGGGGCGGCCACATTCCGGGCGTCTGGTCGTTCGGCACGTCGTCACTCGATGGCTGGTGGGGAGGGGTCAGGGGTGCGGTCACCCTGTCATCGTGCCAGGCCGCCGGACGGGCCGCCTCACCGGACCTGCGCCGACCCTCACCGGACCTGCGCCGACCCGGCGGACCTAGCGGACCGCCGCCCGCCGGTACGCCCAGGTGGCGACGGCCAGCGACACGACGGCGACGCCCGCGCAGACCGCGAGGTCCAGGCCGACGGCCGTCCAGTCGGGTCGGTCGTCGAAGGTCCGGGCCAGCGCCTCCACGCCGTACGTCGAGGGCAGCAGGTCCCGCGCCCAGCCGATCGGGCCGGGCATCCGGTCGGCGGGCAGGACGCCCAGCAGCAGCGCCGCCGACATGCCCAGCTGGCCCAGCAGGGTGGCGAGCTCCTGGCGCGGGGCGAGCAGGCCGAGCGCCGCGCCGAGCCCGGCGAGGGCGGCGCCGGCGAGCGGCACCACCGCGCCCAGCACCCACAGGTGCGTCAGCGGCAGCTGGAACAGCAGGGAGCCCACGACGGCCGTGACGACCGTGCCGGGCGCGGTGAACGAGGCGTACGCACCGGCGGCGCCGAGCACGACGGCCGCGGGCGGCACCGGCAGCGTGGCGTAGTGGTCGAGCCCGCCGCTGGCCCGGAGCTGGCCGAAGTACTGGGCGAGCAGGTTCAGCGCGACGAACGCCACGACCAGGACCGACGAGCCGGCGACGACCGCGCGGGCCTCCGCGCCGCCGTCGACGACGCCCCGCATGAGGACCATGATCCCGACCGACTGGAAGGTCGCCACGAACAGCAGCGGGATGCGCGCGACGCGGGCCCGGGACAGCTGGGCGCGGTAGACCGCGGCGAGCGACGGCAGCAGCCGCGCGCTGGGCGCGAGCGGCGCGGCGGGCCGCCCCGCCCCGGCGGCGGCCGGGCGGACGGCGGGCGGCGACAGGGCCTCCGCGGGCACAGTGCTCACCGTTCGCCACCCCTGTCGTTGCCCACAGCCTCACCCTTGTCCACACGTCCGTACGCCGCCGGGGCCCCGTACCCGTGCCCGCGCCGGATCCGGGGCCCGCTCCCGTGGGGTACGTACGGGCCCGCTCCCGCGTTCATGCCTTGACCAGCCCCTTCGCCTCGCCCCCGAGCGCCAGGTACACGTCCTCCAGGCTCGGTGTGGCCAGCGTGAAGTCGTCGAGCGCGGCGAAGGCCGCGCCGCCCGTCACCGCCGCCACGGCCGCGCGCGCCTCGTCGGGTGCGAGCCGCAGCACCCACCGGCGCCCGGACTCGCGGGCGGAGGGGAGCAGCGCGGCCACCTCGGGCACGTCCAGCGGGGCCCGCTCGCGCCACACCAGTTCGACGCGCACTTCACCGGCCACGCGCTCCTTGAGCCCGGCCGGGGTGTCGCAGGCGATGACCCGTCCCCGCTCCATGACGGCGACCCGGTCGAGGACCGTCTCGGCCTCGATGACGTTGTGGGTGACGAGCAGCACCGTCGTCCCCCGTTCGGCGCGCCGCCGGTCGACGGCGGCCCACACGGCGCGGCGGGCGACCGGGTCCATGCCGGTCGTCGGCTCGTCGAGCACGAGCAGTGGCCGCTCCCCCACCAGGGTCGCGGCGAAGCAGGCGAGCCGGCGCTGTCCGCCGGAGAGCTTCTTGAGCGGGCGGCCGGCGAGGTCGGCGAGGCCCAGTTCGTCGAGGACGGCGTCGCGCTCGGCGCGGGCGTCGCGGGCGGTGAGCCCGCGCAGCCGCCCGGTGGTCTCGGCGGCCAGGGCGACGGTCAGCTCGTCGAGCGCGGTGGACTCCTGGCCGAGGTAGCCGATGAGCCGCGCGGCGCGCTCGGGGTGGCGTACGAGGTCGTGGCCGAGCACCTCGACGGTGCCGGAGTCGGGCCGCATCAGTCCGGTGAGCTGGCGTACGAGGGTGGACTTGCCCGCGCCGTTGGGGCCGAGCAGTCCGAAGACCTCGCCGCGCCGCACCTCCAGGCCGACCCCGTCGGTGGCCCGCACCTCGGGGGTGGCGGGCGCTCCGCGCCTGCCGCGCGCGGCGGGGTACGTCTTCACCAGATCCCGCACCACGCACACCGTACTCACGAGGGATGAGCCTAAGGGGTCGGGCGGACCGGACCGCGCCCGGGGCGCCCGTACGCCGTGGGCTACTCGCCGGCCGCCGCGTGCTCGGCGGCGGCCCGTACGTCGATCTCGCGCCAGAACCCGGCCCGGATCGCGTACCGGTCGTGCTCGTCGATCTGGTCGTCCTTGTGGGCGAGCAGCCCGAAGCGGGCCGCGTACCGCAGCAGTTCGCCGTCGATGCGGTGCGGGATGCGGGGGTACATGGTGGAGAGCTTCTGGACGTGGCCCTGGTCGGGGAGCCGTTCCATCCAGCGGCGGGCGAAGACCTGGCCGACCTCGAAGGGGTCGCCGCCGACCGTGGTGATGTCCTCCTCGCGGTCGGCCCAGCGCTGCTCGGCGCTGGTGAGCTGGGCGAGAGTGGGCAGGGACGCGGTCTCGGGGGGTTCGCCGAGAGGGCCGCCGGGGCGGTCGATCCAGCCGCGGTCGGAGGACCAGCGCAGGGTCGCGTTGGCGGGGGCGGGCGGGGAGGCGGGCGTGGACTGGTGTCCCGGCGCGCGGAGCCCGGCGAGGTCCTTGGGGGTGGGGACGGCCCGGCCCGCGCCGGAGGAGGACGGGCCCGCGGACTCGGGGGTGCCTTCGGCGTGCGTGCCGTTGACGTGCCCGCCATGGGCGGAGGTGCCGTTCACGGCGGAGCCGGCGGGCGCGGCGCCCTGGGCGGCGGGGGTGCCGTTGCGTACGGGGGCGGGCGTGGCGTCCTCGGCGCGTTCGGCTGCGGCGAGCGCCGCCTCGGGGAGCGGGGCGGCGAGGATCGCGGCGATCTCGGGGCGGGGCACGGGCGGCGGGGCGCACGGGCCGGTGAGGTCCTTGGGCCGTACGGCCCGGGTGATCCAGGCCCGGTCGAGGACGCGCCGCTCGTCGGCCTCGGCGACCAGGTCCTCCGACTGGTTGTAGTCGCCGTCGGCGGCCTGGACGGCCCAGAGGTGGACGGCGACGCCGTGTTCCTTCGCGGACATCAGGCCGGGCAGCAGATCGCCGTCACCGGTGACGAGCACGACGTCGGAGCAGGCGCGGTTCCTGGCCAGTTCGGTCAGTTCGGCGTGCATGGCGGCGTCGACGCCCTTCTGTGCCCAGCGGCCGTCGCTGCGGGTCAGCGCGCCGAGCCGGACGGTCACGCGGGACATGACGCGCAGCCGGCGGTGCTCGGGCTGGGGCACGCGGTCGGGTGCGCCGTCGAACCAGTAGATCCGGAGCAGGGGTTGTTCCGTGTCGGCCTCGGCGCGCTCGCGCAGTCCCTGGATGAGGGCGGCGTGGTCGACGGTGATCCGTGAGCGGGCCGGTTCCCCGGCGAGGAGGCTGGCGGCCGCGCCCAGCAGGTAGCCGGCGTCCACCAGAACGACGCAGCGGTCCACGTGTTCCACCCTCTTTCGGGAACCTCGGGATCGGAAGTTGCTTCGGGTTTCCTTCGAGTCTGCCCGACTGCCGGAGTGTTAACGGCCGGAGCACGATCATCGGCGTGGCGCCTCACCGTACGCCCGTCCGGCGGGCCCTGACCACGGTCCTGGCGAACACGGCGCCGACGACTACGGACCGCAATGATCCAAAATGCGCGGTTCATAACGGTGTGTGAGTCTGGCAGCGGCCCTGGCCCCACATCCCCCAGGAGGCACCACCATGGCCAAGAACAAGAAGCAGGACCGCAGTCAGAAGGCGTCGGCGGCGGAGCGCGGCGCGCAGCAGTCGCGCGAGCAGTCGATGGAGCAGCAGGCCGAGCAGCGCGCGTCGCAGGTGACCCCCGCGGACATCGCGCACAAGGGCCGCCAGAAGAGGTTCGGCCACAACTGACGCCGACGCGTGTCATGCGGAAGGGGCGCGCCCGTGACGACGGGCGCGCCCCTTCGCGGAGCGGTGCCGGCCGTCCGGAACGGCGCGGGCGGCGGCCGGCTCAGCCGGCCAGGCAGGAGGGCCCGAGGAGCACCTTGAGGTCGCCGAAGAGCGCCGGGTCGGGCTGGACGCGGTGCCGGTCGAGCCGGAGCACCGTCGTGGTGCGGGGGCCCTGGAGCTTGATCCGCACCTCGGTGTTGCCCTTGTGGTGGCTGAGGATCTCGCCGAGGCGGCTGACCATGGGCGGGGTGACCTTCACGGTCGGGATCGTCAGGACGACGGGCGCGTTCGTCCCGGCGGAGGAGAGGTCCGGGACCATCAGCTCCATGGCGACGAGCCGCGGCACGTCCTCGCGCTTGTCGAGCCGCCCCTTCACGAAGACGACGGTGTCCTCGACGAGCTGGGTGGAGACCAGCTGGTAGGTGGCGGGGAAGAACATGCACTCGATGGAGCCGGCCAGGTCCTCGACGGTCGCGATGGCCCAGGCGTTGCCCTGCTTGGTCATCTTGCGCTGGAGGCCCGAGATGATGCCGCCGATGGTGACGACCGCGCCGTCGGCGTGCTCGCCGCCGGTGAGCTGGGCGATCGCCGCGTCGGTCTTGTCGGACAGGACGTGCTCGATACCGAAGAGCGGGTGGTCGGAGACGTACAGGCCGAGCATCTCGCGCTCCTGCGCGAGCAGGTAGGACTTCTCCCACTCGACGTCGGAGAACTCGACGTCCAGGCCGAAGCCGGGCTCGCCGCTGTCCTCGTCGCCCATCCCGCCGAACAGGTCGAACTGGCCCTCGGCCTCCTTGCGCTTGACCGCCACCACGTTGTCGATCATCGACTCGTGGTGGGCGACCAGGCTCTTGCGGGTGTGGCCCAGCTCGTCGAAGCCGCCGGCCTTGATCAGCGATTCGACGGTGCGCTTGTTGCAGACGACGACCTCGACCTTGTCGAGGAAGTCGGGGAAGGAGCTGTACTTGCCCTTCGCCTTGCGGCACTTGATGATCGACTCGACGACGTTGGTGCCGACGTTGCGGACGGCGGACAGGCCGAAGAGGATCACGTCGTCGCCCTGGGCCGCGAAGTTCGCCTCGGACTCGTTGACGTTCGGCGGGAGCACCTTGATGCCCATGCGGCGGCACTCGTTCAGGTAGACGGCGGACTTGTCCTTGTCGTCCTTGACCGAGGTGAGCAGCGCCGCCATGTACTCCGCGGGGTGGTTGGCCTTGAGGTACGCCGTCCAGTACGAGACGAGTCCGTACGCGGCGGAGTGGGCCTTGTTGAAGGCGTAGCCGGCGAAGGGGACCAGCACGTCCCAGAGGGCCTGGATGGCCTCGTCGCTGTAGCCGTTCTTGCGGGCGCCGGTCTGGAAGATCGTGAAGTTCTTCGCCAGTTCCTCGGGCTTCTTCTTGCCCATGACGCGGCGGAGGATGTCGGCCTCGCCGAGCGAGTAGCCGGCGATGATCTGGGCGGCCTTCTGCACCTGCTCCTGGTAGACGATCAGGCCGTAGGTGACGTCCAGGACCTCCTTGAGGGGGGCCTCCAGCTCCGGGTGGATCGGGGTGATCTCCTGCTGGCCGTTCTTGCGCAGCGCGTAGTTCGTGTGCGAGTTCATGCCCATCGGGCCCGGCCGGTAGAGGGCCGACACGGCGGAGATGTCCTCGAAGTTGTCGGGCTTCATCAGCCGCAGCAGGGACCGCATGGGGCCGCCGTCGAACTGGAAGACACCGAGGGTGTCGCCGCGCTGGAGCAGTTCGAAGGTCGTGGGGTCGTCGAGCGGGAGGCCGAGGAGATCGATGTCGATCCCCTTGTTGGCCTTCACCATCTTGACGGCGTCGTCCATGATCGTGAGGTTGCGCAGGCCCAGGAAGTCCATCTTCAGCAGGCCGAGCGACTCACAGCTCGGGTAGTCCCACTGGGTGATGGTGACGCCGTCGGTGTGCCTCACCCAGACGGGGACGTGCTCGGTGATGGTCTCGCTGGACATGATCACGCCGGCGGCGTGCACACCCATCTGCCGGACCAGGCCCTCGACGCCGCGGGCGGTGTCGATGACCTTCTTCACGTCCGGCTCGTTCTCGTACATCGACCGGACCTCGCCGGCCTCCGAGTAGCGGGGGTGGGAGGGGTCGGTGATGCCGGAGAGCGGGATGCCCTTGCCGAGGACGTCGGCGGGCATGGCCTTGGTGATGCGGTCGCCCATCGCGTACGGGTAGCCGAGGACGCGCGCGGAGTCCTTGATCGCGTTCTTGGCCTTGATGGTGCCGTACGTGCCGATCATGGCGACCTTGTCGGCGCCGTACTTCTCGGTCACGTACCTGATCACCTCGACGCGCCTGCGCTCGTCGAAGTCGATGTCGACGTCGGGCATGGAGACGCGCTCGGGGTTGAGGAACCGCTCGAAGATCAGTCCGTGCGGGATCGGGTCGAGGTCGGTGATGCCCAGCGCGTACGCGACGATCGAGCCGGCCGCCGAGCCTCGGCCGGGGCCCACGGCGATGCCGTTCTTCTTGGCCCACATGATGAAGTCGGCGACGACGAGGAAGTACCCCGGGAACCCCATCTGGATGATGACGTCCATCTCGTACTCCGCCTGCTTCTGGCGGTCCTCCGGGATGCCGCCGGGGAAGCGGCGGTGCATGCCCCGCTGGACCTCCTCCTTGAACCACGTGACCTCGGTGTGGCCCTCGGGGATGTCGAACTTCGGCATGAGGTCGCGCTTCTCGAACATGCCGGACGGGTCGACCATGTCGGCGATGAGCCGCGTGTTGGCGCAGCCCTCCTGCCAGGCGTCCGACGAGTCGATGGCGTACATCTCCTCGGTGGACTTCAGGTAGTAGCCCGTGCCGTCGAACTTGAAGCGGTCCGGGTCGGAGAGGTTCTTGCCGGTCTGGATGCACAGCAGGGCGTCGTGCGCGCCGGCCTCGTGCGCGTACGTGTAGTGCGAGTCGTTGGTGACCAGCGGCGGGATGCCGAGCTTCTTGCCGATCTCCAGCAGGCCGTCGCGGACCCGGCGCTCGATCTCGATGCCGTGGTCCATCAGCTCCAGGAAGTACCGCTCCTTGCCGAAGATGTCCTGGTAGTCGGACGCCGCCTTCAGGGCCTCGTCGAAGTGGCCGAGCCGCAGCCGGGTCTGCACCTCGCCCGAGGGGCAGCCGGTGGAGGCGACGAGCCCCTCGGACCACTGGGCGATGGTCTCCTTGTCCATGCGCGGCCACTTCTGCAGCCAGCCCTCGGCGTACGCGTCGGAGGAGAGCCGGAAGAGGTTGTGCAGGCCCGTGCTGTTGTACGCCCAGATCGTCTTGTGGGTGTAACCACCGGAACCGGAGATATCGTCCCGCTTCTGGTGCGGCTGGCCCCAGAGGATCTTCCGCTTGTTGCGCCGGGACTCGGGGGCGACGTACGCCTCGATGCCGATGATCGGCGTGACGCCCGCCTTCTTGGCGGAGTGGAAGAAGTCGTACGCCCCGTGGAGGTTGCCGTGGTCGCTCATGGCGATATGGGTCATGCCCATCTCGTTGCAGGCAGCGAACATGTCCTTGAGCCGCGCGGCACCGTCCAGCAGCGAGTACTGGGTGTGCACGTGAAGGTGCGTGAACGGCGGCTTCGACACGGCTGCGGCCTCCGGGGGTCGGGAGAGGGGGACAGCTCGGAAGTCTACGACTCCGGTCCGACAACGCGGGCTCACACGACCGGGGAGCATGGCCACGGAAGGTGACGGGCACGTCACTGTTCGAACGCGCAGCAGGGAATGCCGCCCACGGACCGGGACCGGCCGACGTGCGGCGGACCGGGAACCCCTTAAGGGACGTTTACACCTCTCCGTGGGACACTCTCCCGCGATGGACGACATGACCGGGACCCAGCTGAGGGGGGTACGGGCGGCGGTCTTCACGGCACTGGTCGTGACGCTGTCCGTGACCTCCCACGTGCTGCTGTCCCGGGTGCCGCTGCCGCTGACCGCCGTCGGTCTGGTCGCGGCCGGGATCTTCGCCGTCGCGTACGCCTCGGCCGGCCGCGAGCGGGGCTTCTGGCGCATCGCCGGGCTCCTCGTCCCGCTGGAGCTGGCCGCCGACACGGTGTTCACCGCCGGCCAGCACACCTGTTACGGCCCGGCCGGCGGCCCCGTCGCGGGCTCGCTGCGCACGGTCGGCGTGGACGTGCTGTGCGGTGACGCGCTGGGTACGGCGCTGCCCGGCGTCGCCGCCGCCCCGGACTCGGCCGCGGTGGCGCTCCTGCACTCGGCGGACCCGGCGGTGCCGTGGCTGCTGCTCGCCGCGCACGTGGGCGTGGGCCTGGCCGCGGCGGGGTGGCTGCGGGGCGGCGAGTCGGCGCTGGCGCGGCTGCTGCGGGCGGTGGCGGCGTGCGCGTTCCGGCCGCTGCTGGTGGCCTGCGCGGCCGTCACGCGCGCGGTGGCCGGGACGGCCGGCGAGGCGGCGCGCCCGTACGGCCGTCCCCGTTCCTCCCGCACCCGTCTCCTCGTGCACTGCGTCGGGCGCAGGGGCCCGCCGTACCGGACCGCTCTCGTCTGAGCGTCCGGCACAGCAGTCCCTTCACCACCCGAGACGGAGAACATCCCCATGAGTGCACGCAACAGCAAGGCGAACAAGGCGGCGGCCCGCGAGCGGCTGCGGCTGGAGCGCGAGCGCCAGGCCAAGAAGGAGAAGACCCGCCGGCAGGTCGTCGTCGGCGTCTCGGCCCTGGCGGTCCTGGCCCTGGCCGGCGGCATCGGCTACGCCGTCGTGCAGGCCGGCAAGCCCTCCCACTGGGAGGCCGCCAAGGACGCGAAGAGCGTCACGGCGCCGAAGAACACGTCGGGCGAGGACGGCACCACCGTCCTCATCGGCAAGCCGGCCGCGAAGAAGACCCTGGAGATCTACGAGGACCCGCGCTGCCCGGTCTGCGCGTCCTTCGAGCAGCGGGTGGGCGAGACGGTCCAGAAGGACGTCGAGGCCGGCAAGTACAAGGTGCGGTTCGTGGGGGCCACGTTCCTGGACGGCGACGCCATCGACCAGGGCCGCGTCGGGTCGAACGGCGAGGGCTCCAAGAACGCCCTGTCCGCGCTGGGCGCCGCGCTCGACGTGAGCCCGGAGGCGTTCCTCGCGTACAAGGCGGCGCTGTACTCGACGAAGTTCCACCCGGAGGAGGCGCTGGACAAGTTCTCCAAGGACTCCTACCTCCTGGAGATCGCGGACGCCGTGCCGGCCCTCAAGAACAACGCGCAGTTCAAGAAGAACGTGGAGGAGGGCACCTTCGACGCGTGGGCGCTGAAGATGTCCGAGACGTTCGACAAGAGCGGCGTGCAGGGCACGCCGAGCCTGAAGATGGACGGCAAGTTCATCACGGCCCCGGGCCGTGACACGGCCCCGATGACGGCCCCGGAGTTCACGACGGCGGTGGAGAAGGCCCTCAAGGGCTGACCCCGCCCCACCCCCGAAGCGGCCACCTTCACGCGAAGGTGGCCGCTTCGCGTTGTCCGCTTTCGTCCGTTCTCCTCGCCGTCCTCCTTGACGTCCTCCTCGCCGCCCCTCTCCCCCGTCACGCCCGTAGATCAGAAGTGGTCAAGTTCCACCAGAATTCCGGCCGTTAAGACTTACCCACCAGTAACGTGACAGGTAGTCTGTTCCGCCGTGACCAGTCGAAACCTCACAACTCCCTCGCGCCGCGCCATAGTCAAGGCCGCCGCCGCCACCGCCGTCGCCGCTCCCGTCCTCTCCTCCGCGTCGTACGCCGTCGCACAGACGCACGCCCCGCTCTTCCTGCACGGTGTCGCCTCCGGTGACCCGCTGCCCGACGGCGTCCTGCTGTGGACACGCGTCACCCCGTCGCCCGACGCCGTGCCCGGTTCGGGCAACGGGGCCGACACCGAGGTGAGATGGGAGGTCGCGGAGGACAGATCGTTCACGCGGACCGTCACCCAGGGCTCGCTCGTCGCGACCGCTGGCTCCGACCACACCGTCAAGGTGGACGTGCGCGGCCTGCGCCCGGAGACCACCTACTGGTTCCGTTTCACGGCCGGGACCACCGTGTCCCCCACCGGCCGCACCCGCACGACCCCCGCCCTCGACGCGGACACCTCCGGCGTCCGGTTCGGTGTGGTGTCCTGCGCCAACTGGGAGGCCGGCCACTTCGCCGCGTACCGCCACCTCGCCGAGCGCGCCGACCTGGACGCCGTCCTGCACCTCGGGGACTACATCTACGAGTACGGCTCCGGCGCGTACCCCAAGACGGACAAGGTCCTGCGGCCGCACGAGCCGCGGGGCGAGATCGTCACCCTGGCCGACTACCGCGTCCGGCACGCCACGTACAAGACGGACCCGCACCTCCAGGCCCTGCACGCCGCGCATCCCATGATCGCCATCTGGGACGACCACGAGTTCGCCGACGACACGTGGTCGGGCGGGGCCGACAACCACACCCCCGGTACGGAGGGCGACTGGGCGGAGCGGATGGCCGCCGCCAAGCGCGCGTACTTCGAGTGGATGCCGGTGCGCACCTCCACGGAGGGCACGGTCTACCGGCGGCTCCGCTTCGGCAGGCTGGCGGATCTGCATCTGCTGGACCTGCGCTCGTTCCGCTCCCAGCAGGCCTCCACGGGCAGCGGCAAGGTCGACGACCCCGAGCGCACGATCGCCGGCCGCGCCCAGCTCGACTGGCTGAAGGCCGGTCTCGCCGCCTCGGACACCGCCTGGCGCCTGGTGGGCACCTCCGTGATGATCTCGCCGGTCGCGTTCGGCTCGCTGCCCGCACACCTGCTGGAGCCCGTCGCCGAGCTGCTGGGCCTGCCGAAGGGCGGTCTCGCCATCAACGTGGACCAGTGGGACGGGTACACCGACGACCGCAAGGAGCTGCTGGCCCACCTGATGGACCGGGCGATCCGCAACACGGTCTTCCTCACCGGCGACATCCACATGGCGTGGGCCAACGACGTCCCGGTCACGGCGGCGACGTACCCGAAGTCGCCCTCGGCCGCGACCGAGTTCGTGGTGACCTCGGTGACCTCGGACAACCTCGACGACATCCTCCACGTCCCCGCCGGCACGGCCTCGCTCGTGGCGACCACCGCCATCAAGGCGTCCAACAGCCATGTGAAGTGGCTGGACATGGACAGCCACGGGTATGGAGTCCTGGACGTCACCGGCGAGCGTTCGCAGATGGACTACTACGTGCTGTCCGACCGCAGGAATCCGGACGCCACGTCGAAGTGGACGCGCTCCTACCGGACGCTCAGTGGAACGCAGAAGGTCGAGCGGGTGTACAACCCGGTGCGATGACCCACTGACAAGGGCGATTTTCAGCCAACCCACGGCGTGTTAACACAAGATCACAGAGCCGTGTCGGGCGGTGTGATCCATAGATCGAATATGGACACACCGCCCGCACCCGGTGGCGCGTTCGTTACGTACACATCTCAAGACCCGGGACAGACCGAAGTTTTTCTCCCTGATGTCTCTATTTACTCAACGATTGATTGGGCCGGATCACTTCTCATCAACATCTGACATGGCCACGTAATCTCCCCGCGGTGGTGAGGAAGGCCCTCGCCACAGCCCCCCGCGAGGAGTCACCCATGCGTGCTCTTGCCCGAATAGCTCCGCGTTCGCCCCACCGGGTGCTCGGAGCCGTGGCCCTGGCCGGAACCCTGGCCCTGGCCCCCTTCTCCGCTCCCACCGGCGCCTCGGCCGCCACCGCTCCGGTCGCCGCCGCCGAGGAGTGCGTCGAGGAGACGGGCGCGAGCGCCCACGCGCGTGAGACCCGCCCCGGTGCGATCGAGGCGCACGAGCCCAACGAGGTCACCGCGGCCAAGGCCGAGGCCATGGAGGCGGACCTCCAGAAGAGACTGAAGGCCGCGAAGGCCAAGGGACTCGACAGCAGCCGCTTCGACATGGCCGCCGTCTCCACCACCATCCCGGTGTACTTCCACGTCATCCACGACGGCACCAAGGGCAAGCTGTCCACCACGGACATCAACAACCAGATGGCCGTCCTCAACTCCGCCTTCGGCGGCCAGGGCACCGGCAACACCGACACGGGCTTCCAGTTCACGCTGGCCGCCACCACCTACACGGACAACGCGGCCTGGTACAACCTCTCCTCCGGCTCCGCCGAGGAGAAGGCCATGAAGTCCACGCTCCGCCAGGGCGGCGCGGGCGCGCTGAACTTCTACACCGCCAACCTCGGCGGCGGTCTGCTCGGCTGGGCGACCTTCCCGTCCTCGTACAACTCCAACCCGTCCATGGACGGTGTCGTCGTCCTCGACGCCTCCCTGCCGGGCGGCTCGGCGGCCAACTACAACGAGGGCGACACCGCCACCCACGAGGTCGGCCACTGGATGGGCCTGTACCACACCTTCCAGGGCGGCTGCAGCGGCCAGGGCGACTACGTCGCCGACACCGCGGCCGAGAAGAGCCCCGCGTACCAGTGCCCGACCGGCCGTGACTCGTGCGTCCGCCAGGCCGGTGTGGACCCGATCCACAACTTCATGGACTACACGTACGACGCCTGCATGTACCAGTTCACCTCGGGCCAGGTGCAGCGCATGCAGGACCACTGGACCGCGTACCGCGGCTGACGCACCGCGCCCGCGCGGCGCGGTGACCGGCTGAATCGCATCACGCCCAGTACCCGGAGCGGCGGCCCTGCCGCACTCCGCCCGGGTACTGGGCGTTCGGCGTGTCCGGGGCGCCGGGGGTCCAGGGCGTTCGGCCCCCGCAGCCGCGGCGTCAGAGCGAGTCCAGGAACCCCAGGGCCGTCGCCCATGTCCGTTCGGCCGCGTCCTCGTCGTAGTCCGGCAGGTCGGGGTCCGTGTACAGGTGCCCGGCCCCGCGGTAGCGGTGCACCTCGACGTCCGCGCCGGCCTGCCCCATCTGCAGGTACCAGGTGTTCAGCCAGTCGTCCGGCTCGAACGGGTCGGGGTCGGCGACGTGCAGCTGGACCGGCAGTCCGTCCAGCGACGCGGACTCCTCGACGTCGAAGGTGCCGTGGAGCAGGAGCAGCCCGCGGGCCTTCTCGTCGGCCATGGCCAGCGTCTGGGCGAACGCGGCGCCCAGCGAGAAACCCGCGTACACCAGGCCCCGGTCGGAGTGCGGAGCCGCGGCCGAAACGGCGCGCTTCACCAGCTCGTCCCAGCCGATCCGGTCCTTGATCTCCCTCCCCTCCTCCACCGTGTCGGCGGTTTGGCCGTCGTAGAGGTCGGGCACGTGCACCTGGTGCCCGGCCGCGCGCAGCCGGTCGGCGGCCGCGTGGACGGCCGGGCGCAGACCGTAGACCGAGTGGATCAGCATGATCTCCATTCGGTCATCCTGCCACTTCCCGCTAGCGTCGGAGGAATGGAGAACGTGCTGCGCCCGCTGATCGTCCTCGGTGGCTCGGTCGCCCTCACCCTGGTGCTCGGCTGGCTCGCCGACCTGTTGCTGCGACGGGCCGACGGACGGCACCCGGAGACCCCGCTGTGGGGTCTGCTGCGCCGCTGCCGGGTGCCGCTCCAGCTGGTGCTGCTGACGGCGGCGCTGCGCGGCTCGTACCGGGAGATCGAGTGGCGGGTCGTCGAGGACCACGAGGTCGGCATCGGGCGGGCGCTGACGCTCGTCCTGATCGGGGCGGGCGCCTGGCTGGTGGTGCGGATCGCCTCGGCCGCGGTCGAGGCGACCTACGCGCGGTACGCCGCGTCGGGCCGGGACGCCGCCCGTGTCCGCCGTGTCCGTACGCAGGTCACGCTCATCATGCGGATCGTCACGGCGGTCGTGGCCGTGGTGGCGATCGCGGCGATGCTGCTGACCTTCCCGGACTTCCGCACGATCGGTACGTCGATGCTGGCGTCCGCGGGCATCATCGGCATCGTGGCCGGCGTCGCCGCGCAGTCCACGCTCAGCAATGTCTTCGCGGGCTTCCAGATCGCGTTCGGCGACATGGTCCGCATCGGCGACACCGTGGTCGTGGACGGCGAGTGGGGCGTGGTGGAGGAGGTCACGCTGACCTTCCTCACGGTACGGACCTGGGACGAGCGCCGGATCACCATGCCCGTCTCGTACTTCACCAGCAAGCCGTTCGAGAACTGGTCCCGGGGCGGGGCCCAGATCACCGGCACCGTCTACTTCCACCTCGACCACGCGGCGCCCGTCGGGCTGATGCGCGACCGGATGCGGGAGCTGCTGGAGCAGAACCCCGCCTGGGACGGCCGCGGCTGGTCGCTGGTCGTCACGGAGACCACGCCGAGCACGATGGTGGTACGGGCGGTGGTCACCGCGAAGGACGCCGACGATGTCTGGACGCTGCGCTGCGACGTGCGGGAGCAGCTGATCGCCTGGCTGTGCGCGCACCATCCGTACGCGCTGCCCCGCGTCGCCACGACGGCGGCGCCGGACAGGGACGAGGACGGCAGGCGCGGGCAGCGCGGCTGACCCGGACTCAGGTTCTCCCCCTGTTCAGCCGAGGCTGCGGACGTCCAGCCGGCGCAGCACGCGGTCCACGATCTCCGGGTCGGCACCCGGCTCGCTGCGCGCGGCCAGGACCTCGTGCCGGGCGGCCGACATCAGCTCGTGGTGCAGGCGGTGCAGCTCCCTGACCCGGTCGGCCCGGTGCGCGGCCGAGGAGCGGCGCTCCTCGTCCAGCAGGTCGGGGCTGATGCGCGCCCCCAGGTCGTACGCCACCCGCTGCAGCCGCTCCAGCACCTCCTCGGGCAGCTCCTCGTCCTCCTGGATCTCCTTCAGGCGCCGCTTGGCGGCCCTGGCGGCCCGTACGGCCAGGTCCCGCTCCAGCCGGCGCTCCAGGTCGCAGTCCGCCCGCACACCGAGCCGACGGACGAGCGCGGGCAGGGTGAGGCCCTGCAGGACGAGGGTGGTCATGATCACGCAGAAGGCGAGGAACACGATCTCGTCCCGCCCCGGGAACGGCTCGCCCGCTTCCGTGCGCAGCGGCACCGCCAGGGCGAGCGCGACGGACGCGACACCGCGCATCCCGGCCCACCACATGACGACGGCCTCCCGCCAGGTCATCGGGATGTCCTCGGCGGTGTCGCGGCGGGTGTGCAGCCGCTTCGCCAGCCATGTGGCGGGCAGCAGCCACAGCAGCCGGACGCCGATCACGGTGCCGGCGGTCACCGCGCCCCAGCCCAGCATCCGCAGCTCGCGCCCCTCGGCGGTGCCGAAGACGGCGCTCAGCTCCAGGCCGACGAGCCCGAAGGCGATCCCGGTGACGAGGGTGTCGACGATCTCCCAGAAGGTGCGGCCGGTGAGCCGGCCCATCACGTCGTCGGCGTCGAGCGTGTGCTCGGCCAGGTAGAGGGCGGTGACGAGGACGGCGAGGACGCCCGAGCCGTGCAGCTCCTCGGCCAGGACGTACGCCACGAACGGTACGAGGAGGGTCAGCCCGGTCTGGAGCGTCGCGTCACCGAGGACACCCATCAGCCGGTCCGTGAGCCGGCCGAGGGCGAGCCCGGCCGCCACGGCCACGACCGCGGACAGCAGCAACTGCACGCCGGCGCCGGTCCAGGAGAAGGCGCCGCCGACGACGGCGGCGATCGCCACGTGGTACACGACGATCGCCGTCACGTCGTTGAACAGGCCCTCGCCCTCCAGGATGGAGACCAGCCGGCGCGGCAGCCCCAGCGAACCGGCGACGGCCGTGGCGGCGACCGGGTCGGGCGGGGCGACGAGCGCGCCGAGCGCGACGGCCGCGGCGATCGGCAGCCCGGGCACGACGGTGTGCGCGACGGCGCCGACCACGGCCGTGGTCACCAGGACGAGGGCCACGGCGAGCAGCAGGATGGGCCGCTTGTTGGCCGCGAACTGCCGCCAGGAGGTGCGCTGCGCCGTCGCGTACAGCAGCGGGGGCAGCACCAGCGGGAGGATCAGCTCGGGCGGGAACGCGACGTCCGGCACGAACGGGAGAAGCGCCAGGACGACGCCGAGGAGCGTCATCAGCACCGGCGCGGGCAGACCCAGCCGCTCACCGAGGGGTACCGTCACCACCGCGCCGAGCAGCAGCACGAAGAGCAGGGCCAGTTGGTCCACGGTGCGACGCCCTCCGCCCGGTCACGCCCCGTGGGGCGGGGCGTCGACGATCAGGGCATCCACCCTGCCACGGCGCTCAGAGCACGCGGCGCATCGCGCGGTGCGGCATGCCCGCGTCGGGGAACTCCGGGCCGTACGCCTCGTATCCCAGCCGCTCGTAGAACCCCAGCGCGTGGGTCTGCGCGTGCAGGTCCACGGCGGTCAGCCCACGGCCCCGCGCCACGTCCTCGACGGCCCGCACCAGGGCGGCGCCCACGCCGAGCCCCCGCGCGGCCTTCGACACCGCGAGCCGGCCGAGCGAGCCGACGCCCTCGGCGCCCCCGGTCCTCCCGGCGGCGTCCGCCCCGTACAGCAGCCGCCCCGTGCCGAGGGGCAGGCCGTCGGCGCGGCGGACGGCGAGGACGTGCACGGCGGTCGTGTCGTACGCGTCGTACTCCAGCTCCTCGGGCACGCCCTGCTCGACGACGAACACCTCGCGGCGCACGGCGAAGCCCGCCTGCCGGTCGGCCTCGGTCACGGCCTCCCGCACGAGGAAGGGGCTCATGCGCTCTCCGCCGCTATGGTGTCCAGCGCGTGCTGGAGGTCCTCCGGGTAGCGGCTCTCGAACTCGACCCAGCGGCCGTCCGCCGGGTGCTCGAAGCCGAGCCGCACCGCGTGCAGCCACTGGCGGGTCAACCGCAGCCGCTTCGCCAGGGTCGGGTCCGCGCCGTACGTCAGGTCGCCCACGCAGGGGTGGCGGTGCGCGGACATGTGGACGCGGATCTGGTGCGTACGGCCCGTCTCCAGCTTGATGTCCAGCAGGGACGCCGCTCGGTACGCCTCGATCAGGTCGTAGTGCGTCACCGACGGCTTGCCCTCGGCGGTGACCGCCCACTTGTAGTCGTGGTTCGGGTGGCGGCCGATCGGCGCGTCGATCGTGCCGCTCAGCGGGTCGGGGTGGCCCTGCACCAGCGCGTGGTACCGCTTGTCGACGACCCGCTCCCGGAACTGGGCCTTCAGCAGCGTGTACGCCCGCTCCGACTTGGCGACGACCATCAGCCCGGACGTGCCGACGTCGAGCCGGTGCACGATGCCCTGGCGCTCGGCCGCGCCGGAGGTGGAGATCCGGTATCCGGCGGCGGCGAGCCCGCCGATCACCGTCGTACCCGTCCAGCCGGGGCTCGGGTGCGCGGCGACGCCGACCGGCTTGACGATCACGACGATGTCGTCGTCGTCATGGACGATCTCCATGCCCTCGACCGGCTCGGCGACGATCTGCACCGGGGCGGGCGCGCCCGGCATCTCGACCTCGAGCCAGGCACCGCCGCTGACCCGCTCGGACTTGCCGACGACGGCCCCGTCGACGAGGACCTTGCCCGCGGTGGCCAGCTCGGCCGCCTTGGTGCGGGAGAAGCCGAACATGCGGGCGATGGCGGCGTCGACGCGCTCGCCCTCCAGGCCGTCGGGAACGGGCAGCGTACGGATCTCGGGAATCGTGCTCACCCGTCGAGTATGCCTTGTCGGCGCGCGTGCCCGGTCAGCCTGTGGACAACGCGGGGCTCAGTCCTTGTGGACGGTCCCGTCCGGGTCCAGTCCCCGGAAGGACAGGATGACGATCAGGAAGCCGCCGCACACGATCGCCGAGTCCGCGAGGTTGAACACGGCGAAGTGCGTCGGCGCGATGAAGTCCACGACCGCGCCCTCGAAGATCCCCGGCGACCGGAAGATCCGGTCGGTGAGGTTGCCGAGCGCGCCGCCGAGCAGGAGGCCCAGCGCGATCGCCCACGGCAGGCTGTAGAGCTTGCGCGCCAGCCGGATGATCACGACGATCACCGCGGCCGCGATCACCGTGAAGATCACCGTGAACGCCTCGCCGATCCCGAACGCCGCACCCGGGTTCCGTACCGCCACGAACTTCAGCACACCGTCGATGACCACGATCGGGTCGCGGTGCTCCAGCTTGGCCACGACGAGCATCTTGCTGCCGAGGTCCAGCAGATAGGCCACGAGGGCCACGGCGAAGAGCGCCACGACCCTCCGCCTGCCCTTGGGCTGCTCGGCGGGAGCCGCAGCCTCGTCGTCAACATCCGGCGTACCGATGATGCGCTCCGCCTCTGCCACGTGTGTCCCTCAACCTAGGTGCCTGACTGTGACGAGGGTACGGCACACACGTGCGGATCAGCCTCGGCGTTCCTGCTTCTGCTTGTCCTCCACGCACAGGGTGGCCCGCGGGAAGGCCTGCATACGGGCCTTGCCGATCGGACGCCCGCACACCTCGCACAGGCCGTAGGTGCCCGCGTCGAGCCGCTGGAGGGCGTGCACGGTCTGCTCCAGGGTCGCCCGGGCGTTGGCGGCCAGCGCCATCTCGTGCTCGCGGGTGATGTTCTTGGTGCCCGTGTCGGCCTCGTCGTGCCCGGCGCCGTCACCGGAGTCCCGCATCAGGCCGGACAGCGCCGCCTCGGAGGCGGCGATCTCCTCTTGGAGGCGCCTGGCCTCGCTCTCCAGCTCCGCGCGGGCCTCCGCGACCTCCTCGGCGGTCCACGGCTCCTCGCCGGCGCGTACGGCGAGCTCCTCGGGCGCCGCCTCGGCGACCCCGCGGGCCGGGGGCACCGCCGCGCCGCCGGCCGCCGTGGTCACGTCCGCCGTCTTCTTCGCTGCCACCGTCCTGGCTCCTGTCTGCTCCGCGGCCTGGGCCGCCCCCTCGGCCGCGGGCGCGGCCTTCTTCACGGCCCGAGCGGCCGTGGCCTTCTTGGCCGCAGCTTTCCTCGCGGCGGTTTTCCTCGCGGCGGGCCTCCCGCCGGGAGCGGCTGCCGGCGCGGCCGCCGGAGTCGTTTCCACGGCTTCCCCGGCGGCCGGCGGGGCGGCCGTCCCGGCATTCGCCCTGGTGGCCGCCTTGCGCGCCGGCGCCTTCTTGGCGGCGGCTTTCTCGGCGGGTGCCTTGGCGGCCGGTGCCTTGGCGGGTGCCTTCGTGGCCGGCGCCTTGACCGCTGCGGGTTTCGTGGCCGGTGCTTTCTTGGCCGGGGCCTTCGTGGCCGGTGCTTTCGTGGCCGAAGCCTTCTTGGCCGGCGCCTTGGTTTCTGTGACCTTCACGGCTGGTGCCTTCTTGGCTGGTGCCTCAGCGGCCGTGGCCTTCTTGGCCGCCGTTCTGCCGGCCGCCGCCTTGGAGGCGGCCGTCTTCTTCGTGACCGCCTTCTTGGTGGCCGCCTTCTTACTGACCGCCTCCTTGGTGACCGTCTTCTTGGCAGGGGCCTTCTCGGCCGTGGTCTTCGCGGTTCCTGCCTTGGGGGCCGCCGCCTTCGCGCCGGCCGCCTTCTTGGCCGCGGCCTTGGTGGCCGCGGCCTTCTTCGCGGGGGCCTTCGCGGCTGCCGCCTTGGTGGTCCCGGCCTTCGTGGCCGGCGCCTTCTCCGCCGTCGCCTTCGTCTCCGCCGTCTTCTTGACGGCCGTCCTCTTGGCCGCCGTCCCGCCCGGTGCCGCGCTCTGGGACGCGGCCTTCTTCGTGGGCGCTCTCTTGGCGGGGGTCGTGGCGGGGGCCTCGGCCGCCCGGGCGGGCCTCTGCGCGCCTCCTGCGGCTCCGGAGGATCCCGCGACCTTCCTGGCGGTGGCCTTCTTCGCCGCGGCCTTCTTGGTGACCGTCTTCTTCGGGGCCGCCTCCTTGGCCGTGGACCGCGTGGTGGAGCGGGCGGCGGCGGTGCTCTTCTTGCCGCCCGGGTCCTTGACCGCCGCACCCGCAGCGGTGGATCTCGTGGACGCCGTCCTCGTGACGGCGCTCTTCTTCGCCACCATGCCGCGGCCCCTTCACATATTGTGATCTTGCTCGCGAATCGTGCTGGGACGATAAATCGACTCCAGCCCCGCGGCAACGGGGCACGCCGCCGGTTCCGCCCACCCCGTCACACGACAAGGCGAGCCTGCATGCCTTGTGCCCAGCTCCCCCGCCGGTAATCGCCGTATTGCCCCGTCCGGAACCCGCCCTGACCCGTATGCCCGCCCGGGTCACCCACCCGGCCCCGCCGGAACACCGCCCGGCCCACCGGCACCCGCCGGCCGCCGCGCGCAAAACCTGTCGGCCCGTGTCCGTGCGGCCCCGTACACTGGGCGGAGCGAAAGGCGTGGATGGGGACCAGTAGCGTCGTACGCAGCCATGAGCGACCCGGGGACGGTGAGAGCCCGGGGGCGAGCCCGATGTGAAGCATCACCCCGGAGCCGCCGGAAGAAAGCCTTGGAGAGTGGGCTCCGCCCACGGACGCAGGGTCAGTAGAACCGGCTTCGCGACCCGAATGAGGGGGCGTCGGGCCTTGTGCCCGGGGCCAAGGAGGGTGGTACCGCGGGAGCACATGCTCTCGTCCCTCCGACGGAACGAGGAACAGTCCGCCGGAGGATCCGATGTCGCAGTACCGCCAGGTACCCGCCCAGGTCGACCTGCCCGCCCTCGAGCACGCCGTGCTCGATTTCTGGCGCGAGAGCAAGGTCTTCGCCAAGAGCCTCGAGCAGTCCGAGGGCCGCCCGGAGTGGGTGTTCTACGAGGGCCCGCCCACGGCCAACGGCATGCCGGGCGCCCACCACATCGAGGCCCGCGTCTTCAAGGACGTCTTCCCCCGCTTCCGCACCATGCGCGGCTACCACGTGGCCCGCAAGGCCGGCTGGGACTGCCACGGCCTGCCGGTGGAGCTGGCCGTCGAGAAGGAGCTGGGCTTCTCCGGCAAGAAGGACATCGAGGCGTACGGCATCGCGGAGTTCAACGCGAAGTGCCGTGAGTCCGTGACCCGGCACACCGACGCGTTCGCCGAGCTCACGACGCGCATGGGCTACTGGGTCGACGTGGACGACGCGTACCGGACGATGGACCCCGAGTACATCGAGTCCGTGTGGTGGTCCCTGAAGGAGATCTTCGACAAGGGCCTCCTGGTCCAGGACCACCGGGTGGCGCCCTGGTGCCCCCGCTGCGGCACGGGCCTGTCGGACCACGAGCTGGCGCAGGGCTACGAGACGGTCGTCGACCCGTCCGTGTACGTCCGCTTCCCGCTGACGTCCGGCCCGCTGGCCGGCGAGGCGTCCCTCGTCGTCTGGACGACCACGCCGTGGACGCTGGTGTCGAACACCGCCGTCGCCGCGCACCCCGACGTCACGTACGTCGTCGCGACGAACGGCGAGGAGAAGCTGGTCGTCGCCGAGCAGCTGCTGGCGAAGGCGCTCGGCGAGGGCTGGGAGGCCACGGGGCAGACCTTCACGGGCGCGGAGATGGAGCGCTGGGCGTACCGGCGCCCGTTCGAGCTGGTCGAGTTCCCGGACGCGGCGCACTTCGTCGTCAACGCCGACTACGTGACCACCGAGGACGGTACGGGTCTGGTCCACCAGGCCCCGGCCTTCGGTGAGGACGACCTCAAGGTGTGCCGCGCCTACGGCCTGCCGGTCGTGAACCCGGTCCGCCCGGACGGCACGTTCGAGGAGGGCGTCCCGCTCGTCGGCGGCGTGTTCTTCAAGAAGGCCGACGAGGCGCTGACGGCCGACCTGGGCGCCCGCGGCCTGCTGTTCAAGCACATCGCGTACGAGCACAGCTACCCGCACTGCTGGCGCTGCCACACGGCGCTGCTGTACTACGCGCAGCCGTCCTGGTACATCCGCACGACGGCGGTCAAGGACCGGCTCCTGGCGGAGAACGAGGCGACCAACTGGTTCCCGGAGTCCGTCAAGCACGGCCGCTTCGGCGACTGGCTGAACAACAACATCGACTGGGCGCTCTCCCGGAACCGCTACTGGGGCACCCCGCTGCCGATCTGGCGCTGCGAGGAGGGTCACCTCACGTGCGTCGGCTCGCGCGCCGAGCTGACCGAGCTGACCGGCACCGACCAGTCGGGCCTCGACCCGCACCGCCCGTTCATCGACGACGTCACGTTCCCGTGCCCGACGTGCCGGGAGACGGCGACGCGCGTCCCCGAGGTCATCGACGCCTGGTACGACTCGGGCTCGATGCCGTTCGCGCAGTGGGGCTACCCGTACAAGAACAAGGAGCTGTTCGAGAAGCGTTACCCGGCGCAGTTCATCTCGGAGGCCATCGACCAGACCCGCGGCTGGTTCTACACGCTGATGGCGGTCGGCACGCTCGTCTTCGACAAGTCGTCGTACGAGAACGTGGTGTGCCTGGGCCACATCCTCGCCGAGGACGGCCGGAAGATGTCCAAGCACCTGGGCAACATCCTCCAGCCGATCCCGCTGATGGACCAGCACGGCGCGGACGCGGTCCGCTGGTTCATGGCGGCCGGCGGCTCCCCGTGGGCGGCGCGCCGCGTCGGCCACGGCACGATCCAGGAGGTCGTCCGCAAGACGCTCCTCACGTACTGGAACACGGTCGCGTTCCAGGCGCTGTACGCGCGGACGGCGGGCTGGGCGCCCTCGGACGCCGACCCGGCGCCGGCGGAGCGCACGGTCCTGGACCGCTGGCTGCTCAGCGAGCTGCACGCGCTGACCGACCAGGTCACGCAGGCCCTGGAGGCGTACGACACGCAGCGCGCCGGCAAGCTCCTGTCGGCGTTCGTCGACGACCTGTCCAACTGGTACGTGCGCCGCTCGCGGCGCCGGTTCTGGCAGGGTGACGCGGCGGCGCTGCGCACGCTGCACGACGTGGTCGAGACGGTCACGCGGCTGATGGCCCCGCTGACCCCGTTCATCACCGAGCGGGTGTGGCAGGACCTGGTGGTGCCGGTGACGCCGGGCGCCCCCGAGTCGGTGCACCTGTCGACGTGGCCGGAGGCGGACCTGTCCGCGATCGACCCGACCCTGTCGCAGCAGATGACGCTGGTGCGCCGCCTGGTGGAGCTGGGCCGTGCCACGCGCGCGGAGTCCGGTGTGAAGACCCGCCAGCCGCTGTCCCGCGCGCTGGTCGCGGCGAGCGGCTTCGAGGCCCTCTCCCCCGAGCTGCACGCGCAGATCACGGAGGAGCTGAACGTCTCGTCGCTGGCCTCCCTGTCGGAGGTGGGCGGCTCGCTGGTCGACACGACGGCCAAGGCGAACTTCCGGGCGCTGGGCAAGCGCTTCGGCAAGGGCGTGCAGGACGTCGCCAAGGCGATCGCGGCGGCCGACGCCGCGGCCCTGTCGCTGGCGCTGCGCGACGGCGAGGCCACGCTGGAGGTGAACGGTGAGACGGTCACCCTCGCCCCCGACGAGGTGATCATCACCGAGACGCCGCGCGAGGGCTGGTCGGTCGCCTCCGACGCGGGCGCGACGGTCGCGCTCGACCTGGAGATCACGCCGGAGCTGCGCCGTGCGGGCCTGGCCCGTGACGCGATCCGCCTGATCCAGGAGGCCCGCAAGAACAGCGGCCTGGACGTCGCCGACCGGATCGCGCTGCGCTGGGAGTCCACGGACGAGGAGGTCGCCGCGGCCCTGTCGGACCACGCCGGTCTGATCGCCGACGAGGTCCTGGCGACGGACTTCGCGCGGGGCGAGGCGGACGGGTCGTACGGCGAGCCGTTCACGGACGAGCCCCTGTCCCTGACGTTCCGCCTCCGCAAGGCCTGACCCGGCCCGGGCCCGGCCCCGGACGAACGGAAGCCCCGGCGCTCCTGGCGCCGGGGCTTCCGCGTACCCACAGGTCGTACGACGGCTCCAGCCGAGCCCCGGTCCGTGCTCCCGAAGCGCCCCTCGTACGCCGAAGCGCCCCCGCCCATACGCCCGTACGCCGAAAGGGCCGGGGCCCGGAACGGATGTTCCGGGCCCCGGCCCTGCCGACTGCCGACGGCTACGCGCTCACAGCGCGCCCGCCGGCGTCAGTTGTCGTCCTCGTCGATGAGGAAGCCGCGCATCGGCGACGGAGCCTGCTGCATCGGCTGCGGCGCCTGCGGCCGCACCGGTGCCATGGGCTGGGTCATCGCCGGCGACATCTGCTGCTGACCACCGTACGACGGGGCGCCGCCCATCGTGGGGCCGCCGCCCATGGTCTGGTTGCCGCCGTAGGACGGGGCGCTCGCACCGGCGGACGCCATCGACGGGGACGGCGGCAGCGAGGCGGTGGCCGGAGTCCGCGGCGGGGCCAGCGACTCGTCGCCCTGGCTCTCCAGCTGACGCAGCTGGCTCTCCAGGTACGACTTCAGACGCGTGCGGTACTCGCGCTCGAAGCCGCGCAGGTCCTCGACCTTGCGCTCCAGCGTGGCGCGGGCGGACTCCAGGGAGCCCATCGCGACGCGGTGCTTCTCCTGCGCGTCCCGCTCCAGCGCGTCGGCCTTGGCGCGGGCGTCGCGCTCCAGGCCCTCGGCGCGCGAACGCGCCTCACCGACGATCTTGTTGGCCTCGGAGCGGGCCTCCGCGATCGCCTGGTCGGCGGTCTGCTGGGCCAGCGACAGGACACGGGCGGCGCTGTCGCCACCGGGGCCCTGCTGCGGCATGCCGGGAGCGTGACCGCCCATGGGGCCACCCATCGGACCGCCCATGGGGCCGCCCTGCATGGGACCGGGGCCGTGCGGGCCCTGGGGGCCGCCGTGGCTGGGACCGGCCGGCAGCTGAGGAGCACCACCCGGCAGCTGGGGCGGGCCCATCTGCGGGGGCTGCTGCTGGACCGGCGGTCCGGATATGGCGGCGGGCACGGGTGCGCCGGGACCCACCGGGCGCTCCTGCTGCTCCGGCGGCTTGCGCATGGCCTGCTGCTGGTTCTGCGCGGCGGCGCGCGTGGCGGCGGCCAGCTTGGCGCGCAGGTCCTCGTTCTCGCGGAGCAGGCGCGTCAGCTCGGCCTCGACCTCGTCGAGGAACGCATCGACCTCGTCCTCGTCATAGCCTTCTCGGAGACGGACGGTCGTGAACTGCTTGTTCCGCACGTCCTCGGGGGTCAGCGGCATCTCTTCTTCACCTCTACGTAGTCGTCGGCAGTCGGCAGGACCGTATCGCTACACCCTCATCGCGAAGCCACCCACGATGTTGAGCAGGATGTAGACGATGATCATCAGAACGAAGAAGGACAGGTCGAGTGCCACGCCCCCGAGACGCAACGGTGGGATGAACCGCTGCAGAAGCTTGAGTGGTGGATCGGTGACAGTGTAGGTGGCCTCCAGAACGACCACCATCGCCTTGCCGGGTTGCCATGAACGGGCGAACTGGAAGACGTACTGCATGACCAGCCGGAAGAAGAGCAGCACGAGGAAGCACGCAAGAGCGACCCAGATCACATCCAGTGCGACGCCCATCCCGCGTTCCCTCTCCCCTGGCTCTCTCGTCACCGGCCTTCCGGCCGGGTCGTTCCCGTGGTCGTTTCCCTGCTTCGGTCTCAGCTCTGGTTGAAGAATCCGCCCTCTGCGATGCGGGCCTTGTCCTCCGCCGTGACATCGACGTTAGCAGGCGACAACAGGAACACCTTCTGCGTCACTCGCTCAATGCTGCCATGCAGCCCGAAGACGAGACCGGCGGCAAAGTCGACAAGTCGCTTCGCGTCCGTGTCGTCCATCTCGGTGAGGTTCATGATCACAGGCGTGCCCTCGCGGAAGTGTTCCCCGATGGTACGGGCCTCGTTGTACGTCCGCGGGTGCAGCGTGGTGATGCGGTAGGGCTCCCGCTCGGACACGACCTTGGGCATGATCACCGGTGCGTTCTTCTCCAGGCTCGGGCGTTCAGGTGTGATGGACGCCACGGGGGCGATTCGGGCGGGTCGTCCGCTTTCAGCGGGAAGCGGAACGGGGTCGCGCTGAACCGGAGGCTGCGCTACCGGGGCGCGCACCGGTTCCTCGCGCTCCACCTGGTGCGGGGGCTGGTGGCGGCGCCGGTCGCGCTCGGGCTCCGGCTCCAGCTCGGGTTCGAAGTCGTCGTCGGGGTCGAAGCCCCGGCCGTCGTACCCATCGTCCTCCACGAGGCCGAGGTAGACCGCCATCTTGCGCATCGCGCCGGCCATTCTCCGATTCCTCCGCTCTGTGGTGGATCGGCAACGTCACCTCGCGCCCGCGATCCACTGGGCCAGTCCGCTGTTCGGCGGAAATGACCATATTTTCTACTGTGGTCCGACTTGCTTGGCGACGTTACCCGAGCCGGGGTCGTACTCCGAGTACCGCCGTACCGATGCGTACATGTGTCGCTCCGGCCGCCACCGCGTCCTCGAGGTCCGCACTCATCCCTGCTGACACCATGTTCGCAGCCGGACGGGTCGCGCGCAGGCGGGATGAGAATTCCATCAGCCGGTCGAACGCGGCCCGTTGCCGCCCCGCATAGGGCCCGGTCAGCGGCGCCACGGTCATCAGACCGCCGAGCCGCAGCCCCGGCGCCGCGTCGATCGCGTCCGCCAACTCCTCGATGCCCTCGGGCGCCACGCCCCCGCGCTCACCGCGCTCGCCGGACTCCGCGTCGAGGGCGACCTGGATCAGGCAGTCCAGCTCCCGCCCGGTACGCTCCGCCGCCGATGACAGCGCGGTGACCAGCCTTGGGCGGTCGACCGACTGCACGACCTGGGCATAACCGGCGACCGAGCGAACCTTGTTGGTCTGGAGCTGACCGACGAAGTGCCAGGTCAGATCGAGATCTGCGCACGCTGCGGCCTTGGGGGCCGCATCCTGGTCCCGGTTCTCGGCGACATGGCGGACGCCGAGCTCATGGAGGAGGCGGACGTCGCTCGCGGGGTACGTCTTGGTGACCACGATCAGGGTCACCTCGTCCCGCTCGCGGCCCGCGGCGGCGCAGGCCGCGGAGATACGTTCCTCCACTCTCGCCAGGTTCTCGGCGAGTTCTGTCCTACGGTCCGTCATGCGTTCTTTCCTCCCCCGGCCTTCTGCCGGGCGGGACCCCCGAGCCAGACATATCCGGCGAGCCGTCCCGTGGTGCGGTCGCGGCGGTACGAGAAGTGGTCCCCCGACTCGCGGGTGCAGACCTCCGAGGCCCGCCGGTCCCGTACCCCGAGTCTCTCCAGCTGGGCGTGGACGCCGGCGGTGACGTCGACGGCCGGGGTGCCCCAGCTCGTCTCCGCCCGGGCGGCCGGTTCGACGGCGGCGACCTCGTCGCGCATCGCCTCCGGAACCTCGTAGCAGCGCCCGCAGACGGCGGGGCCGGTCCTGGCGATGATCCGGTCCGGCTCCGCGCCGAGTGTGATCATGGTCTCGACCGTCGCCCGGACGACCCCGGCGACCATCCCCGGGCGTCCCGCGTGCGCGGCGGCCACGACTCCGGCGACCGGGTCGGCCAGCAGGACCGGTGTGCAGTCGGCGGTGAGCACGGCGAGGGGCAGTCCCGGTCTCGCGGTGACGACGGCGTCCCCTTCCGGAACTTCCGCTTCCGCGGGCCAGGGTCCGTCGACCACATGGACGGCCCGGCCGTGGACCTGGTTCATCCAGACGACCTGGCCGGGGTCGATGCCCAGGCTCTTGGCGGCGAGGTTCCGGTTCGTATGAACGGCGGCGGGGTCGTCGCCGACGGCGCCGCCGAGGTTCAGCTCCTCGTACGGAACGGCGCTCACCCCGCCCCACCGGTCGGTGAAGGCGAAGTGCGCGCCGTTCACGGTGTCGTGCTGCCCTATCACGTCAGGATCACTGTCCGGCCGTCACTTCAGGAAGTCGGGGACGTCCAGCTCTTCGGCCTGGGTGTCCGGGTAGGGCCGCGTCGTCGGGATGGTCGGCGGCGTGGCGGCCGAGACCGGGGCCTCGCTCACCACCGGGGCCGGCTCGACCGGGGCCGGCGGCTCCTCGCGGACCGGCACGGTGCCGAGGCCGCCGGCGGACCGCGGGGTCTCGGTGACGCGGGACGGGGCCGGGGCGGGCTCCTCGCGCTTGGCGGCCGTCGCGCCGAGGACGTTGTCGCGCCGGGCGGGCGGCTGGCCGCCGTCGAAGCCGGCCGCGATGACCGTGACCCGTACCTCGTCGCCCAGGGCGTCGTCGATGACGGCACCGAAGATGATGTTGGCCTCGGGGTGGGCGGCCTCGCTCACCAGCTGCGCGGCCTCGTTGATCTCGAAGAGGCCGAGGTCCGAGCCACCGGAGATGGAGAGCAGGACACCGCGGGCGCCGTCGATGGACGCCTCCAGGAGCGGCGAGGAGATCGCCATCTCGGCGGCGGCCACGGCCCGGTCGTCGCCGCGGGCGGAGCCGATGCCCATGAGGGCCGAACCGGCCTCGGACATCACGGACTTCACGTCGGCGAAGTCCAGGTTGATCAGGCCCGGCGTGGTGATGAGGTCCGTGATGCCCTGGACGCCGGAGAGCAGCACCTGGTCGGCGGACTTGAACGCGTCGAGGACGCTGACCTGGCGGTCCGAGATGGACAGCAGCCGGTCGTTGGGGATGACGATGAGGGTGTCGACCTCTTCGCGGAGCTCGGCGATGCCGTCCTCCGCCTGGTTGGCGCGGCGCCGGCCCTCGAAGGTGAACGGGCGGGTGACCACGCCGATGGTCAGGGCGCCGAGCGAGCGCGCGATGTTGGCGACGACGGGCGCGCCGCCGGTGCCGGTGCCGCCACCCTCGCCGGCGGTGACGAAGACCATGTCGGCCCCCTTGAGGACCTCCTCGATCTCCTCGCGGTGGTCCTCTGCCGCCTTGCGACCGACTGCCGGGTTGGCCCCGGCCCCGAGGCCGCGGGTGAGTTCGCGACCGACGTCGAGCTTGACGTCGGCGTCGCTCATCAACAGGGCTTGCGCGTCCGTGTTGATGGCGATGAACTCGACGCCCTTGAGACCGACCTCGATCATTCGGTTGATGGCATTGACACCACCGCCGCCGACACCGATGACCTTGATGACTGCGAGGTAGTTCTGCGGTGCTGCCACGTCGAAGGCCTCTCGCCTCGAGTTACGTGTCGCCACTGCGCGCTGGTGTCACGCCGCGACGACGGATGCCGATGGGACGGTCCGAATCGCCGACCCAAACCCTAACGTTGAAGTTTAGGGTTACCAGTGTGCCTGCTCGCTGGACTCTTCCGAACAGGACACTAAGTCGACAAGTGGCGCACGTTCAACGAACACGCCGAACCTCCCGTTTTTCTTTTCACCCTATGTGATCACCCATAGCGCTGACCAACCAGGGTGCTGGCCAGGGCATATGTGCGTCAACTCCGCGAGGCGGCGGGGGCGCTGGGGGCACTCACGTCGAAGTGCCCCGCTTTGGGCGCCGCCTTCAGCAGTGCGGCGAGCGCACGCGCTTTCGCCTCGTCCTGTTCGCCGCTCCCCCAGAAGACCGTCCGGCCGCCCGTCAGCTCCAGGGTGAGGGAGTCGTACGAGCGGACGCGGACGGAGCGGACCTCCCGGGCGATCCGTCCGGGCAGCCCGGCCATCACGCCGACCGCCTCACGGGTCAGCCGGTCGGCACCGAAGCGGCGCAGGCTCGGTGAGCGGACGGCGGTCAGTTCGAGCAGGGCGACCCCCTTCGGGGCCGTGGTGACCGTGGCGAAACGCACACCTTCTGCGTCCACTTCGATGTACTTTCCGCCCTGTCGGATCAGCAGAACCGGCTCGCGTTCGGTCACTTCGAGACCGATCCCGTGCGGCCATGACCGGACCACGTTCACGGTGTCGATCCGGGGCAGCGCGTGGCGCAGCCGCTCCTCGATCGCGTCGGTGTCCACGGAGGCCAGCGGCGAGCCGACCGGCACGGACGCGGCGGCCTCCACCTGGCCGGGCGTCAGAACGCGGGTGCCGGACACGGTCACGTCCTCGACGCGCAGCCAGGAGGAGCCGTACAGCAGCCAGGCTCCGCCGCCGGTGAGCGCGAGGGCGGTGACGATCAGCAGCAGGAGGCGGCCGGGGATCCGGCGGCGGTCCTCCGTGTCCGGGGCGGTCCCGCCGGGCGGCCGGTCCGACGACGCGCCCGAGGGACCCCGGGTGCCGCGCTCGGCGGTCGTCGGTCCGGCCATGCGCGCTCCTTTCCTTGGCTCGGTTCGCCTCCGGGGCGCCTCAGCCGGTGCCGAGAGCCCGGCCGTGTTCGGCCTCTCGACACCGCCGCGCCCTTCGGCTCGCGCGCCGGTGCGTTACCGGCGGTGCGAGGCGATCGCCTCGTAGACCATGCCGACGAGCAGGTCGTCGGCGTCGCGCCGGCCGAACTCGGCGGCGGCGCGGGACATCTCGTACAGCCGGTGCGGGTCGGCGAGGACGGGGAGGACGTTGCCCTGGACCCACTCGGGCGTCAGCTCGGCGTCGTCGACCAGCAGCCCGCCACCGGCCTTGACCACCGGCTGGGCGTTGAGCCGCTGCTCCCCGTTGCCGATGGGCAGCGGGACGTACGCGGCGGGGAGCCCGACGGCGGAGAGTTCGGCGACGGTCATCGCGCCCGCGCGGCAGAGCATCATGTCGGCCGCGGCGTACGCGAGGTCCATCCGGTCCACATACGATACCGGGACATACGGCGGCATTCCGGGCATGTTGTCGACGTGCGGCACCTCGTTCTTCGGGCCGACGGCGTGCAGGATCTGGATGCCGGAGCGCTGGAGCACGGGCGCCACCTGCTGCACGACCTCGTTGAGCCGGCGCGCGCCCTGCGAGCCGCCGGAGACCAGCAGCGTCGGCAGGTTCGGGTCGAGCCCGAACGCGGCCCGCGCCTCCGGGCGGACCCGGGCGCGGTCGAGGGTCGCGATGGTGTGGCGCAGCGGGATGCCGATGTAGCGGGCGTTGCGCAGCTTGCTGTCGGGCGTGGCGACGCCGACCCCGGCGGCGTACCGCGAGCCGATCTTGTTGGCCAGGCCGGGGCGGGCGTTCGCCTCGTGGACGACGATGGGCACGCCGAGCCGCTTGGCGGCCAGGTAGCCGGGCAGCGCCACATAGCCGCCGAAGCCGACGACACAGTCCGCCTTGGTGCGCTCCAGGATCTGCTCGGCGGCCTTGATCGTGCCGCGCAGCCGCCCGGGAACGGTGATCAGCTCGGGGGTGGGCTTGCGCGGCAGCGGTACGGCGGGGATGAGTGCCAGCTCGTAGCCCCGCTCGGGCACGAGCCGGGTCTCCAGGCCCCGCTCCGTGCCGAGGGCCGTGATCCCCACGGTGGGGTCCTGCCTGCGCAGGGCATCCGCGAGGGCGAGCGCGGGCTCGATGTGGCCGGCGGTCCCCCCACCGGCGAGTACGACATGCACCGAAATTCACCGCTCTCCGGACGGACGCTTCTTGACGCGCCGTCGCATCGACATCCAACTCAGCCCGGCCCTCTTGCGAGAGCCGCGCTCTCGGCCGGCCAGGGCCGCTTTCGCGGCGGGCTCGTCACGCGCGAAGGCGATCAGCAGCCCGACGGCGAACATGGTCGGCAGCAGGGCGGAGCCCCCGTAGGAGAACAGCGGGAGCGGGACACCGGCGATCGGCAGCAGGCCGAGCACCGCACCGATGTTGACCACGGCCTGGGCCGTGATCCAGGTGGTCACGCCTCCCGCGGCATACCTCACGAAGGGGTCCTCCGTGCGTCCGGCCACGCGAATACCCGCATAGCCTAGAGCCGCGAACAGAGCGAGCACCGACAGCGTCCCCGCCAGCCCCAGTTCCTCCCCGGTGATGGCGAAGATGAAGTCGGTGTGCGGTTCGGGGAGTTGGCCCCATTTTTCCACACTCGCCCCCAGTCCGGAACCGAACCATCCGCCGGACGCCAGAGCATAGATGCCGTGGACCGCCTGCCAGCACGAGTCCCCCGGCCCCGGCTCGGTGGCGCCGATGCACGCGAGGCGTGCCATGCGGTTGTCGCTGGTCCTGATCAGCATCACACCGATCGCCGCCGCCACGACGAGGACCCCGCCGAACAGCCGCGTCGGGGCGCCGGCCAGCCACAGCAGGCCGAAGAGGATCGCCGTCAGGATGATCGCCGTGCCCATGTCGCCGCCCAGCATGATCAGCCCGAGCAGCAGGAAGGCGATCGGCACGAGCGGCACCAGCATGTGCTTCCACTGGGCCAGCAGCCGCTTGTCCTGTTTGCGGGCCAGCAGGTCGGCGCCCCAGAGGATGAGCGCGAGCTTGCCGAACTCGCTGGGCTGGAGCTGGAAGGGGCCGCCCAGGTAGATCCAGTTCTGGTTGCCGTTGACCTCGTGCCCTATCCCGGGGATCTGCACCAGCACCATCAGGAACACCGTCCCCGCGAGCAGCGGGTACGCCAGGGCCCGGTGCAGCTTGACCGGCATCCGGGAGGCGAGCAGCAGCAGGCCGGTGCCGATCGCGGCGGCCAGGAACTGCTTGCGGAAGAAGTAGGACGCCGGCAGGGACAGCTCCAGCGCCTTGATGATCGACGCGGAGTAGACCATCACGAGCCCCAGGACGGTGATCAGGAGGCTGGCCCCGAGGATCACGTAGTACGCCGTCAGAGGGCGGTCCCAGGCCCGGCGTGCCTGCTCGTACAGCCGCCGCACCCGCCTGCCGCGCGGCGGGCGGGTGGTCCCGGGCCTGCGGGACGCGCCGCCCCCGCCCCGCGCGGCCGCGGCCTTGCGGGGGCCGGCGGTCCGGGTCCGCAGGGCGAGCCAGGACCCACCGGGCCCGGACAGTGCGGGCCCGGGCAGGCGGGCGGCGGTGTGGTCGGCCGACATGGTCGCTGTCCCCTCCGGTCTGGTCCGGCCGCGCCGGACCCGGTGGCTGGTCAGGCGTGCCCGGCGGCGAGTGCGCGGACGGCGTCCGCGAACGCCTCACCCCGCTTGTTGTAGTTGACGAACATGTCCATCGAGGCGCAGGCCGGGGCGAGGAGCACCGTGTCACCCGGCTGTGCGAGCCGCGCCGCCTCCTGGACCGCCGCCGCCATCGCCCCAGTGTCGGTCCGGTCGAGGTCGACCACCGGTACCTCGGGGGCGTGTCGCGCGAGGGCCTCGCGGATCAGCGCCCGGTCGGCACCGATCAGGACGGCGCCGCGCAGCCGCTTCGCCGACTTCTGGACCAGCTCGTCGAAGGTGGCGCCCTTGGCGAGGCCGCCGGCGATCCAGACGATCGGGTCGTACGCCGCGAGGGAGGCCTCCGCCGCGTGCGTGTTGGTGGCCTTGGAGTCGTCGATGTACGAGACCCCGGCGACCTCCTCCACGTACTCGATGCGGTGGGCGTCGGGCCGGAAGGTGCGCAGGCCCTCGCGGACGGCGGCGGGCTCCACGCCGAAGGCGCGGGCCAGGGCGGCCGCGGCGAGCGCGTTGGCGATGTTGTGCGGGGCCGGCGGCTGGACGTCGGAGACCTGTGCCAGCTCCTGGGCCTGCTGGTGGCGGTTCGCGACGAAGGCGCGGTCCACCAGGAGGTCGTCGACGACGCCCACCTGGGAGGGGCCGGGGGTGCCGAGGGTGAAGCCGATCGCGCGGCAGCCCTCCTCGACGTCGGCCTCGCGGACCAGGTCCTCGGTGGCCTTGTCGGCGGTGTTGTAGACGCAGGCGACGGTGTTGCCCTCGTAGATACGGCCCTTGTCGGCGGCGTACGCCTCCATGGAGCCGTGCCAGTCGAGGTGGTCCGGGGCCAGGTTGAGGACGACCGCGGAGTGGGCGCGCACGCTGGGCGCCCAGTGCAGCTGGTAGCTGGACAGCTCGACGGCGAGGACGTCGTACTCCTCGTCGCCGAGCACGGCGTCGAGGAGCGAGACGCCGATGTTGCCGACGGCGGCGGTCCGCAGCCCGGCCGCCTCCAGGATGGAGGCGAGCATGCGGACCGTCGTCGTCTTGCCGTTGGTGCCGGTGACCGCGAGCCAGGGCGCGGGCGTGCGGCCGCCGTGGCCGCGCAGCTGCCAGGCCAGCTCGACGTCGCCCCAGACGGGCACGCCGGCCGCTTCGGCGGCGGCGAACAGCGGCTTGTCGGGCCGCCAGCCGGGGGCGGTGACGATCAGCTCGGTGCCCTCGGGGAGGGTCGCCCCGTCGCCGAGGCGGACCGTGATGCCCTCGGCCTCCAGCTCGGCGGCCTGGGCGCGGGCGCGCTCGTCGTCGCCGTCGTTGACCACGGTGACCCGCGCGCCGAGGCCGTGCAGGACGCGGGCGGCGGGAATGCCGCTCACGCCCAGCCCGGCGACGGTGACGTTCTTGCCCTGCCAGTCGGTGACCGGCACGTCGGTGCTCACTTGTCGGCTGCCCATCCTGCGTAGAAGAGCCCCAGACCCACGATGACGCACATGCCCTGGATGATCCAGAACCGGACCACGACGAGGACCTCGGACCACCCCTTGAGTTCGAAGTGGTGCTGGAGCGGCGCCATGCGGAAGACCCGCTTCCCGGTGAGGCGGAAGGAGCCGACCTGGATGATCACGGAGAGGGTGATCAGGACGAAGAGGCCACCGAGGATCGCCAGCAGCAGCTCCGTGCGGGAGCAGATCGCGAGGCCGGCGAGGGCGCCGCCGAGGGCGAGCGAGCCGGTGTCGCCCATGAAGATCTTGGCGGGTGAGGTGTTCCACCACAGGAAGCCGAAGCAGGCGCCCATCAGCGCGGAGGCCACGACGGCGAGGTCGAGCGGGTCGCGGACCTCGAAGCAGGCGTTCGGGTTCGTCAGGGTCTTGGCGTTGAGGCAGGACTCCTGGAACTGCCAGAGCCCGATGAACGTGTACGCGCCGAACACCATCACGGAGGCGCCGGTGGCGAGGCCGTCCAGGCCGTCCGTCAGGTTCACGCCGTTGGACATCGCCAGGATCATGAACAGCGCCCAGACGACGAACAGCACCGGGCCGATGGTCCAGCCGAAGTCGGTGATGAACGACAGCTTGGTCGAGGCGGGCGTCAGGCCCTGCTTGTCCGAGAACTGCAGCGCGAGGACCGCGAAGGCGATACCGACGATCAGCTGGCCGGCCATCTTGGCCTTGGCGCGCAGACCGAGCGAGCGCTGCTTGACGATCTTGATGTAGTCGTCGAGGAAGCCGACGAGGCCCATGCCGGCCATCAGGAACAGCACCAGGACGCCGGAGTAGCTCGGCTCCTCGCCGGTGATGACCTTGGCCAGGGCGTACGCGATGAGCGTGGCCAGGATGAAGGAGATGCCGCCCATGGTGGGCGTGCCCTTCTTGCTGCCGTGCGTGCGCGGGCCGTCGTCCCGGATGAACTGCCCGTATCCCTTGCGGGCCAGGAGCTTGATCAGCAGCGGCGTACCGATCAGTGTCAGGAAGAGCCCGATGGCTCCCGCGAAGAGGATCTGCCTCATCGGCCGGCGACCTCGCCCTCGGTGGTGTTCTCGAGCAGTGCCTGGGCGACCCGCTCGAGCCCGACCGACCTGGATGCCTTCACCAGCACGACGTCTCCCGGACGCAGTTCACTGCGCAACAGGTCGATCGCCGCCTGCGCGTCGGACACGTGCACCGACTCCTCACCCCACGAACCCTCGTTATATGCGCCCAGTTGCAGCCAGGACGCTTCCCTGCCCCCGACTGCGACGAGCTTGCCGACATTGAGCCGGACGGCGAGCCGTCCGACCGCGTCGTGCTCGGCGAGCGCCTCGTCGCCGAGCTCGGCCATCAGGCCGAGCACCGCCCACGTACGCCCCCCCTTGGCCCGTGCGGCCTCGCCCATGGCGGCCAGCGCGCGCAGGGCGGCCCGCATGGACTCGGGGTTCGCGTTGTAGGCGTCGTTGACGATCGTCACACCGTCCGGACGCTCGGTGACCTCCATACGCCAGCGGGAGAGGGTGCCCGCCTCGGAGAGCGCGGCGGCGATCTCGTGCACGGGCATGCCCAGCTCATGGGCGACGGCGGCCGCGGCGAGCGCGTTCGACACGTGGTGCTCACCGTACAGGCGCATGGTCACGTCGCTGCACCCGGTGGGTGTGTGAAGACTGAAAGAGGGCTGTCCGTTCTCTGTGAGCCGGACATTTTCGGCGCGTACGACCGCTTCGGGCGACTCCCCGAAGAGCGTCACGCGCGCCTTGGTGCGGGAGGCCATCGCGCGGACGAGCGGGTCGTCGGCGTTGAGGACGGCGACGCCGCCCTCCTCGGCCGGCGGCAGGGCCTCGACCAGTTCGCCCTTGGCTTGGGCGATCTGCTCGCGGCCGCCGAACTCGCCGATGTGCGCGGTGCCGACGTTGAGGACGAGGCCGATGCGGGGCGGGGTCAGCTCCGTGAGGTAGCGGATGTGGCCGACGCCGCGGGCGCCCATCTCCAGGACGAGGTGCTGTGTCTCCTCGGTGGCCCGCAGCGCCGTCACGGGCAGCCCGATCTCGTTGTTGAGGTTTCCGGCCGGCCAGACGGTGGGGCCCTTGCGCTGGAGGAGCTGCGCGATGAGGTCCTTGGTGCTGGTCTTTCCGGCCGAGCCGGTCAGGGCGACGACGGTGGCCCCGAGGCGCTCGACGACGGTGCGGGCGAGGGCGCCGAGTGCGGCGGTGACGTCGGGCACGACGAGGGCGGGCACACCGACGGGGCGGGTGGCCAGGACGGCCACCGCACCCGCTGCCACGGCGCGCTCGGCGTAGTCGTGCCCGTCGACGTGCTCGCCGGCGAACGCGGCGAAGAGACTGCCGGGCTCGACCTGGCGGGAGTCGTAGACGACGGATCCGGTGACCTGTGCGGCCGGATCCGGTATGTCGTACGTCTGCCCGCCGACGATTGCGGCGATCTCGCTGAGGGAGAGGGCGATCACTTCTTCATCCCTGACTGTTCTGGATGGCTTCCCGCAGGACCTGGCGGTCGTCGAAGGGGCGCACCACGCCTGCGATGTCCTGCCCCTGCTCGTGGCCCTTGCCCGCGACGAGCACGGTGTCGCCGGGCTCGGCGCGGGCCACCGCGGCGGCGATCGCGGAGGCCCGGTCGGCGTCCACCAGGACGGTGCCGCGCTCGTGGGCGGGCACCTCGGCGGCGCCGGAGAGCATCGCGGCGAGGATCGCGAGGGGGTCCTCGGAGCGGGGGTTGTCGGAGGTCAGTACGGCGGTGTCGGCGAGGCGTGCCGCGGCGGCGCCCATGGGGCCGCGCTTGGTGACGTCGCGGTCGCCGCCGCAGCCGATGACGATGTGCAGCCGGCCCTTGGTGACCTTGCGCAGGGAGCGCAGGACCGATTCGACGGCGTCCGTCTTGTGGGCGTAGTCCACGACGGCGAGGTACGGCTGGCCGGCGTCGACGCGCTCCAGGCGGCCGGGCACCCCGGGGACGGCGGCGACGCCGTCGGCCGCCTGCTGCGGGTCGATGCCGGACACGGCGAGCGCGACGACGGCGGCGAGGGTGTTGGCCACGTTGAACGGGCCGGGCAGCGGCGCCTTGGCCTGGATCCGCTCGTCCTTGGGGCCGACGATGGTGAAGGTGCTGTCGGCCGGGCCGATCTGGACGTGTTCGGCGCGCCAGTCGGCGTCCGGGTGGCCTTCGGCGGAGAAGGTGACGACGGGGACGGTCGCCTCCTTCGCCAGCCTCCTTCCGTACTCGTCGTCGAAGTTGACCACCGCCTGCCGAGAGCGGCGCGGGGTGAACAGCTGCGCCTTGGCCCGGTAGTAGTCCTCCATGTCGGAGTGGAACTCCATGTGTTCCGGGCTGAGGTTGTTGAAGACGGCCACGTCGAAGACGCAGCCGTCGACCCGGCCGAGCACGAGGGCGTGGCTGGAGACCTCCATGGCGACGGCCTCGACGTCGCGTTCGCGCATCACGGCGAACAGTGCCTGGAGGTCGGTGGCTTCGGGGGTGGTGCGCTCGGACTTGATGCGCTCGTCGCCGATGCGCATCTCGACCGTGCCGATCAGTCCGGTCCTGCGCCCGGCCGCCTTGAGGCCGCCCTCGACGAGGTAGGCCGTGGTGGTCTTGCCGGAGGTCCCGGTGATGCCGATCTGGAGGAGGTCGCCGCCGGGGCGTCCGTAGATGTCGGCGGCGAGTTCGCCCATCCGGCCGCGCGGGTCGTCGGTGACGAGGACGGGCAGTCCGGTTGCGGCGGCGCGGTCGGCGCCCGCCGGGTCGGTCAGGATCGCGGCGGCCCCGAGCCCGGCGGCCTGCGCCGCGAAGTCGGCGCCGTGGGCGCGGGCGCCCGGCAGTGCGGCGTACACGTCCCCGGGGCGGACGGCCCGGGAGTCGTGGGTGATGCCGGTGACCTCCCCCTCGTACGCGGAAGGGGCGCCCAGCCGGGCGGCCAGTTCGCCGAGGGGTGTGGGGCGGACCTGGACCGGACGGGGCGCTCCCGGCTGTTTCGCGGGGGCGTCCTTCTCGGTGGTTCGGGACTGATCAGCGTGTGGCACGGCGGTGAGCGTACCGGGCGTACCCGCCGTGGGGCTAAATGAGGCCGCGGGGTCACGGTCGGTGCCGGAACGGTTCCCGGGGTCGGGCGTGATCGTTGTCACTGGGGGCTCCCTCGGCTCAGGTGCCGGGCGTGAAGGTGACCGGCATCCGCGCGGGCGGCTTCCCGGTCGGAGCGACGTGCAGGGTCTTCAGGGCGAACTCCATGACCTTCTTGTGGACGGGGCCGCAGATCTGGCCGCCGAAGTAGCTGCCCCGGGTGGGGTTCTGGATGGCGCAGTAGACGGTGATCTGCGGGGCGTCGGCGGGGGCGAAGCCCGCGAAGGAGGCGGTGTAGCCCTTGTAGCGGCCCAGTTGCGGGTCGACGCGGTTGGCGGTGCCGGTCTTGCCGGCGACGCGGTAGCCGGGGATGGCGGCCTTGGTGCCGGTGCCCTCGCTGTCGTCGACGACGGATTCGAGCATGGCGGCGAGGGTCCTGGCGGTCTTCTCGCTCACCACGCGGGTCTTCTCGGGTGCGGGGGCCGGGGTGAACCGGCCGTCGGGGCCCCTGGTGCCGCGGACGAGGGTGGGCTCGATGCGGACGCCGCCGTTGGCGATGGTCGAGTACACGGACGCGGCCTGCATGGCGTTGATGGACAGGCCCTGCCCGAAGGGGATCGTGTACTGCTGCGAGGTGTTCCAGTCCTGCGGCTCGGCGAGGATCCCGGAGGTCTCGCCCGGGTAGCCGAGCCCGGTGGGGCTGCCGATGCCGAACTTGCGCAGGTAGGAGTGGAGGACCCGGTTGGCCTCGGGCTGGGTCTTGCCGAGCTGTCCGGTGGCGAGGATGGTGCCGATGTTGGACGACTTGGCGAGGACGCCGTTGAGGGTCAGGTACCAGGTGGGGTGGTCGATGTCGTCCTTGAAGAGCCGGTCGCCGCGGTGGAGGCGGTTGGGGACGACGACATGCGTGTTCGGGGTGGCGGCGCCCTCCTCCAGGACGGCGGCCATCGACATGACCTTGGCGGTGGAGCCGGGCTCGAAGGCGTCCTGGAGGGCGGCGTTGCCCATGGCGGCGGCGTCGGCCCGGGACAGGTCGTTGGGGTCGAAGCCGGGGGCGTTGGCCATGGCGAGGACCTCGCCGGTCCGGGTGTTCTGGACGACGACGTAACCGCGGTCCGCGGCGGAGGCCGTGACCTGCTCGGTGATGGCCTTCTGGGCAGCCCACTGGATGTTGCGGTCGATGGTCAGCTCGATGTCGGAGCCGGGCACGGCGGGGGTCTCGCGGGCGCCCGCGGTGGGGACGCGGCGGCCGCCGGAGTGGGCGTAGGTGATCTTGCCGTCGCGGCCGGCCAGGTCCTTGTCGAGCAGGGACTCCAGGCCGCCGGCCCCGCGGCCGTCGGCGTTGACCCAGCCCAGTATCCCGGCCCCGAGGGTGCCGTTGGGGTAGACCCGCTTGGTGCTCTTCTCACTGAGGACGCCGGCGAGGACGCTGACGCCGGGGCCGCCCCTGGCCTTGTCCTCGCGGGCCTTCTTGGCGAAGAGGTTCTTCAGGTCCTTGATCTGGTTCCAGACCTGCGGGGTCTGCTTGCGCGCGAGCACGGCGTACCGGGGGGAGGGCGGGCTCTTGAGGGTGCCGACGAGTTCGGCGGGGTCCTTGCCGAGGATGGGCGCGAGGAGCGCGGCGGCCTGCTCGGGCGCGTCGGGGACCTTGCTCTCCTGCGGAGTGAACATCTTGGGGTCGGCGGTGATGTCGTACGCGTCGACGCTGGTGGCCAGGGCGATGCCGGAGCGGTCGGTGATACGGCCCCGCTCGGCGGCCAGCTTGTGGCTGAGGTACCGGTTCTTCTCCGCCTTGGCGGCGTACGCGCTGGCGTCGACGGCCTGCACCTGGAGCAGCCGCACGACGAAGGCCAGCATGACGAGCGTCAGGCCGAGGCTGACCAGCCGCAGCCGCGGGCGGGGGTTGCCGAGCCGGATGGTGCGCGGCCCCGTGGGTGTCCTGGGCGCCTGGCGCGGGCGGCGCGTGGCGGCGGGTCGGGAGGCCGGGCGGGCGGGGCGGCCGGCGGCGGGTCGGGCGGGGCCCGGGACGCGGCGGCGCGGAGGTTCCTTGGAGGGCACGGCGTCACCTGCCGGGGGTCGTCGGGGCGGGAACCGGCTGCGGGGGCACGGGGGCGGGGGCCGCCGGGACGGGGGCCACCGGGGTGGAGGTCGTCGCCCGGCCGGGCGGCGCGGAGGGGGCCGCCGTGGGTGCGGGGGCCGGGGCGCCCTGGGGTGCCGGGGCCGGGCCCGCCGGGGCGGAGGTGCCCGGAGCGGGGGTTTCCGTGGCCGGGGCCCGTGGGGCCGGTGGGGCTCCCGGTGCCGGTGGGGCGCCCGGAGCGGGGGCCGCGGTGTGGGGCGCGGGCTCGGCGGGGCCCGCCGGGGAGGGGGCGGGGCGGGGGGCGGCGGCCGCGGGTGCCGGCACGCCGCGCACCGTTCCGTCGGGCTCCAGGAAGGCGGGGTTGCCGCCGGGCACCATGCCCAGTTCTCGTGCCCGGCGCTCCAGTGCGTCGGGGGCGGAGCGGGCGTCGACGTCCCGCTGGAGCGCCTGCTCCTCGTCGGTGAGTTCGGTGGTCTTCCTCTTCAGCTCGTTGAGCCGGAAGGAGCCCTGGCTGAGGGAGGTGTTGAGGAGCAGGAGCCCGATGAGGCCGCCGCCGAGGAGGAGCACGACCAGCAGGACGAAAGGGGTGCGGGCCGCGGTGCTCGGCCCGGACGGCATGAGCCGTGCGAGCCGCGCCGCCCGCCCCTTCAGGGGTCCTGCCTTGGTCACATGTCCTCCCTGATCCGTTCCGCGCCGCGCAGCCGGGCCGGTGCGGCGCGGCGGTTCTCGGCGACCTCCTCCTCGGTGGGGAGTTCGGCGCCGCGCGTCAGGAGCTTGAGCCGGGGCTGGTAGCGCTCGGGGACCACGGGCAGACCGGGCGGGGCCGTGGTGGCGGCTCCGGCCGCGAAGACCTGTTTGACCAGGCGGTCCTCGAGCGAGTGGTACGACAGGACGGCGATGCGGCCGCCGACGGCGAGGGCCTTCACGGCCGCGGGAACGGCCCGTTCGAGGACGGCCAGCTCGCCGTTGACCTCGATGCGCAGGGCCTGGAAGGTGCGCTTGGCGGGGTTGCCGCCGGTGCGCTTGGCGGCCTGTGGCAGGGCGTCCCGGATCAGCTCGACGAGCCGGGCGCTGCGGCTGAAGGGCTCCTTCTCGCGCTCGCGCACGATGGCGGCGACGATCCGCTTGGCCTGCTTCTCCTCGCCGTACGCGCGCAGGATCCGGACGAGGTCGCCGGGCGGGTAGGTGTTGAGGACCTCGGCGGCGCTGATGCCTGTCGTCTGGTCCATGCGCATGTCGAGCGGGGCGTCCTGGGCGTAGGCGAAGCCCCGGTCCGCCTCGTCGAGCTGCATGGAGGAGACGCCGAGGTCGAATAGGACGCCCTGGACGCGCGGGACGCCGAGGCGGTCGAGGACGTCGGGCAGCTCGTCGTAGACGGCGTGGACGAGGGTGGCGCGGTCCCCGAAGCGGGCGAGGCGCTCCCCGGAGAGGCGCAGCGCCTCGGTGTCCCGGTCGAGGGCGATCAGCCGTGCCTCGGGGAACCGGGTCAGCAGGGCCTCGCTGTGGCCGCCGAGGCCGAGGGTGCAGTCCACGACGACCGCGCCGGGCTCGGTCAGCGCCGGGGCGAGCATGTCCAGGCACCGGTGGAGCATCACGGGGACGTGCCGGGTGTTCCCGTCCGGTCGTCCGGCGTCGTCCTTGTCGGGGAGCTCCACCGGATCCGTCCCGGCGGCACCCCCATCGCGCCCTTTCATCTGCCCTCTCAGGTCCCGCGCGGCGTGACGTACCGCCGGGTCCCCACCCGCTCAGGAAGGGGAGGTCCGCCGGCGCCGGAGAGGGCGTCGGCCGACCGGCGAGCGGGAGGAGGCCGAGCCGTACGTACCGCCGCACACGTGGAGGAGAAACTGCGGAAATCGCTCGGAATTCGCTCAATGTCTCCGTGAACTTCGCGCCACTCTAGTCCACTCGCCCGTGCGGTCAATCAACCGGCCGCGCGTCGCGGGGACGCTCCGCGCATGCGGAGCAACACGGACAGATCACCCGGACGGCGGTAGGCGCGCACCACCTGTGGGTTACCTCACAACAACCCTCATTGACGTTCTTTGTCCCCTTCTCACAGCGCGCCCGACCGGGCCGTGCCCGTTAACGTCATAGCCATGTCGACTTCCGCGCACTCCTCGACCGACGTGGTTCGTACAGGTGAATCCGTCACCGATCGCCTTGTCGAGGCGAACCGGCGTTACGCCACCGAGTTCGCCGACCCCGGGATGGACGCCCGGCCGGTACTCAAGGTGGCCGTTGTCGCGTGTATGGACGCCCGCATCGACCTGCACGCCGCCCTCGGCCTCGAACTGGGCGACTGCCACACGATCCGCAACGCGGGCGGTGTGGTCACGGACGACGTGATCCGGTCGCTCACGATCAGCCAGCGGGCGCTCGGCACCCGCAGCATCGTGCTGGTGCACCACACCGGCTGCGGCCTGGAGTCGCTCACCGAGGGCTTCCGCGACGAGCTGGAGCAGGAGGTCGGGCAGCGTCCGACCTGGGCGGTGGAGGCCTTCCGCGACGTCGACCAGGACGTACGCCAGTCGATGCAGCGGCTGCGCACGTCGCCGTTCGTGCCGCACACGGACGACATCCGGGGCTTCGTCTTCGACGTCAAGACGGGCCTGCTCAGGGAGATCGACCCCGCGGACTGACGCACGGGGCCGCCCGTCATCGACCCGGCCGACAGGCTGACACGCCGTACGGAACACTCCAACACCTGACATATCGCCCGCAGTTATCCACAGGCGAGTGACACCACGCGCTACGGCAACAAGAATGCGGGGGTGACACCCCTTCGGAGCTGGTCCGGAGGCGGTGTCCGTGTTTCTGGAGTGGGCCGTGCCGTGCGTTGCGCGCGGGCCCATGGGAAGGGCCGAGGAGGGCCGGGTGACGACCTATGACGATCGAGCGAGCCTCGCTGATCTGACCACCACAGCGGAGCGGGTCCGCAGGTCGGTGGAGGCTGTGATCGAGGGCAAGCCCGAGGTCGTACGGCTCTCGCTGACCGTGCTGCTCGCCGAGGGGCATCTGCTCATCGAGGATGTTCCGGGCGTCGGCAAGACAATGCTGGCCAAAGCGCTGGCGCGGTCCATCGACTGCTCGGTGCGCCGCATCCAGTTCACGCCGGACCTGCTGCCGTCGGACATCACGGGTGTGTCGGTCTACGACCAGCAGCGCCGGGAGTTCGAGTTCAAGCCGGGTGCGATCTTCTCGCAGATCGTGATCGGCGACGAGATCAACCGCGCCTCGCCGAAGACCCAGTCGGCGCTGCTGGAGTCGCTGGAGGAGCGCCAGGTCACCGTGGACGGGCAGTCGTACGAACTGCCGAGCCCCTTCATGGTGGTGGCCACGCAGAACCCGGTGGAGATGGAAGGAACGTATCCGCTGCCCGAGGCGCAGCGGGACCGCTTCATGGCCCGGGTCTCCATCGGCTACCCGAGCCCCGAGGCCGAGCTGCGGATGCTCGACGTGCACGGCGCCCTGTCGCCGCTGGACGACCTCCAGCCGGTGGCGCACGCGCACGAGATCGTGAAGCTGATCGAGGCGGTGCGGGGCGTCCATGTCTCCGACGCCGTGCGCCGGTACGCCGTGGAGCTGGTCGCCGCCACGCGCAGCCACCCGGACCTGCGGCTGGGCGCCTCGCCCCGCGCCACCCTGCACCTGCTGCGCGCCGCGAAGGCGTCCGCCGCGCTGAGCGGCCGGGAGTACGTGCTGCCGGACGACCTCCAGGCGCTGGCGACACCGGTGCTGGCGCACCGGCTGCTGCCCACCTCGCAGGCCCAGATGAACCGGCGTACGGCCGAGCAGGTCGTCAGGGACATCCTGCAGCGCACGCCCGTACCCGCCGTGGCGCAGCCCGGAGACATGTTCTACGGACAGCAGCAGCCCGGCCTGCGGCGGCTGTGATGACGGCCGGGGGGCCCACCGACCCGGACGGCGCGGTCAGGGGCGGTGTGCGCGGTGCCCTCGGCGGGCTGACCACGCGGGGCCGGTCCTTCCTCGCCGCCGGTGTGGCGGCCGCGGGCTGTGCGTACGTCCTGGGACAGGCCGACCTGCTGCGGGTCGGCCTGCTGCTCGCCGCGCTGCCGCTGGTCTGCGTCGCCGTGCTGTACCGGACGCGCTACCGGGTCACCGGCAGCCGGGGCCTGTCGCCGCGCCGGGTTCCGGCGGGTGCCGAGGCGCGTGTGCTGCTGCGCATGGAGAACGTGTCGCGGCTGCCCACGGGGCTGCTGATGCTCCAGGACCACGTGCCGTACGTGCTGGGGCCGCGGCCCCGGTTCGTGCTGGACCGGGTGGAGCCGGGCGGCCGGCGCGAGGTGTCGTACCGCGTCCGTTCGGACCTGCGCGGGCGCTACCCGCTGGGGCCGCTCCAGCTGCGGCTGAGCGACCCGTTCGGGATGTGCGAGCTGACGCGTTCGTTCAGCGCGTACGACACGCTGACGGTGATACCGCGGACGGAACCGCTGCCGCCGGTCCGGCTGGCCGGCGAGGCCCCGGGGTACGGCGACGGGCGGCAGCGTTCGCTGGCGCAGGCCGGTGAGGACGACGTGATCCCGCGCGGCTATCAGTACGGCGACGACCTGCGCCGGGTGCACTGGCGGTCCACCGCGCGGTACGGCGAGCTGATGGTGCGGCGCGAGGAGCAGCCGCAGCGGGCCCGCTGCACGGTCCTGCTGGACACCCGCGAGGACGGCTTCGACGGCGGCGGCCCGGACTCGGCGTTCGAGTGGGCGGTGTCGGGCGCGGCCTCGGTGGTCACGCACATGCTGGAGCGCGGCTACGCGGTCCGCCTGCTCACGGACACCGGGTACACGCTGCCGGGCGACGGCGCGGGCCCGCACGAGGGTTTCGTCGCCACGGGACACGACGCGGCGGACGGGGCGGGGCTGATGCTGGACGCCCTCGCCGTCGTGGAGAACTCGGGTGAGCGGGACCTGTCGCGGGCCCAGGGCGTCCTGGCGGCCGGCGGCGAGGGGCTGCTCATCGCCTTCTTCGGCGATCTGGACGAGGAGCAGGCGACGTCGGCGGCACGGATGCGCCGCCGTACGGGAGCGGCGGTGGCGTTCGTCGTGGGTGGTGTTCCGGCGTCCTCCGGGGCCGGCGGGGTCTCGCGGACGCAGGACGAGACGGTGCGCCGGCTCCAGGAGGCCGGGTGGACGGCGCTCGCGGTGCCGCCGGGCGCCTCGCTCGGCGACCTGTGGCGGCGGGCCGCACGGACGGGCATCGAGCCGGGCGCGCCCGCCGGCAGCACGACGGGGTTCTCAGGGGGTTGGTCATGAGCGGCAGCGGACGCCTGACGGTGTGTGCCCTGGCCGCCACGGTGGCGGCGGCGTGCGCGCTGCTGCCGCTGGTGAACCCGGCCACGTGGCTGTTCCAGGCCGCGTTCCTGCTGGCGGTCCTGAGCGGGGTCGGCGCGCTGGCCCGGCGGGTGCCGCTGGCCCGGGCGCTGACCGTGGCCACGCAGCTCGCGGTGGCGCTGGTCATGCTGACCGCGCTCTTCGCCTCCGAGCAGGCGCCGGCCGGGCTGCTGCCCTCCCCGGCGGTGTTCGAGCGGTTCGGTGCCCTGCTGACGGCGGGCGCCGAGGACGTCGGGCAGTACGCGTCGCCCGCGCCCGCCACGGACGGCATCCGGCTGATGCTGATCGGCGGGGTCCTGGCGATCGGGCTCGCGGTGGACGCGCTCGCGGTGACGTTCCGCAGCGCGGCCCCGGCGGGGCTGCCGCTGCTGGCGCTGTACTCGGTGGCCGCCGGGCTGTCGGGCGGCGGCGCCGGCTGGCTGTGGTTCCTGCTGGCGGGCTGCGGTTACCTGGTGCTGCTGCTGGCGGAGGGCCGTGACCGGCTCGCCCAGTGGGGGCGGGTCTTCGGCGGCGCGGCCCGCAAGGGTGGTCCGGCGGCGTTCGGGGCACCGGACGGTTCGGCTCCGGCGCCGCTGCGCACCGGCCGGCGCATCGGCGCGTTCGCCCTGGGCATCGCGCTGGTCGTGCCCGCGGTGCTGCCGTCGCTGGGAGGCGGCCTGCTGAACACGGGCGGCGGCGACGGGGACGGCGAAGGCGGCGCCATCAGCGCGGTGAACCCGCTGGTGTCGCTCCAGGAGAACCTGAACCAGCCGGAGGACCGGGAGGTCCTGCGGTACCGGACGAACGCCCCGAGCGGCACCGACCTGTACCTGCGGCTGGTGTCACTGGACCAGTTCGACGGCACGGCCTGGAAGACGTCCGAGCGCGCCCTGCGGGACGTCCCGGAGCGGATGCCGCCGACGGTCGGTCTGAGCAGCGCGGTCTCCACGACGGAGATCGAGACGAATATCTCGGCCGCCGACTCGTACGGGCAGAAGTGGCTGCCGATGCCCTACCCGGCGACCGGCGTCGAGATCGAGGGGCGCTGGCGGTACGAGCCGGTGGGCCGGACGCTCGTCGGCGACGGCGACCAGACGACGAGCGACGCGCAGTACTCGGTGCGGAGTCTGGTCGTGCGGCCGACCGCGAAGCAGCTGGCGGCGGCCCCGGAGCCGCCGGGCAGCCTGCTGCGCGAGTACACGCAGGTGCCGGAGTCCCTTCCCGCCGAGGTGAAGGCGACGGCGCTACGGGTGACGGCGGGAAGCAAGAACGCCTACGAGCGCGCCGTGAAGCTGCAGGACTGGTTCGCCACCGAGGGCGGTTTCCGCTACGACACGACCGTGTCGTCGGGGACGGGTCCGGCGGCCATCTCCCGGTTCCTGGAGGACCGGGAGGGCTTCTGCGTCCACTTCTCCTTCTCGATGGCGGCCATGGCCCGCACGCTGGACATACCGGCGCGGGTCGCGGTCGGGTTCATGCCCGGCACGCCGGGCGCCGGCGGCATCGTGTCGGTGGGCATCAGGGACGCGCACGCCTGGCCGGAGCTGTACTTCGAGGGCGTGGGCTGGACCCGCTTCGAGCCGACGCCGTCGCGCGGCTCCGTCCCGGAGTACGCGCAGCCCCAGGTGCCGGCCGGTGAGCTGCCCGCCCCCGCCGAAGAGGAGCCGATCCGCCCGACCGCCCCGTCGGCGGCGCCCTCGCCGGACGACACCTGTGCGGTGCCGGGTGCCGGTGCGGCCGGCTGCGACCCGCTCGACCCGCAGGGCGCGGCCCCGCCGTCGGACCCGGGCGTCCCGCTCGGCACGGTCCTGCTGGTCGCGGCCGGTGCTGCCGTGGTGGTCCTGCTGCCACTGCTGCCCCTGCTGTGGCGGGCACGGGTACGGGCCCGTCGGCTGGGTCCGGGCGGGCCCGGGTCCGAGGACGCGGCGGCCCGGACGCTGGCGGTGTGGCAGGAGGTCATCGACACGGCGTGGGACCACGGCATCCCGCCGGACGGCTCCCTCACCCCGCGCCGGACCGCGGAGCGGATCGTACGGCTGGGCCGCCTCGACGGGCCGCCCGCCGAGGCGGTCCACCGGATCGCGGCCGCGGTCGAGCAGGTGCTGTACGCGCCGGTGCCGCGCGCCACGCCCGGTCTGACCGACGTGGCCCAGGTCGTACGGGCGGGGCTGCGGGACCGGCTGGGCCGCGCGGGCAGGCTGCGGGCGGCGCTGCTGCCGCGGTCGGCGGCCCGGCTCGGCTGGGCGTTCTCGCGGCGCCGGGCCGCGGTCGGCGCACGGTGGGCGGCTCGCCGCCGCAGCGTCGGTGAGCGCCTGTCGACGCTGCTGCGCCGCCCGTCCCGCCAGCGCGGCTGAGCCCGAGCGGGCCGGGGCCTCCGCCATGGACGCGAGGCCCTGGCCCGGGGGTACCTCGCCATGGATGCGAGCCCGGCCCGGAAGATGCTCCCCAGGCCCTGGCCGGGGTGCTCAGAAGCCCCGGTCGGGAATGCTTCCCAGCCCTCGCCCGGGGGTCTTCCCGAGGCCTGGCCCGCAGGACATCCGCTGGTATACGCCTGAGGGGTGACCGCGCGGTGCGGTCACCCCTCAGGCGTATGTCCGGTTGTCTGTGCTGCTCAGTGGCCCTGCTCGTCGCGGCGCCGCTGCCAGCGCTCTTCGATGCGGTTCATCATCGAGCGGCGCTGCCTGTGCTGCCGGCCGGCGGACGGGCCTCCCCGGCCCTGTCGCTCACCGGCCTTGGGCGCTTTGCGCCAACCTGTGACTGCGAGGACCGCGCAACCGAGCATGACAAGGAATCCCACCACGCCGAGCCAGATCTGCGTGAAGATCATTCCGGCCATGAGGAGCGCGATACCCACCAGGAAGCCTGCGACCGCCTGGTAGACCCGTCGCCGGGTGTACGTACGCAGCCCGCTTCCCTCGAGCGCTGTCGCGAACTTGGGATCTTCGGCGTACAGCGCTCGCTCCATCTGCTCGAGCATTCGCTGCTCGTGCTCCGAGAGCGGCACGGAGTCCTCCTCATCGTCGGTCGCGGGGGCGACCGGTATGCGGCCCTTTCAGGATAGGCAGGGAATCGCCCCCGTGAAACCCGCCCTCAATGCCAATTCGCTGATCGGGCCGCCATGCCGGTTCGGCTGGTGAGGCGTTGATTCCCCATCGTCCGAACCGTCATGCCGGATGGTGTCCCTCGATCATACGGGGAGAGTGGCGCGATCGGGTCTGCTGTGGCGTACTCCATCTGCGGCTGCGCCGCTGATCAGCCCCCTTGTCGGTCAGGCCCGCTTCTGGCCGAGGAGGTGCAGCTGGGTGGCGACCGAATGGAAGGCCGGAAGCTCGGCGGCGGCCGCCTCCAGCCTGAGCAGCGCGTCCAGGGCGCCGGGCTCGGTGTCGACCAGGACGCCGGGCACCAGGTCGGCGAAGACCCGCACGCCGTGCACCGCGCCGACCTGCACACCTGCCGCCTCGACGGTCTCGGTGAGCTGCTCGGCGGTGAAGCGGCGGGGCACCGGGTCGCCCTCGCCCCAGCGCCCTGCCGGGTCGGTCAGGGCGCGGCGGGCCTCGGTGAAGTGCCCCGCGAGCGCCCTGGCGAGCACGGCGCCGCCCAGTCCCGCGGCGAGCAGGCTCAGCGCGCCTTCGGACCGCAGCGCCTCGACGGCGTTGCGCACGCCCTCGACCGGGTCGTCGACGTACTCCAGGACGCCGTGGCAGAGCACCACGTCGTAGCCGCCGCGCTCGACGACGTCGAACAGGCCGTGGATGTCGCCCTGGACCCCTTGGACGCGGTCGGCCACGCCGGCCTCGGCGGCCCGGCGCTCCAGCGCGAACAGCGCGTTGGGGCTGGGGTCGACGACGGTGACGCGGTGGCCGAGGCGGGCGACGGGCACGGCGAAGTTGCCGCTGCCGCCGCCGGTGTCGAGGACGTCCAGGCTGGACCTGCCGGTCGCTTTGACCCTGCGGTCGAGGGCGTCCTCGAGAACGTCCCACACCACGGCGGTACGAAGGGAGGCGCGGGGGCGCTGCGGGTCCGACACGGCAGTTGACTCCTCGGCGACGGTTACGAACGCTCCCACCCTATGGCCTCGGGCGAGGTCCTCGGGCGCGGCGTGGACCGGAGCAGCAGCATCCGCTCCACGAGGCGCAGGAACATGGCCACGTCGCGGACGAGGTCGTCGGCCTGCCGGGGCGTGACCGCGCCCCGTATGCCCGCCTCCGCGCGGGCCCTGCGGGCGGCGCCGGACGCGAACAGGGCGCTCCACTCGGTCAGCTCGGGCGCCATCTCCGGCAGCACCTCCCAGGCGCTGCGGATCCGGCGGCGCCTGCGCGGGTTCGTCTCGGGCCTGCCGCGGGCGGCGAGCACGGCGGCGGCGGTGCGCAGGGCGGCCAGGTGTGCCGTCGCGTACCGCTCGTTGGGGGCGTCGAGGGTGGTCGCCTCGGCCAGGCCGGCGCGGGCCTGGCCGAGGAGGTCGAGGGCGGCGGGCGGTGCCGACGCGCGGCGCGGCACGGGGTGGACGTCGCTCGCCATGACGGACCTCCTGTCGTCGTGTGACGGCGCGCTGTGGCCGTGTGGATCCATCGTGCAAGGCACCACTGACAATCCGCGCTGACCTGCGGTTTTGCGTTGATCAACAGAACGCCTGTACTTTTGCACTGACTGGTCAGTTCAAAGAATCGCCCAGCGCGTGAACGTGGGAATGGGGGACGTCCGTGGAGAGCCCGGACACCGAGGACAGCCGCCCGCAGCCGGAGAAGTCGGCGCCGGAGCCGGAGCCCAACGCCGAGGCGAAGCGGGAAGCCGTGCAGAAGCCCGAGGCCGAGGCGGCGCCCGACGGCGAGCCCGCAGACGCCGACGCCGAGCCCGCGGCCGAAGCCGAGCCCGCCCCTGAGCCGAAGAAGGCCGCCGAGTCGAGCAAGTCCGCCGTGTCGAAGAAGGCCGCGTCCGGGTCGGCCGCCAAGGCGTCCGCGCCGACCACCACCGGCCCGCGGCCGCGAGCCGGTGCCGCAGCGCGCGGCGCGGCCATCACCGCCCGGGACTTCGGGCTCAAGGGCCCGCGCGGCTGGGCCTTCCAGGGCGTGGGCGTGGACGCGGCGCCCGGCGACCTCGTCGCCATCGAGGGGCCCTCCGGATCGGGCCGTACCTGCCTGCTGCTCGCCCTCACCGGCCGGATGCGCCCCGGCGCGGGCCACGCCGAGGTCGCCGGACTGCGCCTGCCGCGCAAGATGGCCGCCGTGCGCCGGATCAGCGCCCTCGCGCACGTGCCGGGCGTCAGCGACCTGGACCCCTCGTTCACGGTCGCCGAGCACCTGCGGGAAGGCGCCCTGCTGCGGCGCCGTTTCGACGGCTCCCCGCTCGCGCTGCTGCGCGCGCGCTCCGGCCGCGCCGCCGAGAACCGGCGCCGGATCGAGGCCGCGCTGGAGGCCGCCGGGCTGGACCCGGACGCCCTCGTGAAGGGCGAGCGCACCTCCGTGCGCGACCTGGAGCGGCTGGAGGCGCTGCGCCTGTCCGTGGCGCTCGCGCTGATCGGCGAGCCGCGGCTGCTGGCCGTCGACGACACCGACCTGAAGCTGGGCGCCGAGGACGAGGAGGCCGCCTGGTCGATGCTCCGCTCGGTCGCCGACAGCGGCGTCACGGTCCTGGCCGTCTGCAACGAGGCGCCCGCCCACGCGTCGGCCGTCATCCGTACCGACGGCAACGACAACGCCGACGACAACAAGGACACCGAGGAGGGGGCAGCCTGATGCGCTCGCCGAAACTGGCCGCGCTCGAACTGAAGCGGTTCGGCCGGGGCAAGCTGCCGCGGGCCGCGCTCGTCGCGATCCTGCTGCTGCCGCTGCTGTACGGCGCGCTGTACCTGTGGTCGTTCTGGGACCCGTACAGCAGGCTCGACCGGATACCGGTGGCGCTCGTCAACGAGGACAAGGGCGCGACCGCCGGCGGCAAGAAGATCAACGCCGGTGACGACATCACCGAGGGGCTGCGCGAGAGCGCGGTCTTCGACTGGCGCGAGGTGAACGACGCCGAGGCGCGCAAGGGCGTCGAGGACGGCCGCTACTACCTGTCGCTCACGATGCCCGCCGACTTCAGCGAGCGCATCGCGTCCAGCTCCGGCGACTCCCCGGAGACGGGCGCGCTGAAGGTGCGGACGAACGACGCCAACAACTACATCGTCGGCCAGATCTCCCGGACGGTGTTCTCCGAGGTGCGGACCGCCGCGTCGACGAAGTCGTCCCGCTCCTTCCTCGACAAGATCTTCATCTCCTTCTCCGACATCCACGACGCGACGGAGAAGGCCGCCAAGGGCGCCAACGACCTCAAGGACGGCGTCGGCAAGGCCAAGGAGGGCGCCAAGAGCCTCGCCGACGGCACGAAGAACGCCAAGAACGGCAGCGGCAACCTGGCCGACGCCCTCAGGAAGCTGGACTCCGGCGCGGCCGAACTGGAGACGGGCACCCGGCAGATCGCCGACGGCACGCAGAAGCTGGCCGACAAGGTCAACGGCACGGCCGCGAAGGTCCGCCCGTACCTGCGGGACAACGGCAAGCAGATCGCCGACAGCGCCCGCCTGGTCTCCGACACCTCCAAGGCGGCGCGGCACAACCTCGACCTCATCGTGAAGACCGGTCCCACGGCGCGTACGCAGGCCCACAAGGCGGCAGACGACCTGGCCGCCCTCCACGCGAGCAAGTGCGACGGCGGGCTGCTGCCCGACCCGGACTACTGCCCGGCGCTGGAGCGGGCCAAGGTGAGCGCCGCCGACGTGGCGAAGATCGCCGACGACCTCGCCGAGCTGGCCAAGGACAGCAACGGCGACCTCAAGAAGCTCGACGGCCACCTGGCCGACCTCCAGAACAAGGCGGACGCGCTCGCCCAGCGCGCGCCGACGCTGAGCAAGGACGTCGACTACGCCGTCAGCAAGATCAACGAGCTGAACGCCGGCGCCCACAAGGTCGCCAAGGGCATGGACGAGCTGCACACCGGCCTGACGAAGACCAAGCAGGGCGCGATCTCCCTGGACACCGGCCTCGGCAAGATCAAGAAGGGTGCCAGCGACCTCGACGGCGGCATGTACAAGCTCGCCGACGGCTCCACCGAGCTGGCCAGCGGCCTCGACAAGGGCGTCGACCAGATCCCCGACTACGACAAGGCCGACCGGGACCGCCGTACGGAGGTCATGGCCGACCCGGTCCAGCTCGCCTCGCAGTCGATGCACAAGGCGGCCAACTACGGCACCGGCTTCGCCCCGTACTTCATCCCGCTGTCCCTGTGGGTGGGCGCGATGGTGGCGTACATGCTGATCCAGCCGATGAACCGGCGGGCCCTCGCCGCGGGCGCGTCCGCGTGGCGCATCGCGCTGGCCGGCTGGCTCCCCGTCGCCGCGATCGGCCTGCTCCAGGTGGCCGCACTGATGTCGGTGCTGCACTGGGGCCTGGGCCTCGAAATGGCGCGGGCCGCCGGGACGGTGGGCTTCCTCGCCCTGGTCACCTGCTGCTTCGCGGCGATCATCCAGTGGCTCAACGCCCGCTTCGGGGCGGCCGGCCGGATCCTGGTGCTGGCGCTGCTGATGCTCCAGCTGACCTCGGCGGGCGGCACGTACCCGGTCCAGACGAGCCCCGGCTTCTTCAACGCCGTCCACCCGTACCTGCCGATGAGCTACGTCGTCGAGGCGCTGCGCCGGCTCATCACGGGCGGCGGCATCGGCCCGGTGTGGCAGGCCTGCGCGGTCCTGGCCGCCTTCACCGCGGGCGCGCTCGCGCTGACGGCCCTGTCGGCCCGCCGCAAGCAGGTGTGGACGTTCGACCGTCTGCACCCCGAGCTGACGCTCTAGGCCGGAAGGACCCGTGACACCTGTGAGAATCGACGCCATGGACACCCGGAACAGCCGACGGCAGGCCACCCGCACGAAGCTCTACGAGGCAGCCGTGACCCTCATCGCCGAGCAGGGCTTCTCGGCGACGACGGTCGACGAGATCGCCGAGCGGGCCGGGGTCGCCAAGGGCACGGTCTACTACAACTTCAAGAGCAAGACCGAGCTGTTCGAGGAGCTGCTGCGGCACGGCGTCGGCCTGCTCACCGCGTCGCTGCGCGACGCCGCCGACGAGACGGCGGAGCGCGGCGGCACCCGGGTCGAGGCGCTGGACGCGATGATCCGGGCGGGTCTCGTCTTCATCGACCGCTACCCGGCCTTCACACAGCTGTACGTGGCGGAGCTGTGGCGCACCAACCGGGCCTGGCAGTCGACCCTGATGGTGGTCCGTGAGGAGGCGGTCGCCGTCGTCGAGACGGTGCTGCGCGAGGGCGTCGCGAACGGCGAGCTGAGCGAGGAGATCGACATTCCGCTCACCGCCGCCGCGCTGGTCGGGATGGTGCTGGTGGCGGCGCTCGACTGGCAGGCGTTCCAGCGCGAGCGGTCCATCGACGACGTGCACGCGGCGCTGTCGCGGCTGCTGCACGGGCGCGTGAGCGGCCGCTGAGGCACGGCGAGGGGCCTGGGAAGACAAAAACCGGTCCGGCGAGGCTCGATCCCCCCGAGCCCCGCCGGACCGGCGCGTTTCCCCCCGCACCCCCGTGGTGCGTCAGAGCCCGAACCCCCGTGTTCCCCCGGGTCGTGGGCCCTCCGTGGTGCACCCCGTTCGGCAGGTGCGCGGCGCCGTTTCCGCCGCCCCGTGCCGGCGGTTCCGGCGCTGCGCCCCTTCCGTGACCACCACTCTTCCGTCCGGGCGGGGGCCGGCCCATCCGCCCGCGTACTCATCTGCGCCTCTGAGTACGCGTACTCAGAGGACCGTCGCGAACCCCACGCGCGCGTGCGGCCGCTTCGTTACGATCACGGCCGTGTCCGTACTTCCTCTGGTCTTCACGAGCGGCTGGGCCAGCGGGATCAACGCCTACGCGGTGATCCTGCTCCTCGGCATATTCGGCGCCACCGGCGTGGCCGACGACGTACCCGAGGCGCTCCAGCGCCCGGACGTCCTGATCGCCGCCGGTGTGCTCTTCCTGATCGAGGCGGTGGCCGACAAGATCCCGTACGTCGACACCGTCTGGGACGCGGTGCACACCGTCGTCCGGCCGCTGTCCGGCGCCGTGGTGGCGGCGCTGCTGGCCGGGCAGAGCGGTTCGCTGTCCGAGGTGGCGGCGGGCGCGATCGGCGGCTCCACGGCGCTGGTGAGCCATCTGGTCAAGGCCGGGACCAGGATGGCGGTGAACACCTCCCCCGAGCCCCTGAGCAACATCGTGGTCAGCATCGCGGAGGACCTGGGCGTCGCGGGGATCATCACCTTCGCGGTGTTCAACCCGGTGGCCGCCGCGATCATCGCCGGCACGCTGCTCGTGCTGGGCGTCCTCGTCGTCGTCCTCCTCGTCGGGCGGATCCGCCGGTTCCTGCGCCGCCGGGCGCAGCGGCGCGAGGAGAAGCGGATGGCGTCGGCCGGGCCACCGGGGCCGCCGCGCTGAGCGGTTGTGTCAGTGGGGGCTTATAGAGTCCCTGCCATGGCACGGATTGCGGTGATCGGCGCCGGGATGGGCGCCATGGCGGCGGCCGCGCGGCTGGCTGTGGCAGGCCACCGGGTGACGGTGTATGAACGGGCGGAGACGTACGGCGGCGGTGTGCGCCGCTTCGAGCGGGACGGTTTCGGCTTCGACACCGGACCCGGCCTGCTGCATCTGCCCGCGGTCTACCGGGACCTGTTCGTCAAGACCGGCAAGGAGCCGCTGGAGCGGTGCGTCGGGCTGACGCAGGTGGACCCGGCGAGCCGGCACGTCTTCGCCGACGGCACGGCGGTGTCCCTGCCCAACGCGTCGCGGGCCGGTGTCGTGGACGCCCTGGACGAGGCGCTGGGCAAGGGCGCGGGCGAGCGGTGGGCCGCCTTCCTGAACCGGGCGCGTGACGCGTGGGACCGCTCGCGGCGCCCCCTGCTGGAGGAGCCGCTGCCGGCCGACGTGTCGGTGTTCTCGCGCGACCCGTACCCGGCGCTGAAGACCGGCCTGCTGCGGCGGACGGCCGCGACCCTCGCCGCCGTGGGCCGCCGTGAGCTGGGCGACGAGCGGCTGGCGGCGCTGCTGGACGGGTACGCGCTGGCGTACGGCCTGGACCCGGCGACCGCTCCCCCGTCGGCGGCGGTCCTGCCGTACATGGAGCAGACCTTCGGGACCTGGTACGTCGGCGGGGGCCTGCGGGCGCTCGCGGACGCCGTGTACGAGCGGTGCCTCGCGCGGAAGGTCGAGTTCGTCTTCGGCACCGAGGTGACGGGCGTGGTGGAGAAGGGCGGCCGCGCCGCGGGGATCGAACTGGCCGGCGGCGAGGTCGTGGAGGCGGACCACGTGGTGGCGGGGGCGCCCGTGCCGGCGCTCCTGCGGGACCGGGTGGTGGCGTGGGAGCGGCAGGAGGAGTGGCCGCGCTTCGCGTCGGAGGTGCGCACGGGCCGGGTGACCGTGTGTCTCGCGCTGCGGGGTGCGCGGGAGGCGGACGCGGCGCACCGGACGGTGGTGCACTCCGGCGACCTCGCGGCCGAGCTGACGACCCTGGCCCCCGGCGGCCCCCTGGCCGGCCCGCCCACGGTGGTGGTGCTGCGCCCCGGAGACCCGGCGCTGGTCCCGGACGGCGGCCACGAGGCGGTGACGGTGACGGCGACGGTGCCCGCGGGCGAGCCCATGGCGCCGGAGGACGTGTGGAGCGGTTCGCCGCAGTGGGTGGAGGAGTTCGCCGACCGGATGGTGGAGGCGGCGGAGGCCGCGGTGCCGGAGCTGCGGGAGCGGCTGCTGTGGCGCGAGGTGCGCACGCCCGCCGACACGTACCGGGAGACGGGGACCCATCAGGTGCCCGCGCCGGCGTTCGCGGGCGTGGAGGGTGCGCTGCTGCCGGCGGCCAATCCCGCGCCGCTGCCCGGGCTGTATTTCGCGGGCGGCTGGGCGCACCCGGGCGGCGGCCTCGCGCACGCCGGGATGTCGGGCGCGCTCGTGGCCGGGCTGATCGTGGAGGGCGCGGACTTCCGCGGGTCGCAGTAGCGGGACCGTGGCGGGTGGCTTTACGGCGCCGGTCGCCCGGCGGGCTGCCGTGCGGGGGGCCGGCGGGGGCTCGCCCTCAGGGCGTCGGGCCCTGTGCGGGTCGGCGTCCGGAGGTCACTCGCCGGGCAGGGAGCCTGCGGGCCACCGGGGCACCGGTCGCCGGGGACGGGGAGCGCGGGCCGTAGGGCCCGGGCGGGTCAGTAGCGGTAGGGCTGGCCGCCCTGGTCGTAGCCGTAGGGGGACGGCTGGTCCTGCGGGGGCGGCGGGAACTGCTGCTCGCCGTCGCGCTGCTGCGGCACCCATACGCCGCCGGGCGGGGTGTCCATGCCGTACTGGCCGGCGTAGGGGTCGGTGTACTGCTGCTGGCCGCCGTAGCTGTCGTAGGCGCCGTACTGCGGGGCGCCCGGGCCCGCGGTGGTGGTGCCGATGTACGGGTCGGAGTACGCGGCGTACTGCTGCTGCTCGCCGGTGCCGTAGTCGTACGTCCCGGCGTAGGCACCCGTGTCGTAGCCGGAGTGGTCCGCGTACGGCGCGTACGCGGCCGTCCGGTCCTGGTCCGGGGCCGGGTTACCGGCCTGCGGGTCCTGGTAGACGCCGTACTGGCCGGTCTCGTCCGGCAGGGGCTGGGGCTCGTAGACGGGGGCCGGCCCCGCGGGCGACGGCTCGCGGGAGGGGTCGTACGGGCCGTGCGGGGCGTCCGGCGCGTCCTCGGGCCGCCCGTACTCCAGGTCCGAGACCTCCAGCGTGGGCCCGGCGTCGGCTCCGGGTGCGGTCCTGCGCCGGCGGCTGGCGCCCGGGCGGCCGCCGAGGGCCCAGCCGGTGGAGAAGCCGCGCAGGAAGGACAGCGTGACGAAGGTCTGGCCGACACCGAAGGCCGTGGCCCCGATGATGATCATGACGATCGACGAGAACACGACGCCACCGACGACGCCGAGGAAGCCGAAGAAGGCGAGCAGGCGCCAGCGCAGCCGTGCCTTGTACTGCAGCAGCACCTCACCCAGCAGCCACAGCGCGACCACGCCGAACGCGATGTAGAGGACCGTCCACCACATGCCCGCCCCTCTCGTTGCGGCCGCCGCCTCGGGACGTGACGGGTACGGCCGGTCAGGACTGCTGGTGCAGTCCGAGATTCTCGTAGATCTCGAGCGTAGCCGTGGAGTTGTTGAGCGTGATGAAGTGCAGTCCGGGCACACCCTCGGACAGCAGCCGTGCGCAGAACTCCGTTGCGAACTCGATGCCCAGTGAGCGTACAGCGGCCGCGTCGTCCTTGACCGCGAGGATCCGCTCTTTCACGACGGGCGGGAAGTGCGCGTTGCTGAGCTGCGGGAGACGGTCGAGCTGCTTGATGTTCGTGACCGGCATGACCTCCGGGATGATCGGGGTGTCGCAGCCGGCCGCGGCGACCCGGTCGCGCAGCCGCAGATAGCTCTCCGGATCGAAGAACATCTGCGTGATCGCGTAGTCGGCGCCGGCCCGGCACTTGTCGACGAAGTGCCGCACGTCGGTGTCCCAGTCCGCGGAGCGCGGGTGCATCTCGGGGAACGCGGCGACGCCCACGCAGAAGTCGCCCGCCTCCTTGATGAGGCGGACCAGGTCGACCGCGTAGTCGAGGCCCTGGGGGTGCGCGACCCAGTCGCCCATGGGGTCGCCCGGCGGGTCGCCGCGCAGGGCGAGGATGTTGCGGATGCCGGCGTCGGCGAACTGGCCGACCATGTTGCGCAGTTCGGCGACGGAGTGGCCGACCGCCGTGAGGTGGGCGACGGGTGTGAGCGTGGTGTCGGAGGCGATCTGCTCGGTGGCCTTGACCGTACCCGTACGAGTGGAACCGCCGGCTCCGTACGTCACGGAGACGAAGCTGGGTGCCACCGCCTCGACCCGGCGCAGCGCGTTCCAGAGGTTCCGCTCGCCCTTCTCGGTCTTGGGCGCCCAGAACTCGAACGAGTACGTCGTGCCGGTCGCGAGCAGATCGCGCACGGTGCGGGCGCGATCTGTCCTGGTGGAGGATGTGCCAAGGGCCATACGGGCAGGTTAGCCACCGCTGGGCGGTCACCCAACCGGAGCACACCGTTTCGCCCCATTTGTTCGTTTCTTGTCCACCCATCGGACGCCTCATGGCTCTCCTGGCCATGTTTGGCCGGAATTCGTCTCACGATGCGGACGATCGAGGGTCGCGGAGCGGATCGGCGCGGCCGGGCGGCGACGCCGACCGGTGTGGCGGGTTGCGGGGTGGGGGGAGCCGGCCCGGCGGTGGCGCGATCAGGCCGTGGCGCGTTCGCGGACCCTCTTGGCGAGGTCCGCCGTGGCGGCCGCCGGGTCGTCCGCCTCCGTGATGGCGCGGACCACCACGATCCTGCGGGCACCGGCGTCCAGCACGTCGTCGAGGTTGCCCGCGTCGATCCCGCCGATCGCGAACCAGGGCCGGTCCTGGGCCAGCGACGCCGCGTACCGCACCAGGCCGAGCCCGGGGGCGTACCGCCCCGGCTTGGTGGGCGTGGGCCAGCAGGGGCCCGTGCAGAAGTAGTCGACGCCCGGCTCGGCGACGGCCGCGTCGACCTCCGCCTCGGCGTGCGTGGACCGGCCGATGAGCACCGCGTCGCCGAGGACGGCGCGGGCGGCGGGGACCGGCAGGTCGCCCTGGCCGAGGTGCAGCACGTCGGAGGCGGCCGCGTGCGCGACGTCGGCCCGGTCGTTCACCGCGAGCAGCTTTCCGTGCCGGCGGCAGGCGTCGGCGAACACGGCCAGGTGCTCCAGCTCCTCGCCGGCCTCCATGCCCTTGTCCCGCAGCTGGACGATGTCCACGCCGGAGGACAGGACGGCGTCCAGGAACTCCGGCAGGTCGCCCTGGCGCCTGCGGGCGTCCGTGCAGAGGTAGAGCCGGGCATCGGACAGCGCGGCGCGTGCGGTGGACATGAGGTGCTCCCCCCGTGGGTCCGGCGGTGTACGGCCCGGCGACCGTACACCGCCGGCTGTGCGGTTGCTTCGACGGGCCGGGGCTCGCCGGGGGCGGCGATCGTCGCCGGCCCCGGCTCCGGGCGTCCGGACGGCGGGCGGTCCGGCCTTCGGCGGGCCGCCCGCCCGCGGTCGGCCGTGGCCGTCAGACGGCCAGTGCCTGGGCTCGGCGCTTTACCTCCGTGCCGCGGTTCTCGGCCAGTGCCTGCGCGGGCGTGCCCGGCAGGGAGGGGTCCGGCGTGAAGAGCCACTCCAGCATCTCTTCGTCGGTGAAGCCGTCATCCCTCAGGAGCGTCAGGGTGCCGGAGAGCCCCTTGACGACCTTGCCGTCCTTGATGAAGGCAGCCGGCACCTGCAGCGCGCGGTTCTCACCGCGGCGCACGGCGATCAGCTGGCCCTCCTTGACGAGCTGCCGCACCCGCGTCACCTCGACGTCCATCATCTCGGCGATGTCGGGGAGGTGAAGCCAGGCGGGGACGAGCGCATCGATCTTCGCGTCAATCTCGGTCACGTCCACAAGCCTGCCATCCCGCACTGACAGCCGGTAGCCGGGCCGGGCCGTACGGGCGGACGGCACCGCCCGTACGGCCCGGTCCCGGCCGCTCCGGCCGCTCGGCGTCAGGCCGCGTCCCGGACCGCGGCCTTCAGCGGAACGGACGGGTCCGCGACGCGCTCGGCGTCCAGGAGCGCGCCCGACTCGATGAGCTTTCGGCCCTGCGCCAGGTCCCGCGGCCGCCCCACGGCCAGCAGCGCCACGAGAGCGCCCTCCCGCAGCCAGGCCACGGACCAGGCGGCGCCGGCCGGGTCGCCGCGCGCGATCAGCGTGTCGGCGGAGGCGTGGTGGCCGGCGTACTGGACGAAGCGGCCGAACTGCTCCGACCAGAAGTACGGCACCGGGTCGTACGGCCGCGGGTCCTCGCCCACGATGTCGGCGGCGACCGTGCGGGGGCCCTGCAGGGCGTTGTCCCAGTGGTGGACGAGCAGCCGGGCGCCATAGCGGGCGGACGGGAAGGAGGCGCAGTCGCCGACGGCGTACACGTCGGGGGCGGAGGTGCGCAGGTGGTCGTCGGCCGTGATCGCGCCGTCCGGGCCGAGCGCGACGCCGGAGCCGGCCAGCCAGGCCGTGGCGGGGCGGGCGCCGATGCCCACGACGACGGCGCCGGCGGGCAGGACCCGGCCGTCGGCCAGGACGACCCTGCCGGATTCGATCTCGGCCACGCGCGCGTGCGTGAGGAGCCGGGCGCCGCTCTCCTCGTACCACTCGGCCATGGGGGCGGCGACCTCCGCGGGCAGCGCTCCGGCGAGCGGGCGTCCCGCGGCCTCCACGACGGTGACCGCGCAGCCCGCCTCGCGCGCGGCGGTGGCGAACTCGGCGCCGATCCAGCCCGCGCCGACGACCACGATGTCGTGCTGCTCGGCCAGGACGGGCCGCAGCCGTTCGGCGTCGTCCAGGGTGCGCAGCAGATGGACGCCGGGGACGCCCTCGGAGCCGGGCAGGGTGACGGGGACGGCGCCGGTGGCGACGACGAGGACGTCGTACGGGACGGGGCCCGCCTCCGTGTCGACCTCGTGGTCGCCGGGGCGCAGGCCGGTCACCTCGACGCCGAGGCGCAGCTCGATGTCCAGGGCCTCGAAGTCCACGTCGAAGGCCGAGCCCTCGGCCTTGCCGAGCAGGACCGCCTTGGACAGGGGCGGCCGGTCGTAGGGCTGGTGCGGCTCGGCGCCGATGACCAGCACCGGCCCGGTGAAGCCCTGTTCGCGCAGGGCCACGGCGGTCTGCACGCCGGCCATCCCGGCACCGACGACGACGACGCGCCGCGCGCCTTCCGCGCCGCTCGTGGGCCCGGCCGCGTCCGCCCGAACGGCACCCGGCCGGGCGCCGGATCCGGTGCGCGCCTCGGTCCCGCGCCGGTTCTGCTGTTGCTGCTGCTCGCTCACCCGATCACCTTACGCAGCTGACATGCCGTCAGGGCAGTGGCTGCTCGTTCACGGTCGCCCCGCGGACCTCCGGGGACTCCCCTTCCCCGGTCCTCCGCGGCCGAACGCCCCGCGGCGGGCTCCCTTACCCCCGGTTGCGGGCGGGGGTTAGTCTGGCCCCGCTGGAAGCACTCGCGGGAGCCCGGACGACCGGGCTGAGAGGGAGGCTGGGCGGCCTCCGACCGTACGAACCTGATCCGGGTCATGCCGGCGAAGGGAGGGGCTGGACGCCCATGTCGCGTACATCAGACGTCCTCGTCATCGGGGGCGGGATCATCGGCCTGGTCACGGCCTGGCGGGCGGCGCAGCGGGGGCTGCGCACCGCCGTGGCGGACCCCGAACCCGGCGGGGGTGCCGCCCGCGTGGCCGCGGGCATGCTCGCCGCCGTCACCGAACTGCACTACGGGGAGGAGACGCTCCTCGGGCTCAACATGGCGTCGGCGCGGCGCTATCCGGGCTTCGTCGCCGAACTGGAGGCGGCGACGGGGCTGGACGTCGGGTTCCGCACGTGCGGCACGCTGGCCGTCGCGCTGGACGCCGACGACCGCGCCCACCTGCGGGAGCTGCACGCGCTGCAGCGGCGCTGCGGGCTGGAGTCGGAGTGGCTCACCGGCCGGGAGTGCCGGCGCCTGGAGCCGCTGCTGGCGCCGGGAGTGCGCGGCGGGCTCCGCGTGGACGGCGACCACCAGGTCGATCCGCGGCGCCTGGCGGCGGCCCTGGTCGTGGCGTGCGAGCGGGCCGGGGTGACCCTGTTGCGGACACGGGCGGAGCGCCTGCGCGTGGAGCATGACCGGGCGGCCGGCGCTGCCCTGGCCGACGGTACGGAGTGGGCCGCGGACCAGGTGGTGCTGGCCGCCGGCAGCCACAGCGGCGGGCTCGGCGGCGTACCGGACGAGGTGCTGCCGCCGGTGCGGCCGGTGAAGGGGCAGGTCGTGCGGCTGACGGTGCCGCCCGCGTACGCGCCGTTCCTGAGCCGTACCGTCCGGGCGGTCGTGCGGGGCAGCCATGTGTACCTGGTGCCGCGCGAGAACGGCGAGCTGGTCGTGGGCGCGACGAGCGAGGAGCTGGGCTGGGACACGACGGTCACGGCCGGCGGGGTGTACGAGCTGCTGCGCGACGCGCACGAGCTGGTGCCGGGCATCACGGAGCTGCCGCTGGCGGAGACCGGGGCGGGGCTGCGGCCCGGCTCGCCCGACAACGCGCCGCTGCTGGGGCCCTCCGCGCTGCCGGGCCTGTGCCTGGCGACGGGGCACTACCGCAACGGGGTGCTGCTGACGCCGGTCACCGGCGATGTGCTGGCCGCGTACCTCACGACGGGCGAACTGCCCGACGAGGCCGCCGCGTTCACCCCCGCCCGCTTCTCCTCCGTTTCCGTAGGAGCGTCATGAACAGGAGCGCCATGAGCGCCGTGCTGAGCGTCTCCGTGAACGGCGAGACGCGCGAACTCACCGCCCCGACCACGCTCGACGCGCTGGTCGCCACCCTGACCACCGCACCCTCCGGGGTCGCGGCCGCGGTCAACGAGACCGTCGTCCCGCGCAGCCAGTGGGCCGGGACGGTGCTCGGCGACGGCGACCGCGTCGAGGTGCTGACCGCGGTGCAGGGGGGCTGAGGCATGGGTGACGACCGACTGACCATCGCCGGGACCACGTTCGACTCCCGGCTGATCATGGGTACGGGCGGGGCGCCCAGCCTCGACGTGCTGGAGCGTGCGCTCGTCGCGAGCGGCACGGAGCTGACGACCGTGGCGATGCGCCGCATCGACCCGACGGTCCACGGGTCCGTCCTGTCGGTCCTGGACCGGCTGGGCATCCGCGTCCTGCCGAACACGGCGGGCTGCTTCACGGCCGGCGAGGCGGTGCTCACGGCGCGCCTCGCGCGCGAGGCGCTGGGCACGGACTGGGTCAAGCTGGAGGTCGTGGCCGACGAGCGGACGCTGCTGCCGGACCCGATCGAGCTGCTGGACGCCGCCGAGACGCTGGTGGACGACGGCTTCACCGTGCTGCCGTACACCAATGACGACCCGGTGCTCGCGCGGAAGCTGGAGGACGTCGGCTGCGCGGCGATCATGCCGCTGGGCTCGCCCATCGGCTCCGGGCTCGGTATCCGCAACCCGCACAACTTCCAGCTGATCGTGGAGCACGCGCGCGTGCCCGTGATCCTGGACGCGGGGGCGGGGACGGCGTCGGACGCCGCGCTGGCGATGGAGCTGGGGTGCGCGGCGGTCATGCTGGCCTCCGCGGTCACGCGCGCGCAGGAGCCGGTGCTGATGGCCGAGGCCATGCGGCACGCCGTCGAGGCCGGCCGCCTGGCGCACCGCGCGGGCCGTATCCCCCGCCGCCACTTCGCCGAGGCGTCGTCGCCGACGGAGGGCCGCGCCGCCCTGGACCCGGAGCGCCCGGCTTTCTGACCGGCCGGTTCGCCGTCCGGCCGGTCCGCCGTCCGGCAGTCGGCCCCGCGACCCCACGGCCCTCACCGGCGGTGCGGTGTCACAGCTCGGCTGCAGTACGGGGCTGGTCATGTACAGGGCGACGGGTGGGTCGGCGGGGGCTCGTAGACTCGGGCGCGTGGATACGACCCTGCACGACCCGCTCGTCGGCCAGCTGCTCGACGGCCGTTACCGAGTCGACGCGCGCATCGCCGTCGGTGGCATGGCCACGGTCTACCGGGCCGTCGACACCCGGCTCGACCGGGTGCTCGCCCTGAAGGTGATGCACCCCTCCCTGGCGACCGACGCGTCGTTCGTGGAGCGCTTCATCCGTGAGGCCAAGTCGGTGGCGCGGCTCTCCCACCCGAACGTCGTCGGCGTCTTCGACCAGGGAGCCGACGGGGCGTACGTGTACCTGGCGATGGAGTACGTCGCCGGGTGCACGCTGCGGGACGTGCTGCGCGAGCGCGGCGCTCTCCGGCCCCGGGCCGCGCTGGACATCCTGGAGCCGGTGCTGGCGGCGCTGGGGGCGGCGCACCGGGCCGGGTTCGTGCACCGGGACATGAAGCCCGAGAACGTCCTCATAGGGGACGACGGCCGGGTCAAGGTGGCCGACTTCGGCCTCGTACGGGCCGTGGGCACCGCCACCAACACGACGGGCTCGGTCCTCGGCACGGTGTCGTACCTGGCGCCCGAGCAGATCGAGCACGGCACCGCCGACACCCGTACCGACGTGTACGCGTGCGGCGTGGTCCTGTACGAGATGCTGACGGGCGACAAGCCGCACGGCGGCGAAACCCCCGCCCAGGTCCTCTTCCAGCACCTGAACACCGACGTCCCGGCCCCGTCCGCCGCCGTCCCCGGGCTCGCCCCCGAGCTGGACGCCCTGGTGGCCTCGGCGACGGCACGCGACCCCGAGGTGCGCCCGCACGACGCGGTGGCGCTGCTGGCGCAGGCCCGCCAGTCCCGCGCCGCCCTCGGCGACGAGCAGCTGGACCTGGTCCCGCCGCAGGCCCGCGTCGAGGCGGCCGCGCCGGCCGGCACGGGCGCCTCGCCGGACGACGTGACCAGCGTCATCGCGCGCCCCCTGCCGGGCGAGCACCAGCAGGACGTCCAGCACACCAGCCGTCTGGAGCTGCCGCCCGACACCCGGCCGCAGCCCCAGCGGCCCGAGCGCCCGGCCCCCCGCCGGGTCCCGGTGAACCCGCGCCGCGGTCTGCTGGCCGCGCTCGTGGCCGTTCTCCTGCTCCTCGGCGCCGGCGCGGGCGTCTGGTACATCAACGCCGGCCAGTTCACCCGCGTCCCCACCGTGCTGGGCAAGACGCGGGCCGAGGCCGAGAAGCGGCTCGCGGACGAGGGCCTCGAAGTGGGCTCCACCCGCACCGACTTCAGCAGCGCGTACGAGCGCGGCACCGTCATGGGCACGGACCCCGCACCGGGCGAGCGCGTCCGCGGCGGCGGCCCGGTCACGCTGGTCATCTCCCGCGGCCCGAAGATCGTCAAGGTCCCGGAGCTCAAGGGCAAGCCGCTCGCCGAGGCCAAGGAGGCGCTGCGCAAGGCGGGGCTCGCGGCGGGCGTCGTCACCCAGGAGTTCAGCGACGAGGTCGCCCAGGGCTCGGTCATCAGCAGCGACCCGGGCGCCGGCACCCCGCGCGACCCGGACTCCGCCGTCGCCCTCGTCGTCAGCAAGGGCTCACCGGTCGAGGTCCCGGGTGTCGTCGGCAGCTCCGTGGAGGACGCGCGGCGCACCCTGAAGGACGCCGGGCTCACCGTGCAGATCGCCACCGAGCAGGTGCACTCCGCGCAGCCCGCGGGCAGCGTCGCCGCGCAGTCCCTCGCCGAGGGCGCGCGGGCGGCCAGGGGCGACAGCGTCACCCTCACCGTCTCCAAGGGCCCGCGCATGGTCCCGGTGCCCGAGGTGACCGGCAAGAGCGTCGACGACGCCACCCGCGAGCTGAAGGCGGCCGGTTTCGAGGTGAAGGTCGAGAAGAGCTTCCCCTTCCTCAGCGACACCGTGAGCGGCCAGTCCGTCCGCGGCGGTGACACGGCCCCCGAGGGCAGCACGATCACGATCAAGACCAAGGGAATCTAGCCACCGATGCTCCCCCACGCTCTCGACCCCGCTCGGCCAGGGGGGAGCCGCAACCCCGTCGGCAGCCATGTGCCGGTCGCCGGTGGCCTCGCCACGACCGGCCTCGCCTACGCCCGCGACATCGGCGCCGAGACCGTCCAGGTCTTCGTCGCCAATCCGCGCGGCTGGGCGACGCCCGCCGGCAACCCGGCGCAGGACGAGCTGTTCCGTGCCGCCTGCGCGGCCGAGGGCATACCGGCGTATGTCCACGCCCCGTATCTGATCAACTTCGGCTCGCACACGGAGGCCACCGTCGAGCGGTCCGTGGAGTCGCTGCGCCACTCGCTGCGCCGCGGCCGCGCCATCGGCGCGCTGGGCGTCGTGGTGCACACCGGCTCGGCGACGGGCGGCCGGCCACGTGAGGAGGCGCTGGCACAGGTGCGCGAGCACATGCTGCCGCTGCTGGACGAGCTGACCCACGACGACGACCCGTTCCTGCTGCTGGAGTCGACGGCCGGCCAGGGCTCCTCGCTCTGCTCGCGGACCTGGGACTTCGGCCCGTACTTCGAGGCGCTGGACGCGCATCCGAGGCTGGGCGTGTGCCTGGACACCTGCCACATCTTCGCGGCCGGTCACGACCTGGCCGGCGAGGACGGCGTGCGCCGGACGCTCGACCTGCTGGTCGACACCGTCGGCGAAGGCCGGCTGAAGCTCATCCACGCCAACGACTCCAAGGACGTCGTCGGCGCGCACAAGGACCGGCACGCCAACATCGGCGCCGGGCACATCGGCGAGGAGCCCTTCCGGGAGCTGATGCGCCACCCGGCGACCGAGGGCGTCCCACTGGTGATCGAGACGCCGGGCGGCAAGGAGGGGCACGCGGCGGACGTCGAGAGGCTGAAGAAACTGCGCTGATTCCCGGTCCTCACCCGCTTGAGGGAATACCCCCTGGGGGTATACGGTTCCTGCTGTTCGAGGAACCGCCACTCGGCATTGGGGGCTACCGATGCAGCACGACACGCAGACCGCGCACGACGAGCACGCCCACCACCACGGGGACCACGCGGCCCACGCGGGTCACGCCGGCCACCGGCACCACACGGGTGGCGGCAAGGTCAGCTGGGCCATGGCCGCCAAGGCCACCCTGCACTGCCTCATCGGCTGCGCCATCGGCGAGGTGCTGGGCATGGTCATCGGCACCGCCCTGGGCTGGGGCACCGCCCCGACGATGGTCCTCGCGATCGTCCTGGCGTTCTTCTTCGGCTACTCGCTCACCCTCTGGGCCGTCGTCCGGGCGGGTGTGAGCCTGAAGGCCGCGATCGGTGTGGCGCTGGCCGCGGACACGCTGTCCATCGCCGTGATGGAGATCGTCGACAACGGCGTCCTGCTGCTGGTGCCGGGCGCGATGGACGCACACCTGGCCGACGCGCTGTTCTGGGGCGCGCTCGCCTTCGCCTTCGCGGTCGCCTTCGCCGTCACGACGCCGGTCAACAAGTGGATGATCGGCCGCGGCAAGGGCCACGCGGTGGTCCACCAGTACCACCACTGAGCCGGCACCACCGCCGAACCCCGCACCAGGAGGAGCCGGGGGCCGGATACCGGGCGTCAGAGCTCGGGACCGTCCCCCGGCTCCTCCTGGTACGAGTAGCGCTGCTCGGACCAGGGGTCACCGATGTTGTGGTAGCCGCGCTCCTCCCAGAAGCCACGGCGGTCGGCGGTCATGTACTCCACGCCCCGGACCCACTTGGGCCCCTTCCAGGCGTACAGATGCGGCACGATGAGCCGCAGCGGGAAGCCGTGCTCGGCCGTCAGCAGCTCGCCGTCCTTGTGCGTGGCGAAGATCGTCCGCTCCGAGGAGAAGTCCGAGAGCCGCATGTTGGCGCTGAAGCCGTACTCGGCCCACACCATCACATGGGTGACATTGGCGGCCGGCGGCGCGAGTTCGAGGATGGTCCGGGCGGGGACACCCCCCCATTCGGCCCCGAGCATGCTGAACTTCGTGACGCAGTGCAGATCGGCGACCACCGTGGAGAACGGCAGGGCCGAGAACTCCTCGTGGTTCCAGCAGTGCTTCTCGCCGTCCGCCGTGGCGCCGAAGACCCGGAACTCCCAGCGGTCCGGCTTGAACTTGGGGACGGGACCGTAGTGGGTGACCGGCCAGCCGCGCTGCAGACGCTGCCCCGGAGGAAGCGTGGACTCCCCTGCTGCCCGGTGTTCCTCGCTCTCCGGCTGACCCATGACTCAATGGTGACAGACCGGGAGGGGTGGTCACGACCAGGGCCGGAGCCGATTCGGGCAAGTCCCACTAAGCCTGTACTTACTGGACGACCTTCCCTCACGGTGCAAGGATGCGCGCATTCAGCCCCTTTCACCCCCGCGCGGAAGGAGCCTCTGCGATGCAGGGCGACCCCGAAGTCATCGAGTTCCTGAACGAGCAGCTGACCGCCGAACTGACCGCGATCAATCAGTACTTCCTGCACTCCAAGATGCAGGAGAACCTCGGGTGGCCGAAGCTCGCCAAGTACACCCGCGCGGAGTCGTTCGACGAGATGAAGCACGCCGAGGTGCTCACCGACCGGATCCTCTTCCTGGAGGGCCTGCCGAACTACCAGCGGCTCTTCCACGTCCGCATCGGCCAGACCCTCACCGAGATGTTCCAGGCGGACCGGCAGATCGAGGTCGAGGCGATCGACCGGCTGCGGCGGGGCATCGAGCTGATGCGCAACAAGGGCGACATCACCTCGGCGAACATCTTCGAGTCGATCCTGGCGGACGAGGAGCACCACATCGACTACCTCGACACCCAGCTGGACCTGGTCGACAAGCTCGGAGAGGCGCTGTACATCGCGCAGCTGGTCGAGCAGCCGGAGAGCTAGAGCCCGGGGAGTCGGGGCCCGGGAGCCTCAGGCCGCTTCGGAAAGGTCCGAGAGGTCGGAGAGGGCCGGCTCGCCCTGGTCCAGCAGCTCGCGTCGGGGACAGGCGCCACGGCCGAGAATGGCCTGGATGCGACGTACGCACGAGCCGCAGTCGGTGCCCGCCTTGCAGGCCGACGCTATCTGGCGGGGCGTGCAGGCACCGGCGTCCGCGTGTTCCTTGACCTGCTTCTCGGTGATACCGAAGCACGAGCAGACGTACACGCGGGTCACCTCCCTGCAGGTCTTTGGGACGACACCCCCCGCTTGATCGGTGAGGCTAACCTAACCTTACCCATAGCCGAGGGCGTGGAAAAGCCCGGGAGACGCCCGGAAACGGCGATGGGGCGCGGATCACACGGATCCACGCCCCATCCACCTGTCAAGGCCGTTTACCAGCCAAGATCAACGATCTCCGGTCACTGGTCGCGGTACATCTCCGCCACCAGGAACGCCAGGTCCAGCGACTGGCTGCGGTTGAGCCGCGGGTCGCAGGCCGTCTCGTACCGCTGGTGCAGGTCGTCGACGAAGATCTCGTCGCCGCCGCCCACGCACTCGGTGACGTCGTCGCCGGTCAGCTCCACGTGGATGCCGCCCGGGTGCGTACCCAGCGCCTTGTGGACCTCGAAGAAGCCCTTGACCTCGTCCAGGACGTCGTCGAAGCGACGCGTCTTGTGGCCGGAGGCCGCCTCGAAGGTGTTGCCGTGCATCGGGTCGGTCACCCAGGCGACCGTCGCACCCGACGCGGTGACCTTCTCGACCAGCTCGGGGAGCTTGTCGCGCACCTTGTCGGCGCCCATGCGGACGACGAAGGTCAGCCGGCCCGGCTCGCGGTCCGGGTCGAGGCGGTCGATGTACGTGAGCGCCTCGTCGACCGTGGTGGTCGGGCCCAGCTTGATGCCGATCGGGTTGCGGATCTTCGACGCGAACTCGATGTGCGCCCCGTCCAGCTGGCGGGTGCGCTCACCGATCCAGACCATGTGGCCCGACGTGTCGTACAGCTCGCCGGTGCGCGAGTCGACGCGGGTCAGCGCGCCCTCGTAGTCCAGCAGCAGCGCCTCGTGCGAGGAGTAGAACTCGACCGTACGGAACTCGGCCGGGTCGGTGCCGCAGGCCTTCATGAAGTTCAGCGCGTTGTCGATCTCGCGGGCCAGCTGCTCGTAGCGCTGACCGGACGGCGACGACTTCACGAAGTCCTGGTTCCAGGCGTGCACCTGGCGCAGGTCCGCGTAACCACCCGTGGTGAAGGCGCGCACCAGGTTCAGCGTCGAGGCGGACGCCTGGTACATGCGCTTCAGCCGCTCGGGGTCCGGGACGCGGGCCTCCTCGGTGAAGTCGAAGCCGTTGACCGAGTCGCCCCGGTACGTCGGCAGCGTCACGCCGTCGCGGGTCTCGGTCGGCTTGGAGCGCGGCTTCGAGTACTGGCCGGCGATCCGGCCCACCTTCACGACGGGGACGGACGCGGCGTACGTCAGCACGGCGCCCATCTGGAGCAGCGTCTTGAGCTTCGCGCGGATGTGCTCCGCCGAGATCGCGTCGAAGGACTCGGCGCAGTCGCCGCCCTGGAGCAGGAACGCCTCGCCACGGGCGACGGCTCCCATCCGGGCGCGCAGCTGGTCGCACTCGCCGGCGAAGACGAGCGGCGGATACGACTCGAGGTCCGCGATCACATCGCGCAGAGCCTCGGCATCGGGGTACTCGGGCTGCTGCGCCGCGGGCAGGTCTCGCCAGGTCGCCTTGGCGGCGACGGCTTGGGAATCAGCGTTCACGGTCACGGCTCAACAGTAAAGGGTCGAAGCGTCGGCGGTCTCAGGAGCCCGACTGGTGAGACGGATCCGACAGATCCGGACGATCGGGCACCCGTCCACGGCGGATGCGCTAGGGTGCCCGACATGTTCGCGCAGACGACCCAGACGACCCAGAACTGGTGGTGGACCGCTCATCCGGCGGCCCACTGACTGCGCGTACGACGACATCGCGAAGGCCGCCCGAGGGGCGGCCTTCCTTCGTTCACGCGGCCGTTCCCTCCCTCTCCGGAAGGAACGCAGTTCATGGACCTCTCCCGACTGCTCGACGACACCTGCCCGCCCTTCGCCCTGCTCCGCCGCCGCACCCCCGGCCGGGACGGCGACACCGTCGAGGTGCTGACCGGCGCGGTGCACGAGGTGGAACGCCTCGCCGACCTGCCCGTCGGCGAGCGGCCGGCCCTGGCGCTCGTGCCGTTCCGGCAGCTGCGGGAGCGCGGCTTCGACGTCCGCGACGACGGCACCCCGCTGTCCGTGCTGGTCGCCGACGAGACGTACGAGCTGCCCGTGGCCGAGGCGCTGGCGCAGCTCCCCGCGCACGACGTACGGGTCGAGGGCGGCGCCTTCGACGTGCCCGACGAGGAGTACGCCGGGATCGTGCGGCGGGTGGTGGAGGACGAGATCGGCCGCGGCGAGGGAGCGAACTTCGTGATCCGCCGTACGTACACCGGGCGCGTTCCGGGCTTCGGGCGGGCCGACGCGCTGGCGCTGTTCCGGCGGCTGCTGGCCGGGGAGCGGGGCGCGTACTGGACGTTCGTCGTGCACACCGGCGAGCGGACGCTCGTGGGGGCGAGCCCGGAGGTGCACGTCCGGATGTCGGGCGGCACCGTCGTGATGAACCCGATCAGCGGCACCTACCGGTACCCGGCGGGCGTCGCTCCGACGCCGGAGCGGCTGCTGGAGTTCCTCGCCGACCGCAAGGAGACCGACGAGCTGTCGATGGTCGTGGACGAGGAGCTGAAGATGATGTGCACCGTCGGCGACATGGGCGGTGTCGTGATCGGGCCGCGGCTGAAGGAGATGTCCCACCTCGCCCACACCGAGTACGAGCTGCGGGGCCGCTCCACGCTGGACGTGCGGGAGGTGCTGCGGGAGACGATGTTCGCGGCGACCGTCACCGGGTCGCCGGTGCAGAACGCCTGCCGGGTCATCGAGCGGTACGAGCCCCTCGGGCCGGACGGGGTCGGCCGCGGCTACTACGCGGGAGCACTGGCGCTGCTGGGCCTGGACGCGGGCGGGGCGCAGACGCTGGACTCGCCGATCCTGATCCGTACCGCCGACATCGACACGGACGGGGCGCTGCGCGTCCCGGTCGGCGCGACGCTCGTACGCCACTCCGACCCGGCGGGCGAGGTCGCCGAGACCCACGCGAAGGCGGCGGGCGTGCTGACCGCGCTGGGGGTGCGGCCCGGGCGGCCGCTCGCCGAGGCGGCCGAGCCGCCGCGGCTGGCGGACGACCCGCGGGTGCGGGAGGCGCTGGACGCGCGGCGCGCGGGGCTCGCCCCGTTCTGGCTGAAGATGCAGGAGCGGTCGGCGGCGCTGCGGGGGCACGCGCTGGTGGTCGACGGGGAGGACACGTTCACCTCGATGCTGGCGCACGTGCTGCGGGCCTCCGGGCTCGAGGTGACCGTGCGGCGCTTCGACGAGCCGGGGCTGCGGGAGGCCGTCCTCGGGCACGAGGGCCCGGTGGTCCTGGGGCCCGGCCCCGGCGACCCGGGGGACGCGGGCGACCCGAAGATGCGGACGATGCGGGCGCTGGCCGCCGATCTGCTGCGCGGGCACCGGCACGGGCTGCTGGGCGTGTGCCTGGGCCACGAGCTGATCGCGGCGGAGCTGGGCCTGGACATCGTGCGCAAGCGGACCCCGTTCCAGGGCGCCCAGGTGGACGTCGACCTGTTCGGGGCGCGGGAGACCGTCGGCTTCTACAACAGCTTCACGGCCCGCTGCGACGACGAGGCCGCGCGCAGGCTGGCACTGCACGGGATCGAGGTGGCCCGCGACGCGGACGGCGGCGAGGTGCACGCCCTGCGCGGGCCGGGCTTCGCGGGCGTGCAGTTCCACCCCGAGTCGGTGCTGACGCTGAACGGCGCGGAGATCGTACGGGAGCTGGTGCGCCGGATTCAGGCCGTGCCGTCCGCGGACGGCACCAGCACGTTCTCGCCGCGCCTGCCCTCGGCGTAGTCGTCGACGTTGCGCACGGTCGTCGCGACGATCTCGCTCACCGCGTCGACCGTGTAGTACGCCTGGTGGCTGGTGACCAGCACGTTCGGGAAGGTCATCAGTCGGGCCAGGGTGTCGTCGCCGACGCCCTCCAGCGACTTGTCGAGGAAGAACAGCCCGGCCTCCGCCTCGTACACGTCGAGCCCGACCCCGGTGAACCGCCCGGCGCGCAGCTCCACGACGAGCGCGTCGGTGTCGACGAGGCCGCCGCGGCTGGAGTTCACCAGGACGGCGTCGTCCTTCATGGCCTTCAGCGCGGCGGCGTCGAGCAGGTGGTGCGTCGCGGGCAGCAGCGGGACGTGCAGGCTGACCAGGTCGGACGCGGCGAGCAGCTCGTCCTTGTCGACGTACTTCATGCCCAGGTCCAGGCAGGCGGGGTTCTGCTGGACGTCCCAGCCGAGCAGGTTCATGCCGAAGCCGTGCGCGATGCGGGTGAACGCCGTGCCGATCCTGCCGGTGCCGAGCACGCCGGCCGTGCGGCCGTGCAGGTCGCGGCCGAGGAGGCCGTGGAGCCGGAAGTCGAAGTCGCGGGTGCGGTTGGCCGCACGGACGACGCGGCGGTTCACCGCCATGGCGAGCGTCCAGGCGAACTCTGCCACCGAGTACGGCGAGTACGACGACACCCGGGCGACGGTGAGGCCCAGCTCGCGGGCGACGTCGAGGTCGATGTTGTTGAACCCGGTGGAGCGCTGGGCGACCATCCGGGTCCCGCCGGCGGCGAGGGTCCGCAGCACGCGGGCGCCCAGGTCGCAGTTGACGCTGGTGACGACCGCCTCGCGGCCGGCGGCGATGGGCGCGGTGTCCTCGGTGAGGAAGACGTCCAGACAGCGGACGCCGTGCCGGCCTGCGAAGGCCCGCTCGATGAGCGGCTTCTCGTCGGCCTGCACCCCGAATGCCAGGACCTCCACGGCGCCTCCCCGGGCTCGCTCTGCCGGTCAGGCCCACCATAAGGCGGCCCACCGACGGCCGCCCCTGGGCCGGAGGTCCCGGCCTACTCGTCGTCCAGGCCCCGCTCTATGGCGTAGCGGACCAGTTCGACGCGGTTGTGGAGCTGGAGCTTGCCCAGGGTGTTCTGGACGTGGTTCTGGACCGTGCGGTGCGAGATGACCAGGCGCTCGGCGATCTGCTTGTAGCTGAGGCCCTTGGCGACGAGGCGCAGGACCTCGGTCTCGCGGTCGGTGAGGCGCGGGGCGTTCGGCTCGTCGGTGCCGGAGGCGGGCGCGGGCTCCGCGGCGAGGCGGCGGTACTCGCCGAGGACCAGGCCGGCGAGGCCCGGCGTGAAGACGGGGTCGCCGACGGCCGTACGGCGTACCGCGTCGAGCAGCTCCTCGGTGCTGGCCGACTTCAGCAGGTAGCCGGTCGCCCCGGACTTCACGGCCTCCAGCACGTCCGCGTGCTCACCGCTCGCGGACAGCACCAGGACCCGCAGGCCGGACCCGGCGCCGACCAGCTCCTTGCAGACCTGGACCCCGGGCATGCCCGGCAGGTTGAGGTCGAGGACCAGTACGTCCGGCGTGGTGGCCCGGGCGCGGCGTACGGCCTGGTCGCCGTCGCCGGCCGTCGCGACCACGTCGAAACCGGCCTCGGACAGGTCGCGGGCGACCGCGTCGCGCCACATCGGGTGGTCGTCGACCACCATCACCTTGATCTGCTGTTCGCTCATCGCTTCGCCGCCTTCCCCCGTGGGACCTTCAGTTCGACCTCCGTGCCCTGGCCGGGCACCGAGATCAGCTCGGCCGTGCCGCCCAGGTCGCGCAGCCGGCCGCGGATGGACTGGGCGACGCCGAGCCGCCCCTCGCCCTCGGCCTGGGCCAGCCGCCCGTCCGGGATGCCCGGGCCGTCGTCCCGGACCGTGACGATCACCTCGTCCGGCCAGTCCTCGACCAGGATCCAGGCCTGGGCGCCGGGCCCGGCGTGCCCGCGCACATTGTCCAGTGCCGCACCGACGGCGGCCGCCAGTTCGCCGGCCGCGGCCGGCGGCAGCAGCACGGGGGCGCCGGGCTCCGAGAACGTCACGCGGGACCCGGCGTACGGGGCGAGGAGGGTGCGCAGGTCCTGCGGCCCGTCGTCGGGTTCGTCGACGATCCGGACGACCGCGCCCTGCGACTCGTCCTCGGAGACGTGCGAGCGGCGGGTGAGCCCGCCCGCGACCAGCGTGCGCAGGGCGACCTCCTGCTCGCCGGCCATCCGCCCCAGCTCGGCGGCCTCGCCGCCCAGGGCGGTGCCCCGGCGCTGCACCATGGCCAGCACCTGGAGGACGGAGTCGTGGATGTCGCGCGCCAGGCGCTCCCGCTCACGGGTGGCCGCCTCGATCTCCAGGGCGCGGGCGAGGGTGCGCTCGGAGGCGCGGGCGACCTCGACCACGTAGCCGATGGCGATGGAGGCGACCCACACCAGCAGGACGTTGTGCAGGGTGTCCCGGCTGGGCTCACCGCGCTCGATGATGTTGGCGACGGCGACCAGCGAGGACGCGAAGCCGGCCCAGCGCCAGCCGCCCCTGATCGCGTACGCGAGGACGGAGCCGGCCGTCCAGATCGTCGGCAGCGTGGCCCCGTCCTGGGTCTGGGCCTGGGCGTCGGCGAGGGGCGTGAGCAGGATGCCGGTGAGGGCGATCGTCAGGTCGGCGACGAGGAAGCGCTTGGTGCAGCCCGCCGCGTTCGCGACCTTGGGGAGGGTGGCGAGGGTCCACACGGCCAGCACCGCGAGGAAGCCCGCGGCCACCAGGGGCCGCTCGAAGTCCTCGCGGGTGAAGACGAAGAGGAGCACCGCGTAGACCATGGTCAGCACGCGGTACGCCGTCAGCGCACGCCACAGCGGCTGCTCCACGGACATGCGGACGACGCGTTCGCGCTTGGCCATCTCCCCCACCCACAGCGTGCGCGGCGACGCTCAGGCGTCGCCCTTCTCGGCCGCCGCCTTCTCCGCCGCCTTCTCGGCGGCCTTGGAGGCCTCCTTCGCCGCCTCCTTCGCGGCCTTCTCCGCCTCGGCGATCTGGCGCTTGGCGGCGGTCGCGTAGATGTCGACGTACTCCTGGCCCGAGAGCTTCATGATCTCGTACATCACCTCGTCGGTGACCGAGCGCAGGATGAACCGGTCGCCGTCCATGCCGTGGTAGCGGCTGAAGTCGAGCGGCTTGCCGATCCGGATGCCGGGGCGCATCAGCTTGGGGACGATCTTGCCGGGCGGCTGGATCTTCTCCGTGTCGATCATGGCGACGGGGATGACGGGGGCGCCGGTTGCCAGCGCCACGCGCGCGAGGCCGCCGGGCTTGCCCCGGTAGAGCCGCCCGTCCGGCGAGCGGGTGCCCTCCGGGTAGATCCCGAACAGCTCGCCGCGCTCGATGACCTCGATACCGCTGCGGATGGCCGCCTCGCCCGCGCCCCGGGCGCCCGAGCGGTCCACGGGGAGCTGGCCGACGCCCTTGAAGAAGGCGGCGGTGAGCTTGCCCTTCACACCGGGCGTCGTGAAGTACTCGGCCTTGGCGATGAAGGTGACCTTGCGGTCCAGGACCGCCGGCAGGAAGAACGAGTCGGAGAACGACAGGTGGTTGCTCGCGAGGATCGCCGGCCCCTCGGCGGGAATGTTCTCGAGGCCCTCCACCCAGGGCCTGAAGGCGAGCTTCAGCGTCCCTCCGATGGAGAACTTCATAGCGCCGTAGATCAACTCGAGTTCCTCCTGTGTTCCGTCGATCAGACCATAACCCCTGCGGTACCCCTGGCTCTCTTCCGCACCCCTGTGCCGCCCTGTTTGCGGCGGTGACGGCCCTGGTCGGTGTCAGCCCGGTCGCGTACGGTGAAGTACACACTTCCCGAGCACCTCGAACCCCGAACAGGAGACCCCGTGCCGGTCCTCCCCGGAGCCGAGCCGTACCGCCACGACGGCGGAGACGTCGGCGTACTCCTCTGCCACGGCTTCACCGGTTCGCCCCAGTCGCTGCGCCCCTGGGCCGAGTTCCTGGCGGAGCGCGGGCTGACCGTGTCGCTGCCGCTGCTGCCCGGGCACGGCACGCGCTGGCAGGACATGCAGGTGACGAGCTGGCAGGACTGGTACGCGGAGGTGGACCGCGAGCTGCGGACGCTGCTGCGGCAGTGCCGCACGGTCTTCGTCTGCGGGCTCTCCATGGGCGGGGCGCTCACGCTGCGGCTCGCCGCGCGCCACGGCGACGCGATCCGCGGCGTCGTGCTGGTCAACCCGGCGAACAAGGTGCACGGCGTGATGGCGCACGCCCTGCCGGTGGTCCGCCACCTGGTGCCGTCGACCAACGGCATCGCGAGCGACATCGCCAAGGAGGGCGTCAAGGAGCTGGGCTACGACCGGGTGCCGCTGCACGCCGCGCACTCGCTGCGCCGGTTCTTCCAGGTGGTGGACGGCGAGCTGCCGCAGGTCACGCAGCCGGTGCTGCTGCTGCACAGCCCGCAGGACCACGTGGTGCCGGCCGCGGACTCGGCGCGCATCCTCGGCCGGATCTCCTCGACGGACGTGCGGGAGATCCTGCTGGAACAGAGCTACCACGTGGCGACGTTGGACCACGACGCGGAGCGCATCTTCGAGGAGAGCCACGCGTTCATCGGCCGGCTCGCTCCGGGGGCCGCCGGGACCGACGAGGGTCAGGGGGCCGACCAGGCCGGAGGGGTCGGCGTGGCCGGTGAGAAGGGAAGCACGACCGGTGGCTGAGCAGCACGACGCGGATCGCGACAAGAACCGCGACCCGCTCGACGAGGAGGCGGCGTGGGCCGCGATCGTCGCCGGGTACGGCGAGGAGCCGCCGGACCCGCCGGGCGCCCGGCCGTTCCGGTCGGTCGAGGACCTGGCACTGCCGGAGGAGGACGTGCTCCCGGAGAAGGACAACGCCGCGAAGGACAACGTCGCGAAGGACGGGACCCCGGAGGACGGGACCGCGAAGGACGGGACCGCGGAGAACAGCGCCGACGACGCGGCGGCGGAGGACGCGGCTGAGGAGGACGCGGCTGCGGACGACCGGGCCGCGGAGGACGACGTCGCCGAGAACGGGAAGAGCGAACGGCCGGCGCTCGGCAGCTCCGTCGTGTTCGCGCCGGGTGTCGGCGCCATGCGCGGCCCACGTGACTACTCGGTGGCCGAGCCCAAGGACGACGATCTCGACGAGAGCGACGAGGGGCACTTCGTCCCGCCGGAGCCGCCGCCCCTGCCGGAGGCGGACGCGGCGGCGAAGTTCGCCTGGCTGGGCGTCATCGGCGGCCCGGTGCTGCTGCTGGTCGCCGTGCTGCTCCAGTGGGACATGACGTGGTGGCTGACCACGGTGTGCGTCGGCGGCTTCCTGGGCGGCTTCGCCACGCTGTTCGCCCGGATGAAGCACGGCGACGACGAGGACGACGACGACCCGGGCCGCGGCGCGGTCGTCTGACCCGGGAAGCGCCCCGGTGGTGTCACCGCCGCCGGGGCGTCGTCGCGTCCGGGCCGCTCAGGAGGCCGGCACGCGCAGGGCGGCGAGGACCGGCAGGTGGTCCGTCGCGGCCTTGAGGTCCGCGTCCCGGATCCCGGGCAGCCCCACGGGGACGCCGCAGCCCAGCACCTCGACGCCCTTGGTCGCGAAGACCGCGTCGATCCGCTGGTGCGGGTCGTCCGGCGTCGAGGTGTACTCGCCGCCCCAGGGCCGCACGGCCCAGCAGTCCTGCAGCTCGGCGGCCAGCCGGCGGAACGCGCGTCCGCCGGGCCGCTCGTTGATGTCGCCCGCGGCGACGGCGTGCGGGACGTCGAGGGCGGCCAGCCGGTCGAGGAGCAGGCCGGCCTGGTCGTACCGCTCGTCGCCCCTGAGGCTCAGGTGGCAGCTGAGCAGTCCGAGCCGGGCGCCCGCGATCCGTACCACCGCCGTGGCGAAGCCCCGCCGGTGCAGGCCCGGGGTGAGCGGCAGCAGCAGGTCCTCGGTCCGCTCGACGGTGACCCGCAGCGAGCACAGCAGCAGCGGCCCGGAGGCGGTCGCCCCGCCGCCCAGGATGACCAGCTCGCTCTTGGCGGCGAGCCGGGCCGCGTGTTTGCGCCAGCGGAAGAAGCGGGGCGCCTCCTGGACCAGCACCACATCGGGGGCACAGGCCCGGATCACTCGGGCCACGGCGTCCTCGTCGTCCCGCAGTGAGCGGACGTTGTAGCTGAGGACGCGGATCACGGCCGAACCGTCCGGCTCGGTACGGGAGTCGGGCAGCGCGCTCATCGCCATGGCCGCACCCTACGGCAGCGCCCGCCGCATCCCGGGGGGACGCGGCGGGCGCGGGGGTCGAAACCGGGGGCGTCAGCCCTGGCGGGCCAGGTCCGCGGCGCCGACCAGGCCGGCCTTGCCGCCCAGCTGGGCCGCGAGGACCTGGGCGTGCGGGCGGTACTGGCCGCCGACGAGCCAGCGGCGGAACGACTTGCGGATCGGGTCCAGGACGAGTTCGCCCTCGTCGGAGACGCCGCCGCCCACGATGAAGGCCGACGGGTCGAAGAGCGAGGCCAGGTCGGCGAGGCCGGCGCCGGCCCAGCGGGCCAGCTCGCGGAACGAGTCGATGGCGACCTTGTCGCCCTGGCGGGCGGCGTCGCTGATGTGCTTGCCCTGGATGCCCTCGGGGGTGCCGTCGCCCAGGCCGAGCAGGATCGTGGCGTTCTCGGGGGTGGCGTTGGCGCGCTGCCTGGCGTAGCGGACGAGGGCGCGGCCGGAGGCGTACTGCTCCCAGCAGCCCTGGCTGCCGCAGCCGCACAGGAGGCCGTCCGGGACGACCCGGATGTGGCCGAACTCGGCGGCCACGCCGAAGCGGCCGCGGCGCAGCTTGTTGCCGATGATGATGCCGCCGCCGAGGCCCGTGCCCAGCGTGATGCAGATGACGTCGTCGTGGCCCTGGCCCGCGCCGAAGCGGTACTCGCCCCAGGCCGCGGCGTTCGCGTCGTTCTCGACGACCACCGGGAGCCCGACGCGCTGCTCGACCTTGTCCTTCAGCGGCTCGTGCCGCCAGTGGATGTTCGGCGCGAAGAGGACGGTGGCGCGCTTGTCGTCGACGTACCCGGCGGCGCCGATGCCGACCGCCTCGATGTCATGGCCCTTGCCGGCTTCGGAGACGGCCGCGCAGATCGCGTCGACGATGCCTGCGGGTGTCGACGGGGTGGGCACCTTGTGCGTGTCGAGAATGGTGCCCTCTTCGTCGACCACGCCGGCCGCGATCTTCGTGCCGCCGATGTCGACGCCGATGGTGAGTCCCATGTGTCCCTCAGTTTTCGGTCGAGCCCCGCTATGGCCAACCGTACCCGAGGGCGGGCACCGTCCTGTCAGTCCAGGTCGATGTGCTCGCTGCCGGAAGGACCGCCGTCGTTCTTCCGCTCGTCGCCTTCGGGGGCGGCGCTCTGCCGGGGGCCGTGGGTCCAGCGGTGCTCGTGGCCCTGTACGGCGGAGCGGTAGGCGGCGAGCAGTTCGCTGCCGGCGGCCGCGAGGTGGTCGAAGACCTGCGGGTTGCGCTCGATGACCGGTTCGATGGCGGACCTGGCCTGGTCGACGAAGGTCCGCACGGCGTGCTGCGGCCCGGCTCCGAGGAGCGGGACGCCCAGCGACGACACCTTGTCGGCGACGGCGTCGACGAGTTTGCGCAGTTCCTCGGCGGCGGAGCCGGGGGGCGGCGCGCTGTGGCCACGGCGGCGGGCGCGCTCGGCCGCCAGGTCCTCCTCGCAGGCCTGCGCCCAGGCGTCCGCGTCGGGGCGGTCGGTGGCATCGCTCATGGCATCGACGTTACCCGAACGGTGGAGGCGTGTTCAGGGGGTACGCGGCCACAGTCCGGGGTCGGGCGTGAACCGTACGCCGAGGACGCCGTCGCGCAGGCTCGCCCCGGAGACGGTGCAGCGGCGCAGGGCGGAGGGCAGCGGGACGATCCGGCGGAACGGCCCGACGGTGAGGACGAGTTCGTCGCCTCGGCGGACGAGGCCGAGGTCGGGCTTGGCGGCGCCGGGGAGGGGGACGCGCCAGACCAGGACGCCGTCGGTGTCGCGCCGGTCCTCGACCTCCCACTCGGGCGCGGGTGCGGGGGCGGTGTCCGCGGGCGGAAGCGGGCCGAGGGCGGCGAGGGCGTCGGCGCAGCGCGGGGCGGGCCCGGCGTGGGCGACCTCGTGCACCTGCTCGTGCTCGTCGCGCAGGTCCTTGAGGTGGGCCTGTTGTTCGGCGGCGAGGGCGGCCAGCCAGGGGTCGGGGGACGTGGTGGGCAGGACGCGGTTGGCGACGACCGGGTCGAGGGCGACGCGGTGCAGGGCGAGGCCGGCGCGGGCGGTGCGCAGGGCGGCCGCGGCGGCGGGGCCGGGCTCCACCACGAGCCGTACGCCGGTGTCCGGGGCGTCGATCAGGTCTTGCACGGCCGCCAGGTCGGCGTCCCAGCGGGCGGCCGTGCGGTACAGCCACTCCGCGGGCATGGGCACCCCGGCGAGCTGGGCCAGCATGGGCCGCAGGGCGCGGGCGGCCTGCCGCTCGGGCGGGAGGAGCCGGCGCAGGTAGCGGCGCAGTTGCTCGGGCAGGGCGAGCAGGGCGACGGCGTCGGGCAGCGGCGGCAGGTCGACGACGAGGAGGTCCGGCTCGTCCCGCGCGGCCTCCCGCAGGGCCTTGAGGAACGCGAACCGGTCGGCGCCGGGCAGCGCGGTCAGCTCCTCGTCGTCGAGCCGGGCGGCGCCGAGCAGTTCGAACGCGGCCGCGGCGTGCTCCTGGAGGGCGAGGACCTCGGCGCGGAAGTGCGCACCGGGGTCGACGCGGCGTACGGCGAGCAGCCCGCGCTCCACGCACTCCTCGCCCCTGAACCAGTCGGCGGGCGCGTCGCCGACCAGCAGGACGCGCCTTCCCCGGCGGGCGGCATCCAGGGCGGTCGCGGCGGCGAGCGTGGTGCGGCCGGCGCCGCCGGGGCCGGTGACGAGGAGCGTACGCATGGGTGAACCGTACCGGCCGGCCGCGGCGGGGCCGCGAGCCGCCCGTCAGGCCTTCGTCGTCGACTCGACGCGCTTCTTCAGCCCGGCGAGGGCGCGGTCGATGATGACCTTCTCGGCCTTGCGCTTGATCATGCCGAGCATGGGGATCTTGACGTCCACGGTGAGCTGGTACGTCACCTCGGTGGCGGCGCCGCCCGAGAGCGGTGCGAGCCGGTAGGAGCCGTCCAGGGCGCGCAGCATCTGGGACTTCACGAGGGTCCAGCTGACCTCGTCGTCGCCGGTCCAGGTGTACGCCAGGGTGTGGTCGTCCTTGATCGCTCCGGCGTCCAGCACGAGGCGGACCTGCTCGGCGCGGCCGGCGTCGTCCTTGGACAGCACCTCGGCCTCCTTCACCTCGCCCGTCCACTCCGGGTAGCGGGCGAAGTCGGCGATCACGCCCATGACGTCGGCCGGGGCCGCCCCGATGGTGATGCTCGAGCTGGTGTGTTCCGCCATCGCTGTGGCTCCTCCAGAGGGCTCGGTACGTGCAGTGAAGGCTATCGCGTGCCCGCCGGTCACCATTCCAGGGCCCAGGGCCTGCCCGACGCCGCGAAATGTCCCACGTTCACGCACTCGGTCGAGCCGATCCGCATGCGCCGCGCGAGCGGCTGGTGGACGTGGCCGAAGAGGGCGTAGCGGGGGCGGGTGCGGCGGATCGCGTCGAGGAGGGCGCCGGAGCCGCGCTCGAAGCGCCGGGCCACGGTGTCGTACGTCAGCTCCGGGACGTCCGGCGGGATGTGCGAGCAGAGGACGTCGACCTCGCCGAGGGCCTCGACCTTCGCGGCGTACTCCTCCTCGGGGATCTCGTAGGGGGTACGCATGGGGCTGGGGAGGCCGCCGCCGACGAAGCCGAAGACGCGGCCGTCCAGCTCGACGCGCTCGCCGTCCAGGACGGTGGTGCCGGGCCGGGCGTACTCGGGCCAGAGGGCGGGGATGTCGACGTTGCCGTAGGTGGCGTAGGTGGGGGTGGGGAAGGCGGCGAACAGCTCGGCGTACTGCGTGCGCACCGCGGACTCGATGGCGGTGGCCCGGTCGACGCCGCGTGCGGCCAGCTCGGTCCAGAGGTTGCGGGCGAAGTCGCGGGCCTCGTCGAAGCGGCGGGCCGTGCGCAGGGCGACGATGCGGTCGGCGTTGGCGACGCCGAACAGGTCGGGGAAGATGCCGCGGGAGTGGTCGGCGTAGTCGAGGAACAGCACCAGGTCGCCGAGGCAGATGAGGGCGTCGGCGCCGTCCCCGGCCCGGGCCAGGTCCTCGGCGTTCCCGTGCACGTCGCTGAGCACATGAACTCGCATGGGACCCCACCTTAGGGGTGAGGGCAAGGGGCCGGACCTGCGGTTACTTCCGAGTCGTGACAGGTGTGGACTACTGTGCGCGAAGCACTACCGATGACGTGTGACGCAGCGAACATCTGACCAGGACCCCCTATCGGGAACCCAGTACTGGTGGGTAACGTCCGGGCAGTCCAGTCGTGCTCACCCCACTGAGCGCGTATCCGTAGTGGACCGCAAACCGGCGCATCACACAGAGCCGTGGCGTCGGCGCCCGATGAGGAGCAGCAGTCTTGCGCGAGTTCAGCCTTCCGGCCCTGTACGAGGTCCCCACGGACGGCAACCTGACGGATCTGATCAGCCGCAACGCCGCTCAGCACCCGGACGTGGCCGTCATGGCCCGCAAGGTCGCGGGGTCGTGGGAGGACGTGACGGCGACGCGGTTCCTCGCCGAGGTGCGGGCGGCCGCGAAGGGGCTGATCGCGCAGGGCGTGCGGCCCGGCGACCGGGTGGCCCTGATCTCCCGTACCCGTTACGAGTGGGTGCAGCTGGACTTCGCGATCTGGAGCGCGGGCGCGGTGACCGTGCCGGTGTACGAGACCAGCTCGCCCGAGCAGATCCAGTGGATCCTCGGTGACTCGGGCGCGGTCGCGGTGATCGTGGAGAGCGCGGCGCACGCCGCCTCCGTCGCGGAGGTACGGGACGCGCTGCCCGACCTGAAGCACGTGTGGCAGATCGAGGACGGCGCGATCGACGCGCTCACGGAGGCCGGCAAGGACGTCTCCGACGAGACGGTCGACGAGCGCGGCGCGACCGCCAAGGCGGACGACATCGCGACGATCGTCTACACCTCGGGCACGACCGGCCGCCCCAAGGGCTGTGTGCTGACGCACCGCAACTTCTTCGCCGAGTGCGGCAATGTCGTGGAGCGGCTGAAGCCGCTGTTCCACACGGGCCGTTCGTCGGTGCTGCTGTTCCTGCCGGCCGCGCACGTCTTCGGGCGGATGGTGGAGGTCGCCTCGGTGCTGGCGCCGATCCGGCTCGGCTGCGTCCCGGACATCAAGAACCTGACGGACGACCTGGCGTCGTTCCGGCCGACGCTGATCCTGGGCGTGCCGCGGGTCTTCGAGAAGGTCTACAACACGGCGCGCGCGAAGGCGCAGGCGGACGGCAAGGGCAAGATCTTCGACAAGGCGGCGCAGACGGCCATCGCGTACAGCCGCGCCAAGGCGACGCCGCGCGGCCCCTCGCTGGGGCTGCGGCTGAAGCACAAGCTGTTCGACGCGCTGGTCTACGGCAAGCTGCGGGCGGTGCTGGGCGGCCGGTGCGAGTTCGCCATCTCGGGCGGCGCGCCGCTGGGTGAGCGCCTGGGCCACTTCTACAGCGGCATCGGCTTCACGGTGCTGGAGGGCTACGGCCTGACGGAGTCGTGCGCGGCGACGGCGTTCAACCCGTGGGACCGGCAGAAGATCGGTACGGTCGGGCAGCCGCTGCCGGGTTCGGTGGTGCGGATCGCCGACGACGGCGAGGTGCTGCTGCACGGCGAGCACGTCTTCACGGGCTACTGGAAGAACGAGGCGGCGACGGCCGAGGCGCTGGCGGACGGCTGGTTCCACACGGGCGACATCGGCACGCTGGACGAGGACGGCTACCTGTCCATCACGGGCCGCAAGAAGGAGATCCTGGTGACCGCGGGCGGCAAGAACGTCGCCCCGGCCGTGATCGAGGACCGCATCCGCGGGCACGCCCTGGTCGCCGAGTGCATGGTGGTGGGCGACGGCCGCCCGTTCGTGGGCGCGCTGGTCACCCTGGACGAGGAGTTCCTGGCCCGCTGGGCCGCCGAGCACGGCAAGCCGGCCGGCTCGACGGCGGCGTCGCTGCGGGACGACCCGGACCTGCTGGCCGAGGTGCAGCGGGCGGTGGACGACGGCAACGCCGCGGTGTCCAAGGCGGAATCGGTGCGGAAATTCCGCATCCTCACCTCCCAGTTCACGGAGGAGGCCGGTCACATCACGCCGTCGCTGAAGCTGAAGCGCAATGTGGTGGCGAAGGACTTCGCCGACGAGATCGAGGCGATCTACCGCGGCTAGGGCCTGTCCGGCAAATCCCCGTCGTCCGCCCGAAGGGCGGGCCCCGCGGCGTCTGGCGCGTGCGATCGCAAGGCGCCGGAGCGCCCTCGTGGCGGAGCCACGTGGGCGGTTCGGCAACGCGGCTGGGGGTCCCCCCTGGCTCTCAAGGCCTTGGGGGAGTGCGTGCCAGGCGTCGCGGGGCAGGCGGGGATTTGCCGGACAGGCCCTAGGACGGCTGTTCCGCGAGGGCACGGTCCATGGCGCGCTCCGCCAGGGCCGTGATGGTCAGGAACGGGTTGACGCCGATGGAGCCCGGGACGAGGGCTCCGTCGGTGACCCAGACGCCGGGGGCTCCGCGCACCGCGCCGTACGCGTCCGTGGCGAGGCCCAGGACGCAGCCGCCCAGCGGGTGGTAGGTGAAGTCGTCGGCGAAGGCGCGGTTGCCGCCGAACAGGTCGTAGCGGTAGACGGTGGCGTTCCTGGCGTTGACGCGGTCGAAGAGCCTCTTGGCGGAGGCGGTGGAGGCCCGGCTCTGGTCCGGGGTCCAGTGGAGCCGTACGCCGTCGGTGGCCGCGTCGTAGGTGAGCGTGCCGCGCTCCGGGGTGCGGGTGATGGCCAGGTAGAGGCTGATCCAGTGCTCCAGGCCGGTGGGCAGGGGCGCGATCTCGGCGAAGACCGGGTTGTCGGGGTTGGCGCGGTCGTCGATGCCGAGGACGGGCATGGTGGACTGGCGCTCGCCGACGGTGTCCCACAGGTGGTTGGCGCGGCCGGTCATGACGTTGCCGTTGGGGCCCCAGCCGCTCCCGATGTGCTCGCTGAGGTCCGGCAGGGTGCCGGTGTCCCGGGCGCGCAGCAGGAGTTCGGTGGTGCCGAGGCTGCCGGCGGCGAGGAAGAGGCGGCGGCAGGAGATCTCGCGGGTGGCGACGGTCCGGCCGGTCGTGTCGATGCGGTCGGCGGTGACGACGTAGCCGCCTCCGGGCAGGGGGCGCAGGGCGCGGGCCCGGTGGAGGGTCTCGATGGTGACGTTGCCGGTGCCGAGCGCGGCGGCGAGGTACGTACGGTCGAGGGTGCGCTTGCCGTGGTTGTTGCCGTAGATGACCTCGCCCGCGAGGGCGGATCGGGGCGCGGTGCCCTCGGCCTCGCGGCGCATGTGGTCGAAGTCGTACACGTTGGGCACGAACGTCGTGGCGAGGCCGGTGCGGGCGGCGTGGGCGCGGGAGATCCGGGAGAAGCGGTACCACTCGGTGGACTCGAACCAGGCCGGGTCGATGGCGTTGACGCCCAGCGTCCGGCGGGCGCGCGGGAAGTACGTGTCGTACATGGCGGCGGCGTCGGCGTGCGGCAGGACCCGGGCGAAGTAGTCGCGGTCGGGGGTGACGGCCATGCCGCCGTTGACGAGGGAGCCGCCGCCGACGCCGCGGCCCACGTACACGGACATGGCGTCGAAGCGGACGCGGTCGAGGACGCCGGGGTACGGGGTGATGTCCTTGTTGACGACGTCGAGCCAGAGGAACGTGGCGAGCGGGGCCTCGGTGCGGGTGCGGAACCACATGGAGCGGTGGTCGGGGGCGGTCGTCGGGCAGAAGACGCGCCCGTCGGGTCCCTGGCGGTTCCACAGGGCGCCCATCTCCAGGACGGTGGTGGGGATGCCGGCCTCGCCGAGCCGGAGGGCGGCGACGGCGCCGCCGTAGCCGGAGCCGATGACGAGGGCGGGCGTGTGGTCGGCTGCCGCGTCCCTGGCGGAGGCGGAGCCGACACCGATACGGGTGAGGCCGAGCAGCGCGGCCGCTTGCAGGGCGCCGAGCCCTACGAAGTGACGACGCGTCAGATAGGAGGTCATGGGCGCAGCATGGGCGGACTGCGGCGTTCCGCCCAGGTGTCGCGCAGGGACGGTCGCGCGGGCCTCGCGCGACCGATCGCGAGGCCGGTCGGACGGTCATCGCGCGGCCGGTCACGAGGCCGATCGCGCGAGGCCTTGCGGACGGATGGCCAGGCCGATCGCGAGGCCGGTCGACAGGCGCCGCACGACCGGCCACGAGGCCGATCGGGGGCCTGGCGCGGCCCCGGCGCCCCGGCCGGCGCGTCCGGGCCTACAGCAGCTCCTCCAGCCGCTGCGCCAGCAGGTCCCAGCGCCACTTCTCCTCGACCCACTCGCGGCCCCGCTCGCCCATGCGGCGCCGCAGTTCGGCGTCCTGGAGCAGCGCCACGATCCGTTCGGCGGAGTCCTCCGGGGAGCCGCCCCGCACGACCCAGCCGGTCTCGCCGTCCAGGACCGCGTCCGGGGCGCCGCCCGAGTCGCCCGCGACCACCGGCAGGCCCGTCGCGGACGCCTCCAGGTAGACGATGCCGAGCCCTTCGACGTCCAGCCCGCCCCTGCGCGTCCGGCACGGCATGGCGAAGACGTCGCCCGCGCCGAAGTGCGCCGGCAGCTCCCCCCACGGCACGGCCCCGGTGAACCGTACGGATTCGGCCACGCCCGTCTCCCGGGCGAGCCGGTGCAGGTCCTTCTCGTACGGCCCGCCCCCGACGATCAGCAGGACGGCGTCCGGCACCGCGGCGAGGACCGCGGGCATGGCGGCGATCAGGGTGTCCTGCCCCTTGCGCGGCACCAGCCGGGAGACGCAGACGACCACGGGCCGGTTCGCCAAACCCAGCCGCTCCCGCACCTCGTCGCCGCCGGAGCCGGGGTGGAAGGTCTTCTCGTCCACGCCCGGCGGCAGCTGGACCATGCGCGCCGCGGCCTCCGGGGAGAGCGCGGCGGCGATGCGCCGGCGCGTGTACTCGCCCAGGTACGTGATCGTGTCCGTCCCCTCGCCGATGCGCCGCAGCAGGTTCCGGGACGCCGGCAGCTGGGCCCACCCGGCCTCGTGGCCGTGCGTGGTGGCGACGATCCGCCGCGCGCCCGCCCTGCGCAGCGCGGGCGCCATCAGGCCGAGCGGCGCGGCGGCCCCGAACCAGACCGCCTCGCAGCCGTGCTCGCGCAGCAGACCGACGGCCCGGGCGGTGACGCGCGGGGTCGGGAGCAGCATCGTCGTACGGTCCCGGACAACCCGGAAGGGCTGTTCCGCATCAAACAGAGCGGTCGCCTCGGCGCCTTCCCGCCCGCGTTTCCAGGTGGACGCGTAGACGACGACCCGCTCGGGATCCAGTCGCAGGGCCATGTTGTGCAGGAATGCCTGAATCCCGCCGGGCCGCGGTGGAAAGTCGTTGGTTACGATCAAGGTCTTGCGCATCGTGGCCGAAGAGTACCGAAGCCCTGGCCGAATCGCTGCCCCACAGCTCCGCCCGAACACGTAGACAACCGACCAAACGGACGAGGTACCCATGAAGTACGCGAGCGGACCACGGCTGCCGATACTCCTCTGGCTCCTCAGCAGGGCCGTGCTGCTGCTCTACACCTTCAAGGTCGTCTTCGTCCCGGGCCCCGACGTCACCGTCGACGTCTCCGTGATCTACCAGGGCTGGTACGACGTCCTGCGCGGTGGAACGTATCCGCTGGACGACGTCACGTGGCAGTACCCGCCGGCCGCCGCGTTCGCGATCCTCTCCCCCGGCCTGCTGCCCTTCCTCGGCTACGCGCACGCCTTCTTCGTCCTGGCCTTCCTCTGCGACGCGGTCGTCTTCGGCCTGCTCATGTACGCGGGCAGGCAGCCCGGCAAGAGCCACGCGGGCGCGTGGGTGTGGGTGATCGGCCTGCCGCTGCTCGGCCCCACCGCCTACTCCCGCTACGACGTCATGGTCACGGCCGTCGCCGTCACCGCGCTGCTCGCCGGCGTCCGCAACCCCCGCACCATGGGCGTCCTGACCGGCGTCGGGGCGCTGCTGAAGGTGTGGCCGGTGCTGCTGCTCCTGGGCATGGCCCGGGGCCGGGCCGCCCTCCGCTCGTGGACCGCGGCGGCCGCCTCGGGCGCCGCGGTGCTGCTGGCGTGCGTCCTCGCGGCGCCCGGCGCGCTGGCGTTCCTCACGTTCCAGCGGGACCGGGGCACCGAGGTGGAGTCGCTGGGCTCCCTGGTCTTCCACGTGGCCCGTTACGTCGGTGCGTGGGAGGGCGAGGTCCGACTCAACTACGGGTCGGTGGAGTTCCTCGGCCCGTACGTGCCGCTGGTCAGCAAGGCGGCCCTGGCGCTGTCGGTGCTGGCGCTCGGCTGGCTGGTGCTGTGGCGGCTGAAGGCGCGCGAGTTCGGCACGACGACGCTCAGCGACGCGGCGTTCGCGGCGGTGCTGCTGTTCACCACGACGAGCCGGGTGATCAGCCCGCAGTACATGCTGTGGCTGGTGGGCCTGGCCGCGGTGTGCCTGGTGTGGCGGGCCAGCCGGATGCGCCGGCCGGCCGTCCTGGTGCTGGTGGCGACCGGGGTGACGTTCCTGGAGTTCCCGCTCTGGTTCTCGCACGTGGTGTCCAGCGACACCCTCGGGCTGGCGCTGCTGTTCGTCCGCAACGGCCTGCTGGTGGCCGCGTCGCTGATCGCCTGCCGCCGGCTGTGGCTCCAGACGGTGACCGAGCCGCGCCTGCGGGCCGCCGGGGCCCGTATCCCCGCCCAGGCCACTCACCGGGACGGCGCGCTGCTCAACTCCTGACGCGCGAAGTCCCGCCACGCGCGCGTGAAGGCGTCCGGCGAGGTGCCCAGCACCTCCGCCATGGCCCGCGGTACCGGTGTCCCGCCGCCGACCGCCCGGTAGAACGCGACGGCCTTCCCCTCGCCCCACCGCTCGGCCATCAGCCGACAGGCCAGCCACGCCCCCTCGTACGCGCGGGCCGCGGCGGCCGGGTCGCCACCGAACGCGAAGTCCCCGTCGGCCGGGAGGGCGGCGGGCGGCCCGCCCGCCAGGACGGCCCGCCGCAGCTCCGGGGCGATCTCACCGGCGGGCAGGCCCGTCCCCCGGTAGGCGACCCAGTCGGCGAAGCCTTCCGAGAGCCACATCGGCGTGGCCGCCGAGGTGTCCGCCCGGGTCGCCGCGTGCGCGGTCTCGTGCGTCAGCACGACACGCCGCCCGAACCCGCCCAGGGCGCCGAACGCCTCGGGGTTGACCACGACCCGGTCGGCCGGTGTGCGCGCTCCCCGGCCCGTACGCCCGGTGGTCACCGCCGCCATGCCCCGGTACCGCGCCGCGGGCTCTCCCAGCAGCGCGGCCATGTCGTCCAGGGAGCGCGGCACCAGCACCACGACGCGCCGGGCCCACCGCCCGGGCCAGGCGTCCGCGACGGCGGGCACGGCGCGGTCGGCGAGCCCGGCGATCTCACGCAGCCGCGCGGGCTCCTGCCCGACCCCGAGGACCAGGCTGTGCGTACCGCGCACGACGTCGACGGGGCCCTGCTGCCACAGCTGGGCCGCCGCGCCCCCGCCGGGACGGTCGGCGGTGACCCGCCAGCGCCCGTCCCGCTCGACGAGTTCCAGCAGCCGCTCACCGGTCACGGCGGCGGCGTCGTACCCGTCGAGCCGGTGGCCCACCTCGGCCCGCACCCGCGCGGTCGCCCCCTCCCGCCGTACGTCGAGCACCCGGTACGTCCAGGACGCGAGCGGTACGCGGGCGAGGTGGGCGAACTCCCGCACGGCCGGGTCCTGCGGCGGCACCTCACGAGCGAGCACGGCGGCGGCCCGCCGGTCCAGCGCCTCCTGGATACCGGCCGTGCCGTCACCGCCCGTCCGGGGCTCCCGGCACCCGGTGGCGACGAGCAGCAGCCCGAGCAGCACGGCGACCGCCCCGGCCCGCCTCGTCCACCCCACTCCCACACGGCGATCGTACGGGGCCCCGGCCCAGGTGGTGTCCGGCGGATCTTTCCCCTACCCCGCCCCTCCCCGTGGCCGGGGGGGCGAATTCAGCCCCTCCGGCGCTTGAGGAGCGGGGGGGGTTCGGGGGCAGAGCCCCGATTCGGGAAGGGGCGGGGTGGGGGAAGATCACGGCCGGCCGGGTGGTCAGACGCGGGTCACCGCCGAGATCGGCATCATGCCGACCGGGTCGTAGCGGACCGGGGCGCCCGGGTAGGGGGCGTGGATGACCTGGCCGTTGCCCATGTACATCCCTACGTGGCTGGCGTCGGACCGGTAGGTGACCAGGTCGCCGGGGCGGGCCTCGGAGAGCGGGACGTGCCGGCCGGCGTTGCGCTGCGCCTGGGAGGTGCGGGGCAGGGCGACGCCCGCCTGGGCGTAGGACCACTGCATGAGGCCCGAGCAGTCGAAGCCGTTGGGGCCGTTGGCTCCCCACACGTACGGCTTGCCGAGCGCGGAACGGGCCGCCTGCGCCGCGATGGCCGCCCGCCCCGACGCGGCCTCGCCGGACACCGGCGGCAGCAGGCTGTCGTCGCGGCCGGAGCGGGAGGCGCGGTCGAAGGCGTCCCGCTCGCCCTCCGGCAGGGAGTTCAGCAGGGCCCGGGCCTCGGCGAGCTTCTTCTCGACGGTGCGCTTGTGGCGGGCCACGACCGCCCGGCTGCGCTCCAGTTCGGCGAGGGTGCGGGTGGCTTCGGCGCGCTCCTGGGCCAGGTCGCGCTGGGAGCGCTGGAGTTCGGCGAGCGCGCCGGCCTGCCGTTCGCTGATCCGGTCCAGGACGGCGGCCTTGTCCAGGTACGTGTCGGGGTCCTCGGACAACATCAGCGCGAGCGCCGGGTCGATGCCGCCCGAGCGGTACTGCGCACCCGCCACGGAGCCGAGCGCGCCACGCATCCGGTTGATGCGCTCCTGCCCGCGGGCCACCCGGTCCTGCGCCCTGGCCACCTGCTCGCGGAGCTGGTCGGCGCGCTCGTCGGCCTTGTTGAAGCTCTCCGTGGCCTGTTCGGCCTCGGCGTAGAGCCGGTCGACGCGCGCCCGGGTGGCGTCGGCGGTGTCGACCGGATCGGCGCTCACCGGCGTGGCGCCGAGGGCCGCCGCCGTGGCCGCCGCGGCGGACAGGACGGTGACCTTGGCGCTCTTGGTGAGGCCCGGATGTGAGGGCCGGCGATGGGACGCCACGAACCGCGCTCCCTTCAGCTGTACGCAGGGCTGGTGTGCGCGGCAGACAGTAGCCGTGCGGCCATGGCCCGGCCAAAGACCTCGGAAGGGGCACAAATGGACGCCCCGCCGGGAAACACTGGTCACCGGCGGGGCGTGGCGTCACTTCGGGGGACGGGAATTCCCCCGATCGGGCGCGTATGAGGGGCGGTTCGGGTGGCTTGTCGGCGCGCCGCCCATATCAGATGGCCGGCACTGGCCCCCGGTCATATGCGGGGAGCCGGACCGGTGTCAGATGCGGACGCCGAACTGGAAGTCGCCGAGGTAGTTCATCGACTCGTAGCGGACGTACGCGCCCGGCTTCGGGGCGTGCAGGACGGTGTTGTTGCCCGCGTACAGGCCCACGTGGGCGAGGTTGTTGAAGAAGACCAGGTCGCCCGGCTTGAGCTGGCTGCGGCCGATCTTCATGCCGTCGTTCTGCTGGGTGTACGTGGTGCGGGAGATGCTCACGCCCGCCTGGCGGTAGGCCCACTGGGTCAGGCCGGAGCAGTCGTAGGCGTTGGGGCCCTCGGCGCCGGAGACGTACGGCTTGCCGACCTGCGTGGCGGCGGCGTTGAGGGCGGCGGCACCGCGCTGGGAGGCGGGGACCTCGTTGCCGAGCTCGACGCGCTCGCCGGCTTCGCGGCTGGCGCGCTGCTCCTCCTCCTGCATCTTCCGCCGTTCCTCGGCGGTGAGCGTGTTGAGGAGCTTCTGCGCCTCGGCCAGCTTGGCCTGGAACTTCTTCTTCTTCTCGCCGAGCGACTTGCGCACGTCCTCGAGGTCGGCGAGCTTCGCCGTGGCCTCGGCGCGCTGCTGGGCGAGGGTGCGCTGCTTGGCCTGGATGGACCGGAGGGTCTCGGTCTGCTTGGCGCTGAGCTGGTCGACGGCGGACGCCTTGTCGAGGTAGGTGTCCGGGTCGGAGGAGAGGAAGAGCTGGAGCGCCGGGTCGATGCCGCCGTTGCGGTACTGGGCGCTGGCGACCGAACCGATGCTGTCGCGGAGGGTGTTGAGCTCCTGCTGGCCGCGGGCGACCTGGTCCTGGAGGGCGCTGACCTCCTTCTGGAGCTTCTCCCTGCGCTCGTCGGCCAGGTTGTACTGCTCCGTGGCCGCCTCGGCTTCGTGATGGAGCTTGTCGACCTTCTCCTTGACCTGGTCCTTGCTCGGCTGCGGAGTGGCCGAGGCGGTCTGGGCGGTCAGGGCGACAGCGGCCGCGGCGGTCGCGGTGAGCACGGACACACGGGCGCGGCTCGGCTGCTTGGGTCGACGGTGGGACGCCACGGAGGCGAGCTCCTTCTTCCTCTGAGCCGCCTGCCGGGCTGGGTGGTCGGTGCCCCGGCTCGCGCATCGCGTCCGGATCTCCCCCGTGAAAACGAGTCCGAACTGCACGGTTCAGGCGGTTCCTTCGCTGTCACCCCGGTTGGGCGATCAACCGCGCGAAGGTTCGAGGCCAGACCCTAGTGACCAACTTGTGATCAGTTCAAATCCTCATCGGAAAAAACTCCCCGGGGGGCACTTTCTTTACACGCGCCCCACGCTGTGTCATGGGGAGTTGACGGTACGTTCCCCGGCCGCACCCTCAATCCGGACATGCCGCGCAGGAGTTACGAGATGCGCGAAAGCCGCTTCAGCAACATGACGGACGCGACGGGCCGGGCACCCGACTTCGCGACGCCGTCGGCGACTTCGCGGTCGCTGGAGACGACCACCACGGGCCGGCCCGGCGGCTCGGCCCGCACCAGCTGGCGGATCAGCTCGTCGGCGGTCACGCCGGGCTTGGAGAACAGCACGCGCACCCCGCGCGGCGGAGCGAGCAGCACCGGCGCCGCCAGTTCGGCGCCGTCGAAGACACAGGTGACCTCCGCGCCGGACCGGGCGGCGAGCGCGGAGAGCCCGCCGAGCAGCCGGAGCCGCTGCTTCTCCAGCGGCATGGTCGGATAGCCGGTCTTGGTGACGTTGTAGCCGTCGACGACCAGGTGCGCCTGCGGCAGGGCGAGGAGCTGGTCGAGCAGCGCCGGGTCGGTCTCCGACAGGGCGCGGGCGGCGATGTCCTTGGGCGAGATCCGGCCGGGCTCGACCGCGTCGACGGTGTCGGCGGGGCGTACGGAGACGGGCGGCAGCGCCAGTTCCCGGCGCAGCCCCTGGGCGGACTCCAGCACGGTGTCGAGCAGCAGCCGCACCCGCATGTCCTCCACCGACCGGCCCTCGCGGGCGGCTCTGCGGCTGGCCTCCAGGGCCGCCTCCGCCTCCGCGAGGCGGGCCTTGAGGCGGCGCGTCTCGCTCTCGGCGGCCGACACCTGGGCGGCGGCCTCCGCCCGTACGCCGTCGATGTCGGCACGGGCGTGGCGCAGGGCGGCCTCGCCGCGCTTCACATCGCTCTGGGCGCTGCGCAGCTTACGCTGAAGCGATTCGGCTTCCTTGCGGGCGGCGTCCAGTTCGGTGCGCAGCCGCTCGGTCTCGGCCCTGGTGTGGGCGCGCGCGGCGGCGAGCTCCTCACGGAGTCGTTCCAGTTCCCGCCGGCCCGCCTCGTCGGCGCGCTCGGCGTCCGCGCGCTGGGCCTCCTCGCCCGCGGCGGCGACCAGCTTGACCCAGCCGGCCGGGCGCAGCACATAGGCGGAGGCGGCCACGTCCACGGGGTCGGCGGCCGCCGGCGGGGCCCCGGACTCGACCGCCCCGGCGAGTTCCGGCTCGGTGTCCTTCAGCCGCTCGCCGATCCGCTGGCGGAAGAGCGGGTCGCTCTCCAGGGCGGCGGCCATGGCGTTGCCCGCGAACCGGGCGCGCCTGCTGGGGGTGAACCGGGCGTACTGGCGGAGCTGCGCGGGCAGCTCGGCGACCGTCAGGCCGCCGAACGCGTCCGACACCAGCGCGACGACCCTCCGCCGCACCGCCTCGGGCAGCGGGCGGTCGAGCGCCTCGGCGGCGTCACCGGCCGCACCGGCCGACTCGGCGCCGCTCTCCGGCTGCTCCACGATCCGTCACCCCACTACCCGTCCGTTCTCCGCGGGCGCCCCGTCTCAGGAGGCGGCGCCCGGCCTGTCCACCAGCTCGATCTGGTCCACCGCGTTGCACCAGCGGCAGCGGACCGACTCGATGGTCTCACTGACCACCTCGCGCTCCTCGACCTTGGGCTCGCCCGCCAGGTCCAGATGGACGTACTCCACGACCTTGGAGGAGCGCGTCACGTCGAAGCGTGTCAGGTTGCCGCAGAGCGTGCAGCGCCAACGGGTCTCGGCGGTCGGCAGGGGAACCGTCGTCATGGTGCCGTCCTTCTCGTGGTCCGGTCGTGCCTTGCGGGAGCCGCGGTGCGCCGTCGAACTGCGGATGTCTCCGGGATGGGCCCGGAGGCACGCCCGTAACCCTACGGCCTTGCAGGTACCCCGCGCCCCGGCGAGGCACTCTGCCCCGCTCACTCCCTTTACGTCATGATCTGTGCATGATCGATTGGCGGCGAGCGGCCCGGGGCGTGGTCACCGGGCCCACGGTGACCTACGGGGTGATCGGTGTCTGCTCCCTCATCTTCCTCCTGGGGCCGGCGTCCGGACTGAACCCGTCGTACGGCACGGGCGAGCTGCTGATCGCGGAGCAGAGCGCGTACTTCCGGCGCTGGGGCGTGATCCCCGCGGAGCTGCTGTCGGGGGCGCCCGGGGCGCTGCTGACCCCGTTCAGCGCGCTCTTCGTGCACGGCAACTGGCTGCACCTGCTCGGGAACATGCTGTTCCTCTTCGTCTTCGGGGCGATGGCCGAGGAACGGATGGGGCACGTCAGGTTCGCGCTGTTCTACGTGGGGTGCGGCTGCCTGGCGCTGTTCGGGTACGCGGTCGTGCACGCGGACAGCACGCAGACGCTGGTGGGGGCGTCGGGGGCGATCTCGGGGGTGCTGGGCGCGTTCCTGTACCTCTTCCCGCGGGCGCGGGTGACCAGCCTGTTCCCGTTCCTGTTCTTCCTGCCGCTGCGCTTCCCCGCCTGGATCGTGCTGATCTTCTGGTTCGTCCTGCAGTGGCTGGCCGCCCGGGAGGCGGGCACGGGCCCGGGCGTCGCGTACCTGGCGCACCTGATCGGCTTCGCGCTGGGCTTCCTCTACGCGTGGGCCCGCTACCGGGGCATTAGAGTGAAGGCCCCAGCAGCGGCCACCGAGGGAGAGGGACAGCCGTGATCACCGCGATCGTGCTCATCAAGACCAGCGTGGACCGCATTCCGGAGATCGCGGAGGCGATCGCCGCGCTGGACAGCGTCAGCGAGGTCTTCTCCGTCACCGGTACCTACGACCTGATCGCCATGGTCCGGGTGGCGCGCCACGAGGACCTGGCCGAGGTCATCCCGGGCCGCATCAGCAAGATCCCCGGCGTCGAGGCCACGGACACGCACGTGGCGTTCCGTACGTACTCGCAGCACGACCTGGAGGCCGCGTTCGCGATCGGCCTCGACGCCTGAGCGACCCCGGGAATCACCCGTACGGGTGAGACGGGTCAGCCCCGGTCGGGCACGCAACGACCGTCCTCCGTGCGGTAGTTCCACCGCGCCCCGTCCCGGACGAGTTCCGCGACGGCGCCGGTGAACCGCTCCACGTGCTCGTCCGGCGTCCCCGCGCCGAAGCTGACCCGGATCGCGTTCAGCGACCTCTCCCCGGGCTCGGCCTCCGGGGCGCCGCACTCCCCCGGCTCCTGCGGGGCGCTGCCCAGCAGCGTCCGCACCAGCGGGTGGGCGCAGAACAGCCCGTCGCGCACGCCGATGCCGTACTCGGCGGACAGGGCGGCCGCGAAGTGGGAGCTGTTCCAGCCCTCCACGACGAAGGACAGCACGCCCACGCGCGGCGCGTCGTCACCGAACAGCGACAGCACCCGCACACCGGGCACCCGCGCCAGGCCCTCCCGGACGCGGGCGATCAGCTCCTGCTCCCGCGCCACGAGCGCGTCGAAGCCGGCCTCCTTCAGGGCCGTACAGGCGGAGGCGATCGCGTAGGCGCCGATCACGTTCGGGGAGCCGGCCTCGTGGCGGGCGGCCGTGGTGTGCCAGGCGACGTCCACCCCGCCGTCCGCGCGCCGCGCCACGGTACGCGAGGCGCCGCCGCCGGCCAGGTACGGCTCGGCGTCGCTCAGCCAGTCCGCCCGCCCGGCCAGCACGCCGGCCCCGAACGGCGCGTACAGCTTGTGCCCCGAGAACGCCACCCAGTCGACGTCCAGGTCCGCGATGTCCACCGGGTGGTGCGGCGCCAGCTGGGCCGCGTCCAGCACGATCCGCGCCCCATGCGCGTGGGCGGCGGCGGCCAGCTCCCGTACGGGCCACAGCTCGCCGGTCACGTTGGAGGCGCCCGTCACGCACACCAGGGCGGGGCCGTAGGGGTCCCGGTCGGCGAGCGCCCGCTCCAGGGTCTCGACGGCCTGCGCGGGGGTGCGCGGCGCGTTCAGGTAGGTGACGCGCGCGTCACGCCACGGCAGCAGGGAGGCGTGGTGCTCGGTCTCGAAGACGAAGACCTGACAGCCCTCGGGCAGGGCCCGGGCGAGCAGGTTGAGCGAGTCGGTCGTGGAGCGCGTGAAGACGACCTGGTCGCCGGGGCGGCAGCCGAGGAACTCGGCGACGGTCCTGCGGCTGTTCTCGAACAGGTCGGTGGAGAGCTGGGAGAGGTATCCGGCGCCCCGGTGGACGCTGCCGTAGTAGGGCGCGTACGCCGCCACGTCGTCCCAGACCCGCTGGAGCGCGGGGGCGCTGGCCGCGTAGTCGAGCGCGGCGTAGGTGACCTCGCCGCCGGTCACGAGCGGAACGGTGACGTCCCGGCCGAGAACGGGCAGAGGCTCACAAAGGGTGCGGTCGGTGGCAACGGTGAAGGCAGACATGTCGAACTCCCGTCAGGGCAAGGCGAATTCACTGCGCGACGACGGCACGGCACGACAACGGCGGTGCGGGCGCAGGAGAAAGGAAAGGGGTGCGCGAAGAAGGGGCGGTACGCCCTAGCGCATTCGCTTGCTCACGAGACTGCTCCCCAGAGGACCAGGACCCCAGGGTGGCAGGGGTCCGCGCTTGCCACAGACCTCGCTGCCTGCGGCCTGGTCTTCACCCGGGGCACCCCGCCACGGACGGAGGGTTGCCGGACAGCGGGCCGGGGCCGTAGTCGCTGTCACTCATGACCTTGGGGAGCATCTTGCCATACGCCGGTCCCGTTGCGGGCGGTCGTCCCGCATGGCGGGACGGGTGGCACAAAGGGACCGGCCGCCGGCCCTAGTGGTTGCTCGCCCGGACCCAGCGCTCCAGGGCCTGCCGCGCGGCGCCCGAGTCGATGGACTCCGCCGCCCTGGCCATGCCGGCACGGATCTGCTCCGCGAGCGGCGCGTCCGTCGGCTCCAGCGCCACGAGCGCGGCCGCCGAGTTCAGCAGCACCGCGTCCCGTACGGGCCCGGTCTCGCCGCCCAGCAGCCGGCGGGCGACGTCCGCGTTGTACGAGGCGTCCGCGCCGCGCAGCGCCTCCACCGGCACGAGTTCGACACCGACGTCCCGCGGGTCGAAGGCCTCCTCGCGGACCCGGCCCTCGCGCACGACCCACACCCGGGAGGTGGCCGTGGTCGTCAGCTCGTCCAGCCCGTCGTCGCCGCGGAACACCAGCGCCGACGAGCCGCGCTCGGCGAGGACACCGGCGAGGATGGGCGCCATCCGGGCGTCGGCCACACCCGTGGCCTGGGCGCGGACCCGGGCGGGGTTGGTGAGCGGGCCCAGGAAGTTGAACGTGGTACGGATGCCCAGCTCCTTGCGGGCGGCGGCGACGTGCCGCAGCGCCGGGTGGAACTTCACGGCGAAGCAGAACGTGATGCCGGCCTCCTCGGCGACCTGTGCCACCCGCTCCGGCGTCAGCTCGAGGTTGACGCCGAGCTTCTCCAGGACGTCGGAGGCGCCGGACGCGGAGGACGCGGCGCGGTTGCCGTGCTTGACGACCTTGGCGCCCGTACCGGCGACGACGATCGCCGACATCGTGGAGATGTTGACCGTCTTGGCGCCGTCGCCGCCCGTGCCGACGATGTCGACGGACGGTCCCGGCACCTCGATGGTCCGGGCGTGCGCGTACATCGTCCGGACGAGGCCGGTGATCTCCTCGACGGTCTCGCCCTTGGCGCGCAGGGCGACCGCGAACCCGGCGATCTGCGCGTTGGTGGCCTCGCCGGTGAGGATCCGCTCCATCGCCCAGGCGGTGGCGTCGGCGTCGAGGTCGCGCCCGGTCAGCAGGGATTCGAGGACCACGGGCCAGGAGCGGCCCGCCGTGGTGTCGCCTCCAGCGGGGGTCACAGCGCTCATGCTCGCTCCTGGGTCCGTACGGATGATGGTCACCAGCCTATCCACCCCCGGGGACGGCAAAGAGCCCCGTCCGGTGATTGGACGGGGCTCTCGCCGTGGCGACCGTCAGGTCAGGTGACCGGGTCGGTCAGATGATCAGTGGTGGCCGTGGCCGCTGGTGATCTCCTTGTACTCCTCGACCGTGGCCTTCGGGATCTGGTTGCCCTCGCCGAAGTAGCCCTGGCTCAGCTTGGCGCGCAGCTTCTCCTTGCGGGTCGGCTTGCGCTCCACGCCGTTCTCGTCGACCGTCGGGCCGATCTCGGCCGGCGCGTACTGCTCGTGCGCGGTGAGCGCGTGCAGCTGGGCCTGGCTGAGCGGCTCGTGGACCTCGACGAACTCACCGTGCGGCAGCCGCTTGATGATGCCGGTCTCGCGGCCGTGCAGCACCTTGTCGCGGTCGCGGCGCTGGAGACCCAGGCAGATCCGCTTGGTGACGATGAACGCGATAACCGGTCCGACGAAGAAGAAGATCCGGACGAACCACGTGATCGAGTTGATCGACATGTGGAAGTGGGTGGCGAAGATGTCGTTGCCACCACCGATCAGCATGATCATGTAGGCCGTCACCCAGGCGACACCGAGGGCCGTACGGGTCGGGGCGTTGCGCGGGCGGTCCAGGATGTGGTGCTCGCGCTTGTCCCCGGTGATCCAGGACTCGATGAACGGGTAGACCGCGATGGCGACCAGCATCACGCCGAAGAGCACCAGCGGGATGAACACGCCCAGGACGAGCGTGTGGCCCCACAGGTTGATCTCCCAGCCCGGCATGACACGGATCAGACCCTCGGCGAAGCCCATGTACCAGTCGGGCTGGGCACCGGTGGACACCATGTCCGGGCGGTACGGGCCGAGGGCCCACACCGGGTTGATGGTGAACAGGGCGGCGATGACCGCGATGACACCGAAGACCAGGAAGAAGAAGCCTCCGGCCTTGGCCATGTAGACCGGCAGCAGCGGCATGCCGACGACGTTCTTGTTGGTCCGGCCGGGACCCGGGAACTGCGTGTGCTTGTGGTAGAAGACCAGGATCAGGTGCGCCACCACGAGGCCGAGCATGATGCCCGGCAGCAGCAGGATGTGGATCGAGTAGAACCGGGCCACCATGTCGTGGCCGGGGAACTCGCCGCCGAACAGGAACATCGAGAGGTACGTACCGATGATCGGCGTCGACAGGATCGCGCCCTGCGTGAAGCGGACACCGGTGCCGGAGAGCAGGTCGTCCGGGAGCGAGTAACCGGTGAAACCGGTGAACATGCCGAGGACGAACAGCAGGAAGCCGAACAGCCAGTTGATCTCACGCGGCTTGCGGAACGCGCCGGTGAAGAACACGCGCATCATGTGCACGAACATGCCGGCGAGGAAGATCAGCGCGGCCCAGTGGTGGATCTGCCGGATGAGCAGACCACCGCGGACGTCGAAGCTGATGTCCAGCGTCGACGCGTACGCCTCGGTCATCCGGATGCCCTGCATCGGGACGTACGAGCCGTGGTACTCCACCTCGTTCATCGACGGGTGGAAGAACAGCGTCAGGTACACACCCGTGAGGATGATGATGATGAAGGTGTAGAGGCAGATCTCGCCCAGCATGAAGGACCAGTGGTCCGGGAAGATCTTGCGCATGTTGGCCTTGGCCAGGGAGTAGATCCCGAGCCGGCCGTCCGCCCAGTCGGCCACCCGCTCACCGGCGGGCGCCTTCCGCTTGTTGTCAGCTGCCGTACTCATCCGCGCTCCCAGAATGCAGGACCGACGGGCTCGTCGAAGTCGCCGAGCGCCTCGAGGAAGCCCTTGTCATTGACGCCGATCCGCAGCTGCGGGAGGGCGTGACCGGCAGGGCCGAAGATGACGCGGGCGCCGTCGGAGAGGTCGAAGGTGGACTGGTGGCACGGGCAGAGCACGTGGTGCGTCTGCTGCTCGTACAGGGAGATCGGGCAGCCCACGTGGGTGCAGATCTTCGAGAAGGCGACGATGCCGTCGTGCGACCACTCGAGCTCGCGCTTGTCCTTGATGTCCTCCGGCTGGAGCCGGACGATCATCAGGGCGGCCTTGGCGATCTCGTTGTTGAAGTTGTGGTCGCTCTCCTCCAGGCCCTCCGGCATGGCGAACGTGAGCGAACCCACCGCGACGTCCTCGGGACGCAGCGGCTCGTTCGTGTTCATGTTGATGAGCTGCTTGCCCTTGGCCCACAGCGTCTTGCGGAGCTTGTCCTCGGGCAGCGGGCCCAGCTCGCGCAGGAGCACCACACCGGAGAGCGGCACCATGGCCAGCGCGCCGAACATGGTGTTGCGGATCAGCTTGCGCCGGCCGAGGCCGGACTCGGCCGCGCCCTGGGCGAAGTCCGCCATGACCTTGGTCCGGACCTCGGGCTCGGCCTCGATGGCGTGCCGGTCGTCCGCGATCTCCACGTCGGACATCAGGGTGCGGGCCCAGTGGACCGCGCCCGCGCCGATGCAGAAGAGCGAGACGCCCAGCGTCAGGCCCAGCGACAGGTTGAGGATGCTGATGTGACCCAGCGGCCACACGTACACGATCTTGTCGACCGGGAAGATCACGAACGAGGCGATGAACGCCACGGTCGCCAGCATCGACACCGTGAAGAGCAGGGCGACCGTGCGCTCGGAGCGCTTGGCGGCCCGCTCGTCGATGTCCTGGACACGGGGCTTGTGGGGCGGCAGCCCCGGATCGGCGAACGGGTTCTCGGCGACCGCCGTGCCGTGCGCGGTGTCCTGCTTCGAGGGCAGGCTCTCTTCTGAAATCTCTTGGCTACTCATGACTTCTTGGCCTTAGCGGTGTGGGCCGCGACCCAGACGGCGACAGCGATCAGGGAACCCAGACCGAAGATCCAGCCGAACAGGCCCTCGCTGACCGGTCCGAGACCGCCGAGTGCGAAGCCGCCGGGGGTCGGCGTCTCGTCACCGTTGACGGCCTTGATGTACGCAACGATGTCCTTCTTCTCCTTCTCCGGCATCGTGGTGTCGGGGAAGGAGGGCATGTTCTGCGGGCCGGTCTGCATGGCCTCGTAGATGTGCTTCTCGCTCACGTCGTCGAGCGGAGGCGCGTACTTGCCCTTGGTGAGGGCGCCGCCCTCACCGGTGAAGTTGTGGCACTGGGCGCAGTTGTTGCGGAACAGCTCGCCGCCACGGGCGACGTTCGCGCCTTCCACGCTGTACTGCTTCTCGGTCGGCGTGATCGGGCCGGCGCCGAGCGACGCGATGTACGCCGCGAGCTGGTCGATCTGGGCCTGCGTGTAGATGTTCTTCTTCCGCGGGACCTGGGCGCCCGGCTGCTGTGCGGGCATACGGCCGGTGCCGACCTGGAAGTCCACGGCTGCCGAGCCCACGCCCACCAGGGACGGGCCGTCGGAGGTGCCCTGACCGCCGGTGCCGTGGCAGCTGGCGCAGCCGACGGTGTAGAGCTTCTTGCCCTCCTCGATGGCGAGGGACTGGGCGGTCTCGTCGGCCTGCGCCTTGCCCGCGGGCGCGAACGCGGCGTACAGCCCCCCAGTGGCCGCCAGCGCGAGAAGTAGGACGACGAACGCCGCCAGCGGATGGCGTCGTCGTGCGGAGAGCTTTTTCACGGATTACCCCGGTGTCAGGATCTTCTGCGTCGATGCTTGCTGGATGTGTCGGGCGCGGGCCCGATTACTTGATCATGTAGATCGTGGCGAAGAGGCCGATCCAGACCACATCGACGAAGTGCCAGTAGTAGGACACGACGATCGCGGCCGTCGCCTGCTCGTGCGTGAACCGCCGGGCGGCGTACGTCCGGCCGAGAACCAGCAGGAAGGCGATGAGGCCGCCCGTCACGTGCAGGCCGTGGAAGCCGGTGGTCAGGTAGAACACGGAGCCGTACGGGTCGGAGGAGAGCGAGAGGCCCGCCTCCTTGACCAGCTCGGTGTACTCGAGGACCTGGCCGCCGATGAAGATCGCGCCCATGACGAACGTCACGATGAACCAGGCGCGCAGCTTCTTCACGTCACCGCGCTCGGCGGCGAAGACGCCGAGCTGGCAGGTGAGGGAGGAGAGCACCAGGATCGTGGTGTTGGTCGCCGAGAACGGGAAGTTCAGGTGTCCCGCCTGCTGCGCCCAGTATTCGGCACCCGTTACCGATCGCAGGGTGAAGTACATCGCGAAGAGGGCCGCGAAGAACATCAGCTCGGAACTCAGCCAGATGATGGTTCCGACGCTGGTGAGGTTCGGCCGATTGACCGACGGGTGCGCGTGCCCGGTTTCTACTGTCGTTGCTGTCGCCACGACCGACATTATGTCGGTCGCTTATCCCGCCCTCACTCCGGGGGGTGCCGTTCGGAGTGTCCCCGGCCTCCGGCGTGCGGTGACGCGACCCGAACGGCCCATCGCTCGGGTGTCCGAACCGGTGTTGACAAGGTGTCGGACGGAGTAGCATCCGCGCCATCGGTTACCGAGCATTGCCGCGGACGAACTCGGAGGAACCATGCAGTCCAGCGCCACCGTACTGGTCTACAGCGACGACGCGAACACCCGCGCGCAGGTGCGGCTGGCGGCGGGGCGCAGGCCCGCGGCCGACGTTCCCCCGGTCGAGTACATCGAGTGCGCGACGCTCCCGGCGGTCCTGGAGCGCCTGGAGGAGGGCGGCGTGGACGTCTGCGTCCTGGACGGCGAGGCGGTCCCGGCGGGCGGGATGGGCGTGTGCCGCCAGATCAAGGACGAGATCTTCCGCTGCCCGCCGGTGCTGGTGCTGATCGGCCGGCCCCAGGACGCCTGGCTGGCCACGTGGAGCCGCGCCGACGCGGCGGTGACGCTGCCGGTGGAGCCGGTCGAGTTCGCCGAGACCCTGGCCGCGCTGCTGCGCAGCCGCCTGTCCGTGGAGGCCTGACCGGCACGGCCGGGCGGCGGCGCCCGCGGGAGAGCTCCTAGAGCGCCTGCGGGCGCAGGCGGGCGCCGTCGGCCGGGGTGGCTCCGTCCCGGGTGCCCGCGAGGACGGCGCTGCCCTTGCGCCACTTGTCCCAGGGCACGTTCCAGTCGCCGAATCCGTTCCCGAACGGGTCCATCGGCCGGCCCAGACTGTTGACGACCGTGACGAGGTCGCCGCGGCGGATGTTCTCGTAGAACCAGGCCGCGTTGCCGGTGGACATGCCCACACAGCCGTGGCTGACGTTGGCGTACCCCTGTGAGCCGACGGACCAGGGCGCGGCGTGCACGTACTCGCCGCTCCAGGTGACGCGGGTGGCGTAGTAGACGGGCAGGTCGTACGAGTCGCTGGTGCCTTCGGGGATGCCGACGGTCGTCCCGCGCATCCGGACGAAGTACGACTTCTCCAGGACGACTTTGGTCCCGTTTCGAGTGGAGAAGCCCGGTTTTCCGGTGGTCACCGGAATGCTGTTGATCACTTTGCCGTTGCGCTTGACGGTCATGTGGTGGGCGCCCGCGTCGGTGATGGCCTCGACACGGTCGCCGATGGTGATCTTGAGCGGTGCGGTGGCCGTGCCGTACATGCCGTTGCCGACGGGGACGCCTTCGAGGTTGCCCGTCAGGGTGACGGTGGCGCCGGCGGGCCAGTACTCCTTGGGCCGGAAGTGCAGCAGCTTGTCGTCGACCCAGTACCAGGAGCCGGTCACCGACGGGGTGGAGCGGACCTTCAGGGCGCGCTCCACGGCGGCCCGGCCGGCCTTGGTGGTGACGGGTGCGCCGAGCTTGGCCGTGAGCGGCTGCCCGACGCCGTACTTGCCGGGCTCCGGGCCCAGTTCCACCTTCAGGACCTTCTTGGCCGGGGCCGTGTCGAAGGTCAGCGTGCGGGCCCCGGGGGCGCCCTCGCCGTTCTCCGTGGCGACCTTGAGGGTGTAGCGGGCGCCGGCCGCCAGCGGGGCCGTGGAGCGCCAGCGGGTGCCGTCGGCGGACAGCTCGCCCGCCAGGTGGTGGCCGGCCTCGTCGACGGCCGTGACGTCCGTGATGCGGCCGTCGTCGCCCTTGGCGGTGACCTCCAGGGGCTTGTCGAGCGGCGCCTTGCGGTTCTCGCCGGGGCCGTTGAAGGCGACCTGCTGGGCGGCGTCGTACGGCTGCGCGGAGAGCGGATGGCCGTCCGGCCCTCCGCAGGCGGCCGCGCCGGCGCCGGCGGCGACGGCCAGCAGGGACCAGCTGAGGGCGATGCGGAGGCTCGGCGTGTTGCTCATGAGCACACCGTAGGAACGGTTGTCGACGGCGGCACGCCGGATGACTGCAAAAGAGGGGCCCGGCGGCCTCCTTCCGGAGGCTGCCGGGCCCCTTCACCGCCGGGGTGGAGCCATCGGCTCCGGTCCCCTACGGATCACTGGTTCTGGTTCTCACCGCGGTAGTACTCGAACACCCAGCCCCACACACCGATCAGGAGGAGCGGCAGGGAGAAGAAGCAGAGCCACCAGTCCAGGGCGATGCCCAGGAAGGCGAAGGCTCCACCGAGCGCGAGGGAGAGCGGCTGCCAGCTGTGCGGGGAGAAGAAGCCGAGTTCACCGGCCTCGTCCGCGACGTCGGCCTCCTTGTCGTCCTGCGCCATGGCGTCCACGCGCCTGGCCGTGAAGGCCAGGTAGTAGCCGATCATGATCGTCAGGCCGAACGTCAGGAAGAGCGCCGTGGTGCCGACCGGCTCCTTCGACCACCAGCCGTACAGGACGGCCATGGCGAGTACGAAGACGCTCAGCCAGATGAACATCTTGCCCTGGATCTTCACTTGCCGGCCTCCTTGCCACCGACGAGCGCGGCTGCCTCATATCCCTTGTTCTCGAGCTGGTCGAGAGCAGCGATCTCCGGGTGGTGCAGGTCGAACGCCGGGGATTCGGAGCGAATACGCGGCAGCGTGAGGAAGTTGTGGCGCGGCGGCGGGCAGGACGTGGCCCACTCCAGCGAGCGGCCGTAGCCCCACGGGTCGTCGACCTCGATCTTCTTGCCGTACTTGGCGGTCTTCCAGACGTTGTAGAAGAACGGCAGCAGCGACATGCCGAGCAGGAACGAGCTGATCGAGGAGACCATGTTCAGCGCGGTGAAGCCGTCAGCGGCGAGGTAGTCCGCGTAGCGGCGCGGCATGCCCTCGGCACCCAGCCAGTGCTGGACGAGGAACGTGCCGTGGAAGCCGATGAACAGCGTCCAGAAGGTGATCTTGCCGAGGCGCTCGTCCAGCATCTTGCCGGTGAACTTCGGCCACCAGAAGTGGAATCCGGCGAACATCGCGAAGACCACGGTGCCGAAGACGACGTAGTGGAAGTGCGCGACGACGAAGTACGTGTCGGAGATGTGGAAGTCCATCGGGGGCGAGGCCAGGATGACGCCGGTCAGACCACCGAAGGTGAACGTGACCAGGAAGCCGATCGTCCAGAGCATCGGCGTCTCGAAGGACAGCGAGCCCTTCCACATGGTGCCGATCCAGTTGAAGAACTTCACACCGGTCGGGACCGCGATCAGGAAGGTCATGAAGGAGAAGAACGGCAGGAGCACACCGCCGGTGACGTACATGTGGTGCGCCCACACCGTCACGGACAGACCCGCGATCGCGATCGTCGCGGCGATCAGGCCGATGTAGCCGAACATCGGCTTGCGGCTGAAGACCGGGATGATCTCGGAGATGATGCCGAAGAACGGCAGGGCGATGATGTACACCTCGGGGTGGCCGAAGAACCAGAAGAGGTGCTGCCACAGCAGCGCGCCACCGTTGGCCGGATCGAAGATGTGCGAACCGAACTTGCGGTCCATCTCCAGCGCGAAGAGCGCGGCGGCCAGGACCGGGAAGACGATGATCGCCAGCAGGGCGGTCAGCAGCACGTTCCACGTGAAGATCGGCATCCGGAACATCGTCATGCCAGGCGCACGCATGCAGATGATCGTGGTGATGAAGTTGACCGAGCCGAGGATCGTACCGAAACCGGACAGGGCCAGACCCATGATGGCCATGTCGGCGCCGATGTTGGGCGAGTGCACGGCGTCCGACAGCGGGACGTACATGAACCAGCCGAAGTCGGGCGCGCCGCCCGGGGTGAGGAACGAGGCCGCCGCCATGACGGAGCCGAAGAGGTACAGCCAGTAGGCGAACATGTTCAGCCGCGGGAACGCCACGTCGGGCGCGCCGATCTGGAGCGGCATGATCCAGTTCGCGAAGCCGGCGAAGAGCGGCGTCGCGAACATCAGCAGCATGATCAGGCCGTGCATGGTGAAGGCCTGGTTGAACTGCTCGTTCGACATGATCTGCGTGCCCGGGCGGGCCAGCTCCGCGCGCATGAGGAGCGCGATGAGGCCACCCACGCAGAAGAACGCGAAGGACGTGACGATGTAGAGCGTGCCGATCGTCTTGTGGTCGGTGGTGGTCAGCCACTTGACGACGACGTTGCCGGGCTGCTTTCGCCGTACCGGCAGCTCGTTCTCGTACGGCTCCTTCGAGCCGTCAGCTGCCTCGGCGGCACCCTGAGGTTCGTTGAGGATGCTCACAGTTGGTTACTCTCCGCGTTCCTGGCCGGGTCCGTCTGCTCAATGCCCGACGGGATGAAGCCGGTCTGCCCCTTCTCGGCCAGCTCCTTCAGGTGCTGCTGGTAGCGCTCCGGGGAGACCACCTTGACGTTGAAGAGCATCCGGGAGTGGTCGACGCCGCAGAGCTCGGCGCACTTGCCCAGGAAGGTGCCCTCCTCGGTGGGGGTCACCTCGAAGGCGTTGGTGTGGCCCGGGATGACGTCCTGCTTGAACAGGAAGGGGACGACCCAGAAGGAGTGGATGACATCACGAGAGGTCAGGACGAACCGGACCTTCTCGCCCTTCGGCAGCCACAGGGTCGGGCCCGGGTTGCCGGTCTGGGGGTTGCGCGTTCCCGGGATGCCCGCGTCGTAGACGCCCTCGGCACCCGCCGGGAACTGCTTCTGCCACCGGTCCGGGATGGCGGCGAGCTCCTTGGGGGCCTTGGCCCCGGTGGCGGCGTCGCCGTCGACGTTCTCGATGTAGTTGAAGCCCCAGCTCCACTGGTAACCCACCACGTTGATGGTGTGGGTCGGCTTCTCGGACATGGCGAGGAGCTTGGACTCATCGCGCGCGGTGAAGTAGAAGAGCACCGAGACGATGAGGAGCGGGGTCACCGTGTACAGGGCCTCGATGGGCATGTTGTACCGGGTCTGGTGGGGAACCTCCACCTTCGTGCGGCTGCGCCGGTGGAAGATGACCGCCCAGAGGATCAGTCCCCAGACCAGCACGCCCACGACGAGGGCCGCCGCCCACGAGCCCTGCCAGAGGGAGAGGATCCGAGGAGCCTCCTCCGTCACCGGGGTGGGCATACCGAGGCGGGGGAAATCCTTCCAGCTGTACGAGCAACCGGTGGCGGTGGCCAGGATCAGGCCCGCAGTCAGCACCTGCGGCAGCTTCCGCCGCATCGGGCGCCGCGACGAGCGGTCGGAGCCGTTGGGACTCACGTAGCGCCTTCCCGAGAGTCTCGCCCGCGGGGTCGGCTGCGGCCGTCTCGCTGGTCGGTCGCCGCCCTGACGCGGGCAGGGGTTTGGATGTTTATGCGGACCAAACCCTACTGGACGCTATTTGGCGTCGCGCGGGGAGGGTGCCCAACGCGCCGCCGCGCCCCTCTTTCGGGTTGGTTGCGCAGGTGGGAAGGCCCGTGGGCGGGTCCCGGGCGCCGGCGCGGAAGGGGGGTGGGCGGCGCCCGCGAACGGGCCCAACGGCGTTAGCGTGGCCACGTGGTGTATTTCGACGTCGCTTCCTCAGCGCCCCTGCATCCCGTCGCCCGGCAGGCGCTCCAGGCCTCGCTCGACGAGGGGTGGGCCGACCCCGCCCGGCTGTACCGGGAGGGGCGGCGGGCGCGCATGCTGCTGGACGCCTCCCGGGAGGCCGCGGCCGAGGCGGTGGGGTGCCGGCCCGACGAGCTGACGTTCACTCCATCGGGGACACACGCGGTGCATTCGGGTATCGCCGGGGCGCTCGCCGGGCGGCGGCGCGCCGGGCGGCACCTGGTGGTGTCGGCCGTGGAGCACTCGTCGGTGCTGCACGCGGCCGCCGCGCACGAGGCGGGTGGCGGGACGGTGACCGAGGTGGCCGTGGAGCGGTCCGGGGCGGTCGCCCCGGAGGCGTACGCCGCCGTGCTGCGCGGGGACACCGCGCTGGCATGTCTGCAGTCCGCCAACCACGAGGTGGGGGTGGTGCAACCGGTGGCCGAGGTGGCGGAGGCGTGCCGGACCGCGGGGGTGCCGCTGCTGGTGGACGCCGCGCAGTCGCTGGGCTGGGAGGCGGTGGCCGGTGACTGGTCGCTGCTGGCGGCGAGCGCCCACAAGTGGGGCGGCCCTGCCGGGGTGGGGCTGCTGGCCGTGCGGAAGGGTGTGCGGTTCGCCTCCCAAGGGCCCGCGGACGAGCGGGAGTCGGGGCGGGCGGCCGGCTTCGAGAACATTCCGGGCATCGTGGCCGCGGCGGCCTCCCTGCGTGCCGTACGGGCGGAGGCGGCCCGGGAGGCGGCGCGGCTGCGGGAACTGGTGGACCGGATCCGGGCGCGGGTGCCACAGTTGGTGCCGGACGTGGAGGTGGTCGGGGATCCGGTGCGGCGGCTTCCGCACCTGGTGACCTTCTCGTGCCTCTATGTCGAGGGCGAGACGCTGCTGCACGAGCTGGACCGGGCCGGTTTCTCCGTGTCGTCCGGTTCGTCCTGTACGAGTTCGACGCTGACGCCCAGCCATGTGCTGCGCGCCATGGGCGTGCTGTCGGAGGGCAACGTCCGGGTGTCGCTGCCGATGGGAGCGGCGGAGGCGGACGTGGAGCGGTTCCTGGAGGTACTGCCGGGCGTGGTGGCGGGCGTGCGGGAGCAGCTGGGCGCGCCGGGGCCCGGGCCGCTGGCGACCCCGGAGGGCGCGGGGACGCTGGTGGTGGACGCGCTCGGGCGGCGCTGCCCGATCCCGGTGATCGAGCTGGCGAAGGTCATCGGCGACGTGCCGGTCGGCGGGACGGTGCGGGTGCTCGCCGACGACGAGGCGGCGCGGCTGGACATCCCGGCCTGGTGCGAGATGCGGGGCCAGGAGTACGTGGGCGAGGAGCCGGCGGACCGGGGCGCGGCCTATGTGGTCCGCCGGCTGTCGTGACGGGTCGCCCTACGGCAGGTGCTTCTGGACCTCGGCGGCGGCCTCGTCGCCGTACGCCTTGGTGAAGCGCTCCATGAAGTGGGCGCGGCGCAGGGTGTACTCCTGGGTGCCGAGGGTCTCGATCACCAGGGTGGCGAGCATGCAGCCGACCTGGGCGGCGCGCTCCAGGCCGACGCCCCAGGAAAGGCCGGAGAGGAAGCCGGCGCGGAACGCGTCGCCGACGCCGGTCGGGTCGACCTTGGCGTCCTCCTCGGGGCAGCCGACCTCGAGGGCCGGCTCGCCGACGCGCTCGATGCGCACGCCGCGGGCGCCGAGGGTGGTGACGCGGTGGCCGACGCGGGCGAGGATCTCCTCGTCGGTCCAGCCGGTCTTGGTCTCGATGAGGCCCTTCTCGTACTCGTTGGAGAAGAGGTAGGTCGCGCCCTCCAGGAGGGTGCGGATCTCGTCGCCGTCCATCCGCGCGATCTGCTGCGAGAAGTCGGCCGCGAAGGGGATCCCGCGGCTCTTGCACTCCTCGGTGTGGCGCAGCATCGCCTCGGGGTCGTCGGCGCCGATCAGGACGAGGTCGAGGCCGCCGACCCGGTCGGCGACGGCCTTCAGCTCGATGAGGCGGGCCTCGCTCATGGCGCCGGTGTAGAAGGAGCCGATCTGGTTGTGGTCGGCGTCGGTGGTGCACACGAAGCGGGCGGTGTGCAGGACCTCGGAGATCCGCACGGAGCCGGTGTCCACGCCGTGCCGGTCGAGCCAGGCGCGGTACTCGTGGAAGTCGGAGCCGGCCGCGCCGACGAGGATCGGCCGGGCACCGAGCTGTCCCATGCCGAAGCAGATGTTGGCACCGACCCCTCCCCTGCGGACGTCGAGGTTGTCGACGAGGAAGGAGAGGGAGACCGTGTGCAGCTGATCGGCGACGAGCTGGTCGGCGAATCGGCCGGGGAAGGTCATCAGGTGGTCGGTGGCGATGGAGCCGGTGACTGCGATACGCACGGCTGAGAGCTCCTGCGGGGAGGTCGGCGGTTGACAGTTCACGCTACCGGGTCGAACGGCACGCGGAGAACAGTGGAAACTACCCTTAAGTAGGTCTTTCTCCTTCCGCTTGGCCGTGCGTACGGTGCCGGTATGTCGAACGCCATGGCGCCGTACGAGCGGCGGGAGCCCGAGTTCACCCTGGCCGAGCTGCGCGGGGACTCCGCGCGGATGGCCCCGCACTGGGCGGTTCCGGCGGCGGACGCGCCCGCTCCCGTGTCGCCGGCTCTGATCCACGGTGTGGTGGTGCCGGTGTCCTCGGCGCGGCTGATCGACGCCACGGCCGAGTACGGCGTGTAGAGCGGCTGCGGCTCTGGCCCGGCCGGGGGAACCGCCCGCCCGTCCGGTCCGTCCCAACGGTGTCTCCCGTCAAGAGGGGATACGACAGGGGTAGGACTGACGAAGGAGCGATCCGGTGAGCGAGACGGAGCCCATAGACGCAGGTCCGCGCCGGCGGCGTTCACCGCTGGTCGTCGCTTCGGTGGCGGCGGCCGTGCTGCTCGCCGGGGGCGGCACCTACTGGGCGGTCGCCGCCTCGGACGACGGCCGGGACGGGTCCGCCCGCACCGCGGCGTCGGACGCGCGCGGTACGACGCCCCCGGTACCCGGCGGTACGGGGCCGGGGATCGCCCCGGGCGAGCCGGACCCGAACGACGGCACGTACCGGGTGACGGGCTCACTGCCGGACGGCCCGGACAAGGCGTACACCTACCGGCACCGGGGCGTGGTGACGGCCGCGGACGTGTCGCGGCTGGCCGAGGCGCTCGGTGTGGCGGGGACGCCGCGCAAGGAGGGCATCGAGTGGCGCGTCGGCCCGGAGAAGGACGGCACCGGGCCGTCCCTGACGGTGCTGGCTGCGGCGCCCGGCGAGTGGCGGTACTCGGCGGCCGGGCCGGTGAGCGACAGCTGCCCGAAGAGCAAGGACTGCCCCGGCGGGTACACGCGGGGCAAGCCGGTGGGCGAGGAGGCCGCGAAGAAGGCCGCCGCTCCCGTACTGAAGGCGCTCGGTCTCGGGGCCGCGCCCGTGCACGCCGCGGAGCTGATGGACGCGCTGCGGGTGGTGAGTGCCGATCCGGTGGTGGGCCGGCTGCCCACGATGGCGTGGTCGACGGACGTCCGGGTCGCGCCCGACGGTCAGGTGGTGGGCGCGAGCGGCCGGGTGCTGGCTCCGGTGCGGGGCGCCGAGTATCCGGTGATCAGCGCCGAGCAGGCGGTGGAGGAGCTGAACTCGTCGGTGGCGGTCACGCGCGGCGGGACCGGCGGGTGCGCGTCGCCGGTGCCGCTGGACGGCGGCGCCATCGCGCAGGGCGAGGGCTCGGTGGGGCCGGGTACGGGGACGGACCCGGGCGGGCCGTGCGACGAGTCGCCGGGTGCCACCAAGCCCGTGAAGGAGAGGGTGACGATCCACTCGGCGCGGTTCGGGCTGGCCTCGTACCCGGAGCGGAACCAGCCGGCGCTCGTGCCGGCCTGGCTGTTCGAGGGCGAGCGGGACGGCCGGCCGTACCGGTTCAGCTACCCGGCGGTGCCGCTGGACGTGCTGGCGCCCGACCCGGACCAGCAGTCGCACCTGCGGCTGGAGAGCTACCGGGCGTCGGACCGGCAGCTCAAGGTGGGCTTCACCGGCGGGGTGTGCAGCCGGTACGTCGTGCGGGTCGAGGAGGAGAGCGCCACGCGGGTGCGGCTGCGGCTGTACGACACGCCGATCGAGCCGGGACGCGTCTGCATCCTGATCGCCGTCCCGCTGACCGCGACCGTGACGCTGGAGCAGCCGCTGGGCGACCGCGCGGTGGTGGACGCGGTGACGGGCAAGCCGGTCCCGCGCACGTAGCGGCCCGGCCCGCCGGCGGGTGCGGGCACGACGAAGGCGGCGGCCCTCGGACCTGTGGTCCGGGTGGCCGCCGCCTTCGTCACCCCGTCAGCGTCGTCAGCCTGTCAGCTGAACGAGTCGCCGCAGGCGCAGGAGCCCGTGGCGTTCGGGTTGTCGATGGTGAAGCCCTGCTTCTCGATCGTGTCGACGAAGTCGATGGAGGCGCCGCCGAGGTAGGGGGCGCTCATGCGGTCGGTGACGACCTTGACGCCGCCGAAGTCCTTGACGACGTCACCGTCGAGCGAGCGCTCGTCGAAGAAGAGCTGGTACCGCAGGCCCGAGCAGCCACCGGGCTGAACGGCGACGCGCAGCGCCAGGTCGTCGCGGCCTTCCTGGTCGAGCAGGGCCTTGACCTTGGCCGCGGCGGCGTCCGACAGGAGGATGCCGTCGCTGACAGTGGTCTTCTCGTCCGATACGGACATCTGCTTCTCTCCCGGGTTGTACGGAGACTGCTTGCCGACGGTTGCAACCTGCGGGGCCGCGGATTCATTCCGGGCCTCGTGTTCGTCGTTTCCCTTTCATGCTCGCACACCGCCGAAGGGGCAAGCACCGACCTGTGGAAGGCGAATTCGTCACATCGACACTATGGACATCGTCAAAGTGACGTGAACCGGTTATGATAGATAGCGTCAATTAGACGAAAAGGCTCAGAAGAAAGGGTGCGTGACGTGACCACCGCCCAGCCCCTGGACGTCCAGCCGACGCCGCTCGCCCTGCTGCTGCTCGGCCGCGAGGCCGACCCCAAGAGCGAGCGCGGCGTCGAGTGCCCCGGCGACCTGCCCTCGCCGTCCGACCCGGACCTGGTGGCGCGCGCCCGTGCGGCCAAGGAGAAGCTCGGGGACAAGGTCTTCGTCCTCGGCCACCACTACCAGCGCGACGAGGTCATCCAGTTCGCGGACGTGACCGGCGACTCCTTCAAGCTCGCCCGGGACGCCGCGGCCAGGCCGGAGGCGGAGTACATCGTCTTCTGCGGTGTGCACTTCATGGCCGAGTCGGCGGACATCCTCACCAGCGACGACCAGAAGGTCGTCCTGCCGGACCTGGCCGCGGGCTGCTCGATGGCCGACATGGCCACGGCCGAGCAGGTCGCGGAGTGCTGGGACGTGCTGACGGAGGCGGGCGTCGCGGAGGCGACCGTCCCGGTCTCGTACATGAACTCCTCCGCCGACATCAAGGCCTTCACCGGCAAGCACGGCGGCACGATCTGCACCTCGTCCAACGCCAAGCGCGCGCTGGAGTGGGCCTTCGAGCAGGGCGAGAAGGTCCTCTTCCTGCCGGACCAGCACCTGGGCCGCAACACCGCCGTCCGCGACATGGGCATGTCGCTGGACGACTGCGTGGTCTACAACCCGCACAAGCCGAACGGCGGCCTCACCGCCGACCAGCTGCGTGCCGCGAAGATGATCCTGTGGCGGGGCCACTGCTCCGTGCACGGCCGGTTCTCGCTGGACTCCGTCAACGAGGTACGCGAGCGGATCCCGGGCGTGAACGTCCTCGTCCACCCCGAGTGCAGGCACGAGGTCGTGGCGGCCGCGGACTACGTGGGGTCGACCGAGTACATCATCAAGACCCTGGAGGCCGCGCCGGCCGGCTCCAAGTGGGCGATCGGCACGGAGCTGAACCTGGTCAAGCGGCTGGCGAACCGTTTCGCGAGCGAGGGCAAGGAGATCGTGTTCCTCGACCGCACGGTCTGCTTCTGCTCCACGATGAACCGCATCGACCTGCCGCACCTGGTGTGGGCGCTGGAGTCGCTGGCGGAGGGGAACCTGGTCAACCGCATCGAGGTGGACCGGGAGACGGAGAGCTTCGCGAAGCTGGCGCTGGAGCGGATGCTGGCGCTGCCGTAAGACCGCGCACCAAGCGTGAGGGGCGCCCCCCTTCTGGGGGCGCCCCTCCTTTTCGTTACGGCGTGGCCGCCTCCTGGGGGGCACGGGGCGCCGGGGACTCCGCCGGGGCAGTCGGTGCGCGCTTGGCCGCGCGCCTGGCCGCGCGTCGTTCCTTGCGGAGTTCGATCATGGCGTACAGCGTCGGGACCAGGAGCAGGGTCAGCAGGGTCGAGCTGATCAGGCCGCCGATGACGACCACCGCCAGCGGCTGGGCGATGAAGCCGCCCTCGCCCGTGATGCCGAGGGCCATCGGGATCAGGGCGCAGATCGTGGCGAGCGCGGTCATCAGGATCGGGCGCAGCCGGTGGCGGCCGCCCTCGACGACCGCCTCGATCACGCCGAGGCCCTGGGCGCGGTACTGGTTGATCAGGTCGATCAGCACGATCGCGTTCGTCACCACGATGCCGATCAGCATCAGCATGCCGATCAGCGCCGGGACGCCCATCGCGGTGCCGGTGGCGATCAGCAGGCCGATCGCGCCGGTCGCCGCGAACGGGATCGACACCAGCAGGATCAGCGGCTGGACGAGGCTCCGGAAGGTGGCCACCAGCAGCATGAACACGATCGCGATCGCCGCCAGCATGGCCAGGCCGAGGCTGCCGAACGCCTCCTCCTGGTCCTGCGAGACCCCGCCGATCGAGGCGGTCGCGCCCGCCGGCAGGTCCAGGGCGTTGATCTTCGACTGGAGCGTGGCGCTCACCGCGCCGGTGTTGTCACCCGTCGGCTTCGCCGTGATGGTGGCGGCGCGCGAGCCGTCGATACGGGTCATGGACACCGGCCCGGGCACCAGCTTCACCTCGGCGATGTCGCCCAGCTTCACCGGGCCGAGCGGCAGGGCGCGCAACTGGTCCAGGGTGCGGGCCGGGGCAGCGGAGGTGATGACCACGCTGCGCTCGGTGTCGTCCAGGATCGCCGTGCCGGCCGGGGTGCCGCGCACCGCCTGGGCGACGGCCATGCCGAGGGTGGCGTCGGTGAACCCGGCGTCGGCCGCCTTCGCGGTGGCCTTGACGGAGATGCGGGGCACCGACTGCGACAGGTCGCTCTGCACGTCGGTGACGTCGTCGACGCGGGCGACCTCCGCCCGTACCGCCTCGGACGCCTTGCGCAGGGTCTCGGCGTCGGCCGCCTTGACGACGACGCTGAGGTCCTGGTTGGCGAAGCCGTCGCCGGCCGCGATGGTGGTGTCGCCGATGCCGTCGAGCCGGCGCAGCTCCTCGTCGATGCGGTCACGGACCTTCTCGTACGACGCGGACTCCTTCAGCCGCACCTGGTACGAGGCCTGGTTGGCGCCCGTGCCGCCGCCGAAGGCGGCCATGAAGCCGGACGAGCCGACGGTGACCTGGTAGGCCTCCACGTCGTCGATCGAGGCGAGGACCTTCTCGACCTTCTTCGCGGCCGCGTCGGAGGCGTCCAGGGCGGTGCCCGGGGCGAGCTTCTGCTTGATGGACAGGACGCTCTGCTCGCCCGGGTCGAAGAAGTTCGTCTTCAGCAGCGGCGCCATGCCGAACGTGCCGATGAGGACGACGACCGCGAGGGCCAGGCTGGTGAGGCGGCGGCGCGTCGCGAACCGCAGCACCGGCACGTACATCCGCTGCAGGAGGCTGCGGGCCTCCTTCTCCTCGGCCGCGCGCCGCGCCTCGTCCGGGTCCGCCGACGTGCCCTTGGGGGCGCGCAGGAACCAGTACGAAAGGACCGGGACCACCGTCAGGGAGACCAGCAGCGAGGCGAGCAGCGCCGCCGTGACGGTCAGCGAGAACGAGCCGAACAGCTCCCCGACCATTCCGCCGACCAGGCCGATCGGCAGGAACACGGCGACCGTGGTGAGCGTGGAGGAGGTGACCGCGCCGGCCACCTCGCGCACGGCCGTGAGGATGGCCGTCTGCCGCTCCTCGCCGTAGCCGAGGTGCCGCTTGATGTTCTCCAGGACGACGATCGAGTCGTCGACGACCCGGCCGACGGCGATGGTCAGCGCGCCGAGCGTCAGCATGTTCAGCGACAGGTCGCGGGTCCACAGCACGATCAGCGCGAGCACGACGGACAGCGGGATGGAGACCGCGGTCACCAGCGTGGAGCGGATCGACGTCAGGAAGACGAGGATGACGAGGACCGCGAAGGCCAGGCCGAGCGCGCCCTCGGTGGTGAGGCCGGATATCGACTTGGCGACGGCCGGGCCCTGGTCGGACACGACCGTCAGCTCGGCGCCGGCGCCGAGGTCGCGGCGCAGGTCGGGCAGCTTCCCCTCGACGGCCTCGGAGATGGCGACGGCGCTGCCGTCCTTGTCCATGGTGGCCATCACGGCGAGGCTGGGCCTGCCGTTGGTGCGGGTCAGCGAGACCCGGGCGGACTCCTCCTGCTTCACGGTGGCGATGTCGCCGAGGCGTACGGCCTTCTCGCCGGGGCCTGGGACGGCCGGGGCGATCCGCAGGTCCTCGATCTGCCGCAGCGAGGTGAGGCCGCCGCCGACCTGGACGGTGCGGCTCTTGCCGCCCTCGGAGAAGGAGCCGGCGGGGACCGTGGCGCCGCCCGACTTCAGCGCCTCGGCCAGGTCCATCGTGGTGAGCCCGGCGGCGGCGAGCTTCCGCGCGTCGGGCGTGACGGACACCTGGAGGTCCTGGACGCCCTGGACGGAGACGCGGCCGACGCCCTCGATGTCCTCCAGGGCGGGGACGACGGTCCGCTCCAGCCTGGCGGCCAGCGCCTGCTGGTCGCTGCCGGCGGACGCGGCGAGCACGACGGTCGGCATGTCGTCGGTCGAACCGGCGACCACCTGCGGGTCCACGGTGTCGGGCAGCTGGACGCGGGCCCGGTTCACGGCCTGCTGGACGTCGGCGACGAGCTGCTTGGTGGACTGGTCGCCGTAGTCGAAGGTGGCCATGATCAGGGCGTTGCCCTCGCCGGCCGTGGAGGTGATGCCCTTGATGCCGTCGACGCTTTCGAGGGCGTTCTCGAGCGGCTCGACGACCTGCTTCTCGACGACGTCCGGCGGGGCGCCCTGGTAGGGCGCGAGGACCGACACCATGGGCAGTTCGATGGAGGGCAGCAGCTGCTGCTTGAGCTGGGGCACCGCGATGGCACCGAAGACGATCGCGACGATCGACATCAGCCCTATCAGGGCCCGTTGCGCGAGGCTGAATCGGGACAGCCAGGACATGGGGTCTCGGTCTCTCTTCCGTGGCGTCGGCGTGGGGAGGGGGTGGCCCTCTCACGATCAGCCATGGGAAGGGGGCGATCCGTCGGCCCCAGGTCCCGTTCTGGCGCCGGGCGTACCGCGCCTGGAGTACGCGGAACCCGCGCCTCAGTCCACCCTTGGACGTACCAGCCCCGACTCGTACGCGACGACCACGAGCTGGGCCCGGTCGCGGGCGCCCAGCTTGGCCATGGTCCGGTTGACATGGGTCTTGACGGTGAGCGGGCTGACCTCCAGCCGCTCGGCGATCTCGTCGTTGGAGAGTCCGCCGGCCACGTGCACCAGCACCTCGCGCTCGCGGACGGTCAGGGCGGCGAGGCGTTCCGCGTACGCGCCGGAGTCCGCGTCCGGCGCGGAACCGCCGCTCTGTGCGAGGAACCTGGCGATGAGGCCCTTGGTCGCCGCGGGCGAGAGCAGCGCCTCGCCCGCGGCGGCGATCCGGATGGCGCTGAGGAGTTCGTCCGGTTCGGCGCCCTTGCCGAGGAAGCCGGAGGCGCCCGCGCGCAGCGACTGGACGACGTACTCGTCGACCTCGAAGGTGGTCAGCATGACCACGCGCACGCCGTCGAGCGCCGGGTCGGCGCTGATCGCGCGGGTGGCGGCGAGTCCGTCGGTGCCGGGCATGCGGATGTCCATGAGGACGACGTCCGGGGCGGTGGTCCGGGCCAGGGCGAGGGCCTCGGCGCCGTCGGCGGCCTCGCCCACGACCTCCATGTCGGGCTCGGAGTCGACCAGGACGCGGAACGCGCTGCGGAGGAGGGCCTGGTCGTCGGCGAGCAGCACCTTGATCGGCCCGGTCGGCGCGGCCGGTTCAGCCGGTCCTGTCGGTTCCGTCGTCATGTGGCCGGGTCCTCCCTGGTGCGTGCGGTGAGGGGCAGTATCGCCTGCACGCGGAAGCCGCCGCCGTAGCGGGGGCCGGTGGTGAGGGCGCCGCCGAGGGCGGTGACGCGCTCGCGCATGCCGACCAGCCCGTGCCCGCCCGGCGCGGGGGCCTCCTCCGGGCTCGCGGAAGGTGCGCCGGTGCCGCCGTCGTCCAGGACGGTGACCTCGATGGTGCGGCCGACCCGTACGACGCTCACCTCGGCGTGGACGCCGGGGCCGGCGTGCTTGCGGACGTTCGTCAGCGCCTCCTGGATGATCCGGTACGCGGCGAGGTCGACGGCCGCCGGAAGGTGGTCGTCCCCGTCGGTGCGGGCCACCTCCACGGGCAGGCCCGCGTTGCGGAACGTGTCCAGCAGGTCGTCCAGCACGGCGAGCCCCGGGGCGGGTTCGGTGGGGGCCTCCGGGTCGCCGGACTGGCGGAGGAGGCCGACCGTGGCCCGCAGCTCGTCCAGGGCGGAGCGGCTGGCCTCGCGCACATGGGCCAGCGCCTCCTTGGCCTGGTCGGGGCGCCGGTCCATGACGTGGGCGGCCACGCCGGCCTGGACGTTGACGAGGGCGATGTGGTGGGCGACGACGTCGTGCAGGTCGCGGGCGATGCGCAGGCGCTCCTCGGCGACCCGGCGGCGGGCCTCCTCCTCCCGGGTGCGTTCGGCCCGCTCGGCGCGCTCCCGTATGGCGTCGACGAACGCGCGGCGGCTGCGGACGGCGTCGCCCGCGGCGGCCGCCATGCCGGTCCAGGCGAAGATGCCGACGTTCTGCTGCGTGTACCAGGGGGCGGAGCCGAAGGACATGGCGGTGGCCGTCAGCACGGTCATGGTGGCCAGGCCGACGCGCCACGTGGTGGGCCGGTCGGTGCGCGAGGCGACGGTGTAGAGCGCGATGACGGCGCTCATCGCGACGGGCGCGGGCGGATCGCCGGCGACCAGCTCGGCGACGGTGACCGCGCTGGTGAAGCCGAGGACGGCGAGCGGGGCGCGGCGCCGCCGAACGAGGGCCGCGGCCCCGAGCAGCATCAGCACGACGCTGCTGGGCCCGGGGGTGCGAGTGCCGAACGTGGGCCCGTCGCGGCCGCCGTGCGGGTCGGCGAACGACCCCACGACCATCGCCGTCAGCACGGCGAGCGCGAGGAGGGCGTCGGCGGCGAGGGGATGCGCCCGCAGCCAGTCGCGGCAGCGCACGAGCACCTGCACGGGCACGTCGGCGAGGGAACTCACGACACGCGAGCGTATCCGCTCGCCGCTCCGTCCCCGGCCCGGCAGGGGTGCCTCCCGGGGGCCGGGTCCTTCCCCACCCCGGCCTTCCCGGATTCGGCGTCGCCCCGAACCCCCGTTCCCCGAACGCCGGAGGGGCCGGCTTCACACCGGCGGGATCAGGCCCGTGTCCGGTTCCGCGGATGCGAGGAGCTCGCGGACCTCGTCGAGGGTGGCGTCGGGTGCCGGGAGGATCAGTTCGGACGGCTCCAGGGAGTCGTCCGGGAGCGGCTCGCCCAGTTCCCGGACCTTGTCCAGGAGCGCGTGGAGGGTGCGGCGGAATCCGGCGCCGTCGCCGCTCTGCACCTCGGCGAGCAGCTCGTCGTCGAGCTTGTCCAGTTCGGGGAAGTGGCGGTCGGCCACTTCCACCTGGCCCTCCCCCATGATCCTTACGATCATGACGCGCGTCCTTTGCGGTCGGTTACTGCTTGTCGAACCTCGGGTGGGACTGCTGCTGGGACCCGTTCTGCTGCTGCGTGCCGTTGCCGCCCTCGATGGCCTGCTGCGGGGTGGTGCCGCCCGCCAGCTCGGCCTTCATGCGCTGGAGCTCCAGCTCCACGTCCGTACCGCCCGACAGCCGGTCCAGCTCGGCCTGGATGTCGTCCTTGGCGAGGCCCGACTGGTCGTCCAGGGCGCCGGACGCCAGCAGCTCGTCGATCGCCCCGGCCCGCGCCTGGAGCTGGGCGGTCTTGTCCTCGGCTCGCTGGATGGCCACGCCGACGTCGCTCATCTCCTCCGAGATCCCGGAGAACGACTCGGCGATACGGGTCTGCGCCTGGGCCGCCGTGTACGTGGCCTTGATGGTCTCCTTCCGCGTACGGAAGGCGTCGACCTTGGCCTGGAGGCGCTGCGCGGCGAGCGTGAGCTTCTCCTCCTCGCCCTGGAGGGTCTGGTGCTGCGTCTCCAGGTCCGTGACCTGCTGCTGGAGCGCGGCGCGGCGGGACAGCGCCTCGCGCGCCAGGTCCTCGCGGCCCAGCGCCAGCGCCTTGCGGCCCTGGTCCTCCAGCTTGGCGGACTGGCTCTGCAGCTGGTTCAGCTGGAGCTCGAGCCGCTTGCGCGAGGTCGCCACGTCGGCGACACCGCGGCGCACCTTCTGCAGCAGCTCCAGCTGCTTCTGGTACGAGTAATCGAGGGTCTCGCGCGGGTCCTCGGCCCGGTCCAGGGCCTTGTTCGCCTTCGCGCGGAAGATCATCCCCATACGCTTCATCACACCGCTCATGGGCTTCGCGCGCCCCCTTCTGACCGACTCGGCTGCAGCACTCCGACAGAACCCACAGTACGGGCCCTGCTTCCATTACCGCACTGTTCGAGCGCCGATGCGCTCCTCCCCAAGAACGACTGCGCACGCCCCTGGATCCGGCCCAGGGAGTAGACGTCCGTCGGGGAAGTGTGTCCGTGACACGTCACTGGGGACGCAGGCCGTTGCCGGATCGTTCCCCACCGGGCTGGGGTCCATGCCCGCCCGTCTCCCACCACCGCCCTTGCAAGGAGGGACCGAAGGTCCCGCACCTTTCGATTACCCCGTACCCTTGGGCTTTGTGTTCCGTAGCCGTTCGAAGGATGAGAAGGCCCCCACCGAGAAGGTGACGGCGGACCTCTCCAAGCAGCCCCGCGACCCGCAGGCCCCCAAGGGCAGGCCCACTCCCAAGCGGAATGAGGCCCAGACCCAGCGGCGCCGTGCGGTGTCCCCGCCGCTCGACCGCAAGGAGGCCATGCGCCGCCAGCGGGAGGCGCGCCGGGCCGACCTGGCGCGCCAGCGCGAGGCGCTGGCCAGTGGGGACGAGCGTTATCTGCCCGCCCGTGACAAGGGTCCGGTCCGCCGCTTCGTGCGGGACTTCGTGGACTCGCGCTTCTTCGTCGCGGAGCTGTTCCTGCCGCTGGCCGTGGTCATCCTGGTGATGTCCATGATCCAGGTGGGGCAGTTGCAGAACATCGCCTTCCTCCTCTGGATGGCGGTGATCGTGCTGATCGTCATCGACTCCATCGGTCTGGCGATCCGCCTGAAGAAGCAGCTCAAGCAGCGCTTCCCGAACGAGCCCAAGCGGGGCGCCGTGGCGTACGGCCTGATGCGTACGCTGCAGATGCGCCGGCTGCGGCTGCCCAAGCCGCAGGTCAAACGCGGAGAGCGGCCCTGAGCACGGGACTCCCCGGGTTCGCCGGCGCGTCGGCCGACTGGCTGGAGGGTCTCGGGGGGCTGCGCAACACCGTCCGGCAGGAGCTGGTCGCCCGTCAGCTGGACGAGCAGATAGCCGCCCGCTACCCGGTGGGCCAGCGACTGCGGATACTCGACGTGGGCATGGGCCAGGGCACGCAGGCCCTGCGCCTGGCCCGGGCGGGCCACACGATCACCGGCCTGGAGGCCGACCCCGAGATGCTGAAGGTCGCCCGCGAGGCGCTGGCGACCGAGCCCGCCGGCATCCGCGAGCGCGTCCGGCTCATCGAGGGCGACGGCCGGGAGACCGGCGTGCACTTCCTGCCGGGCAGCTTCGACGTGGTGCTGTGCCACGGGGTGCTCATGTACGTGGAGGAGCCCGACGCCATGCTCGCGGGCCTCGCCCGCATGCTGGCGCCCGGCGGGCTGCTGTCGCTGCTCGTGCGGAACGCCGACGCGCTGGCCATGCGGCCGGGGCTCGCCGGCGACTGGTCGGGGGCCCTGGCGGCGTTCGAGTCGGACACGTACACCAACCGCCTCGGGCTGCGGGCGCGGGCCGACCGGCTCGACGCGATGACCGAGACGCTCGCCGGGATCGCGGCGCCGCTCCAGGCCTGGTACGGGGTGCGGGTCTTCACCGACAACGTGCCCAACGACGAGGGCCTGCCGCCCGCGCAGGAGCTGGAGCGGCTGCTGGCCGCCGAGGACCGCGCGGGGCGCACGGACCCGTACCGGCGGGTGGCGGCGCTGCTGCACCTGTGCGGGGTACGGGGCTGACGACGGCTGCGGGTGCGGGCTGACGGCCGCCGCAGGGCGCGGGGCTGACGGCCGCGTGACCGGCACCCCCTGATCGGCCGCGCTGCGCGGGCCGCTGTATGGGGCATACAGGGATACTCCGGACATGGACGTCCTCGCCTCGCGCACGCGCGCGCTGCTGCTCCCCGCCCTGGCCGGAGTGTCCACGGCCGCCCTGCTCGCCGGGTGCTCGGCGATCCCGCCGAGCGGTCCCGCCGTGGCGGACGTCCGTGCCCCGGCGACCCCGCCCCGGGCGGCCGCTCCCCCGCGGGCGCCGAGCCCGCCGGCCGGGTACCAGGACGTCGTCAGGGACGTCCTGCCGTCGGTCGTGCAGATCGAGGCCGGCGAGAGTCTGGGCTCGGGCGTCGTCTACGACAGCCGGGGCCACATCGTCACCAACGCCCACGTCGTGGGTTCGGCGCGCAGCTTCACCGTGACGCTGGCGACCCGGGAGCAGCCGCTGACGGCGAAGCTGGTGTCCAGCTACCCGGAGCAGGACCTCGCCGTCATCAAGCTGGACAGCCTGCCGCCGCAGGGTGTGCGGCCGGCGGTGTTCGGCGACGCGTCGGAGGTGGAGGTCGGGCAGATCGTCCTCGCCATGGGTTCCCCGCTCGGCCTGTCCGGCAGCGTCACGCAGGGCATCGTCTCGGCGACCGGCCGCACGGTCAGCGAGAGCCACCGCGACGGCGGTACGGGCGCGACGATCGGCAACATGATCCAGACGTCCGCGCCGATCAACCCCGGCAACAGCGGGGGCGCGCTCGTCGACCTGGAGGGGCGGGTCATCGGCATCCCCACGCTCGCGGCGGCGGACCCGCAGCTGGGCGGCGGCGCGGCGGCCGGGATCGGCTTCGCCATCCCGGTGTCCATGGTGAGGACGGTGGCCGGGCAGATCGTGAAGTACGGGACGGTACGGGACTCGGGGCGCGCGGCGCTCGGCATCACCGGCCGTACGGTGCTCGACGCGTCGTACCGGCCGGGGGGCGTGGCCGTGGAGCGGCTCGCTTCGGGCGGGGCGGCGGCCGGGGCGGGACTGCGGGTGGGGGACATCATCACGGGCGTCGGCCGTGAGCAGATCACGACGATCACCTCGCTGCTGGAGGCGCTGGCGTCGGAGAAGCCCGGGGCGAAGGTGACGGTGCGGTTCGTGCGGGCGGGCAAACCCCGGTCGGTGACGGTCACGCTGGGCGAGGCGTAGCACCTCTCGCCCCGGGCGTGCCAAGGACGACGAAGGCGCCGCGGCGGTTGCGCGGCGCCTTCCCCGTGTCATTCCTCGGCGTTCAGGGGCATGGGGCCGTAGATCTTGGTGGTGTCCTCGAAGAGGACGACCTGGTCGGCGCCGCCCTCCAGGAGATCGCGCCAGTTCTCGCCGATCCAGGATTCGGCGTCGCCCTGGGTCGGGAACTCCTCAGGGGTCACCGCCGGCTCCACCTCCGTGCCGTCGGACTTCTCGAACCGCCACGTCCATGCCATGCGCGACCTCCCGCGTCCCACCAGCTGTGTTCTTTTCCTGCCCGCAGCGTAGCCGGGCGCGCACCGCGCCGGGGCTCGCGGGAGGATCAGTACGTGGAACTGACTCTGCTCGGCACCGGTGCACCCCTCGGGCTCCCCCGCCCCGACTGTCCCTGCGCCGTGTGCGCCCTCTCGCGGGGCGCGCACGCGCGGGCCGCGACCTCCCTGCTCGTGGACGGGGCGCTGCTCCTGGACCTCACCCCGGGGGCCGCCCTCGCGGCCGCCCGCGCGGGACACAGCCTCACCGGCGTACGACAGGTCCTGCTCACCCACCCGCACGACGGGCCCGCCGTGGAGCTGCCGGCCGGGCTGCCGTCCGCCGGGCGCGTCCCGGACGGGCGGGAGCTGACGCTGATCAGCGGGCACAAGGTGGTGGCCGTGCCGATGGACGCGCCGGGCACCGGCTACGAGGTGACCTCGCTGGAGGGCCGTCGGCTGCTCTACCTGCCGCGCGGGGGCGCGCCCGCCGGTCTGGCGCCGCCCGCGCGCCCGTACGACGTGGTCGCCGCCGATGTGGTGGGGCGGCCGGACGCCCTGGCGCGGCTGCGGGCGGTCGGCGCGGTCGACGAGGACACCGAGCTGCTGGCCGTGCACCTGGACCACGACGTGCCGCCGGGGCGGGAGCTGGACCGGCGGCTCGCGGCGGCCGGGGCGCGGGCGGTGCCCGACGGGACGTCGCTGACGATGGGCGGGTACCGGGACGCGCCGCCCGTGCCGCGCCGCACGCTGGTGACGGGTGGCGCCCGGTCGGGGAAGTCGCTGGAGGCGGAGCGGCGCCTGGAGGCGTTCCCGGACGTCGTGTACGTGGCGACGGGCGGTTCCCGGGACGGGGACCCGGAGTGGGCGGCCCGGGTGGGGGCGCACCGGGAGCGGCGGCCCGGGTCGTGGCGCACGGAGGAGACCTGCGAGCTGGTGCCGCTGCTCCGGCGGGAGGGGCCCGCGCTGCTCGTCGACTGTCTGTCGCTGTGGCTGACGGACGCCATGGACCGGGTGGGCGCCTGGGACGACGACGTCTGGCTGCGCACGGGCGAGAGCGCGCTGCGCCAGCGGGTCGCGGAGCTGGTGGACGCGGTGCGCGGTACGCCTCGTACGGTGGTCGCCGTCACCAACGAGGTGGGCGGCGGGGTCGTCCCGGAGACCGCGGCGGGGCGGCGCTTCCGGGACGAGCTGGGGCGGCTGAACGCGGCCTTCGCGGAGGAGTGCGAGCAGGTGCTGCTGGTGGTGGCGGGTCAGGTCGTCGTCCTGCGCGGGTGACCTCCGCCCGCGCCCGGTACTGTTCCGCGAATGAGCAGGGTGAATCTCGACGACTTCTCCGACCTGATCGAGCGCCCGGACAGCGGTACGCGCCGGGACGCCGAGGAACGGCGGGAGCGGCTGGCCGTCCCGCCCGGTGCGCTCGGCCGCCTCGACGAGCTGGGCGAGTGGCTGTCCGCCGCGCAGGGCGCCGTGCCGGTCCGGCCCGTGGAGCGGCCGCGGGTGGTGCTGTTCGCCGGTGACCACGGGGTCGCGGAGCTGGACGTGTCGGGCCGGCCCGCGGGCGGGGCGCACGCGCTGGTCCGCGCGGTGCTGGACGGGTCGAGCCCGGTCGCCGTGCTGGCGCGGCGGCTGAACGTGCCGGTGCGGGTGGTCGACGCGGGTCTGGACTGCGACCCGGAACTGCTGCCCGAGGACGTGGTGCGCCATCGGGTGCGGCGGGGCAGCGGCCGGATCGACATCGAGGACGCGCTCACGCCGGAGGAGACCGAGCGGGCGGTACGCCTCGGCATGGCCGTCGCCGACGAGGAGGCCGACTCGGGGACGGACCTGGTGGTGCTGGGCGACCTGAGCGTCGGCGGCACGACGCCCGCGTCCACGCTGATCGCCGCGCTGTGCGGCACGGACGCGTCGGTGGTGACCGGCCGGGGCGGCGCGGGCATCGACGACCTGGCGTGGATGCGCAAGTGCGCGGCCGTCCGGGACGCGCTGCGCCGGGCGCGGCCGGTGCTGGGCGACCAGCTGGAGCTGCTGGCGGCGGTGGGCGGCGCGGACATCGCGGCGACGACCGGGTTCCTGCTCCAGGCGGCGGTGCGGCGGATGCCGGTGATCCTGGACGGTGTGGTGTCGGCGGCGTGCGCGCTGGTCGGCCAGCGTGCGGCGTTCCGGGCGCCGGACTGGTGGCTGGCCGGGCAGCTGAGCGGGGAGCCGGCGCAGGCGAAGGCGCTGGACCGGATGGCACTCAACCCCCTGCTCGACCAGGGCGTCACTGTGGGGGAAGGAACCGGGGCGTTGCTCGCCCTCCCCCTCGTCCAGGCCGCCGCGGCGTTCGCGGCGGAGCTGCCGGAGCGGCCCGACCAGCCGGAGCCGGCGGACGAGAGCGTCGTACGGGACGACGTGCGGGGAGAGGGCGGGGGAGTGTCCGCAAAGTAGCGTCGTCCGCCCGAAGGGCGGGCCCGGCGGCGTCTGGTGCGTGCGATCGCAAGGCGGAGGAGGGAGTCATGGCGGAGCCATGGCGACCGACGACAACGCCGCGAGTGTGCGTGCCAGACGCCGCCGGGCAGACGGGACTTTGCGGACACGACCCAGGACTGAGGTGTCCGGTGCGGTCACCCGCGTGGGTGGCCGCACCGGCACCCCGCCATGGCGCGCGATGCCCCATATGATCGCGTTTCATGGGAGAGGTCCGTTGACCGCGCTGACCGCCGAACGAGCACTCTCGGGCACCCCCGGCACCCAACTGTCCCGGCGTTCCGCCGCGTTCGCCGTCTGGTACCTGCGGGCCGTCACGTGCGTCAACCTGCTGAGCGCCATCTGGGTGTCGTTCGCCCAGGACCTGCGGCGGCACAACACGGACGAGTTCTTCACCCCGTACATGCTGACGGCCGGTTTCGCGTCGGGGGTCTTCACGCTCTTCCTCGCGGTGACGCTGCGGCGCCGCAAGCGGGCCGCGTGGATCCTCAACACCGTCCTCGCCGGGGCGTTCCTGGTGCTCTTCGCGGCGGCGATGCTGCTGCCGGAGATCCGGCGGCACCCGCAGAACTGGGTGTCGCTGGTCCTGACGGCGGCGTTCGTGGGGGCACTGCTGGCGGGCCGGCGGGAGTTCTACGCGAGGGGCGACCGGTCCAATCCGCGGCTGGCGACGGCCGTCGCCGTGGGCGGCGGGCTCGCCGCGTCGCTGATCGCGGCGCTGCTGGTCACGGCCACCGACACGGCGGCGGGCCCCGCCACGTTCGTGGACCGCTGGCGGTACGGGACGATGCGCCTCGTCACACTGGCGCCCGACCCGGAGCGCCTGCCCGTGGCGCCGCCGCACTGGGTGGACGTGGCGATCAACGTGCTGGCCGTGGTGCTGCTGGTGGCGGTGCTGTACGCGGCGTTCCGCTCGCGGCGGGCCGTCGACCCGCTGGCCGAGGACGACGAGGAGCGGCTGCGGGCGCTGCTGGAGCGGCACGGGGAGCGGGACTCGCTGGGCTACTTCGCGCTGCGCCGCGAGAAGAGCGTCGTCTGGTCGCCGAGCGGGAAGGCGGCCGTCACGTACCGCGTGGTGAACGGGGTGTCGCTGGCCTCGGGCGATCCGATCGGCGACCCGGAGGCGTGGCCGGGCGCGATCGAGCCGTGGCTGGCGCAGGCGCGTGAGCACGGCTGGGTGCCGGCGGTGATCGGCGCGAGCGAGGAGGCGGGCACGATCTACGCCCGGCACGGGCTGGACGCGCTGGAGTTCGGCGACGAGGCGATCGTGGAGACGGCGGACTTCTCGCTGGAGGGCCGGTCCATGCGGACGGTCCGCCAGGCCCACAACCGGGTGCGGCGGGCCGGTTACGAGGTGCGGATCCGCCGCCACGAGGACATCCCGGACGAGGAGATGGCCGCGCTGCTGCGGCGGGCCGACGACTGGCGGGACGGCGCCACGGAGCGGGGCTTCTCGATGGCGCTGGGGCGGCTGGGCGACCCGGCCGACGGGCGGTGCGTGATGCTGGAGTGCACCGACGGGCAGGGCGTGCCGAGGGCGCTGCTGTCGTTCGTGCCGTGGGGGCCGAAGGGACTGTCGCTGGATCTGATGCGGCGGGACCGGGACTCCGAGAACGGCCTGATGGAGTTCATGGTCATCGAGCTGTTGCGGCGCGCCGGAGAGATCGGGATCACTCGGGTGTCACTGAACTTCGCGATGTTCAGGTCGGTCTTCGAGCGTGGCGCGAAGCTCGGGGCGGGGCCCGTGCTGCGGATGTGGCGCTCGGTGCTCACCTTCTTCTCCCGCTGGTGGCAGATCGAGTCGCTGTACCGGGCCAACGCCAAGTACCGACCGACCTGGGAGCCGCGTTTCATGCTGTTCGAGAAGGGTGCCGACCTGCTGCGCATCGGTGTCGCCGCGGGCCGCGCCGAGGGATTCCTGGACGTGGCGGCGCTGCTGCCCGGTGTACGGCTGCCGGAGTGGCTGCGGCGCGCGCGTCTGGGGGGAACGCGGTGACGGCGGGGCTGAGGGGGTTCGCCCGCCACGAGTGGGGTGCGCTGTTCACGACCGTACGGGCGGCGCTGGCCGAGCGGGGATGGCGGGCGATCGCGATGACGCTCGTCGCGGTGTCCCTGACGGCGCTGTTCCAGGTGGTGCAGAACCAGCCGTGGGGCTACGAGCCGGTGCAGCGGATCGGCTCGGTGCGGGCCGAGTACCCGCTGTGGCTGGCGCTGGTGCGGACGCCGCTGTCGCTGTTCGTGCCGGCGCTGGACCTGCCGGTGTGGGGTGCTCTCGCGCAGATCCTGGTGGTGTTCGGCATCGCGGAGATCTGCCTGGGGCGGACGCGGACGCTGCTGATCGCCTATCTGGCGACGCTGGCGGGGACGACGTACGCGCGGATCGGGATCGCGCTCGGACCGGACCATCCGCTGGGGCTGCCGGCGTCGGACGCGCGGGTCGTCGACACGGGCCCGTCGGCCGCCGTGGTCGGGCTCGCGGTGTTCGTGTGCTGGCGGTACGGGGCGCGGCTGACGGGCCATCTGGTGATCGTGGCCATGGTGGTCGAGGTGATCGTGAAGACGAACCTGGCGGGCAAGGAGCACCTGGCGGCGATCGCGGCGGTCGTGGTGGTGTACGGGGTCCTGGCGTGGCGTCAGCGGCGCTCGTCGGGCCGCCCGCCGGGGGGTTCGGCGGGCCGCTCGCCGGGCTCCGGTGACAGCAGCCGGTCGGGGGCGCCGCCGATCAGGTCGTGAAGGCGGCGGCTGAGGCGGGCCCACCGGCGGTCGTGGTGGTAGGCGCGCAGCCCCGCCCTGGCCCGGGCGCGGGGGCGGCGCCGGTAGACGCGGCGGGACCACAGGGAGCCGGGGCGGGCGAGCCGCAGGGCGCCGATGACGGCGACCAGCGGGACGAGCGTACCGATGACGGCCATCCGGAACTTGCCCTTGAGCAGGGCGATCAGCACGAACAGGAAGTTCACGCCGAGGCTCAGGGCGAGGGAGGCGCGGTTCTGGCGCTCCTCGGGGGTGAGGGCGTCCACGCCGAGCGGTGAGTTGCCGCCGAGGACGAGCAGGAGGAGGGCGGTGGTGAGGACCACCACCTCCACGCTCTTGCGGCCCTCCTCGGTCCAGTACACGTCGTCGAGGTGGAGGATCAGCGCGAACTCGTCCAGGACGAGCCCGGCGCCGATGCCGAAGAGGACGGCGCAGACGATCGCGGCGGCCTCGTGGCGGCCCGCGCCGATGCCGCCGAAGCCGCCGACGAGGGTGAGGACGACGCCGGGGACGACGTGGTGGATGTGGAGTCCGCCGGTGGTGACGTTCCGGAACGGGCCCTTCCCGGCGCGGATGAGGCGGGTGACGGTCCGGGTGACGAGGAACGTCAGCACGAAGGACGCCAGGGCGACGAGCAGCGGCAGCTTTCCCGGCTCGACGATGTTGCGGGTGAACCAGTGACCCATGCCACCCCCATCCGGAATCGGGCGTTATGCGCAATTTACCGTCCGGTGCGGGGCGGTGGCAGCGACTACTGTGCGCGCGGTGAGCACTTCCGAGGACCGCATCGGCCCGCACGCCCTCCGCTTCGCCTTCGGCATGCTGACCGTGCTGCCCACGCGCGTCACGCGCTGGGACCGGGCGGCGGCCCGCTCCGGCATGCTGTGCGCGCCGCTGGTGGGTCTGGTGGTGGGCCTGTCCGCGGCGGCGGCCGGCGGGCTGCTCCTGCTGCTGGGGGCGGGTCCGCTGCTCGCCTCGGTGGCCTCGGTGGCCGTGCCGGCGGTCCTGACGCGGGGGCTGCACCTGGACGGGCTGGCCGACACGGCGGACGGGCTGGGCAGCGGCAAGCCCGCCGAGGACGCGCTGCGGATCATGAAGCAGTCGGACATCGGCCCGTTCGGCGTGATCACCCTGGTGTTCACGCTGCTCGCCCAGGTCGCCGCGCTGCACACGCTGTACGGCGAGGGCTGGGCGTACGGGGCGGGCGCGGCGGCCCTGTCCGGCACGGTCGCCCGGCTGGCGCTCACCCTCGCGTCCCGCGCCGGCGTCCCGGCGGCCCGCCCCGAGGGGCTGGGCGCGGTGGTGGCGGGCACGGTCCCGGCCGGCGGCGCGCTCGGGGTCGCCGCGCTGGTGGTGGCCGGGTGCGCGGCGGCCGGGGCGCCGTTCGGGGCGTACGACGTGGTGCGGGCGGTGCTGGCCGCCCTGCTCGCCCTCGCCGCCGCCGAGGTGCTGCTGCGCCGCTGCGTACGCCGGTTCGGCGGGGTGACGGGCGATGTGTTCGGCGCGGTGGCGGAGACGGCGGCGACGGCCGCGCTGGTGGCGCTGACGCTGGGTTAGGCCGCGCCCCGGCGCAGCGGAAGCCGCCAGTTCGCGTCCTCGTACCGCTCCGTGGGCTCGACGGAGACGGCCAGCCAGTCGGATCCGGCGAACGTGGCGACGGCCCTCACGCAGGTGACGCTGCGCCCCGCCGGCACCTTGTCGGGACAGGGACCGACCCGGCCGTCCGAGGCCTGGGCGGCCTTCGTACGGGCCTCGACGAACTCCCCCAGGACGAGTTGCTCGGCGTCGCCGATCGTGAAGCCCATCCGGTGCAGGTCGAGCGGCGCGGCCGTCCCGTTGGTCACGGTGAGGGTGACGCGGTACGCCCGCTGCCCCTTCAGCAGCGTGGACGGGTCCTTCGGTCCGGGCGTGAACGGCTCCGGCCCGGCGAGCCGCAGCGTGACGCCGTCGGTGTAGGTGACCGTGCCGGGCGCGGTGGCCGGCTTCCAGGCGTGTCCCTGCGCGTCGAGGATCCGGAACGACCGCTCCGGGGTGTACGCGGGCTCCGGTTCGTCGGAGCTGTAGGCGCTGTGCAGCGCCCACATCGCCCCGCCGAAGAGGATCACGGTGGCCGCCATCGCCAGGGAGCCCAGCACGATCCCCGCCGTGGCCCCGGCCGCCCGTACGGCCTCTCCGCGCCGGGCCCGGCGCAGGAGGACCAGGCCGTGGATCACGGCCCACAGTCCGGTCGGCAGCGCGAGCAGGAGGAGCGGGGGGAACCACCACAGGGAGGCGAGGAAGGCGCAGGCGACCAGGCCCACCACCATGGGGGTGGCACCGGCCCGCTTCGGGATCGAGGCATCATGCATGATCCGAACGGTATGCCGCCGGCGGGGCGGCCACGTCGGCAGCCCTACTCAGTTCCGGCTGAGTACGTGTCCCCGGCCGGGCTGGAACCACCTAGCAGGGCCTGCGCCACACGCCGAGGTCGTACCGCTTCAGTATCGAACTGGTCCGTATCCGCCGGGCGTCCGGGCAGAAGGCGGACGTCGGCAGTTCGTACTCGGCGTGGAAGACCGCCTTGCCGGCGTCGAGGAACGGCTGGAGCCGGTCGCACTCGTCGTACTGGGCGCACTGCTCGTTGACCGCGAAGTCGAAGTCGCCGACGAGCTCGGGGATCTGGTCCAGGTCGTTCTTCAGGCCCACGGCCAGGCCGCGTTCGTGGGCGAGGCGGGCGATGAGCCGGTTGTACCGGAGCTGGTCGGCGGCCGTGAGGGGGAAGCCGGTGTCGTTGGCGTAGCCGTCCATGTTGTCCGGCTCGACCGCGTCGAAGCCCTTCTCGCGGCACATGTCGATACGCGCGGCCATCAGGGGCTCCAGGACGTCGGTGCGGCGGATGTCGAGCCAGCGCTCGCCCTCCCAGCCGTTGCCCTTGCCGAGAACGGTCTTCGGGAACTTCGCGGCGTCGGGGCGGAAGTCCTCCCACGCCCCGGTGGACAGGTAGCAGATGACCTTGCGGCCGCGGCGGTGCAGATCGGCGACGGCGGAGGCGGGGTGGTCGAAGCCGTCGATGTCGTAGACGGGGACCTCGACGGTCGGGTCGAGCTTTCCGCTGAGCTGCCACTGCCAGGGCGTGCCGGGTGCGGGCCGCCACCTGTCGCCGGGGGAACCGGCCGGTGGCGTGGGCGTGGGGCTCGTGGCGGGGCCGGGGGCCGGCCCGTCCGGTGCGGTGGTGCACCCGGCCAGCAGCGCGGCCAGGGCGGCGGCCGCCGCCGCGGCCAGGACGAGGGGGCGTCGCGTCACAGGTGCTCCAGTACGTGCGGAAGGGTGCCCCACGGGTGGGGGCCGTCCCCGGGGACGGCGCACCGGACCGGGGCGGTGAGCCGGGCGTCCGGCGGCGCGGCGTACACGAGGTGGCAGTGGTGGCCGGCGCCGGGCAGGTCGAGGTGGCGGTAGGTGTCCCAGGGGCCCTCGAACGTGACCAGCAGGTCGGCCAGTTCGCCGTACGCGGGGTGGGGCGGCGTGCCGTGGTTGAGGACCAGCGTGGTGGCGCCGGCGGCGCGGGCGGCGACCTCCAGGCGCCGGTAGTGGTCGAGGAGTTCGGGCTCGGCCGCCGCCTGGTCCAGGAAGGCGCCGTCGGTGCCGTACCAGTCGCGGTGGCGCAGCAGGTCGCGGACGACGTCGGCGTGCGGGCGGCGGCCGTAGTCGGTGTCGGCGTAGCCGAGGACGCGCACGCCCGCCGCGCGCAGCCGGGCGGCGACGGCGGCGAACGCCGGGTCGGGGGCGTCGCCCGCGCCGTTGGCGGGGTTCAGGACGACGCCGTACAGCAGGGGCGCGGACGCCACGAGGGCGTCCCACTCGGCGGGCCGGTCGGCGGGGTGCTCGTAGTACGGCACCAGCAGGTTCATGCGGGGGTTCCTCGGACGGTACGGGTGGTCAGTGGCGGTGCGCGGTGGCGCGGCCCAGCAGCACGCAGCAGAGCACGCCGAGCACCGTGGCGGCCGCGCCCGCCACGGTCACGCCGACCGCGCGCGGGTCGCCCAGGCCGGCGGCGAGCGCCACGGTGTGCGCCCCGGCCGCGACGGCGCACACCGTGGCGGCGCTCAGGACGGCGCCGAACGACTGGAGCAGCAGCGCCGCCCACAGCACGGAGCCGATCAGCAGCAGCGTCAGCAGCCGCACCCCGCCCAGCGGCGGCGCCCCCGGCACCAGCGCCGTCCCGGCGGCGGCCAGTACCAGCAGCACCGTCAGGTAGCCGGACAGGCACAGGGCGAGCGTCCCGGAGGTCGACCTGCGGAAGGCGCGGGGGCTGGTGGAGGCCCGCAGCCCGGCGAGGCTCTCGCCGCGGAACCGGTACAGCAGCCACTCGGCGGGCCCCATGGACAGGGTGAGCGCCACGGCGGACGGCGCGGCCACCGCGGCGGCGGGCCCGTACACCAGCACGTCGCCGATCGCCGTGTACAGCACCAGCAGTCCGGTGCCGAGGCCGAACAGCCCGTACGGCAGCGAGGCGGGCAGCCGCGGCGCGGCGTGGCCGGTCCGCTCCGGCACGCCGGGCGCGGTCTCCACGGCGAGGGCGCGCCCGGCGAGCGCGAGGGCGGCCAGCAGCGAGGCGAGCAGCAGGGCGACGCGTACGGCCGTGGGCGGGTCGGTCCACAGGGCGGCCAGGGCTCCGGCGGTCACCGGCAGGAGCGCCCCGAACAGGGACTTCTCACGGTCCAGGACGAGCAGCACGGTCGCGGCGGCCAGGTACAGCGACTGCCCGGCGGAGAAGGCGACGGCGCTCCACTGGCCCGGCTGCGCGCAGGCCACGGCGACGAGGGCGCCGAGCAGGGCCCCGACGGGCGCGCCGGTGAGCAGCGTGCGGGCGGCGGCGGGCCGGTCGCCGAGGCCGAGCCAGGCGTACGCGCGGTGGGACAGCGCCTGGTTCCACACCCAGCCGGTGACGGCTCCGGCCAGCAGGGGCACCGTCCCGGCGGGCATGCCGAGCGCGCCGGTGGGGCCGGCCAGCAGGGGCGCGCCGAGCACGTAGGCGAGGCCGGGCAGGGCGAAGACGAGGCCGCGCAGGACACAGCCGGCCAGGCCGGTGTGCCAGGGGTCGGTGGGGGGTCCGGCCGGTTCGGGGAAACGGCGCTCCACGCGCGCGTACAGCTCCTCGGCGAGGGCGAAGGAGTCCGGGCGGCCGTAGGTGAGGCGTATGTGGTCGTCGGTCATGCCGTCGGACTCGAGGATCGCGGCTATCTCGTCGGGGTGGACGGCCTGCGCTATGACGTCGTCCAGGCGGCGGGCCAACTCGTCGACGGGGTCGGCGGCTGCCCAGCCGGGGCGCTGCCGGGGCGGGCGCGGGATGCGGGTGAGGGTGTCGCTGCCGCCGGGCGGGGTGAGCCAGAGGGAGCCGCTCATCAGACCGTCCCCTCGGTGGCGAGTTCGCGGTACCAGGGGTCGGTGATGCGCAGCTGGAGGGTCCAGTCGCCGGTGTCGGCGGGCGTCGGGACGGGGTCGGGCTGGGGCATGCCGGCGAGTTCCAGGTAGATGCGGCGGAAGCCGTCGACGGAGCGGGCGAGGGTGAACCGGTCGATGACCCGCCGGCGGGCGCGGCGGCCGAGTTCGGCGCGGCGCTCGTCGTCGCGCAGCAGGGCGAGGACGGCCTCGGCCATGACGGCGGGTTCGCGGGGCGGGACGACGAGGCCGGTGTCGCCGACGGCCTCCCGTACGCCGCCGACGTCGGTGGAGACGGTGGCGCGGCCGCAGGACATGGCCTCGATGAGGGAGAAGGGGAAGCCCTCGCTGATGGAGGAGAGCATCACGACGCTGCCGGCGGCGTAGGCGCGGGCCACGTCGTCGACGCGGCCCTCGTAGCCGATGCCGTCGCCGACGCCGAGTTCGGCGGCGAGCTTCTCCAGGCGGGTGCGGTAGTCCTCGTTGCCGGCGGGCACGGGGCCGAAGAGGCGCAGGCGCAGCTCGGGTAGTTCGGCGCGGGCGATGGCGTAGGCGCGGATGAGGGTTTCGAGGTCCTTGATGGGGTCGATCCGGCCGCACCAGCTGAGTGTGGGGGTCGCGGGATCGGGTCCGGCCAGGGGGAAGGCGTGCGGGTCGACACCGTTGTAGACGGTGCGGATGCGGTCGGCGGGGGCTCCGCCGCGCTCCTCCCAGCGCCGGTTGTACTGGTTGCACGGGGTGATCAGGTCGGCCTTGCGGTAGCCGAGGGTGTTCAGTTCGCGGTAGAAGCCGAGGATCAGGGCCTTGACGGGCCAGCGCTGGGCCTCGGTGCGGTAGCCGAGGTACCGCTCGCGCAGGTAGATGCCGTGCTCGGTGAGGAGGAACGGTACGCCTTCGAAGTGCTGGGCGGCGAGCGCCGGCAGGGTGGCGAGGCCGCTGGAGACCGCGTGGGCGACGCAGTCGCCGGGTATGCGGGCGCCGAGCGGCCGCAGGGCGTGTTCGAGGAGGTCCGTGGCGGTCAGCGCGTCGTGGACGGTGGGCCGGGCGGCCGCGGTGTCGAGGTGCGGCATGGTCCAGATCCACATCAGGGACCGCAGGGCCGCCTCGGAGCGCAGGGCGGCCGACAGCCGTCCGCGCCGCGCGAGTTCGGCGAGGCCGAAGAGGCCCTCGGCGAAGTGGCTGCGCGGCGCGGACGGGTCGAGGATGGCCAGCAGGAACCGCTCGTAGGTGTCGATGAACCGCCGCCGCTCCCGCCCCATGAGGGGGCGGGAGCGTCCGGGGGCCGGCCCCCACAGGGGGAACGAGGTGTGCCGGTAGACGTTGGGCGGCAGTTGCCAGGTGACCGGTTCGCGGCCGCTGCCGGTGAGGGCGAGGATGTGGAAGTCGACCTCCGGCATCCCGCGGACGAGCTGGTCGCACCAGGTGCTCACGCCGCCGTGGACGTGCGGATAGGTGCCTTCGGTGAGCATGGTGACGTGACGCCCGCTGCTGAGCATGGGTGTTCCCCCGGTGTGGACGGTCTGGCCGGTGTGGAAGAGGGTCGGGCCGGTGGTCAGGTGGTCGTCGGCAGCGTCAGGGTGATCGTGGTCTGGAACGCCCCCGGAGTGTCCCAGGCGGAGCGGGCCCCCGCGTAGGGCGCACCGAAGGCGGTCGAGCCGAGCAGTGTGCGCTTGCGTGTGCCCTCCGGCGCGGTGAGGGGCGCGCTCACGCCGGTCGGCGCCTGGACGGTGACCGTGTCGCCGACGCGGTACGCGGTGACCCTGCCGTCGGCGACGGCCCGGTCCCAGGCGGCGCGGCGCTGGAGTTCCGTACCGACGTCGCGGTGGCGGGGGTTGACGAGCGGGGTGTTGTCGGCGAACAGGGCGCGGTAGTCGGCGAGGATCCGGTCGAGGACGGGGTAGAGGAGGCGCTCCTCGGCGAGGTTGGACTGGTGCACGTAGTGCGGGCGGGGGTCGCCGGCGACGATGTGCGACAGGGCGATGCGGGCCTCCTGCGGGACGATGTACGACGGGTAGCCGGTGGCCGGGTCGAGGGGCTCGTCGAGGCAGGTCGAGGCGGGGTTGGTCTCGCAGACGCCGCTGCCGCCGTCGGCGCGGCTGGTGTAGACCCAGTTGTACTCGTCGGTCATCTCGGCGGCGGTGCCGACGTTGTAGTAGACGTTCATCGGGTGCCGCGGCACGGTGAGGGCGCTGCCGACGGGGCGCTGGGCGGGCTCGCGGGAGTTGTCACTGGCGATCCAGGTGACGCCGTTGTCGGCGAGGGCGCCGGCCAGGTTCGGGTTGTCCTGGGGCTGCTGGGGCAGGGTCGCGAGGCCGGAGTGCTCGCCGGTGACGAGTTCGCGGCGGTCCACGGAGACGCCCTTGCCGACCGCCCAGGTGTGGTTGTCGCGGATCTGCGCGGAGATCTCGGCGCGGCTCATCCACAGGGTGTTGCCGTTCGCGTCCTTCGCGCACTTCCACGGGACGGTGGAGGTGTCCTGGACGCAGCCGAGGAAGGGGTGCGTGTAGGTGTGGTTGACCCAGCGGTACTGCGCCCGGTCGGCGAGGAGCTGGGTGGTGAGCGGGTCGCTGCCGCCGTGCGCGGCCTTCCACTCCTCGCCGGCGCCCGCGTTGTACACCATGTCGAGGGTGAAGCCGGCGGTGCGCTGCCACTGGGCGGCGTACTGGGCGTCGGCGGCGGTCATGCGGATGGGCGTGGTGCCCTCTCCGTCGCCTCCGGGGCAGTCGAAGTCGCCGGGTGTGCAGTTGCGCACGGTGTCCCAGCGGGAGTCGGGGGCGAAGACGTCGTCGACGTGGACGGAGAAGTGGTAGCGGCTCTGTCCCAGGTGGACGCCCTGGGTGAGCCACTCGACGATGCCGCGGGCGAGGGCGCGGAACTGCCGCTGGTGCTGGTTGTAGGCGAAGGTGACGACCAGTTCGCGGCGGCCGTCGTGGGCGTACTCGCCGACGAGGCTGGCGGTGCCGCCGCCGGCGACGGGCAGGTCGAGGTAGCTGGTGTAGCCCGCGCGGGGGCGGCCCGCGTAGCCGTAGCTCTCGGAGACGTCCGGGTCGTTGTCCTCGAAGGCGACCGGGCCGTCGAGGTAGCGGAACGGTCCTGCGAGTCCGGCGGCCGTCACCGTGGTGCGCTTCCCGTCCAGGAGGCCGGAGTAGCCGCCGTCGGTGGTGTGGTCGAGGCCGACGCCGGGGTGGGCCCAGGTGTAGGCGTCGACCTGCCGGATGCCGAACGTCTTCTCGTACGCGGTGAGGGCGGCCTTCTCGGCGGCGCCGAGGTCGGCGGGCGCCTCGTCGGGCAGGATCACGCCCTGGAACCTGGCGCGCGGGCGGCCGTCGACGGTGTCGGACAGGAAGGCGGCGTCGATGACGGGCCTGGCCGGGTCGTCGAGGTCGATCCGGCGGAACGGTACGCCGGAACCGCGGAGTTCGGATGTGAGGGCCCGGACGGCGCCGCCCCCGTCGTCGACGACGAGCACGGTGAGGTCGATGCGCGGGGCCGGTTCGGCGGCGGTCGCGCCGGCTGCCGGGAACGCGGTGGTCAGGAGTGCCGCGGCGAGCAGCGCGCCGGCCGCTCTGCCGGTTCTGACTCCGTGAAGGTTCATGGTCTTTCCCCCCTGGCGGGTGCTCCCGTGCGACGTACCGCCCCGGGAGGATCTGTGGAGATGATGCAAAGGGATACGCAGCCGGATGCACGATTGGAGGGAGTGTGACGCAGTTCTCATGTTCTGATCCGCAAAACATGAAAGAGACGCCACGGAAGAGTGAATCGCCGCCGCCGTGAGGGATACGGGAACGCGCGCGTAGGCTCCTGCCTGACGCGCGGGCGGGCCGAACTACCATGCGGCGGGCACGGTCGGCCCACCCCTCGACCACCACAGAACTCAACGGAAGCGAGATTTCACCACCGTGACTGCTCTCACTCTCAGCACCGCCGGCGCCGCGACGCTGCGCGCCGACGCCCTCGTGGTCGGTGTCGCCAGGCCCGCGGACGGCGGCAAGGGGCTCATCGTCGCGCCGGGCGGCGAGGCCGTGGACGCGGCGTTCGACGGGAAGCTCGCGACCGTCCTGGAGACCCTCGGCGCCACCGGTGCCGAGGGCGAGGTCACCAAGGTGCCCTCGCCGGGCGGCCTGAAGGCCCCGGTCGTCCTCGCGGTCGGCCTCGGCACCGCCCCCGCGAAGGACGAGGCGTACGACTCCGAGACGCTGCGCCGCGCCGCGGGCTCGGCCGCCCGCGCCCTGGCCGGTTCGAAGAAGGCCGCGTTCGCCCTGCCCGTCGAGGCGGTCGAGGACGCCGAGGCCGTCGCGGAGGGCGCGCTGCTCGGCGCGTACGCCTTCACCGCCTACCAGGATCAGGGCAAGGACGCCAAGCGCCCGCTGGCCGAGGTGGCCCTGCTCGGCGCCAAGCCGCGCGACAAGGCGTTCAAGGCCGCGGCCGAGCGGGCCCTCGCGCTGACCGAGGAGATCAACCGCGCCCGCGACCTGATCAACACCCCGCCGAACGACCTGACGCCCGAGGCGTTCGCCGCCGTCGCCACCGCGGCCGGCAAGGAGAACGGCCTCAAGGTGCAGGTCCTCGACGAGCGCGCGCTCGCCAAGGGCGGCTACGGCGGCATCCTCGGCGTCGGCGCCGGCTCGCAGAACGCGCCGCGCCTGGTGAAGATCGCCTACACGCACCCGGACGCCGAGAAGAGCCTGGCCTTCGTCGGCAAGGGCATCACCTACGACTCCGGCGGCATCTCGCTGAAGCCGGCCGGCCACAACGAGACCATGAAGTGCGACATGAGCGGCGCCGCCGCCGTGTTCGCCGCGGTCGTCGCCGTCGCCCGCCTCGGCCTGCCCGTCAACGTCACCGGCTGGCTCGCCCTCGCCGAGAACATGCCGTCCGGCTCCGCCACCCGCCCGGGCGACGTGCTGCGCATGTACAGCGGCAAGACCGTGGAGGTCCTCAACACGGACGCCGAGGGCCGCCTGGTCCTGGCCGACGCGCTGACCCGCGCCTCCGAGGAGAACCCGGACGCGATCGTCGACGTCGCGACCCTGACCGGCGCCATGGTGCTGGCGCTCGGCAACCGCACGTTCGGGATCATGGCGAACGACGACGCGTTCCGTACGGCGATCCACGAGATCGCCGAGGAGGTCGGCGAGCAGTCCTGGCCGATGCCGCTCCCCGCCGAGCTGCGCAAGGGCATGGACTCCCCGACCGCCGACATCGCCAACATGGGCGAGCGCATGGGCGGCGGCCTGGTCGCCGGCCTGTTCCTGAAGGAGTTCGTCGGCGAGGGCATCACCTGGGCCCACCTGGACATCGCCGGCCCGGCCTTCAACGAGTCCGGCCCCTTCGGCTACACCCCGAAGGGCGGCACCGGCTCGTCGGTGCGGACCCTGGTCAAGCTCGCCGAGCGCACCGCGGAGGGCGAGCTGGGCTGAGCCGCCCGGCCGCTCCCGGACCGATCCGCCCCGGGGAGGGATGCCGGCCCGTCGCACGACGGGCCGGCAGCTTGGGGCGACGCGGCCGCCGGTGGACGCGGTCACCGGCCACCCGTAGCAGAAGGCCCCGGACGTCACCCGTCCGGGGCCTTCCGCCGTTCCGTTCGCTTTCGACGAAATCCGTACTTTCGTACGCGCCGGTGACCTCCGGCGGTGGATCATCGTCCGTCTCAGGAACCGGCCCCGCGTCCCGCGCTCCGGCAACAAGTGCGAAGATGGGTTCCCGGCAGGACAGGGCCCCCACCACAGGGCCGAAGAGACAGCGGCCGAACACCAGCCGCCGCCAGTCATCGAGGACCGGCGACCGGCGCACATGCATGGAGGACGTGACGTGGCGAACGACGCCAGCACCGTTTTCGACCTAGTGATCCTCGGCGGTGGTAGTGGCGGTTACGCCGCGGCCCTGCGAGGCGCGCAGCTGGGCCTGGACGTCGCACTGATCGAGAAGAACAAGCTCGGCGGCACCTGCCTGCACAACGGCTGCATTCCCACCAAGGCCCTGCTCCACGCCGGTGAGATCGCGGACCAGGCCCGCGAGGCGGACCAGTTCGGTGTCAAGGCGACCTTCGAGGGCATCGACATCAAGGCCGTCCACAAGTACAAGGACGACGTGATCGGCGGCCTGTACAAGGGCCTCCAGGGTCTGGTCGCCTCCCGCAAGGTGACCTACATCGAGGGCGAGGGCCGGCTCTCCTCCCCCACCTCGATCGACGTGAACGGCCAGCGCGTCGAGGGCCGCCACATCCTCCTCGCCACCGGCTCCGTGCCGAAGTCGCTGCCCGGCCTGGAGATCGACGGCAACCGCATCCTGTCCTCGGACCACGCGCTGACCCTGGACCGCGTCCCGGAGTCCGCGATCATCCTGGGCGGCGGCGTCATCGGCGTCGAGTTCGCGTCCGCGTGGAAGTCCTTCGGCACCGACGTCACGGTCATCGAGGGCCTGAAGCACCTCGTGCCGGTCGAGGACGAGAACAGCTCCAAGCTTCTTGAGCGCGCCTTCCGCAAGCGCGGCATCAAGTTCAACCTCGGCACGTTCTTCCAGAGCGCCGAGTACACCGAGAACGGCGTCAGGGTCACCCTGGCCGACGGCAAGACCTTCGATGCCGAGGTGCTGCTCGTCGCCATCGGCCGCGGCCCCGTCTCCGCCGGTCTGGGCTACGAGGAGCAGGGCGTCGCCATGGACCGCGGCTACGTCCTGGTCGACGAGTACATGCGCACCAACGTGTCGACGATCTCGGCCGTGGGCGACCTCGTCCCGACGCTCCAGCTCGCGCACGTCGGCTTCGCCGAGGGCATCCTGGTGGCGGAGCGTCTGGCCGGTCTGAAGACCGTTCCGATCGACTACGACGGCGTGCCGCGGGTGACGTACTGCCACCCGGAGGTCGCCTCCGTGGGCATCACCGAGGCGAAGGCCAAGGAGATCTACGGCGCGGACAAGGTCGTCGCTCTGAAGTACAACCTGGCGGGCAACGGCAAGAGCAAGATCCTGAAGACCGCGGGCGAGATCAAGCTCGTCCAGGTCAAGGACGGTGCTGTGGTCGGCGTCCACATGGTCGGTGACCGCATGGGCGAGCAGGTCGGCGAGGCGCAGCTGATCTACAACTGGGAGGCGCTGCCGGCCGAGGTGGCCCAGCTCATCCACGCCCACCCGACGCAGAACGAGGCGCTCGGCGAGGCCCACCTGGCGCTCGCCGGCAAGCCCCTCCACTCCCACGACTGACGCACCAGTCACCGGGCGCGACCACTTACCGCACAGATCTGTTAGGAGCAAGTGAAACCATGCCGGTTTCCGTAACCCTGCCGGCGCTCGGCGAGAGCGTCACCGAGGGCACCGTCACCCGTTGGCTGAAGGCCGAGGGAGAGCGCGTCGAGGCCGACGAGCCGCTGCTCGAGGTGTCGACGGACAAGGTCGACACCGAGATCCCCGCCCCCGCCTCGGGCATCCTGGCCAACATCAAGGTCGCCGAGGACGAGACCGTCGAGGTCGGCGCCGAGCTGGCCGTCATCGACGACGGCACGGGCGCCCCCGCGGCCGCCCCGGCCCCGGCCGCCGCCGAGGCCGCCGCCCCCGCCCCGGCGCCCGCCGCCGAGGCGCCCGCCGCTCCGGCCCCGGTCGCCGAGGCGCCCGCCGCGCCCGCGCCGGCCGCCGCTCCGGCTCCGGCCGCCGGTGCCGCGCAGGGCACCGAGGTCGTCCTGCCCGCGCTGGGCGAGTCGGTGACCGAGGGCACCGTGACCCGCTGGCTGAAGCAGGTCGGCGAGACCGTCGAGGCCGACGAGCCGCTGCTCGAGGTCTCCACGGACAAGGTCGACACCGAGATCCCGGCCCCGGCCTCCGGTGTGCTGCTGGAGATCGTCGTCAACGAGGACGAGACGGCCGAGGTCGGCGCCAAGCTGGGCGTGATCGGTGCCGCCGGTGCGGCTCCGGCCGCGGCCCCGGCCCCGGCGCCCGCCGCCCCGGCCGCCGCGCCCGCCCCGGCCCCGGCTCCGGCTCCGGCGCCCGCCCCGGCTGCTCCGGCCGCCGCTCCGGCCCCGGCCGCCCCGGCCCCGGCGCCCGCCCCCGTGGCCCCGGCCGCCCCGGCTCCGGCCCCCGCGCCGGTGACCCCGGCGCCCGCCGCCGCTCCGGCCGCTCCGGCCGCCGCCCAGGCGACGGACGAGGGCGCGTACGTGACCCCGCTGGTCCGCAAGCTCGCCGCCGAGAACGGCGTCGACCTGGCGTCCGTCAAGGGCACGGGCGTCGGTGGCCGTATCCGCAAGCAGGACGTCCTCGCCGCCGCCGAGGCCGCGAAGGCCGCCGCGGCCGCCCCGGCCCCGGCCGCCGCCGCTCCGGCAGCCGCCAAGAAGGCCCCGGCCCTCGAGGTGTCCCCGCTGCGCGGCCAGACGGTCAAGATGACCCGTATGCGCAAGGTCATCGGCGACAACATGATGAAGGCGCTGCACGGCCAGGCCCAGCTGTCCTCGGTCGTCGAGGTCGACATCACCAAGCTGATGAAGCTGCGCGCCCGGGCGAAGGACGCGTTCGCCGCCCGCGAGGGCGTCAAGCTGTCCCCGATGCCGTTCTTCGTCAAGGCCGCCGCCCAGGCGCTGAAGGCCCACCCGGTCATCAACGCCCGGATCAACGACGACGAGGGCACCATCACGTACTTCGACTCGGAGAACATCGGCATCGCCGTGGACTCCGAGAAGGGTCTGATGACGCCGGTCATCAAGGGCGCGGGCGACCTGAACATCGCGGGGATCGCCAAGGCCACCGCCGAGCTGGCGGGCAAGGTCCGCGGCAACAAGATCACCCCGGACGAGCTGGCGGGCGCCACGTTCACGATCAGCAACACCGGCTCGCGCGGTGCGCTGTTCGACACGATCATCGTTCCGCCGAACCAGGTCGCGATCCTGGGCATCGGCGCCACGGTGAAGCGTCCGGCCGTCATCGAGACCGCCGAGGGCACCGTCATCGGCGTCCGTGACATGACGTACCTGACGCTGTCCTACGACCACCGCCTGGTGGACGGCGCCGACGCGGCCCGCTACCTGACGGCCGTCAAGGCGATCCTGGAGGCCGGCGAGTTCGAGGTCGACCTCGGCCTGTAAGGCTGCCACCTCCGCGAGCAGTTCAACTCGGCGCCCTCGTCCGGCAGTTGTCCGGACGGGGGCGCCGTCGTCCCCCGGCCCGGACGCGGGCGGAATAATGGCGGCAACCGCCGCAGCAGCGAAGGAGCCCCCTCCATGTCCACCCAGCCCGTCGTGCACTCGCTGCGTGAACAGATCCGCGAGCACATCGTGGAGGGCATCGTCAGCGGCCGCTGGAAGCCGGGCGAGCGGATCGTGGAGCGCCGGATCGCCACGGAGCTCCAGGTCAGCCAGACGCCCGTGCGCGAGGCCCTGCGGGAGCTGGAGAGCCTGCGGCTGATCGAGTCGGCGCCCAACAAGGGCGTGCGGGTGCGCAACCTCACGGCCGCGGACCTGGAGGAGAGCTACCCGGTCCGGGCGGGCCTGGAGCAGATCGCGGCGGAGCTGGCGGCGGAGCGGCTGGCGCGGGACTGCTCGGCCCTGGAGCCGCACGTGGCGGCGCTGTACGAGGCGGACGCGCGGGGCGACGGTACGGCGCAGGTGCGGCACACGGTGGCGTTCCACCGCGAGCTGGTGCGCGCGGCGCACAACGCGGTCCTGCTGCACACGTGGGAGGGGCTCGGCATCGAGGTCTTCACGGCCCTGTCGATCCGCTGGCTGGGGACCGTGCAGAAGGAGTACGCGCAGGAGCACCAGGAGCTGATGGAGGCCTTCCGCCGCCGCGACCCCGCCATCGGCGCCCTCGTCAAGGCCCACGTCCTGGGCTGCGCGCCGCGCGCCTGACGCGCGGCGACCTCGTGGCAGGCGGCGCTCATTCTGCCGCCGCCGCGCTCAAACGCTCGGACTTACCTGCGAAAACACGGCACCGGGTGCCCATATTGATGGCACCCGATGCCTACTTTGGCCCTGAACATAAGATTTTGCCGCTCAGGCTTTGATCGATCATCGATCACAGTCGTACAGTCGTCCGCGGACTTCAACAGAGGTCCGTCGCCCTGTCCTGCCAAAGACCGAGGGCACCCCCACCCCCCTTCGACTCCGGAAGGCGGCGATTATGACCGACCCCACCCGCATCCAGCCGAGCGAGCTCGACCAGCTGCCGGACCGCGACCCCGAGGAGACCGCAGAGTGGCAGGCGTCGCTGGACGCCGTGGCCGCCGCGGCCGGGCCGCACCGTGCCGCGTACCTGATGCGACGCACCCTGGAGCGGGCCGAGGGCGCCGGCATCGCGCTGCCCAAGCTGCTGGAGAGCGACTACGTCAACACCATCCCCAGCGCCGCCGAGGCCGGCTACGGCTTCGACGGCGACGAGGAGCTGGAGGCGCGGATCACCGCCTGGAACCGGTGGAACGCCGCCGCCATGGTGACCCGCGGCTCGAAGTACGGCGTGGGCGGCCACATCGCCACCTTCGCCTCGGCGGCCTGGCTCTACGAGACGGGCTTCAACCACTTCTTCCGCGGCAAGGAGGCCGACGGCTCGGGTGACCAGCTGTTCATCCAGGGCCACGCCTCCCCCGGCATCTACGCCCGCGCCTTCCTCGACGGGCGGCTCACCGAGGCCCACCTCGACAACTTCCGGCAGGAGGCCGGCGGCAACGGCCTGCCCTCCTACCCGCACCCGCGCCGCCTGCCGTGGCTGTGGGAGTTCCCGACCGTCTCCATGGGTCTGGGCCCCCTCTCCGCGATCTACCAGGCGCGCTTCAACCGCTACCTCACCAACCGCGGGATCAAGGACGTGTCGCAGTCGCACGTCTGGGCGTTCCTCGGCGACGGCGAGATGGACGAGCCCGAGTCGACCGCGGCCCTGGCGCTCGCCGCCCGTGAGGGTCTGGACAACCTGACCTTCGTCATCAACTGCAACCTGCAGCGGCTCGACGGCCCCGTCCGCGCCAACTTCAAGATCGTGCAGGAGCTGGAGGCCCAGTTCCGCGGCGCCGGCTGGAACGTCGTCAAGACCCTGTGGGGCTCCGCCTGGGACGAGCTGTTCCAGCTCGACACCACCGGCGCGCTCGTACGCCGGCTGCGCGAGGTACCGGACGCCCAGGTGCAGACGTACCAGACGCGCGACGCCGCCTACATCCGCCAGGACTTCTTCGGCGCCGACCCGGCGCTCGTCGAGATGGCCAAGCTGCTGTCCGACGACAAGATCCTCGAGTGCTTCCACTACTCGCGCGGCGGTCACGAGTCCCGCAAGGTCTTCGCCGCGTACAAGGCCGCCGTGTCCTTCAAGGGCGCGCCGACCGTGATCCTGGCGCAGACGGTCAAGGGCTACACCCTGGGCAAGGGCTTCGAGTCCAAGAACGCCAACCACCAGATGAAGAAGCTGTCGATCGACGAGTTCAAGGGCATGCGCGACCTGCTCGGGCTCCCGATCCCGGACAGCGCCTTCGAGGGCGGCCAGGTGCCCTACGGCCACCCGGGCGCCGACTCCCCCGAGGTGCGCTACCTCCACGAGCGCCGGGCGGCCCTCGGCGGTCCCGCCCCGGCCCGCCGGGTGCACCCGGTGGCGCCGCTGCCGGCCCCGGCCGACAAGGCGTTCGCCGCGTTCGACAAGGGCTCCGGCACGCAGTCGGTCGCCACGACCATGGCGTTCGTGCGGCTGATGAAGGACCTGATCCGCGACAAGGAGACCGGCAAGCGCTGGGTGCCGATCGTCCCGGACGAGGCCCGTACGTTCGGTATGGAGTCGCTGTTCCCGTCGCTCGGCATCTATTCGCCGAAGGGCCAGACGTACGAGCCGGTCGACCGCGACCAGCTGATGTACTACCGCGAGGCCAAGGACGGCCAGATCCTCAACGAGGGCATCACCGAGGCCGGCTCGATGGCCGACTTCATCGCCGCGTCGACCGCGTACTCCACGCACGGCGAGCCGATGATCCCGTTCTACATCTTCTACTCGATGTTCGGCTGGCAGCGGACCGCCGACCAGATGTGGCAGCTCGGCGACCAGCTCGGCCGCGGCTTCCTCATCGGTGCCACGGCGGGCCGGACCACGCTGACCGGTGAGGGTCTGCAGCACGCGGACGGCCACTCGCCGGTGATCGCGGCGACGAACCCGGCGGCGCTGACGTACGACCCGGCGTTCGCGTACGAGGTCGCGGCGATCGTCAAGGACGGTCTGCGCCGGATGTACGGCGAGGGCGCCCCGGGCGAGGACCCGAACGTCTTCTACTACCTCACCGTCTACAACGAGCCGATGCCGCAGCCGGCCAAGCCCGCCGTCGAGGGCATCGACGAAGGCATCGTCAAGGGCCTCTACCGGTTCAAGGAGGGCTCGGGCGCCGAGGGCGCGCCGCGCGTCCAGCTGCTCGCCTCCGGCACGGCGATCCACTGGGCGCTGGAGGCCCAGAAGACGCTGGCCGAGGAGTGGGGCGTGACCGCCGACGTGTGGTCGGCGACCTCCTGGACGGAGCTGCGGCGCGACGCGCTGGAGGCCGACGCGGCGCTCCTGCGCGGCGAGGAGCGGGTGCCGTACGTGCGTCAGGCGCTGGCCGACGCGCAGGGCCCGGTGCTGGCCGTCAGCGACTACATGCGCCAGGTCCCGGACCAGATCGCGCAGTGGGTCGAGCAGGACTACAGCTCGCTCGGCGCCGACGGCTTCGGCCTGTCCGACACCCGTGAGGCGGCGCGCCGCCACTTCGGTGTGGACGCCCCGTCGATCGTGGTCGCCGCCCTGGCCCAGCTCGCCAAGCGCGGCGAGGTCCCGGCGTCGGCCGTGAAGGACGCCCGCGAGCGCTACGGCCTGTAGCTCCCGCAGGTCCTGGAGGACCGTCCCGTTCTGCCCGTGCCCCCGGCTCCGCCTCCCCGCGGCCGGGGGCACGGGCATGATGGCGGCATGCGTGCCGCCCGCCTCATCAAGATGGTTCTGTTGCTCCAGTCCCGGCCCTCCATGACGGCCGCCGAGCTGGCCCGGGAGCTGGAGGTGTCCGAGCGGACGATCACCCGGGACGCGCTGGCCCTGTCGGAGGCGGGCGTCCCGGTCTACGCGGACCGTGGCAGGGCCGGGGGCTACCGGCTGGTCGGCGGCTACCGGACGCGGCTGACCGGACTGGCCCGCAGCGAGGCGGAGGCGCTGTTCCTGTCGGGCGTTCCGGGGGCGCTGCGCGAGATGGGCCTGGACGACGCGGCGTCCGCGGCCCGGCTGAAGGTGTCCGCGGCGCTGCTGCCGTCGCTGCGGGACGCGCCGGACACGGCGGCGCAGCGCTTCCACCTGGATGCGCCCGGCTGGTACCAGGAGCCGGAGACGCCGGCGCTGCTGCCGGTGGTCGCGGAGGCGGTGTGGGACGACCGGCTGGTCCGGGCGCGCTACCGGCGGGGCGACGGCGAGGTGGACCGGGAGCTGGCGCCGTACGGGCTCGTGCTGAAGGCCGGCGTCTGGTACCTGTGCGCGCGGGCCGGGGAGTCGTTCCGGGTGTACCGCGTGGACCGCTTCACGGCGGTGGAGCCGGGCGGGGAGCGGTTCGTCCGGGACGAGGGGTTCGACCTGCCGGGGTTCTGGGAGGAGCGGGCGGCCTCCTTCGCCCGCGCCCTCCTGCGTACGGAGGTGGTGGTCCGGCTGTCGGAGGCGGGCGCGCGGCGGCTGCCGTACGCGACGGACCGCGCCGCCGCCGAGGAGGCCCTTGCGGCGGCGGGTCCGGCGGACCCGGCCCGTCGGGTGACGGTCACCCTGCCGGTGGAGTCCGAGGAGGTGGCGTTCGGCCAGCTCATGGCGCTCGGCCCGGAGGCCGAGGTGCTGGAGCCGGCGGGCCTGCGGGACCGCTTCGCCGAGGCGGCGGCCCGGATGCGGGAGCTGTACGGGTAGCGGCCGCATCGGGGGGCTCCGCCCCGAACCCCCCGTTCGATGGCTCAGCGGTAGTCGTCGACCGGGGCGTCCTTGCCGCCGTGGACGACGTCCCGGAAGTAACCCCAGGCGTCGGGCCGGGATCCGTCCGCGTCGGTGAAGCCGTACTCCCTGGCGAGCTGCCCGCTGTTGAGCGACTGGCCGTTCCAGCGCGCCCGCTCGGGGTCGGCGGCGAGTGCGGCGACCGCGCGGCCGACGTAGACGGGCGACTCGGCGACCGCGAAGTGCGGCTCCTGGGCGCAGGCGTCGCGCCAGTTCTCCTCCCGTACGCCGAAGTGGTCGAGCATCTCCTCGGAGCGCAGGAAGCCCGGGGTGAGCGCCACGGCCGTGGCCCCCTGGTCCTCGACGTCGTGGGCGAGCGCGAACGCCATGCGCAGCGGTGTCGTCTTGGCGAGGTCGTAGTAGAAGTTCTCGCGGAAGCGCCGGTTGTACTCGTCGGTGCCGTCGGTCATCTCGACGACCAGGCCGCCCGGGCGGCGCAGCAGCAGCGGCAGGGCGATGCTGCTGGTGATGATGTGGCTGCGGACGCCGAGGTCGAGCATGCGCAGGCCCTTGTCGAGGTCGGTGTCCCACATCTTGGTGTTCCAGGCGATGAGGTGGTCGCCGCCCCAGAGGCTGTTGACGAGGACGTCGAGCCGGCCGCGCTCGGCGTCGATGCGGGCGATCAGCGCGCGGACCTGGTCGGCCTCCAGGTGGTCGGTGGGGACGGCGATGCCCTCGCCGCCGGCCTCGGTGACGAGTTCGGCGGTCTCCTCGATGGTCTCGGTGGGCCGGCCGACCTCGCTGACCCGCGTACGGGTGGTGCGCCCGGTCACGTAGACGGTGGCGCCGGCGGCCCCCAGCTGGACGGCGATGGCGCGGCCCGCGCCCCGGGTGGCGCCCGCGACGAGGGCGACGGTCCCGGTGAGCGACGGCTGGCGGTGTGCGTGCGTGTGGCTGGTCGTCATACGAGGACCGTGCCACGCAAAGGCGACACCTCCTGTCCGGATTCCTTTCGCCGCTCCGCGTGCGCCGTGCTGCCGCAGCCCCGATGCTTGTCCCGTGATGGACGAGACGGAGTTCTGGGAGATCATCGACACCACCCGCGAGGCCGCCGAGGGCGACCCCGAGGACCACGCCGAGCTGCTCGTCGAGCGGCTGCTGCAGCTCGATCCCGACTCCGTGCTCGACTTCGCCCGGCACTTCGAGGCCCGCTACAACCGGGCGTACCGCTGGGACCTGTGGGCGGCGGCCGCCGTGCTGCTGGGCGGGGCGGGCGACGACGCGTTCGACTACTTCCGCTGCTGGCTGATCGGCCAGGGGCGGGAGCTGTACGAGGGGGCGGTGCACGACGCGGAGTCGCTGGCCGAGCACCTGGACGACTTCGACCCGGAGATCGACGGGGACGGCGAGGAGCTGGGGTACGCGGCGGACGAGGCGTACGAGCAGCTGACCGGGACGGTCGCGCCCGACCTGGGGATCGCCGCGCCGCCGCCGGAGCCGGAGGGCACGCCCCTGGACGTGGACGACGACGCGGCGCTGACGGAACGGCTGCCGCGGCTGTGGGACCGCTTCGGCGGCTGAGCGCCGTCCGGCCGCGGCCTCAGTAGTGGGTGCCGCCGTCGATGCGTATCTCGGTGCCGGTGATGAAGGCGCCGTCCTCGGAGCCCAGCATGGCGACGACCCCGGCGACCGTCTCCGGGGCGGCGAATCCCTCCCCGATGGCGGGGACCAGCTTGGCGAACAGCCGCATGTCGGCGTCCTCCGGCAGGCCGGGACCGGCGCCGGTGGTCATCCCGGAGGCGATGGAGCCGGGGGCGACGGCGACGGCGCGCAGCCCCCGCCCGCCGTACTCGGCGGCGATGGTGTGGGTCATCGCCTGGATGCCGCCCTTGCTCGCCGCGTACGCCGCCATATAGGGGTGTGCGAAGTTCGCCGAGGTGGACGAGAAGTTCACGACGACGGGCCGGTCGCCGGCGAGGAGCGCGGGCAGGGCCTCGCGGGTCATGAGGAAGGTGCCGGTCAGGTTCACGGCGATGACCCGGTTGAAGAGGTCGAGGCCCGTCCGGTGCGTGTGCTCGCAGCGCAGGATGCCGGCGGCGTTGACCAGGACGTCCAGGCCGCCGAGGCGGGCGACGGCGGCCGCGACGCCCTCGGTCACGGACCGCTCGTCGGAGACGTCCAGGACGCTGGTGGTGAGGCGGCCGGCGGTGCCGTCGGCCACGGCCCGGTCGTACGTCTCCCGGAGCCCGGCCTCGTCGACGTCGGCGGCGACGACCGTGCCGCCCTCGGCGAGGACGCGGTGGACGGTGGCCCGGCCGATGCCGGAGCCGGCGCCGGTGATCAGGACGCGGCGCTTCTCGTAACGGTTCATGGGTGACACGCTACGTCGAGGTGGCACGTTGTGCCATGGTGGCGCAGGTGCCGGCGGCGGGGCGTACGCTCAGGACGATGAGCGCGAAACCGGACCGTCCGCGGGCGGGAGGCCGGCCGTCGGCGGACCGGCTGTCAGCAACAGGGCAGCCGCGGGCGGACCGGCTGCCGACGGGAGGCCGGCCGTCCGGCGACGCACCGGGAGGAGGAGCCACGCTCTCGCTGACCGAGCGTCGCAAGGCGGCGACGCAGCTGGACATCGCGCGGGCGGCGGCCGAGCTGTTCGCCGAGCGGGGCACGGACGGGACGACCGCCGAGGACATCGCCCTGCGGGCCGGGGTCGCGCTGCGCACCTTCTACCGCTACTTCCGCGCCAAGCAGGACGCCGTGGCGCCGCTGCTGGCGGGCGGCGCCGAGCGCTGGCGGGCGCTGCTCGCGGCGGGCGGGGCCGCCGGGGAGCCGCTGGCGCGGGCGCTGGAGCGCTCGGTCGTGGAGGCCCTGGCCGTACCGGACGCCGCTGCGGAGGAGGGCCTGCGCTGGACCCGGGGCCTGCTGCGGGCGGCGGTGCACGACGACGCCCTGCGGGCGGTCTGGTACGGGTCAACCAGGACTCGGAGGAGCGGCTTTCGCCCGTCCTGGCGGAGCTGGCGGGGCCGGACACGGACCCCTTGGAGGTACGGCTCGTCGCGGCGGCGGCGACCGGCGCGATCCGCGTCGCGCTGGAGAGCTGGGCGGCCACGGACGCCCCGGCCGCGGAGGCGGCCCCGCTGGCGGTGCGCTGCCTGCGCGGCTTCGTGGCGGGCCCGCTGCTGCGGGCGGACGGGCGGATCACCCCCTGAGACCGCGCCCCATGAAGACGTCGTCGACGTAGGCGCCGTCGAGGTGGAACTCCCCCGGCAGGACGCCTTCGACGGCGAACCCCTCCGACTCGTACAGCCTGCGCGCGGGCGTGTTGTGGCCGAGGACGCGCAGGGTGACACGGACGGCGCCCTGGCGTCGCGCCTCGTCGCACGCGGCGCGCAGCAGGGCGCGCGCGAGGCCCTGCCCCCGGGCGGAGTGCGCGACGACCAGACCCTGGATCTGGCGCACATGGCTGTTGCAGGCGAGGTGGGTGGGCTTGCCGAGGCGGACGTACCCGACGGGGCCGTCGCCGAGGTCGGCGACGAGGTAGTCCTCGGGCCGGTGGTCGGCGTCGAAGAACGGGTCCAGCGGCGGCTGCGGGCGCGGCATGACGGCGTGCACGGTCGACCAGGTCGTGTAGTCGAGCCGGGCGAGCGCGTCTGCGTCGCCGGGGCGTGCGGGGCGTATGGGGGACGTGGTCATGGCCGACACTGTGCCACGGGGGGCAGGATGGGCCCCATGTCTTTCCCCGCCGACCCTCACCGCGACGCCGCGACCACCGGCCACGCTTCCGATGCCGAGGCCGCTCCGGGCCGAACCCGCGCGTCCGACCACACCCGCGCCGAGGACGGCGGCCCCCGCGCCGAGGACGGCGGCCCCCGTGCCGACGGGGTCCGTGCCGGTGGTTCCCGCGCCGCCGCCCGGTCCCGGGTCGCCGTGACCGGCGCGAGCGGACTGATCGGCTCGGCGCTCGTGCGCTCCCTGCGCGCCGACGGCCACGACGTGGTGCGGCTCGTCCGGCGCCCGGCGAAGGGGCCGGACGAGGTGGAGTGGGACCCGAGGCGGCAGTACGTGGACGTGGCGGGCCTGGCCGGGTGCGACGCCGTCGTCCACCTGGCGGGCGCGGGCGTGGGCGAGCGGCGCTGGACCGAGGCGTACAAGCGGGAGATCCGCGAGAGCCGGGTGCTCGGCACGGCCGCGATCGCCGAGGCGGTGGCGTCGCTGGACGTGCCGCCGAAGGTGCTGCTGTGCGGGACGGCGCTCGGCTACTACGGGGACACGGGTATGCGGGCGGTGGACGAGTCGGCTCCGGCCGGGGACGGGTTCCTGCCGTCGGTGTGCGTGGAGTGGGAGGAGGCGGCCGCGGCCGCGGAGGAGGCGGGCGTACGGGTCGCGTACGCCCGTACCGGCCTGGTGGTGGCGGCCCGGGGCGGGGCGTGGGGGCGGCTGTTCCCGCTGTTCCGCGCCGGTCTGGGCGGCCGGCTGGGGAGCGGGCACCAGTACTGGAGCTTCATCGCGCTGCACGACGAGGTGGCGGCGCTGCGGCACATCCTCGACACCGAGTCGCTCTCGGGCCCGGTGAACCTGACGGCCCCGGAGCCGGTCACCAACCGCGAGGTGACGGCGGCGATGGGGCGGGTCCTGCGCCGCCCGACGCCGTTCCCGGTCCCGGCACCGGCCCTGCGGATCGCGCTGGGCGACTTCGCCCACGACGTCCTGGGCAGTCAGCGGGTCCTGCCGAGGCGGCTCCTGGAGTCGGGCTTCCGCTTCGCGTTCCCCACGGTGGACACGGCGATCCACGCGGCAGCCCGCGCCCGCTGACCCCGGGGGGCGCGGCTCCTCCCCACCCCGCCCGTTCCCGAATCGGGGGCTCCGCCCCCGAACCCCCGCTCTTCAAGCACCGGAGGGGCTGAGTTCAGGGGACGCAGTGTCTGCGTCGCGGCGTAGGTGCGACCGGTCCCGCGTCCACGGACGCCCTCTGCGCGGCCCCCTCGCACCCGGCCGCTGCTCGTGGCGGGCCCGCGCGACGTGAAGCCGCGGAGCAGCACGCGTGTGCGACCTCCGTGCTTCGGTGTACCCCCGTGCGCGCGACTGCCCCGCGGCCCCGGGCCGGCCCTACGCTCGGTTGCCGCTCGGGTGCCACTCCGGACGCTCGGGTCCCGAACTCGGGCATTCCGGAGGCCCGTCCAGGGCATGAGCCACCCACGCACCGAACCGTCACCCGGGGAGGGTCACGTGCTCAGTACCGCAGATCACGCGGACGTCGTCATCGTCGGAGCCGGGCTCGCGGGGCTGTCCGCGGCTCACCAGCTGACCAGCGCCGGACTGACGGTCCGGGTACTGGAGGCCGCTCCACAGGTCGGCGGGCGGATGGCCACCGACCAGGTCGACGGGTTCCGGCTGGACCGCATCGGGCAGCTGCTCAACACGTCGTACCCCGAGCTCCACCGCACCCCGGGCCTCGACCCGGGTGCGCTGCGCAGGTTCCAGCCCGGCGTGCTGGTGCACAGCGGGGGACGGCTGCACCGGACGGGCGAGGTGCGGGGCGGCGCCCGCTCGGCGCTCACCCGGGCGCGGGCCCTGGCGAGCGGGCCGCGCCCGCTGGACCAGGCGCGGCTGGGCGCGTCGCTGGCCCGCCTGGCCGGGACCCCGACCGAGCGGCTCCTGGCGCGCCGGGAGCGGCCGGCGCTGGAGGCGCTGACGGCGCGGGGGCTTCCGGCCCGCACTGTAGGAACGTTCCTGCGCCCGCTGCTCTCGGCGCTGTTGAGCGACCCGGACCTGACCACGTCGAGCCGCTGCGCGGATCTGGCGCTGCGCGGGTTCGCGCGGGGCAGGCTGTGCGTGCCGGCGGGGGGCGCGGTGACGCTGCCGCAGCGGATGGCAGCGGCGCTCCCGCCCGGCACGGTACGGACCGGGGTGCGGGTGAAGGACGCGTCGATCAGCCGGGTGTTGACGGCGGAGCACGGGGAGTTCACGTGCCGGTCCCTGGTCGTGGCGACCGGGGCGCGCGCCGCGGCGGAGCTGCTGCCGGGCCTGCGGGTGCCGGACTTCCACCCGGTGACGGTGCTGCACCACACGGCACGCGTGGCGCCGCTGTCCGCGCCGGTGCTGCTGCTGGACGCCGACCGCTCGGGCCCCGTCTCGCACACGGCGGTGATGAGCGAAGTCGACCCGTCACGGGCACCGAACGGCCGGGCCCTGATCACGTCGACGGTCCTGGGCGCCCCGCCGGACGACCTGGACCGGCGCGTACGGCGGCAGCTGTCCGCGCTGTACGGCACGGGGACCACCGAGTGGGAGCTGCTGGCGGTCCGTCACGACCCGGAAGCCGTCCCGGCCATGCCCCCGCCCCACGACCTGCGCCGCCCGGTACGGCTGCTGGCGGGCCTGTACGTGTGCGGCGACCACCGCGACATGAGCACCCCGCAGGGCGCCCTCCACTCGGGCCACCGCGCGGCCCACGCCATCCTCCGCGACCTGGGCCTCCCGCCGGCCCACCCGACGACCCGCTTGGAGGCCGCGGCCTGACGGCCCGCGCCACTGGCGGTGCAGACGCCGGTCCCCGAGCTGGCGGCTCCGGCCAATGGCCCGTCCCGACGGGGCGGAGCCCGCACCGGGGCGGCCTCCGGGCGGCTCGGACGGCCCCTGGGGGAGCCGTACCGGGCTCGAGCGTCGGGCCCCGGAGGGGGAACGGGGCCGGCGAGCGGCCGGTACGCAGGGGGTCGGAGCCCACACCGGGGGGCGGGGGCTCCGGACGGCCCCGGGGGGAGGGCCGCACCGGCCCGCGCGTCGGCCCGGAAGGGACCGGCCCGGCGAGCGGCCGGTGTCCAGGGGGGCGGAGCCCACACCGGGGGCGCGGCTCCGGCCAGTGCCCGCTCTCCACGGGGCGGAGCCCGTACCCGGGCGCCGGGTTCAGGACGGCCACCGGGGGCCGTACCGGCTCGGGCGTCGGGCCCCGGAAGGGGAATGGGGGCGGCGAGCGGCCGGTGTCCAGGGGCGCCCACGGCGGGGGGCCGGGCTCCGGACGGCCACCGGGGGGAGGCCGTACCGGCCCGCGCGTCGGGCCCCGGAAGGGGAACGGGGGCGGCGAGCGGCCGGTGTCCAGGGGCGCCCACGGCGGGGGGCCGGGCTCCGGACGGCCACCGGGGGGAGGCCGTACCGGCCCGCGCGTCGGGCCCCGGAAGGGGAACGGGGGCGGCGAGCGGCCGGTGTCCAGGGGGGCGGAGCCCATGCCGGGGGGCGGGCTCCGGGGGGCTCGGGCGGGGACGGTCACCGGGGGGAGACCGTCCCCGGCCGGGTGACGCCGCCGGGCCCGTGTGCGCCCCGGGAGCACCAGGGGGCTTCCGGGGCGCAGGGGGCGCGTGAGGCGGGGGCTCGAGGCAACGGATCCACCGGCGTCCGGCCGGGCCTCAGCGCCCCGCGTCGGTGTCCCGGGAGAACGGGGGGCTCCCGGGACACCGACGCGGAGGCCGAGCGGCCGGGCAAGCCCCGCAGCGCCGCGCGGGCAGGACCCGGGGCCGCGGGGACCGGCCGAAGCCCCGGCTACCCGATCGCCGCCACCCGGTCCCGGTACGTGCGGACCGCCGCCGCGTCCCGGTACGGCTCCAAACGGCGCTCGAAGTCGCGGACGTACTCGACCGCGCGGGCCGAGCGCATCTCCGACGCCTGCTGGGCCGCCTCCGCGCCCAGCGCGCACGCCTGGTCCAGTTCGCCGAGGCCGAGGCGGGCCGTGGCGAGGACGACGCGGCAGAAGAGCCTGCTGCGGGCGTACGCCGGCGAGTGCAGTTGGAGGGACCGCTCGGCGTGCTGCGCGGCCGCCCGGTACTGCTGGAGGTCGCGGTGGCAGTGGCCGAACTCGTCGGCGAGCTGCCCCTCGTCGAAGAACCGGGCCCAGTACGGCACGTCGTCGCCCGGGCGGGCGGTTTCCAGGGCCCGCTCGGCACGGACGAGGGACGCGGTGCCGGCCCGTACCTCACCGAGCACGGCGTGCCCGCGCGCCTCGACCGCGTGCAGGAGCGCCTGCACGACCGGCGGCGCCGACGAGCCGATCCCCTGCTGGGCGACCCGCGCCAGCTGGACGGCCTCCCGCCCGTGCCCCAGGTAGACGGCCTGACGGCTCATGGTGACCAGCACGTACGAGCCGTACGCCCGGTCACCCGCCGCCTGCGACAGCCGCAGCGCCTGGACGAAGTACCGCTGGGCCAGGCCGTGCGCGGCGATGTCGTACGACGTCCAGCCGGCGAGCCGGGTCAGGTCCGCGGCCGCCGCGAACAGCCTGCGCCCGGTGGCCTCCCCGTACGTGCCGCGCAGCATCGGCTCGGCCTCGTGCTCCAGGTAGCGGACGAGGGCCTGGCGGGCGTGGCCGCCGCCGTAGGCGTGGTCGAGCGTGCGGAACAGCTCGCCGACGGAGCGCAGGGCGGCGATGTCCCCGCCGGTGACCCGCTGCCCGGGCCCGCGCTCGGTGCCGCCGCGCTGGCGGGGCAGGGAGACGCCGCCGGGCTGCCCCGACGGGCCGCGCCCCTGCGCCGGGACACGCGCCGGGGCGGCGGCGCCCAGGGCCGTACCGGCCGGTGCGGAGGAACCACCGGGGTGTCCGGGGGCGTGCCCGGGCGGGCCGGCGTGCGGGGCGCGCTGCGGGGGCTCGCCCCGGGCGACCCGCTCGTCCGCGCGGCCGATCAGCCAGTCGCGGCTGGGGACGACGAGCCCCGCGGGCGTGAACGCGATCTTGCGCAGTTCCGCGTGGCTGCCCGAGTCCTTGCGCCACAGCCCGCTGACGATGTCGACGGCCTCCTCGGGCGTGGACGCGAACTCCAGGCCCGCGTACACGGGGGCGCAGGCGTCGAGCCCGAGGTCCTGGGCCGACAGCCGCCGTCCGAGGCGGCGCGTGAACACCTCGGCGATCAGCGCGGGCGTGGTGCCGCGCGGCTGCTGCCCGCGCAGCCAGCGGGTGACGGAGGTCTTGTCGTAACGGAGGTCGAGCCCATGCTCGAGGCCGAGCTGGTCCACCCGTCTGGCTAGACCTGCGTTGGAGAATCCGGCTTCGGCGATCAGCGCGGCGAGCTGGCGATTCGGGTTGCGCTGCGGGGGTCGATCCGTCATCAGCTGTGCGGTCTCCTGCCTTCCGGGCCGGGGTGCAGCCCCCTGGAACGGCGCGAATTTAACCGCCGCAGACGCCCATACCGGCACCTTCGCCCCATATTCATCCGATCGTGTGAGGATTGGGGGCGGCGCTGACGGTAGGTGCGAGGGGCACGGAAGCACCCGCCCGTCCGGTGCCACGGCACCCGCCGTACAGTGGCGGGGGCGTGACAGGCGCTTTTCGGGCGCGACAGGCGCTTTTGAGGGAGACGGTGCCGTGAGTGACGTGAGGGAGCCGCGCAGCGAGCTGCGCTTCGTCCACCTGGGCTTCGGCGAGAACGCCGTGGAGTACCAGGAGGCGTGGGACAGGCAGCGCGAGGTGCACGCGGCCCGGTTCGCGGACGAGATCCCGGACACCTGCCTGCTGCTGGAGCACCCGCCCGTGTACACGGCGGGCCGGCGCACCGAGGACGGCGAGCGTCCCCTGGACGGCACGCCGGTGGTGGACGTGGACCGCGGCGGCAAGATCACCTGGCACGGCCCGGGCCAGCTCGTCGGCTATCCGATCCTGAAGCTCCCCCGCCCGGTGGACGTCGTGGCGCATGTCAGGCGGCTGGAGGAGGCCCTGATCCGGGCGGCCGCGGAGTTCGGCGTGGCGACCACGCGGGTCGAGGGCCGCAGCGGCGTGTGGGTGCTGGGCGACCCGGTGGAGCAGCGCCCGGCGTTCGGCGGGCTGTCGCTGGACTTCGACCCGAGGCTGCACGACGAGGAGTTCGACCCGCGGCTGAGCGGCCCCGAGTACGCCCCGTCGAACGCGGGCCAGCGCCGCGAGGACCGCAAGCTGGCGGCGATCGGCATCCGCGTCGCCAAGGGCGTGACGATGCACGGCTTCGCCCTGAACGTGAACCCGGACAACACGTGGTTCGACCGGATCGTGCCCTGCGGCATCCGGGACGCGGGCGTGACGTCCCTGGCGAACGAGCTCGGCCGGGACGTGCCGGTCGCCGAGGTGCTGCCCGTGGTGGAGCGTCATCTGCGGGACGTCCTGGTGAACGCGGACCTGAAGCCGCGGGTGATCGAGACCGCCGCCGCGGCGGCGACCGCGGGCGAGGGGGCCGGAGCCTGACCGACTCCCGGGGGGCCGGGGGCCCGGGCCTCGGGAATGCCTCCCTCTGGCCACGGGTTGGCCAGACGTAAGGCCGCACTTTTATCGGGCGTACCCTGGTGTTCGCCGAAGAATCGAAGTCGTAGGAGCCAGCCGTGTCCGCAGTCGCACCCGACGGACGCAAGATGCTGCGCCTGGAGGTCCGGAACAGCCAGACCCCCATCGAGCGCAAGCCCGAGTGGATCAAGACCCGGGCGAAGATGGGTCCCGAGTACAACGCGCTGCAGAAGCTCGTGAAGAGCGAGGGCCTGCACACGGTCTGCCAGGAAGCGGGCTGTCCGAACATCTTCGAGTGCTGGGAGGACCGCGAGGCGACCTTCCTCATCGGCGGCGACCAGTGCACCCGGCGCTGCGACTTCTGCCAGATCGACACGGGCAAGCCGCAGGCCCTCGACCGTGACGAGCCCCGCCGCGTCGGCGAGTCGGTCGTCACGATGGACCTGAACTACGCCACGATCACCGGCGTCGCGCGCGACGACCTGGAGGACGGCGGCGCCTGGCTGTACGCGGAGACGGTGCGGCAGATCCACGCGATGACGGCGGAGCGCGAGGGCGGCCGGACCAAGGTCGAGCTGCTGATCCCCGACTTCAACGCGGTCCCGGAGCAGCTGGCCGAGGTCTTCTCGTCCCGCCCCGAGGTGCTGGCGCACAACGTGGAGACGGTCCCGCGGATCTTCAAGCGGATCCGCCCGGCGTTCCGCTACGAGCGCTCGCTGGAGGTCATCACCAAGGCCCGCGAGGCCGGTCTGGTGACCAAGTCGAACCTGATCCTCGGCATGGGCGAGACCCGCGAGGAGGTCAGCGAGGCGCTGCGGGACCTGCACGAGGCCGGCTGCGAGCTGATCACCATCACCCAGTACCTGCGCCCGTCGGTGCGCCACCACCCGGTGGAGCGCTGGGTGAAGCCGCAGGAGTTCGTGGAGCTGAAGGAGGAGGCCGACGAGATCGGCTTCTCCGGTGTGATGTCGGGCCCGCTGGTCCGCTCCTCGTACCGCGCGGGCCGGCTGTTCCAGCAGGCGATGGACGCCCGCGGTGCGGCGGCGCAGGCCACGCAGGCCGTGTGAGTTCGGGCACAGGGTGCCTCCGGAGCGGCCCGTACGTCCCCGCAGGCAGCGGGGGTGCACGGGCCGCGCCGTGTTTCACGGGCGCGCGCCCGGCCTTCATGCGCGTTTGACCGGTCGGACATGCCCTGGTAACACCGGTGAGTGACGCTTGTTCCACGCACCGCACACGACCCACCGCCCGGCACCGCCGCCCGGACGCACCGCTCCACCACCCCCCACCTCCCGTAACCGCCGCTCACCCGTTCCGAGGGGGACACCCGCCATGCCGGCCGCGAGTTCGCACGTACGCGCCAACGCCCTCCCGACCGTCACGGGCGCCCTGCGCGCCCTGGAGGCCCTGCTGCTGGGCGCCGGCCAGCGTACGGCCCGCCGCAACGCCTGGACGTCCGTGCTGGAGGACCGGCGCCGGGCCAGGGACCGGGTGGAGGCGCAGCACGTACTGGAGGCCGCGGCGACCCGCGCCCCGTCGGCCACGTAAACTTCAGTGCATGGCGAGGAAGGCAAACTCAGACAGCGCTGACGCTGCTGCGAACCCCGGGCGACTGAAGCAGATCGCCCTGACGTACAAGATGACCCGACGGTCCGACCCGAAGGTCGGTCTTGTCATCGCGGGCGTGGGGATCGTCGTCTTCGGCGCCCTCCTCGGGCTCGGTTTCCTGATCGGGCACCCCGTCTATCTGGGCATCCTGGGCTTCGTCCTCGCGTTCCTCGCGATGGCGATCGTCTTCGGGCGGCGCGCCGAGCGGGCGGCCTTCGGCCAGATGGAGGGCCAGCCGGGCGCGGCGGCCGCCGTGCTGCAGAACGTCGGGCGGGGCTGGACGAGCACTCCGGCGGTGGCGATGAACCGCAGCCAGGACGTGATCCACCGCGCGGTGGGCCGGCCCGGCATCGTGCTGGTGGCCGAGGGCAACCCGAACCGGCTGAAGAGCCTGCTCGCCGCGGAGAAGAAGCGGATGGCCCGGATCGTCGTGGACGTTCCGGTGCACGACATCGTCGTCGGCGACGGCGAGGGCCAGGTGCCGCTGAAGAAGCTCCGTACGACGATGCTCAAGCTGCCGCGGGTCCTCACGGCCGCGCAGGTGACGGCGGCGAACGACCGGCTGCGCGCCATGGGCGACCTGATGAGCAACATGCCGATCCCGAAGGGCCCGATGCCCAAGGGCATGCGGATGCCGCGCGGCGGAAAGATGCGCTGACCGCAGTCGGACACGAGAGGGGCGCCCCGGAATCCGGGGCGCCCCTCTCGCTTGTGCTGTGTCTGTCAGCCGATCCGCACCTGGACGGCGCCGGAGAAGCGGTCGTGGAGGCCGCGGCCGTCGCGGTCCCAGATGAGGGCCGGGACGGCGAGGCAGAGGAGCAGGCTCCGGACGAGGACGCGGCCGATGCCGAGGCGCTCGCCCTCCACGGAGATGACCCGCAGTCCCAGCAGACGCTTGCCGGGTGTGCTGCCGACCGTACCCACGGTGAGCAGGCTGAGCGCGAAGAACAGGGCCAGGGGCCAGTTCTGGAGGCGGGTGACGTCACTGCCCGCGATCAGCCCGTATGCAATCAAGGAGCACAGGGACCAGTCGATGAAGAGGGCGCCGAATCGGCGTCCCAGTGGGGCGATGGCGCCCGGTCCCTGCTCCGGCAGACCGAGCCGTTCGCCCCGGTAGCCGAAGTCGGCGCCCATCTCTTCGGCCGCCGCACGCGGTCCGGAGAGCCACGATCCGATTGCTTGCCTGTTGTCCACCCGTACACGGTACTGCGCCCATTTTCGATCACTACGGCCCGGGTGGCGGTGCCCCTCCCGCACCGGGTGGCACGGCCGCCCCGGTTAACTTGGGCGAAACAAATGGGTCATGCTTGAGAAATGCCTCGTGCCTATGGTCGGGTCCAGCGTGTGGGCACCGCACTGGCCGCACGACCGAGCTACAACCCCGCCCTCCCCCGGGTGGGAGTAGGAGGAGTTGGATGTTCCAGAACGCCGACGAAGCCCAGAAGTTCATCGCGGACAACGACGTCAAGTTCGTCGACGTCCGGTTCTGCGACCTCCCGGGCGTGATGCAGCACTTCACGATCCCGGCGGCGGCTTTCGACCCGGCCGAGGAGCTGGCCTTCGACGGCTCGTCGATCCGCGGTTTCCAGGCCATCCACGAGTCCGACATGGCGCTGCGCGCGGACCTGTCGACGGCCCGCCTGGACCCGTTCCGCCGCGACAAGACGCTGAACATCAACTTCTTCATCCACGACCCGATCACGGGCGAGCAGTACAGCCGTGACCCGCGCAACATCGCCAAGAAGGCGGAGGCGTACCTGGCCTCCACCGGCATCGCGGACACGGCGTTCTTCGGCCCGGAGGCGGAGTTCTACGTCTTCGACTCGGTGCGCTTCAACACCGCCGCGAACGAGGGCTTCTACCACATCGACTCCGAGGCCGGCGCCTGGAACACCGGTGCGATCGAGGACAACCGCGGTTACAAGGTCCGCTACAAGGGCGGCTACTTCCCGGCCCCGCCGGTCGACCACTTCGCCGACCTGCGTGCCGAGATCTCCCTGGAGCTGGAGAAGTCCGGCCTCCAGGTCGAGCGCCAGCACCACGAGGTGGGCACCGCCGGCCAGGCCGAGATCAACTACAAGTTCAACACGCTGCTCGCCGCCGCCGACGACCTGATGCTCTTCAAGTACATCGTGAAGAACGTCGCCTGGCGCAACGGCAAGACCGCGACCTTCATGCCGAAGCCGATCTTCGGCGACAACGGCTCCGGCATGCACGTCCACCAGTCCCTGTGGCTGGGCGGCGAGCCGCTCTTCTACGACGAGGCCGGCTACGCGGGCCTGTCGGACACCGCCCGCTACTACATCGGCGGCATCCTCAAGCACGCCCCGTCCCTCCTGGCCTTCACGAACCCGACGGTGAACTCGTACCACCGCCTGGTCCCGGGCTTCGAGGCCCCGGTGAACCTCGTGTACTCGCAGCGCAACCGCTCCGCCGCGATGCGTATCCCGATCACGGGCTCGAACCCGAAGGCCAAGCGCGTCGAGTTCCGCGCGCCGGACCCGTCCTCCAACCCGTACCTGGCCTTCTCGGCCCTCCTCCTCGCGGGCCTGGACGGCATCAAGAACAAGATCGAGCCGGCCGAGCCGATCGACAAGGACCTGTACGAGCTGGCCCCCGAGGAGCACGCGGGCGTCCCCCAGGTCCCGACCGACCTGGCCTCCGTCCTCAACGCCCTGGAGGAGGACAACGAGTACCTCCAGGCGGGTGGCGTCTTCACGGCCGACCTGATCGAGACGTGGATCGACTACAAGCGCACGAAGGAGATCGCGCCGATCCAGCTGCGTCCGCACCCGCACGAGTTCGAGCTGTACTTCGACATCTGAGTCGAATCCTGGCATCGAGTGATGGCCGCCACCCGCACGGGTGGCGGCCATCGCCGTTCTCCGGGCACGGACTTTGTCGCCGTACCCGCCCGTAGCGTCCGGTGGCGCCGGTATGTTGAGCGCTTCTCGTCACAGGTTCTTCACAAGAGGAGCGCGCTTTGAGTACGTCGCCCTACGGGCAGCCGGTGCCGCCGCAGCAGTCGGAGCAGTTCACGGCGACGCACAAGACCGTCCTCGGCTGCGGTGGGATGGTTGCCGTTCTCCTCGTCGTCGGCCTGGTCGCCGCCGCCTGTTCGCCCGACCCCGAGGTGAGGACGAAGAACGTTCCCGGGCCCACGGTCACCGTCACCCGGACCGTCACGGCCACGCCCTCGGGCACCGCGCCGCCCGCGTTGACGATGCCCGGCCTGGTGGGGGACACCGTCGCCTCCCTGCCGTCCGTGGTGGAGGCGCGGCACACCGTCAAGGTGCTCAGCGTCTTCAGCGACGGCTCTCCTCCCGCCTCCGCGGGCGAGCAGAAGGTCTGTTTCCAGGATCCGGCCGCGAACACCGCGCTGGCCGAAGGGTCGGCGATCACCCTGTACGTCATCGACCGGGCGCAGAAGTGCCCTCCCGGCTACGGGAAGCCCAAGGCCAGGCCGAGGCCCACCCCCACTCCCACGCCCACCCCCACGCGGGACGCGGTCGACGACTCGTCCTCCGCCACGTCGGGCGGTTCCGGCAGCGCCTACTACGCGAACTGCTCCGCGGCACGCGCTGCCGGAGCCGCGCCTCTGCACCGAGGGGAGCCGGGTACCGCTCCGGCCTCGACCGGGACAACGACGGTGTGGCCTGCGACAGCTGATACCCGCGGTGCGCTCAGTCGTACAGCGCCGCCAGCGACCGTGCCGTCGTCGCCAGGCGGGCGCGCAGGGCGGGCGGGTGCAGGACCTCCACGTGGGCGCCCAGGGCGAGGAGTTGGCTCTCCGCGTGGGTGAGGCTCTCGATCGGGATGAGGGCGCGGCGCCAGCCGCCGGGGTGCTCCTCCTCACCCGCCTCGGCCGCCTCGGCCACCGCCGGTGGTGCCAGCTCACGGAGCCGCGCCAGTCCGGGCGGAGAGATGCGGATCTCCGCCTCGCCCTGCCACAGTCGCTCCTGGAGTTCGGCCGTGTGCGTCCGCCAGTAGGTGGCCAGGTCGAAGTCCGCGGGCGGAGTGAACGCCTCGTCCAAGGGGTGCAGCTCCAGGATCCGGCTGATCCGGTAGGTGCGGGGTGCGCCGCCGCCGGCGTGCGCCACCACGTACCACCGCCCGGCCTTGAGCACGATCCCGTACGGTTCGAGGCGCCGCTCCACGACCTCCGGGGCGTCCCAGCGGCGGTAGCGGACGCGGACCGCCCTCCGCCGCCATACCGCGGACGCCACCGCCGGCAGGTACGGAGCCTCGTCCGCCTCCCGGTACCACCCCGGTGCGTCGAGGTGGAAGCGCTCGCGGACGCGCCTGGCCTGCCGGCGCAGCTCGGCCGGCAGCGCGGCTTCCAGCTTCAGCTCGGCCGCGGCCAGCACCGAGCCCAGGCCCAGCTGCGCCGCCGGGCCCGGCAGCCCGGCCAGGAACACCGCCTCGGCCTCGGCGGCCGTCAGCCCGGTCAGGCGGGTGCGGTAGCCGTCGACCAGGGCGAAGCCGCCGCCGTGACCGGGCTCGCCGAACACCGGGACGCCCGCGGCGATCAGCGACTCCACGTCCCGGTAGACCGTGCGCACCGACACCTCCAGCTCCGCCGCGAGTTCGGTGGCCGTCAGCCGGCCGCGGTTCTGCAGGAGCAGGAGGAGGGAGAGCAGTCGGCCGGCGCGCATGCCGGGACGGTACTCCGGTCCACTGACAGCCGCTGTCAGTGGACCGGTCCCCGCCTCCGCGCAGGGACCGAAGCACCGGTCTGGCTTCCTGACCGGCACGTACGACCTCACGCGTCGCGCAGGCGGCGGGCGTGGGTGAGGAGCCAGGCGCGGTCCACCACCTCGACGTTGCCGCCCAGGGCTTCGGCGGCTCGGGTCAGGGCGGCGGCGGCCGTCGTCCTGTCGGGCAGCGAGCGGGCGGCGTCCGCCAGGGCCTGTGCGGCTGTCGCCTCCTCCGCGCCGGCGATCCGGAGGGACACCGACGCGCGTTCGGCGGACTCGGCGGCCCGCTCGTACCGGCCGTCGCACCAGTAGGCCCACGCCAGGTTGCAGAGGCAGACGCCCTCGGCACGCGGGTTCTCCGTGCGCGAGGCCTCGTCGAGGGCCTCTTCGAGCATGGTCACGGCCTCGGCCGTGCGCTCCAGGCCCAGCAGGGCGAGTCCCTGGGCGTTCAGGGCGTTGTTGATGCCCTCCGGGATGCCGGCCGCCCGGTAGGCGCGGATGGTGAGGTCGCCGGAGGCGATCGTCTCCTCCCAGCGGCCCAGGGTCAGCAGGGCGACCGTGCGGGCGTTGCCCGCGCGGGCCTCGGTGAGGAGGTCGCCGGAGGCGCGCCCGAGTGCGCTCAGCCGGTCGGCCTGCGCGAGGGCCTTCTCGCCCTCGCGCAGGTAGCTGTGCGTGAGGCTGAGGGAGAGGATCGCGTGCACCTCGTGTTCGGTGTCGCCGAGTTGATGGGCCAGGTCGGCGGCCCGGGCCAGCGGCTCCACCGAGGCGTCGAGCCGGCCCAGCTGCCGGTGGGCGTCGCCCAGGCCGAACAGGGCGTTCTGCAGGGCGCGCCGGTCGCCGAGGCGCTGTGCCAGGTCGGCCGCCTCGGTGAACAGGGCGACGGCGTGCTCCATCGGGCCCGCGGTCAGCCGGGCGTGCCCGAAGGCGCCGACGTGGGCGAGCCTCGCCCGGTCGTCGCCGATCCGGCCGTCGACGGTGAGGTGCATCGAGAGCGCGCCGAGCACGGAGCCGTGCCAGACCATCCACTCGCTGATCCCGCTGAGGACCATCGCGGCGTCGTCGACGTCCCCGGCGCGCACCAGGTGGTCGAACTGCCGGCGGTACGGCTGGACGTCGTCCACGGACCGCCAGGCCGAGCGGGGCGGGGCGAGGTTCGCGTACCAGTCGGCGATCCGCCGTTCCACGGCCCGGCGGCCCATCGCGCCGTGCGCCGGCATCTCGCCGTAGGCCAGGTCGGCGTCCATCGGGTGCAGCGCGAAGGTGCGGCTCGGCCGGTCCACGGACAGCAGGTGGACCCGCACGAGGTGGGACAGGATCGGGGGGACGTCGAGAGCCGGGTCGAGGCCGCCGACGATCGTGGCGACCGTCTCGCGCGACACGGGGGTGCGCAGCGCCGCCAGGACGCCCAGGACGGCGCGGCTGCCGGGGTCGAGGCGGCGGTAGCGGTCCTGGGCGAGGCCGGCGACGACGTCCCGGCGCTGGGCGTAGTTCTCCAGGACGTCCTGGAGGCTCGGCAGGTCCAGGGCGTCGTCGGCCATGGCGCCCACCAGGAGTTCGAGGGCGCGCGGGACGCCGTGGACGCGGACCGCCGCCCGCAGCAGTTCCTCGTCGGACAGCTCCGCGATGCCGAGGCCGCCGTCCCGGTCCAGTTCCCGCAGCAGCGCGGCGGACTCGGCGGGCCGCAGCCCTTCGGACAGGTCGACCTGGGCGACGAAGCGCCGCAGCTCGGGCGCGAGCCGTACCGGCACCTGCGTCGTGACGAGGAGGCGCGGGGTGGACCGGGCCCGGAAGAGGCAGTCGAGGAAGACCGACAGTTCCTCGTCCTGGACGCGGCCGTCGTCGTGGAGGAGGTCCTCGAAGTTGTCCATCAGGATGACGTAGAGCCGGTCGCCCATCGCGGCGAACAGCTCGTCGAGCTTGTCGCGTACGGGGAGTGGGGCGGCCCACACGTCGCGCAGCCGGCCCAGCCGGTCCGGGCCGAGCAGCTGGGCGCAGTCGAAGTAGAGCCGCTCCAGGGAGATGCCCGACGTGCGCGTGCTGAGGTTGACGAGGCCGGCGGGTGGCGGCGCCTGGGCGTGGCCCGGCCACTCGCCCCGGTCGAGGAGGTCCATGACCTTGGCGGCGAGCGCGCTCTTGCCCATGCCGCGCCGTCCGGTGACCGTCACCATGCGGACGGCCGGGTCGGCGAGGTGGCGGCCGATCGTGTCGAGTTCGCGGGTGCGGTTCTTGAACAGCTCGATGCCGTGCGCGACGGGCAGCCCGATGACCCTGGGGGCCGGCCGGGCGGCTTCCCGGGTGTCGTCGTGGCGCTGCCGCGGCACCACGGGGGCGGATCCGGCCGGCTCGGCTCCGGCTTCGGGGAGCGCCGCCGGGTCGTCGATCCCCAGCAGTTGGGCCAGTTCGGCCCGGTACGGTGCGTCGGCGGGGCGCAGGGCGTGGTCGATACGGGCCGCGGTCAGCCGGCCGGATCCCTCCCAGCGGTGGTGTTCGGCGACCACGCCGACGATGCGGGTCCCCGCCCAGACCGCCGCGCCGGACATCCCGGCCCAGGGTGACGCCTGCGGGTCGGGGTCGGCTCCCGCCGGTGCGACGGTGATCTCCAAGGTGCCGGTGCGGAGGTTGGAGAGCGCCGCCACGGTGCCGTCGGTCTGGTGCAGTTCGCGGAACCGCCCCCCGTCCGGACGGCGGCGCTGTTTCCACAGCGGGAACCCGGCGGCGTGCACGGCGATCACGGCGTGGTGGTCCTCGGTGATGCGCCCGAAGCTCGCCGGTGCGGCGGCGGGGGCGTCCTGCGGCGGTACGACGGTCAGGACGGCCACGTCCGCCTCGCTGTCCGTCCAGGCCACCGTGGCGGGCACGATCCACTGTCCGGGGCGGTCCGCGTCGAACCGGACCTTCACCTCTCCGGCGCCGTCCACCACGTGGGCGGCGGTCAGCACGGCGGTGTCGGTGACCCGGTAGCCGGAGCCGCGCCGCCCGCCGGACGGGGTGGTGACGATGACCTCCGCGATGCGGTGCGGGTCCAGTCCGCCGTCGGCCGACGGGGACGCCACCGCGCGTCGTGACGGGTCCGGTCGGGTCACCGCCGGGTCAGTCCTCACCGGGCAGCTCGGCGCCGGAGATCAGCGCCGGCCGGTCCGGAAGGTCCGCGCGGACCGGCTGCAGCGTCAGCGTGATCCTCTGCGTGGCCGTGGTCGCCCGCCGCGCGGTGGCGCCTGCGTCGAACACCCAGAACCGCACCTTGGCCCCGGGCTCGCGGCTGCGCTCCACCCCGACGGTCAGCTCCAGTTCGATCCGCTCCGCCTCGAAGCGCAGGTCGCTGTCCTCGCCCGCCGCCATGGCGCGGCTCAGCTCCTCGCGCAGCTGCGCGATCATGTCCGCCAACTCGACCGCGTCGTCCACCGGCAGGTCCCCCATCGACTCCTCGCAGCCGCATACGGGCCGCGTCACGTCATCAGCCGTCGCCCGGGGTGGTCCCCCTCCCCGCTCGAACGGCTGAACATCAGGCCCGAGCATATCGGGGGCGACCCGGCGGGATCCTCCTCGAATTCCGTTGGGGGCAGGGGTGGTTGCTTCGGCGGTCGTCGGGGAGCCGGTGGCGTCGTCAGGCCGACAGTTCGCGTTCCAGCGGGGTGCGGAAGCGGGGCGTGACGCGGGTGCCGTCCAGCCAGGCGTGGAGGCGGGCCGCCTCCGCCTCGACGGCCTTCCGTGCCTCCGTGCCGGGGTCGGTGAGGAGCCGCCAGACCGGTTCGCCGTCCGGGCGCTGGGCCCAGGCGCCGATGGCGCGGCCGTTCCACCAGACCGTGGGGCCGATGTTGCCGCTGCGGTCGAAGAGGGCCGGGCGGTGGGCCGGGTCGAGGTACCAGTCCCGTTCCTGCCAGCCCATGGGCGTGGGGTCCAGGGCCGGGAGGAACGCCGCCCAGGGGGCGGGCGGTTCGGTGGACTCCGTGTCGTCGGGCAGTACGTGGCCGGTCCTGCCCCCGTCCAGGTCCACCTCCACCGCCTCGACGGCCTTCAGCGCCCTGCGGACGTCGGTGACCCGCCAGCCCGTCCACCACGTGAGGTCCGCCTCCGTGGCCGGGCCGTGCGAGGCCAGCCAGTACCGGGTCAGGGCCGCCTGGGCCTCGTGCGGCGGGATGTCCGGGAGCGGCGGCGCGATGGCCCAGCGGAACTGGCTCGACGTCCAGCTCCCGAGCGGTCTGCCCCGTACGACGCGGGCCTCGGTGCCGAGGAGGCGCAGCAGCCGGGACGAGACCGTCTGGCGCTGCTCGTAGGTGGTGCCGGGCGCGTAGACGAACTGTTCGCGCAGGCGCGGCTCGTCCCGGGCCAGTTCGGTGGCCGTCGCCTCGCCGCGACGGGCGAGGGCGGCGAGGGTGGAGCGCTCGACGTCCGCCAGCCACTCGGCGTCGAGCGTGCTGCCGGCCGTCAAGTGCTTGACGAGCGTGGCGCGTTCGCGTGCGGCCACCGCGTGCGTGGTGGACGACTGGACCACCGGGGCGAGGGGGGCGGGGAACACGAAGACCGTGTGCCGCATGCCGTGCATACGGATCAGGCTGCGGTCCTCGTACAGCGCCCGCTCCATGGCCGCGACCGGGCCGCGCGGGGCGGCCTCGTCGCTAAGACGGGCGCCCGCCGCCAGGTGCACGGTCGCCGGGTCGGTGCCGTGCAGGGCGGTGAGCGAGGCCGCGACCTCCTCGACCGTGGCCGCGCGCGACGCGGGCGCCAGGTGGTGGCGGACGGCCAGGCGGGCTCGCCGTTCGTCGGCGGTGATCCGGGGGCGGCGCGCGGGGCTCATGAGGAGACCGTAACGCCCGGTGTGTGCCACGGCCGCCCCGCCGGTCGTCGGTCGTCCGGGCGTCGGTCGTTCGGGCGTCGGTCGTGACGCGGCGGGGCGGCCGGGTGCTGCGCCGGCGGGCGGGACGCTTGGCCGTCCGCCCGCCGGCGCGGCATGGGAGGGAAACGGGTCAGCGGCCCGAGCGGATCAGGGTGCGCACCATGCGGCACGTCGTGTCCGACGGCGGGTGCACGCCGATGCGGTGAGCCGTGTTCCGTATCGTCGCGTTGTCGGCCTTCGAGGCCACGTACACGCCCGAGTCGAGCAGCGCGATCGCGAGCCGCATGGCCTTCAGGCGGCGGTTGTGCGACACGTACCACTCACGCGGCCGGCCGGCCGGGAGCGGCTTCTTCTGCAGGGGCTTCCAGGGTTCGAGGGGCAGTGTCATGACGGTGGCGACAGCCATCGGCGACCTCCTGGTCCGCGGCGTGAGAGCCCTCCCCCGGACTCTCACTGACTACCTCGATTTTACCGCCACCCACTGACAATCGGCCCTGGCCAGAGGCGGTTTGAGGCAGGAGGAGCAGGGCCCTCGGCGGTACTGTTGCGGCATGGAGATCTGGATCAATCCCGCCTGTTCCAAGTGCCGTGGCGCGCTGCGTCTGCTCGACGAGGAAGGCGCGCAGTACACCGTGCGCCGCTACCTGGAGGACGTGCCGTCCGCGGACGAGATCCGGGAGGTGCTCGACCGGCTGGGCCTGGAGCCCTGGGAGATCACCCGCACCCAGGAGGCCGCCGCGAAGGAACTCGGCCTCAAGGAGTGGCCGCGCGACGCCGCGTCACGGGACCGCTGGATCGGCGCCCTGGCGGCCCACCCCAAGCTCATCCAGCGGCCGATCATCACCGCCGACGACGGCACGGCGGTCGTGGCCCGCACGGACGAGGCCGTACGGGACGCGCTGTCCCGGTCGTAGGCACCGCGCCACCGACATGAGCGCCGCGTTGAGTGGAAGCGGCGTCGTTACTCGTACGTAGGGACACGTGTAACCGATCCGGCCGCCGATCCCCCCGTGCGGCCGGGGACAGGAGCCCCACGTGTCACGCAAGAAGACCCTCAGCCGGAAGAAGAAGCTCGCGCTGCTCGTCGGCGCCGCCGTGCTCGCCGGCGGTACGGCGGTGGTGATGACCGGGACCAGCCAGGCGTCGGTCGCCTGCGACGGGCTGGCCTCGGCGCTGCGCAACAACGAGCAGTTCATCGCGGGCCAGCGGGCCAACCCGGACGCCCAGTCCGAGGCCCGTATCGCCAACCGGCTCGCGGTGATCGAGGAGATCAGGCGCAAACAGGCGGCCAGCGGGTGCGCCGTCGGAGGCGAGGGCGCAGCAGAGGCCGGCGGCCAGGCGGGTCAGCAGCCCGGCGGCCAGGACGGTCAGGCCGGTCAGCAGCCCGGCGGCGGCGCGTCGCAGGGCGCCCGGCCGCCGGCGCAGGAACAGCCGCCCGCCGGGGCCCAGCCGCCCGCCGCCGGGGGCGACGCCGCCGCCGGGGACGTCGTGTGCGCCGGCTCCACCGTCACGCTGTCCGGTGAGGGCGGCGCCCCGGCCGCGTCCAGCAACCAGTTCCCCGTCGGCACGCGGCTGAAGGTCACCAACCTCGACAACGCCAAGTCCACCACCGTCGAGGTGACGTCCGTCTCCGGCAGCTGCGTGCTGCTCAACAACGCGGCGTTCGAGCAGGTCCGCGAGCCCGGCAAGTTCCTGATCCGCAAGGCGCGCATCGAGCGCGTCGGCTGACGGGAGCTCACCCCTCCACCCGCAGGAACTCCGCGATCCGCCGGTCCGTACCCGGCGGGGAGGCCAGCGGCAGGGTGTGGTGCGTCGCGCCCGGGAGCGTCTCCGTCCGTACGGCGGGGACGTCCCGGGCCGCGGCGGCCGCCTTCCCCACGTCGTGGGCGCGGGACCTCCCGGCGAGGAGCAGCAGCGTCGGGGGCCGCAGCGCGTGCAGCGCCCGGGCGGCCGGGCGCGGGCCGGTGACCGGCCTGGCGGCGGGGAAGGCGGCGGTGTGGGCCTCCAGCCGCAGCCAGGTCTCGTCGAGCGTCGCGCCGCGGGTCTCCCAGCGGAGGAAGGCGCGGGTGCGGGCGGGCGTGGGGCGCAGCAGCATCGGGACGGCGCGCAGCAGGTAGCGGGCGCGGTAGCCGGTGAAGCAGTTGGTCGCGTCGAGCAGGACGAGGCGGACCACGCGCCGCGGGGCGTGGAGCGCGAAGTGCAGGGCGATCCACGCCCCGTACGAGTGGCCGCAGAGCGCGGCGCGTTCGGCGCCCAAGCCGTCGAGGACCGCGCCGAGCCAGGCCGTCAGGTCGGCGACGGTCCGCACGGGTGGGTGGTCGTCTCCGGGGACGCTGCGCCCGGGGTCGCCGATGAGGTCGACGGCGTGGACCCGGTGGGTGCGGCCGAGTTCGGCGGCGGTGCCGAACCAGACGGTGGAGGTGGTGCCGCCGCCGTGGAGGAGGACGACGGGCGGGCCGTCCTCGGGGCCGTGGCTGTTGACGTGCGTGGGCCCGTACGGCGTGGGGACGGTGGTACGGGTCGTGCCGGCGGGCCAGCGGGCGGCCAGGACGGCGTCGTACGCCGCGTGGAACGCCTCGGCGTCGAACGCCTTCGTGCGGTCGGGGTCCATGGGCATGGGCGGGTCCTCCGTTCGCCAAGTGTCTCGCCGAACGATAATCTCGCTGAGCGAGATAATGCGAGAGGTCGTGGCCAGAGGTGGTGGCGGAAGTGCGTGCGGAGGTGCCTCACATGCGGCGGGAATCCCAGGAGTCGGCCGAGTTGCAGATCTTCCATCTGCTGCGGGCCGTCACGGTCGAATACGGCCTGCGGCAGGCGGAGTTCGCCGCTCGCAACGGCATGCATCCGACCGACGTACGGGCCCTGATCTGCCTCCTGGACGCCGAGCGGGCCGGGCGGGACGCCACCGCGGGCATGCTCGGCGCGCAGCTCGGGCTCAACTCCGCGGGGACGACGGCCGTCATCGACCGCCTGGAACGGCTGGGCCACATCGCGCGCGTACGGGATCCGCGCGACCGGCGCAGGGTGCTGCTGACCGTCGAGGAGGGGGCGAAGGAGCTGGGCCGGGCACACTTCGGGCCGCTGATCGACGGCACGGTGGAGCTGCTGCGGGGCTTCGGCGACCGGGAGCGGGAGGCGGTGCGGCGCTTCCTGCTGGGCGTGGGGAAGGTGCTCGCGGACACCGGCGACGGCGCCTGACGGCAGAGGCGGCGGCCCTCACCCCAGCTGGGCCTCCGCCGCGGCCAGGATCTCCGTGACCCGCAGCCCGAACCGTACGTCGCAGGCGTGCGGCACCCCGTCCCGTGCGGCCGCCAGCAGGGCGTCCACGGCGGCGCCGAACGAGCCGACGGCGTCCGCCCAGCGGGGCATCGCCGCGTGTCCGCGCTCGCCGAACAGGGTGATGCCCGCGTCCGCTGCGGGCACCGGCGCGCTCAGCGTGAGGGTGGCCGTGCTGCCCGCGCCCGAGGCGTGGTGCAGCAGCAGGTGCCGGGTGTCGCCCGGGCCCGCCACGGCGTTCACCTCCGTCACGTCGCCCAGCACGGGCAGCAGCACCGACAGCACGTGCGGGCCGACGTCCCACAGGGCGCCCTTCTCCCGCCGCCAGGGCGAGGCGGCGTACGCGCCGGCCGCGCCGGCCGCGCCGGGCGAGAACAGGGCGCCCAGCCAGTGCGCCCGCGCCAGGTACCAGCCGCCCGCGGCCGTCTGCTCCTCGACCCACGACGCCGTGTCCGCCGCGAACCGCAGCGTGCAGAAGACGACGGAGGCGACGCCCGCCTTCTCGGCGGTGAGGGCCACCTCGCGCGCGCCCGCCACGGTCGTGGCGACCGGCTTGTCGAGCAGCAGGTGGCAGCCGGCGGCCGCGGCCCGGACGGCGAGGGGCGCCTGGACGTCGGGCGGCAGCGCGCAGGCGACGGCGTCGCTCGCGGCGAACAGCGCGTCGAGGTCCTCGTAGGCCCGCGTGCCGTGCTCCGCCGCGAGTGCCGCCGCGGCGGCGGGGCGCCGGCCCCAGACCCCGCTGAACTCGACGCCGGGGTGGGCGGCCAGGGCGGGTGCGTGGGTGCGGGCGGCCCAGGGGCCGGTGCCGAGGAGTCCGATGCGGGTCTTCGTCATGGCCCTCAGTCTGCCCGCCGCGCGCGGACGACGCCGGGGCGCGACCCGTCCGGTGCCGGGTTTCCGGACACCGGCCGCGGGGCTCCGGCACGACGTCGTCCGGGCTTCCGGACACCGGCCGCCGCACTGCCGCGTGACGTCGTCCGGGGCCCGGGGCGAGGCGGCGGACGCCCCCGCGGTCGCACGGCGGCCGCGCGAAACACGGGAAGGCCGAGTAACACGGGGTTCACAAACGGGCAACCGACGGGAAATCCCCTGTTGCCAAGCTGCGCGGCATACCGCTGCACCCGCAAAGGATGAGGCCCCGTGACCATCAAGGCTGAGTACATCTGGATCGACGGCACCGAGCCGACCGCCAAGCTCCGCTCGAAGACGAAGATACTGACCGCTCCGGTCGGCGGCGTCGCCGAGCTGCCCATCTGGGGCTTCGACGGGTCCAGCACCAACCAGGCCGAGGGTCACGCCTCCGACTGCGTGCTGAAGCCGGTCTACTCCTGCCCGGACCCCATCCGCGGCGGCGGCCACCTGCTGGTGCTGTGCGAGGTCCTCAACACGGACATGACCGCGCACACCACCAACACGCGGGCGCAGCTGGTCGAGGTCGCGGAGAAGTACGCCGCGCAGGAGCCGATCTTCGGCATCGAGCAGGAGTACACCTTCTTCAAGGGCCACCGTCCGCTGGGCTTCCCCGAGGGCGGCTTCCCGGCCCCGCAGGGCGGCTACTACTGCGGTGTCGGCGCCGACGAGATCCACGGCCGTGACATCGTCGAGGCGCACCTCGACAACTGCCTCACCGCGGGCCTGGGCATCTCCGGCATCAACGCCGAGGTCATGCCGGGCCAGTGGGAGTTCCAGGTCGGCCCGCTCGACCCGGTCACCGTCGCCGACCAGCTGTGGATCGCCCGCTGGCTGCTGTACCGCACGGCCGAGGACTACGAGGTCTCCGCGACCCTGCACCCGAAGCCGGTGAAGGGCGACTGGAACGGCGCGGGCGCGCACACCAACTTCTCCACGAAGGCGATGTGCGAGGGCTACGACGCGATCATCACCGCGTGCGAGGCGCTGGGCGAGGGCTCCAAGCCGCTGGACCACGTCAAGAACTACGGCGCGGGCATCGACGACCGCCTGACCGGTCTGCACGAGACCGCCCCGTGGAACGAGTACAGCTACGGCGTCTCGAACCGCGGCGCGTCGGTCCGCATCCCGTGGCAGGTCGAGAAGGACGGCAAGGGCTACATCGAGGACCGCCGCCCGAACGCCAACGTCGACCCGTACGTGGTGACCCGCCTGCTGGTGGACACCTGCTGCTCGGCCCTGGAGAAGGCCGGCCAGGTCTGATCCCGCGCGTGCTCACAGGGGGGCGCCCCACCGGAAGACCGGTGGGGCGCCCCCTTTCGCCGTGCCCGTACGGCTACGCCCCGCGGCGCGCGAGCAGCGAGCGGCCGGCGTCGATCACCAGGAACGCCAGCAGGCTCAGCCCCAGGAGCGGCACGAACCAGCCCACCAGGGCCGTCACCGCCAGCAGCGGGAGCAGCATGGTGACCGGGACCTTCCGCCAGGCGCCGGGCGGGACGGGGCGGCCCGGCCTGCGCAGCCACCACAAGCGGTAGCCCCAGACGACGAGCAGGACCAGGGCGAGGCCCAGCGCGGCGAGCGCCAGCTGGTTGGGCAGGCCGAGGAGCACGCCCATGTGGGCGTCGATGCCGAACCGGGTCAGCTTGGCGAGCAGCGGGTAGTCGGCGAAGCGCAGGACGTCCAGCACCTCGCCGGTCGCCGGGTCGATCGCCACCGAGTCCAGGTGGACGGGGTACTCGGTGTCGGTCTCCTTGACCACGTACCCCTTGCCCTCGGTGGGCAGGGTGACCGCGACGCGGCCCTCGACGCCCACCGCGCGGGCCGCCTCCAGCGCCTTGTCGACGCCGATGTCCGGGCCGCCCGACGGGGCCGTCGGGTGGTGCTCGGTGCCGTGGCCCTCGTGGCCGTCGGCCGCCGCCGGGGCGCCGCCGAGGGTGGCGGAGACGGTCGGCGTCGTGCCGCCGAGCCGGTCCTTGAGGGCGCCGATGTTCTCACCGGCGTACGTGGACCAGGTCAGGCCCGTGACGGACAGCGCGAGCAGACCGGTCACCGCCCACAGGCCGACCGAGCCGTGCCACGACAGGGTGCGGCGGCGGGACCGGGGGCCGCCCTCCGGCAGGAACAGGGCCCGCTTCGAGGTGCGCCTGCGGCCCAGCCACAGGGCGAGGCCGCCGAGGGCGACCACCCACATCCAGCTGGCGGCCAGCTCGCTGTAGACGCGGCCGGGTTCGCCGAGGTGGAGGTCCCGGTGCAGTTCGGACAGCCAGGTGCGCAGCGGCAGCGCGCCGGAGCTGCCGTAGCTGGGCAGGGCGCCGCGCACCTGGGCGGTGTAGGGGTCGACGAAGACGGCGAGGGACGTGCCCTCCTCCACCTGCGGGCTCTTCATCAGCACTCTGGTGGTGGCGCCTTCCTGGGGCGCGGGCCACACGGCGGTCACCGTGCCGTCCGGGTGGGCGCTGCGGGCCGCCTCGACCTGCCGGTCGAGCGGCAGGACGCTGTCGCCGACCGGGACCTCCAGCTCCTGCCGGTAGACGATCTTCTCGGCCTGGAACGACAGGGCGTACAGCAGGCCGCTGACGGCGGCGACGAGGAGGAGCGGGGCTATGAGGAGGCCGGCGTAGAAGTGGAGGCGCAGCACCAGGGGGCGCAGGGCGCTCCAGGCGCCTCGGGCCGGCGCCGGGCCCGCGGGGGCGTCGGCGGATGCCTCGGGGGCGTCGGCGGTTTCGGGTGTGCGTGGCTCTTTGAGCATGCGTGTCCTCGGGTGCGTGTGCGTGATCGCAGGGGTGGGTGACCCCCGGATCAGCCGTGCGTTCCGAGGGCCTTGGCGCGGGGTGCGGCGAGGACGGGCGGGCCGCGCCGGGACAGGGTGTGCGCGAGGACGACGCCGTGGTGGAGCCGGTCGGCGGTACGGGGCCGGGGCCGCGGCGGGCGCGGCGCGGCCGGGAGCCGTACGGCGGTGAGCGGGGGCCGCAGCGGGGTGAAGGCGGTGCGGGCGAGGCCCAGGAAGGCGGCCTCGCCGCGGGCGAGCCACAGGGCGCAGACGGCCGCCGCGAGCACGTGCGCGGCGAGCATGCCGGAGGACAGGGAGTCCACGGCGCCCTCGTGCGCGTGATGGTGGTCCTCCAGGCCGCCCGCGAACGTCACGTGCAGGACGCCCTGCACGGCGAGAAGGCCCGTGCCCATGGCGACGGGGCCCCTGCGGCGGCCCGCCGCCAGCCACGCGAGGGCTCCCGTCGCGCCGAAGGCGAGCAGCAGCGAGCCCGCCGGGACGTCGTGCGCGGACTGCGAGGCGTGCCCGATCGCGGACAGCGTGACGCACACCGCCGCGAACAGGGCGGCGCGCAGGACGCGTATCGGCGATCGGGGATTCGTCATGGCTCGAACATGCTGCCATCCCGCGCGACCGTTGGATGACGAACCGTTCCGCCAGGGCCGGTCCCCCACGAGTCGAGCCGTTCCTCCAGGAGGCGAAGGATTCCTCCAGGAGCGGAAGCGGGGTGCGGTGCGGGGCCCGGAGAGGCAGAGTCGGCCGTATGAGGCTTCTGATTCTGGGTGGTACGGAGTTCGCGGGGCGTGCCGTGACGGAGGAGGCACTGGCCCGGGACTGGCAGGTGACGGTGTTCCACCGCGGGCGGCACGAGCCGCCGGCGGGTGTGGCGGCTCTGCACGGCGACCGGACGGCGGGTCCGGAGGGGCTGTCGGCGCTGACCGGGGGCGAGTGGGACGTGGTCGTCGACACCTGGTCGGGTGCGCCCTCGGCCGTACGGGACGCGGCGGCGCTGCTCGCGGGGCGGGCGGGCCGGTACGTGTACGTGTCCAGCCGGTCGGTGTACGAGTGGCCGGTGGCGCCCGGGCTGGCGGAGGACGGGCCGGTGGTGGAGGCGTCGGCGGACGACTGGGACGACGTGCCGTACGCGCAGGCGAAGCGGGGCGGCGAGCTGGGCGCGCTGGCCGCCTTCGGCGAGGACCGGACGGTGCTGGCCCGCGTGGGGCTGATCCTCGGCCCGTGGGAGAACATCGGCCGGCTGCCCTGGTGGCTGAACCGCATCGCCCGCGGCGGCCCGGTCCTCGCGCCCGGCCCGCGCGACCTGGCCCTCCAGTACATCGACGTACGGGACATGGCCGCGTGGCTGCTGCACGCGGCGGAGGCCGGCCTGTCGGGCGCGTACAACGTGGTGAGCCCGACCGGGCACACCACCATGGGAGAACTGCTGGACGCGTGCGTCCGGGCGACCGGCTCGGACGCGGAGCTCCGCTGGACCGACCCGGAGAAGATCCTCGCCGCGGGCGTCGAGCCGTGGACGGGGCTGCCGGTCTGGCTGCCGCCGGGTGAGCTGCACGGCGCGATGCACTGCGGCGATGTGTCCAAGGCGCTCGCGGCGGGGCTGCGCTGCCGGCCGGTGGACGAGACGGTCGCCGACACCTGGGCGTGGCTGCGCGGGCTGGGCGGGCGGGCGCCGCAGCGCGCGGACCGGCCCGTGGTGGGGATCTCCCCGGAACTGGAGGCCAAGGTCCTGGAGGGCTGACCGCACTGTCGGGGGACGGCCGTGGACCGGCCGCGAGGACGGCTGGGGGCCGGTCCGGTCCGAGGGACGGCCGGGGTGGTGCCGGGTACACCCCCGGGACGGGGGCGGGGCCCCGTGACCGGACGCGCCGCGACCGGCGAGACTCGACCGGTACGCGTGCCACGACCGGCCGCGGCACGGGAGGGGAACGATGACGGGGACGGGGACCATGGGTACGCAGGGCACGGGCAGCGGCAGGGGCACCGGCGGCGCCGTCCAGGGGTCCGGCGGCGGGGGCTGGGTGCGCGAGGGACTGCTCGCCGCCGTACGGGGCTTCGGGGTGGCGCTGACCGCCCTCGTCGGCTCGCTCGTGCTGTTCGTCCTCACTCTCCTGTCCCTCGCCTTCGTCCCGCTCGGCATCGGACTGTTCGCCACCCCGGTCGTGCTGCGGCTGGTGCGCGCCCACGCCGGGCGGCGCAGGCTGCTGGCGGCGCGGTGGGCGGGGATCCGCATCCCCGAGGCGTACCGGCCGCTCCCGGCCGGGACGGGCGGCGGGTTCGTCGGGCAGGCGCGGCGGTGCGCGCACCTGCTGAAGGACCCGGCGACCTGGCGGGACGTGCCGTGGCTGTTCGTCGACCTGTCGGCCGGGTTCCTGACCGCGCTGCTGCCCGCGGTGGTCGTGGCGTACGGCGTGGAGGGGCTCCTGCTCGGGGCGGGGCTGTGGCGGGTCGCGGGCGACCCGGGTCCGTACTGGTACACCGCCGTCCCGGTGGACAGCCAGGCGACCGGGCTGCTGGCGGCCGGGGTCGGGCTGGTCGTCCTCGTCGTGGGGCTGCGCTACGTCCCGGCCCTCCTGCGCGGTCACTTCGTGCTGACGAAGGCGCTCCTGGACCGGCCTCTGGAGACCGAGCTGAACGAGCGGATCGACCGGCTGACGGAGACCCGGCACGACGCCCTGGACGCCTCGGCCGCCGAACTGCGCCGCATCGAACGGGACCTGCACGACGGGGCGCAGGCCCGGCTCGTCGCCATGGGCATGGACCTGGGCACGATCGAGGCCCTGGTCGAGCGGGACCCGGCGCAGGCGAAGGCGCTGCTCGCCCGGGCCCGGCGGAACTCCGCGGAGGCCCTGGACGAGCTGCGCGACCTGGTCCGCGGCATCCATCCGCCCGTGCTGGCCGAGCGCGGCCTCGGCGACGCGGTGCGGGCGCTGGCCCTGCGGCTGCCCGTCCCGGTGGAGGTCTCGGTGGACCTGCCGGGCCGGGCCGACGCGCCGGTGGAGTCGGCGGCGTACTTCGCCGTCAACGAAATCCTGACCAACGCGGTCAAGCACTCGGCCGCCACCCTGATCCGCGTCGACATCGCCTACACCGGGGTCATGCTGAACGTCACGGTCACCGACGACGGCGTCGGCGGGGCCCGGATCGGCGCGGGCTCGGGGCTGAGCGGCGTGGAGCGCCGGCTCGGTACCTTCGACGGCATCCTGGCCGTCAGCAGTCCCGCCGGCGGCCCGACCGTGGTGACCCTGGAGATCCCGTGCGTGTTGTCCTAGCGGAAGACCTGTTCCTGCTCCGGGACGGGCTGGTGCGGATGCTGGAGGCGTACGGCTTCGAGATCCTGGCCGCCGTGGAGAGCGGACCCGAACTCAGCAGGGCGCTCGCCGAGCTGGAGCCGGACGTCGCGGTCGTCGACGTCCGGCTCCCGCCGTCGCACACCGACGAGGGGCTGCAGTGCGCGCTGGCCGCCCGCCGGGCGCGCCCGGGGCTGCCGGTGCTCGTCCTGTCCCAGCACGTCGAGCAGTTGTACGCGCGGGAGCTGCTGGCGGACGGCAGCGGGGGCGTCGGCTACCTGCTGAAGGACCGGGTGTTCGACGCGGACCAGTTCGTCGACGCGGTACGGCGCGTCGCCGCGGGCGGAACGGCGATGGACCCGCAGGTCATCTTGCAGCTGCTGACCCGTCAACGGGCGCAGGACCGGCCCGTGAACCGGCTCACGCCACGCGAACTGGAGGTCCTGGAGCTGATGGCGCAGGGCCGCTCCAACACGGCGATCGCCGCGCAACTCGTCGTCACCGAGCGGGCGGTGGCCAAGCACACCTCGAACATCTTCGCCAAGCTGCGGCTCGACGTGTCCGAGGACGACAACCGCCGCGTCCTCGCCGTGCTGGCCTATCTGGACGGCCGGTGAATTTCCCGCCTCCTTTCCCGGCCCGCTGAACGCCCCACGCGCCCCATCCGTATGGGAGGGAGCTGTTCCCCTGCCGGGATTGGAGTTCCATGGGACGCACACGAAAACGCTCGACGCTGGCCAACCGGGCCATCGCCGCATCGGCCGCCCTGATCCTGGGCGGGGGCGGACTACTGGCGGTCAATGTGTACGCATCCGCGGGTGAAGGGTGGTCCGGTTGGGACCAGAACCAGGAACAACCGCAGCTGCGGAATACGAGCGGGCAGATGTCCACCATCGACTGCCCCGAAGTGGCCAACGGCCTTCCCGACGCGGTGCCGGACCAGGCGCGCGGCGAAGTGGACCTGGAGCTGGCCCGGATCGACAACCGGATCACGGACGCCTACCAGCGCCTCGCGCAGTCGCGCGAGCAGATGCGGCAGGACCCGCAGTTCGCCGACAACGTCATCCTCGGCCCGCTCAGGGACGAGCGGCTGGCGAGCATCCAGCGGATCGTCACCGCGATCGACCGGTCCGCCGAGCGCCCGGAGGGCATGGAGGCCCTGGCGCCCTGCACCCTGCGCAGCGACGACGACGGCGGCCAGGACCAGGGGCAGGACCAGAACCAGGACCAGAACCAGGACCAGGGGGACCAGAACCAAGGGGACCAGGGCCAGGACCAAGGCGACCAGGGGCAGGACCCGGGCCAGGGTCAGGGCCAGGGCCAGGGCCAGGGCCAGGGCCAGGGCCAGGGCCAGGCCGGGAACGGCCCCGTCGCCGACGACTTCGTCGACATCCGGTCCGTCGAGCCGAACGTCCGCCTGCCGCGCCGCCAGAACGGCGCGTCCACCGGCAGCTTCCTCACCGACTGCGGAAGGAACGAGAACGGGAAGTTCAATCCGGACAACGTCATCGTCGCCCCCGGTGTGAGCAACGGCGCCCACCACATGCACGACTACGTCGGCAATCAGGCCAATGACGCGTTCGCGGACAACCGCTCGCTGGCCCGGGGCCGCACCACCTGCCGCAATCAGGGCGACCGGTCCACGTACTACTGGCCCGTCCTGCGGGTCCAGAACGGCGAGAACGACAACGACGCGAATGCCGACGGCGGAGGAAAGGACCAGAACGTCGGCAAAATCCAGACGCCCGACCAGGTCACGCTGAATTTCGTGGGCAGCCCGGTCTCGAAGGTCACCGCCATGCCCCGATTCCTGCGGATCATCACGGGCGACGCGAAGGCCTTCACCAATGGTGACGCGAATGCCAACGCGTCGTGGAGCTGTACCGGATTCGAGGACCGGCAGCTGAAGGACAAATATCCGCTGTGCCCGCAGGGCAGCAAGGTGGTCAGGTCCTTCAGGTTCCAGAGCTGCTGGGACGGCCAGAACGTCGACAGCGCCAACCACCGCACGCACGTGGCCTTCGCCGACGACGACGGACGCTGTCCCCAGGGCTTCCGCGCCATCCCCCAGCTGGTTCAGCGGATCGTCTACGACGTCGCGCCCCAGGCGAACTTCGCCGTGGACTCGTTCCCCGAGCAGCTGCACAAGCCCGTCACCGACCACGGCGACTTCATCAACGTCTTCGACAGCGGCCTGATGAACCGGATGGTCGACTGCATCAACACCGGGCGCCGCTGCGCCTGACCCCCGTCCCCCGCCCCCCTCCGAACCGGGGTCCCCCCACACCCCGATCCGGATTCCCCCCACCCACCCCCCACCCTGCGCGGTCAGCTCCCGTGGTGACCCGAGTGCCCTTCCCCGGCCTCGACGTCGCCGCCGAGCCGGCCGCGCAGTGCTGTGATCACATCCGGCTCGCCGACCGCCGCCCACTTCCGGCCCACCAGGTAGGACCCGCCGTAGTCCTTGGCCCCGTTGATCCACTCGCGCTGGCCGCGGTCGGTGGCGAAGGTCGTCAGCACGTACTTCCCGTACGGCGTGGAGCAGTTCGCCTGGCGCAGCTCCCGCGCGTCCGTCTGGACGTCGGGCGTGCACTCCGCGCGCCGGGCCAGCTCCTCCAGGCTGCCGGTCGCGGTGGACGGTACGGCGTCGGGCTTCTTGGACGATTCCGCCGAGGGGGATGTCGATGCGGTACAGCCCGCCAGGGTCACCAGGGCCGCCAGGGCCGCCGCGGACAGGGCCATCCGAGTTCGTTCCGTGCGCATCCGGCCATGGTGCCGGTTCGTACCCCTGTTCCGGGCGCGAACCGTGGGTAACGTGCGCCCCGTGCGCAGACGACCGACGGAGATGTCGAGACGTACGCTGCTGGGAACCGCCGGAGCCCTCGGGACCGGCGCCGTACTCACCGGACACGCATCCGCCATGTCGTACGACCGTGACCCCACGCGCCCCGCGCGCGAAGCCCTCCGCCGGCTTCTGCCCGACCACGCGGACCAGTTCCGGCTCACGCCCCTGCCGGGCGGCCCCGACCGGTTCCGGGTGACCGGCTCCCCCGGCCGCGTGGAGGTGGCGGGGACGGACCCGGCGTGCCTTCTCACCGGCGTCCACTGGTACCTCAAGTACGTGTGCGGGGCGCACCTGTCGTGGGCGGGCAGCCAGACCTCGGCGCTCCCCGCCACCCTGCCCGCCCCGGCGGCACCGCTCGCGCGGCGGGCCACGGTGGCGCACCGGTTCGTGTGCAACGACACGCACGACGGCTACACCGCCCCGTACGCGGACTGGCCACGCTGGGAGCGGCTGATCGACGTGCTGGCCCTGCACGGCTTCAACGAGGTGCTGGTCACCGTCGGCCAGGAGGCCGTGTACCACCGGCTCCTGCGGGACTTCGGGTACACGGACGCGGAGGCGCGGGCGTGGCTGCCCGCGCCCTCGCACCAGCCGTGGTGGCTGCTGCAGAACATGAGCGGGTACGGCGGTCCGCTCGCCCCCGGGCTGATCGCCCGGCGGCCGAGCTGGGCCGGCGGATCGCGGACCGGCTGCGGGAGCTGGGCATGGCCCCGGTGCTGCCGGGCTTCTTCGGCACCGTCCCGGACGGTTTCGCCGACCGCAACCCGGGCGCCCGGACGGTCCCGCAGGGCGTGTGGGCGGGCCTGCGGCGGCCGGACTGGCTGGACCCGCGCACGGCGGTCTTCGCGCGCGTGGCCGCCGCGTTCTACCGCCACCAGGCCGATCTCTTCGGCGCCGTGCGGCACGTCAAGATGGACCTGCTGCACGAGGGCGGCACGCCGGGTGACGTGCCCGTGCCGGACGCCGCCCGCGCCGTCGAGCGCGCGCTGCGGACCGCCCTGCCGGACGCCACGTGGGTGATGCTGGGCTGGCAGGCCAACCCGCGCCGGGAGCTGATCGACGCCCTCGACGGGCGGCGGCTCCTGATCGTCGACGGGCTGTCCGACCTGGAGGCGGTCACCGACCGCGAGGAGGACTGGGGCGGGGCGCCGTACGCGTTCGGCACGATCCCCAACTTCGGCGGCCGGACGACGATCGGCGCGCGGACCCATGCGTGGGCCGAGCGGTTCACCGCCTGGCGCGACCGGCCCGGCTCGGCGCTCGCCGGCACCGCCTACATGCCGGAGGCAGCCGAGCGGGACCCGGCCGCGTGCGAACTGTTCTCGGAGCTGGCCTGGCGGGAGGAGCCCGTCGACCGGGACCGCTGGTTCACGGCGTACGCGCGGCTGCGCTACGGCGGCCGGGACGAGGCCGCGCGCACCGCGTTCGCCGTGCTGCGGGACACCGCGTACCGGATCACCAGCCGCGACGGCCGCCCGCACGACTCGGTGTTCGCCGCCCGCCCGTCCCTGTCGGCCCGGTCGGGCGCGCACTACGCGACCCGCTCCCCCGCGTTCGACCCGGCCGCCTTCGACGCGGCGTTCGCCGCGCTGCTCGGCGTACGGGAGGAGCTGCGCGGCTCCGACGCGTACCGGTACGACCTGACGGACCTGGGGCGGCAGGCGCTCGCCAACCGGTCCTGGCAGCTGATCGGGCAGCTCGAGGCCGCGTACGGGCGGAGGGACCCGGAGGCGTTCCGGGCGCTGGCGCGGCTGTGGCTGCGGCTGATGCGGCTGGGCGACGACATGGCGGGCGCGCACCGGGCGTTCCTGCTCGGGCCGTGGCTGGCGGACGCCCGCCGCGAGGGCCTGGAGCACACGGCCCGGGCGCTGGTCACCAGCTGGGCCGGCCGGGCCACGGCGGACGGGGGCCGGCTGGCGAACTACGCCAACCGCGACTGGGCGGGCCTCATCGCGGACGTCCACCTGCCGCGGTGGCGGGCCTACCTGGACGAACTGGACGACGCGCTCGCCGAGGGCCGGGACCCGCGCCCGTTCGACTGGTACGCGGCCGAGGAGGCCTGGTGCCGGGAGACGGCGCCGTATCCGCTGCGCCCGGCGCACGACCCGTACCGCACGGCCCTGCGCGTCCACGACGTGCTCGCCCGCGCCCCCTACCAGGGCACCGTCACCGTCACGTGCACGCCGGCCGCGCTCACCCCGGGGGGCGGCGGCCTCCTGACGGCCACGTTCCGGAACACGAACGGGCTGCGCGGTACCGGCCCGGTGGAACTGGCCCTGGACGACGGGCCGCCCCTGCGGCTCCCGGGCGTCCCACCGGCCGGTTCGGCCGCCGCGGCCTGGCCGGTCACCGCCCCGGACCGGCCCCTGACGTCGCCCGTCGAACGGCTCCCCCGCACCCTGCGCGCCACGTACGGCCCCTTGGGCGAGCCCCCGGTGACCGCCGTGCAGCGGGCCGAGCTGTACGTGGCGGGCCCGCTCGGCGACGCGTGGCGGACGTACGACGGCAACGGGGCGGTGTTCGGGCGGCTGGACGGGCGGTACGCGATCAACGGCGGCGGTCAGGACCTGTGGCGGGGCGTCGCCGAGTTCGGCGCGCTGTACCGCGAGGCCGTCCTCGGGGTGGGCGGGGTGTTGACGGTGCGGGTGGACGAGCAGGAGCCGACGGGCCCGTGGGCGCGGGCCGGGATCGTCGTCCGCAACGCCCTCGGCACGCCGGGCGCGGCGGGGTTCCTGAACCTGGCGGTCACCCCGGCCCGGGGCGTCGCGCTGGCCTACGACGGGGACGGGGACGGCTCGCTCGACACGTACCGGCAGCTGCCGGGCGTCGTGGCGCCCGTGCTGCTGCGGCTGTCGCGGACGGCGGCGGCGTTCACGGGCGCCTGTTCCACGGACGGGGGAACGTCGTGGCGTACGGTCGCCACGGTACCGGTGGCCGGGGTGCCGGGCGCGGCGGTGGTACAGGACGCGGGGCTGTTCATGTCGGCGTCGAACGGCGGAAGTTCGGCCCGCGGGACGGTCGTTTTCAGTGGTCTGTCGGGCTGGGAACGATCAACAACGAGGTAGCGGGCGGGAGGTGACCATCCCCGCATTCGCTCGTTCTGCTGAACGTGAGCACCCAGGAAGCCCAGCACCCCCAGGAAGCCGCGGAGTCGGGCGTCGTCTCCGCCGTCGCGCCCGTCGATGTGGAGCAGGCGGAGGCGGCGCTCGTCGAGCACTATCCGCGGCTCGTCCGTATCGCCTATCTGGTGCTGCCGCCCTCCCTGGGCCGCAACCGCCGGGTCCTGACCGCGCACGCGCTGGTGCAGCGGTCACTGCCCCGGCGGCGCACGTCGCCGCCGGACGGGGCGGGGATGCCGGTGCAGCGGCGCCCCGAGGACGCGGTCGACCCGGGTTACGCGTACGTGCGCGAGCGGGTGCTGCGGCAGGCCCTGGAGGCGGGCCTGCCGCTGCGGCGTCTGGCGCTCCCGAAGCGGGCACAGCTGCCGCCGGTGCTGCCGCAGGTGTGGGGCCTTCGGCTGTTCCCCCGCTCGGGCGGCGCCGACGAACTGGCCCTGGACCAGCGGCTGTCGGCCCTGTCGGGGCCGGGCCGCGCGGCGTACGTGCTGCGCGGTCTGGAGCGGCAGGGCGACGCGGAGGTGCGCCGGGTGCTGGCGGCCGCCGGGGTCGAGGACCCGAAGGCGGCGCTGGCCGAGGCGGACGCCGTCACGGCGCGGGGCGGGGTGGGCGGCGCGTCGCTGCTGGAGTCCGCCGAGTTCGACCCCTGTTCGCTCCAGGCGCGTCCGACGGACCTGATGCGGCGCCGCCAGCACACCAAGGCGGCGCTGGCCGCGGCGGCCGCCGCGGTGGTGTGCGGGGCGCTGCTGGGGCTTCCCGGCGAGGGCTGGGGGCCCGACGGGGCGGCGGCTCCGCTGTACGCGCGCAACCCGTCGTCGGAGGCGGCGCTGGACCCGGGCAAGCTGCGGCGCGTGGCGCCGGCCGCGTGGCAGCGCTCGTCCCGTACGGACTTCTCGGTGTGGCCCGCGCGCGGGAGCCTCACCGGTGACGAGGCGCTGCTGCGGCGGGCGCTGGCGGTGTGGGCGCGGCCCGGTGCGCGGGTGCAGGCGTCGGCGACGCCGGGCACGCTGCCGGGGCCGCCCGCGGGCCCGCCGCAGCTGCTGTTCGCGGGCGAGGTGGACAACGCCCGGGTGGTGCTGTTCCACGACGGGCTGCGGGCGGTGCGGTACGCGGAGCCGAAGGACGGCACGGACGTGGCGGCGCTGGACTTCGCGCGGACGGACGGGGCCGACACGGCGGCGTCGGCGGCGCTGGTCGTGGGCCGTACGCACGCCAACGTCCGCTACTTGACCGCCCCTTGGGTGCGGGACGTGCGGGTGCGGGACCTGCTGGTGGCGGACGGGGCGACCCGGCCGCTGGCACGGGACGCGGACGGGGTGACGTCGCCGATGCAGTCGCCGGCGGCGGCGAGCGACTGCCGGTCGTGGGACGTGCTGGAGGTACGGGACGGGGTGGCGACCCGGGTGCTGACGGACCTGGGCGAGCTGACGCCGGCGCGGCTCACCTCGGGGGCGCCGTCGGCGCCGGTGGACGTGTCGTCGAAGGAGGCGCGGGCGGAGTGGGCGCGCACGGCGTGCCTGCTGCCGTCGATGCGGGCGACGGGTGTGCGGTCGGTCAACTCGTGGCGGTTCGCGGAACAGGAGCTGCCCGGGTCGGGGACCGGCACGGCGGCCTGGCTGTGCACGCGCGCCGAGACGTGGCGCGGCCCCGGCAGCAAGGTGCTGGCGCAGTTCCAGGCCCCGGTGGCGGAGGCGTCGGCGGGAGCGCCGGTCACGCCGGGCGCGGTCGTGTCGAAGGCGGACGACTCACCGGCCTGCGGGACGCGGGAGCCGCACGTGCTGGCGGGCGTGTTGTGGCAGGCGCCGGGCGGGCAGTGGTACGTCCTGGCGGCGGGCAGCCCGGACGTCACGTCCCTGGCCACGTCGGGCGGTGTGAAGGGCGGCGCGCGGGGCCGGCTGCTGGCGGTCGAGGCGGACAAGGGCGCGCGGGCGGAGCTGACCGGGAAGCTGAAGAGCGGCGCGAAGATCGACGCCCTGCGGTGACCGGTGCCGACAAGCCCCGGAGGCTCGCCCTCCGGGGCTTGTTGACACCGGCGTAAATATCTCCGCGCACACCTCTGTCGCTTCGGCATACCCGTCAGTACATTGACGCCATGTCTAATACCCGGCCGGCCGCAGACGCGTCGGAGCGGATCGAGCTCAAGGCCCGGAAGGTCTCCTTCGACTGGGAGGAGACCCCGCTCCACTGGGTTCCCGGCGACCCGTTCACCACCCACACGATCAACGTGCTGCACCTGCTCCTCCCCGCCGGGGAGCGCTGGTTCATCCATGTGTACCGGCAGGTGCTGCCCTTCATCCGGGACGACCGGCTCCGCCAGGACGTCATCGGGTTCATCGGCCAGGAGGCGGTGCACTCCCAGGCCCACGACGACGTCCTGCCCCATCTGCGGAAGCTGGGCCTGGACCCCACCCCGTACACCGCGCAGGTCGACTGGTTCTTCGAGAAGCTCCTGGGGGACCGGACGCTGCCGCCCGGCCGGGCCCGGCAGTGGTGGCTGATGGAGCGGGTCGCGCTGATCGCGGCGATCGAGCACTACACGGCGTTCCTCGGCGACTGGGTGCTCAACGCCGAGGAGCTGGACCGGCGGGGCGCCGACCCGGTGATGCTGGACCTGCTGCGCTGGCACGGCGCGGAGGAGGTCGAGCACCGGTCGGTGGCGTTCGAGCTGTTCCTGCACGTCGACGGCGGCTACCGGCGCCGGGTGCGGACCTGGGCGGCGGCGTTCTCCGCCCTGGTGTTCCTGTGGCAGCGCGGGGTGCGGTTCTTCATGGAGAACGACCCGACGCTCCTCGCGGGCAAGCCGTCGATGTCCCAGTTCGTCCGCAAGGGGCGGGAGGGTGTGCTGCCCTCGACGCCGGACATGCTGCGGTCGATCCCCCGCTATCTGAGCCGCGCCTACCACCCCTCCCAGGAGGGCTGCACCGCTCAGGCCGTCGCCTATCTCGCCTCGTCCCCCGGCGCTCGTGGAGGTTCCTGAGCATGCCCCGACTCCGACTGCGTACCGTCGCCCTGGCCGCCGGAGCGGCCCTCCTCGTCCGGCGGGCGCTGCGGCGCCGCATCCAGGCGGCGCCCCTGTGGCCGATGCCCGCGCTGGAGGAGCCGATATCGGGGCAGGGGCGCCGGGCGTCCACGACCCCGCGCCGGGTCCTGGTCACCGAGCGCACCGCCCCCGCCGAGGGGGTCGTCCAGCTGCGGCTGGAGGGCACCGGGCTGCCCGCCTGGTCGCCGGGCTCCCATCTCGATCTGGTCCTGCCGTCGGGCCTGGTCCGGCAGTACTCGCTGTGCGGCGACCCGGCCGACTCCGGCACGTACACGATCGCCACCCGGGTCCTGGAGGACGGGCGGGGCGGCTCGCTGGAGGTGCGCGAGCAGCTGCACGAGGGCACCGAGGTGGAGATCCGGGGGCCGCGCAACCGGTTCCCGCTGGTCGACGCCCCCGCGTACGTGTTCGTGGCGGGCGGCATCGGGATCACGCCGGTGCTGCCGATGGTGCGGGCGGCCCACGCGGCGGGCGCCGACTGGCGGTTGCTGTACTGCGGGCGCGACCGGGCGTCGATGCCGTTCCTGGACGAGCTGGAGAAGCTGGGCGCGGACGGCGACCGCGTGACGGTGGTGGCCGAGGACGAGGACGGGCGGCCCGGCCTGGCGTTCCTCGGCTCGGTGGCCGAGAGGACGGAGGTCTACTGCTGCGGCCCGGACGGGCTGATGGAGGCGGTGGCCGGGGCGCTGCCCGAGGGGCGGGCGCCGCGCCTGGAGCGGTTCTCGGCGGGCGCGCCGGCGGGCGGCGGGGCCTTCGAGGTGGAGCTGCGGCGCTCGGGCGTGACCGTTCAGGTGGCGGCGGACCGGTCGGTGCTGGCCGCGGTGCGGGAGGAGCTGCCGCACGTGTCGTACTCGTGCGAGCAGGGCTTCTGCGGCACGTGCCAGCAGCGGGTCCTGGAGGGCGAGATCGACCACCGGGACGAGCTGCTGACGGACGACGAGCGGCACGACTCGATGCTGATCTGCGTCTCGCGCTGCCGCGGCGAGCGGCTGGTCCTGGACCTGTAGTGGGGTTACGGCAGCAGCAGCCAGTCGGCGGCGAGGGCCGCGAGCAGCCCGGTGCCGAGGAGCCAGGTGCCCAGGCGGGTGCGGCCGTGGCGGCTCAGCTCGATGACGACGCCGCAGAGGATCATGGCCAGGCCGTACACGCCGACCACGAGGACGGAGGTGCGGCTGGCCAGGCGCAGGGCCAGCACCACGGCGAGGGTGACCAGGAGGACCGTGGCGACGACGACGCGCAGCCGTCGCGCCTGGCGGGGCGTGAGGCCGTCGCGGTCCCCGGCTCCGTCCTCGGGTACGTCCGGTGCGTCGGGGGTGTCCGGGGTGTCGTGGTCCTGGCCTGCGGTGGTCATGTGCGGGAGCGTAACGGACTTGGCGGGCGCCGCCGTTCGAAGGGCGGCGGTTAGGCTGTTCGCATGACGACCGTGGTGCGCAGACGAATGGGCGTCGAGGAGCGCAGACAGCAGTTGATCGGGGTGGCGCTGGAGTTGTTCAGCCACCGCTCCCCCGACGAGGTGTCGATCGACGAGATCGCCGCCGCGGCGGGCATCTCCCGGCCGCTCGTCTACCACTACTTCCCCGGCAAGCAGAGCCTGTACGAGGCGGCGCTGCGGCGGGCGGCGGACGAGTTGGCCGCCCGGTTCGTGGAGCCGCACGAGGGGCCGCTGGGTGCGCGGCTGCTGCGTGTGATGGGCCGGTTCTTCGACTTCGTCGAGGAGCACGGGCCGGGGTTCTCCGCGCTGATGCGGGGCGGTCCGGCCGCAGGCTCCTCCACCGCGCACGCGATGATCGACGGGGTGCGGCGGGCGGCGTACGAGCAGATCCTGGCGCACCTGGGCGTGACGGACCCGCCCGCGCGACTGGACCTGGTGGTGCGGTCGTGGGTGTCGCTGGCCGAGTCGACGGCGCTGATCTGGCTGGACGGGCGGCGGATTCCGCGGGCCGAGCTGGAACTGCAGCTGGTGCACGACTTCGCGGCGCTGGCGGCGGTGAGCGCGGCGTACGACGCGGAGATGGCGGGCCTCGTGGCCGGGATCCTGGCGGACGAGCCGGCCGACGGGCCGTTCGGGGACCTGGTGGGCCGGCTGGGCGCGCTGGCGCCGGTTCAGCCGTTGCGGTAGGACGCGTCGAGGTCCCGTACCTCCGCGGAGACGTGCACGGTGACGCCGTCCACGGGCTTGAGGAAGTCCCGTACGAGGGCTGCGGCGGCCTCGCCGAGGCGGGCCTTGGCCTCGTCGGTGCGGCCCGCGAGCAGGGCGATCTCGACGTGGACGAGGGCGTCGTCGCCCGTGCCGTCGCCGACGACAGTGTCCTCGGTGCGGCGGGTGCGGGTCTTGCAGGCCGCCGTGCGCGCGGCGACCGTCTCGACGACCACGGGGTGCAGGGCCCGGGCGTAGCCCCGGGGGTCGAAGGCCTCGTCGAGGGAGGCGGAGTAGTCGACGGTGATCTGCGGCATGGCCCTACCTTCGCCCGCTTCCGTGCGATCGCACAAGCGGTGACCGGATGGCGGACGCCCCCGCTCCGACGGGGGCGGGGGCGTCCTGTGGGGGGCCGGGGGTGTCAGCGGGCGGTGAAGACCGCCACCGTGCGGGCCGGGACCGTGAAGGTGCCCGAGTCCGACTCGTACGCCGCCGCCTTGACGGTGGCGTCGGAGCCGTTCGCCTGGACCGGGTGCACGGCGTAGCCCTTGCCGGTGAGGGCGGGGACGGTCTGCTTCTGCTGCTGGGGCGTGGCGTTGAAGACCACGACGAGGTCACCGAGGCGCATGGTGATCACGCCGGGGGTCTCGCCGGTGCCGGACAGCGGGAAGGACAGCGCGGACTGCACCTGGTCGGCCGTGGCCAGGCTGAACGCCTTCTCCGTCGTACGGATCCGCAGCAGGTCCCGGTAGGCGGCGGACGTGCCGTCGATCTGCGGGCAGCCGACCGTCAGCGACGGGGCGGTCAGCAGCGGCTTGGCGTAGGACCACTTGTCCTTGTTGTCGGCGGCGGGCGGCAGTCCGCGGCCGAAGCCGTTGCCGAGGCGGCAGTCCCAGTGCAGGGCGTTGAACCAGTCGCCGCTGTCGTAGGAGTTGCGGTCCAGCGACTTGGAGCGCAGCAGGTCCGTGCCGGCCTGCGACAGGGCCGGGCCCTGGGAGAGCGCTGCGGTGGCCAGGGCGACGACCTGCATCCTGGCCCGGTCGGCGGGCGAGGTGGCGGCCGGCAGCTTGAAGGCCAGCGCGTCGTACAGGGTCTCGTTGTCGTGGGCGTCCGCGTAGGCGAGGGCGTCGCCGGGGGCGGCGGCGTAGCCGGCGGGGGCGCCGTTGTAGTCGACCTGGGAGCCCTTGACCGTACGGCCCCTCGTGTCGGTGAAGGAGAAGTCGGCGAGGTTGCCGGTCAGGCCGACCTTGATCAGGTCCTGGTAGTGCAGGAGACGGGCCCTCTGCTCGGCGGGGGTGCCGTTGGCGGCGGAGCCGTTGGGCTCGGTGTGGAGGCCGGAGGCGAAGCCCTGGACGCCTGGGTCGGCGTCGAAGGGGCCGCCGCCGCGGACGGCGTCGCGGGCACGGTCGGAGAACGTGGCGATGCCGGTGCCGGCCATGTTCTTCTGGGTGGCCTGGACGAAGCGGGCGTCGTCGGCGACCTCGCCGAAGTTCCAGCCCTCGCCGTACAGGATGATCTTCTTGCCGTCGACGCCGTCCTTCTCGACGGTCAGGGCGTCGAGGGCCCGGCGGACGGCGAGGATGTTCTCCTTCGGGTGGTGGCCCATGAGGTCGAAGCGGAAGCCGTCGACCTTGTACTCCTTGGCCCAGGTGACGACCGAGTCCACGACGAGCTTGCCCATCATGGTGTTCTCGGGCGCGGTGTTGGCGCAGCAGGTGGAGGTGGCGACGGAGCCGTCGGCGAGGAGCCGCTGGTAGTAGCCGGGGACGATCCGGTCGAGGACCGACTTGTCGCTCTGGCCCGCGGCCACGGTGTGGTTGTAGACCACGTCCATGACGGTGCGCAGCCCGGCGTCGTTGAGGGACTGGACCATGCGCCGGAACTCGACCGTGCGGCGGGTGCCTTCGGGGTCGGAGGCGTAGGAGCCCTCGGGGACGGTGTAGTGCAGCGGGTCGTAGCCCCAGTTGAAGGCGTCCTTCGCGGCGGCCCTGGCGACGCACTCCTGCTGCTGCTCGGAGTCGGGGGCGTACACCTTCAGGTCGCAGTCGGGCACGGTCTGCGCGGACTTCTTCTCGGGGATGGTGCCGATGTCGAACGCCGGGAGCAGGTGCACGTACGAGGTGCCGCTGCGGGCCAGCTTCGTGAGGTGCCGCATGCCGTCGGACGTGGTGTCCGTGAAGGCGAGGTAGCCGCCGGGGTGCTTCGCCGTCGGGTCGGTGACGGAGAAGTCGCGGATGTGCAGTTCCTGGATCTGCGCGTCGCGCAGCGGGACGGCGGCCGGCTTCTTCAGGGTGGTCCAGCCCTGCGGGGCGAGCTTCGGGTCGGTGAGGTCGACGACGAGGCTGCGGGCGGAGTCGGTGGTGAGGGCCGTGGAGTAGGGGTCGGTGACCTTGTTGGTGACCACCTTGCCCACGCTGGGCGCCCAGACCTTCACGACGTACCGGTAGGGCTTGCCCGTCCAGGACTTGGCGCCCTTGACGGACCAGACGCCGGTGGCGGCGTCGCGGCGCATCGGGACGGGCCGGCCGTCGAGTTCGAGGACGACGGACCGCGCGGTGGGCGCCCACACCGACAGGGTGGGGGTGCCGTTGCGGAAGACCGGGCCGAGGGCCCTGGTCTTCGCCCGCTCTCCGTACAGGTCGTCGAGGACGCCGGCGATCTGTACGCCCGTCGCGGTGAGCAGCGCGCCGTTGGCGGCGTACTGGGTGGCGACGAGCTGGCCGCGCAGGGCGGCGCGGATCCGGTCGCGGTCGCGCGGGTCGACGGAGTACGCGGTGTACTTCGCCAGGTGCGGGAACGCGGCCTTCTGCGCGTCGGTCAGCGTCGTCCTGTTCAGCCGCAGCCAGGCCGTGTCGGTGCCCGTGGACAGGGCGCCGTCGGCGACGGCGATGGATCCGGACGGGGAGTACTGGAGCTGGCTGGACGCGGCCGCGTCGGAGCCGTTCCAGGCGACCGTCGCCTCGTCGATCCAGACGGCGGTGGACTTGCCGGGGTCGAGGGCGGCGCCGCCGCCCTTGGGCTGCGGCAGCAGGTACTTCTCCCGGCCGCTCAGCAGCCACACCTCGTGTCCCTGGGCGGTGAGGTCGAGGGACTGGTCGGCGGGCAGGTCCTTCTGGTCGCCCTTGTGGAGGATGTAGCTGAGCGACGTGGCGCCCTGGGCGAGGGGCACCTCGAAGACGGCGCCGTACGGGTCGGTGCGGACCGGCATCAGCGGCTTGGACCAGTCGGTGGGCTGGGCGGCGCCCGTCCACACGTGCAGGCCCCAGCCGTCGTGGTCGCCGTCGGCGCGCCGGTAGTGCAGGACCGCCTTCGTCCGGTCCTGCGGCGGGTAGGCGCCGTCGGGCGCCTGGTTCAGGGCCTGTTCCTTGCCCTGCTCGACCCACACCTCGCCCGTCCTGGACAGGTCGATGGTGCGGTCGGCGGCGACGTCCTTGGTGCCGTCCTTGTCGATGACGAGGTAGCCGACGCTGGAGGCGCCCGGCTTCAGCTTGACGTACGCGAAGGCGCCGTAGGCGTCGCGGCCGGTGAAGGCGTGGCCCTGGGGCCAGGGCGTGGCCTCGCCGTCGGCGATGTCGCCCCAGGCGTAGAGGCGCCAGTCGGTGTAGTCGCCGTCGGGGCGCTTGTAGTGGACGACCGCGTAGTCGCGCTGGGTGGCGGTCGGCACCTGGGGCGGCGGGGCCTGGCCCGCGGTGGTGGCGGCGAGGTCGCTCGCCGTGCGGCCGCGGCTGTCGACGGCCACGGCCTTGTAGCGCACGGGGGTGCCGGCCGGGGCGGTGATCTTGTGGTTCACCTGGTACGGGGCGTGGTCGGCGGAGCCGAGGACCTGCCACTTCCCGTTGCCCTGCTGGGCGGCGAAGACGACGCGGTTGAGCTGCCCGCCGTCGACGTCGGCGGTGACCTCGACGGTGCCGGCGGCGCCGGCCGCCGGGGCCTTGAGGTCGATCGTCGGGGCGGCGGCCGGGGCGGCGAGGGGTCCCGCGGCCTTGAGGACGAGGGAGGACAGCGCCGGGACGGTCACCTCGATCTTCGTGTCGGTGCCGCTGGTGACGGTGCCGCTGCCGCCGTAGAGGGTGGTGAACGCCATGCCGGCGGAGCCGGTCGGGATCTGTACGGTCCTGGCCGCGGTGGCGTTGTTGACGGCGACGACGTACTCGGTGCGGGTCCGCGCGTCGGTGCGCGAGAAGGCGTACACGCCCGCGCCGTCGGCGGCGTACCGCTCCGTCCGGATGCCGTCGGCGAGCGCCGGGTGCGCCTTGCGGAGCTTCGCGAGGGCGGCGATCTTCCGGTAGAGCGGGTGGGTGGGGTCGTACGCGTCGGTGGCGTGGGTGCGGTCCGTGCCGAGCTGGTCGTCGTCGAGGTAGTCGGCGGTCTTCGACGCGAACAGGGTCTGGCGGGCGTCCTTGTCGCCGCCGGCGCCGGTGAAGCCCTGTTCGTCGCCGTAGTAGACGACGGGGTTGCCGCGGCCGAGGAACATCAGCTCGTTGGCGAGGCCGTACCGCTGGACGAGTTCGGCGTCGCCGGCCTTGGCGTTGTCCTGCTTGAGGAACGTGCCGAAGCGGCCCATGTCGTGGTTGCCGAGGAAGTTGACCGACTCGTAGGCGTTGGCCCTGTCGGTCGTGTACTTGTAGTCGTCCGCGAAGAGCTGCTTCAGCTTCGCCGCCGAGCCGCCCTGGGAGGCGTACTGGCGGGCGGCCTCCTGGAACGGGAAGTCGAGCGTCGCGTCGAGCCGCCCCTCGCGTACGTAGTGCGAGGTGATCGAGGTGTCGGCGGAGTAGACCTCGCCGAACATGAAGAAGTCGGGGCGGCCGCGCTCGGCGGCGTACTCGTCGAGGGCGGTGGCCCACTGGGTCCAGAACTCGGTGTTGACGTGCTTGACGGTGTCGATGCGGAAGCCGTCGATGCCGAAGTCGCGCACCCACCGCTGGTAGATCCGCTCCATGCCCTCGACGACCTCGGGGCGCTCGGTCCACAGGTCGTCCAGGCCGACGAAGTCGCCATGGGTGGAGGACTCGCCGGCGAAGGTGGAGTCGCCGCGGTTGTGGTACATCGCCGGGTCGTTGAGCCAGGCCGGGACCTTGAGGTTCTTCTTGGCGTCGGGGACGACGGGCGTGCGCGGGAAGGAGCCGGGGCCGGTCTCGGGGAAGGGCCTGGTGCCGTCCGCGTAGTCGCTGTCGTCGAAGGGCCTGCCGTCCTTCGCCAGATAGGGGAAGGCGCCCTTGGAGAGGTACTCGTAGGTCTTCTCGCGGTAGTCGACGACGTCGGCGGTGTGGTTGGTGATGACGTCGAAGAAGACCTTCATGCCCTTGGCGTGGGCCTGGTCGATGAGCGTGCGCAGGTCCTCGTTGGTGCCGAAGTGCGGGTCGACCTGCGTGAAGTCGGTGATCCAGTAGCCGTGGTAGCCGGCGGAGGCGTTGTCGCCCTCGCCCTGCACGGGCTGGTTCTTGAAGATCGGGGCGAGCCAGATGGCGGTGGTGCCGAGGCCCTTGATGTAGTCCAGCCGCCCGGTGAGGCCCTTGAGGTCGCCGCCCTGGTAGAAGCCCTTGTCGGTGGGGTCGTAGCCGTGGGCGAGCCGGGTGCCGGTCAGGCCGCCGCGGTCGTTCGCGGGGTCGCCGTTGGCGAACCGGTCCGGCAGGACGAAGTAGAACTGCTCGCGGGTCAGGTCGTGCCGGGCGGGCGCGGCGGCCAGCTGCCGGTCGGACGGCGGCGCGGGCGGCCGGGGCGCGGCGGACGCCGGAACGACGGAGGGGGCGACGAGCGCCGTGACCGTCGCCGCCGCGAGCGCTGCCGCGGTTCTGCGCCTGGGGAGGCGGGGGCGTATCAAGGGGTCTCCTCGGTGAGGGCGGGTGAGGGAGAAGAGGCCCCGCACCCTGGACGGGTGCGGGGCATGGGTGCGGGAGGGTTCAGCCGCGCCAGGTGTCGTTCAGCGTCACCTTGCCGGAGGACGGGACGGTCGCGACGCGGTTGGCCCCGCTCTCCCAGGTGACGTTCCCGGCGGCGTCCTTGCGGAGGTACTTGTACTCGAAGGCGGTGCCGGCGGGCAGGGTCACGTCGAGCTTCCAGACGGGGTACGACGCGGGGTCGAGCTTGAGGGCGCTGCCGGTGTTCCAGTTGCCGAGGGCGGACTGGTTGCCGGTGACGTAGATGTTCTCGCCCATGACCGTGGTGGCGTTGACGTTGAACGAGGCGCCGCTGGTGACGGGGGTGGTGGACCCGCCACAGGCGGGGGCACCCACGTGCAGGGCGAGCGCGGTGTTGGAGCCGAGGGTGGCGGTGAAGCGGCCGGAGGCGTCGACGGTGACGGGGGTGTTGTTCTGGACGTTGCAGTAGGTGCCGGCGGGCAACGACGTCTGGAAGGTCTGCGTGAGCGCGGCGGCCTCGTGGTTGATGGCCACGAAGGCCTTGGCGCCCCGGCCGAACGCGATGGCGTTGTTGCCGTTGTCCCACCAGTTCGTGACACCCTGACCGCGGGCCACGTTCCGGAGGGCGACCATGGACTTGATCTCGGTCCAGTCGTGCTGGCACTTCCAGCCGCCGCTGTAGCAGGCGTCGACCTGGCCGCCGCCCGGCGCGCCGGCGTTCTTGTCGGTCCACTCGTAGCCGGAGTGGACGTCCGGCGAGCCGTACGGCCAGGCCAGCATGAAGACGCTCGCCAGGGTGTAGTTGGCGCCGTCCTTGTAGTTGAGGGTGTCGCCGCCGCGCTCGGTGTCGTGGTTGTCGACGAAGACACCGGACTGGCCGGAGGCCATGTAGCCCCAGCCCTCGCCGAAGTTCTTCAGGTAGGCGAGCTTCTCGCCGTTGAAGACGCGCTTCAGGTCGCGGGCGTAGCGGAACTCCTGGACGTCGCCGTTGCCGAGGTACTCGCTGGGCGAGACGGCCTCCCCGGCGCCGTATATGGCTTCCTGCTTCCAGTACACGCCCGGGTTGCTCAGCCGGGACTTGATGTTCGCCAGGTCGGCGGCGGGCATGTGCTTGGCGGCGTCGATACGGAATCCGTCGACGCCGAGCGAGAGCAGGTCGTTCATGTAGGCGGCGATGCGCCCGCGTACCCAGTCCTCCCCGGTGTCGAGATCGGCGAGCCCGACGAGCTCGCAGTTCTGGACGTTGGAGCGGTCCTGGTAGTTGGTGATCTCGCTGGTGCAGTTGTCGAAGTCGCCGGCGGAGTAGATGCCGGGATAGTTGTACTTCGTGTACGAGGACCCGCCCGTGCCGGTCCCGCTGCCCGCCGTCATGTGGTTGATGACGGTGTCGGCGACGACCTTGACACCCGCCGCGTGGCAGGTGTCGACCATCGCCTTGAAGGCGGTGCGGTCGCCGAGCGGCCCGGCGATCCGGTAGCTGACGGGCTGGTACGCGGTCCACCACTGGGAGCCCTGGATGCGCTCCTGCGGGGGCGAGACCTGGACGTAGCCGTATCCGGCCGGCCCGAGGGTGTCGGTGCACGCCTTGGCGACCGACGAGAACTTCCATTCGAACATCACCGCGGTGACGTCCTTGTCGCCGGGCGCGGCGGCCTGCGCCTGGCTGGGCGCCGTGACACCGACTGCGGCTCCCGCCATGACGGCGAGTGCGGCGGCCACGGTTCTTCTGGCCATGTCTCCTCCTGGGGAAGGGAGGTGCGGATGTGGGGGCAGCCTCGTACGGCAACGCGCCATGCCCGCAAGGCCGGTGTGGGGTGAATGCTCTTGCTGCAAGACAGCAGCAACGTTTTTCGGACGTGACCGTACGAGGCGCCCGCCGGAAGGTCAACCCCCCGGACACGAGGCCCTTACTTCTCCGTCACATAGCGGAAACCCTGGGGATCTCCGCGCTGCAATCTCTTTCGCAAAATATTGCAGTAGTGCTACGTTCAACCACGACTCCGGTCCGGCCGGCCGAGGGTTCCGGCCGGGCGAGCCGCCCACCGCCGCGACTCCACGCGCCCGGCCGGCCGGACCGGTCACGAACCGGGAGGCCGGGTACAGGTGCGGCCTCGCACCGGCAAGGTGCGAGGCCGCAAAGGCGGGTTCTGCTAGAGGCTCGAGTCGGGCCTGCCTGTCAGGTTCCTGAGCTCATCGGTGTCCAGGGTGATGCCCAGGACCGGGATGTTCACCTGATCGCCGTAGCCGTACGACGGGGCGCTCTGGTACTTGCCGTCCACAGGGTCGCTGTAGACAGTGATCTCGTCCACGTCCCGGTCGATCAGAAGGAACACCGGGATACCGCACTCCGCGTAGGCACGAGGCTTCTCCTGCCGGTCCCTCGCCTCGGTGTCGTAGTCGAACGAGGTCACCTCCGCGACAAGGAGGACAGGACCCGGATCGCCCCACTCGCCCGTCCCCGAAAAGGCTCCGGGCGGAGCGAGGGTGATGTCGGGGCGGGCCATTCCCTGGCGGTAGGTTTCGACGCGCAAGCCTCTGTTGCCATGGACACGAAGATCAGGCCGGTACTGCATGCACTGCGCGGTGAGCCAGGCGGCGATCTCGTCGTGGTTCCCGTCCCCCACCGGCTTGACCCAGACCTTCCCGTTGATGAATTCCAGCGTCACATCGCGACGCGCCGCGTCCGCGGCAAGGTCCTCGAACTGCTCCGGGGTCATTTGTGGGCGCGGAGCCGACACATCGCGCAGCGCCCGGCCTCGCCTGCCAGGGCCGCCGCGCTGGGGGCCGAACCCGATGGGCTGTGCGGTCACAGTCGCCTCCTCTCCCGTATGCGATCGACGATATAGCGGGAAAGGCCGCACCGTCCTGTTCCCGGCGGGCACCCCGAGAGGCGCGACGCCCCAGCTACGGATCGTAACGCCTCCAGTGCATGTAGCTCATGCTGCGCGGTGCCGCCGTAGCGGCGAATCCGCCGAGGTGTCCGCGGGCGCGGGCCCAGGGGGAGCAGAGCGCAGGGCGTCGACCTGGGCAGGGCGGTCAGCTCGTCGCGTCCGCGTGCGCTGCCAGCGCACGCAATTCGTCCGACGCCGTACGTCCGGCCACGAGCATGAGGTCGCGGATCACGGCGCGCGCGGCCACGTGTGTGCGGACCATGTCGGGGGCTCGTTCCTCCGCCTTCAACAAACAGTCCAGGGCGTCGCCGAAGTGTCGCCGCTGCGCGTGTGCTCGGCCCAGGTCGATCAAGTGCCGCGCTTGGCGCTCCATGGACAGACCGCTGGTGTCCAGCCCCTCGCTCAGGTCCAGTGCCTCCCCTGCGTCACCCAGGTCGACAGCCGTGGACACGGCCTGGATCTCGACGTTCGTAGGGCCGAACTCCAGGTTGAAGTCGTTCCGCTCCTCTCCGAGTCGCGCCGCGACCACGCGGGCCTTCTCGATCTGTTCACGGGCCGCGGCCCGCGCACCCGATCGGGCGTGGACGAGCGCCAGCATCAGATGCAGCGAACCGAGCACGGACAGGTGCCGCGGGGACGGCTCCATGTCCTCGATGGAGCGCCCCAGGGCGTTGACGGCCACGGTGGTGACATGTTCGGCCTGGTCAAGGCGCTTGAGGCTGACGAACGCGTGGGCGAGCCGGTAGGTGCCGGCAAAGACGGCCAAGGGATCGCCCGACAGCTCGGCTTCGCGGATCGCGCGGTCTGCGGCCACCCATGCCGCATCCGCTTCGGCCTGCCGGACGAACGCTGCCGCCAGTGCTTGGTATGTGCGCGCGGTCAGGCCGTGCAGTTCGGCACGGCACTCCTGCGGCGCGGTACGGGTGGCCCGTTCCAGGCGTGGCACCAAAGGGCCGAGCATGGCGGTCAGTTCCGTGAAGCGTCCGGCATGCGTCAGGCCCCATACGCGTTCGACGGCCCCGCGCAACTCGGGCATGGCGGCCGCGCGGAAGTCCTGGCGTGGGCTGAGCAGCACCTCGGCAGCAGGGTGTCCGGAAAGGATCAGGCGAGCCTGGTCGAGGTCGTTCGTCTCGACCTGCGAAGCAGGCGTCGGCGTCACCTCTTCCGCCGGGACAGCGTCCGGCTGGAGAACATGGAGGGGCACACTCAAGCCGTCGGCGAGCAGGCGCAGGACATCCAGCCGATTCACCGGCTGGACACCCCGCTCCACTTGGGAGAGCCAGCTCGCCGTGCGTCCGATCGCCGCCGCCAGCTCGTTCTGGGTCAACCCACGCTGTTTGCGCAGGTCGGCCACTCGGGCACCGAAGACGCGCCGCTCCTGCGAAGTCACTACTGAACCGCACCCTTCCCCGCTATCACGTCGAGGAACGTCACCTCGACACTGGCAAGGTACTGCTCACGCTCGGCCAGGAAGCGCCTGGTGTGCGGCTGCGCCTCGTGGGCGTCGAATGCCGCGCGGTCCGCGTAGAGCTCGTAGAACACTCGTGTCAGCGGCTCTCCTTCGGGCCTGTGGATGACATACGTCAGCGTGCCCGGTTCGTTCGCCGTGATTCCGTCCAGGGTGCGCGCCCACAACGCGTCAAATTCCCGCGCCGCCAGATCGTCGCGCAGTGCGAAGCGGACTACCAGGCCGAACCCGTCGCTCATATGCACTCCTCTCTCAGACCCGTGAAGTCTCGCAGAGGGCACAGAAGTTCTGCGAGTGACCCGCAGACATTCTGCGAGTACGACAGGGCACTGTACGACGACCGAAGCGGCGCCCGTGACGGACCTTGTCCACCGGGCCGGGCCCTGCGGCTGGGCGCCTCAGCGGCTGCGCGGCACCGGGCCCGGCCACGCACCCACGGGGACCACTTCTGTCTTTGGATCCGTGAGCTCAGGAGATGAGGCGGCTGGTGAAGCCGTCGCGGATCAGGGATTCATACGCGGCCCGGACGTCCTCCGGGACGTCCTGCTCGACCGCGAAGCCTTGCTTCGGATACTCGATCACCCGCTGAAGATCCCCGACGAGCATGTCCACCACGAGCTTCTCGTCGCCGATGCTCTTCAGGTAGTCGTCGAGTTCCAGCGGCTCCGACGCGCACACCACATCGACGTCCGGCCACAGCTTGCGGGCGGTGGCGAAGGAGCGCCGTTCCATGTACGGCTTGCAGACCAGCAGTACGGTGGCCGGCTCGATTCCGGCGCGAGCCAGCAGCTCGCGGGTGAGGAGGATGTTCTGGCCAGTGTTGGCAGCGTTCGGCTCCACGAGGATCGCCGAGTCCGGGACGGCGAGTTCGAGCGCGTGCTCACGGAAGTGGACGGCTTCCCCTCGGGGGAAGCGCTCCCTCGTCGTGGGGCTGTTGCCGCCGGTGAAGACCAGGGTCGGGAAGAGCCCGCGGTGGTACAGATCGGCAGCGGTCGCAGCCACGCCCAGGTCATGACTGCCCAGGCCGATCGCGACGTCCACCGGCCGAAGCTCGTGACCCATGAGGTGGTAGTCCCAGATCAGCTTGGTCCGGAGCCACTGTGCCTCGGTGATCGTCCGCTGATTGTCGCCCACGCGTACTGCCTCCCGGATCCTCAGCCACGGAGGCCGGTGGCCCCCGTGCTCATGGCTCTGATGCCCTCGATGCTGGCCACCTGGTGCGACAGCCGGAAGCGGGCCGCCAACGCCGAGGCCTTGTCGAGGACGTGAAGGCCATCATCGCGGGTCGCGGGGTCGGACAGCAGGATGTGGCCATGGGCGGTGTCCAAGCGAACACGCTGCATCGGCGTTTCGATGGTCGCGGTACTGCGGGCGATGCCGATGAAGTTCAGGGCTGCGGTGAGGTCTCCGGCACCCCGGTGAGCGAGGGCCAGTTTCTGGTGGGCGACGGACCAGTCCTCGGGCTCGCCCAGGTCCTCGAACTCGCGGGTCGCGGCCAACATCACGCGCGTCGCGTAGTCGTGGTCGCCCTCCTTGCTCAGTGCGGTCCCCACCCACAGCCGGGCGCGGGCGCGGTCACGTCGGGAGAGCCGGTCATCCAAGGCGAGCCGTTCGTACCGGCGGGCTGCGACGCCCAGCTCGCCGGACATCTCGGCGACCACTGCAAGGGAAAGGTCCATCTGGGCGATGCGACATGGGACGTCGAGCTGGGCGAACAGCGATCGAGCAGCCGCATACGACTGCTGAGCGGACAGTGGACCGATCACGCTGCCTTGGTCGCGACGAAGGTCTCCCAGCAGAGCAGTTGACCGGGCGAGGAGATACATGCCCCGCTGGTCGGATCCGGTGTGCTGCAAGCGGCTGGTCCAGCGGTGGACCAGCCGCTCGGCGAGCGGGAAGTCCTGCCTGGACCAGGCGACGACCGCCCGTTCCAGGTCGTCGGTCCACGACTCGTATTCCCAGGCCGCCGGACCGCAGGAGGCGGCTAGGCCGCCTGTGGCCGAGGAGGTGGATCGTCCCGTCTCGGACCGGAACGTCTCGAACCGTAAATGGGTGGGGGCATCCGCGCGTGCCAGGGCGGTATCCAAGATCGCCTGCGTATCGGGGCGGGGCTCCGTGGTGGCAAGGAGCCTCTCCCATTTGGAAACCGTACGGACAGCGACGCCGAGGTGTTCGGCAAACGCACGCACACTCAGCCGAAGCGCCAACCGCAGGGCTCTGGCCTCCAGACCGGTCCAGTGATGCACGGTCGCCACGCGTCGCTCCCTTCCCGCCACCATCGAAGCACGTCGGCCGGGCGAGGGGGGACGCAAGTGCAACGGAAGTACAACAGCCGGTCATTTCACCGCCCATGGCGGAAGGCCAGGCTGACTGGTGACACCAGTCAGCGGACTCTTCGGGTGGTCAGGATCATGAGACCTTTCACCAGAGACAGCATGGGCGGAGAAGGAGCCGGCACCAGGAAGCGACGGGGGCCGATCACCTATCAGGAGAGCCCAGTGGACCTGCCTGTGGATCTCGATCGGGAGCCCAGGCCAGTGCAGGGCTGCAAGGTGTGCGCCGCTCTCGAGTACGACAAGACCATGGCCAGAAGCAGGGGCGATTGGTCCGCCGTATCGGACTGCAACGTTCGGCTCAGGAAGCACGAGCATCGGCAGATGTTCCAGTGAGCCCGCGGGAGTCACGCGGTACGCCGGGCTCGAGCACCACCACACCACCACTTCAGCGACACGACGAGACGAGGGAGCAGTCATGGGATGGGGAACCGGCAAGGGCGGCGGTGGAGGCAGCGGCCAGCACGCGGGTGGGAAGGACCCGGGGACGTCCAAGCCGTCGCCGGACACTTCCGCGCCGCAGCCCGGCCCGAAGCACGGGAAGTAGCGCCGTTCGATGAGCAAGACGCTCGGAGCAGCTGAGCAGATCGCCCTGCGCGGTCTGCTCGGCGCGCTCAACGACACGCTGCCCTCGGCGATGGTCTCCGCCTGGGAAGGAGCCCTGTGGGCCGTGCCCCGGCACGCCTTCCTGCCTGAGCGCATCTACGTCGGCGATGACCTGGAACCGTGCCTGCGCACCAAGTCGCCGGGCTCATGGCTTCGGGCCGCGTACGCCGACGGACCTGTGGTGACGCAGGTCAACGACGGAGCCCCCCATGGCGACGACGAGCGATGGCCGTCCTCGTCGGCATCGGACCCGGCCATCGTGCTGCGCATGCTCCACATGCTGAAGTTGTCCGGTGGTCACCGGGTCCTGGAGATCGGAACCGGCACCGGGTGGAACGCCGGTCTGCTCACTCACAGGCTCGGACCGGAGAACGTGACCACCATGGAACTCGATCCAGGGCTCTGGGCTCAGGCCGGTGTGAACCTGAAGAGCGTGGGGCTGGAGCCGACGGTGGTCCGCGGCGATGGCGCCGCCGGCCACCCCGACGGCGCTCCGTACGATCGCATCGTTGCCACTTGCTCCGTTCGGCACGTACCAAGGGCATGGCTGCACCAGACACCCCCGGGGGGCGTGATCGTCACTCCATGGGAATCGCCGTGGCTGTGTTACGGCCTTCTCCGACTGGTCGTCGACGGTGAAGGCGGCGCCTCCGGTCGCTTCCACCCCTACTCCGCCTTCATGCTTATGCGCACGCATCGCACCGACTTGCGGATCTTCCGCGATGTCGTACGAGACGAACATGTCCCCGTCGAGTCGGAGACCACCCTCTCGCCATGGGCCGTGGCGGGCGACGACTGGGCTGCTCAGTTCGGCATCGGCCTTCAACTCTGCGACGTCTGGCACACCTGGCACGACAGGCCCCACGTCCGAGATGTCGCCTCCCGCCTGTGGCTGGCCACCACGGACGCCACCTCGTGGGCCGCCGTCGACTGGGACGGACGGCAGAGGGAGCGCTTCACTGTGTGGGAGTACGGCCCCCGACGGCTGTGGACGGAGGTGGAGGCGGCCTACCTTTGGTGGCGCATGGTCGGCAGACCCGGCCCCGGCTGCTTCGGACTGCGCATCACACCGGACGGCGCACACCAGCCGTGGCTCGGCCATCCCGACCGGCTGGTGCCAGTACTGGGCTGACCGCCTATCGGCCAGTTCCTCCGGCACAGCCACTGGCTCTGACCGACTGGGCGGCTTCCTCGCCGGTGAGGCCCGCTCCGACTTGTGCGCCCACCCACACGGCAACCCTCTGAAGGCAGGGGCGGGTGGGTGGGAACAAGTGCGCCGGCCCCAGGGGCAACGACTGGGGACGTCACCGCGGAGGTGCCGCCGTGGAGCCCCGTACCACCAAGTCCGGCTGGAAGACGAACTCCGTGCGCTGGACCGGGTTTCCGTCGATCTCCTCCAGGAGCGCGTCCACCGCCGCCGTCGCCATCGCCTGGACCGGCTGGCGGACCGTTGTCAGGGGCGGGTCCGTGAAGGGGATGAGGGGGGAGTCGTCGAAGCCGACCACCGAGACGTCCGACGGGACGTCCAGTCCCCTCGCGCGGACCGCGCGGATCGCGCCCAGGGCCATCAGGTCGCTGCCGCAGACGATGCCCGTGCAGCCCTGGTCCAGGAGGACGGCGGCCGCCGCCTGGCCGCCCTCGACGCCGAACAGCGTGGTCTGGATGTACGTCTCGGCCTCCTCCCGGTCCAGGCCCAGCAGCCGGTGCAGCGCGGCCGTGAAGCCCTCGGCCTTGCGGCGCGACGGGACGTAGCGGGTGGGGCCGATGGCGAGGCCGATGCGGCGGTGGCCCAGGTCGGCCAGGTGGCGCACCGCCATCCGGGCCGCCGAGCGGTCGTCGGGCGACACGAAGTGCGCGTCGATCCGCTCGTTGAAGCCGTTGATGAGGACGAAGGGGACTCCCCGGGCCGACAGGCGCTCGTAGCGCGAGGGGTCCGCCGACGTGTCCGCGTGGAGGCCCGAGAGGAAGACGATGCCTGTGACGCCCCGCTCCTCCAGCTGCTCGACCAGCTCGTCCTCCGTGGCACCGCCCGGCATCTGGGTGCACAGCACCGGGGTGTACCCGTGCCCGGCCAGGACCTGCTCGATGACCTGGGCGAAGGCCGGGAAGATGGGGTTCGTCAGCTCCGGGATGACCAGGCCGATGAGGCCCGCGCTGCGCTGGCGCAGCCGTACCGGCCGTTCGTAGCCGAGCACGTCGAGGGCGGCCAGGACGCGGTGCCGGGTCGCCGCGGCGACGCCCGCCTTGCCGTTGAGGACCCGGCTGACGGTCGCCTCGCTGACGCCGGCCTGCCCCGCGATGTCCGCCAGCCGCGGGGCGCCGGACGGCGCGTCGCCCCGCGGCACGGGGATCGTCACACCGCCCACCAGACGGTGGTGTCGGCGGGCAGTTCGGCGGTGCCGTCGACGCTGGTGCGCACCTGCCGGCTGGACAGCAGCATCCGGCCGGGGACGTCGATACGGACCGCCTCACCGGTGGTGTTGGCCGTGCAGACGAAGCCCTCGCGGCGGAACGCCAGGACGCCCTCCGGCGCGTCCAGCCACTCCACCGCCTCGCCCGCGCCCAGCCCGCGCTCCTCGCGGCGCACGCGCAGCGCGCTGCGGTACAGCTCCAGGGTGGAGCCTGGGTCGCCGGTCTGGGCCTGCACGCTGAGCGCGCCCCACGTGGCGGGCTGCGGCAGCCAGCTGCCGCCGGAGCCGAAGCCGTACGAGCTGCCCTCCACGGTCCACGGGATCGGCACGCGGCAGCCGTCGCGGAACCCGTCCTGGCCGCTGGCGCGGAAGAACGACGGGTCCTGGCGCACCTCGTCCGGCAGGTCGGTGACGTCCGGCAGGCCCAGTTCCTCGCCCTGGTAGACGTACGCCGAGCCGGGCAGCGCCAGCATCAGCAGGGTGGCGGCGCGGGCGCGGCGCAGGCCCAGCTCGCGGTCGCCCTGCTCCCGCAGCTGGGTGCCGAGGCCCGGCGGGTTGGCGAAGCGGGTGGCGTGCCGGGTGACGTCGTGGTTGGACAGCACCCACGTGGTGGGGGCGCCGACGGGCCGCATCGCGGCGAGCGAGGCGTCGATGACCTTGCGCAGCTCGGCGGCGTCCCAGTGGGTGCCCAGGTACTGGAAGTTGAACGCCTGGTGCATCTCGTCGGGGCGCACGTAGTTCGCCGTGCGCTCGACCGTCGGGGTCCAGGCCTCGGCGACCAGGACGCGCTCGCCGTCGTACTCGGAGAGCACCTGCCGCCAGCTGCGGTAGATCTCGTGGACGCCGTCCTGGTCGAAGAACGGCATGACGTCGTTGCCGAGCAGCTTCAGCTGGTCGTGGGAGCCGATGTCGGGCAGTCCGTCGGCCTTGACCAGGCCGTGGGCGACGTCGACGCGGAAGCCGTCGACGCCCATGTCGAGCCAGAAGCGCAGGATCGAGCGGAACTCGTCGCGGACGGCCGGGTGCTCCCAGTTGAAGTCGGGCTGCTCCGGGGCGAACAGGTGCAGGTACCACTCGCCGTCCTCGGCGCGGGTCCAGGCCGGGCCGCCGAAGATGGACTCCCAGTCGTTGGGCGGGAGTTCGCCGTTCGCGCCCTTGCCGGGGCGGAAGTGGTAGCGCTCGCGCAGCGGGGAGCCGGGGCCCTCCTTGAGGGCGCGCTGGAACCACTCGTGCTGGTCCGAGGAGTGGTTGGGCACCAGGTCGACGATGACGCGCAGACCCAGCTGGTGGGCCTCGCGGATCAGCGCGTCGGCGTCCAGCAGGGAGCCGAACATCGGGTCGATGGCGCGGTAGTCGGCGACGTCGTAGCCGGCGTCGGCCTGCGGGGACGCGTAGAAGGGGCTGAGCCAGACGGCGTCGACGCCCAGGTCCTTCAGGTACGGCAGGCGGCTGCGGATGCCCTCCAGGTCGCCCATGCCGTCGCCGTTGCCGTCGGCGAAGCTGCGCGGGTAGACCTGGTAGATCACCGCGTCTCTCCACCAGCCGGTGTCCGTGCCGGTGGTGGGGGCGGCGGGGGCGGCAAGGTGCTGGGTCATGTCTTCCCTGGGTGGAGTGAATGGAGGTGCGGCGCCGGTTCCGGCAACGGGGCTTTCGGGCCGGACCGGCGCCGCCGACTGGGTGCGTGGCGGGCGGGCGGGAGCGGGCTCAGCCCTTGGTGCCGCCGGCGGTGAGGCCCGCCACGAGGTTCCGCTGGACCAGGAGGAACACCAGGCCCGCGGGCACGGTGATGATCACCGCGCAGGCGGTCAGGTAGCCCCACTCGGCCTTGTGCTGGCCGATGAAGCTCTGCAGGCCGACGGAGAGCGTGAGCATCGAGTCGCTGGAGAGGAAGGCCCGCGCGAAGGCGACTTCTCCCCACGCGGTGAGGAACGAGTAGAACGCGGTCACCGCGAGACCGGGCTTGGCCAGCGGCAGGATCAGCCGGTAGAAGGTGCCGAACGGGGTGAGCCCGTCGACCCGGCCGGCCTCGTCGATCTCGTGCGGGATGGTGTCGAAGTAGCCCTTCATCATCCAGGCGCAGAACGGCACGGACACCGAGCAGTACGTCAGGATCAGGCCGACGTACGAGTCGAGCAGGCCCAGGCCGCCGAGGATGTTGTAGAGGGCGACGATCAGCACGGCCACCGGGAACATCTGGGTGATGAGCAGGACCCACATCAGCGACTTGTGGCCGGGGAAGCGCATGCGCGAGATGGCGTAGCCGGTGGAGGCCGCGACGAAGACGCCGACGAGGGTCGTTCCGGCGGCGACCAGGACGGAGTTGGCGAACCAGCGCGGGAACTCGGTCTCGGTGAGGACGTACGCGTAGTTGGTGATCTCCAGGCCGCCCTCGGCGCTGGTGGGCTTGGTCCAGCCGTCCCGGCCGCGCAGCGAGATGAAGATCATGTACACGATGGGGAAGACCGCGACCGCGCTGGCCGCGATCAGTGCCGCGTGCAGCCCGACGGAGGCCAGCGGGGAGCGCTCGTCCCGGCCGCGCACCCGGCGTGGACGGGTGCCGGCACCGGCCGTGCCGCCGGCCGTCGGGACGCTGCTGCGCCGGGGTTCGGTCACCGTGCTCATCGCGCGGCCTCCTGACGGTTGAGCATGCGCCGGTAGAAGACGGCGAAGACGAGGAGCATGGAGAGGATGAGGATTCCGTAGGTCGCGGCGCCCGCGTAGTCGCGTACGGAGCCGAAGGCCAGCCGGTAGGCGTAGGTCACGAGGATCTCGCTGTGCAGCGCGTTCGCCTCACCGAGCATCAGGTAGATGATCGGGAACATGTTGAACGTCCAGATCGTGCCGAGCAGGATCACGGTGGCGCTGACCGGGCGCAGCCCCGGCAGGGTGACGTGGCGGAACCGCTGCCAGGCGTTGGCGCCGTCCATCTCGGCGGCCTCGTACTGCTCACTGGAGATGGACTGCAGCCCGCCGAGGACGGCGACCATCATGAACGGCACGCCGAGCCAGACGTTGACGCCGATGACGGCGACCTTCTGCATGAAGGTGTCGCCGAGCCAGTCGACGGGGGCGAAGCCGAGCTGTCCGAGGAGGGCGTTGAAGATGCCGGACTCGGAGTTGTACATCATGCGCCAGATGTACGTGGCGACGAAGGCGGGCACGGCCCACGGCAGGATGAGCAGCACCCGGTACAGGGAGCGGCCCTTGAGCTTGCGGTTGAGCAGGAGGGCGAGGCCCAGGCCGATGGTGTAGTGGAAGAACACGCACGAGACGGTCCACACCACGGTCCACGCCAGCTTCGGGTAGAACTCGCCGTCAGCGCCGGACAGCACCCGCCAGTAGTTGTCGAAGCCGACGAACTGGTAGGTGGCGGGGATCTCGGTCGCGCCGAGCTGCTTGGCGACGTTCAGCTCGTTGGCGTCGGTGAAGGACAGGTAGACGCCCCGCCCCAGGGGATAGGCGATCAGGACGCCGATCACCAGGACCACCGGCAGCACCATGGCCCAGGCGTACCAGTGCCGGTCGTAGGAGCGCTTCATGCGCGTGAGCAGGCCGGCCCTGGGCGGCCGCCCGGCCGTGGCGGGGTCTGCGGTGGCTGTCTTCATCGGAGTTCTTTTCCCTCGGTGCGTACGGGTCGGGCCCGGCCCGGCGCGCTGTCAGGGGCGCTGCCGGGCCGGGCCGAAGGGGGTCACTCGACCGAGTAGTCCTTGAGGGACTTGACGGTGGACTTCCACTTGTCGGCGGTGGTGTCCAGGCCCTTCTCGACGGTCGTGTTGCCCTTGAGGATCTCGATGTACTGCTTGGTCCACTCGGCGAACATGTCGCTGACGCCGGAGACGGCGGGGCGCGCGGTGGAGTCGGCGAGCACGTCCTTGAAGGCGGCACGGATGGGGTCGGCGACGACCTTGACGGTGTAGGCGTCGTCACGGGTCGGCAGGACACCGGTCTCGGTGGCGGCGAACTCCTGCGACGCGGCCGAGGTCATGAAGGCGACGAACTTCTGCGCGGCGTCCTTGTGGGCGGCGTCGGAGCCGTTGTAGACGACGAGGTTGTGGCCGCCGGTGGGCGTGCCGGCCTTGCCGGCGGAGCCGGACGGGACGGAGGCGACACCGAGGTTGGCCTTGTTCTTGAAGGCCTTGCCGGTCAGGTCGTCGGCCGTGGACCACGGGCCGTTGATGACCATGGCGACCTTGCCGTCCTTGAAGGCGGCCTGCATGTTGTTGTAGCCGTCGGTGTAGTCCGGCTTGACCGCCGTACCGTCCTTGATCATGTCGACGACGGTCTGGACGCCCTTCTTGGCGGCCGCGTCGTTGATCGTGATCTTCTTGTTGTCGGTGTCGACCATCATGCCGCCCTCGCCGTAGAGGAACGGCAGGGCGAAGTAGCTGTCCGGGTTGAGGTAGATGCCGTCGACGCCGGTCTTCTTCTTGATGGTCTTGGCGGCCGCGGACAGCTCCGCCCAGGTCTTCGGCGGCTGGACGCCGGCCTTGGCGAAGATCTCCTTGTTGTAGAGGAGCGCCAGGGCGTCGGTGACCTGCGGGACGCCGTAGAGCTTGCCGTCGACCTTCGCGCCGTCGACCAGGCCCTTGTTGAAGGAGTCGATCTCCTTGGTGGCCGGGGTGTTGTCCAGCGGGGCGAGGTACTGGTTCTCGGCGAGGCCGGCGGTCCAGCCGACGTCGGCGCGCAGCACGTCCGGGGCGTTGCCGGCCTGGGCGGCGGTCTTGTACTTCTGCTCGGCCTCGGCGAACGGGACGTTCTGGTACTTGACCTTGATGTCCTTGTTGGCCGCTTCGAACTTCGCGATCAGCTTCTTGTAGGTGGGTGCCTCGTTCGTGGCATCCGAGGTGTCCCACCAGGTGATGGTGACCGGGCCGCCGGAGGCCTTGTCGCCACTGTCGCCACCGCAGGCCGTCGCCGCGAGGGCCAGGCTCGCGACCAGCGCGGTGGCCGCTATGCCACGCCGCATGTGAACTCCTTCAACTGATCCCGGGAAGCCCGAGGCCGAACTCTTGCGAAGCTTGCGAAGACCTTGCCTCCTGCCGGCCGCTCCTTCGCGGCGCGCCGGGTTGCCAGGAAAGTAACAGGGATGAAAACGAGCCGAAAGACCTTGCGGCAAATTTCTGCAAGGCTCGCTGATCGTTACATCCACGTGTCCCTACGGTTGCCGTCGCATCGCTTGACACCTGCGTTGCGGGGGTCCCGGGGTGGGGTTGCGCCCGGCCGGAAGGGTCTGCAAGCCTTTTCGTAAGCCCTTGCAGGGACCGTTGCGAACCGGCCGCCCACCTCGTTAGCCACGCGTAGTCGTACGCCATCCCGTACGCCGACCGGCGTACGCAGCCGTCACCGCCGCCATCCCGGCCCACGCGAGAGGGACACCGCACATGGCCCATGAGCTCACGTCGCCCGCCGAGGCACCGGAGGCCCTGGGCCTCACCCGCTCCCCCGGCGACCCCCGGGAGTGGTGGCGCGACGCCGTGATCTACCAGGTGTACGTGCGGTCCTTCGCGGACAGCGACGGCGACGGGATCGGCGACCTGCGCGGCGCCCGCGAGCGCCTGCCGCACCTGGCCCGCCTGGGCGCGGACGCGGTGTGGCTGACCCCCTTCTACGCCTCCCCCCAGGCCGACGGCGGCTACGACGTGTCGGACTACCGGGCCGTCGACCCGGTCTTCGGCGACCTCCAGGACGCCGACGACCTCGTGCGCGCCGCCCACGAGCTGGGCCTGCGCGTGATCGTCGACATCGTCCCGAACCACACCTCCGACCAGCACCCCTGGTTCCGCGAGGCGCTGGCCGGCACCGGCCGCGAGCGGTACCACTTCCGCCCCGGCAAGGGCCCCGGCGGCGCGCTGCCGCCCAACGACTGGGAGTCCGTCTTCGGCGGTCCGGCCTGGACGCGGGTCCCGGACGGCGAGTGGTACCTGCACCTGTTCGCCCCGGAGCAGCCGGACCTGAACTGGGACACCCCCGAGGTGGGGGCCGAGTTCGCGTCGGTCATGCGGTTCTGGCTGGACCTGGGCGTCGACGGCTTCCGCATCGACGTGGCGCACGGCATGGTCAAGGCGCCGGGCCTGCCCGACATCGGCCACCGCGAGCAGGTGCGGCTGATCGGCTCCCAGCAGCTGCCGTTCTTCGACCAGGACGGCGTCCACGAGATCCACCGCGGCTGGCGCAGGCTCCTCGACGCGTACGACGGGGAGCGCATCGCCGTCGCCGAGGCGTGGGCGCCGTCGGCGGAGCGGCTCGCCCTGTACGTACGCCCCGACGAGCTGCACCAGGCGTTCAACTTCCAGTACCTGAACTGTCCGTGGGACGCGGGGGCGCTGCACCGGGTGATCGACGAGTCGCTCAGGGCGACCACCTCCGTGGGGGCGCCCACCACCTGGGTGCTGTCCAACCACGACGTCGTCCGCCACACCACGCGCTTCGGCAGCCTGCACCGGGCGCGGGCGGCGGCGCTGCTGATGCTGGCGCTGCCCGGGTCGGTCTACCTGTACCAGGGCGAGGAGCTGGGGCTGCCCGAGGTGACCGACCTGCCGGACGAGGTGCGCCAGGACCCGGCGTTCCAGCGCGGCGAGGGCCAGGACGGCCTGAGGGACGGCTGCCGGGTGCCGATCCCGTGGACCTCCGGCCACGACGGTGGTGCCTCGTACGGGTTCGGGCCCGGCGGCAGCTGGCTGCCGCAGCCGGACGACTGGGGCGCCCTGTCGGTCGAGGCGCAGACCGGCGACCCGGCCTCGATGCTGGAGCTGTACCGGTCCGCGCTGGCCCTGCGCCGTACGCACCCGGCGCTGGGCGCGGGCACGGGCGTCGAGTGGCTGCCCGTACCGCCGGGGCTGCTGGCGTTCCGGCGCCGGGCGCGGACGGGCGGCGCGGGCGTGGTGTGCGTCGTCAACACCACGGACGAGGACGTGGACATCACCGCGCCGGCCGGCCCGGACGCCCGCCCGCTGCTGTCGAGCCGGCAGGCCGCGGCGGCCGTCCCGGCACCCGGCGCGGGCACGGACGGCGGGGCGCCCGGCGGGCGCGGGACTGTCCGTATTGCCGCTGATTCCTGTACCTGGTGGGCAATCTGACGTGCGACCGGTACAGTCCCACCACATGACCGCGCGGCTAGCCGACATCGCAGCCCAGGCGGGGGTCAGCGAAGCCACAGTCAGCCGCGTGCTCAACGGCAAGCCGGGGGTGGCCGCGGCCACCCGTCAGTCCGTGCTGGCCGCGCTGGACGTGCTGGGGTACGAGCGGCCCGTGCGGCTGCGGCAGCGCAGCGCCGGCCTCGTCGGGCTGATAACCCCCGAGCTGGAGAACCCCATCTTCCCGGCCCTGGCCCAGGTCATCGGCCAGGCCCTGACCCGCCAGGGCTACACCCCGGTCCTGGCCACCCAGACCCCCGGCGGATCGACCGAGGACGAGCTGACCGAGATGCTCGTCGAGCGCGGTGTCTCCGGGATCATCTTCGTCTCCGGCCTCCACGCCGACACCACCGCGGACACCCAGCGCTACGACCAGCTGCGCGGCAAGGGCGTCCCCTTCGTCCTGATCAACGGTTTCTCACCGCACATCCAGGCGCCCTTCGTCTCGCCCGACGACCGGGCCGCGATGAAGCTGGCCGTCACCCACCTCGTCTCGCTCGGGCACACCCGGATCGGCCTCGCGGTGGGCCCCAAGCGTTTCGTGCCGGTCCTGCGCAAGATCGAGGGCTTCCGCGTCGCGATGCAGCAGCGGCTGGGGCTGTCGCCGGAGGAGGCCGAGCAGCTGATCCAGCACTCCCTCTACACGCTGGAGGGCGGCCAGGCGGCGGCCACGGCGCTCATCGAGCGGGGCTGCACGGCCGTCGTGTGCGCCAGCGACATGATGGCGCTCGGTGCCATCAGGGCGGCCCGTGAGCAGGGGCTGCACGTTCCCCGGGACGTGTCCGTGGTCGGTTTCGACGACTCCCCGCTCATAGCGTTCACCGATCCGCCGCTGACCACCATCCGGCAGCCCGTGCAGGCGATGGGGCAGGCGGCGGTGCGGGCCCTGCTGGAGGAGATCGGCGGGACGCCGGCTCCGCACAGCGAGTTCGTCTTCATGCCCGAGCTGGTCGTTCGGGGTTCAACGGCTGCCGGGCCGCAGGGACAGGGCTCGCCCGACCGGGCCAGCGATGGCGGCCGGAATCCTATTGACCGATGATCGTGATGATGGACCTTTCTGGCAGACTCTTGGCCCATGGGTGACAGGACTTTGACCACATTGGAAGGCCGCGAGGCGGCCCAGCCTGCACCTGTCGAGGAGGAACGGCCGGACCGCCCGGCGGGGAACCCGACCGCGTGGCAGCGGTTGCGCTCCCCCCGCCGGCCGCGCATCTGGTTCGAGATCCTGCTCCTCGCCGTGAGTTACGGCGTCTACTCACTGATCCGCAACGCCGTGCCGGAGCAGAAGGCCCAGGCGATGCGGAACGCCGACTGGATCTGGCGCACCGAGAACAGCCTCGGCCTCGCCTTCGAGAAGGCGGTCAACCACGCGGCGGACTCGGTCGGCTGGCTCATCGTGACGATGAACTACTACTACGCCACACTGCACTTCATCGTCACCATCGCCGTCCTCGTCTGGCTCTACCGGTGGCACCCGGGCCGTTACGCCGCCGTCCGCACCGTGCTGTTCTGCATGACGGCCGTCGCCCTGCTCGGCTACTACCTCTACCCGCTGGCGCCGCCGCGCCTGATGCAGAACGAGAACTTCATCGACACCGTGCTGGTCCACCAGACGTGGGGCTCCATGGCCTCCGGCGACCTCAAGCACATGTCGAACCAGTACGCGGCGATGCCGTCCATGCACATCGGCTGGTCGCTCTGGTGCGGCCTGGCCGTCTTCGCGCTGGCCAAGGCCCCCTGGGCGAGGATCCTGGGCCTGCTCTACCCGGCGGCCACGCTCGTCGTCATCGTCGCCACCGCCAACCACTTCTGGATGGACGCCGTCGGCGGCGTCATCTGCCTGGGCTTCGGCGTCGTCGTGGCCTGCCTCTGGTACGGCAGCATGCCGCACCGGCTGCCCCGGCACGTGGCGGTCGCGCGCACGCCGCGGCAGAAGACGCGGGAGACGCGGGAGGCCGACGAGGCACGTGAAGCGAACGAGGCCCGCGAGGTCGCGGCGCCGTAGCGTCCGCGACCTCGCGGGTGCCCCGTAGCGGTCACGCCCCGTAGAACAGCTCGTCCACCACGGCCCGGGCCCGGCGCGTCGTCCGGCGGTAGTCGTCCACCATCTCGCCGACGTGCCCCGGGCCGTACCCCAGGTACCTGCCGACCGCGGCCAGTTCACGCGCGTCCGACGGGAACGTGTCCCCGGCCCGGCCCCGCACCAGCATCACGCCGTTGCGCACCCGGGTCGCCAGCACCCACGCCTCGTCCAGCGTGCGCGCGTACCGCTCGCTGATCAGGCCCGCCTCGCGCGCCGCCGCCAGCGCCCGGCGCGTGCTCGTGGTGCGCAGGCCCGGCACCTCGTGCGCGTGCCGCATCTGCATCAGCTGCACCGTCCACTCCACGTCGGACAGGCCGCCCCGGCCGAGCTTGGTGTGCAGGGCGGGGTCGGTGCCCCGCGGCAGCCGCTCGCTCTCCATACGGGCCTTGAGCCGGCGGATCTCCCGGACCGCCGCGTCGTCCAGGCCCTTCTCCGGATAGCGCAGCGGATCGACGAGCGCGAGGAACCGGCGGCCCAGGTCCTCGTCGCCGGCCATCGGCTCGGCGCGCAGCAGGGCCTGGCTCTCCCAGGACAGCGACCAGCGCCGGTAGTACGCCTCGTACGACTTGAGGGTGCGGACCAGGGGGCCGCTGCGGCCCTCCGGGCGCAGGTCCGCGTCGATCAGCAGCGGCGGGTCGGCGGTGGGCAGCTGGAGCAGCCGGCGCATCTCGGCGACGACCGTGCTCGCGGCGCGGGCCGCCTCCTGCTCGTCGACGCCGTCGCGCGGCTCGTGCACGAACAGCACGTCCGCGTCGGAGCCGTAGCCCAGCTCGTGGCCGCCGAAGCGGCCCATGCCGATCACCGCGAAGCGGGTCGGCAGCGTGTCGCCCCACTCGGCCCGTACGGCGGCGCGCAGGGCGCCCGCGATCGTCGCGGCGTTCAGGTCGGTGACGGCCTGGCCGACCCGGTCCACGAGGGCGCCCGCGTCCGCGTGGGCGGGGATCTCCTCCGTGCCGTACGAGGCGATGATGTCCGCCGCAGCCGTGCGGAACAGCTCCCTTCGGCGTACGCCACGGGCCGCGGCGACCGCCTGCTCGGCGTCGTCGGCCCGGCCCACCGCCGCCAGGACCTCGGGCTCCAGGTGGGCGCGGGAGCGGGGCTCCAGGCCTTCGGGGGCGCCCAGGATCGCCACCGCCTCCGGTGCCCGCAGCAGCAGGTCCGGCGCGAGGCGGCCGGCGGACAGCACCCGGGCGAGGTTCTCGGCGGCCGCGCCCTCGTCCCGCAGCAGCCGCAGGTACCAGGGCGTCTTGCCGAGCGCGTCCGACACCTTGCGGAAGCCCAGCAGGCCGGCGTCCGGGTCGGCCGAGTCGGCGAACCAGCCGAGCAGCACGGGCAGCAGGGTGCGCTGGATGGCGGCCTTGCGCGTGACGCCCGACGACAGAGCCTCCAGGTGGCGCAGGGCGGCGGCCGGGTCGGCGTACCCGAGCGCTTCGAGCCGCTGGCCAGCCGCCTCGGCGCTGAGCCGGGTCTCGCCGGGCGCGAGCTGGGCGACGGCGTCCAGCAGCGGGCGGTAGAACAGCTTCTCGTGGAGCCGGCGGACCACGGCGGCGTGCCGCTTCCACTCCCGGTTCAGCTCCGCGACCGGGTCCGTGCGCATCCCGAGGGAGCGGCCCAGGCGGCGCAGGTCCGCCTCGTCGTCCGGCACCAGGTGCGTACGCCGCAGCCGGTACAGCTGGATGCGGTGCTCCATCGCCCGCAGGTAGCGGTACGCCTCGGCGAGCTGCGCCGCGTCCACGCGCCCCACGTAGCCGCCGGCGGCGAGCGCGGCCAGCGCGTCCAGCGTCTTGCCGCTGCGCAGGGTCGCGTCGCTGCGGCCGTGGACGAGCTGGAGGAGCTGCACGGCGAACTCGACGTCCCGCAGTCCGCCGGGACCCAGCTTCAGCTCCCGGTCCAGGTGGGCGCGAGGGATGTTGTCCACGACCCGGCGGCGCATCTTCTGCACGTCCGTGACGAAGTTCTCCCGCTCGGCCGCCTGCCACACCAGCGGGGCCAGCGTGTCGACGTACGCCGTGCCCAGCTCCGTGTCCCCGGCGACCGGCCGCGCCTTGAGCAGCGCCTGGAACTCCCAGGTCTTCGCCCAGCGCTGGTAGTAGGCCAGGTGGGAGGCGAGCGTGCGGACGAGCGGGCCGTTGCGCCCCTCGGGCCGGAGGTTGGCGTCGACGGGCCAGATGGAGCCCTCGACCGTGGTCTCCGAGCAGATGCGCATGAGGTGGGAGGCGAGGCGGGTGGCCGCTTGGAGGGCCCGGCGTTCGTCGGCGCCCTCGACGGCCTCCCCGACGAAGATCACATCCACGTCGGAGACGTAGTTCAGCTCGTGGCCGCCGCACTTGCCCATCGCTATGACCGCGAGCCGGCACTGGGCGGCGTCGTCGGGCGCCTCCGCGCGGGCGATGCCGAGAGCGGCCCGCAGCGTGGCCGTGGCCAGGTCGGCCAGCTCGGCGGCGGTCTCGGCGACGTCCGTGGTGCCGCACACGTCACGGGCCGCGATGGCCAGCAGGCTGCGGCGGTACGCGACCCGCAGCGACACCGGGTCGGTGGCGGTCGCGAGGTCCCGCTCGAACTCGGCGACCCCCGGGTGCAGGTCCGCCGGCTCGTACGTGACGAGGGCCTGCCAGTCGAGGGGGTGGCGCGCCAGGTGGTCGCCCAGCGCCTCGGACGCGCCGAGCACGCCGAGGAGCCGGTCGCGCAGCGGCTTGGCGGTGATCAGCGTCGACAGCAGGGCCGGACGCGCGTCGTCGGGCTGCGCCTCCGCGAGGCGGACCAGGCCGCGCAGCGCCAGGTCGGGGTCGGCGGTCGCACCGAGCGCGTCGAGCAGCACGGGGTCCGCCCGGACCGGGGCCATGACCGGGGCGTCGAGCAGCCGGTCGGCGGCGGACGGATCGGTGAAGCCGTGCCGCAGCAGTCGCGTGAAGGTACTGCTCCTGCGCCCCGGCGCCGTCGTCATGTCGGTCTCTCCCTCCGCTGCCCCGCTGTTCCCGAGCCTATACAGCGGCGCGCCGTTCCCGGTCGCGGGACGACACCGCCGTGGCGTCGGGGCCCGGGGCCCTCGGCGGGTGGCCGCGTGATGGACGACACACGGCCCGGGGGTCAACCCCCGTGCCGGGTTCGGGCTCTTCCTGCGCGGTCGTCCCACCGTCACGGAAAGCCCCGCCATGCCCCGTATCTCCCGTCGCGCCCCGCTCGCCGCGGCGGCGCTCGCCGCGCTGCTCGGCATCACGGCCGGCACGCTGGCGCTGTCCGCGGAGTCGTCGGACGCCTCCGACGTACCGAGCCGGGGCGTGCCCGAGGAGAAGGCCGTCAAGCCGGTCCGTACGGGCGGCGGCTCGGTCGTGCAGATCATGGCGCACCCGGACGACGACTTGTTCTTCATGAACCCCGACACGCTGCTGAGCCTGCGCTCCGGGCACAGCCTCACCTCGGTCTACCTGACGGCGGGCGAGTCCGACGGGCGCAACGCGCGCCGCCAGGACCCGCAGCCGCGCGCCGACAAGGCCGCGTACGCGGAGGCCCGGCAGAACGGGATCCGCGCGGCGTACGCCGAGATGGCGACCGGCAACCGGACCAGCCCGTGGGACCGGACCTCCATCGCGACGGCGGGCGGGGGCCGTGCCGAGCTGGACACGCTGCGCGCGAAGCCGCACATCAGCCTGGTGTGGGTGCAGCTGCGCGAGGCGGGCAGCATCACCGGCGACCGCCCGCACAGCCTGCACGGGCTGTGGGACGGGCGGGTCGACGAGCTGGAGTCGCAGCTCGCGGCGGGCTCCCCGGTCCGCGAGGACTTCGCGTACAGCAAGGAGCAGGTCGTCGACACGGTCGCGGGGCTGCTGGAGCGCTTCCGGCCGACGTTCGTGCGGACCCTCGACCCGACGCCGGGCGTGAAGGACGGCGACGGGAAGCTGTCGGACCATCAGGACCACATGTACAGCGCCCGGTTCGCGCAGGCGGCGCTGGAGAGGTACGCCGGGTCCCCGGGGCACCCGCGGGTCGGCGTGCAGACGTACCTGGGCTACTCGACGGGCGGTCTGCCGCACAGCCTCGACCCGGCGACCGTCGCCGAGAAGCTGCGCGCGCTGAACACGTACGCCTGGTCGGACCTGGAGGACCACTGCGGGGACCCGGCCGGCTGCGGGGACCGCAAGGTCGCGGCGCGGCCCGCCGGGCACGACTGGGCCCAGTCGGTCCGCTACACGCGGACGGAGTCCACGTCCTGGCTGCGGCAGGCGCCCGACGGGCTGTACGCGTTCGGGGTGCTCGACGGGCGGCTCGCCGTGTGGCGCAAGCCGGCGGGCGGCTCCTGGACGGGGCCGGTGCTGCGGGGCGGGCGCGGGCTGGACGGCTCGGTCACGTCGGTGCCGCTGCCGGACGGGCGGATCGCCGTGTTCGGTACGCGGACCGTGCTGGACGGCTACCGGCGGGACGTCGTGATGCTCGTGCAGGACCGGGTCGGCGGCGGGTTCGGCGGCGACTGGCGGTCCCTGGGCACGCCCGAGCGGGACGACGCAGCCGGAACGTCCGACATCAGCCGGCCGGCGGTGCTCGTCGGCCGGGACGGGGCCCTGTCGGTGTACGTGCGGGACTCCCGGCACCGGCTGGGCGTGACGTCGGGGACGGCGGGCGGCGGCTGGTCGCCCTGGCGGTCCGCCGGCGGCAGCGGACTGCGCGGCGACCCGGTGGCGGCCTCGGACGCGGCCGGACGCGGTTATGTGTTCGCGGCGACGGCGACGTCGGTACTCGCGTGGACGCCCCGCGGGCCGGTCGGAGGACCGGTGGCGACCGGGCTGCCCGCGACGACGGTGGCGCTGAGCGCGGCGCCGGACGGGGACGGGGTGCGGCTGTGGTTCCGCCGGCCGGACTCCGGGGCGGTGCGGGTGGCCCGGTTCTCGGGCTCGGGCCGCGCGTCGGAGGTACGGGAGCTGCCGGGCGTCGCCGGATACGGGGCGGTGGGCGCGGGCGGTGGCCGGCTCGCGGCCCGTGACCGTACGGGCGGGCTGGCCACCGCGGCGGCGACCGGGACGCCCGGGTGGCGGTCGGCCGGCGGGCCCCTGTTCGCGGGGGCGCCGGCCGGGGTGCCCGGCGGGGTCGCGGCGGTGGGGCTGGACGGTCGGCTGCTGTGGACGCCCACGCCCTGAGTTCCTGAGGGGTCCGGTCAGCGGACCACGCGGTAGCGCAGGTGCGTGACGTCCGGGGCGTCGACGACCCGGTCGACCTCCAGCCGCAGGTCCGGGTCCACGCCGTCGAAGAGCCGGATCCCGTCGCCCAGCAGCAGCGGCGCGAGGTGGATCTCCAGTTCGTCGAGGAGCCCCGCGTTCAGGTACTGGCGCACGGTGTGGGCGCCGCCGGAGATCTGGACGTCCTTGTCGCCGGCGACGCCACGGGCCAGGTCCAGGGCGGCCTCGATGCCGTCGGTGACGTACGTGAAGACGGTGCCGCCCTGCCGGACCCACGGGTCGCGGGCGGTGGTCGTCAGGACGAAGACCGGCGCGCGGAACGGTGGCGGGTCGGGCCAGGCGACCTCGCCCTCGTCGAACATGCGCCGCCCCATGACGTACGCCCCGGCGCGGTCGAAGTTCTCGGCGACGACCAGCCCGGACCGGCTCGTCTCGCCCCCGGCCATCCCCTGGCGGCGCCGCCACGCCTCGACGCCGTACACCCACTGGTGGATGCGCGCCCCACCGTCCCCGAGGGGGTTCCCGGGGCGGGCGTGCGGGCCGGCGACGTACCCGTCGAGGGACATGCCCAGGCTGGCGAAGACCCTGGTCGGCGTCATGGCCGCCGGGTACCCCGGCACGCGCCCGGCCACGCACCGGGGGTCACCAGTCGGGCAGCGGCATGAAGCCCACGACCGGGCCGAGGGCCGCCTCCAGCAGCGGCCGCGCCGGCAGCACCAGGACGCCCGCGAGCACGGCGACGCCCAGGCAGGTGCCCCAGCGGGGGGTGCGCCGGACGGCGGTGACCAGGCACAGGCAGAACACGACGAGCGCGACCAGCAGCGGCGGGCCGAGCGCCACCAGCCACGGCGGCGCCGTGCCCAGGGTGACCGTGGAGTGCTTCAGGCCGGTCGCGGCGATCGCGCAGGCGCCCAGCGCGAGGCTGAAGTCGATGAACCGGGGCAGCGCCGCGGGCACCCCGGGCTGCTCGAACACCAGCTCGCGGAAGGCGAAGCACCAGATGAGCAGCAGGATCGAGTAGAGCACCAGCTCGACGTGGAGGACGGACCGCAGGCTCGGTACGGGGAAGGCCCCCGCCCAGAACGGCAGGCTGATCAGCGCCGCCAGCAGCCCCTGCACCAGCAGCAGGCCCGCGGTCCCGGCGAGCAGGCCCTTCAGCGGGACGCGCCAGCGCGACGCGTACGGGCGGGGCGGGGCGAACCCGAGCACGCGTCCCATCGCGGTCGCGGGCCTGCTCCCGTCGCGCACGGCGGCCGCGTTCTCCATGGCGTACGCCAGGTACGCCTGGACGGCGGCCACCGCGACCAGCAGCACGGCGCCCGCTTCCGGGCCCAGGGCGCTGCCCCGGACGGCGACCTGCATCCACGCCACGGTGAACATCAACACGAAGACGAGGCTCAGCGGCAGCATCCACAACTCGACCAGCGGCGCGAACAGCCGCCTCCGCGACAGCCCCATGAGCCGCCCGAACCACAGCCACAACAGACAGACGAGCACCCAGTGCGTCAGGATCGCCAGCGGCGCCACCTGGGCGAGCCGTCCCGTCAGCAACTCCCCCGCGGCCTCGGCCGCTGAACGCGTCTGCCCGCCGCTGTAAAAGGCGTACGCAACGAGAAAAAGAACGAACTGGATCAGCGGCAGCGCCCGCCCCTCGTGCCAGAACCGCGGCCGGCACACGGCCCGGACCATGTCCGGCACGGTACTGATCACCACGCACGCCACGAGGAACGCCAGCAGATACAGCCCCGCCACCGTCTCGTCGTGCGGCCACTCCCGCAGGTCGACGGGAACGCCCCACCCGTCGAGGAAGGACTGGGTGACCGGAACGGGATCGTCCAGCCACCGGCTGACCACGTCGTCCCCGTCGAATGCGCCCCACGGATGCACTTCCACCAATTCGGCCCGCTGCACGTCCGCTCCCCCATCGGTCGGCTCGTGAGCCTGGTGACGCACCGACCCCGGGAACCAGTTCCGCAGGGGGCGCACACACCCCCGCACGCGCCCGCACACCCATACGACCGGGCACGAAGAAGGGGCCGACGGTCCCCCGCCGACCCCACGCCCGTGCCCGCGCCTACAGCACCGGCAGGTTCTTCCGCAGCTCGAAGGCGGTGACCTCCGAGCGGTACTCCTCCCACTCCTGCTTCTTGTTGCGGAGGAAGAAGTCGAAGACGTGTTCGCCCAGGGTTTCGGCGACCAGTTCGCTGCGTTCCATCAGGGAGATCGCCTCGCCGAGGTTCTGCGGGAGGGGTTCGATGCCCATCGCGCGGCGTTCGGCGTCGGAGAGGGCCCAGACGTCGTCGTCGGCGCCGGCGGGGAGTTCGTAGCCCTCCTCGATGCCCTTCAGGCCGGCGGCCAGGAGGACCGCGTAGGCGAGGTACGGGTTGCAGCCGGAGTCCAGGGAGCGGACCTCGATGCGGGCCGAGCCGGTCTTGCCGGGCTTGTACATGGGGACGCGGATGAGGGCCGAGCGGTTGTTGTGGCCCCAGCAGATGTACGAGGGGGCCTCGCCGCCCGAGCCCGCCGTGCGGGTCGAGCCGCCCCAGATGCGCTTGTAGGAGTTGACCCACTGGTTGGTGACCGCGGAGATCTCCGCCGCGTGGCGCAGGAGGCCCGCGATGAAGGAGCGGCCGACCTTGGAGAGCTGGTATTCGGCGCCCGACTCGTAGAAGGCGTTGCGGTCGCCCTCGAAGAGGGACAGGTGGGTGTGCATGCCGGAGCCGGGGTGCTCGGAGAACGGCTTCGGCATGAAGGTGGCCTGGACGCCCTGCTCCAGCGCGACCTGCTTCATGACCAGGCGGAACGTCATGATGTTGTCCGCCGTGGACAGGGCGTCGGCGTAGCGCAGGTCGATCTCCTGCTGGCCCGGCGCGCCCTCGTGGTGGGAGAACTCCACCGAGATGCCCATCGACTCCAGCATGGTGATCGCCTGGCGGCGGAAGTCCATGCCGACGTTCTGCGGGGTGTGGTCGAAGTAGCCGGAGTTGTCGGCCGGGGTGGGGCGCGTGCCGTCGACCGGCTTGTCCTTGAGGAGGAAGAACTCGATCTCGGGGTGGGTGTAGAAGGTGAAGCCCAGGTCGGAGGTCTTGGCGAGGGCCCGCTTGAGGACGTAGCGGGGGTCGGCGAAGGACGGCGAGCCGTCGGGCATGAGGATGTCGCAGAACATCCGGGCCGTCCCCGGGGCCTCGGCGCGCCACGGGAGGATCTGGAACGTCCCCGGGTCCGGCTTGGCGATCATGTCGGACTCGTAGACGCGGGCGAAGCCCTCGATGGCGGAGCCGTCGAAGCCGATGCCCTCGTCGAAGGCCTGCTCCAGCTCGGCGGGCGCCACCGCGACGGACTTCAGGAAGCCCAGCACGTCGGTGAACCACAGGCGCACGAAGCGGATGTCGCGCTCCTCGAGCGTTCGGAGCACAAATTCCTGCTGCTTGTCCATTTCCACACCCATCCTCGCTGATCAGGGCCAGCATGCCACCACACGGTTTCGTGCACGTTGCGAACCCATAGTGCATGGACGTCTGTGGTGTACGTAACGCGAGGCCGCCGCAGACTGGGGCCATGGACCGTGTCGCGCAGGAGCTGCCCGGCGCCCGGCCGCAGGGCCAGCTGCGGCTGCTGCCGTGGCTCCTGCTGCTCGTGGTCGTCACGGCCCAGCTGGCCACGCCGGAGACCGTCCAGCTCGGGTTCGCCTTCGCCGTCGTGCCGCCGCTGACCTCGCTGGTCTACGGCGTGCTCGGGACCTCCCTGGTCGCGGCCGTGATGACGGCGCTGCTGTCCGTCCCCGCCGTGCGGGCGGAGCACGTGTCGGGCGGCGACGTGCTGGCGTTCGCGCTGATCGGCGCGGTGAGTGCGCTCCTCGCGTGGGTGCGGGCCCGGCGGGACGCCCAGCTGGTGACCGTGCGGACGGTCGCCGAGGCCGCCCAGTTCGCGGTGCTGCCGCCGCTGGCGCCGCAGGTGGGGCATGTGCGGTGCGGGGCGCTGTACCGGGCGGCGGAGCGGACGGCGCTGGTGGGCGGCGACCTGTACGACGTACAGCCCGGGCCGTACGGGGTGCGGGCCGTCGTGGCCGATGTGCAGGGGCACGGGCTGTCCGCCGTCGGCACGGTGGCGTCGCTGCTGGGGACCTTCCGGGAGGCCGTCCTCGACGAGCCGGACCTGGCGGGCGTGGCCGCCCGGCTCGACCGGCGGCTGCTGGTGGACTCGGCGCGCCAGCAGGACGGCGAGCTGTTCGCCACGGCCGTGCTGATGGAGTTCCCCGCGCGGGACGAGGAGCGGCCCGTCGTCCGGGTGGTGAGCTGCGGCCACCCTCCGCCGCTGCTGGTGGACGGCGGCGGCGCCCGGGAGATCACCGTGGAGCCGGGCCCGCCGCTGGGGCTCGGGCTCACCGACTTCCGGGCGCCGGCACCCGTGTCGGTGCCGCTCGGGCCCGCGGACGTGCTGCTCGCCCACACGGACGGCGTGACCGAGGCGCGGGACGCGAACGGCGCCTTCTACCCGCTGGCCGCGCGCATCCGGCCGGACGCCGACCCCGTGAGCCTGGTACGGGCCGTGTGGCGGGATCTGTCCTCGTACGCCGATGAGGTCACCGACGACGTGGCGCTGCTGGCGCTCAGCGCGGCGGAGCGGGAGCGGGCCGGGACCGGCGGGGCGGCGCGGGGCGGCGCCGACTGAATTGGTGGGTTGACCTTCCCCCTTCTGGCGTATAGCGGGGGTTCGCCCATTACCATCTGCGCCCATGGAGGGCCTGCGGCTCATACGCATCGCGCGCCCCGCGCGCGTCACGCGTCCCATGGCTCTGCTGAGTGCCGTGGCGACGCTCCTTGCCGCGCTCTTCATCTGCTTCGGACCGGCCCGGCACGCCGGTGCGCTGCCCGCACCGGCGGGCGCTCCCGTGGCCGGCGAGGCGGTGTTCGCCGGTGCCGCCACCAGTGCGGTGAGCTGCCCGCACGACGACCGCGACTGCGGACTCTTCCCGTCCCTCACCCCGGCGGTGCTGACCGTTCCGCCGCTCGACCCGCCGCCGCAGGCCGACGGGCTCACCGCCTTCGCGACGGCGCCGCCCCCCGGCCGCACGGGCGGTCCGCAGGACCGGCCCAGGGCGCCGGACCTCCATGTCCTTCAAGTTCTGCGGACCTGAGCCGGCCCGCCCCCACGCACTTCGCATGTCGCACGTAGCACTTCGCTTCCAGAACTTTTCGCAGAAGGACATCGACTCACCATGGCTGCAAACCGTTCGTCGTCCGCCGACCGCCGGGCCCGAATAGAGCAGATGCGCAAGGCCGAGCAGGCCCGCGAGCGCCGCAACCGCATCATCACCATCACCGTCAGCGCGGCCGTCGTCGCCGGCCTCGTCGGCTTCGGCGGCTACGTCCTCAACAAGGAGTCCGAGGAGAAGCAGCAGCAGGAGGCCGCCGCCAAGGCGCCCATCCCGGACGAGAAGTCCTGGGACGCCAAGAAGCTCGGCCGCAACCACGTCACGACGGCCGTCAAGTACCCCATGACGCCCCCGGTCGGCGGTGACCACCACCAGGTGTGGATGAACTGCGACGGCGACGTCTACAAGCAGCCGATCCCCGAGGTGAACGCCGTGCACTCGCTGGAGCACGGCGCGGTGTGGGTGACGTACAACGACAAGGCCTCCAAGGACGACGTGAAGAAGCTGGAGGAGAAGGTCGGCAAGACGCCGTACTCGCTGATGAGCCCGGTCAAGAACCAGGCCGGCGCCATCATGCTGAGCGCCTGGGGCAAGCAGGTCACCGTGGACGGCGCCGACGACCCGCGCGTGAACCAGTTCTTCACCAAGTACGTGCAGGGCCCGCAGACGCCCGAGCCGGGCGCCGCGTGCACGGGCGGCCAGGGCGGGATGACCCAGCAGTGACCCGTACGCCCCGGATGACCCGTACGACCTGGGTGGCGGCCGTGGCCGTGGCCCTCGCGCTGATCTTCGCGGGCTGGGCCACGGTCACCGCGCTGGGCCGCGACACGGGCGGTGCCCCGGCCGCCGCCGTGCCCGGCGACGACTCGGCGGACGCCGGGTTCGCGCGGGACATGGCGGTGCACCACCAGCAGGCGGTGGAGATGTCGTTCATCGTGCGGGACCGCACGCAGGACGAGGAGGTGCGCCGGCTGGCGTACGACATCGCCAACACCCAGGCGAACCAGCGCGGCATGCTGCTCGGCTGGCTCGACATGTGGGGGCTGCCGAAGATCGCGCCGGACCGTGAGCCGATGGCGTGGATGAGCGGCCACGGTGGCCACGGGGCCTCCGCCGCGGCCAGTCCTGCCGCCTCCGGCCACGGTGGTCACGACGGCCACGGGGCCTCGGCCCCCGCCGCCTCCGGCCACGGTGGCCACGCCTCGGCCGGTGCCGACGCCCCGCTCATGCCCGGCATGGCCACCAAGTCCGAGCTGGAGCAGCTGCGCCGGGCGAGCGGCAGGCAGGCCGAGATCCTGTACCTGCGGCTGATGACCGACCACCACAAGGGTGGGGTGGCCATGGCGCAGGGCTGCGTCGACCAGTGCCGCGTGACCCTGGAACGGGACCTCGCGCAGGGCATGGTCGACGCGCAGGAGTCGGAGATCGCGCTCATGACCGACCTGCTGGCGAAGCGGGGCGCGAAGCCGCGCGGCTGATCGGCGGCCCACCGCCCCCCGGCCCTCAGCGGTCGCGGGGGGCGGTGGGGGCGGCAAGAATGGAGGGGCTCGGGGACGACGTACGGCGTTCTACGGAGGTACGCAGCCCATGCCCACCGCCCGAGACATCATGCACCCGGGGGCCAACTGGATCCCCGCCCACGAGACCCTCGACCGGGCCGCGCAGATGATGCGCGAGCTCGATGTGGGGGCCCTGCCGATCGCCGACCAGGACGAACGGCTCTGCGGCATCGTCACGGACCGCGACATCGTCGTGAAGTGCGTGGCGGCCGGCCGTGACACCTCCCGCGTGACCTGCGGCGACATCGCGGAGGGCACCCCCCGCTGGATCGACGCGGGCGCCGATGTCAGCGAGGTGCTGCGGGAGATGGAGAGCCACCAGATCAAGCGGCTCCCCGTCATCGAGAACAAGCGTCTGGTCGGCATCATCAGCGAGGCGGACCTGGCCCGGCACCTCTCCGACAAGCAGGTCGCCGAGTTCGCCACCCGGGTGTACGCCCGAGGCTGAGCCGCACCGGACTCCATCGAACCGAACCGAACCCCAGGAGAACCGGACGCCGCCCGCCGGCTCCTCAGTCGTGGCCGGCGCGCGCGTCGTGCAGGACCGCCCCGGCGATCACGTCCGGGCGGTCCAGCATCATCAGGTGGCCCGAGTCCGGGACCGCCTCGAAGCGGGCGCCCAGCACGTCCGCGAGGGCCCGCTGCCGGGCCGTCCAGGTGTCGGTGGCGTCCGGGCTGTCGGGCGCGGCCAGCACCGTGACCGGGAGCCCGGCGGGCAGTGGGTACCGCTCGCGCAGGGCGAGCAGCTCCGCGGCGACGGCCCGGTAGTGCGCGTTCTCCAGCAGGGCGCCGCGCAGCACCCGGGTGGTGGTGTAGCAGCGCCGGACGAGCGCGGCGGGGGCCGGGTCCGCGGCGTGTCCGGCACGGGACAGCCGCACCACCGCGCGCCGGGCGAGCGGGCCGAGCGCGGCGGGCGCCCCGGCCGCCCCGAGCACACCGGCGGCGACGCGTGCCGCCGCGGTCCGCGCCCCGGGCGCCACGGGCCGCCCCGGGTGCTCCTCGACGGACCCGTCGACCAGCACGAGCGCCCCGACGCGGCCGGGGTACAGCCGTGCGTAGGCCTCGGCGTGGAACGCGGCGATCGAGTGCCCGACGACGGTGACGTCCCGCTGGGGCAGGTGCAGGGCGTCGAGGAGGGCCGCGATGCGGTGCGCCTCGCCCTCGGCGGTCGGCGCCGTGTACGACGGGGCGCTCAGGCCGTGGCCGGGACGGTCGAAGCGGACCACGGTGCGGTGCGGGGTGAGCAGCGGGACGAGGGGGTCCCAGTCGAACCAGCTCATCGCGAGCCCGGCGCTCAGGACGCAGACCGGTCCCGCACCCTCGACGGTCACGTGGTGGGGCACTCCCCCGATCCGTACGAACGTCACGGGCGGCCCTCCTCGTGGCGGGCCGTCTCGGGGGGCGCCTTCACGAGGGAGACGGCCAGCAGGACCAGCCAGACCGCGATCAGCAGCAGCTGGAGGCGCTGGCCGGCGCCCAGGGCCCCGTGGCCGCGCTCCGCCTCGAAGGCGGCGACGGCGGCGAGCGTCCAGACGGTCGCGGCGAGTTCGAGGACGACGAGCGCCGGTCCGGTCCGGGCGAGGGGCTCCCACCAGCGGTAGCGGCGGGCTGCCAGGGTGAGGGCGACGACCCCGGCGACGGCGCCCGCCATCGCGAGGCTGGAGCTGACGGCGTGCGCGTCGTGCGTGAAGGGGACCAGGCCGGCGTCCTCGCGGGCCACGCACGCGGTGTCGGCGGTGGGCGCGCAGCTCAGCGGCAGCTGCGAGTCCGCGGCGGTGGCCGCGCCGAACAGGGCGAGCGCCAGCCAGCCGGTCACCGCCCAGAAGCGGCGCTCCAGCGCGACGAGCGCCCCCAGGGCGGCGACAAGGATGAGGACGCCCGACAGCAGGTCGGTGGCGCGGAAGAAGCGGCCCATGGGCTGGTCGGTGGCGGCCAGTTCGCTCACGTACGACTGCACCGGGTCGAGGCCGGTGTTCAGCGCGGGTTCCAGGAGCCAGGCGCTGTAGGTGAGCGCTCCCAGCCCCAACAGGACGGCGACGGACCACCGTGCGGCGGCGCGGCGGCGGTGCGTCGGCGTCATGGACCCATGGTCGTTCCGAGGTCCGGCCCCTGCAACGCCGATACCCTGTGGGGGTAGGCTTCCTCCCATGGTCTCCATGGCGAGAGGGCGGTGCGCGCGGGGCGCGCGGTACGGGCAGCTGCTGCTGCTCGTGGCACTGCTGCTCGGCATCGTCACGATGCACACGTGGGGCCATCCTTCGGAGCATGCGGGCACCCACACGGTGGCGGCGCCCGCTCACGGCTCGGAGCACCCGGCCGCCGCTCACGGCGTCCGGGCACCTGACACCCCTGAAGACGCGCCGAACGGGGGCATGGATGCGGCCACGGTATGCCTGGCCGTTCTCGGTTCGCTCGGTTTCGCGCTCGGCGGTGCCGCCGCCCTGCGGCTGCTGCGGCGCCGGCGGCGCTCGGACGCGCTCGCCGGGCGCGCCGACCGGGCGGGCCGCGTGCTGCGGCCGCAGTGGCCCGATCCTCCTCCCCTCCGGGTGACCCTCGCCGGACTGTCGGTGTTGCGGATCTAGGAGCACCCGCCGGCAGGCGCCGTCCCGGCCGTACCTCTCGGCTGCCCGGACACCCGTGCCTGCCGCCCGTGCCCACGCCCGTCGTGGCGCCCGCCCACGCGTACGCGTACGCACGTACGTCGCGGCGGCGCCGACGCGCGGCTCTCCTTCATCCGCACCGCATCCACCGTGCTTCGCACACGTCCGAACGAGGTGTTCTCAGCATGCGTTCGTTCCGTACGCCCGCCCGCACCGCCGCTCCCACGCGCCGCACCCTGCTCGGCGCCGGTCTCGCCGTCGCCGGGACCGCGGCCCTCTCCGCCTGCTCCTCGTCCGGGTCCGGCGGCCACGCCGGGCACGGCGGCTCCGCCTCGCCCGCCGCCCCGGCCGGCTTCGTCGCCCCCGACGGCAAGGAGGTCGCCGCGGCCGAGGCCGCCCGCGGCTCCGGCCCCGTCCGCTCCGTGCGCCTCACCGCCGCCGCCACGACCGTCGACCTCGGCGCGGGCCGCACGGTCCGCACCTGGACGTACGGCGGCGCCCTGCCCGGCAAGGAGGTGCGGGTCACCGCGGGCGACACCCTGGCGCTCACCCTCGCCAACAACCTGCCGCAGGCCACGTCCCTGCACTGGCACGGTCTCGCGCTGCGCAACGACATGGACGGCGTGCCCGGCCTGACGCAGCGGGACGTGCGGCCGGGCGGCGAGTTCGCCTACCGGTTCGCCGTGCCGCACCCGGGCACGTACTGGTTCCACCCGCACTCGGGCACGCAGCTGGACCGGGGCCTGTACGCGCCGCTGATCGTCGACGACCCGAAGGAGCCCCTGTCGTACGACAAGGAGTGGGTCGTCGTGCTGGACGACTGGCTGGACGGGGTGGACGGCTCGACGCCCGACGCCGTGCTGGCCGAGCTGCGCAAGGGCATGGGCGGCGGCGGTCACGGGGGCGGGGGCGACCACGGCGGCGGTCACGGCTCGGGGCACGGCTCCTCCGACGCCGCGTCGGCCACGCCGGCGCCGGGCGCGTCGGGGCCGTCGCGGATGATGATGGGCGCGAGCAGCGACCTGCTGGGCGGTGACGCGGGTGACGTGGCGTACCCGCACTACCTGATCAACGGGCGGACGCCGCAGGCGCCCTCGGAGTTCCGGGCGAAGCGCGGTGACCGGATCCGGCTGCGCCTGATCAACGCGGGCGGCGACACCGCGTTCCGCGTCGCGCTCGGGGGCCACCGGATGACGGTGACGCACACGGACGGCTTCCCCGTCGGGCACACCGAGACGGACGCGCTGCTGATCGGCATGGGCGAGCGGTACGACGTGCTGGTCACCGCGGGCGACGGGGTGTTCCCGCTGGTCGCCGAGGCGGAGGGCAAGAAGGCGACGGCGCTGGCCGTGCTGCGGACCGGCGCCGGTGCGGCACCCGCCGCGACCGTCCGCCCGGCGGAGCTGGCCCGGCGCGTGCTGACCGCGGACCGGCTGAAGGCGGACCCGTCGGTCGCCCTGGCGGCCCGCAAGCCGGACCGTACGCTGCGGATCCGGCTCACCGGCGGGATGGAGAAGTACGACTGGGCCTTCGACGGCAAGCCGTACACGCCGGACCAGCGGCACCCGGTGAAGGCGGGCGAGCGGGTCCGGATCGAGTTCGCCAACGCCACCACCATGTGGCACCCGCTGCACCTGCACGGCCACACGTTCCAGCTGGCGAACGTGGCGGGCGGCCCCCGCAAGGACACGGCGGTCGTCCTGCCGAACGGGACGCTGACGGTGGACTTCGACGCGGACAACCCGGGGCTGTGGATGATCCACTGCCACAACGTCTACCACGCGGAGTCGGGGATGATGACGGTCCTGGGCTACCGGAAGTAACGAGCGAAGAAGGAACGGAAGAGGGAGCGGAAAGGGGCGCCCCACGCCGGGGCGCCCCTTGGCCCGGGGCGCCGGGAGCGGCACCCGCGTGGGGCGCCCCACACCTCGCCTCCAGGACATCGCGTCGGTTTGACGATTACACTGGGCGGCGTGCCTCAACTTCGCCTCGCCCTGAATCAGATCGACTCGACGGTCGGCGACCTCGCCGGCAACGCCGAGGCGATCGTGCACTGGACCCGGCACGCCGCCGAACAGGGGGCGCACCTGGTCGCGTTCCCCGAGATGGCGCTGACCGGCTACCCCGTCGAGGACCTGGCCCTGCGCTCCTCCTTCGTGGAGGCGTCGCGCGACGCGCTGCGCGCGCTGGCCGCGCGCCTCGCCGCCGAGGGCTTCGGGGAGCTGCCGGTGATCGTCGGCTACCTGGACCGCTCCGAGAAGGCCCAGCCGAGGTACGGCCAGCCGCCGGGCGCCCCGCAGAACGCGGCGGCCGTGCTGCACCGCGGCGAGGTGGCGCTGGCGTTCGCCAAGCACCACCTGCCGAACTACGGCGTGTTCGACGAGTTCCGGTACTTCGTGCCGGGCGACACCCTGCCGGTGATCCGGGTCCACGGGGTGGACGTGGCCCTGGCGATCTGCGAGGACCTGTGGCAGGAGGGCGGGCGGGTGCCCGCGACCCGCAGCGCCGGCGCCGGGCTGCTGATCTCGATCAACGCCTCGCCGTACGAGCGGAACAAGGACGACACGCGCCTGGAGCTGGTGCGCAAGCGGGCCCAGGAGGCCGGCTGCACCACCGCGTACCTGGCGATGATCGGCGGCCAGGACGACCTGGTCTTCGACGGCGACTCCATCGTCGTCGACGCGAACGGCGAGGTCGTGGCGCGGGCGCCGCAGTTCTCCGAGGGCAGCATGGTCCTGGACCTCGATCTGCCGGCGGCGGCCGCCGAACCGGTCACCGGCGCGGTCGACGACGGGCTGCGCGTCGACCGCGTCGTGCTGTCCCAGGAGCCGCTGCCCGCGTACGAGCCGGAGCTGACCGGTGGTTACGCGGACCGCCTCGACGACGACGAGGAGGTGTACACGGCGCTGGTCGTGGGCCTGCGGGCGTACGTCGCGAAGAACGGCTTCCGGTCCGTGCTGGTCGGCCTGTCGGGCGGTATCGACTCGGCGCTGGTCGCGGCGATCGCGTGCGACGCGCTGGGCGCCCAGCACGTGTACGGCGTGTCGATGCCGTCCAAGTACAGCTCGGAGCACTCCAAGGGTGACGCGGCCGAGCTGGCCCGCCGCACGGGGCTGAACTTCCGCACCGTACCGATCGAGCCGATGTTCGACGCGTACATGGGCGCCCTCGGGCTGACCGGCCTGGCGGAGGAGAACCTCCAGTCGCGGCTGCGCGGCACGCTGCTGATGGCGATCTCCAACCAGGAGGGCCACATCGTGCTGGCGCCCGGCAACAAGTCGGAGCTGGCGGTGGGCTACTCGACGCTGTACGGCGACTCCGTCGGCGCGTACGGCCCGATCAAGGACGTCTACAAGACGACGGTGTTCCGGCTGGCCAAGTGGCGCAACCGGGCGGCCGAGGAGCGCGGCCAGACGCCGCCCATCCCGGAGAACTCCATCTCCAAGCCGCCGAGCGCCGAACTGCGCCCCGGCCAGGTCGACACCGACTCGCTCCCGGACTACGACGTGCTGGACCGGCTCCTGGAGCTGTACGTGGACCGCGACCAGGGCAAGGACGCCATCATCGCGGCGGGCTTCGCCCCGGAGCTGGTCGCGAAGACGCTGCGGATGGTCGACATCGCGGAGTACAAGCGCCGCCAGTACCCGCCGGGCACGAAGATCTCGGCCAAGGGCTTCGGCAAGGACCGCCGCCTGCCGATCACGAACCGCTGGCGGGAGACGACGACACGCTGACGGTTCGCCGTCGTCCGGAAAGAGCCGGAGGGGGGCCTTCCCGCGGAAGGCCCCCCTCCGGCTCTTCCTCAGAGCGTCACCCGTGCCGCGATCGGCAGGTGGTCGCTGTCCGTCCTCGGGAGGGACCAGGAGGCGACCGGTTCGACGCCCTTGACCAGGATCTGGTCGATGCGGGCCATGGGGAACGCGGCGGGCCAGCTGAAGCCCATGCCGTCGCCCGCCGCGCCCTGGGTGGAGCGCATCTGGGAGGTGACGGCGTTCAGGGCGCGGTCGTTCATGGTGCCGTTGAGGTCGCCCAGCAGGATCACGCGGTGGTTCTCCTCGCGGGCGATGGCCTCGCCGAGTTCGTCGGCGCTGCGGTCGCGCTGGTTGGCGGTGAAGCCGGCGTTCAGCTTGACCCGTACGGACGGGAGATGGGCGACGTACACCGCGACCGGCCCCTGGGGCGTCGTCACGGTGGCGCGCATGGCGCGGGTCCAGCCGAGGCGGATGTCCACGGGGCGGCTGTCGGTCAGCGGGTGCCTGCTCCACAGGCCGACGGTGCCCTGCACGGAGTGGTACGCGTACGTGCCGGCGAGCGCCTTCTCGTACACCGGCACCATCGCGGGCTTCAGCTCCTCCAGCGCGACCACGTCGGCGCCGGACCCGGCGATCTCGCGGGCGGTGCCCTCGGGGTCCGGGTTGTCGGCGTTCACGTTGTGCGAGACGACCATCAGGTCGCCCCCGCCACCCGCCCGGTCCGTGACGAGCCCGCCGAAGAGATTCAGCCACACGACGGCCGGCAGCAGCACGGCGATCAGCGCGGTCGCCGAGCGGCGCAGCAGCGCCAGCACCAGCACGACCGGCACGAACACGCCGAACCACGGCAGGAACGTCTCGACGAGGCTGCCCAGGTTGCCGACGTCGTTGGGGATGCGGGCGTGCAGGATCATCACCAGCGCCAGCAGCACGGCGCACCCGGCGAGCACGATGCCACGGCGCCAGACGCCCCGGTCGCCCCGCCAGCGGTCGACCGCCGACCGGATCCGGGATCCCGTACGCCGCTGCTCCGGCGCGACGCCGTTCCCCGTCTCGGTCATGTCGTCCACCTGCGCCATCACGTCGTCCTCACTGCTTTCCTGCTTGCTCGCCCGGGACCACGACACTAAGCGATCACGGGGCGGCCGTACTGCCTCCAGGACGATGCGGCTGTCCGGGCAGGTTCCTGAGGTTGTGGCCGATGCGGCAGTTGTGACAGAACGCGCATACTTCCGGCGCGGGCGCGGCCCTCCCCCCGGTCGGCTCCTTCGCCGTCCGGATCCGAACAGTGTGGCGGACGCCCGTCTCCCCGCACTTCCCCCCGCGCGGCACGAAGTGCCACCATGGACGTGGTCCGGGGACGCCGTAAGGGCGCCTCGAGATGACGAAGGAGCCGTTCACGATGACGCTTCAGGCTGCCCAGACGCAGTCCGCCGACAGCAGCGGGGAGACCAGCAGGAACCCCAAGGCGCTGTACGGGGGCAAGGGCACCCGCCGTATCACCGTCCATGACATCGCCGGCGCCAAGGAGCGCGGCGAGAAGTGGCCCATGCTCACCGCCTACGACGCGATGACCGCGTCCGTCTTCGACGAGGCCGGCATCCCGGTCATCCTCGTCGGCGACTCCATGGGCAACTGCCACCTCGGCTACGACACCACCGTGCCCGTCACGCTCGACGAGGTCGCCATCCTGTCCGCCGCCGTCGTCCGGGGCACCAAGCGCGCCCTCGTCGTCGGCGACCTGCCGTTCGGCTCGTACCAGGAAGGCCCCGTACAGGCCCTGCGGTCGGCCACGCGGCTGGTCAAGGAGGCCGGCGTCGGCGCGATCAAGCTGGAGGGCGGCGAGCGCTCGCTGCCCCAGACCGAGATGCTCGTCCAGGCGGGCATCCCCGTCATGTCGCACCTGGGCCTGACCCCGCAGTCCGTCAACACCATGGGCTACCGGGTGCAGGGCCGCGCCGACGAGGACGCCCACCGGCTGCTGCGGGACGCGAAGGCCGCGCAGGACGCGGGCGCCTTCGCGGTCGTCCTGGAGCTGGTCCCGGCGGAGCTGGCCGCCGAGGTCACGCGCTCCCTGCACATCCCGACGATCGGCATCGGGGCCGGCCCCCACACCGACGCGCAGGTCCTGGTGTGGACGGACATGGCCGGGCTGACGGCCGGCCGCGTCCCGCGCTTCACCAAGCAGTACGCGAACCTCCGCCAGACCCTCGGCGACGCCGCCAAGGCGTTCGCGGAGGACGTGACCGGTGGGGCGTTCCCCGCCGAGGAGCACACCTTCCACTAGGACGCCCCGTGGATCCCTGAGCCACTGCCGGCACAGACGACAGCCCGCCGACCTCCCCCATCGGCGGGCTGTCGGTCGTCCGGCCCCGGTGGCGCCCGGACGCGATCCGGGGCCGCCCCGCTCCCGGCGGCGCCCCGGAACGGTCTACCGTCGTCCGACGACCGCACGACGCCCGTCCGACGACCGAGGAGTCCGCCCATGGCCTTCGCCCCTTCCCGCAGCCGCCGCGGCGACCACCGGATCAGCCCCGTGTTCCTCGGGATCGCCGCCGTCACGGCGGTCAGCGGCTGGGCGGTGTGGACGGGCTTCGCGCAGAGCCCGGGCCTGGCCGTGTTCCTCTTCGTGACGTCCGCGTGGATCGTGTCGCTGTGCCTGCACGAGTACGCGCACGCCCGCACCGCGCTGCACGGCGGCGACCTCACGGTCGGGGCGAAGGGCTATCTGACGCTGAACCCGCTGAAGTACACGCACGCCGTGCTCAGCATCCTGCTGCCCGTGCTGTTCCTGATCATGGGCGGGATCGGCCTGCCGGGCGGCGCCGTCTTCATCGAGCGGCACCGCATCAGCGGGCGCTGGAAGCACAGCCTGATCTCCGCCGCGGGGCCGCTCACGAACGTGCTGTTCGCCGTCGTGTGCACGGCGCCGTTCTGGCTCGGCGCCCTGGACGGCGTGCCCGCGGGCTTCCGCTTCGCGCTCGCGTTCCTGGCGCTGCTCCAGGTGACCGCGGCGATCCTGAACTTCCTGCCGGTGCCGGGGCTCGACGGCTACGGGGTGATCGAGCCGTGGCTCTCGTACCGGATCCGCCGGCAGATCGAGCCGTTCGCGCCGTACGGGCTGCTCGCCGTGTTCGTCCTGCTGTTCGCGCCGGAGGTCGGCGGGCCGTTCTTCGACATGATCCGCGCGGTTCTGGGCGGCCTGGGCGTGGGCGACGCCGAGGTCTACTGCGGCCGGGACCTGTACCGCTTCTGGCAGGAGACCAACCCGAACTGCGCGGAGCTGCTGGAGGTCAGTCGGTGACGTGGCGCGAGCGGCGCCAGTAGTACCAGGCCATGTTGGACGAGACGCCCGCCAGCAGCACCCAGACGACGCCGAGCCAGCTGCCCTGCGCGAACGAGACCACGGCCGCGACGACGGCGAGGACGCACACGACGAGGGTGTAGAGGGAGAGGCGGGGCATGGGGTCGGCTCCTGTCCGGACAACGGGCTCACGTGCCCGTCCAGTGTCCCCCATGCCCGGTCCCCGTCAGACGTCGGTGACGCGCAGCCCCGCGTGGGCCTTGTAGCGGCGGTTGACCGCGATGAGGTTGGCGACCAGCGACTCGACCTGGTGGGCGTTCCTGAGCCGGCCCGCGTAGACGCCGCGCATGCCGGGGATACGGGCGGCCAGGGCCTGGACGAGGTCGGTGTCGGCGCGCTTGTCGCCGAGCACCATCACGTCCGTGTCGATCTCGTCGATCGCGGCGTCCTGGAGCAGCACGGCCGACAGGTGGTGGAACGCGGCGGTCACCCGGGAGTCCGGCAGCAGGGCGGCGGCCTGCTCGGCGGCGCTGCCCTCCTCGGGCTTGAGGGCGTAGGCGCCCTGCTTGTCGAAGCCGAGGGGGTTCACGCAGTCGACGACCAGCTTGCCGCGCAGCTCCTCGCGCAGCGCCTCCAGGGTCGCCGCGTGGCCGTCCCACGGCACGGCGACGATCACGATGTCGGCGCGGCGGGCGCACTCGGCGTTGTCGGCGCCCTCGATGCCGAGGCCCAGCTCGGCGGCGGCCTCCCGGGCCCGGTCCGCCGACCGCGATCCGATGATCACCTTCTGTCCGGCGCGGCCGAACCGGAAGGCGAGGCCGCGGCCCTGGTCGCCGGTGCCGCCGAGGACGCCCACGACGAGCCCGGAGACGTCGGGCAGGTCCCAGGGGTCCTTGACGGGCTTGGCGGCCTTGGCGTCCCGGGAGGCCTCCGGGGCCTTCGCGGCGGAGTCAGTCGTAGTCATGCCCCCGACACTACGTGCCACGGCCCCGTCCGGGTGACGTGGTGGCGAACGCCCGGCACGGCGAAGCCGACCGGGGCAGGATGCGGCGCCATGGATGCCGTACGAGTGGCGCTGCTGCGGGAAGTCCTGGCCGGGACCGAGTGGCCGGCGGCGACCCGCCGGTTCGCGGGGGTGCTGCGGTCCTCCGTGGTGCCGCAGGGCGGCGGGCTGCTGCTGGTGGGCACGGAGGAGTACGAGCCGTGGCACCTCGCCGCGCACCTGGTGGACGAGGCCATGTGGTCGGGGCAGCCGGAGCTGGCCCCGACCCTCGTGCGGCACCGGGTGAACCCGGCGGACCCGGCGCACCTGGCGGTCGGGCTCGGGCGGCTGGAGGCCGCCGGGCGGGGGGCGACGCTGCTGGTGGTGGCGCCGGAGCGGCCGGGCGGCGGCCTGCTGGAGCGGGTCCACGACGCGCGGCGCGCGGGGGCGACGGTGCTGTCCCTGGACGGCGGCGACCCGGAGGTGCACGGGCTGGCGCACGAGGCGCTGACGGTCGCCCCGGACCGGGCCGAGGGCGTCGACCTGGACACGGTGCAGCACCTGGTGAGCGCGGCGGCCGGGGAGAACAGCCTGCCCGCGCCGCGTGGCCGGAGCCGGCTGCGCGACCGGCTGTCCCGGCTGGCGGACCATCTGACGGCCCCGCCGCCGCCCCGCTGGTAGCGGGAAAACCCGTTGCGCGGGGCAACGGTCGGGCGAACCATGGCGCCTCGTGACATCGAAGGCCTCCGCCCTGCTGCCCGACCTCTCCCCGTGGCGTTCCTCCCGGGACTTCCGACTGCTCTGGATCCAGGGGCTTATCGCGTTCTTCGGCAGCTCCGCCGCGATGGTGGCGCTGCCGTTGCAGATCAAGGACCTGACCGGGTCGCCGCTGGCGGTCGGCGCGATGGGCGCGGTCGAGCTGGTCCCGCTGGTCGTCTTCGGCCTGTACGGGGGCGCCCTGGCCGACGCGGTGGACCGCCGCAAGGTCATCCTGGCCTCGGAGGCGGGGCTCGGCGTCCTGGCCCTCGTCCTGCTGCTGAACGCGCTGCTCCCCTCGCCGCTGCTGTGGCCGCTGTACCTGGTCGCCGCGGGCGTCTCGGCGCTGGCCGGGCTCCAGCGGCCGGCGCTGGACTCGCTGCAGGCCCGGATCGTGCCGCACGACCAGCTGACGGCCGCGGCCGCGCTGAACGGGCTGCGCTGGCAGCTCGGGGCCGTCGCCGGTCCCGCGCTGGGCGGCCTCGTCGTCGCTTACACGGGCCACGCCCCGGCGTACGCCCTGACGCTGTGCTGCTTCGCCGTCTCCGTTTTGCTGTGCCTGCGCCTCGCCCCCGCCCCGCCTTCGAACGGCACGGAGCGGCCGTCGCTGCGCGGTATCGCGGAGGGCGCGCGGTACGCGTGGTCGCGGCCGGTGCTGCTCGGGACGTACGCGGTGGACCTGGCCGCGATGCTGCTGGCGTTCCCGCACGCGGTGTTCCCGTTCCTGGCGGACGAGCTGGACGCCGAGTGGGCGCTCGGCCTGATGTACGCGGCGGGCGCCGTCGGCTCGGTCCTCCTGAACCTCACCAGCGGCTGGACGTCCCGCGTGCGGCGGCACGGCCTGATGGTGGTGTGCGGCGCCGCGGCGTGGGGCCTGGCGGTGGCGGGCGCGGGCCTGCTGTCCGACATCTGGCTGGTGCTGCTGTGCCTGGTGCTCGCGGGCGCCGGCGACATGCTGAGCGGGCTCGGCCGCTCCACCATCTGGAACCAGACCATCCCCGAGGAGCTGCGGGGCCGGCTCGCCGGCATCGAGGTCCTGTCCTACAGCGTCGGGCCGCAGCTGGGGCAGGTGCGGGCCGGTGCGATGGCGGGCTGGACGGGGACGCGGGCGGCCGTGTGGACCGGTGGGGTCGCGTGCGTGGCGGTGGTGGGGGCGCTGACGCTCCTGCTGCCGAAGCTGGTCACGTACGACGCGAAGACCGACGAGGACGCCCAGCGCCGCAGGGCCCGGTCGACGGCCTAGCGCCACCGGCGGCGAGGCTTTTCCCCACCGGGGGTGAGCCGCCCACGGACGGGCAGGCCCGTCCACCCCACCCCCACCGGCGGTGAGCCGCCCACTGGCGGGCGGCCCCACCCACCCCACCCCCCACCGGGGTCAGTCGCCCCACGACGGGACGGGGGTGGACCGGGGGTCGCGCGCGCAGGATTGGCGACGCAGCAACGCCTCGCTCTCAAGGCCCCGAGCGAGCCAATCTGAGCACGTGACCCCCGGGCCGCCACCGGACCCACCCACCGTCGTGGCGCGCAGGGGCGGGACCCTCAGGCCGGGGGGCCGGTCCTGCTGTGCCCACCCGTTCCGCCCCAGCGGAACGACTGCCCACAGCAGGACCGGCGGCACAGGCAACGCCAGCCCACAACAGCGGGACGGCGGGACCGCGAAACCAGCCCACAACAGCGGAACGGCGGGACCGCGACGCCAGCCCACAACGACGGAACGGCGGGACCGCGGCGGCAGCCCACAGCGGCGGGACGGTGGCGGCAGCCGGGGCGGGTGGGGTCAGGGGGTGGGGTCCTCGGGGGTGGTGCGGTCGTGCCAGCGGGGGTCGGATTCCCATTGGAGGTTCCGCTCGCGGGCCGTTTCCATCGCGTGTTCCGCCTCCCCCCGCGTCGTGTACGGGCCGAAGCGGTCCTTCGCGGGGCACTCCGGCCCCTCCTCGACCTTCTTGTGCTGGAGGCAGTAGTACCACTCGCCCGGCTTTCCGGCCGTGCGCTTCTTGAACAGGGCCATCTGCGGCTCCTTCCTCTGACGCCATGGTGCCCCGGACGCGCTGGTTAGACTCGCTGGCATGTCTGGCCAGTCGCTGCTCGTCCCAGGGGTGCTCTCCCCCACCCGTTCCGTCCCCGGATCCATCCGCCGCCCCGAGTACGTCGGGAAGCCGGCGCCGAAGCCGTACAACGGCCCGGAGGTCCAGGACCCCGACACCGTCGAGCGCATGCGCATCGCGGGCCGCATCGCCGCGCAGGCGATGGAGGAGGCCGCGAAGCTGATCGCGCCGGGTGTCACCACGGACGAACTGGACCGGGTCGCCCACGAGTACATGTGCGACCACGGAGCCTATCCCTCGACGCTCGGCTACCGGGGCTTCCCCAAGTCGCTGTGCGCCTCGGTCAACGAGGTGATCTGCCACGGCATCCCCGACTCGACCGTCCTGCGCGACGGCGACATCGTGAACCTCGACGTCACGGCGTACATCCACGGCGTGCACGGCGACAACAACGCCACGTACCTGTGCGGGGACGTCGACGAGGCGTCGCGGCTGCTGGTTGAGCGCACGCGCGAGGCGCTCAACCGGGCGATCAAGGCGGTCAGGCCGGGCCGGCAGGTCAATGTCATCGGGCGGGTCATCGAGTCGTACGCCAAGCGCTTCGGCTACGGCGTGGTGCGCGACTTCACGGGGCACGGGATCAACTCCTCGTTCCACTCGGGGCTGATCATTCCGCACTACGACTCGCCGCACGCGACGACGGTCATGCAGCCGGGCATGACGTTCACGATCGAGCCGATGCTGACGCTCGGCACCCACGAGTACGACATGTGGGACGACGGCTGGACGGTCGTGACGAAGGACCGGAAGCGGACCGCGCAGTTCGAGCACACACTGGTGGTCACGGAGAGCGGCGCGGACATCCTTACGTTGCCCTGACGCGGGACGGGGTACTGGTTTTCCGACAGGACGTCGGCAAGCGATTGACTTAGGTAAGCCTAAGTAGGAAGATCGGCGGAGGTGACACCCCGGCGTGCCCGCGCGGGCGGGCCGGGTGCCGCCGCCGTTCCGTACCCCATCGGTCCACGGAGGCCCGCCTTGGATGCACGCGCGACCGTCACCCCGTTCTCGACGCTGATCCGCACCGCGTCCCACGAGGCGCACACCGAGGCGGAGACGTCGACCTTCATGAGCGATCTGCTGGGGGGCCGGCTGGGCGTGGACGCCTTCGCCCGCTACACCGAGCAGCTGTGGTTCGTGTACCGGGCGCTGGAGGGCGCCGCCGACCGGCTGGCGGGCGACCCCGTGGCCGGGCCGTTCATACAGCCGGAGCTGTTCCGCACCGCCGAGCTGGAGCGCGACCTGGCGCATCTGCGCGGCCCCGGCTGGCGCACCGCCACGGCCCCCCTCCCGGCGACCGCCGCGTACGCGGCCCGCGTGGAGGAGTGCGCCCGCACCTGGCCCGCGGGGTACGTGGCCCACCACTACACCCGCTACCTGGGCGACCTGTCGGGCGGCCAGATCATCCGCGACAAGGCGGAGCGCACCTGGGGCTTCGCCCGCAAGGGCGACGGCGTGCGGTTCTACGTCTTCGAGGGGATCGCGAACCCGGCCGCCTTCAAGCGCGGCTACCGGGAGCTGCTGGACCGGGTGGACGTGGACGACCTGGAGAAGCAGCGCATCGTCGACGAGTGCAAGCGGGCCTTCGCCTTCAACACCGCCGTGTTCCGCGAGCTGGGCGAGGAGTTCCCGCTCAGCGCGTGACGCCCGTCAGCGCGTGACGGTCTCGACGTGGCGGACCCTGCCGCCCAGTTCGATCACACCGTCGGGGCCGGGGGCCGTCAGGATCTGCGACCCCCGGCCCTGCGTGATGTTCAGGGCGCGACCCAGCCGCGCGGTGAGCAGCAGCGCCGCAGCGCCGGTCGCCTCGTCCTCGTCGATGCCGTCGCCGCGCCCGGGGAAGGCCCGGGCCCGTACGCGCCCGGCGGACTCGTCGTCCCAGGCCCACGCGTACACCCACTCCCCCGGCGGCGGCACCTCCAGGGCGTCGACCTCGGCGGCCGAGCCGTACTGCCGCAGGGTCCTGGGCGGCGCCCACTCGGGGCGCGCCTCGATCCAGGTGAACTCGCCGTCGTGGCGGGCCCACACCTCGCCGACCGGCAGGTCGAGCAGTTCGAGGTCGAGGAGCCAGGCGGTCCCGACGAGCGGGTGCCCGGCGAACGGGAGCCGTACGCCGGGCGTGTAGATGTCGACGACCCCGCGTTCGGGGTCGTCGACGAAGACGGTCTCGCTGAACCCGAGTTGCTTGGCCAGGGCCTGCCGCGACGCCTCGTCGGGGCAGGCCCGGCCGTCACGGACGACACCGAGCAGGTTGCCGTACCGCCCATCGCCGCCGCAGAAGACGGCGAGGACGTCGTGTGCAGTGTTCACCCGGGCATTCAAACACGGGACCGGTGCGTCAGGCGGTCCTGCGGCGTACGGCGACGAGGACGGCCGCACCGGCCGCGGCGGTGGCGCCGGCCGCGGTGAGCGCGGCGCCGAGCGGGAGGCCGGAGCCGGTCGTGGCAAGGGAGCCGGTGGCCCCGCCGACGGTCCCGCCGGAGGTGAGCGTCCCCGTGGAGCCGCCGACCGTGCCGCCCGTGGTGGTGGAGCCGCCGGTCGTACCGCTCGTCGTGCCGCCCGAAGTGGTGCCGTTCGGCGGCAGGTTGGTGTCCTTGTCGAGCGAGAACACGACCGTCACGGGGTCGATGGCGGTGCCGGGCCGGTAGAAGACCGCGCCGCCGGGGCCCGCGAACTGGGCGGCGCCGTCGGCGGTGAGGGTGGCCGGGACGTTCTTGAGGGACACCAGGCCGCCGGTCACGGTGTAGTCGGCCTTCCTCAGGTCGAGATCGGCGAACTCCACGTCGTCCTTCGTGCCGTTGGCGCCGGTGACGTCCGCGAGGAGCGTGCCGCGGTCGCCCTTCGCCCGGACCTTGAGGTCGCCGATGGTCCAGTCGATGGTGTGCGCGGGGCACGCGAAGCGGACGGCGCCGGTGAAGTCCGCGTCGGCGGTGCGGGCCCGCGGGTTCACGTCGGCGGTGCGGAAGCGGAAGGCGTACGCGGTGCCGTGGGAGGTGGCGCCGTCGGTGGGCGTGATGGCGCCGCCGCAGGTGTCGCGGACGTAGGTCCGCCAGCCGGCCTTGACGCCCCAGGTGAGGCGGGCGTCGGCCACGGCGGTCGGGGCCTGCGTGCCGGCCGGCGGGAGCGTGGGCGAGGGGGTCGGCGACGGGGTGGGGCCGGGCGTCGTCGACGGGGACGGCGACGTACTGGCCGAGGGGGTGGGCGTCCCGGACGGGGAGGTGGGGGTCGTCGGGGTGGCCGGGCCGCTCGGGGCTCCGGCCTTGACGGTCAGCGTCGCCGGGTCGAGCGGGTCGCCCTCCTTGTAGTAGCCGGCGAACGCCTCGGCCCCGCCCTTGGTGAGCTTCGCGGGGATGTCGCGGAACACCATGGCGCCGTCCTGGCCCCGGCCGGGGCGGACGCCGGTCATGTCGAGGGCGGCTATCGCGACGTCGTCCCTGGTCTCGTACGCGCCGTCCTTGTTCTTGGTGACGACGTCGGCGGTGATCTCGCCGGAGGGGTCGGCCGAGCCCTTGGTGGTGAGCTTCAGGTCGGACAGCTTGATGTCGAGGACGCCGCCGTGGGCCTGGAAGCGGACGGAGCCCCGGAAGGCGGTGGCCGTGGCGTGCGTGCCCGTGTCGTAGGTGCCCGTGCCGTCGACGAACCGGAAGACGCCGTTTCCGGCGGCCTGGGTCGCGCCGTCCGCGGTGGTGATGGTGCCGTGGGCGAACGGCGAGGCGAGGTACGTGCGGAAGGACTCCTTGACGCCCCAGTCGAGGACTCCGTCCTTCAGGTTCATGACGGGCGCGGCCGGGGCCGCGGCGCCCGTGGGGGCCGCTGTCGCGGGGAGGGCGAGGGCGGACGCGCCGAGGGCGGCCGCCGCGGTGGCGACAGCGGCGGCAAGGGCGGTGCGACGCATGGTCGTGGGTCTCCTCGGTTCGGGGGGTGGCTGTGGTGTGACGGGTGGTCAGTGGATGTCGCCGGTGGCGGCCTTGTCGGCGGTGGCGCCGGTCGTGCGGCGGCGTACGGCGTAGGTGGCGGCGGCCGCGGCGGCGACGAGCAGGGCGGCGCCGGCCGTGGCGTACACCCCGGTGGACGGTCCGGGGGCCGCGGCGGCGGTCGTCGTGGGCGTGGGCGCGGGCGGTGTCCCGGTGGCGGGCGTCACCGGTTCGCTGCCCAGGTCGGGCAGGGCCGGGAGCCGGGCGCCGGCGTCGAGGGCGACGGCCAGCGAGAGCGGGTCCATGGCGGTGCCCTCCCGGTACATGCCGCCGAATGCCTGCGCGCCGCGCGCGGTGAGGGTCGTGGGTGTCTCGGTGAGCGTGGCGAGGCCCTGCTCCGGGATGAGGCCGCGGGCGTCGAAGGTGACGAGCGGGACGGCCCTGGTGGTGGTGCCGGCGCTGGTGACGTCGGCGCTCAGGGTGCCTCTGCCGCCCTGGACGCGGACGGTGGGCCGGGCGAGGGTGAGGTCGAGGTGGTCGCCGGTGAAGCGGACGCCGCCGGTGAAGGCGGCCGTGAGGGCGGGCCCGGCCGGGTCGTACGTGCCGGTGCCGCGCGGGAAGCGGAAGAGGGCGCCGCCGTCCCGGGCTCCGTCGGCGAGGGTCCACTTCCCCTTGGCGACGGGCCCGGTGACGTACTCGCGGAAGGTGCGGCGCACGCCCCAGTCGACGGCCGCGTCCCGGAAGGTGCCGGGGGCGGGCGGCGGCGAGGACGTCGTGGCCGGTGGCGGCGTGGGCGCGGGCTTGGCGGAGGCGGGGGCGTGGACGTCGGCCGAGAGGGTCACGGGGTCGAGGGCGGTGCCGGCCGGGTAGTAGCCGGCGAACGCCCTGGCGCCCTCGGCGGTGAGGGTCGCGGGGACGGTGGTGAGGCCGACGGGGGTGGTGCCGCCGCGCATGTCGATGCCGCCGAGGTCGAGGGCGGCGAGCGGCACTTGGGCGGTGGAGGTGAGCCGGCCGGTGTCCTTGCCGCGGGAGGTCATGTCGGCGTAGAGGGTGCCGCGGCCGGCGGCGATACGGACGCGGGGGCGGCTGATGGTCAGGTCGAGCCGGTGCGTGCCGTCGGCCTCGCGGTGGCCGAGGAAGCGGACGCCGCCGCTGAACGCGGCGTCGAAGGCGCCGGTCGCCGGGTCGTACGTCCCCTGGGCGGAGTGGAACCTGAACTGGCCGCCGCCTGTGGTGGCGGCGCCTCCGGCGAGGTTCCAACTCCCTTGTGCGACCGGCCCGGTGACGTAAGTCTGGAACGACGACTTGACGGCCCAGTCGAGCCGGCCGCCGCGTACGGTGCGGTCCGCCGCGTGGGCGGCCGTGGCGCCCGGGAAGAGGGCGGCGGGCAGGGCCGCGCACAGGAGCGCCGCGCACAGGACGACGGTGAGGGCGCGGGCCGCACGCGGGGGCGACGGCAGCATGGGTTCCCCTCCGGGAGCTGGTCAGTGAGGTAAGGCTAACCTAAGCTATGCGCCAGTGGTGCCGGAACCCTTCCGGCGCAGGAACCTCAACTGCCCACCCCCCGACGACAGGACGGTGCCTCCGTGCGCAGATCCCGCCTGGCCGGTGCGCTCCTCGCCGTGCTCACCCTCGCCCTCGCCGCGACCGGCTGCGGCGCGGGCGTCACCGAGCTGCCGAGGGCGACCGAAGCCACCGCGCCCCAGCGGATCGAGCCGCTCCCCACCACGCCCACGCCCCGACTGCCCGTCACTGTCGCGTCGGCGGACGGGTCCAAGGTCACCGTCACCTCCACCGACCGGATCGTGCCGCTCACCGGGGCGCTCAGCGAGATCGTGTTCAGCCTCGGGCTCGGCGACCGGGTGGTCGCCCGGGACATCACCGCGACCTTCGAACAGGCCGCGAGACTCCCGCTGGTGACGCGGGGCCACGACGTGTCGGCCGAGGGCGTGCTGTCGCTGCGGCCCACCGTCGTCCTCGCCGACACCACCACCGGCCCCGCCGAGGCGATCGGCCAGATCCGCGACGCGGGTGTCCCCGTCGTCGTCGTGAGGCCCGCGAAGCGCCTGGCCGACGTCCGTACGCGCATCGGGACCGTCGCCTCGGCGCTCGGCGTGACCGGGGCGGGCGAACAACTGGCGGCCCGCACCGAGCAGCGGATCGACGCGGTCCGCAAGGGGATCCCCGCCCAGGCGGACCGGCCCCGGGTCGCGTTCCTCTATCTGCGCGGCTCGGCCTCCGTCCACCTGCTCGGCGGGCGGGACTCGGGCGCTGCCTCGCTGCTGGAGGCGGCCGGGGCGGTCGACGCCGGCAAGGAGTCCGGGCTCACCAAGGACTTCACGCCGCTCACCAGCGAGGCGCTGGCCAAGGCCGCGCCGGACGCGATCCTCGTCATGACGAAGGGTCTCGATTCCGTGGGCGGGATCGACGGGCTCGTCACACTGCCGGGCGTCGCCGAGACGCCGGCGGGCGCGGACCGCAGGGTCGTCGCCGTCGAGGACGGGATGCTCCTCAACTACGGCCCGCGCACGGACCTGGTGCTGGACGCGCTGGTGCGCCAGCTGTACGGGATGCGCCCGTGACGGCCGAGGCGGTCCCCGTGTTCCGTACGGGCTGGATCCTCGCCTCCGCCCTGGGCGCCGCGCTGCTGCTGCTCGCCCTGCTGTCGGCGGGGCTCGGGGCGTACGACATCCCGCTCGGCGACGTCGTGGGCTCGGTGCTGCACCACGCCGGGCTCGGCGGGCGGGCGCTGGAGCGGTCCGCCGAGGGCGTGCTGTGGAACATCCGCCTGCCGCGCCTGGTGCTGGCGCTGCTGGTGGGCGCGTCGCTGGGGTGCGCGGGCGCGCTGATGCAGGGCGTGTTCGGCAACCCGCTCGCCGAGCCCGGCGTCATCGGCATCTCGGCGGGCGCGGCGGTGGGCGCGGTCGGCTCGATCGCGCTGGGGCTGACCTTCGCCGGGACGTGGACGGTGACGGTGTGCGCGTTCCTGTCGGGGCTCGGGACGGTGCTGCTGGTGTACGTCATGTCGCGGGCCGGCGGCCGTACGGAGGTCGTCACGCTGATCCTCACGGGGATCGCGGTCAACGCGTTCGCGGGGGCGCTCATCGGGCTGTTCGTGTTCTTCGCGGACAACGCGCAGATCACCCAGATCACGTTCTGGCAGCTCGGCTCGCTGGCGCAGGCCACCTGGCCGAAGGTCCTGGCGGTACTGCCGTGCGCGGTGGCCGGGCTCGCGCTGGCGCCGTTCCACGCCCGGTCGCTGGACCTCCTCGCGCTGGGCGAGGGCCCGGCGCGGCACCTCGGCGTGGACGTGGAGCGGCTGCGGATCACGCTGATCCTGGTGGTGGCGCTGCTGACGGCCGCGGCGGTCGCGGTGGCCGGGATCGTGGCGTTCGTCGGCCTGGTCGTCCCGCACCTGCTGCGGATGGTGAACGGCCCCGGCCACCGGTTCCTGGTCCCGGCGAGCGCGCTGGGCGGCGCGGTGGTGCTGGTCGCCGCCGACCTGGCGGCCCGCACGGTGGCCGCACCGGCGGAGCTGCCGCTGGGGGTCCTGACGGCGCTGGTGGGCAGCCCGTTCTTCTTCTGGCTGCTGCGCAGGACGCGGCGGAGGCAGGGGGGTTGGGCGTGAGCCTGTTCGGAGTGCGTCGGCCGGAGCCGCCCGGGCCCGTCACCGCGGGCGAGGTCGTCGCCCGCGCGCGGGGGGTACGGCTGCGGCGCGGCGCGCGGGTCGTGCTGGACGGGGCCGACCTCGACGTACGCGCCGGTGAGGTGCTGGTCCTCGTCGGGCCCAACGGGGCCGGCAAGTCCACGCTGCTGGCCGCGCTCGCCGGGGACCTGCCGTGCGACGAGGGCGAGGTACGGGTCGCGGGGCGGCCCGTCGGGAGCTGGACGCCGGCCGAACTGGCCCTGCGGCGGGCCGTGCTGCCGCAGTCCGCCTCGGTGGCGTTCCCGTTCCGCGCCGAGGAGGTCGTCCGGATGGGGCGGGCGCCCTGGGCCGGTACGGAGGGCCGGGGCAGGGACGACGAGGCGGTCGCGGCGGCGCTGGCCGCGACCGAGGCGGAGGCGTTCGCGGGCCGCGCGTTCCCGTCGCTGTCCGGCGGCGAACGGGCCCGGGTCGCGCTGGCCAGGGTCCTCGCCCAGGGCGCGCCACTGCTGCTGCTCGACGAGCCGACGGCCGCGCTGGACCTGCGCCACCAGGAGCTGGTCGGGCGGGTGTGCCGGGAGCGGGCGGCCGCCGGGGACGGTGTCGTGGCCGTCCTGCACGACCTGGGGCTCGCCGCGGCGTACGCGGACCGGGTCGCCGTGCTGCACGAGGGCCGGGTCGTGGCGGACGGCCCGCCGGCCCAGGTGCTGGACGCCGCGCTGCTGGGGCGGGTGTACCGGCAGCCGGTGGAGGTGCTGGCGCATCCGCGGACGGGTGTGCCGCTGATCGTCCCGGAGCGCCGCCCCGAGCCGGGTCCCGCCCGTCCGTGAGACCCTGCGGTCGGTTCGGACTGCGGGCTTCGGAGAGGAAACGGGAGTGCTCGGCATCTATCTGATCGGTCTGCGCGGAGCCCTGGAGGCGAGTCTGGTCGTCTGCCTCCTCGCGGCGTACCTGGTGAGGACCGGGCGGCGCGAGGCGCTCCGGCCGGTCCTGGCCGGGGCCGGTGCGGCGGTGAGCGGATGCCTGGCGTTCGGCTGCGTCCTCGAATTCGGGCCGCGCGAGCTGACGTTCGGGGCGCGGGCCCTGCTGGGCGGCTCGCTGTCGGTCCTGGCGGCGGTCCTGGTGACGTGGACGTTCTTCGCGCTGCGGCGCGCGGAGCGGTACGGGGGGCGGGAGCCGGGCGCCGGTGTGGTCGCCGCCACGGCGTTCCTGGCCGTGGGCCGGGAGGGCCTGGAAACGGCGCGGTTCCTGTGGGCGTCGGTGCGGGCGGCGATGGACGAGGCGGGTTCGGCGCTGCCGCTGGGCGGGCTGCTGCTGGGCATCGCCACCGCGGCCCTGGTGGGGTGGCTGTGCTGCCGGGGTGCGCGGCTGCTGGTCCGGCCGGCGTGGTTCTCCACCGCCGTGGGCGGGCTGCTGGTGGCCGTGGCGGCCGGGATGTGCGCGTACGGTGTGCGGGAACTCCAGACGGCCGGGGTCGTGGGCGGCCTGGCCGACCTGGCGTTCGACGTGAGCGGGGCGGTGCCGCGGGACGGCCTGCTCGGCACCGTCGTGACGGGCGTCTTCAACTTCGCGCCGGATCCCACGGTGCTCCAGATCACGGTGTGGGCGCTCTATCCGGTCCCGGCGCTCGCGCTGATCCTGTCCCCGGTAGGGTTCGGTCGGTCAGGACCGTCCGGGCGGGTCGAGGAGCAGAAGGCAACCGATGAGAAGGCTGAATCGGGCGCTGGGGCGGGCGGCTAGGACGTCCGCGGCGGTCGCCGTGCTGGTGCTGGCGGCGAGCGGGTGCGTGACGGTGCACGGCGAGCTGGCCGTCGTACCGGCGGCCACGCGGGACGAGGCCGAGCAGGCGCTGAAGGACTTCACCGAGGCGTACAACAAGGCCGACAAGGCGTACGACCCGTCGCTCGACGCCCACCGGGTGACCGGGTCGCTGGGCGCCATACACCAGGCGGGGCTGAAGGCCCGGGGTGCGACCAGCCCGAACGGCAACACGGCGCACCAGCCGCTGGAGCTGACGGACGCGAAGTTCGCCATCCCGAAGAAGGCCGGGTGGCCGCGGTGGTTCGTGGCGGACACGGACTCCAACCGGGACACCGACCAGGGCGCGGGCGACAACCGCTGGCTGCTCGTCTTCATCCGCAACGGGCCCGACCAGCTGTGGGAGGCGTCGCACCTGTCGGTGCTGGCGCCGCGCGACGTCCCCGCGTTCGAGACGGACGCCGAGGGGTGGGCGCGGCCGGCGGAGGCCGGTGCGCTGGCCGCCGCGCCGGAGGGGCTGAGCAAGGACTACGCCGCGTACATGAAGACCGGGCAGCCGGCGGTGTTCGCGGCGGGGCCGCACACGTCGGGGTGGCGGGAGGAGCGCGACAAGATCGCCCACCGGCCGGGGCTCGCCGTCCAGTTCCTCGACCAGGCGCTGGACACCGGGACGTTCACGCCACTGGCGCTGGCCACCGAGGACGGTGGCGCGATGGTCTTCTTCTCGACGCGCTTCTACGAGCGGCGCACGGCTGCGGCCGGGTACCGGCCGAAGGTCACTCCGGAGGAGCGGCCGCTGCTGACGGGCGAGGTGCGCAACTCGGTGACGAAGGACTGGGTGTCGAGCGTCACGGCCCGCGTGAAGCCGACGGGCGCGTCGACCGACACGGTCACCATCATCAACCGCCTCCAGGGCGTAACAGCAGTAACGGGCTCCTGAGCCCGGCGCTCATCCTGTCGCTCGCTGCGGGTCGACGCCCCGGCACCGCCGGTCCGTCGTTGCAGGCTGACCTCGCGGCACCGCCGTTCCGTCGTTGTGGGCTGACGTCGCGGTTCCGCCGTTCCGTCGTTGTGGGCTCGCGCCGCCGGTGCCGCCGTTCCGTCGTTGTGGGCAGTCGTTCCGCATGGGGGTCCCCCCTGGACGTAGTCCTTGGGGAGGAACGGGTGGGCACAACGACGGAACGGCCACCCGGCCTGAGGGCCCGCCCCTTGCGCGCCACGACGGTGGGTGGGTCCGGGTGCGGCCCGGGGGTCACGTGCTCAGATTGGCTCGCTCGGGCCCAGGAAAGCGAAGCGTCCCAGCACCGCCAATCCTGCGCGCGCGACCCCCGGTCCACCCCCGTCCCGTCGTGGGGCGACTGACCCCCGGTGGGGGGTGGGTCGGTGGGACCGCCCGCCCGTGGGCGGCTCGCCGCCGGTGGGGGTGCGGATCAGCGCGTCAAGGGCCAGGCCACCGCGTGGTGGGCCGGGTCCGAGGCGTGGCGGGCGCAGGCGTCCGTCAGGGTTTCCAGGAGGCTCAGCGGGTCCGGCAGCGCGTGCTCCGGGCCCCGTACCCACTCCACGCCCACCTCACCCGGCAGCCGCGCCGGCGGCACGAGGACGTAGCTGCCGCGGCAGTGCCAGCGCAGGCCCGGGTGCTCGTCCATGGTCTCGGGGTGGCAGTCCAGTTCGCAGGGCCACCACTCGTCCTCGTCCTCCGGCGTACCGCGCGTGGCGGTGAAGAACAGCATGCGGCCGCCGCCCAGCGCGTCGCCCGCCTCGGCGACCGGGCCGACCTCGACGCCCTGGGCGAGCAGGCGCTCCAACGCGGCGCGACCGGCCTCCAACGGAACGTCCAGGACGTCGTGGACCATGCCGGTCGCGGTGATGAAGTTGGCCTGCGGATGGCTGCGCGCCCACCGCTCGATCTGCTGGCGGTCCGTGGAGCACTGGGTCTGCCAGGCGAAGGAGACGGGGTGGCGGGCGGGCGTGGGACAGCCGATGCGCTCGCACGAGCAGCGGTAGCCGACGGGGTGGGCGGCGGGGGCGAGCGGCAGTCCCGCGGCGGCGGTGGCGAGGAGCAGTTCCTCACGGCTCGGTGCGTCGGCGGCGGACTTCCTCGGGCGCCGGCGCAGCCAGTGCGCGAGTTTGCTCTCCGTGCCGCGGTAGCGGCCGATACCGTCGCCCATCTATCCCCTCACACCTGAATGCAAGCCCCTGTGGTCCCTGCCATGGTCCCACCATCCTGCGCGCCAGGTGACAGGACTCCTCAACCGGGGTACGGCGGGCCGGTCCGGAAAGGCCGTCAACGGGGTGCAGTTGGGCAACTATGTCTGGATTTGGGCGCCGATTCGGGCCTGTTCGCCGTGAGGAGGTCCACGTCAAGGCCGGGGCGCGAGCCCGTGGAGGGCGTAGTCGACCACGGCGTCGGCGTAGGCGTGGGTGAGGGGCAGCGTGCGCAGCAGCCAGCGGTGGGCGAGCGGGCCGACGAACAGCTCCAGCGCGATACGCGGGTCGACGCCGGGGCGGACGTCGCCGGCCTCCTGCGCGGCGGCGAGGCGGCGCACGTACAGCTGGAGCTGGGGTTCGAGGAGGCGTTCGACGAACTGGGCGCCCAGTTCGGGGTTGATCACTCCCTCGGCGGCCAGGGCGCGGGAGGGGGCGTCGTGCCGGGGGTCGTTCAGCTCGTCGACCGTGGCGCGCAGGACGTGCTTGAGGTCGGCCTCCAGGTCGCCGGTGTCGGGGATCTCGGCCTCGCCGTACGCCTCGGCGGCCTGGGCGCCGAGGTCGAGGAAGGCGTCGAGGAGGACGGCGGCCTTGGAGGGCCACCATCGGTAGATCGTCTGCTTGCCGACGCCGGCGCGGGCGGCGATGCCCTCGATGGTCGTCTTGGCGTAGCCGGCCTCGCCGACGAGGGCGAGGGCGGCATCGAAGATCGCTCGGCGGGAGCGCTCGCTGCGACGGGTGGAGTCGGGTTCCTTGGCCATGGCGGCAATCTACCCCAGTGAGGCGAGACGTATCGTCTTGACGAGACGAGACGTCTCGTTCATGATGGAGTCCGTTCGGAAGACGAAGGAGGGCTTCATGACCCGTGGTTCAGCAGGTTCGATGCTCGGCGTCGGCGGCACCCGCAAGAACCTCTCCCGCCGGGCGCTGCGCGGCAGCGGCGGTGGAACGGTCGGCCGGGGCGCCGATCCGGCAACACAGAAACGGGAGTTGCTGCGGAAGCTGAAGGAGGACCGTACGGCGCGCGACGCTTCATGAGCGGTGCCGTGAATCGTACGAACCACCCGTACGGTCCGATGCGCGAAGGCTCCTCACGGCGCACCATGGCCTGACGCACGCAACCGCGTGCACCGGCCGTCCGTGAGGAGCCTTCTTTGCCTCGTGACGCTTCACCCCGCCGCTACCTGATGTGCCCACCCGTGCACTTCAAGGTGACGTACTCCATCAACCCGTGGATGGACCCGGCGAAACCGGTCGACCTGCCGCTCGCGCTCGCGCAGTGGGAGGACCTGCGCGACCGCTACCGCGCTCTCGGCCACACCGTCGAACTCCTGGAGCCCCGCCCCGACCTGCCCGACATGGTGTTCGCCGCCAACGGCGCCACCGTCGTGGGCGGCCGGGTGCTCGGCGCCCGGTTCCTGTACCCGGAGCGGGCCGCCGAGGCGGAGGCGCACCGCTCCTGGTTCCGCGCGCACGGCTTCACCGACGTCCACGAGCCCGAGCACGTCAACGAGGGCGAGGGGGACTTCGCGGTCACGGCCTCGTACCTGCTGGCCGGGCGCGGCTTCCGCTCCAGCTCGCTCGCGGGCGACGAGGCGCAGGAGTTCTTCGGGCGGCCGGTGATCGGGCTCGATCTGGTCGATCCGCGCTATTACCACCTGGACACGGCGCTGTGCGTCCTGGACGACGCGGCCGACGAGATCATGTACTACCCGGGGGCCTTCTCCCCCGGCAGCCGTGCCGTGCTGGCCCGGCTCTTCCCCGACGCGCTGATCGCCGAGGAGGCGGACGCCGCGGCGCTCGGGCTGAACGCCGTCAGCGACGGGCGGCACGTGCTGCTGCCGCAGGCGGCCGTGGGGCTGTTCGGGCCGCTGCGGCAGCGTGGGTTCGAGCCGATCGGGATGGACCTGGGCGAGCTGCTCAAGGGCGGCGGCAGCGTGAAGTGCTGCACCCAGGAGCTGCGGGGCTAGGGAGTGTCCGGCGGGTCATGCCGACATCGCCGGGCGGTGCCGGACCCGCGGCCCGGGCGTGATCCGCCGGACACGGCCTGGACGTTCCGGCCGGCTCAGTCGTCGAGGACGATGCGGAAGGTCGTGTGTCCGTCGTGCTCGGCGACCGTGGCCTCGCCCTCCGCGTCCGCGTAGGCGCCGGTTCCGCCGGTGACCGCCGCGGGCGCGGAGTGCGGCCCGCTGCCGTGGTGGTGGTCCATCATGTCGGCGAGGGTGAGGTGTCCGGCCTCGGTACGCAGGACGCGTTCGCACTGCGTGACGTGGCCGTGCTGGTTCACCTTGACGACGTTGCAGCGGGCGGTCGCGTCGCCGATCCTCTTGCCGGGTCTGCCCCCGTCGTTCTCATGGAGGTGGGCGTAGACGGTCCAGGCGGCGCCCGGGTGGACGAGGCCGGCGGCGAACGCGGAGTCCTCCGTGGGGACCGCCACCCAGTCGAGGGTGCGGGCCTCCTCCTGGGGCCGGGGCGCCGCGTGGGCGGTGACGGGTGCGGTCAGGAGGGCGGCGGCCACGAGGGGCGCCGCCAGGTGGCGGGTGCGGAGTCGTGTCATGTCTCCACCCAACGCACGGCGGCGGACCCGGAACAACGGGCGCGCCGTGCGGGCCACCCGGCCGGGCGTCCCGGTCACCCGTCAGGCGGGCGGCCAGGGGTCGCCCCACTCGGCGTCCCTGGCCTCCTTGTACAGCTGCCCGTGCCGCTTGGTCACCGTGTCGCGGCGCAGGCCCTCCTCCGCGGTGCACAGGTCCAGCAGGACCTGGCCCTTGCGGATCTGCGGCCTGCGCACGACGCGGGCGGCGGCCGGGGCGACCGGGAACCGGGTGGCGACGACGTAGCTGAACTTCTCGTCCTCGTACGCCAGGGAGCCGCCCTTGACCTGGCGGTGCAGCGAGGAGCGGCTGACGCGGGCCGAGAAGTGGCACCAGTCGGTGCCGGGCTCGATGGGGCAGGCGGCGCTGTGCGGGCAGGGGGCGGCGACGCGCAGTCCGGCGGCGATCAGCTGGTCGCGGGCGGTGATGATCCGCTCGTAGCCGTCGGGGGTGCCCGGCTCGACCACGACGACGGCCTGCGCGGCCCGGGCGGCCTCGGCGACGAGCGCGGCGCGGTCCTCGGGGGTCAGCTCCTTGAGCACGTACGAGACGGTGACGAGGTCGGTGTCGTCGAGCTTCAGCGCGGCGCCGATGCGGGCGCGCCGCCAGGTGGTGTCGCGCAGGGAGTCGATGCCGGACGCGCCCGCCAGCTCCCTGCCGAGGGCGAGCGCGGGCTCGGCCCAGTCGAGGACGGTGGTGCGCGGGGCCTCCGGGCCCTCCCAGGCCTCGGCGACCGCCCAGCTCGCCGCGCCCGTGCCGCCGCCGACGTCGGTGTGCGTGGCGGGCGTCCACGCGGGCGCGGCCTCCCGCAGCGCGTCCAGCGCGGACCGTACGGCCTCGAAGGTGGCGGGCATCCGGTACGCGGCGTACGCGGCGACGTCGGTGCGGTCGCGCAGGACGGGGGCGTCGGTCGGGGTGGTGCCGCGGTAGCTGGCGATGAGCCGGTCGACGGCCTGCGCGGCCTTGGTCGGCGGCAGTCCGTCGAGCAGCCCGGCGAGGGCGGCGCGCAGGACTTCCGCGGTGGAGGGGGAGGCGTTCACCGACCCATGGTAGGCGCGGTCAGCGGGTGCGGTCGGCCTGCCAGGGGCGGCACAGGCCCAGGAAGCAGGCGACGGCGGCGAGCGCGCACACGAGCTGGACCACGGCCATCGGGACGGCGGTGGACTCACCCGCGATGCCCACGAGCGGGGAGGCGATGGCGCCGACGAGGAACGAGGACGTGCCGAGCAGCGCGGACGCGGAGCCCGCGGCGTGCGGGGTGCGCATCAGGGCCTGGGCGTTGGTGTTGGGCATGGCGAGGCCCATGGCGGACATGAGCACGAACAGGCCGGCGGCGACCGGGACGAGCCCGACGCGGCCGAAGACGCCGCTGGTCATCAGGAGCAGCGCGAGCGCCGCCAGGCTGATCACCGCGAGGCCGAGGCCGAGCGCCTTGTCGAGGCTGACGCGGCCGACGAGCAGCTTGCCGTTGATCTGGCCGACCGTGACGAGGCCGATGGAGTTGAGGCCGAAGAGCAGGCTGAAGGTCTGCGGGGACGCGCCGTAGATCTCCTGGACGACGAACGGGGAGGCGCTGATGTACGCGAAGAGCGCGGCGAAGGCGAGGCCGCCGGCCAGCATGTAGCCGGTGAAGACGCGGTCGGCGAGGAGGCCGCGCATGGTGCGCAGGGCCGCGCCGACGCCGCCGCTGTGCCGCTCGGCGGGCGGCAGGGTCTCGTGGAGCCACTTCCACACGACGAGCGTGAGCAGGACGCCGATGGCGGTGAGCATGTGGAAGACGCCGCGCCAGTCGGTGATCCGCAGGATCTGGCCGCCGATGAGCGGCGCGACGATCGGGGCGACACCGGAGATCAGCATGAGGGTGGAGAAGAACCGCGCCATCTCCACGCCGTCGTACAGGTCGCGCACCACCGCCCGGGCGATCACGATGCCGGCGGCGCCCGCGAGGCCCTGGAGCAGGCGGAAGGCGATGAGGAGCGCGGCGCTCGGGGCGAACGCGCAGGCGGCGGTCGCGAAGACGTAGACGAGCATGCCGACGAGGAGGGGGCGGCGGCGGCCCCACTTGTCGCTCATCGGTCCGACGACGAGCTGGCCGAGGGCCATGCCGGCGAGGCAGGCGGTGAGGGTCAGCTGGATGGTGGCGGCCGGGGAGCGCAGGGACTCGGTGACCTCCGGGAGCGCCGGCAGGTACATGTCCATGGACAGCGGCGGCAGGGCGGTCAGGCCGCCGAGGACGAGCGTGACGAGCAGGCCGGCCCGGCGGGCGGCCGGAGTGGCCGGCGGCGCCTCGGCGGAGGTGGAGGGCGTGACCGGCCCGGGGTGCGCGGAGGACGTGGGGGAAGCGGGGGGTGCCGGAGGTGGGGACGCGGCCTCGCGGGGGTCGGCCGGTATGTGTCCGGGGGTGCTCGGGCCGCTCTCCGGCATCTCGTCTCCTGTCCTCGGGGGCGCCCCCTATGCTCTCAGCTCGACCGGAGTGGTTGAAACCTCAATCGGAGAGGTGGCTGGCATGGGGCGGAAGGTGCGCTGGGGTGTGCTGGCGACGGGCGGGATCGCCGCGTCGTTCACCCGGGACCTGCTGGAGATGCCGGACGACGCCGAGGTGGTGGCGGTGGCGTCGCGCTCGGAGGAGTCGGCGAAGGCGTTCGCCGAGCGGTTCGGGATACCGCGCGCGTACGGGGACTGGGGGCTGCTCGCCGCGGACGAGGACGTCGACGTGGTGTACGTGGCGACGCCGCACGCGGCACACCGCGCGGCGGCCGGGCTGTGCCTGGAGGCGGGCCGGGCCGTGCTGTGCGAGAAGCCGTTCACGCTGAACGTGCGGGAGGCCGAGGAGCTGGTCGCGCTGGCCCGGGAGCGCGGGGTGTTCCTGATGGAGGCCATGTGGATGTACTGCAACCCGGTCGTGCGGCGGCTGGTCGAGGTGGTGCGGGACGGGGCGATCGGCGAGGTGCGCACGGTCCACGCGGACTTCGGTCTGGTCGGCCCGGACGACCCGGGGCACCGGCTGCGGGACCCGGCCGCGGGCGGCGGGGCGCTGCTGGACCTGGGCGTGTACCCGGTGGCGTTCGCGCAGCTGCTGCTCGGGGAGCCGGACCGGGTGCGGGCGGACGCGCTGCTCTCGCCGGAGGGCGTCGACCTGAACACGGGCGTGCTGCTGGGGTGGGACTCGGGGGCGACGGCGCTGCTGTCCTGCTCGGTGGTGGCGGACACCCCGCTGACGGCCTCGGTGACGGGGACGACGGGCCGGATCGAGTTCCCGCGCGGCTTCTTCTACCCGGAGGGCTTCACGCTCTTCCGGGAGGGCGGGGAGCCGGAGGAGTTCCGGGTGGACGGCCGCCGGGACAGCCTGCAGCACGAGGCGGCGGAGGTGATGCGGTGTCTGCGGGCGGGCGAGAAGGAGTCGCCGCTGGTGCCGCTGGACGGGACCCTGGCGGTGATGCGGACGCTCGACGCGGTACGGGACCGCATCGGCGTCCGCTACCCCGGCGAGTGACGGCCACGCGGGTGTGACCGCTACGCGGGCCTGAGTCCTGGGTCGCCCGCCTCCGTCACGAACGACGCCGCCGTGGTGACGGGGGCGCCGGGCGTGGTGACCGCCGACACGGTCCGGAAGTCGGCGCGGGCCCGGCGCTCGTCGAGGGTGAGCCGCAGATAGCCGCGCCGGCCGTTGTAGTACTTCAGGTGCGGGTTGGCGCGGGTGAGGTTGTCCCAGTTCGTGGGCCGGTCGGCGCCGTCCTTTCCGCTGCTGACGGAGGTGGCGACGAGTTCGGTGCCGACGGTGCGGGAGTCGGGGTCGTCGAAGTCGGCCTTCAGGTCGAGGGCGTAGCCGACGTGGACGTCGCCGGTGAGGACGACGAGGTTGTCGATCCCGGCGGCGGCCGCCCCGTACAGGACGCGGCGGCGGGAGGCGGGGTAGCCGTCCCAGGCGTCCATGGAGAGCTTGAAGTCGGGGCCGGGGACGTTGCGCCGCTGCGCGAAGACGACCTGCTGGGGGACGACGTTCCAGACCGCGCCGGACGCCCGCCAGCCGTCGAGGAGCCAGCGCTCCTGCTCGGCGCCGGTCATGGTCCGCGAGGGGTCCTCGGACTGCGGCCCGGGCACCTGCCAGCCGTCGCCGTACGCCTGGTCGGAGCGGTACTGGCGGGTGTCGAGCACGTCGAACTGGGCCAGGCCGCCGAAGTGCAGCCGCCGGTGGAGCCGCATGTCCGGGCCCTCGGGCCGCTGGGGCAGCCGCAGCGGCTGGTTCTCCCAGTAGGCGCGGTACGCGGCGGCGCGGCGCAGCAGGAACTCCTCGGGCGGTACGCCGTTCTCGGGGATGCCGCCCGCGTAGTTGTTCTCGGTCTCGTGGTCGTCCCAGGTGACGACGAAGGGGTGCGCGGCGTGCGCGGCGCGCAGGTCGGGGTCGGTCTTGTAGAGCGCGTACCGCAGCCGGTAGTCCTCCAGGGTGACCGTCTCGCGGTTGAAGTGGGCGGGCAGGCGCCGGTCGGTGTAGGCGCGGGCGCCGCCGGTGGCGTTGACGGCGTACTCGTACAGGTAGTCGCCGAGGTGGAGGACGGCCGCGAGGTCGTCCTCGGCGGCGAGGTGGCGGTACGCGGTGAAGTACCCGTCGTGGTACGCCTGGCAGGACACGGCGGCCACCCTCAGCTCGCCGACCCGGGAGCCGGGGCGGGGCGCGGTGCGGGTGCGCCCGGCGGGGCTGATCCAGCGGCCCGTGCGGAAGCGGTAGTGGTAGACGCGGCCGGGCTCCAGGTGCGGGACCTCGGCGTGGACGCTGTGGTCGAACTCGGGGTGGGCGGTGGCGAGGCCGCGTCTGACGACGCGGGTGAAGCGCTCGTCGTGGGCCAGCTCCCAGTGGACCGGGATCCGCTCGGCGGGCAGGCCGCTGCCGGGTTCGTACGGGCGGGGGGCGAGGCGCGTCCAGAGGAGGACGGACGTGGGCAGCGGGTCGCCGGAGGCGACGCCCAGCGTGAACGGGTCCTCGGTGATCTTCCGCGCGTCGAGTTCGGCGGCCTGGGCGGCGCCCGCGGCGGGGAGGCCGGTCGCGAAGGCGAGGGCGGCGGCGGCACCGGTGGCGGTGAGGAAGCGGCGGCGCGCGAAGTGGCGGGCGGCGGCGCGGAGTTGGGACGACTCGGATGTCATGGCCACAGCACACCGACGGCTGTTGACCAGGGCACGACATCCACATGTCGGGCATATGAGTTCCAGGTGCCGGACCGTCCGTACACTGCGGCGCCATGGACGCTGTACGGAGGATCGCGGTGGTGACCGGCGCCGGCTCGGGCATCGGCCGCAGTGTGGCGCTCGCGCTGGCGGAGGCGGGCTGGTCACTGGCCCTGGCGGGCCGCCGGGCCGGGGCACTGGAGGAGACGGCGGCGCTCGCGGCCGGGGCCGAGACCCTGTGCGTACCGACGGACGTGACCTCGCCGGACGAGGTCGCCGCCCTCTTCGGGGCGGTCCGCGACCGGTACGGCCGGGTGGACGTGCTGTTCAACAACGCCGGCACGTTCGCCGGCGGCGGCACGCCGGTCGAGGACCTGGCCCACGAGACGTGGCGGCAGGCCGTCGACGTCAATCTGACGGGCGCGTTCCTGTGCGCCCAGGCGGCGTTCCGGCAGATGAAGGAGCAGTCGCCGCAGGGCGGCCGGATCATCAACAACGGCTCGATCTCGGCGCACGTGCCGCGCCCGCACTCGGTGGCGTACACGGCGACGAAGCACGCGATGACGGGCCTGACGAAGTCGCTGTCGCTGGAGGGGCGCCCGTACCGGATCGCGTGCGGTCAGATCGACATCGGCAACGCGGCGACGGAGATGACCGAGCGCATGCAGGCCGGCATCCTCCAGGCGAACGGCACCCTCGCCCCCGAGCCGGTGATGGACGCGGCCGACGTGGCCCGGACCGTGGTCCACATGGCGTCGCTGCCCCTGGAGGCCAACGTGCAGTTCGCCACGGTGATGGCGACGACGATGCCCTACATCGGCCGGGGGTGAGGGGCGGGGCGGGGCGCGCGGGCGCCCGCGGTCAGGCCTGCCCGGTCTCGAAGCGGGCGATCTTGCCGTCCTCCACGACGAAGTGCCAGGCGGTGCGCATCTCGCCCCAGGTGTCGTTGCGGTAGCGCGCGACGAGGTCGCGGCCGCCGCCCTTCTCGGACTCGACGTCCATGTGCCCGCGGGAGGAGAAGACCTCCTGCTCGACCCACTGGTCGAGGTCGCGGTCGGACCCGTCGTCGGACATGGTGGCGTCCGGGGTGAGCGCCTCGCGGAACGCCCGCCGGTCACCGGCGTTGAGGGCGGCGACGAAGGCGCGTACGGCGGGATCGGAGAGCCGGTCGACGGACATGGTCACGGGAACCTCCTGGAGGAAGCGGAACTGCGGAGCAGGAACGGGGTGCGGGAACGGGCGGACGAAACGGACATCCGTCCCACCGGATACACCCCGCCCCCGTCCCCCGGCCCGCATCCCGCTCTGCGCCACAGGGCAGGCTCACCCCCATGGACGACACCTGGGAGACCATCGACCGACTGCACGCCTGGCTCGACGGGGCGTCCTCGCGCACGCCCGAGGAACTGCGGCTGCTGCGGATCCTGAAGCTGTCGGAGGAGGTCGGCGAGGCCGCCCAGGCCGTCATCGGCGCGCTCGGCCAGAACCCGCGCAAGGGCACCACGCACACGTAGGACGACGTGGAGGCCGAGCTGTGCGACGTGGTGATCACGGCGATGGTCGCGCTGCGCACGCTCACGCCGGACGCGGGCCGGGTCTTCACCGAGCACCTGGCCCGCGTACGGAAGCGTTCACTCGGCGGGTGACACCCCCCGGTCGGGGCCGGGTCAGACCGCCTCGCGCCGCCCCGTGTCCGTGTCCGTGTCCGTGGACGCCGCCCGGAGCAGGGCCGCCGCCGAGCGGCGGGGGGCGCCGGCCCGCACGGGCCGGGTGACCGCGGCCGCCCGGAGCAGCCGCGGGTCCACGCAGAGGATCTCGGCCAGCATGGTGAGCCCCGGGTGCAGGGCGCCGAGACCCGCCGGGACCGGGGGCTCCATGTCGAGTTCCAGTTCCGGCAGCTCCTCCGGGCCGTAGTGGTCGGGACTGCCCAGCAGGGCGAGCCAGCCGAGGTAGAGCGCCCGGCGGTCGCCGGCCGCGAGATCGGCCCGTACGCTCACCAGGCGGCTGAGCGGGAAGTCGGCCTTGCCCTTCGGGGTGCGGGCGAAGTCGGTGCGGAACGCGACGAGGGTGTGCTCCCCCGTGGACCAGGCCTCGACCCCGTACTCCTGGGCCAGCGGGATGGAGAAGGAGTCGCGCGGCAGACGGATGATCACCTCGCGGGTGCCCCACGGGGACAGTGCGAGGTGGATGTCGAAGTAGCGCTCCATCAGCGTCCGCGGGTCCGTGCGGAACACGCCGATCGCCGTGCTGGTGACGAGGGACGGCTGCGCCCGCTCGCGCACCGACTCGTCGACCGTGAAGAAGCTGTAGGTCATGGAGGGCGCCAGGACCGCGGTGTCGGTTCTCATGGTTCACATCCCGTCGACGACGTTGACGAGCCTGTCCAGCTCCGCTTCGGTGTTGAAGTAGTGCACGGACGCCCGGACCACCGCGGCCGGCTTGTCCGGGCGGGTGTCGAACCTGGCGCGGGACGGGAACGACGAGTCGACCGTCACCCCGGCCGCCCGCAGGGCGGTGACCAGCTCCGCCGCCTCCCACCCCTTCTTGGTGAAGGTGACGATGCCGCTGCGGACCAGGCCGCGGTCGTGGACGTCCACGCCCCCGAGGGCCGCGAGGTGGGCCCTGAGGCGGCCGGCGAGCAGGTCGACCCGGTCCCGTATGCGGTCGACGCCGAGGGCCAGGGCCTCGTCCACGGCCGCGCCGAGGCCGAGCAGGCCGGCCGTGTTGCGCTCCCAGGTCTCGAACCGCCGCGCGTCGGGCCGTAACTCGTAGGTGTCCGGGCCCGTCCAGGTCGCCGCGCGCAGGTCGACGAGCGGCGGGTCCAGTTCGCCGACGACGTCCTTCGACACGTAGAGGAAGCCGGTGCCGCGCGGGGCGCGCAGATACTTGCGGCCGGTCGCCGACAGCATGTGGCAGCCGATCTCCCGCACGTCCAGCGGCAGTTGGCCGGCCGACTGGCAGGCGTCCAGGAGGTACAGGGCGCCCGCCCGGCGGGCCAGTTCGCCGATGGCGGCGGCCGGGTGGACCAGGCCGTTGTACGTGGGCACGTGGTTGACCGCCACGAGCCGTACGCCGCCGTCGGCCAGCATGGCGGCCAGGGACTCCAGGCACACCTGCCCGTGCTCGTCGTCCGGGATCGGCTCGACGGCGACCCCGTGACGCTCCTTGGCGTGCAGGAACGCGAGGGCGTTGCTCGGGTACTCGCTGCGGGAGGTGAGGATGCGGTCGCCGGGGCGGAAGCGGATGCCGTAGAACGCCATGTCCCAGGCCCGGGTGGCGTTCTCGACGAGGGCGATCTCGTCGGGGGCCGCGTTGAGGAGGCGGGCCACGGAGGAGTAGACGGCCTCCAGGCGGTCGGCCGCCATCGCCGCGGCGGTGTAGCCGCCGACGCGGCGCTCCAGGAGGAGGTGGTCGATGACGGTGCGGGTGACCTGTTCGGACGGGAGCGCGGAGCCGGCGTTGTCGAAGTAGGCGGACTCCGTGCAGCCCGGCGTGCGGGCACGCAACTGTGCGATGTTCATGGTGTCGTTGCCCATCGGTGGAGACGTGCGTGCGGGGCCCTGGGGGCCGTTCCCGCCGTTCGCGCCGGGCCCGGGCGGCACGGCGCGAACGGCGGGATGGTTACGGCGCCGTCAGCAGGTCGGCCACGATGTGGCCCGCCCGGGTCGCCATCGTGCTCAGCAGGGAGTCCGCGATGCCGTGCGTGGACTCGTTGACGCCCTGGAGGTAGAGGCGGGCCCGGTCCGCGTCCTCGTCGGCGGTGCGGACGCGGTACGCGCGGGTGACCTCCGGGCCGGCGGGCAGGCCGAGGGCCTCGGCCACGCGGCGTACCGTGGCCGGCATGCCGGGTTCGTAGCCCGTGCCGAGCAGCACCCGGTCGCAGCGCAGCTCCGACACCTCGCCGGTGCAGCGGTCGCGCAGGGTCAGGGCGATGCCGTCCTCGTCGTGCTCGGCGGCCGTGACCTCGCTGGCGGTGAGGATGCGCAGGCCCTCCTTGCCGTCGAGCCGGTCGCGGTACATCTGGTGGTAGAGACCGTCGAGGAGTTCGGGCGTCACGCCCGAGTAGTTGCTGCGGGCCATCTCGCCGAGCACGACGTCGCGGCCCTCGGCGTCCAGGCCGTAGAACTCCTCCGACGCGGCCGCCGAGTAGAAGCGGCTGGTGAACTTGGAGGACACGTACGGGGTGAGCCCGATCCCGCGGACGACGAGCACCGGGGTGCAGCCCGGCAGGTCGTCGCGGACGGCCTGCACCATCTCCACGGCGCTCTGCGCCCCGCCGATCACCGCGATGCGCTGCGGGACGTCCCTGGGCAGTGCGGCGATCCGCTCCGAATAGGCGCTGCTGTGGATGACCCGGTCCTCGGGCAGCCCGCGGAACACCTCCGGGACGCGCGGGTCGCGGCCGCAGGCGAGCACCAGGTGGCGGGCGCGGACGGTGCTGCCGTCGGAGAAGGTGACGTCCCAGCGGTCCAGCTCGCCGGACCCGGCCCGTACCGGGTCGATGGTCACGGCCCGGCGGTTGTGGTGGACGGTGACCTTCTCCAGGTTGCCGGCCACCCACTGGAGGTAGTCGGAGATCTCGCTGCGGTACGGGGTGAAGGTGCCGAGGCTCATGAAGTCGTCGAGCCGGCCGGTCGTGTGCAGGTAGTTGACGAAGGTGAAGCGGGAGCGCGGGTCGCGCAGGGTGGCGAGGTCCTTGAGGAAGGAGACCTGGCTCTGCGCCCAGGGGATGAGCAGTCCGCGCTGCCACACGGTGCTCTCGCTCTGCTCGACGAGCAGGGTGCGTGCGGCGAGTCCGGGCGCCAGCTCCTCCAGGGCCACGGCCAGCGCGAGGTTGGCCGGCCCGGCGCCGATGCCGAGTATCTCCACGTCGTGGTCGGTGCGGTCGGTCACGGCCGGCCCTCCCCGTCGGTGACGACGATCTCGTACGTCTTCGTGAGTTCCTCGATCCGCTCGTGCACCTCGCGGGGCGAGCCGGCCCTGACGAGGACGACTCCGGCGAAGGTCGCCGAGTGGACGACGCCTTCGGTCCGGTCGCCCACGGCCGCGCGCACGTCCGCGTGGACGACGCCGGGGATGCGCATCAGTTCCTCGGCGGAGCTGATGCGGGTGATCGTCCCGAGGGGGCGCGGCAGCATGTACTGGATCATGTGGTCGCCGCGGTGGACCGGGGTGCAGGTGAGCGGGTCGTCCAGGGAGGTCGCGAGGAACTCCATCCAGATGTCCACGCCGTACTGGTGCAGGAGCTGTTCGGCGATGCCGCCGCCGCCGGGCCGGCAGGCGATCTCGCCGACGAGGGGGCCGCGGGAGGTCTGGAGGATCTCCAGGTGGGTGACGCCGTCGGTGAGGCCGAGTGCCTTGACGACGGCGGTGTGCAGGTCGCGGACGACGGTCGCGTCGGGATCGTCGTCGGGGAGGGTGTACGAGCCGACCAGGCCGCCGACGCTCTTGAGGACGGGCTCGAAGTACCGGGAGACGGCGGCGAAGTGGACGTCTCCGCCGGTGGTGACGGCGTCGCAGTGGAACTCGGCCTCGATGTCGACGAACTCCTCGGCGAGCATCGGGTACGGGGACTCGCGCAGCTGCCGGGTGGTCTCGGCGGTGGCGAGTTCCCGGACGTGGTCCTCGTCGCGCAGGACGAAGACGTCCTCGGAGCCGCCGCCGATGGCGGGCTTGACGACGACGGGCCAGCCGAGGTCGCGGGCGGCGTCGATGGCTTCGGTGAACCCGCCGATCTGCCGGAACCGGGCCACGGGGAGGCCCGCCGCGGCGATCCGCTGCTTCATCACGTGCTTGTTGGAGAAGGCGTTGGCCTCCTCGTAGCCGGGGCCGCCGACGCCGAAGTACGAGCGGACGTAGCCGCCTGCCTGGAGGCTGAGTTCGGAGGGCGAGACGACGTGGTCGAAGGGGTTGCGGCGGCGGATGTCGAGGGCGGCGAGGCGCACCTGGGTGAGGTCCTCGACGCTGTCGACGAGCGTGACGTCGGTGTCGTCGCGGTAGAAGTGGCGGTATCCCGGGGTGGTGATGACGGAGAGTTCGATGCCGGCGCGTTCCTGGAGCAGCCGGGCGGCCGGCTCCGCACTGGTGTTGATCAGGAGAACCCGCTTCATGGGTCAGCCCCTCGCTTCGGTGGTGATGGCCGGCTCGTCCGCCGGGGCCGGCCGGGTGGTGTCGCGGCCGCGTCCCCAGGCCCAGACGGCGACGGCGAGCAGGGCCGTCAACGTCACGGGGAGGAAGATCTGGAGCGAGCCGGTGAGGCGGGAGGTCACGCCCAACAGGAGGGCGGAGACCGGGACCGCGCCGGTGATGAACGTACGGATGACGGCGTTGACCCGGCCGGACAGTTCGTCGGGGATCTGCTGCTGGCGGTAGGCCATGGTGGCGGCGTTGACGCCGCCCTCGCCGAGGCACAGCACGCAGAATCCCGCGACGACGGCCAGGGGGACGTCGACGAGGAGCCCGGCGGAGCCGAGGGCCGCGACGGCGAGCCACAGGGTGATCTGCCGGTGCCGGTCGCCGCCGCGCAGGGCCCGGGGGCTGAGCCAGGCGCCGAGCGCCGCTGCCACGGCGCCGAAGGAGACCGCCACGCCGAGGGCGGTCGGGTCCCAGTTCCACTGGTCGCCGCCGACCGCGAGGAGGGTGGGTTCGAGTGCTCCGGCGCCGAGGTTGTAGAGGGCGACGGCCATGGTCAGCCGCCGCAGGTCGGGGCGGGCCCGGAAGTAGGCGATGCCTTCCTTGAGCATCGTGCCGAGGGACGCCGTGACGGCCTGGGGTTCCGCCTTCGGCATGAAGACGACGGTGAGCGCGGTGAGCAGGAAGGTCGCCGCGTCGATCTCCAGCGCCCAGGTGGTGCCGACCGCCGCGATGGTGAAGCCGGCGAGGGCGGGGCCGACGAAGCGGGCGACGAGGAGGATGGAGGTGAACTGGCTGGACGCCTTGTCGAGGCGTTCGCGCGGGACGAGGGCGGGGATCAGTCCGTAGTCGCCGGCGACGTCCGAGACCACGTTGGCGAGGCCGAGGACGAAGAGCGACACGAAGACGGCCGCGACCTGGTCGTGGGCGAGCAGCAGGGGGATGACGGCGACGGCGGCGCCCTGGATCAGCTCGCCCGCGGCGAACAGCACGCGTCGGTCGTACCGGTCGATGAGGGGGCCGAGGAAGGGCGCGGCGAGGTAGGGGGCGGTCTGCGCGGCGACGCTGAGGACGGCCAGGAGGCTCGAATCGGTCGACTCCAGGAGAGCCCACGGGATGGCGATGTAGAGAAAGGTGTTGCCGATGGTGGAGACCGCGGAGGCTCCTGTCAGCAGCCAGAAGGCTCTCATGTAGTACCCCAGGTGTCGGGCCGGGCCGATTCCGCGTGACGCGACCGCGGAATCGGCCCTCTGGAACCGTCAGCGGACGTCGGTGACCTGGCTGAGCAGGCGCGCGGCCTCGTCGGCCCGCTCGTTGATGGTCGCCGTGAGGGCGTCCACCCGGTCGGACAGGAAGCCGTCGGCTCCGATCAGCGCGGCCTCGGCCGTGCCGAGACCGCTGAACAGGCGGGACGCGAAGCGGTGGTTGGCCGTGTGGCGGTGGCCGGCGGCGTCGAGGATCTTGTCGATCGAGACGGCGTGGTCACGCGGGTGCCAGATGTACCGCTTGAGGCGGAACCGCAGCTCGACCGGGCCGAGCTCCCACCATGCGGAGCGGATGCCCAGCTCCTTCTCGGTGATCTCCGAGTAGTCCTGCGTGTTGCGCAGGTGCAGGCGCTCGTAGAGGGCCAGCAGCTCGTGCAGGCTCTCGTGGCTGCCGAGCGGCTCGCCGTGCTCGGCGACGGTGTCGGTGGCCGGGACGACCTCCGGGGACAGGCCCTTCCGGCCGCGGTCCAGGGCATGCAGGATCTGCGGGCGGTACGCCCACCACTCGGCCATGACGACGTGCGCGAGGTTCTCGCGGATGGAGCGCTCGGAGCGCAGCGGCGTCGTGTCGAGCAGCGCGTCGGGGACGCCGACGAACAGCGACTGGAACTCGCGGTAGGCGAACCGGTGCTGCCCGAGGAGGCGGTGGGTGTCGTTGAACTCCGGGCCGTGCTTGGCGCGTTCGCGCTCGGCGATGACGGCGAAGTCGCACAGCTCCTGGTAGGCCTGGAGGACGACCTCGCGCAGGCAGTCGGAGTACCACTGCCAGTCGCCGGGGCCCGGCTTGCCGATCCAGTCCTTCATCAGGACGTCGTCGGGCAGCGCGGCGACGGTCTGGGCGAAGCGCTCGACGGCGGCGGCGAGCGGGGAGGTGGTCACCTGCCTGTGGTGGTCCCACGAGGACTCGATGGTGCCGCCGCTCCGGGCGACCTTGCTCCAGCGCTCGGCCTCCTCGACGGTGACGCGGTCGCCGGGGTGGCGGGTGATGGCCTCGTCGAAGAGGCGGATGGCCTCGCCGTACTTCTTCTTGCGCAGCGCCGCCTTGCCACGGCCCACGAGGAACTGGGCCTTGAAGGACTCCGCGGTGAGGTGCCCCGGGGTGTCGTGGAAGACGGTCTGGTAGCCGACGGAGAGGCGGGTGCGGCGGGGTGCGCCGTTCCACTCGTGGTACCGGGTCTGGTCGGGTGCCAGGAGCTGGACGGTCGGCGACCAGATGTAGATGTGGTTGTTGATGATGTCCGTGCTGGTCCGGTCGGGGTTGGTGGTGACCACACGGACCGGAAGGGTGTGTTCCATGATGTCCCGAGCGATCTCGGGGTCGGAATAGATGCTCCGGTCGTGGCCGGTGCAGCCGGAACACTCCGGCGAATGCAGGTCCAGCAGAACCGGTTTGTCCTCGACCTCGGACCGCTTCAGAAGCGATTGGAAGTCGTGCTGATCTGCCCACTGAATTGTCAACATACACCCAATCCATGCGCTTTTGGCGGAAGCGGGCGGGGCAGGGCGTCGCAGCGCCCCCCTTCGCCGCGATCATGAACCTACAGGTGCAGTATCGAGAACTGTCAAGAGTCCGAGAACTTTCGACAATGGGCTTGCGCCGGTAAAGCGGAGCCGGTATTTGCGGGTGCCGGCCGGGGAGCCGGAATCGGACGAAGCCATGCCTAACGACCCGTATGAGCCCAGCACCGCTCAAGAGAACGCGGTTCCTCCATATCGGAGCAGTGCAGGTCAGCGCTTGATCACCGATCAGGGCATCGGATAGAAAGACCGGCGAGTGGCACGGGGTCTGCCACCCGGGAACCGTTTGCGCCTGATTAGCGACAGCTAATAGTTCATCTCGTCAGCAGTTGTGGAGCGGCGCAGGAGTGTGTCCTGGGCCGCCTGAACGGTGGGGCCTGCAGAGCATGAGTATTCAGTCGAATTCAGACACCTTGACGGACGTCTTCACGGAGGCGCGGAGCCATGCGCCCGGAACCCAGCCCTATCGGTATCAATTTCGGCCACCGGTCGAACCGGACTGGACGCGATTCCCCGGCTGGTCCGCCGTGACCCCGCAGGAATGGCAGTCGGCGCAGTGGCAGCGGGCGAACTGTGTGAAGAATCCGCGCCAGCTCCAGACCGTTTTCGGCCAAAGACTCGACGAGTCCTTCGTGGCCGACCTGGTACGCGACCAGCAGGACCGCGCGACCATGTCCCTGCTGCTCACCCCGCAGATGCTCAACACGATGGTGCCGGACCTCGCCCCGGGCGACGCCGGCTACACCGAGCGCCTGTACGCGGACCCGGTGCGCCGCTACATGCTGCCCGTGTTCAGCGACCGGCACGGGGAGTGGCCTTCGCATCCGTTTGCAACCCGCGATTCGCTGCACGAGGCCGAGATGTGGGCCGTGGAGGGGCTGACGCACCGCTACCCCACCAAGGTGCTCGCCGAGCTGGTGGCCACGTGCCCCCAGTACTGCGGCCACTGCACCCGCATGGACCTCGTCGGCAACTCCACGCCGCAGGTGGCCAAGCACCGGCTCACGCTCAAGCCGGCCGACCGGCTGGAGCGGATGCTCGGCTTCCTGCGGTCGAGCCCCGGCATCCGCGACGTGGTGGTCTCCGGCGGCGACGTGGCCAACGTCCCCTGGCCCCGGCTGGAGGCCTTCCTCTACGCGCTGCTGGAGATACCCCACATCCGCGACATCCGCCTCGCGACCAAGGGGCTGGTCGGACTTCCGCAGCACTGGCTGCAGAAGGACGTCCTCGACGGCCTCGCCTCGGTGTGTGCCAAGGCCCACGGGCGCGGCGTCCAGATCGCGGTGCACACCCACACCAACGCGGCCCAGTCCGTGACCCCGGCCGTCGGCCGGGCCACCACGGCGCTGTTCGAGGCCGGGGTGCGCGACGTGCGCAACCAGGGCGTGCTCATGCGCGGCGTCAACGACTCCGTGGAGGGCCTGCTCGACCTGTGCTTCGCGCTGCTCGACGGCGCCGGGATCATGCCGTACTACTTCTACCTCTGCGACATGATCCCGCACAGCGAGCACTGGCGGGTGGCCGTGTGGGAGGCCCAGGAGCTGCAGCGCGGCATGATGGGCTACCTGCCCGGGTTCGCCACGCCCCGCATCGTGTGCGACGTGCCGTTCGTCGGCAAGCGCTGGATCGACCAGGTCGACTCGTACGACCGCGAGCGCGGCATCTCGTACTGGACGAAGAACTACCTGACCCCGCTGGAGGCCGACGACCCGACGGCCAGCCGGCGCGCCTACCCGTACTACGACCCGATCCCGACCCTGCCGCAGGCCGGTCAGGAGTGGTGGAAGAAGATGCCGCATGAAGATCGTTGACGAGCACGGACTGTCGGTGGCCCTGATCGAGCCCGCCGAACTGGCCCTGGAACCCTGGCTGTCCGCCGGTGAGCACATCGACGTGGTCCGGATGCCGAAGCCGCCCGCCGACACCGTGGACGCCCTCACGGCTCGCGGTTTCGTCGTCAAGCCGGAGATGCTGACGTGGGTGGCCCGGCTGGGCCCGGACGAGGACACGTTCCTGGCGCGGCTGGAGAACAAGTCGCGCCAGGACATACGCCGGGCGCGGCGGCGCGCCTCGGCGGCGCTGCGGGAGGAGGTGCAGGACCGGGTCGACGCGGAGACCCTGGACCGGTTCCTGGCGCTGTACGAGGAGCGCGTCGCCGGCATGCAGTTCGGCGTGCCGTACGCGCGGCGCCACCGGGAGACCGTCCTGAACGGCCCGCAGAAGTACTTCGCGGTGTTCGCGTTCGAGGGGGACGAGCTGGTGGGCGGCTGCCTGGTGGCGGAGTGCCCCGAGCAGGACACCATCCGGATCCGCTTCTCGGCCGTGAGCGAGTCCTGGCGCAGGGACAGCCTGGCGCGCACCCTCTATTTCACCGCCATGCGCACCGCCCGCCTCAAAGGATTCACCTGGGCGACACTCGGCGACGAGCCGAACCTCTACGGCCACCTGACCCGGGCCGGGCTCTTCTCGTTCAAGGTGAACATGGGATTCGAGGCGGTGCCGTCACAGGATTTCGGTGATCCGACGGGCTGCGACGAGGCGGACCTCGTACTGAATCTCTCGGCGCTCCAGGATCCCTGCCTGATCCTGGGCTACGCGTCCGGCCCGCACAGCGCGGACCGAAAACTGGTGGGGCACTTCATCACCGAGGACGACAGTCGCCTGGATGAATTCGGTGCGCCTTTCCTGGCAGGTCTGGAACCGCGCCGCCCCGTCCAGTCGGACTGAACGCGGGCGAACGCGGTTCCCCGGCCCGGCGGAATCAGCTGTCCGACGGGTTCCCGGATTCGACCGGGAACCCGTCGCGCTTCCAGTACTCGAATCCGCCGATCATTTCCTTCACCTTGAAGCCGAGGACCGCGAGCTTCGCGGCGCCCTTGGTGCCGGCGTTGCAGTCCGGCCCGAAGCCGTAGGTGACGTACGTGGCCTCCCGGTCCAGGTCCGCGACGTCCTCGGGCGACAGGGTGCGGTGGGGCAGGTTCAGCGCGCCCGGGATGTGCGCCTCCTGGAAGGACTCCACGCTGCGGCTGTCGACGACCACCACGCCCGGGACCTTGTGGGAGATGTCGTGCTCGACATCCGACGGGTCGCACTCGGACGACAGCTTCGCGAGAAAGTAGGTGGCCGACAGCTCGGCCGAGGCCGGAACACCGGCCACCTTGCTCTCCGCGGTGAGGAACCGGAAGAGTTCCGGAATCTCGGACATCGAGAACCCCCTTTGAACGGACCTTTGAACAGCCCTGTGAACAGGACTGTGAACGGCCCTCTGAACGGACCTTTTGAAAAACGGCAACGGCCGACGTCACCCTATGATCCACTCGTGGTTCCCGCAACAGGCCCGGGATTTCCGCTATTTGAGCCGACCGGAAAACCGGCTAGGTACCGATGCGCAGGTCCGTGACGACGGCGGCGTGGTCGGAGTAGAAGGGGCCCGGCGGGTGTTCCGGCAGCCGGGTGTCGACGGTGTGGGAGCCGGTGACGGAGACCCCGGCGCCCCGGGCGAAGACGAAGTCGATGCGGTCCGGCGTGATCATGTAGTCGTACGCGGGCAGGGGGCTCCAGGTCCGGCCGGGTGCGGCGCACACGTCGGGGTGCGCGGCGCGGTAGGTGTCGGTGAACCCCGCGTCGGTGAGGACCCGCGTCGCGCGCAGGTCGTAGCCGAGCCCGAAGTGGTCCGGGCAGCCGGCCCAGGCGCGGCTCCAGTCGGCGGCGGGCACGGTGTTGAGGTCCCCGGCCAGGATCACGGGGTCGGTGTTGCCGGCGAGCGCGGCCGGGAGCTGGGTGCCGACGATGTCGGTGATCTGCGGGACCTGCGCACCGGACTCGGCGCGCTGGACGCGGCTGGCCGAGTGGCGCGGCCGCCCGCCGTCGCGGACGGCGGCGGCGTTCTCGTCGATCAGGTCGCCGATCCACGGTTCGGTGTAACCGAGCCAGGTGTCGAAGAGGTTGACCTCGCGGCCGCTGGGCAGCCGGACGCGGACGCCGCCGAAGTGGAAGTCGGTGACCGTGGTCCCGGTGGGCGTGGGGTACACCTGGGTCACCGGGTAGCGGGTGAAGATCCAGAGGTTGTCGGAGGCACCGGCGGTGATCCGGGTGGCGCTGTACGTGCCCTTGCCGGCGCGGCGGGTGAGCCCGTCGCGGAGGGCTTCGGCCGCTCCGTACGTCTCGACGGAGAAGAAGACGTCCGGGGCGATCGCGACGACCTGGTCGACGACGCGGGGCAGGTTCTCGGCACCGCCGAGGTCCACGTTCCGGCCGCCGTGGTAGATGTTCCACGCCAGGACGCGGACGTCGTCGGACACGACGGCCGACGGCACGGACCGCCCCGCGGAGGCGGCGGAAGCGGGCTGCTCCCCGGAGGCGGCCGGCGCGGGTCCGAGCAGGGCGGCGGCCAGAGTGGCGGTGAGCGCGGCGGCGCACCCGAGTGCGCGGCGGATCGGTCTCAGTGGCTGCATGGGCGGGAGGGTGGCACGCGCGGCCGTCGCCCGGAAGAACACGGGATGGCCTCCCGGCCAACGCGACGTCTTGCGGCCGGACTTGACGACGGGCGCAGGATCACTGGTCCAATGGCCCGGTACCCGGACGACGAGGAGCGACGCGTGACGACCACCGACCCCCGCATCGGGCCGCCCCACTTCGGCGGCGAACGGGAGACGCTGCGCGCCTTCCTCGACTACCAGCGGGCGACGCTCGCCCTGAAGTGCGAGGGCCTGACGGACGAGGAGCTGCGCCGCCGGTCGTCGCCGCCCTCGACGCTGTCGCTGCTGGGCCTCGTACGGCACCTGGCCGAGGTGGAACGCGCCTGGTTCCGGCGGGTGTTCGAGGACCACGACGTGCCGCTGGTCTGGTCCGACGTGACCGATTTCCAGGCGGCGTACGACGCGAGCGGCTCGACCCGCGCGGAGGCCTTCGCGGCCTGGGAGGCGGAGGTGGAGCACTCCCGCCGCATCGAGCGCGCGGCCGCCACCCTCGACCTGGCCGGCCACCAGCCGCGCTGGGGCGAGGACGTCTCGCTGCGCATGGTCATGGTCCACGTCCTGCTGGAGTACGCCCGCCACAACGGCCACGCGGACTTCCTGCGCGAGGCGATCGACGGCACGGTGGGAGCGTGAGCGCCGACGGCCGTCCACCGCCCGGACGGCCGCCGGGCGGGCCAGAACCGGCGGGCCTCGGCGGTGTCGGTCCCTGCGGATGGTGACCCAGGGGGCCGCCCCAGTGGCTGGCGGGGGGCCGGTGGTGACGGTCACGTCGACCGTGCCGGGGCCGCACTGCTTCCGGGCACCGGTATCGGGAGAAGCGGGAGAAGGCAGACGAGTCGGGCTGTACGCCGGGTTCTGTGCCCCGGGACCTCGCGGTCGTCGGGGCGACGGCCATCCATCTAGGGCCGGCGTTGCCGCCGGCCTCGTGCGGTCTACCCGCGGACTCGGGCGGGCCGCCCTCGATCATCCGCGCAGGGCCGTCTCGCGACGGCCCCTCTTGACCTTGCTCCAGGTGGGGTTTACCGAGCCGCCCGAGTCACCTCGGGCGCTGGTGGTCTCTTACACCACCGTTTCACCCTTACCGAGGGCCGAGGCCCCCGGCGGTCTGTTTTCTGTGGCACTTTCCCGCGGGTCACCCCGGGTGGGCGTTACCCACCACCCTGCCCTGTGGAGCCCGGACGTTCCTCGGGGAGGTTCGAGAACCCCCACGCGGCCGTCCGCCCGGCTCGTCTGCCGTGTCGACCATGGTACCCGGCCCTTGACCTTGTCGTAGCGTCAACGTTTCTACTGGGGCCATGCGGATCGGAGAGATCGCCGCGCTCGTGGGCGTCAGTACGCGGGCCGTGCGCCACTACCACCACCTGGGGCTGCTCCCGGAGCCGCCGCGGCGGGCCAACGGATACCGGGACTACACCCTGCGGGACGCCGTGCTGCTGGCCCGGATCCGGCGGCTGACCGAGCTGGGGCTGGGCCTGGACGAGGTCCGGGACGTCCTGGCCGACGACGCCGGGCGTGAGCTGGTGGACGTCCTTGAGGAGCTGGACGCGGACCTGGCCCGCCAGGAGGCGGACGTGCGGGCGCGACGGGGGCGGCTGGGGGTGCTGCTGGAGGAGGCCCGGCAGGGGCGGCTGCCGGCGGAGGGGCCGGTGTCGCCCGAGCTGGCGGCGCTCTTCGCGGACCTGGCCCGGGCGGCGGAGGAGCTGCCGGGGCCCGAGCCGGAGATGGCGGTCCGGGACCGGGAGGTCCTGGCGCTGCTGGACACCGTGGAGCCGGACGGCGTCGGTGCCGGTCTCGTGGGCGCCCTGCGCGGGACCCTGACGGCGCCCGGGGCGGTGGAGCGGGCCTACGACCTGTACGCACGGCTGGACGCGCTCGCCGGTGCGGACGCCGGTGACGTACGGGTGGACGAGGCGGCGCGGCTGCTCGCGGAGCTGCTGCCGGACGAGCTGGCGGGCCATTTCGGCGACGTCGACCCGGCGGTGTTCGGCGGCGGGAGGCCCGCGGGCTTCCAGGGGGCGTTCTGGGCGGACTTCTCGCCCGCGCAGGTCGAGGTGATCCGCCGCGCGATGCGGCTCGTCGTGGAGCGTGCCCGGTGAGGCGGCTGCTGCGGGGGCTCGCCTACGCGCTGCTGCCCGGCGAGGCGGTGCTGCTGGTCTGCCTGGCGGGCGGGGTGCGGGTGCCGCCGGCCCTGCTGACGGCCGTGGAGGCGCTGCTCGTGGTGGTGCTGCTCGGCGAGTGCGGGCTGTACGTGCGGCTGCGGCGGCGGGGGCTGTCGGCGCGGGAGGCGCTGCTGGAGCTGGTGCCGGAGCCGGTCGTGCGGCTCGTCGGGCACGAGCTGGGGCTGATGGTGAGCCTGGTGCGCTGGGCGGCGCGCCGGCGCCACGGGGTGGGGCCGGGCGTCGCGGCGTTCGGGCACGCCCGGGACCAGGCGGCGCCGATGTACGGGTTCACGTTCGTGTGCGTCGTGGAGAGCGTGGCGATGTCGTACCTGCTGCGGGACCTGCCCGGCGTCCACGAGGTGGTGCTGGTGCTGGACGTCTACACCGTGCTGTTCGTCCTGGGCCTGCACGCCGCGTCCGTGACCCGGCCGCACCTGCTGGACGGCCGGGTGCTGCGGCTGCGGCAGGGCTGCCACGTGGACCTGGAGGTGCCGCTCGGGGTGATCGCCGCGGTGCGCCACGAGCTGCGGTTCTCGCACGAGAAGGCGGAGGGGGAGCTGAACCTGGCCGTGGGGTCGCAGACGTCGCTGACGGTGGAGCTGGCCGAGCCCGTGGAGGCCGTCGGGATCCTGGGTCGCCGGCGGCAGGTGCGCACCGTGCGGTTCCACGCCGACGACGCCCGTGCGCTGCTGGCCGCGCTCACGCGGGCACGAACAGCGCCTTCTCCCGTCCCGGGAACGCCCGGGTGAGGCGTACGTCCAGCCGCTCCCCCAGCGGGAGCGGCCGCGGGCCCTCGACGCGGGCCACCACGGCGGGCTCCGCCAGGTGCACGGTGCCGACCGCGGGCTCGTCCTCCCGTACGTCGACGACGGTCGCCGGGAACACCTCGCCGACCCGGTCCATGAGCAGCGCGGCCTCCACGAGGTCGACGCACTCCCGCTCGACCTCGTTGGCGCGGCGGCCCCCGGCGGCCATCTCCTGCGGCAGGGCGGCGAGCGCGGCCCGCACCCACTCGGGCGGTTCCTCGCCGGCGACGGCGCACACGCACAGCTCCCCCGCGTACCGGTCGACGAGGCGCCGCAGCGGGGCGGTGCAGTGGGTGTACTCGTCGGCGACGGCGGCGTGCAGGGAGGGCACCGGCGGGTTGCCGTCGGTGAAGACGGTGTAGCCGGCGCCGCGCAGCAGGGACGTGCAGTCCTGGAGGAACGCGGCGTGCTTCGGCCGGTGCGGGTCGAGCGAGCGGACGAGCGCCGCGTACGAGACGTGGTGCGGCCAGTCGATGCCGAGGGCCGTCGCGGAGCGGCGCAGCCGGGCCACCGCGCCGTCGGGTGCGGTCGGCAGGGTGCGCAGGATGCCGGTGCCGGCGGCGGTCATCAGGTCGGCGGCCGTCATGCCGGTGAGCAGGGAGAGCTGGGCGTTCCAGGCGTCGGCGGGGCGCGGGGCGCGGTAGCCGAGGTCGTAGCCGCCGTCGCGCTCGACGATCTCCTGCTCGGGGACGCGCAGGGAGATGCCGCCGCGCTCCTCCTCCAGTTCCTCGCGGAGCCGGCCGATGTCGCGGAGCAGGGCGAGCGGCTCCTCGGCGGTGCCCTGGTCGATCTGGTGCTGGGCCGTCGCGTAGTCGAGGCGGGCGCGGCTGCGCACGAGGGCGCGGCGGACGTCGGCGGCGACGCGCTTCCCGTACGCGTCGAGGTCGATGCGCCACAGCAGCGCCGGCACGGTCTGCCCGGGCAGCAGACCGGCGGCGCCCTCGGAGAAGGCGGGCGGGTGCAGGGGGACGCGGCCGTCGGGGAAGTACAGGGTCTGGACGCGGCGGTGGGCCTCCGCGTCGACGGCTCCCCCGGGCTCCACGAAAGCGGCGACGTCGGCGATGGCGTAGTGGACCCGGTAGCCGCCGTCCGCGCGGCGCGCCAGGTGCATGGCCTGGTCGAGGTCGAGGGAGCCGGGCGGGTCGATCGTGAAGAGGGGAAGGTCGGTGGCGTCCCGGCCGGGCAGGCGGGGCGCCTTGGCGGCGGCCTCCGCCTCGGCGAGGACGTGGGCGGGGAAGCCGCGCGGGATGTCGAGCCGGGTCCGCAGCGCGCGCAGGGCGGTCCGCAGGGGAGCCTCGGCGGCGCCGGTCACGTGGAGATGGCGGCGGGGCATACGCCGAGCGTAGGACGCGGGGCGGTGCGCGGCACTTTGTACGCTGGCCCGGGGCCGCCGCCGTAAGTGTCGAAGGAGAACGATCGTGCTCGTGCTGTTGCCGCCGTCGGAGGGCAAGGCCTCTTCGGGGCCGGGCGAACCGCTGGATCCCGGATCGCTGTCCCTGCCGGGGCTGGCCGGGGCACGGGCCGCCGTGCTGACGGAGCTGGTCGAGCTGTGCGCGGCCGACGAGGACAAGGCCCGCGAGGTGCTGGGGCTGAGCGAGGGGCTGCGCGGCGAGGTCGCCAAGAACGCGGAGCTGCGCACCGCGGGTGCCCGCCCTGCCGGTGAGGTCTACACGGGGGTGCTGTACGACGCGCTGGGCCTCGCCACGCTCGACGCGGCGGCGCGCGAGCGGGCCCGGGATGCGCTGCTGGTGTTCTCGGGGCTGTGGGGCGCGGTACGGGTCGACGACCGCATCCCGTCGTACCGGTGCTCCATGGGGGTGAAGCTGCCCGGGCTCGGGGCGCTGGGGGCGTACTGGCGCGGGCCGATGGCGGAGGTCATGCCGGAGGCGGCCGGGGACGGGCTGGTGCTCGACCTGCGGTCGGCGGCGTACGCGGCGGCGTGGAAGCCGAAGGGCGCGGTGGCGGAGCGGACGGCGACGGTGCGGGTGCTGCACGCGCCGACCCGCAAGGTGGTGAGCCACTTCAACAAGGCGACGAAGGGCCGGATCGTGCGCAGCCTGCTGTCGGCGGGCGCGGCGCCCGCCTCGCCGGGCGAGCTGGTGACGGCGCTGCGGGACCTCGGGTACGTGGTGGAGGGCGAGGCTCCGGGCCGGGCGGGCCGGGCGTGGTCGCTGGACGTGCTGGTGGACGAGATCCACTGAGCGCCGCGCCACCGCCCCCCGGCGCAGCGTCGTTGCGCCCTGCGCAACGCACGTTGCGCAGGGTGACTTTTCGCCGAAGGATGGGGGCATGACCTCCGTCCTCGATCTCGTGGGTGCGCCCGGGGTGCCCGTCCTGCCCGTCGTCGTCCTGGAGGACGCCGCCCATGCCGTGCCGCTCGCCCGCGCTCTCGTGGCGGGCGGGCTTCCGGCGGTCGAGGTGACGCTGCGGACGCCCGCGGCGCTCGACGCGATCCGGGCCGTCGCGGACGCGGTGCCGGACGCGGTGGTGGGCGCGGGCACGGTCGTCTCGGCGCGGTGCGTGGACGAGGCGGTCGCGGCGGGCGCGCGGTTCCTGGTGAGCCCCGGCTGGACGGGCGGCCTGCTGGACGCGGCGGCCGCGTCGGGCGTGCCGTTCCTGCCGGGCGTGTCGACGGCGTCGGACGTCGTGGCGCTGCTGGAGCGCGGGGTGCGCGAGATGAAGTTCTTCCCGGCGGAGGCCGCGGGCGGCACGGCGTACCTGCGGTCGCTGGCCGGGCCGCTGCCGCAGGCCCGGTTCTGCCCGACGGGCGGCATCGCCGCGGCCTCGGCCCGCTCCTACCTGGCGCTGCCGAACGTGAGCTGCGTGGGCGGCACGTGGATGGTGCCGCCCGACGCGGTGGCGGCCCGGGACTGGGGCCGGGTCGAGCGCCTGGCGCGGGAGGCGGCGGCGCTGGGCCCGGCCGGGGCCGGCCGGCTCAGCGGAGGTGGGACGTGTCGTTGAGCAGCCTCAGCGACGCGTTGCCGTCCTTGTAGTACGCCACCGCCGACAGGGAGGCGGCGGACAGCTCCATCCGGAACAGGGCCTCCGGCGGGGCGCCCAGGGCGAGCCGGACGAGCGTCTTGATGGGCGTCACGTGCGTGACCAGCAGCACGGTCCGGCCCGCGTAACGGGCCGTCAGCCGGTCCCGGACCGCGGCCACTCGACGCGAGACCGCCGCGAACGACTCGCCGCCCGTGGGCGCCGCCTTCGGCGAGGCCAGCCACGCCGTCAGGTCCTCCGGGTGGCGCTCCTGCACCTCGGCGAACGTCAGGCCCTCCCAGGCGCCGAAGTCCGTCTCGCGCAGGCCGTCCTCGATCCGGACGTCCAAGCCCAGGCGGGCCGCGACGGTCTGCGCGGTCTGCCGGCAGCGCAGCAGCGGCGACGACACGATCTCCTGGATGGTGCCGCGCGCGGCGAGCGCGGCCGCCACGGCCTCGGCCTGGCGCAGGCCGGCCGGGGACAGCTCGGGATCGCTCCCCCCGCTGCCCGAGAACCGCTTCTGCGGGGTCAGCGCGGTCTCGCCGTGCCGCAGCAGCACGAACGTGGCGGGCGCGCCCAGGTCGGCGGAGGCCGCCCAGCCGACGGGCGGCGTGGCGGGCGTGGCCGCGGCGGCGGAGGGCACGGGCGCGACGGCTTCACCGGCGCTGACGGGGGCGGCGGGCGCTGTTTCGGGTGCGGCTACCGGGGCCTGCGGGGTGGTGGGCGTGAGCGTGGGCGCTGCGGCCGCCGGGCCCGGGGTGGCGGCCGGGGTCTCTGTCGCGGCCGCGGTCTCTGTGGCCGCCGGGGCCTCCGTCGGGGCGCCCTCGAGCGTGGCCGCGTCGGCCGCCGGGGCCGGGGTGGCGGCCGGGGTCTCCAGGGCCGCCAGGGCCTTGGCCGCCGCAGGCGTCGTACGGGGTGCTCCCGCCGTACCGGCGGACGGTGCCGCCATCGCGCCCGCCAGCGCCGCGCGGGCCTTCGCCGCGCCCGCCGTCGCGTCGCCGACGACCCGGGCCGCGCCCGCGTCGAGCGCCGCGCGGGACGCGGACGGCTGCCACTGCCGGCCCTGCCGGCCGGCGTCCATCGCCTCGTTGGCGAGCCGGTCGGCGTGCTTGTTCTGCTCGCGCGGGATCCACTGGTACGTGACCCGCCCCGGCGGGAAGACCCGCGCGGCCTCCGCCGCGAGGGGCTTCATGTCCGGGTGCTTGATCTTCCAGCGGCCGGACATCTGCTCGACGACCAGCTTGGAGTCCATCCGCACCCGCACGGTCGCGTCGGGCGCGAGCTCGCGGGCCGCCCTCAGGCCGGCGACGAGGCCCTTGTACTCGGCGACGTTGTTGGTGGCGACACCGATGTACTCGGCGGCCTCCGCCAGCGCCTCGCCGGACACCGGGTCAAGGACCACGGCGCCGTAACCGGCGGGGCCGGGGTTGCCCCGGGAACCGCCGTCGGCCTCGACGATCAGCTCACGCACCGCGCTCATTACAGGCCGGACTCCGCCGTACGGACCAGGATGCGGCGGCAGTTCTCGCACCGTACGACGCTGTCGGCCGCGGCCGAGCGCACATCGTTCAGCTCGGTGATGTTCAGCTCGATGTTGCAGCCCTCGCAGCGGCGCTGGTACAGGCGGGCCGCGCCCACGCCGCCCTGCTGGCCGCGGATCTTCTCGTACAGCTTCATCAGGTCCGCCGGCACCGAACCCGCCACCAGCTCGCGCTCCTTGGCGACCGCGGCGGCCTCGCTGTCGATCTCCTCCTGCGCCTTGTCGCGGCGGGCCGTGGCGTCGTCGACCTTCGCCTGCACGGAGGCGACACGCTCGGTCAGCTCGGCCACGCGCTCCTGCGCGGACTCACGGCGCTCCATGACCTCCAGGACGACGTCCTCCAGGTCGCCCTGGCGCTTGGAGAGCGACACGATCTCCTTCTGGAGGTTCTCCAGGTCCTTCGGGGAGGTGATCGCCCCGGAGTCCAGGCGCTGCTGGTCGCGGACCGCGCGCTGGCGCACCTGGTCGACGTCCTGCTCCGCCTTGGTCTGCTCGCGGGCGCAGTCGCTCTCCTCCGTCTGCGCGGCGACGAGCAGGTCCCGCAGCTGGGTGAGGTCCTTGGTGAGCGACTCGATCTCGGCGTGCTCCGGCAGCGACTTCCGCCGGTGGGCGAGCTGCGACAGGCGTACGTCCAGGGCCTGTACGTCGAGGAGTCGGATCTGGTCGGCGGGCGCGGCGTTCAGTTGGGGGCTCCAGGAGAAGAGTGATGAGCGGAAGGGGACGTGTGGTGCGCGGCCCACGGGTCCGTGACCGTCGTGGAGACATGGACGCGCAGGTTCCAGCCGTGGCGGTCGGAGACCGCGTCGAGCTGGGCGGCGGCCTGCTCGCACCAGGGCCACTCGGTGGCCCAGTGGGCTGCGTCGACGAGGCCGAGCGGTGAGTGCTGGGTGGCCTCGGAGGCGGGGTGGTGGCGCAGGTCGGCGGTGAGGAAGGCGTCGACGCCCGCGGCGCGCACGGCGTCGAAGAGGCTGTCGCCGGAGCCGCCGCTGACGGCGACGCGGCGGACGGTCGCGTCCAGGTCGCCGGCGACGCGGATGCCCTGCGCGGTCGCGGGCAGCCGCTTGGCGGCGCGCTCGGCGAACTCGCGGAGGGTCTCCGGGGTGTCCAGTTCGCAGATCCGGCCCAGGCCGTTCTCCGGGACGAGGGGGCCCACCACGCGCAGGTCGAGGGCGCCCGCGAGGGCGTCGGACACGCCCGGGTCGGCGGTGTCGGCGTTGGTGTGCGCGACGTGGAGGGCGATGTCGTGCTTGATGAGCGTGTGCACGACGCGGCCCTTGAAGTGGGAGGCCGCGACGGTGGTCGTGCCGCGCAGGTAGAGCGGGTGGTGGGTGACGATCAGCTGGGCGCCCAGCTCGATCGCCTCGTCGGCGATCTCCTGGACGGGGTCGACGGCGAACAGGACGCGGTCGATCTCGGCGTCGGGGTCGCCGCAGACGGTGCCGACGGCGTCCCACTGCTCGGCCCGCTCGGGGGGCCAGAGGGCGTCGAGCTCGGCGAGGACTTCAGACAGACGGGGCACGCATGCAAGGCTACCCGCCCGGCCCCCCACCCCCTCGCGCCCCTGGCCCGTCCCGGGCGGGGCCGGCGCGGCGGGTAGGCGCTGCGTGCCGCGCCCACCGTTCCGCCGTTGCGGGCCGGCGCCGCCGGTACCGCCGTTCCGTCGTTGTGGGCTCGCGCTGCAGTGCCGCCATTCCTCGTTGTGGGCCGGTGCCGCCGTTCCGTCGTTGTGGGCTGGCGCGGGTGGCGCCGTTTCGTCGTTGTGGGCTGGCGTCGCTGTGCCGCCGTTTCGTCGTTGTGGGCAGTCGTTCCGCATGGGGGTCCCCCCTGGACGTAGTCCTTGGGGGAGGAACGGGTGGGCACAACGACGAAACGGCCCCCCGGCCTGAGGGCCCACCCCCGGCGCGCGCCACGACGGTGGGTGGGTCCGGGTGCGGCCCGGGGGTCACGTGCTCAGATTGGCTCGCTCGGGGCCTTGAGAGCGAGGCGTCCCAGCGCCGCCAATCCTGCGCGCGCGACCCCCGGTCCACCCCCGTCCCGCGCGTGGGCGACTGACCGCCGGTGGGTGTGGGGGTGGGTGGGACCGCCCGCCCGTGGGCGGCTCACCGCCGATGGGGGGAGCGGGTGGGTCCGCCCGCCTGGGGGCGGCTCACCCCCGGTGGGGGAGCGGGGCCGCCCGCCCGGGGGTGGCTCGCCACGGTGGGGGTGGTGAGGAGCAGGGGCGGAGCCCCCGGTTACTTGACCAGGTGGGTGCGGAGGTCGTCCAGGACCTTGTCCGCCGCCGTGACGCCCAGGCCGAGGTACCAGGTCTCGTCCGGGACGTCCACGGCCTGGCCGGACTTCACGGCCTTCAGGTTCTTCCAGAGCGGGTTCGACTGCGCGGTGTCCCGCTTGGTCTTCTTCGGGTCGCCGTACACGCCGGTGAAGATCCAGTCCGCGTCGGCCGCGTCGATGTTCTCCGGGCTCACCTCGGTGGCGAGGTCGTCGATCTGCTGGTTCTTCGGCCGCGGCAGGCCGGTGTCCTCGAGGATCGTGCCGATGAAGGACGCGCGGGCGTACAGGCGGATGCGGTCCGGGAGGTAGCGGACCATCGAGATGGTCGGCTTCTTCGCGCCGATGTCCGTGCCGAGCTTCTTCGCCTTCGCCTCGTACGCGGCGAGCTTCGCCTTGGCCTCGGCGGTCTTGTCGAGGGCCGCCGCGTTCAGGAGGTAGTTCTCCTTCCACGTGAAGCCCGGGCGCAGCGAGAAGACCGTCGGGGCGATCTTCGACAGCTCCTTGTACTTGTCGGCGGCGCGCAGCTGGCTGCCGAGGATGAGGTCGGGCTTCAGCGCGGCGATGGCCTCCAGGTTGAGGCTGTTGATGGTGCCGACGCTCTTCGGGGTGCCGCCGTCCTTGGCGAGGTAGCTGGGCAGGTCGGGGTCGCCCTCGGCGGGCGCGTAGCCGACCGGCTTGATGCCGAGGGACACGACGTTGTCCAGCTCGCCGACGTCGAGGACGACGACCCGCTGCGGGACGGCCTTCAGTTCGGTCTTGCCCATGGCGTGGGTGACGGTGCGCGGGAACTGGCCGGGCTTGGCGTCGGTGCCCATGGCCGCGGTCTTCTCGCGGGCGTCGCCGAAGCCCTTGCCGCCCTGGGCGACGTTGCTCTTGGCGTTCTTGTCGGCCTTGGTGTCCTCGGCCGCCTTGTCCTGGGTTCCGCACGCGGCCAGGGAGAGCGCGGCGGCGAAGGCTATGACGGCGGCTGTGCCGCGTCGGCGTACGGACATGGGTGCTCCTGAAGGGGACGGTTCGCACGGACTTGAAGGTTCCGTTTAGGACTGCCTTACCTTAGTCGCCCCTGTTCCGGCCAGCACAGCCGCCCCCTCCCCCTCAGCCGAACCGCTCCGTCACCACCCTTATGTGTGAAGCGCGGGGGCTCGCGTTGTTCGGGTGGAAGTGCGAAAACTAGCTTCGGTGGCCGGAGGTGACGAGCGATGACAGCCTGTGCCATCGAGCCCACCGCGCAGGACGACGACGGCGCGGCCGGCGGTGGAGGGTTCACGATCGCGGCGGACGGCTCGTACGCGGCCCGGCTGGCCGGTGAGGGCGAGGCCCTCTTCCCCGAGCGCTGGACACTGGACGGTCCGGAGCCGTACGCCGTACCCCTGCCGCTCGGACAGCCGGAGGAGCGGGACGCGCAGTTGCTGCCGCTCGCGGACGGACGGGTACTCATCGCGCGCCGCGTGGCGGGGCGGTTCGCGTTCTCGCTGCTCTACCCGACGGGCCCGGCGACCGGTGAGGTGCCGCTGGGCGGGGTGGAGGCGGAGTCGCTGCGGCTGCTGCCGCCGTCGCCGGACGGGATGTGCGCGTACGCGCTGGCGGTGGGCGAGCGCTCGACCGGTGTGTGGCAGGTGGCGGGCGGCGCGTTCGGCCCGGAGCACGTGGCCGAGGTGAGGGGCCGCTGTACGGGTGGGGTGTGGCTGGACCGGGCGGGCCGGATGCTGGCGGTGGACCGGGAGCCCGGCGACGGCGGTCCCGTCAAGGCGGTGGCGGTCGACCTGGAGCGGGGCGGCGAGGTGACGCCGCTGCTCCAGATCACGGACGAGAGCAGTGACCGGCTGCTGCTCGCGGATCCGGACAGCGGGCTGCTGCTGATCCGTTCCGACGCGCCGTCGCCGGGGCACGAGCGGCTGGGCTGGGGCGTCCTGGGCAGTACGCGCCCGGTGCGGTTCCCCGAGTGCCTGCGGGCGGCGGACGCGGCGGTGACGCCGTTCGCGGTGCAGCCGGGACAGGTGCTGATGCCGGAGACCTGCGCGGTGGCGCTGCGGATGGACGCGGCGGCCGGCAGCTGGGTGGGTGTGTGGCGCCCCGCGGCACGGCGGCTCATTCAACTTCCCGCGCCGGACGGGTGGTTGGCCGGCACCGGGCTGTGGACGCGCGACGGGGTGCTGTGCCTGCCGTACGTGACGGGCGCGGTGCCGTGCGGTCTCGCCCGTGTCGAGGGCGCGGCGGAGGCGCTCGTACCGGATCCGGTCACCACACCCGCACAAGCGGAACCCGCAGGTGGGGAACCGTCCGGGCGCCGCGGGACTCCTGTGGTGTGCAAGCCCGTGCCGTTGCAGCAGGCTCCCCTCACCGGTCGCACGCTGCCTGGTTAGACTCTCGGGCCGCACATCAACAGCGATCACTACGGGGTGACTTCCCACATGTCTGAGGCCAGTACCGACCCTACCCACGGGCGACCGCAGGGGGACGCCGGCGGCTCCGGAAAGCACCGCGGAGGCGCGGCCGCGTCGGAGGACACGACGACGCAGCCGCACGGCCGTCATCGCAGGGAACCGCAGCCGCACCACGGCACCGCGGCCTGAGGCCGGCAACCGTCCGCACACGGTGGGGCCGTCCGGGAAACCCCCGGGCGGCCCCACCGTCGTGTCAGGCCCCGGCCCCGCCGCCGTGCCGGAGGGCGAGCACCTCGGTCGCGGCGAACGTCTCGCCCGGTGGCCGGGCGGCGTAGTACGGGCCGAGGCACGCGTCCAGTTCCTCGTAGGTGAAGGCGCCCTTGGCGGTGTCGAACGCCGCCGCGACCCTGGGCCGTTCCATGACGGCGACCATGCCGCCGTGGACCACGAACAGCTGGCCGTTGACCGCCGCGGCGGCGGGCGAGGCCAGGTAGCCGACGAGCGGGGCGACGTGTTCCGGGGCGAGCGGGTCGGGTTCGCCCGGGGCGCCTCCGCCGACGCCGGCGAAGACCTCGGCGGTCATCCGGGTGCGGGCGCGCGGGCAGATGGCATTGCAGGTGACGCCGTACCGGGCGAGGGCGTGGGCGGTGGAGGTGGTCAGGCCGACGATGCCGCCCTTGGCCGCCGCGTAGTTCGGCTGGCCGGCCGAGCCCGCGAGGAACGCCTCGGACGAGGTGTTGACGATCCGGCCGTGGACCGGGGCCCCGCCGGCCGCCTTGGCGCGGGCGCGCCAGTGCGCGGCGGCGAAGCGGGTGGTGTTGAAGTGGCCCTTGAGGTGGACGCGGACGACGGCGTCCCACTCGTCCTCGGTCATCGAGAAGACCATGCGGTCGCGCAGGATGCCCGCGTTGTTGACGAGGACGTCGAGCCGGCCGTACGTGTCGACGGCGAGGCCGACGAGGGCGCCGGCGGTCGCGTGGTCGGCGATGTCGCCGAGGTGGACGGTGGCTCGTCCGCCCTCCGCGCGGATCTCCTCCGCGACCTCTTCGGCGGCGGCCCGGGAGTCCTCGCCGTACTCGTTGACGACGACGGCGGCGCCGAGCCGGGCGAGTTCCACCGCCTCGGCGCGGCCGAGGCCGCGGCCCGCGCCGGTGACGACGGCGGACAGGTCCGCCAGGGGCTGGGACATGGCGCTTCCTCCTTCACCGGTCTTCATCGGTCCTCGGCGGTCTTGGCCCGGTCACAGTTCGATGCAGGTGCGCAGGGCCTCGCCGGTCCGCATCTGGGTGAGCGCCTCGTTGACGTCGGCCAGGGGCAGCCGGTGGGTGATCAGGCCGGCCAGGTCGATCCGGCCGGCCCGCCACAGGGCGATGGCCCGCTCGTAGGAGCGCAGCACGTCCCCGCCGCCGTACAGGGAGGGCAGGATCCGCTTCTCGTCGAAGAACAGCTCGAACATGTTGAGCTGGAGGAAGTCGTCCATGGCGCCCGCGCCGACGACGCACAGGGTGCCGCCGCGGCGGGTCGTCTCGTACGCGGTGCGGGCGGTGGCGGAGCGGCCGACGACCTCGAAGACGTAGTCGAAGCCCTCGCCCCCGGTGACGCGCTGCCGGGCGTCGGCCAGCTCGCCGGGCGCCACGGCCTCGGTGGCGCCGAACCGCAGGGCCGCCTCCCGCCGGGCGGCGACGGGGTCGACGGCGACGATCTGCGCGGCGCCCTGGACCCTGGCGCCCTGAATGGCGGAGATACCGACGCCGCCGCAGCCGATGACGGCGACCGACGAACCGGCCGTGACGCGCGCGGTGTTGACGGCGGCGCCGAGGCCGGTGGTGACGCCGCAGCCGATGAGGGCGGCGATGTCGAAGGGGACGTCGTCGGGGATCGGCACGGCGCAGCGCGCGTCGACGACGACCTCCTCGGCGAAGGTGCCGGTACCGGCGAAGCCGAAGACGTCGCCGCCGCCCTTGCGGCGGAAGTTGGGCGTCCCGGCGTTGAGGAAGCCGGCGAGGCACAGCTGCGTCTGGCCGCGCCGGCACGCGGCGCAGGTGCCGCAGGCGGGCAGCCAGCACAGGACGACGCGGTCGCCGGGCGCCAGGGAGGTGACGCCGTCGCCGACGTCGAGGACCTCGCCGGCGCCCTCGTGGCCGGGGACGAACGGGGCGGGCTGCGGGAGAACCCCCGTCATGGCGGAGATGTCGGAGTGGCACAGCCCGGTGGCCCTGATCCGGATGCGCGCCTTGCCGGGGCCGAAGCCCACCGCCTCCACGTCGTCGAGGACGTCGAGTCTGTCCTGGCCGGTCTCGTGCAGTACGGCTGCGCGCATGGCGCGGCTCCCTTCAGGTCATGCGGTCGTGACGAAGGTGTCGGCGAGCACGGGCGCGTCGTCCCGTTCGACGGCCGTCACCGCGGCCCGGACGCCCCCGTCGGCGTCCCACATGCGGATGCGCAGGGTCTCGCCGGGGAACACGACGCCGGCGAAGCGGGTGCGGTACGCGCGGACCCGGCCGGTGTCCCCGTCGAGCGCCGTGTCGACGACGGCCTTCAGGGTCATGCCGTAGGTGCACAGCCCGTGCAGGATGGGGCGGTCGAAGCCGGCCTGCCGGGCGAAGTCCGGGTCGGCGTGGAGCGGGTTCCAGTCCCCGGACAGGCGGTAGAGCAGCGCCTGGTCCTCGCGGATGTGCCGGGTGACGGTCCGGTCGGGTGCGCGGTCGGGTTCCGGGGTGCGGCCGGAGGGGCCGCGTTCGCCGCCGAAGCCGCCCTCGCCGCGTACGAAGATCTCGGCGTCGCTGGTCCACAGGGGGCCGTCGTCGTCGGCGGTCTCGGAGCGCAGGACGAGGACGGCGGCCTTGCCCTTGTCGTACACGGCGGCGATCCGGGAGGTGGTGACGGCGCGTCCGCGCACGGGGATGGGCCGGTGCAGGGCGATGCTCTGCCCGCCGTGCAGGACGGCGGCGAGGTCGACGTCGATGCCGGGGGCGGACAGGCCGCCGAGCATGCCCATGCCGGCGCCGGCGACGGTGGCGAAGCTGGGCAGGACGTGGAGCCGGGACTCCAGGGTGTAGCGCAGTTCGCCGGGGTCGGTGGCGGGCGTGCCGGCGCCGAGGCCGAGGTGGTAGAGCTGGATGTCCTTGTGGTCCCACTCGACCGTGGCCGAGCGGGGCTCGGCGGCGAGTGCCTTGTCGGCGTCGATGGGCATGGGGCGAGGCGCTCCTTGGGGTGTGTGCGGACACCGGAGACCTCGGCACGGCCGTCCGCACCGTCGGCCGCACCGAGGCCGTACGAACCGGAGCAGAACCCGACTAGAACGCGTTCTAGCGACCGGCGGCCTCCTGTATAGCGCGCCCCCGCATCGATGGGAAGGCTCGCGTCACCCGGCCGGCGCGGCCACCGCCTTGGCCCGGTCGGCGCGCGGCAGCCACAGCACCATCAGGACGGCGGCCGAGAGGAGCACCCCGGCGCCCGTGCGGAACGCGAGCGCGTAGCCCTCCGTCAGCGCCTGCGGGGTCGCGGCTCCCCCGGTACGGGAGGCGGCGACCGTCGACAGGACGGCGAGGCCCAGCGCGCCGCCCATCGTGCGGGAGGTGTTGACGAGGCCCGACACCAGTCCGGCGTCACCGGGCGCGGCGCCCGAGGTGGCCAGCGAGGCGAGCGGGGTGAGGAGGAGGCCCACTCCGGCCATCATCAGGATGCCGGGGCCCAGGATGTCCGTCGCGTACGTGCCGTGGGCGTCCATCAGCGACTGCCAGCCGAATCCGGCCGCGGCGATCAGCGCGCCCGCCACCGCGAGGTTCCGCGCACCGAACAACGGCATCAGGCGGGGCGCCAGCTTGGAGCCGACGACGATGGTGACGGAGCTGGGCACGAGGGCGAGACCGGCCTCCAGCGGGGTGTAGCCGAGCACGTTCTGGGCGTACACCGTCATGAAGAACCACATCGCGAACGTGGTCGAACCGATCACGAACAGCGCCACGTTGGCCGCCGACACCGCCCGCGCCCGGAACGCCTTCAGCGGCATCAGCGGCTCCTTCGTCCGGGCCTCCACGGCCACGAAGGCGGCCAGCAGCACCAGGCCCGCGCCCAGCGGCAGCAGGGTGCCCGGGGCGGTCCAGCCGGCCCGCTCGGTCTCGACGACGCCGTACGCGAACGCGGCCAGGCCGCCCGTGACGAGGACCGCACCCGGCAGGTCGAGGCGGCGCCCCGCGCCCGTACGGCTCTCCCGCACCCACACGGCGGCGGCGACCAGCACCAGGACACCGACAGGGACGTTGATGAGGAGCACCCAGCGCCAGGACAGGAGGTCGGTGATCAGCCCGCCCACCAGTCCGCCCGCCGCGCCGCCGCCCGCGCCGACCGCCGCCCAGGTGCCGATGGCCCGCGTCCTCGCCGGGCCCTCCGGCACGGCGCTGGTCACGATGGTGAGCGTCGCCGGCGAGAGCACGGCCGCGCCGAGACCCTGCACGGCCCGCGCCGCGAGCAGCTGCCAGCCCTCCTGCGCGAGGCCACCGGCGACGGAGGCCGCGGTGAACAGCCCGAGGCCCAGCAGGAACATCCGCTTGCGCCCGAACAGGTCGGCGGCCCGTCCGCCGAGCAGCATGAACCCGGAGAACGCGATCGAGTAGGCGTTCACCACCCACTGCAACGCCTGCGCCGACATGCCCAGGTCCGCGCGCATGGACGGCAGGGCGACGTTGACGACGGAGACGTCGAGGACGACGAGGAACGTCCCGGCACAGGCGGCGAAGACGACCGCCCAGGTACGGGTGGGGCGTGCGGTGGAGGGGGCGGGGGCTGCGGCTATGTCTGTCCGGGCTTGGGCCATGCCTGTCATGGTCGCAGCCGCCTCGCGGCCCGTACATCCGGATTTCGACGTACGGGCCCGAGGTCCGAAGTCCTAGGACTCAGATGCCGAGGTCGCCCTCGGCTGCGGCCGTGACGAAGGCCGCGAAGGCGGCCGGGGCGACGGCGAAGATGGAGCCGCCGGGGTTCTTGGAGTCCCGGACGGCGATACGACAGGGCTGCGCGGCGACCTCGACGCAATCACCGCCGGTGCCGCCGCTGTGCGACGACTTGCGCCAGGCGGCGCCGAGCGGGGCACATTCGACGCAGTCGCCGCCAGTGTTTCCGCTGTAGCTGGACTTACGCCACCGCGCGTTGGTCAGATCCTGGCTGGTGCCCATAACGTTCCTCCATTACGCGGGCGATCAGTGCCGCCGAGTCCTCCACGGAGAGCGCGGCGGCCTGCACGTGAGCGTAACGAAGAGCGGCTTCCTTGACAGTGTCGGGGTTGGCCGTCATGTGCCCCGAGATCAGGTCCTCCGTGTAGACGATCTCCGGCTCATCGTCGAAGCGAAGGGCGTTGAATGAGCCGATCAGGCCTGCATGTTCACCAGCCCCGAAGGGAAGTACCTGGATCCTGACCCAGCGCTCCCGGCGGAAGCTCAACAAGTGAGCGAGTTGGTTTCGCATGACCTCCCGGCCGCCGATCGGGCGGTACAGTGCGGCCTCATCCAACACCACCCACGTCATGGGCGGCTGCTCCCGACGGAGTATCCGCTGTCGTTCCACCCGAGCGGCCACCAGATCTTCGAGGTTGTCCGGCAAGCCCGTCGCCAACACCGCCCTCGCGTACTCCTCCGTCTGCAACAGCCCGTACACCAACTGCGCCTGGTACGTGGAGATGTACGCCGCCCGCGCCTCCATCTCCGCATACGCCTGGAACCACGTCGGCAGCTGGCTGCGCAGTACCAGCCCCACCAGTCGGGAGAACGTCCCGTCCGTGCCGAGCGCGGCGTCCAGGCGTTCCGAGAACTCCCGCGTCGGCACCTTCTTCGCCGTCTCGATCTGTCCGATCAGGGAGCCGGTGCAGAAGATGATGTCGCCCAACTGGCTCTGCCTGAGCCCGGCCGCCTCTCTCAGGCGGCGGAGTTCGGAGCCGTAGTAGTCCAGCGGGGAAGCGCTGGGATCGAGATCACGGATGTTGACCACGCAGCGGTCACCCCCAAGCCAACGCCTTGCGGCGTTCCTTTCGGTCCGTAGCCGAGCGTAACCACACCACTCCACGCTGGTGACATGAATCACGTAACTGACCCCGCTCCGGGCGAAATCGGTGACTGCTACCGGATGGCTTTCACGCTCGGTGAGCATTCCGTGCGGCATCTGCGGCGCGTGCTGCGGATGTTGCTGGCGAGCTGGGGCATGACCGGGGTCGCCGAGGCCGCCGAGCTGGCGCTCACCGAGCTGGCCACCAACGTCGTCCGTCACGTGCCCGGCCGGTGGGCGGGCACGATCATCCTGCGGGGGCAGGGCGTGCTGCGCGTGGAGGTCTCGGACAGGGACGAACGCCCCGCGCTGCCGGCGCGGCCGTACGACGGGCTGAGCGAGGGCGGGCGCGGGCTGCTGCTGGTGGAGGCGGTGACGGACCGGTGGGGTGTGACGCGGCTGCCCGACGGCAAGACGGTCTGGTTCGAGTGCGACGACAAGGCCGAAACGGGCCCGCCTACGATGTGACCGCCGAGTAGACACGCTCCCGATCCCACCGGAGGAACCATGGCCGCCGCGCCCGCGCCCGAGGCGAAGACGCTCGCCGCCTTCGAGGCGGCCAAGGGGTTCATGCCCGTGGGGGAAGGGCTGGCGCTGTATGCCGCGGCCGTCGAGGCCGGCGCGCTCGGGCTGCCGTTGCTGGAGGTCGGGACGTACTGCGGGCGGTCCACGATCCTGCTGGCCGACGCCGCGCGGCGGGCGGGCACCGTGGCGGTGACCGTGGACCACCACCGGGGCAGCGAGGAGCAGCAGCCCGGGTGGGAGTACCACGACCCGGAGGTGGTGGATCCGGAGGTCAAGCTGATGGACACGCTGCCGACGTTCCGGCGGACCCTGCACAAGGCCGGTCTGGAGCCGTACGTCATCGCCGTCGTCGGACGGTCGCCGCAGGTGGCGAAGGTGTGGGCGGGCGAGGTGGGGCTCGTGTTCATCGACGGCGGGCACACCGACGAGCACGCCACGAACGACTACGAGGGGTGGGCGCCGCGCGTCGCCGAGGGCGGGCTGCTGGTCATCCACGACGTGTTCCCGGACCCGGTGGACGAGTTCACCGGCCAGGCGCCGTACCGGATCTACCTGCGGGCGCTGGAGTCGGGCGCCTTCACGGAGGTCTCCGCGACGGACTCGCTGCGTGTCCTGCGCCGTACAGGCGCCGGAATCTGACGCCGAGCGCCTAGGCTCGCCCGCGTGTACGACGACGACACCCGTAAGCGACGCCGGGGCGTGCTCGTGGCCGCCGTGCCCGTGGCCGCCGCGCTCGCCGGCTGGCTGGTCTGGACGACGGCCGCCGACGGCTCGGCGAACGGCCGGCCGGCCCCCGCCCCCTCCGCGACGACGTCCGCCCCCGCCACGCCGTCCGGGACCCCCGCGCCCCGGCTCCCGCTCGCCGGGAAGGTCGTGGTGGTCGACCCAGGTCACAATCCGGGGAATTTTCAGCACGCCGACGAGATCAATCAGAAGGTCGATATCGGCACCAATCGCAAGGAATGCGACACCACCGGTACGTCCACGCAGAACGGCTACACCGAGGCCGCATTCACCCTCGATGTTTCACACCGTCTTCGCGACCTGTTGCGCGAGCGGGGCGCGACCGTCGTCCTCACGCACGACGCCGACCGCCCCTTCGGGCCGTGCATCGACGAGCGGGCCCGGATCGGCAACCGCGCGCAGGCCGACGCCGTCGTCTCCGTCCACGCGGACGGCTCCGCGGTCGGCAACCGCGGCTTCCATGTGATCCTTCCCGCGCTGGTCAAGGGCGGCGGGGCGGACACGGCACCGATCGTCGGCCCGTCACGTACGCTCGGCGGGCACATCGCCGAGGCGTTCGGCCGGGCGACCGGCACGGCCCCCGCCAACTACCTCGGTGGGGGTTCCGGGTTGGACGTCAGGGACGATCTCGGGGGACTCAATCTGTCGACCGTGCCCAAGGTGTTCGTCGAATGCGGCAATATGCGTGACCCGAAGGACGCCGCATTGCTCACGAACGCGGCGTGGCGGCAGAAAGCAGCCCGGGGACTGGCGGACGGCATCAGCACCTACCTGCTCGGGTAGGTCAGGCGGACGATACATTCGTCACTACGATGGGGCCGCCCCCCGTGCTTCGCGCCACCCCTGACGACGACGACACGAACCGACGAAGGACTTTTCACGTGAACATCCGCTCCCTCACTCGAGGCGATGGCGTGGTGATCGGAGCAGCGGTGGTGCTGTTCATCGCCTCGTTCCTCGGCCTGAGCAGCTACGAGTGCCCCACGGGCGTCGACTGCTCCAACTTCGACCGGGCCAACGCCTGGGACAGCCTCGGCCTTCTGATGAGCATGTTCCTCGCCGGTGTCATCGGCGCGGTGCTGATCGTGGTCAGCCGCGGCATGCCGGGCCGCAAGGTCGCCGGCCTGGACCTGGGCCAGTTCGGCGTCGCCCTGACCATCTTCTCGCTGTGGACGGCCTTCTGGACCATCATCGACATGTCCTCGGCCGGTGCCGGCATGATCCTGGGCCTGCTCGCGACGATCGCGCTGGCCGTCGGTGCCGTGGCGTCGCCGCTCGTGGGCGCGCTGAAGGCCCCGCTGATGGGCGCGCCGCGCCCGCAGGCCCCGCAGCCGTACCCGGGCCAGCCGGGCGTGCCGGGTGCCGGCTACGGCTACCCGGGCGCCCCGGCGGGCGGTACGGCCGGTGGCGGCTACGGCTACCCGGGCGGTGGCCAGCCGGGCCAGCCCGCGCAGCCGGGTCCCGCGGACGCCCAGCCGGCCCCGCAGCCGCAGGGTGACCCGGCGGCGGCCACGGCCCAGCAGGGTGCGCCGGCGGGCGACTTCACCGCGTTCTGGTTCGCCGTGCCGGTGGCCCGTCCGCTGTACGGGGAGGACGGCTCGCCGACGCCGATCGCCGAGCTGACGCCGGGCAACTGGTACCTGGCGGTCGAGCAGCGCGGTGCCGCGCTGGTGGCGCAGACGCAGGACGGCCGCCGTGGCGTCCTGCAGGACACGACGGGCATCCAGCGCGGCTGACGCCTCGCTTCCGTTCGACGGCCCCTCGCCCTTCCGGGCGGGGGGCCGTTGTCGTACCGTCGGACGGTCGAGGCCATCTGACGGTGCGTCAACTCTTCGCGGGGGTGTGCCATGCGGCTCGGGCTCGCACTCGGCTACTGGGGCCGCCGCCCCGACCCGGCCCACCTCGCCCTCGCCCGCGAGGCCGAACGGCTCGGGTACGACTCGGTGTGGACGGCGGAGTCATGGGGTTCCGACGCGTTCACGCCGCTGACGTGGATCGCCGCGCACACCTCCCGGATCCGCCTCGGCACCGCCGTCGCGCAGATGGCGGCGCGGGCGCCCACGGCCACCGCGATGCACGCGCTGACACTGGACCACCTGTCGGGCGGGCGCGTGCTGCTGGGCCTCGGCCTGTCCGGACCGCAGGTGGTGGAGGGCTGGTACGGGCGGCCCTTCCCGCGCTCCCCGCTCACCGCGACCCGCGAGTACGTGGAGGTGGTGCGCCAAGTCCTGCGCCGCGAGGCGCCCGTGACGCTCGACGGCCGCTTCCACCCCGTCCCGTACACGGGCCCGGACGGGCTGGGCCTCGGGCGGGCACTCAAGCCGATCACGCACCCGCTGCGCCCCGGCCTGCCGGTGCTGCTGGGCGCCGAGGGCCCCAAGAACGTCGCCCAGACCGTGCGGATCGCGGACGGCTGGCTGCCCCTGTACTGGTCGCCGTTCCGCACGGAGTTGTACGAGGAGGCTCTGTCCGGCGCCCCCGAGGGGTTCGTCGTCGCCCCGCTGGTGCGGGCCCGGCTGTGCGACGACGTCGCGGAGGGGCTGCTGCCCGTGAAGGCGATGCTCGGCTTCTACATCGGGGGCATGGGGCACGCGACCCGCAACTTCCACGCGGAGCTGATGGCGCGCATGGGGTACGGGGAGGAGGCCGGGCGGGTCCGGGAGCTGTTCCTCGCGGGGCGGCGCGAGGAGGCCGTGCTGGCCGTACCGGACGCCTTCGCGGACGAGATCTCGCTGGTCGGGCCGCGCGGGCGGATCGCCGAGCGGCTGGAGCTGTGGCGTGCCGGGCCGGTCACCGATGTGCTGGTCACCGGCCCGGACCCGGCGACGCTGCGGGTACTGGCGGAACTGAACGGCTGAGGCGCCCGGCTGGGGCCGTTCCGTCGTTGTGCCCACAACGACGGAACGGCGGTACAGCGGCGGAACGCCGAAGGTCAGCAGCAGTCCGGCAGCAGGCCCTTCGGGAGGTGTTCGGCCCCGAAGACCGCCGTTGTCGCCTCGTCGCCGCCCAGGGCGGCGACCGCCAGGAGCAGGGAGCCGGCCGTCCAGGTGGTCAGTTCCTCGGGCCAGACGGCCGGGCCGGTGTCGCCCTCGCCCTCGAAGACGTAGCCCGTCCAGTACATGCCGCCCTCGGCGCGCAGGTGGCCGATGGACTGGAGGATCTCCAGGGCGCGGTCGGACTCGCCCATGGCCCAGAGCGTGAGGGCGAGTTCGCAGCTCTCGCCGCCCGTGACCCACGGGTTGGGGACGACGCAGCGCACGCCCAGGCCCGGGACCACGAACTCGTCCCAGCGGCTCTCGATGCGCTCCTTGGCGGCCGCGCCCGTGACCGCGCCGCCGAGGACCGGGTAGTACCAGTCCATCGAGTAGCGGCTCTTGTCGAGGAAGCGTTCCGGGTGGTGGGCGACGGCGTGGGCCAGGGCGCCCGTGGCCAGCTCCCAGTCGGGCTGCGGCTCCTCGCGGGCCTCGGCGATGGCGAGGGCGCAGCGCAGCGCCTGGTGGACGGAGGAGCTGCCGGTCAGCAGGGCGTCCGTCACCGGGGTGCCGTCGGCCTCGCGCTTCCAGCCGATCTGGCCGCCGGGCTGCTGGAGGCGCAGCACGAACTCGATCGCCGCGTGGACGACGGGCCACATGCGGTCGAGGAACGCGTCGTCGCCGGTGGCGAGGTAGTGGTGCCAGACGCCGACCGCGACGTACGCGCAGAAGTTGGTCTCGCGGCCGAGGTCGGTCGGCCGGTCGGCCTCCCCGTCGTGGTAGGCGGCGTACCAGGAGCCGTCGGCGTTCTGGTGGCGGGCCAGCCACTCGTAGGCGCGGGCGGCCGCGGTGTGCTCGCCGGCCACGTCCAGGGCCATGGCGGCCTCGGTGTGGTCCCACGGGTCCAGGTGGTGGCCGCGGAACCACGGGATGGCTCCGCTGTCGCGCTGGACGGCGAGGATGCCGGCGACGGTGCGGGCGGCCTGCTCGGCGGTCAGGACGCCGGGCAGGGTGAGGAGTTCGGTGCGCTCGGGCGACGTCACTGCGCGGCGCCCGCCGGAAGGTGCGGCTTCGTCGCGTAGACGACGAAGCTCTTGCCCAGGACCGGGTTGAGGGCCCGCTCGGCGAGCCGGGTCGCCAGGGGCTTCTTCATGATGTCCCAGACGAGGAGCTTGTGGTACGCGCGGACGGGCAGCGCCTTGTCGTTGTCCACGCCGAAGGCGCACTTGAGCCACCAGTACGGGGAGTGCAGGGCGTGCGCGTGGTGGGTGCCGTACGGGCGCAGGCCCGCCTCGCGGATCTTCCCGAGCAGTTCGTGGGCCTTGTAGATGCGGATGTGGCCGCCCTCGACCTCGTGGTAGGCGTCGGAGAGCGCCCAGCAGACCTTCTCGGGGCCGTAGCGGGGGACGGTGACGGCGATGCGGCCGCCGGGCTTGAGGACGCGGACCATCTCGGCGAGGACGCCCTTGTCGTCCGGGATGTGCTCCATCACCTCGGAGATGATGACGACATCGAAGGACGCGTCGGGGAAGGGCAGGTTGAGGGCGTCGCCCTCCATGGCCGTGGCGGTCGCGCCGGCCGGGGCCTCGCCGGCCTCCTTCATGGCGGCGAACCACTTGGCGACCTCGCGGATCTCCTCGCCGTTCCGGTCCAGGGCGACGACCTGCGCGCCGCGCCGGTAGCACTCGAAGGCGTGCCGTCCCGCTCCGCAGCCCAGGTCGAGCACACGGTCGCCGGGGGCGAGCGGGAAGCGGGTGAAGTCGACGGTCAGCACGGGGTCGGCCTGCTTTCGGATGGGGCGGGGGTGGGGACCGGGAGGGGTGCGGGGCTCACCTGGCGGCCCCGCGGGGCGCCGGGCGGGCGGCGATGGCCGCGCGGTACAGCTCCGCCGTGCCCTGGGCCGCGCGGGCCCAGGTGAACCTGTCCAGCACCCGGGCGCGGCCGGCCGCGCCGAGGCGGGTGCGCAGTTCCTCGCCGCCCGGGCCGAGCAGGCGGGCGAGGGCCGTCGCGAGGGCGCCCGCGTCGCCGGGCGGGACGGCCAGGCAGGTCTCGCCGTCGGGTCCGGCGACCTCGGGTATGGCGCCGCCGGTCGTGGCGACGAGGGGCGTGCCGGTGGCCATGGCCTCGGCGGCGGGCAGCGAGAACCCCTCGTACAGGGAGGGGACGCAGGCGACCTGGGCGCTGCGGACGAGGTCGACGAGTTCGGCGTCGGTGATGCCCTTGACGAAGTCGACGGCGCCTTCGAGGCCGTACTTCTCGATGGTGCGGGCCACGGGGCCGTCCTCGGCGCGCCGTCCGACGACGACGAGGTGGGCGTCGGGGATCTCGGTGCGCAGCTTGGCGAGGGCCTCGACGAGGTGGACGAGACCCTTGAGGGGGACGTCGGCGCTGGAGGTGGTGACGATCCGGCCGGGCACCTCGGCGACCGACGGGTCGGGCGACCACAGGTCGGTGTCGGCGCCGATGTGGACGACGCTGATGCGGTCGGGGCGTACGCCGAGGTGGTCGACGATCTCCTGGCGGGAGGAGCCGGAGACGGTGAGGACGGAGGGCAGGCGGCGCGCGACGCGCTTCTGCATGCGCGTGAAGGCGTACCAGCGGCGGACGGAGGCGCGGCGCTTCCAGTCCTGGGCGGCGTCCAGCTCCAGCTGCCGGTCGACGGTGATGGGGTGGTGGATCGTGGTGACCAGGGGGGCGCCGAGCGGGGCGAGCAGCCCGTAGCCGAGGGTCTGGTTGTCGTGGACGACGTCGAAGTCGCCGCGGCGGGCCGCGAGGAGGCGGCGGGCGCGCAGGGAGAAGGTCAGCGGCTCGGGGAAGCCGCCGGTCCACATGGTGGCGACCTCCAGGGCGTCGATCCAGTCGCGGTACTCGTCGCGCTTCGGGGTGCGGAACGGGTCGGGCTGGCGGTAGAGGTCGAGGCTGGGCAGCTCGGTGAGGGTGACGCCGTCGCCGACGGTGTCGAGGACCGGGTAGGGCTGGGAGCCGATGACCTCGACGCGGTGGCCGAGGCGGGCCAGCTCGCGGGAGAGGTGGCGCACGTAGACGCCCTGGCCGCCGCAGAAGGGGTTGCCCTTGTAGGTGAGGAGCGCGATGCGCAGCGGACGGTCTCCGTCGGCGGCCGCCGGCCCCACGCGGGGGCTTGCCTCCATGGCCTCTGCGGTCACTCGCGGCCCCCTTCGGCTTACGTTTCGGCGGAGCGTAACCGGTCGCGCTAATCTAGAACAAGTTCCAGACTTGATCGTTCTTGATCGTTCAAGAGCTTCGAATCTACCGGCAGGTAGCGCCGCTGTAAGGGCTGGATCAGGTGATTCGCGCCACGGCGGGGGCCCGGCCATACTGTCGCGCACCACCGGTACGGCACGCGTCACGACGGGGACCTATGACAGTGGAAGGCAGGCCGGCGGCTCCGCCCCTGACCGAACGGCAGGAGGCACGCCGTCGCCGCATCCTGCACGCCAGCGCCGAGCTGGCCGGCCGGGGCGGGTTCGACGCGGTCCAGATGAGGGAGGTCGCGGAGGCGGCCGAGGTGGCGCTGGGCACGCTGTACCGCTACTTCCCCTCCAAGATCCACCTGCTCGTCGCGACGATGCAGGACCAGCTGGACCGGCTCCACACGACGCTGCGCAAGCGGCCGCCGGCCGGCGAGACGGCGGCGGAACGGGTCGCCGAGACGCTGATGCGCGCCTTCCGCAGCCTCCAGCGCGAGCCGCAGCTCGCGGACGCGATGGTCAGGGCGCTGACGTTCGCCGACCGCAGCGTGAGCGCCGAGGTGGACACGGTGTCGCGGCAGACGACGGCGATCATCCTGGACGCGATGGGCCTGGAGCACCCGACGCCGGAGCAGCTCTCGGCGGTACGGGTGATCGAGCACACCTGGCATTCGGCGCTCATCACCTGGCTGTCCGGGCGGGCGTCGATCGCCCAGGTCAGGGTCGACATCGAAACGGCGTGCCGCCTGATCGAGTGATCATCGTACGCATGGACAAGCGTCTGAGCCGGCCGGACGGCCACCAGGCGTCAATGCACGCTTGACCGATGCCATCACCAACGATTTCACCGTTGCTAGCATCGATGTCATGCCGATGATCACAGTGGAGTTCACCGAGGAAGAGCTGGCCGAGGCAAAGGCGCACGCCGCCTCGCTCGGCAAGTCGATGCGCGCGCACGCCCACGACATAATCGTCGCGGACGCGCAGCGCGCGGCGTTCCTCAGGAACGCGGACGAGACGGTCGCCTGGGCACTGGACGTTTTCAAGGACATGCCCGAGGGGCAGCGTTGAACCACATCATCCGCGTCGACGCGGGATGGGTCCTCGACGTCCAGACTCGCGTGTCCCCCCTCAACACGCCCATCGCCGACTGGGGTGCCCTCAATCTGATGGCCGGCCGCCATCTCTACGAGCAGCCCCATGGCCAGCTCTATTACGAGGAACCGGCCGCCCGTGCGGCCACGTTCTTCCATACGGCGTTGCTGCTACGGCCTTTCGCCGACTACAACGCGGTGATCGGTTGGGCCTGCACCGCGCTGTATCTGGATGCGTCCGAGCAGCCGGTGGATCCCAAGCCCGAGCAGGTGCACGCTCTGGCCGGCGCCATCCGCTCCCAGGAGGCGGACCTGCGGGCAGTCGCCCGGGCCCTGGCCTCCTGGCAGTAGCGCGGTCCCGCCCGACGGCGTCACTCGTCGGGCGGGAACACCGTCTCGCCCGTGCCGTGGAGTGTGATGGCGATCGCCTCCACCGGGCAGTTCTCCGCCGCCGCCAGGACCGCGTCGTCGGGGGACGCGTCGGCGCTCCGGGGGTGGGACTGGCGGGCCGGGTCGAGGCGGAAGGCGTGCGGGGCGTGGCCGGTGCACATGCCCGAGCCGATGCACACGCTCCGGTCGACCTCGACGTGCCAGCGCTCCCCGCTCACTCCTCCTCCGCCCCGTGCCCGGCCGGCAGGTGGATCATCTTGTGCTCCAGGTAGGCGGCGTACCCCTCGGGGCCGAACTCCCGGCCCAGGCCGGAGTTCTTGTAGCCGCCGAACGGGCCGAGCATGTCCAGGCTGAAGGTGTTGACGTTGAACGTGCCGGTCCGCACGCGGCGGGCGAAGTCGATGCCGCGCTCGGTGTCGGCCGTCCAGACGCTGCCGCTCAGCCCGTACTCGGAGTCGTCGGCGATCGCGAGCGCCTCGGCCTCGTCGTCGTACGGGAGGAGGCAGATCACCGGGCCGAAGATCTCCTCGCGGGCGACGCGCATCCCGTTGCGGACGTCGCCGAAGAGGGTGGGCTCCACGTACCAGCCGCGCTCCAGGGCCGGTGGGCGGCCACCGCCGGTGAGGAGCTTGGCGCCCTCCTCCTGCCCGGTGCGGATGTAGTCGAGCGAGCGGCGCCGCTGGCGCTCGGCGACCAGCGGGCCGACCTGGGTCGCCGGGTCCAGCGGGTCGCCGACGACCAGTGCGGACGCCGCCGCCGTGAACGCCTCGGCGAACTCGTCGTAGCGGGAGCGCGGGGCGAGGATGCGGGTCTGGGCGACGCAGGCCTGGCCGTTGTTCATCCACGCCGCGGGGACGATCCCGGCGACGGCCGCGTCGAGGTCGGCGTCCGGCAGGATCACCGCCGCCGACTTGCCGCCCAGTTCCAGGGTCACGCGGGTGAGGTGGCGGGAGGCGACCTCCATGACGCGTTTGCCCGCCGCGACCGAGCCGGTGAAGGACACCTTGTCGACGCCCGGGTGGCCGACCAGGTACTCGCCGGTCTCCCGGCCGGCCGGGAGGATGGAGAGGACGCCCTCGGGCAGCCCGGCGTCCCGGGCGATCTCCGCGAGGAGGTACGCGTCGAGCGGGGTCTCCGGCGCCGGCTTCAGCACGGCCGTGCACCCGGCGAGCAGCGCGGGGGCCAGCTTGGCGGCGGCCGTGAACTGCGGGACGTTCCACGGCACGACGGCGGCGACCACGCCGGCCGGTTCGCGGCGGACCAGGATCGGTCCGAGGACGCCGGAGCGCCGCTCCTCGTACGGGAAGTCGCGGGCCACGGTGATCGCCGCCTCCCACACCATCATCGCGCCGAGGGCCTGGGCGAGGACGCTCCACGCGTACGGGGAGCCGTTCTGCGTGCTGATCGTGCGGGCGATCTCCTCGTGCCGTACGGCGATCGCGTCCTTGATCCGGCCGACGACGGCGATGCGCTCGTCCAGGCTCATGCGGGGCCACGGGCCGTCGTCGAAGGCGCGGCGGGCGGCGGCGACCGCCCGGTCGACGTCGGCGCGGGAGGCGTGCGGGACGCGGCCGACGACCTCCTCGGTGTGCGGCGAGACGACGTCGATGACGTCCTCGCCGAGGGGATCGGTCCACTGCCCGCCGATGAACAGCTGCCGGTGCTCCACCAGTCCCGCCATGAGGACCGCCTCCCGATTTTCTGACGGTGTTTCAGAACTGATACCAGTTCTCGTTATAGTGGGCAACGGCCGCGAACTGCCGCTCCTGCGGGGGGAGATCAGGATGACGACGACCGATCACGGCGGCGGCGTGTGGAGCGTGGCCGTGCCCATCCCGGACAATCCGCTCGGCCACACCCTCGTCCACGTCGTCGACACCGACCGCGGCCCGGTCCTGATCGACGCCGGCTGGGACGACCCCGCCTCCTGGGACGCCCTGACCGCCGGGCTCGCCGCGCTCGGCACCCGCGTCGCCGACGTCCACGGCGTCGTCGTCACCCACCACCACCCGGACCACCACGGCCTGTCCGGCCGCGTCCGCGAGGCGTCCGGCGCCTGGATCGCCCTGCACCCCGCCGACACCGCCGTCGTACGCCGCACCCGGACCGCCCCGCCGACTTCGTGGCTCCGCTACCTGGCCGACAAGCTGGCCGCGGCCGGCGCACCGGACGCCCACACCGCGCCCCTGCGGCAGGCCGCCGCCACCGGCCGGGGCGGCGACCTGCCCGGCCTGCGCCCCGCGCTGCCCGACCGGGACATCGTCCCCGGCGAACTGCTGGACCTGCCGGGCCGCAGGCTGCGCGCCGTCTGGACGCCCGGCCACACCCCGGGCCACGTCTGCCTGCACCTGGAGGAGGAGCACCCGGCCGGACTCCCGGGCGGCGGACGGCTGTTCTCGGGGGACCACCTGCTGCCGGGCATCACCCCGCACATCGGGCTGTACGAGGACCCGGAGGACACCACGGTCACCGACCCCCTCGGCGACTACCTCGACTCGCTGGAGCGCATCGGCCGCCTCGGCGTCGCCGAGGTCCTCCCGGCGCACCAGCACGCGTTCGCCGGCGCCGCCGCCCGCGTGCGGGAGCTGCTCGCCCACCACGAGTCCCGGCTGGCCGCGCTGCACGCGCTGCTCACGACACCGCTCACCCCGTGGGAGCTCGCCGAGCGCATGGAGTGGAACCGCCCCTGGGACGAGATCCCGTACGGCTCGCGCACCATCGCCGTCGCCGAGGCGGAGGCGCACCTGCGGCACCTGGTGAAGCGCGGCCGCGCCGAGCCCGTCCCCGGTGCCGGCCCCGTCGCGTACCGCGCGGCCTGACGGCTGCCGGGCGGGGGCGGACCTCTCCCCCGCCCCCTCCCGGAACCGGGGGCTCTGCCCCAGCCCCCCGCATCCCGCCTCCGGCGCTCGTCCTCAAACGCCGGACGGGCTGAAATCAGCCTGGTGACCCACGGGTAGAGTGTCGGCGTCGCTTCATGCCCGTACGGGGGGAAGCCGGTGCAAATCCGGCGCTGACCCGCAACCGTCAGCCACAGACCCGTGGTGAGCCGGACTGCCCCGTACCGGGTCGTGACCGGCTCGCGTCACCGGCAGCCCGCCGGTGACCGGCACCGTCGAGGAATACGGAGCCGAGCCTGGTGCCCCCCGTGCGCCGCGCCCGGCGCCAGGGAGGCCACCGCCATGACCACCGTCCGCCGCCGCGCCGCGGCGCTCGCCGCCGTCGCCGTGCTGGGCACGGGCATCGCCGGCGCACTCGCCCCCGCCGCCTCCGCGGCCCCGTCGCCCGGCCCCGCACCGAAGCTCCCGGCCGGGCTGTACGGCACGAAGGACCCCACCTACGACGGCGTCTGGCGGCAGTCGCTCGCCTTCATGGCGCAGCAGGTGTCCGGCGTCGAGCCGGCGCCCGAGGCCGTCGGCTGGCTCCTGGGCCAGCAGTGCGACAACGGCGGCTTCACCGCGTACCGCGCGGACGCCACGAAGCCCTGTGCTGCCGCGACCCCGCTGGACACCAACGCCACCGCCGTCGCCCTCCAGGCCCTCGACGGCGTCGACAGCCACGAGGAGCGGGTGCCACAGGCCATGGAGCGGGCCGCCCGCTGGCTGAAGGGCGCGCAGAACCACGACGGCGGCTGGGGCTACAACCCCGGCTCCCCCAGCGACGCCAACTCCACCTCCCTCGTCGTCAGCGCGCTCGCCGCCATAGGCCAGGAGCCCGGCACGGTGCGGTCCGCCAGCGGCAAGTCCCCGTACGACGCGCTCCTCACCTTCGCGCTGCCCTGCGACGCCAAGAGCGGCGGCGGTGCCTTCGCCTACCAGCCCGCCAAGGACGGCACGCTCGTCGCCAACGACGACGCCACGGCCGCGGCCGTGCTCGCCGGGCTCGGCAAGCACCTGCTGGTGAAGGGCGTGACCCCGCAGCAGAAGCCCACCTGCGAGACCGCGGCCAAGCCGACCGCCGAGCGGGCCGCGCGCAACGGCGCCGCCCACCTGGCCGCCGCGCTGGCGAAGACGGGCCACCTGAATCTGCCGCCCATGCCGGGCGCGACCGCCCCCGCCGACCAGCCCGACGTCGGCAACACCGCCGACGCCGTCATCGCCCTCGGTGCCGCCGGCCACGGCGAGGAGGCCGCGGGCGCCGTCGCGTGGCTGCGCGCCAACGGCCCCGCCTGGGCCAAGGAGGGCGGCCCCGCCGCGTACGCGCAGCTGATCCTCGCCGCGCACACGGCGGGCGCGGACGCCCGCGACTTCGGCGGCACGGACCTCGTGCGGCAGCTCGAAGCGACCGGCCCGGAGCCGGCGTCCACGCCGGAGTCCCGCGCCCGGGAGGAGGCGGAGAAGCACGAGGAGTCCGGCTTCGGCGTCTGGCTGATCGTCGGCGTCCTCCTCGTCGCCGGCATGGGCATCGGCTTCCTCCTCAACGGCCGCACGCGGAAGCCGAAGCCGTGACCCGTACGCCACGCGTCCTGCCGCTCGTCGTCGCGGCGGCCGCCGCGCTGAGCCTCCTCGGCGCGGGCCCCGCGCACGCCGCCGGCTACCGCTACTGGTCGTTCTGGGAGGGCGGCGGCAAGGGCACCGCCTGGGCGTACGCCACACAGGGTCCCGCCACCGCCCGGCCCGCCGACGGCGACGTCCACGGCTACCGGTTCGCGGTCAGCGCCGACAGCCAGGACGCCGACCGCCCGCGCGAGGCCCCCGACTTCGCCGCGATCTGCGCGGGCACCCCCGCCGAGGAGGGCACCAAGCGGGTCGCGCTCGTCATCGACTTCGGCACACCCGCCGACGCCCCGGACGGCGAGACCCCGCCCGCCCCGCGCACCGCGTGCGCCCAGGTCCGGCCCGAGGCCACCGGCGCGGAGGCCCTGGCGGCGGTCGCCGCGCCCCTGCGCTACAACAACCAGGCGCTGCTGTGCGCCATCGCCGGCTACCCGGCCGAGGGCTGCGGCGAGCAGGTCGCGGCACAGGACCCGAAGCCGCGGACATCGGCTCCCGCGACGGACCGCGACGGCGCGCCGCGGGCGGACGAAGGGCCGTCCCTCGGGCTCGTCGCCGGTCTGGCCGCCGTCCTCGCCCTGGGCGCCGCCGCCGTCGCACAGGCCCGCCGGCGCCGCCGGTGAGGCGGCGATGACCCTGCGCGCTCCCGAGGCGCACCGCTCCAACGCCGTGCACGCGGGCGCGTGGTGGCTGTGGGCCCTGGGGCTCGCCGTCGCCGCGTCCCGCACCACCAACCCCCTGCTCCTCGGCCTGCTCGTCGGCGTCGCCGGATACGTGGTGGCCGCGCGGCGCACCGACGCGCCCTGGGCCCGCTCCTACGGGGCGTTCGTGAAGCTGGGCCTCGCGGTCGTCGTGATCCGGCTGGTGTTCTCCACGCTGCTCGGCTCGCCCATCCCCGGCACGCACGTGCTGGTCACACTGCCCGAGGTGCCGCTGCCCGACTGGGCGCAGGGCATCCGGATCGGCGGCCGGGTCACCGCCGAGCAGCTGGTGTTCGCGCTGTACGACGGGGCGAAGCTGGCGACGCTGCTGATCTGCGTGGGCGCGGCCAACGCGCTCGCCAACCCGGCGCGGCTGCTGAAGTCGCTGCCGGGCGCGCTGTACGAGGTGGGGGTCGCCGTGGTCGTGGCGATGACGTTCGCGCCGAACATGGTCGCCGACGTGGCGCGGCTGCGGACGGTGCGGCGGCTGCGCGGGCGCCCGACGGGCGGCGTGAAGGCGGTCCTCCAGATCGGCCTGCCAGTGCTGGAGGGCGCACTGGAGCGGTCCGTCGCGCTCGCCGCGTCGATGGACGCGCGCGGCTACGGGCGCACGGCGGCGGTACCGGCCGGAGTGCGGCGCACCACGACGGTCCTCACGCTGGGCGGGCTGCTGGGCATCTGCGCCGGTGCGTACGGGCTGCTCACGGCGGAGGGCGCCCGGTACGGGCTGCCGCTGGTGGCCGCCGGGCTGGTGGCGGCCGTGGCCGGGCTGTGGCTGGGCGGGCGCCGTTCGCCGCGCACCCGCTACCGGCCCGACCGGTGGGGGCCGCGGAGCCTGCTGGTCGCCGGGTCCGGGGTGGCCGTGGCGGCCCTGATGATCATGGCGTCCGGCCACTCCCCCGAGGCGCTGCGCCCGGGCGTCACGCCGCTGGTGACGCCCGCGCTGCCCGTGTGGCCCGCGCTGTCCGTGCTGGTGGGCCTGGTGCCCGCGTTCGTGGCCCCCGTGCCGAAGGAGTCGTGGTGATCCGGTTCGAGAACGTGTCGGTGACGTACGAGGGTGCCGCGGCGCCCATCGTGGAGAACGTCGACCTGACCGTCCCGGAAGGGGAGCTGGTCCTGCTGGTCGGCCCGTCCGGCGTCGGCAAGTCGACCCTGCTGAGCGCGGTGTCGGGGCTCGTCCCGCACTTCACGGGCGGGACGCTGCGCGGCCGGGTCACCGTCGACGGGCGGGACACGCGCACGCACCGGCCGCGTGAACTGGCCGATGTCGTCGGCACCGTCGGCCAGGACCCGCTGGCCCACTTCGTCACCGACACCGTCGAGGACGAGCTGGCGTACGGCATGGAGTCGCTGGGGCTGGCGCCCGCGGTGATGCGGCGGCGCGTCGAGGAGACCCTGGACCTGCTGGGCCTCGCCGGCCTGCGGGACCGGCCCATCGCCACCCTGTCCGGCGGCCAGCGGCAGCGCGTCGCCATCGGCTCGGTGCTCACCCCGCATCCCAAGGTCCTCGTGCTGGACGAGCCGACGTCCGCGCTGGACCCGGCCGCCGCCGAGGAGGTCCTGGCGGTGCTGCAGCGCCTGGTCCACGATCTGGGCACCACGGTCCTGATGGCCGAGCACCGCCTGGAGCGGGTGGTCCAGTACGCGGACCGGGTCGCGCTGCTGCGGGCGCCGGGGGCGCCGGTGCTCGTGGGGCCGCCGGCCGAGGTGATGGAGGTCTCGCCGGTGCACCCGCCGGTGGTCGCCCTGGCCCGCGTGGCGGGCTGGACGCCGCCGCCGCTGACGGTGCGCGACGCCCGCCGCCGGGCGGCACCCCTGCGGGAGCGCCTGGCGGGGGCGGAACCGGCGCGGGAGCACCTGGATGGGGCACAGCCGGTGCCGGCGGAGCGAGTGCGGGCGGCCGGCCTGGCGGTGCGGCGGGGCCGGATCGAGGCGCTGCGCCGCATCGACCTGACCGTCACGGCGGGCCAGACCGTCGCCCTCATGGGCCGCAACGGCGCCGGCAAGTCCACCCTGCTCGCCGCTCTGACCGGCCTGGTCGAGCCCGCCTCCGGCCGCGTCGAGGTCGGCGGCCGCACCCCGCACCGCACCGCGCCGCGGGACCTGGTGCGCGAGGTGGGCCTCGTACCCCAGGAGCCGCGCGATCTGCTGTACGCGGACACGGTGGCCGCCGAGTGCGCGGCGGCCGACGCCGACGCGGGCGCCGCGCCGGGAACGTGCCGGGACCTGGTGGCGGAGCTGCTTCCCGGCGTACCGGACGACACGCACCCGAGGGACCTGTCCGAGGGGCAGCGCCTGGCCCTGGCCCTGGCCGTCGTCCTGACCGCGCGGCCGCCGCTGCTGCTGCTCGACGAGCCGACGCGGGGCCTGGACTACGCGGCGAAGGCCCGGCTCGTCGGTGTGCTGCGCGGGCTGGCCGCGGAGGGGCACGGCATCCTTCTGGCGACGCACGACGTGGAGCTGGCGGCGGAGCTGGCGCACCGGGTGGTGATCCTCGCGGACGGCGAGGTCGTGGCGGACGGGCCGACGCACGAGGTGGTGGTGTCGTCGCCGGCGTTCGCCCCGCAGGTCGCGAAGATCCTGGCGCCGCGGCCGTGGCTGACCGTGGCGCAGGTGGAGGCGGCGCTGTGACGGCACGCCCCGTGCGGCTGGGGCCGCGTTCCGTGGCGGCGCTCGGGCTGATCACCGCGATCGGCGTGGTCGCGTTCGGCTGGCCGCTGCTCGCGGACGCCGAGGTGACGCGGGCGAACCTCTCCCACACGCAGGACGCTCCCTGGCTGCTGGCGGCGCTGCTGCCGCTGCTGATCGCGGTGGTGGTGGCGGCGATCGCGGACTGCGGCATGGACGCCAAGGCGGTGGCGATGCTGGGCGTGCTGGCGGCGGTGGGCGCGGCGCTGCGGCCGCTGGGCGCGGGGACGGCGGGCCTGGAGCCGATGTTCTTCCTGCTGCTGCTGAGCGGCCGGGTGCTGGGGCCGGGCTTCGGGTTCGTGCTGGGCGCGGTGACGATCTTCGCCTCTGCGCTGCTGACGGGCGGGGTGGGGCCGTGGATGCCGTTCCAGATGCTGGCGATGGGCTGGTTCGCGCTGGGTGCCGGGCTGCTGCCGGGCCCGGAGCGGCTGCGGGGCCGGGGCGAGCTGCTGATGCTGGCGGCGTACGGGGCGGTGGCGGCGTTCGCGTACGGGACGGTCATGAACCTCCAGGGCTGGGTGACGCTGCAGGGGCTGGGCGGCGGGGTCTCGTTCCAGCCGGGCGATCCGGTCCACGAGAACCTGGTGCGGTTCGCGGCGTACTGCGCGGCGACGTCGCTGGGGTGGGACGCGGGGCGGGCGGCCCTGACGGTGGTGCTGACCCTGGCCATCGGATCGACGGTTCTGAAGGCGCTCCGGCGTGCGACTCGACGGGCTTCCTTCGAGGCCCAGGTCACATTCGAAGGCGCCGAAAAGCCTCATTAGGGGTGTTTCAGGGTGAGGCGCCCCACGCGACCCAGATCACATACGAAGGGGCGTCGTAGCCCTGCGGGCCGGTGCGGTCTTCCCGTACCGACCTGCACTGCTCGCCCCGCGGCGAGCGGCCGTCGGGGCCCTGGTCTCCGGCCGCGCCTCGTACTGGGGGGCGTTGCACCGGCCCGCCCGGCCTGCTTGTCTGGATGACGTCGCCGGGCAGCGACGGAAGCGAGACCGTCTCGCGGTCCCTCCGAAGCGCCCATGGCAAGCCCTCCCCGAGACACCGGGTGTCCCCCGGCCTTGGTTCCGGCATGCCTGCGACAGCCCTGTCCCCGACGTGAGGTCTCTTACGTGTTCCGCTCCATCGCCAGCCGTCTCTCCGCCCGCAACAAGTCCGCCGTCGCCGCCGCAGCCGTGCTGCTCGGCGCCTCGGGTGCGGTGATCGGCGCGACGGCCCCGGCTTCGGCCGCCAGCCCCTCCGCGCAGGCCATCGCCAAGAAGATGGTCCCCGCGGGCCAGTACCAGTGCTTCAGCAAGATCGTTGAGCACGAGTCGGGCTGGGACCACACCGCCACGAACGCCTCGTCCGGTGCGTACGGCCTGGTCCAGGCCCTGCCGGCCTCGAAGATGGCGTCGGCGGGTTCGGACTGGAAGACCAACCCGGCCACCCAGATCGAGTGGGGTCTGGACTACATGAACGAGCGCTACGGCAGCCCGTGCGGCGCCTGGCAGTTCTGGCAGGCCAACCACTGGTACTGAGCCAGCCCCTTTGTCGCGAAGGCCCCGGTGAGGGAACTCACCGGGGCCTTCCCCGTACCCGGGCCCGTACCCGCAGGCGCGAACGCCCCGGCTACAGCCGCTGGATGATGGTCCCCGTCGCCTGCGCGCCGCCCGCGCACATCGTGATCAGGGCGAATTCCTGGTCGCGCCGCTCCAGTTCGTGCAGCGCGGTGGTGAGGAGCCGGGCGCCCGTCGCGCCCACGGGGTGGCCGAGCGCGATGGCGCCGCCGTTGACGTTGACCTTGTCGAGGTCCTGGTCGAAGACCTGCGCCCAGCTGAGGACGACCACCCCGAACGCCTCGTTGACCTCGACGAGGTCGATGTCGCGCAGCGACATCCCCGCCTTGCCGAGGACCGCCCGGGTGGCGTCGACGGGCCCGTCGAGGTGGAAGTGCGGGTCGGCGCCCACGAGGGCCTGGGCGACGATCCGGGCGCGCGGCCTGAGCTTGAGGGCGCGGGCCATCCGCCGGGACGCCCACATGAGGGCGGCTGCGCCGTCGGAGATCTGCGAGGAGTTGCCGGCGGTGTGGACGGCGGTGGGCATGACGGGCTTCAGCCCGGCGAGGGCTTCCATGGACGTGTCCCGCAGCCCCTCGTCGCGGTCCACGAGCCGCCACATGCCCTGTCCGGCGGCCTGTTCGGCCTCGTCGGTGGGGACCTGCACGGCGAAGGTCTCGCGTTTGAAGCGTTCCTCGGCCCAGGCGGTGGCGGCGCGCTGCTGGGAGAGCAGGCCGAGCGTGTCGACGCGTTCGCGGGTGAGGCCGCGGTGGCGGGCGATCCGCTCGGCGGCCTGGAACTGGTTGGGCAGGTCGACGTTCCACTCGTCGGGGAACGGTTTGCCGGGGCCGTGCTTGGAGCCGCTGCCGAGCGGTACGCGGGACATGGCCTCGACGCCGCAGCTGATGCCGATGTCGATGACGCCCGAGGAGATCATGTTGGCGACCATGTGGGCGGCCTGCTGGGAGGAGCCGCACTGGCAGTCGACGGTGGTGGCGGCCGTCTCGTAGGGCAGGCCCATGGCGAGCCAGGCGGTGCGGGCGGGGTTCATGGACTGTTCGCCGGCGTGGGTGACGGTGCCGCCGACGATCTGCTCGACGCAGTCGGCGGGGATGCCCGCGCGGCCGAGGAGTTCGCGGTAGGTCTCGCCCAGCAGATAGGCCGGGTGCAGATTGGCGAGCGCGCCGCCGCGCTTGCCGATGGGGGTGCGTACGGCTTCGACGATGACGGGTTCCGCGGCCATGAAGCTGCGTCCTCTCCTGGCTCCCGCGGGGCGTCCCGGCGCCCGGGCGGGGGGATGGGGGAAACCGGAACTGGTACGCGTTCTAGTGAACCCTCAGTCTGGGAGGTGCTACCCCGGGTACGCAAGGCTCTTGCCACTTGCGGGAGGCGTCACTACGGTGCCGAGACATTCTGATGGTCCGTCAGATCATCCCCGGCCGGCCTGCGACCGGCCGGACACGTCAGATGCGGAGGGCCGCCGATGTCCTGCCCCCACCTCCCCCCGGGATTCGACTTCACGGACCCCGACCTCCTCCGGTCCCGCGTCCCCCTCCCGGAGTTCGCCGAGGCGCGCCGCACCGCTCCCGTGCGGTGGGTGCCGCAGCAGCGCGGGATCGCCGGGTTCGACGACGAGGGCTACTGGGCGGTGACCCGGCACGCCGACGTCAAGTACGTCTCGACGCACCCGGAGCTGTTCTCCTCGTACACCAACACGGCGATCATCCGGTTCAACGAGTCCATCCACCGCGACCAGATCGACGCCCAGCGGCTGATCATGCTGAACATGGACCCGCCCGAGCACACCCGGGTCCGCCAGATCGTCCAGCGCGGCTTCACCCCACGGGCGATACGGTCCCTGGAGGGCGCCCTGCGCACCCGGGCACGCGCCATCGTCGAGGCGGCCGCGGCCGAGGCCGGGGCCCGCGGCGGCACGTTCGACTTCGTCACGCGCATCGCCGTCGAGCTGCCCCTCCAGGCCATCGCCGAGCTGGTCGGCGTCCCGCAGGAGGACCGGGCGCGGATCTTCGACTGGTCCAACAAGATGGCCGCGTACGACGATCCGGAGTACGCCCTGACCGAGGAGGTCAGCACCGAGGCCGCCATGGAGATCGTGGCGTACGCGATGAACCTGGCCGCCGCCCGCAAGGAGTGCCCCGCGCAGGACATCGTGAGCCGGCTGGTGGCGGCGGAGGACCAGGGGAACCTCTCCAACGACGAGTTCGGCTTCTTCGTGATCCTGCTGGCGGTGGCCGGCAACGAGACCACCCGCAACGCCATCAGCCACGGCATGCACGCCTTCCTCACCCACCCCGACCAGTGGGAGCTGTACAAGAGGGAGCGCCCGGCGACGGCGGCCGAGGAGATCGTGCGCTGGGCGACCCCGGTGGTGTCCTTCCAGCGGACCGCGACCCGTGACGTGGAGCTGGGCGGGCAGAAGATCTCCGCGGGCGACCGCGTCGGCATCTTCTACTCGTCCGCCAACCACGACCCGGAGGTGTTCGACGGCCCCGGCCGGTTCGACATCACCCGCGACCCCAACCCGCACCTGGGCTTCGGCGGCGGTGGTCCGCACTTCTGCCTCGGCAAGTCGCTCGCCGTGCTGGAGATCGACCTGATCTTCCAGGCGATCGCCGACGCGCTGCCCGACCTGCGGCCGGCCGGCGAGCCCCGCCGCCTGCGGTCCGCCTGGATCAACGGCATCAAGGAACTGCCCGTCCGCCACGAGCCCCGGTAAGGCCCCGTGTGGGCTACGTTCCTGACCATGACTCATCCACAGGACCCCCAGAGCCGCTGGAACGACGTCGACGACTACCTCACGCAGATGCTCGCCCCCGCCGACGAGGCGCTGACCGCCGCGCTCGACGACAGCGACGCCGCCGGACTGCCGCGGATCGCCGTCGCCCCCAACCAGGGCAAGCTGCTGCACCTGCTGGCCCGCATCCAGGGGGCGCGCACCGTCCTGGAGATCGGCACGCTCGGCGGCTACAGCACGATCTGGCTGGCCAGAGCCCTGCCGAAGGACGGCAGGCTGATCTCCCTGGAGTACGACCCGGCGCACGCGGACGTGGCGCGCGGCAACCTCGCGCGGGCGGGCCTCGACGCGGTGGCCGAGGTGCGCACGGGCGCGGCGCTGGACAGCCTGCCGCGGATCGCCGAGGAGGGCGTGGCCCCCTTCGACCTGGTCTTCATCGACGCGGACAAGCGCAACAACCCGCGCTACGTGGAGTGGGCGCTGAAGCTGACCCGGCCCGGCAGCGTCATCGTCGTCGACAACGTGGTGCGCGGCGGCGCGATCGCCGACGAGAACAGCACGGACGAGGCGATCCTCGCGACCCGCGAGCTGTTCGACCTGGTCGCGCGTGACCCTCGGCTGGACGGCACGGCGGTCCAGACGGTCGGCGTGAAGGGCTACGACGGCCTCCTCATCGCCCGGGTGGTGTCCTGAGGCCATGCCGGCGAACTGGGACATACGCCCGGAGCGGTACGACATGGCCGACGCCACGGCGCTGCGCCGCGACTACTACGACGACGTCGCCAGCCGGTATTGGCGGCGCCCGGCGACGGCGGCCGAGATCGACGAGGGCCTCGCCCACGACGGCGTCGAGGCTCTGACCCCGCCCACCGGGCAGTTCCTGGTCGGCAGGTTCGACGGCAAGCCGGCCGCGTGCGGCGGTGTCCTGCTGCTGGACGCCGAGCGGGCGGAGCTGACCCGGGTCTTCGTGCGGCACGCGTTCCGCGGCACGGGCGGTGCTCCGCTGCTGCTGGCCGCGCTGGAGGCGGCGGCGCTGGAGCTGGGCGCCCGGCGCATGGTCCTCAACACCCGGCTGGACCTGGTGGAGGCCCGCGCGCTGTACACCCGTCACGGCTACGCCGAGATCCCCGCGTACTGCGAAGGCCCGTACATGGAGATCTGGTACGGCAAGGAGCTGGCTGCCACCTGAGCCACGTCCGGCGGGTTTTCCCCACCCCGCCCCTTCCCGAAGCCGGGGGCTCCGGCCCCGGACCCCCGTATCGCCCCTTCGGCTCTTGTCCTCGAACGCCGGACGGGCCGAGATTCAGCCCCTCCGGCGTCTGAGGAGCGGGAGGTTCGGGGGGCAGAGCAGCCGCCCCGAACCCCCTACGCGTGGTGGTCGCGGGGCGGCTCGGGCATGGGGCGTTCCCGGTCCGAGCCGCTCAGCTCGGCGGTCAGCTCCTCGACGAGCTTGATCAGGTCCGTCGGCCGGTCCGGCCCCCACCAGTCGCCGAGCAGTTCCGCCAGGGACTCCTCGCGGGCGTGGGCGAGCCGGCCGGCCGCCTCGACGCCCCGGTCGGTGAGCATCAGCTGCAGGCCCTCGCGGCGGGCCAGGCCCCGCTCCTCGACCTGGCGGGACGCCTCGGTGATCGCCCTGAGCGGTACGGGCGTGGTGTCGGCCAGCCGCCCCGGCTCCACCGCCCCGTGCCGGCGGATGCGCAGCAGCAGCCAGCTGGAGGCGGGCAGCAGGTCGAGGCCGGCCCGCTGGGTGATCCGCTCGTAGACCGCCTTGCGGCCCTCCCGGGAGCCGAGCACGGACAGGGCGCGGGCGCACTCGTCGTACGAGGAGCGGTGGACCGGGTTGGAGGCCAGGGTCTCGCTGGGCTCGGGCGCGGTGACCGAGCCGCGCAGCCGGTCCTCCCTCAGGAACCAGGCGACGACGAAGGCCAGGACGACGATCGGCGAGGCGTACAGGAAGACGTCCGTGATGGACGTGGCGTACGCGGTCAGCGCGGCCGGGCGCAGCGCGGCGGGCAGCTCGGCGATGGCGCGCGGATCGGCCGCCAGGGCGTGGGCGTCGGCCCCGGGCGGAACGTCCTGCCCGGCGAGCGCCTCGGCGAGCTTGCCGGTGAGCCGGTTGGTGAAGATCGTGCCGAAGACGGCCACGCCGAAGGACGCGCCGATCGACCGGAAGAACGTGGCGCCGGAGGTGGCGACGCCCAGGTCCTGGTACGACACCGCGTTCTGGGCGACGAGCACCAGCACCTGCATGACGAGGCCGAGACCGGCGCCGAAGACGAAGAAGTAGGCGCTCATCTCCCACGTGCCGCTGTCCCGCTCCATGCGGTGCAGCAGGAGCAGCCCGATGACGGTGACGGCGGTGCCCGCGACGGGGAAGACCTTCCAGCGGCCGGTGCGGCTGACGATCTGGCCGGACGCGGTGGAGGTGAGCAGCATGCCGAGCACCATCGGCAGCATGTGCACCCCGGACATGGTCGGGGACACGCCCTGGACCACCTGGAGGAACGTCGGCAGGTACGTCATGGCGCCGAACATCGCGAAGCCGATGACGAAGCTGATGACGGAGACGAGCGAGAAGGTGCGGATCCGGAACAGCTTCAGCGGCAGCACGGGCTCGGCCGCCCGCCCCTCCACGTACACGAACCACACGAGCAGCACGGCCCCGAGGACCGCCAGGCCGATGATCCCCGCCGAGTCCCAGGGCCAGGTGGTGCCGCCGAGGGACGCCACGAGGACGAGACAGGTGGCGACCGAGGCGATGAGGAACGTGCCGAGGTAGTCGATGCGGTGGCGGGTGCCGTGGGCCGGCAGGTGCAGCGCCGCGGCGATCACGAACAGGGCGACGACGCCGATGGGCAGGTTGACGTAGAAGACCCAGCGCCAGGTCAGGTGCTCGGTGAACAGCCCGCCCAGCAGGGGGCCCAGCACGCTCGTGGCGCCGAAGACCGCGCCGAACACGCCCTGGTACCTGCCGCGGTCCCGGGGCGGCACGAGGTCGCCGACGATCGCCATCGACAGCACGATGAGCCCGCCGCCGCCCAGGCCCTGCACCGCGCGGAACGCGATGAGCTGCGGCATGTCCTGCGCGATGCCGCACAGCGCGGAGCCGATCAGGAAGAGCACGACGGCGGCCTGGAAGAGCTTTTTGCGGCCGTACTGGTCGCCGAGCTTGCCCCAGAGGGGGGTCGCGGCGGTCGACGCGAGCATGTACGCGGTGACGACCCACGACAGATGGTCCATGCCGCCCAGCTCGCTGACGATGGTCGGCAGGGCGGTGGAGACGATCGTCTGGTCCAGCGCGGCCAGCAGCATGCCGAGGAGCAGGGCGCCGATCGGCACGAGGACGGCACGCCGCCCGTGCCCTTCGCCCGGCCCCGGCCGCGGCCCGGGAGTCGTGGCCGAACCGCGCACGTGCTGCGTCATGGGCGCCTCCCTCGCTGATTCCCACTCCATCGTGGGTGGTCTGGTCGGATATGGCCTGCTGAGCACGGTTCGAGCTGTTGGGAACGTCACCCGTGGCCTGCATAATCGCTGCCAGTTCACGGGGGCGGGATGGCAAGGGGAGGGACCCAAGTGGCCGGAAACGTGTGCCCGCAGTGCGGTACACCCGCACCTCCGTACGGTGCGGGCTGTGCCTGCGCCGGGACGGTGACGGGGGCAGCCGCGTCACCCGCGGGCGGATTCGAGCCGCTGCGGATACGCCCGTACGTGGCCCTGGCGCCGCACGAGGGGGCGGGCTCGCCGGCGGGCGGGGCGCCGCACGCCCCGCGGCCGGAGCAGCCCGTGGCCGGCCCCCTGCCCCCGGAGGCGCAGGCGGGCCCGGTCCCGCCGCAGGCTCCGCCCGCCGACCTGTCCGGCACCGGTGCGTACGGCGCGGAGGGGGACGTCGAGTCGACCTTGTCGCTCTCCCTGCCGGACGTCCGGGCCGCGGTGTCCGCCGCCCCGCCGGACGTCACACCCGACCACGGACACCCGCACGGGCCCGGCGACGGACGCCGCCCGGCCTCGCGCCGGCCGGCGGCCGCCATCGCGGTGGCCGCGGCGGTCGTGGCCGTGATCGGCACGGCGGCGTTCGCCGGCGGGCTGTTCGACGACGACGAGCCGGCGGACCGGCTGGCCCCGGAGCCCTCCGTGAGCGGCGCGCCCTGGCCGAGCAGTGTCGCGACGCCCTCCGAGGAGGCGAGCGCGTCCGTGTCCGCCACGGACCTCGCATCGCCGTCCGCGTCCGGCTCGTCCGCCTCCCAGGGGTCGGAGTCGCCGTCCGCCTCACTCTCCGAGGCGCCCGAGGCGCTGCCCACCCAGGCAGGGCGACCGGACAGCGGCACGGAGTCCACGCGCGGCGTCCCCACGCAGGAGCCCACGACGGACGGCACGAGCCTGAGCCGCGGCGACCGGAGCCAGGCGGTCAGGGACCTCCAGCACCGACTGCGGGAGCTGGGACTGTACAGCGGGCCGCTGCACGGGCAGTACGACAACAACGTCGAGCGGGCGGTGGCCGCCTACCAGGAGCGGCGCGGCATCAGCGGCGACCCGCGGGGCGTGTACGGCCCGGCGACGCGGACGTCCCTGGAGGCCGAGACGTCCGGCCGCTGACCCGGACCCCTCGATCAGCTCGGCATATCACCTATAAGCCCCATAGCTCCGGCGACTGGCGCCGCGCGCCCTTTGTTTTGTACAGTGCGGGAACAAAGTGGTCCCGCCCGTACTCCCTGACCGGCGGGCGGGCCGCTTCGTACTTCCCCCTGCCCAGGAGAGTGCCCATGCAGGTCGCCGCTTCCGCCTCCGCCGCCCTGACCACGAGGGCCCTGCTCCTCGACATGGACGGCACGCTCGTCGACTCCGACGCGGTGGTGGAGCGCTGCTGGCGCCGCTGGGCCGTGCGCCACGGGCTCGACCCGGAGGAGGCGCTGAAGGTCGTGCACGGCCGGCAGGGCTACGCGACGATGGCCGCCCTCCTGCCGGACCGCCCCATGGAGCAGAACCTCGCGGACAACCGCGCGATGCTCGCCGAGGAGACCGCCGACCTCGACGGCGTCGTCCCGGTGGCCGGTGCCCCCGCGTTCATGGCGGCGCTCGCCGCCCTCCCGCACGCCCTGGTCACCTCGGCCGACGAGGCCCTGGCACTGGCCCGGCTGGGCGCCGCCGGGCTGCCGGTGCCGGGGGTGCGCGTGACGGCGGAGTGCGTGAGCGCCGGCAAGCCGGACCCCGAGGGCTTCCTGAAGGGCGCGGCCGAGCTGGGCTTCGCCCCGGAGGACTGCGTGGTGTTCGAGGACTCCGAGGCGGGCATCGCGGCCGGCCGGGCCGCCGGGATGCGCGTGGTGGGCGTGGGCCCGCGCGCGGCGGCGTTCGCGCCGGACGTGCACGTACCGGACCTGACGCGGATACGCGTGGAGGCGGCCGCCGACGGGACGGTCCGCCTCCACGTCACCGCGTAAGGCCACGGATCAGCCGGCCAGCGCCTCGTACAGGCTGAATCCGGCGAGGGCCAGCATCAGACAGGCCGCCACCCGCGTGATGAACCGCAGCGGCACGTACTTCATCAGCGTCCGCCCGCCCAGGATGCCGATCCCGGCGACGGCCCACAGGGCGAGCACCGCGCCGAGCCCGACGGACAGCGGGTCGTCGTAGCGCGCGGCCAGGTTCGCGGTCATGATCTGGGTCAGGTCGCCGAACTCGGCGACCAGGATCAGCATGAAGCCCGCCCCGGAGACCTTCCAGAACGACTGGTCGGCGGGCGCCTTGACGGCCTCGTCGTGGCCGTCGCCCTTCTTCATCAGGAGCATGGCCGCGCCCGCGAGGAACAGCACGCCGACGAACGCCTGCACGAGGCGGTGCGGCAGCAGGGTCAGCACGCTGCCGGCGGCCACGGCGAGCGCCACATGGACGAGGAACGCCGCGGCGACACCGGCGAAGACGTAGGACGCGCGGTAGCGGGTGCCCAGCATCAGGCCGGCGAGGGCGGTCTTGTCGGGGAGTTCGGCGAGGAAGACGACACCGAAGGTGATCGCCAAGGTCGTCAGGCTGAGCACGGGATGGGATTCCTCGATCGGTCGGGCTCCGCCGGGCCGAGAGACCGTGGCTCATGCGTTCCAGGGGTCGCTTCGGCACGGCAGGGCCATGGATACATGGACTCTGCTGTTGCCGAAGGTCTCGCTGGCGGGTCCTGGCGGACTCCGCCTCCGGGCGCCGGCCGGGCACAGGGCCCAGCAGTATGTCGACGGTCCGGCGAAGAGCTACTCCCCTTCTGCTCCGTCCAGGGTACGTGACGTCACCCGCCGGTACGCGGCCCCGCCCCGTCGCCGCCGTCCCGGTGGAGCCGCCCGCGGGTCACCAGCTCCAGCACCACGGCCACCGCCACGCCCTGCACCGCCATCAGCCCGACCAGCACGAACAGCTGCACGGCCCCCGCGAGCAAGGGTGACGCCCCGCCCAGCAGCATGCCCACGAAGGCGCCCGGGAGTGTGACGAGTCCCACGGTCCTGGTCTGGTCGAGGCCCGGCAGCAGGGCGTCCGCCGCGGCCCGCCGGGCCACCTCCAGCCGGGCGTCCCGGTCGGGCAGTCCGATCGCGAGGCCCGCCTCGACCTCGCCGTGGCGCGTGGCCAGCTCGTCCAGGGCGCGGCGGCCGCCGAGCACCGTGGCGGTGAGGGCGCCGCCGATGAGGATGCCGGTGACGGGGATCAGCGTGATGCCCCGCACCGGCACCAGGCCGGTGGCCAGCAGGGCGGCGACGACCGGGGCGACCCCCGCGGCGATGGGCACGGCGGCCCACCACCAGGTGCCGTTGCGGGTGATGCGCCGCCCGGCGGTGCGGGCCGCCACGGCGTACATCAGCAGCAGGAAGAGCAGGAGCAGCGGTACGGCGCCGACGACCCAGCCGATCACCAGCGAGACGGCGGCGAGCTGGACCGCCGCCCGCAGGCCGGCGGTGACGATCTCGCGCGCCGGGCGCAGCCGGGCGAGGGCGGCGACGGCGGCCGCGACGGCCAGCAGGACCGCGAGGACGGCACCGAAAGTGAGGTCGACCGGCAGCAGCACACGCCAACCCTAGGTCGTGTCCGGCGGATCACGCCTGGGCCGCGGAGTCTGGCACGCCCTCCCCCAAGCCCTGACGGGCAGGGGGACCCCCAGCGGCGTTGTCGTCGGTCGCGATGGCTCCGCCATCCCTCCCTCCTCCGCCTTGCAGCCGCACGCACCAGACCCCGCTCACCAGCACTCGAAGGGCACCGCCCAACGATGTCGGCGTGATCCGCCGGACACTCCCAGGTCGACCGGAGGCGCCTGGCGCTGTGTCACGTCCACGACACGGGTCTTGATGTGACGTGCTCATGTCGTCAGGCTGTTACCCGGCGCCCATCCCCAGGACACCTGGCGCCACCACGATGGCCGGGTCGCCCCAGCGGCGACGCGGCCAGGACCCCCACGTCTCCCAGGAGTTCGCATGTCTCGTGTCTACGCGCGTCGAACGCTGCGCCGCCTCGCGGTGTTCGCCTCCACCGCCGCCCTCGCGGTGACCGGCCTGCTGGTCACCGCCCCGGCCGCCCAGGCCGCCCCGCCGACCCCGGTCAGCGCCGCCACCGCCCGTACGTACCTGAGTCAGCTCACGGTCCGGGCGGAAGGTTCCTCCAGCGGCTACAGCCGGGACCTCTTCCCGCACTGGATCACGCAGTACGACACCTGCAACACCCGTGAGGTCGTCCTGGAGCGCGACGGCGTGAACGTCGTCCAGGACGCCAACTGCGCCGCCGTCAGCGGCAGCTGGTACTCCCCGTACGACGGCGCCACCTGGACCGTGGCGTCCGACCTCGACATCGACCACGTCGTCCCGCTCGCCGAGGCCTGGCGCTCCGGCGCCAGCTCCTGGACCACCACCCAGCGCCGGTCCTTCGCCAACGACCTGACGCGGCCCCAGCTCATCGCCGTCACGGACAACGTCAACCAGGCCAAGGGCGACCAGGACCCGGCCGAGTGGCTGCCGCCGCGCACCGCGTACCGCTGCACGTACGCCCGCATGTGGGTGCACGTGAAGCACTCCTGGAACCTGTCGGTGGACTCGGCGGAGAAGAGCGCGCTGCAGTCCGTCCTCAACGCCTGCTGAGCCAAGTCCCGCCGCGGGGCCGCCCCTTGGCGGCCGCCCCGGCGGAACCGGCGTCCACCCCTGCGGCGTTCCGTACCGCAGGGGTCCCGTACCGTACGGGCGGGGCGACGGAGGGGGGACGCCATGGGCGGCGGACTGGTGCTGGGGCCGCTGCTGCGGCACGTCGACTGGCCGGCCGGCGGCCGGGCGACGATATGGGTCGAGACCGGCGGGCCGCGCACCGCCGAGGTGCGGTGCGCCGACGGGGCCGGCGGCAGGGCCCGTACGTTCGCCGTCGCGGGTCACCACTACGCGCTCGTCCCGGTCACGGGGCTCACGCCGGGCACGACCACCACGTACGAGGTGCTGCTCGACGGCCGGCGCGTGTGGCCGCTCGCGGACTCGCCCTTCCCCGCGAGCACCATCACCGCGCCCGCCCCCGACGGCCCGGGTCCGCGCGTGACGTTCGGCTCGTGCCGCTGGGCGGCGACGGGCGCGGAGGGCAGGAGACCCGCCGGGCCGGACGCGCTCGGCGCGCTCGCCGCGCGGCTGGCGGCCGACCCCGGGGCCGTACGCCCCGACGTGCTGCTCCTGCTCGGCGACCAGGTGTACGCGGACAAGCCGTCCACGGCGACCCGTCGCTGGCTGGCCGGCCGGCGCGACCTCGCCGAGCCGCCGGGGGCGCAGGTCGGGGACTACGAGGAGTACACCCGGCTCTACCACGAGTCGTGGCTGGACCCCGAGGTGCGCTGGCTCCTGTCCACCGTGCCCAGCCTCATGGTCTTCGACGACCACGACGTGATCGACGACTGGAACACCAGCGCCTCCTGGCTCGCGGAGATGCGCGGCACGGCGTGGTGGCGCGAGCGGCTGCACAGCGGGCTGATGTCGTACTGGGTGTACCAGCACCTGGGCAACCTCTCCCCCGCCGAGCTGGCGACCGACCCGCTGTACGCGGCCGTGCGCGCCGTGCCGGACGGGACGGAGGTCCTGCGCCGGTTCGCCGCCGACGCGGACGCCGACCCCGCGCGCATCCGCTGGAGCTACCGCGTGGACCTGGGCCGTACGCGGCTGGTGATGGTCGACACCCGGGCGGGCCGCGTGCTCGACGAGGGCAAGCGGGCCATGCTCGGCGAGGAGGACGCGCGCTGGGTGCGCGAACAGGTCCTCGACGGGCTCCCGGAGGTGGACCACCTGCTGATCGGCAGCTCGCTGCCGTGGCTCCTGCCGCCGCTCGTGCACGACGCGGAGACCTGGAGCGCGGCACTCTGCCGGGGCGAGCGGGGTGGCCGCTGGGCCCGCTGGGGCGAAGTGCTGCGCCGCGCGTCGGACTTGGAGCACTGGGCGGCGTTCCCGGAGTCGTTCGCGTGGCTGACGGAGCTGCTGAGGGACGCGGCGGGTTCAGGCGCGGGAGGGCCGGGGGCGACGGGGCGGCCGGGAGGGCCTGCGGGTGCGGCCGGTCCGGCGACCGTGTCCGTACTGTCCGGGGACGTCCACCACGCGTACGTGGCCGAGCCGGAGGCGCAGCCGCCCGGGGCGGCGCGGCTGGCGCAGCTCACCTGCTCGCCGGTGCACCAGCGCATCCCGTACGTCCTGCGGCTCGGCTTCCGCTTCGGCTGGAGCCGCGCCGGGCGGCGCCTGGGCCGCGCGCTGGCCCGGCACGGGCGCGTGGCGGCGCCGGGGCCGGACTGGCGCAGGACGGGCGGGCCGTGGTTCGGCAACCAGCTCATGACGCTCGCGCTGCACGGGCGTTCGGCGCGGCTGCTGCTCGAACAGGCGCGGCGCGGCGGTCCCGACGGGCTGGTGACCGTACATGAGCGGACATGGACGCATACCGGACCCTGAGGTTCCGCCCGGGGCTTCGCCTCCCGGGGCGGGAACGGCATGATGAGCCGGACCATCAGCTTCCGCCCCAGCCCCCCACGCCCGGGAGTCCGCGTCTTGTCCTCAGTTCCCCACGCCATAGCCCTGGTCGGTGCAGGTCCCCGCGGCACGTCGGTGCTGGAGAGACTGTGTGCCTCCGTCCCGGAACTGGCTCCTGGGGCACCCCTGACCGTCCATGTCGTCGATCCCTGCCCGCCCGGTCCCGGCCGGGTCTGGCGCACGGACCAGCCGGACGGGCTGCTGATGAACACGGTCGCGTGCCAGGTGACGGTCTTCACCGACGAGAGCGTGCGCTGCGAGGGCCCGATACGCCCGGGTCCGAGCCTCTACGAGTGGGCCGCGTCGCGCTCGTACGGGATCGGGCCCGACGACTACCCGACCCGCGCGGACTACGGCCGCTACCTGGAGTGGGCGTTCGCCAGGACGGTCCGCGAGGCGCCGCCGGAGGTGACCGTCCGGGTCCACCGCGCGCGTGCCGTACGCCTGGAGGACGAGGCCGGGCCCGTACCGGCTGTCCTCGAGGCGCCCGGCGACCGTCCCCCGCAGCGGCTGACCCTGGAGGACGGCACCGTCATCGGCGGGCTGAGCGCGGTCGTCCTCGCGCAGGGCCATGTGCCGGCGGCGCCCGACGCGGAGGAGGCGCGGCTGACCGCGCACGCGGAGCGGCACGGGCTGCGGTACCTGCCGCCCGCGAACCCCGCCGACCTCGACCTCACACCGGTCGCGCCGGGCGAGCCGGTGCTGCTGCGGGGCCTCGGCCTGACGTTCTTCGACCACATGGCGCTGTTCACGGAGGGCCGGGGCGGGCGGTTCGTGCGCGAGGGCGGGCGCGTGGTGTACCGCCCGTCGGGCCGGGAGCCGCGGCTGTACGCGGGGTCGCGGCGCGGCGTCCCGTACCAGGCGCGCGGCGACAACGAGAAGGGCGCGTCGGCGCGGCACGAGCCGCTGCTGCTGACGGCTGATGTGGTCGAGGGCTTCAGGAAGCGGGCCGAGGCGGGTGATCCGCCGGATTTCATGGGCGAGATCTGGCCACTGGTGGGACGAGAGGTCGAGACGGTCTACTACGAGGCGCTGCTGCGCCGCCGGGGCGGGGAGACGGCCGGTTTCCGCGCCCGCTTCCTCGGCGACGAGCCGGGCGACGCCGTCCTCGACGCGTACGGCGTCCCGTCCCGGGACCGCTGGTCCTGGGACCGCCTCACCCGGCCCTCAGCAGGGGAAACGTTCCGCTCGCCCGCCGGGCACCGGGCCTGGCTGCTGGCCCGGCTGCGCGAGGACGCGGCCGAGGCGGCCCTGGGAAACGTGACGGGACCGCTCAAGGCGGCACTGGACGTGCTGCGCGACATCCGCAACGAGGTGCGGCTGATCGTCGACCACGCGGGGCTGCCGGGCGCGTCGCGCCGCGATCATCTGGACCGGTGGTACACGCCACTGAACGCGTTCCTGTCGATCGGCCCGCCCCGCCGCCGCATCGAGGAGATGGCCGCGCTGATCGAGGCCGGCGTACTGGACGTGATCGGCCCACGACTGGCCGTACGGGCGGAGAAGGGCGCCTTCGTCGCCGAATCGCCGGAGGTGCCGGGTTCCGCCGTGACGGTGACCACGCTCATGGAGGCGCGGCTGCCGTGCCCGGACCTGCGCCGCACCGCCGACGAACTGCTCGCGTACCTGCTCAGGACCGGTGCGTGCAGGACCCACGCACCGGACGGGTACGACACCGGCGGACTCGACGTGACCCCGCGCCCCTATCACCTGATGGATCGTCAAGGCGTAGGCCATTCAAGGCGGTTCGCCTTCGGCGTGCCCACCGAGGGGGTGCACTGGGTGACCGCGGCGGGCGCCCGCCCGGGGGTCGACTCCGTGACTCTCTCCGACGCCGACGCCGTCGCGAGGGCCGCCCTGCGGACCACCCGGCGCCCCGGCGGGCGAGCCGCCGGGGCGGGCACGACACGACCGAATGTTGAACTTGCAAGTATTCGTTAGGTCCGCCTAACGTGGGAGCCCTCGGACCTGTCCCCAGCCCGAATGGAGCCCCCCATGTCCGGAATCACCGCGCGTCTGCAGCAGAGTCAGCCGTACGCCCTCGGACTCTTCCGGGTCGTCATAGGCCTGCTGTTCCTCTCGCACGGCGCCGCGAAGCTGTTCGGTGTCCTCGGCGGCGCCGACGGCAACGGCGGCACGGTTCCCTCGGGCGTCTGGCCGTTCTGGTACGCGGCCGTGATCGAGCTCGTCGGCGGTGCGCTCATCCTGGTGGGCCTCGGCACCCGGACCGCCGCGTTCATCTCGTCCGGCGCCATGGCGTACGCGTACTTCAAGATGCACCAGCCGCAGGCGCTGTTCCCGATGGAGAACGGCGGCGAGGCCGCGGCGCTGTACTGCTGGGCGCTGCTGCTCCTGGTCTTCACCGGCCCGGGCGCGCTGGCGGTGGACGGCCTGTTCAAGTCCCGGTCGCGGGCGACGGAGGGCGCGCGCAGCGGCGCGGCGGTCACGGCGTAACGCGGCGCACCGCCCGGTCGCGAAGCCCCGAGGAGGGCGTGAGGTCACCGGCCTCACGCCCTCCTTTTCCGTCCCCCGGGCTTTTGATCCCCGGACGGCCTCCCTGGGCGTACGCTGTTCGCCGTTCTTAGGGGTGATCCGGGGAGACATGGTGCTTCAGAGCGTGGCGTGGCTGGCCGACAGCCCGTGGGTCTATGCCGCCGTGGCCGTCTCCGTCCTCCTGGACGTGTTCCTGCCGGTGCTCCCCAGCGGGGTGCTGGTGATCACGGCCGCGACGGCGGCGACCGCCGCCACCGCCGGGAGCGGTGTCTCCCTCGTCACCCTCGCCCTGTGCGCCGCGTCCGCCTCGGTCCTCGGCGACCTGGTCGCCTACCGGCTGGCCTGGCGCGGCGGCGCCCGCCTGGACCGGGCCATCGCCCGCTCCCGCCGCCTCACCACGGCGCAGGAACGTCTCGGCACGGCCCTGGCACGGGGCGGCGGCGCGCTCGTCGTCATCGCCCGGTTCGCCCCCGCGGGGCGCTCGGTGGTGTCGCTCGGCGCGGGCGCGGCACGCCGCAGGGCGCGGGACTTCCTGCCCTGGTCCGCCCTGGCGGGCGTGGCCTGGGCCTCGTACAGCGTCGGCCTGGGCTACTTCGGCGGGCAGTGGCTGGGCGCCACGTGGTTCAGCGCGGCCGTGTCGGTGCTGGCCCTGTTCCTGGCGGGCAGCCTCGCCGCGTACGTCATGCGCCGGCCGGCTCCCGCACCGTCGCCGGCTTCCTAGCCGCACCGGCGCCCCGCACCTCCAGGTCGTCGAGCAGCCGCCGGGTGGCCTCGGCGACCTCCGCGACGGCCCGTTCGAACACCTCGCGGTTGTGCGCGGCGGGCACGCGGAACCCGGAGACCTTGCGGACGTACTGCAGGGCGGCGGCGTGGATGTCCTCCTCGGTGGCCTTCTCGGGGAGGACGGGCGGGCGGAGGGTCTTGATGCTGCGGCACATACCCCCAGTGTCGCGCGGCGGCAGGGATCGGGCGCCGGGTCCGGCGCCAGGCCGCCCCGAGCCCCGATACCCCGCGCCTCAGGACGGATCCGGCGCCTGAGTCTCAGGACGGGCCCCGTGCCCGCGCCTCAAGGCAGACCCCGTGCCCGCGCCTCAAGGCGGACGCGGTGCCACGTCCCAGGACGGGCCACGCGCCCGCGCCTCAAGGCAGACCCCGTGCCCGCGCCTCAAGGCGGACGCGGTGCCACGTCCCAGGACGGGCCACGCGCCCGCGCCTCAAGGCAGACCCCGTGCCCGCGTCTCAGGGCAGGTCCGGTGGAGGCGCCACGACGACGGCACCGGGTCCGCGCCCGTACCCGGTCCCCTCCCCCGGGTCCGGCCCCATCCAGGGCACGGTGTACGTCGCCCAGTCCCCCCGGTGGAGGTTGCACCGGGAGGAGCCCACCATGGCGAGCCTCCTGCAAAGCCGCCCCTGCGCCGTGAGCGCTCCGCACGTCGGTTGCGTGCGAGCCACCCGTACCACCCCCTCGCCCCGCCTCGGACCCTGTCGTCCCGTCAGCAGTCTGACGAGACGACACACCTGACGGAAGGCGTACACGCAGGCCCTCGGGGTGCGCTCCGGAGCGCAGCGGCGGTCGTCAGGTCACTCCACGGCCGTCAGGCCCACCAGAGCGCCGCGTGCCGGTGATGCGCCGGCGGTACGTCGACCGCGTCGGCCGCGCCCGGGTCGAGCCGCCCGTCGCAGGAGTCGACCAGCCGCTGGAGGGCCCGCACCCGCGACCTGAGCCGCTGCCGCGCCCGCCGCTCCGACTCGGTCGCCCAGCGCCCGACGGACGGATCGTGGCCGTACCGGGCGAGCCGGTGGACGGCGACCCGCCGCCGCACGCGCTGCGGCCGCGCCCGGCGCGACGCGCGGCGGGCCTCGGCCAGGCTGCGGGCGCTGTACCGGAGGTCGTACAGCACGACCGTGGCCAGGGCCGCGCCCGGCGCAGGGTCGTCGAGGGACATCGTGCGGTGCGCCAAGGTGAGGTGATGCGCGGTCCGTGCCACGGCCGTCCCCTCCCCTCGTGCGCAACGCCCGCGGGCGACCCTAGTGGAGCTTGTTCACGGCCGTCACCGTCGTCTTCTTGAACGCCGCCACCGGGGCGTGTTCGAGGGTGCCCATCTGGGCCCACTTGACGACGGTGACGGTGCGTCCGTCGCGGCCGATGCCGAAGAGGTGCACACCGTGCTCCGAGTCCGGAACGCCGGTGTGGACCCCGTACACGTGCGCCCCCTCCTCCACCTTGAGCTTGCCGTAGTCCTGCCACGACGCGGTGCCGCCGGGCGTACGGCGCAGCCAGTCGGCGGCGCAGTTGGCCGCGGCCTTCTCGGCGTCCGCGGCGAGCTTGGCCGCGGCGCTCGCGCTCGGCGCCGTCACCGACACCTGGACCGCCCAGGTGTCGAGGTCCGTGCCGAACTGCCGGTGCCAGGTGGCGCCCTTGCCGGGCAGGACCTTGTCCAGGCAGAAGACCCGCACGTCCGGGAGCCCCTTCGTCACCTTGCCGGCCGACCAGACCGTCCCGGTGGCGGGCGGAAGGTCGCGGGGCGCGAGGAAGCCGGGCGCGGCCACGGCGGCACGGGCCTCGGCGGTGCCCGAGGAGGCGGAGGCGGAGGCACCCGTGGCGAGGGGCGCCACGAGGGCACCGGTGAGCGCGGCCGTCAGGAGGGTCTGCTTGCTGAGCTTCATGAATGGATCCCCGTTTCGTGTTCGTTCGGTGGGAACAGCGTCGGCACGCCGGTCGCCGGCCCACAACAACCGCTGTACGGAACGGGACAGCGGGACGGTGGCGCGTACCCTGGCCTGGGGAAACGTCAACCGCCCGGGACGGGCGGCGGGACGGCGGAACAGCTGAACGGGGGCTTTGGGGAATGGGCGGTCCGGTCGAGGGCGACGTCGAGGCGTTCGCGGAGCACCTGCGGAAGTTGAAGGACCGCACGGGCCTCAGCTACGGCGCCCTGGCCCAGCGGCTCCACGTCGGCAGGTCGACGCTGCACCGCTACTGCCTGGGCGAGACCGTGCCGCCGGACTACGCGTTGGTGGAGCGCCTGGCCCGGCTGGCCCGCGCCGAGCGCCAGGAACTGCTGGACCTGCACCGCGAGTGGGTCCTGGCGGAGGCGGCACGCACACGGGCGGCGCAGGCACCGGTGGCGGAGCCGGAGCCGGAAGCGGCGGAGGCGGCGTCGCCCGCACCGGCGGAGCCCGAACCGTCCTCGGCCCAGGACGCGGCAGCCCCGCCGGAGGAGACGCCGCCGCGGCCGGAGCCCTCGCCCGAAGCGGAGCCACTGACCCCGGCCCACTCCGAAAACCGGCCGGACCGCCCCGGACGGCTCCGCTGGACGCTGGCCGCCGCAGCGGCGGCGGCGGTCCTCACGGGCGCCGTGGTCGCGGTGGACCTGGCGTCGGGCGGCGGCCCCGGCGCACCCGCAAGCCCACGGGCAGGCGCCGTCCCCTCGGCCGGAGGGGCACCGAGCGCCGGGACGAGCACGAAAGACGCCCCCACACCCACCCCTCCGTCAGACTCCCCCTCCCGTACGGCGCCGCCCTCGACGGGCTCGGGCTCGTCCGCCCCGGCCGTGCGGCCGCCCCTGTGGAACGCCGACTCCCATGTGTGGGCCAACGGCTGCGACCACCGCTATCTGGTGGACCGCAACCCCGGTTCCGTACCGCCGCCGCCCCTGGAGCAGGACGCGCGGCAGTGGGCGGGCGCGCTCGGCGCGGTGCACGCGGGGTCGACGATCGTGCGGGCGACGGTGACCGCACCGCCCGGCGGCGCGGTGGTGGTGGAGCGGCTGTCCGTCCGGGTGGTGGCGCGGCGGGCGCCGCTGATGTGGCCGGTGTACGCGATGAGCAACGGCTGCGGCGGGATGATCACCCCGGCGTCGTACGCCGTGGACCTGGACGCGGCCCGCCCGCTGGCGCGTCCGGTGGAGGGGTTCGACGGGGAGCGGCCGCTGCCCGTGACGAGGCTCCCGTACCGGGTGTCGGAGGGGGACCCCCTGGTGCTGCGGGTCGAGGCGTCGGCGAAGCGCTGCGACTGCGACTGGTACCTGGAGGCGGAGTGGAGCAGCGGGGAGCGGCACGGGACGCTGCGGATCGACGACCGGGGAAATCCGTTCCGGACGAGCGGTTACGGGGCAGACCGGGAGTACGGGTACGCGCCGGAGTCGGGCGGCTGGTCACGCTGAGGTCCACCGGCCGGCCGGGAAACCCCCACGGCCGAGGATGGCAACTCCTCGCCGCCTGGCGTGAGGATCGCCCGTCCCGGGCAACTGACCTTCAGTTGCCCGCCTTTCACAGGGGCCACGTCACGCCCCGCGCAGGAGAAGCCCCCCAGGAGGGAGACGCATGGCCTGGTATCCGGGCGCTACGCGCATGGAGTTACAACCGGAGTCGGACGGTCAGCCGGCGATCCGGCCGACCCAGTTCATCCTGCACAGCATCGCCGCACCGTGGACCGCCCGCCGCATCTACGAGTACTGGCGGGACTCGTCGAACCTGGAGTCCCATTTCGGGCTCGGTTACGAGGGCGATCTGGCCCAGTACATCGGCACGGAGACGCGTGCCGACGCCAACTACGGGGCGAACCGCCGACCGGACGGCACGGGCGCGGTGTCCATCGAGACGGCGTCGAACCTGAAGCACACGGATCCGTGGACGAACGCGCAGGTCGAGAAGTTGATCCGGGTCGGCGTCTGGCTCCACCAGCGGCACGGCATCCCGCTGCGGATCTGCCGTGCGCACGACGACCCGGGCTACGGCTACCACCGTCTGTACTCCGCCTGGTCGCAGGGAGGCACGGCGTGCCCGGGGGACGCGCGGGTGACCCAGTTCCGCAAGGTCGTCTTCCCGGGCATCGTGGCCCGCGCGAGCGGCCAGACCAGCCCCACGACCCCGCCCGAGGAGGACCCCATGCCGATGATGCTCGCCGAGTCCAACGACCGTGACGTCGACCTCGCCTCGGGCCAGTGGGTCGGCCTCGCCTTCGACGACGCGGTGCTCCACACGGGCCCGCGCCGCCATCACACGCTGGTGCACCTGCTGCTGGCCCCGGAGACGCCGGACGAGGCGGTGGTCGAGGGCCGCTTCTACCTGACGGACACGAAGGGGCAGAACCCGTCGGCGTTCATGCCGGTACGGGTGCGCGGGGGCGGCGGCCACCAGTTCACGTGCACCGCCGATGTGCCGGCCGGCCGGCACCTGCGGTTCCAGGTGCGCGCGACGACGCCCGACAAGCGGCCGGTGCGGCTGCTGCACCGGGCGGCGTCGGGGCCGTACTGGGCACTGTGACACGGGTGCGGGGGTGCGGGCGGCGGGCGAAAACCCGTTGCCCGCACCGCACCGCCTTGCGAGGCTGGCGCCCATGTCCGACACGACCACACCAGGCGCACGGCACGACGTGGGCTCACTCTTCTCGGCGGACGGCCGCCTCACCACCATCCCCCGCAAGCAGGCCCGCCGCGAGCAACTCCTCACGCACCTCTCGGAGACGCTGTTCGCACCCGACCGCGTCTACAGCGAGCGCGAGGTCAACGAGGCGCTGTTGACGGTCCACGACGACACGTCGGCGCTGCGCCGCTACCTGGTGACGGGCGGCCTGCTCACCCGTACGCGGGACGGCAGCCAGTACCGTCGTACCATCTTGATCAAGGCGGAGTCGTAGCGCAGAGGTCGTCGCGCCCCGACCCATAATCAGGGAGGACGCCGGTTCGAATCCGGCCGGCTCCGCCCCTGATGCGTACCGGCGCACCCCCACCTAAGCTGACACTGGCCGAAAAGCTCCACCTGAGGGAGATGTACGCCATGTCGAAGCGAGGCAACAAGCGCCGGGCCCGCAAGGGCAAGAAGGCCAACCACGGCAAGCGCCCCAACGCCTAGCGAGGGGCCCCCGTCCCCCCTTCGTGGTGAACCCGCCGAACCACCGTCACGAAACCGTGAAAACGCGAGGCGAGCATCGACTGCACACGTCGAAGCACACCACTTGGGGGGATCACCGTGCCGTTCAAGAACACCCACCGTGGAACGGCCCTGGCCTTCTGGGCCACGTCGGTCCTGGCCCTGGCCCTGACGGCCTGCGGCCCGAAGGACCCGACGGCGCCGGGCCCCACGCAGACACCGGCCGCACCGGCTCCGACGACGGCCCCGCCGAAGCCCGCCCCTGCTCCATCGAAGCCATCCCCGTCGTCATCCCCGTCGGCGGACGCGCCGCCGCCCCCCTCTCCGACCGTCATCGCGGACGTCTTCCCGTGCACGACGGCCGACGTGACGTTCACGGCGACTCTGGCGGAGCCCACGACCAGCTCGTACCTCCTGAAGATCACCAACAAGACGGGCAAGCCCTGCAACGCCCTGCACTACCCGATCGTCACCTTCGGCGACCTGGACGGCCAGGCCGAACACCGCGAGGAAACCCACCCCGGAACGCCCATCACCCTCAACCCGGGCGAGTCGGCGTACGCGGGCCTGATGGGCGGCGTCAAAACCGGCAAGAGCAAAACGGTCGACTCCATAGCGATGACCATGGACACCGCCACATCCCGCGACCAGACCCCGGCCACGGCCCCCACCCCGGGCCTGAACGTCTCCCCGGAAGCATCGGTAACGGCCTGGCAGAACAACGTGGAGGACGCCCTGAGCCTCTGAGCCGGCGCCCTGCCATCGGTGCGCGGACGGTCTGCGCGGCCGGCCCGGCGATCAGGTTCGGGCGCCCTGACGCCAACCACGACCCACATGCTCAAGACCGCTCAGACCACGGGCCACGGCGGCACAGTCGCGAGCTGCCGCCGGGCGCGCCGCCCGGTCACGTACCCCGCGATCCCCAGGCCGATCCCGACCAGGGTCAGCACGATCCCGAGGACCCCGAGCCCCACCAACACCGCCGGCGCGGTGAATCCCTTCTGCACTCGCCCGAGCACCGCGGAGGCCGCGACGCTGCCCGACTGCTCGTCGAGGAAGAACCGCGAGTCGTTCGAATTCCCCCGGTGGTCGCCCAGCAGGAACAACCGCCCGTCCGGCACCTGCACGTCGTACGGTCCGGCTGCCGGGTTCACTTCGCCGCGCATCACATACGGTTCGTCGACCGGCTTTCCGTTCACCGTGATCCGGTTGCCGTCGCACACCACGTGATCGCCACCCATCCCGATGACCCGCTGCAGGACCGGTCTGCCCTGGTAGCGATCGGGCACCTGGACGAGTACGACATCACCCCTGCGTATCTCGCCCGCGTCGATACGCTCGACGACCAGCCGCTCGCCGGGGCGGTAAGTGGGCTCCATCGCCCCGCTCATGACGGTGACGCCCTGGTAACCGCTGAGGAAGTACCCGATGCCCCCCACCATCAGAACCAGCCCGAGTGGCACCAGCACCCACGAGGCCACCCTCAGCCCGCCGCCCGCTCCCCGCCGCTGCATGAACACCCCTCCCTGAACCGCCCAAATCCAGGCGGCCCGCTAGAGGCTAAGCGGTCCGGGAGTGAGCACGCACCTCACCCCCGAGGTCCCGCTTGCGGCCTCGACTCCTCATCGCATTGCGGCAACTACTCCGCTGGAGGGTTCAGCAGGGCGGCAAAGGACACGGTCGAATAAGCACTGAGGCTCAACACGCCGTACCTCTCGGATTCCCTGGAACTTTCCTTTTCCGCCTTACCCGGATCCTCGGGACGCGTAAAATCTGGAGAGGACGACAGGAACGTGTACGTATATGAGTCGTCAGCGTCCACTGTCCAGAGGGCATTGACATAAACCGGCCGACGCGTCACATTGACAAGGTTGTTGTTGTGGCGCAGCCTGCCGCGATAAGTGACAAATTCTCCACACTCCTTGGGAGGACACCAAAATTGCCCCTCAGTCTTATCCCATGAGTAGTGGGGGGTGGAGAATTCGGCGTCGATCTTTCCACGGTCCTTCCTCATCAGCTGCATGGTGAGATGCGCTTCAATCGAGTCATACTCAGCACCGGCCGGAAGTGAAATGATCTTCTCATAGGAAAACTCTTCGCCAGGCTCGAAGTGGGTGCCTGGGTCAGCGGTCACTCCGGCACTGATGGTCTCCCATTCAGGCGCCTCGGTATGGAGCTCTGCACTGTCCGCCTCCCCCACCATGGCCTCTCTGCGCGCCTTCAGTTCGCCCGTGACGTCGTCGGAGAGCTTCGCCGAGATCCCGTAGATCGAGAAGTCATTGTTGATGACGTACGCCGGAACTTTTCCGATGTTTCTTGTGTGGAAGGTCAGCGGCACATGAAGCACCTGACCGTCACGATCCAGGACGGGTTTCCCGAAGCGGACCGTGAGCTTGAAAAGAACAGGGGTGGCACTCGGTTCGTACACGACTGAATAGGCCAGATTGACTGTGGCGAGGAGCGCCGTGGCCGCCACTCCGGCGGCGAACTTTTTCGGATGGGGCGTTCCCCGCCATGCTTTTTCCCGGACAAGCAGCCAGAGCGCCCAAGCGGACCAGAACCAGAGCGGGATGTACACGAATAGGTAGCGCGTGTACTCCCTTTCCTGCAACCACAGAAAGCACAGCATCGAGTGCGTACCCAAGGCGATCAGCACTCCGAGCAGAACCACTGCTCCCGTGTACTTCGACTGGCGCTTTCCCCAGAAGTCGAGCACCGCCAGGGCCGCAACCCCCTCCAGCGCACCGGAGAGAATGAATACCCAGCCGGCGATCTTCTGCGCGAAGGTCAGTGCACCAAATGCGTCCGGGATGCCGATGAGGACGAGCAGGACCATGGAACCCAGGAGCCCGGCGATCAGGAGGGCGCCGGTGGTCCGCCTCCGCCAGGTACGGTCGGGCCACGTCGCGCTGTCACCTCCGCGCCAGCACATGGATGACCGATCATGCACATCCATGTGCTTCGGGTAGCCGAGGCGTTTGAGGGTTCTTCGTAGCCCGCGCAGCGACCAGGCGCTTCCCACAGTCTCGCCGCCGATGCTGATCCTGCGCAGCCCCCGTCTGTCAGGCGGCTCCACCACCACCTTGGGCGTGTTCTCCATACAGCCAGGCTCAGGCCCCCGCCTCGCCAGTGCATCCAGACCGAGCCGATCGGATGGCAGCACGTGAACAGCGCCCCCTCCCTGCCGACGGAGGAACGAACAAGGCCCAGGTCGTCCGGTAGAACACCGGACGACCTGGGCCTTCGTCGTACTGCCGATCGAGTGGGCGCGGACGGTTTCGAACCGCCGACATCTGCTTTGTAAGAGCAGCGCTCTACCCCTGAGCTACGCACCCGTGGAGTGAGGCAACAGCGTACATGGCCCATGGGTGGGGTTCGCAAACCGTCATCAGGGGCGTTTCCGGGGGCTAGCCCCACCCCTGGATGGTGGGCGGCCGGATCACGGGAGGGTGGGGTGGGTCCGTACCGTGAGGGGCGTCAGCACGTCTCGTCTGGGGGATCTCGTGGCCACACGCCGTGTTCTTGTTCGTTCGCTGCTCGCCGTCGGCGGGGTGCTTCTGGTCGCGGGGTGCGGGAGCAACGACGTGGACGCGGCGCCCGTCGAGAAGAAGGCGTTCCCCGTGAGCGGACAGTCCCTGACCATTGACTCGGACAATTCGGACATTGTGCTGGTGCCGGCCGACGTCCGGGACGTCGAGGTGTCCCGGCAGGTCGACGGGTGGGTGATCATCGGGGAGGGGCCCGAGACCGTGTGGAAGATGGAGGGCGGCACGCTCACCCTGCGCGTGAAGTGCGAAGGCCTCGTGGGCAACTGCGACGCCCGGCACGAGATCAAGGTGCCCCGCGGCCTCGCCGTGACCGTGAAGGACGACAACGGGAACATCACCGCCGACGGCTTCACCCAGGCGTTGAAGGTCACCACCGACAACGGCGACGTCAGCGTGCGGAACGCCCGCGGCCCGCTGGATCTGGTCACCGACAACGGCACCATCCGCGTCGAGGGCGCCTCCTCCACCGCCGTGACCGCCCGCAGCGACAACGGCGACATCCGCCTCGCCCTCACCGGCGCGCCGAACCGCCTGGAGAGCTTCAGCGACAACGGTGCCGTCACCGTCGAGGTGCCCGGCGGCGTCTCGTACGCCGTCGACGCGCGCACCGACAACGGCGGCCTCGACGTGGGCGTGCGGACCGACAGGAACAGCCCCCGCACCCTGAAGGCGCACAGTGAGAACGGCGACGTGACCGTGCGCGCGGTGAACTGACAGCCCCGTGTGTTCGTCCCTACCCGGTGGGACAATGGACCGGGCACGGGCGGACACGGTACGGGAGCGGGATGTGACGGGGACACGCGGGCGGCGGTACGTGAACGATGTGCTCGCCCTGGTGGTGTTGCCCCTGCCCCTGCTGCTGGCCGCCTTCGCGGCCGGCGGTGGAGGTGGCGCGGGTGGCGGCGGTCCCCGGCGCTGGTTCGGCGGCGGTCGCGGCGAGAGCCAGCGCGCCGAGGCCCAGGCCGCCAAGGACGCGGCGGCCGCGGCCTTCTACGAGCTCGACACCGCCCAGCGCGGGCTGCGGATCTCCATCGAGACGATCACCGCCGTCGACGGTTCCCCGGCCGCGCTCCGCGCCGCGGACGACTTCGCCGCGCTCGGGCGCCGGATCGACGAGGTGAGCCACGGCTACATCACCGCCGTCGACACCTACGACCTGGACCGCGTGGACCTGGAGGCCTCCGCCGCCGTCCGGGCCCGCACCGAGCTGAACCGCGCCAAGGACGAGCTGAACCGGGTCAAGGGCGAGCTGGACCGGTTCGAGCAGCAGCTCGCCCCGCTCCTGGAGAAGGCGGAGACACAGCTGGCCCGCCTCGCCCCCGCCGTCGAACGCGCCCGGGCCGCCCTGCTCGCCGCCAGCAACGCCCTGGACTCCGTACGCGCCTCCGGGCTGCGCGCCGACGACCTGGCCGCGCGGCTCGCCTCCCTCGCGCCCGAGCTGACGAAGCTCAACCAGGGCGCCGGCCGGCACGGCGTCCCCGAGACCCTGCAGCGCGCCGACCGCGTCCTGCGCGAGGCCGAAGCCGTACGGGCCGAAGCCGAGCGCCTCCCCGAGCGGGCCGCCGAGACCGACCGGCGCCTGGTGTCCCTCCGTACGCGCGCGCAGGCCCTCGCCAACCGGGCGTCCTCGGTCGAGCCGGTGCTCAGCGAGCTGCGGCGCCGGTTCAGCGCGGCCTGCTGGCAGGACCTCCAGCCCGTACCGGCGCAGGCCGAGCGGAACGTGGGGCAGGCCGAGGACAAGCTGAAGGAGGCCGGGCAGGCCCGCGACGAGCAGCGCTGGGCCGACGCGACGGCGCTCCTGGCCACCGTACGGGCGCTGCTCAACGCGACCGACGAGGCCGTGTCGGCCGCAGGTGACCGGCTCCAGCGGCTGAACGCCGTGTCGAAGGACCCGCAGCAGGAGATCGAGCGGACCCGCTTCGCCATCCGGGACGCGCAGCGGCTGGCCATGGCGGGCCGCCACACGCCGGACCCCCGGCACGCCCGCCCCCTGGACGACGCCGTCGGCCGCCTGGACCGGGCGATCGACGGGCTGGAGGGCCGGCACCCCGACTACTGGCACTTCCTGACGGAGACCGAGGCCGTGCGGGCCGCGGTCGCCCGTGTCGTGGAGCTGATCCGCGAGGAGCGGGGCGGCGGGCGGGGCGCCCACTGACCCTGCCCGGAATGCCGTGCCATCCCGACCGGGATGCCGTGCCGTCCCCGTCCGGGGCGCGCACTGACACCGTCCGGGACGCCCGCAGTCCCGGTCCGGCATCCACCGGCCCGTCCGGGTCGCTAGCCTGTGCGTATGCCTCGCTACGAGTACCGCTGCCGCACCTGCGGCGACACCTTCGAGCTGAGCCGCCCGATGGCGGAGTCCTCCGCACCCGCCGCCTGCCCGGTCGGCCATGACGACACGGTGAAGCTGCTCTCCGCCGTCGCCGTGGGCGGCACGGCCACCGCCAAGGCCGCCCCCGGCGGCGGGGGCGGCGGTGGCGGCTGCTGTGGCGGCGGGTGCTGCGGGGGCTGACCGGAGCCCGACCGGGTCAGGGGCGGGCCGGGTCCGCCCCCTCCGCGGCTGCCGCCGCGAGGAACCGGCGCAGGATCTCCTCCCCCGCCACGACGCCCCGGGCCGCGAGCACCTCGACGTTCGCCGCGGCCCACCCGGTGTCCGCCAGCTCGCCGTGGCCCGGCCGCCAGGCGCGGTCGGCGGCGAGCAGCAGGTCGGCGTCGAGCAGCGAGTCGCCGGCGGCGAGGACGGTACGCGCCCCGGTGCGCCGCGCCACCTCCCGTACCGCCGCGCTCTTGGTGAGCGGCTTCGGCACGGCGTACACCTTGCGGCCCTGGAGCGACACCGTCCAGCCGCGGGCGTCGGCCCAGGCGGCCAGGTCGGTGACCCAGCCCTCGGGCAGCAGGGACCGCTCCACGACGAGATAGGCGAACAGGTCCTCGGCGACCCGTTCCTTGAGCAGCCACGCCGGGTCGGCGGCGGCGAGCATATGGCCGCGCACCTCCGCGAGCGAGGCGCACTCGTCCGCGAGACGCGCCGCCACGGCGGTCTGCCAGTCGGGGTCGGACTCGCCGTCGACCAGCAGATGGCCGCCGTTCGCGCAGATCGCGTACGGGGGCGGCGGGCACGGCAGCTGGATGCGCCGGTACTGCTCGCGCGTGCGGGTCGTGACCGGCATGAACGCGGCCGTGCGGGCCAGTTCCTCCAGGATCGCGGCGGCCGCCTCGGTCACGTACGACAGCGGCTTGCCGTTGTAGACCTCCACGCACAGCAGCCGGGGTGCCTCGGCGTCGGGCGCCGTCAGCGCGAGCGCGGCCGTCGAGTAGATGAGCGTGCGGTCGAGGTCGCTGGCGATCAGCGCCGGCGGGGTGTTCACGCCGTTCACGGTGCCGTCACCGCCCGGCCGTCGGCGCCCGTCGCGCCGCGCGTGTACTTCGGGTGGATCAGGCCGACGCAGGTGTACGGCAGGCCGTCGACCTCCTCGACCGGTACGCCGCGCTGTTCGGCGAGGAGGCGTACGTGGTCGAGGTCGGGGCCTGCGCCGCGCCGGGCGAGGACCTTCCAGGGGACGCGGCGCAGCAGGACGCGGGTGGTCTCGCCGACGCCGGGCTTGACCAGGTTCACGTCGTGGATGCCGTACTCCTCGCTGATCCGCTCGACGGCCGCCCAGCCCTCCCAGCTCGGCACGCGGTCGGCCGCCAGGAGTTCCTTGACGTCCTCGTCGACGGCGGGGGCGACGTGGTCGAAGTGGGCGGACACGGCGTCGAGGAAGTCCGCGGAGACGTCGGCGGAGGCCAGCTCGCGGTAGAACTTGGCGCCGTGGAAGTCGTCCGGCCCGACGAGGTCGGCACGCAGGACCGTACGGGAGATCAGGCCGGAGACCGTGGAGTTGAGGCAGGCGGAGGGGATGAGGAAGTCCTCACGCGTGCCGTAGGTGCGGACGCAGGAGCCGGGGTCGGCGAGGACGGCGATCTCCGGGTCGAAGTCCGGGAAGTCGGCGAGGGCGGCGGCGAGTTCGCGGGTGATGGCGCCCTTGCCGGTCCAGCCGTCGACGAACACGACGTCGGCGGCGTTGTGGTGGTGGCGCAGCCAGCGCAGGGCGTTGGTGTCGATGCCGCGGCCGCGCACGATGGACACCGCGTAGTGCGGGAGGTCCAGGCCGTGCCGGTGCAGCGCCCAGCGGCGCATGAGGACGCCGACGGGCGTTCCCGCCCGGGCGAGCGACGCCAGCACGGGGCGTGGCGATCGCTCGGCGAGCACCGTCTCGGTGACCGTGCCGACGGCGCGGGCGATGCGGGCGGCGGACGCGTCGAGCGCGGCCAGGAACAGCTGCTGGTAACGGTCGTTCGGCTGGTACTCGACCGGCAGCGACTCGGCGTAGTGGGCGCCGCCGCTCTGGATGGCCTCCTCGCGCTCCTCCGTGGGCGCCTCCAGTTCGACGGCGGAGAGGTCCTGGAGGAGCCAGCCGACCTCGTCCGGGGCGTAGGAGGAGAACGCGGGTCCGCGCAGCGGGTCGGGCAGCATGGGTTCGGGTTGCCTTTCGGGCACGTCGAGTGCGTCGGGTTCGTCGAGTGCGTGGGATCCGTCGACTGCGTGGGGTTCGTCGACTGCGTTTGGTTCGTCGACTGCGTCGATCACTTCGGGTACGTGCGGTACCGCTGCTTCGGGTACGTGCGGTACGGCCGGTACGCGCGGGGCTTCGGGTACGTACGACGGGACGACGGCGACCACCACGTGCGGTATGTGCGCGGCGAGCTGGGCCAGCAGGCCGTCGGCGGCGTGCAGCCGGGGCGTGTCGGCGGCCGAGTCGACGACGAGGACGACCGCGTCGAAGCCGGCGCCCGCGACGTTGTACGCGTACCGGTCGCCCGGTCCGTCGGCGGGGTCGTCGTGGGCGGGGAAGACGAGCCGGGTGCGGATCGCGTAGCCCGGGTCGTCCACCGCGAGCACGGGGGAACGGGTGGTGGTGGAGAACCGTACGTCGGCCTGCGGAACCCGCTCCTCCAGGGCGGCGCCGAGCGCGAGCGGCGCGTACATCAGCTCCTCGCAGCCGAGGACCAGCACGCGCGGGCGCCCGGCCTCAGGGCCGGGGGCGTCCGTCAGGCGCAGCGCGCCGGCGAGGCGGTCGGCCATCGCGGGGAGCGCGGCGTTCAGGCGGTCGCGGTGCTCCGGCGTGAAGCCGTGGCGGCCGCCGTCGGGCAGCCCGCCGGGCCAGCCCAGCTCCACCCGCCGTACGGAGCCGGCCGGGCATGCCGCGGCGGGCCGCTCCCGCGGCGGGCCGTCGTGGGCGGCCACCAGCGCGCGGCCCCGCTCCAGGACGTCGTCCGGCAGCCGTACCGTCCCGGCGGCGAGGGTCACGAGGTCGACGCGGGCGCCGATCTCGGTGGCGAAGTCGGCCAGCCGCCCGCGGTCCTGGGCGGAGCGCATGTCGACGAGCGCCACGACGACGTACCGCTCGCGCGGGTAGCGCTCGTGGAGGGCGCGGATGGTGTTGAGGACCGTGTTGCCGGTCGAGAACTCGTCGTCGACCAGCACCAGCGGCCCGTCGCCCGCGAGGAGCTTCGGGTCCTCGGGCAGCAGGAGGTGGGAGGTGTGGTGGGAGTGGGACTCCTCGAAGCCGCCCGCCGGGGCGACGCCGGCCACGGGCCGGCGCGTGGAGTGCAGGTACGGGGCGTCGGCGAGGCCGTCGGCGACGCAGTGGCCGAGGCCGGTCGCCGTCTCCGCGTACCCGAGGACGACCGCGCGGCGCGCGTCGTGGTCGCCCAGCAGCGCGCGGACGCGCCGCCCCAGCTCGTATCCAGAGCGCCGGACCACGGCCGGGCTCTGCGGCACGTGTTTGCCGAGCACGTTGGAGACGAGCAGGTGCGCCCGCTTGGGGTTCCGGCGCAGCGCCAGGCCGAGCAGGCCGCGCAGCTCCGGGTCGTCGGACAGCTCGACTCCGAGCCGCTCGGCGACCCATGTTCCCGTCCACACCACGGTATGAATGACTTCCCTCTTCTCTCTCGGAGCCATCGGTTCCGCCGCCAGGGTCGGCAGGCCGGCCGATCGGTCCGCCGGTCGGCCCCCGCGGGCCGGTCCCGCGAGCCGGGCCAGCGGCCGGCCTTCTCAGCCGGCCAGCCCCGCCGCGAGCAGTTCCACGAAGCCCACGTCCGCCTTGGCGACGCCGAACACCTCGGCGCGCTGCAGGGTCCGCTCCGCCCAGGCGCGGTGCGGTTTCACCTCGTTCATCTTGTTCGTGTACGCCGAGCGCATCACCCCGCCACCGTTCCTTTCCGGCCGCAGGATGTCCCGGGCGTCGCTGTACTCCTCGTGGCTCACGACGGACAGCGCGTGTACGGGCTGGACGTGGGACGGGTGGATGCAGGTCTTGCCGAGCAGTCCGTTCGCCCGGTCCAGTTCGATCTCGCGCAGCAGTCCGTCGAGGTCGTGCTCGATCAGCGCGGTGCGCAGTTCGTCGGCGCGGCCCTCCATGAAGGGGCTGCGGCGCAGCTGTGGCTTGAACATGCGCTCCTGGAGGCGGAAGTACTCCCACACCGGTCCGGTGATGGTGAAGCCCGTGCCGTCGGCGCGGCCCAGCACGTTGACGACGTCCGCGATGACATGGGCGACGATCTGCACGTCGTACGCGGTCATGTCGGGCGAGCGGCGCAGCCCGTACGCCGAGCAGAAGTCGGTCACGCCGAGGCGGAGGGCGAGGATCCGCTCGCGGTGCGCGGCGACGAACCGGGCGATTCCGGCCAGGGTCTCCGCGCGGGTCTCCAGGTGGAGCAGCTCGGGCGACTCCAGCACGGGCATCGCGTACAGCGGCCGGCCGTCGAGAACCGCCGCCGTCTCGGGGCAGCTCTCCGCCTCGGCCAGGGCCTCCAGGAAGGGCCCACCGCGGCGTTCGGTGAACTTGGGCAGTACGAATCCGGACAGCAGCCGCACGGCGGGGCCGAGCCGTTTGACGAGGTCGGTGATCTGGCCGGGCTCCCGGACGCGGATGAAGAGCAGCGGCGGGTCGCCGTCGCGGCCGGCTCTGGCGTCGATGGCGGCGAACTGGGCGACCAGGTTCTCCTCGGCCGCCGTCACCTCACCGTCGTCGATGGAGTCCTCCAGACAGAGCACCATCGAGACGACACCCCGTCCGACCTGCTTGAACACGGCGTCGGCGAGGCTGGGGCGGGTGGCGGGGCTGTACAGCGTGGCGCCCAGCGCGGCCGCGAGCACACGTGCGGGCGAGGCGGCATCGAACGTGCACGGCTCCTGATGGAACAGCCCGGCACGGACAGCAGGCGAGACGTGCCCGAAATGACGCATGCGGATTCCCCGTACTGCCGAGACGACGCCGTGACGGTCTGCCGTGACGGCCTGATGACATGTGGCCGGTAATAGTACGTAAGGACGGGTGTCGGCGGTTCCCCTCGTGCGTGAACGTCAGGTGACCCCGAGGCTTCCCGGACGAGGACGCCATACCGGGCGAGGCCCCCGCGTTGTCCGTTCGGTGGCGGGCCAGGCAGGATTGCGGGCATGACGCACGCGATGCTGAAGGGCTCGAACGTCCCTCTCGACGCCGCGGCCGTACGGGCCGTACTGTGCTGGACCCCTGGCCCGGGGGTGCCGGACGTGGACGCCTCGGCCCTGCTGCTGGGCGGCGACGGCCGGGTGCGTAACGACGAGGACTTCGTCTTCTACAACCAGCCGCGCCATCCTTCGGGCCTGGTGCGCCGCCTGTCCAAGAAGCGTGTGTCCGACGGCCTGACCGACACGGTCGAGGCGGACCTGGCGGCCCTCGACCCGTCGGTCGACCAGGTGGTGATCGCGGCGTCCTCGGACGGCGACACCTTCGACCACGTGCCGGACCTGCGGATCCTGCTCTACGACGCCGCGGCGGACGCGACGGGCGGTGCCGAGCCGCTGGCGCTGTTCGAGGTGAAGCCGGAGACGGGCGAGGAGACGGCCATCATCTGCGGCGAGTTGTACCGCCGCGGTGACGGCTGGAAGTTCCGTGCCGTGGCGCAGGGCTATCCGACGGGGCTGATCGGTCTCGCGACGGCGTTCGGCATCTCCGTCGACGACGAGGAGGGCGCCGCATCGGGGGCATCGGTGGGCCGCCCCGCCCCCGATCCGGACACGGACCCGGACGCCACGACGGCCATGCCCGCGGACGCGGCCACGCAGGCCGTCCCCGCAGGCGCGGCCGCACAGTCGGCCGTGCCGGCCGCCCCAGCCACTCCTGCCGTTCCCGCCACGCCGCCTCCTCCGACGACGGCGCCCACGGTGCCGCCCGCGCCGATCGCCCCGCCCGCGTACGGCTACCCGCAGCCGGGCTCGGCGCAGCCGTCCTACGGCTACCCGCAGCCCTCTTCGGCGCAGCCCTCGTACGGCTACCCGCACCCGGTACCCGCCCCGGCGGCCGCGGTTCCTGACCCGCACTTCCAGCTGCCGCCGATGGGGCCCCAGTTCATGCGGTCCTGACGCCAACGGGCCGAGGGGCAGGGCGCGTCCTGGGACGTCGAGGGACGGGGGCGAGTCGCCGACGGGCGAAGTCGCCGGCCCGAGTCGGGCGGGCCAGGCCGTCGGGCCAGGCAGTCTCCGGGCGGTCTCAGACCTTGCCGGCCTTGAAGCCGCGTCCCCACTGCATGCCCCAGCCGTACATCCGGTCCAGCTCGCCCTGGAAGCCGTAGACGAACTTCACCTCGCGGCGGACGACCAGCTCGCCCTTGATGTTCTCCAGCAGGAACACCGCGCAGGAACGGGCCTCGGGGGCGCGCTCGTCGAGTTCTATCTCGATGCGCGGGCCATTGCTCGGGTAGAGCGTCATCTTGGCGTGCGTACGGTCGAACGCCGGTGTCTGGTCGTAGATGTAGACGAAGAACAGCAGCCGCTTGATGTCGTCGCGGTGGTCCAGATTGACGAAGATGGTCTCGCCGGACGGCGAGCCGAACCGGTCGTCCCCGCTGAGCTTCACGTACGGCGGGTCGTTGAGGTCGCCGAAGAACCCGCCCAGCGGCTGTACGACGCCCTTGGAGCCGTCGGCGAGTTCGTACAGGCAGCCGATGTCCAGGTCGACGTTGACGACGCCCTGTGTGTGCGCCTGGACGGGCTCCGGCTGGAAGAACTTCAAGGGATGCCGCAGCAGCCGGCCGCTCTGCCGGGACCTGCCCTCGATGTCGGAGGTGCGCATCTTCCAGGAGAGGTTGACGCGCAGGTTGCCGGTCGCGGCGCCCTGCTTGGTGAGCGAGACGGAGGGGCGTCGCCTCGTCAGCTCGATCGCGTTGGTCGCGGCGCTGCCCGAGTCGAACTGCGCCGCCCTGTTGGAAAACAGGTTGTCCCAGATGGCCATGCCCCACCCCCAGGTGCCGGGCCCGTGCGGGGCCCGTGTGTCGGATACGCGACGGGGCGGCCGGGAGCACCCGGCCGCCCCGCTCAGAAGCGTTCCGCAGAGCCGGAGTGGTCACACCCCTGACTCATGCAGTCGTCGTCACACGGTCACACTCCGGACGAGACCTCGGTCTTCTCCCCGGTTCCGCCCTCGGCGTTGCCCTCCTCGGCGGCGAGGAGCTTGTTGCGGCGGACCGAGGACAGGAAGGAGGCCGCGATCAGGAACACACCGATGAGGCCGGTGATGACCTCGTTGATCTCGTACTGGATGGTGATCAGCAGCAGGACCGCGAGGGCACCGATCGCGTAGTGGGCGCCGTGCTCCAGGTACACGTAGTCGTCCAGGGTGCCCTGGCGGACCAGGTAGACCGTGAGCGAACGGACGTACATGGCACCGATACCGAGGCCGAGCGCCATCCAGAAGATGTGGTTGGTGATGGCGAACGCGCCGATGACACCGTCGAAGGAGAACGAGGCGTCCAGCACCTCGAGGTAGAGGAACAGGAAGAAGGCCGCCTTGCCGGCCAGGCCGACCATGGAGACCTGCTTGCCCTCCGCCTTGGCCTTCTCCTCCTCCTCGTGCTCGCGCTCCTCCTCTTCCTCGAGCTTGTCCTCGAAGTAGCCGGAGAGACCGCCGACGACGAGGTACGTGATCAGACCCGCGACACCCGAGAGCAGCACGGTGGCCGACTTGTCCATGTGGCCGGTGCTGGTGTGCGCCTGGGTGGCGAACGTGACCGCGCTGAGGAGGAGGACGATCAGGGCGATGCAGACCGACAGCATGTCGACCTTGCCCAGCTTGGCCAGCGGACGCTCCAGCCACGCGAGCCACTTGATCTCGCGCTCCTCGAAGATGAAGTCGAGGAAGATCATCAGCAGGAACATGCCGCCGAACGCGGCGATGGCCGCGTGCGCGTCGGTGACCAGGGCCTCGTACTGACCCGGCTTGTCGAGCGCGAGCTGAACGGCCTCGATCGGCCCGACCTTGGCGCTGATGGCGACGATGACGACGGGGAAGACCAGTCGCATACCGAACACCGCGATCAGAATGCCGATCGTCAGGAAGATGCGCTGCCAGAAGGCATTCATCTTCTTCAGGATTCCGGCGTTGACGACCGCGTTGTCGAAGGACAGGGAGATCTCGAGGATCGACAGGATCAGGACGATCCCGAACGCCTCCCACCCCCACTGCCAGGCCGCGAAGGCAAGGCCGAGCGCCGTGACGGCGAACGACCAGCCGAAGGTTTTCAGAACCACTGGCTACCCAATCGTGTTGGGGGTCCCCCCGGGCGAAGCGTGCGGAAGGGCCTCTTCCACGCCCAGCGCGCCGGGTCTTGAACGAACCCAGGGACGAGCTTTAGGAAACATTGACCCCGAAGTCTAGAGCGATGCCCCGCAGCCCCGACGCGTACCCCTGACCCACGGCCCGGAATTTCCATTCGCCGCCGTACCGGTACAGCTCGCCGAAGATCATCGCCGTTTCCGTGGAGGCGTCCTCGCTCAGGTCGTAGCGCGCCAGCTCCTGGCCGTCGGCCTGGTTGACGACACGGATGAACGCGTTGCTGACCTGCCCGAAGGTCTGGCCGCGGTTGTCGGCCTCGTGAATCGAGACCGGGAAGATGATCTTGTCGCAGTGCGCGGGGACCTTGGTGAGGTCCACGATGAGCGACTCGTCGTCGCCGTCGCCCTCGCCCGTGAGGTTGTCACCGGTGTGCTGGACGGACCCGTCGGGGCTCGTCAGGTTGTTGTAGAAGATGAACCACTCGTCGCCGAGGACCCTGCCGGACTGGCAGAGCAGCGCGCTGGCGTCGAGGTCGAAGGGCGCTCCGGTGGTGGAGCGCGCGTCCCAGCCGAGTCCGACCAGTACCTGGGTCAGGTTGGGTGCGGCCTTGGAGAGGGAGACGTTGCCTCCCTTGGCGAGCGTGACGCCCATGACGATGATCCTCCCCGGTGACGTGCTGCGTGTGGTGCGTCCGTGTGGTGCGGCCCCCCGGCACCGCCCGGTGTCGGCGGAAAGGGTGCGTCCGGCGCCGCACGGACGCGTGCGGCGCCGGACGGAGACTCGGCGTGGCTCAGACGTTCACACCGAAGTCCTGCGCGATACCGCGCAGGCCCGAGGCGTAGCCCTGGCCGATGGCGCGGAACTTCCACTCCGCACCGTGGCGGTACAGCTCGCCGAAGACCATGGCGGTCTCGGTCGAGGCGTCCTCGCTCAGGTCGTAGCGCGCCAGCTCATCGTCGTTGGCCTGGTTCACGACCCGGATGAAGGCGTTGCGCACCTGGCCGAAGGACTGCTGGCGGCTCTCGGCGTCGTAGATCGAGACCGGGAAGACGATCTTGTCGACGTCGGCCGGGACCGCCGCCAGGTTGACCTTGATCTGCTCGTCGTCGCCCTCGCCCTCACCGGTGAGGTTGTCGCCGGTGTGCTCGACGGAACCGTCCGGGCTCTTCAGGTTGTTGAAGAAGACGAAGTTGCCATCGGTGGCGACCTTGCCCTCGGCGTTCAGCAGCAGAGCGCTGGCGTCCAGGTCGAAGTCCGTACCGGTGGTGGTGCGGACGTCCCAGCCCAGACCGACGGTGACGGCGGTCAGGTTGGGCGCGGCCTTGGTCAGCGAGACGTTGCCGCCCTTGCTGAGGCTGACTCCCACGAGTCCCTCCATTGGTTTTCCAGGGGCAGCGCCCCCGTCGTGCGTTGGCATCGGATCAACGAGTGGATCCTAGTGACGGGTTCCCGTCGGGGGCAGGCTCTTGACGCAAGAGCCACCGGTGCCGGGTGCACAGGCGGACGTACCCATGACGGCCCGCCCGCACGCCTCGGATCCGGGTTCGCCCCGTAGCGGCGAGGGTCAGAGCTCCTCGAGGGCCTTGACGTACTCGTTCAGGTCGCGGGCGTCCGGCAGCCCGTTGACGACGGTCCAGCGCACGACGCCGTCCTTGTCGATGATGAAGGTGCCGCGCACGGCGCAGCCCTTCTCCTCGTCGAAGACGCCGTAGGCGCGGGAGACCTCGCCGTGCGGCCAGAAGTCCGACAGCAGCGGGTAGTCGAGGTTCTCCTGCTCGCCGAACACGCGCAGGGTGTGGATGGAGTCGTTGGACACGGCGAGCAGCTGGGTGTCCTCGTTGACGAACCGCGGCAGCTGGTCCCGCAGTGCGCACAGCTCGCCCGTGCAGACGCCGGTGAACGCGAACGGGTAGAAGAGCAGCACGACGTTCTTCTCGCCGCGGTAGTCGCCGAGCCGCACGGTGCGCCCGTGGTTGTCCTTCAGTTCGAAGTCCGGGGCCTTCGTGCCGACCTCGATCGCCATGACAAACGCTTCCCTTCGGTGGACCGATCCGGTGAGGTCCCACCCTACGCACTGGGCCCCCGCCGACGGGATCGGCGGGGGCCCCACGGCTGCGGGGAGCGGCGGTCAGCGCTTGGACTTGGCCGCCTTCGGGCTGACCAGGCGGCTGCCGGCCCAGTCCTTGCCCGCGTTGATGCTCCGGGTCTGGGAGAGGCCCGCGGTCTGGGCGGCCTCGTTGATGTCGCTGGGCTCGATGTAGCCGTCACGGCCGGTCTTGGGCGTCATGAGCCAGATCTGGCCGCCCTCCTCGATCAGGCCGATGGCGTCGACCAGCGCGTCCGTGAGGTCGCCGTCGTCATCGCGGAACCACAGCAGGACGACGTCCGCGACGTCGTCGTAGTCCTCGTCGACGAGATCCTGGCCGATTACAGCCTCGATGCTCTCACGGAGCTCCTGCTCGACATCGTCGTCGTAGCCGATCTCCTGGACCACCTGTCCGGGCTCGAACCCCAGCCTTGCGGCCGGGTTGGTCCGCTCCTCCGCGTGGTCCGCGGTCGCGCTCACGGCTTGCCTCCTGATCATGTCTTGGAAAGTGCTTCAGCCGCGCGCGTACGCGTGGCATTGGGCGTAGTCCACACGTGCTGGGCGGATCGCGCAAGTACCCGGCGACCTAGACCGCCGAAACGGTGACTTTTGGGGCCGTCCTGCCGCAACTCCAGGCACCTCCACCCTCGGCTCCGTGACGTACACCACACCTATTGACCCACTTTAGGGCGTTGTATGCGTCGAGTACCCGGAGACCCTCGTTCGCATGGGCGAACCACCGGCCGGAACGCATGATCGACTCGGGCGTGAGGTTGCGATTCGTCCCGGCCGGGGGCGGGGGCGGCGCCGGCCCCGGAAAGGGCCGGTGACGCCCTGGGCGAACCGGGCGGGTTACCCCTCGGTAGAGATGACGTACGGGCCCGAGGGGTACACGATGGTGGCGGCGCGACCGCAAAGCTGACACTCCGCACACACGCACCACTCCGGCCCACACGGCACCTCGCACGTCATCCCCCGTAGGCACATCGAACAGCGAAGGAACAGCGTGGCTTCCGCATCCGATCGCAACCCGATCATCATTGGCGGCCTTCCCAGCCAGGTCCCGGACTTCGATCCGGAAGAGACCCAGGAATGGCTCGACTCCCTCGACGCCGCGGTCGACGAGCGGGGCCGCGAGCGGGCCCGCTACCTGATGCTGCGCCTGATCGAGCGGGCCCGCGAGAAGCGCGTGGCCGTGCCCGAGATGCGCAGCACGGACTACGTCAACACCATCGCCACCAGGGACGAGCCGTTCTTCCCCGGCAACGAGGAGATCGAGCGCAAGATCCTCAACGCGACCCGCTGGAACGCGGCCGTGATGGTCTCCCGCGCGCAGCGTCCCGGCATCGGCGTGGGCGGCCACATCGCCACGTTCGCCTCCTCGGCGTCCCTGTACGACGTGGGCTTCAACCACTTCTTCCGGGGCAAGGACGGCGGCGACGGCGGCGACCAGATCTTCTTCCAGGGCCATGCCTCTCCCGGTATCTACGCCCGCGCCTTCCTTCTGGACCGGCTGAACGAGACCCAGCTCGACGCCTTCCGCCAGGAGAAGTCGAAGTACCCCAACGGCCTGTCGTCGTATCCCCACCCGCGGCTGATGCCCGACTTCTGGGAGTTCCCGACCGTCTCCATGGGCCTCGGCCCCCTGGGGGCGATCTATCAGGCCCGGATGAACCGCTACATGGAGGCGCGGGGGATCGCGGACACCTCCCAGTCGCATGTGTGGGCGTTCCTCGGCGACGGCGAGATGGACGAGCCGGAGTCGCTGGGCCAGCTCACCCTGGCCGCCCGCGAGGGTCTGGACAACCTGACCTTCGTCGTCAACTGCAACCTCCAGCGCCTCGACGGCCCGGTGCGCGGCAACGGCAAGGTCATCCAGGAGCTGGAGTCCGTCTTCCGCGGCGCCGGCTGGAACGTGATCAAGCTGATCTGGGACCGGTCCTGGGACCCGCTGCTCGCGCAGGACCGGGACGGGATCCTGGTCAACAAGATGAACACCACGCCGGACGGCCAGTTCCAGACGTACGCCACCGAGTCCGGCGCGTACATCCGCCAGCACTTCTTCGGTGACGACCACCGGCTGCGGGCCATGGTCGAGGGCATGTCCGACGACCAGATCCTGCACCTGGGCCGCGGCGGTCACGACCACCGGAAGATCTACGCCGCCTACGCGGCGGCCCGCGCCCACAAGGGCCAGCCGACGGTGATCCTGGCCAAGACGATCAAGGGCTGGACGCTGGGCCCGAACTTCGAGGGCCGCAACGCCACGCACCAGATGAAGAAGCTGACGGTCGACGACCTCAAGCGCTTCCGGGACCGGCTGCACCTGCCGATCTCCGACAGCCAGCTGGAGTCCGGTCTGCCGCCGTACTACCACCCTGGTCGCGAATCGGAGGAGATCCAGTACATGCACGACCGGCGCAAGGCGCTGGGCGGGTATGTGCCGACCCGAGTCGTGCGGTCGAAGCCGCTGACACTGCCGGACGACAAGACGTACGCGGCGGTCAAGAAGGGCTCCGGCCAGCAGTCGATCGCGACGACGATGGCGTTCGTCCGCCTGCTCAAGGACCTGATGCGGGACAAGGAGATCGGCAAGCGGTTCGTGCTGATCGCGCCGGACGAGTACCGGACCTTCGGTATGGACTCGTTCTTCCCGAGCGCCAAGATCTACAACCCGCTGGGTCAGCAGTACGAGGCGGTGGACCGCGAGCTGCTCCTCGCGTACAAGGAGTCGCCCACGGGCCAGATGCTGCACGACGGCATCTCCGAGGCGGGCTGCACGGCGTCGCTGATCGCGGCCGGCTCGGCGTACGCCACGCACGGCGAGCCGCTGATCCCGGTGTACGTCTTCTACTCGATGTTCGGTTTCCAGCGGACCGGCGACCAGTTCTGGCAGATGGCCGACCAGCTCGCGCGCGGCTTCGTGCTGGGTGCGACCGCCGGCCGAACGACGCTGACCGGTGAGGGCCTGCAGCACGCGGACGGCCACTCCCAGCTCCTGGCGTCGACGAACCCGGGCTGCGTCGCGTACGACCCGGCGTTCGGCTACGAGATCGCCCACATCGTGCAGGACGGCCTGAAGCGCATGTACGGCGCGACGGAGGAGCACCCGCACGGGGAGGACGTCTTCTACTACCTCACCGTCTACAACGAGCCGATCCAGCACCCCGCCGAGCCGGCGGACGTGGACGTCGAGGGCATCGTCAAGGGCATCCACCGCTTCAGGACCGGCGAGGCGGGGAGCATCCCCGCGCAGATCATGGCGTCCGGTGTGGCCGTTCCGTGGGCCGTGGAGGCCCAGCGCATCCTCGCCGAGGAGTGGAACGTCAAGGCCGACGTGTGGTCGGCGACGTCGTGGAACGAGCTTCGCCGCGACGCGGTCGAGGCGGAGGAGTACAACCTGCTTCACCCGGAGGAGGAGCAGCGCGTTCCGTACGTGACGCGGAAGCTTTCCGGCGCCGAGGGACCGTTCGTGGCCGTCTCCGACTGGATGCGGTCCGTGCCGGACCAGATCTCGCGCTGGGTGCCGGGCGCGTACACCTCGCTCGGCGCGGACGGCTTCGGTTTCGCCGACACCCGGGGCGCTGCCCGCCGCTACTTCCACATCGACGCCCAGTCGATCGTCCTGGCGGTGCTGACCGAGCTGGCCCGGGACGGGAAGGTGGACCGCTCGGTCCTGAAGCAGGCGGTGGACCGGTACCGGCTGCTGGACGTCTCCGCGGCCGACCCCGGTCCGGCCGGCGGCGACGCGTAACTCTCGGCGGCCCGGGCGGGCTCTCCGTCCGCCCGGGCCCCGGTCCGGGGCGATTTCTCCCTGCGGCGCCGCCCTAATATGCCCGGCATGAAGCAACAGACGCCGCAGGTCCGCTGGGAAGAGCGCACGCAGAGGCCGCTGCTGGCGCTGGCCGTGGCCTTCGGTGTCGCCTACGCCGTCTCGATCGTGGCGACGGAGGCGGACCCTTGGGTGCTCGCCGTATGTACGGCGGTGGAGTGGCTGGTGTGGGGCGCCTTCGCCCTGGACTACGTCGTGCGACTGGCCCTCGCGCCGTCGCGGTGGCTGTTCGTACGGCATCACTGGCTGGACCTCCTCGCGGTCGTGCTGCCGCTGATCCAGCCGCTGCGGCTGCTGCGGCTGGTCTCGACGCTGCTGCTGGTGGGGCGCCGGGCCCGGATGGCGTCGCAGATCACGCTGACGACGTACGTCGTGGGCTCGGTGGTGGGCCTGATGATGTTCGGTTCGCTCGCGGTGCTGCATGTGGAGCGGGATGCGCCCGGCGGGAACATCAAGACGCTGGGCGACGCGGTGTGGTGGTCGTTCACGACGATGACGACCGTCGGCTACGGCGACCACGCGCCGACGACGGGGCTGGGGCGGCTGCTGGCGGTGGGGCTGATGCTGTCGGGCATCGCCCTGCTGGGTGTGGTCACCGCGAACATCGCGGCCTGGTTCATCGCCCGCTTCGAGCGGGACGACGCGGAGGAGCGCCGCCGGACGGCGCTCCTCGAAGCGCTCACCCATGAGGTCCGCGAACTGCGGGTGGAGGTCGCCCGCCTCTCGCAGGGCCCCACACCGGACGGAGGCGCCGCACCCGCGGGACGTGCGGTGTCCGTGGGAGACGTCCCCGCACCGCTGGGAGCGTCCGTGCCGACGTGGGGGCCGGCTGCGGCCGCGGGGTCTTCGGCGCCGGAAGGCCCCGTGCCGTCGGTGCCGGAAGGCGTGCCGTCGGTGCCGGCCGGGCGGTCCGGTGAGTCGCTGCCCGCCGAGGGCGGGTCAGTGGCGGGCGACGGCGCCGACAGTGGGGTCAGTTCTCCCAGATCTTGAAGGCGCGGACCTGGTAGGGCGATCGCGGCACCCAGGTGCCGCCGCCCGGATAGGTTTCGAACTCGCCGGTCTCGGCGCATGTCGCGGACTGGTACGTGGTGACAGGCCGTCCGGTGCGGTTGACCAGCGCGGCGGCTGCTGTGCCGTCCGGCAGGGCGATACAGCTCTCGATGTCGGTTCCGGCCAGCTCGTAGGTGTGTCGCTTGCCCTTGAACTCCTCCTTCTCCCACAGGCACAGGCGTCCTGATTCGCAGGGGCCGAAGTTCCGTGGTGCGGCGTCGGCGGGTCCCGCGGCGGCCAGGGCCGTGGCCGCGATCGCGGTGAGGGCCAGCCCGGTAGCGGTGAGGATGGTCTTGTTCTTCGTGTGCGTCATACGCATGGTGATCAACCCCCGTTTCGTCACGCTCCGTGTCGAGCGCTTGCCACAGTTTTACTTTCTGTGACCGTCGGAGCGGAAGGGGTTACCGGCCGGTCCACCCGGACGAGTGATGGCAGCGGGCCCCGGCGCAGGTTCTGCGCCGGGGCCCGCGGTGTCGGACGACGTGCCGACGGTGGGAGGGGGTCAGATGTGGGCGCCGCCCGCCCCCGCCTCCGCGTTCGCGCCGCGCTTCGTGAGCATGGCGACGGCCGCGGCCACGACGGCCACGACACCGGCGACCATGAAGGCCAGACCCATGCCGGACATGAACGTGTCGTGGATGACCTTGCTGATCGCGGCGAGACCCTCCGGGGTCATGCCGGGCGCCTTGGCCAGCTCCTGCGGAACCATGCCGAACTCCGCCGCCTGCTCCAGGCCCGGAGCGGGCGGGGTCGGAATGCCCGCTTCCTTCCAGTTGGCCGGGAACTCACTGCTGACCTTGGACGACATGACCGCGCCGAGCACCGCCGTACCCAGCGCGCCACCGACCTGCATGGCGGCCTGCTGGAGACCGCCGGCCACACCGGACAGCTCCAACGGGGCGTTGCCGACGATCACCTCGGTGGCGCCGACCATCACCGGCGCGAGGCCCAGACCCAGGACGGCGAACCACAGGGACGTGGCAAGCGTGCCGCTCTCGGGCGTGAGGGAAAGCATGCCGAACATGGCGACGGCCGTGCAGACCATGCCGCCCACCAGCGGAATCCGCGGGCCGAACTTGGTGATCAGGGCACCCGCCAGCGGCGAGGAGACGATCATCATGCCCGTCAGCGGCAGAAGTCGCAGACCGCTGTCGACCGGGCTCAGCTCCTTCACGCCCTGGAGGTAGAACGTCACGAAGAACAGCCCGCCCATGAACGCGAACGCCATGAGAATCATGAGCACGACACCAGCGGAGAGCGGGATCGACCGGAACATCCCCAGCGGGATGAGCGGCTCCTTGGCGTTGTTCTCCCAGACGGCGAACACCACGAACAGCACGAGGGCGAGGATCAGGAAGAACCACGTGTAGAGGTGGCCCCACCCCCAGCTCTCGCCGGCCTTGATGATTCCCCAGATCAGGGACGCCATGGCGCCCGACAGCAGGAGGATGCCGAGGATGTCGAAGGAGCGCGGCGCGTTCTCCGCACGGTGGTCCTTGAGGATCACCAGGCCGAGCGCGAGCGCGAGGAGGCCGACCGGCACGTTGATGAAGAACACCGACTGCCAGCTGACGTGCTCGACGAGCAGGCCGCCGACGATCGGGCCACCGGCGGTCGAGGCGCCGATGACCATGCCCCAGATACCGATCGCCATGTTCAGCTTCTCGGCCGGGAAGGTGGCCCGCAGGAGCCCCAGCGCGGCTGGCATCAGCAGGGCACCGAAGAGCCCCTGGAGCACACGGAAGGTGATGACCAGGGAGATCGAGTCGGACAGGCCGATCGCGGCGGACGACACCGCGAAGCCGGCTATGCCGATGAGGAAGGTCTGGCGGTGGCCGAAGCGGTCACCGAGCTTGCCGGCCGTGACCAGCGCGACGGCCAGGGCGAGGAGGTAGCCGTTGGTGATCCACTGGACATCGGCGAGCGTGGCGCCCAGGTCTCGCTGGATCGCGGGGTTGGCGATGGCGACGATCGTGCCGTCGAGCGCGACCATCATCACACCGACCGCCACGGCGAAGAGCGTCAGCCAAGGGTGCCCCCGCAGCCCCTTGGCCGGTGCGGACGCCGGCTCGGGAGCTTGCGGCGCCTTTTCGATGGTGGTCTGACTAGTCATACGGCGAGGCTAGTGTCAGTCGCTGACAATTGACAAAGCAATTCACACGACGGTAACTGTCACGTCGCTCACAGATAGGCTGAGCTGGCAGAAGAGGCGAAACGAGGACCAACAAGTGACGGTTGAGCAGCCGACCGCTACGGGCTCTGCCACCGGGCTGCGCGAACGGAAGAAGCAGCGCACCCGGGACGCCCTGCTGCGCACCGCGCTCGAACTGTTCACGACGCAGGGGTACGAGCAGACCACCGTCGACGAGATCACCGATGCCGTCGACGTCTCGCAGCGCACCTTCTTCCGCTACTTCACCAGCAAGGAGGAAGTGGCCTTCGCCATCCAGGACACCGTCGAGGAGCGCTTCCTGGAGGGACTTCGCGCCCGGCCCGCCGAGGAGGCCCCGTTCGACGCGCTGCGCAGTGCCGTCCTCGACGCCTGGGACACCATCGGCGAGACGATCACGGCACTGGTCCCGCTCGAGCTCTATCTCGGCATGTTCCGGGTGATCGAGTGCACACCCGCACTCCTCGCCGTCCACCTGCGCCGCTCCATCGAGATGGAGGAGAACATCGCCCGGCTGATCGCCGACCGGGAGGGCCTGGACGTGGACGCCGACCCGCGGCCCCGGGTGGCCGTGGCCGCCTTCAGCGGCGTCATGCGGATCACCGGACAGCTGTGGGTGCGTACCGGTGACACCAGCCTGGAGGCGATCCGGGCGATCACCGAGACGTACCTGGACCATCTCGGCCCGGCCCTGGCCGCCGACTGGGGCCGTGCACGGGACCGCGCACCTCGCGCGCAAGCGGCGCCGGTCGAGGACGACCAAGGCCAGTAGCCGCTCACCGGGACGCGCAAGGACCCTGAGACGGTCGGCGGATCGTCCGGATTACCCGACACGGTCCCCCTTGAAGCGTGACGTGCGTCACGCCCGCCACGGACGCCCTTCGTCCTCTCCTAGGGTGTCTCGTAGTGACTTCCTTCATTGCCTCCCCCACGCTCACCGTCTGGCGCACGCTGCTCGCCCTCGCGGTGGTCTTCGTTCTCCTCGCGACCACCGGCTGGAGTGCGCTGAAGCACCCGCACGACGCCATGGAGGTGTCGCGCGACACGGCCCTGACCTCATGGCGAACCGGATGGATAGACCAGCGGCCTCTCCCGGAGCCCACGTCCCCGCCCGGCGTCCTGAGTGCGTTCTTCGCCTCCTTGAGCACGTCCCAGCGCGAACGGCTCGCCGCCGAGTACCCGCTGGTCGTGGGCAACCTCGACGGCGCACCGGTCGGCCTGCGCTACCGGGCCAACCGGTACGCGCTCGGCCGGGCACTCACCGCCGAACGGGGGCGGGTCGACGACCGGAGGCTCTCGGCGGAGGGTCGCAAGGAGGCGATCAGGAGGGCGCACCGGTTCGCCGCCCTGATGCGGGCCGACCGGCAGATCCTCGCCTTCGACCCTTCGGGGAAGGGGCGTGCCGCCGAGGTGTTCGGCGATCTGGAGCGGGCCGAGCGGGTCTCCGTGATCGTGCCGGGGGTCGACACGAACCTGCTCACCTTCCAGAGGACCGCCCGGAAGTACACGGCCCCCGTCGGCATGGCGGAGTCGCTGTACGCGGCGGAGCGCAGCGCGGCGCCCTCGACGCGTACCGCCGTGATCGCCTGGGGGGACTACACCGCTCCCACCGGGGTCGGCATGGACGCGGCGACAGGGAGACTCGCCGCGGAGGGTGCTGTACGGCTCGTGGACCTGACGAACGCGCTGCCCGGGCGGTCGCCGGTCTCCCTGTTCTGCCACAGCTACGGCTCCGTGGTGTGCGGCGTCGCGGCGTCGCGGCTGCCGGCGCGGGTCGCCGACATCGCGGTGGCCGGTAGTCCGGGGATGCGTGCCGAGAACGTGTCCGCACTGGGCACGCGCGCGAGGGTGTGGGCGATGCGCGACGCAGACGACTGGATCGCGGGCGTGCCGCACATGGACGTCGGCGGCCTGGGGCACGGTGCCGACCCGGTGGCTCCCGAGTTCGGTGCCCGGCTGCTGTCCGCGGCCGACGCGGTGGGACACGGCGGGTACTTCGAGCCGGGCACGGACAGTCTGCGGAACTTCGCGCAGATAGGGGTCGGCTCGTACCTCTCGGTGCGCTGTGCGGACGACGAGGATGCCTGCCGGAGTGGAATTTCCGGCGCCGAGCAGCTCCAACGCGCGTAGAGAGCCGCCGAGAGTAGTCCATTTCGGCACCTCTTCCAGGGGCGACGCGCGGGCGCCCGCCGCATACGATGAGGCGCATGGGTGATGTGCTGGCCGGAATTCATGCCACCTGGGAGTTCGAACCCGACGCCGTGCTCATCCGCTTCGAACGGGGGATCAGGGCGCCGAAGCTCTTCCAGGCGCTGCGCGAAAGACGCGTGCCCCATGAAGCGCTGGCATCGGTGACGCTCGCCCCGGGCAAGCGGGGAACGGTGGTGCTGCACGCGGTGCCGCGCGCGGGTGCGGACCCGCTGATGGAGGCGGCCGCCGGGCAGCTGAAGGAGGGCTCCGACCCCTACCGGCTGGTGCTGCCGGCGGAGCGCGAGACGCTGGCCGAGTACTACGCCGACGAGCTGCGCTCGCTGCTGGGGCCCGACCGTTCGGAACCGGCCGAGCGCTTCCTGGTCGCCGCGCCCGAGGCGCCGCTGCAGTTCAAGGCGTATGACGGCAAGGCGGCCTTCGACGGCGGCCAGGTCTCCTTCCGCTGGTTCTGGACGGGCGCGTCGTCCGCGAAGTGGAAGGCAGGCGACCAGACCTTCTCCGTGAGAGAGCTGAGCGGCGTCGAGTGGCGCTCGCCGGACATCCTGGACGGCTATCTCCGCTTGCTGAGGCGAGGTGGTGACAGCCAGCCCGCGCAGGCGGACCATGACCCGGCAGCTGTGGTCTTCGGGCTCGGCTACGGGCCGGTGCACGAGTCTCTGCCCTTCGCGGCCGCGGTGCTGGAGGCCGTGCGGGCTTCGGAGCGCGCGGTTCCGGTGCCCGTGCCGGTCGCTGCTGGCCGGCGCGACCCGGCCGACATCGCGGACCGTATCCGGCACTTGGGCGAGTTGCACCAGGCGGGCCTGGTGACGGACGAGGAGTTCGCGGCGAAGAAGGCCGAACTGCTGGCGGAGCTGTAGCGCTCGTGCGGTGTCATACCGGGGTATGAGGCGGTGAACTGGCTCCCGGGTATGACGCCGCACCGGGCCGGGCGAGCCTACGCTGGCGGATCATGAGCAGCGCTTCCCCGTCCTCCCCCACCCCACCGGCGCCCGGCAAGCCCGGCGCGAGCGGTTCGCCCGTCACGCTCGCGGAGCGGTCGCGGCGGCTTGTGCGCGAGGCGGTGCACGCGCTGGGCGCGGCACTGTCGACGCCGACGGAGCCGGGGGAGCCGCTGCTCGGCCAGGCCGCCTCGCGGTGGGTGCGGCTGCTGCCGTACGCGGTGGCGTTCGCGTTCGTCGCCTCGCTGCTGCCGGTGACCGTGGTCGTTCTGATCCAGGACTACCACGTCAACGGCGGCATCGCGGGAACGCTGGCCACCGCCCAGACGGCTCCGCTGCTGATGGCGGTCTCCCGGCCGCTGCAGGCGTGGTGGATCGTCTTCACCGCGGATGTGCTCGGCGCGCTGGTGACGGCGAACCGCGACTTCGCCGAGAGCCTGCCGTGGCCGTGGACTCCCATGGCCGTGGTCGGCTACCTGGCGCTGATGCTGGCCGTGGGGCTGCGCGAGCAGCGGCGGACGCTGGTCAGCGTGTGGCTGGTGACGGGCGCCGCCGGGTTCGTGTTCGCGCTGGTGCAGCCGGATCTCGGCCAGGGCATCCACCTGGTCCTTTTCGTGCTGAGCGGTGCCCTGCTGTTGATAACGGGCATGCTGCGGGCGCGCGGTGACACGCAGCGGCGGCTGGTCGAGCAGGAGACGATCAGCGAGGCCGAGCGGGCCCGGCGCACACTGCTGGAGGAGCGGACCCGGATCGCGCGCGAGCTGCACGACGTGGTGGCCCACCACATGTCGGTGATCACCGTGCAGGCGGACTCGGCGCCGTACCGGATCGAGGGGCTGCCGGAGGCGGCACGCGAGGAGTTCTCGTCGATCGCGGCGTCCGCACGGGAGTCGCTCACCGAGATGCGGCGCCTGCTCGCCGTGCTGCGCAGCGAGAACGCGGAGGGTGAGCGTGGACCGCAGCCGGGGCTGAACCGACTCCAGCAGCTGGTCGAGGCCACGGTGAGGGCGGGACTGCCGGTCGAGCTGTCGATGGCGGCGGATCTGGGCCAGGTGCCGCAAGCCGTGGACCTGTCGGCGTACCGGATCGTGCAGGAGGCGCTGGCGAACGTGGTGCGGCATGCGCCCGGAGCCAGGACAAGAGTGTCGGTGACGAGGTCGCCGAACCTCGAGTGGCTGATCGTGCTGGTCGTCAACGGCCCGCCGACGGAGCCGACTTCGCCGCTGGAGACGACGGGCACGGGACACGGCCTGGTGGGGATGCGGGAGCGCGTACGGTTGACGGACGGGAGACTCGACACCGGACCGCTGCCGGACGGCGGGTTCCGTGTGGCGGCGCGTCTTCCGCTCACCGTGCGGCTTCCCTGACCGGCGAGCCGTGCCGACTTGTACGAGGGGACCCTGTGACCATCCGCGTGATCATCGTCGACGACCAGGCCATGGTGCGGGCGGGTTTCGCCGCGCTGCTGTCGGCGCAGGCCGATATCGATGTGGTGGGCGAGGCAGCGGACGGCAGGGCGGGCGTGGACGTGGGGCGTTCGTCGCACGCGGACGTGGTGCTCATGGACGTCCGTATGCCCGAAATGGATGGGCTGGCGGCGGCCCGGGAGCTGCTGAACCCCCCGCCCGGTGTGACGCACCGGCCGAAGGTGCTGATGCTGACCACCTTCGACGTGGACGACTACGTGTACGAGGCGCTGCGTGCCGGAGCGTCCGGCTTTCTGCTCAAGGACGCCCCTCCCGCCGATCTGATCGCGGCGGTCCGTGTGGTCGCGGCGGGCGAGGCCCTGCTGGCGCCCTCGGTGACACGGCGGCTGATCGAGGACTTCGCCGCGCAGCGCCCCGCCCCGCGCAAGGACCGGTCCGTACGGCTGAACGGGCTGACGCCCCGTGAGACGGAGGTCCTGGAGCTCGTCGCCCGCGGCCTGTCCAACCAGGAGATCGCCGGCCATCTGGTGCTGGCGGAGCAGACGGTGAAGACCCACATCGGCCGGGTACTGGCCAAGCTCGGCCTGCGCGACCGCGCACAGGCGGTGATCTTCGCGTACGAGTCGGGCCTCGTCGTGCCCGGCGACTCGACCTGACCCCACACGGGCACCGGCCTGTAGGACACCCCCTACCCAGGTATCACTCAGGAGTTGGCTCCGGGGGTTGACGTACGTTCAGGTGTCGTCTCCTTACCTTCCTTCGCGTCACAGCAGGACAGGCAGGAGGGGGCGTCATGCGCCGCTACAAGAGGACTCTGGTGGCCGCCGCACTGGCGACGACCGTCGTCGCCGGGACGGCCGGCTGGGCCTCCGGGACTGCGCAGCAGGCCATGACGGGTCCGCCGCCGGGCACGGCGGAGTGGCGGGCCGACACCTCTCTCGGGCGGGCGCTGCCCGATCCGGCTCATGCGTCGCCCGCAGAGGTGGCCGGGTTCTTTCGGGGCCTGAGCCGGGCGCAGCAGTGGGCTCTGACGAGGCGTCACCCGGCGGTCGTGGGCAACCTCGACGGGGTGCCCGTGGCGCTGCGGTACGAGGCCAACGCGATCGCCGTGGCCCACGAGCCCCGGTTCGCGCGTCTGGCCGGGCGCCGGATACTCGCCTTCGATCCGCGGGGGCGCGGTCTGGTCGCCGAGGTGTTCGGGGACCTGGAGCACAGCGGCCATGTGGCGGTCGTCGTACCCGGCTCCGACATCGACGCGGGGTCGTACGACCGGGCCCGCGACCCGTACGGCACACCGGCGGGGATGGCGAGGCAGCTGCACCGGGCGACCGGCGGGCGCACCGCGGTCGTCGCCTGGGCCGGGTACACGACGCCCGTCGGGGTCGGTCCGGACGCCGCGACCGGCGCACTGGCCGAGGCGGGCGCGGAGCGGCTGGCCCGCTTCACCGACGGGCTCGCCGCATCCGGTGTCGCCGCACCGGCCGTGTTCTGCCACAGCTACGGGTCGGTGGTGTGCGGCCTGGCGGCGGCGCAGCTCAAGGCGAAGGACCTCGTGGTCCTCGGCTCCCCCGGCATGCGCGCCGGCAGTGTCACCGCTCTGGGCACGACGGCACGGGTGTGGGCGGCGAAGGACCCGACCGACTGGATCTCCAAGGTGCCGAACGTCGAGTTCCTGGGCCTGGGCCACGGAACCGACCCGACCTCGCGGGAGTTCGGTGCGCGCCGGGTGCCCGCCGCGGACGCCGAGGGCCACACCGGCTACTTCGCGCCCGGCACCACGTCCCTTCGTGCGTTCGCCGCCATCGCGGAAGGAGACGCCAGGTGAAGCTCATCGACAGGATCGAGCAGCAGACGCCGGCGCACCGCGACCGGGCGATCGACGGGCTGCGCGCGCTCGCCCTCCTCGCGGTGCCGACGGGGCACTGGCTGGTGGGCGGGTTCACGCTCGACGGTGAGGGCGCGCTGCACAACGCCAGCCCGCTGTCGGCTTTAGGGTTCCTGGCGCCCGCGAGCTGGGGGCTGCAGATGCTGGGCATCTTCTTCCTGGTCGGCGGATACGCGTCGGTGCTGTCCTACCGGCGGTACCCGGGCAGCACGTCGGCCTGGCTCAAGGGCCGGATCGCCCGGCTCGGCAGGCCCGTCCTCGGGGTCACCGCCGTCTGGGCCGTGCTGATAGCGGTGCTGAGTGCCCTGGGCGTACCCGGCGACACTCTGCGGACCGGGTCGACGCTGGTGATACAGCCGCTGTGGTTCGTGGGCGTGTACACGGTCGTCACCGCCCTGACCCCGTACTGCGTGCGGGCGGCGCGGCTGATGGGCACGTGGGCGGCTGCGCCGCTGCTCGGTTCGGTCGCCGTCGTCGACTTCCTGCGCTACGGACCGTACGCCGACGTCATGCCGTCCTGGCTGGGCCTGCTCAACCTGCTGCCGGGGTGGCTGTTCGCCTACCAGCTCGGTGTCTGCTGGGGCGAGAAACGGCTCGGCAGGCGGGAGGCGTGGACGCTGCTGGCCGGTGGGGCGGTGCTCTTCGCGACGCTGTTGATCGTCTTCCACTACCCGGCGTCGATGGTGGGTGTGCCCGGCGAGGCCCGCGCCAACTCGCATCCGCCGTCGCTGCTCGTGCTCGCCCTGGCCGCGGCGCAGAGCGGGGCCGCGATCCTGTTGCGCGACCGGCTGGGCCGGCTGCTGAGCAGGCCGGCCGTGTGGGCGCCGGTTGTGATGATCAACCTGTCCGCCATGACCATCCTGTGCTGGCACCAGACGGCGATGCTCGCCGCCGCTGTTCCCGCGTCCCTGACGTTGGGGGCCGTGCCGGGACTGACCACGGCGCCGGAAACGATCGGGTGGATCGTGGCGCGGCTGGCCTGGATGCCGCTGTTCGCCGGGCTGTTGTTGCTCATAGCCCGGTACGCGCGGGGCTTCGAGTCGCCGTGGACGAAGGCCACGAAGGCACGTCGGGCGGCAGCGGGGCTGCTGGCGACGGGGTTCGCGGCCTTCGCCCTGGGGCTGGCCTGAGGCGCCGGGATGCCCGGCGGCCGGTGCCTGTGTCCGAAGGGGCGGGGCATGCGGTCGGGAACAGGAGCAAGGCCGGCGGTGGGCCGTCAGGATTCGCGGGCGGCGGAGGTGAGGGACATGTCGGGGTAGCGGTCTCCGGCGACGCGGGCGGCGATGGGTTCCAGCAGGGCGAGTTCCGCCTCGGTGAGCGTGATCCAGGTCGCCGCGGTGTTCTCCAGGAGACGGCTGCGCCTGCGGGTGCCGGGGATGGGCACGACGGTCAGCCCGTGCACGGCCGACCGGTGGTGAACCCAGGCAAGTGCGACCTGGGCGGCGGTCACGCCGTGGGCTGCGGCGATGGTGTGGACGGGCTCCAGGAGCGCGGCGTTGCGGCGGGCGTTGTCGCCGGAGAAGCGGGGCTGGGAGCGGCGGAAGTCGTCTTCCTGGAGGTCCTTGGCCGCGTCGGCGAAGGCACCGGTGAGGAAGCCGCGGCCGAGCGGCGAGTAGGGCACGACCGCGACGCCGAGTTCGGCGGCGGCGCCGACGGCGCTGCGCTCGACATCGCGGGAGAACAGGGACCATTCGGACTGAAGGGCGGCGATGGGGTGAACGGCGTGGGCTTCGCGCAGTTCGGGGCCGGTGACCTCGCTGAGGCCGAGGTGCTTGATCTTGCCCTCGTGGACGAGTTCGGCCATGGCGCCGACGGACTCGGCGAAGGGCACGGCCGGGTCGCGGCGGTGCATGTAATAGAGGTCGATGACGTCGACGCCGAGCCGGCGGAGACTGTTCTCCACGGCGGACTTGATGTAGGCGGGGTCGTTGCGGACGCCGCGATAGTGCGGGTCGTCGGTGCGGATGATGGAGAACTTGGTGGCCAGCGTGATCTCGTCGCGGTGTGCGGCGACGAACGGGGCGAGGAACTCCTCGTTGGCGCCTCGCCCGTAGACATCGGCCGTGTCGATCAGGGTGACGCCTGCCTCCAGGGCGGCGTCCAGGGTGTCGCGGGCCGCGGCCTCGTCGGTGTCCCCGTAGAACTCGCTCATGCCCATGGCACCCAGGCCCTGGATGCCGACCTCGGGGCCGTTCGTACCGAGCCTGGCCGTGGTGATCCGTTCCGTGCCGCTCATGCCGGGTCAGAACCCTTCCGGCGCCCTGCCGGCGCCCGCATAGAAGTTGATCTTGAAGTCGAGTACGGCCAGCGTCTCCTGGAGCTCCGCGATGCGGGCCCGCACGTCCCTGCGGGTCTCCTCCAGCAGCCCCTGCCGCTCCTCGAAGGTGTGCTCGCCCGCGCGCACCAGCTCCGCGTAGCGGACCATCGCCGCCACGGGCATGCCGGTGAGCCGGAGCTTCCCGACGAAGGTCAGCCAGTCCAGGTCGCGGTTGGTGAACCTCCGCTGGCCGGTGGCGGACCGGTCGACGTGCGGCATCAGGCCGATGCGCTCGTACCAGCGCAGCGTGTGCGCGCTGAGCCCGGTCCAGGCCGCCACCTCGCTGATCGTGTAGCGGTCCTGCCCGTCGGGGCGGGGGTGCGCGGGCGGTGCCGAAGTGCAGATGTCGGTGCTCTGGGTGCCTGCCGGAGTGCTCTCGATCACCGTCATGCCCCCACGCTAGGACCTTCGAGTGCACTCGAAGCAAGCACCACAGCGAGCAAGTACCCTCGTGCGCATGCAGAGCCTGGCGATGATCGAGAACTGGCCCGTCCCGAACGCGGCAGCGGCCGTCGTGCGTGCCGACGGCACTCTGGCGGGGTCGCACGGCCCCACGGCGCGGCAGTTCCCACTCGCCTCGGTGACGAAGCCGCTCGCGGCCTACGCCGTCCTCGTCGCGTACGAGGAGGGGGCGGTCGAGCTGGACGAGCCGGCCGGGCCGGAGGGCTCCACGGTGCGTCATCTGCTGGCGCACACGTCAGGGCTGGCGTTCGACGAGCACCGGGTCATGGCGGCGCCGGGGACGCGGCGGATCTACTCCAACGCCGGGTTCGAGGTGCTCGGCGACCACGTGGCGAAGGCGACCGACATCCCGTTCGACGAGTATGTGCGCCAGGCGGTGCTGGAGCCGCTCGGTATGACGGCGACGAGGCTGGACGGCTCGCCCGCGAAGGACGCCGTGTCGACGGTCGACGACCTCGTGCGGTTCGCGGCGGAGCTGCAGGCGCCCCGGTTGCTGGACGCCCGTACGGTGCTGGAGGCCATGACGGTCGTCCACCCGGGGCTCACCGGCATCCTGCCCGGCTACGGGCACCAGAGGCCCAACGACTGGGGACTCGGCTTCGAGATCCGGGACGGGAAGTCCCCGCACTGGACGGGCGGTACGTCGTCGCCGCGGACGTTCGGGCACTTCGGCCAGTCGGGGACGTTCCTCTGGGTGGACCCGGACGCCCAGGCGGCGTGCGTCGCGCTGACGGACCGGGCGTTCGGCCCGTGGGCGATCGAGGCCTGGCCGCCGTTCACGGACGCCGTCCTGGGCGAGCTGCGCGGCTAGGTCCGGCTGCGCCGCCGGGCGCCCGACTAGGTCCGGCCGTGCCGCCGGGCACCCGAGCCGAGCAACGCCGGCAGCCCGGGGCGGCCCCAGGCACCCCAGTAGGTCCGGCCGTGCCGCCGGACGCCCGAGCAGAGCCGCGCCGGCAGACGGCTGCGCCCCCAAGCGGCCGAGCAGGTCCGGCCGCTCCCCCAGGCGCCCGAGTAGGTCCGGCTGCGCCCCCGGGCACCCGAGCCGAGCCACGCCAGCAGCCAGCTACGCCCCCAGACGCCCGAGCAGGTCCGGCCGTGCCGCCGGGCACCCGAGCAGAGCCGGCAGCCGGCTGCGCCCCCAGGCGGCCGAGCAGGTCCGGTTACGCCCCGAGCGCCCGAGCCGAGCCACGCCGGCAGCCGGCCGTGCCCCCACGCGCCCGAGCCGAGCCGCGTCGGCAGACGGTGGGCCGGTCAGCCCGCCATCTCCCAGACCAGTACCTCGCCCGCAGTGGCGGCGGCCAGTTCCAGGCCCTTCTCCCCCGCGATCCGCACGGCGTCGCCCGGCCCGATCTCCTCCCCGGAGGGACCCGCCGTGAGCCCGGCCGGACCGGTCGGCGGCGAAGGCAGCGCGAGCCGGCCCCGCACCAGGTGCACGTACACGAACGGCGCGTCCGGCAGCGCGACGCGTTCGCCGGCCCCCGGACGGTGGACGTGCAGGACGGCCCCGGCGGCCGGCACGGCGTAGGACACGGAAGCGGCACCGGCACCGTGTCCGGCACCCCCGTCCGTATCGACCCCGGTACCGGAGCCCGCCCGGGGCCCGGCTCTACGTCAGCAACCCCCGCGCCCGGGCCGGGACCCCGGACCACCCCATACGACGGCTCCCCGCCAGGGGTCAGTGGGGTCAGCCACATCTGCAGGAACGTCAGGGGGGTCTCGCCGTCGTTGCGCTCCACGTGGCGGACGCCGGCCGCAGCGCTCAGGTGCTGGAGGTCGCCGGGGCGGACGGCGGTGGCGTGGCCGGTCGAGTCGCGGTGCGTCAGCTCACCCTCGACGACCCAGGTGATGATCTCGGTGTGGCTGTGCGGGTGCTCGTCGAAGCCCGCGCCGGGTGCCAGCCGCTCCTCGTTGCAGGCGATGAGGGCGCCGAAGCGCAGGTTGTCCGGGTCGTAGTGGGACCCGAAGGAGAAGGCGTGGCGGGTCTCGATGCCGGCCGCCGGGTCGCCGCCGGGGTGGCGGTCACCGGCCCTGTGTAGGGAAATCACGAGATCAACGGTAGACCGGCTGCCCCCGCCGCCGTCCCGATAAGGCACTCTTGTCCCCGTGCCTGAACCCGCAGCAAACGACGCCCACCCGCACGCAGCGACCCTGAAGCGCCTGGAACAGTCCTCCGGACGGCTCGCCGCGAGCGCCATCGCCCGCATGGACGAGACGCTGCCCTGGTACCGGGCGATGCCCCCGGAGAACCGGTCCTGGATCGGGCTGGTCGCGCAGGCGGGTATCGCCGCGTTCACCGAGTGGTTCCGGCATCCGGAAACGCCGCAGGCGATCTCGACGGACGTGTTCGGCACGGCGCCGCGGGAGTTGACCCGGGCGATCACGCTGCGGCAGACCGTCGAGATGGTGCGGACGACCATCGAGGTCATGGAGTCGGCGATCGAGGAGGTCGCGGCGCCCGGCGACGAGTCGGTGCTGCGTGAGGCGCTGCTGGTCTACGCCCGGGAGATCGCCTTCGCGACGGCGCAGGTCTACGCGCAGGCCGCCGAGGCGCGCGGCGCGTGGGACGCCCGGCTGGAGTCGCTGGTGGTCAACGCGGTGCTGTCGGGCGAGGCCGACGAGGGTGCGGTGAGCAGGGCGGCGGCGCTCGGCTGGAATTCGCCGGAGCATGTGTGTGTGATCCTCGGCACAGCGCCCGACGGGGACAGCGAGCTGACCGTGGAGGCGATCCGCCGCGCGGCCCGTCATGCGAAGCTGCAGGTCCTGACGGGTGTGCTGGGTGACCGGCTGGTGGTCATCGCGGGCGGCAGCGAGAACCCGCTGGCCGTCGCCAAGGCGCTGATCGGCCCGTACGCCGCGGGTCCGGTGGTGGCCGGTCCGGTCGTACCCGACCTGCTGGCGGCCACGCGGTCCGCGCAGGCGGCCGCGGCGGGCCTGAAGGCGTGTTCCGCCTGGCAGGACGCCCCGCGCCCGGTGCTGGCCGACGATCTGCTGCCGGAGCGCGCGATCGCGTCCGATCCGGCTGCCCGTGAGCAGCTGGTGGAGGAGATCTACAGACCGCTGAAGGAGGCGGGCTCGGCGCTGCTGGAGACGCTCAGTGTCTACCTGGAGCAGGCGAGCAGCCTGGAGGGGGCGGCGCGGATGTTGTTCGTCCACCCAAACACCGTGCGCTACCGGCTGCGACGTGTGACGGACGTCACCGGATGGTCACCCTCCGATGTTCGCTCGGCGTTCACGCTGAGGATCGCGTTGATCCTGGGGCGCCTGGCCGACGGTGACCTCCAGCCGTAGGGTTTTGTCGGACACCAACAATTCCCCCGACGGTTCTTCGTCCCAGTCCCCACGGGCGCCGACGACCGTCCACAAGAGAGAGTGTGAGGGTGCTCGTACTCGTCGCTCCCGGCCAGGGCGCTCAGACGCCTGGCTTCCTGACCCCCTGGCTCGACCTTCCCGGCGCCGCCGACCGCGTGGGCGCGTGGTCCGAGGCCATCGGGCTCGACCTCATCCACTACGGCACGAAGGCCGACGCGGAGGAGATCCGCGACACCGCGGTCGCCCAGCCGCTGCTGGTGGCGGCAGGTCTGCTGTCCGCCGCCGCGCTCGGTGACGACGTGACGCCGGACGCCGTCGCCGGTCACAGCGTCGGTGAGATCACGGCCGCCGCGTTCGCGGGTGTCCTCGACGACACGACCGCGCTGCGCCTCGTCCGGACGCGTGGTCTGGCGATGGCCGAGGCCGCCGCCGTCACGGAGACCGGCATGGCGGCGCTGCTCGGCGGCGACCCCGAGGTCACCGTCCCGCACCTGGAGAAGCTGGGTCTGACGCCGGCGAACGTGAACGGCGCGGGCCAGATCGTGGCCGCCGGCACCATGGAGCAGCTGGCCGCGCTCGAGGCGGACAAGCCCGAGGGCGTCCGCCGCGTGGTGGCCCTGAAGGTGGCCGGCGCGTTCCACACGCACCACATGGCGCCCGCCGTGGCCCGGCTGGAGGAGGCCGCGAAGGTCCTCACGCCGGCCGACCCGAAGGTGCCCTACGTCTCGAACAAGGACGGCATGACCGTCGCCACGGGTGCCGACGTCGTCGCCCGCCTGGTGGGTCAGGTCGCGAACCCGGTCCGCTGGGACCTGTGCATGGAAACGTTCCAGCGGCTCGGCGCGACCGCGCTGGTCGAGGTGTGCCCCGGTGGCACCCTGACCGGTATCGCCAAGCGCGCCCTCCCCGGGGTCCAGACGCTCGCTCTGAAGACCCCCGACGACCTCGACGCGGCCCGCGCGCTCATCGCCGAGCACGCCGGCGCCGCCGCCTGACCCGGAGCAAGGAGCCGCAGAGCATGGCGAAGATCAAGCCCAGTCAGGGCGCCCCGTACGCACGCATCATGGGCGTGGGCGGCTACCGCCCCACCCGTGTCGTGCCGAACGAGGTGATCCTCGAGAAGATCGACTCGTCCGACGAGTGGATCCGCTCCCGCTCCGGCATCGCCACCCGGCACTGGGCGTCCGACGAGGAGACCGTGGCCGCGATGTCGGCCGAGGCGGCCGGCAAGGCCATCGCCGACGCGGGGATCACCGTTGAGCAGATCGGTGGCGTCATCGTCTCCACCGTCTCGCACTTCAAGCAGACCCCCGCGGTCGCCACCGAGATCGCGGACAGGATCGGCGCGAACAAGCCGGCCGCGTTCGACATCTCGGCGGGCTGCGCGGGCTTCGGCTACGGCCTGACGCTCGCCAAGGGCATGGTCGTCGAAGGCTCCGCGGAGTACGTCCTCGTGATCGGCGTCGAGCGGCTGAGCGACCTCACCGACCTGGAGGACCGTGCCACGGCCTTCCTGTTCGGCGACGGCGCCGGCGCGGTCGTCGTGGGCCCCGCCAAGGAGCCGGCGATCGGCCCCACGGTCTGGGGTTCCGAGGGCGACAAGTCCGAGACGATCAAGCAGACCGTGCCGTGGACGGACTACCGCGACGGCGAGGTCGACCGGTTCCCCGCCATCACGCAGGAGGGCCAGGCGGTGTTCCGCTGGGCCGTCTTCGAGATGGCCAAGGTCGCGCAGCAGGCGCTCGACGCAGCCGGCATCACCGCGGCCGACCTGGATGTCTTCATCCCGCACCAGGCCAACATGCGGATCATCGACTCGATGGTGAAGACGCTGAAGCTGCCGGAGCACGTGACGGTCGCCCGTGACGTGGAGACCACCGGCAACACCTCGGCCGCCTCGATCCCGCTCGCGATGGAGCGGCTTCTGGCGACCGGACAGGCGAAGAGCGGCGACACCGCGCTCGTCATCGGCTTCGGGGCGGGTCTCGTCTACGCCGCGACGGTCGTTACCCTCCCCTAGGCACCGTACGGATCCCTCCGCACGTACGCCTCACATCCTCTGAGAATCACAGAGCTACACACCGAAGGAGCGCCAACATGGCCGCCACTCAGGAAGAGATCGTCCAGGGTCTCGCCGAGATCGTCAACGAGATCGCCGGTATCCCCACCGAGGACGTCCAGCTGGACAAGTCCTTCACCGACGACCTGGACGTCGACTCGCTGTCCATGGTCGAGGTGGTCGTCGCCGCCGAGGAGCGCTTCGACGTGAAGATCCCGGACGAGGACGTCAAGGGTCTCAAGACGGTCGGCGACGCTGCCGACTACATCCTCAAGCACCAGGCCTGATCCGGTTCGCCACCCGGCGGTGGCGCCGTTTTCACGCATACCTCATACACGTGGAGAAAGAATTCCTGTGAGTTCGACCAATCGCACCGTGGTCGTCACCGGTATCGGCGCAACCACACCGCTGGGTGGCGACTCCGCCTCGACCTGGGAAGGTCTGCTGGCGGGACGTTCCGGCGTCAAGCCCCTGGAAGGCGAGCGCTTCGCCGACCTGCCCGTCCAGATCGCCGCTCCGGTGGCGGTCGACCCGGGTGAGGTGCTGCCCCGCCCCCTCGCGCGCAAGCTGGACCGTTCGGCGCAGTTCGCCGTCATCGCGGCCCGCGAGGCGTGGGCGGACGCCGGTTACACCGGCCCCGCCGGCGAGGACGAGAAGATCCAGCCCGAGCGGCTGGGCTCGGTCATCGCCTCCGGCATCGGCGGTGTGACCACGCTGCTCGACCAGTACGACGTGCTGAAGGACAAGGGCTCGCGCCGGGTTTCCCCGCACACCGTGCCCATGCTCATGCCGAACAGCCCCTCCGCGAACGTCGGCCTGGAGGTGAACGCCCGGGCGGGCGTGCACACCCCGGTGTCGGCGTGTGCGTCGGGCGCCGAGGCGATCGGCTACGCCATCGAGATGATCCGCACCGGCCGCGCCGACGTGGTCGTGGCGGGCGGTACCGAGGCGGCCATCCACCCGCTGCCCATCGCGGCGTTCGCCAACATGATGGCGATGTCCAAGAACAACGACGAGCCCGAGAAGGCCTCCCGCCCGTACGACAAGGCCCGTGACGGGTTCGTGCTGGGCGAGGGCGCCGGTGTGGTCGTCCTGGAGTCGGCCGAGCACGCCGCCGCGCGCGGCGCCCGCGTCTACTGCGAGGCGCTGGGCCAGGGCCTGTCCGCCGACAGCCACCACATCGCGCAGCCGGAGCCGACCGGCCGCGGTATCGCCGCCGCGCTGCAGAACCTGCTGGACGCGACGGACCTCAAGCCCGCGGAGGTCGTGCACCTCAACGCGCACGCCACGTCCACCCCGCAGGGTGACGTCGCCGAGGTGAAGGCGCTGCGCAAGGTGCTCGGCGACGACCTCGACCATGTCGCGATCTCGGCCACCAAGTCGATGACCGGCCACCTGCTGGGCGGCGCGGGCGGCATCGAGACCGTCGCGACGGTCCTGGCGCTGCACCACCGCACGGCCCCGCCGACCATCAACGTCGACGAGCTGGACGAGGAGGTCGACGCCGACATCGTGCGCGGCGAGCCCCGTGCTCTGCCCGAGGGCACGATCGCGGCGATCAACAACTCGTTCGGCTTCGGCGGCCACAACGTGGTCCTGGCGTTCCGAACGGTCTGAGCCAACGGGACTGTCCGGCCGGCACGCCGACAGGCATACGAGGAGGGGCCCCCACCCTGCGGTGGGGGCCCCTCCTCGTTCCGTACGCGGGCCCGTCCGCGCCCGCGTCCGTTGGCACGCGTACGGCGTGTCGAACCGTCAGACGACCTGGTGGAGCCAGCGGACCGGGGCGCCCTCGCCCGCGTAGCGGAACGGCTCCAGCTCGTCGTCCCAGGGCTTGCCGAGCAGCTTGGCGATCTCGGCCTCCAGTTGCGTCTCGCCCTGTGCGGAGCGGGCCAGGGCGGCGCGCAGCCGGTCCTCGGGGATCATGATGTCGCCGTGGATGCCGATCACCGCGTGGAAGATGCCCAGCTCGGGCGTGGCGCTGTAGCGCTCGCCCTCGGCCGTGGAGCACGGCTCGGCGGTCACCTCGAAGCGGAGCATCTGCCAGCCGCGCAGGGCGGAGGCGAGCTTGGAGGCCGTACCCGATTCGCCCTGCCAGGAGAATTCCGCTCTCCAGGTGCCCGGGGAGGCCGGCTGCCGGATCCAGTCGAGCTGGACCCGCGTGCCGAGCACTCCCGCGACCGCCCATTCGACGTGCGGGCACAGCGCGCGCGGTGCGGAGTGTACGTACAGGACTCCACGTGTCGTCACCGGGACCTCCAGTGTGGGACGAGGTTCGCCTTTTCCCAGCGGCCTCAGTAAACAGCATCGGGAGCGAAACTCCGCAAAAGGGACAGCTTGTGACGTGATGTAATTTACCGGAGCCGATCGGCGAGGCGCCTCTGGTTCGACGGGGAAAAGCTACCGTGCGGCGGCGCGCTTGGGATGACGTACGGTCGGTCCCGTGGCCCGTCGACACGAAGCTTTCACTCGCCAGGACGCCGACGGAACGGGAACAGGGAGCACGGGGGTGCGCGCGGTGCGGTTGCGGTTCGGCGTGGCCATGGCGGCGGCCGCCGCGCTGGTCGGCGGGGCGGCGCTGTCCGGGTGTGTCGCCGAGCAGGGCGGTGCCGGTGGCGCGGGTGAGCGGCGTTCCTCCGCACGGCCGAGCCCTTCGCCGACGCCCGTGTGGAACACCAGGCCGGCCTCGGTGGCCGCGGTGGGCGACTCCATCACCCGCGGCTTCGACGCGTGCGGGGTGCTGGAGGACTGCCCGGAGGTGTCGTGGGCGACCGGTTCGGACACCCGGGTGAACAGCCTGGCGCTGCGGTTGCTCGGCGCGCCCGCGCTGGCGACGCGCAGCTGGAACCTCGCCCGGTCGGGGGCGCGGATGGCGGAGCTGCCGGGGCAGATGGCGCAGGCGGCCGCGCACCGGCCGGGCCTGGTGACGGTCATGGTGGGCGCCAACGACGCCTGCCGGGACAGCGCGGAGCTGATGACGCCCGTGGCGGAGTTCCGGGCGTCGTTCGAGGAGGCGATGGGGCGGCTGCGCAAGGCCGCGCCCACCACGCAGGTGTACGTGGCGAGCGTGCCGGACCTCAAACGGCTGTGGGCGACGGGACGTGACCATCCGTTGGGCCGGCAGGTGTGGAAGCTGGGGATCTGCGCGTCGATGCTGGCGGGCACCGACGATCTGAGCGCCGCCGCCGAGCAGCGCCGGGCCGCGGTGCACGAGCGGGTGCTCGCGTACAACGCGGTGCTCAGGGACGTCTGCGCCCGTGACGAGCGCTGCCGGTACGACGGCGGCGCGGTCTTCGACTTCGCCTTCACCGGCGCGCAGTTGAGCCCGTGGGACGTGTTCCACCCGAGCCGCGACGGGCAGGAGCGGCTGGCGGAGATCGCCTACCGCACGGTCACGGCGGCGCGCCCGCCCGCGTAGGCTCGACGCTCGTGATCACGAACGTTGAGGAGTGGGGCCGGAGCGCCGGCGGTACGGCGGTGCGGCGGTGGACCCTGGAGCGGGCCGGCATACGGGTGCGGGTCCTGACGTACGGCGGCATCGTGCAGTCCGTGGAGACCCCGGACCGGGACGGTGCCGTCGCGGACGTCGTGCTGGGGTTCGACGCGCTGGAGGGGTACGAGGCGCACCCGGAGCCGTACTTCGGTGCTCTGGTGGGCCGGTACGCCAACCGGATCGGGGACGGGCTGTTCGCCCTGGACGGGCGGACGTACCGGCTGGCGCGCAACGGCGGGCCGCACAGTCTGCACGGCGGTGAGCGCGGCTTCGACAAGCACGTGTGGGAGGCCCGCGAGACCGAGGGCGGGGTGCGGCTGTCGCGGGTGAGCCCGGACGGCGAGGAGGGCTTCCCCGGGCGCCTGGAGGTGTCCGCGACGTACACGCTCGACGAGCGGGGCGCGCTGTGCCTGGCGTACGAGGCGGTCACGGACGCGGCGACGGTGGTCAGCCTGACCAACCACACGTACTGGAACCTCGGCGGCGCCCACGAGATGTGGGTCGCGGCCGGGCACGTGACGCCGCTGGACACCACGGGGCTGCCGACCGGGGGGATCGCCCCGGTGGAGGGCACGCGGCTGGACTTCCGCACGCCGCGGGCGGTGGGCACGGGCATCGACGACAATTTCGTGCTGGACGCCGGGCGGCCCGCGGACGAGCCGGCCGCCGAGCTGTACTCGCCGGTGACGGGGCGTCTGGTGACGGTGTGGACGACCGAGCCGGGCCTCCAGGTGTACGCGCCGGACCATCTCGACGGGGTCGCCCTGGAGACCCAGCACTTCCCGGACTCGCCCAACCGTCCGGACTTCCCGAGCACGGTGCTCCGTCCGGGTGAGGTGTACCGCTCGCACACCCGGTACGGCTTCGGGGTGCGCCCGCAGGAGCAAGGCGCCTAGCCCGGCTCCGGGCTCAGTCCAGCTCCAGCGTGACGCGCAGGCGCGGGTCGGTGAGAGAGCGGCCGACGTGGATGTCGTACACGCCGGGCACCGCCGTCCACGCCTCCGCCTTCTCGTCCCAGACGTCGAAGAGGCGGGGCGCCAGCCGGATCTCCGCCTCGGCGGTCGCGCCGGGCCGCGCCTCGACGGTCGCGAAGCCGATCAGCCAGCGTTCGGGGCGCTCCACCAGGTCGGCCCTGGGCGCGACGTAGAGCTGGACGACCTCGCGGCCCGGGCGGGAGCCGGTGTTGCGGACCTGGACGCGGGCCGTGGTGGGGGTGACCTCCAGGGACTCGTACTCCCAGGTGGTGTAGCCGAGGCCGTGGCCGAAGGGGTACGCGGGGACGGCGCCGGACCGGTCCCAGGCCCGGTAGCCGATGAACAGGCCCTCGGTGTAGTGGAGTTCGCCGTCGGTGGGGTCGACCTCGGTGACGGGGGCGTCGGCGAGGGCGGCGGGCCAGGTCGTGGGCAGCCGCCCGCCGGGCTCCTCGGTGCCCAGCAGGACGTCGGCGAGGGCGGCGCCGCCCTCCTGGCCGGGGAACCAGGTCAGCAGGACGGCCGCGACGTCGTCGCGCCACGGCATCTCCACGGGGGCTCCGGCGTTGACCACCACGACGGTGCGCGGGTTGGCGGCGGCGACGGCGCGCACGAGGTCGTCCTGCCGGCCGGGGAGGCGCAGGTCCGCGCGGTCGAAGCCCTCGGACTCGACGCGTTCGGTCGTGGCGACCACGACGATCGCGGTGTCGGCGGCGCGGGCGGCGGCCACGGCCTCGGCGATCAGCTCGTCGGGGTCGCGGCGCGGGGCGCGGTGGACGAGGGCGAGGACCACGGCGGGGAGCGGGGTCGGCCGTTCCCGGTCCACGGTGTGGACGAGGGAGACGGCGACGGGTTCGCCCTCGGTGAGGGTGACCGTGCCGCGCTCGGCCGGGGCGCCGAGGAACGCCTCGAACGGGTCGGTCTCCTGGCCCATCTCCTGCACGCCGTCGTACAGGCTCCGGCCCGCGACGGTGAGCCCGAAGGCGCCGACGCCGCGGGTGCCGAAGGCGTGGGCGCCGCTCTCGCGGGGGGTGAAGGTGCCGGTGATCTCGACGCTCTGCAGCGTCTCGTGCGTGACGCCCGGGGGCAGGTCGGTGCCGAGCCACTGGATCTGGCCGGTGGGCAGCGGGGTGTCGGCGAGGACGGTGCCGGCGGCGTCGCGGCAGACGGCGCGCAGCGCGAACCCGGCGCCTGCCGGGGCGAGTTCGTCGGCGGGGTCGGCGCCGACGGCGTAGCCGAGCGTGGTGCCGTCGGGCACGGCGGCGGCGAGGCCGTCGAGCGGGGAGACCGTACGGGCGGGGAAGACGTGCGCCGAGCCGCCGCCCAGGACGCGGGCGTCGCGGGCGGCGGCGCCGATCAGCGCGATCCGCCGTGTGCGGGCCGGGTCGAGGGGCAGGGTGGCGTCCTCGTTGCGGAGGAGGACGAAGGAGCGGCGGGCGATCTCGCGGGCCAGGGCCTCCCCGTCGACGGGGCCGGGCGGCTCCGTGACGGCGGGCTCGGCGCCGGCCAGGGCGCCGACGCGGGCGGCGAGCCGCAGCACATTGCGTACGGCCCGGTCGACCAGCGCCTCGTCGACCTCGCCGGCCCGCACGGCGGCGGCCAGGGCCTCCCCGTACACGCTGTGCGGACCCGGCATGGCGACGTCGAGGCCGCCGGTGAGGGCGCCGGCCGTGGAGCGGGCGGCGAACCAGTCGGACACCGTGAACCCGTCGAAACCCCACTCGCCGCGCAGCACATCGTTCTGGAGCCGCCCGTGCTCGGTCATCGTCACGCCGTTGACCTGGTTGTACGCGGCCATCATCCCCCAGGGGCGGGCCTGCGCGACGATCGTCTCGAACGGCGCGAGGTACAGCTCGCGCAGCGGCCGGGGCGCGACGACGTTGTCGACGGTGAAGCGGTCGGTCTCGGCGTCGTTGGCGACGAAGTGCTTGACGGTGGCGGCGACTCCGCCGTCCTGGACGCCGCGCACGTAGCCGGTGCCGATCTCGCCGGTGAGGTACGGGTCCTCGCTGTACGCCTCGAAGTGGCGGCCGCCCAGCGGTGAGCGGTGCAGGTTGACCGTCGGGGCGAGCAGGACGTGGACGCCCTTGCGGCGGGCCTCCTGGGCGAGCAGGCGGCCGGCCCGGCGGGCGAGGTCCGGGTCCCAGGTGGCGGCGAGCGCGGTGGGGGACGGCAGGGCGACCGACGGGTCGTCGGCGGTCCAGCGCACCCCGCGCACGCCGACCGGCCCGTCGGACATGACGAGGGAGGCCAGGCCGGCCTCGGGCGCCGCCGGGAGGGTCCACATGTCCTGACCTGCGAGGAGCCGTGCCTTCGTGTCCAGGTCGAGCGCGGCGAGCGCGGCCTCGACCGCCTCTTCGGCTGCCATGGGCGTCCCTCCTGTCCTCGGTCCCTCCTCGGGTGGCGTCCATGGTGGACTCGTTACCTGTTGAACAGTAGGTCTTGTTATCTTTTCGTGATGGGCGATGGGCGGGGATGACGTACCGTCCTGTTCTGTCCGACGGACGGCTACGGAGGGACGTGCGCGATGGCGGCTGCGAGGGCCAGGAGCGAGGCGCGGCGTGCGGACATCCTGCGGGCGGCCTTCGAGGTGATCGCCGAGCGCGGCTACCGGGGCGCGTCCCTGGCGGCGGTCGCCGAGCGGGCCGGGCTCACCCAGCAGGGGCTGCTGCACCACTTCCCCAGCAAGGAGGCGCTGCTCGTCGCCGTGCTGGAGGAGCGCGACCAGTGGGACACCGGGGGCACGGGCGCGACGGGGCGCGCGGCCTGGCGGCTCGACCTGCTGGCCACGCTCGTCGAGTACAACGCGATGCGGCCGGGCATCGTGCAGGCGTTCTCGGCGCTGCTCGGTGAGAGCGTGACGGAGGACCACCCGGCGCGGGAGTTCTTCACGCACCGCTACACGCAGGTGCGGGAGGACCTGGCGGGGCTGCTGCGGGCCGAGTTCGGGGAGCGGCTGCCCGGCGGCCTCACGCCGGAGCGGGCCGCGCCGCTGCTGACGGCGGTGCTGGACGGGCTGCAGTACCAGTGGCTGCTGGACCCGGAGGCGGTGGACATGCCGTCGGCGTTCCGGGACTTCCTGGGACTGTTGGGGGCGGCGGAGGCGAAGTAGCGGCGCTGTGGCGGGAGTTGCCGGTGCGGGCGGATACTGCCCCCGCAACCGACCGACGGAAGGACTCCCGTGTCACGGATACGCACCACGCTCGGCGCCGTACTGGCCGTCTCGGCACTCGCCCTCACCACCGCGGCGGCACCCGCGTGGGCCACGCCCACGGCGTCAGGACCCTCCTCCCGAGCGGCGGAGGCACCCGCCGCCCTCCCGCCGGGGCCGGCCGCCGAGGAGGCACGGCTCGACCGGGCGGTGCCCCAGGAGATCCTGCGGCGCAGCGGATTCGACACGGTGGCGCCGCGGTTCGCGGACGCCCTCGACGGGGCCGGTTCCTACGGGGAGGCCGAACGGACCGTCGTACGGCACGCGTCGGGGCTGTGGCGGCGGGCCGTGGACCGGGCGCAGGGGCGCGGCCCGGCGGGCGGCGACCTGGCACGGGACGACGACCGGCCGCTGTACTGGGCGCGGCTCGGCATGACCCGCGAACTGCGGGCGTGGCAGCCCGGATTCGGCCTGACGGACGAGGCGCGGGCCCGGCTGCTGGACCGGCTGGAGTCGGCGTCGCGCGGCCAGGAGTCGGTCCGGTTCCCGGCGGGGCGGGGCGTCAAGCGCGTGATGATGACCGGGTTCGACCCGTTCACGCTGGACCGTGACATCCGGATCAGCAACCCTTCGGGCGCGGCCGCGCTGGCCCTCGACGGGACGTTCCTGCGGACCGCGGACGGCTCGTGGGCCCGGGTCGAGGTCGTCGTCTTCCCGGTGCGCTGGCGGGACTTCGCGGACGGCGCGGTGGAGCGGACGCTGCGCGCGCAGCTGCCGCGCGTGGACCTCTTCACCACCGTGAGCCAGGGCCGGGTCGGCCGCTTCGACATCGAGCGGTTCAACGGGGCCTGGCGGGGCGGGTTCCCCGACAACGAGAACGTGTCGCGCACGGGGCTCGTGCCGGTCGACGACCCGGCCGCGCAGCCGCAGTGGACAGCGACCAGCCTGCCGTACCGGGAGATCGTCGCGGCGTACACCGGGGACTTCCCGGTGTACGACAACACGCAGGTGACCGAGGTCCCGGCGGGCGGGACCGCCCCGGTGGTCCGCGCCGACGGGCCGACGGCCGGTTCGGCGGCGCGCGCGGGCGGTGGCGGCGACTACCTGTCGAACGAGATCGCCTACCGGGCCACGCTGCTGCGGGACCGGCTGGGTCTGGACCGGCTGCCGGGCGGGCATGTGCACACGCCCGTGCTGCGGTTCGGGCAGGGCAACACGGAGGCGGTGACGGATCCGGAGTTCCTGCGCAACCGGGCGGCGATCACGGCGCAGGTGCGGGCGATCATCGCGGTGGCGGCGGCCGCCCGCTGACCGCCGCGGGTGCCTCGGCGCCCGGGCCCCGGCCGGCCGCCGACCGGCCACGCCCCGGTGGCGTGGCCGGTCAGGCGGAGCTGACGCCGAGGCCGACACCGAGCCCGACCAGCGTGCCGCCGATGACGCGGTTGAGGACCTTCTGGGCGCGCAGCATCGCCGTGCGCAGCCGTTCGTGCGAGAAGAACAGCGCCACGAGTCCGAACCAGGCCAGGTGGGCGAAGGACATGAACAGTCCGTAGCCCGCCTGCTGCCATAGCGCGGTGTCCGGGCCCACGACCTGTGTGAACGTCGACACGACGAAGAGCGTGGTCTTCGGGTTGAGGACGTTGGTGAGGAACCCGGTGCGCAGCGCGCCCCACGGCGACAGCCCCTGGCCCGCCTTCAGGTCCACGGTGAGGTCGGCGCGGGCGAAGAAGGTGCGCAGCCCGATGTAGACGAGGTACGCCGCGCCCGCCAGCTTGATCGCCGTGAACAGTGCCGTGTTGGCGGCGATCAGCAGGCCGACGCCGAGCATCGTGTACGTGACGTGGACGAGGACGCCGGCCGCGACGCCGGTGGCGGCCAGGAGCCCCGTCAGCCTGCCGTAGAGGTAGCTGTTGCGGACGGTCATGGCGAAGTCGGCGCCCGGGCTGATGACGGCCAGGACGGTGATGACGGCAACGGCGATCACTTCGGTCATCCCCCCATGCTCGGTGTGGCCGCGCGAGCATGACAAGGGATAATCCGCTCATGATCGTCGCAGCGGCCCAGTTCACCTCCGCCCCCGGCGGGATCGCGACCAATGTCCGCACCATGAGCGCGCTGACACGCGCGTGCGGGGCGCGGTTGCTCGTCTTCCCGGAACTGGCCCTGACCGGTTACGAGCTGGACCTGATCGCCTGTGACCCGCGGCTGTGGGTCACGGACGACGATCCGCGGCTCGACCCCGTACGGGAGGCCTGCCGGGCGTCCGGCACGGCGGCCGTCGTCAACGCGCCGGCCGTCGTCACGGAGGCGCATGGCGGCGGAGTGCGGCAGGGCGGGCGGCCCGCGATCGCCTCGCTCGTGATCGGACCGGACGGCGAGACCCTCACGCGCTACGACAAGCAGCACCTGTACGAGGCCGAGGGCGAGGTCTTCGCGGCCGGCGTCGCCGACGGGCGGTTCACGCTGGACGGACGGACCTTCGCGCTGGCCATCTGCTTCGACAACCACTTCCCGGAGCTGGGCGAGCGGGCGGCGGCGGACGGCTGCACGGTGTACCTGGCGAGTTCGCTGTACGGGACCGGCGGCGGGGTCGAGGAGCGGGCCGCCACGTACCCGGCCATCGCCCGCCGCAACGGCCTGTACGTGGTGCTCGCCAACCACGTGGGCGCCGCGGGCCCCTGGACGGGCTGCGGGCGCAGCGCGGTCTGGGGCCCGGACGGGGGGCTGCTGGCCGAGGCGGACGCGACGGAACCGGGAGTGGTCCGCGCGGAGATCGGCCGGCTCCACTTCCCCGCGGGGAGCCACGGGTAACCCGGATGGCCGGGGCCGGGCCCTACGGTACGCCGGTGACCGTCTCGCAGTTGGCAGCTGTGTCGGTACCGACGTCGCCATTGCACACGTCGGTGTCCGCGCCGCCGTCCATGGCGTCATTTCCGGGGCCGGCGTTGATGGTCTCGTCGCCCGCCCCGGCGGCGATCCTGTCGTTCCCGCCGCCGCTTGTCGTGCCCACCCGGCTCTCGACGGCGTTGTCGCCGAAGATGCCGCCGAGCAGGACACCGTCGTCACCGGCGCCGGTCACCACCCTGTCGTTGCCCGTGCCGGGCACGCTCGCGGCGACCCTGTTGCTGATGAAGTCACCGACGACGAGCCGGTCCGCGCCCGGTCCACCGTAGATCCGGTCGTCGCCGGCCCTGCCCCTCACATCCCCGATGTTCCGGCTGTCGCCGTGCAGGATCAGGCTGCCGCCGTCGAGGTTGCGCAGGACGTCCGCGCCACCGTTGCCGGTGACCGGGCGATTGCTGAAGCTGACGTTGTCGCCCGTCAGCACCTCGAAGTCACCGGCGCTGTCGACGACGCGGTCGTCGCCGCCGTTGCCGCTCGCCAGGCCCGCCCGGCTCTCGGAACGGTTGTCCCCGGTGACGCGGTCACGGAATCCGGGGCCTCCGTCGAGGGTGTCGTTTCCGCCGTTGCCACTGGCGTCCCCCCGGAGGGTGTAGTTGTCGCCGACGACGAATTCGAGGTCGCCGGGGCCGCCGAGGAGCAGATCGTTCCCGCCCGGTCCCATGACGTTGCCGTCGACCGCGTAACGGTCGCCCACCACGACGTCCGTTCCCTCGCCACCGTCCACCCGGTCGTTCCCGGTACCGCCCGTCAGCGTGTCATCGCCGTCGAGGCCGCAGATACGGTCGTTACCGCCGCGGCCGTTGATCTCGTCCGGGCCCGAGGACCCTACGATGACGTCGTCTCCCGCGGTCCCGTTGGTCACCTCACCGGGTGCCGTCACCACGATGGTGGCCGGCAGCCCGAAGCACGACGGCTGGACCGCACCCGCCGCGGTCCCGGGAAGCACCGGCATGAGAAGCCCAGCCGTGATCAGGCCGGTCGTGAGCGCCCATCCATGCGGCATTGGAGTTCCTCCCATTGCGTGCCTCGTCCAGGTCAGCCCGGTGGTGATCCGCTTCGGACGCTAAGCGACGGCTTTCGCCGCGGCGACCGGGGCCTGCCATTCGGATGAGGGGCGATGGGCGCTTCCCGCCTCCGTGCTGTCGGCCAGGGGCGTTGTCCTGCCGGCCGGCCCTTCCCCCTGCGATGGTGGCGTGCAGAACGCAGCGGGCGTCGGGGCCGCGGCGGGCTCGGGGATCGGCTGGCGTCGGCCGGTCGCCGTGCGCCATCCGTATCACCGGTCTCGGCGAGCGCGTCGGCGACGTGCGTGATCCCCGGGTCGTCGGCCAGGAGCACCTAGTGGGTCGGCTGGTCCTTGCGGAGGTGGGGCGTGCCGGCCGGGGACGCGTCGGGCTCCTGCTCCGGGACGGGGTCGGCGTCCGGCACCGGGGCCAGTTCGCGGGCCATCAGCGTCGCGCCCGCCACGGCGCCCGGCATCAGGAACACGGCGACGAACGGCACCAGGAACACCAGCGTGAGCGGCACGCCGAAGCCGAGCGTCAGCATGCGGCGCCCCCGCAGCAGCGCGAGGCGCTCCTTCAGCGCGATGCGGCGCCGCTGGAACGCCACGGACGTCAGCTCCTCCGCGAGGAAGAACCCGGAGACACAGAAGCCGAGCACGGGTACCACCGTCTGCCCGACCACGGGGATGAAGCCGAGCGCGAAGAGCAGGATGCCGTAGAGGACCACGCGGAGCAGGATGCGCAGGCTGTCGCGGCCGGAGATCCACAGCTCGCGCCAGATCGACAGCCCGGAGCTGGGCACGGAGCCGCCCTCGGAGCGCTCGACCTCCTCGGAGAGCGACTCGTAGAAGGGCTGGCCGATGAGCAGCGTGGCCGCGGTGAAGGTGATCACCGCGAGGAACAGCCCGAGGGCGTAGACCAGCGCGGTCAGGAAACCTCGGAACAGTCCCTGCCAGGGCGACGCCCAGTCGTCCGCGAAGGGCGTCGCCCACGCGGTCAGGTCGTCGGCACCGTAGGCGAGGCCGACGAGGGCACCCGCGTACAGGACGAGGGTGACGAGGCCGGGCAGCAGCCCGAACCCGAACCAGCGGCCGTGCCGGCCGACCCACCGCTGGCCTTTCATGAGATAGCCGAAGCCCCTGCCAAGATCACGCATGGGGCTCACCCTATCGGGGGCGTCCGGCTGGTCTCATGCCTCGTCGTCGCACGGAGGGGAAAGCAGGCGGCCGCCCGGCCCATCGAACCGCGCGAGGGTCTGTCGCGGCGCGTACGAGGAGGTGTTCGAGGAGTTCCGCGACAGCGGGCCCCAGGGGGCACGAGGCCACCGGACCCGAACGAGACCGCCGGAACCGGGGGCAGGAGCCCTCCGGCGGCTTGGACGGCCGCCGGGTCAGGGCGCGAGCCCACCATGCTTGGACGGCCGCCGAGCCAGGGCGCAAGCCCACCGGACCTGACCGTGGCCGCCGGAGCCAGGGCACGAGCCCGCCAGACCTGAGCGTGGCCGCCGAGCCAGGAACGCAAGCCCACCGGACCTGGACGAGGCCGCCGAGGCAGGCGCACGAGGCCGCCAGGCCTGACCGAGGCCACCGGAGCCAGGGGCACGAGCCCGCCAGACCTGACCGTGGCCGCCGAGCCAGGGCACGAGCCCGCCAGACCTGACCGTGGCCGCCGAGCCAGGAACGCAAGCCCACCGGACCTGGACGAGGCCGCCGAGGCAGGCGCACGAGGCCGCCAGGCCTGACCGAGGCCACCGGAGCCAGGGCACGAGCCCGCCAGACCTGACCGTGGCCGCCGAGCCAGGAACGCAAGCCCACCGGACCTGGACGAGGCCGCCGAGGCAGGCGCACGAGGCCGCCAGGCCTGACCGAGGCCACCGGAGCCAGGGGCACGAGCCCGCCAGGCCTGACCGAGGCCTCCGGGGCGAGGGACAGGAGGCCGCTGGAACAAGGGGCGCCGGGCCGACCGGGCCCAGGGCGCCATGAGCCGCTGGGGCCAGGGGCGCGAGCGCGCGCCGGCCGGGGCGCGAGCCCGGGCCGGGACCCCTGGGCCGCGGGCGGCGGCGCAGGGCCGGGGAGCCGACGGCCCTGGACCGGGGGCCGCGGCCCCGGACCGGGGAGGCAGGCTCTGGACCGGGGGCCGGGGCCCTGGGGCGTCAGGGGCGAGGGGCCGCGCCCGCGTCGCGGGTGCGGCCCCTGCCGGGTGGTGCCGGGGCGGTCAGACCGCCAGTTCGACCGTGATGTTGCCGCGGGTCGCCTTGGAGTACGGGCAGACCTGGTGGGCCTTCTCAAGCAGGTCCTTGGCGGTGGCGGCGTCCACGTTCGGGATCGTCGCGGAGATCTTCACGATGATCCCGAAGCCGTCGTCGTTCTTGCCGATGCCGACCTCGGCGGTGACCTTCGAGCCGGAGATGTCGGCCTTCTCCTGGCGGGCGACCACGCCGAGGGCGCCCTGGAAGCAGGCGCTGTAACCGGCGGCGAAGAGCTGCTCCGGGTTGGTGCCCGCACCGGAGCCGCCCATCGCCTTGGGCGGGTTGACGACCACGTCGAGCGCCCCGTCGTCCGTGGCGACCCGGCCGTCCCGCCCGTTCTCGGCGGTGGCGACGGCGGTGTACAGGACGTCGGACTGCGATATGGACATGTAGAGGTTCCTCCTGTGATGCGCCGCGACTCGCGCCCACGATCGCGACGGCCTGGAGGGAGCCTAGCGGGTGAGCGAGACGATCATCTTTCCGGTGTTCTCGCCGCGCAGCATGCCGAGGAACGCCTCGACGCCGTTCTCCACGCCCTCGACGACGGTCTCGTCGTACTTGAGCTCGCCGGAGGCCAGCCAGCCGGCGACGTCCTTGACGAACTGCTGCTGGAGGGCGGCGTGGTCGCGGACCATCATGCCCTGGATCCGCAGCCGCTTGCCGATGATCATCATCATGTTGCGCGGGCCGGGGGCCGGCTCGGTGTCGTTGTAACCGGCGATCATGCCGCAGACGGTGATCCGGCCGTGCACGTTCATCCGGGATATCGCGGCCTCCAGGTGGTCGCCGCCCACGTTGTCGAAGTACACGTCGATGCCGTCGGGGGCGGCCGCCTTGAGCTGCTCGGCGACCGGACCGTTCTTGTAGTTGAAGGCGGCGTCGAAGCCGTACTCCTCCACCAGCAGCTTGACCTTCTCGTCCGAGCCGGCCGAGCCGATCACGCGCGAGGCGCCGCGCAGCTTGGCGAGCTGGCCGACCTGGCTGCCGACGGCACCGGCGGCGCCGGAGACGAACACCACGTCGCCCTCCTTGAAGGAGGCCGTCTCGAAGAGGCCCGCGTAGGCCGTCAGGCCCGTCATGCCGAGCACGCCCAGGTATGCGGAGAGGGGGGCCAGGGAACCGTCGACCTTGGTGGCGTGCCGGGCCTCCACCTCGGCGTACTCCCGCCAGCCCAGGCCGTGCAGCACGTGGTCGCCGACCTCGAAGCCCTCGGCGCCCGAGGCGATGACCTCGCCGACCGCGCCGCCGTCCATCGGCTGGTCCAGCTGGAACGGCGCCACGTACGACTTCACGTCGTTCATCCGGCCGCGCATGTACGGGTCGACGGAGAAGTGCAGGTTGCGGACGAGGATGCGGCCCTCGCCCGGCTCCGTGACCGGCGCCTCGCGCAGCGCGAAGTCCTCGGGCCTGGGCCAGCCCTGCGGGCGGGCGACGAGGTGCCATTCACGGCTGGTGGCGGGAAGAGCGGACATGCTGCGTGCCTCCTCAAGATGTTTCATCAACTGAAACAACCATGCGCCTAGATATTTCAGGTTGTCAAGTAAACGGGTATCCTGGGGAACATGTCCAGCAGAAGCGCAGACCCGCTCACCCTCGAAGTCGTGGAACTGATCGGCACAGTCGTGGCCCGCTACCACGAGGAGTACGAGCATGCTGCGGCCCAGCACTCGCTCACGGGCGCCCAGGCACGCGTGCTGAACGTGCTCGCCCTGGAGCCCATGCCGATGCGCCGCATCGCCCGCACCCTGCGCTGCGAGCCGTCGAACGTGACGGGCATCGTGGACCGGCTGGAGGCACGCGGACTGGTGGAGCGGCGGCCGGACCCGTCGGACCGCCGGGTGAAACTGGCCGCGCCGACGGACGAGGGCCGCGCCACCGCGGGACGACTGCGGGACGCCCTGGACTTCGCCCGGGAACCGCTGGCCGGTCTGTCCGTCGCCGAGCGCACCCTCCTGCGCGACCTGCTGCGCCGCATGCTGGGCGAGCCGGGGGCGTAGGGAAACCGGTCGGCGACCCTGCTGGACGGGCCGCCGCGCGCATGGGCCGCTCAGCGGCTCAGAAGCACCACCACAGCCAGGTGGTGCAGGTCTGCGTCGGCGTCGGGGCGGGCGTGGAGGAGGGGCTGGGCACCGGATCCGGGTCCGGGTCGGCCCCGGGGCCCGAGGGCGCGGCCGTCGCGGACGGCGTCGGGCCCGGGGTCTCGCCGGGCTTCTCCTCGCCGTCGCCCCCGCCGGGATCGCCGTCGTCGCCCGGCTCCTCGGCCGACGCGGAGGGCCCGGCGGCCGGTGCGCCCTCCGACGCGGAGGCACCCGCGCCGGGCTCGCCCGAGGGGCCGCCGTCACCTCCGTCGCCGGTGGCCGAGGCCGACGGGTCGACGGAGGGCCCCGAAGCGGACGCGGAGGCGTCCACGCGGTCCGGGTCCTGCAGGAGGTCCGGGCTGCCCGACGGCGCGGGCAGCTCCTCCGGCTCGGCGCCCTCGTCCTCGCGCACGGCCGTGGCGGCACCGTTGCGGAAGGGGTGCTCGAAGGCCAGTTCGGCCAGACTCAGGGCGCCCATGGCCAGCACCAGGCCGACCACGCCGATCAGCACCTTGCGGCCACGGCGCCTGCGCGCCCGGCGACCGCTCGCGCGACTCGCCTGGCGCGAGGAACGCGAGGCGCTCGCGGCGCCCGGGGCGCCCGCGGCCCGCGACTGGCGCGAGGAGCGCTCCTGCTGGCGCTGGGCACGACGAGACCCCGGTGGCGGCAACTCCTCGTCACGGGACAGTTCGATGACGAGGTCCGCCCCGGATACCTGGGCTTCGTCGCGCCGGAGCTCCTCCGCGGGAGTGCCGCAGCCGGCGCAGGCCAGGGCCCCGTTGAGGTGCCTCTGACACTGGTGGCAGTAATCCATGGCGCCCGCAGACTAAGCGCCCCACGCACCCCACAGACCGGAGAGCTTGTGAGGATCCTGTGTGGAAAGCCCATCGGACCGGTGTGGCGATTCGACATACCGGACGGAAGATTCCAGCCCACTCCCTACCGGGGTCAACCCGCCCCAACGGGCACGTCGACGGTCGGCGCCACGCGGCAGGATGGCGGCATGAACGCCGCAGCCGCCGCTTCGGGTCCCTTCGGGCCGCTCGACTTCCAGCTCGTCCTGCTGCGCCGCATGGCCGACCACCAACCCGGCCTCGTGGAGGACGCCCGGCGCGAGCTGGGCGTGTCCACCGCGCAGATGCGGGAGGCGAACCGCCGCTGGCAGGCCATGGTCCGCTCGCCCCGCGCGCGGGGCGCCGCCGCCCGCTACCGCTCGGTCCTCGGCGAACCCGAGTCCCGTACCCGCCGCGCCATCGGCGACGTGGAGTGCGAGGCACTGCTGTGGCCGCTCCCGCTCTGGCCGGACCTGCGCTTCGAGGTGCTGACCGCGCCCGGCGGCGGGGCCGTCTGGAACGAGTGGCTGGTCAGGGCACCCGGCGCGCCCGCCCCGCAGTTGCGGACGGCAGCCGATCTGCGCCCCTGGACGTGCACGGTCGACGAGGTCGCCCGCGCGTTCCCGCCGGCGGTCCCGCTGGAGGGCGGCGCGCCCACCCGCTCACGGCTGGCCTGCACGCTGCCCGGCGGGAGGCGCTGCGTCGCGGAGTTCACCTGGGGGCTGCTCCAGCGGCTGGTGGAGCAGCCCGGCGACCCGGCGCAGCGCCCCTGACTCACACCGTGACCGGTACCGGGTGGACCTCGTCGGCCCGGTGGCCGGCCTTCTCGTGGACACGCTGGACGGCGTCGGCCGACGGGGCCGTGGACAGGCAGTAGACGACGCCGGACTCCGGGTCGGCCCAGGCCCGCTCGAAGTGGACTCCCTCCGACTTCTCATGGGCGAGGTCCTTCTCGTGGGCCTCCCGCAGCTGCTCGTTGGTGATGCCCTGGAATCCGTGGTGGACATCCATGAACGTACCCATCGTTCCCGCACCTCCGGTTCTCCACTTGCACCCCTGCTCCCATCGTCCTCCGCTTCCGGCGGGGCGTCGCGCCGAGACAAGGAGGCGTGCGGCCGGGCGGCACACCGTGGCACAGGCGGCTCAGGCGGACCGGGTGGCGCGGGCCGCGGGGGCCCGGCACGTGACCGGACCGGCCCCGTTTTCTGGCGCTCCGTCAGCTCCGTACCCCCGACGGCCCATCCCAGCGCGCGCGGCGCCCCCGACGACCGCACGATGCAGACACATACCGCTCTCGGGAGGATCCGTCGTGACCGTCAGTCTTGAGCAGCTGCGCCGCTGCCACGTCGCCGTCGACCTCGGGGCCGCGAGGACCCGCGTCTTCGTGAAGGGCGCCGGGCTCGTCGTCGACGAGCCGAGCGTCGCCGCCGTCAACATCCACACGGGTGGGCTCATCGCGGTCGGCGAGTTCGCGGAGAAGATGACGGGCCGCACCCCCGACTACATCCGCGTCGTGCGCCCGGTCTCCGGCGGCAGCGTGGTCGACATCGACATGGCACAGCGCATGCTCCGCAGCCTCCTCGGCGAGAAGCTCCGCCGCCAGCTGCGCCGCAAGCCGATGCTGCGCGCGGCCGCGTGCACCCCGCACGGCAGCGATCCGCTCGCGCAGCGCGCCACCGTCGAGACGATGGTCGGGCTCGGCGCCCGGCGCGTCGAACTGGTGGACACCCTGATCGCGGCGGCCGTCGGCTGCGGCCTGCCGGTGGAGCAGCCCACCGCGACCATGATCCTGGTGTGCGGGGCGGCGACCACGCAGGTCGCCGTGTTGTCGCTCGGGTCGATCGTCACGGCTGAGCGCATCCCGGTCGGCGGCAACGCCATCGACCACGCGGTCATCCAGTACCTGCGCCACCAGCATGAACTGATGCTGCCGAGCCAGTCCGTACGCCCCCTCCAGGTGGCTCTGCACGGCAACGGCCTCACCGCGCACGGCCCGGCCTCCACCGAGATCCACGGCCGGGACGTGGCCACGGGCCTGGCCCGCTCGGTGCTGGTGGACACCGCGGCCGTGCGCCGGGCCATCCACACGCCGCTGACCGCCGTCCTCGACGGCATCGGCAAGGTGCTGCGCGACTGCCCGCCCGACCTGGTCGCCGACCTCGTCGACCGGGGCATCACGATGGTCGGCGGCAGCGCGCGGCTGCCCGGGCTCGACCAGATGCTCCGCAACGCGACCGGCATGCCCGTCCGGATCGCGGAGCGCCCGGACGTCTGCGCCGTGCTCGGCCTCGGGGAGATGCTGGAGGGCCGGATCCAGCCGCTCACGCTCGACCCGCTGGCCGACGCCGACTGAGCCACGCACAAAGGAGGGCAGCGGACGGCGGCCGCGGCGTGGGTACGAGCGGGAGCCCCGAAGCGACCGTCGGCCCCCGAGCGGGCGGGAGCCCGGAAGCCGACGGCCTCCCGCGACTGCTGGAGTCGCTCCTGCGGGTCGGTACGGCCCTCGACCCCGACACCACGCTCCGGCAGACGGCGAGGTGTGCCGCCGCCGTGACGGGCGCGCCCGCGCGCATCGACAGCTGCCCGCAGACCGACACCACGCCGGGCGCCCGCCTCCCCATCGTGGTGGACGGGCAGGTCGTCGCCCGCGTCCGCGTCACCCCGCGCGGCACCCCGCACGAGGCGGCCCTCCTGCGCGCGCTCGCCGCACGCGCGGGCAGCGCCGTCGACAACGCCCGCCGGTACGCCGCCGCGCGGCAGCGCGAGCGCTGGATCGAGGGCGCGGCCGCCGTGACCACGGCGCTGCTCACCGGCGGGACGGCCGCCGACGCGCTGACCACCGTCGCGGAGCGGGCGCGGCTGCTGGCCGACGCGTCGGCGGGCGTCGTCCTCCAGCCCACCGACGAGGGCGGCATGGAGATCGTCGCCGCGTCGACGGTCGGCGACCCGGGCGACCTGATCGGCACGACGATCGCGCCCGGCTCACCCGTGCTCGTGGACCTGCTCGGCGGGGAGCCGGTGTTCGTCGAGGACTCCGCGACCGACCCCCGGATGACCACGCACGTACGGACCCGGTTCGGCCCGTCGATGATGCTGCCCCTGCGCAGCCGGGGACGGCTGATCGGCACCCTCGCGCTGCCGCGCCGGCGCGGCGGCCGCCCGTACACCGCGCTCGACCGGCTGCTGGCGACGCAGTTCGCCTCACAGGCCGCCCTGGCGCTGGTCCTCGCCGACGCGCAGCGCGCCCGGGAGCGGCTGGCCGTGTACGAGGACCGGGACCGGATCGCCCGCGACCTGCACGACCTGGTCGTGCAGCGGCTGTTCGCCACCGGGATGATGCTGGAGTCGACGCGCCGCCGGGCGGATCCGGGCTCGCCCGACGACACGGCGCTGGGCCGGGCCGTGGACGAGCTGGAGGCCACCGTCCAGGACGTACGGACGGCGATCTTCGCGCTCCAGCAACCGCCGGCCCCCGCGCCCCGCTCGTTCCGGAGCCGGGTCCTGCGCGAGACGGGCGGCGCGGCGGCGGCCCTCGGCTTCCAGCCCTCCGTACGGTTCACCGGGGCGGTCGACGCGCTGCTCACCGGACCGGTGGCGGACCGGCTGCTGACCGCCCTGCGCGACGCCCTGGCCGCCGTCCGGAGCCGCGGCGAAGCGTCGCGGGCGGGCGTCTCCCGTACGGGCGTGCACGTGGACGCCACCGCCGTCCTGGCCGACGGCCGCCCGGGCGTACGGCTGCTGGTCACGGACGACGGCCTCCGCGAGGACGGCTCCCGGGGGACGACGGTGACCTGGGAGTCGCCCCGCGACGACTGAACCGCGGCCGTCGACCGGACGTCGGCCGCTCCCGTCGACCGCTCCCCCACCAGCCCGTACGCCGTCCGGGTCAGCCCGGCGCGCGTCGCACTTGCGCCAAAGCCTTGACTGGGGGCGAGGGCCGGGGCGACGGCTGCGACCATGGGGCCCGAGGCCGAAGAAGGCCGAGCCCGTGCAGCGATGCGAGGAGGACGACCCGTGAGTGCCCTCTTTCCGGCCCTGGTCCCCGGACCGGACGACCCGCGGCCCGCGGTCCGGTTCGGCGACCGCGCCCTCACCTACGGCGAACTGCGCGCCGCTGCACTGCGGTTGACGCCCCGGCTCGCGGGCGCCGACCGGGTCGCCGTGTGGGCGGCGCCGGAGTTGGAGACCGCCGTCGCGGTGGTCGCCGCGCTGCTCGCCGGGGTGCCGGCCGTACCGCTCAACCCGAAGACCGGCGAGCGGGAGCTGACGCACATCGTCACCGACAGCGCCCCCGCCCTGGTGCTCGCCCCGCCGTCGGCCGAACTCCCGCCCGTACTGGCCGGATTGCCGCGCGTCGACATCCCGGTGGAGGCCGACCGGAACACCACGACGCCTCCGGGCCCACTGCCGCCCGAACCGGACGCGGAGAGCCCCGCGTTGATCGTCTACACGTCCGGGACGACCGGCCCGCCCAAGGGCGCCGTCCTGCCGCGCCGGGCGGTCGCCGCGACCCTGGACGCGCTCGCGGACGCCTGGGCGTGGACCGCCGAGGACGTCCTGGTGCACGCCCTGCCCCTGTTCCACGTCCACGGGCTGGTCCTCGGCGTCCTCGGCCCGCTGCGCCGGGGCGGCTCGGTGCGGCACCTGGGCCGGTTCACCACCGAGGGCGTGGCCCGCGAGCTGACGTCCGGCGCGACCATGCTGTTCGGCGTGCCGACGATGTACCACCGCATCGCCGAGTCCCTGGACACCGACACCGGACTGGCCAAGGCGCTGGCGGGGGCGCGGCTGCTGGTCTCCGGCTCGGCGGCGCTGCCGCTGCACGACCACGAGCGGATCGCCGCGGCGACGGGCCGGCAGGTGATCGAGCGGTACGGCATGACGGAGACGCTCATGCAGTGCAGTGTCCGGGTGGACGGCGGGGCGGCGAGCGCCCGCGCGGGCTCGGTCGGCGTACCGCTGCACGGGGTCGACCTGCGGCTCGTGGAGGAGGACGGGACGCCGATCACGGCGTACGACGGGGAGACGGTCGGCGAGATCCAGGTGCGCGGCCCGAACCTGTTCACGGGTTATCTGAACCGCCCCGACGCCACGGCCGCGGCCTTCGACGGGGACTGGTTCCGCACCGGCGACATGGCGGTACGGGACCCCGACGGGTCCGTACGGCTGGTGGGGCGCAAGGCGACCGACCTCATCAAGAGCGGCGGCTACAAGATCGGCGCCGGGGAGATCGAGAACGCGCTGCTGGAGCACCCGGCGGTGAAGGAGGCCGCCGTGACCGGTGAGCCGGACCCGGACCTGGGGGAACGGATCGTGGCGTGGGTGGTGCCGGCGGATCCGGGGGCGCCGCCGTCGGCGCGGGAGCTGGCGGACCACGTGGCGGCGCAGCTGGCCCCGCACAAGCGGCCCCGCACGGTCCGCCTCCTCGACGCGCTGCCCCGCAACGACCTGGGGAAGGTCATGAAGCGAGCCCTCCATGCCTGACCACTCCGCGAACAACGGCCCGAGGACGACGGCCCGCCAGGCGATCGGCCTGGTCACGGACGCGTTCACCGAGCACAGCCCGCCCCCGCTCCCCGGCGGCTCCGCCGCGCCGGACGGCCCGCTGGGCTGGGAGGGGTACGACGCCTCGCGTGCCCGCGCGGCCGGGCGCACCGGCGAGGAGGAGTCGGTGGTGTTCGGCGAGGCGGACGTCTCCGGTCACCGCTGCGCGCTGCTGGCCTTCGAGTTCGGGTTCCTGGGCGGTTCGCTGGGCCGGCGCACCGGGGACCGGATCACCGCCGCGTACCGCCTCGCGCGCGAGCGGCGCGTCCCGCTGGTCTCGTTGGTCGCGACGGGCGGCAGCCGGATGCAGGAGGGCATGGTGGCGCTGCGTCAGCTCCAGCGCGTCGCGCGGGAGTCGGTGCTGCTGCGGGAGGCGGGGGTGCCGCACGTCGCGGTGCTGCGCGACCCGTCGACGGGCGGCGGCTGGGCCACGGTGGGCGCGGGCGCCGATGTGATCCTGGCCCTGCCGGGGGCGCAGGTCGGCTTCGCCGGGTCGCGGGTGCGGCCGCCGGACGCGGACCCGGCGGCGTACACGGCGGAGGGCCAGCTGGCGGCGGGCCACGTCGACGCGGTCGTCCCGGCCGGGGAGCTGCGCGGGACGCTGGCGCGCTGGGTCGCCGCACTGGCCCGCCCGGCGCCCGGCCCGGTGCCACCGCCGGCCGCCCTGACGGACGGCGGCACAGGGGGGACGGGCGGCCTGCCGGGAACCGGCTGGGACGCGGTGCGCCGGGCGCGCGATCCCCGGCGGCCACGGGCCGAGGCGTACCTGGACGCGTACTTCTCGTACCGGCTGCCCCTCGGCGGCGACCGCTGCGGCGGTACGGACCCGGGCCTGCTGTGCGGTGTCGGCGTCCGCGAGGGGCGCGGCGTGGCGTACGTGGCGCAGTGCGGCACGGCGACGCTCCCGGCCGGGTACCGGACGGCCGCGCGGGTGATCCGGCTCGCGGACCGGCTGGGGCTGCCGGTGCTGACGCTCGTGGACACGCCGGGCGCCGCGAACGACGCGGAGGCGGAGCGTACGGGCGCGGGCGCGGCGATCGCCGAGACGTTCGCGGCCGTCGCGGCGGCGCGGGTGCCGGTGACGACCCTGCTGATCGGCGAGGGCGGCTCGGGCGGCGCCCTGGCGCTGGCCGCCCCGGACAACACCTGGACCACGCCGGACGCCTACTTCTCGGTGATCGCCCCGGAGCTGGCGGCGGCCATACTCAAGCGCCCGCCGGAGGACGCCCCGCACACGGCCGAGCAGCTCCGCCTGCGGCCGCAGGACCTGCTGGAGCTGGGGGTCGTCCGGGGCATCGTCTGAGCGCCGGACCGCCACGGCGGAACTACGTCGTGGCCTCCACGGCCTCGGCGTCCTCCAGTGCGTCGAGGTCGAGCGCGTCCAGCGCGCTGGTCAGGGCGTCGAGCCTGGCGCGCAGGTCGCGGATCTCGTCCAGGCCCAGTCCCGTGACCTCGGTGATGCGCCGCGGCACGCCGAGTGCGCGCTCCCGCAGGGCGGCGCCCGCGCCGGTGGCGCGCACGGTGACCGACCGCTCGTCCTGCGGGCTGCGCCGCCGCTCCACGTACCCGGCCGCCTCCAGCCGCTTGAGCAGCGGCGACAGCGTGCCGGAGTCGAGGCGCAGGTACGCGCCGATCCGTTTGACGGGCAGCTCGCCGTGCTCCCACAGCACCAGCATCACCAGGTACTGGGGATAGGTCAGCCCCAGCTCCTTGAGCACGACGCGGTAGACGCCGTTGAAGGCACGGCTCGCGGCGTGCAGCGAGAAGCAGATCTGGTGGTCGAGACGGAGGAAGTCCTCGTCCCGCACGGTGCCGGTCGTGTCCATGTGTTCAGGCTAACGCGACTGCTTCACCCAATTAAGTTGTGCACAACTCAATGGCGCGCTACAAATATGGGGACGCGCTTCCGCGCTCCCCAACGAGAGGACGGGATTCCCCATGGACGCCCTGTACACCGCTGTCGCCACCGCCAACGGCCGCGAAGGCCGCGCCGTCAGCTCCGACGGCCAGATCGACCTGCCGCTCGGCTTCCCGAAGTCCCTCGGCGGCAACGGCCAGGGCACCAACCCGGAGCAGCTGTTCGCCGCCGGCTACGCGGCGTGCTTCGCCAGCGCCATGGGCGCGATAGGCCGCCAGGAGAAGATCGACGTCAAGGACGCCTCGGTCACGGCCGAGGTCAGCATCGGCAAGGATGCGGCCGACGGCGGCTTCGGCCTCTCGGTCGTGATGCGCGTCGAGCTGCCGGAGCACCTCCAGGGCGAGGCGGGCCGCGACCTGCTGGAGAAGACCCACGCGTACTGCCCGTACTCGAAGGCCACGCGCGGCAACATCGCCGTCGAGCTGGTCATCGAGTGACGGTCCGGCCACCGCGAAGGGGCCCCGGCCTGTGCGCGCGCACAGGCCGGGGCCCCTTCGCCTGGACGCCCGCCGGACCTACCGCACGGCGGCGTCCGCCCAGCCCGCGACCGCGGCCTCCTCCAGGCGGCGCGTGCGGTAGCTTCCGCCCTCCAGCGTCACGACCTCGGCGTGGTGTGCGAGGCGGTCCACGGTCGCGGTGGCGACGCCGGCGTCGCCGAAGACCTCCGCCCACCGCCCGAAGGGCCGGTCGCTGGTGACGATCAGCGAGGCCCGCTCGTAGCGGTGCGAGACCAGCTGGAAGAACAGCTGGGCGGACTCGGCGTCGAACGGCACATAGCCCAGCTCGTCGACGACGATCAGCGCGTACGCGTCCAGCGCGGCCAGCTCCTCGGCCAGCCGGTCCGCCGCCTTCGCGCGGCGCAGCCGGGCGCCCCACTCCGGCGCGGTGGCGAACAGCACGCGCCGGCCGGCCTCGCAGGCCCTGACGCCGAGGGCGACGGCCAGGTGCGTCTTGCCCGTGCCGGGGCCGCCGAGGAAGACCACGTTCTCCCGGCGCCCCACGAAGTCCAGTCCGCCCAGGCGGTCGAGGACGAGCGGGTCCGGGGCGCGGAGATGCCCGGTGTCGAAGGTCTCCAGCCGCTTGCGCGCCGGGAATCCCGCGGCCGCGATCCGTTCCTCGGCCCCCGCGGCGACGTGGTCGCCCCCCGGCTGCCGCGGAACGACCACCGCGGGGAGGGTTGCCGGCCCGCGCCGCCCGTCCCGGCCGCCGTCCTGGTCACCCGGCTCGTACGGCACGTGCGGCCCGTGCTCGTGCGGCCTGGCCCCGTGGGAGGCCATCGGCCCCGACATGTAGGCGAGGATCGCGGCCGAGGCGATGAACGCCATGTGGATGAGCGTCCCCCACAGCAGGTCGTGCTCGGGCGTGTGGTGCACGTCGACGAACATCTGGAGCAGGTGCACCGAGGAGATCCCCACGATGGCGGTCGCCAGTTTCACCTTGAGCACGTTGGAGTTGACGTGCGACAGCCACTCGGGCTGGTCCCGGTGGCCCTGCAGGCCGATCCGCGACACGAACGTCTCGTACCCGCCGACGATGACCATGATCAGCAAGTTGGCGATCATCACCACGTCGACGAGCTTGAGGACGGCGAGCATCACGTGCGTCTCGTCGGCCTGGCCGCCGAGCACGTGCTCGATGAGCTTCCACAGCTCGTTGAAGAACTTGAAGACGTAGACCCCCTGCGCGGCGACGAGGCCGAAGTACAGCGGCGCCTGGAGCCAGCGGGTGGCGAAGAGCGCGTACCCGAGCGGCGCCATGTGCGACGTGGACGAGGCGGACGGGACGGAGCGGGACAACGGCACCTCCGACGGCATGGGGGATTCGTCATTCTTGTGCGCCGCCGCCGAAAATCTGAATTCCCAACACCCTTTGGGATGAATAGAAATCCCGTAGCACAACCGCGCCCGGGCCACCCGCCGCCCGCCCGGACCTCACCGGGACCCGCAGCAGCCGCCACACCTCCGGCCGTGGAGCGCTCAGCGTCCTCTGCGCGTGTAGGCGCGGATGGCCGGCTGGTGAAGAGCGGGGAATACCCGATCTTCACCGCTTCCTCGACGGCAGCGGCCAGGTCCTCGACCGTCACAGTGGCGCTCACTCCGCGACTCTTCGCACCGCCTCGTCCGACCCGCAGAACTGGACCTGACAATCGGACCTGCTGTCTCGTCGGACCGGCGAGGGACGATCCGAGATCAGGGAGCCACCGGAACCATGACCGATCACGCGAAGTCACGGCACGACGAGTCCGACGCGGGTTTGGACGCGATCATCAGCGAGCGGCGGCGGCTGATCGGTCTCGCCTACCGGCTCCTCGGCTCGCTGGCCGAGGCCGAGGACGCGGTCCAGGAGACCTACACCCGCTGGTACACCATGTCCCCACAGCAGCAGGACGCCATCGAGTCCCCCGGCGCCTGGCTGACGACCGTCGCCACCCGCGTGTGCCTGGACCTCCTCGGCTCGGCGCGGGTACGGCGCGAGCGTTACGTGGGCGAATGGATCCCCGAGCCGCTGCCCGGGCGGACCGACTTGATCAACGGGCGCCCCAGCACCGCCGCGGCCGACTCCGGGGACCCGGCCGACCGGGTCACACTCGACGAATCGGTGAGCATGGCGTTCCTCGTCGTCCTCGAATCCATGACCCCGGCCCAGCGCGTCGCGCTCATCCTGCACGACGTCTTCGGCTACCCGTTCGCCGAGATCGCCGGGATCACCGGCCGCACCCCGGCGGCATGCCGCGAACTGGCCTCCTCCGCCCGGCGCCGCGTCCGGGCCTCCCTGCCCCCCGAGGCCCCGGCAGCCCACCAGGCGCGTCTCGTCAGGGACTTCAAGCAGGCGTGGGACGCGCAGGACATCAGCACCCTCGTCAGCCTCCTCGCCCCCGGCGCGACGTTGACGGCCGACGGCGGCGGCGTGGTCGCCGCCGCGCTCCACCCGATCGAGGGCGGCGAAGGGATCGCACGCTACCTCACCGATCTCGCCGTCCGGGCGTCCGGCAGCCTGACGGTCCTGGAGCGCCCGGTCAACGGCCGGGCGGGTCTGGTGATCGAGCACGCGGGCGTCACCGTCGCGGTGTACGCGTTCGACGTCGCGGACGACCGGATCACGCACATCTGGGCGGTGCGCAACCCCGACAAACTCCGCCCATGGACGGCAGGCTGACGTGGACTTCGGCCACGGCGTCGTCGAGCGCGAGAGCTCCACCGCCGCCACCGCGGCGACGCCCCGGCGGCGGCACCCCATCCCGCGTCGCGTGCCCGCACTCGCTCCGCCACGGTTCAGCAGCCCGACCGATCCGTCCGGCCCACACCGGGCCCTTTGCCGCCGCCGGCGTGCCGCCGCAACCACGCCGCCTCCGCAGGCGTGAGATTCGGGTCGTCCAGCTTCGCCTGGGCCGCCTCCTGCATCCGTCCCGCCGGGTCGGTCCGGCAGCCGCCGCGCATGCCGCGCAGCAACAGCCCCCGCCCGAGGCGGGCGGCGAGCCCCGGCACCTCCGCGCTGCCCACGGTCACCATGGTCATCGCCACATCGGCAGCTGGATCACCAGCGCCCGCATTGCACCAGTCGATCACTACCGGGCCCCGCTCGGTCAGAATGACGTTGCCCGGGTGCAGGTCCAGATGCAGCACCCGGTCACCATCTGCCGTGCTGAACCGCTTGGGCAGCCACCCCGGTGCCGGCAGCGCGTGCAACCGGTCGTGCAGGCGGCCCAACTCCCGCCCGAGAGAAGTCACCTGCCACGGGCGCCGGGCCAGCACATCCATCATCGTCGGCCCGGCCAGCCGCTCGAGAACCATGTCGGTGTCGGTGATCTCGTACACCCGCGGCACCGGATACCCACATGCCGCCAGGTGCGTCATCAAGCGTGACTCCAGACCGGTGGGCCCCCCGTGCCGGTATCGCCGCAGCACCCTGGACTCATCCAGGGCGTACACATCAGCATCCCGGCCCTGCGCGATCAACTCCATGCGGTGCAGTCTCCATTGACGGCCCAGCACGCGCCAACAGGCCGAACGTCGCCGGTCAGCGGCCTCGGACGCCTCACCCGCCGAGGCTTCCTCACCCCGCCCGGACGAGGCCGCTGCCCGAAGCGGACAACGGTGCGTGCGCGTGGGTCAGGGTGTCGTCGAGGCCGTACGGGACGCGTGGTGCCGTGTGCTGGTGACGACGAGCGAGACGTTCTGCCCACCGAAGCCGAAGGAATTGCTGAGGACGGCCTCCTGGGGGCCGTCTCGTCGCTCTGCGACGACGTCGAGGTCGACGTCGGGATCGACGCCGGCCGCGGTGAGGTTACGGGTCGGCGGGATGACGCCGTGCTCCACGCTGAGGACGGCGATGAGTGCTTCGATCGCACCGGCGGCGCCGAAGAGATGACCGAGCGCCGCCTTGGGGGCGGTCACGGTGGCGCGGCCGAAGACCTCCCCGATCGCGTGCGCCTCGGCCACGTCGCCCACCGGAGTGCCGGTGGCATGGGCGTTGATGTGGCTGATCCGCTCGGGCGCCAAACCGGCTTGCGCGAGGGCCTTCCGCATGGCCGAGACCTGACCGGAGCCGTCGGCAGCGGGCGCGGTGATGTGGTGAGCGTCGGCGGCGATGCCGGCGCCGGCGAGCACCGCGTGGACGCGCGCGCCCCGGGCGCCGGCGTGCTCGGCGCTTTCCAGTATCACGACAGCCGCGCCTTCACCGAGGACGAAGCCGCTGCGATCCGCGGCGAACGGCCGGGACGCGGACGCGGGTTCGACGGTGTGCCGCGACAGTGCTTGTGCCTGGGCGAAGCCGGCGACGGTGATCGGGGTGATCGCGGCCTCGGTTCCCCCCGCGATCACCACGTCCGCCTCGCCGGCACGGATGAGCCTGGCCCCCAGGGCGATCGCCTCGGCACCGGAGGAGCACGCCGAGACGGGCGTGTAGACCCCGGCCCGTGCACCGTATTCGATACTGATCAACGCCGCCGCCGCATTGGGCATGAGCATCGGGACCGTACGCGGCGAGACGCGCCGCGCCCCGGCCGACTCCAGTACGTCGTCTTGCTTCAACAGCGTCCGTACACCCCCGATGCCCGTACCGATCGCCGATGCGAGCCGGTCCGGGTCCACCTCTGGGGCACCGGCATCGGCCCAGGCTTCGGCCGCCGCGGCCAAGGCCGCCTGCTGCGCGCGGTCCAGCCGCCTGGCCTGCACCGGCAGCAGCAACTCGGCGGGGTCGATCGCCATCGTCCCCGCGACAGTGCCGGAAAGGCCGGCATCTTCGTGGCCGCTCAGGACGCCGCCGCGGATGCCGGACTCGCCGGCAAGCAGGGCGTCCCAGGTGGACGCCACGTCTGCCCCGAGCGGTGTGATCGCGCCGAGTCCGGTCACGACGACTTCGGTCCGGTGCATGCCCCTCAGCCTTTCTTGTATGCGATACAAACGAACGCCTTTGTTGTATCACATACAATTCCGGTGTGGAGAAGAAGCGAACCGAAGCTCGATCAACGCCGGCTCGGTCGCGTGACCGCGGTCGCGCGACGAGGCGCCGTCTGATCGAGGCAACCGCACGGCTCTGCAAGGAACAGCCCGGCGCCGAGGTGAGCGTCGCGGAGATCGCGAACGCGGCAGGGGTCTTCCCCAATCAGGTCACCTACCACTTCGGCTCCAAGGACTCGCTCCTCGTGCACGCCGCCTTTCTCGGCCTGCTGCACGACGCCCGGCGGATTGAGCGCATCGGTCGCCAAGCCCCCGACGCCGCGACATTTCGGCGCAACATCGCCCGCGCCGTACTGGCCATGCCCTCGCTCCCGTCGGTCACGCGAGCACTCGCCGCCGGGATCTCCAAGCCCGAACTCGGCCCCGTGGTCGACCAGCACCTCCGGTTGCTGTTCCGGCAATCCGAGCGCTTCGTGAGCCAGCTCGTCGACAGTCGCGGCTGGAGGACCCGTCGACCGCTCAACGTGGAAGCCAGGACGTTCTGGAGTACCGCGCTCGGTGCAGTGCTGCTCGTCCGCGCCGGGGCACATGGCACCGTCGCCGACCTCGACCTCGCGGGATCCTTGACCATCCACGACGAACCCGATCCCGATTGACGCGGAGCGCATGTCCGTGACCGGCATGGCGCGTGCTAGGCGTGGGTGACGGCTCGCAGGGGGGTGAGCGCGGCGGCTCGTCGGGCGGGCAGAGCGGCCGCTACCACGCCGACGGCGAGGGAGAGCAGGACCACGAGAGCGAGGGTGGGCCAGGGCAGGGAGAAGGAGTACTGCGGGATCGCGCCGTTGGCCAGTCCGCTGATCTTCCACGCTCCGAACAGCCCGCCGGCCAGTCCGAGCAGGGTGCCGAAGGCGGCGACGCAGACGGCCTCCAGTCGGATCATGCGGCGGATGCCGGAGCGGTCCATGCCGATGGCGCGCAGGACCCCGATCTCCCGGGTGCGCTCGGAGACCGACATGGCGAGAGTGTTGATCATGCCGAGTGCGGAGATCAGTACGCCGATGCCGAGCAGCCCGAACACCATGGTCATCAACTCGCCGGCGGCGCCGGCCTGCGCCTGGACAAGCTGGTCGCGGTGGTGAACTCTCAGGAGCGGGCTGTCGTTCACGGCGGCGCGCAGGTGCTTCTCCAGCTCCTTGGAGACCGCGCCGTCGGTGGTGCGGACCAGGATGCGCTGTACGGAGTCGCGCAGGTGGCTGTGCTCTTGCACCTCGGTGCGGTAGCCGAGGACGTCCTGGGCGGTGGGGTTGTCCTCATAGACGCCGACGACGGTGTAGGGCCGGTCGCGGTCGCCGGTTCCGGGGCCGATGCGCGCTTCGATCCGCTCGCCGGTGGTGACGTGGTGTTCCCGGGCGAAGCTGTGGGAGACGGCGATCCTCCCGGGGCCGAGACTCTCGGCGGAACCGCTGAGGAAGTGGAGCTTCATCACGTCGTCCACGGTCCTCGGGTCGGCCCCGGAGATCGTCTTGACGTAGGGGCCCGCACTGATGGTGGAATCCGCCACGGCGGAAGCGGTCCGTACACCGGGCACGTCGGCGACACGCCGGATGGCGGCGGCATCGATGGCGGTCGTGGTGTCGCGGGTGCTGATGACGTAGTCGGCGCTCAGTCCTGCGGCGGCCTGGGCGTCCAGAGCCTGACGGGTGGACTGTTCGATGACCGCCAGACCGGAGACCAGCGCGGTGCTGACCATCAGGGCGACAGCGGTGGCGGCGGTACGGCGCGGGTCGCGCAGAGTGTTCTCGCGGGCGAGCTCGCCCACGACGCCGAAGCGGGCGGTGAGCCGGCCGAGGAGGCGGATCACCGGGCCGGCGAGCAGCGGGGCCGACACGGTCAGCCCGACCATGAGGACACCGGCCCCGAACAGCGCGGTCCGGAGGTTGTCGTCGGTGGCGCTGGTCGCGTCGCTCAGCGAGAACAACAGGCCAGTACCGACGATGACCATGACCAGGCCGACGATGCCGCGGACGCGGGAAACCGCGGCGGACGGTGGCTGCTCGGCCGTGCGCATCGCCTCGATCGGGGCGATCCGCGCCGCGCGGCGCGAGGGCAGCCAGGCGGCGAGCACGGTGACGCCGACCCCCACGGCGACCGCGGCAAGGATCGTGGTCGGGGCGACCACCAGCGGCCCGCTGGGCAGCAGGTCACCGGAGGTGTCCAGCACGCCCGGCAGCACCGTGGCCACGCCCAGGCCCGTCAGGAAGCCCAGAACGGACGCGGCGAGTCCGACCAGGGCCGCCTCGGCGAGGACCGAGCGGACCACCTGGCGGCGGGTGGCGCCGATCGCCCGCAGCAGGGCGATCTCGCGGCTGCGGCGTGCCACGAGCATGGTGAAGGTGTTGATGATGAGGAACGTGCCGATGAACAGCGAGACAGCGGCGAAGAGCAGGGGCAGCCGCGCGTAGCCGTGCGTCTTGGTGTCGATGAGGACGGACTGCTGGTCGGCCTGGGCGCGGCCGGTGGTGGCCTCGGCGCGGCCGGCCGGCAGGACGGCGGTCACCCGGTCGGCGAGTTCGAACTGGCTGGTGCCCGGCGTGGCGGCCAGGTCGATCTGGTTGTAGTGCCCCGGGGCGGCGAGCAGCTTCTGGGCGGTGGCCTTGTCGAACACGGCCAGCGTGCCGCCGGCGTTCACTCGGCTGTCGTCGGTGGACACCAGACCCACCAGGCGCTTCTTGAGGACCGGTCCCTCCTTGGCGAGGGTGACGGTGTCGCCCAGTACGTAGCCGGCGTCGGCCGCGGTGCCCCTGTCCAGTGCGACCTCACCGCTGTCGCGGGGGGCGCGGCCGGCCGTCAGCGGGTAGCGGCTGTCCTTGCCGTCCGCACCGGGGATGTAGGCGGCACCGAACTTTCCCATCATGCTGTCGGCCCGCATCGGTGTGCCGTCCTTGGCGGACAGGGTGACCGAACCGTCGGCCGCCGGGCGGACAGAGGCGACGCCTGGAACGGTGGACAGCTTGCGTACCAGGGCGTCGTCCAAGGCGCCGTACTGCTCCGTGCCGGAGATGCCCGGACGGTATGTCGGAGTCACGCTGACGGCGATGTCCTCATAGTCGCGGGACATGGCGGCGCGGTAGGCGGCGGCGGTGGAGTCGGCGAAGACCAGGGAGCCGGTGATGAACGCGACGCCGAGGCAGACCGCGAGCACGGTCGTGATCAGTCGGGTTCTGTGCGCGAGGACGTTGCGCAGGGCTGTTCGCAGCATGGCGGGCTTTCGGAGAGTGGCGGAGAGAGCGGTGGCGAGCTGATCGATACGGTCAGGTGGCGCGGCCCTGGCCCTCGAACGCGAGCATCCGGTCGAGCACGGCGTGGGCGGTCGGGTCGTGCAGCTCGTCGACGAGCCGACCGTCCGCGAGGAAGACCACTCGGTCCGCGTAGGCGGCGGCCACGGGGTCGTGGGTCACCATCACCACGGTCCGGCCGAGTTCGCGCACCGAGTCGCGAAGGAAGCCCAGCACCTCCGCACCGGAACGGGAGTCGAGGTTGCCGGTCGGCTCGTCGGCGAAGACGATCTCCGGGCGGGAGACCAGGGCGCGGGCCACGGCGACGCGCTGCTGCTGGCCGCCGGAAAGCTGCGTCGGGCGGTGCGCGAGCCGGCCCGCGAGGCCGACGGTGGCGACGACGGTCTCCAGCCACGCCGCCTCGGGCCGGCGGCCGGCCAGCCGCAGCGGCAGGAGGATGTTCTCCAGCGCGGTCAAGGTGGGCAGCAGGTTGAAGCCCTGGAAGACGAAGCCGACCTTCTCCCGTCGCAACTCCGTGAGCTGCCGGTCGTCGAGTGTGGACAGTTCGACACCGCCGATCCGGGCCGACCCCGAGGTCACCGGGTCCAGGCCCGCCATGCAGTGCATCAGCGTGGACTTGCCGGAGCCGGAAGGGCCCATGACGGCGGTGAACCGGCCCCGCGCGAACTCCACGGACACCGCGTCCAGCGCGGTGACCCGGCCCTCCCCCTTCCCGTACGTCTTGGTCAGGCCGGTGCCGCAGGCGGCCGGCTCGGTGAGAGCGGTGCTGGAGGAAGGAAACGTGCGCGACATGGAGCCTCCGTCGTGGGTGCGACGGCCCGCGAGCTGTTCCGCGAGCCGGGGGCGCATCCATCGTCGCGGCCCTGAACTGCGAAAACGTCGTGCTGGAGGCGGTAGTCGACCTCTGTCGAAGGTGCGGCTTCCGCTGGCCTGTCTCTGCCGAAGGTCAGGGACAGGCCGGGCGAACTCCGTCTTGAGGGGAAGCGGAGCGGAACGTCACCGGCGGCCGGGCGCGGATGCGGGACGGCCCGGTGGGCCGTTGCGTCAGGAGGCCAGACCGGTGCGGTGGGCCAGCAGCGCGGCCTGGACCCGGCTCACCGAACCGGTCTTGTCCAGGATCGCGCCCACGTGGGTCTTCACCGTGCCGACCCCGATGCCGAGCCGCCCGGCGATGTCCTGGTTCGACAGCCCCTGGCCGAGCATCGCCAGGACCTCCCTCTCCCGGCCGGTGAGCCGGGCGATCCGCTCGTCCGCGAGCGCGCCGCCGGCGTCCTGCGGGGTACCGGACCGCAGCATCCGGGAGATCACCGTCCCGGTCACGCCCGGCGAGAGCACCGCGTCACCGGCAGCGGCCGCCCGTACCGCGCTGATGAGCTCCTGCGGTCCCTCATCCTTCAGCAGGAACCCGGCGGCACCTTCCCGCAGCGCCCGCACCACGTTGTCGTCATCACCGAAGGTCGTCAGCATCACCACGCGCGGCGCGGGGTCGAGGGCGAGCAGTGGTGCGATCGCGGCGAGCCCGTCACACACCGGCATCCGGATGTCCACCAGCGCCACATCCGGGTGGTGCGCGGCCGCCTCCTCGACCGCCGCGTGTCCGTCGGCGGCCTCGGCGACCACGTCGATGCCCTCGGCATGGCGCAGGATCAGCCGGACCCCGTGCCGGATCATGGCCTCGTCGTCGGCGAGAAGGACACGGATCGGCTCGGTGGGCCGGGTCATGGGGTCTCCCAGGGCGGGGCGTCCCGTACGGACGGGACGGTGAAGCGGTCGATGGCGATGAGGCGTTGTGCGGCGTCGAAGCAGTAGCGGGTGACGGTGAAGGCGCCGGGCCGGGGACCGGACCCGGCGGGCGGGTAGACGCAGCCCGCTGTCCGGGCGGGGCGCGGCGGTTCGTGTCCGGTGGCCGCGGCGCGCACGGCCGGGCTGTCGAACACCCCCTTCAGCTCCTGGTACGTCATGCCGAGGCGCGGCTCGGGAGGCGGGGTCGAGCCTCGCGGCTGGCTGTAGACCATGCTGATCGCGAGCGACATCAGCACCCACAGTGCCGCCGCACCGAGACCGAACGTCAACGCCCCGGCGATACGCGGACCGCGCGACAGCGCCGACGCGTCATCGTCGACCCCATCCGGTGGGGAGGCTGCCGTGTCGCCCGCGGCCGGTCTCCTCACGACGGCATCGGCCGGTTCCGCGGGGACGGCCGCCACCACCTGGAACCCGCCGGACGGCAACGCGCCGGCCTCGAAGGTTCCGCCGAGCAGCTCGACCCGCTCGCGCAGGCCCGGCAGGCCGCGCCCCGTCCCCGCCTCGCGCGGCGTCGTGGCCGGGGCCGGGGACGCGCCGTTGCGGACCGTCACACGCACCGTCCGGTCGTCGTGCTCGACCCGAACGGCGACATGGGACGCCGCCGCGTACCGGTGCACGTTCGTCAGGGCCTCCCGCACCACCCGGTGCACCGCGCGCCGCACCTGCGCCGGGCGCACGTCGAGGTCGGGGCCGCTCCACTCCCACCGCACGGCGATCCCGCCGCCGCGGGACTGCGCGACCAGCGCCGCGACGTCGGCCCGGGTGCCGGTGGCGTCGGTGAACGCGTCCGACCCGGTGTCCCGGCCGACCGGGCCGAGCACCCCGAGCACCTGACGCAGTTCGCGCATCGCGTCCCGGGTGGTGCGGCGGACCAGCACGGCCTCCTCGCGCAGCTCGGGGTCGGCCTTGGCCAGGGCGAGCTCCAGACCGCCGGCGTGCAGGGAGACGAGACTGAGCCGGTGGCCCACCAGGTCGTGCATCTCGGCGGCGATCCTCGACCGCTCGTGCAGGCGGGCTTCACCGTCCGCGAACCGGCGGGCCCGCTCAGCGGCGTCCCCGCGTTCGCGCAACGCCCGCAGCAGCCGGATCTGCTGCCCGGAGACCGTCCCCACCAGGCCGGGTACGACCACGGCGGTCACCGCCATGGCCAACCCCAGCTCCAGGCCGTAAGCGACCGAGCCGGGGCCGATCGAGGTGCCGGCCGCGGTCGCGGCCCCCGTGATCGACAGACTGGCCCCGCCCAGCAGCCGGACCCGATGGCGCGGACGGACCGTACCGATCGCCACCGTGTACGCGGCGGCCGCCGTCACCGGGCCGACCACGGCGGCCGCCCCGGCCAGGACAGCGAGCACCAGGAGCGCGGCGTCGGGCCAACGCCGCCGCAGCGGGAAGACCGCGACGGCGACCGGGATCACGAAGAGCTGGACCCCGGCGTGCGGCAGGTCCCACAGCCGCACGGCGACCGCCCACAGACACAGGGCGGCCACCGCCACACCAGCCGTCTCCCCAACGACCCGACCGGATCCTCCCGGCCGCGCCGGAACATCACTCCCGGGCTGGACGCAACGACGGAAACGGCTGAGGAGGGGCACAGCATCCAGTATCGAGAGCGTCGGGCAGGCGGACGTCCACCTCGGGACCGATGCGGGACTCTGCCTTTCGACAGAGATGGTGATCAGCCGGACGACGAACGTTCGGGAGAGTCTGTTCGTTCGAGCGCTCGGCGCATTCTCGCGGCCCCTGAATCCTGGCCTGAACGGATGAACGGGGGTCGCCACGCCCGCGTGGCAACCCCCGCTCTCAAGTTTCCGCAGGTAGAAACGTTCCTGCGCAATCACCGCAGAGTGGGGCGGGTGGGACTCGAACCCACGGCCGACGGATTATGAGTCCGCTGCTCTAACCGGCTGAGCTACCGCCCCTCGCGGCGCGTCGCGCACATTTGTGCGCGCCGTCTGCCGCAGCATAGCCGCTCATACGATCTCTTGCCTCGGATGGTCGGCAACGCACGCCCTTGAGGACTGTCGGCGACCCCTGCCCGGTTCCGGATCAGCCGAAAAAATGAGAGAGGACCCGTAGGTCCTCTCTCGTCAGTGCTCCCCCGGCTGGACTCGAACCAGCAACCCTCCGGTTAACAGCCGAATGCTCTGCCAATTGAGCTACAGGGGATCGCGCTCCCCCGACTGGACTCGAACCAGTAACCTGCCGGTTAACAGCCGGCTGCTCTGCCAATTGAGCTACAGGGGATTGCTGCGTTGCACCGAACGTACCTACCCGGGGTGTTCCGGGCGGGCGGCCGCTCGCTGCGACACATACATTAGCGCAAGCAGGGGGGTGCTCCGCCAATCGGTATCCCCGCGGCCCCACGGGTGATCTCATCCCCCCGCGGGTAGGCGGCCGGCACCGACGCCTACGGAAGGGTGGCAGCCATGCGGTACAAGCTCACGTTCCTCGTCGGCCTGGCCGTCGGATACGTCCTCGGGACCCGCGCCGGGCGCGAGCGGTACGAACAGCTGAGGAAGTCCGCCCGGCAGCTCTCCGAGAACCCGGCCGTCCGCAACGCCGCCGAGACGGCCGCGCAGACCGGGCGGCAGATGGCCGGAAGGGCCTATCACGTGGTGAGCGACACGGTCGGGGACCGGATGCCCGAGGCCGTCGCCGAGCGGGTGCGTTCCCTGCGGGACCGTGGTCAGGGGGCCGAGGACGACTGGGGCACGAGCAACACCTGAGGCCGCTGTCCGGCCCCGGTCCAGGAGGGGCCGGATACCTGGCGGAGTGCGGCAGAATCTATCTCCATGGGGATAGTCGCCGGGTTGGACAGTTCGTCGGGTTTCACGCGCATCGTCGTCTGCGACACGGACACGGGCGCCGTCCTGCGCCAGGGGTACGCCCCGCATCCCGTCGACCCGAAGGCCACGGAGGTCGACCCGCAGGCGTGGCTGCTGTCGCTGGGCGACGCCGCGACGGGCGGCCTCCTCGAAGGCGTGCAGGCCATCGGGGTGTCCGCGCAGCACGGGCTGGTCCCGCTGGACGCGCAGGGCACCCCCGTGGGGGCCGCGCTGGTCGGCAACGACAAGCGGGCGCAGGTGGCGGCCGCCGATCTGGTCGAGGCGCTGGGCGGCCGGCAGGCCTGGGCGGACGCCGTGGGCTGCGTACCGCAGGCGGCGCAGCCGGTGGCGAAGCTGCGGTGGCTGGCCCGCACCGAGCCCGAGCCGGCGCAGCGGGTCGCGGCGCTGCTCCAGCCGCACGACTGGCTGGTGTGGCAGCTGCTGGGGCGGCCGGCGCGGCGGACCACCGACCGGGGCGGCGCGTCCGGTACGGGCTACTGGTCGCCGGCCACCGGTGCGTACCGGCCGGATCTGGTGGAGCTGGCGCTGGGCCACCAGGCCGCTCTGCCCGAGGTGCTGGGGCCGGCCGAGGCCGCGGGCATGACGCCCGAGGGGCTGCTGATCTCCGCGGGCACCGGCGAGACCATGGCCGCCACGCTGGGGCTGGGGCTGGGGCTCGGGGACGCGGTGGTGTCGCTCGGCGCGTCCGGTTCGGTGATGGCCGTCCACCACGAGGCGCCGGCCGACCCCGACGGGATGATCACGGCGCTGGCCGACGCGGCGGGGCTGCACCTGCCGGTCGTCCACACGTCGAACGCGGTGCGTGCGCTGCGCGGCACGGCGGAGATGCTGGGCGTGGACAGCCTGGAGGAGCTGTCGGCGCTGGCGCTGAAGTCGACGCCGGGCGCCTCCGGTCTGGTGCTCCTCCCCTATCTGGAGGGTGAGCGCACCCCGCGGCTGCCGCACACCGCCGGAACGCTGAGCGGGCTGCGGCGCGAGTCGATGAAGCCGGAGCACCTGGCGCGGGCCGCGTTCGAGGGCATGCTGTGCGCGCTCGCCGACGCGATGGACGTGCTGCGGCGGCGCGGTGTGGAGGTGCGGCGCGTGTTCCTGCTGGGGGCGGCCGCCGGGCTGCCCGCGGTGCAGGCGGCGGCGCCCGCGATCTTCGGTGCGCAGGTCGTCGTACCGCAGCCGGCGGACTACGCGGCGCTGGGCGCGGCCCGGCAGGCGGCGTGGGCGCTGGGTGTGGCCCACGGGACGCTGTCGCCGCAGGCGCCGCCCGCGTGGCAGGGCGCGGCGGCGCAGGTGTTCGAGCCGGGCGAGGAGCTGGCGGTGGGCCAGGCGGTGCGCCAGCAGTTCATCGCGACGCGCGACGAGCTGCACCCGGGGGCGTTCAGCTCCTAGCGGAGCGGTGGCGACGCCTGGAAAGTCGGTCGTAACGGGGCAGGGTCGCGGGCGATAGTGGAAACCGTGCTCATTCAACTACTACGGAACCATCTGGGGCCGTACAAACGGCCCATAGCCCTGCTGGTGCTCCTGCAACTCGTGCAGACGAGCGCCACGCTCTATCTGCCCACACTGAACGCGGACATCATCGACAACGGTGTCGTGCGGGGGGACACCGGCTACATCCTGACGTTCGGCGCGCTGATGATCGCCGTCTCCGTCGTCCAGGTCGCGGGCAACGTCGGCGCCGTCTACTACGGCGCGCGGACGGCCGCGGCGCTCGGGCGGGACGTGCGGGCGGCGGTGTTCGCCCGTGTCCAGTCCTTCTCCGCGCGTGAGGTCGGCCAATTCGGGGCGCCGACCCTGATCACCCGCACCACCAATGACGTCCAGCAGGTGCAGATGCTGGTGCTGATGGCGTTCACGCTGATGGTGTCGGCGCCCATCATGTGCGTCGGCGGGATCGTCATGGCGCTCGGCCTCGACGTGCCCCTGTCGGGCGTGCTGCTGGCCGTGGTGCCGGTGCTCGGTATCGCCGTGTCGCTGATCGTGCGGAAGATGCGGCCGCTCTTCCGGACGATGCAGGAGCGGCTGGACACCGTGAACCGGGTGCTGCGCGAGCAGATCGCCGGCAACCGGGTCATCCGGGCGTTCGTCCGCGACGCCTACGAGCGGGAGCGGTTCAAGGGCGCCAACACGGAGCTGACCGACGTGTCGATGGCGACCGGGCGGCTGATGGCGCTGATGTTCCCGACGGTGATGACCGTGGTGAACGTCTCCAGCGTCGTGGTCGTCTGGTTCGGCGCGCACCGGATCGACTCCGGTGCCATGGAGATCGGCGCGCTGACCGCGTTCCTGGCGTATCTGATGCAGATCGTGATGGCCGTGATGATGGCCACCTTCATGTTCATGATGGTGCCGCGGGCCGAGGTGTGCGCCGAGCGCATCGAGGAGGTGCTGCGCACGGAGTCGAGCGTGGTGCCGCCGGTCGCGCCGGTGCGGGAGGCGGTCCTGCGTGGGCACCTGGAGATCCGGGACGCGGACTTCCGCTACCCGGGTGCCGAGGAGGCGGTCCTGCACGGGGTGGGTCTGGTGGCCCGGCCCGGCGAGACGACCGCGATCATCGGGTCGACGGGCAGCGGCAAGTCGACGCTGCTGGGCCTGGTGCCGCGGCTGTTCGACGTGACGGGCGGCGAGGTCCTCGTCGACGGCGTGGACGTACGGACGCTGGACCCGCAGGTCATGGCGCGGATCGTCGGCCTGGTCCCGCAGAAGCCGTACCTGTTCTCGGGGACGGTCGCGACGAACCTGCGGTACGGGCGGCCCGACGCGACCGACGAGGAGTTGTGGCAGGCCCTGGAGGTGGCCCAGGCGGCCGACTTCGTACGGGGGCTGGAAGCGGGGCTGAACGCGCCGATCTCGCAGGGCGGCACCAATGTGTCGGGCGGTCAGCGGCAGCGTCTGGCGATCGCGCGGACGCTGGTGCAGCGGCCCGAGATCTATCTCTTCGACGACTCGTTCTCGGCGCTGGACTACGCGACGGACGCGCTGCTGCGCGCGGCGCTGTCGCGGGAGACCGCCGAGGCGACGGTGGTGATCGTCGCTCAGCGCGTGTCGACCATCCGGGACGCCGACCGGATCGTGGTCCTCGACGAGGGCCGTGTGGTGGGGTCGGGCCGCCACCACGAGCTGATGCAGACCAATGAGACGTACCGGGAGATCGTGCTCTCCCAGCTGACCGAGGCGGAGGCTGCCTGATGGCCGGTCCGGCAGGACGGATGATGGCGGCGGGGGGCGGCCCCGGGGACCGCTCCATGGACTTCAAGGGCTCGTTCCGGCGGCTGCTGCGGCAGCTGGCGCCGGAGAAGGTCACCCTGTGGGTGATGATCCTGGCCGTGGTGGCCAGTGTGGCGCTGTCGGTGGTGGGTCCGCTGATCCTCGGGCGGGCCACGGACCTGGTGTTCGCGGGGGTCGTCGGGCGCGACATGCCCGAGGGCGTCAGCAAGGAGCAGGCGCTGGAGGCGCTGCGGGCCAAGGGGGACGACGGGCTCGCGGACATGCTGGCGGGCGCGGACTTCACGCCGGGGCAGGGCATCGACTTCGACGCGGTCGGCGGTGTGCTGCTGCTGGTGCTCGCCGTGTACGTGGCGGCGGGGCTGCTGATGCTGGTGTCGACGCGGATGTCGATCCGGGTGATCAACCGGACCGTGTACCGGATGCGGGAGGACGTGCAGGCGAAGCTGGAGCGGCTTCCGCTGTCGTACTTCGACCGGGCCAAGCGCGGTGAGGTGCTGAGCCGGGCGACCAACGACATCGACAACATCGGACAGACGATGCAGCAGACGATGGGGCAGCTGATCAACTCGGCGCTGACCATCGTGGGCGTGTTGGTGATGATGTTCTGGGTGTCGCCGCTGCTGGCGCTGGTCGCGCTGGTGACCGTGCCGCTGTCAGTGGTCGTGGCGACGCGGGTCGGCAAGCGGTCGCAGCCGCACTTCGTACAGCAGTGGAAGGCGACGGGCCGGCTGAACGCGCACGTCGAGGAGATGTACACCGGGCACACCCTGGTGAAGGTGTTCGGCCGGCAGGAGGAGTCGGCGGCCGAGTTCCGCGAGCAGAACGAGGACCTGTACGAGGCGGGTTTCCGGGCGCAGTTCAACAGCGGGGTCATGCAGCCGCTGATGTTCTTCGTGTCGAACCTGAACTATGTGCTGGTCGCGGTGGTCGGTGGCCTGCGGGTGGCCTCCGGGTCGCTGTCCATCGGTGACGTCCAGGCGTTCATCCAGTACTCGCGGCAGTTCTCCATGCCGCTGACGCAGGTCGCGTCGATGGCGAACCTGGTGCAGTCCGGGGTGGCGTCCGCCGAGCGGGTCTTCGAGCTGCTGGACGCGGACGAGCAGCCGGAGTCGCCCGCGCTGGAGCGGCCGGCCGAGCTGCGGGGCGCGGTGTCGCTGGAGAAGGTCGCGTTCCGCTACGACCCGGAGCGGCCGCTCATCGAGGACCTGTCGCTGAAGGTGGAGCCCGGTCAGACGGTCGCGATCGTCGGCCCGACCGGCGCGGGCAAGACGACGCTGGTGAACCTGCTGATGCGGTTCTACGAGGTGACGGGCGGCCGGATCCTGCTCGACGGGGTGGACGTGGCCCGGATGTCGCGCGAGGAGCTGCGCTCGTCGATCGGCATGGTCCTCCAGGACACGTGGCTGTTCGGCGGGACGATCGCGGAGAACATCGCGTACGGCGCGGACGCCGGCCGCGAGGTGACGCGGAAGGAGATCGAGGAGGCCGCGCGGGCCGCGCACGCCGACCGGTTCATCCGAACGCTGCCGGACGGGTACGACACCGTCATCGACGACGAGGGCACGGGCGTCAGCGCCGGCGAGAAGCAGCTGATCACCATCGCGCGGGCGTTCCTGTCCGACCCGGTGATCCTGGTGCTGGACGAGGCGACGAGTTCGGTGGACACCCGCACCGAGGTGCTGATCCAGAAGGCGATGGCCCGGCTCGCGCACGGCCGGACCAGCTTCGTCATCGCGCACCGGCTGTCGACGATCCGCGACGCGGACGTGATCCTGGTGATGGAGAATGGTTCCCTCGTCGAACAGGGCACGCATGACGAGCTGCTGACCTCGGGAGGCGCGTACGCGCGCCTGTACCAGGCGCAGTTCGCCCAAGCGGTGGCCGAGGTCGACTGACCGAAGGACGAAAGGAACGGGGGAACACCATGGAGAACACACCGCGGAGCGGCGGCGACCCCGCCGGCGCCCGCGCGGCCGGGGGCATCGCGCTGGGCATGGGAACGGGCGTCGCGCTGGGCGCGTCGCTCGGGCTGCTGATGGACAACCTGGCGCTGGGGGTCGGGGTCGGCGCGGCCTTCGGCGTCACGTTCGGGATCATCTTCGGCAGGAGCGGCGGCGACCGCCCCTCCGACGCCTCGAAGTGACGTTCCGTCAGTCCAGATAGCCGCGCAGCTGGTCCGCGAAGGCGTGGTCCCGCAGCTTGCCGAGGGTCTTGGACTCTATCTGGCGGATGCGTTCGCGCGTCACGCCGAAGAGCTTCCCTATCTCCTCCAGGGTGCGGGGCCTGCCGTCGGCCAGGCCGTAGCGGAGCTGGACGACCTTCCGCTCGCGTTCGCCGAGCGTGGAGAGCACCGCCTCCAGGTGCTCCCGCAGCAGCAGGAACGCGGCGGACTCCACGGGTGAGGCGGCGTCGCCGTCCTCGATGAGGTCGCCGAGGGCGACGTCGTCCTCCTCGCCCACCGGGGCGTGCAGCGAGACCGGCTCCTGGGCGAGGCGCAGCACTTCGCCGATCCGCTCGGGCGGCAGGTCGAGGTGCGCGGCGACCTCCTCGGCGGTGGGCTCGTGGCCGCGCTCCTGGAGCAGCCGGCGCTGGACGCGCACGACGCGGTTGATCAGCTCGACGACGTGCACGGGGACGCGGATGGTCCGGGCCTGGTCGGCGAGGGCCCGGGACATCGCCTGGCGGATCCACCAGGTGGCGTACGTGGAGAACTTGTAGCCGCGCGCGTAGTCGAACTTCTCGACGGCCCGGATGAGGCCGAGGTTGCCCTCCTGGACGAGGTCGAGCATCGTCAGGCCGCGGCCCACGTAGCGCTTGGCGACGGAGACGACGAGCCGCAGGTTCGCCTCGATGAGGCGGCGTTTGGCCATCCGGCCCATCACGACGAGGGTGTCGAGGTCGACGGCGAGCTGCGAGTCCGGGTCGGGGGTGCGGGCCAGTTTCTCCTCGGCGAACAGGCCGGCTTCGACCCGGCGGGCCAGCTCGACCTCCTCGGCGGCGGTGAGGAGCGGGATGCGGCCGATCTCCCGCAGGTACTGCCGGAACAGATCGGACGACGGGCCCGCCGTGGCCTTCCCGGCGGCCGGGCCCCGCGCCGGTTCGGGCAGTTCCACCAGGTCCGGAATGCCGTCCGGCAGGGCTTCCGGATGGTTCGGGGGCAGGCCCTGTGCGGGCACGGCATCGGTGAGGCTCTGGGTCTGCACGGGGGCGACCTCCAGGTGATCACTGCCGGTTCGGCACCGTGCACCAGTGTGGGGTACGACACAACGCCGCCACGAGGGGTGTGCGACCACTTTTTGAGACCGGTGCGTGACGGCGCGGTTACGCGCGCGAGCCGTCCGGGTCACAGCGCGGCGGCCCCGTGGGTGCGCAGGGACTGGCCGTACTGCTGGAGGACCCACAGTTCGTTCTGCACCGCCGCCACGTGGTCCGGGTCGGCGTGCGTGCCGAGGCGGGCGAGGGAGCCCTGGACGTCGTGGATACGGCGGTCGACGGCGCGCAGCCGGACGTGGACGAGCTGCATGCCGGCGTAGGTCTCGTCGACCGTGCGGGCGTGCAGGGCCTCCACGGCCAGCTCGGTGACGAGCGCGCGCACCGTGTCGTCGGGGGCCGCGTCGCGGACGCGGGCCAGGTAGTCGGCGGCGTTGTCGACGCCCTGTTCGGCGCCCCCGGCCTCGGCGATGGTGCGGCGGACGGCCGCGTAGGGCGGGGCGGTGAACTCGTCGGCGCCGTACGCGTCGAAGGCCGGCGACACCAGCGCCGGGTACTGGAGGGCGAGCTTCAGCAGCTCGCGCTCGGTGCGGTGGGCGGGGCTGCGCAGGTTGAGCGCCGGGCCCGTGGGTGCCTGCGGGGCCGCCTGCCGGTGCTGCTGCGGGGCGGCCGCCGAACGGGGGGCCGGGCCGCGGCCGCCGCCCTCGCGGGCCCAGCGGGCGAGCTGGGCGACGCGCTTGACGACGAACTGGGTGTCGAGGATCCCGAGCATGCCGGCGAGCTGCACGGCGACCTCGTGCTGGGAGGCCACGTTCTTGATGCGGGCGACGATCGGGGCGGCCTCGTCGAGGGCGGCGGCGCGGCCCGCTGGGGTCTCCAGGTCGTACCGGTTCACGATCTGCCGCAGCGCGAACTCGAACAGCGGGGTGCGCGGCTCGACCAGCTCCTGCACGGACTCGTCGCCCTTGGCGAGGCGCAGCTCGCAGGGGTCCATGCCGTCGGGGGCGATGGCGATGTACGTCTCGGCGGCGAACTTCTGGTCGTCCTCGAAGGCGCGCAGGGCGGCCTTCTGGCCGGCGGCGTCGCCGTCGAAGGTGAAGATCACGCGCGCCGAGCCGTTGTCCATGAGGAGCCGGCGGAGGATCTTGATGTGGTCGCCGCCGAAGGCGGTGCCGCAGGTGGCGATGGCGGTGGTGACCCCGGCGAGGTGGCAGGCCATGACGTCCGTGTAGCCCTCGACGACGACCGCGCGGCTGGACTTGGCGATGTCCTTCTTCGCGAGGTCGATGCCGTAGAGCACCTGGGACTTGCGGTAGATCGGCGTCTCGGGGGTGTTGAGGTACTTGGGGCCGTTGTCGTCGTCGCGGAGCTTGCGCGCGCCGAAGCCGACGACCTCGCCGCCGACGTCCCGGATGGGCCACATGAGGCGGCCGCGGAACCGGTCGATGGGGCCGCGGCGGCCGTCCTGGGAGAGCCCGGAGAGGATCAGCTCCTTGTCGGAGAATCCCTTGCCGCGCAGGAACCGGGTGAGGTGGTCCCAGCCCGCGGGGCTGTAGCCGACGCCGAAGTGCTGGGCGGCGGCCTGGTCGAAACCGCGCTCGGCGAGGAACTTCCGCCCGATCTCGGCCTCGGGCGTGCCGAGCTGGTCGGCGTAGAACTGGGCGGCCGCCCGGTGCGCCTCGACCAGCCGGATGCGCTCGCCGCGCTGGTGGGTGGGGTTGTAGCCGCCCTCCTCGTAGCGGAGGGTGATGCCGGCCTTGGCGGCGAGGCGCTCGACCGTCTCCGAGAAGGAGAGGTGGTCGATCTTCATCACGAAGGCGATCGTGTCGCCGCCCTCCTGGCAGCCGAAGCAGTGGAACAGCCCCTTGCTGGGGCTGACCTGGAAGGAGGGGGACTTCTCGTCGTGGAAGGGGCACAGGCCCTTGAGGTTGCCGCCGCCGGCGTTGCGCAGCTGGAGGTACTCGGAGACGACCGCGTCGATCGGGACCGCGTCCCGAACCGCTTTCACGTCCTCATCGTTGATCCTGCCTGCCACGCAGAGATTCTACGGGGCGGGGCGCGGAGCCCGGGCCGTGCGTGGCGGCCCGGGCTGTCCCGCAGCTAAGGGGCGGGGAGGACCGACGGCAGCGGGACCGACGGGTCTCCCAGGGCGTCCGTGTCGACCGTGGTGCCCGCGGCGCCCGCCCGGACCAGGTCCTGGATGGGCGCTGTGACGTCCCACACATTCACGTTCATCCCGGCCAGGACCCGCCGGTCCTTCAGCCAGAAGGCGATGAACTGCCGCTTGGCGACGTCCCCGCGCAGCACGACCTGGTCGTACGAGCCGGGGGGCGCCCAGCCCGAGTACTCCAGGCCCAGGTCGTACTGGTCGGAGAAGAAGTACGGGATCCGGTCGTAGGAGACGTCCTGGCCGAGCATGGCGCGGGCCGCGGCGGGGCCGCCGTTGAGGGCGTTGGCCCAGTGCTCGACGCGCAGGCGCATGCCGAGCAGCGGGTGGTGGGCGGCGGCCACGTCGCCGGCCGCGTGGATGTCGGGGTCCGAGGTGCGCAGCGCGGCGTCGACGGCGACGCCGCCGCCGTGGGCGCGGTCGACCAGGGCGAGGCCGGCGGTCTCGGCGAGCGCGGTGCGCGGGACGGCGCCGATCGCGGCGAGCACGGCGTGGGCGGGCTGTTCCTCGCCGTCCTCGGTACGGGCGGCCAGCACCATGCCGTCCTGGCCGACGATCTCCGTGAGGCGGGTGCCGAACAGGAAGCGGACGCCGTGCTCGCTGTGCAGGTCGGTGAAGAGCTGGCCCAGCTCGGGGCCGACGACCTGGTGCAGCGGGGTCGGCGCGGGTTCGACGACGGTGACCTCGGCGCCGTAGCCGCGGGCGGCGGCGGCGACCTCCAGGCCGATCCAGCCGGCGCCGGCGATGACCAGGTGGCCGTTGTCGCGGCCGAGGGCGGACAGCACGCCCTGGAGGCGGTCGGCGTGGGAGAGGACGCGCAGGTGGTGGACTCCGGCGAGGCCGCTGCCGGGGATGTCGAGGCGGCGGGGTTCGGCGCCCGTGGCGAGCAGCAGCTTGTCGTAGCGGATGGTGGTGCCGTCGCCGAGGCGGACGGTGCGGGCGGCGCGGTCGAGGGCGGTGACCGGCTGGCCCAGGTGCAGTTCGATGTCGGCCTGCGCGTACCAGGCGGGCTCGTGGACGTAGACGCTGTCGCGCTCCTCCTTGCCGGAGAGGTAGCCCTTGGAGAGGGGTGGGCGTTCGTAGGGGTGGTCGCGTTCTTCGCCGATGAGGATCACCCGGCCGGTGAACCCCTCGGAGCGGAGCGTCTCGGCCGCCTTGGCACCGGCCAGTCCCCCGCCGACGATGACGAAGGTCTGATCTGCGTCGACCACTTGTTGCCTCCTACCCGGAATGCACAGTTCGTCCAAGTCCACGCTACGCCGCGCCGCTGCGGTGGCGGTCGGGGCGCCCACAGGAGGGTCCCGCACGGAGGCGGGGCGCGAAAGAGGGACTACCGGGTGTGCGGTGCCGTGAGGCGGGCGTGCAGTGCGCGGGCGGAGGCGTCGGTGAGGGAGGCGATCTGGTCGACCACGACGCGCTGGCGGGCGCGGTCGTCGGGCGCGGAGTCGAACAGGGCGCGGAATTGGGGGTCGAGGCCTTCGGGGGCGCGGTGCATCAGGGCGTCGGCCAGCTCGGCGAGGACGATGCGCTGGTCGGCGCGCAGGGCCTCCTGTTCGGCGCGCTGCATCACGTACCGGTCGGCTACGGCCTTGAGGACCGCGCATTCGTTGCGGGTGGCGCGGGGGACGACCAGCTCGGCGCCGTACCGGGTCAGGCGGCCCGTGCCGTACGCCTGGCGCGTCGCGGCCTCGGCGGCGAGGCAGAAGCGGCCGATGAGCTGGCTGGTGGCGTCCTTCAGCCGGGCCTGGGCGAGGGCCGTGCCGTCGTAGCCGTGCGGCCACCAGTCCTGGTCGATGAGCCGGTCGAGGGCGTCGGCCAGCTCCTGGGGGTCGGTGTCGTACGGCACGTAGCGGCCGATGGCGACGGTCCAGATGTCGGCGCGCTCCGGTTCGGCGAGGAGCATGTTGGGGTCGATGTGGCCGGCGTGCAGGCCGTCCTCGAAGTCGTGCACGGAGTACGCCACGTCGTCGGACCAGTCCATGACCTGGGCCTCGAAGCACGTGCGGGAGGCGGGCACGCCCTGGCGCACCCAGGCGAAGACGGGCAGGTCGTCCTCGTAGACGCCGAACTTCGGGGAGTGCGGGTCGGTGGGGTGGCCGCTGCGCGGCCAGGGGTACTTGGTGGCGGCGTCGAGGGCGGCGCGGGTGAGGTTGAGGCCGACGCTGACCAGTTCGCCCGTCTCGCGGCTGGGGACGAACCGCTTGGGTTCGATGCGGGTGAGCAGGCGGAGCGACTGGGCGTTGCCCTCGAAGCCGCCGCAGTCCTTGGCGAACTCGTTGAGGGCCTGCTCGCCGTTGTGCCCGAAGGGCGGGTGGCCCATGTCGTGGGAGAGGCAGGCCGCTTCGACGAGGTCGGGGTCGCAGCCGAGTGCGGCGCCCAGCTCTCGGCCGACCTGGGCGCATTCGAGGGAGTGGGTGAGCCGGGTGCGGGGGCTGGCGTCCCAGGCGGGGGTCCTCGTGCCGGGCGTGACGACCTGGGTCTTGCCGGCCAGGCGGCGCAGGGCGGCGGAGTGCAGCACGCGGGCGCGGTCGCGCTGGAAGGCCGTGCGGCCGGGGCGCTTGTCGGGCTCGGGCGCCCAGCGCTCGGTCGCGGCCTCGTCGTAGGCCCCGCCGTCGGCCTCGCCGTACGCGTCGTATGCGTGGGTCGTACCTTCCATGCCGTTCATGCAGTGAAGGTAACCGCCGGGGGTGACAGTGAAGCGTGTGGTGCGTCAGGCGGGCGTCAATTGGCGGGTCGTCGTCGCGGTCGCCGGGGCGGCCGTGGCCCGGGCGGCGGCCCGGTCGTAGCGGTGCAGGACGAGGCGGGCGAGGGCCGGGTGCGGGCCGAGCGGGGCGGCGGCGAGCCAGGGCGCGTCGGCCGCGGCGCGGGTGGCGAAGAGGCCGGGCGCGGTGAAGCAGGAGGCGACGGCGACGCGGTGGTGGCCGCGGGCGGCGAGGGCGCGGACGGCCTCGGCGACGGTCGGGGCGGCGGCGGAGGCGTAGGCGGGAACGACGGGGGTGCCGCCGAGGCGGGCGCTCAGCAGTCGGGCGGTGCGGCGGGTGTCGGCGGCCGACTCGGGGTCGCGGGAGCCGGCGGCGGCCAGGACGACGGCGGTGGCGGGGTCGGCGCCGTGCCGGGCGGTCCAGCCGGCCTCGGTGAGCCGTGCGTGGAGCGCCTCGGCGAGGAGGGGGTGCGGGCCGAGGGGTGCGGCGACGCGGACGTGGACGCGGGGGGCGGCGGAGGCGGCGGCCTGCGGCAGGTCGTGCTTGACGTGGTGGCCGCGGCTGAACAGCAGCGGGACGAGGACGGCGGCCGAGCCGTCGGGCAGCGTGTCGAGGGTGTCGGTGAGCAGGGGCTCGTTCAGCTCGATGTGGCCGAGGCGGACGGTGAGGTCGGGGCGCAGCTCGCGGACGCGGTCGAGGAGCGCGGTGACGGCGGGCAGGGCCCGCGGGTCGCGGCTGCCGTGGGCGACGGCGACGAGGGCGGGTGCCTCGTGGGGTGTGCTCATGGGCGGCCTGCGCGTTTCGGGGTGGCGGTGGTGGTGGAGGTGACGCAGCTGGGTGCCGAGCTGTGCGGTGATACGGCCGAACAGCTGGGCGGCCGTGGGGAAGCCGCTGTCGGGGTGGGACTCGCTCGGGTGGCGGGGATCCGGCTGCGTCATGCACCGATCCTGGCGGGCGTGTATTGCGGGGCCGTTGCGCAGGGGTGACGGGTGTTTTCCGTGGGCTCACGGCGGGGGGTGGGGGGGTGTCAGCGGCCCGCCGGGTGCCGGGGCGGCGGCCGGTCAGCCCTGCGCGAGCCAGATGCGCAGCGGTCCGGCGGGCGCGAAGCCGTGGCGCAGGGCGGCGGCGAGGTCGTCGCCGTGCTCGTAGCCGACGACCGGGGTGCCGGGCCACCGTTCGGCGGCGAACGCGAGGACGGCGGGCCAGGCCTCGTCGGGCGGGCCGAACAGGTTGGAGACGCCGACGGCGCCGGCGGCGTGGGTGACGACGGCGCCGCCGGTGACCGCGCCATCGGCGTCGTGGCCCGCGAGGACGTACGTCCCCGGGGTGTCGAGGAGCCCGGGGCGGAAGAGGTCCATGGGCTCGCCGTCGCTCCAGGCCGCCTCCCAGTCCGCGAGTGCGGCGGGCGTGCGGACCGGCTGCCAGGGGGTGGGGCGGGACACCGGCAGGCCGGCGGGGCGGTGGATCCACTGGGCGTCGAAGAGGACGGTGAAGCCGTGGTCGGTGAGGTCCAGCGTCGCGAAGCTGTCCTTGACCGAGCAGCCGGGCGTCGTGTCCACGCCCGTCAGGACGTCGTCGGGGCCGGCGTCGGGCGCGAGCGAGACGGCGTCGGGGTAGTAGGGCGGGGTCCGGTCGGCCGAGGTCCAGGCGCGGTCGGTGAACGTGCCGGGAGCGAGGCCGTGGGCGCGGCACATGGCGGCGCACCACTCGGCGTTGTTCCGGGCGGCGGCCGTGGTCTGCATGGGGCGCATCCTGCCAGACGCTCGCACAGAAGTGCGCCTTCCTACCCGCTGTATGATTTCCGAAACGTGGAATATGTTTTCCGTTGCAGCTTCGACATCGGGCGTGGAGGGGGAGGGAACCGTGGCCGCAGGGATGGAAGGGCCGCTGCCGCGCAGGATCGCCGCCGAGTTCGTCGGCACGGCCGCGCTGGTGGCGATCGTCGTCGGATCCGGCATCCAGGCCGGTGGGCTCAGCGACGACGTCGGGGTGCGGCTGCTGGCCAACTCGCTCGCCTCGGCGATCGGGCTCGGCCTGCTGATCGCGCTGCTCGGACCGGTCTCCGGGGGCCATCTCAACCCGGTCGTGACGCTGTGCGCCTGGTGGACCAGGCGCCGCTCCGGAGTCCGTACGCCCGCCCTGGACGTCGCCTGCTACCTCGCCGCGCAGCTGGCGGGCGCGGTGGCGGGCGCCCTCCTCGCGGAGGCGATGTTCGGGCGGGCGCCCGGCGGCTGGGCGACCCGGGTGCGGTCGGACGGCCATCTGCTGCTCGGCGAGACGGTCGCCACGGCCGGCCTGATCCTGCTGATCGTCGGGCTGCACCGCACGGGCCGCGCCCGGTTCGCGCCGGCGGCGGTCGCCGCCTACATCGGTGCCGCGATCTGGTTCACCTCGTCCGGCTCGTTCGCCAACCCGGCGGCGACGGTGGGCCGGTCGTTCTCCGACTCGTTCACCGGGATCGCGCCCGGTTCGCTGCCCGGCTTCATCGCCGCGCAGTTCCTCGGCGGACTGGCCGGCGCCGCGCTCGCGACCCTGCTGTACGGGGGCCGCCCGGCCGCCGCCCCACCTCGTACGTCACAGTCGTCGCACTGAACCGCGCGCCCTTCTCCCGCGTCGGAGTGGGCAGGCGGACACGCGACCAGGGGAGGTCCATCGATGCGGGGCGGGATACGGCGGCTGTGGCCGGGGACGAGACGGGGGCAGCGGCGGCTGGCGCAGGGCGTCATGCTGGCCTCCGTGCTGGCGCTCGCGCCCGCGACCTGGATGCACACCGTGGCCGAGCCGCGGCTGCGCACCGTCGCCGACGTGCCCGCGCGCGACGTGGCCGTGGTCTTCGGCGCCGGGCTGTGGAACGGGCGCCCCACCCCGTACCTGGCGCACCGGCTGGACACCGCGGCCGCGCTGTACCGGGACGGCAAGGTGAAGGTGGTGCTCGTGACGGGCGACAACTCGCGCGCCGAGTACGACGAGCCCGACGCCATGCGGGCCTACCTCACCCAGCGGGGGGTGCCCGACGGGCGGATCGTCAGCGACTTCGCCGGGTTCGACACCTGGGACTCCTGCGTACGGGCCAAGAAGATCTTCGGCGTCGACCGGGCGGTCCTGGTCACGCAGGGCTTCCACATCCGGCGGGCGGTCGCCCTCTGCCAGGCGGCGGGCGTCGAGTCGTACGGTGTCGGGGTCGCCGAGCCGCACGACTCGGTCTGGTACTACGGGGGCGTCCGCGAGCTGGCCGCCGCCGGCAAGGCGGCCCTGGACGCGGCCTTCGAGCCGGACCCGCGGTTCCTCGGCCGCGAGGAGACCGGCGTCCACGAGGCCCTCGCCTCGGCGGAGTGAGGCCCGGCCCGGCTCACCACCGCGGCCCCCGGTCCCGGAGCGTGACGTACCTCGTGCGTAATACGGCGTGACCGTGGCCGTAACACGCAGGTCGCACGCTCGGTGCCATGCTCGCCGCCACCACCTCCACGCACTGCCCGTACTGCGCCCTTCAGTGCGGGATGAACCTGCGGCCCGCCGAAGGCGGCGCCGGAGTCGTCGACGTCGTGGAGCGCACGGACTTCCCCGTCAACCGGGGTGCCCTGTGCGGTAAGGGACGTACCGCACCCGCCGTGCTCTCCTCCCAGGTCCGGCTGACCGGGCCGCTGATCCGACGCCACGCCACAGGCGGGCTCGAACCGGCCACCTGGGAGGAGGCCCTGCGGGCCGTCGCCGACGGACTGCGGCGCACCCGTGAGGCGTACGGCCCCGACGGGGTCGGGGTCTTCGGCGGCGGCGGGCTCACCAACGAGAAGGCGTACACGCTCGGCAAGTTCGCCCGGATCGTCCTCGGCACCTCCCAGATCGACTACAACGGCCGCTTCTGCATGTCGTCCGCGGCCGCCGCGGGCATGAAGGCCTTCGGCGTGGACCGGGGCCTGCCGTTCCCGCTGGAGGACATCCCGCGCACCGGCTGTGTCATCCTCGTCGGCTCCAACCTGGCCGAGACGATGCCGCCCGCGCTGCGCTACCTCACGGAGCTGAAGGAGAACGGCGGCCGGCTGATCGTCGTCGACCCGCGCCGCACCCGCACCGCCGAGCAGGCCGACCTGCACCTGGCGCCGCGCCCCGGCACCGACCTCGCACTCGCCCTCGGGCTGCTGCACCTGGTCGTCGCGGAGGGCCGGACGGACGAGGACTTCATCCGCGAGCGCACCACCGGCTGGGAGGACGCCCGCGCGGCCGCCATGTCGCACTGGCCGGCCCTGGTCGAGCGGATCACCGGCATCCCGGTGCCCCAGCTGCGCGAGGCGGTCCGGATGTTCTGCGACGCGGAGAGCGGCATGGTGCTCACCGCTCGCGGCCCCGAGCAGCAGTCGAAGGGCACCGACACCGTCGGCGCCTGGATCAACCTGTGCCTGGCCACCGGCCACGCCGGCCGCCCGCTGTCCGGCTACGGCTGCCTGACCGGGCAGGGCAACGGGCAGGGCGGCCGCGAGCACGGGCAGAAGGCCGACCAGCTGCCCGGTTACCGCAAGCTGGACGACCCGGAGGCGCGCGCCCACGTGGCCGCCGTGTGGGGCGTCGACCCGGACGTCCTGCCGGGCCCCGGGCGCAGCGCGTACGAACTGCTGGACGCCCTGGGGCAGGACGTGAAGGCGCTGCTGCTGATGGGCTCCAACCCGGTGGTGTCCGCGCCGCGCGCCGCGCACATCGAGGAGCGGCTGAAGTCGCTGGACTTCCTGGCCGTCGCCGACGTCGTGCTGTCCGAGACGGCCGCGCTCGCCGATGTCGTGCTGCCCGTGACGCAGTGGGCGGAGGAGACCGGCACGACGACCAACCTGGAGGGCAGGGTGCTGCTGCGGCAGCGGGCGATCACGCCGCCGGAGGGCGTGCGCAGCGACCTGGAGGTGCTGCACGGGCTCGCCGGGCTGCTCGGCTGGGAGAAGGGCTTCCCCACGGACCCGGAGGAGGTCTTCGAGGAGCTGCGCCGCGCCTCGGCCGGCGGGGCCGCCGACTACTCCGGCATCAGCTACCGGCGCATCGCGGAGGAGGACGGCGTCTTCTGGCCGTGCCCGGACCCCCAGCACCCCGGTACGCCGCGGCTGTTCCTGGACCGGTTCGCGACGCCCGACGGGCGGGCGCGGTTCGTGCCGGTCACGCACCGGGCGGCCGGCGAGGAGACGGACGAGGCCTACCCGGTCGTGCTGACGACGGGCCGTGTGGTGTCGCAGTACCAGTCGGGCGCCCAGACCCGGCGCGTCGCGGAGCTGAACGCCGCGGCGCCGGGGCCGTTCGTGGAGCTGCACCCGCGGCTCGCCGAGCGGCTGGGCGTCGCCGAGGGCGAGCCGGTCGCGGTGGTGTCCCGGCGCGGGCGCGCCGTCGCCCCGGCCCGCATCACGACGGGGATCCGCCCCGACACGGTGTTCATGCCGTTCCACTGGCCGGGCGAGGGCCGCGCCAACACGCTCACGAACCCGGCGCTCGACCCGACGTCCCGGATGCCCGAGTTCAAGGTGTGCGCGGTGCGTCTGGAACGGGCCGTCGAGGGCGACTGAACCAGTCGCCGCCCGCGACGGGCGCGCCGAGGCCGGCGCGGGCCGTCGCCAGGTACACCCAGGCGCGCACGGCGGCGCCGTCGTGGACGCGCACGACCTCGCACGTCTCGCGCGTGTACAGGTTCAGCGGATGACCCGGCCCGAAGTAGTCCTCCAGCCGGTCGAGTTCGGCGATCAGCCCGGCGTACGCGCCGGGCGCGGCGTGCACCAGGTCGCCGACGACCTCGCCGTCGGCGGCGCGGACCGCGTACGGATGGCCGGGGCCGTCGTGGAGCCGGGCGCACGGCAGCCGGGCGGGCTCCTCGGCCGCCGTGCGTCCCCGCAGGAAGCGGTCGTGGTTATGCGCGCCGGGCCGCAGCGTCCCGTACACGAAGAACGGCAGCTCGCTCATGCCCGGTCGGTCTCCTCGGCGATCCAGCGCAGGTAGCCGGCGCTTCCCCGGACGACCGGGGTGGCGATGATCTCCGGCGTCTCGTAGTCGTGGAGGCGCGTGAGGTGCGCCTCCAGCGCCTCGTAGCACTCCTCGGTGGTCTTGAGGAGCACCTGCCACTCCTGCGAGGTCTCGATGGCGCCCTGCCAGCGGTAGACGGACGTGATGGGCGCCGAGATCTGGGCGCAGGCGGCGAGCCTCTCCTCCACCGCGCTGCGCGCCAGCTCCTCGGCCTTCGCCGCGCTGTCGGTGGTGGTCAGTACGGTCAGGGCCAGGGTCACGCTGCTGCTCCTTCGGTCACGACGCGCCTCCCCCACCAGCATCCCACCGGGCGGCGGCGCCCTGCCCGGGTCGTGTCCGGCGGATCCTTCCCCCAACCCCGCCCCCTCCCGAAGCCGGGGGCCATGTCCCCGGACCCCCGTATCACGCCCGCCGGCGCTCGTCCTCGAACGCCGGACGGGCTGAGACCAGCCCCTCCGGCGTCTTTTCCTAGCCCGCGTAGGGGCGGACGGCCTTGGCGTCGCGCAGGGCGTGGGCCCACCAGGCGAGCTGGTCCAGCATCTTCTTGGCGGCGGCCTCCGGGCCCGCGGGGTCCTTGGGGGCGCCGTCCTCGTCGAAGAGCCCCCCGGCGTTGGGGAAGGAGACGGTGTCGCGGACAGTGACGGCGTGCAGTTCGGCGAAGACCGGGCGGAGATGCTCGACGGCGCGCAGGCCGCCGGAGATCCCGCCGTAGGAGACGAAACCGACGGGCTTGGCCTGCCACTCGGTGTAGTGCCAGTCGATGAGGCTCTTGAGCGATGCCGGGTAGGAGTGGTTGTACTCGGGGGTGAGGACGACATAGGCGTCCGCCCGCTCCAGGTGCGGGGTGACCTTGGCCAGTTCGGCGCGGACGGCCGGGGAGGGGTTGTAGGACAGGGCGGTCGGCAGGTCGGAGTCGGCGAGGTCGATCACGTCGACGGTGAAGTCGTCGCGCTCGCGGGCCCGGGAGAGGAACCAGTCGGCGACGACCGGGGCGAAGCGGCCTTCGCGGTTGCTGCCGAGGACGACGGCGAGACGGAGGGGCTGGGCGGTCTTCTCATGCGTGGTGAGGTCCATGAGGGGAAGCCTGGTACCTCAACTTAGCTTGAGGTCAAGCCCCGACCTAGATGCGGCATGGAGGCGGGCGCGGCGAACGGCCGTCACCCGTTCGGAACGCCTCCCCCGAGAGTCCCCTCACATACGGGCTGAGCTGCGGAGACGAGGAGTGTCCAGGGTGCCGCGCCGACTCGTTCGGCGGAAATCTGACGAGGAGTCAGCAGGCGCGGTGGACGGGTGGCGCCTTACCTCGAAGCAAGGACAACCGCCCGTAGCGCTGCCCGGAGGACCTTCATGCGCACCACTGCCCGCACGCTGACCGGTACCGCGCTGGCGGTCGTCTGTCTCGGCGCCCTCGCCGCGCCGGGGGCGTACGCCGGTGACTCCCACAAGCTGGAGGTGTTCCCGTCGCCGGCCGAACCGGGCACGACGGTCACGGTCAACACGACGGCCTGCGGGCCGAACGGCCACGGCGTGGGCGACGCCCAGTCGCTGGGCGCGGGCGAGTTCAAGCTCCGCCCGGGCACCCACAAGGAGCTGGTGGTCGGCCAGTTCAAGGTTCCGCAGCACACCAAGCCCGGTTCGTACGCGATCGCGGTGGCGTGCGACAACGGCAAGACCGCCACCGGCGACGTGGTCGTCAAGCGCGGCCGGCACGACGGCGGACAGCACGACGGCGGCTGGCACGACGGCGGCCACGCCCAGCGGCCGGACCACCACCCCACGCACCACATGCCGAGCGGCCACGTGCGCACGGGCGTCGGCGGCAGCGTCGGCCCGGACACCACCCGGATCGCGGCGGGCGTCGCCGTCCTCGCCGCGGCCGCCGCCGGCGGGACCTGGCTGCTGCGCCGCCGGGCGAACGGCGGCGCGGGCGGCAGCTGACCGCCCGGCTCCCCCTGACTCCCCGCTCCGCCGCGTGGCCCCGAGACCGCGGCGGGGCGGGGGGACCCTCGCGCAGCGCCCGTACGCGGAGGAACCCGCATGAGCAGCCCGACCGACACGCGGCCCAGGGGCAAGGGCTGGGGCCTGGCCGTCGCGGTGTGCGTCGGCCTGTGGCTCGTCCAGAGCGGGGCGCGGGACGTGACGCCGCCGGTCCCGTCGGCGGCGGAGGCGTTCGCCGCGGGACCCGGGTGGCACACGTCCGCGGCCGCCGACCCGCTCCCGCCCTCCGCGCCCGTCCGCATCCGCATACCGGGGATCGGCGTCGACGCCCCCGTGATGCGGCTCGGCCTGGGCCCGGACGGCAGCCTGGACGTGCCGCCCGCCGGGAACGGCAATCTCGCCGGCTGGTTCGCCGGCGGCACCGCGCCCGGCGCCCGCGGCACGGCCGTCATGGCGGGTCACGTGGACAACGCCCGCGGGCCCGCCGTCTTCTACGGGCTCGGCGCCCTCAAGAAGGGCCAGCGCATCGAGGTCGCCCGGCTCGACGGGCGGACCGCCGTGTTCACGGTCGACGCGGTCGAGGTGTACGACAACGACGCCTTCCCCGACGCCAAGGTGTACGGCGAGGCCCGACGCGCCGAGCTGCGGGTGATCACCTGCGGCGGCGGCTTCTCACCGAAGACCGGCTACCAGGGGAACGTGGTGGCGTACGCGCACCTCATCGGGGCGCGCTGACGGCCGCCACCGCCGGGCCACGCGCCGAACGCGGCGCACGCCCGACCGGTCGGCACCCGCTCACGCCCACTGGTCGAACCCCAGCTTCGCGACCAACCCGAAGACGACCACCAGCAGCACGCCCCGCACGAACTCGGCGCCCTTGCGCAGGGCCATCCGCGCACCGAGCATCCCGCCCGCCAGGTTGAACACGGCCATGAGAGCGGCCAGCTGCCACAGCACGTTGCCCTGGTAGGCGAACATGGCCAGCGCACCCGCGTTGGTGCACACGTTGACGATCTTGGCGGTCGCCGAGGCCGTCACCAGGTCCAGGTGGAGCACCGCCGTCAGCGCGAGCACCAGGAACGTGCCCGTACCGGGCCCGAACAGCCCGTCGTAGAAGCCGATGCCGCCACCCACGAGGACGATCGCCGTGACGATCCGGGCGCGCCGCACCGGCCCCTCCGGCGCGGGCCCGGTGCCGAAGGACGGGCGGAACATCACGAACGCGGCCACCCCCACGAGCACCACCAGGATGACCGGCCGCAGCACGTCGCTGCTGATCCCGGCCGCGAAGAAGGCCCCGCCCATGGACCCGGCGAGGGCGGCCAGCCCAATCCGTACCGCCGTCCCGACCCGGACCGGAGCCTTGCGCGCGTAGGTGACGGCCGCGCCCGTGGTGCCGACGATGGCGACCGCCTTGTTGGTGCCGAGGACCTGCGCGGCCGGCACGTGCGGCACGCCCAGCAGCAGGGCGGGCAGGAGCAGCAGACCGCCGCCCCCGACCACGGCGTCGATCCAGCCGGCCACGAGGGCGGCCAGGCAGAGCATGACGAGCACGGGCAACGAGATGTCGGGCATGGTCATGACCTTATGTAAGGGACACACCCGGCGTCCAGCGATTACGTAAGAGGCACATCTGGTGCCCGGCGATTACGTCCGGCAGCCCCGGGCCGCCGCGCGGCGCCTCACCGCCGGAACCGCTGTGCGCTGAGGCCGGCTTTCCTCGCGCGAAACACACGGGATGCTGCCGGGAAACACCGTCGACGCACGCTGCTGGGCATGAGTTCACGGATCGTGGTGGTCGGCGGCGGTACGGCGGGGGCACGCCTCGCCGAGCGGCTGCCCGTCACCGTGCTCGGCGAGGAGCCGCACACCCCGTACAACCGGGTGCTGCTCGCGGACGTCCTGGCCGGCCGGTACGGGCCCGAGGTGATCGCCCTGCCCTCGCCCCTGGGCGAGCCGGTACGGCGCGGTGTGCGCGTGACCGGCATCGACCGGGACGCCCGGGTGGTGCACTGCGACGACGGAGCGTCCTTCGCATACGACCGGCTGGTCCTGGCCACGGGCTCCAACCCGGTCCTGCCGCCGCTGCGCGGCCTGGGCGGCGGTCCGCTGCCGGCCGGGGTGCACGCGTTCCGGACGCTCGACGACTGCCTGGCGCTGGGCGCGGTGGTCCGTCCCGGGGCCAGGGCCGTGGTCATCGGCGGCGGCCTGCTGGGCGTCTCGGCGGCCCGGGCGCTGGCGGCCAGGGGCGCGGAGGTGGTGCTGGCCCAGCAGGGCGAGCACCTCATGGAGCGCCAGCTGGACGCGAACGCCGCGGAGCTGCTGCGCCGCCACCTCGTCGGGCTCGGTGTGGAGGTGCACACCGAGTGCCGCGTGCGCGGCCTGAAGGTCGCGTCGGGCGCGGTGACCGCCGTGGAGCTGGCCGACGGGTTCGTCCTGGAGGCCGACGTGGTGGTGCTGGCCTGCGGCGTGCGGCCGCGCGTCGGCCTCGCCCTGGCGGCGGGCCTCGACGTCCGGCGCGGGATCGTCGTCGACGACCGGCTGCGCACCTCCGATCCGTACATCCACGCCATCGGCGACTGCGCCGAGCACGACGGCCGGCTCTACGGGCTGGCGGGGGCCGCCCTGGAGCAGGCCGATGTGCTGGCGGACGTGCTCACCGGCGGCGACGCCGCCTACCGGGGCACGCGGGCCCTGACCCGGCTGAGCCTGGACGCCCTGGAACTCGCGGCGTTCGGCGAGGCCACGCCCCAGCCGGGCGACGACACCGTGCAGCTGGCCGACGCCACGCGCAGCGCGTACCGGAAGGTCGTCGTCCGTGGTGACCGGCTCGTCGGCGGCGTCCTGATGGGCGACCTCGGCGCGGTCGGCACGCTCGCCCGGGCCTGGGAGGGCGACGAGGCCCTTCCGGACGCGCCCCTGCTCCACCTGCTCACCCATGACGGAGGCTCCTGACATGCCGAACACGCCCGGGGCGGCGCACACGCCCACCATCGTCCTCGTCGGCCACGGCATGGTCGGCCAGCGCTTCCTGGAGTCCCTCGCCGACCGCGGTGTGACCGGCAGGGCGCGCGTGGTCGTCCTGTGCGAGGAGCCCCGCCCCGCCTACGACCGGGTCCAGCTCACCTCGTACTTCTCCGGCCGCACGCCCGACGACCTGTCGATGGTGCCCGCGGGCTTCATGGCCGAGCACGGCATCGAGCTCCACACCGACGACCCGGCCGTCGCGATCGACCGGGAGGCCCGCACGGTCACCGCACGGTCCGGGATGACCGTCGCGTACGACACGCTGGTCCTCGCCACCGGCTCGTACCCGTTCGTGCCCCCGGTCCCCGGCAAGGACGCGACGGGCTGCTTCGTCTACCGCACCATCGAGGACCTGCTCGCGATCGAGGAGTACGCGAAGACCGCCACGAGCGGCGCGGTCGTCGGCGGCGGTCTGCTCGGTCTGGAGGCGGCGGGCGCGCTCAAGGGCCTGGGCCTGGAGACGCACATCGTGGAGTTCGCGCCCCGGCTGATGCCGGTGCAGGTGGACGAGGGCGGTGGCGCTGCGCTGCTGCGCACGATCGAGAACATGGGGCTGGCCGTCCACACGGGCGTGGGCACCCAGGAGGTCACCGTCGGGGACGACGGCTCCGTCACCGGCATGAAGCTGTCGGACGGCTCCGAACTGGCCACGGACATGGTGGTGTTCTCGGCGGGTGTCCGCCCCCGCGACCAGCTGGCCCGCGACTGCGGCCTGGAGGTCGGCGAGCGCGGCGGCATCAAGGTCGACGAGCGGTGCCGTACGTCGGACCCGGCGGTCCTCGCGATCGGCGAGTGCGCGCTGGCGGCGGACGGCCGGGTGTACGGCCTGGTCGCGCCGGGCTACGAGATGGCGCAGACGGCCGCGGACGCGATCGTCGACCAGGAGTCGGCGTTCACCGGCGCCGACCTGTCGACCAAGCTGAAGCTGCTCGGGGTGGACGTGGCGTCGTTCGGCGACGCGCACGGCACGGCCGAGGGCTGCCTGGACGTCGTCTACTCCGACTCGCGCTCCGGGATCTACAAGAAGCTGGTGGTGTCCGCCGACGGCGTGCTGCTGGGCGGCATCCTCGTGGGCGACGCCGAGCAGTACGGCACGCTGCGGCCGATGACCGGGACCGTGCCGCCCGTGGCGCCCGAGCAGCTGGTGCTGCCGGCGGGCGCGGGCGGGCCGGTCGCGCTGGGGCCGGAGGCGCTGCCGGACGAGGCGGTGATCTGCTCCTGCCACAACGTGACCAAGGGCGCGATCTGCGAGCACACCACGCTGCCCGAGGTGAAGAAGTGCACCAAGGCCGGCACCGGCTGCGGCAGCTGCGTCAAGGTCATCCAGCAGCTGCTGCCCAAGACCGGCGACGGCGGCCTGTGCGGCTGCTTCGGCAAGACCCGCCAGGAGCTGTACGAGATCGTGCAGGTGCTGCGCATCACCTCGTACGCCGAACTCCTCGACCGGTACGGGCGGGACGGGGCGAAGGGCGGCGAGGGCTGCGAGATCTGCAAGCCGGCGGTCGCCTCGATCCTGGCGTCCCTGGCCCCGGGCTACATCCTCGACGGCGAGCAGGCCGCGCTGCAGGACACCAACGACCACTTCCTCGCCAACATGCAGCGCAACGGCTCGTACTCGATCGTGCCGCGCATCCCCGGCGGGGAGATCACCCCGGAGAAGCTGATCGTCATCGGTGAGGTGGCGCGCGACTTCGGCCTCTACACGAAGATCACCGGCGGTCAGCGCATCGACCTGTTCGGGGCGCGCGTGGAGCAGCTGCCCGCGATCTGGGCGCGGCTGGTGGACGCCGGCTTCGAGTCCGGGCACGCGTACGGCAAGGCGCTGCGGACGGTGAAGTCCTGTGTCGGCCAGACCTGGTGCCGCTACGGCGTGCAGGACTCGGTCCGCATGGCGATCGACCTGGAGCTGCGCTACCGCGGCCTGCGGGCGCCGCACAAGCTGAAGTCGGCGGTGTCGGGCTGCCAGCGCGAGTGCGCGGAGGCCCAGTCGAAGGACTTCGGCGTGATCGCCACCGCCAACGGCTGGAACCTGTACGTCGGCGGCAACGGCGGCGCGACGCCGCGCCACGCGGACCTGCTGGCGAAGGACCTGTCCGACGCCGAACTGGTCAGGCTGATCGACCGGTTCCTCATGTACTACATCCGCACCGCCGAGCGGCTGGAGCGCACGGCGCCGTGGGTGGAGCGGATCGGCCTCGACCACGTCCGGGAGGTCGTGGTGGAGGACTCGCTGGGCATCGGCGAGGAGCTGGACGAGCTGATGGCCCGTCATGTCAGCGGCTACCGCGACGAGTGGGCCGACACACTCCAGGACCCGGAGCGGCTGGCGCGGTTCGTGTCCTTCGTGAACGCCCCCGAGGCGCCGGACCCGTCGGTGCGGTTCGTGCCGGAGCGGGGCCAGATCAAGCCCGACCTGACGGTCCTCACCCTGGAAGGGGTCACCGCCCGATGAAGCTCGAACTCTCCCCCGCCACCGGCGACTGGCTGCCCGTCTGCGACATGGACGCGCTGACCCCGGGCCGGGGCATGGCGGCCCTGCTGCCGGACGGACGGCAGGCGGCGCTCTTCCGGGACCGGTCGGGGCGGCTGTACGCGATCGACAACCGGGACCCGTTCACGGGCGCCCAGGTGCTGGCGCGCGGCCTGATCGGCTCGGCGGACGGCCGGACGTTCGTGGCGTCGCCGCTGCTGAAGCAGCGCTTCGACCTGGAGACGGGGCGGTGCCTGGACGACGACGAGGTGGCGGTGGCGGTGTATCCGGTGCGGACGGCCTGAGAACCCCTCCCCCCACTTGACCGATCGTTCCAGAACGGTCTAGGGTCCTGCTGTGGCCAGGACCAAGGAATTCGACCCGGACGCCGCGCTCCAGAAAGCACTCGAGCTGTTCTGGCGGCGCGGCTACGAGGCCACGTCGATGGCCGACCTGGTCGAGCACCTGGGTATCGGCCGGGCCTCGCTCTACGCGACCTTCGGCAACAAGCACGAGCTGTACCTGAAGGCACTGGACCGGTACGGGGCGGGGCAGAACCCGCTCCTGCTGGACGAGTTGTCCCGGCCGGGCCCCGCATTGCCCGCCGTACGGGCGGTCGTGCTCCGGTTCGCCGCGGAGGCGGCGGCCGGGCCGGGCCGGCTGCGCGGCTGCCTCGTCACCAACGCGGCGGCGGAACTGGCGCCGCACGACCGGGCCGTGGCCCGCCGGGTGGAGCTGAACTGGCAGCACCTGGAGACGCTGCTGCACGCGGCGCTGGCGCGGGCGCGCACGCAGGGCGAGCTGCCCGAGGGGCGCGACCCGCGGACGCTGGCCCGGATGCTGCTGGTGCTGCTCCAGGGCGTGCGGGTGGTCGGCAAGGCGTCCGACGACCCGGCCCTGGTGCGGGACGCGGCCGAGCAGGCCCTGGCCCTGCTGGACTGAACCGGCCCGACGACCACGGGCGCCGTCTGCGTGCGGCGCCCGTTTCTTCGGCCTCGAAATTGGAACGAACGGTCAAGAAAGAGGGACAGGACAGATGAACCGCTTCCAGGGCAGGACCGTGCTCGTCACCGGCGCGGGCTCCGGCCTCGGCCGCGCCGTCGCGCTCGCCTTCGCGGCCGAGGGCGCCTCGGTCGTCGCCGCGGGCCGTACGGCCACCACGCTCGACGAGACCGTCGCGCTGATAGCCGAGCGGGGCGGCACCGCTGCGGCCGCCACCGCCGACGTCTCACGGGCCGCGTCGATGCGTGACCTGGTGGGGTGGACCGTCGAGCGGTTCGGCGGACTCGACGTCGCCGTCAACAACGCGGGCGTGTTCCGGGGCGGCGGCCCGGTCGCCGACCTGGCGGAGGAGGACTGGCGCACCCTGCTCGACATCAACGTCACCGGGGTGCTGTTCGCGCTCCAGGCGGAGGTGGCCCACATGCGCGCCCACGGCGGCGGCGCCATCGTGAACGTCTCGTCCAACCTCGGCGCCCACACCCGCCGCCCGGGCCTGGCCGGCTACCTCACCTCGAAGGCGGCCGTGTCCGCCCTCACGCGCGCCGCCGCCCTGGACCACGTCCAGGACGGCATCCGGATCAACGCGGTGAGCCCGGGCGCGGCGGACACCACGATGTCGCTGCTCCCCGGCGAGACCGAGGACGAGCGGGCCGTACGGATGAAGGCCGAGTCGCCGCTGGGCCGGGTGTCGTCGGGCCGGGAGGTGGCGGCGGCGGTGCTGTACCTGGCGTCCGACGACGCGGGGTCCGTGGTGGGGACGGACCTCGTCGTCGACGGCGGCGCCTCGGCGTGAGCGGGCGGTTCAGCCCTGGCCCTGCTGCGCCTGCATCTTCTCGACGTCCATCCAGACGACCTCCCACAGGTGGTGGTCCGGGTCCTGGAAGGAGCGGCTGTACATCCACTCGCCGTACTCCTGCGGCTCGTTGGACGCAAAGCCGCCGGAGGACAGGGCCGCGTCGACCAGCTCGTCCACCTCGGCGCGGCTCTCGGCGCTCAGCGCGATGATCGTCTCCGTGGACCCGGAGGCGTCGGCGAGCTCCTTCTTCGTGAACGTCTTGAAGAACTCCTCGGTCAGCAGCATCGCGAAGATGGTGTCGCTGAAGACCAGGCAGGCCGCGTTCTCGTCGGTGAACTGCGGGTTGAAGGAGTAGCCCAGCTTCGTCCAGAAGGCCTTGCTCGCCTCCAGGTCCTTCACCGGCAGGTTCACGAAGATCATCTGGGTCATGGCGTCGGTCTCTCTTCCGTGTCTCGGTACTGCGTGCGGGGTGTCGCTTTCGCAGGGGTAGACCGCGGGCCGCGGCGGAACTCATCGCCGGACGGCGAAGTTTTCCCGCCGCCCGCCGTCGACCGGCGCGGCCCGCCGTCGGTTGCCGCCCGCCGCGGCCGGCCGGGTGCCGCCCGCGTGGCGAGTGTCGCCCACGCCGCCGGGCGCCGCCCCTCGGCGGCCGCCGTCCGCGTTGCGGGCCCCGCACGCCGCACCTAGCCTCGCGGCATGAGCCCCCCAGGCCAGAGGATCACCGAGAAGTTGTCGGGCGACGCCCTGCGGACCGCCACCGGCAGGGACTGGCCCGGCTGGTTCGCCGTGCTCGACGCGTGGGACGCGGCGCGGCGCCCGCACGCCGAGATCGCCCGCCATCTCGTCGAGGAGCACGGCGTGGCCGGCTGGTACGCCCAGTCGATCACGGTCGGGTACGAGCAGGAGCGCGGGCTGCGCGAGGTGGGCCAGTCGTCCGGAGGCGACTGGCAGGCGTCCGCCGGCAAGACGGTGGTCGCGCCGCCGGAGCGGGTCACGGAGGCGTTCGCGGACGACACGCTGCGGGCTCGCTGGATGCCGGAGGGCGAGTTCACCCTGCGCACCCACCGCCCCGGGCGGTCGGTCACCGCCGACTGGGACGGCGGGGCCAGCCGCGTCTCGGTGTACCTCACGGTCGAGGGCGACCGGACGCGGGTCGGCGTGGGCCACACCAAGCTCCCGGATGCGGACGCGGTCGCGGCGTACAAGGCGTTCTGGCGGGAGCGGCTCAGCGCGCTCAAGACCCTGCTGGAGAGCGGCCCGGACGCGTAGGCCGGGAACCGGGGCGGTCCGGGGGCGGAGTCCCCGGCGAGCCGACCGCCGAACGCTTCTTCCCCTTCACCGCTTGTTGATGCACCGTCAACCCGGGACTCCTAGGTTCCGGCAACGCGCGACCCCGTCGCCGACCGGTGCGGCGGGGCGGTCACAAGCCCCTCTGGAGTGATCACGTGGAACGTCGCAGCTTCCTGCGCGGAGCGGTCGCCGGCGGTGCCGCCGCGGCCTTCGGCTACACGCTGATGCAGGGCGCCGCCTACGCGGCCCCGGCGCAGCCCGGCGCCGGCCCGTACGGCGCCCTCGGCACGGCCGACGCGAACGGCATCCAGCTGCCGGCCGGCTTCACCAGCAGGGTGATCGCCCGGTCCGGCCAGAAGGTCGGCTCCACCTCCTACACCTGGCACAGCGCCCCCGACGGCGGCGCCTGCTTCGCCGACGGCACGGGCTGGATCTACGTGTCGAACTCGGAGATCTCCAGCACCGGCGGCGCGAGCGCGATCAAGTTCAACTCGTCGGGCACGATCACCTCCGCGTACCGCATCCTGTCCAACACCAACCGCAACTGCGCGGGCGGCGCCACCCCGTGGAACACCTGGCTGTCCTGCGAGGAGGTCAGCACGGGGTACGTGTACGAGACCGACCCGTGGGGCGTGAAGACCGCGGTGCGCCACCCGGCGATGGGCCGCTTCAACCACGAGGCGGCCGCCGCCGACCCGGTCCGCCGGGTGGTCTACCTGACGGAGGACGCGTCGGACGGCTGCTTCTACCGGTTCGTCCCGAACACCTGGGGCGACCTGTCGTCGGGCACCCTCCAGGTCCTCAGGGCCGGCACGGGCACCTCCGGCACCTACACCTGGGCGACCGTGCCGGACCCGGACGGCTCCCCCACCGCGACCCGCAACCAGGTCTCCGGCGCCAAGCGGTTCAACGGCGGCGAGGGCTGCCACTACGCCAACGACACCGTCTGGTTCACCACCAAGGGCGACAACCGGGTCTGGCAGCTCAACGTGGCCGCCGGCACCTACGAGCTGGCGTACGACGACTCGCTGGTGAGCGGCACCGCCCCGCTGACGGGCGTCGACAACGTCACCGGCTCGTCCTCGGGCGACCTGTACGTCGCCGAGGACGGCGGCAACATGGAGATCTGCCTGATCACGCCGGACGACGTGGTGGCGCCGTTCCTGCGGATCAACGGCCAGTCCGGTTCGGAGATCTGCGGCCCGGCGTTCTCGCCGGACGGCAAGCGGCTGTACTTCTCCAGCCAGCGCGGCACGACCGGCAGCTCGTCGGGCGGCATCACCTACGAGGTGACCGGCCCGTTCCGCGCGTAGCGGCGGCGCCGCTCGTGGGGCTGGGCGCCGCCGTGCAGCAGGGCGGCGCCCAGCGGTGTCAGGGTGTGCAGCACCGAGCTGCCCTGGCGCAGGGTCACCACCAGGCCCGCGTCGCGCAGGACGCCCGCGTGCTGGCTGGCCGAGGCGAGGGACACGCCGGCCCGGCGGGCCAGCTCGCTGGTCGTCCCGCCCTGCCCTATGGCCTGGAGGACGGCCGAGCGGGTGTGGCCCACGAGCCGCCCCAGCGACGGCCGCCGGCAGGGTTCGCCCGGCGAGGGCGCGTCGGTGTGCGTGACGGGGTAGACGAGGACCGGCGGCAGCTCCGGGTCCCGGTACATCACGGCGCTGCCCCGGCAGAAGTACGACGGCTGGAGCAGCAGTCCGCGCCCGTCGAGGTGCAGGTCCCGGTCGACCGGGTAGTCCGCCTCCAGCACGGGCGCGCGCCAGCGGAGCATGGGCGGCAGCGAGGCCAGCAGCTCGTCCGCGCCGCCGTCGAGCAGCGCCCGGCCCCGTACGGCCCGGTCGGCCTCCACCCGCGCCTGGATGTAGGTCCAGTACGGCTCGATGGCGGCCCGGTGGTAGCCCCGCAGCGCGCCCAGGAGGCGGCTGAAGGGCTCGGCGCGCCCTTCGGCGAGGGCGGTGGTCCACGAGGGCAGCGGGGCGGCCGCCGGGCGCTCGGAGCCGAGCACGGCGAGCTCCGCGTGGATCCGGGCGGGCGGAGTGGCCCGTACGGCCTCCAGGGCCGCGTCGACTCCGCCGAGCGCCTGTGGTGGTGTCAGGAAGTCGGGGAAATACCCGCGCGCCGGGACGAGGGCGCCCAGCAGCCGCGTTTCACCGTTCAACCGCGTCCGGGTTTCGGAGCGCCATTCCCCGTAGACCAGGGCGCCGCGCCTGTCCCGCAAACGGTGAAAGCTGAGAATCGTTTCCCAGAGCACGTCGGGCCGGGCTGCCATCCGGACCCCGGCCAGATCGGCGCCGGTGAAATGTATACGAAGCACTGAACCCCCACCTGTTGCATCCGCAATCACCCCCCACCGATGAGTATGCATGCCATCACAGGTTGTTACCACGGCATTTCAGCCACACTTGAAACACGTCGCGGCAGTAGGCCCGGAACCGAAAAGCTGTACGCCGTCGGGCAGGAAACCTTCAGGACCGAGGTGGCGCGGCAGAAGACCGTGGGGGGCTTCTCGCGCCCGGCGGCGGGCCTGAAAGGTTGCGGCTCTCCTGTCTGGCAGGGGTAATGGGGCGCGGTCGGCGGGTGGGGATCCGGTGGCCGCGCTCCGCCCGTTGTTTGCGGGGCGAAGCCCGGGAATTGACGTGATGTCAACCTCCCGTAAAAGTCCGCGCTTCAACTTGCGGAATTCAAACGGCCGCATTTCAACAGGAACTTACATTTCCCCAGGGGACGAAACAGCACGGGGCGGACACCTCCGCACAAGGTGTCCGCCCCGTCTCTTGCTGACCGGGGCCGCCGCCGATCGGTGAGGGTCGGGTGACAGACGGCGGCCCCGGTGGCCGTACCGGTCCCGGCGCGCAGCGCGGCCGCGGGACCGTGGGGTCCCGGTGCGAGGGCGCCGCGGCGGGACCGTGGGGGCCCGGCGCGGGGGCGCCGCGCGGGACCGGTGGGGACGGGGCGCGAGGGCGCCCGGCCCCGTCGATTGGGTACCGGAGCCGCCGCCGATCGGTTTTGGTCGGGTGACAGACGGCGGCCCCGGTGGCCTTGGGGGGTCCCGCCGCGGGAGTGCCGCGGCGGGACCGTGGGTTCAGCGGCTGTCGCTGCCGGTGGACTTGGCCGCCGCGCGGCCCGCCTCCAGGCGCGCCACCGGGATCCGGAACGGCGAGCAGGAGACGTAGTCCAGGCCCACCTCGTGGAAGAAGTGCACCGACTCCGGGTCGCCGCCGTGCTCACCGCAGACGCCGAGCTTGATGTCCGGGCGGGTGGCCCGGCCGGCCTCGACGGCGCTGCGGACGAGCGAGCCCACACCGTCCTTGTCGATCGTCTCGAACGGCGACACCCCGAAGATGCCCTTCTCCAGGTACGCGGTGAAGAAGCTGGCCTCCACGTCGTCCCGGGAGAAGCCCCACACCGTCTGGGTGAGGTCGTTCGTGCCGAAGGAGAAGAACTCGGCGGCCTCGGCGATCTGGCCGGCGGTCACGGCGGCGCGCGGCAGCTCGATCATCGTGCCGAGGGCCAGCTTCAGCTCGACGCCGGTGCGCTGCTGCACCTCGGCGATGACCTGCTCGGCCTCGTCGCGGACCAGCTCCAGCTCCTGGACGGTGCCCACGAGCGGGATCATGATCTCGGCGCGCGGGTCGCCCTTGGCCTCGATGCGCTCGGCCGCGGCCTCGGCGATCGCCCGGACCTGCATGGTGAACAGGCCGGGGATGACCAGGCCGAGGCGGACGCCGCGCAGACCCAGCATCGGGTTCTGCTCGTGCAGCCGGTGCACGGCCTGGAGCAGGCGCAGGTCGTTCTCGTGCGGCTCCTTGCGCGCCTCGGCGAGGGCGACGCGCACCGACAGCTCGGTGATGTCGGGCAGGAACTCGTGGAGCGGCGGGTCGAGGAGGCGCACCGTGACCGGCAGGCCGTCCATCGCCTCGAACAGCTCGACGAAGTCGCTCTTCTGGAGCGGCAGCAGCGCCTCCAGGGCCTGCTCGCGCTCCGCGTCGGTGTCGGCGAGGATCAGCCGCTCGACGTACTGGCGGCGGTCGCCGAGGAACATGTGCTCGGTGCGGCACAGGCCGATGCCCTGGGCGCCGAACCGGCGGGCGCGCAGCGCGTCCTCGGCGTTGTCGGCGTTGGCCCGCACACGCAGCCGGCGGACGCGGTCCGCGTAGGCCATGATCCGGTGCACGGCCTGGACGAGCTCGTCGGCGTCGTCGGCGCCGGCGTGCATCCGGCCCTCGAAGTACTCGACGACCGGGGACGGTACGACGGGTACCTCGCCCAGGTACACCTTGCCGGTGGAGCCGTCGATGGAGACGACGTCGCCCTCCTCGACGACGTGCCCGCCGGGCACGGTCATCCGGCGGCGCTTGGTGTCGACCTCCAGCTCCTCGGCGCCGCAGACACAGGTCTTGCCCATGCCGCGGGCGACGACGGCGGCGTGCGAGGTCTTGCCGCCGCGCGAGGTGAGGATGCCCTCGGCGGCGATCATGCCGTCCAGGTCGTCCGGGTTGGTCTCACGGCGGATGAGGATGACCTTCTCGCCGGAGCGCGACCACTTGACGGCCGTGTACGAGTCGAAGACGGCCTTGCCGACGGCGGCGCCCGGCGAGGCGGCGATACCGCGGGCGATCTTCTCGACCTGGGCGTCCTCGTCGAAGCGCGGGAACATCAGCTGCGCGAGCTGGGCGCCGTTGACCCGCTGGAGCGCCTCGGCCTCGTCGATGAGGCCCTGGTCGACGAGCTGGGTGGCGATCCGGAAGGCCGCGGCGGCGGTGCGCTTGCCGACCCGGGTCTGGAGCATCCACAGCTGGCCGCGCTCGATGGTGAACTCGATGTCGCAGAGGTCCTTGTAGTGGTTCTCCAGCGTCTCCATGATGCCCATGAGCTGGTCGTACGACTTCTTGTCGATCGACTCCAGGTCGGCGAGCGGCACGGTGTTGCGGATACCGGCGACGACGTCCTCGCCCTGGGCGTTCTGGAGGTAGTCGCCGTAGACGCCCTGGTGGCCGGAGGCCGGGTCGCGGGTGAAGGCGACACCGGTGCCGGAGTCGGGACCGAGGTTGCCGAAGACCATCGAGCAGACGTTGACGGCGGTGCCGAGGTCGTGCGGGATGCGCTCCTGGCGGCGGTACAGCTTGGCGCGGTCGCCGTTCCAGGAGTCGAAGACGGCCTTGATGGCCAGGTCCATCTGCTCGCGCGGGTCCTGCGGGAAGTCGCGGCCGGTCTCGGCCTTCACGATCTTCTTGAACTGCTTGACCAGCTTCTTGAGGTCGGCCGCGTCGAGATCGGTGTCGCTGGTGGCCTTCTTCGCGTGCTTGGCCTCCTCGAGGGCCTCCTCGAAGAGCTCGCCGTCGACGCCGAGGACGGTCTTGCCGAACATCTGGATGAGGCGGCGGTACGAGTCCCAGGCGAAGCGCTCGTTGTCCGCCTGCTTGGCGAGGCCCTCCACGGACTTGTCCGAGAGGCCGATGTTGAGGACCGTGTCCATCATGCCCGGCATGGAGAACTTGGCACCGGAGCGGACGGAGACGAGCAGCGGGTCGTCGGCCTGGCCGAGCTTCTTGCCCATCTTCTGCTCGAGGGCGTCGAGGTGCGCACTCACCTCGTCCCGCAGCGCGGCCGGTTCGGAGCCGCTCTCCAGGTAGACCTTGCACGCTTCGGTGGTGATCGTGAAGCCGGGAGGCACCGGGAGACCGAGGTTCGTCATCTCGGCGAGGTTGGCGCCTTTACCGCCGAGAAGGTCCTTGAGGTCCTTGTTGCCCTCGGTGAAGTCGTACACGAACTTCTGATCTTTGTTTTCCGACACGGGTCTCGACTCCTCGAGGACGACGTGGCTGCCCTGACGGCGAGGAACATACCCAGATCGAAGGCTTCTCGGGAGGTACGCCTACCCGTCTTGGGGCTTTAACCACCCGTCCGCCAGCAGATCGAAAGTTACGGCGCGGTTGCCGCGAAGCGCGCCACGGGTTCACCCCTTGAATCGACATGGTCAAGAAGCCCCCAAAGATCGCTCATCTGAGCGCTGACCCCTCACACTTGCCTTCAAGAAGTGAAGGCAGAAAGGGTGGCACTCAGTGCCACCCTTTGAGAAGTGCAGTCGGTGTTTTCCTGCTCATCTGAGCGCAACCCCTATCAGGGGTGGCGAGAATCACGCCTCCGGCAGCCCCGGAATCCCACGATCCGGACGCCGTGAGGACCCCGCCGATTCACCCGCCGGACGTGTCCAGTTCGGCGTCCGCGCTCACGGCGGAGCAGTCGTACGGGTCCTTCAGCCAGCCGTCCGGCAGGACGACGCGGTTGTTGCCCGACGTACGGCCGCGCGGGCCGTCGGCGCCCACCGGCCACGACTGGTCCAGGTCCAGCGCGCTCAGCTGAGCGCGCAGCTCGTCCAGGGACGAGGTGACCGCGAGGCTCTTGCGCATCTCGGAACCGACCGCGAAGCCCTTCAGGTACCAGGCGACGTGCTTGCGGAAGTCGATGACACCGCGCGACTCGTCGCCGATCCACTCGCCGAGCAGCTGGGCATGGCGCACCATGACGTCCGCGACCTCGCGCAGCGTCGGCGTCGCCGCCGTACCCGTGCCCTCGAACGCGGCCACCAGGTCGCCGAAGAGCCACGGGCGGCCCAGGCAGCCGCGGCCCACGACGACGCCGTCGCAGCCCGTCTCGCGCACCATGCGCAGCGCGTCCTCCGCCGACCAGATGTCGCCGTTGCCGAGGACCGGTATCTCCGGGACGTGCTCCTTCAGCCGCGCGATGGCGTCCCAGTCGGCCGTGCCGCCGTAGTGCTGGGCGGCGGTGCGACCGTGCAGGGCGATCGCCGTGACGCCCTCCTCGACGGCGATCCGTCCGGCGTCCAGGTAGGTGATGTGGTCGTCGTCGATGCCCTTGCGCATCTTCATCGTGACCGGCAGGTCGCCCGCGTTCGTGACGGCCTCGTTCAGGATCGCCCGCAGCAGCGGCCGCTTGTACGGCAGCGCCGAGCCACCGCCCTTGCGGGTCACCTTCGGCACCGGGCAGCCGAAGTTCAGGTCGATGTGGTCGGCCAGGTCCTCGTCGACGATCATGCGGACGGCCTTGCCGACGGTCACGGGGTCGACCCCGTACAGCTGGATCGACCGGGGCGTCTCCGTCTCGTCGAAGTGGATCAGCTGCATGGTCTTCTCGTTGCGCTCGACCAGCGCCCGTGTCGTGATCATCTCGCTCACGAACAGCCCCTTGCCGCCGGAGAACTCACGGCAGAGGGTGCGGAACGGGGCGTTGGTGATACCGGCCATCGGGGCGAGCACCACCGGCGGCTGCACGGTGTGCGGGCCGATGGAGAGGGGGCTGAACGCGGTCATGCCCCCCATTGTCCCGTACGGCGCGGAGTCACCCGCCGGCCTCGACGGCCAGCCGGTACAGCTCCTCGACGCCCCGCCGCGACGCCTCGTCCAGCGGTACGTACGTCACCAGGCGGGGCCCCGCCGCCGGGCCCAGCCACAGATTGGTGTGCTCCAGGTGCAGCGGCCCGACGTGGGCGTTGAGGATGTACTTCGTCCGGCCGCCCTGCGCGACCACCTCGTGGCGCGCCCAGATCTCGCGGAACTCGGGCGAGGCCTCCTCCAGCCGCTTCAGCAGCGCCTTCCACGCGGGCTCCGCCAGGTGCTCGGCCATGGAGGCCCGGAACTTCGCCGCGAGGGTCCGGCTCATCTCGGGCAGGTCGACGACGGAGGCCCGCCACTGCGGGTGCGTGAAGGTCAGCCACACGCAGTTGCGGTCCGCCGCCGGCAGGGCGTCCAGGTCGCACAGCAGCCGGCCGTAGGTCCTGTTGTACGCGAGGATGTCGTACCGGCTGTTCTGCACGCAGGCCGGAACGGGCTCCAGCTGCCCGAGCAGCTGCCGCAGCGCGGGCGTGACGCTCGGGCAGGACGTCTCCGGCGCGGGGTCCACCGCTCCGGCGAGGGCGAAGAGGTGGGCGCGCTCGCTCGGGTCGAGCAGCAGGGCCCGCGCGAGGGCGTCCAGGACCTGCGGCGACACATGGATGTCCCGGGCCTGCTCCAGCCACGTGTACCAGGTCACGCCCACCGATGAGAGGTGCGCGACCTCCTCCCGGCGCAGTCCGGGCGTGCGGCGGCGCGGCCCCCGCACCAGGCCGACCTGCTCGGGCGAGATCCGCTCGCGGCGGCTGCGCAGGAACGCGGCCAGCTCGCCGCGCCGTACGTCGGGCTCCCGTACCGGGGTGGTCGTCATCGTCGTCACGCTCCCAGCGTGCCGGAAGCCTCAGGGGGTTTCCAGGTAGTGCCGGTACCAGGATAAGGAGGCTCTGGTACCAGGCTGAGCGGCGGCGGAACGTAGTGATCATGGCTGTTTCGACTTCCGCTCCTCCCGCTCCCGCACCGGTCGTGGACCGTGCCGTGCCCGCGCTGGGCCCCCTCGGGCTGTTCACGATCCTCGTCGGCGCCGCCCTGCCGCTGATCGACTTCTTCATCGTCAACGTGGCCCTGCCGACGATCGACCACGACCTGGCCGCCGGCCCCGCCATGCTGGAGCTGGTCGTCGCGGGCTACGGCCTCGCGTACGCGGTACTGCTGGTCCTGGGCGGACGGCTGGGCGACCTCCTCGGCCGCCGCCGGCTGTTCCTGGCCGGCATGGCGGCCTTCGGCGTCACGTCCCTGGCCTGCGGCCTCGCCCCGGACGCCGCGACGCTGGTGGCGTCCCGGGTGGCGCAGGGCGCCTCGGCGGCGCTGATGCTGCCGCAGGTCCTGGCCACCATCCAGGCGGCCACGTCCGGCGCCCGCCGCGCCAGGGCGATGAGCCTGTACAGCGCGACCGGCGGCCTGGCGATGGTGGCCGGCCAGATCCTGGGCGGTGTGCTGGTCGCGGCCGACCTGGCCGGCACCGGCTGGCGGGCGATCTTCCTGGTGAACGTGCCGGTGGCGCTGATCGGCCTGGTCCTCGGGGTGCGCGCCGTGCCGGAGACCCGCTCGGACCGGCCGGCGCCCCTGGACGTCGCGGGCACGCTGCTTCTGGCCGTGGCGCTGCTGGCCCTGCTGGGTCCGCTGACGGAGGGGCGCGCCGCGGGCTGGCCGCTGTGGACGTGGGCGGCGCTCGGGGTGTTCCCCTTCGCGGCGGCGGCGTTCTGGTGGGTGGAGCGCCGCGCGGAGCGGCGGGGGCTGGCGCCCCTGGTGCCGCCGAGCCTGCTGCGGCTGCCGTCGCTGCGCCGGGGGCTGATGCTGCTGGCGCCGTTCACGTGGGGGTTCGGCGGGTTCATGTTCGTGATGGCGGTGACCCTCCAGCAGGGGCTCGCACTGAGCGCGGTGCTGTCGGGGCTGGCGCTGGTGCCGATGGCGGTGACGTTCTTCGCGGCGTCGCTGGCCGGGCCGCGGCTGGTGCGGCGCTTCGGCAGCCGGGTCGTGACGGCCGGCGCGGTGATCCAGGGCGTCGGCATCCTGACCCTGACGGTCACGGTGTGGGCCGGGTGGCCGGGCCTGGGGATCCTGGCCCTGGCGCCGGGCATCGCGCTCGCCGGCCTGGGGCAGGGGCTTCAGCTGCCGGTGCTGTACCGGATCGTGCTGTCGGAGGTACCGGCCGAGCGGGCCGGGGTGGGCAGCGGGGTCATGACGACGACCCACCAGTCGGCGATGACCCTGGGCGTGGCGACGCTGGGTTCGCTGTTCCTCTCCCTGGCGCCCGGCATGGGCGTGCGCGACGCACTGGCGGTCACGCTCCTCGTCCAGCTGGGCGCGATCGCGGTGACCGCGCTGCTGAGCCTGCGGCTTCCGCGTGCGGTGCGGTGACGCGCGAGGGCCCGGACCGCTTCCCCGCGGTCCGGGCCCCTGATCAGCTCTGCTCGTCCAGGCTGCCCTGCGTGCGCTCGCGCATCTTGCGGAGCAGCTCCTGCTTCTGGTCGGCGGCGGCCTTGCGGTCGGCGGCACGCGCCGGCGCGGTGCCCTGCTGATCGGCGCGGGACATCTTCCTGCGCTGGCCGCCCACGCCGAGCAGGTTGTTACGGCTCTTGGCCATGGGGTCTCCCTTCATCGTGAGCAGTGGTCCGGTGTACGTCTGGTGCGCGGGCTACGGGCCCGGCGCACTCTCACTCGTAGATCGGGAGAAAAGAGAACATGCGGGCGAGGCTACCGACGACACGTGCAGAGGGCACCTGATTTTTCCGCCCCGACGGTGAGCCGCCCACGGGCGGGCGGCCCCACCCACCCCACCCCCACCGGGGGAGAGCCGCCCGACAACGTAACGGGGGTGGACCGGGGGTCGCGCGCGCAGGATTGGCGGTGCTGGGACGTTTCGCTGTCATGGGCCCGAGCGAGCCAATCTGAGCACGTGACCCCCGGTCCACCCCCGGACCCACCCACCACCGTGGCGCGCAGGGGGTGGGCCCTCAGGCCGGGTGGCCGTTCCGTCGTTGTGCCCACCCGTTCCTCCCCCAAGGACTACGTCCAGGGGGACCCCCATGCGGAACGACTGCCCACAACGACGGAACGGCGGAACCGGCGACGCGAGCCCGCAACGACGGAACGGCGGAACGGCGAAGCCCCCGGCTCCGTGGGATGGAGTCGGGGGCTTCAGGGGCTGATCCCGCAGGGGTTCAGCAGCCGATGAGGCGGGCCGCCAGGTAGCCCTGGATCTGGTCCAGGGAGACGCGCTCCTGCTTCATGGAGTCACGCTCGCGGACGGTCACCGCGTTGTCCTCGAGGGTGTCGAAGTCGACGGTCACGCAGAACGGCGTACCGATCTCGTCCTGACGCCGGTAGCGCCGCCCGATCGCGCCCGCGTCGTCGAACTCGATGTTCCAGTTCTTGCGCAGGTCCGCCGCGAGGCCCTTGGCCTTCGGCGACAGCTCCGGGTTCCGGGAGAGCGGCAGGACCGCGACCTTGACCGGCGCGAGGCGCGGGTCGAGCCGCAGCGAGGTGCGCTTCTCCATCTTGCCCTTGGCGTTGGGCGCCTCGTCCTCGACGTACGCGTCGAGCAGGAAGGCCAGCATCGTGCGGCCCACACCGGCGGCCGGCTCGATCACGTACGGGGTCCAGCGCTCGCCGGCGTCCTGGTCGTAGAACGACAGGTCGGTGCCGGAGGCCCGGGAGTGCGCGGAGAGGTCGTAGTCGGTGCGGTTGGCGACACCCTCCAGCTCGCCCCACTCGCTGCCGCCGAAGCGGAAGCGGTACTCGATGTCCGCGGTGCGCTTCGAGTAGTGGGAGAGCTTCTCCTTCGGGTGCTCGTACCAGCGCATGTTCTCCTCACGGAGACCCAGGTCCGTGTACCAGTTCCAGCGCTGCTCCATCCAGTACTCGTGCCACGTCTCGTCCTCGCCCGGCTTGACGAAGAACTCCATCTCCATCTGCTCGAACTCACGGGTGCGGAAGATGAAGTTGCCCGGCGTGATCTCGTTCCGGAAGGACTTGCCCATCTGCGCGATGCCGAACGGCGGCTTCTTGCGCGAGGTCTGCTGGACCTGGGCGAAGTTGGTGAAGATGCCCTGCGCGGTCTCGGGGCGCAGGTAGGCGATGGAGCCGGAGTCCTGGGTCGGGCCGAGGTGGGTGGAGAGCAGGCCGGAGAACTGCTTGGGCTCGGTGAACTGGCCCTTGTTGCCGCAGTTGGGGCAGTTGAGGTCGGCGAGGCCGTTCTCGGGCAGGCGGCCGTGCTTCTCCTCGTACGCCTCCTCCAGGTGGTCCGCGCGGAACCGCTTGTGGCAGGAGGTGCACTCGGTGAGCGGGTCCGTGAAGGTCGCCACGTGGCCGGACGCCTCCCAGACCTCGGAGGCCAGGATCACCGACGAGTCGATGCCGACGACGTCCTCGCGCGAGGTGACCATGTAGCGCCACCACTGACGCTTGATGTTCTCCTTCAGCTCGACGCCGAGCGGTCCGTAGTCCCAGGCGGCGCGCTGCCCGCCGTAGATCTCACTGCAGGGGTAGACGAAGCCACGGCGCTTGCTCAGGCTGACGATGGTGTCGATCTTGTCGGCGGCCACGGTGCTCTCTTCATTACGGTGACGACGAACGCGGAATGCTTCAGGGTAGCGGCGCGCGCACCCCCCGGATCAAATCGGTGCGTGACAGGGGCCACGGAGGCAGTTTGTTGACAATCGTTTCCAACATTGTTGAAAATGAGTGTCATGAACGTACGTCATCTGATATCCACCACCGCCGTCGCCGGAGCCGCCGCTCTCGGTCTGGTGACGCTTTCCGCGTGCTCGGGCGCCACCGACGCGACGGAGAAGGGCAAGGGCGGCAAACTGGACGTCGTGGCGTCGTTCTACCCGATGCAGTTCCTCGCCGAACAGATCGGCGGGGACCATGTCGCGGTCACCACGCTGACCAAGCCGGGCGTCGAGCCGCACGACCTGGAGCTCAAATCCAGCCAGATCCGCGAGCTCGGCCGGGCCGACTACGTCCTCTACCTCAAGGGCCTGCAGCCCGCCGTCGACGACGCGATCCAGCAGGCCGGCGTGAAGAACACGGTCGACGCCGCCACCCTCACCAAGCTGGAGGAGCACTCCACGTCGACCGACGGCCACGCGCACGAGGCCGAGGAGCACGGGGACGAGCACGGGCACGAGGACGAGCACGGGCACGAGGGCGAGGCCGGCGCCGACCCGCACCTGTGGCTGGACCCGGCGAAGTACGCCGAGGTCGCCAAGGGCGTCGGCGACTCCCTCGCGAAGGCCGACCCGGAGAACGCGGCCGCGTACAAGAAGAACACCGACGCGCTGGTGAAGAAGCTCACCGCGCTCGACACCTCCTTCGCGCAGGGCCTGAAGAACACCACCACGCGCACCTTCATCACCACGCACTCCGCGTTCGGCTACCTCGCCGAGCGGTACGACCTGGACCAGGAGGGCATCGCCGGCCTCGACCCCGAGTCCGAGCCGAGCCCGGCGCGCATGAAGGAGCTCCAGACCCTCGCGCGCAAGGAGAAGGTCTCGACCGTCTTCTTCGAGACCCTCGCCAGCGACAAGACCGCCAAGACCCTCGCCCAGGACACCGGGCTGAAGACCGACGTCCTGGACCCGCTGGAGGGAATTACGGACCGGTCCAAGGGCGATGACTACTTCGAGGTCATGGAGTCCAACCTGGCCGCGCTGAAGAAGGCCCTCGGCGCGAAGTGAAACCCCTGCTGGAGGCACCGGTGAGCAGCGAGCCCGTCATCTCCGTCCGGGCGGCCGCCGCCGCCCTCGGTTCGCGCCCCGTGCTGCGCGGCATCGACCTCACCGTCCACCCCGGTGAGGTCGTCGCGCTGCTCGGCGCGAACGGCTCGGGCAAGTCGACCGCCGTCCGCTCGCTGATCGGCCAGGTGCCGCTGACCGGCGGCTCGATATCCCTGTTCGGCACCGAGCTGCGCCGTTTCCGCGACTGGGCGCGCGTCGGCTACGTACCGCAGCGCACCACCGCGGCCAGCGGCGTGCCGGCGACGGTCCGCGAGGTCGTGTCGGCGGGCCGGCTGTCCCGTACGAAGCTGAAGTGGCCCTCCAAGGGCGACCGGGCCGCCGTGCAGCGGGCCATCGAACTGGTCGGGCTCGCCGACCGCGCGGGCGACTCGGTCTCCGCGCTCTCCGGCGGCCAGCACCAGCGCGTGCTGATCGCCCGGGCCCTCGCCTCCGAACCCGAGCTGCTGATCATGGACGAGCCCATGGCGGGCGTCGACCTGGCGAGCCAGGAGGTGCTGGCCGCGACGCTGCGCGAGCAGGTGGCGGGCGGCGCGACCGTCCTGCTCGTCCTGCACGAGCTGGGCCCGCTGGAGCCGCTGATCGACCGCGCGGTCGTGCTGCGCGACGGCTGCGTCGTCCACGACGGGCCGCCCCCGCAGGCCGTGGGACAGCACGCGCTGCCGGGCCACGACCACGTACATCCGCACGCGGCCGACGAGCCGCTCCGCACGGGACTGCTGACCTGATCATGGAATTCCTCGACGACCCTTTCATGCAGCGGGCACTCCTCGCGGCCGTGCTGGTCGGCATCACCGCGCCCGCCGTCGGCATCCACCTGGTGCAGCGCCGGCAGGCGCTGATGGGCGACGGCATCGGCCATGTCGCCATGACCGGCGTGGGCCTCGGCTTCCTGATGTCCGCCAACCCCGTGTGGATGGCCACGATCGTGTCGGTCGTCGGCGCGATCACGATGGAGCTGATCCGCACCTACGGCCGCACCCGCGGCGACATCGCGCTGGCGCTGCTCTTCTACGGCGGTATGGCGGGCGGCGTCATGCTGATCAACCTGGCCCCCACCGGATCCAACGCCAACCTGGTGAGCTACCTCTTCGGCTCCCTGACGACCGTCTCGGACGAGGACGTCACGGCGATCTGTGTGCTGGCCGCGTTCGTGATGCTCGTCACGCTGGGGCTGCGCCGGCAGCTGTTCGCCGTGAGCCAGGACGAGGAGTTCGCGCGCGTGACCGGGCTGCCGGTGCGGGCGCTGAACCTGCTGATCGCCGTGACCGCCGCGGTCACCGTGACGGTCGCCATGCGCGTCGTGGGGCTGCTGCTGGTCAGCGCCCTGATGGTGGTGCCCGTGGCGGCGGCGCAGCAGCTGGCGAAGAGCTTCCGCGCCACGTTCGTGGGCGCCGTGCTCATCGGTACGGCGGTGACGCTGGCCGGCACGATCACGACGTACTACAACGACGTGCCCCCGGGCGCGACGATCGTCCTGATGGCCATCGGGGTGTTCATCGCCACGACGGCGCTGGCGACGCCGCTGGCCAGGCGGCGCGCCCGGGCCGCCGAGGCGGCAGCGGAGGTGTACGACCGGAGCGTGCGCGCCGCCTCGGGCGAGACGGACGACGTCAAGGTCTGAGGCGGATTCACGCCGAGGAGGTCCGTGAAGGGGCCGAATAGAGATCTGGCGGGCCCCTCAGCGGGGTTTGGCAGAATGGCCCGACGTAGGGGTGAGCGGGCCGAGGCAAGGAGGCACCTGTGGTGACGGCGGGATCCGGCGTACGCGGTCGGTCGACCCGGCAGCGCGCTGCCGTTTCGGCGGCGCTGAACGAGGTCGACGAGTTCCGCAGTGCGCAGGAGCTGCACGACATGCTCAAGCACCGCGGCGACTCCGTGGGCCTGACCACGGTCTACCGCACGCTGCAGTCGCTGGCCGAGGCCGGCGAGGTGGACGTGCTGCGCACCAGCGACGGCGAGGCGGTCTACCGCCGCTGCTCGACCGGTGAGCACCACCACCACCTGGTGTGCCGCGCCTGCGGCAAGGCCGTCGAGGTCGAGGGCCCGGCCGTGGAGCAGTGGGCGGAGGCCATCGCGGCGGAGCACGGCTTCGTGAACGTGGCGCACACGGTGGAGATCTTCGGCACCTGCGCGGACTGCGCGGCGGCGGACGCGTAGGGCGCCCACCGCGGGTTCACTCCCAGCGGTTCACGCAGTGGTACGCCCCGTCGTGGCGCCCGACGCTGTCGTACGACCAGCAGTGCAGGGCGGGCGCGATCGTGTACAGGCGCAGGGCGACGACCACCCCGACGAGCAGCACCATCACGAGGGCGCCCCTGGAGCGCCACCCCTGGAGGGCGTACCCGGCGACGGCCGACAGGACCGCGATTCCGCAGATCCAGACGACCATGGGACCACGGTTCTCCCGCAGGCCGGGGAACGTCTCCATCTCGATGGTGGCGGTGTGACTCAGGAGGGCGAGAAGGAGCCCCCCGGCCAACAGCCCGCCCCCCAGGCATCCGCGCGGCGTCACAGCCGGGCAGCCCTCCGGTCGAGCACGGCCCGGAGCCGGTCCACGCCGTCCGGTCCGACGACGCCCCGCTTGGGCAGGCAGGCCACGCCCAGGCCGTTCCGGTCGCCTGTCAGCAGGACGAACAGCCCCGGCGTCTCCACGTAGCGGGGCAGGAACTGCCAGGCGGTGCTCATCTGGGTGTGGTCGGTGACCCACCGCACGCCGTGGTCGTCGACGACGGCCCGGTGCTCGCCCTGCGGCGCCGCCACGCGGTAGAGCTGCCGGCCCTGGATCCGGGGCAGGAGGAACGGCAGGCCGAAGGACGCCCCCGTGAGCCCGAACAGTCCCCCGATCAGCGCCGGTTCGTCCGGTTCCGGCCCGAATCGCAGAGCCGCCAGGAGCAGCAGGCCGACGACGCCGACGGCCAGCAGCAGCCGCGTCGTCCAGCGCCCGCCGGGCGTGCCCCGCATCCTGGCCCGCAGCATCTCCTGCGCGTCCGCGACGGTGGGCCGGTACACCAGCTCCACCGCCTCCACGTCGTCCGTGGTTGTCATGGCCCCTCCCGAGACGGAAACAGGCCATGATCGTAAGGGCTCGCCTCAGCCCTTGGCGCCCCCTTCGTCGCCCCGCATCGCCGCCTCCATCGCCATCAGTTCCTCGTTCGGGATCGCCCCGCCGAAGCGACGGTCGCGGGAGGCGTACTCGATGCACGCGCGCCACAGGTCGCGGCGGTCGAAGTCGGGCCACAGGACGTCCTGGAAGACCATCTCGGCGTACGCGCTCTGCCAGAGCAGGTAGTTGGAGGTGCGCATCTCGCCGCTGGGCCGCAGGAAGAGATCGACGTCCGGCATGTCCGGGTAGTACAGGTACTTCTGGATCGTCTTCTCGCTGACCTTCGACGGGTCGAGCTTGCCCGCCTTCACGTCGGCCGCCAGCGCCTTCGCCGCGTCCGCGAGCTCCGCGCGGCCGCCGTAGTTCATGCAGAAGTAGAGCGTGAGCCGGTCGTTGCCCTTGGTCTGCTCCTGCGCGATCTGGAGCTCCTTGGCCACCGAGGTCCACAGCTTGGGCATCCGGCCCACCCAGCGCACGCGGATGCCGAGGGCGTCGAGCTGGTCACGGGTCTTGCGGATGAAGTCCCGGTTGAAGTTCATGAGGAAGCGCACCTCTTCCGGCGAGCGCTTCCAGTTCTCGGTGGAGAAGGCGTACAGCGAGATGCTGCCGACGCCCATCTCGATCGCGCCCTGGAGGACGTCGAGCACGCGCTCGGCACCGACCTTGTGGCCCTCGGTGCGCGGCAGGCCGCGGTCCTTGGCCCAGCGGCCGTTGCCGTCCATGACGATGGCCACGTGGTTCGGCACCAGCTCGCCGGGGAGCTTCGGCGGGCGGGCGCCGGACGGGTGCGGTTCGGGGTCCTGGTACGTGCGCTTGGAACGCCCGAGGATCCCGCGTCGTGCCATGGCCATGCGGCTCACTTCTCCCATGTGTCTATTTCTCTACGTACCGGAGCGAGCGCAGTCCGCGCTCCAGGTGCCAGTGCAGATAGGCGGACACCAGTCCGCTCCCCTCCCTCACATGGCGCGGCTCGCACGCGTCCGCGGTCTCCCAGTCGCCGGTCAGCAGTGCGCTGAGCAGACCGACGGCCTCCGCAGAGGGTACGACGCTGCCCGGTACCCGGCAGTCGGCGCATATGACGCCGCCGGCGGCCACGGAGAAGAACCGGTTCGGCCCGTGGATGCCGCAGCGGGCGCAGTCCTCGAAGGAGGGCGCGTAGCCGTTGACCGCGAGGGAGCGGAGCAGGAAGGCGTCGAGGATGAGGTGTGGGGCGTGCTCCCCGCGGGCGAGGGTGCGCAGGGCCCCGACGAGGAGGAGGTACTGCTGCACGGCCGGCTCGCCCTCGTGGTCGGTGAACCGCTCGGCGGTCTCCAGCATGGCGGTGCCGGCGGTGTAGCGGGCGTAGTCCGTGACGATGCCGCTGCCGTACGCGGCGATCGTCTCGCTCTGGGTGCACAGCGGCAGCCCCCGCCCGACCAGCTCGGAGCCGCGCGCGAAGAACTGCACGTCCACGTGCGAGAAGGGTTCGAGGCGCGCCCCGAACTTCGACTTGGTCCGCCGCACCCCGCGCGCGACGGCCCGCACGCGGCCGTGGCCGCGCGTGAGGATCGTGATGATCCGGTCCGCTTCCCCGAGCTTCTGGGTGCGCAGCACGATGCCGTCGTCGCGGAACAGGCTCACCGCCGCGCACCCCCGCCCCGGTTCTGCAGGGGGCCCGGGGGTCGTCCCCCGGGAAGGCACAGCATGATCCGGTCCGCTTCACCCAGCTTCTGGGTGCGCAGCACGATGCCGTCGTCGCGGAACAGACTCATGCGCCCATTCTCCCGTACGGGAGAGGCCCGCCGGACCGAGTTGTGGCGGAAGCAGCGGGGGAAAGCGGTTGCTGGCATGCTGGCGGGCATGTCGATCACCGCGACCGTCCTGGTCCTCCTCATCGCCGCACTGCACGTCTACATCCTGGTCCTGGAGATGTTCCTGTGGACCGGGCCGAGGGCCCGCGGCGCCTTCGGCACCACCGCGGAGTTCGCGGAGCGGACGAAGGCGCTGGCCGCGAACCAGGGCCTCTACAACGGCTTCCTCGCGGCCGGTCTCGTCTGGGGCGCGGTCGCGGACGACCGGTGGGGTTCCAGGCCAAGGTGTTCTTCCTGGTGTGCGTGGCCGTGGCCGGGCTGTACGGCGCCGCCACCGCCAGCCGGAAGATCCTGTTCGTCCAGACCGTTCCGGCGCTGGTCGCCCTGGCCTTCGTCCTGGCGGCCCGGTGATCACCACCGGCCGGGCCGCCACCTAGACTGCGGCGGGCGAAGAAACGCTCCGCCTCGTCCCGGCGTGCACCCTTCGCCCAAACCCTGGCTTCGACACCCCATAAGCCACCCTTATGAGGTCATAGACGGGGACCGGGTACCGCCCCATCGGCCTCCCTGTGAGGCTGGCAGGCGGGAAGATCCAACTCTCGAAGGGAACCACCATGCCCCGCCCCCTGCGGGTGGCCATCGTCGGTGCCGGTCCGGCCGGCATCTACGCCGCCGACGCGCTGCTGAAGTCCGAGGCCGCCACCGAGCCCGGTGTGTCCATCGACCTCTTCGAGCGCATGCCGGCGCCTTTCGGGCTGATCCGGTACGGCGTCGCCCCGGACCACCCCCGCATCAAGGGCATCGTCACGGCCCTCCACCAGGTCCTCGACAAGCCGCAGATCCGCCTCTTCGGCAACGTCGCCTACCCCACCGACATCACCCTGGACGACCTGCGCGCGTTCTACGACGCGGTGATCTTCTCGACCGGCGCCGAGGCCGACCGGCCGCTGGACATCCCGGGCATCGACCTCGACGGCTCGTACGGCGCCGCCGACTTCGTCTCCTGGTACGACGGCCACCCGGACGTGCCGCGCACCTGGCCCCTGGAGGCCGAGAAGGTCGCGGTGCTGGGCGTCGGCAACGTGGCCCTCGACGTGGCGCGCATCCTCGCGAAGACGGCGGACGAGCTGCTGCCGACCGAGATCCCGCCGAACGTCTACGACGGCCTCAAGGCCAACAAGGCCCTGGAGATCCACGTCTTCGGGCGGCGCGGCCCGGCCCAGGCCAAGTTCAGCCCCATGGAGCTGCGCGAACTGGACCACTCGCCGAACATCGAGGTCATCGTCAACCCCGAGGACATCGACTACGACGGCGGCTCCATCGAGGCGCGGCGCTCCAACAAGCAGGTCGACATGGTCGCCAAGACCCTGGAGAACTGGGCGATACGCGACATCGGCGACCGGCCGCACAAGCTGTTCCTGCACTTCTTCGAGTCGCCCGCCGAGATCGTCGGCGAGGACGGCAAGGTCGTCGGGCTGCGCACGGAGCGCACGGAGCTGGACGGCACCGGCAATGTGAAGGGCACCGGCGAGTTCACCCTCTGGGACGTCCAGTCCGTCTACCGGGCCGTCGGCTACCTGTCCGAGGAGCTGCCGAAGCTGCCGTGGGACGCCGCGTCGGGCACCGTGCCGGACGAGGGCGGCCGCGTCATGGAGGGCGGCGAGCACCTGCCGTCCACGTACGTCACGGGGTGGATCAGGCGCGGCCCGATCGGTCTGATCGGCCACACCAAGGGCGACGCCAACGAGACGGTGGCGAACCTGCTGGAGGACCACCGCGAGGGCCGGCTGCACACGCCGGAGGCGCCGGGCGAGGACGCCGTGGTCGAGTTCCTGGACGGCAAGGGCGTCGCGTACACCACGTGGGACGGCTGGCACCGGCTGGACGCGGCCGAGCGGGCGCTCGGCGAGGCGGAGGGCCGCGAGCGCGTGAAGATCGTGGAGCGCGAGGAGATGCTGCGCGCGAGCGGCGTGGAGGCCTGACTCCCGTAGTCCCCGAAGAGCCTTCGTACGGCGTCGGCTCTTCCGGTGCGCGCCCCGTCCGAGGACCGTTCGCGGTGCTCAGAACGGGGCGCGTGCCGTTTCCATGAGCCGGGCGGTGTCGTCCGGGCACAGCAGCAGCGCGTTGCCGACGGTCGTCAGCACATCGCGCTCGGCGGGGATGTAGGCCCCGTCCGCGAGGGCGATGCGCGCGCCCTGGAGCAGGATCGACTCGCGCCCGGTCGGGGCGAGGTGCGGGGCGAGCGGCTCCAGCGCCTCGTGCAGCTCGATGGCGAGGGCGGCGCCGCACGGCCCGTCGGTGTCGGTGACGAACCGGCCGGTGTCGGCGGCGAGCGCCTCGATCAGCGCGGTGAGGCTGTCGGCCGTGCAGTCCTCGTACCCGGCGGCCCGCACGGCGGAGACCGCCGTGCGCACGGCGGTGTGCGAGGAGGTGCCGCCGGCGGCGAGGACCGCGAGGGCCACGGTGTGGACGGCGTCGCGGAGCATGGCCGAGAACCGTGCGGTGGTCGGATGGTCGAGGACGTCGGTGCCGAAGCGGTCGTGGCAGGCCGTGCACTCGATGACGGGCCCGACGGCTCCGCGCGGCAGCAGCGGAACACCGAAAAGGGTGAAGCGCCGACGGCCCGTACGACGCCGGTAGTTGCGGTCACCGCCGCACTCGGGGCAGAAGAACTCGCCGTCGCCGATGGTGTGCCACGAGGTGTGTACGGAACAAATGCGGAGTTTTCGGCCGCGTGATCCCCGTGCTGGCTGCACGTCGCACCTCCATGACGCCTCGGCCACCTTGCCGACGTTGACGTGATGTTAGCCACATCGGTGATGTGCCGTCAGCACCTCGTCGTGAGAACGCCACGACATGGCCGAACCCCGCCCGCGGTGTGCGGACGGGGTTCGGCGAGGGCCTGCGGGACCGGTCAGCGCGCGGCGCGGTTGACCGCGGAGATGACCGCCTTGAGGGAGGCGCGGGTGGTGTTGGCGTCGATGCCGATGCCCCACAGCACCTTGCCGTCGATGGCGCATTCGATGTACGAGGCGGCCTGGGCGGAGGCGCCCTCGCTCATCGTGTGCTCCTGGTAGTCCAGCAGCCGGGCGTCGACGCCGATGGTGTTCAGCGCGTCGAAGAAGGCGGAGATCGGACCGTTGCCGGTACCGGTCAGCAGCGTGTCCTCGCCGTCGACGACCGCCTCGACGGTCAGCGTGTCCGTGCCGTCCTTGTCGGTCGTGGTCTGGCCGGACCGCAGCTGGATGCGTCCCCACGCGTTGTCCGGGTTCGGCAGGTACTCGTCCTGGAAGACCGCCCAGATGTCCTTCGGCGTGACCTCGCCGCCCTCGGCGTCGGTCTTCGCCTGGATGATCTTCGAGAACTCGATCTGCATGCGGCGCGGCAGGTCCAGCTTGTGGTCGTTCTTCAGGACGTACGCGATGCCGCCCTTGCCGGACTGCGAGTTGACGCGGATGACCGCCTCGTAGGAGCGGCCGACGTCCTTCGGGTCGATCGGCAGGTACGGGACGGCCCACTCGATCTCGTCGACGGTCTTCCCCGCGGCGGCGGCTTCGGCCTCCATCGCGTCGAAGCCCTTCTTGATGGCGTCCTGGTGGGAGCCGGAGAAGGCGGTGTAGACGAGGTCGCCCGCGTAGGGGTGGCGCGGGTGGATCTCCATCTGATTGCAGTACTCGGAGGTACGGCGGATCTCGTCGATCTGCGAGAAGTCGATCTGCGGGTCGACGCCCTGGCTGAACAGGTTCATGCCCAGGGTGACCAGGTCGACGTTGCCGGTCCGCTCGCCCTGCCCGAACAGGCAGCCCTCGATGCGGTCCGCGCCCGCCATGATCGCCAGTTCGGCGGCGGCGACGGCCGTGCCCCGGTCGTTGTGCGGGTGGACGGACAGGCAGACGGACTCGCGGCGCGACAGGTTGCGCGACATCCACTCGAAGCGGTCCGCGTGCGTCGACGGCGTCGAACGCTCCACCGTGGCGGGCAGGTTGAGGATGATCTCGCGGCCGGCCTCGGGCTGCCAGACGTCCATGACGCCCTCGCAGACCTCCAGCGCGAAGTCCAGCTCGGTGTCGGTGAAGATCTCGGGGCTGTACTGGTAGCCGAAGACCGTCTCGTCGCCCAGGATCTTGTCGGCGTACTCCATCACCAGGCGCGTGCCGTCGACGGCGATCTGCTTGATGTCGTCCTTGGAGCCGCGGAAGACGACGCGGCGGAAGACCGGGGCCGTCGCGTTGTACATGTGCACCGTGGCGCGGTGCGCGCCGCGCAGGGACTCGACGGTCCGCTCGATCAGGTCCTCGCGGGCCTGGGTCAGTACGGAGATCGTCACGTCCTCCGGGATGGCGCCCTCCTCGATGATGGAGCGCACGAAGGCGAAGTCGGTCTCGCCGGAGGACGGGAAGCCGACCTCGATCTCCTTGTAGCCCATGCGCACCAGCAGGTCGAACATCGCGCGCTTGCGGGCCGGGGACATCGGGTCGATCAGTGCCTGGTTGCCGTCCCGCAGGTCCGTGGACAGCCAGCGCGGCGCCTTGGTGATCCGCTTGTCGGGCCAGGTGCGGTCGGGGATGTCGACGGCCTCGTACGGGCCGTACTTGTGGACGGGCATCCCGGACGGCTTCTGGGTGTGCGTCGCGTTGGTGAGGGGCGTGGGGCGACCAACGGGCTGGGACATTGCGTAGGGCTCCTCGGGTCCGACGATGGGACGGCCGACTGTTCGAAGCAGCACCAGACTCCGCGGGGAGGGGGTCGGCCTACGACTACAGGCCCTCGCCGCGGCAGCTAAGGAGAAGCAGCCCGAAACGCATGATGCGCAGCAGCGTAGCCGAGTGACACCGGATGCGGAGGTGCCGTATCAGTATGCGGGATTCCTGCCCGGTAACGGTCAAACAGTGACCTATCACTCCTTTTCATCAATCATCGTCGCTGGGGGTGACAGAGGCGTGACAGAGTGCCACATTGCCAGGCATGACTGCTGCCACCTCCACGCCCTGTTTCTGCACGATCGTCCCGCCGCACCTGCTGGACCGGCTGGCCCGCGCCGGCGACCCCGCCATCGCCGACGCGGCCCGCCGGACCCTCGTCACCGACGCCGCGAACCGCACGGCCCGCCGCCTCACCACGGTCGTGGGCGTCCGCACCGTCGGCGACGCCCCCGCGGTCACCGGGAAACCGCGCCGCACGGTCTTCGACGCCGAGCACCGCACGCAACTGCCCGGCAGGAAGGTGCGCGCCGAGGGCGCCGAGCCCGTCCGGGACGCCACCGTGAACCGCGCGTACGCGGGGCTCGGGGCGACGTTCGACCTGTTCCTGGACGTCTTCGGCCGTGACTCCATCGACGGCTCGGGCCTGCCGCTGGACGCGACGGTCCACTACGACCGGGACTACGGCAACGCCTTCTGGAACGGCGAGCAGATGGTGTTCGGGGACGGCGACGGCGAGATCTTCCGGGACTTCACCATCCCGGTGGACGTGATCGGCCACGAGCTGGCCCACGGCGTCACCCAGTACACGGCGAACCTCGCCTACTTCAGCCAGCCGGGCGCGCTCAACGAGTCGATGTCCGACGTCTTCGGCTCGCTGGTCAAGCAGTACGCCCTCGGCCAGACCGCCGAGCAGGCCGACTGGCTGATCGGCGCGGGCCTGCTGTCGGACCGGGTCGAGGGCGTGGCACTGCGGTCGATGAAGGCGCCGGGCACGGCGTACGACGACGACGTCCTCGGCAAGGACCCGCAGCCGGCGACGATGGACGACTACGTCGAGACGGCCGCCGACAACGGCGGCGTGCACATCAACTCCGGCATCCCGAACCACGCCTTCTACCTGCTGGCCACGGCCCTCGGCGGGCACGCCTGGGAGCGGGCGGGGCGGATCTGGTACGACGTGCTGACCGGCGGGAAGCTGAAGGAGACCGCCGACTTCGCGGCGTTCGCCCGGCTGACGGTCGCGGCGGCCCGCGAGCGGTACGGGGAGGGCGGCGCGGAGGACCAGGCCGTGGTGAAGGCCTGGTCGACGGTCGGTGTGCCCACCCGGTAGACAGGGATCATGCGGATCCAGGTACGGCGCACGGGCGGCTTCGCGGGCATCGAGCGCCGGGCGGAGGTGGACACCTCGGCCCGGCCCGACGCGGACGCGTGGCGGGTCCTGGCCGAGGCGGCCCTCGCCGACGGCCGGGACGAGCCGCCGGCCGGGGTGCCGGACGGCTTCAGCTACGCGATCACGGTCGACGGCCGCACGGTGTACTGCGCGGACCCCCGTCTGACCCAGGCCCAGCGCGAACTGATCAGCCGCGTGCTGAAGGAAGGCGCGTAGCCGAATCGGGGGGCTCCGCCCCCCGAACCCCCCGCTCCTCGAACACCGGAGGGGCTGAATCAGCCCCTCCGAGCGGGCGGGGTGGGGAAAGATCCGCCGGACAGCGCCTAGAAGCCCAGCTTGCGCAGCTGCTTCGGGTCCCGCTGCCAGTCCTTCGCGACCTTGACGTGCAGGTCCAGGAAGACGGGAGTGCCCAGCAGGGCCTCGATGTGCTTGCGGGACTTCATGCCGACCTCCTTCAGGCGCGAGCCCTTGGGGCCGATGATGATGCCCTTCTGGCTGGGGCGCTCGATGTAGACGTTGGCGTGGATGTCCAGCAGCGGCCGGTCCGCCGGACGGCCCTCGCGGGGCAGCATCTCCTCGACGACCACCGCGATGGAGTGCGGCAGCTCGTCCCGTACGCCCTCCAGCGCGGCCTCGCGGATCAGCTCGGCCACCATGACCTGCTCCGGCTCGTCCGTGAGGTCGCCCTCCGGGTACAGCGCGGGGCCCTCCGGCAGCAGCGGGATCAGCAGGTCGGCGAGCAGCTGGACCTGCTTGTCCCCCACCGCGGACACGGGGACGATCTCGGCCCACTCGATGCCCAGCTCCTTGCCGAGCCGGTCGATGGCGATGAGCTGCTCGGCGAGGGTCTTGGAGTCGACCAGGTCGGTCTTGGTGACGATCGCGACCTTCGGGGTCTTCTTGATCCCGGCCAGCTCCTGGGCGATGAACCGGTCGCCCGGCCCCACCTTCTGGTCGGCCGGCAGACAGAAGCCGATCACGTCGACCTCGGCCCAGGTCGTGCGGACCACGTCGTTGAGCCGCTCGCCCAGCAGGGTGCGCGGCTTGTGCAGACCGGGCGTGTCCACCAGGATCAGCTGGGCGTCCGGCCGGTGCACGATGCCGCGGACGGTGTGCCGGGTGGTCTGGGGGCGGTTGGAGGTGATCGCCACCTTCTGACCGACCAGAGCGTTCGTGAGGGTGGACTTGCCCGCGTTGGGACGGCCGACGAAGCAGGCGAACCCTGCCCGGTGGGTCGCTTCGGTTTCTGATGTACGAACGCTCATGGGAGCCATTGTCCCCGATGCGCCGCCACCCGCTTACCACGGGCGCGCACGGCCCCGCCGCTCCCGTGGCGGCGCACGGCGGGGCGCGGGACGTCAGCCCGCCGTCACCGTGGCCCGTACGACCGCGTCCGGCCCGGCCAGCAGCACCGGCGTCGCCGGCCCGCCCAGGTCCCGTACGGCGGCCCGGTCGGCGTCCGAGACCGCCTCGGCCTCGGAGACGACCGCCGCGGCCTCCAGCGACTTCGCGCCGCTGGCCACGGCCATCGCCACGGCGGTCTGCAGCGCACTCAGCTTCAACGACTCCAGGGCGACGGTCCCGGCGACGTACGTACGACCGGTCTCGTCCCGCACCGCCGCGCCCTCGGGCACGCCGTTACGGGCACGGGCGCTGCGCGCCAGCGTGATGATCTTGCGGTCCTCGGGGTCGAGGTCGGGGCTCTGTGTCATGCTCCGAGCATAAGTCGGCGGCCGGGGTCTCCCCCGGCCGCCCTGCGGGTCACCAGGGTCAGCCCTTGGCGCCCGCGACGAACTTGTCACCGGCGCGCTTGGCGAGGTCGCCGTACGACCCGTGGTCCGGCTTCTCGCCCATCGGGACGTAGGCGAGCCGGAGCACTCCGGCGCCCTGGCGCGCGACCAGGAGGTCGGACTCCACCTTCATGCCGAGCTGCGGGATGTCCATCGTCAGCCGCAGGCCGACCGACTCCTCGCCGGCCTGCGGGGCGGTCAGCTTCTCGGCCTTCATCTGCATCTTCTCGCCCTCCTGCGTCATCGTGAACGTCGCGCACGCGTCCACGGCCGAGGAGACGCCCTTCACGAAGCCCGAGGCGGCCCCCGTGTCGGCGTAGGTGAAGATCTGCTGGGCGAGGATCGCGCTGTCGGACTCGCGGCCGAACTCACGGTCTCCGCCGATCGTCGCGCCGTCGATCTTGTCGGACATCAGCAGGGCCAGCGGCTGGCACTCGGCCTTGTCCGCCTTCGGCTGGTCGTTGGTCTTGGCGGCCGGCTCGACCTTCCATCCCTTCGGCAGCTCGGAGACCTCCAGGAGGCCGGCCTTCATCTGCGCCTCGGTGAGCGGCGCGGCGGGCTCCGCCGCCTCCTCCGCGGGCTTGTCCGCGGACGTGCCCGGGGCGCTGCTCTGGGCGGCCTTCGGCTTGTCGCCGCCCTTGTCGGACGAGCCGCTGCACGCGGCGGTGAAGACCAGGGCGGACAGGGTGAGCGCGACGGCGGCGCCCTGGCGCATACGGATACGCATGGGTTGGTTCAACTCCCCAGAGAAGACGTGACATCGGGGAGCTGCTCGGTTCCCCCCTCCCCACCCTTGCGGGCCGAGCCGAGGATAACCGGGGCCGCTGACAAGTGCGCCCGGAATTTGCCGCAGCTACGGGCGGTCCAGCCGCAGCCGCTGGGCCCGGGGCAGGCCGGCGACCACCAGGTCGTAGGAGTCCTCGATGAGCTCGCGGACCATGCGCACGGGGAGCTGGCCGACCGTCACCGTGTTCCAGTGGCGCTTGTTCATGTGATAGCCCGGCACGATCCACTGCGGGTGGTCGGCGCGGAGCCGCTCCGCGATCTCCGGCTCGCACTTCAGGTTCACGGTGAGCGGACGGCCGTCGAGCGCGCTGAGGGCGAACATCTTCCCGGCCACCTTGAAGACCGAGGTCTCCGGGCCGAACGGGAACTCCTCCACCGCGGCGTTGAAGTCCAGGCAGAACGCCCTCAGCTGCTCCGGTGTCATGCGGCCTCGTCCTCCTGCTTCGGCGGCACCGGCTCCGCCAACACCGTGACGATCTTGTTGCGGCGCCCCGCCGGGGACTCGGCCGTCAGCCGCAGGGCCCGTCCGTCGGGCAGGTCCACCACCGCGGTGGCCCCGGCGATCGGCACCCGGCCGAGGGCCTTGGCGAGCAGGCCGCCGACGGTCTCGACGTCCTCGTCGTCGTACGCGTCGAGGCCGAACAGCTCGCCGAGGTCGCCGATGTCGAGGCGGGCCGTCACCCGGAACCGGCCGTCGCCCAGCTCCTGCACGGGCGGCAGCTCCCGGTCGTACTCGTCGGTGATCTCACCGACGATCTCCTCCAGGATGTCCTCGATGGTGACGATGCCGGCCGTGCCGCCGTACTCGTCGATGACGACCGCGCAGTGGTTGCGCTCCTGCTGCATCTCGCGCAGCAGGTCGCCGGCGTTCTTCGTGTCGGGCACGAAGGTCGCCGCGCGCATGGCCGTGGAGACCAGGTCGGACTCGGCGTCGCGGTTGATGTGCGTCTTGCGGACCAGGTCCTTCAGGTAGACGATGCCGACGACGTCGTCCTCGTTCTCGCCGGTCACGGGGATGCGGGAGAAGCCGGAGCGCAGCGCCAGGGTGAGCGCCTGCCGGACAGTCTTGTACCGCTCGATCGACACCAGGTCCGTGCGCGGCACCATCACCTCGCGCACGAGGGTGTCGCCCAGCTCGAAGACCGAGTGCACCATGCGGCGCTCCTCGTCCTCGATCAGCGACTCCTGCTCGGCCAGGTCGACCATCGCGCGCAGCTCGGCCTCCGAGGCGAACGGCCCCTTGCGGAAGCCCTTGCCGGGGGTGAGCGCGTTGCCGATAAGGATCAGCAGCGGCGGCACGGGGCCCATGACGCGGGCGAGCGGCAGCAGCACGTACGCGGCGGCCGTGGCCGTGTTCAGCGGGTGCTGGCGGCCGATGGTGCGCGGGGAGACGCCGACGGCGACGTACGAGACGAGCACCATCACGCCGATGGCGACGACCAGCGCGCTCCAGGTCTCCGTGAACGTCTCCAGGCAGACGTACGTGACGAGGGCCGCGGCCGCCATCTCGCAGGTGACGCGGACGAGCAGCGCCACGTTGAGGTAGCGGGTCGGGTCGGAGGCGACCTGGGCCAGCCTGGTCGCGCCGCGCCGGCCGGACCGTACGGCCTCGGCGGCGCGGAAGCTGGAGACCCGGGCGATACCGGCCTCGGCGCACGCCGCCAGCCACGCGACCACGACCAGCGCGACCGCGCCGAGGACGAGTTGGGCGGTCATGAGACGGTCGGCGCCGGAGAGGGGCCGGTCAGGCCCTTCTCCGCCCGCCAGCCGTCGATGATCGCCGCTTGGAGTCCGAACATCTCGGCCTTCTCGTCGGGCTCCTCGTGGTCGTAGCCGAGCAGGTGCAGCACCCCGTGGACGGTGAGGAGCTGCAGCTCCTCGTCCATGGAGTGCTGCGTCGGCGCCTCGCGGCCCTGCTTCTCGGCGACCTCGGGGCACAGCACGATGTCACCGAGGAGCCCCTGCGGGGGCTCCTCGTCGTCCTTCGTCGGCGGACGCAGCTCGTCCATCGGGAAGGACATGACATCCGTCGGGCCCGGCAGGTCCATCCACTGGATGTGCAGCTGCTCCATCGCCTCCGCGTCCACCACGATCACCGACAGTTCGGAGAGGGGGTGGATGCGCATGCGCGTCAGCGCGTAGCGGGCGACGTCGAGGATCGCCTGCTCGTCGACCTCGGTGCCGGACTCGTTGTTGACGTCGATCGACATGGTGCTGTTCGGTCTACTTCCCGTTTTGGCTGTCGTACTTCTCGTACGCGTCGACAATACGGCCGACCAGCTTGTGGCGTACCACGTCGTGCGACGTGAGGCGGGAGAAGTGGACGTCCTGGACCCCGTCCAGGATCTCCTGCACCTGGCGCAGACCGCTCTTCGTGCCGCCCGGCAGGTCGACCTGCGTGACGTCACCGGTGATGACGATCTTCGAATCGAAGCCGAGCCGGGTGAGGAACATCTTCATCTGCTCGGGGTTCGTGTTCTGCGCCTCGTCGAGGATGATGAACGCGTCGTTGAGCGTCCGTCCCCGCATGTACGCCAGCGGCGCGACCTCGATGGTGCCCGCGGCCATCAGCCGGGGGATGGAGTCGGGGTCGAGCATGTCGTGCAGCGCGTCGTACAGCGGCCGCAGGTAGGGGTCGATCTTCTCGTAGAGCGTGCCCGGCAGGAAGCCGAGCCGCTCGCCCGCCTCGACGGCCGGCCGGGTCAGGATGATCCGGTTGACCTGCTTGGACTGCAGGGCCTGGACCGCCTTCGCCATGGCCAGATACGTCTTGCCGGTACCGGCGGGGCCGATGCCGAAGACGATCGTGTGCTTGTCGATGGCGTCGACGTAGCGCTTCTGGTTCAGCGTCTTGGGACGGATGGTGCGCCCGCGGCTGGAGAGGATGTTCTGGGTGAGGACCTCGGACGGCGTCTCGACGGCCGCTCCCCCGGTCTCCTCCTTCAGCATGGCGATCGACCGTTCCACCGCGTCCTCCGTCATCGGCTGCCCGGTGCGGAGCACCAGCATCATCTCGTCGAACAGCCGCTGGATCAGAGCGACTTCCGTGGCGTCGCCCACCGCGCTGATCTCGTTGCCGCGGACGTGGATGTCGGCGTGCGGGAACGCGTTCTCGATCACGCGGAGCAGCGCGTCACCCGAGCCGAGCACGGTCACCATCGGATGCTTCGCGGGTACGGTGAAGTGGGCTCGTACCTGGTCTGTGGGTGTCTGAGTCATGGGCCGGCCCTCTGGCCTGCGCATACCTCCTGTTGCAGGGTTCTCGCCGCTCGACAACCTCTGGACTGTCCAGGGTACGGCGTACGGCTGACAACCCCGAAGGCTTTTCCGGCGGCCGCTCGCAGCCCCTGGCCGGGCCGTGGCCGGGCCGTGGCGTGCGGCCCGGGGCCCGCCGAGCGGGCCTCAGGCCGAGCGGCGGAAGCCGATGGTCGGCACGGCCCGGCGCAGCGGCCAGGCCCGCCGGGGTGCGGGCAGCAGCGCGTCGAGGAACGCGTACCGGCGCAGCGCCGCGGGGTCCTGGTCGGAGGAGGTCTGCACGTACTGCCACCAGGCCGCCACCTCGACCCAGCCGGGCGCGGAGAGCGACCCGCCGAACTCCTGCACGGACAGGGCGGCGGTGAGACCGGCGAAGGCCAGCCGGTCGGCGAGCGGCCAGCCGGCGAGGGTGCCGGTCAGGAACCCGGCCACGAAGACGTCACCTGCGCCCGTGGGGTCCAGGGCCGTGACGGAGATGGCGGGCACCTCGGCGGTCTCGCCGGTCGCCGCGTCGACCGCGTACGCGCCCTCCGAGCCGAGCGTGACGACGGCCAGCGGCACCTTGTCGGCCAGCGCGCGTGCGGCGGCGCGGGGGCAGCCGGTGCCGGTGTAGCGCATGGCCTCCTCGGCGTTCGGCAGGAACGCCTCGCAGTGCTCCAGGTCCGTGAGCGCGGCCAGTTCCCAACGGCCGGTCTCGTCCCAGCCGACGTCGGCGAAGATCCGGGTGGACTGCCGGGCGGCGTGGGCGATCCACTCCTCGCACCGCCCCGGTACGAGGGACGCGACCGCCGCCCGCGCCCGCGGCGGGCAGGTCACGAGCCCGCCCTCGGGCGGCGGGGCCTCGTGGCCGTGCGACACCATCGTGCGCTCCCCGTCGTAGGCCATGGACACGGTCACCGGGGAGTGCCAGCCGGGCACGGTGCGCGACCGGGACAGGTCGATGCCCTCGCCCTGCTCCAGGGCGTCCCAGCAGTACTCGCCGTAGTGGTCGTCGCCGAACGCGGCGGCGAGCGAGGTGCGCAGCCCGAGCCTGGCCAGCGCCGTCGCCATGTTGGCCACCCCGCCGGGGCTGGAGCCCATGCCGCGCGCCCAGGTCTCGGTGCCGCGCACGGGGGCGCTGTCGAGGCCGGTGAAGATGATGTCGAGGAAGACCGTGCCGGTCAGGAACACGTCGCAGTCCGGGTCGGCGGGGGTCCGCAGGGTGCCCAGCGGGTCGACCCCGGCGGTGTGCTGTCGCTGGTCTCCTCCTGGAGTGAGGGATGAGGTCACGGCGGGCTCCCCGGTCGCGCGGTGCAGACCCCGCCAGTCTGCCCGATGCCGCTGGTCCACGCCCCGCGATCGCCGCCCCGGCCCGGGCGCCCGCCGGCGCCCCGGCGCACGACGGGGGGCGCGGCCCGGAGGCACGCGCCTCAGCGGAACGTGTACGCGTCCACCTCCGCGAGGTACCGGGACCGGCGCTCCTCGTCGTGCTCCAGGAACGCCGCCCGGAACGAGTTGCGGGCCAGCTCCCGCAGTTGCTCGTCCTCCAGCCCCAGCGCCTCGCGCACAGCGAGGAAGTTGTCCTCCGCGTAGCCGCCGAAGTACGCGGGGTCGTCGGAGTTGACGGTGACCAGCAGCCCCGCGTCCATCATCGCCCGCAGCGGATGCGCCTCCAGGACGTCGACGGCCCGCAGCCGGACGTTCGACAGGGGGCACACCGTCAGCGGCACCCGGTCCCGTACCAGCCGCTCCACCAGCTCCGGGTCCTCCAGGGCGCGCAGCCCGTGGTCGATCCGCTCGACGCCGAGGACGTCCAGGGCCTCACGGATGTACGCGGGCGGGCCCTCCTCGCCGGCGTGGGCGACCCTGCGCAGGCCGAGCGCCGCGGCCGCCGCGTACACCTCGCGGAACTTCGCGGGCGGGTGGCCCACCTCCGCCGAGTCGAGGCCGACGCCCGTGACGCGGTGCAGATACGGCTTCGCCGCGTCCAGCGTCTCCATGGCCGAATCGGCGGACTCGTCCCGCAGGAAGCACATGATCAGCCGGGTGGTGACGCCGTGCCGCTCCTCGCTGCGGTCCAGCGCCCGGCCCAGCCCCTCGATCACCGTGCCGATGGGCACGCCGCGGGCCGTGTGCGCCTGCGGGTCGAAGAAGATCTCGGCGTGCCGTACGCCCTGCGCGGAGGCCCGCGCCAGGTACGCGTCGGCGAGTTCGGCGAAGTCGTCCTCGGTGCGCAGGACGGCCATCAGCGCGTAGTACAGGTCCAGGAAGGACTGCAGGTCGCTGAAACGGTACGCCTGGCGCAGCTCCTCGGTGTCCGCGTACGGCAGGCGGACGCCGTGCGGGCGGCGAGGGCGAAGGCGAGCTCGGGTTCGAGGGTGCCCTCGATGTGCAGGTGCAGTTCGGCCTTGGGGAGGCCGCCGGGGAGATGCATCGTGTGTCGTCCCTAGGAACGCTTCGGGAGAGGCACCCGGACCAGGTCCTGGGCAATGGTCAGTTCGCCGTCGAAACCCGCCTCGCGGGCCTGCCGTTCGAACCGGGACGGGTCGTCGTACCGCTGGGAGAAGTGCGTGAGCACGAGGTGGCGGACACCGGCGTCGCGGGCGACGGACGCCGCCTGTCCGGCCGTCAGATGCCCGTGCTCGACCGCCAGGTCCTCCTCCTCGTCGAGGAACGTGGACTCGATGACGAGCAGGTCGCAGCCCTCGGCGAGCGCGTGCACGCCGTCGCACAGGCGCGTGTCCATGATGAACGCGAAGCGCTGCCCGCGCCGCAGTTCGCTGACCTCGTCGAGCCGTACGCCGCGCAGCTCGCCCGTGCGCTGGAGCAGCCCCACGTCGGGGCCCGCGATGCCGTGCGCGGCGAGCTTCTCCGGCAGTATGCGGCGCCCGTCGGGCTCGGTGATCCGGTAGCCGAAGGACTCGACGGGGTGGGACAGCCGCCGCGCCTCCAGGGTGTACGCGGGTGTGGCTGCCACGACCCCGTCGGCGGCGACCGGCGCTGGGGCGATCTCGGCCCGCTCGCGGTAGGCCGTGGCGTACCGCAGGCGCTCGAAGAACCGCTGGCCGCTGGCCGGGTAGTGGGCGGCGACCGGGTGCGGGACCTGGTCGAGGTTGATCCGCTGGATCACCCCGGCGAGGCCCAGCGAGTGGTCGCCGTGGAAGTGCGTGACGCAGATGCGGTGGATGTCGTGCGCGGCGACACCGGCGCGCAGCATCTGGCGCTGGGTGCCCTCGCCGGGGTCGAAGAGGATGCCCTCGCCGTCCCAGCGCAGCAGGTAGCCGTTGTGGTTGCGGTGACGTGTGGGCACCTGGCTGGCGGTGCCCAGCACGACGAGTTCTCGTACCGACACGTGGTTACCCGGGAGGCCATTCGAGGCCGCGGCCGCCGAGGACGTGGGCGTGCGCGTGGAAGACGGTCTGGCCCGCGCCGGTGCCGGTGTTGAAGACGATCCGGAAGCCCGTGCCGTCGATCTTCTCCTGGGCGGCGACCTCGGCGGCCTCGCGCAACACGTCGGCGGCGACGGCCGGTTCGGCGGCGGCGAGCGTGCCGGCGTCGGGGTGGTGGACCTTGGGGATGACCAGGACGTGCGTGGGCGCCTGGGGGTTTATGTCCCGGAAGGCCACGGTCGTCTCCGTCTCACGGACGATCGTCGCCGGAACCTCCCCCACGACGATCTTGCAGAACAGACAGTCGCTCTGCGGCTCTCCGGCCATGCTCCGGCCCCTCCTCGTCTCGGACGACAGATACGTCCGTACCCTATCCGCCCACCCGGGCGGACCGCCGGTTCCGTCGTGGGCGGTCCTGGGGGCGGGCGGCCCGTCCCGCCGCGGAGCGCCTTGGGAGCCGGCGGCCGGTCACGACCAGCGGCCGGTGCGGCCCAGCAGGAGGGCCGTGGCGGCCGTGCCGGCGGTGGAGGTGCGCAGGACGCTGCGGCCCAGCCGGTACGGCTTCGCGCCCGCCTCGGCGAACGCCGCCAGCTCGTCGGGCGACACCCCGCCCTCGGGGCCCACGACGAGGACGATCTCGCCGGTGGCGGGCAGCTCGGCGGTGGCCAGGGGTTCGGCGCCCTCCTCGTGGAGGACGGCGGCGAAGTCGGCGGCGGCGAGCAGCTGGGCGACCTGCTTGGTGGTCGCCGCGTCGGCGACCTCCGGGAAGCGGAGCCTGCGCGACTGCTTGCCGGCCTCGCGGGCCGTGGCGCGCCACTTGGCGAGGGCCTTCAGGCCCCGCTCGCCCTTCCACTGCGTGATGCACCGGGCCGCCGCCCACGGCACGACCGCGTCGACGCCGGTCTCGGTCATCGTCTCGACGGCCAGCTCGCCCCTGTCACCCTTGGGGAGGGCCTGGACGACCGTGATGCGTGGTCGGGGCGCGGGCTCGGTGCGGACGTCGGTGACGGCGACGTCGAGCCGGTCCTTGCCCTCGACGGCGGCGACGGTGCCGTACGCGCCGCGGCCCGCGCCATCCGTCAGGACGATCTCCTCGCCCGCGTGCAGCCGCCGTACGGAGACGGCGTGCCGGCCCTCCGGCCCGTCGAGGGTGATCGTTCCGCCGGGCGCGGCGGCGGTGAGGTCGTCGACGACGAAGACGGGGGCGGTCATGAAGCACCTCGCAGGGCCAGTGCGGCGACGGCCGACTGGAGTTCGGAGTGGAGGACCTCGACGAGCTGTCCGGCCGGCAGCTCGCGGGCCATGCGGTGGCACTGGCCGGCCCACAGGGCCATGCCCTGCGGGTCGCCGGCCTTGGCGGCGGCCTTGCGCAGGCCGCTGGTGAGGTGGTGCACCTCGGGGTACGCGGCGGGGGCGTACGGGCCGTGCTCGCGCATGAACCGGTTGACCAGGCCGCGGGCCGGGCGGCCGGAGAACGCCCTGGTCAGCTCGGTGCGGTTGAACAGCGGGTCCGTCATGGCCCGCTTGTGCAGGGCGTGGGCGCCGGACTCCGGGCACACCAGGAACGCCGTGCCGAGCTGGGCGGCCTCGGCGCCGGCCGCGAGGACGGCGGCGATCTGGCTGCCGCGCATGAGGCCGCCCGCTGCGATCATCGGCAGCTGTACGGCCTCCCGCACCTGCGCGATCAGTGACAGCAGGCCTGTGCCCGAGCAGCCGTTCGCCGGGTCGTCCCGGTGCGTGCCCTGGTGGCCGCCGGCCTCGATGCCCTGGACGCACACGGCGTGCGCCCCCGCGCGCTCGGCCGCGCGGGCCTCCTCCGGCGAGGTGACCGTGACGACGGTGTACGTGCCGACGCGGGCGAAGGACTCCAGGGTTTCGGCGCTGGGGCAGCCGAACGTGAAGGACACGACCGGTACGGGGTCGTCGAGCAGGATGGCCAGCTTGGCCTCGTACCCGTCGTCGCGCCCCGCGTCGGGGTCGCCGAGGGGGGTGCCGTACCAGCCGGCCTCACCGGCCAGCTGCTGGCGGTACACCTCGACGGCGGCGGGGTCGGCCTGCCCGGACTGCGGCATGAACAGGTTGACGCCGAAGGGCCGGGGGGTGAGCCCGCGGACCTGTTTGACCTCCTGGTACATCCCGTCGGCCGTCTTGTACCCGGCCGCCAGGAACCCGAGGCCGCCGGCGCCTGACACCGCGGCGGCAAGGCTGGGGCAGGAGGCACCGCCGGCCATGGGGGCCTGCACGATCGGATAGCGGCAGAGGCCGGTCAGCGCGGGGGGCATGACGGAGGACATGCAGGCATGGTGTCACGCCCCCGGCACGACGCCGAATCCCCGATTCCGAGCCCGGCCCGGCCACTACGGGTTCCGCCCTCGTACGCCGACGCCCGCCGTCGGCGGCGGGCGTACGCACGGCATCGGGCCGCGGGCCGTAGGCCGTGCTGTCCGGGGCCGCCCCCGGACAGCACGGGCGCGGGCTACCGCCCGTTGAACGCGTCCTTCAGGCGCGAGAACAGGCCCTGCTGGCCCGGCGCGAACTGGCCCATCGGCCGCTCCTCGCCGCGCAGCTTGGCCAGCTCCCGCAGCAGGCGCTCCTGCTCCGGGTCCAGCTTCGTGGGCGTCTGCACCTCGACGTGGACGATCAGGTCGCCCCGGCCGCCGCCCCGCAGGTGCGTGACGCCCCGGCCGTGCAGCGGGATGGACTGGCCCGACTGCGTACCCGGACGGATGTCGACCTCCTCCACGCCGTCGAGCGTCTCCAGCGGCACCTTCGTGCCGAGCGAGCCCGCCGTCATCGGGATGGTCACCGTGCAGTGCAGATCGTCGCCGCGCCGCTGGAACACCGGGTGCGGCAGCTCGTGGATCTCCACGTACAGGTCGCCCGCCGGGCCGCCGCCCGGGCCGACCTCGCCCTCGCCGGCGAGCTGGATCCGCGTGCCGTTGTCGACACCGGCCGGGATCTTGACGGTCAGCGTGCGCCGCGACCGGACGCGCCCGTCGCCCGCGCACTCGGGGCACGGCGTGGGCACGACCGTGCCGAAGCCCTGGCACTGCGGGCAGGGGCGGGACGTCATGACCTGGCCCAGGAAGGACCGCGTGACCTGCGAGACCTCACCGCGGCCGCGGCACATGTCGCAGGTCTGCGCCGACGTGCCGGGCGCTGCGCCCTCGCCGGAGCAGGTGGTGCAGACGACGGCCGTGTCGACCTGGATGTCCTTCGTCGTGCCGAAGGCCGCCTCGTCGAGCTCGACCTCCAGCCGGATCATGGCGTCCTGGCCGCGCCGCGTGCGCGAGCGGGGCCCGCGCTGGGACGCCGTACCGAAGAAGGCGTCCATGATGTCGGAGAAGTTGCCGAAGCCGCCCGCGCCGAAGCCGCCCGCGCCCGCACCGGCGCCGGCCGACGACAGCGGGTCGCCGCCGAGGTCGTAGACCTGCTTCTTCTGCGGATCCGACAACACCTCGTACGCGGCGTTGATCTCCTTGAACCGCTCCTGCGTCTTCGGATCGGGGTTCACATCCGGGTGCAGCTCGCGGGCGAGCCTCCGGAAGGCCTTCTTGATCTCGTCCTGGGACGCGTCGCGGCGCACGCCGAGTACGGCGTAATAGTCCGTGGCCACTTACGACTCCGCCAGGATCTGTCCGACGTAACGTGCCACTGCGCGTACCGCTCCCATCGTTCCGGGGTAGTCCATGCGGGTCGGTCCGACCACGCCGAGTTTGGCGACCGCCTCGTCGCCCGAACCGTAGCCGACCGCGACGACGGACGTGGAGTTGAGGCCCTCGTGGGCGTTCTCGTGCCCGATGCGTACGGTCATCGCCGGGTCCGTCGCCTCGCCCAGCAGCTTGAGGAGCACGACCTGCTCCTCCAGCGCCTCCAGCACCGGCCGGATGGTCAGCGGGAAGTCGTGCCCGAAGCGCGTCAGGTTGGCGGTGCCGCCGATCACCAGACGCTCCTCGGTCTCCTCCACCAGCGTCTCCAGCAGGGTCGCAAGCACCGTGGAGACCGTCCCCCGGTCCTCGTTCTCGAACGACTCGGGGAGGTCCTGCACCAGCCTCGGCACGTCGGTGAAGCGCCGTCCCACGACCCGGCTGTTCAGCCGGGCCCGCAGGTCGGCCACGGACGTCTCGCCGAAGGGGGCGGGGCAGTCGACCATGCGCTGCTCCACCCGCCCGGTGTCCGTGATCAGGACGAGCATCAGCCGGGCCGGGGCCAGCGACAGCAGCTCCACGTGCCGCACGGTCGAGCGTGTCAGGGACGGGTACTGCACGACCGCGACCTGCCGGGTCAGCTGCGCCAGCAGCCGCACCGTACGGCCCACGACGTCGTCGAGGTCGACCGCGCCGTCCAGGAAGTTCTGGATGGCCCGGCGCTCCGGCGGCGACAGCGGCTTGACTCCGGCGAGCTTGTCGACGAAGAGGCGGTAGCCCTTGTCCGTGGGGATGCGGCCGGCGCTGGTGTGGGGCTGGGCGATGAACCCTTCCTCCTCCAGCACGGCCATGTCGTTGCGCACGGTGGCCGGCGAGACGCCGAGGTTGTGCCGCTCGGTGAGCGCCTTGGAGCCGACCGGCTCCTCCGTCCCGACGTAGTCCTGGACGATGGCGCGCAGCACCTCGAGTCTGCGTTCGCTGAGCATCGCGCGCACCTCCAGCTGGCTTTCGCTTCATGCCCTCACGGGCCGTGTGCTCTGGCACTCGCCATGTTCGAGTGCCAATCATCCCCGCGGCCAGTGTACGGCGACGAGGTCATTGCCTGGCAAGGGCGGCCGGGCCCGGCGCGGACGGCCGACCACGCTACCGCGCGCCCACGCCGGTCGTTGCCGCTAGCGTCGCGGTATGGACGTCCGTTGGGAAGACTTCGGCTGGGAACGGCTCGCCGAGGGCGTGGGGCGCCGCCGGCTGCCCGTGTGGGACGCGACGACGGCGCTCGTCGTGGGCGAGGAGGGGGCCCTGCTGTACGACGCGGGCTCGACCCTCCGCGAGGGCGCCGAGCTGCGCGGCCAGGTGCAGCGGCTGCTGGGCGGGCGGCGGGTGACGCACATCGCACTGAGCCACCCGCACTTCGATCACGTGCTGGGCGCCGCGGCCTTCGCCGGGGCCCAGGTGTTCGGCGCGGTGGGGGTGGACGAGGTGCTGTCCCGCGACCGGGACGCGCTGCGGTACGACGCCGTACGCCACGGGGTGGCCCCGGGGGACGCGCACGAGGCGACGGACGTGCTGGTGCACCCGCACCACCTGGTGTGCGGCGAGTGGACGCTGGACCTGGGCGGCCGGCAGGTGCTGCTGGCGAACGTGGGGCCCGGCCACACGGGGCACGACCTGGCGCTGCTGGTGCCGGGGGCGGGCGGCTCGCCCGAGGTGGTGTTCTGCGGGGACCTGGTGGAGGAGTCGGGCGACCCCCAGGCCGGCCCGGACGCGATCCCGTCGCGCTGGCCGGCCGCGCTGGACCGGCTGCTGCAGCTGGGCGGCGAGGACGCGCGGTACGTGCCGGGGCACGGGGCGGTCGTCGACGCGGCGTTCGTCCGCGCCCAACGGGAGACACTGGCGCGGCGGTTCGGGGTGCCGTAGGGGCGGTGCGGTGTGTCGGCCGTGGGCGGCGGTTCGGGGTGGTCGTGGACGGCGGTTCGGGGTGCCGTACGCGGCGGGCGTGTCGTAGCGTCTGGCGAATGCGCAGCCACGACCCCGATCCGACCCCTCCCTGACCGCATTTTCCGGGGGACAACCCCTGGACCCCCGGCAGCCGCCCTCCCCCGGACCTCGCAGAGAGAGCCCATGCGCCAGTACGACCCCGATCTCACCGCTCCCTGGAAGAAGACGGCCCCCGTCCCGGAGGTCCCCGCCGAGCCGGACCTCGTGGTGGAGGAGGTGGCGACCGGCTTCTGCGGGGCGGTGATCCGCTGCGAAGCGGGCACGGTGACGCTGGAGGACCGGTTCGGCAAGCACCGGGTGTTCCCGCTGGTGCCGCGCGGGTTCCTGCTGGAGGGGCGTCCGGTCACGCTGGTCAGGCCCCGGGGCGCGGCGCCGGTGCGCCCGTCCCGTACGGCCTCCGGGTCGGTCGCCGTGCCGGGCGCGCGGGCCCGGGTGGCGCGGGCGGGGCGGATCTACGTCGAGGGCCGCCACGACGCCGAACTGGTGGAGCGCGTGTGGGGCGACGACCTGCGCGTGGAGGGCGTGGTCGTGGAGTACCTGGAGGGCGTCGACGACCTGCCGGCCGTCGTCGCGGAGTTCTCGCCGGGGCCGGACGCCCGGCTGGGCGTCCTGGTGGACCACCTCGTGCCGGGCTCCAAGGAGTCCCGTATCGCCGCGTCGGTCACGGGCCCCCACGTGCTGGTCGTGGGGCACCCGTACGTCGACGTGTGGGAGGCCGTGAAGCCCTCGTCGCTGGGCATCCCGGAGTGGCCCCGCGTCCCGCACGGCCAGGACTGGAAGACGGGCGTGTGCCGGGCCCTGGGCTGGCCGGAGAACACGGGCGCGGCGTGGCAGCGGATCCTGGGCGCCGTCCGCTCGTACAAGGACCTGGAGCCGGCGCTGCTGGGATGCGTCGAGCGCCTCATCGATCACGTGACCGTGTCCTGAAGCCCTCCGAGTCGTCGGCCCGCTGGGCTTGGCGGATCGCTCTCCGCACACGCGGAGGCGATCCGTAGATCAGGACTTCGACACGGCCGAGCAGGGCGTCGTCCCCGCCGCTCCGGGGTTTCCCGGTCAGTCCACCAGGTCCCGCACCACCGCGTCCGCGAGCAGCCGGCCGCGCAGGGTGAGGACCGCACGGCCCTCCGTGTAAGGGGCGGCCTCCAGGAGCCCGTCCCTTACCGCCTGCTCGGCGGCGGCCAGCCCGGCGGGCTTCAGCAGCGCGAGGGGGCAGCCCTCGCGGAGCCGCAGCTCCAGCAGGACGCGCTCGACGCGCCGGTCCTCGCCGGACAGGACCTCGCGCCCGGCTCCGGGCGAGCGCCCCTCGGCGAGGGCCGCCGCGTAGGCGCCCGGGTGCTTGACGTTCCACCAGCGCACGCCGCCGACGTGGCTGTGCGCGCCGGGACCCGCGCCCCACCAGTCGGCGCCGCGCCAGTACAGCTCGTTGTGCAGGCACCGGCCGGACTCGGACGTGGCCCAGTTCGACACCTCGTACCAGTGGTAGCCGGCCTCGGCGAGGACGGAGTCGGCGATCAGGTACCGGTCGGCGTGCACGTCGTCGTCCGTCATCGGCACCTCTCCCCGCCGGATGCGGCGGGCGAGCTGGGTGCCCTCCTCGACGATGAGCGCGTACGCGGAGACGTGGTCGGGGCCCGCGCCGATCGCCGCGTCGAGCGAGGCCCGCCAGTCGTCGTCACTCTCACCGGGGGTGCCGTAGATCAGGTCCAGGTTGACGTGGTCGAAACCGGCGGCGCGGGCCTCGGCGACGCAGGCCTCGGGGCGGCCCGGGGTGTGGGTGCGGTCCAGGACCTTCAGGACGTGCTGCCGGGCGCTCTGCATGCCGAAGGAGATGCGGTTGAAGCCGCCCTCACGGAGCGCGGCCAGGTAGGCCGGGTCGACGGACTCCGGGTTGGCCTCCGTGGTGATCTCCGCGTCGTCGGCGAGCCCGAATTCGTCGCGGATGGCGCCGAGCATCCGCACCAGGTCCGCCGCGGCGAGCAGCGTGGGCGTGCCGCCGCCGACGAAGACCGTCCGTACGGGACGCGGGTCGTCGCCCAGGACCTTGCGGGCGAGCCGGACCTCGTCGGTCAGCGTCGCCGCGTAGTTGTCGCGGGACGCCAGGACGCCGCCGGAGCCGCGCAGCTCGGTGGCGGTGTAGGTGTTGAAGTCGCAGTAGCCGCAGCGGGTCGCGCAGTACGGCACGTGCAGATAGAACCCGAGGGGTCGCTCACCGGCCCCGAGCAGGGCGGACGCGGGCAGCGCGCCGTCCTCGGGCATGGGCTCGCCGTCGGGCAGTACGGAAGGCATGAGGTCCATTGTCCGTCACCGCCGCCGGACCGGGCGCCGAGCGGTGAGGGGGACCGCGGGGGTCCCCCTCACCGTGCCTGCGTCACGCCTCGCGGGCGCCCTCGTACATCTCCTCGATGAGGTGCTTGTACTCGCGCTCCACGACCGGCCGCTTCAGCTTGAGGCTGGGGGTCAGCTCGCCGTGCTCGACGTCGAGGTCACGCGGCAGGAGGCGGAACTTCTTGATCGTCTGCCAGCGCTGCAGCCCCTCGTTGAGCCGGTCGACATAGCCCTGGACGAGGTCCTTGACCTGCTGCGTCGCGACCAGCTCGGCGTACGAGCGGCCGCTCAGGCCGTGCTCCGCCGCCCAGCCTTGGAGGGTGGGCTCGTCGAGCGCGATGAGCGCGGTGCAGAAGTTCCGGTCGGCGCCGAGCACGACGATGTTGGAGACGAACGGGCACAGCGCCTTGAAGTGGCCCTCGATCTCCGTCGGCGCGATGTACTTGCCGCCGGAGGTCTTGAAGAGGTCCTTCTTGCGGTCGGTGATGCGCAGGTAGCCGTCGGGGGACAGCTCGCCGATGTCGCCGGTGTGGAACCAGCCGTCCGGCTCCAGCACCTCGGCGGTCTTCTCGGGCAGCTTGTGGTAGCCCTCCATGATGCCGGGGCCGCGCAGCAGGATCTCGCCGTCGTCGGCGATGCGCACCTCGCAGCCGGGCAGCGGCTTGCCGACCGTGCCGGTGCGGTAGGCCTCGCCCGGGTTGACGAAGCTGGCCGCGCTGGACTCCGTCAGGCCGTAGCCCTCCAGGATGTGGATGCCGGCGCCGGAGAAGAAGAAGCCGATCTCGGGCGCGAGGGCCACGGATCCCGACACGGCGGCGCGCAGCCGCCCGCCGAAAGCCGCGCGCAGCTTGGAGTAGACGAGCGCGTCGGCGATCTTGTGCTGGACGGTGAGGCCGAAGGGCGCGGTGGCCTGGCCGGTGCGCCGGAAGTTGTCCTGGGTGACCTTGGCGTACTCGCGCGCCACACCCGCCGCCCACTGGAAGATCTTGTACTTGGCGCCGCCACCGGCCCGTGCCTTGGCCGCGACTCCGTTGTAGACCTTCTCGAAGATCCGGGGCACGGCCGCCATGTAGGTCGGCTGGACGACCGGCAGGTTCTCGACGATCTTGTCGATGCGGCCGTCGACGGCGGTGACGTGGCCGACCTCGATCTGCCCGGACGTCAGCACCTTGCCGAAGACGTGCGCGAGCGGCAGCCACAGGTACTGCACGTCGTCCTCGCGGATCAGGCCGGTCGCGGTGGTGGCCTTGGCCATGTACGACCAGTTGTCGTGCGGCAGGCGCACGCCCTTGGGGCGGCCGGTGGTGCCGGAGGTGTAGATCAGCGTGGCGAGCTGGTCGGAACGGATGGCGGCCACGCGCTCCTTGACGGCCTCCGGGTGCTTCTCCAGGTGCGCCCGGCCGCGCTCCTCCAGATCGGCGAGGGACAGGACCCAGCCCTCCGGCTCGCCCTCGGCCGGCTCGCCCGAGGTGGCCGCGGCCGTGTCGATCACGATGACGTGGCGCAGGTCCGGCAGGTCGGCGCGGCGCTCACGGGCCTTGGCGAGCTGCGCCGCGTCCTCCGCGATCAGGATGCGGCTCTCGGAGTCGGCGAGGATGTACGCGCACTCCTCGGCGTTCGTCTGCGGGTAGACGGTGGTGGTGGCGGCGCCGGCGCACATGACGCCGAGGTCGGACAGGATCCACTCCACGCGGGTGGACGAGGCGAGGGCGACGCGCTCCTCGGGCCGTACGCCGAGGTCGATGAGGCCGGCCGCGATGGCGTACACCCGCTCGGCGGCCTGCCCCCAGCTCAGCGACCGCCACTCGTCGGGGCCCTGGCCCGAGGCCGACGGCACCGGGTAGCGGTAGGCCTCCGCGTCGGGGGTCTTCGCCACGCGCTCAAGGAAGAGGGTCGCCACGGAGGGCGGCCGGTTCTCGATCAGGGTCTGGGTGTCGCTCACGGCGTCCTCCGGCGGGCTGGGCAGAGCCGCATTGAGTGCGGGCTGTTCACTGCTGCGTGAAAGGCGGGCTGAACGGCAGGTTTGTTTAACTCGCGAGTAACCACCGAGCGGCATCAGGTTAGAGCGCCGTGCTCCGCCGCGTAAGGGGCTGCGGCCTCGTGATTCATACCCGGTTCATAACGACTGTGCGCCCACCGTGAAAAAGCCGGAGGCGCCCGTCCGTCTTCCGGACGAGCGCCTCCGCATGCCGTGCGCGCCGCCGCGCGGCGCGAGGGGCGGCCGGCCAGGGCTCCTCCTTCTCGCCCTTACCGACCTACTTCTGCCCTTACCGGCGCCCTGCTTCTTGCCCTTACCGGCGCCCTGCTTCTTGCCCTTACTTCTTGCCCTTGCCCGCGGACTCGTCGCTGGACAGCACCGCGATGAAGGCCTCCTGCGGGACCTCCACGGAACCGACCATCTTCATCCGCTTCTTGCCTTCCTTCTGCTTCTCCAGCAGCTTCCGCTTACGGGAGATGTCACCGCCGTAGCACTTGGCGAGGACGTCCTTGCGGATGGCGCGGATGGTCTCGCGGGCGATGACCCGGGAGCCGATGGCGGCCTGGATGGGCACCTCGAAGGCCTGCCGCGGGATCAGCTCGCGCAGCTTGGCGACGAGCCGCACGCCGTACGCGTACGCCGCGTCCTTGTGGGTGATCGCCGAGAAGGCGTCGACCTTGTCGCCGTGCAGCAGGATGTCCACCTTGACCAGGCTGGACGCCTGCTCGCCGGTGGGCTCGTAGTCGAGCGAGGCGTAGCCGCGGGTCTTGGACTTCAGCTGGTCGAAGAAGTCGAAGACGATCTCGGCGAGCGGCAGGGTGTAGCGGATCTCGACCCGGTCCTCCGACAGGTAGTCCATGCCGAGGAGCGTGCCGCGCCGGTTCTGGCACAGCTCCATGATCGAGCCGATGAACTCGGAGGGCGCGAGGATCGTGGCGCGCACGACCGGCTCGTACACCTCGCTGATCTTGCCCTCGGGGAACTCGCTCGGGTTGGTGACGATGTGCTCGGAGCCGTCCTCCATGATCACCCGGTAGACCACGTTGGGCGCGGTGGCGATCAGGTCGAGGCCGAACTCGCGCTCCAGCCGCTCACGGATCACGTCGAGGTGCAGCAGGCCCAGGAAGCCGACGCGGAAGCCGAAGCCGAGGGCCGCGGAGGTCTCCGGCTCGTACACCAGGGCGGCGTCGTTCAGCTGGAGCTTGTCGAGGGCGTCGCGCAGCTCCGGATAGTCGGAGCCGTCCAGCGGGTAGAGGCCGGAGAACACCATCGGCTTGGGGTCCTTGTAGCCGCCCAGCGCCTCCGTGGCGCCCTTGGCCTGGCTGGTGATCGTGTCACCGACCTTGGACTGGCGGACGTCCTTCACACCGGTGATCAGGTAGCCCACCTCGCCCACGCCGAGGCCGTCGGCGGCGAGCATCTCCGGCGAGTTGGTGCCGATCTCCAGCAGCTCGTGCGTGGCGCCGGTCGACATCATCCGGATGCGCTCGCGCTTGTTGAGCTGTCCGTCGACGACACGGACGTACGTCACGACGCCGCGGTACGAGTCGTACACCGAGTCGAAGATCATCGCGCGTGCGGGCGCGTCGGCGACACCGACCGGGGCCGGGACGTCCTTGACGACACGGTCCAGCAGCGCCTCGACGCCGAGGCCGGTCTTCGCGGAGACGCGCAGCACGTCGTCCGGCTCGCAGCCGACGAGGTTGGCCAGCTCCTCGGCGAACTTCTCCGGCTGCGCGGCCGGCAGGTCGATCTTGTTGAGGACCGGGACGATCGTGAGGTCGTTCTCCATCGCCAGGTAGAGGTTGGCGAGGGTCTGCGCCTCGATGCCCTGGGCGGCGTCGACGAGGAGGATCGTGCCCTCGCAGGCCGCGAGGGAGCGGGACACCTCGTAGGTGAAGTCGACGTGGCCCGGGGTGTCGATCATGTTGAGGATGTGGGTCTTGCCCTGGTGCTCACCCTCGGTGGGGGCCCAGGGCAGCCGGACGGCCTGGGACTTGATCGTGATGCCGCGCTCGCGCTCGATGTCCATGCGGTCGAGATACTGAGCGCGCATCTGCCGCTGCTCGACCACACCGGTCAGCTGGAGCATCCGGTCGGCAAGCGTGGACTTGCCGTGGTCGATGTGCGCGATGATGCAGAAATTGCGGATCAGTGCCGGGTCGGTACGGCTCGGCTCGGGCACGTGGGTAGGGGTCGCGGGCACGCAGGGTCCTGATTCTCGAGACGCCGGGCGCAGGCCTGGCGTCCCTGCTCGGGTCGACGTCGGATCGATACGTAGGTTCCATGGTCCCACGGACGGCGACGTGCGCTCGGTTTGGGCCGCTCCGAGGGCTCCTGGTAGCCTGGGCAGCTGTGTCTCGTGGGCCCTCTCAGCCGCGGGACGCAATCGAAAAATCCTTACGAACCTGAAAAGGCTCTTTCGTGGCGAACATCAAGTCCCAGATGAAGCGGAACAAGACGAACGAGAAGGCGCGCCTGCGTAACAAGGCCGTCAAGTCGTCGCTCAAGACCGCTATCCGCAAGGCCCGTGAGGCTGCCGCCGCCGGCGACGTCGAGAAGGCCACCGTGGCCGCTCGCGAGGCCGCCCGCAAGCTCGACAAGGCTGTCTCCAAGGGTGTCATCCACAAGAACGCCGCCGCCAACAAGAAGTCGGCGCTGGCTTCCAAGGTTGCCTCCCTGCAGGGCTGAGCACCCGCTCCCCGGGCGCAAGCCCGGACCCTCCTTCCCGACCTTCGGGGGCTCGTCCCCGTGAAGTGACGGACGGAACGACTTGATCGCCGGAAGGGACCGAAGCGGGCCCTCTCATCCGCTCCCGACCGGCACATCCCGAGTCCGTACGCGGCCTGCGTTCGCCACGCGGGTACGGGCTCACCATCGTGACCCGAAGGCCCCGGCGGCCGTCCTTCCCCAGGACGCCACCGGGGCCTTCGGCGTGCCTGGGGGTATGCGGGGCGCATGGGGTGCGTTGGGCGCACGGGGTGTGCGGGGCGCACCGGGGGGTGGGACGCGCGGGAGGGGTGGGACGCGCCGGGGGGTGGGACGCGCGCGGGTGGGTGGGCGTGCAGGCGCTGCGGGTGGGTGCCTCCGCGGGTGGGGGCGTCCGCGGGTGGGGGCGTCTGCGGGTGCGGCCTTACGGGGGGCGGGGCCTTCGGGGAGCGTGGGCGTGAGCGGGACGCACAGGTGAGTGGGCGTGCGGACACTGCGTGCGGGGACCTCCGCGGGGACGGGGTCTTCGGGGTACGGGGCCTTCGGCATGCCTGGGCGTGAGCGGAACGCGCAGGCGAATGGGCGTGCGGGCACTGCGCGTGGGGACCTCCGCGGGGACGGGGCCTTCGGGGCGCGCGCCGGACCGTCGGCCCTCAGCGGCGGGAGCGGGCCGCCCGCGCGATGGTGACGACCGCCTTCTCCAGGGCGTACTCGGGGTCGTCCCCGCCGCCCTTGACGCCCGCGTCGGCCTCCGCGATGGCGCGCAGGGCCACGGCGACGCCGTCCGGGGTCCAGCCACGCATCTGCTGGCGCACCCGGTCGATCTTCCACGGCGGCATGCCCAGCTCGCGGGCCAGGTCGGCGGGGCGACCGCCACGGGCCGAGGAGAGCTTGCCGATCGCCCTGACGCCCTGCGCGAGGGCGCTGGTGATCATGACGGGGGCGACTCCGGTCGCGAGGGACCAGCGCAACGCCTCCAGGGCCTCCGCCGCGCGGCCCTCGACCGCCCGGTCGGCGACGTTGAAGCTCGACGCCTCCGCCCGGCCCGTGTAGTAGCGGCCGACGACGGCCTCGTCGATCGTGCCCTCGACGTCCGCCGTGAGCTGCGAGACCGCGCTGGCCAGCTCCCGCAGATCGCTGCCGATCGCGTCGACGAGGGCCTGGCACGCCTCAGGCGTCGCCGACCGCCCGACGGCGCGGAACTCCTGCCGCACGAACGTCAGCCGCTCCGCCGGCTTCGTCGTCTTCGGGCAGGCGACCTCCCGGGCCCCCGCCTTGCGGGCGGCGTCCAGCAGGCCCTTGCCCTTGGCTCCGCCCGCGTGGAGCAGGACGAGGGAGATGTCCTCGACGGGCGCCGCCAGGTACGCCTTGACGTCCTTGACCGTGTCCGTGCAGAGGTCCTGGGCGTTCCGCACGACCAGGACCTTGCGCTCGGCGAAGAGCGACGGGCTGGTCAACTCCGCCAGCGTGCCGGGCTGGAGCTGGTCCGCGGTCAGATCACGGACGTCCGTGTCGGCGTCGGCCGCCCGGGCGGCCGCCACCACCTGCTGCACCGCGCGGTCCAGGAGCAGGTCCTCCTGGCCCACGGCGAGCGTCACGGGGGCGAGGGGATCGTCGGTCGAGTTCTTGGTGGCCATCGTGAACCAGCATCCCACGGCCCACCGACAGCGCCCCCGCCCCGTGCGCCGCCCGGCGGCCTACGGCTCCTCGCGCCAGCCGTCCCACTCGGCGGCGAAGTCGTCCAGCTCGGCCGCGGAGAGCCGGCCGTCCGGGTCCTCGACGACGACCAGCCACTGGGCGTCCTCGGCGTCGTCCTCCCCGGCCAGGGCCTCCCTGATGAGCTGGGGGTCCTCGTCCAGCTCGAAGCGCTCGCCGAGGGCCTCGGCGGCCTCCTCCGCCGCGTCCCGGTCGGGCAGCACCAGCACGTGTCGTGCGTCGTTCGTGTCGTTCTCTTCATTCACGGCACCATTCTTCAACGTCCCCGAACGGCCCGAACGCCCAGGTCCGCCCTCATGAACCGCGCAGCCCCGGTCCTAGGTCCACCGCATCCGCGGAACGGTCCCGAAGCCCGAGGCGACGGGACCGACACCGCCCTTACGGTGCGCCCATGACGGTCCATGAGCCGGCCCGGAGCCGCGAGCAGCGCAAGCAGGACGTCCTCACGCGCCTGGAGAAGGACGAGGACGTCTGGGTCGCCACGGCGGGCGGCCCGGGCGAACCGTTCCTCGTGCCGCTGTCGTTCGTCCAGCACGGCGGCGCTCTGCTGATCTCGACCCGGCGCACCACCCCCACGGCCCGCAATGTCTCCCCGCGCGGCCGGGTCCGCCTGAGCCTCGGCCACACACGAGACGTCGTGCTCATCGACGGCGACGCCGAGGCGGTCGAGGGCCCGGACCTGCCGAGGGAGGCCGCGGACGCCTTCGCCGAGACGCTGGGCTGGGACCCGCGCGATCGCGCGGAGTGGGTCTACCTCCGCGTGACGCCCCGCACCGTGAAGGCCTGGCGCGAGGAGAACGAACTCCCCGACCGCCTCCTGATGCGCAACGGCACCTGGCTGGTCTGACCGCAGGCCCCACCCGGCCCAGGCCCCCGGCACCGAAGCCGTACGGACCCATACGGCGGCGGCAGCCGGTGCGGCGGCCCACACGCGCCTGACGGGGCAGCCGGCCGAGGCCCAACCGGAGCCACCCACGTCCGTACGGCTCGGCAGCCGGTGCTGGCGGCCGACTCGACCGGAGCGGCACGCACCTGTACGGGGCCGACGGCCGGCCGACCGGAGCCGCACGCGCCCCGCGCGAGGTCGGCGGCCGGCTCAACCGGAGCCGTACGCGGTCAGCCAGGCGAGTGCACCTCCGCGCTCCGCCCGTCGGCCACCGTTCATCGGGTGCCCTCGGTCCCCGCCCGGCTGCGACGGCACGCAGGTGTGGTCCCGCGCCGGTCACCGCGACGGCGCCGTCCCGGTCGGTGCGGAGCACCGCCGCTCCCCCGGCCAGCAGGGCGTCGACGGTACGGGGCGAGGGGTGGCCGTACGGGTTGTCCCGGCCGGCCGACACCAGCGCCAGCCTGGGTCTGACCCTGCGCAACAGGCCCGGGTCCTGGTGCGCCGACCCGTGATGGGCGACCTTCAGCACGTCGACCGGCGGCAGTTCCGGGTGAGCCCGGGTCAGGCCCCGCTGTGCGGGCGGCTCCAGATCGCCCAGGAGCAGCAGGCTCACCCCGCCCACGGCACGGACGAGCACGGTGACGCTCGCGTCGTTCGGACCCTCGGGCGCCTCCGGGCCCGGGACGCTCCTGCCCTGCCCGATGTCGGCGAACGCGGCCGGGCCCGGCGGCCAGAGCACCCGCCAGTCCAGCGGCCCCGCCCGGCGCCGCTCCCCCGGTCCGGCGCGTACGACCGGAACCCCGGCCAGCGCGGCCGTCCGGTGCACGAACGCGGCCTGGCCCGGCGGTTCCAGGAGCCCGGTGGTCTGGATCGCCCCGACCTGCCGGCCGCGCAGCACCCCGGGCAGCCCGGCCACATGGTCGGCGTGGAAGTGCGTGAGCAGCACCATCGGCACCCGGCGCACGCCCAGGTCGCGCAGACAGTGGTCCACCGGCTCGGGGTCGGGCCCCGCGTCCACCACGACCGCCGTACCGTCACCGGCCGCCAGGGCCATGGCATCGCCCTGGCCCACGTCGCACATCGCGAGCACCCAGCCCGGCGGCGGCCACCCCGTGACCATCCGCGTGAGCGGCGCCGGCCGCACCACCGCGACCAGCAGCAACGCCGCGCACCCGGCGGCCGCCCACGGGTGGCGCGCCGCCCGCCGGGCGAGCAGCACGAGCGCCGCGACCACGACGGCCAGCAACAGGCCGCCGCCCCAGCCTCCCGGCCACTCCGCCCGCGCCCCCGGCAGTGCGGCCCCGGTACGGGCGACGGAGGCCACCCACCCGGCGGGCCAGCCCGCGCACTCGGCCAGCACCCGGGCCACGGGCATGGCCACCGGGGCCATGGCGAGTGCGGCGAACCCGAGGATCGTCGCAGGAGCCACTGCGAACTCGGCGAACAGGTTGCACGGCACCGCCACCAGGCTGACCCTCGCCGCGAAGACCACCACCACGGGCGCGCACACCGCCTGCGCCGCGCCCGCCGCGGCCAGCGCCTCCGCGATGCGCGGCGGCACCCCGCGCGCCTGCAGGGCGGCGCTCCAACCGGGGGCCACTGTCAGCAGCGCGCCCGTCGCCAGAACCGACAGCAGGAAGCCGTACGTACGCGCCAGCGCCGGCTCGTACAACACCAGCAGCAGCACCGCCGCCGCCAGCGCCGGGATCAGCGACCTGCGGCGCCCCGTGCCGATGGCGAGCAGGGTGATCAGCCCGCAGGCCGCCGCCCGCAACACGCTCGGCTCGGGCCGGCACACCAGCACGAACCCGAGGGTCAGGGCCCCGCCGAGTATCGCCGTCGCACGCAGCGGGATGCCCAGCCGCGGAGCCAGACCGCCGCGTTCTGCATGCGACGCGGTCCCGACGGGCCCGATGAGCAGCAGCAACACGACGGTGAAATTGCTACCGGAGACGGCAAGCAGGTGCGTCAGGTCCGTCGCCTCGAAAGCCTCGCGCAGGTCCGGCGGGATGCGGGAGGTGTCACCGACGACGAGCCCCGGCAGCAGGGCCTTGGCGTCCGGCGCCAGTCCGTCGGTCGCCGCCCGCAGCCCCGCACGCAGCTCCCCCGCCGTGCGCTGCAGCGCGGTCGGCGGCCTCGCGATCCGCGGCGGGCCCGCGTCCGTGTACAGCACTGCGGCGAACGGGTCTCCGGGCCGTCGCGGCGGCGCCAGACGCCCGGCGGTGCGCAGCCCGGTGGAGGGCAACAGCCGCAGCCACGCCTCGCGATGCCGACCGTCCTCGCCGGGCCTTGCCAGGAGCAGGACAGGCGTGCGCACACGGGTGACCGTCCCGTCGAGCGCCGACAGACTCGTCACCTCCGCGTTGAGGACGACCGAGGAGGGGGCCGCGCGACTGCCGCGCACGACGGCCCGTCCAGGGCGCGGGTCCGACGTGACCGTCACGTCGACGACGACCCGTGCGTGTTCCTGCGCAAGTCCCGGCAGGGGCCCGCGTCTCAGGTCCGCGCCGTGCAGTCCCGCCGAGGCCGCGCCGGCCGCCGCGCACAACAACACCCCTGCGCACGCGGTGACGTTGGCCCGCCGTCTTCGTCGTGCACCCCGCTCCCCGCCCACCAGCAACAGGACCGCCGCTGCCGTGCAGAGCGCCACGCCCACGGCCGTCCACCACCCGGGCGTGCCCAGCGCGACGGCCGCCGCTCCCCACGCCGCCAGGGCCGGGGCCACGAGCCGCAGGTCGGCAGGGCCTTCCTGGCGCGGGTTCGCATCGCCCAGCCGGTTGTCCGACCTCGCATGCGCGACGACCCGCGTCATGGCCGCACGAGGGGCCGCAGGTCGGCGAAGCGCCGGTCGCCGATGCCCCTCACCTCACGCAGTTCGTCCACCGACCGGAAGCCGCCGTGACGCGTACGGTGCTCGATGATGTGGCGGGCCAGGACCGGCCCGACGCCGGGCAGGGTGTCGAGCTGCTCCACCGTCGCCGTGTTGAGGCTGATCGGCCCTCCTCCGCCGCCCGGGCCGCCCGGTACCTGCCCAGGCGCCCCCTGGACCGTCCCGGGGACGGCTGCGGCTCCGGCGACGGCCGGTACGCCCACGAGGACCTGCTCGCCGTCGACCAGGATGCGCGCCCTGTTGAGCCCGGTGGTGTCGGTGCCGGGCCGGACGCCGCCCGCCGCGCGCAGCGCGTCGACGACCCGCGCGCCCAGGGGTAACCGCAGCACTCCCGGTCGCAGCACCTTGCCGCTCACGTCCACCACGACCACGCCCGCCGGGCCCGTCGGTGTCGCTCCGGGAGGTGCAGGCCGGGACGGCCGTGGCCCGGCCGTTCCCGTCACTTCGGGCGCCGCGTGCCCGACGACGTCGGGGGCGCGCACGGTCTCGGGGCGGCCCGCCCAGAAGTACCGTCCGGCCAGCACCGCGCTCACGACCAGGACGACGACCAGAGCGGCCAGCGTCCGCCGCTCCAGCCCGCACCGCGCCTGCACCCACACCGGCAACCGCTCCCGCAGAGCGAGCCGCCACCGCTCCCGCGAGGGAAGAGGCACGGGTCGATCCGTGGCATCTCCCCCAGCGGCCACATTCGGAGACACCGGCCCGGAAGGCTCCGCATCCGGAGCCACCGAACCCGAAACGGCCGAGCCTGACACCGCCGCATCCGAAGCCACCGAGCCTGACACCGCAGCATCCGAAGCGCCCGAACCCGATGGCGCCGCACCTGAAGTAGCCCCCGCGCCCGAGGCCGCTGCACCCCAAGCCGCCACCCCCACATCGGGCGGCGCCCCGTCAGCCGGTGGGTCGTTCCCCGCGAGCAGCGCGTCGGCCCGGCGCCGCAACACCGCCGGGGGCACCGCCGCACGGCGCCTGCCTCCACGCAGCCTTCCGACGGCCCGGCCCCGTACCCGCCCGTCCGACCCCCGTGCGCGCCCGGGACCGCTGGTAGCCCGCCCCGGACCGCTCGTAGCCCGTAGCGGCCCGTCGGCAGTCCGTCGAGGGCCATTCGTCGCCGCCGTCCCGCCCTGCGGCCGTGCTTCGCCAGTGATTACGGAGTGTGTTCGGTTCGTCATGCCTCAGCACGGTAGGCGCATTCACCGAAACCCGCTGAGGCCACTCGATTTCCGTGGATAACCAGCGCATTGTGGAAAACCGGGTCACCCGTTGGGCGTGGTCACCGCTGGGAGACGACTACTCCGAGCAACCCCGGCCCGGTGTGTGCACCGATCACGGCGCCGACCTCGCTCACGTGCAGGTCGGCCAGACCGGGGACGCGCTCGCGCAGTCGCCCGGCGAGCGCGTCGGCCCGCTCGGCCGCGGACAGGTGGTGGACGGCGATGTCGACGGGGCTGACACCGGCCCGCTCGACGACGATCTCCTCCAGCCGTGCGATGGCCTTGGACGCCGTGCGTACCTTCTCGCGCGGCTCGATGCGTCCTCCGCTCAGCTCCAGCAGCGGCTTCACGGCCAGCGCCGAGCCCAACAGCGCCTGCGCCGCGCCGATACGCCCGCCTCTGCGCAGATAGTCGAGGGTGTCCACGTAGAAGTACGCGGAGGTGCCCGCCGCGCGCTTCTCGGCCGCCGCCACGGCCTCGTCCAGGGTGCAGCCGCCCTGAGCCGCCTCGGCCGCCGCGAGCGCGCAGAAGCCGAGCGCCATGGCGATCATGCCGGTGTCCACGACCCGTACCGGCACCGGCGCCTCCCTGGCGGCCAGCAGCGCGGCGTCGTACGTGCCGGAGAGCTCCGACGACAGGTGCAGGGAGACGATGCCCGTCGCGCCGGCGTCGGCGACCGCGCGGTAGTGCGCGGCGAACGTCTCGGGGCTGGGCCGCGAGGTGGTGACGGACCGTCGTTTCTGCAGGGCCTGCGCGAGTGAACGGGCGGAGATCTCGGTGCCCTCTTCCAGCGCCTGGTCGCCGAGGACGACGGTCAGCGGGACCGCGCTGATGCCGTGCTGCTCCATCGTCTGCGGCGGCAGGTAGGCCGTTGAGTCGGTGACGATGGCGACATGGCGGGACATGACCGGGAGGTTACCCGCAGGCGGCGTCCGAGGGCAGCCCGGCCCTCGTCCACCACCGTCTCGCGCCTCGTGCGCCGGTCGAGCCCGGCCCCCGCCCCGCCGGCCGCGGGGTCCGCGTCAGTTCGTGGTCTCGGGTCGTGGCGCCTTCTGCCAGGGGTAGGCGGTGCCCTGCCGGGGGTCCCGGGCGGTGATGGCCGGTCGGCCGGTCGCGTCGGGGCCGGCAGCACGCGCCTGCCGGGTGGCCTCGTCAACGGCACCATCGGCGTCCACGCCTGCGGGCCACACCTGGTCGGACGCCTGGGTCGTCGGCGCGGCGGGCCATGACACCTCGGTCCGGTCCCGGCCCTGCTCTGCCGCCGGGCCGCGCCCCTGGCCGCTGTCGGCAGCGGGGGCGGCGCCCGGCTCATCGGCCCAGTGCCGCAGCGCCCCGGCCTCCACGTCGATCTGCGCGCTCAGCGCCGCGAGGTCGTCCTCGGCGAACTTCTGCGCCCGGTCGCGGGCCGCCCACCGCAGCGAGTCCGCCGAGTGGGTGATGCGCTGCGTGCGCTCCCGCAGGTCGTCGAGCCGTGCCGCGACTCTGGCCCGGTCCGGGTCGCGCTCCATCTGCTTGAGTTCGTCGTCCAGTTCACGCCCGTGCGCGCTCAGCCTCCGGAAAAGGTCCAGCGACTCCCTGAGCGAGGCGTCCTCGGCGGCGCCCGCTTCCAGGGCGTCCTGGGTGGCGCGCATCGAGGTGCGCAGGGACAGCCTCAACTGCGCCAGTTCCCCCACGACTCCGCCCTGTCCGTAGCTCTTCGCCCGCAGGGTGGTGTCCTCGACGGTGCGCCGGGCCTGGTTCAGGGTGCGGTCGACACCGCGCTTGGCGGCCTTGACCGCCTTCACGCTCACATAGACCCCGAGGGTGACGAAGGCGACGAAGAGCAGCGTCAGAATCACGATCGCGGCTGTCATGCGGTCCCCTCGTTGTCGTCGTTCCCTCCACCGTAAACGGAACGGGCAGGTTGAGGGTTCCCTGAGAACCCCCAACCTGCCCGTAGGGGAAAAACCCGGGCCCGCCGCCGTCACCGGACGGCGGGCCGGCTTCCGTCAGGCCGCCGGCCCCGCGCCCGTTGGCCCGGGACCGCGCCCCTTACGCCGGAACGATGTTCACCAGCTTCGGCGCCCGCGCGATCACCTTGCGGATGCCCGCACCGCCCAGCGCCGCGACGACGGCGGGGTCGGCCAGCGCCAGGGCCTCCAGCTCGGCGTCCGTGATGGACGGGGAGACCTCCAGGCGTGCCTTGACCTTGCCCTTGATCTGCACGACGCAGGTCACGGTCTCGTCCACGACGTACGCCGGGTCGGCGACCGGGAAGTCCCGGTGGACCACCGAGTCGGTGTGGCCCAGCCTGCGCCACAGCTCCTCGGCGATGTGCGGGGCCAGCGGCGCGACCAGCAGCACCAGTCGCTCGGCGACCGACCGGGACACCGCGCCGCCCGACTTGGTCAGGTGGTTGTTCAGCTCGGTGATCTTGGCGATGGCGGTGTTGAAGCGCATCGCCGCCATGTCCTGGCCGACGCCGTCGATGGCCTTGTGCAGGGCACGCAGCGTGTCCTCGTCGGGCTCGGCGTCGACGACGGTGGTCTCACCGGTCGTCTCGTCGACGATGTTGCGCCACAGGCGCTGCAGCAGCCGGTACTGACCCACCACCGCGCGCGTGTCCCACGGCCGGGACACGTCCAGCGGACCCATGGCCATCTCGTACAGGCGCAGCGTGTCGGCGCCGTACTCGGCGCAGATCTCGTCCGGCGTGACCGCGTTCTTCAGGGACTTGCCCATCTTGCCCAGGACGCGGCTGACCTTCTCGCCCTGGTACCAGAAGCCGCCGTCCCGCTCCTCGACCTCGGCCGCCGGTACGGCGATGCCGCGCGCGTCGCGGTAGACGAAGGCCTGGATCATGCCCTGGTTGAACAGCTTGTGGAACGGCTCGGCGGACGAGACGTACCCCAGGTCGAACAGGATCTTGGACCAGAACCGCGCGTACAGCAGGTGCAGCACGGCGTGCTCGGCGCCGCCGACGTACAGGTCGACGCCACCGTGCGGCATGCCCTCGCGGGGGCCCATCCAGTACCGCTCGATGTCCTGGTCGACCAGCTTGTCGCCATTGTGCGGGTCCAGGTAGCGCAGCTCGTACCAGCACGAACCGGCCCAGTTGGGCATGGTGTTGGTCTCGCGGCGGTACCGCTTCGGCCCGTCGCCCAGGTCCAGGGTGACGTTGACCCAGTCCTCGTTGCGCGACAGCGGGGTCTCGGGCTGGGTGTCGGCGTCGTCCGGGTCGAAGGTGCGCGGCGCGTAGTCGTCGACCTCCGGCAGCTCCAGGGGCAACATCGACTCGGGCAGCGCGTGGGCGACGCCGTCCTCGTCGTAGACGATCGGGAAGGGCTCGCCCCAGTACCGCTGGCGGCTGAACAGCCAGTCGCGCAGGCGGTAGTTGATGGTGCCCTCGCCGATGCCGCGGCCTTCCAGCCACTCGGTGATCTTGGCCTTGGCCTCGACGACGCCGAGCCCGTTCAGGGACACGTCGTCATTGGCCGAGGCGATGATCTTCGCCTCGTACGAGTCGAAGGCGTCGTCCCACTCGGCCGGGTCGGTGCCGCGCCCGTCGGTCGGCTCGACGACGCAGCGCATCGGCAGGTCGAAGGCGCGGGCGAAGGCGAAGTCGCGCGTGTCGTGGGCCGGGACGGCCATGATGGCGCCGGTGCCGTAGCCCATCAGGACGTAGTCGGCGATGAAGACGGGGACCTGCTCGCCGCTGACCGGGTTCACCGCGTAGGCGCCGGTGAAGACACCGGTCTTCTCCTTGGCGTCGGCCTGCCGCTCGACGTCGGACTTGGCAGCGGCCTGCTTGCGGTAGGCGTCGACGGCCAGGGACGGGGTGGCGTGGCCGCCGGTCCACAGCGCGTGCGTGCCCTGGGGCCACGCGTCCGGGACGATCGAGTCGACCAGGTCGTGCTCGGGGGCCAGGACCATGTAGGTGGCGCCGAACAGGGTGTCCGGGCGGGTCGTGAAGACCGTGATGGCGTCCTCGCCGACCGGGAAGTCCACGCGGGCGCCCTCGGAGCGGCCGATCCAGTTGCGCTGCTGCAGCTTGATGGCCTCGGGCCAGTCCAGCGCGTCCAGGTCCTCCAGCAGCCGGTCGGCGTAGGCGGTGATGCGCATGTTCCACTGGCGCAGCTTCGCCTTGAAGACCGGGTAGTTGCCGCGCTCGGAGCGGCCGTCGGCGGTGACCTCCTCGTTGGCCAGCACGGTGCCCAGGCCGGGGCACCAGTTGACCGGCGAGTCGGAGGCGTACGCCAGGCGGTACTCGCTCAGCACGTCGGCGCGCTCGGCGGCGCTCAGCTCGCTCCACGCGCGCGTGGAGCCGGGCACGGACCGCTCACCGCTCTCGAACCGGGCGATCAGTTCGGCGATCGGGCGGGCCTTCTTCGCCTCGTCGTCGTACCAGGAGTTGAAGATCTGCAGGAAGATCCACTGGGTCCACTTGTAGTAGTCCGGGTCGATCGTCGCGAACGACCGGCGCTTGTCGTGGCCCAGGCCCAGTCGGCGCAGCTGCGCCTTCATGTTCTCGATGTTCGCCTCGGTCGACACGCGCGGGTGCGTGCCGGTCTGCACGGCGTACTGCTCCGCGGGCAGGCCGAAGGCGTCGAAGCCCAGCGTGTGCAGGACGTTGTGGCCCGTCATGCGCTGGTGGCGGGCGTACACGTCGGTCGCGATGTAGCCCAGCGGGTGGCCGACGTGCAGGCCCGCACCCGACGGGTACGGGAACATGTCCATGATGAACTTCTTGGGCCTGGCCACCTCGGCCGGCTCACCGGCCAGATCGCCGCTCGGGTTCGCCGCCTCGTACGTGCCGTCGGCGTCCCAGAAGTCCTGCCAGCGTGCCTCGATCTCGGCGGCCATGGCCGCCGTATAACGATGCGGGGCCGCCGTCTCGGCAGCCGAATTCGTCTCGCTCATGATCCTTCGAAGCTCCATCGATCGTCTCGGCCAACTGCCGGCTGCCGTGCTGAATCACACCGATTCCGGCGGCGCGGGCGAAATGAAAAAGCCCCTCGCACAGGAGGGGACGCCGCGCCGATTCCGAACGGATTTCTTCACCCGTCGGCACTGATCAGCGCGGCTCACTAAGCAGAAGGCGTACGGCACGCATGGCGTCAGGGTACAGCAGGCCCCGGACGGACCGCACAGAACCGTCCCGAGGGGCGGACACGGGCCGTCGCGTAACCGTCGCACTACGCGGACGTAACCGGTTACTCGGCGTATCGCCGCGTTCCTGGGCAACCCCCGAGTCAGTTGTCGGTCAGTCGTCTCCGTAAACCCGCAAACGCCGTACCCACCGGTATGCGCGGCCATAGCATGCGCCAACGGGACCTCATCCGCACCATTCGGAGTCGCCCATGACCCCTCATCGCAAGATCCGTTCTTCCCCCGCCGACAACGCGGGGCTGAGCAAGCCGGTACAGGGCGGGTTGTACGCGGCCGCCGTGGTTCTCCTGCCGCTCCTCGCCATCGGCGGCAGCGACGGCTTCCGGGAGTTCCTGGATTTCGGCACCGGCGTCCTCGCCCTCGTCTCCCTGACCGCCTCCGTCGCCTGGGCGCTCGTCGCCACCGACCGTCTTCTGCTCACCCCGCGGCAGCGCCTCCTCGCCCAGGGCATTCACCGGGCGACCGCCGTGGCCTCCCTCGGCTTCCTCCTGCTGCACGGCACCGTCAAGGTCTCGCTGGGGCACGTGGAACTCATCGGCGCCCTCATACCGTTCGGGCTGGGCGTCACCGGCTCGGCGGGCCTCATAGGCTTCGGGTCGCTCGCCGGCCTCCTCATGGTGGTCGCCGCGTCGACCGGGGCCCTGCGCAGCACGCTCGCCGGTCGCGGCTCCATAGCGGCCCGGTGGCGGCCCCTCCACATGCTGGCGTACCCGGCCTGGTGCGCGGCGCTGATCCACGGCCTGTACGCGGGCCGCCCCGCCGCCACCTGGGTGACCACGCTCTACTGCCTGGCCGTGGCCGCGGTCGCCGCAGCGGTGGCCATACGGCTCCTTCCCCCGCCGGTGCAGCGCCGCCTCGCCGGGCGGGTGCTCACCCTGATCCGGCCCGGCGCCGAGGGGCCGGCAGGCCCACGCGACGCCGACCGGGGCCGCCGCGATCCCCTGACGGCGCCACTCCCCGGGGCCGCCGACGTACCGGAAGCCCCGCGCCCGCACCCCTACGAGCCGGAGGTCCAGTGGGAGGCGCCCTCACGGCGCGCGCGCCGGGCGCGCACTCCAGGCGCGGGCATCTCCGCCGCGTACCGCGCCGTCTCCCTCGGCAGCGCGTCCAGCAGCCCCGAAAGCCCCACCCTCGCGACCGCCTCGCCCGACACCGGCGCGCCGACCCAGGACATCCCGCTCGCCGAGCGCGTCCCCATGACGGAGGAGCTGCCGACCGTCACCGACGAGCGCGCTCCCCGCCCCGGCTACTGGCCCACCCCGTCGCCCCCGCCGCCCGCCCCGTCCCCGGCCCCCCGCTCGTACGCCGACCCGCAGCCCGCCTTCACGGACGCCGAGACCGCCTTCATCCCTGCCCCGGCGCCCACGGCCCCTCCCACGTTCACGGCCCCTTCCCCGACGCCGTCTTCCTCCGCCGCGCCTGAACAGACCCCGGCCTCCGCCGCGTACAACATCACGGAGCCGGCCGCCGGGCCGACACCCGGCCCGTTCCGGCGCCCGCCGGCCGGCGAACCATGGACCGCACCCGCAGGAGACCGCCCGTGAACGCCCCGCTCCCCGACGTCCCCGAGGTCCGTGTCGTCGGACTTCCCCAGCTCACGCAGGGCTTCGATCTGGTCGAGCGGCTGGACCTGCCGATGCACCTGAAGGTGCACGGCCCGCTCGAACCGATGGGCGGCGAGCGGCTGGCCCGGCTCGCCGACGACATCTCCCTGCGCGGCCGCGGCGGCGCGGGCTTCCCCTTCGGGCGGAAGCTCCGGTCCGTGGCCGAGGCGGCGATCCGCCGCGGCATACGCCCCGTCGTAGTGATCAACGGCAGCGAGGGCGAGCCCGCGTGCCGCAAGGACACCGTGCTGCTGAACCGGGCCCCGCACCTCATCCTCGACGGGGCCCTGCTGGCCGCGGAGGCCCTCGGCGCCCGCACCCTGGTGGTCGCGGTGACGCGGAACTCCACGGAGATCTCCATCCGCGCCGCCCTCGCCGAGCGAGGGCTGTCGGACCGGCGCGGACAGCAGCTGCGCGCGCGGGTGGTGCGTACGCCGGAGCGCATGGTCTCCGGTGAGGCATCCGCCGTGATCCGGGCCATCGGCGGCGGCCCCGCGCTTCCGCCCGGCCGCCGGGAACGCGCAGCGGAATCGGGCGTGGGCGGTGCGCCGACGCTGCTGTCGAACGCCGAGACCTACGCCCAGCTGGCCGTGGCCGCCCGGATCGGGGCGCGCCGCTACGGGAACAGCGGCCTGGAGACCGAGCCGGGCACGGTGATGCTGACGCTGTCGGGCGCGGTCGCGCGGCCCATGGTCCTGGAGGTCCCGACCGGGGTGCCGCTGCGGTACGTGCTCCAGCTGGCCGGGGCCCCACCGGTCCCGCAGGGCGTGCTCACGGGCGGCTACCACGGCAACTGGATCGACTCGAACGCCGTGCACAACGCGGTGGTGTCCCGCGAGTCCCTGTCGGCCGTCGGCGGCTCCCTGGGGGCCGGGGCGATCCTGCCGATCGGCCCGGAGACCTGCCCGCTGGGCGAGGCCCAGCGGGTCGCGAACTGGCTCGCGGCGGAGACCGCCGGCCAGTGCGGGCCCTGCCGCCTCGGGTTGCCCGCCGCGGCGGGCGGCCTGTCCGACGTGCTCAACGGCGGCGGCCCGGCGGCCCTGGAGGCGCTGCGCGAGGTCACCCAGGCGGTGAAGGGACGGGGTGCCTGCAAGCACCCGGACGGCTCGGCCCGCTTCTTCGCCTCGACGCTGTCGGCGTTCACCGACGACCTGGCCGCGCACGTGCTGGACGGCGGCTGCGGCCGGCCGACGACGGGCGTGCTGCCGCTGCCCTCGCCGGGCTACCAGGACGCCGAGGAGTCCATCCCCAGCGGCGAGCGGCTGGCCGTGGACTGGACGCTGTGCCAGGGGCACGGGCTCTGCGCCGACATCGTGCCCGAGCTGATCCGTATGGGCCCGGACGGTTTCCCGGTGCTCTCGGACGCGTCCGTGCCGATGCACCTGCGGGGCCGTGCCCAGCGGGCCGTACGGCGCTGTCCGGCGCTGGCGCTCCGCGTGGAGCAGACGGCTCCCAAGGAACGGCCCGCCCTGCCCGCGGCGACCCGCAAGGCGCTCGGCAGCGGCCGCAGTTGAGTGTGCCGGGGCACCTGAACGGTGCCCCGGTCACCGGCCACACAGGCCACAGTCACGATGACGAAGAAGCGGGCCATCCGATCCGGATGACCCGCTTCCATCTTCTGTGGAGCTAAGGAGAATTGAACTCCTGACCTCTTGCATGCCATGCAAGCGCTCTACCAACTGAGCTATAGCCCCTTGCGGTGTGCCGCCCTGCTCGGGTTTCCCTTGCGGGCTTCCCTCGCGGCGACACAGAGAACATTACACGGTCCCCCCGGTGATTCACCAAATCGTTTACGGTCCGGCGGCCGGCGGCAGGTAGCGTCGCCCCACGTGACCGTCTCCTTCGCCGTGCAGGCCCGCCTCCGGAGCCTGCCTCTTTCCGCCGTCGCCGCCTGTCTGGCCTCGTTCGCGGCCTTCTGGATCGCCCAGCGCGTGGCCCACGTCACGATGCTGGATCTCTCCGTGTACCGGGCGGAGGGCGAGACCGTGCTGGCCGGCGGCGACCTCTACGCGATGCGCGCCACATCGGCGAACCTGCCGATGACGTATCCGCCGTTCGCCGCGCTGCTGTTCACGCCGCTGACGCTGGTCGGCGTACCGGAGATGCGGGTGCTCGCCACGGCGGGGAACATGCTCCTGCTGGTGGCCCTGGTGCACTTCTCGCTGCGCCTGGTCACCTCGGGGCCGCTGGACCGGAGCCGCCCGGGTGCGGCGTTCTGGGAGCGGCCGGGCGCGGCGCTGTGGGTGTCGGCGGTCGCGATCTGGCTGGAGCCGGTGTGGCAGACGTTCCGGTACGGGCAGATCAACCTGCTCATCGTGGTGGCCGTCCTGTGGGACCTGACGCGGCGGGCGGGCAGCCCGTGGGTGGGCGTCGGCATAGGTCTGGCCACGGCGGTGAAGCTCACGCCGGGCCTGTTCGTGGTGCTGCTGCTCGTCGTCGGGGTGGCACGCGCGCGTGCGCGGGGCTGGAGCCCCTGGTGGAACGAGTGGCTGCGCCGGGCGGTCGCGGCGACCGGGGTGTTCCTGCTCGTGACGGTGGCGTCCGCGGTCCTGTTGCCGTACGACTCGCGGCGCTTCTGGACCGAGATGATCTTCGAGACGAGCCGGGTGGGCCGTACCGAGGAGACGGCGAACCAGTCGCTGAGCGGGGTGCTGGCGCGTCTGCTGCACACGACCGATCCGGGGCTGTGGTGGGTGGTGGCCGCAGGCCTGGTGGGGGTGGCGGGTCTCGCGGTCGCGGTGCTGGCGGCGCTGCGCCGGGACCGGCCGGTGGCGGTGGTGGCGTGCGGGACGACGGCGCTGCTGGTGAGTCCGATCTCGTGGTCGCACCACTGGGTCTGGTGCGTTCCGGCGCTGATGCTGCTGGCCACGCGGGTGCGGCCGGTGTGGACGGCGGGCACGGCCCTGGTGTTCGTGTCGTTCGCGCTGTGGTGGGTGCCGCACGCCCCGGCCCCGGTGCGGCTCGAACTGCACCAGAACGCCGGGCAGATGCTGCTGTCCGGGCTCTACACCCTTGTGGGGCTCGGCCTGTTGGCGTGGTTCGCGGTCCAGGTGGCACAGGCGGCCGGACGGCCGCCCGTGGCCGCGCCGAGCAGGACACAGGCTGCGGCGGCCGGAGATCAGGCCGCGGCGGCCGGCCCACGGGAGGCGGCGGGTGAGTCTCCGGACCCGGCGGGTGAGCCTCAGGCCGTGGCGAAGGAGTAGAAGCGCTTGAGGGTGCAGTGTTCGTCGAGCAGGCGCCCGTAGATCGGCTCCCCTTCGAGTTCCCGGTAGGTCTCGATGGGGTCGCCTTTTATGATCAGCGCCCGCGCGCACTCCTCGCACCAGTACTGGTAGTCGGGGTTCACCGGGTCCATGTCACGGACGATCGGGGTGCCGCTGCCGCACCAGTCGCACTTCCGCCTGTGCGCACCCATCACTCACCCTCCCGTCCGGCACGTCGACCCCTCCGGCCGTCCGATTCTGCCATGGGCGGGCACGGCCGGCAGGGGGTCGGAGGGCGGCCCGTGGATCAAGGGGTAAGCAGAAATCCCGCCCCCTACCGGGGACGGGATCCTGGACTGTGGAGCTAAGGAGAATTGAACTCCTGACCTCTTGCATGCCATGCAAGCGCTCTACCAACTGAGCTATAGCCCCTCGTGTTCTTCGCGCTCCGCGCTGCGAACAAGAAGAACTTTAGCCTGTCACCTGCCCGAAAGTGAAATCCGGGTCCGGGGAGCCGTACGGAGGTCTCAGTCGTCGTCGCCGAGGACGGGCTCGGGGAGCGTCCCGGCGTTGTGCTCCAGCAGTCGCCAGCCGCGCGCGCCCTCGCCCAGGACGGACCAGCAGCAGTTGGAGAGGCCGCCCAGGCTCTCCCAGTTGTGCGGCTCCAGCCGGAGGAGCCGGCCGATGGTCGTACGGATCGTGCCGCCGTGGCTGACGACGACGAGGGTGCCTTCGGCGGGCAGCTTCTCGAGGTGTTCCAGGACGACGGGCGCGGCCCGGTCGGCGACCTCGGTCTCCAGCTCACCGCCGCCGCGGCGGACCGGCTCGCCGCGCTTCCACGCGGCGTACTCCGCGCCGTACCGGTCGACGATCTCCTCGTGGGTCAGCCCCTGCCACACGCCCGCGTACGTCTCGCGGAGCGCGGAGTCGTGGCTGACGGCGTGGCCGGTGAGCGCGGCCAGCTCGGCGGCCGTGGCGGCCGCCCGCTTGAGGTCGGAGGCGATGATCGCGTCCGGCTTCAGGGCCGCGAGCAGCCGGGCGGACCGGCGCGCCTGGGCGAGGCCGGTCTCGGTGAGCTCGATGTCCGTGGTGCCCTGGAAGCGGCGCTCCAGGTTCCAGGAGGTCTGGCCGTGGCGCCAGAGGACGATACGGCGGCCCCTGCCGCCCTTGCCGGCGCTCAGCTCAGCTCACCGTCCGTGACCGCCGCCGCGGCGGAGTCGGGGCCGGAGCCGTCGGTGCCGGTCAGCCGGGCGTGCTCGGCGGCCTTGCCGCGGGTCTTCTTGGCGTCCTCGGGCAGCGCCAGCTCGGGGCAGTCCTTCCACAGCCGCTCCAGCGCGTAGAAGACACGCTCCTCGCTGTGCTGGACATGGACGACGATGTCGACGTAGTCCAGCAGGACCCAGCGGGCCTCACGGTCGCCCTCACGGCGGACCGGCTTGGCGCCGAGCTCCTTGTTCAGCCGCTCCTCGATCTCGTCGACGATGGACTTGACCTGGCGGTCGTTGGGCGCGGAGGCGAGCAGGAAGGCGTCGGTGATCGACAGCACATCGCTCACGTCGTAGGCGATGATGTCGTGCGCGAGCCGGTCGGCGGCCGCCTGGGCGGCGGCGTTGACGAGCGCGATGGATCGGTCGGTGGCGGTCACAAGCAGGCTTTCGTCGGCGGTCTGGGGACACCTCCAGGGTCTCACGTACCGCCGACAGCCCGACAAGTCACCGGTCGATCTTGTAATCCCTGCCCAGGACGACGGTGACGTCCGCGTTGGCGGCGGCCTCGCCCTTGCGGACGGATTCGGCCGGCAGACCGAGGGTCTTGGCGACCTCCTCGGCCTTCGGCTTCTGCGCCGCGTCGCCGTAGAGAACCTCGGAGGAACTCTCCGTGTCCGCCCGGCCACTGTCGATGACCGCGTAGCCGCCGTTGACCAGGACGATGCGGGCGGCCTCGGTGGCCTTGTCGTCGCCGGTGGCGTTGCGCACGCCGACCCGGACGGCGGAGCCCTGCTCGGGCGAGCTGACGGAACCGCCGAGGATCTCCTGGACGACGCTGCGGCTCGCCTCCTCGGTGAGGCGGCCGTCGTCCTGGACGGGCAGGAGCGCCGTCTTGTAGTCACCGACCTTGGCGTGCTCGGCCAGCTTGGCGAGGGAGGCGCCCAGGTCCTTCTCGGGCAGCGACGGGTCCAGGATCTGCGCGAGCGTCTGGATCGTCGTCGTGGCGTTCTTCGGGTCGTCGGGCAGCTTGCGCAGCACGGCGTGGACGACCTGGCCGAACCGCTGGAGCTGCGCGGCCTCGGCCTCGCCGCCGCCGCGGTGCGTCGCGTACGCGACGGCCATGCGTCCGTTGAGAGTCTGGTTCTCGCCCTTGCTGACGAGCGGCGGGGCGCCCTTCTTCGTGTCGGGCACCTCGGTGTCGGTGGTCAGGTCGATGCCGCCGACCAGCTCGACGAGGTTCTCCAGGTACGGAGTGTCGAGCCGCCACGTACCAGTGATCTTCGTGCCGAGGAGGGTGCCGATGGCCTCGCGGGTACCGGTGGAGCCGTCGTCCTCGACGGACTTGGCGAGGGTGGTCGTGGTGCCGTCCTCGTTGGCCACGGCGAGGGCGTTCGGCAGCAGCACGGTGGAGCCCTGCTTGGCCGTGGCGTTGTCGACCAGGAGCGCCGTGGACGTGGACTTGTTCTGGGTGTTGTGCAGGTGCAGGACGATCACGTCCCGCTTCTGGGGTCCGGTGGCGGTGGCGCCGCCCTGCTGGGACTGTTTGCCGGACAACCCGGGGAGCAGGCCCGCGTACCAGAGGTAACCGACGCCGCCGACGAGGGCCAGGGCGAGGACGACGACGAGGGCGATGACGCGGTTGCGGCCCCGGCGCTTGGCCTCCTCACGGCGCTCCGAACGGCTCTCCGTGAACTTGAGCCAGTCGATGACGTCCTCGGAGTCCTCGTTCTCCTCCTCGATGAACGAGAACTGCTCCGTGCGGTACTCCTCGGACCGGCCGCCGGGACCGCTGCTCCTGCCACCGCCGTCACGTGGTTCGGAGGGCGCCGGGCGGCGCTGCTCGGGGACGGCGGAGGGGGCGGCCGGCGGCTGCGGCGCGGCGGCCGGGGCGGGGGCCTGCGGCTGCGGCTGGGTCTGCTGGGGCGCGGCCTGCCACTGCTGGGCGCCCTGCGTGCCGTACGGGTCGTAGCCGTACACCTGGCCGCCATCGGACCCGCCCTGGTACGGCTGCTGCTGCGCGTACGGGTCGTACCCGTAGCCCTGCTGGGGCTCCTGGTACTGCTGGGGCTGCTGTGCCTGCTGGGGTGCGTACGGGTCGTACTGCTGCTGTTGCTGCTGAACCTGCTGGTACACCGGCTGCCCGTACTCGTCGTAGCCGATGATCTGCGGCTGCGGCGTGTAGTACGGGTCGTACGGGTTGTTCTGGTCGGTCACCGGTGCCCCTCTCCGTGGCTCACTCGCCGCGGTACAACTGGCGCTTGTCGATGTAGCGCACCACGCCGTCCGGCACCAGATACCAGACGGGATCGCCCTGGGCGACCCGCGTGCGGCAGTCGGACGAGGAGATGGCCAGGGCGGGCACCTCGACGAGGGAGACCCCGCCCTTGGGCAGACCGTCGTCCGACAGGTCGTGTCCGGGGCGGGTGACCCCGATGAAGTGGGCGAGCGAGAACAATTCCTCGGCGTTGCGCCAGCCCGGCATGATCTGCGAGAGCGCGTCGGCGCCGGTGATGAAGAACAGATCCGTGTCGGGGTTGAGGGAGCGCAGGTCCCGCAGCGTGTCGATGGTGTACGTCGGTCCGGGCCGGTCGATGTCGATCCGGCTGACCGAGAACTGCGGGTTCGATGCCGTGGCGATGACCGTCATCAAGTAGCGGTCCTCGGCGGGCGAGACCGTCTTGTGGGTCTTCTGCCACGGCTGACCGGTCGGGACGAACACGACCTCGTCCAGATGGAACAGGGCGGCCACCTCGCTGGCGGCCACCAGGTGTCCGTGGTGGATCGGGTCGAACGTCCCGCCCATCACGCCCAGGCGGCGTTTGCCGGGACTTCTCGGCACTTCCTGCTCTCCCATGCGTGCAGAGCCTAACGGCACGGCGGGTACGTCCGGTCCCGGCGTCCGCCGGCTCAGCGGTCGCGGTTGAAGCGAGTGGTGATCCACAGCAGCAGGAGCAGCGCGAAGAGGGCGCCGCCACCGGTCAGGTACGGGTTGAGGCTTTCGTGGTTGCCACCGTGCTCGGAACCCTCGGCGAGCGTGACCAGGCTGGCAGCGGCGGTGTGGAGGCTCATCTTCTGCGGGACCAATCCATCGGAGTCGGAGCGGAGACTTCGCGCACATCGTATGCGTGCGGTGCGGAAGTGCTCACGGCGGGCACGCTCACGCCCGCCCGGTCGTTGTTCCTCCGCGGCGTCGTCTCCGGCGGAGCTGCGCGGCTCGATTCCCCGGCGGACGCTCCGCGAGTGGTTGTCCACAGGCCGTTGTCCACAGGCCCGGCGGCCCAGAGCGCCAGCGCCTACTCTGGGCTCCGTCAGGGGGACGAGGCAGGTCTCGTACGAAACTGGGGGCATCCATGACACAGAACGGCCACGAGAACGGCCAGGGGAACGTGCCGAGCAGGCAGCGCACGCGCTTCCCCGGCATCTCCTCACGGGCCTACGAGCACCCCGCGGACCGCTCCGCGCTCGTCGCCCTGCGCAAGCTCAGCGGGTTCGACACGGTCTTCAAGGCACTGAGCGGCCTGCTGCCGGAACGCAGCCTCAGGCTGCTGTTCCTCTCCGACTCCGTGCGGGTGAGCGACGCCCAGTTCGCCCACCTCAACGACATGCTGCGGGACGCCTGCTACATCCTCGACCTGGAGAAGGTCCCGCCGATGTACGTCACGCAGGACCCGAATCCCAACGCCATGTGCGTCGGCCTGGACGAGCCGATCATCGTCGTCACCACCGGTCTGGTGGAGCTGCTGGACGAGGAGGAGATGCGGGCGGTCGTCGGCCACGAGGTGGGCCACGCCCTCTCCGGCCACGCCGTGTACCGCACGGTGCTGCTCTTCCTGACCAACCTGGCGCTCAAGGTCGCGTGGATCCCGCTCGGCAATGTGGCGATCATGGCGATCGTCACGGCGCTGCGGGAATGGTTCCGCAAGTCGGAGCTGTCGGCCGACCGGGCCGGACTGCTCGTCGGGCAGGACCTCCAGGCGTCGATGCGCGGCCTGATGAAGATCGCGGGCGGCAACCATCTGCACGAGATGAACGTGGACGCCTTCCTGGCACAGGCCGAGGAGTACGAGGAGGGCGGGGACCTGCGGGATTCGGTGCTGAAGATCCTGAACGTGCTGCCGCGCTCCCACCCGTTCACCACGGTGCGCGCCGCGGAGCTGAAGAAGTGGGCGGATAGCCGCGACTACCAGCGGATCATGGATGGCCACTACCCGCTGCGGTCACAGGACAAGGACACGTCCGTCTCGGACTCGTTCCGCGAGTCGGCCAGCCACTACGCCGACCACGTGCGCTCCAGCAAGGATCCGCTGATGAAGCTCGTCGGGGACATAGCCGGCGGCGCGGGCGACCTGGGCGGCAAGCTGTTCGAGAAGTTCAGCGGCGCAGCGGGCCGTCCGAACGGCGGCACGGGCAACGGCAGCACCGACAGCGGGAGCGGCGGCACTGGCGAGGACAGGGCCTGATCGCCCTGCCCGGCTGATCACCTGGCCGGTTGATCGGTCCCGTGGCTGACCGGTCCTTCGGGGGGTCAGCTGGTCTGCCCGGTTACGGGCTGGCGAGTCCCCAGAGCTCGCCGGTGCCGGGCAGACCAGTCTCCGGGCGGACCAGTCCAAGGCCGATCAGTCCCGAACTCACCGGCTCGGTTCGACCAGTCCCTGCCAACACCGGTTTCGTGGGCGACCAGCCTCCGGGCCCACCAGTCCCGGGCCGATCAGTCCTGGGCTGTCCGATCTCCGGCTGACCCGACCCGCGCCGGCCAGACCCGGACTCACCGGCCCGGATCCAACCGGTCGTGGGATCACCGGTTCCTGAGCGACCGGACGCCGGGCTCACCAGTCCCCGGGCGGATCAGTCCGGGGCGACCGGTCCCTGGGGCTCACTGGTTCTGGGCCGGTCAGGCCCCAGGGCGGCCAGGCCGTGGGCTGTCAGCCCGGAAGCTGGTCGGGGCGGGGCTGGGGTAGGGCCGATCGTGCAAGGGTGCCGCAGAGGTGGGCTGTCTTCGCCTCGGTGCCGGTTCGGTACGGGTCGACGACCGGTGGTTCGGCGGACGTTGCCCGCTGGCCGGCCAGCAGCGGGCGAAGGGAGCCGGACAGGTCGGCGGAGCAGTCCATGGGGCCTGCCTCGGTCCGGCTGGTGACCAGCTCGGCGCGGTGCATCCGCAAGTCGTCGCGGTCGAAGCGGAAGCGCAGCTCGCGTCGGACGGTGAACAGGGACGCCGCCGCGGTGTCGCTGCCCGTAGACGGGCCCGCGGCCGGACGCAGGGTGTAGGCGAAGGTGTGGTCCGACGTCACCTCCAGGACGTCGGGCGACGCCTCGACGACCCGCAGCGTGCCCCGTGCGCGGACGGCGGTGTCCGCCAGGGCCACCCGGGCCGGGTCGAAGCGCACGAGCCAGCCGGCGGTGGCGTGGCGCTCGTCCGCGGACGGCGAGTCGACGCTCCGGTCGAACTGGGCGAGCTGGTCGGGGTCCAGCAGGAGCCGGACGGGGCGCACGGCTCCGCCGGCGAGGATGTCGGGGTCGAGGGAGGAGAGCACCAGGTAGTCCTTGGCGGTGCTGAGGGCGGTCATCACCTGGCCCTCGGAGAAGTGCGGGGTGCGCCGGGCGGGCGGCACGGTCACCCCGGCTGCGCCGGTGCGGTACTGGGCGGCGGGGCTGCGGGCGTACAGCTCGGCGGGTTCCCCTCCCGGGACGGGGGTCTGCGGGGCGAGCGGAAGGAGGGTGATGCGCAGCGGCTCGGCGCGGTGGTCGGGCGGCAGCTGGTAGGGGCTGCGGGAGCCGACGTACACAGCGGCGGCGAAGAGTGACGCGACGAGCAGGACGAGGAAAAGGGCGCGGGGTCGGGACCTGCGGCGACCGGAGTCCACGGTGTACGGAGGCGTGGAGGAGGCGCCGGGGCGGCTGCGGACAGCCTGGGTGTGGTCGTCCATGCGCTCTTCGGCGGAGAGTTCCTGGAGGCGGGCAGCGCGGACGAACGACTCGTCGAAGACGACGGATCGGTACTCGTCCTCTGAACCGCCGGGGAGTCCCTCCGGTGTGCCGTCGGGAGGCCCGTCGGGCGGGTCGACACTCCCTGCCATACCTTCAGGGTAGGTCTGGCGCGGGTCCGGTAAACGCCCTGCTCGGCGGCAACTTCTGACGAGTGCTCAGCGGAATGCCGAGGGGACGGGAGGCTGCGCCTGGGAGCGGGGCAGCCGTGCTGGTCGCGGTGCAGCGGGATACCCGGGCGGCCGGGCAGGCCCGTGCTCGTGCGGCGGGGCAGGCCGATGCCGACGCGGCTGGGCAAGCTGATGCCTGCATGCCCGGATAGGCCGGTGCTGCGCGCGGCCGGGCAGACCGGTGCCGGCGCGGCCAGGCAGGTCATGCTCGCGCGGCCGAGCAGACCGGTGCTGCTGCGGCCGGGCAGGCCCGTGCTCGCGCCGCCACGCAAGCCGCCGCTCGTGCGGCCGAGCAGACCGGTGCTCGCGCGGCCATCCAGGACCGTACTGAGCGCGGCCGAGCAGACCGGTGCTCGTGCGGTCGAGCAGACCGGTGCGCGCCGCTAGACAGACCGCTGCGCGCGCCGCCAGACAGGCCCGTACCCGCGCCGCCACGCAAGCCGCCGCTCGTGCGTCCGGGCAGACCGGTGCTCGCGCGACCAGCCAGGCCCGAGCTGAGCGCCGCCGCGCAGACCGGTGCTGCTGCGGCCGGGCAGGCCGCTGCGCGCGCCGCCAGACAGGCCCGTACCCGCGCCGCCACGCAAGCCGCCGCTCGTGCGGCCGGGCAGACCGGTGCTCGCGCGGCCATCCAGGCCGTGCTGAGCGCGACCCAGCAGACCGGTGCTCGCCCCGCCCGGCAGGCCGGTGTCGGCGCGGGTGGGGAGGCCCCTGGGGCGGGCTATTCGGGGGCCCGGCGGGCCGGCGAACCGGGGGCCCGGCGGGCTGTGGGATGTCGCGAGGTGGCCCCTGGCCGTGGCCGGGTGCCGGGGGGTCAGGGGGTGTGGGGAAGGGCCGGGACCGGTGGGGCCGTGTAGGCGGCGGAGGCGGAGGGGCCGGGGCCCGCTTCGGCGGAGCCGCTGGTCGCGGGGGCCGGTATCTGGTCGTCGCGGTCGCCGGAGGAGCTGCGGTACACGGCGGTGAAGGCGAGGGCGACCATGCCGACGCCCATCAGGAGGGCGACGACCCACGCAACGGGGCGGTACCAGCGGGAGCTGGGGCGGTACGGGCGCAGGGCGCCGCCGTACGGGCCGTAGGGCCCGTAGATGCCGTACGGGCCGTACAGGTCGTCGTCGTAGTCGTGGCCGTGGCCGCCGGGGCCGTACAGGTCGTCGTCGGCGGCCGGGGTGCCGCGTCCGGCCCTGGCGGCGTCCGCGTCGGCGCGGGCCTGGGCGGCGGCGACCAGGCGCTCGACGGCGCTGGGTTCATGGAACGCGGCAGCCCGTACGAAATCCTCGTCGAACACCACGGAGGCGAAGTCCTCGTCGGCGCCTCCGCGGTCGTCGTCGGGCTCCCAGCCGTTCGGGAACGGCCTGCCCCCCACGTCGTCCGGCACGGGTTCAGGGTAGACCGGGGAGATTGGTTTGGGCAGGGAGAGCGGGAAACCTCCCTGCCCCGACCGACCGGGGGTGGTTACCGGATGTGACCGTCGCCGGTGACGATGTACTTGGTGGAGGTCAGCTCCGGGAGGCCCATGGGGCCACGGGCGTGCAGCTTCTGCGTGGAGATGCCGATCTCCGCGCCGAAGCCGAACTGACCACCGTCCGTGAAGCGCGTCGAGGCGTTCACGGCGACCGTGGTGGAGTCCACCAACTGGGTGAACCGGCGAGCGGCGGCCTGGGAGGTGGTGACGATGGCCTCGGTGTGACCGGAGGACCAGAGCCGGATGTGGGCGACGGCGGCGTCGAGGCTGTCGACCACGGCGGCGGCGATGTCGTAGGACAGGTACTCGGTCTCCCAGTCCTCCGGCGTGGCCGGGACGACGGTGGCCTTGGAGCCCTCGGCGTAGGACAGGACGCGCTCGTCGCCGTGGACGGTGACGCCGGCCTCGGCGAGGGCGTCCAGGGCACGCGGGAGGAACTCGGTGGCGATGTCCTGGTGGACGAGGAGGGTCTCGGCGGCGTTGCAGACGCTGACCCGCTGGGCCTTGGAGTTGACCAGGATGTCGACGGCCATGTCGAGGTCGGCGCGGGCGTCGACGTAGACGTGGCAGTTGCCGGTGCCGGTCTCGATGACCGGGACGGTGGACTCCTCGACGACCGTGCGGATGAGGGAGGCGCCGCCGCGCGGGATGAGGACGTCGACGAGGCCGCGGGCGCGCATCAGCTCGCGCACCGAGTCGCGGGACTCGCCGGGGACGAGCTGGACGGCGTCCGCGGGCAGGCCGGCGCCGCCGACGGCGTCGCGCAGGACGCGGACGAGGGCCGTGTTGGAGGAGTACGCGGAGGAGGAGCCGCGCAGCAGGACCGCGTTGCCGGACTTCAAACAGAGGGCGGCGGCGTCGACGGTCACGTTCGGCCGAGCCTCGTAGATGATGCCGACGACGCCGAGCGGGACGCGGACCTGGCGCAGGTCGATGCCGTTGGGGAGGGTGGAGCCGCGTACGACCTCGCCGACGGGGTCGGGCAGGGCGGCGACGTGCCGGACGTCGGCGGCGATGGCCCGGACCCGCTCCGGGGTCAGGGTCAGGCGGTCGATGACCGACTCGCTCGTGCCGGCCTCCCGGGCGCGGGCCACGTCCTCGGCGTTGGCCTCGACGATCTCGCTGGTCCGCACCTCCAGGGCGTCCGCCATGGCGAGGAGGGCGTCGTCCTTCGTCGCGCGCGGGAGTGGCGCGATCTCGGCGGAGGCCGCGCGGGCGCGGTAGGCGGCCTGGGCGACCGGCGACATGTCGTCGTACGGGTTGAGGGACGGGGAGGCGGAGTGCGAGGTCATGCCCGCAGGGTAATGCGGTTTCGGCGGGCATCCCTCACATATCCCGCACTACGAGACGGCCGCCCGCGCCCGTGGACGCCCTGGGCGCCCTGGCGGTCCGTGCCCGTCGGCGCCCGTGGACGCCCTGGGCGCCCCGGCGGGTGCGTGCCCGCCCGCCCGTGCACACCTCGCGCGCGCCAGCCGACGCCCTGCAGCCCGTGAGGACGCCGTGCCCGCCCGTTGGACGCGCCTTGCCACCCGTGGGACGGCTCCACGCCCGCTGGACGCCCTCCAGGCCGGTGGTACGCCTTCCACCACGCCCCTGGCCGCCCTCCAGGCCGGGGTACGCCTTCCGTGCCAGTGGATAGGCCTCCAGGCCGCTGGGCGCCCCTCAACACCCCTGGACGCCCTCCAGGACCGCCGGACGCCCTCCAGGGCCCGTGGACGCCTCCCGCGCCCGTGGGTGCCCCGTGCGGCCGCGGTTCGGCCGTGCCGTTCGGTGCGGTCAGTACGGGTGGACGCCCACCGGGGCGGCCGGTGGGGGGCCGTAGCCCTCGGCGATGCGCTGGTGGTAGGTCTCGCGGTCGATGACCTCCAGGCCGACGATCTCCCACGGGGGCAGCTTGGCGCTCTGCCGGTGCTCGCCCCACAGCCGCAGCGCCACCGCGGCGGCGTCGTGCAGGTCGCGGGCCTCCTCCCAGTACCGGATCTCGGCGTGATCGTTGGCGTACCTGCTGGTCAGCAGGAAGGGGTGGTCGTGGGCGAGCTGTTCGAGCGCCCGCCTGACCTCCTTCAGCGGCGCTTCCGCACCGGACACGCTGAGGGTGATGTGCCACAGCTTGGACACCGGCCGGTCCGGGGTGAAGTCGGCCCCGGCCCCGACACTCGTCAAGGCACGTTCGGTCGTCCCGCGGGCCGCTGCCCCTGGGCGCGCTCGTCTCACCGGCGGCCTCCTGTTGATGCGTTGTCGTGCTGTCACCCCGCCTTACCCCCCAGACAAAGTTGACCAGTCCTGGACGGGACGCGGGGCGGTTTTGGTAAAGGTCTCCGGCGGATGACCCGACTTTCAGCCGTTCCAGGGGTGCAGGACGACCAGATCGTCCCTGTGTACGACTTCTCTCTCGTATGCCGGACCCAGCTCTTTCGCCAGGTCTTTGGTGGAACGCCCCAGAAGCTGGGGGATTTCCTTGGCGTCGAAGTTGACCAGTCCGCGGGCGACGGGCCGGCCGTCGGTGTCGCGCAGCTCGACCGGATCGCCCGCGCCGAAGTCGCCCTCGACGGCGGCGATGCCGGCGGGGAGCAGCGACTTCCTGCCGTGCACGACGGCCCGTACGGCCCCTTCGTCGAGGGTGAGCGACCCCTGCGGCGCGGAGGCGTGGGCCAGCCACAGCAACCGGCCGGCGGACCGCCGTCCGGTGCGGTGGAAGTACGTGCCGGTGTCGCGGCCCGCGAGGGCGTCGGCGGCCCGGCTGGCCGAGGTGAGGACGACGGGGATGCCCGCGGCGGCGGCGATCCTGGCCGCCTCGACCTTGGTGACCATGCCGCCCGTGCCGACGCCCGCCTTGCCCGCGGAGCCGATCTCGACGCCCGCCAGGTCCTGGGGGCCGCGTACCTCCTCGATCCTGGAGGTGCCGGGCTTGCTGGGGTCGCCGTCGTAGAGGCCGTCCACGTCGGACAGGAGGACCAGCAGGTCGGCGCGGACGAGGTGGGCGACGAGCGCGGCGAGCCGGTCGTTGTCGCCGAACCGGATCTCGTCCGTGGCGACCGTGTCGTTCTCGTTGACGACCGGGAGGGCGCCCATGGTGAGGAGCTGTTCGAGGGTGCGGTAGGCGTTGCGGTAGTGGGCGCGGCGGCTCATGTCGTCGCTGGTGAGCAGCACCTGGCCGACGCGCACCCCGTAGCGGGCGAACGACGCGGTGTAGCGGGCGACGAGGAGGCCCTGGCCGACGCTGGCGGCGGCCTGCTGGCGGGCGAGGTCCTTGGGGCGGCGTTCCAGGCCGAGCGGGGCGAGGCCGGCGGCGATGGCGCCCGAGGAGACGAGGACGATCTCCTTCTCGCCGCGGCCCCGAACCTTGGCGAGTACGTCGACGAGCGCGTCGACCCGGTCGGCGTCGAGACCGCCCGACGCTGTCGTGAGCGACGACGAACCGACCTTCACGACGATCCTGCGGGCTTCCGTTACGTACTGCCTTGCCACTGTCACATGGCGAATCTATGCCAGTGGCGGCCGTCCGTGCGCGGACATTCCACTCGATGGACACGTCAATGGACACGTCGGTCGGCGCATCGACCGGCACATCGAGCGGCTCAACGACCGGCACACCGAGCGGCTCAACGACCGGCACACCGAGCGGCGCATCGGTGCCGCGATACGCCGACGGCCCGTACGCGCCTCCCCGGAGGGCATACGGGCCGTCTGCCGTGACGAGCGGGGCGGGGGCCGTCAGCCGACCGCCGTCGCCTCGGCGGCGTCCTTGTCCGTCGTACGGGTGCCGTTGCCCGGCTCCTCCGTGCCGAGCGAGGCGCCGTCCTCCTGGTCCAGTTCGCCGATGCGCTGTCCGGCGAGCCGCTGGGCCACACCGGCGTTGCGGGCCTCGGCCTTGGCGACGAGCGTGCGCACGGCGGCGTTGAACTGCTCGATGGAGGTGGGCTCGTCGGGGCCGAGGAGGTAGCGCTTGAGGTCGCGCCGCTCCTCCGCGAGCCGGTCGGCGGCCGGGTCGGCCACGGCGTCGAGGAACTCGTCCAGTTCGGCCGCGCTGTTGGAGAGGACGACGGCGGCGCGCACGGCGGTGTTCTGCCGCATGAACTCCTCGGCGCCGAGCTCGGCGGAGTCGGTCACGGCGTACGGCTTGCCGCTGGCGATGAAGTCCGAGACGACGCTGGAGATGTCGGAGACCATGCCGTCGGACTCGTTGAAGCAGTCGTAGAGATGGGGCCGGGTGCCGGTGACGACCTTGTGCTCCCACCAGCCGAAGGAGCGCCAGTAGGCGTCGTTCCACTCTTCGCGCAGCCGCTTGGTCTCGGCGAGGCGGTGCGGGTCGGCGAGGGAGACGCGGGAGGTCTCGGACTCGTCGGTGCCCTTGCGGCCGGGCGCGCCGAGCACGGCGAGGCGGGCCTCGATACGGGTGAGTTCGGCGCGGGCGGCGGCCTGTCCGGCCTGCGCGGCAGCGGTCTCCTTCGCCCAACGCGGGTCCGTGGCGCGGCGCGTGGCGGCCTCGGTGACCATCTTGCGGATGCGCTCGTCGACGGCCTTGGCCTTCTTGTTGACGAGGCCGGTGAAGGGGTGCGGCTTGTAGATGACGCGGACCGGGCGGTCGGCGTTCAGCAGGCGCTTGACGATGTTCTCGCCGGCCAGGAGCAGCGAGGTGTTGCCGGGGTTGTTGTCCCAGCCCTCCCAGGTGGGGGCGTAGAGGACCGTCGGGATGGGGTTCTTCGGCGTGCCCGTGCCGCGCCGGATGGGGGCGAGCTGCGGGCGGCCCACCTCGACGATGTCCTCGTCGCGGACGCCGACGTCGGCGAGCGCGTAGCGGTCGCGGCCGGCCTGGCCGGCGGTCCACACCTCGTCGTACACCTTGGAGAACGGGTTGACGCTGGCGAGCTTGTCGCTGTCGCCGTGGCCGATGAAGACGTGCTTCGACGTGGGGACGCGCAGCATGTGGATGTTCTTGCCGACGTTGGCCGGGTAGAGGGTGACGCGGATCGTGGACCAGTCGCGGGCCATCATGTGCTGGCCGCCGGGGATGCACAGGATCGGCACGGAGGTGTCGCCGAGCTTCGGTACGAGGGTCCGCTCGCGCATGATGATCAGCGGCCGGCCGTCGGTCTGCTCCATCGCCTCCAGCCACATGTTGACCTGGTACGCGGAGTCGTCGCCGCCGGAGAAGTAGAGGGCGACCGTCGGCTGGTACTCCCGCAGCCAGGTGTCGACGGCCTTGAGCACGGTGCCGGCGCCCGGGACGCGGCGGCGCAGGTAGGGCGCGAGGGCCAGGATGTAGAGGATGCCCAGGCCGAGGGTGGCGACGACGCCCGCGTACGCGAGGACGTTCCGGCCGGTGGCGACGGCGGCGACGATGCCGACGACCGCCGGGATGTCGAGGTGGAGCATCTTCTCGCCGGACCGGTTCAGCAGGGCCCGCGGCGGTGCGTCCGGGATGCGTACGGCGTGCAGGTCGACGTTGCGGGTGACGACCGGCAGGGTGCGGCGCAGCTTGATGAACGTGGCGAGGGCGCCGTGCGGGGCCTGGAGGCCGTAGAAGAGCAGGAAGCAGGCGACCGTGGCGTAGAACACCGGCTGTTCGGCGAGGTTTTCGCGGGCGAGCAGCAGGATGAGCAGGAGCTGGCGCAGCAGGAACCGGATCGGCAGCCCGGCCCGCACGCTGTTGAGGCGGTTGACCAGGTAGCTGTTCTTCTGGTGCAGGTACCAGTCGGCGGCATAGGTCACGGCACCGGCGGCCGCGAACAACCAGATGTTCGGGATCAGCGCGGCCAGCATGACGCACGGATAACCCAGTCCCATGAGGACTGCCGCGGCCAGCTCCGACCCACTGCCCACGCGGGCCAGACGAATGACGGTCGAAATCACGTAGAACCTGCTCCAGACGGGGACGCCGGTTTATTTCACAAAGCGTTGTTTCCGTGAAGGTGGGGCTTCACTACGCGGGCCCCTGCTTTCGCCGCTCGGCGAGGCAGGGGCCCGGGAATTCACATCCAGCGAGTATTACACATCTTCCTGCCGGTCCAGGACGGCGGCGAGGGCCTGCTCGAATCCCGAGGCCTCACCCGCCGCCTGGGTCGGGTCCTGCTGCCGTACGTCGATGACATGGCCGGTCAGCTCGGAGAGCAGCACGTCCAGCGAGGTCCGGGCCACGGCCTCGGAGGAGAGCAGCGATCCGGCGGGCTCCTGGCCGAATGCCTTGGTACGCATGGGAGTCGCGGTGCGCTCGGGGTTGACGCAATTCACCCGGATTCCGTCGGCGGCCCATTCGTCGGCGAGCGCCTGCGTGAGATTCACCATGGCGGCCTTGGTCGACGAATACAGGCTGTACTCGGCACGTCCCCGGGTGTAGCTGGAGGAGGTGTAGAGCAGCAACTGCCCCTTGGTCTCGACCAGATACTTGTACGACGCACGGGCGATCTGCACGGGCGCCAGGTAATTGACGTTCAGGGCTTCCTGAATGGTGGCGTTGTCGGTCTCGGCGAGCTTGCCGATACGCAGGACGCCGGCCGTGTTGATGACGTGGTCGATGCGTCCGGTCTCGGCGTACGCCGTGGCGAGCGCGTCCTCGACGTGCTGCGGGTTCTCCACGTGGGTGCCGGTCGTGGAGCGGCCCAGCGCGTACACGTTGGCGCCGTACAGCTCGGCGAGGCGGGCGATGTCGGCGCCGATGCCGTACGAGCCGCCGAACACGACGAGGGTCTTGCCGGACAGCAGCTCGCGGTAGGCGGCCTCGTCGGCCTGGCGGGGCGCGGCGGTGGAGGCCAGCTGGAAGAGCTTGTCGGCGATGAAGACGTCGACGGGCTGGGTGACCTTCATGTTGTACTCGTCGCCCGGCACGACGTGGATCGGCACGTCCGGCAGGTACTTGAGCACGACGGAACAGTCGTCGGTGGCCTGGAAGTTGGGGTCGCCCGCGGCGATCTCGTACGCCCTGCGGATCGTGGACAGCTTGAACGCCTGCGGGGTCTGGCCGCGGCGCAGCCGGGAGCGGTCGGGCACGTCGGTGATGAACTCGCCGTCCTCGCCGTGCGTGCGCGTGACGATGATGGTGTCGGCGGAGGGGATGGCGACGTCCACGGCCTGGTAGCGGTCGAGGGCGTCGACACAGTCCTTGATCACGCGCTGTGACAGAAGCGGACGGACGGCGTCGTGGAACAGGACGTTGCGGTCCTCCCCCTCCGCGAGGCCCTCGCCTATGGCGCGGATGGCGCGCTCGGTGGTCTCGTTGCGGGTGGCACCGCCCTCGATGACCTGGGTGACCTTGGTCAGTCCGGCCTTGGTGATGATCCGCTCGACGTCGGGCACGAAGCCCGGCGCCATCAGCACGATCACATCGTCCACACACTCGGCCTGCTCGAAGATCGTGAGCGTGTGCTCGATGACGGCCTTGCCCGCGATCTTCAGCAGCTGCTTCGGGATCGCGAGTCCCACCCGCTGGCCGGTGCCTCCGGCGAGCACGACGGCTGTGGTCCGGGGCTTGGCTTCGCGAGGCGCAGACTGAGGCGCAGACACAGAACGACCTACCTTGCTATGGCTGGGGGAACGGGGTGATGGTCGCACTCTCCGTGACCGTCTCGCAAGGCGGACAGAGGGCCCCCACGGCTGCGCGACGCCCCTCGTTCACCTTCTGGCCAGGGAGAGTGGGCGCCGGGCCGTGAGGTGCCGCGCGACGGGACGATGTGACCGACATCACTGGCCGGTTCTCTCGATCGGCTTGTCAACGACGTTCAGGACGAGGTCGTCGGCGGCGCTGAAGAAGACCTTCACGGTGACCCGCTCCGGCGGCCTGCCGGTGATCCTCCGGGCCGCCGCGCGCACGAGGCGCAGCGGCTGCTTCTTGAGGAGGTCGGTGCCCGGGTACGGCTGGAGCGAGCCCTTCTCGACGACGTCGTCGAGGATGCGGGCGACGCGGGCCGGCTCGGCGTCGGGCGCGTGCCGCAGCCACAGGTCCCACACATCGTGGGCCGCGTGCTGGACGTCGGCGGGCGCGGCCAGCGGCACGGTGAAGCGCAGGGCGCCGTCGTCGAGCGGGGTGGCGGGGAAGGTCAGCTCCAGCGGCTGGTCGCCGCGGCGGCGCAGCAGCAGGGCCGCGGAGGCGCCGGGGGCCGCGGAGGCGCCGTAGAGCCGGGCGGTGAGCGTGACGGCACGGTCGCGGATGTGGATCGCGCCCACCTCGGCGTGGACCGGGCGCACCCAGGAGCGCAGGGTGAGGGTGCCGCCGCGGGTGTACGGGACGAGGTGGCGGACCGGTGTCGCGGTGGCGGGCTGCCGTGCGGCGGCGTACATGGCGCCGCGCTGGTCGACGGCGCGGGTGGCGAGGGGGATGCGGGTGGGGTCGGCGCCCCGGTCCGCCGGTGTCTCCAGTTCGCAGGGCCAGACGCCCTCGGCGAACTCGGTGCCGGGCGGGATGGTCGCGCCGCCGGCGGCGTCGAACGGGAAGGTGTGGCCGCCGGCCACGAGGCGTGCGCCCTCGCGGGGCGTGAGGAGCGTGACGGTCACGGCGCCGTCGGGTGCGGCCACGGCGTCGGCCACGGGCGGCTCGTCGTGCCTTCCGCCGGCGGGCGCCTCCTGCGGGTCCCGGGCCGATGCGGTGGTGTGCCGTTCGGTGGCCGCGCCGAGTGCGGCGAACAGCTCCTCGTACTGCTTGGCGACGGGGCCCGGGTCGAAGCGGCGGGCGTTGGCCCGGGCGGCGGCGCCCATGCGGCGGCGCAGGTCGGGGTCGTCGATGAGGGTGAGGAGGGCCCTGGCGACGGCGGCCTTGTCGCCGACCGGGACGAGCAGGCCGTCCTCGCCGTCCTTGATGATCTCGCGGGGGCCGTAGTCGCAGTCGGTCGAGACAACGGGCAGCCCGCAGCGCATCGCCTCGACGAGGGTCATGCCGAAGGACTCGTGGCGGGACGTGGACACGGCGATGGCGCCCTTGACCCACTCCGGCTCGATCGGCGAACGCGGGCCCATCAGGTGCACGTTGTTGTAGAGGCCGAGCTGGTCGATCTTCCGGCGCAGCCGGTCCTTCTGGTTGCCCCAGCCGCAGATGCGCAGCGTCCAGTCGGGGCGGGCGGCGGCGACCTCGGCGAAGGCCTCGACCAGCACGTCGTACTGCTTCTCGGAGGAGAGCCGGCCCGCGGCGACGACGGTCGTGCCGGTGGTGTCGGAGGGCGCGACCATGGGCTCGGGCACGCTGTTGGGTATCGCGAGCACCCGCGTGTCCGGCAGCGGCATGTGCGTGCGCCAGGAGGCGGCGTCGCCCTCGGAGACGGTGACGAACGCGTCCAGCTTCGCCAGCCACTCGGCCATCTCGGCCCGCAGGGCGGGCTTGTGGTGGTTGTGCGTCATGTGCTCCTGGCCGATGAGCACGGCGCCCTCGGGCGCGTACCGCGCGACGTAGGCGACGAGGCCGGGGCGGGTGCCGATGACCACGTCGGCGTCGGAGCGGCTGTAGTGGTCGCGGACGCGCCGGTCGGTGAGGGCGCTGTACTCCTTGTACCGGGCCTCGTTCTTCGGGAAGTCCTCGGCGGGCGTGAGGTGCAGTTCGTGCTGCTTCTCGTTCGTCGGCGACGAGGGGCGCGTGTCGATCAGCGGGACGACCGTGACGCGCGGGTCGATCGCGAAGAGGGGTTCGTCGCGGTGGCGGAACACGGAGACGATCTCCACCTCATGCCGTCCTGCCAGCTCCTCCGCGAGGTTCAGTGTGGTGCGGATGGTGCCGCCGATCCCGTAGATCGTGTGGATGAGGAAGGAGATCTTCATCAAAGCCCCGAATCTGTGTACCGCGGGGCCCTGCGCATCGGCCCCGGTGACTAGACGGCGGCGGGGGGCGCAAGGTTGTGCTGGGCAGGCACCATTTTCCGACGTCACACCGGGTGCCGCGCGCCCAGCACGGCCATCGCCCCCGCCCCGGCGCGGGGGCCGGGACGGGGGCGATGGCGTGACGATCCGGTGAGGGCGGTCGCGGCCGGGGCGCGGACGGAACAGACCGGGTCGGACCGGGCTCAGGACGCGACGAGCCCCAATCAGAACGGGTCGAACCCGTCGAACTCCTGGTCCGCCTCGTCCCGCTCCGCCTGGCGGTCCTTGCGACGCTGGGCGGCCGGGCGCGGAGCCTCGAAGCGGTGGTCCTCGCCACGGCGGCCGAGCATCTCGGCGCCCGCCATCATCGTGGGCTCCCAGTCGAAGACGACCGCGTTGTCCTCGGGGCCGATGGCGACGCCGTCGCCCGCGCGGGCCCCGGCCTTCATCAGCTCCTCCTCGACGCCCAGGCGGTTGAGGCGGTCCGCCAGGTAGCCGACGGCCTCGTCGTTGTTGAAGTCCGTCTGGCGCACCCAGCGCTCCGGCTTCTCGCCGCGGACGCGGTAGAGGCCGTCCTCCTCGCGCACGACGGTGAAGCCCGTGTCGTCGACCGCCTTCGGGCGGATGACGATCCGGGTCGCCTCCTCCTTGGGCTTGGCGGCGCGCGCCTCGGCGACGATGCCGGCGAGGGCGTACGACAGCTCCTTGAGGCCCAGGTGGGCGACGGCGGAGACCTCGAAGACGCGGTAGCCGCGCTCCTCCAGGTCGGGGCGGATCATGTCCGCGAGGTCCTTGCCGTCCGGGATGTCGATCTTGTTGAGGACGACGATCCGGGGCCGGTCGTCCAGGCCGCCGTACTGCGCCAGCTCCTCCTCGATGACGTCGAGGTCGGAGACGGGGTCGCGGTGCGACTCCAGCGTGGCCGTGTCCAGGACGTGCACGAGGACGCTGCACCGCTCGACGTGGCGCAGGAACTCCAGGCCGAGGCCCTTGCCCTGGCTGGCGCCGGGGATGAGGCCCGGGACGTCGGCGATGGTGTAGACCGTGGAGCCGGCGGTGACCACGCCCAGGTTCGGGACGAGGGTGGTGAAGGGGTAGTCGGCGATCTTCGGCTTGGCGGCGGAGAGCACCGAGATGAGCGAGGACTTGCCCGCGCTGGGGTAGCCGACGAGCGCCACGTCGGCGACGGTCTTCAGCTCCAGGACGATGTCCTGTACGTCGCCGGGCTCGCCCAGCAGCGCGAAGCCGGGCGCCTTGCGGCGGGCCGAGGCCAGCGCCGCGTTGCCGAGGCCGCCGCGGCCGCCCTGCGCCGCGACGTACCGGGTGCCGTGTCCCACGAGGTCGGCCAGCACGTTGCCCTGCCGGTCGAGGACGACCGTGCCGTCGGGCACGGGGAGGACCAGGTCCTGGCCGTCCTTGCCGGAGCGGTTGCCGCCCTCGCCGGGCTTGCCGTTCGTGGCCTTGCGGTGCGGGCTGTGGTGGTACTCCAGCAGCGTCGTGACCGACTGGTCGACGACGAGGATCACATCGCCGCCGCGTCCGCCGTTGCCGCCGTCGGGCCCGCCGAGCGGCTTGAACTTCTCCCGGTGGACGGAGGCACAGCCGTGACCTCCGTTACCCGCGGCGACATGCAGCTCGACGCGGTCCACGAAGGTGGTCATGGTGGGGTGCCTCCAGATTGCGTACGGGGGTGTCTCGGGTGCCTGAGCCGGCTCACGGCTCGTACACGCTCAGCTCTAACACGCGAAAGGCGGACCCGCTTCCCGTACGCCGTGACACGACGTACGGGAAGAGAGGTCCGCCCTCGCGAAGAATCCGGTCAGGCGACCGGAACGATGTTCACGACCTTGCGACCGCGGAAGGTGCCGAACTGCACCGCACCGGCGTTCAGCGCGAACAGCGTGTCGTCGCCGCCACGGCCGACGCCCGTGCCGGGGTGGAAGTGGGTGCCACGCTGACGGACCAGGATCTCACCGGCGTTGACGACCTGACCGCCGAAGCGCTTCACGCCGAGCCGCTGAGCGTTGGAGTCGCGACCGTTCCGGGTGGACGATGCGCCCTTCTTGTGTGCCATGTCTCCTCAGTCCCTTACTTCGCAGCCGTCGGGATCGCCGTGACCTTGATCGCCGTGTACTGCTGGCGGTGGCCCTGACGACGGCGGTAGCCGGTCTTGTTCTTGTAGCGCAGGATGTCGATCTTGGCGCCCTTGTGGTGGTCCACGACCTCGGCCTGGACCTTGATGCCGGCCAGCACCCACGGGTCGCTGGTCACGGAGTCGCCGTCGACAACGAGCAGGGTCGAGAGCTCGACCGTGTCGCCAACCTTGGCAGTGGAAATCTTGTCAACCTCAACGATGTCGCCGACAGCAACCTTGTGCTGGCGACCACCGCTGCGCACGATGGCGTACACGCGGATCTCTCTCTCACTCGCTACGGAAACCCCTGACGCCAGCCGCCCGCACGGGCCGGGGCCCGCGACTGAACCGGATGGTTGGAACGGCCTCTCCCGACCTGGCCGGGAGGAAGGTGCTCAGGAGTTGGCGCGCATGGAAACACGCCGACGGTCAAGACTACGTTCCGCCCCGCAGCGGGTCAAACCGGCACCCCTCCCGCCCCACCGGTCACCGCAGTCTCCGTATTCGTCGTGATCGTCCCTGGTCAGCGGGGTCGGTGGCCCTTCGCACCCACAGGGTTCACATAAGATCCACACTCACCATCTCATCGGACCCTATGGGGGGGCTCTGTCATGGCTGGAAAGAGGCGTGTCGACGTCGGCCGCAGACGTTTCATACGACTGGCGGGCGGCACCGCCGCCGGTGCGGCCGTCGTGGGGGGCGGCGCGTTCACCGCGGTGGCCACGGGGGTCTTCTCCGACCCGACGCCGGACCCGTTCGCGCGCATACCCCGCTCCCTGGCACTGAGCCTTCCCGAGGTCCCGGGCGACGGGCAGCCGCCGCTGCCGCCGCTGCCGGACCAGCTCGAGGGCGGAAACGTATCCGCTCCCTCCCGGCAGGTCCCCTACGCGCGCAGCACGCCCGTGCCGCGCGAGGTCTCCGCGGACGTCCCGACCACGCTGCCTTTCACGTTCAACAAGAGCGGCTTCACCCTCGCCACCGACCTGCCGGAGTACCTGCGGCCGTGGCGCGACCGCCCGACGCGGTGGGAGAACGTCTCGCCGTCCACCGGCACGTACCGCCTGAACGCCGACGGCGTGTACCTCTACTACCCGGGCGGTGGGACCGTCGGGTACGACCACCCCGTGGGCCAGATCCAGTTCGGCCTCGGCTGCATCACCAGCTACCGGATCGAGGGCGACGCCACCCGCAAGGCGCTGTTCCTCAAGCGCGCCAAGGACCAGGCGAACCGGCTGATCGAGAAGCGCGTCGAGGCGCGCGGCGCCTGGTACTTCCCGTACCCGTTCGACTACAAGCACGCGGTGCACTCGGGCGTCGACTACAAGGCGCCCTGGTACTCGGGCATGGCCCAGGGCGAGGCGATCAGCCTCTTCATCCAGCTCGCCGAGCTGGACGGGCTGACCGAGGACGAGCGCGTCCTGTACCGCGCGGCGGCGGACGGCGCCTTCGCGTCGCTGCTGCGCGCCGACGACGGCACGCCGTGGGTCGTGAACAAGGACCGCTCGGGCTACTTCTGGATCCAGGAGTACCCCTTCGCCCAGCCGGGCACGGGCGACTACACGTACAACGGCATGATCTTCGCGATGTTCGGCCTGTGGGACTACTACGTCGCCACCGGCAACGAACTCGCCGCCCAGCTCTACGACGGCTCCTGCACCACCATCTCGCGGTACTTCCCGCTGCTGCGCAACGTCCGCTGGTACTCGTACTACTGCCAGCAGCACCGCATCCCGGCGCCGACGTACCACCAGCACCACATCAACCTGTGGCGCCAGCTGCACTGGCAGACGGGCAGCCCGGTCTTCGCCAACCAGATGGACCAGCTGCTGGACGACTTCCCGTCGCCGTTCCTGCGGACGGGCTCGGCGATCGCGCTGGCGAGCGGTACGCACACGCTGTACAAGTTCGACACGAAGCCCGACGGCTCCTGGGACAAGACCAAGAACGACGCGCAGCTGGCCACGAAGAAGATCTCCTTCTCGCGGGCCACGCAGGCGCCGGTCGGCATGCGCCGCCGCATCTACGGCCGTGGCGTCTACTACCGGATCAGCGCGGGCGCGTACGCGGGCTGGTGGATCGGCGAGGCGTGGCCGAACGCCTTCCTGCGCGGTGAGTACCTGACGACGGTCTACCGGCCGCAGCGCACCCTGACGTTCCCCGCGGGGAAGACGATCAAGGCGTATCGATTCGGCACCGACGGCACCGCCGGCAGCATCAAGACCCTGCAGTTCGCCAATGACTCCAACGCGCCCTTCGACCGGCGGGCCGTCGTCAACGGCCGCCCCATGTGCAGGATCGCGGCCGGCACGCTCACCGGCTACTGGGTCTGGTCGGGCGACGTCCGCACGGACGGCCGCTGACGCCCCACGCGACGGCCGGGCGGGCGCCGCGGGACGTTCTCGTACGTCCCGCGGCGCCCGCCCCATGTGCCGGATCGTGGCGAGCCGACTGCGCGGGTCCCCGCCCGGCGGGTGGCGCGTATGCTCGCCGGGCGAAGACGCACACCGGAAAGCCGGAAGGCAGAGCACAGTGAATTACAGGGTCCAGCCCACCGCCCAGGTCGCCGACACCGCCGAGATCGGCGCGGGCAGCAGTGTGTGGGAGCTCGCGCAGATCCGTGAGGGCGCCAGGCTCGGCGAGGGCTGCGTCGTCGGGCGCGGGGCCTACGTCGGCACCGACGTGCGCATCGGCAACAACGTCAAGCTCCAGAACTACGCGCTCGTCTACGAGCCCGCCGAGCTGGAGGACGGGGTCTTCATCGGCCCCGCCGTGGTCCTCACCAACGACCACAACCCGCGCTCCGTCGACCCCGAGGGCAAGCAGAAGCGGGGCGGCGACTGGGAGGCCGTGGGCGTGAAGGTCGCCGAGGGCGCGTCGGTCGGCGCCCGCTCGGTGTGCGTGGCGCCCGTGCGGATCGGCCGCTGGGCGATGGTCGCGGCGGGCTCCGTCGTGACCAAGGACGTCCCGGACTTCGCCCTGGTCATGGGTGTCCCGGCACGCCAGGCGGGCTGGGTCGGCCGGGCCGGCGTCCGGCTGGTGGAGCGGGACGGCGAGCCGGGCGTGTGGGAGTGCCCGCAGACCGGTGCCCTGTACGACGAGAAGGACGGCGCCCTGACCGAGCGCGCGGTCTGAGCGACGACCCGCGGAAGGCCGGCCCTGGCACCCGCCCGGGCCGGCCTTCCGCATGCAGGCGGCTCGTTCAGGCGCGGGTCCAGGCCTCCAGGGCCAGGCCCGGCTCGGCCTTCTGCCGGGCCACGCGCAGCGTGCCGTCCTGGCCGAAGACCGCCAGGACCACCCGGCCGCGGCCGTCGAGGGCCAGCGCCGGGGCGCCCACGCAGGGGTCGCCCGTGAGGGTCCACTCGGCGCCCGCGGACTCCTCCTCCGTCGGGTACGCGGCGATGGCCGGCCGGCCCGTCGCGGCGTCCCTGCGGGCCAGGACCGTGCAGTCGACGCCGTCGACCGGGGTGCGCAGGGCGGCCACCGGGCCCGTGCCCGCGCCGGCGCCCACGGCCGCGGAGGCCGGGGAGGCGGGACGCCAGGCCTGGACGGTGCCGTCCTTCGCGTCGTGCCAGAAGTGGGTGAGGCGGCCGTCACCGGTCTGCTCGGTGGTGAGCGACGAGGGCTCGACCCGGGCCGGGATGTCCTCGGTCCGCCGGAACTTCACGCCCACGGCCTCCTGGTCCCAGCGCATCAGGCAGTCCGCCGTCGGCGCGGCCAGCTCCATCAGGCCCTCCGCCGTGATCGACGCGGAGATCGAGCCGAGGATGCCGCTGCCCTTCAGGTCGGCCCAGCGGTTCCACTTGCCGGACGCCACCTGGGCGCGCCCGCAGATGCCGCCGCCCGCGTTGCGGACGAAGACGTGCAGCGAGTTCGTGGAGTCCACGATCGCGGAGGGGACACCGATCTGCCGGGAGAGTTCGGGGTTGTCCGGGTACGGGGAGCCGACCGCCACCCAGTCCCGTACGGCGAGACCCGACTGGTACTGCAGCGCGTACACGACCTCGGCCGAGTCCGCCGTGCGACGCAGACCCACCAGGTGGACGTAGCCGTCCGCGCCCTGGGCTATGGAGAGGTACGGCAGCACGCCGGGTGCCGGGATGTGCACCGGCCCCGACCACTCAGGTCCGCCGACCCGCGTCTCGGTCCAGCGCAGCACGCCCTCGGTGACCGGGGCGTACGCCGTGAGCCTGCCGTCCTTGCCGCGCACCAGCCAGCCGGTCGTCGGGGGAACGGAGGGGTCGACCACCGGGGCCAGGGCGGCACCCCGGGGTGCCGGGCCGTCTCCTGGACGCTTGGCCTTCCGTGCGGACCACACCGCCATGGCTCACCGCCGACCTTCCCTGACCGGTTCAAGACTGCTCGACGCTAGCATTTTGGCAGGTGATCCACGGTCCCGGGACAACGGCCCTGAAGGGCACTCCCGGGCGCCCGGGAGGCGGCCCCCGGACGTCCGGCGAGTGTCGCGCGTCACTCCTTCGCAGGCCCGTTCACGGAATCGTTATGGACTCTCGCGTACGCGCGGAGAGGGACCCGCGGCTTTCTGACCACGGCAGCTGGGCCTCTCCCGGCCCGGCCTCCGCCCAAGGGCGTGGGCGGGGGCGTCCCGGCCATTGCCTACGATGGCTCCCGCACGTCTCCCTCATCGATCTGACCCACAGAAGAAGAGTGCTCAGTGAAAGTCATCAGCATCGTCGGCGCCCGTCCCCAATTGGTGAAGCTCGCCCCCATCGCGGCCGCGTTCGCCGAGACGGAGCACGAGCACTTCATCGTGCACACCGGACAGCACTACGACGCGGACCTCTCCGACGTCTTCTTCGACGGCCTCGGCATCCCTGACCCGGACGTCCACCTCGGCGTCGGCTCCGGCAGCCACGGCGTGCAGACCGGCGCGGTGCTCTCCGCCCTCGACCCGGTCCTGGAGCGGGAGAAGCCGGACTGGGTGCTCGTCTACGGCGACACCAACTCCACCATCGCCGGCGCCCTGTCGGCGGTGAAGATGCACCTGCCGGTCGCGCACCTGGAGGCCGGCCTGCGCTCCTTCAACCGGCGCATGCCGGAGGAGCACAACCGCGTGCTGACCGACCACTGCGCCGACGTGCTGCTCGCGCCGACCGAGGAGGCCATGCGCCACCTCGCCGACGAGGGCCTGAAGGAGCGTGCCGTCCTCGCGGGCGACGTCATGGTCGACATCTGCCTGCGCATCCGTGACGCCGTCCTCGCCGGCGAGCACCCCGCCCCGGCGCTGCCCGAGGGCATCGACCCCGAGAAGCCGTTCCTGCTGGCCACGATCCACCGGCCGGACAACACGGACGACCCCGAGCGCCTCGCGGCGATCGTCGACTCGCTGGCGGGCCTGCCGGTGCCGGTCGCGCTGCTCGCCCACCCGCGCCTGGTCGCCCGCGCCAAGGAGCACGGCATCGAGCTGGCCAAGGGCTCGGTCCACGTCGGCCGCCCGCTGCCGTACGCCGGTCTCGTCGCCGCCGTCCTGGCCTCCACCGGTGTCGTCACCGACTCCGGCGGCCTGCAGAAGGAGGCGTTCCTCCTCCAGCGCATCACCACCACCATCCGTCCCGAGACGGAGTGGGTCGAAACCGTGGAGACGGGCTGGAACGTCCTTGTTCCCGACCCGCACACGCTGTCCGCCGACGAGTGGGCCGCCACGGTCACCCGCCCGGTGCCGACGGCCGACCCGGGCACTCCGTACGGTGACGGCCGGGCCGCCCAGAACGTTGTCCGGATCATGGAAGAGTGGAAGGGAGGCCGCCGGCACGCGTGAGGTGTGACCGGGGACGGGCCGTCATCTAGCGGTCCCAACCCGTACACGTCACCGTGCTAGCGTCACCGGTTATGTCAGCGTCAGCGTCTCCTGGATCCGGGCTGCCCGCGTCGGGCGCACGGCCCCATGTGATCTACCTCGCCATCGGGTTCCCGCCGGCTGCCAAGAGCTGTGCGTACCGCATGCGCGAGACCGCGAACCAGTTCATCAACCAGGGCTGGGACGTCACGGTCGTCACCATCGCGCAGGAGTCGTGGGAGCGGGACTCCGGCGTCGACCTCACCCTGCTGGACCAGGTCGACCCGAAGGTCAAGATCGTCGAACTCCCGCTCGTCCGCGAGGACCTGGAGACGGACATCTGTCTCTACGACGAGGCCCGCGCCCTCAACCCGAACGGGTGGGTCGCGCAGCTTCGCCGCCGCCAGATGAAGCCCTTCCCGGAGCCCAACTTCGGTGAGTGGCGCGAGGATCTGGAGCAGGCCGTCCTGAAGGTCCACCGGGAGCACCCGGCGGATCTGCTGCTGGCCAGCTGCGTCCCCTACGTCAACCTCGCCGCGGCGTGGAAGCTGTGGGAGGAGGCGAAGGTCCCGTACGCGGTGGACTTCCGCGACGGCTGGTCCATCGATGTCATCGACGGCGTCGAGGCGTTCTCGCGCGACTCCGCCGAGGGCCGCTGGGAGCAGAAGATCCTGGACCACGCGGTGTCGCTGTGGGTGGTCAACGACCCGATCGCGGAGCACTACCGCAAGCGGTACCCGGACTTCGCCGACCGCGTCCACGTGGTGCGCAACGGCTACGACGCGGACAGCTCGCCGGGCGTCCCCCGCAAGTCGGACCCGGAGAAGGGTCTGGTCTTCGGCTACCTCGGCACGGTCAACTTCACCGCGCAGCACCTGGAAACGGTGCTCGACGCGTGGAAGGAGGCCCGCGCGAAGGAGCCGCTGCTCGCCAACGCCCGTTTCGAGGTGCGCGGTCACATCGGCAACGGCTCGGGCCGCGAGGCCAACCGGCACGCCGAGATCCTCAAGCAGGCCGAGGCCGACGGGGTGTTCTTCGGCGGCCCGGCCGCCAAGGCCGAGGTCGCGTCGATATACGCCGGGTGGGACGCGATGGTCCTCATCCTGATCGGCGGCCGCTACGTGACGTCCGGCAAGGTGTACGAGTACATGGCGACCGGCCTGCCGATCGTCTCGGCGCACGTCGTCGAGCACGACGCCTCCAACGTGCTGGAGGGGCACCCGCTGTGGACGGGCGCCGTCGGCATCGACGCGGAGAAGCTCACCGAGTCGTTCGTCAAGGCCGCCCACATGGCCGTCGAGACGAGCGACGAGGTCCACGCGGAGGCCATGGCGCACGCCGACCAGTTCACCCGCGAGGCGCTGATGACCGTCGCCGTGAAGAACCTGGTCGACGAGATCACCGAGGCCTCGCGCACCGACAGCCCGACCGTCGCCGGAGGATCGTCCCTGTGACCCGCGTCCTGTTCATCGCCAGCGCCAAGCCCCAGCTGGGCGTGTTCAAAGACTCGGTGCGCAAGTTCCGCGCGCAGGGTGCGCAGACGTTCCTGGGCGGCACGTTCCACCTGGAGTCCAACGCCGAGGAGCTGGCCGTCATCGAGCTGGACGGCATGCACCAGCTGCCGCGCAGCCTGGCGTACCGCTCCTCCGCGGTGCGCCGCAAGGCGAGCAAGTCGCCGCTGGGCATGCGGGTGTGGCTGCAGTCGAAGCGGGACGGCTGGCTGCGCCAGCAGGCCCGCCGCGCGGACGTCCTCGTGGCGCTCGACCCGGGCGCGGTGTACACGGTGTGGCGGCTCGCGCAGCACTACCGCATCACCGAGGCCCACTTCGGCATCGCGCCGGCCCTCAAGGCCGTCGCGCGGGTCAAGGAGCGGGGCACGGCGGGCGGGCAGCGCGGTGTGCTGCCGCCGCTGGAGGTCATCACCCGTGATGTGAAGCGCTCGGTGGACGGGCTGCCGGCCGCGGTGATGCGCCACGCCACCGCCCGCCCCGTGATGCGTTCCGCCGTCGGCGCCCGTATGTGGCGTACGGCGGTCACGGCGCCCGGTGTGCCCACGAAGGCGCGTATCGCCACGTCCCGTTACGTGGCGGAGGGCATGCAGTGGGCCGGCCGGACGAGCGGTGCCGCCATAGCGCTGGCCGCGGCGGCGTCGAAGATCTCGGACCAGGGCCTCAAGGCGATGCTCCTGGACGAGGCGGTCAGCAAGGAGCTGTCGAAGGGCATCAGCCCGCGTGACCTGGGCAAGGCCGTCTCGGCGCATCTGACGCACGCCGACGAGCGGTTCGCGGCCGGGGACCACGCCAAGGCGGCCGGGGCGCTGGACCGTGCGCTGTTCCTGGCGTTCCACCGGGTGCTGCACATCGACCAGCTGTCCTCGCCGCTCGCCAAGGACGCGGAGGGCTTCGTGAAGCCGCTCTACCGTTCGCCGGCGATGCAGGCACTGGGCCGTCCGCAGGGCCGGAAGACTCCGGCGGCCCCGGCGCCGAAGGACCGCCCGCTGCGGCTGCTGGTCACCACCAGCGCCAACGACAACTTCCTGCACCACATCCTGGACCGCTACGGCGACCACCCGGACGTGGAGCTGCGGTTCCTCGACCTGGCCTCGCAGAAGGCGCTCAAGCGGATCGCGTGGGCGGGCCGCCGGATGCTGGAGGACCGGATCGCGGGCGGGACGACCGACTACCAGGAAGAGGTCGAGCGGCTGATCCGCCCGTACCTCGACTGGGCGGACACCGTGTTCCTCGACTGGTCGGTGGGCCCCGCGGCGATGCTGACGACGATCGACCCGGGCACGACCCGGATCGTGGTGCGGCTGCACAGCTACGAGGCGTTCACGCGCTGGCCGCACATGACGGACTTCTCGCGGATCGACGACCTGGTCTACGTCGCCCCGCACGTGAAGGACCTCGTCGAGTCGCTGGTGCCGCAGCTGCGCGAGGAGGGCGCTCCCCGGGCGCACATCATCGACAACGCGATGGACCTGTCGGGCTTCGCCCGGCCGAAGTCGGACGAGGCGCGGTTCAACCTGGGCCTCATCGGCATCAGCCAGGTCGCCAAGGACCCGCTGTGGGCCGTGGACGTGCTCAAGCGCGTGCGCGAGCACGACGAGCGGTACCGGCTGCTGCTGGTCGGTGGCGACATGAACGCCAAGACCAGCAAGGCCACGCACGACTACCTGCGGCAGTTCCGCAAGGAGCTGGCTCCGCTCATCGAGTCGGGTGCCGTGGTGAAGCTGGGCCCGACGGACGACGTGCCGTCCGCGCTGACGGACATCGGCGTCATCCTGTCGTCGTCGGTCCGCGAGGGCTGCCACGTGGGCCTGATGGAGGGCGCGGCGAGCGCCGCCGTCCCGGTCTCCCGCGACTGGCCGTTCTACGCGGGCAAGCCGAACAGCGCCCGGACCCTCTACCCGGAGGGCTGGGTCGTCGGCTCCGCGCAGGAGGCTGCGCAGCGGATCCTGGAGACCACGGCCACCGAGGAGGCCTGGCAGAACGCCGGCAAGCTGGCCTCGGAGCACGCCCTGTCGGCGTGGGACTGGCCCGTGGTGAGCAAGGCGTTCGACCGGCTGTTCCTCGGCGAGCGGAACTGACGGCGGGCGACCGCCACGGCTCCGGCGCCATGACGCCATGACGAAGGGCCCCCGGGAAACCGGGGGCCCTTCGCGTTGCCGGTGGGACGGTCAGGCCGGGTGGCGGAGCTGCCAGCCCGCCCAGGCCGACCCGACCATCGCGCGGATGCCGTGGTGGGCCGTCCAGCCCAGCTCCTCGTGGATGAGCTCCGCGGAGGCGACGACGCGGGCCGGGTCGCCGGGGCGGCGCGGGGCGACCTCGGGGACGACGTCCCCGTGACCGGTGACGTCCTTGATGATGCCGACCATCTCCGTGACCGAGACGCCCTCGCCGCGGCCGATGTTGAGGACCAGCGACGCCTTCGGGTCCTGGACGAGCCGGCGGGCCGCGGCGACGTGCGCGGAGGCGATGTCCTCGACGTGGATGTAGTCGCGGATGCAGGTGCCGTCCGGCGTCGGGTAGTCGTCGCCGAAGATCCGCGGCGCCTCACCGGCGGTGAGCCGCTCGAAGACCATCGGGACCAGGTTGAACACGCCGTCGTCGGCCAGCTCCGGCGTGGCCGCGCCGGCCACGTTGAAGTAGCGCAGGGAGGCGGTCGCCATGCCGTGCGTACGGCCGACGGCGCTCACCATCCACTCCCCCGCGAGCTTGGTCTCGCCGTACGGGTTGATGGGCGCGCACGGCGTCTTCTCGGTGACGAGGTCGACGTCGGGCATGCCGTACACGGCGGCCGAGGAGGAGAACAGGAAGCGGGTGACTCCGACGGCGACGGCCGCGTCCAGGAGGACCCGCATGCCCTCCACGTTCTCGCGGTAGTAGTACAGCGGCTTCGCCACGGACTCGGCGACCTGCTTCTTTCCCGCGATGTGCACGATGCCGGTCACGCCGTGCTCGCGCAGGACGCGGTCGAGGAAGTCCCGGTCCAGGACGGTGCCGGTCTCCAGCGGGACACCGGCGGGCAGCCGGTCGGCGCGCCCGGTGCTCAGGTCGTCGACGACGACGACGCGCTCGCCGCCGTCGGTCATCGCCTTCACGACGTGCGAGCCGATGAATCCGGCGCCGCCGGTGATCATCCAGGTCATGGGGATCCCTCTCCTGCAGGTCGGCCCTGCCCCACCCTGTGGGGGCGGGGCAGGGCCTTGAGTCAGTGGCTACGGAGCGACGTCCGGTCAGCCGCCGATGACGACGCGGCGGACGCCCTCCCAGCGGGCCGGGTCGGTGGTGCGGCGGCCGTCGACCAGGACCTTCACGTCCGGCAGGTCGGAGGCGGCCAGCTCGCGGTACTCGGCGTGGTCGGCCTGGAGGATCGCGGCGGTGACGGTCTCGCCCTGGTGCGGGGTGAGGCCGTGCGCGGCCAGCTCCTCGTCCGTGTACATCGGGTCGGAGACGTACGGGACGGCGCCGCGCGCCTTGAGCGCCTCGACGGTCGGGAAGACGCCGGAGAACGCGGTCTCCTTGACGCCGCCGCGGTAGGCGGCGCCGAGCACCAGCACGTTGACGTCCTTCAGGTCGCCGTAGGCGGCGGCCAGCAGGTCGACGGCGTACTCGGGCATCGCGGCGTTGGCCTCGCGGGCCGAGCGCACGACGGTGGCCTCCGGGTCGTTCCACAGGTACATCCGCGGGTAGATCGGGATGCAGTGGCCGCCGACGGCGATGCCCGGCTGGTGGATGTGGCTGTAGGGCTGCGAGTTGCAGGCCTCGATGACCTTCTTGACGTCGATGTCGTTCTTGTCGGCGAAGCGGGCGAACTGGTTCGCCAGGCCGATGTTGACGTCGCGGTAGGTGGTCTCGGCGAGCTTGGCCAGCTCGGACGCCTCGGCGGTGCCGAGGTCCCACACGCCGTTCGGCTGCGGCAGGTCGGTGCGCTCGTCGAAGTCGAGGACCTGCTCGTAGAACTCCACACCGCGCTGCGTGGACGCCTCGTCGATGCCGCCGACGAGCTTGGGGTAGCGGCGCAGGTCGGCGAAGACGCGGCCGGTGAGGACGCGCTCCGGCGAGAAGACCAGGTGGAAGTCCTTGCCGGCGGTCAGGCCGGAGCCCCGCTCCAGCATCGGCGCCCAGCGGGTGCGGGTGGTGCCGACGGGGAGGGTCGTCTCGTACGAGACGAGGGTGCCGGGCTTCAGGCCCTTGGCGATGGCCTGCGTGGCGGAGTCCATCCAGCCGAAGTCGGGCGTGCCCTCGGCGTCCACGAACAGCGGGACGACGACCACGACGGCCTCGGACTGGGCGACGGCGGCGGCGGTGTCGGTCGTCGCGGTGAGCAGGCCGGCGTCGACGGCCTTCTTCAGCTTGACGTCCAGGTCGTACTCGCCGGGGAAGGGCTCGGTGCCGGCGTTGACCAGCTCGACGACCTTCTCGTTGACGTCGGCGCCGATGACCTTGTGGCCCTTGTCGGCGAACTGCACGGCGAGCGGCAGGCCGATCTTGCCGAGCGCGACTACACAGATGTTCATCGGGTCAGTTTCCTCTTCACACGGGACAGGATGTGGCGCAGTCGCATGCCCACGCCGGGCGAGGGCTCCCAGAGCGGAGCCGTGGTGATGACCAGCCGCCCCTTGGCGTTGGCGTTGGCGGAGATGCGGTACGGCACCCTTTCGCGCCAGCGCCGCGCCAGGGGCAGCGGCACCCCCTGAGTCTTCACCGGGATCTCGTACGTCGAGCCTGCCACATCCACGTAGGCGCGGACGCCGAGCTTGGCCCGGGTCGGCTGGACCGGGATGTGGGCGAGCAGCACGGTTCCGGTGCCGTCGGCCGACGCCTCCCGGCGCAGGTCCCCCGCGAGGGCGGGGAGTTCGGTGCCCACGGGGACCCGGCGGCCGCCGGGCTTGTCGGCGCTCTTCGGCATCGCCTTGGGGGCGAGGCGTACGGAGGCCGATTCGGTCTCCCCGGTGACGGGCACGTGGACCGCGAGGGAGACCGCCATGTCGTGGCCGTCCTGCTCCCAGGCGGCCGAGACCAGGCCGGTGCCGTCGGCGAGCTGCTTGGGCACGGCTTCGCCGATCACCTCGAAGAGCCGGTCGGGCAGCCCGAGGGCGGGGTCGCGGAAGCCGGGGTAGCGCAGGTAGGCGCGGCCGTCCTCCAGGAGGAACGGCGGGGCGCCGTGCGCGGCCTCGTCCTCGATGGCGCGTACGAGGTGGTCGACGGCGCCGCGCTGGGCGAGCGCGATCCGCACCCGCCGCTTGACGTCCATCGCGTCGCGCAGCGCCTCGGTGAAGTAGGCGTCGGCGAGCTGGGCGATGCCCGCGCAGATCTCGACCCGCGTGCCGCGGTCCAGGGACGGGAAGTCGTCCTGGATCAGCTTGGCCAGCTCCCACGTGAAGTGGCGCTCCAGGACGGCGTCCCGCTGCGGGCCGGCCTCGATGAGCCCGGCGGCGAACTCCATGATCCGCTCGGCGCAGCGCAGCCGGGCGAGGTGGTTCGCGCGGTACGTGATGTTGGACGCGTCGCCGCGCTTCACCGCGTAGTAGTAGGTGTAGTCCGCGAGGACGGAGATCTTCCGGGCCCGGACGCACGCCTCGATGGTGAACGGCTGGTCCGAGCCGACCGGCATGTCCTCGGGGAACCGCAGCTTGTACTGCTCGACCAGGTCGCGCCGGAACAGCTTGGTGTTGGCCAGCGTGAACGGCAGCGCCGAGTCGTACAGGCTGATGTCGGGGTCGCTCTTCTTGTAGAGCGCCTGGTGGACGTAACGGCCGTTGGTGCCGACCATCTTGCCGACGACGATGTCGGAGTCGTGCTTGTCGGCGCACTTCACCATCCGCTCCAGCGCTTCCTCACCGAGGTAGTCGTCGGAGCCGATGAAGTACACGTACCGGCCGGTGGCGACCTCCAGGGCCCGGTTGCTGGGAGCAGCCGGGCCACCGGAGTTGGCCTGGTGGATCACCTTCACGACACCGGGGTACCGCTCCGCGAAGCGGTCGAGTTCCCGGCCGCTGTCGTCGGTCGAGCCGTCGTCGACGGCCACGATCTCCAGGCGGTCCTTGCCGATGCTCTGCTTGACGAGGGAGTTCAGGCACTCCGTCAGGTACGGCATCGTGTTGTAGACCGCCACGACGACGGTGACATCAGGTCTGGTCAAAGGGATCCTGCCCCTACCCCTATGCGGCGCCGTCGAGCCGGACGGTTTCACCCTGGGCGGCCGAGCGCAGCACCGCCGCGGCGACCTCGACGGTCCGCAGGCCCTGGCGCAGCGTGCAGATGTCGTCGGACTTGCCCAGGACCGCGTCGCGGAACAGCTCGTGCTCCACGAGGAGCGGCTCGCGCTTCGGGATCGCGTAGCGCACCATGTCGCCCTCGGCGACGCCGCGGAAGGCGCGCAGCGCCTCCCACTCGGTGGCGACGGCCGCGTTCGAGTAGAACGTCAGGTCGGCGGTGAGGGTGTCGGCGATGAAGCAGCCGCGCTCACCGGTGACGGACGTGAAGCGCTCCTTGAGCGGGCTCAGCCAGTTGACGAGGTGGCTGACCATCGTGCCGTCGGAGAGCTGGCCGACGGCGGAGACCATGTCCTCGTGCGGGCGGCCGGACTTCGACACCGTGTGGGCGGCGATCGACGTGTACGGCTGGCCGGTCACCCAGCCGGTGAGGTCGATGTCGTGCGTCGCGAGGTCCTTGACCACGCCGACGTCGGCGATGCGGTGCGGGAACGGGCCCTGGCGGCGCGTGACGACCTGGTACACGTCGCCCAGCTCGCCGGCCTCCAGGCGGGCGCGCAGGGAGCGCAGCGCCGGGTTGCAGCGCTCGATGTGGCCGACGCCGGCGACCAGGTCGCGCGACTCGAAGGCCTCGACGAGGCGGCGGGCGCCCTCGACGGTGTCCGCGACGGGCTTCTCGATGAGCGCGCACACACCGGCCTCGGCCAGCTTGAGGCCGACCTCCTCGTGCAGTGCGGTGGGGCAGGCGACGACGGCGTAGTCGATGCCGAGGGCCAGCAGCTCCTCGACGGTCGACAGCACGGGCGCGCCCTGCGCCCAGCCGTTCTTGTCGCCCATCGGGTCGACGACACCGACGAGCTGCACGCCCTCGAGACCGGCGAGCACGCGGGCGTGGTGGCGTCCCATCGAGCCGAGGCCGATGAGGCCGGCCCGCAGCGTTCCAGTGGCGGTCACAGGTTCTCTCCCAGCGCGTTCACGGCGGTGACGATCCGCTCCAGGTCGTTCTGGGACAGCGACGGGTGGACGGGCAGCGAGACGACCTCGGCGGCGGCCTTCTCGGTCTCCGGCAGGTCCCAGTTGCGGCCGGCCTTCTGGTCCGGCTCCCAGTACGGCTTCAGGCGGTGGATCGGCGTCGGGTAGTACACGGCGTTGCCGACGCCCGCCTCGGTGAGCTTCGCCATGGCGGCGTCGCGGTCGCCGCTGACGCGGATCGTGTACTGGTGGTAGATGTGGCGCGCGCCCTCGGCGACCGCGGGGGTCACGACGTTCGGCGCGGAGATGTGCTCCGTGAGGTACGCGGCGTTGGCGATGCGCTGCTCGGTCCAGCCGTTCAGCTTCGACAGCTGCACGCGGCCCACGGCGGCGGCCACGTCGGTCATGCGCATGTTGGCGCCGACGATCTCGTTGGCGTACCGCTGCTCCATGCCCTGGTTGCGCAGCAGGCGCAGGGTGCGGGCGATCTCGGCGTCCGCGACGGAGATCATGCCGCCCTCGAGCGAGTGCATGTTCTTCGTCGGGTAGAAGCTGAAGGTGCCGCCGGCGCCGAACGCGCCGACCGGGGTGCCGTTCAGGGCCGCGGCGTGGGCCTGGCAGGCGTCCTCGACGACGGCCAGCTTGTGCTTGTCGGCGATGGCCATGATCTTGTCCATCGCGGCCGGGTGGCCGTACAGGTGCACCGGCATGATCGCGACGGTGCGCGGGGTGATCGCGGCCTCGACCGCGGCCGGGTCGATGCAGAAGCTGTCCGGCTCGATGTCGACGAAGATCGCGTCGGCACCGACGAGGCGGATGGCGTTCGCGGACGCGGCGAAGGAGAAGGAGGGGACGATGACCTCGTCACCCGGGCCGATGTTCAGTGCCATCAGAAGGAGGTGCAGCGCGGAGGTGCCGGAGTTGACGGCGACGCAGTGACGGCCGTCGACCAGCTCGGCGAAGCTCTCCTCGAACGCGGCCACCTCGGGGCCCTGTACGACACGGCCGCTGCGCAGTACGCGGACCGCCGCCTCGATCTCTTCTTCACCGATGACCGGACGGGCAGCGGGGATGGGCTGCTCGTTGACGCTCGGCATGGACGTCCTCCTTGAACACCGCAAGAGCTCTATATGGCAGAGGTCAGGGATGTCGAACGTCTCGTCCGTCTCGTCGAGAGCGTGCGCAACCCCTCCGGCGCGATGCCGACGCCCTACCGAGGAATGCCGGAACCGGTCTGGCCCGGACCGAGTCGGTCACCGTCCGATGGTTCCGGTGGGGAACCGGCGGACGGCATCGACCGGCGTCACATTATCAGGAATGACTCAGTCAATTTCTGGGCCGTTAAGGGCCCGAGGCATCGATTGCGAAACAAAACCCGTGTCCCGCCCCGCGGTAATGCGAGACGGGACACAGATCATTTTCGGGATGCTCACCGAGCGTTCAGCTCTCGGTGGGCGCCGTCACGGAGGGCAGCGACGACTGCTCGGCGGCGGCGGTCTTCTTCGCCGTCGTCCTGGCGGCCGTGGCCTTGGTGGCCGTGGCCTTCTTGGCGGTCGTCTTCTTCGCCGCGGTCTTCTTGGCCGCCGTCTTCTTGGTGGCGGCCTTCTTCGCGGTGGCCTTCTTGGCGGTCTTGCGAGCCGTCTTCTTGGCCGGTGCCTCCTCCGGGGCCTCCGCGGACTCCGGCGCCTCGCCCTCCGGCGCGGCCGGCTGCTCGGCGGCGGCCGTGGCGTTGGTCACGACGACGACCGCGGCCTCGGTGGCACCCGCGGGGGAACCGGCCGGAGCGGTGACCTTGCGCACGACCCGGCGGCGCGCCCTCGGCGGGGCCGCCACGGGGGCGGGCGCCTCGGCGGCCGGGGCCTCGGCGGCGGGCGCCGGGGTCTCCGGCTGCTCGGCGGGCGCCGGGGTCTCCGGCTGCTCGGCGGGCACCGGCTCGGCCTCGGGCTCGGCGGCCTTCGGCTCGGCGGGCACGACCACGGCGACGGCCTCGGCCGCGGCCTTCGGCGGACCCGCGGGCGCGGACGCCTTACGGGTCGCCCGGCGACGCGTACGGCCCTGCGGGGCCGGCTCCGCGACGGGCGCCTCGGGCGCCACGGTGACCTCCGGAGCCTCCGGCTCGGCCTGGACGGGCGCCGCGGCCTCGGGGGCCACGGTGACCTCGGCGGCCTCAGCGGCGGCCGCCGGGGCCTCCACTGCGGGCGCCGGCTGCGCCTCGGCCACCGGGGCGGCCTCGGCGACGGGCGCGGACACCCGGCGGGTGGCCCGGCGGCGGCCACGGCCACGCGTGGCGGCGGCCTCGGCCTCGGCGGCGCTGGAGTACAGCTCCTCGTCCGGGGCGAAGGCGGGCGCGGGCAGCGCGGCCGGGGCGGCCGCCTCGGCGGCGACCTCGGCCTCCGTCTCGGCCTCCTCCGCGGGGGCCTCCACGGTCTCGACCGCCTCGACGTGCTCGTGCGGCTGCTCGGCGCCGCGACCGCGCTTGCGGGCGCGCTTGCCGCCACCGCCCGTGGTGGACGGCTGCTCCATGTGGACGATCACGCCGCGCCCGTTGCAGTGGACGCAGGTCTCGGAGAACGACTCCAGCAGGCCCTGGCCCACCCGCTTGCGGGTCATCTGGACCAGGCCCAGCGAGGTCACCTCGGCGACCTGGTGCTTCGTCCGGTCCCGGCCCAGGCACTCCAGCAGACGCCGCAGCACCAGGTCCCGGTTGGACTCCAGCACCATGTCGATGAAGTCGATGACGACGATGCCGCCCAGGTCGCGCAGGCGCAGCTGGCGCACGATCTCCTCGGCCGCCTCCAGGTTGTTCCTGGTGACGGTCTCCTCGAGGTTGCCGCCCTGGCCGGTGAACTTGCCGGTGTTGACGTCGACCACGACCATGGCCTCGGTCTTGTCGATCACCAGCGAACCACCGGACGGCAGCCAGACCTTGCGGTCCAGCGCCTTCATCAGCTGCTCGTCGATCCGGTAGGTGGCGAAGACGTCGACCTCGGACGTCCAGCGCTGGAGCCGGTCGGCCAGGTCGGGCGCGACGTGCGACACGTAGCCGTGGATGGTCTCCCACGCCTCGTCGCCGCTGACGATGACCTTCGAGAAGTCCTCGTTGAAGATGTCGCGGACGACCCGGACGGTCATGTCCGGCTCACCGTAGAGGAGCGTCGGGGCGTTGCCGTTCTTCGCCTTCTTCTGGATCTCCTCCCACTGCGCCTGCAGACGCTCGACGTCACGGCGCAGCTCGTCCTCGCTCGCGCCCTCGGCGGCGGTGCGCACGATGACGCCCGCGTCCTCGGGGACGATCTTCTTGAGGATGGTCTTCAGCCGGGCGCGCTCGGTGTCGGGCAGCTTGCGGCTGATACCGGTCATCGAGCCCTCGGGCACGTACACCAGGTAGCGGCCGGGCAGCGAGACCTGGCTGGTCAGGCGGGCGCCCTTGTGGCCGATCGGGTCCTTCGTCACCTGGACGAGGACGGACTGGCCGGACTTGAGCGCGGTCTCGATGCGGCGCGGGCCGTTGGCCATGCCGAGCGCCTCGAAGTTGACCTCTCCGGCGTACAGGACGGCGTTGCGGCCCTTGCCGATGTCGACGAACGCGGCCTCCATCGACGGCAGCACGTTCTGGACCTTGCCCAGGTAGACGTTGCCGACGTACGAGGTCGCCTGCTCCTTGTTGACGTAGTGCTCGACGAGCACGTTGTCCTCGAGGACGCCGATCTGCGTGCGGTCGCCGTTCTGGCGGACGACCATGACGCGCTCGACGGCCTCGCGGCGGGCCAGGAACTCGGCCTCGGTGATGATCGGCACGCGGCGGCGGCCCTGCTCGCGGCCCTCGCGGCGGCGCTGCTTCTTCGCCTCCAGACGCGTCGAGCCCTTGATGGACTGCACCTCGTCGGACGGCTCCGCGCCCTTTTCCCGCAGGGCGCGCGGCTCACGGACCTTCACGACCGTGCGGACGCCGTCCTCCTCGGTCGTCTCGGCCTCGGCGGCCAGGTCACCGCTGCGACGGCGACGGCGACGGCGGCGGCGCGAGCTGCTGGTGCCGGCGGCGGACGGGGTGCCGTCCTCACCGGCCTCCGGCTCCTCCTCGCCCTCGGCCTCGGCCTCGGCCTCGGCCTGGTACTCGGCCTCCTCGGCCTCGCCCTCGGCGCCCTCCTCGGCCTCCTCCGCCTCGGCGGCCTCGCCCCGGCGGCGGCGACGGCCACCCCGGCGACGACGGCGCGACGGGCGCTCCTCGAACTCGTCGTGCTCCTCGCCCTCGGCGGCCTCGGCCTCGGCTTCGGCCTCCTCCGCCTCGGTCTCCGCCTCCACGGGCTCCGGGGCCTCGACGGGCTCCACCGGCTCGCCACGACGGCGGCGACGACGGCGGCCACCGGTCTCGGCGCGCTCGGCGACGGCCTCGGGAGCCTGGACGGTCTCCACGGCCTCGACGGCCTCTTCCGTCTCCTCCTCGGCGGCCTCGGCGGCCTGCGCGGCCTCGGCCGCGGCCATCGCGGCGGCGGTCTCCGGGGTCTGGAACATCGGCTCGGTGAACACCGGCGCCTGGAAGACCGGCACGGCGGGCCGTGCGGGCCGGCGGCCACGGGACGGCTCGGCGGCCTGCCCGGGCTCGGCGGTGAACTGCGGGGACGTCACGCGACGGCGCGTACGGCCGCGGGAGGCGGCCTGCTCGGCGGCCGCGACGGCGGCGCCGGACTCCTCGGCGGTGATCTGCGCCACGGTGTCGGCAGGCAGCGACTCGCCGGCCTCGACGGTCTCCGGCTCCTCCTGCGGGACCGGCGCGGCGGTCTTGCGGGTGGCGCGGCGGCGCGTACGGGCCGGGGCGGCGGCCTCCGGGGCCTCGGCGGCCGGAGCGGCGGCCTGCGGCTCCTCGGCCACGGGCGGCGCGGCCTCGACCGGCTCGGCGGCGGGGGCCGTCTCGACGGCGGGCGCGGTCGCCTTGCGCGTGGCACGGCGGCGCGTGCGGGCCGGGGCGACGGGCTCCGTGGCCTCGCCGCCCGGAGCGGCGGTCTCGGCGACCGGCTGCGCGGGCTCGAGCGGCTCGACGACGGGGATGGTCTCGGCAGCCGGGGCCGTCTCGACGGCGGGCGCGGTCGCCTTGCGCGTGGCGCGACGACGCGTACGGGCCGGGGCGGCGGCCTCCGGGGCCTCGGCGGCCGGAGCGGCGGCCTGCGGCTCCTCGGCCACGGGCTGCGCGGCCTCGACCGGCTCGGCGGCGGGCGCGGTCGCCTTGCGCGTGGCACGGCGGCGCGGACGCGCCGGAGCGGCTTCCTCGGCGGGCGCCTCCGCGGCGGACACGGCCGGGGCCTCCACGGCCTCGGCGGCGGCCGGGGCGGGCGTGGTCGCCTTGCGGGTGGCGCGACGACGCGTACGGGCCGGGGCGGCCTCGGCGGTCGCCTCGGCGGCGGGCGCGGCGGCCTCCGCCGGTGCGGCGGCCGTCTCGGCGGCGGTCTCCGCCGTGACCGGCGGGCCGGCGGGGCGGGACGCGGCGCGGCGACGGCGGCGCGGCGGCAGCGTGTCGCTGGGGCTGTTGTTGTTCTCTTCGCTGGTACCGGCGGTGCCGGTCTCGTTCGGCTCGAGCATGCGGGCGGTTCTCCCGTCACGCTCCCGGGCGCCGCGCCTGGTCCGATCCGGCCGCCTCACCGCGATACGCGGGGGCGCCGTCCGGGGCGCGGGCGCCGCACGGGAGCTGATGTCTGGCTCGCCGGTTCCGTACGCCTTCTACGCACGGCCTGGCGAAAGTCTCCTGTGTCTGTACGCGGCCCGACCCAGGTGGCTCCCGAGTACCAGGGCCGCGCTACGACGACCGTTCCTACGCGGAACCTGCACCTTCCGGCGCCGTCGCGACGGCGGGTCCGGCGGCCTTGGGTGGGGCGGCCGTGACTGCCTCGCGGTCGGGCGCGAGCGGGTCGGTCACCGTGCCGGACTCCTCGTCGAAGAGCCCCTGCGCCAGCCTGGTCACCGCTGCGGGGACCGGCGGCGCCAGGTCGGCCACAGCTCGGAGACCGGACAGGACGTCGTCGGGCCGTACGGCAGGTGTCACGTGCCGAACAACCAGCCGCAGTATCGCACAGGGGCCGTCCGCGGGCCTATCAGCGGGGACGGCGACGGCCTCGAGGTCCGACACGGCGGCGCGGGCGTCGAAGGTCCGCATCCCGTTCTTGGTCCTGCGCTGCACCTCGACCGTACCGGCGGCGAGGAAGCGGGCGACGGCGTTCTCCGCCTCCGCGAGCTCCACGCCGTCGAGCCGCAGCTCCCACACGGACGCGGTGAGCCGGTCGGCGAGACCCGACGTACGGGCCTCTACGGCGTCGATGATGTCGAGCCCGTCCGGCAGGGACTCGTCGAGCAGCTTGCGGAGCAGGTCCGGGTCGCGGTGCTCGGTGAGGGCGATCTCCAGGTACTCCGCCTCGGATCCCGTCCCCGTCGGGGCGGCGTTGGCGTACGACACCTTCGGGTGCGGGGTGAAGCCCGCCGAGTACGCCATGGGCACGTCGGCGCGGCGCAGCGCCCGCTCGAACGCGCGCTGGAAGTCGCGGTGGCTGGTGAACCGGAGGCGGCCGCGCTTGGTGTAGCGCAGTCGGATGCGCTGCACCGCCGGTGCGGGCGGCGGGCCTTCGGGCTGTCGCTTGCCCAGTGGTTCTTCTCCTCGGTGCGGGGCGGGCGCGGTGGCGCGCCGCCCACCAAATGCGGGCGGGCCCCCGGGGGGCCCACGCGGTTCACCCCCGCTTTCGCGGGGAGATCTCGGGTGCGGGCGCCGCGCCAGGAGCGGTCGTTGTACTACCCAGGGTACGCGCCGGTGCCACCTGGGGTTCCCGGGGCCGTACGGCGGGGCCCCCGCCGACCAGGGCGCGCCAGGCCTCGCGGCGGGCGCGTCGCACCGTGTCGCGGGCCGTGGCGAGCGCCGCGCGGACCGGCCGCCACACGGCGTCGCGCACCCAGTGCCCCACGGGCGTGCACACGGTGCGGTAGACCCAGGCGACCGGGCGCCCGACCAGCTGCCGGGCCACCCACTTCAGCGCCCGCCCGACGGCCCGCGACACGTGGCCCGCCACGCGCCAGGCGACCGCGAACGCGTCGCCGATCTCCCGCGCGACGAAGGCGACGGCACGCCCGACCGGCACGAACACCCAGCGCCACACCCACTGCGCGGGCTTCACGACCAGGTACGTGACGAGCCACACGACCGGCTTCACCACCAGGTACGTGACCAGCCACACAAGGCCCCGCCCCACGGGCACGAGCACCCGCTCCCACAGCCACACCGCCGGCTTCACGACCAGGTACGTGACCAGCCACACGACCGGCTTCACCAGCAGATACGTGACCAGCCACGCCGCGCCCCGCCCCAGGGGCACGAGGACCCACCGCCACACCCACACCGCGGGCTTCACCACGAGGTACGTGACAAGGGTTCCGGCGAGCCACGCCACGCCCCGCCCCAGCGGGGTCAGCACCTGCCGCCACACCCACACGGCCGGCGTGACCAGCCCGTACGTGACGAGCCACGCCACCCCGCGGCCGACCGGGACGAGCACCCACCGCCACAGCCAGGTGAGCGGAATCACGAACAGCACGCGGCCCAGCGGGCGCAGCACCGAGCGGTGCAGGGCACGGGCGCAGACGACGAGCGCGTCCCACAGCATCCGTACGGGGACGACGACGATCAGTACGACGAGGCGTACCGGAATCCTGACGGCGGCCGTCAGGCAGCCCTCACCTGCCCCCTGCGGGCGCTTGTCCAGGTCCATGCCAGACATGACGCAACGGCCTGGCCTGGGGTTTCCCCCGGGCCAGGCCGTTGCGCGGACGTTACGCGGCTACTTCGCGGCGGGCTGCTTCACCGTGAGCGGCAGCAGCTTCTTGCCGGTGGGGCCGATCTGGATGTGCGTGTCCATCTGCGGGCAGACACCGCAGTCGAAGCACGGCGTCCAGCGGCAGTCCTCGACCTCGGTCTCGTCGAGCGCGTCCTGCCAGTCCTCCCAGAGCCAGTCCTTGTCGAGGCCGGAGTCCAGGTGGTCCCAGGGCAGGACTTCCTCGTAGGTGCGCTCGCGGGTGGTGTACCAGTCGACGTCCACGCCGAACTCGGGCAGCGTCTTCTCGGCGCACTCCATCCACCGGTCGTACGAGAAGTGCTCGCGCCAGCCGTCGAAGCGGCCGCCGTCCTCGTACACCGCGCGGATGACCGCGCCGACGCGGCGGTCACCGCGCGAGAGCAGGCCCTCGACGATGCCGGGCTTGCCGTCGTGGTAGCGGAAGCCGATGGAGCGGCCGTACTTCTTGTCGCCGCGGATCTTGTCGCGGAGCTTCTCCAGGCGGGCGTCGGTCTCCTCGGCGGAGAGCTGCGGCGCCCACTGGAAGGGGGTGTGCGGCTTGGGCACGAAGCCGCCGATCGACACCGTGCAGCGGATGTCGTTGGACCTCGACACCTCGCGGCCCTTGGCGATGACGTTGGCCGCCATGTCGGCGATCTGGAGCACGTCGTCGTCGGTCTCGGTGGGCAGGCCGCACATGAAGTACAGCTTCACCTGACGCCAGCCGTTGCCGTACGCGGTGGCGACGGTCCGGATCAGGTCCTCCTCCGAGACCATCTTGTTGATGACCTTGCGCATGCGCTCGGAGCCGCCCTCGGGGGCGAAGGTGAGGCCGGACCGGCGGCCGTTGCGGGTCAGCTCGTTGGCCAGGTCGACGTTGAACGCGTCGACGCGGGTGGAGGGGAGGGACAGGCCGATCTTGTCGTCCTCGTACCGGTCGGCGAGGCCCTTGGCGATGTCACCGATCTCGGAGTGGTCCGCGGAGGACAGGGAGAGGAGGCCGACCTCCTCGAAGCCGGTGGCCTTGAGGCCCTTCTCCACCATCTCGCCGATGCCGGTGATGCTTCGCTCCCGCACGGGGCGCGTGATCATGCCGGCCTGGCAGAAACGGCAGCCGCGGGTGCAGCCGCGGAAGATCTCGACGGACATCCGCTCGTGGACGGTCTCCGCGAGCGGGACCAGCGGCTGCTTCGGGTAGGGCCACTCGTCGAGGTCCATGACGGTGTGCTTGGAGACGCGCCACGGCACGCCCGACTTGTTGGGCACGACACGGGCGATACGGCCGTCGGGCAGGTACTCGACGTCGTAGAAGCCGGGGACGTACACGCCGCCGGTGCGGGCGAGCCGGAACAGCAGCTCCTCGCGGCCGCCCGGGCGGCCCTCGGCCTTCCAGGCGCGGATGATGTCGGTGATCTCCAGGACGGCCTGCTCGCCGTCGCCGATGACGGCGCAGTCGATGAAGTCCGCGATCGGCTCGGGGTTGAAGGCCGCGTGGCCACCCGCGAGGACGATCGGGTCGTCGATCGTGCGCTCGCGCGCCTCCAGCGGGATGCCGGCCAGGTCCAGGGCCGTGAGCATGTTGGTGTAGCCCAGCTCGGTGGAGAAGCTGAGGCCGAAGACGTCGAACGCCTTCACGGGCCGGTGGCTGTCCACCGTGAACTGCGGCACGCCCTGCTCGCGCATCAGCGCTTCCAGGTCCGGCCACACGCTGTACGTGCGCTCGGCGAGGACGCCCTCGCGCTCGTTCAGTACCTCGTAGAGGATCATGACGCCCTGGTTGGGCAGACCGACCTCGTACGCGTCCGGGTACATGAGCGCCCAGCGCACGTCGCAGGACTCCCAGGGCTTGACGGTGGAGTTGAGTTCACCGCCGACGTACTGGATGGGCTTCTGCACGTGCGGGAGAAGAGCTTCGAGCTGTGGAAAGACCGACTCGGACATCTGAAACCTTCGTGGGCCTGGCAGGGGGCGACTCTCTAGCGTAACCCGCTCGCGCGCCGCCCCCGCCCGGTCACCGTTCCAGGCCCCGGACCGACACCTTCGCCCATACGTCCGGCAGCTCACGCTCGCGGGCGGCGGCCGCGGCCTCCTCCCTGCCGTACAGGAGGCCCCAGACGAAGGCGGACTCGCCGGCGGCGTGGGACTGGATCGCGAGGTTCCGCAGGCTTTCACGGGCGACGACGCTGTCCTGGTGGTCGCCGAGGATCTTCTGCACGGCCTTGACCCGCTTGGCGAAGCGCTTCGCGGGCTTGCCCAGGGCCGGCCGGGCGGCCTCGGCGGCGTACCGGGCGCGCTTGGCGGCCTTGCGGGCCTCGTGGAGGGCGACGTCCCGCTCGGGCCCCGGCGGCAGGGAGAGGGCCCGGTCGACGCGGTCGGCCAGCCGGGCGTGGTCCTTCAGGACGGCCTTGGCCAGCACGCCGGCCGGGTCCTTCCCGGCGGCGGGGCGCAGGGGCGGGTCGGCGAGGAGGGCGTCGAGTCCGTCGAGGAGGGCCAGGTAGCGGCCGCTGTCGAGGAGCTTCAGGGTGCGGCCGCGGGACCCGGCGCGGCGGGCGGTGGCCCAGCGGCGGTGCCGGGCGCGCACGGGGCCGAGGAGGAGGGTGCGGGGGACGCCGTCGAGGGCCGTCCGCAGCCGCTCGGTGAGGACCTCCTGGTCGCGTTCGACACCGAGTTCGGCGGCGACCCATTTGAGTTCGCCGGCGAGGGGGTCGGTCACGTCGCGGTCGAGGACCTTCCGGTACGAGCGGAAGGCGCTGCGCAGCCGGCGGGTGGCGACGCGCATCTGGTGGACGGCGTCGGGCTGGTCGCGGCGTACGGCGGCGTCGTACGTGAGCAGCGCGTCGACCTGGGCGCGGAGGTGGGCGAGGACGTGGTCGCCGGCCGTGCGGTCCGCCGGGGTGGGCGGGGCGGGCGGCGGGGTGCCGGTCCCGGTGAGGGCGCGGGCGAGTTTGGAGGGCGCGGCGGCGGGGCGGATGCCGGCCTTGCGGAGCCTCTTGTCGACGGCGTCGAGGAGGGCGGGGTCGGCCCCGTCGGCCAGCTCGACCTCGATCTCGGTCCACTCGGCGCTGGTCCCGCCGCCGGTGAGGCGTTCGGCGTGGACGGTGTCGGTGCTCAGCTCGGCGAGGACGGTGCCGTCGCCGTCGACGAGGTGGCGCACGTCGCGTGCGGAGCGCAGCCGCACCAGGGGGACGAGGGCGTCGCCGCGGGTTCTGGCGCGGACGAGCCCGGCCAGCTTCCGCGGGACCTCGTCGGCGAGGGGGGCGCTGATCTCGTCCCGTATGCCGGGGGCGACGGGCAGCTTGAGGTGCCAGCCCTCGTCGCCGCCGCCGGTGCGGCGGCGCAGGGTGATCGCGTGGGCGGCGAGGCGCAGGTCCGGGGTGTCGTGGTAGACCGCGTCGAGGTCCGCGGCGCCCGCCTCGACGACGGCCGAGACGCCGCGGACCCGGGTGAGGTCCGGCAGCCGGGTGTCGGTGGTGGCTTCGTACTTCCGCTCGATCTCGCGTTTCGTATCCGCCATGAACCGAATCTAGTGCACGGTCCCCTTATGCCGTTATGGGTCGTTGCACGCGGATGGACTGGAGCAGGCCGATCGCCACCCACACGGCGAACATGGAGGATCCGCCGTAGGAGACGAACGGCAGCGGAAGCCCGGCGACGGGCATGATCCCCAGGGTCATGCCGATGTTCTCGAAGGACTGGAACGCGAACCAGGCGATGATCCCGGCGGCGACGATCGTGCCGTACAGCTCGGTCGTCTCGCGGGCGATCCGGCAGGCGCGCCACATGACGACCCCGAGGAGCGCGATGATCGTGCCGGCGCCGAGGAAGCCGAGCTCCTCCCCGGCGACGGTGAAGATGAAGTCCGTCTGCTGCTCGGGGACGAACTGGCCGGTGGTCTGGTGGCCGTTGAACAGTCCGGCGCCGTAGAGGCCGCCGGAGCCGATGGCGATACGGGCCTGGTTGGTGTTGTAGCCGACGCCGGCCGGGTCGAGTTCCGGGTTGGCGAAGGCGGCGAAGCGGTTGAGCTGGTACTCGTCGAGGACGCCGAGCGCCGCGACCAGGACGGCGCCGGCGATGCCCGTGCCGATCAGGCCGAAGATCCAGCGGTTGGACGCGCCGGAGGCGAGGAGCACGCCGAGGACGATCACGACCATCACCATGACGGACCCGAGGTCCGGCATCAGCATGACGATGGCCATGGGGACGACCGCGAGGATCAGCGACTTCGCGACGGTGCGGTGGTCGGGATGGAGCTGGTCGCCCGCGTCGACGCGGGCGGCGAGCATCATCGCCATGGACAGGATGATCGTGACCTTGACGAACTCGGACGGCTGGAGGGAGAAGCCGCCGCCGAGCACGATCCACGCGTGGGCGCCGTTGATGGTGGCGCCGAGCGGTGTGAGCACCAGCAGCACCAGCACGACGGAGATGCCGTAGAGGACCGGGACGGCGCCGCGCAGCGTGCGGTGGCCGAGCCAGATCGTGCCGATCATCAGGGCGACGCCGATGCCGGTGTTGAGCAGGTGCTTGAAGAAGAACGAGTACGGGTCGCCCTGGTTCAGCTCGGTGCGGTTGCGGGTCGCGGACCACACGAGCAGCGACCCGACGAGCGACAGCGCGAGGGCCGAGAACAGCAGCGGCCAGTCGAGCCTGCGCACGAGGGAGTCGCGGGCGGTGAGGCTGGCCCACACGCCCCCGCGCTCGGGGGCGTACCGGGAGACGGAGAACGCCTTGTTTCCTGGCATGCGGGTCAGTCCCTCCAGACGGGCGGCGGGCCGGCGAGGCCCGGCTGTCCGTCCTCCCCTTCGCCCTCCTTCTCGGGCTTCTGCGACTCGGGGTCGTAGGGCCTGATGGTGGGGGCGTCGATGGAGCCGTCCGGGAGGATCTTCGGCAGGCCCTTCTGCGGCTTCGGCAGCAGGGCCCGCTTGAGGTCCTGGTTGCCCTCGTCGTCGAGGCCGTAGATCGCGTCGTAGATGTTGCGCACGGCGGGGCCGGAGGCGCCGGAGCCCGTACCACCCTGGGAGATCGTCATGACGATCGTGTAGTCCTCGGTGTAGGTCGCGAACCACGAGGTCGTCTGCTTGCCGTAGACCTGGGCGGTGCCGGTCTTGGCCCGCAGCGGGATCTTGTCCTGGGGCCAGCCGACCTGGGTGAACCGCCAGGCGGCGGTGCCTCCGGGTTCGACGACGGAGAGCAGGCCCTTGTCGATGTCGCGGATAGTCTGGGCGTCGATCGGCAGCCTGCCACGGGCCTTGGGTGTGATCTCCTCGATCTTCTTGCCGTCGGGGCTGATCACGGCCTTGCCGATGGTGGGCTCGAAGAGCGTGCCGCCGTTGCTGATGGCGGAGTAGGCGGTGGCCAGCTGAATGGGCGTGATGAGGACGTCACCCTGGCCGATGGCGAAGTTGATGCTGTCGAAGGCCTTCAGCTGGTTGCCTTCGAGGCAGCTCTCGTACGCGATCTGCTCGACGTACGTGCCGCCCTTCTTGCCCTGCTTGCACCAGGCGTCCTTGTTGGCCTCCCAGAACTTCTGCTTCCACTGGCGGTCCGGGATGCGGCCGGTGACCTCGTTCGGCAGGTCGATGCCGGTCTCGGAGCCGAACCCGAAGTCATGGGCGGTCCGGTAGAACCAGTCGTGGGCGTTCTTGTGCGGCTTGAGGCCGCCGTCGCGCTGCCACTCCTTGTGGCCGAGCGCGTAGAAGACGGTGTTGCAGGAGAACTTGAGGGCGTCGCCGAGGGAGATGGGGCCGTGCCCCTTGGACTCGAAGTTGGCGAAGCTGCGCCCGCCGAGACTGTAGGAGCTGCTGCAGTTGTAGAGGCCGTCGAAGGGGTAGCCGGCGCGCACGGCCGCGCTCGCGGACACCACCTTGAAGACGGAGCCGGCGGGTGACTGGCCCTGGATGGCCCGGTTGAGCAGCGGGTAGTTGGAGCCCTTGCTGGTCAGCCGGGCGTACTCCTTGCCGGAGATGCCGCCGACCCAGGCGTTCGGGTCGTAGTCGGGCTGGGAGGCCATCGCGACGACGCGGCCGGTCTTGGACTCCATGACGACGACGGCGCCCGCGTCGGCCTTGTACGGGCGGCCGGTGACCCGGTCGGTCTCCTTCCGTACCGCCTTCATCGCCTCGTGGAGTTCGTGCTCCGCGACCGCCTGCACGCGGGCGTCGATGGAGGTGACGACGTTGGAACCGGGGCGGGGAGGGTCGTTCTCCGCCTGGCCGAGGACCCGGCCGAGGTTGTCGACCTCGTAGCGCGTGACGCCCGCCTTGCCGCGCAGCACCTTGTCGTAGGTGCGCTCCAGGCCGGAACGTCCCACCTGGTCGGAGCGGAGGAACGGCGAGTTGGTGTCCTTCGCCTTCTCGATCTCCTCGTCGGTGACGGGCGAGAGGTAGCCGAGGACCTGGGAGGTCTTGGCGAGGCCGGGGGCCGGGTAGCGGCGTACGGCGGTGGGTTCGGCGGTGATGCCGGGGAAGTCCTCGGCGCGCTCGCGGATCTGGAGGGCCTGCTGGGTGGTGGCCTCGTCGGTGATGGGGATCGGCTGGTACGGGGAGCCGTTCCAGCAGGGCTGCGGGGTCTTGGAGTCGCAGAGCCGGACCTTGTCCATGACCTCCTTGGGCGTCATGCCGAGGACGCCGGCGAGGCGGGTCAGGACGCCCTTGCCGCGGTCCTTCATCCGCATGAGCGCGGTGCGGGAGGCGGAGACGACGAGGCGGGTCTCGTTGTCGGCGAGGGGCACGCCGCGGGCGTCGAGGATGGAGCCGCGGACGGCGGGCTGGACGACCTGCTGGACGTGGTTGTTGCGCGCCTCGTCGGTGTACTCCTGGCCGTTGCGGATCTGGAGGTACCAGAGGCGGCCGCCGAGGGTGAACAGCAGGGAGAAGACGAGGACCTGGATGACGACGAGCCGGATCTGGACGCGCGGCGTCCGGCCGGTCTCGGGAATATTGCTCACGACGCCTCCCCTTCACGACGTGGTGCGTTCACAGCCGCTTGACCCCCTTGATGCGTCCGGCGCGGGCCGCCCTGCTGCGGGCGGCCTTGGCGCGCAGCCCGCCCCGCAGTCCGCCGCTGCGCTGGCTCCCGATGCGCAGTCCGGTGCCGGAGGCCATCCACCCGGAGGACACGTCGGTGGCGCCTCCGGTGGACTCGGCGAGCGGGTCGTTGTCGGCGCGCCGGGCCAGCGCCATGATCCACGGCACGGTGAACGGCGCGAGCAGCAGGTCGTAGACGACGGCCGTGAGGATGAGCGACGGCAGGCCGACGTGGCGGGCCCCGGTGTCGCCGACGAGGGCGCCGACGCCCGCGTACAGCAGGGTCGAGCCGATCGCGGCGCCGACCACCATGGCCATGGGGCCGACGGCGGAGCGCAGTTGGCCGTTGTCGGGCTTGGCGAGGCCGGCGAGGTAGCCGATGACGCACAGGACGAGGGCGTAGCGGCCGGCGGCGTGGTCGGCGGGCGGGGCGAGGTCGGCGAGCAGGCCGGCGCCGAAGCCGATGAGGGCGCCGCTGACGTGCCCGTACACGAGGGACAGGCCGAGGACGGTCAGGAGCACCAGGTCGGGAACGGCGCCGGGCAGTTGGAGGCGGGAGAGGACGGAGACCTGGACGACGAGGGCGACGACGACGAGGGTGGCGGAGAGCAGCATCCGGTTGAAGCGCATGGGACTACTCCTGGTCCTGCTCGTCGGTCCGTGCGTTCGTCTCCGGCTCCGCGTCGCCCGCCAGGCCCTCCTGCTGCCCGTCCGGCGTGGCGCCGTCGGTGGGCGTCGGCGTGACCGTGACGGTGACGGTCGGGGCGGGCTTCGGCTTGGGCGGCAGGACCATGTCGCGGGGGTCGGTGCGGGGTGCCTGGACGACCACGCCGACGATGTCGAGGCGGCTGAAGGCGGCGTACGGGCGGACGAAGAGCCGGCGGGTCAGGTCGCCGCCGGAGGGGTCGACGCGCATGACCTCGCCGACGGGGACGCCGGGCACGAACGGCTTGTCGGCCTGGGAGCCGAAGGTGACGAGCCGGTCACCGGCCTTGACCTTGGCCTTGCCGTTGAGGAGCTGCACGGAGAGCGGCCGGTCGCCCTGGCCGGTGGCGAAGCCCAGTTCGTCGGTGCGCTCTATCCGGGTGCCGACCGTGAAGTCGGGGTCGTTGGCGAGGAGGACGGTGGAGGTGGAGGGGCCGACGGTGGTGACCCGGCCGACCAGGCCGTCGCCGTTGAGGACGGTCATGTCGCGCTCGATGCCGTCCTCGGAGCCGGCGTCGATGGTCACCGTCCAGGAGAAGCCCTGCGCGGATCCTATGGCGATGACCTCGGCCGCCTTGATGCCGTACTGACCGGCGCCGGCCGTCTTGAGCAGCTTGTCGAGCGAGCGGGCGCGGTTGCGGTTGCGGTCGTCGCTGCCGAGCTTGGCCTTCAGTTCGGCGTTCTCGCGTTCGAGCTGTGCGATGCGGCTGTGGCGCTCGCCGGAGTCCCGTACGGCCCCGATCGCGTTCCCGATCGGGTCGACCGCCGTCGCGACCGCGTTCTCGACCGGGCCGAACACGGTGGCGGCGGCCCGCCGCGCTCCGTCGACGGGAGACTCCTCACCGCCGCGGATGTCCACCGTGATCAGCGCGAACGCGACGGCGACCAGCAACGCCAGAAGCAGCCGGCTCTCTTTCGTGTCCCTCACGTGGGGCGGCCGTGCCTTCCTCGATAGGAATGTTTGTGCCGTTATACCAACGATCAGCCGTACGGGTCCGACTACACCCGTACGGCTGATCGTGACGCGTTATCTGCGGGGCTGGGCGTCGAGGACCTGCTGGAGCGCCTCGAATTCCTCGACACACTTGCCGGAGCCGAGCGCCACCGAGTCGAGCGGGTCCTCGGCGATGTGGATGGGCATGCCGGTCTCCCGGCGGAGCCGCTCGTCGAGGCCGCGGAGCAGGGCACCACCGCCGGTCAGGACGATGCCGCGGTCCATGACGTCGCCGGACAGCTCCGGCGGGCACTTGTCGAGGGTCGTCTTGACGGCGTCGACGATGGCGTTGACCGGCTCCTCGATGGCCTTGCGGACCTCGGCGGCCGAGATGACCACGGTCTTGGGCAGTCCGGAGACCAGGTCGCGGCCGCGGATCTCGGTGTGCTCGTCCTGGCCCAGGTCATGGGCCGAACCGATGGTGATCTTGATCTGTTCGGCGGTGCGCTCACCGAGGAGGAGGCTGTACTCCTTCTTGATGTGCTGGATGATCGCGTTGTCCAGCTCGTCGCCCGCGACACGGATGGACTGTGCCGTGACGATTCCCCCGAGGGAGATCACGGCGACCTCCGTGGTGCCGCCGCCGATGTCCACCACCATGTTGCCGGTGGCCTCGTGGACGGGCAGGCCCGAGCCGATCGCGGCCGCCATGGGCTCCTCGATGATGTGCACCTGGCGGGCGCCGGCCTGCGTGGACGCCTCGATCACCGCACGGCGCTCGACGCCCGTGATGCCGGAGGGCACACACACGACGACCCGGGGACGGGCCAGATAGCGCCGCTTGTGGATCTTCAGGATGAAATAGCGCAGCATCCGCTCGGTGATCTCGAAGTCGGCGATCACGCCGTCCTTCAGCGGCCGGACGGCGACGATGTTGCCGGGGGTCCGGCCGATCATCTTCTTCGCCTCCGCGCCGACCGCCAGGATGCCACCGGTGTTGGTGTTGATGGCGACGACCGAAGGCTCGTTGAGGACGATGCCGCGACCCCTGACGTACACCAGCGTGTTGGCGGTCCCGAGGTCGACAGCCATGTCACGGCCGATGAACGACATTGAGTTCCCCTTGTTTCCCATGAGGATGCGTCGGGCCTTCCCAATAGAGCGTTGACGGCTTCTCAGGACGGCGCGCTGGATCGTGTGGAGCGGAGGATTCCATCGTAGTGCCGCCTACGCGAACACGGCGCGGTGGTCCGCCTCTGTATAGGTGACGAGGTGTCGGACGGATGCGTTCCCGCCGCCCCCGTCATATGCCGAAGGGCGACCGAAATTCCTTCGGTCGCCCCAGGTCATGAGCGCTGTATGGCTGACGCCAGGTCAGGAAATCCCGGGGAAGAAAATCTTCAGTTCCCGAATGGCGGACTCCTCGGAGTCCGAGGCGTGGATCAGGTTCTCGCGGACGATGGTGCCGAAGTCGCCCCGGATGGAGCCGGGCGCCGCGGCGATCGGGTCCGTCGGACCGGCCAGCTGGCGGACACCCTCGATGACCCGCTCGCCCTCGACGACGAGCGCGACGACGGGCCCGGAGGCCATGAAGGCGACGAGCGGCTCGTAGAAAGGGCGCCCGATGTGCTCGGCGTAGTGCTGCTCCAGAAGGGCCCGGTCCAGCGTGCGCATCTCCAGCGCGGTGATGCTCCAGCCGGCCTTGCGCTCGATACGGCCGATGATCTCGCCGACCAAGCCGCGTCGGACGGCGTCCGGCTTGAGGAGGACGAGGGTGCGCTGGGTCATGATGTACGGCTCCTTGCGGCCGGGGAGGTGTGCGGTTCCGGCAGAGGTTACCGGTTGTGACGGCCGATGTGGCACCCGGGCCGTCCCTAGACGACCCCCGCTGAAGCGGGGAGCACGACCAGCATGACGGCGAGCACAAGGGCAAGCCGGGGTCACCCCCGCGTGTGCGGGGAGCGCCGACCCGGGTGCAGCTCCCATTGGAGCACGCCGCACCGACAATCGGGCTATGCCGTCGGTGTCTCCGCCTCGGCCTCGGCGGCCGCCGCCCACTTCGCCTTCGCCTCGTCGATCTTGCGGCCGAAGTGGATCGACGCCCACCACAGGCCCGCGAAGACCGCGCCCAGGAAGAACATGAGCGGCACCACGAAGCCGCTGGCGATCAGGGCCACCTGGAGCACCCAGCCCAGCTGGACCCCGCCCGGCCGGGTGATCATCCCGCACAGCAGCACCGACAGCAGCATGGCGATCCCGCACACCGTCCACACCGTGGTCATGGTGAGCGAGTCGTCCTTCATCGCGACGAGCCCCGCGAAACCGATCACGAAGAACTCACCGATCAGGGTGGACGCACAGAGCGTACGCATACGGCCCTCAGCCCTTTCCGCGCAGCAGCAGCCGGGCCTCGCCGACCGTGATCACCGAACCCGTCACCAGGACGCCCGCGCCGGCGAACTCGCCCTCTTCCTCCGCCAGGGTGATGGCCTCCTCCAGCGCTTCGTCCAGGCGGGGCTCCACCACCACGCGGTCCTCGCCGAAGACCTCCACCGCGACGGCCGCGAGCGCGTCGGGGTCCATCGCCCGGTGCGTGGAGTTCGCCGTGACGACGACCTCCGCGAAGACCGGCTCGAAGGCCTCCAGCAGGCCGCGCACGTCCTTGTCGCCGCTCGCGCCGACCACACCGATCAGCCGCGAGAAGCCGAACGCCTCGCTGATGCCCTCCGCGGCCGCCTGGGCGCCGGCCGGGTTGTGTGCGGCGTCCAGCACCACGGTGGGGCTGCGGCGCACGACCTCCAGACGGCCCGGCGAGGACACCGAGGCGAACGCCTTGCGGACGGTGTCCAGGTCCAGGGGCCGGGCGTGCTGCGCGCCGATCCCGAAGAACGCCTCCACCGCGGCGAGCGCCACGGCCGCGTTGTGCGCCTGGTGCGCGCCGTACAGCGGGAGGAAGACCTCCTCGTACTCCCCGCCGAGTCCGCGCAGCGTCAGCAGCTGTCCGCCGACGGCGACCTCGCGGGAGACGACGCCGAACTCCATGCCCTCGCGGGCCACGGTCGCGTCGACCTCGACGGCCTTCTTCAGCAGGACCTGAGCGGCGTCCACCGGCTGCTGCGCCAGGACGACGGTCGCGCCCTGCTTGATGATCCCGGCCTTCTCGCCGGCGATCTCCGCGGGCGTCGAGCCGAGCCGGTCGGTGTGGTCCAGGGAGATCGGCGTGACGACCGCGACGGACGCGTCGATCACGTTCGTCGCGTCCCACGTGCCGCCCATGCCGACCTCGACCACGGCCACGTCGACCGGCGCGTCCGCGAAGGCGGCGTAGGCCATCCCGGTCATGACCTCGAAGAAGGAGAGCCGGTAGTCCTGCTGGGAGTCGACCATCTCGATGTACGGCTTGATGTCCTCGTACGTCTCGATGAACCGCTCGGCGCTGATCGGGGCGCCGTCCAGGCTGATCCGCTCGGTGATCGTCTGGACGTGCGGCGAGGTGTACCGGCCGGTGCGCAGCTCGAACGCGCCGAGCAGCGCCTCGATCATGCGGGCCGTGGAGGTCTTGCCGTTGGTGCCCGTGATGTGGATGGACGGGTAGGAGCGCTGCGGCTCGCCGAGGACGTCCATCAGTGCGGCGATCCGCGTGACGGACGGCTCCAGCTTGGTCTCGCCCCAGCGGGTCGACAGGTCCTCCTCGACCGCGCGCAGCGCCCGGTCGACCTCCGGGTCGGCCGGCCGCGCCGGCAGGGGGTCGCCCTGGGGCGGTCCGGCCTGGGCGCGCAGCGTACGGCTGCCGGCCTCGATCACCGCCAGGTCGGGGTCTCTGGTGGTCTCGGCTTCGATGATCTCGTCGAAGTCGTCGCTGTCCGGGTGGTCGCTGGACGGGGGCTGCTCACTCACGCGGTCCAGTCTACGGACCGCGTACGACAACGCCCGGTGCCGGCCCGCAGGCACGACGAGGGCCCCGGAACCGGGCGGGTTCCGGGGCCCTCGTCTCACCCCCGCGTGTGCGGGGGCCGGCTCACGCCTGCGGCAGGGCCGCCAGCTGGGCCGTGATCCGCTCCTGGTCCGCCTCCGCGTTCGCCAGCCGCGTGCGGATCTTCTCCACGACGTGGTCGGGTGCCTTCGCGAGGAACGCCTCGTTGCCGAGCTTCGCCCGGGCCTGCGCGATCTCCTTCTCGGCGCCGGTCAGGTCCTTCGTCAGGCGCTTGCGCTCCGCCTCGACGTCGATCGTGCCCGACAGGTCGAGCGCGACCGTGGCGCCGGCGACCGGCAGGGAGGCGGTGGCGTGGAAGCCCTCGCCCTCCGGCTGGAGGCGCAGCAGCTGACGGATGGCCGGCTCGTGCGGGGCCAGCGGCGTGCCGGCCAGGTCCAGGCGGGCCGGGACCTTCTGGCCGGGCTGGAGGCCCTGGTCGGAGCGGAAGCGGCGGACCTCGGTGACGACCCGCTGGACGAGCTCGATCTCCTGCTCGGCGGCCTCGTCGCGGAAGCCGCTGTCCGTCGGCCAGTCGGCCACGACGAGCGACTCGCCGCCGGTGAGCGTGGTCCACAGGGTGTCGGTGACGAACGGGACGACCGGGTGGAGCAGTCGCAGCATCACGTCCAGGACCTCGCCGAGGACGCGGGCGGAGACGCGGGCCTGCTCGCCGCCCTCGAAGAACGTCGTCTTGGACAGCTCGACGTACCAGTCGAAGACCTCGTCCCAGGCGAAGTGGTACAGCGCCTCGCTGAGCTTGGCGAACTGGAAGTCGTCGTAGTAGGCGTCGACTTCGGCGACCGTCTTGTTGAGGCGGGACAGGATCCAGCGGTCGGCCGCCGACATCTGCGAGGCGTCCGGCAGCGGGCCCTCCACGGTCGCGCCGTTCATGAGCGCGAAGCGGGTGGCGTTCCAGATCTTGTTGGCGAAGTTGCGGGACGCCTGGACCCAGTCCTCGCCGATCGGCACGTCGGTGCCGGGGTTGGCGCCCTTGGCGAGGGTGAAGCGGACGGCGTCGGAGCCGTAGGCGTCCATCCAGTCGAGCGGGTCGACGACGTTGCCGAAGGACTTCGACATCTTCTTGCCGCGCTCGTCGCGGACGAGGCCGGTGAGGGCGATCGTCCTGAACGGGACCTCGCCGTCCATCGCGTACAGGCCGAACATCATCATCCGGGCGACCCAGAAGAAGATGATGTCGTGGCCGGTGAGCAGGACGTCGGTCGGGTAGAACTTGTCGAGGTCCGGGGTCTGCTCCGGCCAGCCGAGCGTGGAGAACGGCCACAGGCCGGAGGAGAACCACGTGTCGAGGACGTCGGTCTCCTGGGTCCAGCCCTCGCCGGCCGGCGGCTCGTCGTCGGGTCCGACGCAGACGACCTCGCCGTTCGGGCCGTACCAGACGGGGATGCGGTGGCCCCACCACAGCTGGCGCGAGATGCACCAGTCGTGCATGTTGTCGACCCAGTCGAAGTAGCGCTTCGACATGTCCTCGGGGTGGATCGCGACCCGGCCGTCGCGGACGGCGTCACCGGCCGCCTTGGCGAGCGGTTCGACCTTGACCCACCACTGGAGCGACAGGCGCGGCTCGATGGTGGTCTTGCAGCGGGAGCAGTGGCCGACGGAGTGGACGTACGGCCGCTTCTCGGCGACGATCCGGCCCTGCGAGCGCAGCGCGCCGACGACGGCGTCGCGGGCCTCGAAGCGGTCGAGCCCCTGGAACGGGCCGTGGACGGTGATGACTCCGCGCTCGTCCATGATCGTCATGGACTCCAGGCCGTGGCGCTGGCCGATCGCGAAGTCGTTCGGGTCGTGCGCCGGGGTCACCTTGACGGCGCCGGTGCCGAACTCGGGGTCGACGTGCGTGTCGGCGACGACGGGGATCGTACGGTCCGTCAGCGGCAGCTTGATGCGCTTGCCGACCAGGTGCTTGTAGCGCTCGTCGTCGGGGTGGACGGCGACGGCGGTGTCGCCGAGCATCGTCTCGGCGCGGGTGGTGGCGACGACCAGGGTGTCCTCGCCCTCGCCGTACTTGATGGAGACCAGCTCGCCGTCGTCCTCCTGGTACTCCACCTCGATGTCGGAGATGGCCGTGAGGCAGCGGGGGCACCAGTTGATGATGCGCTCGGCGCGGTAGATCAGCTCGTCGTCGTAGAGCCGCTTGAAGATGGTCTGGACGGCCCGGGACAGGCCCTCGTCCATGGTGAAGCGCTCACGGCTCCAGTCGACGCCGTCACCGAGGCGGCGCATCTGGCCGAGGATCTTGCCGCCGTACTCCTCCTTCCACTTCCAGACGCGCTGGACGAACTCCTCGCGGCCCAGGTCGTGGCGGGACTTGCCCTCCTCGGCGAGCTGCTGCTCGACCTTGTTCTGGGTGGCGATGCCGGCGTGGTCCATGCCGGGCAGCCACAGCGCCTCGTAGCCCTGCATGCGCTTGCGGCGCGTGAGGGCGTCCATGAGGGTGTGCTGGAAGGCGTGGCCCAGGTGGAGGCTGCCGGTGACGTTCGGCGGGGGGATGACGATGGTGTACGCGGGCTTGGTGCTGGTGGCGTCCGCCGTGAAGTAACCGCGCTCTACCCAGCGCTCGTACAGCTGCCCCTCTACCTCGGCCGGCGCGTACTGGGTCGGCAGTTCGGGGACGGATGCTGGCTGCTGCTGAGTGTTCTCGGTCACGGGGCCAGTTTAGAGGTGTCACAGGCCCGTACTGAAACGGGAATGTTCGGTAACGGTGTGACCCCCGCTGCCCCACGGGAACGCCCTTTCGGCCAGGATGTGTGGGAGACATAAACATCTGGAGGGGAACCCCTTAATGAGTTACCAGCAGCCGGGCCCGTACGGTGGACAGCCTCAGCAGCCCGGGCCGTACGGTCAGCCGGGCCCTTACGGCCAGCCGGGCCCCTATGGCCAGCCGCCGCAGGCGCCCCAGCCCGGTTACGGCTACCCGCAGCAGGCCCCGCAGCCCCAGCCGGGTTACGGCTACCCGCAGCAGGCTCCGCAGCCGTACGGCCAGCCCCCGCAGCAGCCGCCCTACGGCGCGGCCCCCGGCGGCTACCCGGGCGCTCCTGCGCCGCAGCCCCGAAGAAGAGCAAGGCGGGCGTGATCATCGGTGCGGCGGCGGTCGTCGTCGCGCTGGCGGTCGGCGCGTACTTCGTGTTCGGCGGCAGCGGCAACGGTGCGGTCGCCGCGGACACCAAGGGGTACAAGCTGACCGCTCCGGAGAGCGTCGGCGAGTTCAAGAAGAGCGAGGGCAGCGGGTCGAGCACGCTGTCCGACAAGGACAAGAAGGAGGCCGAGGCGCTCGGGATCAAGAACCCGCAGCAGCTCGGCGTCCAGTACCAGTCGGGCGACAAGAGCAACCCGATGCAGCAGAAGATGCTGACGCTGAGCGGTCTGTGGGGCGAGATCAGCGACCCGGAGAAGGCGCTCGACGGGCACTTCAACAAGGTGCAGGAGGGCGAGGACGAGGATCTGTCGATCAAGTTCATCGGCAGCGCCGAGGAAGTGACCCCGGCGGGCTTCGAGGGCGCCCTGATGAAGTGCCGTCAGGCCGAGTTCACGTTCAAGGGCGACACCGAGGGCCTGACCAACAAGCCGGTCCTCGTGCCCGTGTGCGCCTGGGCCGACTTCGGCACCATGGCTCGGTGTCCGTGATGCACGCGTCGCAGATGATGACGGGCGGCGCCGGCGCGTCGAAGGACGAGGTGGCCAAGCTGGCCGCCGAGCTGTACAAGACGGCCCGTACGAAGGCCTGATGAGAGGTCCGGGACCGGTCCCGGACCACACGCAAGGGGCGCCCCGCTGAGCGGGGCGCCCCTTCGTCGTGCGTGCGGTCAGGCGCTCTTCTCGTGGCGGCCCTGGTCCTTCACGACCCGGGCACCAGCGTCGGGTTGACGTTGTTGTGGACGACGTCCTCGGTGATGACGACGCGGGCGACGTCCTTGCGGGACGGGACCTCGTACATCACCGACATCAGGACCTCTTCCATGATGGCGCGCAGGCCGCGCGCGCCGGTCCCGCGGAGGATCGCCTGGTCGGCGATGGCCTCCAGGGCGGGGCGGTCGAAGTCCAGCTCCACGCCGTCGAGTTCGAACAGCCGCTGGTACTGCTTCACCAGGGCGTTGCGCGGCTCGACGAGGATCTTCAGCAGCGCCTCGCGGTCCAGGTTGTGCACGGAGGTGATGACCGGCAGACGGCCGATGAACTCGGGGATCATCCCGAACTTCACCAGGTCCTCCGGCATGACCTCCTGGAACTGGTCGCTGGCCTCGATCTCGCGCTTGGAGCGGATCGTCGCGCCGAAGCCGATGCCCTTGGCGCCGCCCCGCGCTTCGATGATCTTCTCCAGGCCGGCGAACGCGCCGCCCACGATGAACAGCACGTTCGTCGTGTCGATCTGGATGAACTCCTGGTGCGGGTGCTTGCGGCCGCCCTGCGGGGGCACCGACGCCGTGGTGCCCTCGAGGATCTTCAGGAGGGCCTGCTGGACGCCTTCGCCGCTCACATCGCGGGTGATCGAGGGGTTTTCGCTCTTACGGCGACCTTGTCGATCTCGTCGATGTAGATGATGCCCGTCTCGGCCTTCTTGACGTCGTAGTCGGCGGCCTGGATGAGCTTCAGCAGGATGTTCTCGACGTCCTCGCCGACGTAGCCCGCCTCCGTCAGCGCCGTCGCGTCGGCGATGGCGAAGGGGACGTTGAGCATACGGGCGAGCGTCTGGGCCAGCAGAGTCTTGCCGGAGCCCGTGGGGCCCAGCAACAGGATGTTGGACTTGGCGAGTTCGATCGCGTCGTCCCTGCCCTGCGCGCCGCCGTTCTCGCCGGCCTGGACGCGCTTGTAGTGGTTGTACACCGCGACGGAGAGGGCCTTCTTCGCGGGCTCCTGCCCGACGACGTACCCCTCCAGGAATTCGTAGATCTCGCGCGGCTTGGGGAGTTCCTCCCACCGGACCTCGCTCGTCTCCGCGAGCTCCTCTTCGATGATCTCGTTGCAGAGGTCGATGCACTCGTCGCAGATGTACACACCGGGGCCCGCGATGAGCTTCTTCACCTGCTTCTGGCTCTTTCCGCAGAACGAGCACTTGAGCAGGTCGCCGCCATCACCGATGCGTGCCACGAGGTGCTTCCCCTTCGCCTGGGAGCGGCTTGGTGCAGCCGGCTCCTGGTGCCTCATATCCGACGGTACCTTGCCGGGGCCCCTGTTCGGGCCCCCTTGGCACGGTTCACATGGACGGGACGTCCCTTGTGCCCGTGCCAAGGGAAGGTCGAGCGTCAGGCCGCCGCGGCCGCCGTGCTCTTGCGGGTCGACACGATCTGGTCGATCAGACCGTACGCCAGGGCGTCCTCGGCCGTGAGGATCTTGTCGCGCTCGATGTCGTCGCGGATCTTCTCGATCGGCGTGCTGGAGTGCTTGGCGAGCATCTCCTCCAGCTGCGTCCGCATGCGCAGGATCTCGTTGGCCGCGATCTCCAGGTCGGAGAGCTGCTCACGGCCGGTGCCGCCGGACGGCTGGTGGATCAGCACGCGCGCGTTCGGCAGGGCCATCCGCTTGCCGGGCGTGCCGGCGGCGAGCAGCACGGCCGCGGCGGAGGCCGCCTGGCCCATGCAGACGGTCTGGATGTCCGGCTTCACGAACTGCATCGTGTCGTAGATCGCGGTCAGCGCGGTGAAGGAGCCACCGGGGCTGTTGATGTAGACGGAGATGTCGCGGTCCGGGTCCATCGACTCCAGGCACAGCAGCTGCGCCATGACGTCGTTGGCGGAGGCGTCGTCGATCTGCACGCCGAGGAAGATCACGCGCTCCTCGAAGAGCTTCGCGTACGGGTCGTACTCGCGCACGCCCTGGGAGGTGCGCTCGACGAAGCGGGGGACGACGTACCGGTTGTCCACCTGCGGGCCGGTGTAGAGGCCGCTCGCGGAGAAGTTGCTCATGGGGTGTTCACCATCCTGGTGGCGTTCGGCGGGGCTGGGGGCGGTGGGGCTTGGCTGGTGCGGTGCGGCGGTGTCAGGCGCCGGTGCCGCCGCCGCCCGGGACGCCCGAAGCCGCGGAGATGATCTCGTCGATGAGGCCGTAGTCCTTGGCCTCTTCCGCGGTGAACCAGCGGTCGCGGTCGCCGTCACGGATGATCGTTTCCACGGTCTGACCGGAGTGGTGCGCGGTGATCTCGGCCATGCGCTTCTTCGTACGGAGAAGGTACTCGGCCTGGATCTTGATGTCCGAGGCCGTACCGCCGATGCCGGCGGAGCCCTGGTGCATCAGGATGTCGGTGTTGGGCAGCGCGAAGCGCTTGCCGGCGGTGCCGCCGGTCAGCAGGAACTGGCCCATGGAGGCCGCCATGCCCATACCGATGGTGACGACGTCGTTCGGGATGTACTGCATGGTGTCGTAGATCGCCATGCCGGCCGTCACCGAACCGCCGGGGCTGTTGATGTACAGGAAGATGTCCTTGTCCGGGTCGGCGGCAAGGAGCAGCATCTGCGCGGTGATCTTGTTGGCGATCTCGTCGTCGACCTGCTGGCCGAGGAAGATGATGCGCTCGCCGAGCAGCCGGTTGTACACATGGTCGCCGAGGCCACCACCGATGGACGGCTCACCCGCGGCGTAAGGCATCAGATTCGTCACGTATCCACCTGCTCGTCTCTGACGGCTGCGGCCGTCTCAGCGTCTGTCGTACTGGGGGCGGGTACTCCCCTGCCCTCGTATTCATGGACCCTAACGCGCAGGTAGGACAACGCCATCCCGGTTCCCGAACTGTTCGCTGGGAGCGCAAGGTAGTTGGCCCGTGCGGGCCGGGCACGGGGTGCCACGGATACGACGGCGGGCTCCGGGCGCACGCTGCGTCCGGAGCCCGCCGTGAAGATCAGCGCGAGGCTCAGGCCTCGGGCTTCTCCTCGGCCGTCTCGGCGGCGGCCTCGGTGGTCTCGGCGGCCTCGGCGGCCTCCTCCTCGTCGTCGTCCATGACGACCGGCTCACCGTTGGTGTCGACGACCTTGGCGGCCTCGACGACCAGCGCCAGGGCCTTGCCGCGGGCGACCTCGCCGACCAGCATCGGGACCTGGTTGCCCTGGACGACGGCCTGGGCGAACTGGTCCGGGCTCATGCCGGAGGACGCGGCGCGGCGCATCAGGTGCTCGGTCAGCTCGTCCTGGTTGACGTTGAGCTTCTCCTTGGAGACCAGCTCGTCGAGGATGAACTGGGTCTTGATGCCCTTGACCGCGGATTCCTTGGTCTCGGCGTCGAACTCCTCGACGGTCTTGCCCTGGATCTCCAGGTACTTCTCCAGCGTGAGGCCCATCTGGCCGAGCTGGTGGTGCTCAAGGTTGTGCTTGCGGGTGTTGATCTCGTCCTCGAGGAGCTTCTCGGGGATCGGGACCTCGACCAGCTTCAGCAGCTCGTCCAGGACGCGCTCCTGGGCCTGGGTGGCCTGGTCGTACTGCTTCATGTTCTCGAGGCGCTTGCGGCTGTCGGCCTTCAGCTCGTCGAGGGTGTCGAACTCGCTCGCCATCTGGGCGAACTCGTCGTCCAGCTCGGGGAGCTCGCGGGCGGAGACGGCGGTGACCTTGACGGTGACCTCGGCGTCCTTGCCCTCGGCGGAGCCGCCCTTCAGCGTGGAGGTGAAGGTGGCCTCGCCGCCGGCCTCCAGGCCGGTGACGGCCTCGTCGATGCCGTCCAGCAGCTCACCGGAGCCGATCGTGTACTGCACGCCGTTGGCGACGCCGTCCGGGAGGACCTCGCCGTCGACCTTGGCCTCGAGGTCGATCGTCACGACGTCGCCCTCGGCGGCGGCGCGCTCGACCGGGGAGGTGGAGGCGAAGCGCTCGCGCAGCTGCTCCACGGACTTCTCGACGTCCTCGTCGGTGACCTCGACGGCGTCGACGGTGATCTCGATGCCGGAGTAGTCCGGGATCTCGATGGCCGGGCGGATGTCGACCTCGGCGGTGAAGGCCAGCAGCTCGCCGTCCTTCAGCTCGGTGATGTCGACCTCGGGCTGGCCCAGCGGGTTGACGTCGGCCTCGTTGACCGCCTCGGTGTAGAGCTTCGGCAGGGCGTCGTTGACGGCCTCCTCCAGCACCGCACCACGGCCGAACCGCTGGTCGATCACACGGGCCGGGATCTTGCCCTTGCGGAAGCCCTTGACCGTGACCTGCTGGTTGATCTTCTTGTACGCCGCGTCGAGGCTGGCCTTGAGCTCCTCGAAGGGCACCTCGACAGTGAGCCGAACCCGGGTCGGGTTCAGGGTCTCCACGGCGCTCTTCACGGTTCGGTCTCCTTGGTGGCTGATTCTGGGTTTCAGCTGGGGCCCACGTGGTCGGCGGCCCAGCGGATCGGCCCGGTCAGAGAGACACACGGGCACGCAGCTTGCATAGTAACCGCAAGCGGTACGGCCCCCACAACGTGATCTTGGTTGCGTGTGGTGCGCATGAGGTGGTCGGGGTGGCGGGATTTGAACCCACGGCCTTCCGCTCCCAAAGCGGACGCGCTACCAAGCTGCGCCACACCCCGTCGGTGCGACACGTAGGGTACATGGCCGCGGGCGCTCCGTCGGCACATTAAGGGGTGTGCGGCGAACGGCCCGGACCCGCTACGATGCTCTACGTGCCGCGGCCGTCGCGCCAGGTGTGACCTGCGGTGCACTGCTTGCGGGCGTAGCTCAATGGTAGAGCCCTAGTCTTCCAAACTAGCTACGCGGGTTCGATTCCCGTCGCCCGCTCCACTGTCCGGCCCGGCCGGGTGATCCGTCACCCGGCCGGGCCGGAGTCGTTCTCCCGCCCGTGCCGCCTCAGAAGCTGATCTTGCTGATCGAGGAGGCCACCTCGTTGAGCACGTTCGTGATGGTCGGGCCCAGGCCCGATCCGGCCAGGAAGAAACCGAAGAGGGCGGCGACGACGGCCGGCCCGGCCTTGATCGAGCCGCCGCGGATCATCACCACGAGCACGATCGCCAACAGCAGCACCACGGACAGCGAAATGGCCACAACTGATCCCACCCTCGGTCGGTCCGTCCGGACGGCCCGGGGGCACACGGCCCGGCACCCCCCGCCCGCTCCATCGTGCCATCAACAGCCCCTCCACTGCTGCCCTGTGACGGATCACGGTCAGGAGTCCGGGACATTCCGCAACGAAATCGCCCAGGTCGTCGCAGGGTCCTTTCACGACACCCGCAAGTCGGCCACAAGGCGGGCGGTAAATCCCTTTTGCGACATTGGGATGTGGGATTTTCCCGGGCATTCCGGGCAATTGATGGTGTGCCGGTGGGTCCGTAGGGTGCCGCGAATGGTCCGGAACCCCTACTTCGACAACGCCAAGTACCTGGCGATCGTGCTCGTCGCCGTGGCCCACGCGTGGGAGCCGATCATGGAAGGCAGCCGTGCCACACGCGCGCTCTACATGGCCGTGTACACCTTCCACATGCCGGCGTTCGTGATCATCTCCGGGTACTTCTCGCGCGGCTTCACCGCCCGCCCCGAGCAGCTGCGGCGGCTGGTGAGCGGGGTCGTCGTGCCGTACCTGGTCTTCGAGGTCGCGTACACGCTCTACCGACGCTGGGCGGACGACGCGCCCTGGCAGGCCTTCTCGCTCACCGACCCGATCTATCTGACCTGGTTCCTCGTGGCGCTGTTCCTCTGGCGCCTGTCCACGCCGCTGTGGCGCGCCCTGCGGTACCCGCTGCCGGTGGCGGTGCTGATCGCGGCGCTGGCGTCGCTGACGCCGGGCATCGGGCAGGACCTCGACCTGCAACGGGTGCTGCAGTTCCTGCCGTTCTTCGTGCTGGGTCTCTCGCTGCGCGAGGAGCACTTCCGGATGGTGCGGCGGCGGGCGGTGCGGGTGCTGGCCGTGCCGGTCCTGGTGGGTGCGGCGGCCCTGGCGTACGCGGTGGCGCCGTCGCTGCGGATGGGCTGGTTCTACCGCAGCACGAGCGCGCAGGAGCTGGACGCCGCCTGGTGGGCGGGGCCGGTGGCGACGGTCGTGCTGGGGGCGTGCGCGCTGGTGCTGACGGCGGCGTTCCTGGCGCTGGTGCCGGCGCGGCGGACGTGGTTCACGGTGCTGGGCGCGGGCAGCATCTGCGGCTACCTGCTGCACGGTTTCGCCGCGAAGGCCGTCCCGTACTGGGGTCTCGACGCCACGTACGGGGTGCTGCTGACGCCGTGGGGCCGGGTGGGCCTGACCGTGGTGGCGGCCGTCGGGGTGACGCTGCTGTGCACCCCGCCCGTGCGGCGGGCGCTGCGCTGGGTGGTCGAGCCACCCCTGGAGTGGGCGTTCCGCCGGCCGGACGCACGGTGCCCGGCGGATGCGGCGGCGCCGGTGACCGTGCCCGCGCAGGCCGCGGTCAGTCGCCGCTGAGGCCCAGGAGCGCCCGGACGCGGGCGTACTTGGCGGTCAGCCGGGCCCGGGTCGGCTCGTCGAGGACGGCGAGACGGTCCGGGTCGGCGTTGTGCGCCAGGTCGGCCTCCTTGACGAGGCGGGCGCCGGGGACGGCGAGGATACGGGCGGTGTAGCCGGCGAGGTCCTCGCCGGGCCGCTTGGTGAGGGCCAGGACCATGTCCTTGACCTCCTGCGGCAGGGCGGCCGCGGCCAGCCACTCCCGGGACAGGGCGTCGTCCTCGACCGCGTCGTGCAGCCAGGCCGCGGCGATCTGCGCGTCGCTCCCACCGCGCGCCCGCACCCCGTCGGCGACGGCCCGCAGGTGCTCGGCGTAGGGCCGGCCGGCCTTGTCGGTCTGCCCGGCGTGGGCCTCCCGGGCGAGGGCTTCGACCTGGTCGAGGGTGAGGTGCGGCTGCGGCATGGGGCGACTGTACGGGTCGCCCCGGGCGGCGGTCAGCCCTCGCGGGAGATCAGCAGGAGGGCCCGGTCGTCGTTGACGTCCTTGGCGCAGGCCTCGATCAGGTGCCAGGCCGCCCCGTTGAAGCCGGAGGCGACATAGCGGTCGGCCTCGCCGGTGAGGCGGTCGATGCCCTCGGTGATGTCCCGGTCGGCGGCCTCCACGAGGCCGTCGGTGAAGAGCATCAGGACGTCGCCGGGGCGCAGGGTGCCCTTGACCGGGTGGAACTCGGCGCCGTCGTACACGCCCAGGAGGGGCCCGTCGGCGTCCTTCTCCTCCCAGCGGCCGCTGCCGGCGTGGAGCTGGAGCGCGGGCAGGTGGCCGGCCGACAGCAGCTCGTAGTCGCCCGAGTCCAGGTCGAGGACCAGGTGGATGGAGGTGGCGAAGCCCTCGTCCCAGTCCTGGCGCAGCAGGTAGCCGTTGGCGGCCGGGAGGAAGCCGTGCGGCGGCAGGGAGCCGAGCAGGCCGCCGAACGCGCCGGACAGCAGCAGGGCGCGGGAGCCGGCGTCCATGCCCTTGCCGGAGACGTCGGTGAGGACGACCTCCAGGGTGCGGCCGCCGTTGGTGCGGGCGGCGACGACGAAGTCGCCGGAGAAGGACTGGCCGCCGGCCGGGCGCAGGGCCATCTCGCGGTGCCAGCCCTTGGGCAGCGAGGGCAGGGCGCTCTGGGCGCGGATGCGTTCGCGCAGGTCGAACAGCATGGTGCCGCCGCGTCGCCACGGCACGCCGACGCGGGCGCGGAACTGGGCGATCAGCAGTCCGGACAGTCCGCACGCGGCCACCACGAGGACCGTGCCGGGCGTGACCCGGGCGGCGCCCTCGGTGTACGGGCCGAGCACCGCGGACTCGACGATCAGGGCGCCCGCCGCCGTGGCGTACAGGCCCAGCAGGCTGGCCGGGCGGAGCAGGAGGCCGCCGGCCACGATGGGCAGGACCAGCGCCTCGGGCGCGCACCACACGGGGGTGGCGAGCGTGGCCAGCATGATCGCCGGGATGGTGAGCAGGAGTCCGGCCAGGGCGACCCAGTCGGAGCCGTCGCCGCGGAAGTAGTCGACGGCGGATTTGCGCAGCGCGACGCGGGCCCGGTGGGCCGACTTCCGGAACCGGGCCGTGAACGCGTCGAGTCGTGTGCTTCGGGCCATTGGCCTGGACCCTATCCACCCTTCGCCGCCGCGCGCAGGGGGACCCCCGTGACATTCGTTCGAAATCGGGTCGCCCGGGTGGACGGAGCCCTGGTACGCATGGCCCATGGCGACTGAGTTACGGGTGCTGCGCCCGGCCGAGTGGGATGTCTGGTACGGGCAGTTGGAACTGGCTTTCGGGGGCGTTCCGGAAGCCCCGGAGGAGCGGGAGCTGTGGGACGCGCTGACCGAGGTGGAGCGCTCGCTGGGGGCCTGGGACGGGGACCTGTGCGTGGGCACGACCGGGGCGTTCTCGTTCCGGATCTCGGTGCCGGGCGGCGCGCTGGTGCCCGCGGCGGGCGTGACGATGGTGAGCGTGGCGCCTACGCACCGCAGGCGCGGGATCCTCACCGCGATGATGCGGCGGCAGCTGGACGACGTGCGGGCGGCGGGTGAGCCGCTGGCGGTGCTGAGGGCGTCGGAGCAGGAGATCTACGGCCGGTTCGGTTACGGCATGGCGACGCGGCGGCTGTGGGCGGACATCGACACGACGCGGGTCCGGCTGTCCGTTCCGGAGGGGACGGATGACGTACGGCTCCGGCTCGCGGCGCCCGCGGACGCGAGGGGGCGTGCGAGGCTGTACGCGCGGCTGGTGCCGGGGTGCGGCCGGGCATGCTGGCCCGCCGGCCGGGCTGGGAGCGGCTGCCGCTGCTGGATCCCCCGTCGGAGCGGGAGGGCGCGTCGCCGCTGGTGTGCGTGCTGGCGGAGCGGGCCGGTGAGGTGGCCGGGTACGCGCTGTACCGGGTGCGGCCGAAGTGGGACGAGGCGGGGCCGGCGGGTGTGGTCGAGGTGCCGCACCTGGGGGCGCTGGACCCGGCGGCGTACGCGGCGCTGTGCCGTTACCTGTTCGGTATCGATCTGACGTCGTCGGTCCGGATGCCGGACCGGCCCGTGGACGACGCGTGGCAGCACCTGGTGTCGGACCTGCGGCGGTGCCGCCCCTCGCTGCGGGACGGGCTGTACGTGCGGCTGGTGGACGTGGGGGCGGCGCTGGAGGCGCGGACGTACCGGGCGCCGGTGGACGTGGTGCTGGAGGTGGCGGACGCCTTCTGCCCGTGGAACGCGGGGCGGTGGCGGCTGACCGGGGACGCCGGGGGTGCGGTGTGCCGGCGTACGGACGCGGCCGCCGATGTGGCGTTGTCGGTCCGGGACCTGGGGGCGGTGTACCTGGGCGGCTTCGCGCTGGACGCGCTGGCGGCGGCGGGGCGGGTGCGGGAGCTGCGGGAGGGGGCGCTGGCGGAGGCGTCGCTCGCGTTCGGTTCGGCGGTGGCGCCGTGGGTGCCGCACGGCTTCTAGTGCCGCGCCGCTGCCCGGGTGCGGGGGTTCAGGCCTGCTGGCAGCCGGGGCACCAGAAGAGGTTGCGGGCGGCGAGATCGGCGGTGCGGATCTCGCCGCCACAGATGTGGCAGGCCATGCGGGCCCGGCGGTAGACGTAGACCTCGCCGCCGTGGTCGTCGACGCGCGGCGGGCGGCCCATCGCCTCGGGGGTGTGCTCGGGGCGGACGGTGTCGATGCGGTTGTTGCGGACGCCTTCCCGCATCAGGGCGACGAGATCGTGCCAGATCGCGGTCCACTCGGCCTCGGTGAGGTCCTTCCCGGGCCGGTACGGGTCGATGCCGTGCCGGAAGAGGACCTCGGCGCGGTAGACGTTGCCGACGCCGGCGATGACCTTCTGGTCCATGAGGAGGGCGGCGATCGTGGTGCGGGAGCGGGCGATGCGCCGCCACGCCTTGTCCGGGTCGTCGCCGTCGCGCAGCGGGTCGGGGCCGAGCCGGTCGTGTATCGCCCGCTTCTCGGGTTCGGTGATGAGGGCGCAGGTGGTGGGCCCGCGCAGGTCGGCGTAGTGGCCGCCGCCGGTGAGGCGGAGCCGGACGGTGTCGGTGGGCGGGGGCGCGGGGGCCGTGCCGAAGCCGAGCTTGCCGAAGAGGCCGAGGTGGATGTGGACCCAGCCGGTGTCGCCGAAGCCGAGGAACAGGTGCTTGCCGTGCGCGTCGACGCCTTCGAACACCTGGCCGTCCAGCAGGGCGGCCGCGTCGGAGAACTTGCCCTGGGGGCTGCTCGCGCCGACGCGCTCGCCGCCGAAGCGGACGAGGTGGTCCTGGGCGAGGCGGTGGATCGTATGCCCTTCGGGCACGGCGTCGGTCTCCTGGTGGCGCGGCGGTGCCGCCGGTCCCCGAGGGGGCCGGCGGCACGGTGACGGGGGGTCAGTCCTGCTGCGGGTGGTGGGCCGGGATGGGCGGCAGCTCGCCGGTCGTCTCGTACGTGGAGAGCATGTCGATCCGGCGGGTGTGGCGCTCGTCACCCGAGTACGGGGTGGCGAGGAACACCTCGACGAACTTGGTGGCGTCCTCCAGGGAGTGCATCCGGCCACCGATGGCGACGACGTTGGCGTTGTTGTGCTCGCGGCCGAGGGCGGCGGTCTGCTCGCTCCAGGCGAGGGCGGCACGGACGCCCTTGACCTTGTTGGCGGCGATCTGCTCGCCGTTGCCCGAGCCGCCGATCACGATGCCGAGGGCGTCGGGGTCCCCGGCGGTCCGCTCCGCGGCGCGCAGGCAGAACGGCGGGTAGTCGTCCTGGGCGTCGTAGATGTGCGGTCCGCAGTCGACGGGCTCATGGCCATGGGCCTTCAGCCACTCGACGAGGTGGTTCTTGAGTTCGTAGCCGGCATGGTCCGAGCCGAGGTACACGCGCATGGTTCCGAGTGTGACACGGAGGGTGCCCGCGGGTGGCCGGTGGGGGTGGTTCGCACGTGATGCGTACAACGATCCGGGCTCGGGGGCTTTCGACCACGGACGGGGTCGGGGTTCAATGCCTGCGCTCGTGACCCGAGCACCCCCGAAGTAAGGATTCAGCCAATGTCCTCCCAGATGAACCTGGTGAAGGAAGGCGAAAAGACCGGCGAACCCGGTACTTCGCAGTCCCCCGCCGGTCTCCAGGCCGGGCTCAAGAACCGCCACCTGTCCATGATCGCCATTGGCGGAGTGATCGGCGCCGGCCTGTTCGTGGGCTCGTCCGGCGGTATCGCCGCGGCCGGTCCCGCCATCCTCGTGTCGTACGTCCTCGTGGGCGCGCTGGTCGTCTTCGTGATGCGGATGCTCGGCGAGATGGCCGCCGCCAGCCCGAACTCGGGCTCGTTCTCCGCGTACGCCGACCGGGCGCCGGCCGCTGGGCGGGCTTCTCCATCGGCTGGCTCTACTGGTTCTTCTGGGTCGTGGTGCTCGCGGTCGAGGCGACGGCCGGCGCGGTGATCCTGGAGGGCTGGGTCCCGGCCGTGCCGCAGTGGGCGTGGGCGCTGATCGTGATGGTCGTGCTGACGGCGACGAACCTCGCCTCGGTGTCGTCGTACGGCGAGTTCGAGTTCTGGTTCGCCGGGATCAAGGTCGTCGCCATCGGCGCGTTCGTGGTGATCGGTCTGCTCGCGGTGTTCGGGCTGCTGCCGGGCTCGGACAACCCGGGTGCGGGCTTCGCCCATCTGACGGACGCGGGCGGGTTCTTCCCGATGGGTGCCGGGGCCGTCCTGACCGGTGTGCTGATGGTCGTCTTCTCGTTCATGGGCAGCGAGATCGTCACGCTGGCCGCCGGTGAGTCCGAGGACCCGCGCCGGGCGGTGACCAAGGCCACCAACAGCGTGATCTGGCGTATCGCCGTGTTCTACCTGGGCTCGATCCTGGTGGTCCTGACGCTGCTGCCGTGGAACGACCCGTCGATCGTGAAGAAGGGCTCGTACGTCGCGGCGCTGGACTCCATCGGCATCCCGCACGCCGGCCAGATCATGAACGTCATCGTGCTGACGGCGGTGCTGTCGTGCCTGAACTCGGGCCTGTACACGGCCTCGCGCATGGCGTTCTCGCTCGGCGAGCGCGGTGACGCGCCGAAGGCGTTCGCCAAGGTCAACGCCAAGGGCGTGCCGACGGCGGCGATCTGGGCCTCGGTGGCCTTCGGGTTCATCGCGGTCTACTTCAACTACGCCTTCAAGGACACCGTCTTCAGCTTCCTGCTCAACTCGTCGGGTGCCGTGGCGCTGTTCGTCTGGCTGGTGATCTGCTTCACCCAGCTGCGGATGCGCGGGATCCTGATGCGGGAGGTGCCGGAGAAGGTCACCGTGAGGATGTGGCTGTTCCCGTACCTGACGTGGGCGACCGCGGCGATGATCGTGTTCGTGCTGGGCTACATGCTCTTCGACGACGCCAACCGCAAGGTCGTGCTGCTGTCCGTGCTCGTCGCGGCGGTCGTCGTGGCCATCGGTGTGGCGCTGCAGTTCAGCCGCAGGTCCGCCGAGCGGGTCTGACGCACACCGCACGAAGGCCCTCCGTCCACGGCGTGTGGACGGAGGGCCTTCGTCGTACGGCGGCGGGGCGTCAGCCGCGGCGGCCGGCGAACTTCCAGGCGGTGGGCAGCGCGCCCATCGCGAGGGCGGCCTTCACGGCGTCGCCGACGAGGAACGGCACCAGGCCCACGGCGACGGCCTGGGACAGGGACATCCCGGTCGCGAGGGCCAGGTACGGCACGCCCACCGCGTAGATGATCAGCGAGCCGACCGCCATGGTGCCCGCCATGCGCAGCACCGAGCGGTCCGCACCGCGCCGGGCGAGCGCGCCCACGACGGTCGCGGCGAGCAGCATGCCGAGGATGTAGCCGAAGGACGGCATCCCGTAGCCGGAGGTGCCCTGGGCGAACCACGGCATGCCCGCCATGCCGGCGAGCGCGTACCCGGCGAGGGACAGGAAGCCCAGGCGGGCGCCGAGCGCGGTGCCGACGAGGAGGGCGGCGAAGGTCTGGCCGGAGACCGGGACCGGGGAGCCCGGGATCGGCACGGACAGCTGGGCGGCGATGCCGGTGAGCGCGGCGCCGCCGACCACGAGCGCGATGTCGCGGGTGCGGCTGGCCGGCAGCAGGTCGGCGAGGACCGCTCCGGTACGGGTGGGGGCGGCAGCAGTGCTCATCGGTACTCCGCGGGAGGTCGGGACGGTGGGGACAGGCCGACCGTAGCCCAGGAGTGAACGCTCGATCACCGTCTGCCGACGACAAAGGCCCGGATGGGGAGTTGGTGGAGTTCACACAAACACCGCCCGCTACACCAGCACCGCGCCACCCATGGCGTGATACGCATCACGTGCGAGACCGTCAGATCGGTCCCTTTTGCGTCGAAGCACGATCTACGGAGAGACTGTGGGGTCCCACCAAACACCTCGCGAGCCACTGAGAGTACGAAGCGCCATGCACGACGCCCCGACCGAGCCGCTCGCGCATGCGCTGAAGCGGCGTCACCTGACGATGCTGGGGCTGGGCGGGGTGATCGGCGCCGGCCTGTTCGTCGGTTCCGGCGCGGGCATCGCGGTCGCCGGTCCGGGGATCGTCCTGTCGTATCTCGTCGCGGGCGCGCTGGCGATGCTGGTCATGCGGATGCTCGGCGAGATGTCGGCGGCGATGCCGGCGTCAGGGGCGTTCTCGGTGCACGCCGAGCGGGCGCTGGGCCGCTGGGCCGGGTTCTCGGTGGGCTGGCTGTACTGGTTCCTGCTGGTGGTGGTGCTCGCCGTGGAGGCGACGGGCGCGGCGCGGATCGCGGCCGGGTGGGCGCCGGGGGTGCCGCAGTGGGCCTGGGTGCTGATCCTGATGGTGGTGTTCACCGGCGCCAATCTGGCGGCCGTGAAGAACTTCGGCGAGTCGGAGTTCTGGTTCGCCGCGCTCAAGGTCGGCGCGATCGTGGCCTTCCTGGTGCTGGGCGTGGCGGCGGTCTTCGGATGGCTGCCGGGCACGCGGGCGGTGGGGACGGCGAACCTGACCGGGCAGGGCGGCTTCCTGCCCCACGGCTGGGAGGGCGTGGTGTCCGGGGTCCTCGTCGTCGTGTTCGCCTTCGGCGGCCTGGAGGTCGTGACGATCGCGGCCGCGGAGTCCGAGGACCCGGCGCGCAACGTGGCCCGCGCGGTGCGCAGCGCGGTGTGGCGCATCCTCTTCTTCTACGTGGGCTCGATGCTGGTCGTCGTGACGCTGCTGCCGTGGACGGCGATGCGGCCGGGCCTGAGCCCGTACGTGGCGGTGCTGGACTCCATCGGGGTGCCGTCGGCGGGGCGGATCATGGACGTCGTGGTGTTCGTGGCGCTGCTGTCCGCGCTGAACGCCAACCTGTACGGGGCGTCGCGGATGGTGTTCTCGCTCGCGGAGCGCGGTGAGGCGCCGAAGGGGCTGCTGGCGGTGTCACGGGGCGGGGTGCCGCGCCGGGCGGTGCTGGCGTCGGTGGCGTTCGGCTTCGTGTCGGTGCTGCTCAACCTGAAGTGGCCGGATTCCGTTTTCCTGTATCTGCTGAACGCGGTGGGCGCGGTCCTGCTCTTCGTCTGGGCGCTGATCGCCGTGTCCCAACTGCGGCTGCGGCGCCGGATCGAGCGGGAGACGCCCGAGCTGCTGACCCTCCGCATGTGGGCGTTCCCATGGCTGACCTGGGCGGCGCTGGCCGCGATGGCGGCGGTGCTGGTGCTGATGCTGACCGACGCCGGGACGCGGCCGCAGGTGCTGTGGTCCGGGGCGGCGACGGGTGCGGTGCTCGTGGTGGCGGGCGCGCGGGAGTGGCATTCCAGCCATGTCCGCGACAATAGGCGGATGTGATGATTCCGTGCAGGAATCTTCACCTTGTGTGAGCGCTGTGTCCGTATAGCGGGCACTGGTTCCCTGTGAGCGGTGCACGCACCCAGACTGTGGGCCACCCTCCCCCTACTCAGCTTCAGCTACGGAACAGGGCACCTCCATGTCTCGGACCTCCGCGCCCGCGTCCGCCGAGCAGACAGCCGTCGAGCCGACCACCTCGACGCCGTCCGCCGATGCGCCGCTCTCGCACGGACTCAAGCAACGCCACCTGTCGATGATCGCCCTGGGCGGTGTGATCGGTGCCGGCCTCTTCGTCGGCTCCGGCTCCGCCATCGCGGCCGCCGGCCCTTCGATCATTCTCGCGTATGCGATCTCCGGCGCCCTCGTCATGCTGGTCATGCGCATGCTCGGCGAGATGTCGGCGGCGAACCCCGCGTCGGGCTCCTTCTCGGTCCACGCCGAGCGGGCGATCGGCCCGTGGGCCGGCTTCACGGCGGGCTGGGCGTTCTGGTTCCTGCTCTGCGTGGCCGTCGGCCTGGAGGGCATCGGCGCCGCGAAGATCATGTCGGGCTGGCTGCCGGGCGTGCCCGAGTGGTCCCTCGTGGCCCTGTTCATGCTGGTCTTCTGCGTCACGAACCTGGCCGCCGTGAAGAACTTCGGCGAGTTCGAGTTCTGGTTCGCCGCGCTCAAGATCGCCGCGATCACGCTGTTCCTGGTCATCGGCCTGCTGGCCATCCTGGGCGTGCTGCCCGGCACGGAGGCCCCCGGCACCTCGAACCTCACCGGCCACGGCGGCTTCCTGCCCAACGGCACCGAGGGCCTGATCGTGGGCCTGCTCGCCTCGGTCTTCGCGTACGGCGGCCTCGAGACCGTCACCATCGCCGCCGCCGAGTCCGAGCACCCCGTCCAGGGCGTCGCCAAGGCCGTCCGTACGGCGATGTGGCGCATCGCGGTCTTCTACATCGGCTCGATGGCCGTCGTCGTCACGCTCATCCCGTGGAACAGCCCCGACCTGGCCAACCCGGACAAGGGCTCGTACGTCGCCACCCTGGAGCACCTGGGCCTGCCGGCCGCCGGCGAGATCATGAAGGTCGTCGTCCTGGTCGCCCTGCTGTCCGCGATGAACGCCAACATCTACGGCGCGTCCCGCATGGCCTGCTCGCTGGTGGCGCGCGGCCAGGGCCCGAAGGTGCTCGGCCGGATCTCGGGCGGGGTGCCGCGCCTCGCGGTGCTGGTGTCCTGCGTCTTCGGCTTCGTCTGCGTGCTGCTGAGCTACTGGCGGCCGAACGACGTGTTCATGTGGCTGCTGAACATGATCGGCGCGATCATCCTGGTCGTCTGGTTCTTCATCGCCGTGTCGCAGCTGCTGCTGCGCCGCCGCCTGGAGCGGGAGGCGCCGGAGAAGCTGGTCGTCCGCATGTGGGCGTACCCGGTCCTGACGTGGGTCGCGCTCGCCGGCATGGCGGCGGTGTTCGTCCTGATGGCCCGTGAGGAGGGCACGCGGACGCAGCTGTACTACACGGGTGGTCTGGTGCTCGTGCTCGCGGTGGCGGGCTACATCCACCAGCAGACCCGTACGCAGGCACCGGCCGTCGCGTTCGCCGAGGCCTCCGCGCCGGCGGCGGCCTCCGCGCCGGAGCCCGCGGACGCGGAGCCGAAGGACGCGGAGCCGAAGGCCGAAAAGCCGAAGGACGAGGCCCCCAAGGACGCGGAGCCGAAGGACGAGGAGCCGAAGGACGAGGCCCCCAAGGACGCCAAGCCGAAGGACGAGGCCGAGGCCGCCGACGAAGAGTCCGAGAAGGCCGACAAGAGCAACAAGAACGACAAGGGCGACGACTGATCCCGTCCGCCCCACAGGGAGGCCCCGGCGCACCACGCGCCGGGGCCTCCCCTTTTCCCGCGCCCGCCCCGGGTCCTAAGTCGAAGGGCTGATCAACTTCACCGACTTACTGCTGTTAGCCTGCACTTGCGAAAGAGTTGCAATAAGCAGCGGGAGGCTTCCGGCATGGCGATCTACACACTTCCTGAACTTCCGTACGACTACGCGGCGCTCGAGCCGGTCATCAGCCCGGAGATCATCGAGCTGCACCACGACAAGCACCACGCGGCCTACGTCAAGGGCGCGAACGACACGCTGGAGCAGCTGGCGGAGGCCCGCGACAAGGACCAGTGGGGCGCGGTCAACGGCCTGGAGAAGAACCTGGCCTTCCACCTCTCGGGCCACATCCTGCACTCCATCTACTGGCACAACATGACCGGTGACGGCGGCGGCGAGCCGCTGGAGAAGGACGGCGTGGGCGAGCTGGCGGACGCCATCGCGGAGTCCTTCGGCTCCTTCGCCAAGTTCAAGGCGCAGCTGTCGAAGGCCGCCGCGACCACCCAGGGCTCGGGCTGGGGCGTCCTCGCGTACGAGCCGGTCAGCGGCCGGCTGATCGTCGAGCAGGTCTACGACCACCAGGGAAACGTGGGCCAGGGCTCGGTGCCGATCCTGGTGTTCGACGCCTGGGAGCACGCCTTCTACCTGCAGTACCGCAACCAGAAGGTCGACTTCATCGAGGCCATGTGGCGGGTCGTCAACTGGCAGGACGTGGCCAAGCGCTACGCCGACGCCAAGGACCGCACGCCGCTGATCGCTCCCTGACCCGGCGCGCCCCGACCCGGCGCATCCACCGGTCGTCCTGCTCGTGATCGTCTTCTCACCCTTCACGCGGCAGGCGGAAAAAGGAACGGCCCCTGCGAGGACGCGACTCGCGGGGGCCGTTCTGTATGTGCGGGCACTCAGTCGAAAATGGGGCCTTCGGTACGTGTGCGCTTGATCTCGTAGAAGCCGGGTGTCGCCGCCACCAGCAGCGTGCCGTCCCACAGGCGGCCCGCCGCCTCGCCCTTGGGCGCCGGGGTGACGACCGGGCCGAAGAAGGCGACCTCCGCGCCCTCGGGGCCGGGCACCGCGATGACGGGCGTGCCGACGTCCTGGCCGACCTTGTTGATGCCCTCCTTGTGGGAGGCGCGCAGCTCCGTGTCGTACGTGTCCCGGTCGGCGTACTCCAGCAGCTCCGCCGGCAGTCCGGCCTCCGCCAGCGCGTCGGCCATGGCCTCGCGCGTGGGGCCCAGGCCCTGGTTGTGGATGCGGGTGCCCATCGCCGTGTACAGGCGGCCGAGCACCTCGGGACCGTGCAGCTGTTCGGCGGCGACGGCGACGCGGACGGGGCCCCACGCGGTGGTGGCGAGCATCTCCCGGTACTCCTCCGGGACCTCGTCCAGTTTGTTCTCGTTCAGCACGGCCAGGCTCATCACATGCCAGCGCACGTCCACCGGCCGTACCTTCTGCACCTCCAGCATCCAGCGGGAGGTCATCCACGCCCACGGGCACAGCGGGTCGAACCAGAAGTCGGCGGTGGTCCTCGTCTCGGACATGTCTCTCCTCAGGAGTCTTCTGGGGGACGGGGTGTGCGGCTCGAACCGGACAACACAGGGTTCGACGAGGGCATTCCCGCGTATCGCGGCTCCCCGCCCCGTGGGAGGATCGCTGCGCATGCCAACGAGCCACGAAGGAGTCGCCCGTGCCCGGTGAGAACCTGTCCCGAGACGAGGCCCGCGAGCGGGCCGCGCTGCTGTCCGTCGACGGGTACGACGTCGTGCTCGACGTGCGGTCCGCGACCGGGGAGAGCGCACCGGAGCCGCGGACGTTCCGGTCGGTGACGACGATCCGGTTCCGCTGCGCGACGCCCGGGGCGAGCACCTTCGCCGACCTGGTCGCGCCGTCCGTGACCGCCGTCACGCTCAACGGGCGGGCGCTGGACCCGGCGGCCGTGTTCGACGGGGCCCGGATCGCCCTGGACGGGCTGGCCGAGGAGAACGTCCTGGTCGTGGACGCGCAGTGCGCGTACAGCCGCACGGGCGAGGGTCTGCACCGGTTCGTGGACCCGGAGGACGGCGAGGTCTACCTCTACACGCAGTACGAGCCGGCCGACGCCCGGCGCGTGTTCGCCAACTTCGAGCAGCCCGACCTCAAGGCGCCCTTCCGTTTCGAGGTGACGGCGCCCGAGGGCTGGCAGGTGTGGAGCAACGGCGCCGAGGAGTCCCGCGGGGGCGGGGTGTGGCGGTTCGCGGAGACGCGGCCGATCTCCACGTACATCACGTGTGTCGTCGCCGGCCCGTACCACTACGTCACGGACACCTACCGGCGCGGCGACCTGGAGATCCCGCTGGGCGCGATGTGCCGCAAGGGGCTCGCGAAGCACTTCGACGCGGACGACGTCTTCCTGGTCACCAAGCAGGGGCTGGACTTCTTCCACGAGCACTTCGACTACCCGTACCCGTTCGGGAAGTACGACCAGGCGTTCGTGCCCGAGTACAACCTCGGCGCCATGGAGAACCCGGGCATGGTCACGTTCCGCGAGGAGTACATCTACCGCGGCAAGGTGACGCAGGCGGCGTACGAGCGGCGTGCGAACGTCATCCTGCACGAGATGGCGCACATGTGGTTCGGCGACCTCGTCACCATGAAGTGGTGGGACGACCTGTGGCTGAAGGAGTCCTTCGCGGACTTCATGGGGACGTTCTCGATGGTGGAGGCGACCCGCTTCACCAACGGCTGGATCACCTTCGCCAACAACCGCAAGGCGTGGGCCTACCGGGCCGACCAGCTGCCCTCGACGCACCCCATCACGGCCGACATCCGTGACCTGGAGGACGCCAAGCTCAACTTCGACGGCATCACCTACGCCAAGGGCGCGGCCGTCCTGAAGCAGCTGGTGGCGTACGCGGGCCGGGAGGCGTTCCTGGAGGGCGCCCGGCGCTACTTCAAGCGGCACGCGTACGGCAACACGACGCTGAACGACCTGCTGACCGTCCTGGAGGAGACCTCCGGCCGGGACATGAAGACGTGGTCCCGGTCCTGGCTGGAGACGTCCGGCGTCAACGCGCTCACCCCGGTCGTCACGTACGACGCGGAGGGCCGGATCGCCGAGCTGGCCGTCGAGCAGGAGGGCGCCGAGGCACGGCCCCACCGCGCGGCCGTCGGGCTGTACCGCCTGGAGGGCGGGGAGCTGGTGCGCTACGCCCGCGCCGAGGCGGACATCACCGGGGAGCGGACCGTCGTGGCGGAGCTGGCGGGCGTCGAGCGTCCGGCGCTCGTGCTGGTGAACGACGAGGACCTGACGTACTGCAAGGTGCGGTTCGACGCCGGTTCGCTGGCGACGCTGCGGTCCCACCTTGGGGACATCGTGGACCCGCTGGCGCGCGCCCTGTGCTGGTCGGCGCTGTGGAACATGACGCGGGACGCGGTCATGCCGGCCAGGGACTTCGTGGCCCTGGTGCTGGACTTCGCGAGCCGTGAGTCCGACATCGGTGTGCTGCAGATGCTGCACGCGTGGGCGCGCACCGCGCTGACGCACTACGCGGCCCCGGAGTGGCGCGAGGAGGGCGCCGCTTCGCTGGCCGCGGGTGCGCTGCGGGAGCTGCGGCAGGCGGCGCCGGGCAGCGAGCACCAGCTGACCTGGGCGCGGTTCTTCGCGGCGGTGGCCACGGCGGACGAGCACTTCGGGCTGTTGGAGGGCCTGCTGGCGGGCGCGGAGAAGGTCGAGGGTCTCGACGTCGACCAGGAGCTGCGCTGGGCGTTCCTGGAGCCGCTGGCCGCGCACGGGCGGGCCGACGAGTCGGTGCTCGCGGCGGAGCTGGCCCGGGACGACACGGCGTCGGGCAAGCGGCACCAGGTCCGGTGCCTGGCGGCGCGGCCGTCGGCGGCGGTCAAGGCGCAGGCGTGGGCGCAGGTCGTGGAGTCGGACCGGCTGTCGAACGCGCTGGTCGAGGCGACGATCGCCGGGTTCGTCCAGCCGTCGCAGCGGGAGCTGGTCGCGCCGTACGCGGAGAAGTACTTCGCGGCGATCGAGCGGGTGTGGGCCGAGCGGTCCATCCAGATCGGCATGGACGTGGTCCGCGGGCTGTTCCCCGCGCTCCAGGACCGGGCGGAGACGCTGGAGGCCACGGACGCGTGGCTCGCCGCGCACGAGGACGCCCCGCCGGCGCTGCGGCGGCTGGTGCTGGAGTCGCGGGACGACCTGGCCCGCGCGCTGCGGGCCCAGGAGTGCGACGGCGCCTCGTCCTGAGCGTGGCCCCGGGGGCGGTGTGCCGACGCGGCGCACCGCCCCCGGGGCTCTGCCGAGAGGTGCCGCGCCCGGCCGCTTCCACCCGGCGGAGGCAAACACCCATCATCGGCTATCGAACGTCCGTACTTTAGGACGGTGTTGTCCCTAAATGTCGACGGGCTTGTAACAGCGGTTAGCGGGGCGGTCGCGGGCGGGCACTCCCGGAGCATGAAGAACACCCCGCTCTCCCCCCGCCCCCTGTCCCACCTCTCGGACGCGCCCCGCCGTGTGCTGTCCGCCGCCCAGCTGCGGGCCCATGGTGTGCCCGCAGCGGAGGTCAGCGCGCAGAGCAGGGCCGGCGGGCCCTGGCAGCAGGTGCTGCCGGGGGTCTACCTGCTGCATCCGGGGCCGCCGACCAGCGAGGAGCGGCTGCACGCCGCGCTGCTGTACACGGGGCGGCGGCCCGGGCCTGCCGACGCGCCCGGGTTCGGCGACTCGATGATCACGGGCCTCGCGGCGCTGGCGCTGTACCGGTTCTCGTCCGCTCCCCCGCTGCTGTCGCTGGACCGGATCGACGTCCTGGTGCCGCGCACCCGCCGGCTGCGCTCGACCGGGTTCGTGCGGATCGTGCGGGCGACCCAGGAGCTGCCCGTGCCGCAGGAGGTCACGGAGCTGCCGGTCGCCCCGGTGGCGCGTGCCCTCGCCGACGCGGTGGCGCAGCTGAGCGACGCCCACACCGTGCGCCGGCTGCTGACCGAGGCCGTGCGCGAGGGGCACTGCGAACCGACGGCGGTGGTGCGGGAGTTGAGCCGGGCGAGGCTGCTGTCGCGGCCGCACGTCGTGGACGCCGTGGACTCGCTGCTCGCCGAGGGGCGGGCGCTGGCGGAGGAGCGGCTGTACGAGATGGTGCGCACCTACGCCCTGCCGGACCCGCTGTGGAACGTGGACCTGCGCCTCCCGGGCGGCCCGCACCTGGGCGGGGTCGACGCGTACTGGCCGGACCACGCGGTCGCCGTGGAGCTGGACACGCGGGCGCCGCGTCAGGACGACGACGCGCTGTGGTCGGAGTACACGCGCAAGCGGGAGCACCTGGAGCGGCTGGGCATCACGGTCGTCCACATCACGCCCGGGAAGCTGCGCGAGGCGATGGAGCAGCAGGCGATCGTGGTGCGTACGGCGCTGATGGCGGCCGACGACCGGGCGCCGGCCGCCTATGTGGTCGTCCTGCCGCGGTGAGCGGGGCGGGTTCAGCGGCAGAACTCGGCGTCCAGCACCTTGTCGAAGCCGCCGGTCCAGTCGCCGTTGATGTTCCCCGCCATCGTGTGGGACCCGTCGCGGACCGCCGCGACCACGGACCTGGAGCCCTGGATGCGGCCGGTGTGGCCCCACACCTCCGTGCCGCAGCTCAGCCGCTGGGTGAAGATGCCCAGGCCGTAGCCGCTCATGCCCTCCTGGCCGACGTGGACCGTCGTCGTCATCTCGGCCAGTTGCCGCGGCGGCAGCAGCCGCCCGGTGAGCAGGGCGCGCAGGAACTTCTGGAGGTCGGCGTTGTCGGAGACCAGCTCGGCGCCGGCCCCGGCGCGGGACGGGTTCAGTTCGGTGACGTCGTGGATGGTGGTGGCCGGGTCGGCGGGGTCGGCGCCGAGCGTGGAGTACGCCCGGCCGCTGGGCTTCGGCAGGACGGCCGTCGTCCCGGGCAGGGAGGTGGCGCGCAGCTTCAGCGGCTTGAGGACGCGGCGTTCGATCTCGGTGCCGTAGGGGTGGCCGGTGGCCTTCTCGATGACCATGCCGGCCAGGACGTAGTTGGTGTTGGAGTAGTTCCAGCCGGTGCCGGGGGCGAAGTCGGGCCGGTGCTTCATGGCGACGGCGACGAGCCGGTCGGGGGTCCAGGTGTCGTAGCGGTGCTCGAAGAAGCGGGGGCCGGAGGTCTGGGCGCGGAAGTCCGGGTCGGTGGTGTAGCTGTAGATGCCGCTGGTGTGGTTGAGGAGTTGGCGCAGAGTGATCGCCCGGCCGTCGTGGCCGTTGCCGCGTACGGTGCCGGGCAGCCATGTCTCCACGGTGTCGTCGAGGTCGAGGCGGCCCTCGGCCTCCAGTTGGAGCAGGACGGTGGCGACGAAGGTCTTGGTGACGGACCCGGCGCGGAAGCGGTCGTTCGGGTGGCGCTCGCGGCCGGTGTCGCGGTCGGCGACGCCCGCGCTGCCGTTCCAGGTGCCGTGGCGGTCCTGTGCCCGCACCAGGATGCCGGGCGCTCCGGCCCGTACGGCCTCTTCGAGGGCCTGCCGGGTGGCCTCGTGGTCGCCCGTCCGGTCGGCGGCGGCCGCGGCGGGGGCCGTGAGCGCCGTACCGGCGAGTGCCGCGGCCACCGCCGCGGCCAGGAGTGCCGTACGGACCGGTCGTCCCGTACGTACCGACATGGATGGTCCCCCTCGCTCGTCGACGGATGTGACGCCTGTGTCGTGGAGGAGGACCCGTCCGGGCGACGGATCGTTGCCCGTGGCGCCGGGGGTGGGGCGGTTTTCAGCCGCCCGGGCGTGCGGGGACGTGTCCGGTCGCGGGGCGTTCGTGCCAGAGGCGCAGCGCGGTGTCGATCAGGGGGACGCGGCGCAGCCCCGGGAGGTCGACGAGGGGCTGCCAGGCGGCGAGGTCGGTGGAGCCGTCGACCTCGTGGCGCAGGGTGCCGCCGGTGATGCGCCCCTCGTACACGAAGCGCAGGCTGTGGTGGTCGACGCGGGTGCCGAGCCGGCCGGGGCCGTGCGCGCGCCGCAGCGAGTCGACGCCGAGGAGTGCGGTCATCTCGACGGTGTAGCCGGTCTCCTCGCGGACCTCGCGGACGACGGTGTCGAGCGGGTCCTCGCCGTGGTCCATCCCGCCGCCGGGCAGGACCCATTCGTGGCCGCCGTCGGCGGCGGGGCTCCGGGCCAGGAGGATCTGGTCGTCACGTATGCACACGGCGTAGGCCGCCACCCTCAACCTCCGCTTCATACCAGGAGATTACGGGTTCGCCGGCGAGTACTCCGGCGGTGACCAGCGCAGCGGGCTGGCGTGCTCGCGTTCCACGACCCGCTCGACGGTGAAGCGGACGGCGCGGCCCGTGGCGGTGAACTCGGTGCGGGCGGTGCCGGTGAGCTGGAGGGTCGTGCCGGTGGCCCAGTCGGGGAAGAGCAGTCCGGCGCGGGCGTCGGTCTCCAGGTTGCCGAGCGTCAGGAACATGGCGTTGCCCTGGTAGTCGGGCCAGGTGAGTTCGGTGGGCGAGAGGACCCGCACGAAGCCGGGGTTGCCGCCGCGGTGGCTGGCATCGGCGCCGTCGGGGCCGAGGGTGGCGACGAAGAACGTGTCGGCGGCGCCGGCGAACTCCCGCTGCGCGGGGGTGAGGTGGTCGGTGTCGCGGCGGGCGCCCTCGGGCGGTGCGGGGCCTTCACCGGCGTACAGCTCGCGTCGCTGGAGGTACTTGGGGCAGTTGGAGAAGACCTCGCGGGCCTGGACGGCCAGTCCGCGCGGGGTGGCTTCGGCGGTGCCGTTGAGGCGCATGCGGCGGCGGGTGCGCGGGTCGAGCGCGAGGGTGCCGACGGCGGTGGGGCGGCCTTCGGCGAAGGCCCCGGCGAGGGGGTCGCGGGCGGGGACGCCGCCCGCGACGGACACCGTCGTGGGACCCGTGGCCCGGACGAAGCCGGGCGGGCCGGTCAGGAGGGAGCTCCAGACGCGGCCGTCCGGGTCCGCGGCGCCGATCACCAGCATGGGCTGGAGTTCGAGGAAGGCCGCGGCGACCGGGCGGATGCCCCGGCCGATGGAGCGCCCGACGTGCTCGGCCGCTTCGCGCACGCCGACACGGGTCTGCACGGCGAGCGATCCGTCGTGGTAGGCGCGGATCGGGTCCATGGCGGTGTCTGCCCTTCCCTCTAGAAGAAGCCGCAGGTGGGGGCGGTGGTGTGGGGGGCGGAGGCGTCGTCGGCGCCGGTCGCGGCGTAGATCTCCAGGCGAGTGCCGTCCGGGTCGTGGAAGAAGATCCCGCCGGAGGCGGAGCCCTCGCCGTGGGCGACGACGCCCTCGTACGCGAAGTCGACACCCCGTGCGGTCAGCTCGGCCTCCGCCGCCCTGACCCGGTCCATCGTGTCGACCTCGAAGGCCAGGTGGTGCAGCCCGGCCCGGGTCGGGGCGTAGCCGTCGTCCGCCTGCTGCCACAGGGTGAGCACGAGCCGGCCGTCACGGCCGAGGAAGGCGTACCGGCTGTCCCCCTCCTTGCCCTCGCCGAGGACGTCGAAGCCGAGGAGCGCCCCGTAGAAGGCGAGGGACCTCTCGATGTCCGTCACGTTGAGGCCGATGTGCCCGGTGCGCAGTGTGCTGGTCGCCGTCATGGCGGTCCCCTTCCCTTCGGCCGGTCATCGTCTAACCGGTGATATTGACTTTAGAGGTTAGAGGTCAGGGCGTCAACCGGTCACGTACCCTTGAGGGGTTAGTGCGCCCGGAGGAAAGAAGAAGCCATGGCCGCGCCCGATCCCCGGCCGCTCGTCGGCGAGCCCGTCTCGCTCGACCTGCTCAACACGCGCTGGGTCCACGACGGCGCCCCCCAGGACCTCCTCACCGGCGTCGACGGCCTGGCCGTCTGGCTGGCGAGCACCGGCCTCGACGCCCGCTTCACGGCGGACGCGCCGACCCTCGCCCACCTGCGGGCCGCCCGCGACGCCCTCGCCGCCGTCGTCGACTCCCCCGGCGACCCGCGGGCCGGCGCGCTCCTGAACGACGTGCTCGGCCACGGCCGCATCCGCGCCACGCTCACCGCCGAAGGCCCCGGTGAGGAACCCGAGTTCGCCGACCCGTCCTGGGGGCCGGCCTGGACGGCCGCCCGCGACTACCTCGACCTGCTGCGCCGCGCACCCGACCGGATCCGGGCCTGCGCCCACGAGGCGTGCGTCCTGCACTTCTTCGACACCTCGCGCAACGGCACCCGCCGCTGGTGCTCCATGGCGGTGTGCGGCAACCGCGCCAAGGCGTCCCGCCATTACGCGCGAACGAAAGAGGGATAACCCTTAACCTGTGGGCGATTGATACCGGTTCGATCCCCATGGCGCATTCTCCGCGATGGCGGGTTCACGCCAGGAAGCGTTATCGGCTTCGGGGGCCCTCCACAAATCCCTGACACATGCGAAAGGCTCAGCGGTCATCCGGCACCGTTTTCCGGACCGTTCCTTTCACAAACAGGGATGCTGATGACCCTCGAACCCCCCAGCCCCATACCCGGGGTGAGACGTGCGGCCCGTATCGCGGCCGCCGCCGGACTGGTGGCCGCGCTCGTCGCGACCGGCGCCGCCCCCTCGTTCGCCGCCCCCGCGGACTCCCCCTCCCCCGCCCCCGAGCCAGCCAAGTCGGCCGCGCGGAAGCTCGGTTCGCAGGACGCCGAGCGTCTCGCCGAGGCCCAGGCCAAGGGCGAGAAGAACATCACCCTGATGGTGGCCACCGCCCCCGGCGCCACCGAGCAGGTCGCCGCGCAGCTCGACGCGGTCAAGGGCGGCACGGTGGGCCGGACGTACGACAAGCTCGGCTACGTACGGGCCACCCTTCCCACCTCGCAGGCGCAGGCCGCGATCGACGCGGCCGTGAAGCTGCCGAGCGTCCAGGGCATCGACCTCAAGGACGAGATCCTGCTGGACGACCCGACGCCCGCCGCCGACCGCACGGCCGGCGCCGCGTCGGACGCCACCGGGACGTACCCGGCGCCCGGCAAGGACACCCCCGCGAAGAACCCGTACAACCCCTCCTGGGAGACGGGCGCGGTCGACTTCGTCAAGAACAACCCGACCGCCGACGGTCGCGGCGTCACCATCGGCATCCTCGACTCGGGTGTCGACCTGGGCCACCCCGCGCTGCAGAAGACCACCACCGGCGAGCGCAAGATCGTCGACTGGGTGACGGCCACCGACCCGGTCAGCGACGGCGACAACACCTGGCGCCGCATGGACACCGCCGTCGCCGGCCCGTCCTTCACCGCGGACGGCCGCACCTGGACGGCGCCCGCGGGCGACTTCCGCTACCGCGTGTTCGCGGAGGCCGCCACCAAGGGCGGCGACATGGACGGCGACCTGAACCGGGACGGCGACACCACCGACACCTGGGGCGTCCTGTACGACCCGGCGGCCGGCACCGTCCGCGTCGACCTGAACGGCAACGGCGACTTCACCGACGACGAGGCGATGAAGCCGTACAAGGACGGCTTCCAGGTCGGCTACTTCGGCACCGACAACCCGGCCACCGACGTCGTCGAGCGCATCCCGTTCGTCGTGGAGATCCGCAAGGACGTCGTGTACAACGCGGCCGGCGCCAAGGCCGACTACGTCAACATCGGCATCATCGAGGGCTCGCACGGCACGCACGTCGCCGGCATCACCGCCGCCCACAGCCTCTTCGGCGGCAGGATGAACGGCGCCGCCCCCGGCGCCAAGCTGGTCTCCTCGCGCGCCTGCACGTGGAGCGGCGGCTGCACCAACGTCGCGCTGACCGAGGGCATGATCGACCTCGTCGTCAACCGCGGCGTGGACATCGTCAACATGTCCATCGGCGGCCTCCCGGCGCTCAACGACGGCAACAACGCCCGCTCCGCGCTCTACACCCGCCTGATCGACACCTACGGCGTCCAGCTGGTCATCTCGGCCGGCAACAGCGGCCCGGGCGTCAACACGATCGGTGACCCGGCCCTGTCCGACAAGGTCATCAGCGTCGGCGCGGCCGTCTCCCGCGAGACCTGGGCCGCGAACTACGGCTCGGTCGTCTCCAAGCCGTACGCGATGATGCCGTTCTCCTCCCGCGGCCCGCGCGAGGACGGCGGCTTCACGCCGACCCTCAGCGCCCCCGGCGCGGCCATCAACACCACGCAGACCTGGTCGCCCGGCGGCCCGGTCCGCGAGGCCGGCTACCAGCTCCCCGCCGGCTACTCGATGCTGCAGGGCACCTCGATGGCGTCCCCGCAGGCCACCGGCGCCATGGCGCTGCTGCTGTCGGCCGCGAAGCAGCGCGGCATCGAGCTGACGCCCGCGAAGCTGCGCACCGCCGTGGTCAGCCAGGCCGACCACATCGAGGGTGTCCAGGCCCACGAGGAGGGCGCCGGCCGCATCAACGTCGTCGACGCCTGGTCGGAGATCGTGCGCGGCGCCACCGCCCACGAGTACACCGTCAAGGCGCCGGTCGACACCGCGATCGACCAGTTCCTCAAGGAGCCCGGCTTCGGCACCGGCCTGTACGACCGCGAGGGCGGCCTCAAGGTCGGCCAGGAGAAGGTCTACGAGGTCACCCTGACCCGCACCACCGGTGCGGACCGCCCGATCCGGCACGAGCTGTGGTTCGAGAACAACCACGGCCGCACGTTCCGCGTCGTCGGCAGCGACGAGGTGTACCTGCCGCTGAACAAGCCGGTCACCGTCAAGATCGCCGCCAAGCCGTCCACCGCGGGCGTCCACAGCGCGATCCTGGAGGTCACGGACCCGAAGACGCGCGGCATCGACAAGCAGGTCCTCACCACGGTCGTCGCCGCCCACGACCTGGGCAAGCCGGCCTACGGCCTGTCCACCCGCGGCTCGGTCCAGCGCAACGCGCCCACCTCGTACTTCGTGACGGTCCCGGCCGGCGCCAAGTCGCTGGAGGTCGCGCTCGGCGGGCTCGCCGAGGGCAGCCAGACCCGGTTCGTCTCGATCCACCCGTACGGTGTGCCGGCCGACCCGACGTCGACGGTCAACTGCTACGCGAACTACGTGAACCCGGCCAACACCTGCCGCCCGGACCTGCGCTCGTACGCGAACCCGCAGCCGGGCGTCTGGGAGATCGAGGTCGAGGCGCGCCGTACGTCGCCGCTGCTCGACAACCCGTACACGCTGGACGTGTCGGTGCTGGGCACGTCCTTCGACCCGGCCGTGCAGACGCTGCCCGAGGTCAAGGCCGGTACGGCCGCCCCGGTCGCGTGGACCGTCACCAACGGCTTCGCCGCGCTCGACGGCAAGCTGAAGGGCGGCTCGCTCGGCTCCGCGAAGGTGGCGCGTCCCACCATCGCCCACCACGCGGTGCAGCGCACCACGGTCGTGCTCGGTGAGGGCGTCGAGCGGTTCGACGTCGCCATCGGCAACGTCTCCGACAAGGCCGCCGACCTGGACCTCACCGTCCTGCGCGACGGTGTGACGGTCGGCTCGTCCGCCGACGGCGACTCCGAGGAGTCGGTGTCGCTGGTGAAGCCCGCCGCCGGCACGTACACGATCGTCGTGGACGGCTACTCGGTCCCGGCCGGGGAGACCGCCTTCGACTACAAGGACGTGTACTTCTCGTCCGCGCTGGGCCAGGTCAAGGTCGACGAGTCCAAGACGGTCTCGCTGGCCAACGGCGCCTCGGCGCAGTTCGGCGCGGAGGTCCTGGTGAACGGCGCGGCCCCCGAGGGCCGGCAGTTCTTCGGCCAGGTCAGCCTGGTGAACGGACGGGGAACCGCCACGGGCAGCGGCAGCGTCGTGATCGAAAAGGTCACCCCGTAAGCGGTCACTCCATGATCCGGTCACTCCGTGATCTGGAGGGATACGGAGTGTGAGGGCGGGCGTCCGGACCGGACGCCCGCCCTTCGCGTTCCGTGGTCCTTCTCACCAGCCGGACAATGGATTGGACAAGGCGGCCCGGGACATACGCATCATGGACAGCGGCAGCACCCTTGCCGCACACACGTACGGAGGAGTCCCCGTGAAGGTAGGAATCGTCGGAGCCACCGGTCAGGTCGGCACGGTCATGCGCAGGATCCTTGCCGAGCGGAACTTCCCGGTCGACGAGCTGCGCCTGTTCGCCTCCGCGCGCTCCGCGGGCACGGTCCTGGACGGGGTGACCGTCGAGGACGCCTCCACGGCCGACTACACCGGCCTCGACATCGTGCTGTTCTCGGCCGGCGGCGCCACCTCCAAGGCCCTCGCCGAGAAGGTCGCCTCGCAGGGTGCCGTGGTGATCGACAACTCCTCCGCCTGGCGGCGGGACCCCGAGGTGCCGCTCGTCGTCTCCGAGGTGAACCCGCACGCGATCAAGGACCGCCCCAAGGGCATCATCGCCAACCCGAACTGCACCACCATGGCCGCGATGCCGGTCCTCAAGCCGCTCCACCAGGAGGCCGGCCTGATCGCCCTGGTCGCCACCACCTACCAGGCCGTGTCCGGCTCCGGCCTGGCGGGCGTCGCCGAGCTGGACGGCCAGGTCAAGGCCGTCGCCGAGCGCGCCACCGAGCTGACCCACGACGGCGAGGCCGTCGCGTACCCGGAGCCGGGCGTCTACAAGCGGCCCATCGCGTTCAACGTGCTGCCGCTGGCCGGCTCGATCGTGGACGACGGCTCCTTCGAGACGGACGAGGAGCAGAAGCTCCGCAACGAGTCCCGCAAGATCCTGGAGATCCCGGAGCTGAAGGTGTCCGGCACGTGCGTGCGCGTCCCGGTCTTCTCCGGCCACTCCCTCCAGGTCAACGTCCGCTTCGAGCGCCCGATCAGCGTGGAGCGCGCGTACGAGCTGCTGAAGGACGCCGAGGGCGTCGAGCTGTCCGAGATCCCGACGCCGCTGCAGGCGGCCGGCAAGGACGCCTCCTACGTGGGCCGCATCCGCGTCGACGAGACCGTCGAGCACGGCCTGGCGCTGTTCGTGTCCAACGACAACCTCCGCAAGGGTGCCGCGCTGAACGCGGTGCAGATCGCCGAGCTGGTCGCGCAGGAGCTGCGGGGCTGAGGTTCCGGCTCCCGGTCCGAGAGGGCGGCCCCGCCGTGTGGCGGGGCCGCCTTTTTTGCGCTCTGTGATCGGCGTCCCCCGTGGAAGGATGACCCCCAAAGTCGTACATGGAGGAGATGACCGGGTGCCTGGCACAAACCTGACCCGTGAAGAGGCACAGCGCCGCGCCGCGCTGCTGACCGTGGACGCGTACGAGATCGACCTGGATCTCAGCGGCGCGCAGGAGGGCGGCACCTACCGGTCCGTGACCCTGGTGCGCTTCGAGTCCGCCGAGGAGGGCGCGGAGACGTTCATCGACCTGGTGGCCCCCGCGGTCCACGAGGTGGTGCTGAACGGCAAGCACCTCGACGCGGCCGCCGTCTTCCGCGACTCGCGGATCACCCTGAAGCACCTGCGGCAGGGCCTGAACGAGCTGAAGGTCGTCGCGGACTGCGCGTACACGAACACCGGCGAGGGCCTGCACCGGTTCGTCGACCCGGTCGACGACCAGGCGTACCTGTACACCCAGTTCGAGGTGCCGGACGCGCGGCGGGTGTTCGCCAGCTTCGAGCAGCCCGACCTGAAGGCGACCTTCCAGTTCACCGTGAAGGCGCCGTCCGGCTGGACGGTGATCTCGAACTCGCCGACGCCGGAGCCGAAGGACGACGTCTGGGTCTTCGAGCCGACGCCGCGGATGTCGACGTACGTCACGGCGCTGATCGTCGGCCCGTACCACGCGGTGCACTCCGCCTACGAGGGCCCGGACGGGCAGGTCGTGCCGCTCGGCGTGTACTGCCGGCCGTCGCTCGCGGAGTTCCTGGACGCGGACGCGATCTTCGAGGTCACGCGGCAGGGCTTCGACTGGTTCCAGGAGAAGTTCGACTACGCCTACCCGTTCGCCAAGTACGACCAGCTCTTCGTGCCGGAGTTCAACGCGGGCGCGATGGAGAACGCGGGCGCGGTGACGATCCGCGACCAGTACGTGTTCCGGTCGAAGGTGACGGACGCCGCGTACGAGGTGCGGGCCGAGACGATCCTGCACGAGCTGGCCCACATGTGGTTCGGCGACCTCGTGACCATGGAGTGGTGGAACGACCTGTGGCTGAACGAGTCGTTCGCCACGTACACGTCGATCGCCTGCCAGGCGTACGCGCCGGGCTCGAAGTGGCCGCACTCGTGGACGACGTTCGCGAACCAGATGAAGACCTGGGCGTACCGGCAGGACCAGCTGCCGTCCACGCACCCGATCATGGCCGAGATCCGCGACCTGGACGACGTGCTGGTCAACTTCGACGGCATCACGTACGCCAAGGGCGCGTCCGTGCTGAAGCAGCTCGTCGCGTACGTCGGCATGGACGCGTTCTTCGAGGGCGTGCAGGCGTACTTCAAGCGCCACGCGTTCGGCAACACGCGCCTGTCCGACCTGCTGGGCGCCTTGGAGGAGACCTCCGGGCGCGACCTGAAGAACTGGTCGCGCAAGTGGCTGGAGACGGCCGGCATCAACATCCTGCGCCCGGTGATCGACACGGACGCGAACGGCGTCATCACCTCGTTCGCCGTCAAGCAGGAGGCCCCGGCGCTGCCGGCCGGCGCGAAGGGCGAGCCCACGCTGCGGCCGCACCGGATCGCCGTCGGCTTCTACGACCTGGACGACGCGGGCAAGCTGGTGCGCACCGAGCGCGTCGAGCTGGACGTGGACGGCGAGCTGACCGGTGTGGAGGCCGTGGTGGGCAAGCGCCGCCCGGCGGTGGTGCTGCTGAACGACGACGACCTGTCGTACGCGAAGGTGCGGCTCGACGAGGAGTCGCTGCGCGCGGTCGTGGCGCACCTGGGCGACTTCACCGAGTCGCTGCCGCGCGCGCTGTGCTGGGCGTCGGCCTGGGACATGACCCGCGACGGCGAGCTGGCCACCCGTGCCTACCTGGACCTGGTGCTGTCGGGCATCGCCAAGGAGTCCGACATCGGTGTGGTGCAGTCGCTGCACCGCCAGGTGAAGCTGGCGGTGGACCTGTACGGGGCGCCGGACTGGCGCGAGACGGGTCTGGCCCGCTGGACGGAGGCGACGCTGGAGCACCTGCGGGCGGCGGCGCCGGGCAGCGACCACCAGCTGGCCTGGGCGCGGGCGTTCGCGGCGACGGCCCGTACGGACGAGCAGCTGGACCTGCTGGCGGCGCTGCTGGACGGGTCCGAGACGATCGAGGGCCTGGTCGTGGACACCGAGCTGCGCTGGACGTTCGTGGAGCGGCTGGCGGCGACCGGCCGGTTCGAGGCCGCGGAGATCGCCTCCGAGCACGAGCGGGACCGCACGGCGGCCGGTGAGCGGCACGCGGCCACCGCGATGGCGGCGCGGCCGACGGCGGAGGCCAAGGCGGAGGCCTGGGCGTCGGTCGTGGAGTCCGACAAGCTGCCGAACGCGGTGCAGGAGGCGGTGATCTCGGGCTTCGTCCAGGCGGACCAGCGGGAGCTGCTGGCCCCGTACACGGAGAAGTTCTTCGCGGCGGTCAAGGGCGTGTGGGAGTCCCGCTCGCACGAGATGGCCCAGCAGGTCGCGGTGGGTCTCTACCCGTCGCTCCAGGTGTCGCGGGAGACGCTGGAGGCGACGGACGCGTGGCTGGCGAGCGCGGAGCCGAACGCGGCGCTGCGCCGGCTGGTGTCGGAGTCCCGCTCGGGTGTCGAGCGGGCGCTGAAGGCGCAGGCCGCCGACCGCTGACCCGACGGTGACGAGAGCGGCGCCCTTCCCCCGGGGAGGGCGCCGCTCTCGTCGTTCCGGGTCAGGCGCGGGCGGCGCCGGCCGCGAGGCGGGCGGTGACGGTGGTGAGGCGCTCGCCCTGGTAGCGGGCGGCCGCGAGGACGTTCTCGCCGGGCTCGCCGGCGCCGGAGGGGTGGGCCGTGCCGTAGGGGTTGCCGCCGGCGCCGTAGACGACCGGGTCGGTGAAGCCGGGCGACACGATGAGGGAGCCCCAGTGGTGCATCGTGTTGTAGAGGGCGAGCAGCGTGGACTCGTTGCCGCCGTGGGTGTTGTGGGCGCTCACGAAGGCGGTGGCCGGCTTGTCGGCGAAGACGCCCTGCTGCCAGAGGCCGCCGGTGGTGTCGAGGAACTGCTTGAGCTGGGCGGCGACGTTGCCGAAGCGGGTGGGCGTGCCGAAGGCGTAGGCGTCGGCCCAGGACAGGTCGTCCAGGGTGGCGACCTCCAGGTCCCTGGTGGCCTCCACGTGCTCGCGCCAGGCGGGGTTGGCGTCGATCGCGGCGTCCGGGGCCAGCTCGGGGACGCGGCGGAGGCGGACCTCGGCACCGGCCTTCTCGGCGCCCTCGGCGACGGCGCGGGCGAGCTGGTGGACGTTGCCGGTCGAGGAGTAGTAGACGACCGCGATCTTGGGAGACATGGCGGGGACCCTTCGAGGAAAGCGAAGCGGATTGCTATCCGGTTACGTCCCGCCACCTTAAGCGGATAGCAATCCGGACGGCAAGGGGCTGTTCGCCGTAAGCGGATAGTTTTCCGGTCCTCGGCTATGCTCACATCATGAGACAGCCGCCAGACCGCACCCCGCTGCCCCTCGTGGGCGCGCCCCCGGGCGGGCCGGAGCGCACGGAACGCGCGGAGCGCGCGGACGCCGCCGGAAACCGGCGCAGGATCCTGGAGGCGGCGGCCGCGCTCGTCGCCGAGAAGGGGCCCGCCGCGCTCACCATGAACGCGGTCGCGCACGCGGCCGGCATGGGCGTCGGCACCGTCTACCGCCGCTTCGGCGACATCGCCCAGCTGCTGCTCGCCCTGCTCGACGAGCGCGAACGGCAGTTCCAGGAGGCCTTCATGGGCGGGCCGCCGCCGCTGGGGCCCGGCGCGCCGCCGCAGGACCGGCTGCGCGCGTTCCTGCACGCGCTGGCCGACCACGTGGCCGAGCAGCAGGAGACGATGCTCGCCGCGGAGAAGGCCGCACCCACGGCGCGCTACCGCAGCGGGGCGTACGCGACGACGCACGCGCACGCGTCGATGCTGGTCGCGCAGATCAGGCCGGAGGCGGATCCGGCGCTGCTGACGCATCTACTGCTGGCGCCGTTCGTGCCGAGTCTGATGCAGTACCTGACCGGCGAGTTCGGGCGGTCGGTGGAGCAGGTGAAGGCGGGCACGGACGAGCTGCTGAGGTGCTTCACGTCCGCGGAGTGAGGGCCGGCCCGGTGGCACAGGCGCGCGAGGCCCCGGCCGGGGTCCACGGCGCACCGCGGCGCCGGCTCAGAGGCGCCCGCCGGCCTCTGCGTCGCGGGCCGTCGCCGCGGCCGTCAGGGCCGCCAGCAGGCGGGCCACCGCGGGCGCGGACTCCGCGCCGCGGCGTACCGCGGCGACGACGTGACGGCGGGGCCGGTCGGCCTTCAGGACGCGGGTGACCACGCCGGGCGCGCGCTCGGCCGCGGCCATGCGGGGCACCAGGGCGATCCCCATCCCGGCGCCGACCATCGCCAGGATCGCCGTCCAGCCGGCGGCGGAGTGGGCCTGCTCCGGGACGAACCCGGCGGCCTCGCACGCCGTCGTGGTGATCTCGGACCACGGCCCGCTGCCCCCGAAGATCCACGGCTCGCCCGACAGGTCGGCGAGGCGCAGCCCCGGCGCGGCCGCGAGCGGATGGTCCGCCGGCAGCGCCACGTCCAGCGGGTCGGCGAGCAGCGGTACGCGGGTGAACTTGGGGTCCCGGGCGGTCGGCGCGTGGGCCGCCAGCGACAGCGCGAGGTCCACCTCGCCGGCCGACAGCAGGGCGTACGCCTCGGCGGCCTCGGCCTCCCGCACCCGCACCTCCAGCCCGGGGTGGTCGTGGCGCAAGCGCCGCACGGCGGGCACCACCAGCGCGGGCACGGACGTGGAGAACGCCCCGACGCGTACCTCACCGGCGTCGCCCCGCACGTACCCGGCGAGTTCGGCGTCGGCGCGCTCCAACTGGGCGAACACGGCCTCGGCGTGGAGCAGCACCAGGTGCGCGGCGTCGGTGAGGCGGACGCGCCGTCCGTGCGCCTCCAGCAGCCGTACGCCCAGCTGCCGTGACAGGTTGGTGAGTTGCTGGGACACGGCCGAGGGCGTCATGCGCAGCGCCTCGGCGGTCGCGGTCACGGTGCCGCGGTCACGCAGCGTACGCAGGATCCGCAGCTTCCTGATGTCCCACTCGGTCATGGCAGGCAACCTATCCGGCGCGGCGTTCGCGCAGGCGGGAGCGGTCGCGGCGGGGCATCCGGGCCGGCGGCGCGGGGGCCGGACGACTGGCGTGCGCAGGACAGCCAGGCCGAACGGGTTGATGGCCGGGCGGCCGGGCCGGGAGACTCGGACCCGCGACCCGGTGCGCGAGGCGCCCGGGACCTCGGCTTCCTCCCCTCCCCCGGCCCGCCCCGCCGCCCGACCGACGGCGGGGCGGGCCATCCCCCGCTCACCGCGAGCGTGCGGCCCCCAGGGCGACGCCCCCGAGGATCAGCCCCATGGACAGCAGCCCGGCCGTGCCCACGGCCTCGTCGATGAGGACGTACGCCAGGAGGGCGACGCACAGGGGCTGGAGGTAGTAGACGATCCCGGCCCGGGCGGGGCCGATGAGCGCGACGGCCTTGTTCCAGGCGAAGAAGGCGAGCGCGGAGGAGAGCACCCCGACGTAGACGAGCGGCCAGACGGTGCCGGGCGTGGCGGCGAACCCGCCCTGCACGGCGAGGCTCACGCCGTACGCCGGCAGCAGCATCAGGGCGCCGAGCACGAAGACCACGAACAGGAACACCGCGCCACCGATCTCCGCGGGCCGCCGCTTCAGCAGGGCGCTGTACGAGCCGAAGCAGGCGGCCGCCGCGACGATCCACAGGTCGCCGGCGGAGAACTCGGGCACGCCGGATCCCCTGCCGACGAGCAGGACCACCCCGGCGCAGGCGATCAGCATGCCCGTCACGCGCCGTCCGCCGAGCCGGGTTCCGCCCACCCGCTCGTACAGCGCCATCAGGACGGGGGACGCGGCCATGACCATGCCCATGGTGCCGGCGGGGGTGGCGAGGCCGGCCTGGTTGACGAGGGTGTTGTAGAGGGTGACGCCCAGCAGCGCGGCGAGGGTGAGGAACCCGAGGTGACGGCGTATCACCGCCCGTCGGCGCCAGGCCGCGCGGGCCGCGAAGGGCGCGACGGCGACGATCGCGATGATCCACCGCCAGAAGGCCGCCTGCACGGGCGGGACGGTGTCGGACAGCGCGCGGGCCGTGACGAAGCTCCCGGACCAGACGACCGTGGCGAGCCCCGCGAGCAGCAGCCCCGCCCCGGCTCCTCCACGAGGGGTCCGGGGCGGGGCGGGGGCCGCCTCGACGGGTGCGGTGCGGTCCAGGAGGGTCACGTGGGCCTGCCTCTCTTCCCGCGACGGGCGGGGTGGTGGGGTGTCGGACCCCTACCGTCGCACCGCCGGAACACTAAGGTCCATCGAATCTTTTCGGACCTTCTTTTCAGCAGAACTGAACGATCGCGGAGCCGCCTGACCGAGGACGGTGGCGCCGAAGGCGACGGCCATGCCGAGCAGCTGGACCGGTCCGAGGGCCTGGCCGAGCACCGCCCAGCCGGCCACGGCTGCCGTGATCGGCGACAGGGGCCCGAGGAGCGTGACGGAGGAGGCGGTCAGCCGCTCGATACCGCGGAACCAGAGCCAGTAGGCGACCGCCGTGTTGGCGAAGGCGAGGTACGCGTACCCGGCGAGCGCACGCCCGTCGAGAGCCGGCGGGGCGCCCTCCACCAGGAAGGCGACCGGGGCGATCAGCAGGCCGCCGGCGCTCAGCTGCCAGCCCGTCATGACCAGGGGGCCCACACCCTCGGGACGGCCCCACCGCTTGGTGAGCACCGTGCCGGCCGACATCGACAGGGCCGAGGCGAGGCCGGCCAGGATCCCGACGAGGTCGAGCGCCGCGTTCGCCTTCAGGACGACGAGGCTGACACCGAACGCGGCGGCCGCGGCCGCCGTCACGGACCGGACGCTCGGCCGCTCGCCCAGCAGGAGCGCCGCGAGGCCGACCACGAACAGCGGACCGACGGAGCTGACGACGGCGGCGATCCCGCCCGGCAGCCGGTAGGCGGCGAGGAACAGCAGCGGGAAGAACGCGCCGATGTTCAGCGCCCCGAGGACCGCCGACCGCCACCACCAGGAGCCCCGCGGCAGCGTCCGGGTCAGCGCGAGCAGCGCCAGCCCGGCCGGGAGTGCCCGCATGAGGCCGGTGAACAGCGGCCGGTCGGGCGGCAGGAATTCGGTGGTGACCAGGTAGGTCGTGCCCCAGGAGACGGGCGCGAGGGCGGTGACGGCTATGACGGCGGCGCGGGACATCGGTGGAACCCCCTCAAGTAGCTCGGTGGTAAGTAGCTTAGTGCTAAGCTACTTGATGGCAAGCTACTTTCTTGAAAGCTACTTTCTTGCGCACCTCTGCCCGGGCACGGAGACTTCCGCCATGACCTCGACCCGCACCCCGCAAGGCACGCCGCAGGACCCCGTCGACGCGATCACCGCGCAGTGGGCGGTGGTCCGGCCGGACCTCGACACCGTTCCCATGGCCGTCTTCGGCCGGATCTACCGGCTCGCGCACACCGTGGGCGAGCGCATGGACCGGGCGTACTCCCGCTACGGCATCTCACGCGGGGAGTTCGACGTCCTGGGGACGCTGCGCCGCTCGGGAGAGCCGTACACGCTCTCGCCGCGTCAGCTCGCGGCGACGCTGATGCTGACGTCGGGCGGGATGACGGGACGGCTCGACAAGCTGGAGCGGGCGGGGCTGCTCAGCCGCAGCCCCGACCCGCACGACCGGCGCGGGCTGCGGGTCACGCTCGCCGAACGGGGCATCGCGCTCGTGGACGAAGCGGTGGCGGCCGGCCTGGAGGTGCAGCGGGAGGCCCTGGAGGCGGCGCTGGACGACGAGGAGGCCCGGCAGCTGGCGGGGCTCCTGCGGAAACTCCTCATGACCACCGGGGCCTGAGCCCCGGACGCGGCGGGCGCCGGAACACGACAGGGCGCCGCGCGGCGGGGTGCGTTCCCCGGCGCGCGGCGCCCTGGACGGAAAGGGGTGGGGTCAGGCCTGCGGCGACTGCTTCTTGGAGCGGTCCAGCACCATGACCAGACCGGCGATCACCAGGAAGAGCGCGATCGGGATGCCGACGAAGATGCCGAGCGTCTCCATGACGCTCAGGCCGGAACCCGGGTCGTCACCGTCGTCGCGGGTGATCGCGAGCGCGGGGGACGACATGAGCAGCATCATCAGCGTCGTACCGGTCGCGACGGCACCGGCGCGCAGGGCGTTCTTCTTGTCCACGGGCCAAACGTAGCGAACCGCTAGACGCACCGCGCGCCCGGGGGTGCCGTAAGGGGCCGCGGCTCCGTCGCCGGCTCCTGCAGCAGCGCGCGCAGCCGGGGCGAGGCGGCCAGGTCCTCCAGCGTCACGGGCCGCCCGTCGGCCCCGGCGACGGGCAGCCGCCAGTTCGGGTACTGGTCCCAGGTGCCGGGCAGGTTCTGCGGCCGCCGGTCCCCCACCGCGTCCGGCAGCCAGATCCCCGTCATCCGTGCGGGGGTACGGCGCAGGAAGCGGTAGACGGCCCGGATCGCGGCCTCCTCGTCCGGCCGCTCCGGCCCTTCGCCGTCCAGGAGGCCCAGCTTCCGGAGGTACGTCAGCCACTCGGCGACCTCGCGGGCGTCGTCGGCGCGTTCGTCGGCCAGGGGGCGGGTCAGCAGGCCGAGCCGGTGGCGCAGCTCGACGTGGTCGCCCGTCAGGCGCGCGGCGGTCGACGGCAGGTCGTGGGTGGTGGCGGTGGCCACGCAGTCGGCGCGCCAGGCCTCCGGCGGCAGGGGCCGGCCGGTGCCCGCCCAGTCGCGCTCGAACCACAGCACGGACGTGCCGAACACCCCGCGCCGCTGCAGAGCCTCCCGTACGCCGGGCTCGACCGTTCCGAGGTCCTCGCCGATCACCACGGCACCCGCGCGGTGGGCCTCCAGGACGAGGACCGCGAGCATGGCGTCGGCGTCGTAGCGGACGTACGTCCCGTCGGTGGGCGGCAGTCCGGCGGGCACCCACCACAGCCGGAACAGGCCCATCACGTGGTCGATGCGCAGGGCCCCCGCGTGGCGCAGCAGCGAACGGAGCAGCTCGCGGTAGGGGGCGTAGCCGGAGGCTGCCAGCGCGTCGGGGCGCCACGGCGGCAGGCCCCAGTCCTGGCCGCGCGCGTTGAACGCGTCCGGCGGGGCGCCCACCGACATCCCGGCCGCGTACGCGTCCTGCTGCGCCCAGGCGTCGGCCCCGTCGGGGTGCACGCCGACGGCCAGGTCGTGGACGATGCCGACGCCCATGCCCGCCTCGCGGGCGGCGCGCGCGGCGTCGGCCAGCTGCCGGTCGGTGAGCCAGGCGAGCCAGCAGTGGAAGTCGACCCGGTCGGCCAGTTCGGCCCGTACGCGCGCGGTGCCGGCCGAGCGCGGGTCGCGCACGTCCTCGGGCCACTGGCTCCGGTCGGCGCCGTGCCGCTCGACGAGCGCGCACCACGTGGCGTGGTCCTCCAGGGCCCGGCCCTGCCCGGCGCGGAAGTCCCGCAGGGCTGCGGCCCGGCCGGGGCCGAGGGGGACGCGCCGGAGGATTTCCAGGGCCCGCCGCTTGAGCACCCACACCGCGTCCCGGTCGATCAGCTCGCCCTTGCGGAGCACCCCCTCGCGCAGTTCGGCGGCGCGGCCCACGAGCGCGTCGAGTTCCGCGCGGTCGGCCCCGGAGGCGTAGGCGTACTCGGGCACGTCCTCGACGCGCAGGTGGACCGGGTCGGGGAAGCGGCGCGAGGAGGGCCGGTACGGGGAGGGGTCGGTCGGGGTGCCCGGCACGGCCGCGTGCAGCGGGTTGACCTGCACGAAGCCCGCGCCGAGCGCGCGCCCCGCCCAGTCGGCGAGTTCCCGCAGGTCGCCGAGGTCGCCCATGCCCCAGGAGCGCGCCGACAGCAGCGAGTACAGCTGGACGAGGACGCCGTGGGCCCGGCCGGCCGGCTGCGGCACACGCGCGGGCGCCACGACGAGGGTGGCCCGGGCGGTGCGCCCGTCCGGCGCCCGCGCCTCCAGGGCGTGGACGCCGGGCGTCAGGTCGGCCCAGGGCACCGGGGAGGCGACGGTGCCGCCGCGCTCCAGGGTGATGCGCAGGGCGGTGCCGGCGGGGAGGGCGGCGAGCGGGCGGGGGCGCCCGGCGGGCTCGTCGCCCTGCCACACGACGACGGTCGGCGGCAGCAGCCGCGCGGCCCTGGCCTCCTCGGCGGCGGCCAGCGAGGCGCGGATCGCCCGGGGGCTGGTGGCGTCGACGTCGAGGGCGCCGAGGACGGCGACCACGGTGGCGTCGGGGACCGGGACGGTGACGCCCGGGGCGGGCGAGTAGGCGGTGGCGACTCCGTGCAGCGCGGCGAGCCGGGCGAGGGTCATGCGGGCTCCTGGGCGTCAGGGCTTCAGGTCTCCGGTCCGCCGGCCGCGCCGGTGGCCGTCGGTTCGCTGGTCAGGGGCGTGGCGTCGGTGAGCGGCGGCTCACTGGTCAGCGGGGCGGCGCCGGCGAGGGGCGGCTCGCTGGTCAGCGGGGAGCCGGCCCGGGCGGGGACGTCGAGGACCTGTTTGGACAGGGCGGTGAGCAGGAGATGGGCGGCAGCGGCCACGGTGGCCTCCCTAACCGGGTATGGGATGGAAGGGGAACACCGGAGCCCTACCCAGCGCACGCCGGTGCATCCGTGCAACGTGGCGCTGCTCACAGTCCTTGTCCGGGGCGGAAGTTGAACGTCTCTCCACAGCCCGGTGTGCAAATACGACACATCGGCCACACACATTGACACCTTCGGCGCGTGGGTGGTGGGCTCGAAACCCATCGGTAGGGGCACCAGCAGGGCCACCGGCAAAGCTACCCACAGACGGCCGGGGAACGACGGAAGACGAGGGGGGCGCGCGTGCAGTTCGGGCAGCTCGCGCAGTTCGGACGCGTCAGAGGCACCGCGACCGCCGTCGCGGTGGCCGTGCTCGGCGGACTTCTGGGTGGCGCCCCCGGCGCGCTGGCCGCCCCCGGAGGGCCCGGCTCCGCACGCGCGGTGCCCGACCGGGAGGGGGCCGAGCCGCCGGCCGTCTGGCCGCGCCCGCAGTCGCTGCGCGCGGCGGGCGGCGCCGTACCGCTGGGCGACACCGTGACGGTGATCGCCGACGCGGACGCCGACCCGTACGCGGTGGCCGCCCTGGAGGACGTCCTGCGCCGGGCGGGTGTGCGCGAGGTGCGCACCATGTACGACGTGCGGGAGGTGCCCGGCGGTGCCCCGATGCCGGCACGCGGCCCGGTGGTGCTGATGGGCGGCACCGGCGCGCAGAACGCGCTGCGCGCCCTGCGTGTCCCCGAGCGCGGGGATCTGCCCTCCGGCGGCTACCGCCTGGCGACCGGCCGGTACGAGAACCGGGACACGGTCGCCGTGGACGGTGTCGGCGAGGACGGGCTGTTCCACGCCGTACAGACGCTCCGTCAGCTCATAGGGGCCGACCGGACCGTGCCCGGTGTCGTCGTACGCGACTGGCCGGGCACCGCCGTACGCGGTCTGGCGGAAGGTTTCTACGGCCGGCCGTGGAGCCACGAGCAGCGCCTCGCGCAGCTGGACTTCATGGGCCGCACCAAGCAGAACCGCTACCTCTACGCGCCCGGTGACGACCCGTACCGCCAGCTGCGGTGGCGCGACGCCTATCCGGCGCGGCAGCGGGCCGAGTTCCGGGAGCTCGCCGAGCGGGCCCGCGGCAACCACGTCACCCTCGGGTGGGCCGTCGCGCCCGCCCAGTCCATGTGCCTGGCCTCGCCGGAGGACCTGAAGGCGCTCAAGCGCAAGGTCGACGCCATGTACGCGCTGGGCGTGCGGGCCTTCCAGCTCCAGTTCCAGGACGCCAGCTACGACGAGTGGCACTGCTCGCGGGACGCCGACACCTTCGGCAGCGGGCCCGAGGCCGCGGCACGGGCGCACGCGTCCGTGGCGAGCGAGCTGGCCCGCCACATCGCCGAGCGCCACCCGGACGCCGAGCCGCTGTCGCTGATGCCGACCGAGTACTACCAGGACGGCGCCACGGACTACCGCACGGCGCTCGCCGAGGCGCTGGACCCGCGCGTCCAGGTGGTGTGGACGGGCGTCGGCGTGGTGCCGCGGACCATCACGGGCCGTGAAATGGCCGGCGCACGCGACGCGCTGCGCCACCCGCTGGTCACCATGGACAACTACCCGGTCAACGACTACGCGCAGGACCGTATCTTCCTCGGCCCGTACACGGGCCGGGAGCCGGCCGTCGCCGCCGGTTCGGCCGCGCTGCTCGCCAACGCGATGGAGCAGGCGTCGGCCTCCCGCATCCCCGTCTTCACCGCCGCCGACTTCGCGTGGAACCCGCGCGGCTACCGCCCCGACGAGTCGTGGCGGGCCGCGCTGGACGACCTGGCGGACGGCGACCCGAAGGCCCGGGAGGCGCTCGGCGCCCTCGCCGGCAACGACGCCTCGTCGCTGCTGGACCCGACCGGCGAGTCGGCCTACCTGCGGCCCCTGCTGGCGGAGTTCTGGCGCACGCGCACCCGGGCGGGCGTACCGGCGGCCGCGCGCGACCGGGCCGCGGCGGAGTTGCGGGCGGCGTTCACGGTGATGCGGGAGGCGCCGCAGCGGCTGACGGCCCCCGCGGAGGGCCGGCTGGACGACGAGGTGCGGCCCTGGCTGGAGCAGCTGGCGCGGTACGGCCGGGCCGGCGAGACCGCCGTCGACATGCTCCAGGCCCAGTCCCGGGGCGACGGCGCGGCCGCCTGGCGCGCCCAGCTGGAGCTGGAGCCGCTGCGTACGGAGCTGGGTGCGAGCACCGCCGAGGTCGGGCGCGGTGTCCTCGACCCGTTCCTGACGCGGGCCGCGAAGGAGGCGGCGGCGTGGACGGGCGCGTCCCGTGGAGCCGGCGAGACGTACCGGACGGACACCGCGTACACCGTCGACCTGGGCCGGGCGCGGCCCGTGGAGGCCGTGACCGCGCTGGTGGAGCCGGGCCGGGCCGGCGGCAGCGTCGACGTGCACGTGCCGGGTGAGGGCTGGCGCCCGCTGGGCGCCCTGTCCGGCTCCGGCTGGACGCAGGCCCGGGCGGGCGGCCTCCGCGCGGACGCGGTCCGGGTGAGCTGGCCGCGCGGCGCGGCCCCCGTGCCCGTACGGGCCGTCGTGCCCTGGTTCGGGGACGAACCGCGGGCCGGCCTGGAGCTGCCGCGCGCCGAGGCGGACGCGGAGATCGGCGGGGCCCCGCAGCGGGTGGAGGCCGTGCTGTCGGCGCGGCGGCCGGACGCGGTGCGCGGCACCCTGACGGCGCGGGCGCCCAAGGGCATCGTGGTGAGCGTGCCGAAGGTGACGGCGGTGCCGGGCGGCACGGCGGCGAGCGTCCCGGTGACGATCACCGTCGCACCGGGCACCCCGGCCGGCTCGTACGCGGTCCCGCTGTCCTTCGCGGGCGAGGAGCGCACGCTGACCGTCCGCGCCCACCCCAGGACGGGCGGCCCGGACCTGGCCCGCACGGGCACGGCGAGTTCGTCGGGCGACGAGACGGCGGACTTCCCCGCGGCCGCCGCGCTGGACGGCGACCCGGAGACCCGCTGGTCCTCACCGGCGGAGGACGGCGCCTGGTGGCAGGTGGAGCTGGCGGCCCCGGCCCGGATCGGCCAGGTCGTGCTGCACTGGCAGGACGCGTACGCGTCCCGCTACCGCGTCCAGGTGTCCGCGGACGGCCGGACCTGGCGGACGGCGGCGACGGTCCCGAACGGGAAGGGGCGCCGCGAGGCGATCCGGATGGATGCCCCGGGCGCCCGCTTCATCCGGGTGCAGGGCGAGGAGCGCGCGACGCGCTACGGCTACTCCCTCTACGCGGTGGAGGCGTACGCCGTAACGCCCTGACGTATGACGGGGCCCGGACCATCAGGCGGAAATGCCGTCGATCCGGGCCAGGGCGTCGTCCGCGCCGTACGGTTGCAGGTACGGCAGCCAGCGCGGGTCCCTGTGCCCCGTCCCGATGATGCGCCACGCCAGCCCGGTGGGCGGGGCGGGCGGCTGGTGGAGCCGCCAGCCCAGCTCGCGCAGGTGCCGGTCGGCCTTGACGTGGTTGCAGCGGCGGCACGCGGCCACCACGTTGTCCCAGGTGTGCTTGCCGCCCCGGCTGCGCGGGATCACGTGGTCGACGCTGGTTGCGACGCCACCGCAGTACATGCAACGCCCGCCGTCGCGGGCGAAGAGGGCTTTGCGGGTCAACGGAACGGGCCCCCGGTAGGGGACCCGTACGAACCTCTTGAGCCGCACGACGCTCGGCGCGGCGATGACATGGGTCGCACTGTGCATGAAGGCGCCGGACTCCTCGAGGCACAGGGCCTTGTTCTCGAGGACGAGCACGAGCGCGCGGCGGAGCGGTACGACGCCGAGGGGCTCGTACGACGCGTTGAGGACCAGGACATGCGGCACGGGTGCCTCCTTGTACGCCGGCGGCGCGTGGCTCGCGCCGGGACGATCTGCTCTCAGTCTCTCCTCATGCCAGGTCGAAGCGCCACCACGTACCGGTAACGGGCTCGAGGTGTTTTCGACCACACCTCTGCTCATCCCCCGATGAGACGCAGCTCTCCCTCGAACACGGCGACGAACCACCTACTCCGCCCCGTTAAATTGTTGTGACCCGCTTGTGATGCCTGGAGGTTCCGTACCGTGCTCTGGTCGGCAGCACCATCCGCCCCCACCGACGATCCGACGACCTCTACCGTCTCGCTGGACGAAGCCGCCCGTCAGGCCGGGGAGGCCGCGGGCTGGGTGGAGGAGAACTGGTCCACGTGGGTCAACACCGGCCTGCGCATCCTCCTGATCGTGGCGATCGCGGTAACGCTCCGCTACCTGATCCGCCGCGCCCTCACCAAACTCATAGACCGCATGAACCGCAGCGCCCAGGCGGTCGAGGGCACCGCGCTGGGCGGCCTGCTGGTGAACGCGGAGCGCCGCCGCCAGCGCTCGGAGGCGATCGGCTCGGTGCTCCGCTCGGTCGCCTCGTTCCTGATCATGGGCACGGCGGGCCTGATGATCCTGGGCGCCTTCAAGATCGACCTGGCGCCGCTGCTGGCCTCGGCGGGCGTGGCGGGCGTGGCGATCGGCTTCGGCGCCCGCAACCTGGTCACCGACTTCCTCTCGGGCGTCTTCATGATCCTGGAGGACCAGTACGGGGTGGGCGACTCGATCGACGCGGGGGTGGCGTCCGGCGAGGTCATCGAGGTGGGCCTGCGGGTGACGAAGCTGCGGGGCGTGGACGGGGAGATCTGGTACGTCCGCAACGGCGAGATCAAGCGGATCGGCAACCTCAGCCAGGGCTGGGCCACGGCGGGCGTGGACGTCACGGTCCGCCCGACGGAGGACCTGGACACGATCCGCAAGGTGATCGAGTCGGTGGCGGAGGAGATGGCCGCCGATGAGCCCTGGAACGAGCGCCTGTGGGGCCCGATCGAGATCCTGGGCCTGAACGAGGTCCTGCTCGACTCCATGACCCTGCGCGTCTCCGCCAAGACGATGCCGGGCAAGGCCCTCGGCGTGGAACGCGAACTGCGCTGGCGCATCAAGCGCGCGTTCGACGAGGCGGGCATCCGCATCGTGGGCGGCGTACCGCCGCAGCCGACGGAGGAACCGGCGAAGGACCCGACGGCGGGGGTGGCGGCGCCATCGGCGTACGCGTCGCCGACGTCGCCGCAGTCGGCGGCGGCGAGCCCACTGACGCCGCAGTCGCCTTCGGCTTCGGCTTCGGCTTCGGCTTCGGCGAACTTGTCGAAGTCCTGACCCAACATGAAGATTGCCCCGCCCAGCGCGGGGCAATCTTTGTTTTCCTTCAGCGCATTCGAGTAGACAGGAAGGAAGTCAACCTCTGCTCGATGATCAAGCATGAGGCTTAGCGAAAACGGTCCGCCAGCGAAAGGGCGGACCATTTTCATGCCACTACATGGTCAAATCTTCTTCGAACTGACATACCGGAACGGCCTGCAATCGATGTTTTTCGAGGAACCCAAGCAGTCGCCGCACAGAACCCGCCACTTCCTCGTAGCTTGCACCGGGCACTGCGGCACACTCGATTACGGTACCCCAGCCCAGGAATCCCGCCACGCCACCCGATTCGTAATCATTGTGCGCGACACTCACCGCGACTCGACCAATTATCAGGCTCCCTTCCCGCGCAGTCTTCGACTCAGTTAGCTCAAGAAGAAGCCCACTCAACGCACACCGATCATCCGTCTCAACGTAGATGTCACAGCTTTCGTAGAGCTCCCACGACAGACTCACGTTCTCCACCTCCGGGATACTTCGACTCGCACAAGGATGCAATTCAGGTTACGTCACCCGTTGCGACTCTAGTTGTTCGCGATATCAATGAACGGACCTCTGTCAAACGGCCCGCCCATCCTGATTACTGAAACGTCCACGTGATCGACGGTGTCACCCAGAATTGTGACCACGTCCTTCCGGAAAGGGGAAAGTTTTGGGCGCACATCCCCTGCCGTGATCTTCCCAGTCTTTATTGCATGCTCCCTGGTGTCGGCGTTATTCGAGCCCGGATTTGGGGGCTTTGGCCACCGCTTGGCAATAAGTGCATCAAACGTGGCAGGGGTCACACGAACCGCAATGTCAACATCCGACTTCGAGTGGATATTGCCCGTCACTCGACTGCCCTGAACGACAATGTTTGATTCTATGTCCAGCCTGCCCTGAAAGACCGCCCTTATTTGGTTCATTTGAGTGGGGGTGAAACCTTCCGGGACTCCTCGCGCTTGGTTAAATCGTGCCGCCGACCGGAGACCAAAGAATCCAAGCGATCCGCCTGTCATTCCGCTGGCCACTCCGAATTTGTACAGAGCATTGCGAGCACCACACACCCATTGCGGGTCCCCAGACGGGCAGGGTAGGTCGTCAATCTGTATGGAAACAGGCTCTCCAGCAGGAGGCTCACATGTCCCTGCGACGGCGTAGATACAAACTCCATTGGGGGCCTGATGAAGGTACTTCTGCGGAGCTTCATCTAGCACCTCGGCCAGCACAATCACGATCCCGCTACTGTCTGCGGATGACGTTCCAGAGGTACGCCCATAGCCGGGTGCAACGCCACCTCCAGTCGGGTTCCCTCCCTTGGAGAGACTTCCGTCCCCGTGGGTGACGACTCCACTTCCGCAGCCCTCGTCGAAGCCCTTGCCGCAGGCTAGGCCCAGGCCCGAAGGGTCAGAGAACGTCGCCGGGTTCTGGGCGCCGTAGCTGTAGCCGTTCAGGGTCTGGTGCTTGTCCAGTTCCAGTAGTGGGTCGACGCTGATGAACTGGGCGATCGACGGGTCGTACTCGCGCGCGCCTATGTGGGTCAGGCCTGTGACCTTGTCGGCCGGCTTGCCCAGGAATGCCTTGTCGTCCGGCCATGTGGTCGGCTGGGTGCCGCGCGGGGCGCCGAACGGCGTTGTGTAGCGGCGGGTGACCGCCATCGTCGTGGCGTCCAGGACCAGGCTGCTGGTGCCGTGGTGGTCGCTCGCCAGGAAGTTGAGCTTGGTGGTGGTGCTTCCGGCCGTCCCCGTGCGGACCGCGATGGTCTTGCCGCCCGCGGTGTAGTACCGGGTGCCGCTGAGGGTCTTCGTCGTTCCCTTCGTGGTGAGGCGGATCTCGGTGTTGCCGAAGTAGAGCACCGTGTCGCCGTCGCCGGTGGCGCGGCGGACCAGAAGTTCGCCCGACGCGTCGTACAGGTACGTCGTGCCCAGTGCCGGCTTGCCGGTCACGGCTGGTTCGGACGTGCCGGTCAGCTTGCCCTCGGCGTTCCAGGTAAGCGTCTGCTGGGCCTGCGTGCCCGGGCGACTCGTGGTGTTGCCCGCCTCGTCGTAGACGTACGTTGCCGGTCGGGTGCCCTCCGTCTTGGCAAGCGGATGCGGCTGGCCCCTCGTCGTGCCGTACGTGTACGTCGTCGTCCGGTCGCCGGTCGCGGTGTGTTCCGTTTCCGAGGCCCGCTGGCCCGAGCTGTTGTAGGCGTAGCTCGTCCAGTACGGGGCCGGGCCGTCGAGGTTGGCCGTCGTGCGGCCGGTGGCCGAGCAGTCGGCCGTCCGCGGCGTCCACGCCTCCGTCATGCGACGGTGCGCGTCATACGCGAAGCACTGGTGGTCGGGCTTCGCCGTACCGCCCTGCGTCGAGGTGTCGAAGATCGACATGACGTTGCCGGCGTCGTCCTGCCTGAACTTCAAGCTCTGGAGCATGTAGTTGTGGACGGTGTCGGTGACGTCCGAGCCGGTCAGTCGACGCGTCCCGTCCTCGTACGTGTAGGTCAGGTACGCGTTGTGGGCGACGCCCGCGATGTCCTTGCCGAGGCTGAGCTGCTGAAGGTCGCCCTCGGGGGTGTATGTGGCGTTCTGGAGGTACCCGGTCACACCGTTGAACGAGAGCAGCTGTCCCACAGCGCCGTACTTGTAGGACAAGGCTTCCAGCGGAAGTCCTGCCACCGCAGGGCTGGTCTGGGTCGAGGGGACGCCGGACACGTTGTAATACACCGACGACTCGAGCGTCGAGGGCACACCGGCCTGCACCAGAGGGTCACTCGTGGGCAGCAGCAGCTGCGACCTGGTCGCGCGGTAGAGCGGGTCGTAAGCCACCACCTTCTGGGTGTACGCCTTGCTGGTCGTCTGGCCGACGCCGTTCTCGTAACGGACGGCGGTGTCCAGCCGGCCCTTGGCGAGGACGTCGTACGTCCAGCCCGCCAGCTTCTTCGCATCCGTCTGCTCGCCGTCCCACAGACCGGTCTTGCGACCGAGCTTGTCGTACGCGGTGAGGAGCTCTCGCTGGCGGGAGTCCTTGACGGAGATCGCCTGGTCGAGTTCGTTGTAATCGGTCCGGCTGGTGCCCTTGTCGGGATCGGCCGCGGTCACCTGCCGGCCGAAGAGGTCGTAGGTGTACGACCACTGGGCCTTGTCGGGTCCTTCGACCGTGGCCTGCTGGCCCGCCGGCGTGTACGTGTAGTTCGTCGTCGTGTAGTCGGTCCCGCTCGGCTGCGTACCGCCGTACTCACGGCGCTGCGTCGTCTGGCCGAGTGCGTTGGTGACCACCGCCGTGGCCTTGCCGCCGGCCGGAGCCGTGGAGGTGACGGTGTCACCGGTGTACTGCGTCTCGACGCTCCAGCGCAGGACGTTTCGTACCTTCGTATCCGCCTTGACCGCACGGCCGGCACCGTCGTACGTGGTGTCGACCTGCATCGGCGCCTGTCCGCCGTCCGTCGCGACGAGCCGTCCCGCGGGGGCGGTCGTCTCGTCCCAGATGTCCGACTGGGACGAGACCGCCAGGCCGCGGTGGTCGTACTGCGTCAGGGCGATCAGTCGTCCACCGCGCGGCGAAGGCGTCTGAGTCTGGCGCGGACGCAGCAGCGAGTCGAAGATCTCGTAGGTGGTGCCGTAGCCTCCGCCGTCCGGCCGCAGCGTGGAGGTCGACACCCACGACTCGTCGGACGCGCTGACGTGGTAGGCGTAGGTGTAGTTGGGCGACTTGCCCAGAGACCTGTCACGGTCCGGGAGCCACACCTGCGTGACACGCCCCAGGCTGTCGTACACGGACTCCGTGACCTTGCCGTTGGGGTCGGTCACCTTCACCGCGGCCCCCGTGGCGAAGTCGAGCTCGGTGGTGCTCGTGTGCAGTGCCGCGTTCTGGACGACCGTGGAGGTCAGCGGTCCGGCGGCCGCGGGCTCGTACTGGGTGGACGCCGTGAGGTTGTCCAGTGCGTCGCGGACGGTCAGCGGGCGTCCCAGCATGTCGTAGGTCGTCGTGGAGACCTTCTGCCAGACGGGCTGGTCGTCGAGGCCGTACGCCTTGGCCCGGCCTGTCCAGCGCGGTTCTCCCCTGGTCGGCGTCTGGACAGCGCTCCACGTCGTGGAGTCGTACGCCGTCGCGGTGTCGGAGATGACATCGCCAGGCGTGTCCGACGTGGCCGGGAGGTTCAGCTGCTCCTCGGATGTGCCACACGGCTTCGCGGTGACGCGGACGCGCGACACCAGGCTGTTGATGCCGTTCGCGACATTGCGGGCGTACCACGTGCGTGTGCACTTCTCGTCGCCGGCGACGGCGTTGTCGCCGCGGTCCTCGACGGCGACCGCCATGCCGTGGTCGTCGTAAGTGGTGGCCGTGGAACGCACCCGGTCACGTGCGGGCAGGACCGTGGTGATGTTGGTCCGTGCGTGTGTGGCACCTGTACGGACGAAGTACGCCTCCGTCTCGGCGTACGACTTGTGCTGGGTCGCTGTGCGCTTCGACCAGGGGTCGTTGATCTGGCCACCGGTCTCCTGGCCGGAGACACCGTTGTACGTGACCGATTCGCGCGTGAAACCGGCGTACTGGTCCGCGTCCGTGATGGCCGGCGCCTTTATGCCCGTGACGGTCGCCGTTTTGCGCGCGTCCTTGTCGAGCTGGCCGCTCGCATCGAGCACGCGGTCACCGTTCATGCCCTGCATGAAGACGGTCACGGTCTTGGACTGGGTGGAGCCGGCGTTGCCCGTCAGGTGCGTGACCTTCTGGAAGCCGCGCCACTGCGACCAGGTCCGCTCCTTCTCCTTGACGAACGGGTCCTCGTTGTAGTGCCAGGCGGGACCGGAGTACGCGTAGGTGTGGTGGACGGCGTCCGATCCGCCGTGCGGGTCGAGCGTCGCCACAGCCTGTACGGGGTACTTGTGGAACCAGTCGAGGATCGGCACCTTTCCACCGTTCGGCGACCAGTGGACCGGGTAGCAGCGGCGGTTGTTCTGGTCGACCTTCGGCATGGTCTGCCCGGCGATGCAGTCGGCGGGCATGTAGGTGACGATCGTCTGGGCGCCGGTTTCGGAGGTGATGACCTTCAGCCGCGGCTTGTCCAGCGAGATGATGTCGTCCGTCGCACCGTCCACGCGGTTCGGCAGGAACTCGTGGTCGAACGTGACGGGCGCCAGGCTCAGGTCAGTCCCCCGCTTACCCGTGTGCCGGATGTCCGAGAGCCACAGCGACTGGTCGTGCGAGTCGCCCGTGTCGCCCGGGTCCAGGAACTGCTGGCCGAAGGCCCACGAGTCCACGGAGGCGTATCCGGGGGTCGAGGCGGCCCTGTCCCACGCCTGGGTCGAGACCCCGGTCATCCGCTTGCGCGTGTAGAACGAGGGGCCGACGTTGCCGGTGCACTTGACGCCCGCCTTGCACTCGGCGTCGAACGGCACGTCGGGCCAGTTGTTCCGGGTGGCGTCGGTCAGTGAACCGCAGTCACCGACGATGCAGCGCTCGGCGTAACCGAAGACGACCCTGTTGGAGGCGGCGGGCACGGCGGAGAACAAGGCCCCGGCGCGCTGGCCGTAGCGGATCTCCTTGAGGTATCCGCCCCGTGTGTACGGGGTGCCGTTGTTGTCGTCGCCCAGCATGTCGTAGTGGTTCAGCTCGGCTTCGTACCAGTACGACATGGCGTTCCCGCGGGTGTCCTCGACGTAGTCGAGGTTCCAGCGCCAGGCCTGGTCGGCGTGGCGTGCGGAGAAGCTGGTTCCCTTGTCGTACCCGGGCTCGCCCGTGTCGTCGCCGAAGACCGGCACGGTCCAGACCGAGTTGGTGCGGTCCGTGGCTCCGGCGCCGCTGAGCTTGTTCAACCCGAAGTGGTACGTGGTGCCGTCGCCGGTGGTGATGGCCCAGTGTTCGCCGTTGTCGTCACCGTTTTCGGCGCCCGTGGACACCTTGACGGTGGAGGCGTCGTCGTTCTTGAGCCGCCACTGGCCGCTCGTGTCGTCCTTGACCAGCTCGGTGGCGTTGCCGTTGAGGACGAGCGAGGCGTTGTCGTACTTCCAGCACAGGTCGTACTTGTCCGTCTGGCCGTCGTCGTCGCAGGAGCCGTACTTGCGCTCGATGTACGACGAGGTGATGTCGAAGCCCTCGCCGATGGCGGTGCCCTGATTGTTCGTCGAGGCCGTCCTGCCGTCGACCCGGCCGGAGTCGTACGAGATCTTCAGGTCCGGCTTCGGCCCTGCGGCCGACGGCGGCACGCGGAGGGGGTACGTCCACGTGAACGTGCCCGACGAGCCGCCGGCCTCCCAAGTGGAGGAGGAGGCAAGGGGCGTCGCCTTGTAGTCGCCGCTGCCGGACTTGGTGCCGGCGGCGACGGCGAGCACCATCGTCTGCGTGGTGGAAGGGCTGCTCGCCCTGGCCGCCGAGGGGCGGGTGAAAGCCAGCTGCCCGTTGAGGCGCTCGTGCGCGCGGTCGTTGGTGAACTCCAGCGGCGTCCGCTTACGGCACTTGGCGTCTGCGGGCTCGGTGAGCGCACAGCCGGGAAGGCGCACCACCTGGAGACGCCCGGCCCAGTCACCGCCGTAGGCCGAGCCGAAGGCCCCGTAACCGATGCCGAGTTCGACCTTCCCCGCGGAGGCCGGAGCAGTGACCGTGACCACGATGCCCTTCACCCCGAGCTGCGCGGCACGTTTCTGGTCGAGAACGTTGATCTCGACCGTGCCGGCGGGCGCGGACGCTGCCTTGGCCTTGCTCGGCTTCGAGGGCGCGAGGGTGAGAGGCAGGGAGCCGACTGCCGTGCTCACCTTCCCCGACGCGGGCACAGTGATCGCCGCTGTGCCGCCCTTGGGCCATGTGACCCTCTTGTCCTGCTGGACCCGGGCACGGAGTTCATCGGCGCGTGCCGCCGTGGCCGCCTTGGATATCAGGGCCGAGGTCCTGGGGTCGAGCTTCGGCGTGAACGGTGAGACGTCCGCCGAGCGTGGGGCCTTGAGCTTGGGCTTGCCGAGCGGCTCGACCTCGGCGGCAAACGCCACCGGCGTGAGGAGGCCGGGAATCAGGGCGAAGCCGACGGCCGAGGAGAGAGCGCGCAGAGGCACAGCTCTAGTGCGGGGTCTGAGCCGTTTGCCCGGCCGGGCAAACGGTATGGATCGGTTCATACCAACTCCACTTCTGCATCGAGCCGCACTGCGGCGGCACACGCTGACAGAGGTAAGGGCAGCCCTGGGCCGGGGCTGCGAGGGAGGATGCGGTGATGGGAGGCGGCAGCGCTCCGGTGCGCTGCCGCCCCGACGAGGCCGGGCCTAGGGCGCGAGCCTCAGAACCTTCTGAAGGACGCCTTGGCGCGTCATCGCGCCCGACCAGACCCTGAGGTCGATCACCGACCCGGGAAGGAAGTGCCCGTTCACGCCTGCCGCGATCCCGCGCCCGGCCGCCACCTGCCCGCCTCCCTGCAGAGGAGTGGTGAAGGAGGCCAACGGGGCGGTCTCGGGGTCCACCTGTTCCTCGTCGCCGACGTACAGACGCGTGTTGCCGACGCCGTTGATGGTCTTCTCAGCGGCGTCGTACACGCCGGTCACCTGCACCGTCGTATCGAGGGTCGCACTGGACAGCGATGCGGTGGACGATGTGGCGATCACGTTGCCCGTCGCATCGGTCGCGGTGCGCCCGAAGCGCCACAGGTACCCGCTCGTACTGACCTTCTCGACCCAGAGTGCCCAGGACGACTCCTTGCCGTCCGGCGTGGACTGACCGAATACGTAGGTCTTGGCGCCCACGGGCAGTGCGGTGAACTTGGCCTTGTCGAGGCGGACCTCGGCGCTGACGGTGAAGGATGCCGTCTCGTCCGTGACCGGCCCCGTGGTGGCCAGGTGACCGCCGACGCCGTCCAGGTCCAGGGCCGTGCCGTCCACGTTCGTCGTGACGCCGGTCGGGGAGAGGGTCAGGGGGCGTGCCGCGTAGGAGGTGGTCTGCGCCACCTGGCCATTGGCTGTGGACGCGGCGTTCCACTGGGCGACCAGCTCGGTCGCGGGGGTGCCGTCGACCTTGAGCTCACTGTCGTAGCGCACCTGTTCCGGCATCAGCGCGTACTGCCAGACGCCGACCTCGTCGATGCGGCCCAGGAAGTACTCGCCGGCCTTGGAGGCCCCGACCGTCATGCCCGCCGTCGATGCCCACGGTGTGTACGCGGGATTCTTACCAAGCTCCACGGGGGAACCCTGCGGGCGTCCGTTGACGAACAACTGGATGGTGTCGTTCGCCTTGTCGGTGTCGCCCTTGGTGTCGAAGACCCCGGCGAGATGTGTCCACACATTGAGCGGCGGATTGGCTGTGTCCGCCGGCGCGCTGACATAGGCCGGGGTGGAGGAGTCCGCCACCGCGCGGTTGAACACCCACTTCTTCGCGCTCGCCGAGTAGAACAGGTTGAAGGCCGCCGATGTGCTGCTACCCGGTGCCGAGGCGACGATGCGGGTCTTGCCGCTGTCGCTCAGCATGGCCCATGCGGAGACGGTGAACGAGTCCTGCGTACGGAGCGGGGCTCCGTTGGTTGTGGCGCTGCCTGTACGGGCTGCCGTGTCGGCGAGGTCGTTGTTCAGCAGGAGCGACCGGTCGTTGTCTCCCCGCCGACCGGTGGCCGACCAGACGGCCCTGGTCCCGACAGGCTTGAGCGTGAGGTCATGACGGGTGCCCACCGTGGCGGTGTCCTTGAACGTCACAGTCGACGTCGACGAGTCCAGCGTGCCGTCGTCCAGGCGCCAACGGCCCACCGGGCCGTCAGGGGGCGCGACGTTGAACTTGAATGTGGTGGTTTCGCCCGCGCGGTCGCGTACGTCAATGGCCTGCACGGTCAGTATCCGGAGGCCCGCCTCCGTCGGGAGCGGAGCGATGTCCACCTGCGCGCCGGTGACTCGGTGTGCGCCAACCGGCTCGGTGTCCAGCCACCAGCGGTAGCCGGAGATGTCGGTGTCCACGGCGTTCGGCCGGAGCCTGAAGGATCCGGCCACGTACGGGCCGCCGGCAGGGTCGCACAGGGCATCATCCGCGCAGAGCGAATAGACACCGTTCGACGTCACCTGGGGCGCCTTGGGACCGAACAGGTCGATCTTGAAGTAGCACCACCGTTTGTACGGGGAGTTGATGGCGGTCGTGACCCCTTCGTAGGTCCAGTACGACTGGGTCAGGGAACGGACGCGGTAGAGAGTGCCGTCGGTGCCGTTCACCAGACGCTGCCTGGCCAGGCTGTCGTCCACGTAGTAGCCGGTGGAGGGCATGGCGTAGGTGCCGTGATCGACCCAGTTCGCGCCCTCCTTCCTCTGGACGTGGAACCGGGCGCGCAGAGAGCCGCGCTCCAGATCGCTGGCGGGCTGGACCCCCGTCTGGAGCCGGGCTTGGAGAGTCGGGTCCAAGCGCGTGGCGACTTCCGGGGTCGCGTCCGACACGGAGCACCCCTGCATGGTGCCGTCGCCCGGAATGATCCCGTCGTCCGTCACCATGCCCGGCTTGAGGACGTAGACGACCTTGAGTTCGGCGTTGTCGTCGAACCGCTTCCACGCGTCCGCGTTGGTCTCGTCCTTCGCACGGAGCAGTAGGGTCAGACGGGAGAACTTGCCGTCGGCGAAATTACGGACGGTCGTCGTCAGGTTCTCGTCCGTCTCGCTCGCGGCATCGTTGAACTCGATCCAGGAGTCCGGCTGCTCCGGCGTGCAGTCTGTACTGCGTCCTGCCGAGACATTGCGGTCGCCCATCAGGTCGAGCTGCGCCGGGCCCGGCCAGCGGGTGGACTCGGAGATGTTGTCCGTGCGCCACAGGTCCAGCCAGTGCGGGCTGCAGGAGAAGGACCAGGTCTCGAACGCACGGAAGGTGGCATCGATGACGTACTTCCCGGACAGGTGCGTCGGCGAGAACTCGAAGTACATCCGGTTCGTGTGGTCGGCGTCGCAGTAGTACGGGCCGACGCGGTAGCAGCGGCCGACGCCGTGGTCACCGGTGAAGTTCCAGAAACGGTCGCCGTCGCTGGAGAGCACGGTGCGCTCGGAAACGCCCAGGCCGAGAGACGGGTCGATGTAGACCGGGTAGACCGTGTCCGCGCCCCGCAGCAACTTCGTGTCGGGCTGTACGGCGATCTGGCCGTCCGTCACCTGAACAGGAAGCTCCGCAGTCGCGTCGCCCTTGGCCGGCGCGGCCGGGTCGGTCGTCTCCTCTGTGGTACCGCTCGCGTCGGCGGCTCGGAGCAGCTGGGGCTGTGCCCCGGTGTCGTCGCCGGCGGAGTCCCACATGAGGCCGGACGGGCCGTTGAAGATGGTGTTGCCGTCCTGGTCGACGGCCCGCAGGCCACCTCCGCCGCCCGGCGCGAGGGTCAGGCCCCTGCCCGTCGCCGTGAGTTCGACCTTGTCGAGTTCCGGGTTGGCCGCCGCTTCCGCCGACTTGACGACCAGCACCTCGCGGTAGCCCTCCGCCGTCGCGGTGAGCTGCAGGTCCACGCCCTTGTACACCTCGGGGTACGTGGCCGTGGCCCCCTCCAGGCGTGGCTGGGGGAGGGTTCCGGGCCAGCCCAGTTCGACCGCGCCGCGGGGCGAGGCCAGGCGGATCAGGTTCTTGCCGCTGCCTCCTCCCGAGAACGACAGGTCAACGGCGGCCGCCTTGGGCCCCACAGTGCCGTCCGCGCGCTGCTCCAGCGTCACGTCGATGTTCCGCCAGGTGCCGTCCTGGGCACGGACGCGCTGCGGCACGGTCGACTGTGTCAGCGTGTACGTGCCGTCCGGGTTGGCCATCGTCTGCGCGTACTCGGTGCGCTCCGCGACCACCTCGACCGGTTCGCCGGTCTGGGCGGCGAGCGCCGACGCGCCCGCCGCCGTGAGCTGTGGCGCTTGCCGCGCCGGTCTGGAGGCGGCCGTGGCCTCCTCCGGGTACGCGAACGCGCCGCCTCCCGCTATGAGCGCCAGGCTGAGCGCCACGACGGCGCCCTGGCTTCCTGATCTTCGTCTGCCGGCAGGCATGACTGAGTCACCCCCCTGGGCCTCCCCAGGCCCATATCGAACAAGTGATCCATTGCGGGATCAGAGATCGACGTTACGGAGAGCTGCATGCGGGGGTCAACGAGTTATCGCTGCAGGTGAGGCGTGTCGGGAAAAGCTGGCCCTCCCGCAAAAGACCCATTGCGGCCAAGGAGGAGAATTCAGGCCGGAACCACGGTCTCCTGCGGACCCCGCAAGGCCTTGGCGTGCTGCAGGGCGGTCAGCTTGCGGACGAAGAGCATCGCCAGGACGGCCGCCGCCATGTCGACGACGCCGCTGATCACATCCACCGTCAGCGCCGTCCGCAGTGCTGCCGGTTCTTCCGCCCGGTAGTACATCCTGGCCGCCATCTGGTTGAGCACCGTCGAGATCACCCATGCCGCCCACCAGGCGTTCAGGACCGTGCGTGACTCGCGCTTGTCCTGCTCGCTGGCGTCCCAGATGTCGCCCGCGATCTGCCGGGGGATCCAGAGGTTGGCGATCGGGATGAACCAGGATCCGATCGCCCAGCCCGGCCCGCGCCGCTGCAGTTCGGGGTGGAAGATGCCTGCGTTGGTTCGTGTCCGGTGGAACCACACGATGAAGACGACACCTGCCGCGATGAGGCTCATCAGGGCCAGCGAGGTGGAGAAGTACGACAGCCGGTCGGCCCTGTTCGCCTCCTCGAGCCTGTCCGCCGTGAAGTCGCCCGACACGATGTCCCCCATCAGGTCCCGCATGTTCAGCGAGGCGTAGATCGCGAACAGGTCGACGGCCACGACCAGCGCGAGCAGCGCGACGACCGCGTACGAGAGGCCGACCGGTGAGCGCAGCACCGCACCCGGTGCGGGCGCCCGGCCGCCTGGCGTTGGCGCCGCGCACGTCTCGCAGCGGCCGGACGGCGTGGCGGCCGGCTGTGTCGAACAGGTGGAGCAAGGCATGACGAAGACCCCCCACGGGCTTGTGACTGAGTGAGTGGCGCAGCACCCCTCCCCCAGAGGCCCGCCTGCGGCGGCCTGGCAGCGGCCGCAGGCGGACGATATGTCGCGGCGGCGATCACGTCCAGTGAAAAGATCGGCGCCTCGCCGATGCCGCCAGGTATTGACGGGGTCCTGACGTGCGCCTTACCTTCGGGCCATCTCAATAGGAAAGTTTCCTAACAGTGCAGCCGCGAAGGCAGGTGCAGTCCCGTGTCCGGATCCCTTTCCGGTGGGCCCGGTGGCCCCGCCACCCCCGGCACCCCCCGGGTGCTGCGGGCCATGAATGATCGGGCCGCGCTCGATCTGTTGCTGGAGCACGGGCCGCTGTCCCGGACCCGGATCGGGAAGTTGACCGGGCTGTCCAAGCCCACCGCCTCCCAGTTGCTCGCCCGGCTCGAAGCCGCCGGGCTCGTCGTGGCGACCGGGACCACCGAGGGGCGGCCCGGGCCCAACGCGCAGTTGTACGCCGTCAATCCGCGGGCCGCCCACGCCGCCGGGCTCGATGTGAATCCGCGGCGTATCCGCGCCGCCGTCGCCGATGTCACCGGGGCCGTCGTGGGCGAGTTCGAGCTGGCGACGCCCGGGCGGCGGCGTCAAGGAGGCGCCCTCGCCGATGTCGGGCAGGCTCTGGACGGGGCCCTCCACGCCGCCGGGCTCGCGCGGGAGGATCTCCATCGGGTCGTCATCGGGACGCCCGGTGCCTTCGATCCCTCCACCGGGCGCCTGCGGTACGCCTCCCACCTGCCCGGATGGCACTCCCCCAGCCTGCTGGAGGAGCTGGCCGCCGCGCTGCCCATGCCCGTCGAGTACGAGAACGACGTCAACCTCGTCGCCGTCGCCGAGCAGCGGCTCGGGGTCGCCCGCGGCCATCAGGACTTCGTGTTGCTGTGGAACGAGGAGGGGTTGGGGTCCGCACTCGTCCTCGGCGGGCGGCTCCACCGCGGCTTCACCGGTGGCGCCGGCGAGGTGGGCTTCCTGCCCGTGCCCGGTGCGCCCCTCGTCCGGCACGTCGCCAAGGCCGGCAGCGGTGGCTTCCAGGAGCTGGCCGGTGCCCAGGTGCTCCCGAAGCTCGCCCGTGAGCTGGGGATCGACGTACCGGCGGACGGTGATTACGTGCGCGTCGCCGAGCAGCTGCTGCTCGACGCCGCCGAGGACGACTCCGGGGCCAGGGCCCGGCTCCTCGACGTCTACGCCACCGGGCTCGCCACCGGCCTCGCCTCCCTCGTCGCCGTCCTCGACCCCGAACTCGTCGTCCTGTCCGGCGGTGTCGTCGTCGCCGGCGGCGCGCCCCTGCTGGAGCGGATCCGGGCCGAGCTGGGCGAGCTCGCCGCCTCCCGGCCCCGCCTCGTCGTCGGCGACGTCCAGCGCCATCCCGTCCTGCGCGGTGCCCTCGAAGTCGCCCTCGCCGCCACCCGCGACGACGTCTTCGACACCTCCGCGCGATGAGTCGCACCCGACCGTGAGCCCTCTTCCCGGGAGACAGACCGCCATGTCCATACGCCGGCGCCCCGCCGCCCTCGCCGCGACCGCCACCGCCCTCGTCCTCGCCGTGTCCCTCTCCGCGTGCACCGGCTCCTCCGCCGGTGCCGCCGACGACGACCCCGGCGCCAAGGTGACGCTCACCTTCTGGCACGGCTGGTCCGCGCCCTCCGAGGTGAAGGCCGTCGACGCGGCCGTCAAGCGGTTCCAGGACGCGCACCCCAACATCACCGTCAAGGCCGTCCCCAACGTCACCGACGACAAGATCCAGCAGGCCCTGCGGGCCGGAGGTTCCAACGCCCCCGATGTCGTGTCGTCGTTCACGACCGACAACGTCGGGAAGTTCTGCTCCTCCGGTGCCTTCGCCGATCTGCAGCCGTTCATCGAGAAGTCGAGGATCGATCTTGCGGCGACCTTCCCGAAAGCCCGGCTCGACTACACGGAGTTCAACGGCGTCCGCTGCACCCTGCCCCTCCTCGGCGACGCCTACGGGCTCTACTACAACAAGGACGCCTTCAAGAAGGCGGGGATCACCGGTCCCCCCAGGACCTGGAGCGAGTTCGACCGGGTCGCCGTCAAGCTGACCAAGGCCAAGGGCGACTCGTACGAGCAGCTCGGCTTCATGCCGAACTTCCACGGGTACGAGTCGACTCCCGGGCACCTTGTCGCCCAGTGGGGGCCCACCTACTTCGGCGCGGACGGGAAGTCCGCCATCGCCCGCGATCCCGCCTTCGCCGCCATGTTCACCTGGCAGAAGAACCTCATCGGGAAGCTCGGCGGGTTCGCGAAGCTGGAGAGGTACCGCAACACCTTCGGTGACGAGTGGAGCGCCAAGCACCCCTTCCACACCGGCCAGGTGGCCATGCAGCTCGACGGCGAGTGGCGGCTCGGCATGACCGCCGACGCCAAGGTGCCGTTCGAGGTGGGCGTCGCCCCGCTGCCCGTGCCGGACGACCGGGCCGACGAGTACGGGAAGGGCTACCTGTCCGGGACGATCACGGGCATCGCGTCCACGAGCCGTAAGCAGAACGCCGCCTGGGAGCTGGTGAAGTACCTGACCACCGACACGGACGCCGTGGTCTCCTTCGCCAACGAGTTGCGCAACGTCCCCTCCACGAACGCCGCGCTCGCCTCCCCGAAGCTCAAGCTCGACCCGCGCTTCAAGGTGTTCCTCGACATCGCCCGGCACCCCAAGTCCAACACCACTCCCGCCTCCGTCAACGGCGGCGCCTACCAGGTAACCCTCCAGGAGTTCGGCTACCTCCACGAGTCCGGCAGGGAGAAGGACCTCGAGGCCGGGCTGGCCCGGACCGCCGCGCAGATCGACACCGACATCGCGAAGGCCAAGTAGTGGCCACGGTCTCGGGGGCGCCTCCCCGCGGGCGTACGCGCACGGCGCTGCGCACTCTCGCCTTCATGTCGCCGTGGCTCGTCGGGTTCGCGGTGTTCTTCGCGTATCCGCTCCTGTCGACGGTGTACTTCTCCTTCACGCACTACGACGGGTTCCGGCAGCCCGAGTTCAACGGCCTGGAGAACTGGACGTACGTCTTCACCGACTACCCGGCGTTCTGGCCGGCGATGGGCAACACGCTGTGGCTGGTCGTCGTGATGGTCGCCTGCCGGGTGGTGTTCGGGCTCGGGGTCGGACTGCTCGTCACGAAGATCAAGACCGGGGCGGGGGTCTTCCGGACGCTGTTCTACCTGCCGTACCTCGCGCCGCCCGTGGCGGCCACACTCGCCTTCGTCTTCCTGCTCAACCCGGGGACCGGGCCCGTGAACGGGCTGCTGGAGGGCGCCGGGCTGCCGGCGCCCGGCTGGTTCGGTGACCCGGACTGGTCGAGGCCCGCGCTCACGCTGCTCGCCGTGTGGGGCGTCGGCGACCTGATGGTGATCTTCATGGCGGCGCTGCTCGACGTACCGAGGGAGCAGTACGAGGCGGCGGAGCTGGACGGGGCGTCGGCGTGGCAGCGGTTCCGGTACGTGACGCTGCCGGCGATCTCCCCGATCGTGCTGTTCGCCGTGGTCACCGGGGTCATCCAGACCATGCAGTACTACACACAGCCCCTGGTCGCCGGGAAGGTGGCCTCCGGGATCATCGGCAACAGCGGCCAGCAGTTCGAGCCCGGCTACCCGGAGAAGTCGACGCTGACGCTGCCGCAGCTGGTGTACAACCTGGGCTTCCAGCGCTTCGACTACGGCTCCGCCTGTGTGGTCGCCCTGGTGCTGTTCGCCCTCGCCATGGCCTTCACCGCGCTGCTGATGCGGCGGCGCGGCGGGCTCGTCCAGGTGGGTGGGTGACCGGATGAGCACGCTCGCCGACAAGCGGCGCCGGGTCGTCCTGCACTGGATAGGGGTGCACGCCCTCGGGGTGGCCGCCGCGCTGTTCTTCGTCCTCCCGTTCGTCTTCGTCGTGCTGACGTCCCTGATGAGCGATCAGCAGGCCCTGACCCGCGACCTCGTCCCCGACACCTGGGAGTGGGGCAACTACACGGCGGTGCTCCACACGCCGGGCTTCACGGACTGGTGGCGCAACACCCTGCTGTACGCGGGGCTCGGGACTGTCCTGACCGTCGTGTCGTCGATCCCCGTGGCGTACGCCCTGGCGAAGTTCCGCTTCCGCGGGCAGCGGGCGGCGCTGATGCTGGTGGTCTCGATGATGATGCTGCCACCGCAGGTCGTCGTCATCCCGATGTACCTGTTCTGGGCGAAGCAGCTGGACCTGTCGGGCAGCCTGTGGCCGCTGATCATCCCCATGGCGTTCGGGGACGCGTTCTCCATCTTCCTGCTGCGGCAGTTCCTGCTGACCATCCCGGACGAGTACCTGGACGCGGCCCGGGTCGACGGGTGCGGGGAGCTGCGGACGCTGCTGCGGGTGGTGCTGCCGATGGCCCGGCCGGGCATCGCCGCGGTCGCGCTGTTCCAGTTCTTCTACGCCTGGAACGACTACTTCGGGCCGCAGATCTACGCCTCCGAGAACCCGGCCGCCTGGACGCTCAGCTACGGGCTCGAGTCGTTCAAGGGCGCGCACCACACCAACTGGAATCTGACCATGGCCGCGACGGTCCTCGTCATGGCCCCCGTGATCCTCGTCTTCTTCTTCGCCCAGAAGGCGTTCGTCGAGGGCGTCACGCTGACCGGAGTGAAGGGGTAGCACATGAAAGGGGCTGAAATATGGGCATGAAACTCGCTGTCGTGGGGGGCGGCTCCACCTACACCCCCGAACTGATCGACGGGTTCGCGCGGCTGCGCGACACGCTGCCCATCGGTGAACTCGTCCTCGTCGACCCGGCCGCCGACCGACTGGAGCTGGTGGGCGGGCTCGCCCGGCGGATCTTCGCCCGGCAGGGCCACCCCGGGACCGTGACCACCACCACCGATCTGGAGGCGGGCGTCGACGGCGCCGACGCCGTGCTGCTCCAGCTGCGCGTGGGCGGACAGGCGGCCCGGCAGCAGGACGAGACGTGGCCGCTGGAGTGCGGCTGCGTCGGGCAGGAGACGACGGGCGCGGGCGGCCTGGCGAAGGCGCTGCGGACCGTGCCGGTCGTCCTCGACATCGCGGAGCGGGTACGGCGGGCCAGCCCCGACGCCTGGATCATCGACTTCACCAACCCGGTGGGCATCGTGACCCGGGCGCTCCTCCAGGCCGGCCACAAGGCCGTCGGGCTGTGCAACGTGGCCATCGGACTCCAGCGGAAGTTCGCCCGGCTCCTCGACGTGGCCCCCCGCGACGTGCATCTGGAGCACGTGGGGCTCAACCACCTGACGTGGGAGCTGGGCGTACGGCTCGGCGGCCCGGACGGTGCCGACGTGCTGCCGAAGCTGCTGGCGGAGCACGGCGACGCGATCGCCGACGACCTGCGGCTGCCGCGGGCGCTGCTCGACCGGCTGGGCGTGGTCCCCTCGTACTACCTGCGGTACTTCTACGCGCACGACGAGGTCGTCGACGAGCTGCGGACCAAGCCGTCGCGGGCCGCCGAGGTCGCGGAGATGGAGCGGCGGCTGCTGGAGATGTACGGCGACCCGGCGCTGGACGAGAAGCCGGAGCTGCTGGCGAAGCGGGGCGGCGCCTTCTATTCGGAGGCGGCGGTCGACCTGGCGGCGGCGCTGCTCGGCGGGAGCGGCGGGGTGCAGGTGGTCAACACGCGCAACGACGGCACGCTGCCGTTCCTGCCGGACGACGCGGTCGTCGAGGTGCCGGCCCGGGTGGACGGGTCGGGGGCCCGGCCGCTGCCGGTGCGGCCGCTGGATCCGCTGTACGCGGGGCTGGTCGCGGCCGTCACCGCGTACGAGGACCTGGCGCTGGAGGCGGCGCTGCGCGGCGGGCGCGACCGGGTGTTCCGGGCGCTGCTGGCGCACCCGCTGGTCGGGCAGTACACGTACGCGGACACGCTCACCGACCGGCTGATCGCGCACAACCGGGAGCACCTGGCGTGGGCGTGACTCCCGGCCCGCCGGCCGCCGTGGTGGCGGTCGACGCGGGCAACAGCAAGACCGACGTGGCCGTGGTCGGAGCGGACGGCACCGTCCTGGGCACGGCACGCGGCGGCGGTTTCCAGCCGGCGGTGGCGGGCGTCGGGGTGGCCGTCGACGCGCTGGCGGAGGTCGTCGGCGAGGCGGTATCGGCCGCCCGGCTCACCGGTGACGGGCCGTGCGCGGTCCATGTGTCGGCCTGTCTGGCCAACGCCGATCTGCCGGCCGAGGAGGAGGAGCTGACGCGGGCGGTGCACGCGCGCGGCTGGGGCACGTCGACGGCGGTGCGCAACGACACCTTCGCGATCCTGCGGGCGGGCGTCGACGAGCCGCGCGGCGTGGCCGTCGTGTGCGGCGCGGGCATCAACTGCGTGGGCATGCTGCCGGACGGGCGGACCGCGCGGTTCCCCGCACTGGGGCGCATCTCGGGGGACTGGGGCGGCGGTTCGGGCCTCGCGGAGGAGGCCCTGTGGTGGGCGGCCCGCGCGGAGGACGGGCGGGGCGAGCCGACCGGGCTGGCGCGGGCGCTGCCCGCGCACTTCGGGCTCGGCTCGGTGTACGCGCTGATCGAGGCGCTGCACCTGGGGCGGATCCCGGCCGTGCGGCGCCATGAGCTGACGCCGGTGCTGTTCGCGGTGAGCGCGGCGGGCGACCCGGTGGCGCGCGGCCTGGTGGAGCGGCTGGCGCGGGAGGTCGTCGCGATGGCGACGGTCGCCCTGGACCGGCTGGACCTGCTGGACGCGGAGGTGCCGGTGGTGCTGGGCGGCGGGGTCCTGGCGGCCGGGCACCCGGACCTCAACCCCAGGATCGCCGAGCTCCTGGCGGACAAGGCGCCCCGGGCGGTGCTCCGCGTGGTGACGGCGCCCCCGGTGCTGGGGGCCGCGCTGCTGGGCCTCGACCACGTGGGCGCCGCGCCGGCGGCGTACGCGGCGCTGCGGGCGCGGTACGCGCAGCCGCCGGGGCCCGGAACCGATCGGCCCTGACAGACGTGTTCGGAGAGGGGGATCGAATAACGGTGCGACTGAGGCGTCAGGCACGATAAGAACAAGATCGAGTCAAGCCTGGTGTCAACGTCGGCCCCTGCGGCCATACTGCTGGCCGGGCAGCCGCCACCCGATCCGCCGGGGGGCGGGCCGACGTCAGCGACCGAGGGGGAGGTCACGTGACACACCCGCCGTACGAGCGGCCGGCGCCGCCGGGCCCGTCCGTGCCGCCCGGCACCACCACGGCACCCGCCCCGCCCGCCGCTCCCCCCGTCGCTCCCCCCGCCGCCGCGCCCGCACCGCCCGCGGGCCGCGGCGCCCTCGCCTCCGGCATGACCAGGCTGCGGGCCGCCGCCACGACCGAGCCGGGCCGGCTGCGCATCCTCGGAGCCGTACTCGCTGCCCTCGTCGTGGCGTTCGGCGCCGTCACCGCCGTCGAGGTCGCGTACCGCGCGGCCGCAGCCGACGACGTCGTGACCCGCAGTCAGCCGCTGAGCGCCGACGCCGCCCACATCTACCGCTCCCTCGCCGACGCCGACACGGCCGCCGCCAGCGGCTTCCTGGCCGGCGCGCAGGAGCCGCCCGACGTGCGCAAGCGGTACGAGGACGACATCGCGACCGCCGCCCGGCTGCTCGTGCGGGCCGCGGCGAACACGGACGGCTCGTCGCAGTCCGCCCGCGAGATCGCCACGCTCAACGAGCAGCTGCCCCGCTACACGGGCCTCGTCGAGCGGGCCCGGGCCGCCAACCGGCAGGGCCTGCCGCTGGGCGGCGCGTATCTCCGGTACGCGAACCAGCGGATGACCTCGTACCTGCTGCCGGCCGCCGAGCGGCTGTACGAGGCGGAGACGGCGCGGCTCGCCGACGACGACCGGGACGCGCGTGCCTGGCCGTGGCTGTCGCTCGCGGCCGGGCTGCTGGTGCTGGTCGTGCTCGCCGCGGCGCAGCGCCGCGCCTACCTGCGCACCAACCGGGTGTTCAACCGGGGGCTGCTCGCCGCGACGACCGCGGCGACGCTCGTGCTGCTGTGGCTCGCGGGCGGTCACGCGCTCGCCCGGGCCGGGCTCGACGAGGCGAGGGCGCACGGCCAGGATTCGCTCAAGGTGCTGAACGAGGCCCGGATCAATTCCCTCAAGGCCCGGGCGAACGAGAACCTGACTCTCGTGGCACGTGGCGCGGTCCTCACCGACGACGGCAAGAAGGACAAGTACGAGACGGAGTACGGCGCCGGCATGGGCCGGCTGGCCTCCGCCCTCGACGAGGCGCACGCCCTGGCCGACGACACGGCGGGCCGCGCTCCGGTGTCCGACGCGCTGCGGTGGGTCGGCGAGTGGCGCGAGCGCCACACCGGTGCCCGGCAGACGGACGACGCGGGCGACTACGACGGCGCCCTCGCCAAGGTCATCGGCGGCAAGGACTCCACGGGCGCGGCCTTCGACCGGGTCGACGCGGCGCTGCGCAAGGCGCTCGACCACGAGCAGGACGAGTTCACGCGGGCCGCCGAGCGCGGCCGGGGCGCGCTGACCGGGCTGCCCGCCGGGGCGGGCGCTCTGGCGGTGCTGGGGGCGGCCGGGGCCATCATGGGCGTCAACCGCAGGCTGGCGGAGTACCGGTGACGGGGAGAGGGGGCACCACGGTGAACGGCACCGACGACACACAGGGCGGCCGGCGGCCGGCCGCCACGTCCCGCACGGCGCGGGACGCCCGGCGCCGCGGGCGGCTGTTCGGCGCACTGCGCGCCGGACCGTCCCGGCACACCGCCGACAGCGGGCGGGCCGGCACCCTTCCCGGCGCCGGGCGTTCCGAGACCGCTCCTCCCGCCGTTCCGCAGGGGGCGGTTCCCGACGAGGCGGTGCCCGGCCTTGCCCCGACCGGTGCCCGCACCGGCCACGGCCTGGCCGGTGCGCCGACCGGTGACGGCGCGGCCGAGGGCCGTCCCGGCGACGGACCCACCGGCACGCCGTCCCGCCGGGCGGCCGGCGGCCGGATACGCGGCCGGGTACGCGGCCGACTGCCCGGGCGCCTGCGCGGGTGGGGCGGGGTCGCCGCCATGGCCGCCGCCTGTGGGCTGACGGCCGCGCTGACGCTCGTACCCCTCACGCGGTCCGGTGGTGCGCCCGCGACCGTGCCCGCGGGTTCGGGCGTCGTGCACGTCCTCCCCGCCGAAGCGGCCGCGAAGGCCGACTGCAAGGACCCCGAGGCGTCGCTGCGGCCCTCCTCCGCGGGCGGACCGGCCATCGACGCGATCAAGGCGCGCGGGAAGCTCGTCGTCGGCGTCGACCAGAACAGCTACCGGTGGGGCTACCGCAACCCGGCCAAGGGCACCCTTGAGGGCTTCGACATCGACCTGGCCCGGGCCGTCGCCGCCGACATCCTGGGCAGCCGCGACGCGGTCATCTTCCGGGCCGTGCCCACCAACCAGCGCATCGCCGCCCTGGAGAGCGGGAAGGTCGACCTGGTCGTCCGCACGATGACGATCAACTGCGCCCGCATCAAGCAGGTCGCGTTCTCCACGGCGTACTTCGAGACCGGCCAGCAGGTCCTCGCGCCCAAGGACTCGACCATCACGGGCTACAACGCGACCCTCGCCGGCAAGCGCGTGTGCTCCGCCGAGGGGTCGACGGCGTACGAGGCCCTGGAGCGCAACGCGTTCGGCGCGACGTTCCGTGACGAGGCCGACGGCACGCCCCGCGACCCCGACCTGTACACGGTGCCCAACCAGCTGGACTGCCTCGTCCGCCTCCAGACCGGCGAGGTCGACGCGGTCGTCACGGACAGCGCCCTCGCCGCCGGGCAGGCGGCGCAGGACCCGGCGGTGGAGCTGAAGGGCCGCCCGTTCACGACGGAGTACTACGGCGTGGCCGCGAAGCTCGGCAACGACGACCTGGTGCGGCGGGTCAACCAGGTGCTGGTCTCCTACCGGGGCGGGCCGTGGACGAAGGCGTACGAGAAGTGGCTGGAGGCCGACCTGCCGGGTGTGGCGGGACCGCCGGCGCCGAAGTACCGGACGAACTGAAGCGAGAGGTGATCGATGGGCGTCGCGGGACCCCCCGGTCCGGTGATGGACCGGGACGAGGTGGACCGTGCGCTGGCCCGCCTCGGCGCGGAGCACAAGGCGGTCGAGGACTCCCTGCTCGCGCTGCAGGACCACGCGGGCCGCAGGCTGCTGGAGGGCGCCGAGCTGACCGGTACGACGAGGGAGCGCTGGGCGGCCACCGAGCGGACGATAGCGCTGCTGTGGACGTACTTCGACGCGTACACGGCCGCGCTGCGCGACATCCACGAGGTGCGCGCCCGGCGCCGCTGGCCGGGCCGCGAGGACCTGGCGGAGCTGACCGAGCGGCTGCGCGGCGAGAGCGTCGTCGTGCCGGGCGCGCAGCTGCCCGACGGGCAGGCGCGGCTGTCCGAGCGGTTCACGCTGGAGCGGCTGGTGGCGCGCATGAACGAGCTGTACGCGGCGTCGCTCGACATGGTGGTGACCGCGGACGCGGTGTGGTCGGCGCTGCCCGCCCGCATAGACCTGCTGGCCGCCGAGCTGAACCGGACGCGGTCGCTGGCGCGTTCGGTCGGCGTACGGCCCGGGGAGCACCCGGCCGGTGACGACCTGGAGGCCATCACGGAGGAGCTGGCGGAGCTGCGCACCCGGGTGGTGAGCGACCCGCTGGCGTTCTGGCGGCCGGCGGCGGGCAGTTCGGCGCCCGGCGGCGGGCGGCCCGACACCGACCGGTACGACCGGGCGGCCCGCGCCCTGGAGGACGTGCGCCGGGAGATCGAGGCGGTCCTCCAGGTCCGGCAGGACTCCGAGGCCCGGCTGCTGCGGCTGCGGGACGTGCTGTCGCGCGCCGACCGGACCCTGGCCGAGGCTCGGACCGCGCGCGGCGAGGTCCTGGCGAAGATCGCCGCGTCGGAGGTGCCCGCCGTGAGCGGCCCGCCCACCGTGCTCCAGGAGCGGCTCGCGACCGCCGCCGAGTACCGCCGCCACGCCCAGTGGCACCGGCTGTCGCCCCTGCTGGAGGCCCTGGAGCAGGAGGCGGAGGAGGAACTGCTGCGCGCCCGCGAGTCGTTGACGGCGGTCACGGCGCCCCTCGCGGTCCGCGCCGAGCTGCGCGGCCGCCTCGACGCGTACAAGGCGAAGGTGGCCCGGCACGGCCTGGCGGAGGACCCGTTCCTGATGGAGCGGTACGACGCGGCGCGCCGGATGCTGTGGAGCGCCCCGTGCGACCTGCGCGCCGCCGAGCAGGCCGTGCTGCGCTACCAGCAGGCGGCCGCCGACATGCTGTCCGGCTCGGCGCCGGGCGACCGTAGGGGGTATTGATGAGAGCGTGCCAGCGCCCCGGCTGCGGCGGCTCGTACGAGGACGTCGGCGGCGGCGAGCTGTACTGCGACACGTGCGGCCTGGCGCCGGTCGTCGCCGCGAACGGAATGGTGTCGTCCCCGGCGACCGGCATCGCGGGCGGTGGGGGCGGCGGGAAGGGCTCGGGGTCGATCCCGTCGTCGCGGACCTCCGCCCGCGCGTCGTCCCGTTCGTCGGCGCGGTCCTCGTCGCGGGCGTCGCGCCGGTCGGTGTCGGGGCGCCTGTCGGCCTCCCTGTCCGGCGGACCCTCGACGGCCCGGTCGGTGTCGGTGCGCAGCTCCGGCTCGTCGTCCGGCCCGTCGGGGCGGAGCCGGCTGGGCGCGGGCCTGGTGGCGGTGCCCGAGGTGCCGCGCCCCGATCCGCGGTCCGCGGTGATGGAGCGCCCGGAGGTGCCGGAGCGGAAGCGGTTCTGCTCGCGCTCCGACTGCGGGGCGCCCGTCGGGCGGGCGCGCGGGGGTCGGCCGGGCCGTACGGAGGGCTTCTGCACCAAGTGCGGCCACCCGTACTCCTTCGTGCCGAAACTGCGCGCCGGCGACGTGGTGCACGGCCAGTACGAGGTGGCGGGCTGCCTCGCGCACGGCGGCCTCGGCTGGATCTACCTGGCCGTGGACCGGGCGGTGTCCGACCGGTGGGTGGTCCTCAAGGGCCTGCTGGACACCGGTGACCAGGACGCGATGGCGGCGGCGATATCCGAGCGGCGTTTCCTCGCCGAGATCGAGCACTCCAACATCGTCCGCATCTACAACTTCGTGGAGCACCTGGACCAGCGGACGGGCTCCCTGGACGGCTACATCGTCATGGAGTACGTCGGCGGCAAGTCCCTGAAGGAGATAGCCAACGCGCGCCGCGGACCGGACGGGCGGCGCGACCCGCTGCCGGTGGAGCAGGCGTGCGCGTACGGCATCGAGGCGCTGGAGGCCCTGGGCCATCTGCACAGCCGCAACCTGCTCTACTGCGACTTCAAGGTCGACAACGCGATCCAGACCGAGGACCAGCTGAAGCTGATCGACATGGGCGCGGTGCGCCGGATGGACGACAACGAGTCGGCCATCTACGGCACGGTCGGCTACCAGGCGCCCGAGGTCGCCGAGGTGGGCCCGTCGGTGGCGAGCGACCTCTACACGGTGGCGCGCACGCTCGCGGTCCTGACGTTCGACTTCCAGGGCTACACGAACGTGTTCGCCGACTCGCTGCCGGACCCGCAGCACATCGAGGTGTTCCGCCGGTACGAGTCGTTCTACCGGCTGCTGGTGCGGGCCACCGACCCCGACCCGGCGCGCCGGTTCGCGTCGGCGCAGGAGATGGCCGAGCAGCTGACGGGCGTCCTGCGCGAGGTCGTCGCGCTCCAGACGGGCCGGCCCCGTCCGGCGCTGTCGACCCTGTTCGGCCCGGAGACCCGGGTCACCGACACGGTGCTGTTCGCCGAGCCGGCGGGCGAGGTGTCACGCCTGGGCCTGCGCCCGGTGCCGAAGCGCCGCTCACCGCTGGGCCGCGGGGCGGCGGCGGGCCTCCCGGCGCGTGGTGGCGGCGACCCGGCCGCGGGTGTGCCGGCGGCGGTGGACGCGCGGGCCACCGCTCTCGCGCTGCCGGTGCCGCACGTCGACCCCGGCGACCCCAATGCCGGGTTCCTCGCGGGCCTGATGGCCATCGGCCCGGCCGAACTCCTCGCCGCCCTGCACAACGCGCCCTCCCCCTCCCTCGAACTGCGGCTGCGCGAGCTGCGCGCCCGCCTGGAGACGGGTGGACTCGGCGCGGCGGCCCAGGTGCTGGACGCCCTGGAGCAGCGGTACCCCGACGACTGGCGGGTCATCTGGTACCGGGGCGTCGTCGCGCTGGCGAGCGGCGACAACGCGAACGCCGCGCTGTCGTTCGACGCGGTGTACGACGCGTTCCCGGGCGAGCCCGCGCCCAAGCTGGCGCTCGGCGTGTGCGCCGAGGTACTCGGCCAGCTGGACAACGCCGCCGAGTACTACGGCCTGGTCTGGGCGACCGACCCCAGCCATGTGAGCGCCGCCTTCGGCCTGGCCCGGGTGCAGTTGGCGGCCGGGGACCGGACCGGCGCGGTACGGACGCTGGAGTCCGTACCGGAGGCGTCGATCCACTACACGGCGGCGCGCGTGGCGGCCGTACGGGCGCGGCTGCGCCACCGCGACCCGCACGAGCCGCTGCGCGAGGACCTGTACGCGGCGGCCCACCAGGTCGGCGCGCTGGCCGACTTCGGCCTGGACCCGGTGCGGCGCGAACGGCTGTCCGCCGAGGTGCTGGGCCTGGCCCTCGACTGGTACCTGTCGGGCCACACGGGGGGACGCTCCCCCGACCGGACGCTGCTCGGCAGCGAACTGCACGAACGCGGGCTGCGGTTCGGCCTGGAGCGTTCGTACCGGGTGCTCGCCCGGCTCGCCCAGCGCGGCGAGGAAAGGATCGAACTGGTGGAACGGGCCAACCGCTTCCGCCCCCGGACGTGGGTGTGATCGATGTCGCAGACACATCAGCTGTCGGCCTGCCCGGGCTGCTCGGAGCCGCTGGAGTCGGGTGACCTCTTCTGCGGCGCGTGCGGCTACGACCTGTCGGCCGTACCGACGCCGCCACGGGACCATCCGACGGTGGCCTTGGGCCCGTTGCCGCCGCCGGGCGGTCCTGGAGCGGCCGCCTCTTCGACCGGCGCCGCCGGTGCTGGTGCCCCTGCCGGTCGGGTCCCGGGCGCGCCGGTGACGGGTGCCCCCGAGCCGGGCGGCCCGGGGGCGGGTGGCCCGGGGGCGGGTGGCCCGGTGACCGGTGGGCCCCTGCCCGCACCGGCGGCGCCCGCCGGTCCCCCGGTGCCTGGTGCACCACCGGTCGCTCCGCCGATGCCCGCCGCCCCTCCCGGCGGCCCGTCGGCCGGTGCCGCGCCGACCACGGCCTCGGCACCGGCTGCTCCGCCCATGCCCGTTGAGCCGCCCGCGGCTCCCGCCGTGCCCGGTGCTGCCGCCGCCGGTGCTCCGCCTGCCGCGCCCGCGGCCCCCGCGGCTCCGCCTGCCGCTCCGCCGATGCCCGATGAGCCGCCCGCCGGCCAGGCCCCGGCCGGGGCGGTCGCAGCGGGGGCCCCGCTGCCCGCGTCCACGGCGCCCGCCGCTCCGGTCGCCGGAACGGCGTGGGAGACGGCGGCCGGGGCGACGGGTGTCGGGCCGGACGACGCCGGTACGAGCGGTGCGGGTCCGAGCGGTGGCAGTCCGAGTGGTGCCGGGCCGGACAGCGCAGGACCTGACGGCGCCGGGGCAAGCGCTGCCGAGCCGGGCGGTGCCGCGCCGGGCGGTGCCGCGCCGGACGGCACGGGGCCCGACCGTACGGGGCCGGACGGCACCCGCCCCGGCAGCACCGGGTCCGACAGCACCGGGTCCGACAGCGCCGGGCATGGCCGTACCGGTGGTGACCCGGCCGCTTCCGAGGGGACGGGCGCGGACCCCGCCCCGGCGGACCGTCCCGGGCCCGTGGTGGAGCGGGACGTGCGGCACGACGTACCCGCTGGTGACGGGGACTTCGAGCTGGCCGCGCCCGATCCTCGGGCCGCCGCGGCGGCGGGCAAGGTGTGCGTCGCCTGCCGGGCCGGGGCCGTCGATCCGGACGGGTACTGCGAGAACTGCGGCCACAAGCAGCCGCGCGAGCGCGACCACATGGAGCAGGAGCTGGACGCGGTCGCCGCCGTGAGCGACCGCGGGCTGCGCCACCACCGCAACGAGGACGCGTTCGCGGTGACCTCGACCGCCCTCCCTGACGGCTCCCCGGCCGTCGTCGCGATCGTGTGCGACGGGGTGTCGTCGGCGTCCCGGCCGGACGAGGCGTCGTCGGCGGCGGCCGGCACGGCCGGCGAGTCGCTGGTGGAGTCGCTGGCCCGCGGCACGCACCCGCAGCGGGCCATGCACGACGCGATCGTCGCCGCGGCCGACGCGGTCAACGCCCTGGCGGCGGAGCCCGGCTCCGACGGCGGCGCCATGGAGCACGACCCGCACCGGCACCGCAACGCCCCCGCGTGCACCCTGGTCGGCGCGGTCTCGGCGGGCGGTCTGCTGGTGGTGGGCTGGGTCGGCGACAGCCGCGCCTACTGGGTGCCGGACGACCGCGGCGCCCCGCCGTCCCGGCTGACGGAGGACGACTCGTGGGCCGCGCAGATGGTCGCGGCGGGCCTGATGAACGAGGCCGAGGCGTACGCCGACGCCCGCGCCCACGCCATCACCGGCTGGCTGGGGGCCGACGCGTACGAACTGGAGCCGCACACCGCCGCGTTCAAACCGGACCGGCCGGGTGTCGTCGTGGTGTGCACGGACGGCCTGTGGAACTACGCCGAGGCGGCCGAGGACATGGCGCGGGTGGTGCCCCCGGACGCGGCGGCGCGCCCCCTGCACTGCGCCCGGGTCCTCGTCGGGCACGCGCTCGACGGCGGCGGCCACGACAACGTAACGGTGGCGGTCCTGCCGTTCGCCGTGGTGCCCGGAGGGGCAGTATCGGCGTGAACACGGCTTGAGCACGTTTCGCCCGGCGATCGACCCGCGTCCGCTTTCCGTCCGTTGTGTGGAGCAGTACCGAGGAGCCTGGAGCCGACCTGATGGCGAACTTCTCCAAGTCGAACGTGCCGCGGTTCTCCGTGGAGGTGTACCAGAACGAGTACCTGCCGGAGGGCGGCCGCGAGGTCAACGCGATCGTCACGGTCACGTCCACGGGGGGCGGCACCACGGGCGGGGCTCCGCTGATGGCCGGGGCGTTCCCGGCGGCGGACCGGGGGACGCCGCCCGGCGTCGGCGCCGCCGTGGTCGTCATGGTCGACTGCTCGGGTTCGATGGACTACCCGCCGACGAAGATGCGGGGCGCGCGCGATGCCACGGCCGCGGCGGTCGACGCCCTGCGCGACGGCGTGGCCTTCGCCGTGGTCGCGGGCACGCACGTGGCGCAGGAGGTGTACCCGGGCGGCGGCCGGCTCGCCGTCGCGGACGCCCGTAGTCGCGCGGAGGCGAAGGAGTCGTTGCGGCGGCTGAGCGCGGGCGGCGGTACGGCGATCGGCACCTGGCTGCGGCTGGCGGACCGGCTGCTGGCGTCCGCCGGCGCCGGGATCCGGCACGGGATCCTGCTGACCGACGGGCGCAACGAGCACGAGTCGCCGGCGGACCTGCGGGCCGCGCTCGACGCGTGCGCGGGCCGCTTCACGTGCGACGCGCGGGGCGTGGGCACCGACTGGGAGGTGAAGGAGGTCACGGGCATCGCGTCGGCGCTGCTCGGCACGGCCGACATCGTCGCCGATCCGGCGGGCCTGGCCGCGGACTTCACGCGGATGATGGAGCACGCGATGGGCAAGGAGGTCGCGGACGTCGCACTGCGGGTGTGGACGCCGGTCGGTGCGGAGATCCGGTTCGTCAAGCAGGTGGCTCCGGCGGTCGAGGACCTGACGGGCCGGCGTACGGAGGCCGGGCCGCGGGCCGGTGACTATCCGACGGGCTCGTGGGGGGACGAGTCGCGGGACTACCACGTGTGCGTGCGCGTACCGGCGGCCGGGATCGGCCAGGAGATGCTGGCGGCCCGGGTGTCGCTGGTCCTGCCGGACCCGGCGGGCGGCACCCCGCAGGTCCTCGGGCAGGGGCTGGTACGGGCCGTGTGGACGGAGGACATGGCGGCGTCCACGTCCATCAACCCGCAGGTCGCTCACTACACGGGGCAGGCCGAACTGGCACAGGTCATCCAACAGGGGCTGGAAGCGCGCAAGTCGGGAGATTTCGGCGGCGCGACGGCGAAGCTGGGCCGGGCGGTGCAGTTGGCTGCGGCCTCGGGGAACGCGGATACTGCGAAACTGCTTTCGAAGGTGGTGGACGTCGTCGACGCCGCCACAGGTACTGTGCGACTGAAGGCGAAGGTCGCGGAGGCGGACGAGATGACCCTCGAGACGCGCTCCACGAAGACGGTTCGCGTGAAGAAGCCGTGACGAGGACCACGAGGTCATGACGGCCGCGACGGCGGCCGACGAGGAGAGGGGGAAGCGCCGACATGCCGACCTGCCCGAACGGACACCAGTCGGGTTCCGACGACTGGTGCGAGGTCTGCGGCCATCGCATGGCCGGGGCGGGCGCGCCTGCGGGTGCCGTTCCGCCGCCTCCCCCACCGCCGCCTCCGCCGCCGCCCGCGTACGGCTATCCGGGCCCCGGCGGCCCGGTCCCGCCTCCGCCGCCCGCCTCGATGGGCGGCGACCCGAACGCCACCGCGCAGGCCGAGCTGTGCCCGCAGTGCCGTACGCCGCGTGAGGCGATGGCTCCGTTCTGCGAGGAGTGCCGGTGGAACTTCCTCACGAACACGGCGACCTCGTACACACCGGTCTCCCCGCCGCCGCGCCCGTCGGCGCCGAGCGGCGGACTGAACCTGCCGCCGGGCTTCACGTCGGCGCCGCGCCCGCCGGACCCGTACGAGTACCAGGGCTCCCGTCCTTCCCAGGTGAACCGCCCGGCGGAACCCCTGTCCCCCGAGCCGCCGGGCCCGCCTCCGGCGTTCCAGCAGCCCGGCCCGGCGGGTCCGCGTCCGGCGGGGGGCGGCGAGGACGACTGGGTCCTCTCCCCTCCGTCACAGGCCCAGCCGATGCAGGGCCCGGGGCCGGGCGGCCCGCAGGGCCCGGCTCCACTGGGAGGCCCGCAGGGACCTGGCGGTCCGCAGGGCCAGGGCCCGATGGGTGGCCCGCAGGGACCTGGTGGCCCCGGTGGTCCGCAGGGCCAGAGCCCGATGGGTGGCCCGGGCGGTCCGCACGGGCTTGGCGCTCCGGGTGGCATGCCGGGCCCCGGTGGTCCGGGTGCTGCCCCGCAGGGGCCCGGGGCCCCGGGCGGTCCGCACGGTCACGGCCCCCTCGGTGGTCCTCAGGGACCGGACACGGCGGGTCCGCAGCCGGGCGCTTCGCAGGGCGCGGGCTTCCCGCCGGCCCCGCAGGGTCCGGGCCCCGGCCCGATGGGTGGCCCGCAGGGCCCGGGGCCGATGGGTGCCCCCCAGGGCCCGGGCTCCATGGGCGGCCCGCACGGCCCCGGCGCCCCACAGGCTCCCGGCGCCCTGAGCGGCCCGGGACTTTCTGACGCCCCCTCAGGCGCCGGCACGCCCGGCGCTCCGCAGGGCCCCGGCGGCCCGCTGAGTGCGGGTGGCCAGCACGGTCCGAGTGGTCCGCAGGGCGCGGGTGGCCCGGCCGGCCCGCAGGGCCTTGGCGCAGCGGGAGGCCCGGGTACGCCCGGCGGTCCCGGCATGGCAGGCCCCGGTGCGCCCGGCGGTCCGGGCATGGCAGGTGGCCCGGGTACGCCCGGCGGTCCGGGCATGCCCGGCGGTCCAGGCGACCTCGGAGCACCTGGCGGTCCCGGCATGCCCGGAGGCCCCGGTACGCAGGGAGGCCCGGGCACTCACGGCGGTCCCGGCGCATCCGGCATGCCCGGCGGCCCCGGCGCTTCCGGCGTACCCGGCGGTCCTGGCGCCCCCGGCGACTCCGGCATGCCCGGAAGCCCGGTCAGCCCCGGAAGCCCGGTCAGCCCCGGAGGCGCCGGCAGCCCCGGCACGCCGTCAGGTCCCGGCATGCCCGGCGGTCCTGGCATGCCCGACGGTCCCGGCTTCCCCGGCGGCCCCGGTGCATCCGGTGGTCCTGGTACGCCCGGCATGCCCGGCGGCACCGGCGCTTCCGGCGGTCCTGGCGCCCCCAGCGGCTCCGGCATGCCGGGAGCCCACGGCGGCCCTGGTACGCCCGGCGGCCCCGGCATGCCAGGAGCCCCCGGTGTACCCGGCGGCCCCGGTCCGCAGCATGGTGCGCCCGGCTCCCCGGCGCCGCACTTCCCCCCTGCGCCGCAGGGACCGGGCGGCCCCCAGGGCCCCGGCGCCCCGCAGGGGCCCGGCGGTCCGAATGGATCCGGCGTCCCGCAAGCCCCCGGCGGCTCTCAGGGCCCGGCAGCGCCCATGGGCGCCCAGGCGTCGAGCGGCGCCTTCGCCCCGGCAGCCCCGCAGGCACCCGGTACCCCGCAGGCACCCGGTACCCCGCACGCATCCGGCGCCCCTTACGGGTCCGGTGCCCCGTCGGCGCCCGGCGACCCGCACGGGTCCGGTGCCCCGTCGGCGCCCGTGCAGCCCGGTGGCGCCGAGGCGGCCGGCGGGTATGTGGGGCAGGCGCCGCACCATCCGGCGCCCGCCGGGTGGACGGCCGTCGTCGCGCACGACCGGGACTACTTCATGGCGATGATGCGGCGCAGCGGCCCGGATGCCGCGGGCCTCAACCTGCCCGCGTACTCGCCGGAGAAGCGTCTCGCGCTGACCGGCAACCAGGTGAGCATCGGCCGCCGCCGGCAGTCCACGGGCGAGTCCCCGGACATCGACCTGTCGGTGCCGCCGGAGGATCCGGGCGTCTCGCACCAGCACGCGGTGCTGGTGCAGCAGCCGGACGGCTCGTGGGCCGTGGTGGACCAGAACTCCACCAACGGCACGACCCTCAACGGCGCCGAGGAGCCGATCCAGCCGTACGTCCCGATCCCGCTCCAGGACGGCGACCGGGTGCACGTCGGGGCGTGGACGACCATCACGATCGTCCGCGGCTGACGCGCCTCAGGCCGAGGAGGACCCGAGGGGCCAGCTGTACGGCCCCTCGGGGTCGTCCAGCCATGCCCATTGGCGGCCGCCGCTGACCGTCACCCCGTACCGCTCGCGCTGCGGGCGGTGTTCGCGCTGCCAGAGCGCGTGCGCCTCGTACGGGTCGAGGCTCCCCGCGGTGAGGGTCAGCAGGAAGCGGAACAGTTCGCTGTCGACGGCGCGGCGGGGCAGCCCGACGGTGTGCACCTCGGGCGCCCGCGGTACGTCGCCGCGCAGTGGGACGAAGTACGCCGAGGTGTGCAGGAACCGCCCTTCCGCGTGCTCGGCGTCCCGGACGTCCAGGCTGATCAGCCCGGTCGACAGGGGCGCCAGGACGCGGCCGCCGGGCCGGCACTGGGCGAGCCAGGCGCCGGGCACGGAGGGCAGGGCGCAGGTCGCGATGATCCGGTCGAAGGGCGCCCGGCCGGGGCAGCCCCGCGCCCCGTCGCCGGTGATCACGGCGGGGCGGTAGCCGGCTTCGGCGAGGTGGGCCTTCGCGGCGTCGGTGATGTCGGTGTCCAGGTCGATGGTGGTGACCCGCTCGTCGCCCACCCGGTGGGAGAGGAGCGCCGCGTTGTAGCCGGTGCCGGCGCCGATCTCCAGGACGGTGTGCCCGTCCCGTACGCCGAGGGCGTGCAGCATGGCCGCCATCAGGGAGGGCTGGCTCGCGGAGGAGACGAGGTCGCCGTCGCGCAGCCGGGTGCCGAGGGGCCGGTCCTCGTAGGCGCCGGCGAGCCAGCGCTCCCGGCGGCGCGGGTCGGGGTCGTCGCGCCACAGCCGCTCGTAGCCGCCCATGACGCCGACGTAGTAGTACGGCACGAACAGATGGCGCGGGACCTCCTCGAAGGCCGCGCGCCAGGCCGGGTCCGCCAGCTCCCCGGCCGCGGCGAGCGCGGCCACCAGCCGGTGCCGTGCCTCGGCGGCGGCCTCGACGAAGGGGTCCTCTCGCTCTGCACCCATATGTCCACTATCTCTGTTTCCTCCCGTGGTGCGGTGGAGCCGGTGGTCCTAGGGCCCCGGTCCTCCGCCGGTCGGTCTGAGACGATGGACGCGTGCTGCCATTCCCGGGGACGACCCCCGGGCCCCCGGCCAGGAACACCGGGGGCGGCCAGGTCGAGACTACGAGGGCCCCATTCACGTGACAGACATCCCGAACGGCACCGCCCAGGAGCAGACGTTCTACGAGCAGGTGGGCGGCGAGGAGACCTTCCGGCGCCTCGTCCACCGCTTCTACCAGGGTGTCGCCGAGGACCCGCTGCTGCGGCCGATGTACCCGGAGGAGGACCTGGGCCCGGCCGAGGAGCGGCTCGCGCTGTTCCTGATGCAGTACTGGGGCGGCCCCCGCACGTACAGCGACAACCGCGGCCATCCGCGCCTGCGCATGCGGCACGCGCCGTTCATCGTGGACCGGGCGGCGCACGACGCCTGGCTGCGCCACATGCGGGTCGCGGTCGACGAACTGCAGCTGCCCGCGGAACAGGAGCGGCAGCTGTGGGACTACCTCGCGTACGCCGCCGCCTCGATGGTGAACGCCGAGGGCTGACGCGCCACAGCGCCCTACGGAGACTTTCGGCCGAAGCGGACGGTAACCCTTGGTAACCGTCCCCTGACCGGAGCCAAGTGAAGCACAGGGTTCCGGTCAGGGTGCTTTCCGCATCTCCCAGCCACCCCACGCACCGCATAAGTTCACAGCCTCAACACATCGAACGGGCATCCGCACACATCGGCGGGTGCCCCTCTTCTGTGCACCCCTGTGGAGGTTCAACGTGCGACGGAGAACCATGCGCCTGGGCGTGGTGCTGATCGGTGCCGCGACCGCTCTGTTCGGGGCCGGCGCCGCCCACGGCGACACCTACTACGTCTACTCCGGCGACAACTTCGGCTACATCGGCTGGAGCCACAAGTACGCCGGGGTCTGCGACCGCGAGGCCGACGGCGCCAGCGTGTACGTCAACTTCCAGCGGACGTACCCGGGCACCACCGTCCGCATGGAGGAGTCCCGCGGCCACGGGTTCTGCAAGCAGTCCACGGAGGGCACGTACGCCGTCCACCGCCTCCAGACCTGCCAGAACATCCCGCTGGCGCCGGACATCTGCTCCGGGTGGCACGAGCACCGCTGACCACGATGACCTCCCGCACCCTGAACGTCTCCGGCCTCACCTGCCGGGCCGGTGGCCGCACCCTGCTGCGGGACGCCGCCCTGCGGGCCGTGCCCGGCGAATCGGTCGCCGTGACCGGCCCGAGCGGCAGCGGCAAGTCCACCCTCCTGTCCTGCCTCGCCGGACTGCACCGCCCCGAGGCCGGAACGATCGAGGTGTGCGGTACGGACCTGGCCACGCTGCGGCCCGCGGCGGCCGCGGCGTGGCGTCTGCGCACGATCGGCTTCGTCTACCAGTTCGGCGAGCTGCTCCCCGACCTGAGCGCCGTGGAGAACGCGGCGCTGCCGCTGCTGATCGCCGGGAAGGGGCGCCGGGAGGCGTACGGCACGGCCGCGCGGCTCCTCGACGAGCTGGGCGTCGGCGCGGTGGCGGACGCACGGGCCGGCGTGCTGTCCGGCGGTGAACGCCAGCGGGTCGCCGTCGCCCGCGCCCTGTCGACGCGGCCACCGCTGATCCTGGCCGACGAGCCGACCGGCGCGCTGGACGAGTACGCGACGGACGACGTGTGCGCGCTGCTCTTCGGGCTGCCCGCCCGCTACGACTGCACCGTCGTCGTGGTCACCCACAACCCGGTCGTCGCCCACTACGCCGACCGACGCCTCACCCTGCGCGACGCGACCTTGCACGACACCACGGTGTACGACACCACGGCGTACGACACCGCGCCGGACGACCTCACCGAGACCGCGCCGCGCGACGCGACACAGCTCGGCACCACGGACCCCGACACCGCGCCCCGCGGTGCCACGGAGGCCGGCGCGTGAGCCGGACGCGGCGGCGCGGTGCCACGGCGCAGCTGCTCGCGATCGGCCGGGCCTCGGCCACCCGGCGGGACCCGCGCCACACCGTGCAGGCGCTCTGCCTGGTGCTCGCCGCGACCGGGGCGGCGATCCTGGTGTGGGGGCTCCAGGTCACCCACGCCGTGTACGAGGCGCGCGAAGCGCGGCTGTCGGCCCGTATGCCCGTCATCGCGATGCCCGGGGGCCCGCACAGGCCCCTCCTGCGCTGGGCCGACCCCGGGGACACCTGGGGCGACCGGGTGTTCTCCGTGGTGAACATCGAGCCGGTCGTCTCCGGCGCCCCGCTGCCGCCCGGGCTCCCGCGCTGGCCGGAGCCCGGGGAGGCGTACGTCTCCCCGGCGCTGCTCGCCGCCATGCCGCAGGCGGCCACCCGCTACGGCGCCCTGGCCGGGACGGTCGCGCCGAGCGGTCTGGCCGACCCGGACGAACTGCTCGTGTACCGCCGTCCCCCGCCGGGCGTCCACCTCGGTGGCGTCTCCGGCCTCGGCGTCGTCGGTTTCGGCGCGCCGCCGGACGGCGCCCGGTTCCACAGCCAGAGCTTCGACCGGGCGGAGAGCGACCTGCACCTGCTGCTGGCCCCATTCCTGGGCCTGCCCGTGGTGGTCCTCCTCGTCGTCGCCTCCCGGCTCGGCGCGCGGGACCGGGACCGGCGGCTGGCGGTGCTGCACGCCATCGGTGCCGGGCGGTCCGTACGGGCCCGGATCGCGGCCGGGGAATGCCTGCGGCCGCTGGCGCTGGGCACCGTGCTCGCCGCCGTACCGCTGACCGTGCCGACGCTGACCGGGCTGCGGCTGCCGCTGACCGGCTACGGGATCGCGGCGGGGGACCTGGCGCCGGTGCGGTGGTGGTTCCCGCTGACGCTGGTGGTCGTGTGGGCGCTGCTGTGCGTGCTGTTCGCGGCGCTGCACCTGCGGACCGGTCCGGCCGCCGAGGGCAATCGGCCCCGTCCGGGCCGGGAGCGGCCGCCTGCCTGGCCGGCGTACCTGTGCGGGCTCGGGACCCTGCTCGCGCTGTGGGGCGCGATGATCGGGTTCACGGTCGGCGTCCGGATGTTCGTCGTCGGCGTCATGCTGGCGCTCGTGGGGCTGCCGCCCCTGCTGGGGCGGGCGGCCGCCGGGATCGCCGAGCGGCTGACCGGGGGCCGGCGCGGCCGGGGCGACGCGGCCCGGCTGCTGGGCGGGCGCTGGGCCGCCGCCCATCCCGGTGTGATCACGCGGACGTGCGCGGCGCTCGCCGTCCTGCTGGGGCTCCTCGCCCAGGTCCAGGTGTTCGTCACGCACCTGTCCGGGCCCGCGCAGGAGGCCGCCGCGCTCGCCCGCCGGCTGGACGGACGGCTGGTGCAGGTGGAGGCGGCGACCCCCGACGAGGACGGGGTCCGGCGTTTCCTGGCGGCGCTCGGCCCCGGCGACCGCGTCCTGCGGATCCGGTCCGACGGGACCGGCGGCCAGCCGGTGCTGCGCGGCAGCTGCGAGGACCTGGCCGCTCTCGCCCCGCTGCACGCGTGCCCGCGCGAAGCGGCGGAACCGGCCGAGTCGGTCTTCCGGGACCGCACACCGCGTACGGAGGCCCTGCGCTGGATGTCCTTCGGCGCGGTCACCGTACGGGCGACAGCGACGGCGACCGAACTCGTACCGGGCGAAGGCCCGTTCGTGGTCCTTCCCGCGTCCGCCGACGGGCAGGAGCGGGTGGAACGGGCCGCGCAGGCCCATCTGCCGCTGCCCCGCGTCGGCACGCCCGGCACCGACTGGGCCGTCGGGGGCGCGGCCCACGTCCGGATCGCCGACTGGGCGCTGCTGGTGGCGGCGATCGGTTTCGTCCTGCTGACCCTCACGGGCGTGGCGGGGCTGCTGCACGCGTTCCTGGACCGGGCCGACGAGCTGCGGCCGATGGCCGGCTACACGTCCGGCGTGCGGTTCCATCTGCGCGTCGCCTGGTGGGGCATGGGCGTCCCGACGGTGTGCGCGATGGTGCTGGCGGCGCTGTTCGCCGGGACCCTGGCCGCGTTCAACGTGGCGTTCCTCGCCCCGACGGCCGGGTCGCCCCTCCCGGTCCTGGCGTCCGGCCTGGCGGTGGCCGTCACGGTATGCGCGGCGGCGACCGTGGCGGGCGGCTGGCTGGCGGCCCGCTTCACCCACCGCTGGGCACCGAGGGGCGACTGACCCGCGCTCCTTGGGGCGGGGCGGCAGGAGCGCGTCCAGGGCCAGGCGGTGGCAGCGGGCGGGGCGGCCCGGGTCCCGGGCGACGCGTCGAGACGTCCCCAGGCCCCCGGCGGAGTCGGGTCAGGACCGCCCGAGGGGCACGGCCGGGCCGGCCGGCCCGGGGCGGTGACCGGCCTAGGCCACGGCCGGGCCCGGGGCGGTGACCCGCCGAGGCCACAGCCGGGCCCGGGGCGGTGACCGGCTGAGGCCACGGCCGACCCTAGGGCGCTGACCGGCTGAGGCTACAGCCGGGCCCAGGGCGGTAACCCACCGACGCCACAGCCGACCCTCAGGCGGTAACCCACCCAGACCACGGGGTGTGCAAGCCCGGGCCGTCCCGGGGCCCCGGGACGGCCCGGGGGCAGGAGTCGCGCGGGTCGGAGACGGCCCGAGGGCGCACGTGGCGCAGGAGCGGGGGTCGCCCGGGCTTACGCGGGGCGCAGGGGGGTGACGCCCAGGTCGCCGAGGCCGGAGGCGGTGCGGACGGCCACGGAGCCGAAGGGGGTGCGGAGCCGGAGCCACGGGCCCGCCGTGAGGAGGGTCACCGGCAGCTCCTGCGGGAGCGCCTCGGCCGGTGGCAGGAAGCCCAGGGACTGGGCGGCGTGCACGGCGCGCAGGGGCAGACCGGTCGTGCCGATCGTGCGGGACCAGATCTCGCGGCCGATGCGGTCGCGTTCGGCGCGGGTGCGCCGCTCCTCGGGGAGTTCCTCGTCGCGGGTACGGAACTCGGCGACCGCCGCGGCGACGGCACCGCGCAGTCCGGCGGCGTCGGGCAGCCCGGGGACGTCCCGCCAGCCGGCGCGCGGCGGCAGGACCCCGGTCCAGGGCGGGCCGGTGACCGGTCCGGGCACGACGGCCCTGCCCGTGGACTCCTCGATGCCCTCGAGGAGTTCACCGGCGGAGACGGTGATGTCGAGCGGCGCCTCGTCGAGGATCGCGGCCGTACGGACCGCCAGCACCTCGAACGACGGGGGCCGCCCGAAAACGGCGAGGGCGCCGCCCTCCGCCTGGAGGCGGACGGCGGCGGCCCTGTCGTAGCGGATGAGCCGGGCCAGGAAGGCGGCGATGCCCGCCGCCTCCCGTGCGTCGGCGAAGTGCAGGGGCGCCGTCATGCGGCGGCACCCTCCGAGCGCATCCCGTCGTCGACGTACTCCTGGAGGAACTCCCGCTCCTCGGCGGTGATGCGCCGCGGGCGCTGCGCCTCCAGGTCGAAGGGGACGACGACTGTGGACGCCCGTACGTACACCTGGTCGGGGTCCTTGATCTCGTACGCGATCGTCAGGGACGCCGCGCCTATCTTCGTGACCCACGACTCGATGGTCACCGGCTCGTGCCGGTGGACCAGCGGCCGTACGTAGTCGATCTCGTGGCGGGCCACGACGGACCCGCCGGAGAACGACGGCGAGCCGTCGCCCGGCGCCAGCCGGAACATGAAGTCGATCCGGGCCTCCTCCAGGTAGCGGAGGAAGACCACGTTGTTGACGTGCCCGAAGGCGTCCATGTCCGACCAGCGCAGGGGGCAGCGGTAGATATGTCGAGCCACTGGTGACTGCCCGCCTCAGCCCCGGGTGAGCTTCTTGTAGGTGGCGCGGTGCGGACGGGCCGCGTCCGGGCCGAGCCGGTCGATCTTGTTCTTCTCGTACGACTCGAAGTTGCCCTCGAACCAGAACCACTTGGAGTCGCCCTCGTACGCCAGGATGTGCGTGGCGACGCGGTCGAGGAACCAGCGGTCGTGGGAGACGACCACGGCGCAGCCGGGGAACTCCAGCAGCGCGTTCTCGAGGGAGGACAGGGTCTCCACGTCGAGGTCGTTGGTCGGCTCGTCGAGGAGCAGCAGGTTGCCGCCCTGCTTGAGGGTGAGCGCGAGGTTGAGGCGGTTGCGCTCACCACCGGAGAGGACACCGGCCGGCTTCTGCTGGTCCGGGCCCTTGAAGCCGAACGCGGACACGTACGCCCGGGACGGCATCTCGACCTGGCCGACGTTGATGTAGTCCAGCTCGTCGGAGACCACGGCCCACAGGGTCTTCTTGGGGTCGATGTTCTCGCGGCTCTGGTCGACGTAGCTGATCTTGACCGTGTCGCCGATCTTGATGGAGCCGGAGTCCGGCTCCTCCAGGCCCTGGATCATCTTGAACAGCGTGGTCTTGCCGGCGCCGTTCGGGCCGATGACGCCGACGATGCCGTTGCGGGGCAGGGTGAAGCTCAGGTCGTCGATGAGGACCTTCTCGCCGAAGGCCTTGCTGAGGTTCTCGACCTCGACGACGACGTTGCCCAGACGCGGGCCCGGCGGGATCTGGATCTCCTCGAAGTCCAGCTTCCTGGCCTTCTCGGCCTCCGCGGCCATCTCCTCGTAGCGGGCGAGGCGGGCCTTGGACTTGGCCTGGCGGCCCTTGGCGTTGGAGCGGACCCACTCCAGCTCTTCCTTGAGCCGCTTGGCGCGCTTGGCGTCCTTCTGGCCCTCGACCTTGAGACGGGCCTGCTTGGTCTCCAGGTAGGTGGAGTAGTTGCCCTCGTAGGGGTAGGCGCGGCCGCGGTCCAGCTCGAGGATCCACTGGGCGACGTTGTCCAGGAAGTACCGGTCGTGGGTGATCGCGACGACGGTGCCGGCGTACTTGGCGAGGTGCTGCTCCAGCCACTGGACGGACTCGGCGTCCAGGTGGTTGGTGGGCTCGTCGAGGAGGAGCAGGTCGGGGGCCTCCAGCAGCAGCTTGCAGAGCGCGACGCGGCGCTTCTCGCCACCGGAGAGCTTGGTGACCGCCCAGTCGCCGGGCGGGCAGCCCAGGGCGTCCATGGCCTGCTCGAGCTGGGCGTCGAGGTCCCAGGCGTTGGCGTGGTCCAGCTCCTCCTGGAGCTTGCCCATCTCCTCCATCAGCTCGTCGGTGTAGTTGGTCGCCATCTCCTCGGCGATGGCGTTGAACCGGTCGAGCTTGCCCTTGATCTCGGCCACGCCGTCCTGGACGTTCTCCAGCACGGTCTTGGTCTCGTCGAGCGGCGGCTCCTGGAGGAGGATGCCGACGCTGTAGCCCGGCGACAGGAAGGCGTCGCCGTTGGAGGGCTGCTCGAGGCCCGCCATGATCTTGAGCACGGTGGACTTACCGGCGCCGTTCGGGCCGACCACACCGATCTTCGCGCCGGGCAGGAAGCTCAGCGTCACGTCATCGAGGATGACCTTGTCGCCGTGCGCCTTGCGCGTTTTGCGCATCGTGTAGATGTACTCAGCCAAGAGAAACCGTCCGGCAATCAGTAGGAGTCGATTCGCGGCTCCGCCGCGTCAGGGCAGATACACCCCATCTTGCCGTACCGCCACCCCAACCCGGAAACGCCGTCCCCCCGGCCCGGGGGCCCGCCCCCTCGCCGGGGCCCCGGGACCGCCCGGCCGGGGCGGCGGACGCAGGTCCCGGACCCGGCGCCCGGGGTGCGGCGCCCGGGGTGCGGGGCCCGGGGTGCGGGGCCCGGGGTGCGGGGCCCGGGCAAGGGGACGGCCCCGGGGCGCGTCAGGCGCTCCGGGGCCGTCGTGCCGGCGAGGGGCCGGCGCCCTGGTGGTTACTGGCCGGTCGTGGCGCTCTTCTTCTTGCGGAGGAAGAAGACCGCGCCGCCACCCACCAGGACGAACGCCGCCGCGATGCCCGCGATCATCGGCGTGGCGCCGGAGGCGCCGGTCTCGGCGAGGTCACCGGTGCCGCCCGTGCCGGACGTGCCGGCCGAGGTGGTGCCGCCCGACAGGGGGCTGGGCTGCGAGCTGGGCTGCTGGCCGCCGGTCGGGGTGGTGCTGCTGGTGGTCTTGCAGTCGAGGACGCCCTTGAACGTCTTCTTCTCGCCGCCCGGCAGGTCGATCGTGAAGTCGTACGCCTGGTCCTCGGCGACCGGGATGGTCACCGTCTTGGACTCGCCGGCACCGATCGAGTACTTGAAGCCCATCAGCTCGAAGCTGAAGGACTCGTCGCCCTCGTTGGTGGCGGTGATGTCCACGCCGCCCTTCGCGCAGTTCTTCTTCGCGGAGAGCGCCGGGATCGCGCCCTTCTTCGCCCACGTGGCCGTCGCCTGCGCCGACACGGTGGACTCGCTGGAGCCGGCGAGGATCTGCGTCTGGCTCTTCGACACCGAGGAGAACGCCCGGCCGACCGACACGGACGTCGTGGCCTGCACCGAGAACGTGGCGGAGCCGTCGGCGGTGCCGGCCGGCACGTCCACGTACAGCTGGGTGCCGTCGGCGGCCTCGGTGACCGGCTTGCCGTCCTTGTCGGTGACCTTGACGCCCGCGGCGTCGGGCGCGTTCACCGAGGCGCGCTCGGCGTTGGTCCGGACGGTGATCGGCCCGAGCTTGGTGCCGGCGGGGCCGGACACCGCGGCGGGGTCGAGGCTCAGCGAGGCCTTCGGCTCCTCCAGGTTCTGGGCCTTCTCCTGGAGCCAGTCGGCGAGCTTCTCGGCGGCCGGGTCGAGCGCCTCGACGTTCACGCCGTCGGAGTAGCGCCAGATGGCGACCTGGGTACCCGCGGCGGCCGTCTCCTTGGTCAGGGCTCCGGCACCGGCCTCCTTGGCGAGCCCGGCAAGGTCGTCGACCTGCGGGTAGGAGTGCTGGAGGATCCAGCGGATCTTGCCCGCGTCCTTGTTCCGGCCGAGCGACGTCTGGTCCCAGGACGTCTCCAGGTACTTGGCCTTCTGCTGGGTCGGGTTGTGGATGTCGATGCAGTACGTCTTGAGCGTGCCGCCGCCGTCCACCGCCATCTCGAACAGACCCGCGGGCAGCTCCTTGTCCTTGCCGTCGGCGTGGAGCACCGCCCGGTCGTAGGTGGTCAGCCCGTTGAGGGTGGCGGAAGCGCCGCCCTGATGCTGGGGGCCTTCCTCCGCCGCGGCCACGGCCGCCCCCGCTATGGAACCTCCGGCGATCAGACCGGAGGTCAGGACCGCTGCGGCAACGCGGCCGGCCAGCCGCTTCCGCCTCTGTACAGAAAACGCAGCAAACACAGATTTCCCCTCTGGGCGAGACCCCGTCGCGTGAGACACGTCGTGAGACACGTGGGGGGTGGGACTCGCCTTGATGACTCAAGTGCCCCGTGAGTACCGCGAATCCTAGAGACGAGGGCAACGCCCGTCCCCCCTGAGGCCCCCGCTCAACCATTCCGAATCAGAATCGTTATCGTGAACCGGGCATGAAGGGGCCGTTTTTCGCGCGGGCCGGCCCCAAACGGCCCTGGTGCGCGGCCTCTACACCAGCTCCGGCTCGGCCTGCCGCTCCTCCTCCGCCCGCCGCTCCCGCTGTCCCTCCGCGGCCACGGCCGCCGCCCCGGCCTCCTGCGCCGTGTCCTTCTCCCCGTCCGCCGCCTGCGGCAGGCGCCGCGCCGGGCGCCTGAACGCCGCGGTGCCGCGCGTCAGATCGTGGCCCGCAGCCACCGCGTCGATGTCCACGAACGTCCTGCGCTGCCCCTCCCACGTGCCCTCCTCCCGCACCCGCAACCGCCCGAGCACCACCAGTGGTTCGCCGACCGAGACCGACGCCGCGAGGTTCGCGCCGAGCGACCGCCAGGCGCTGACCGTGTAGAAGCTGGTGGGCCCGTCGGTCCAGGCGGACCGCTCCCGGTCGTAGCGGCGTGCCGTCACCGCGAACCGGAACCTCGCGACCCCGCCCGTCGGGGTCTCCCGGTACTCCACGTTGGTCGCGACATTGCCCACGACCGTCACCAAGGTGTCGTTCATGACGCCCACTCCTCCCGCTCGGCGTGCTTGTGTGCACCTCCATGCTGGAGCGATCGGGCGGATCCCGCCGGGGCCTGTGGACAGCCGGACGGCCCGCGGGCGAACCGGGGAGAACTCCGTCACCCGAAAGGGTTTCAGCCGGTGCGGAGACGGCTCCCCGCCACCGTCGCGTACTGCTCGCGCACCTCCCGGTAGCGCATCAGCTCGGCCGCGACCGGGTCGAGGACCATGGCGCGTCCGCAGGAGGCCGCCGCCTCCCGGAGCCGCCGCTCGGCCTCCTGCCCGTACCGCCGTGCGGGCCCGCGCGCGCCCGCCACGCACGCCCATTCGACCAGCGGGCCGCCGATGATCCCGGCCAGCATGACCAGTACGGGCGGGAGCAGCCCGGGGTCCAGTACGCCGACGATCTGGCCGACGAGCCACAGCGCCCCGAACACCTGAAGCAGCGTCATGGACATCTGGGCCAGCACGGCGAGCGCCCACCAGCGCGGACGGGGCGGCCGGCCGCCCGGCTTGGGCTCGCGGGTCTTCACGGCCAGTTCGTCCAGCGCCTCGGGCAGCCCCTGCGCGCCGCGCACCGCCGCCTCCCGCACGGCCTGGGCCCAAGGGGCGGGCAGCCCGTACGCGGCCTGGTCCGCGACGATCCGTACGGCGTGCTCGACGCGCTGGCGGGCCGTCAGCTCGTCCTCGACGGGCGCCGGCTGCTGGGGCTCGCGGGCGGCCGGGGTGCGCAGCCGCTCGTACCAGCGCCACAACCGCAGCCACGGCGTTCCGCAGGCGCGTCCGGCGTTGCGGCGCCATGCGCGTTCCGCCGCCTCGCCGGCCGCGGTGGCGCCGATGGCGACGGCCAGCCGCGCCCCGAAGTCCTCCTGCGCGCGCTCGTCGAGGCCGGGCCGGCCGTCGCCGACGTACACGGGGCGCAGCCGGGCGGCGGCCGCGTCGACGTCCGCGGAGATGCGCCGGGCGGCGGCGTTGCGGCCCTGGACGAACGCGCCGAGCAGTTCGCGCAGCTCGCCCATGCCCTCGCCGGTGAGGGCGGAGACGGCGAGCACGGTGGCACCGGGTTCGCCGTGTTCGCCGAGCGCCATGCCGTCCTCGTCGAGGAGCCGGCGCAGGTCGTCGAGGACCTGGTGCGCGGCGTCGCCGGGCAGCCGGTCGATCTGGTTGAGGACGACGAAGGTCACCTCGGCGTGCCCGGCGAGCGGCCGGAGGTAGCGCTCGTGGAGGACGGCGTCGGCGTACTTCTCCGGGTCGACGACCCAGATGACCGCGTCCACGAGGCCGAGTACGCGGTCGACCTGCGCGCGGTGGGCGGTGACCGCGGAGTCGTGGTCGGGGAGGTCGATCAGGACGAGGCCCTGCAGGGCCTCGTCGCCCGCGCCGCCCGCGAGGGGCCGGCGGCGCAGGCGCCCGGGGATGGCGAGGCGGTCCAGGAGTTCGGCCGCGCCCTCGGACCAGCTGCAGGCGATGGGGGCGGCAGTGGTGGGCCTTCTCAGGCCGGTCTCCGAAACGGGCACCCCCGCCAACGCATTGATCAAAGTTGACTTGCCGCTTCCCGTGGAGCCCGCGATGGCGACGACGGTGTGCCGTGAGGACAGCCGCTGGCGGGCCGCGGCCTCGTCCAGGACCCGGCCCGCCTCGGCGAGGGTCCGCCCGTCGAGGCGGGTGGCCGAGAGACCGACCAGTTCCCGCAGGGCGTCCAGGCGGTCGCGCAGGGCACCGGCGTACGGGCTGCCGATGGGTACGTGGGCGGTGCCCTGGCCGGTGTCCGGGACGGCCTCGTCGTCGTAGACGGCCCGGTTGTCGGCGCGGCGGGCGATGAGCCCGTCGTCCCAGCTCTGCTCCACGGCGCTCACCGCCGTCACCTCTCCTTCTGCAGCACGGACAGCGCGGCGATCAGCGCGGCCTGGGGTTCGGGTGTCACGCCGAGGGCGTCGAGCGGGGCGAGGCGGAACTCCCGCTCCTCGCGGAGGACGCGGTCGATGTACGCCATGACCAGCTCGCCGCCCTTGTCGCGGAGCCGGAGCACGCCCTGGGCGCCCAGCAGCTCGGCGAGCTGCTCCCCCGCGGCCCGGGTGCGGCGGCCGCCGAGGAGGGCGGCGGCGAGGAGCGCGGCGACGGTCTCGGGGTCGGGCGTGGTGGCGCGCTCGGTGCGCCGGACCTCGTCCTCGGCCAGTTCCTCCAGGACGCGGCGCCAGCGCCGTACGGCCATGGCGACGCGCTCGCCGGCCTCGCGGTCGCTCTGGTGGCCCCGGCCGGTGTTCCTCAGGGCCCTGGACGCCGGTTCGCGCCGCCACGCCTCGCGGACCTCGTCGTCGGCGGCGGCGACGGCACAGTGGAGGAGGGCGGTCAGGGACTCGGCGAGGGCGTCGAGCAGTTCGGCGGGGGTGCAGTCGCGGGGGTGGCCGCGCCAGCGGGTGCGGGCGTCGCCGGCGAGGACGGCGCCGCGCCGCAGCTCGTCGCGCACCCGCCGGCGCTGCCGGTCGTACGCGGCCTCGACGGCGGTGCCGAGCCGTACGGCGGCCGCGCACTGGGCGGCGACGGCGGCGGCCAGCTCCGGCATGCGCACCCTGAGCGAGTCGATGACGCCGTTGGCGGTGCGGCCTACGGCCTGCCGGCGGGCGGCGGGGTCCTGGGCGTGGTGGGCGAGCCAGGCGCGCAGGGGTGCCACGGCGGTGTCGGGCAGCAGTCCGGTGCCGCCGCCGGCGGACTCGGGCAGCTCGGGGATGGTGAACCGGGGGACGTCGCCGAGTCCGGCGCGGACGAGCAGCGCCTCGTACTGGCGGGACACCTCGGTGATCACCTGGTGGGGGACGCGGTCGAGGACGGTGACGAGGGTGGCGTCGTACTCCTTGGCGGTGCGCAGGAGGTGCCAGGGCACGGCGTCGGCGTAGCGGGAGGCGGTGGTGACCATGACCCAGACGTCGGCGGCGCAGATCAACTCGGCGGCCAGTTCGCGGCTCTCGACGACGAGGGAGTCGATGTCGGGGGCGTCGAGCAGGGCGAGGCCGCGCGGGACGGTGCCGGCGGTCTCGACGCGCAGCGCCCGGCCCTCGGCCGCCTCGGGGTCCTTGTCGTCGCCCGGGACGCCGAACACCCGGGTGAGCTGCGGCAGGACCCGTACGCCCGAGAACCAGTGGTGATCGTCCGGGTGGCAGACGAGGACGGGGGTGCGGGTGGTGGGTCTGATCACTCCGGCCTCGCTGACGCGCCGCCCCACAAGGGAGTTGACGAGCGTGGACTTGCCGGCCCCGGTGGAGCCGCCGACGACGGCCAGCAGGGGCGCTTCGGGTTCCTTCAGGCGGGGCACCAGATAGTCGTCGAGCTGGGCGAGCAGCTCGGCCCGCGTCTGCCGCGCGCGGGACGCCCCTGGGAGGGGCAGCGGTAGACGCACAGCGGCGACACGGTCGCGCAGGGCGGAAAGTGCGTCGAGGAGCTGAGGCCGTACGTCCAAGGTCACCACATGCGAAGAATGCCCAATTTCAGCATCTTTTTGAAGCGTATGGGCCTCCCTGCGCGCCGGTCGGACACAAGGGACACACGGGATGAGTGGGGCGCAGGCATAACGAGTGCACAACACCCGAGGCGTGAGGCGCGAAAAGCGCTGCGGGAATCGCACCTGCCTGCGATTATCGGGTTCGCTTCACCGAACCTCCACATCGTGCCACGCAGGTGAAGCGACCGGGCCAAGGCGATCGGAGCCCTATCCTTGACCCCGGCAAGGTCACGGACCACCCACCCCGGGGCTCCAGAGGCCACAAGGCCACCACCGGCCCCCGTAGCTCAGTGGATAGAGCAGGTGCCTTCTAAGCACTTGGCCGCAGGTTCGAGTCCTGCCGGGGGCGCACTCCCGGCCCTCCTGTACGGAGGGCCTTTCTGCTGCCGGAATCCTCGCCCTTCACCAAGCCGGGCGGGATTGAGCGCGACCGCGGCCGGGCGGCGCTCAAGCGAGTTCCCGCCGGGCCGAGTTCGAGGCGCAGACCTCCTTGCCCCACGCGGCCCGCTCGTCGGCGGCGCGACGGAAGACCGTCTGCGCGTCGTACGGGATCCCGTACTCCAGTGGCGCAGTGAGCCGCGCGGACCTCCTGGCCGCCACCCAGGGCGCGCGGCTCCCGGCCTCCCGCCCGCCCCCGCGGGACAGTGATTGCCCGGATGAGTGCGGGACATCGCCCGGGCCTGGCCGTGCGGCCGATCAGCCGTGCATGTTTTCTTGTTACGCGATGTTCACAGGATTCCCATGCGCTACGGTTCCAGCCATGCGCACTGCGTAGGTGACGCATCACGCAACGAAACTGTGCGGCTGCCCGGGCGCGCGCTCGATGCGGCCCTGTGTCCGGGGGGACCATGCACGAGATGTCCAAGGGAGCCAACGTCGGACTGGCTGCCCTGAGCGACGACGCCGGTGCCGTCGTGGTGAGCCTCAGCTGGAGCAGTCCGGAAGGAGACGGTGACGCGGACGTCTCCGTGCTGCTCCTGGACGAGAACGGCAAGGTTCGCGGTGACGACGACTTCTACTTCTACAACCACCCGGCCGCGGCCGACGGCAGCGTGCAGCTCCTCGGCAAGACGCCGAGCGACGACGGCGACGTGGACAGGATCAGCATCGACCTGAGCGCCGTTCCGCCCGATGTGGTCCGCATCGTGGTGGCGGCCAGCCAGTACGGCGACGCGCAGTTCGGCGATCTCGACAACCTGCGCCTGACACTCGCGGACCGCTCCGGCGAGGTCCTGCTCGGATTCTCCATCGACGACGCGGGCGTCGAGTCGGCCTTCATCTTCGGAGAGCTGTACCGGCGGGGCGAGGAGTGGAAGTTCCGGGCGGTCGGGCAGGGCTACGAGACCGGGCTCGCCGGACTCGCCACGGACTTCGGCATCGACATCACCGATGAGGGAGGCGGTGACGGAGAGGACGAGGGGCGTGGGGTGGAGGCCGCACCGGAGCCGGCGGCCCCGCCGACGGCGGTGCCCAGCGTCCCTCCACAGCGCACCGGTGACGTCCCCCGGCCGACCGAGGAGGCGAAGACTCCCGCGCGGCGGCGCCGTACGGTCAAGAAGAAGATCACGCTGCCCAAGGTTGCGGTGAAGTCCCTCGCCGAGAACGATTCCTGGCAGTCGGCCCGGCTCTTCCCCGCCCCGTCGCTCAAGAGCGACAAGGAGCGGGAGCTGCGCGCCACTTCGGTGCTGCTGTCGGTGTGGCGCAGGTGCCCGAGTTCGGGCGGCGGCTCACCGCCGCCTACGGAGCGCCCGCGGGCCGTATGCAGACGTTCACGGAGGTCTCCCTGCCCCACGGCGACACCCCCAGGCGTCCGGACGGCGTCATCCGCGTCGAGCGCGCGGGCAAGCTGTGGACCGCCCTCGTCGAGACGAAGACCAACGGCAATCCCCTCAAGGCGGAGCAGGTCCAGAGCTACGTGGACATCGCGGCCCGCCGCGGGTACGAGGCGGTGATCACCCTGTCCAACGACGTCGCCCTGGAGGGCAGTCCGCTGGTCGACGTCAAGATGGACGGCCGGCGCAAGCACAAGGTCGCGCTGTGGCACCTGTCCTGGGCCGAGGTCGCCCACCAGGCGCAGATGCTCATCCGTCACGAGGGCGTGGGGAACCCGGCACACGCCTGGCTGCTCCAGGAGCTGCTCCACTACCTCCAGCACGACAACTCCGGCTGCCACGGCTTCCAGAACATGGGGCCGGCCTGGGTGCCCGTGCGCAACGCCATCGACTCGGAGACGCTGGTCCCGGGCGACCCGCGGGCCGTCGAGGTCGTCGAGAGCTGGGAGCGGCTCGTGCGGCAGGTGTGCCTCAGGCTGGGCGGGGAGCTGGGGCAGAAGGCACTGCCCGTGCAGCGCGCCAAGCGCGGCACGGATCCGGGCGCCAGAAGGGCCTCGCTCGCCGATGTGCTCTGCGAGACCGGCCGGCTGTCGGCGGACCTGCGGGTCGACGGCACCCCCGGCATGCTCACCATCACGGCCGACCTGCGGACCGGCAAGATCCGTATCTCCGTGGAGGTGGCGGCTCCCGAGGGAAGCTACCCGCTCGCCACGGCCAAGCGCCTCGTCCGGTCGCTCGCCGAAGCGCCGGCCGATCTGCACGTGGAAACGCTCGTCGACGGCGGGAACGGGCCGCGCGGCACTCTGGAACGGCTGCGGCCGGAGCCGGGCGACCTGCTGCCCCGCGACGGTACGGCGATCGCCGGCTTCAGGCTGTCGCTGTTCAGGGGCATGGGAGGCGCCCGGGGCAACACGGAGTCCGGTTTCATCCGCAGTGTCGGTGACGCCGTGGACCGCTTCTACACCGGCGTCATCACTCATCTGGAGCAGTTCGACCGCGGCACGGCGGGCCGTACGCGGCGAGGGGCGAGCGAGAGGAGCCGTGAAGGGGCGGAGTGACGTCCCACTCTACGAGCCCCGTGGCTTCAGGTCCCTGAGGGCGTCCTCCACCGTGCGGTGGAAGGTGGGGTACGCGAACATCATGTGGCGCAGGCGGGGAATCGGCACCTCGGCGTGGACGGCGACCGACAGGCCGTACAGGACCTCGCCGCCCATGGGGCCCGCCGAGGTGGCGCCCACCAGGGTGTCGTCGGCGACGACCAGTTTGATCAGACCCTCGTTGCCCGCCTTGTGGATCCAGCCGCGGCTGGACGCGGGGATGCGGGCGAGCCCCGTGCGGACGTCGAGGCCGTGCTCGCGGGCCGCGGACTCGGTGAGGCCGACCGAGCCGATCTCCGGGTCGGTGAACGTGACGCGGGGCAGCGCCCGGTAGTCCGCGTCCGGGGCCGGGTCGCCCAGGATGTAGCGGGCCGCCAGTTCGCCCTGGTACATGGCGACGTGCGTGAACAGGCCGCGGCCCGTGACGTCGCCCACCGCCCAGATGCCGTCCGCCGCCCGCATCCTGCCGTCGACCTCCAGGGCGCGGGCCTCAGGGTCCAGGCCCGCGTTCTCCAGGCCCAGTCCGGTGAGGACGGGGCGGCGGCCCGTGGCGACCAGGAGGCGGTGCCCGGACAGCTCACCGCCGCCCTCCAGGGTCAGCCGGAACGCGTCGGCCTCGTGCCGCACCCCGGTCACCCGCGCTCCCGTCCGTACGGCGATCCCGTCCCCCGCCAGAGCCTCCGCCACCAGGGCGCTCGCCTCCGGCTCCTCCCGGGACAGCAGCCGGTCCCCCGCCTCCACCACCGTGACCGCCGAGCCGAAGCGGGCGAACGCCTGGGCCAGCTCGACGCCGACCGTCCCGCCGCCGAGGACCAGCAGCGACGCCGGTGCCTCCGTCGCGGCGACCGCGTCGCGGTTCGTCCAGTACGGCACGTCGTCCAGGCCCGGTACGGGAGGCGTCTGCGGGCGGCTGCCCGTGGCCAGGACGACGCCCCGGCGGGCCGTCACCGTGCCGCCGTCCACCTCGACCGTGTTCCGGGACGTGAGGCGGGCGCGGCCCCGTACGAAGCGGCCCCCCTTGCCCGTGAAGCGGTCCACGGCCGCCCGGTCGTCCCAGTCGTCCGTGGCCTCGTCCCGTATGCGTGCCGCGACCGGGCCGAACTCCGCCGCCACCTCCGTACGGCCCGCCATGCCCGGCACCCGGCGGGCCTCGGCCAGCAGGTTGCCCGCGCGGATCATCATCTTGCTCGGGATGCAGGCCCAGTACGGGCACTCGCCCCCGACCAGCTCGGCCTCGATCCCGACGACCTCCAGCCCCGCCTCCGCCAGCCGTCCCGCGACGTGCTCTCCCCCGACCCCCATTCCGATCACCACGACGTCGGCGCTCTGCGACGCACCCGATGCCGGCATGGTGCCTCCTCGGTCGGTGACTGCTCGCGGTCGGCGGGCTCCGGCGTGGGCGGGTTCCCCTTTCTCCGGTTCCCACGCCTGCGGCCGCGATCCCGGCCTCGGCGGCCCGGCCGTGCCGGCGATGCCGTGACCGCGTTCGCGCAGCCGATGCGGCGTCATGTTCCCGGCTTCTTCGGCGACTTGGCGCGAACTCCCCCTTGGCCCGCGGGCCGCGTCCCGTTATCTTGGATCAGTCATTCCAAGATGATGCCGCGAGAGAGCGAGCTACCGGCCGTGCCCGACATCAAGCACTTCGACCACGACACCGTGCTGGACACCGCGCTGCGCGTCTTCTGGCAGCGCGGCATGGCGTCCACCGGCATCCAGGCGCTCGTCGACGCCACCGGGCTGAGCCGGTCCAGCCTGTACGCCACCTTCGGCAGTAAGGAGGGCCTGTACACCGAGGCCCTGCGCCGCTACATCGCGCGCTGGTCGACCCCGGCGTTCGCGGCGCTGGCCGCCGACCCGGGCGGCCTCGACGCGATCGAGCGGTTCTTCGCCGGACTGATCGACCTGCGCTGCTCCGGCGAACTCGCCGGCTGGGGGTGCCTCGTCACGAACGCCCACGCCGGGCCCGAGAGCGCGGTCCCCCAGGTCCGGGCCCTGCTCGACGACCACCACCGGCAGTTGCAGGGCGCCCTCCGCACGACGCTGGGGACGGCGGCCGCGCTCGGCCGGCTCGCCCCGTCCGTCGACCCCGACGACGCCGCCGCCGTCCTGGCGGCACTCGCCTACGGGGTCAACCTCCGCTCCCGCGCGGGCGCGCCGCCCGAGGCGCTGCACGCGACGGTCGCGGGCGCGCTGCGGCCGCTGTACGCACAACCGTCCTGATCCGGGCCTCGCCGGATCGAGGGCCCGGACCAGTGCTTCGGCGGAGGTCGGGGGCCGTCCACCGGCCAGGACCTCGCGCGTCGGGGCGACACACGCGCACGGGGCCTCGCACGTCCGGGGCCGCACACGCGCCGGGCCCTCGCACGTCGGGCCCCGTCCGTCACGGCCTCGGCACGTCGGGGCCGTGTCCGCGACGGCCTCGCCCCCGAGGCCGGTACACCCGCGAAGGACCCGCATCGCGGCCTTCGCCCACCGGGGCCTCTCCAGGAGCGCCCCTCAGCCACCGGGGCCTCCCCAGGAGCGCCCCCCTCATCCCAGGAGGAACTGCACCATGAGCCAGAGCCTCAACGACGAACTGCGGGCCTTCTACACCGCCCGCGTGCACGAACTGCCCGTCGCCGCCCGTGCCGTCATGGACCGGGCCGGCCGTGAACTGGCCGAGTCCGGGCAGGCGGGGCAGGCCCTCGCCGTCGGCGCGCGGGCGCCGCGCTTCGCGCTGCCCTCGGCCACCGGCCGGACCGTCGCCCTGGACGACCTGCTGGCGGAGGGGCCGGTCGTCCTGACCTTCTACCGCGGCGCCTGGTGCCCCTTCTGCAACATCGCCCTGCGCGCCCTCCAGCAGCACCACGACGAGATCCGGGCGCGCGGCGCCCGGCTGGTGGCCGTCTCGCCGCAGATCCCGGACGAGTCGCTGTCGCTGACCGAGAAGCACGGGCTCGCCTTCGACGTGCTCAGCGATCTCGGCTCGGACGTCGCCAAGCAGTACGGGCTCGCCTTCGACCTGCCCGACGACCTCGGCGAGGTGTACGACGGGCTGGGCTTCGAGCTGCAGCGCGTCAACGGCGGGCACGCCCGCACGCTGCCGGTCCCGGCGACGTACGTCATCGACCGGGACGGCACGGTGCGGTGGGCGTTCGTCGACACCGACTACAAGCTGCGCGCCGAGCCGGCCGACATCCTCGACGCACTCGACGCGCTGCGCTGAGCGGCGCGGCGGCCGCCGGGGCCCTCGGTCCGCCGAGGGCCCCGGCCCCGCTCACCCAGCGGCGGCGGCTGTTCCCGTAGTGCCCGCGCGCCGCTGCCCCGGCCCCGGGTCCGTACGGCGGCGGCGCAGCGCCCAGCCCGCCAGCACGGCGGCCGCCGCGATCGCGTACACCGTCGTGCCGACCAGCTCCCGGTCGTCGAAGGCCCTGGCGGTGACGTAGCGCGCGGCGCCCGCGACGGCGACGAGCAGCCACTCCCACCGGCCGTCGAGCGCGACCAGCGCGACGAGCAGCAGGGCGTACCAGGAGTAGCCGGGCGTCAGCAGCAGGAACGCCGTACCGGTCACCAGGAGCGCGCCGCTCCAGGGGCGGCTCGGGTCGCCGCGCCACAGCACGGCGACGCTCACGGCGGCCATGGCGGCGAGGAGGACGGGCAGCGCCCAGTCGTCGGGCAGGACCAGCCGCAGCAGCGCGTACCGGTCGCGGGCCGCGGCGTCGCCGTAGCCCTCCTCCTCGACGTACCCGCCGAGGTAGCCGAAGACCGAGTCGCGGGACGCCAGCGCGTACGGGAGATACGTGAGGGCGGTGACCGCGGCGGCGGGCACGAGCACGGCCGCCGCGTCACGGACCCGGCGTACGCCGGACAGCGCGCCGGGCAGCACCACGGCGGGCATCAGCTTCGTGGCGACGGCGGCGCCCAGCAGGACGCCGCCGGAGAGCCGGTGCCGGACCGCGACGAGGGCCAGCCCGGCCACGGTGAACAGCACGCCCACCACGTCGACGTGCGCGTTGTTCACCGCCTCGACGGGAACGGCCGGGCACCACGCCCAGTACGCGGCGGTCCTGGGGTCGCCCCCGCGGCGACGCAGGACCAGCAGCAGCACTCCGGTGACGGCGACGGACAGGGCGGCGCCGCCCAGCTGCAGGGGCTTGTGGCGGGTGCCGTCCGGCGAGAGCAGATGGACGTTGAGGAAGTACGCCTCGGCGACCGGCGGGTAGATGGTGTGCACGGAGGGGCGGTTGAGGCGGGTGCACTGCGGCGTGCCGTCCGAGGCGGGCGGGACGGCCGCGCGGTCCGGTCCCTGGCAGGCGTCGTCCAGCGGGAACAGCCAGTCGTCGCGCAGCGCGGACAGTGCGGCGTCGGCGGGCGCGTGGTCGTACGGCGAGACCCCGGCCGCCTGCACCCTGCCGTCCCACGCGTACCGGTACGAGTCGGTGCTGGTGCGCGGCGGCGCGACCAGGCCGGTCGCCGCGACGACGGCGGAGCCGGCGATGACCAGGGCCACGGCCTGCCGCACCGGCACCTTGCGCAGCGCCCAGGCGGCGGCGGCGAAGAGCGCCCAGCAGGCGGCGTACCGCCAGGACAGGCCGGCGGGATCGGAGTGGTAGCCGTCGTACCGGATCGTCCACACCAGCGCGGCGGCCAGGCCGGCGAGGAGCAGGGCGGCGGCTGTGGTGGGTGCGTGCGCGGGGCGCGCGCGGGGTGGGCCGGGGGCGTCGGTCGGCCGGTGGTCCGGCGCCGTCCCGGCGGCTCTGGCGGGTTCGTCTGCGGTGTCGGTCGTGTCGGTCACGGGGACAGCCTCTCAGCGATCATGGGCATGCCGCACGGAGCGTGCCCGGACGTCCCCGATCCGTAAGGAGTCGGTACACCACTACGGGCGCGTCCGGCGGTGTCATGGAGGCATGAGTCCGCGCCTCCGGATCCCCCGTCCCTCGCTCCCCCCGCTGCCGCCCCTGTCCCGGCTCCTGGCCCCGCCGTCCTTCTCCGGGCGCCTCCACGACGCCAGGACCGCGACCTCCACCGGCCGCTGGCTGGGCCTCGCCTTCGCCGTCTGCTTCGTGACCGGCCTGATCAGCCACTACCTCCAGCGGCCGCCCGACTGGCTCGCCCCGCTGCTGCCGAGCCGGCCCGTCTGGGGCTACCGGGTCACCCAGGGGCTGCACGTGGCGAGCGGCACCGCGGCCGTGCCGCTGCTGTTCGCCAAGCTGTGGACGGTCTACCCGCGGCTGTTCGTCCGGCCGGTCGTACGGTCCGTCCCGCACGCGCTGGAGCGCCTGTCGATCGGTGTGCTCGTCGCCGCGTCCGTGTTCCAGCTGTTCACGGGCCTGCTCAACACCGTGCAGTGGTATCCGTGGCCGTTCTCCTTCGTCCCCGTCCACTACGCCGTCGCCTGGCTGGTGACCGGGGCGCTCGTCCTGCACGTGGCGGTCAAGTGGCCGGACATCCGCCTGCATTGGGGCAGGCGCTCGCCGGGCACCCTGGAACTGCCCGCCGCGGACGCGCCGGACCGGCGGTCGCTGCTCGCCGCGGTGGGGCTCGCGGTGGGCGCGGTGACGGTGACGACGGTGGGCCAGTCCCTCACGCCGCTGCGGCGGCTGGACCTGCTCGCGCCCCGGCACCCCGACCACGGCGCGCAGGGGCTGCCCGTCAACCGCACGGCCGCCGCGGCCGGGACGGCGTCCGTGGCGGTACGGGACTGGCGGCTGAGCGTCGTGGGACCGCGGCCGTACGAGCTGACGCTGGACGCGCTGCGCACCCTGCCGCAGTACGAGGTGGAGCTGCCCATCGCGTGCGTCGAGGGCTGGAGCCGCAGCGCGCGCTGGACGGGCGTCCGCGTCATGGACCTGCTGGAACGGGCGGACGCGCCGCCCGGGGCGTGGGTGCGGGTGGTGTCGCTGGAGCGGCGCGGCGCGTACAAGGTGATGGAGATGGGCCGGACCTACGCCCGTGACCCGCTGACCCTGCTCGCGCTGCGGCTCAACGGACAGGTGCTCTCGCCCGACCACGGCTTCCCCGCGCGCATCATCGCGCCGAACCGGCCGGGGGTCTGGCAGACCAAGTGGGTCACGCGGCTGGAGGTGATGGTGTGAGCGCCGGGCGGTTCGGGGCGGGGGCCGTAGGTGTGGGGCTCATGGGGTACGGGGTGTGGCTCCTCGTGGGCACGGGCAGCGCCCGGGACGTGGTGCTGTGGCTGGCCGGGTCGCTGCTGGCGCACGACGCGGTGGTGGCCCCGCTGGTGCTGGGCGTGGGGCTGCTGGTCGGCGCGGTACCGGCGCGGGGTGTGGTGCGGGGGGCGCTCGTGGTGGCGGGCGCGGTGACGCTGGTCGCCCTGCCGGTGCTGCTCGCGCCCCGGCCGCGGGCCAACCCGTCGGTCCTGCCCCTGCCGTACGAGCGGAACTGGCTGGTGGTCGTGGGGGTGGTTGTGGGGTGCGCGGGCGCGCTGGTGGCGGTGCGGTGGCTACGGCGCCGCGCTCACCCACGCCGCCGGTGAGCCGCCCACCGGGCGGGCGGACCCACCCCACCGGGGGCGAGCGGCCCACCGGGCGGGCGGGGGCCCCCACCGGGGGTCAGCCGCCCACGCACGGGACGGGGGTGGACCGGGGGTCGCGCGCGCAGGATTGGCGGCGCTGGGACGCTTCACTCTCACGGGCCCGAGCGAGCCAATCTGAGCACGTGACCCCCGGGCCGCCCCCGGACTCACCCACCGTCGTGGCGCGCAGGGGGCGGGCCCTCAGGCCGGGGGGCCGTTCCGTCGTTGTGCCCACCCGTTCCTCCCCCAAGGACTACGTCCAGGGGGGACCCCCCTGCGGAACGACTGCCCACAACGAGGAACGGCGGTCCCGGCGCGAGCCCACCACGACGAAACGGCCGCACCGGCACCAGCCCACAACGACGGAACGGCGGCACCGCGACGCCACCCCACAACGACGGAACGGCGGCACCGCGACGCCACCCCACAACGACGGAACGGCGGCACCGCGACGCCACTCACAACGAGGAACGGCGGCGCCGGCCCGCAACGGCGGGACCGCGGCACAACGGCACCAGCCCTCAGCAGGAACGGCGGTGCGGGTCACGGCAGGAAGGGCCGTGGTCAGCGGGTCAGTTGCGTGAAGTGGCGTTCGGCGTAGTGCCAGTGGGTCCTCGGGTGCCAGCCCGTCGGTTCCGCGTAGGACCGGAGGGCCCGGTGGCCCACGCGGGACCAGGGGAAGGCGGGGCCCCGACCGCCGCGGCCGTCGTCGACGCGTACCTCGACCCGCTCGTCGACGTCCTGCGCGGCGGTCTCGACCACGAGCGTGCCGCCGGGCGCCACCAGTTGGGCGGCGCGGTACAGCAGCGCGGCCGGGTCGCCGCCGATGCCGATGTTGCCGTCCATGAGGAGCACCGTGGCCCAGCGGCCCTCCTTGGGGAGCGGGTCGAACACCGACCGGCACAGTGCGGTGCCGCCCGCGCGTATGGTGCGGTCGACCGCGGCCGGGCTCACGTCGATGCCGAGGGCGGGCCGCCCACGCGCGGCGAGGGCCACGACCAGGCGGCCGGGGCCGCAGCCCACGTCCAGGACGGGGCCCCGGCAGCGGGCCAGGACGGTGGCGTCGGCGCCGTCGGGGGCGGCGCACCAGCGCTCGACGTCCAGGGGCAGCAGCCAGCCGTCGCCGCGCCGCAGGTAGAGCGGGCCGCGCCCGGCGCGCAGGGCGTTGGTGTACGGGTCGCCGTCCCGCCAGGCGCGGACGGACCGGGCGGTGTCCGGCGCCGCCGTCACCAGGTGTCTCCCCGCGCCGTCAGCGTCGCGTGGAGGGTGGCGAAGCGGCTGTGCGGGGCCTCCGTCGCGACGGCCGAGGCGTCCGCCGCCGTGTCCACGTCCCGGAGGACCGGCAGGTCGCGGACGGTGAGGCCGGCCGCGGTGAGTCTGTGCCGCTGGGTACGGCCGGTGTCGGGTCGGGACATGGGGACGCCGCGCAGGAGCGACGGGTCGGGGGTGGCCAGGCCGAGGGCCCAGAAGCCGCCGTCGGCGGCGGGGCCGAAGCGGGCGTCGGTGCCGTGGGCGAAGTCCAGGCCGTGGGTGAGGAGTTCCGGGGTGACCTGGGGGGTGTCCATGCCGATGAGCAGCGCGGGACCGGGGCCGCAGGAGGCGAACGCGGCGGCGAGCCGCTCGTCGAGGCCGCCCGGCACCTGCGGCACGACGTCGAAACCGGCCGGCAGCCAGGGGCCGGGGGCTCCGGCGAGGACGAGGACGTGACGGCGGGCCGGGGTGGCGCGTACCGCTTCCAGCGTGTCGGCGAGGGCGGCCTCGGCGAGCCGTGCGGCGTCGGCGGGGCTGAAGGGAGGGGTGAGGCGGGTCTTGACCCGGCCGGGCCGGGGCTCCTTGGCGATGACGAGGAGGGTGCTCATACGGCGGTCACCCGCGGCGGCTCGGCGAGGACCCTGCGCATGTCGCGCACGGCGTGCCAGGTGCCGCGCCAGGTGCCGGTGACCTTGGAGCGGCCGGTGCGCGGCAGGTAGGGCACGTCGCGTTCGCCGATCCGCCAGCCGGCGTCGGCGGCGCGGACGACCATCTGGAGGGGGTAGCCGCTGCGCCGGTCGGTGAGGTCCAGGGCGAGCAGGGCCTCGCGGCGCGCGGCCCGCATGGGGCCGAGGTCGTGCAGGCGCAGGCCGGTGCGGCGGCGCAGCATCCGGGCGAGGGCCAGGTTGCCGGCGCGGGCGTGGGCCGGCCAGGCTCCCCGGGTGCGGGGGCGGCGGCGGCCGAGGACGAGGTCGGAGCGGCCGGCGGCGACGTCGTCGACGAAGGGGACGAGGAGCCGGGGGTCGAGCGAGGCGTCGCAGTCGCAGAAGCAGACGATGTCGGCGTCGGAGGCGAGCAGTCCGGCGTGGCAGGCGGCGCCGAAGCCCCGGCGGGGTTCGGCGACGACGGTGGCGCCGAGGGAGCGGGCGATGCCGGGGGAGCCGTCGGTCGATCCGTTGTCGACGACGACGGCCCGCCAGCCGGGCGGGATCCGCTCCAGCACCCAGGGCAGCGCCCCGGCCTCGTCGAGGCAGGGCAGGACGACGTCGACCCGTACGGCTGGGGACGGCGGTGGACTGAAGGGTCGCGAGGTGAATGCGGTCACGGCCTTCACCGTACGAATCCGAACCGGACATATCGGATTCCCAGACCTTACGAAACGCGGACGGCGGGCGCCGTGTCCCCCGTGTGGGGCGACGGTGCGGCGACGTGGTGCGAGGCTGGCGGCATGCGGAACGGGCAGAACGGAAACCGGCACGTCCTGGTCGTGGACGACGACCCGACGGTGTCCGAGGTGGTCGGCGGCTATCTGGAGCGGGCGGGGTTCGGGGTGGTCCGGGCCGAGGACGGGCCGGCGGCGCTGGCGGCGGCGGACGGGCGGTGGCCGGACCTCGTGGTGCTCGATCTGATGCTGCCGGGCATGGACGGGCTGACGGTCTGCCGGGAGCTGCGGGCACGCGGGCCGGTCCCGGTGATCATGCTGACGGCGCGCAGCGACGAGGAGGACCGGATCCTCGGCCTGGAGATCGGCGCGGACGACTACGTGACGAAGCCGTTCAGCCCGCGCGAGCTGGTGCTGCGGGTGGAGTCGGTGCTGCGGCGCGGCGCGGCCGCGGCGGCTCCGCGCGAGCCGGTGGCGCCGCTGCGGGCGGCGGGCCTGGAGGTGGACGTCGCGGCGCGGCGGGCCACGAAGGGGGGCCGGGAGCTGGCGCTGACGCTGCGCGAGTTCGACCTGCTGGGCTACTTCCTGAGGCATCCGGGAGAGGTGTGCGGGAGGGAGCGGCTGATGCGCGAGGTGTGGGGCTGGGACTTCGGCGATCTGTCGACGGTGACGGTCCACGTACGGCGGCTGCGGGGCAAGATCGAGGACGATCCGGCCAGGCCGCGGCTGATCCAGACGGTGTGGGGCGCCGGTTACCGCTTCGATCCGGAGCCGGGCGCGGAGAATCCGGCTCCGGAGGGACCGGGCACGGAGGGGCGGGCCGGACATGGGTGACTTCCTGCTGATCGCGCTGTACGCGTTCCTGGGCGCGGCGGCCGCGGGACTGCTGGGCTGGCCGGTGCTGCGGCTGGCGCGGAGCCGTTCGGTGGCGGCGTCGCTGACGGTGGTGGCGGCGGTGGCGGTGACGGCGATGCTCGCCGGGACGCTGGCCGTGGCGCAGGCGATGTTCCTGTCGTCGCACGACCTGAGCGTGGTGACCACGGTGGTGGCGATGGCGGCCGTCGTCTCGCTGGTGACGGCGGTGCTGCTGGGCCGTCAGGTGGTGGTGCGCTGCCGCGAACTGGCGGCGGCGGCGCGGGACTTCGGGGACGGCGGTACGTTCACGGCGCCCGCGGGCCCGGCCCCGGCGGAGCTCGCGCTGCTGAGCCGTGAGCTGGCGGCGACCAGCGAGCGGCTGGCCGCGTCCCGGGAGCGGGAGCGGGCGCTGGAGGCGTCGCGGCGGGAGCTGGTCGCCTGGATCTCGCACGACCTGCGGACGCCGTTGGCCGGGCTGCGGGCCATGTCGGAGGCGCTGGAGGACGGGGTGGTGAAGGATCCGGCGCGCTACCACCGGCTGATCCGTACGGAGGTGGACCGGCTCAACGGCATGGTGGGCGATCTGTTCGAGCTGTCCCGCATCCACGCGGGCGCGCTGGCGCTGAGCCCGGCGCGGGTGTCGGTGTACGACCTGGTGGGCGACGCGCTGGCGGGCGCGGATCCGCTGGCGCGGGAGCACGGGGTGCGGCTGGTGGGCGACCGGGTGGACGCCGTCCCGGTGGAGGTGGACGGCAGGGAGATGACCCGGGTGCTGGCGAACCTGCTGGTGAACGCGATCCGGCACACCCCGGCGGACGGCACCGTCGCGGTGGCCGCCGAGCGGCGGGACGGCATGGTGGTGCTGTCGGTGACGGACGGCTGCGGGGGCATCCCGGAGGGGGATCTGCCCCGGGTGTTCGACACGGGCTGGCGCGGCAGCGAGGCCCGTACCCCTCCGGCGGGGGCGGGCCTGGGCCTGGCCATCGTGCGCGGCATCGTGGAGGCCCACGCGGGCCGGGCGAAGGTACGGAACGTGGAGGGCGGCTGCCGCTTCGAGGTCACCCTGCCGACGGCGGCGGAACCGGCGGGCGCGTAAGGGAGAACCTCCTGGAAAGGGCCCGCGCCCCTCACGGCAAGGGCGTACGACGGTCGCACACCCCTCACAGGAATTTACCGCTTCTTTACCCCCGGGGAGAAGCGCAAAAGGGCGAACCACGCTCGTCACCACGGCACTTCGGCACCGGACGACCCGAATGCGGCCCCTGAACGCGGGCCGCACCCCAGGGGCGAGAATCAGCCAAACAGCCACAGAACGACAGACCCGCACAGCCGCCCGAACAGCCCGGCACCTGGGCGAACTCTTGTGCGCGCTGTTCGAGGTGATAACAATGATCGCGCCGAACCGAACCACAGGATCCGGTTAAGTGGCGTCGCGGCGGGGGGAGTTGACGCAGCATCTCTGGAAGATCCGGAGTGTCCCTTTTCACGACCTTCGCCGAACCGATCCTGAACGGACGGAATTTCACGGCGCCTTCACACGCATGGGAGCTGGCCTCTGCATGCGTCTTTGTCATCTCACGAAGAACACGAAACGAGATCCCTATGAGGTTGATTTCTCGTCTGCTGGTCGCGGGAGCGGTCGCCGGTGCCGCCGTGCTGGCCCTGACGACCGGCGGAGCCGGTGCGTCGCCGGACGCGCCGGCGATCGGCTCGGTCGCCGACGCGGCGCCCGGCTACGCGGTGGAGGACTTCAACTACCCGCAGGCCGACAAGATCCTCGCCGAGAAGGGCTTCCTCCTCAAGCGCGGCGACGGCCACATCGTGCTCACCGACTGCGGCCCGGCCGGCCTGCTGGAGGTGTGGGCGCGCAGCAAGGAGAAGATCTGCTTCCGGTTCACCGGGAACAAGGGCTACCTCAGCCTGGAGCTGCCGTCCGTCTACGGCATCAAGGGCAACGACTACACCACCTCGGTCACCATGACGGTGAACACCGAGGAGAAGAAGTTCAACGTCGACAAGAACTCCTGGACGCCGGTCGGCGAGAGCGCCGATCCGGACGGGCGCGAGCACATGCTCGTCGAGATCATCGCCTCCAAGTAGCGCCTCTCCCGCCCCTCACGGGACCCGGTGCGCCCTGCCCGGCCACCCGATCCCGCCCCGTTTCAAGGAATTGGTCATGCATCGTCCACACCACGCCCGCAACGCCGGGCTGGCCGCGCTGACCGCGGCCCTCATCGCGGCGCCCCTGGCCCTGACCGCCACGCCCGCCGCCGCCGTCACCGGCATCCCCGAGGCCGAGGGCTCGCTCGCGTTCACCGCGGTCCTGAACATCGGCAACGGCCAGCGCGGCTGCTCCGCCGCCCTCGTCGACCGCGAGTGGCTGCTCACCGCCGCCAGCTGCTTCGCCGACGACCCGGCCGTGAGCCTCGCCGTGCCCGCCGGCGCGCCGAAGCTGAAGACCACCGCCATCATCGGCCGCACCGACCTCGCCACGACGACCGGTGAGGTCCGCAACGTCGTCGAGCTGGTCGCGCACCCCTCCCGCGACATCGTCCTGGCCCGGCTCAGCCGGCCCGTCACCAGCGTCGCGCCCGTCGCCGTCAGCGCCACCGCGGCCGCGGCCGGCGAGTCGCTGAAGGTCGCCGGCTACGGCCGTACGAAGGACGAGTGGGCGCCCATCAAGCTGCACAGCGGCACGTTCACCGTCGACTCGGTGACCGACAACGACGTCGCCGTGACCGGCCAGAACGGTGCCTCGGTCTGCATGGGCGACACCGGTGGCCCGGCCCTGCGCTTCGTCAACGGCGTGCCCCAGGTGGTCGCCGTCAACAGCCGCTCCTACCAGGGCGGCTGCTACGGCATCGACGCGGCCGAGACCCGTACGGGCGCCGTCGAGGCCCGCGCCGACGGCCTGGCGTCCTGGGTGACGTCGAAGGTCAACGCCCCGCGCTTCACCGACTTCAACGGCGACGGCGCCGAGGACATCGCGGTCGGCGACCCGAAGGCCACCGTCGGCACGGACACGAACGCCGGTGTCATCCGCCTCGTCTACGGCGGCGGCAAGGGCACCGCCGAGCTGAACCAGGACCAGGCCTACATCCCCGGCGGCGCCGAGGCCAGCGACTGGTACGGCGAGACCCTGGACACCGTCGACTGGAACGAGGACGGCTACACCGACCTCGTCGTCGGCGTCCCGGCCGAGGACATCGCCGTGGACAGCGCCAACAAGACCGACGCCGGCGCGGTCCACATCCTCTTCGGCGCCGCCGGCGGCATCGGCACGGGCCAGGCGGCCCTCGACCTGGTCCAGGGCAAGGGCGCGGGCGCGCTGCTCGCCTCGGCCCCCGAGAGCGGTGACCGCCTCGGCCACGCCGTCGCGGCCGGCCACACGGCGGCCGGGGAGCCCTACCTGGTGATCGGCGTGCCCGGCGAGGACCTGGGCACCGTCACCGACGCGGGCAGCACGCACTACCTGCGCGGCTCCCACAACATCGCGATCCACCAGGACAAGCCCGGCATCGCGGGTACGGCCGAGGCGGCCGACAAGTTCGGCTCCGCCGTCGCGGCCTCCGCGAACCACGTCGTGATCGGCTCCCCCGGTGAATACATCGGCACCGAGGCCAACGCCGGTGGCGTGCAGGTGCTCAAGCACGACCTGAACACCGACAACATCCCGACGCCGGTCATGGGCTTCAACCAGGACGAGACGTTCATCAGCGGCGGCGCCGAGCCCGGCGACCAGTTCGGCGCCTCGCTCGCCGCCGTCGAGTACCGCCCGTCCGGCGCGGCCACCGCGACGGACACGGTCATCGCCATCGGCTCGCCCGGTGAGGACCTCGTGGTGAACACGGCCACCAAGACCGACGCGGGCTCCGTCCACACCGTCCGCGTCGCCGCCTCCGGCACGATCACCCAGGCGTCGGTCATCCAGGCCGAGGTCACCGACGTGGCGGGCGCCGCGGAGTCCGGCGACAAGTTCGGCGCCGAGGTCGTCCTTGCCAACCTGGCACCGCGTTCGGTCGGCTCGGCCACGACCCTCGTGCTCGCCGTCGGCATCCCGGGCGAGGCCGTCGGCACCGTCGCGGGCGCCGGTGCGGTGCAGACCTTCTACCCGTTCGGCGCCGCGGGCGCCAACGACTACTGGATCGAGCAGGGCAACGCCTCCGGCCTGCCCGGCACGCCCACCGCGGGCCACGCGGTCGGCTCCTACCTGGCCGCCACCTCGACCCGCCTGTACGTCGGCGTGCCCAACACCGCCTCGTACGGTGCCGCGTACGCCCTGCCGTGGGGCAACGCGACCGGTGCCCGCACCGGTGCGGCCGGCACGGTGACCACGTACAAGCCCGGCACCGGCGGTCTGCCGGCGGCGGGCGGTGCGTTCGGCCGCGCCTTCGGCTGACCGGACCCCGTACACACGGGCGAGCCCCGGGAGGAACGTTCCTCCCGGGGCTCGCCCCCTTTCCGCCGCTCGCTCGTTCAGTCCCGCAGGCCGCTCGCCGCGAACTCCGCCATCCCCTCGGCGAACCCGACCTCGGGCTTCCACCCCAGCTCGGCCCGCAGCCGCGCCGAGTCCGCGGTGATGTGCCGCACGTCGCCGAGCCGGAACTCGCCCGTCACCACGGGCCGCGGCCCACCGTGCGCGGCGGCCAGCGCCTCCGCCATCTCCCCCACGGTGTGCGGCTCTCCGCTGCCCGTGTTGTACGCGGTGAACGTACCCGCCGGCCGCTCGCCGATCGCCTCCAGCGCCGTCGCGCCGGCCGCGGCCACGTCCCGTACGTGCACGAAGTCCCGCCGCTGGCCGCCGTCCTCGAACACCCGGGGCGCCTCGCCCCGCGCCAGCGCCGACCGGAACAGCGACGCCACGCCCGCGTACGGGGTGTCGCGCGGCATCCGCGGCCCGTACACGTTGTGGTAGCGCAGCGACACGGCCCGGCCCCCGGTCGCCCGCGCCCACGCGGCGGCCAGGTGCTCCTGCGCCAGTTTCGTCGTCGCGTACACGTTGCGCGGGTCCACGGGGGCGTCCTCACCGACGAGTCCGGGCGCCAGGGCGGCCCCGCACGTCGGGCACCGCGGCTCGAACAGCCCGGCCAGCAGGTCGCGTTCGGCGCGCGGCCCGGGCCGGACCGTACCGTGCGCCGGACAGTCGTAGCGCCCCTCCCCGTAGACCACCATCGACCCGGCCAGCACCAGCCGCCCCACCCCGGCCTCCGCCATCGCGGCGAGCAGCACCGCCGTCCCGAGGTCGTTGCAGGAGACGTACGCGGGCGCGTCGGCGAAGTCCTTGCCGAGCCCCACCATGGCTGCCTGGTGGCACACCGCGTCCACACCGCGCAGCGCGACGCGCACGGCGCCGGCGTCGCGGACGTCCAGGTGCAGCAGCCCGGCGGCGGCTGGGCGGCGTCGCCGTGGGCGGTGGGCAGCAGGGCGTCCAGGACGACGGGCTCGTGGCCCCGGGCGGTCAGGGCGTCGACGATGTGCGAGCCGATGAACCCGGCTCCTCCGGTGACGAGTACGCGCATACGGCGACGCTAGGCCGCCGCGGCGGCCCCGGCACGGGGGCGCGCCCCGGCGTCATGGAGCCGTAAGGAGTCGGCGCTCAGGCCGGCACCCCGTACAGGATCAGGTTCTCGGCGTATACGCGGGTGTCGGGGTCGAAGTCGCCGGCGCAGGTGACGAGGACGAGCCGGGGCGTGCCCCGCGCCGTGAACAGGTCCTTGGGCAGGGCGTCCTTGCGGTACGTGCGGCGCGCGACGATGCGGTACGTGTGGCGGGTGCCGTCGGCGGCGGAGACCTGCGCCCGGGCGCCGAGGGGCACGGCGTGCAGCGCCTCGAAGGGGCCGGCGCCCTCCTCGGCCGAGTCGATGTGGCCGGCCAGCAGGACGGTGCCGTGCGGGGCGCCGGGGTGTGCGCCGAGCGCCCACCAGCCCAGGCGGGACGGCGAGGGCGGCACGGCGAGGGAGCCGTCGCGGGCGGCGGCGACCGGGTCGATGGGCAGCGCGGCGACGTGGCCCGGCACGGTGAGCGTCACCGGCGGCGAGTGGGCGCCCGCCGCGCGGCCGGGGGCGGCGGTGCCGTGGGGCACGGCTCCCGCGTCGGCGGGGTGCGGCGGTGCCGCCGGGAGCAGCAGGGCGAGGACCCCTGATGCGGTCGCCGCGAGCCCGGCCCAGACGAGGAGCTTGCCCGGGCCGGGGTCGGTCTGCGTCCAGCCGCCCATGGGTCAGCGGGGGTCGTTCCGGCGGATGCGCCCGGCGGCCCAGAAGGCGCCGGCGGCGACCAGGACGCCGCCCAGGGCGACGGCGGGCACCGTGACGAAGACGGGCACGTCGGCCGCCAGCTCGGCCTGGCCGCCGTTCCCGGTGTGGATCCGCTTCGGCGTGGTGCCGGTGGTGCCGGTGCCTATGCCGGTGGAACCGGCGTGGCAGGTGCCGCCGCGGACCATCTCCAGGTGGCCGGCCACCACGGGGCGGGCCGCCTTGGCCGCCGCGGTGATCTCGGCGTTCCTTCCCTCGGCGATCTGGCCGTCGATGCGCGCGAGGCTCTTCTCGTGCGCGGCTTCCTGCGTCTTCAGCCACGCGGCGTCGTACGCGGGGGTCTTGGCCTTGGCCATGACGTCGGCGAGCGTCTGCTGCTGCTCGGCGGTGGGGGCGACGGGCAGGTCCACGCCGAGCTTGTCGGAGAGGGCCTTGGTGTCGGCGTCGAGCTTCCTGTGGTCGGCTTCCAGCTTGGCGGCCACCTCCTTCACGCACGAGGTGGTGGCGTTCTTCTTGGCGTCCTGCGAGAGGGCGATCTCCGCCAGGTTGCTCTGGTGGCTCGCGCGCAGGAACGCGTTGTCCACGTGGTCGACGGCGACAGCGGGTCCGGCGGGTATGCCGGTGAGGGCGAAACAGGTGAGGGCCGTACCGGCCCAGCGGTGCATGCGCATCAGAGTCGTCATCCATGTCCGATGGAGGGGGGATCCCGGGGCGGGATCCGTGGCCCGTCATCGGCGAGGGGCCACAGCACCATCGGGGCACGCCCTACGGGGGGCCGCCATTCGCAGTAGTGCAAACCGGTTGCGGGCTCACCCCGATGGCGGTCGGCGCGGGCCGAATCGGTCAGAGTGTCGCGTCCTCGGGCCCATGCGAAGGGCTTGGCTTGGACTCGCCATCGACCCCAGGGGCTCTTGTCACCGTGTGAAGTCACGTGAGTACATGGAGTGGCGTAGTTCCCAGGGGATGGCGGGGGTGGTCAGCCGTGGCGAACGTCCCGGGCTCCGTGCTGGGCCGGGCGGCCTCACGAGAGGCGGCGGCGCGGGCTGCCCCGCCGCAGGCGCCGCGGCCCGCCGGCCAGTGCGTGCGGGGCACGCGGCACATCTGCGCGGCGCTCGCCGCGCTCACCGAGTCGGCCCGCCGCGAGGTGCTGACGTTCGACGACCCCTCGGCGAGCCTGGGGCAGCCGGTCCCGGAGCCGTTCATCGAATTGGCGGGCAGCTGCGTACGGGCGGCGGCGGAGCGGGTCCGTACGGTACGGCAGGTGGTGCCGCGGCACGCGCTGGCCCGGGTGACGGCCGCCGACGTGGCGACGGCGGCGCGGCTGCCGGGGAGGGCGCGGCTGACGGAGACGATCCCGTTCAAGATGATCGTCGTGGACCGGACGGTCGCGGCCGTGCCGCTGGACCTGGAGCTGCTGTACAACGGGCTGCTGCTGATCCGTGACCCGGTCGTCGTGCAGGCCCTGGTGCGGGCCCACCACGCATGGTGGGAGGCCGGGCAGGACCTGGGCGACGTGGCGTCCCCGCAGGCCGCGCTGCCACCGCGGCTGCGGCCGGTGCTGGACGCGATGCTGGCCGGGCTGACGGACGAGACGGCCGCCGCCCGGCTCGGCATATCGGGGCGCACGTACAGCCGCCGGGTGGGCGAGCTGCTGGCCGCGCTGGGCACGACGAGCCGCTTCCGCGCCGGAGCGGAGGCGGCCCGCCGCGGCTGGCTCTGACCGGCCGCGTGGCCCGGGTGCGCGCTACGACACGATGTCCTTGCGCGCGAAGCCGCGGAACGCCAGGGCGAACAGGACGAGCGCGTACGCGACCGACACGGCCGCCCCCTTCACCATGCCGCCCCACTCCAGCTGGGGCTGGAGCGCGTCGATCCAGGCGAACTGCCAGTGCGCGGGCAGGTAGTCGCGCCAGTCGCCGAGCGCGGTGACCGCGTCCAGGACGTTGCCGACGATGGTCAGGCCGACCGCGCCGCCGACCGCGCCGAGCGGTGCGTCGGTCCTGGTGGACAGCCAGAACGCGAGCCCGGCCGTGACCAGTTGGGAGACCAGCACGAACGCGACCGCGATCCCGAGCCGCCCCACGCTGTCGCCCGCCGCCAGCGCGCCGCCCGTGGGCAGCCGCAGCGGCCCCCACCCGTAGGCGACGGTGCCCGCGGCGAGCGCCACCAGCGGCAGCAGCACCATCGCCGCGGCGCTGAAGCCGAGCGCCACGGCCAGCTTCGACCACAGCAGCCGGGCGCGCGGCACGGGCGCGGCGAGCAGATAGCGCAGCGACGACCAGCCGGCCTCGGAGGCCACGGTGTCGCCGAAGAACAGGGCCACCGGGATCACCAGCAGGAACCCGGCCGAGACGAACAGGCAGGTCGCGGCGAAGTTCGCGGCGGACGCGGTGGCCGTGTCCATGAGCGTGATCCGCTCGTTGCCGCGCCCGTCGGGGCCGCCGCCGATCGCGAACGCGGCGATCAGCACGAACGGCAGGGCGGCGAGGACCGCGCCCATCACGTACGTACGGCGCCGCTTGAGCTGCCGTACGGCCTCGACGCGCAGAGGCAGGGTGAGCCCGGCCCGGTAGCCGGGCGCCGAGTCGAGCAGCGCGGTCATGCGGAGCCTCCTCCGATCAGGGTGAGGAACGCGTCCTCCAGGCGGCGGTGCGGCCCCACGCCCGTCACCGGCACGTCGAGCCGGACGAGTTCGGCGATGAGGGCGGTGGCGGACGCGCCGTCGAGGCGGACCAGCAGCCCGCCGTCCGTGCGGGCCGCCGTGCCGATGCCGGGCAGCGCGCCGATCTTGTCGACCAGCGGGTCCGGCACCTCGCCGGCGGTGGTCACGAGCAGCGTGTCGCCGCCACCGGTGATCTCCGCGACCGGGCCCGCCTGGACGAGCCGGCCGCGGTCCATCACCACCAGGTGGGTGCAGGACTGCTCGACCTCCGCGAGGAGGTGGCTGGAGACGATGACGGTCCGGCCACCGGCCGCGTACCGGATCATCACGTCCCGCATCTCGCGGATCTGCGGCGGGTCGAGCCCGTTGGTCGGTTCGTCGAGGATCAGCAGGTCCGGCAGGCCCAGCATGGCCTGGGCGATGGCGAGCCGCTGGCGCATGCCCTGCGAGTAGGTGCGTACGGCGCGGGCGAGCGCGTCGCCGAGCCCGGCGATCTCCAGCGCCTCGTCGATGTGGGCGTCCCCGGCGGGGCGGCCGGTGGCCCGCCAGTACAGCTCCAGGTTCTCCCGGCCCGACAGGTGCGGCAGGAAGCCCGCGCCCTCGACGAAGGCGCCGACGCGGGACAGGACGGGGGCGCCGGGCCGGATCGCGTGGCCGAAGACCCGGATCTCGCCCTCGTCGGGGGTGATCAGGCCCATCAGCATGCGCAGGGTGGTGGTCTTTCCGGCGCCGTTGGGGCCGAGGAGTCCGAGGACCTGGCCCTTTTCGACGCGGAAGGACAGGTCGCGTACCGCGTACCGGTCGGCGGACCCGGCGTAACGCTTCGTCAGTCCGCTGATGGTGAGCGGGACGCCGGCGAGCTCCGGGTCGGGCGCGGGTGCGGTGGTACGGCGGCGGGCGGTGAGCAGCAGCGCCGCGGCGACGACCGCGCCGGCGGCCGGCAGGCCCCACACCCACCAGGGCAGTCCGGCGGCCTGGGTGGTCACGGCGGGCGCGGTCGGTACGGAGAGCCCGTCGCCGGCCAGGGCCACGGTGTACGCGGCGGGGGCGGCCGGGGAGGCGTAGCCGAGGTCGGTGGCGGCGAGGACCAGCCGCAGCCGGTGCCCGGCCTCGACCTCGTGGTCGATCGCGGGCAGGGTCAGCGCGACGTCCTTGCCGCCGCGTGCGCCGTCGACGCGGACGGGTGCCACGAGCTGGGCGGGCAGGACCTGTTGGCGCCCGTCGGGCCCCACGTCGTACACCTTGCCGAACAGCACGGCCGTGCCGCTGTCGGAGGTGACCTTCACGCGGACGGTGGGCGAGCCGGTGACGCGCAGCGGCTCGGTGAGCGGCGCGGAGTCGAACCGGGCGTACTGGCCGGGGAAGTCGAGGGACACGCCGAGGCCGAGGGAGGACAGCTGGGACAGTCCGCCGCCGACCCCGGGCACGGCGGACACGCCGGGCGGTGCTGCCCCGGCGGGGTTGCGGAAGGTCTGCGGCGGGCCGCTGAGCGGGACGGTGCGGGCGCCGGCCCGCAGGCCCGGGTAGCGCTCGGCGGACGCGCCCCGCAGCCGGGCCTGGCCGTCGGTGGAGTCGACGCCGCCGGTGCGGCTGACGCGGAACGCGGGGCCGGTGGCGGCGCCGGTGTCGTCCTTCAGGTACCGGTCGAACCAGTCGGTGACCCGGCCCTCGACGCGGGCGGTCTCGCGGTCGCCGCCGTCGTGGCCGCCCGCGATCCAGTCGACGGCCACGGGCGCGCCGTTGGCGGCGACGGCCCTGGCCATGGCGTCGGCGTGACCCAGCGGGAAGAGCGAGTCGGACTGGCCCTGCACGATCAGCGTGGGCACCTTGATGCGGTGGCCGACGGCGGACGGGCTGCGCGCCTCCAGCAGGGAGCGGGCGGCGGCGTCGGGGGTGCCGGACACGGCGACCCGCTCGTACATGGCGCACAGCTCGGGCTGGAACCGCCCACAGGCATCGGCCTCGGGGCCGCCGGTTCGGGAGCGGCCGGTGCCCGGACCGGAGGCGGCCGTTCCAGGACGGTCGGCTCCGGAGCCGTCCGGGCCGGGGCCGTCCGGGGCGGGGCCGTCCGGGCCGGGGCCGGTCGTCCCCGAACCGGTCGTGAAGAAGATCCCCGCCCACAGCTTCTTGAAGACGCCGTCGGGGAACAGGGCGTCGGCCAGGTTCCAGTACGTGATCTGCGGCGCGATCGCGTCTACGCGGCTGTCGTACCCGGCGGCGAGCAGCGAGATCGCCCCGCCGTACGAGACGCCGGAGACGCCCACGCGCGGGTCGCCGGCCTTGTCGAGCCGCACCTCGGGGCGGCGGGCGAGCCAGTCGACGAGCCGCTGGACGTCCTTGACCTCGTGGGCGGGGTCGTTGAGCCCGATGCGGCCGGTGGACCGGCCGAAGCCACGGGCGGTCCAGGTGAGCACGGCGTAGCCGTCCCGCGCGAGTCGCTCGGCCTGGGCACGGACGTCGTCCTTGCTTCCGCCGAAGCCATGGCCGAGGAGGACGGCGGGCCGCCGCCCCTCGCCCGTGGTGAAGAACGAGGTGTCGATCCTGGCGCCCGGCATCTCCATGACCGTGTCCTCGCGGTGCACGGCGGGTTCGCCGTCGGAGGCGACGGCGGTCCAGGTCCCGGCACCGGCGAGCAGCGCGACGGCTGCGGCGAGCGCCGGCCAGCGCCGGGCCGCCCGGGGAAGTCGGATCTGCATGTCCCGACCCTAAGCGGAAAGCGGCTCCGGCTCGGCTGCCGCCGGTCGGAAGTCGTTCGCCTCCTTGAGGAGTACGCCGTAGCGTCGGCGTACACCGAACGCGGTACGAGGAGGCCTCCCGTGGAGATCCGCCGGGCGACGACGGTCGCCGAGCTGACCGCCGCCGAGCACCTGTACGACGGCCCGGCGCGCCCCGAGTGGTGCGAGCGTTTTCTGGCGGCGCCGGGGCACCTCATGCTCCTCGCCTACGAGGACGGGGTGCCGGTCGGGATGGTGTCGGGCATCGAGATGCTCCACCCCGACAAGGGCGGCGAGATGTGCCTGTACGAGCTGGCCGTGGACGAACCGTACCGCCGGCGGGGCATCGGCCGCGCCCTGACGGAGGCGCTGGCCGCGGTCGCCCGCGAGCGCGGCTGCTACGGCCTGTGGGTGGGGGTGGACACGGACAACGACGCGGCACTGGCCACGTACCGGTCGGCGGGGGCCCGCGACGAGGGCCGGTTCGCGATGCTCGGCTGGGAGTTCTGAACCGGCCGCCGGAGCGGGCCCCGTACGCCGGGGCGTCAGTGGTTGCGGGGGAAGCCCAGGTCGATGCCGGCCGGGGCCTCGGAGGGGTCGGGCCAGCGCGTGGTGACGACCTTGCCGCGCGTGTAGAAGTGCACGCCGTCGTTGCCGTAGATGTGGTGGTCGCCGAAGAGGGAGTCCTTCCAGCCGCCGAAGGAGTGGTAGCCGACGGGCACCGGGATGGGGACGTTGACGCCGACCATGCCGGCCTGGACCTCCAGCTGGAAGCGGCGGGCCGCGCCGCCGTCGCGGGTGAAGATCGCGGTGCCGTTGCCGAACGGCGAGGCGTTGATGAGCGCGACGCCCTCCTCGTACGTCTCGGCACGCAGGACGCACAGGACCGGGCCGAAGATCTCGTCCTGGTAGGCCTTGGCGGTGGTCGGCACCCTGTCGAGGAGGGACAGGCCGATCCAGTGGCCGTTCTCGTGGCCGTCGACGGTGTACCCGGTGCCGTCGAGGACGACCTCGCAGCCCTCGTCCGCCGCGCCCGTGACGTACGAGGCGACCTTGTCGCGGTGGGCCGCGGTGATCAGCGGGCCCATCTCGGACTCCGGGTCCGTACCGGGGCCGATCTTGATCTTCTCGGCGCGCTCGCGGATCTTCTCGACGAGGGCGTCGCCGACGGAGCCCACGGCGACGACGGCCGAGATCGCCATGCAGCGCTCGCCCGCGGAACCGTACGCGGCGGAGACCGCGGCGTCGGCGGCCGCGTCGAGGTCGGCGTCGGGCAGGACCAGCATGTGGTTCTTCGCCCCGCCGAGCGCCTGGACGCGCTTGCCGTGCTCGGTGGCCTTCCGGTGGATGTACCGGGCGATGGGCGTGGAGCCCACGAAGGACACGGCGGCCACGTCGGGGTGCTCCAGCAGCGCGTCGACGGCGGTCTTGTCGCCGTGGACGACGTTGAGGACGCCGTCGGGCAGCCCGGCCTCGGCGGCCAGCTCGGCGAGCCGGTTGGCGGCCGACGGGTCCTTCTCGCTGGGCTTGAGGACGAAGGTGTTGCCGCAGGCGACGGCCAGCGGGAACATCCACATCGGCACCATCGCCGGGAAGTTGAACGGGGTGATGCCGGCCACCACGCCGAGCGGCTGGCGGATCGCGGCGACGTCGACCCGCTGGGACACCTGCGTGGACAGCTCGCCCTTGAGCTGGGTGGTGATCCCGCAGGCCAGCTCGACGATCTCCAGGCCGCGGGCGACCTCGCCGAGCGCGTCGGAGTGGACCTTGCCGTGCTCGGCGGTGATGAGCGCGGCCAGCTCGTCGCGGTGGGCGTCGAGCAGGGCGCGGTAGCGGAACAGGACCGCGGTGCGCTGGGCCAGCGACGACGTGCCCCAGGTGGCGAAGGCGGCCTTGGCCGCGGCGACGGCCGTGCCGACCTCGGCGGCGGAGGCGAGGGCCACGCGGGTGGTGATCTCACCGGTCGCCGGGTCGGTGACGGGGCCCCACTGGCCCGAGGTGCCCTCGACGGTCTTGCCACCGATCCAGTGGTGGACGTTCTTCGTCATGACGTGCGTACTCCTTCGGGGCGGGTCGCGGTGTCGGCCACGGGCACATCCCACCACGCGGTGGCGGAGGGCGCGCCGGACACTGTGTCTGCCCTTCCCCGCCCCGCGTAGACACATGTGGGCGCCACGCGTGCGGGGCCCGGCGGGACCTCCGGCGCGGGGCCGTGGCGGGCGGGGAGTCGTCGCTCGCGCTTCGCTCCTGCCAGGGCGAAGGGCCTGCGCGCCGGAGGCGATCCGGGGGCGGAGGCACCGGCCGCCGAACAGGCTTTCCCTGCCGTGCAGTTCGCTACGTCCCCCGTCCCCTGCACCGTACCGCCGCCGGGGGGTGCCCGTGGCCCGGTCTCCGGCATCCGGTGCACAGAGCTTCTCCTGCATCACACACGTAACACATGTCCGGGTTACGCGGGTTTTCCGTCACAGGCGTTCAACAGCCTGACACCGAGCGCTCACTCTGTGTCGCGGGGCGGGCACAGGGCTGGTGATCGCCAGTTCGCGCCACGGCTCCCCCGACGACCCTCCCGGGTCGCGCCGCGGCGCGCGCAGGGAGGTGCCACCGATGGCTGACAGAAGGCTCTGGTCCTACAAGGAGATCGCCGCACACATCCGGGTCCAGCCGGACACCGTCCGCTCGTACCGCAAGCACGGGCTGCTCCCGCAGCCGGACCATGTCGAGGGCGGCAAGCCCTACTGGTACGCGGACACGATCCGGATCTGGGTCGCCAACCGGCCCGGCAACCGCGGCCGCAGGGACTGACGGAAGCCCTCCCCCGCCCCGTACCGACGCGGTACGGGGCTTTAATGCGTTGCGGCGGGACGAGGCGGCGCCGAACGATCACCCCATGACCGACATCCACGACGACCCGCGCACCGACGGCGGGCGGGTCACCTTCGCCCACAAGCCGATACTCACCGGCGACAAGGTGCTCCTGCGGCCCTTCACCGAGGCCGACACCACCACCATGGCGGCCATCCTCGACGACCCCGAGGTCGTACGGCTCACCGGCAGCGGCGAGCGCAGCTTCTCGTACGAGCAGCTGCGCTCCTGGTACGACTCCCGCAGCGAGCAGGCGGACCGCCTGGACCTGGGCCTGGTGGACCGGGCGTCCGGGAGGCTCGTCGGCGAGCTGGTGCTCTACGAATGGGACGAGCTCAACAGGAGCTGTGTCTTCCGGGTGCTGATCGGCCCCGGGGGGCGGGACCGCGGGCTGGGCACCGAGGCGATCCGGCTGCTCCTCGCGTACGCCTTCGAACGGCTCGGCCTGCACCGCGTCTCGCTCGGCGTGCTGGCGTTCAACCCGCGCGCCCAGCGGGTGTACGAGCGGGTCGGCTTCGTCCGCGAGGGCGTGGAGCGCGAGGCGGTGCTGCACGAGGGCGAGTGGATCGACTCCGTGTCCATGGCGGTGCTCGCCCGCGAGTGGGCGGAGCACCGCGGGTACCCGGACGCCGCATCGGCGGGGCGGAGCGGCAACGCTGGCGTTCATACCCCCTAGGGGTATAGAGTGAAGGTGTCAGGGAGCACGGCAGTGCCCGTGCGCCTCGGACGCACCAGGCATTTCGTACGCTCGATATGCCCCCACCCTGCAACGTCAGTACCGCGTCAGCCGAGAAATCAGCCGCGCGACCAGCCGCGAAAGAGGAGAACGCCATGACCGCCGAGACGAAGACCGAGCTTCCCCAGGCCACCGGCTCCTGCTGCTCGCCCACCGGCTCCTGCCACGACGGCACCGCCGGCGTCCCGGCCGACGGCGTCACCACCGTCTACCAGGTCACCGGAATGACCTGCGGACACTGCGAGGGCGCCGTGAGCGAGGAGATCTCGGCGATCCCCGGCGTCACCTCCGTGAAGGCCGTGGCCTCCACCGGCCAGGTCACCGTCGTCTCGGCGGCCCCGCTGGACGACGAGGCCGTACGGGCCGCCGTCGACGAGGCCGGGTACGAGCTGGCCGGCCGGGCCTGAACGCCTCGGGCGGGCCGTACCGGCCGACGGCACGGCCCGCCCACCCCGCACCCCCCTGGAACACCCCATGGCAGCACCCAGGACCACCGAGCTGACCATCGGCGGCATGACCTGCGCCTCCTGCGCGGCCCGCGTCGAGAAGAAGCTCAACCGCATGGACGGCGTCACCGCGAGCGTCAACTACGCCACCGAGAAGGCGCGGGTCTCCCACGCCCCGGGCGTGGAGGTCGCCGACCTGATCGCGACGGTCGTCCGGACCGGCTACACCGCGGAGCGGATCAGGCCGCCCGAGGAACTGACCGGACTGCGCCGCAGGCTGGTCGTCTCCGCCGTGCTGGCGGTGCCCGTCGTGCTGCTGGCCATGGTGCCGGCCCTCCAGTTCACCGGGTGGCAGTGGCTGTCGCTCGCCCTCGCCACACCCGTCGTCCTGTGGGGCGGGCTGCCGTTCCACCGTGCCACGTGGGCGAACCTCCGCCACGGGGCCGCGACCATGGACACGCTGATCTCCCTGGGGACGCTGGCCGCGTTCGGCTGGTCCCTGTGGGCGCTTCTCCTCGGCGCGGCCGGAACGACCGGGATGCGCCACGGTTTCGCCTGGACGGCCGACCGGGCGGACGGCTCGTCCGCGATCTACCTGGAGGTGGCCGCGGGCGTCGTCACCTTCCTGCTCCTCGGCCGCTACCTGGAGGCGCGCGCCAAGCGGAAGGCGGGCGCGGCGCTGCGGGCGCTGATGGAGCTGGGCGCCAAGGAGGTCACCGTCCTGAGGGGCGGCCGCGAGGTGCGCGTGCCCACCGCGGAACTGCGCGTGGGCGACCGGTTCCTGGTCCGGCCCGGGGAGAAGATCGCCACCGACGGCACGGTCGTCGAGGGCACGTCCGCCGTCGACGCCTCCATGCTCACCGGCGAGTCCGTGCCCGTGGACGTCTCCGCGGGCGACCCCGTCACGGGCGCCACGCTCAACTCCTCCGGCCGCCTGGTCGTGGAGGCGGTCCGGGTCGGCGCCGACACGCAGCTCGCCCGGATGGCACGGCTCGTCGAGGAGGCGCAGAGCGGCAAGGCGGCGGTGCAGCGGCTCGCCGACCGGATCTCCGCCGTGTTCGTCCCGGTCGTGCTGCTGATCGCCCTGGGCACCCTGCTCGCCTGGCTGGCGCTGACCGGTGACGCGACCGCCGCGTTCACGGCCGCCGTGGCCGTGCTGATCATCGCCTGCCCCTGCGCCCTCGGCCTGGCCACACCCACGGCGCTGATGGTCGGCACCGGACGCGGCGCCCAGCTCGGCATCCTCATCAAGGGCCCCGAGGTCCTGGAGACCACCCGCCGCGTCGACACCATCGTCCTCGACAAGACCGGCACGGTCACCGAGGGCCGGATGACCCTCCAGGGTGTGCACCCGGCGAACGGCACGGACCCGCACGAGCTGCTGCGGCTGGCGGGCGCCCTGGAGCACGCCTCCGAGCACCCGGTGGCCCGCGCCGTCGCGGCGGGCGCCGCCGAACGCGTGGGAGCCCTGCCGGTACCGGACGCCTTCGCGAACGTGCCGGGGCTCGGGGTGCGGGGAGTGGTCGACGGGCACGAGGTGCTGGCCGGGCGGGCCCGGCTGCTGGAGGAGGCCGGTGTCGCCGTACCGGCGGAGCGGACCGGCGTCACGACGGTACTGGTGGCGTGGGACGGGCGGCTGCGGGGTGCCCTGACCGTCGCCGACGCGGTGAAGGACGGCAGCGCGCAGGCCATCCGCCGGCTGCAGGGACTCGGCCTCACGCCGATGCTGCTCACCGGGGACAACCGCGCCGTCGCCGAGGCCGTCGCCGCCGAGGTCGGCATCGACCCGGAACACGTCATCGCCGAGGTCATGCCCGAGGACAAGGTCGACGTCGTCAAGCGCCTCCAGACCGAAGGGCGGTCCGTCGCCATGGTCGGCGACGGCGTCAACGACGCGGCGGCACTCGCACAGGCCGACCTCGGCCTCGCCATGGGCACCGGCACCGACGCCGCCATCGAGGCCGGCGACCTCACCCTCGTACGGGGCGACCTGCGCGTCGCCGCCGACGCCATCCGCCTCGCCCGCCGCACCCTCGGCACCATCAAGGGCAACCTCTTCTGGGCCTTCGGCTACAACGTGGCGGCGCTGCCGCTGGCCGCGGCGGGGCTGCTGAACCCCATGATCGCGGGCGCGGCCATGGCCTTCTCGTCCGTTTTCGTCGTCACCAACAGCCTGCGCCTGCGATCGTTCTCGTGAATTCACCTTCACGTGACACACGAGACCTTCACAAAGAGATCTAGATCACAGATATTTGGGGGTAACCATTTGGACGGCTCGCGAGTCTAAATGGGCGATGCCACGAACGTCTTGGGGGACGTTCATGGGATGTCTTGGGGGACGTCCCAGGCAAGCGTAGGCCGGGGCACGTGCACCGGGGAGCTTTGAGCGGCCCTCCCGAACGTACGTACCCCGGCAGATCGCGCGCGAGACGCCCGGCCCGGATCCCGTGGGGGGAATCCGTCCGGGGTATGGGAAGCGCCCCGCTCGCCGACCCGTGGGGGGATCGGCCGGCGGGGCGCTTCTCGCTGTCCGGAGCAGGTCAGCGGGGTGCGAGCCTCAGCGGCCCGGGAGCCGGGGCGGCTCCACGGCTCAGCGGGCTCGGGAGCCTCAGCGGGCCTCGACCGGGACGAAGTCGCGCAGGACCTCGCCGGTGTAGATCTGGCGCGGGCGGCCGATGCGGGAGCCCGGCTCCTTGATCATCTCGTGCCACTGGGCGATCCAGCCCGGCAGGCGGCCCAGGGCGAAGAGGACCGTGAACATCTCGGTCGGGAAGCCCATGGCCCGGTAGATCAGGCCCGTGTAGAAGTCCACGTTCGGGTAGAGGTTGCGCGAGACGAAGTACTCGTCGGCGAGCGCGTGCTCCTCCAGCTTCAGCGCGATGTCCAGCAGCTCGTCGGACTTGCCGAGTGCCGAGAGGACATCGTGCGCCGCCGCCTTGATGATCTTGGCGCGGGGGTCGAAGGACTTGTAGACCCGGTGGCCGAAGCCCATCAGGCGAACGCCGTCCTCCTTGTTCTTCACCTTGCGGATGAAGGAGTCGACGTCGCCGCCGTTGGCCTGGATGCCCTGCAGCATCTCCAGCACGGACTGGTTGGCGCCACCGTGCAGGGGGCCCCACAGGGCGGAGATGCCGGCGGAGATCGAGGCGAACATGTTCGCCTGCGAGGAGCCGACCAGGCGCACGGTGGACGTCGAGCAGTTCTGCTCGTGGTCCGCGTGCAGGATCAGCAGCTTGTCCAGCGCGGACACGACGACCGGGTCCAGCTCGTACTCCTGCGCCGGCACGGAGAACGTCATGCGCAGGAAGTTCTCGACGTACGACAGGTCGTTGCGCGGGTAGACGAACGGGTGGCCGATCGACTTCTTGTAGGCGTAGGCCGCGATCGTGGGCAGCTTCGCGAGCAGCCGGATCGTCGACAGGTGGCGCTGCTTCTCGTCGAACGGGTTGTGGCTGTCCTGGTAGAACGTGGACAGCGCGCTGACCACGGAGGACAGCATGGCCATGGGGTGGGCGTCGCGCGGGAAGCCGTCGAAGAACCGCTTGACGTCCTCGTGCAGCAGCGTGTGCTGGGTGATCTCGTTGGTGAAGGCCGCCAGCTCGTCGACCTTCGGGAGCTCGCCGTTGATCAGCAGATACGCCACCTCGAGGAAGGTGGAGCGCTCCGCCAGCTGCTCGATGGGGTAACCGCGGTAGCGCAGGATGCCCTGCTCGCCGTCCAGATAGGTGATCGCCGATTTGTACGCGGCCGTGTTGCCGTAGCCGCTGTCCAGCGTCACCAGGCCCGTCTGGGCGCGAAGCTTCCCAATGTCGAAGCCCTTGTCGCCCACGGTGCTCTCGACCACCGGGTAGGTGTACTCACCGTCCGCGTACCGCAGTACTACAGAGTTGTCGCTCACGTCATCCCTCACCGACGTTGTGCCTCTTCTTCGAGGTGCCCTGACTGTCTCTACCATCCCCCACTTGGCTCAGCAGAGTGCACTCGGGGTCGACCATTGGGCCAATTGGCGGCACTCAGTGCCGTCAACCTGCTCATCCTGCCCCCTTCGCCCCGGTTCCGAAAGTCCTAGGTGATGTTTCCCACGGAGCGGGCTCCTGTCAGCCGGTGGTCCAGTGCGGTAAAGCGCCAGCCGGCGGAGACGGTCCGGACGGCCTGCCCGATCGCCTTGCGCGACCCGACGAGGACGACGAGCTTCCGCGCCCGCGTGACCGCCGTGTACAGCAGGTTCCGCTGGAGCATCATCCACGCCCCGGTCGTCACCGGGATCACGACCGCCGGGTACTCGCTGCCCTGGGAGCGGTGGATCGTCACGGCGTACGCGTGGACCAGCTCGTCCAGCTCGTCGAAGTCGTACGGCACCTCCTCGTCCTCGTCCGTCAGCACCGTCAGCCGCTGATCGTCCAGGTTGAGCGAGGTGACCACACCGACGGTGCCGTTGAAGACGCCGTTCTTCCCTTTCTCGTAATTGTTGCGAATCTGCGTGACCTTGTCGCCGACGCGGAAGACCCGGCCGCCGAACCTCTTCTCCGGCAGGTCCGGTCCAGCAGGGGTGACAGCCTGCTGGAGGAGCCCGTTGAGCGTGCCCGCACCGGCCGGGCCGCGGTGCATCGGGGCGAGGACCTGGACGTCCCGGCGCGGGTCGAGGCCGAATTTCGCCGGCACGCGGCGGGCCGCGACGTCCACGGTGAGCCGCCCGGCCTCCTCGGTGTCCTCGGTGGCGAACAGGAAGAAGTCCGGCAGGCCCGAGGTCAGCGGGTACTCGCCGGCGTTGATCCGGTGCGCGTTGGTGACGACGCCCGACTTCTGGGCCTGACGGAAGATCCGGGTCAGCCGCACGGACGGGACGGGGCTGTCCGGGGCCAGCAGATCGCTCAGCACCTCCCCCGCGCCCACGCTCGGCAGCTGGTCCACGTCCCCCACCAGCAGCAGGTGCGCACCCGGCGCGACGGCCTTGACCAGCTTGTTCGCCAGGAGCAGGTCCAGCATGGACGCCTCGTCCACGACGACGAGGTCCGCGTCCAGAGGCCGGTCCCGGTCGTACGCCGCGTCCCCGCCCGGCTTCAGCTCCAGCAGCCGGTGCACCGTCGACGCCTCGGCCCCGGTCAGCTCCGCCAGCCGCTTCGCGGCCCGCCCCGTGGGAGCGGCCAGCAGCACCTTGGCCCGCTTCGCGCGGGCCAGCTCCACGATCGACCGGACCGTGAAGGACTTGCCGCAGCCCGGCCCGCCCGTCAGCACGGCGACCTTCCGGGTCAGGGCGAGCCGCACCGCCTCCTCCTGCTCGGGCGCCAGCTCCGCCCCCGTACGGTCCGCGAGCCACGCCAGCGCCTTGTCCCAGGCCACGTCCCGGAAGGCCGGCATCCGGTCGTCCTCGGTCCGCATCAGCCGCAGCAGCTGCGCCGCCAGCGAGAGCTCCGCCCGGTGGAACGGCAGCAGGTACACGGCGGTGACCGGCTCGCCCTCCGGGCCGGGCACCCGCTCCCGGACGACGCCGCCCTCCTCCTCGTCACCGGCCAGCTCGGCGAGGCAGTCGATGACGAGCCCGGTGTCGACCTGGAGCAGCTTCACCGCGTCGGCGATCAGCCGCTCCTCCGGCAGATAGCAGTGCCCCTGGTCCGTGGACTGCGACAGGGCGTACCGCAGGCCCGCCTTGACGCGCTCCGGGCTGTCGTGCGGGATGCCGACGGCCTGCGCGATGCGGTCGGCGGTGAGGAAGCCGATGCCCCACACGTCGGCGGCGAGCCGGTAGGGCTGGTTCCGCACGACGGAGATCGAGGCGTCGCCATACTTCTTGTAGATCCGGACCGCGATGGACGTGGAGACGCCGACGCCCTGGAGGAAGACCATGACCTCCTTGATCGCCTTCTGCTCCTCCCAGGCGGCGCCGATCATCCTCGTCCGCTTCGGGCCCAGGCCCGGCACCTCCACGAGCCGCTGCGGCTCCTGCTCGATGACGTCCAGCGTGTCCGTGCCGAAGTGCTCCACGATCCGGTCCGCGATCCGCGGCCCGATGCCCTTGATCAGGCCGGAGCCGAGGTAGCGCCGGATGCCCTGGACGGTCGCGGGCAGCACGGTCGTGTAGTTCTCCACCGTGAACTGCTTGCCGTACTGCGGGTGCGAGCCCCAGCGGCCCTCCATCCGCAGGGACTCCCCCGGCTGCGCGCCGAGCAGCGAGCCGACCACCGTGAGGAGGTCACCGCCCCCACGGCCCGTGTCGACCCGGGCGACCGTGTACCCGTTCTCCTCGTTGCAGTACGTGATCCGCTCGAGGACGCCTTCGACCACCGACAGATTGGACATGCCCCGACGCTACCGGCCGGGTCCGACACCCCGTCCGGCCTGTGGACAACTCCCCGGCAGGGGCGCCGGTCCATGCCCTGCGCGGTGCGCGCGGGTGCGGGGGTGCGGGGGTGCGGGGGTGCCTCACCATCCGAGGTGGGTGAAGCCCGCCCAGCCCGCCAGGTCGTCGCTGCGGATCAGCGGCACGCGCGCGACCAGGTGCGCGGGCATCCCGGGCGGCGCCTCGCGGCGGTCGTTCAGCATCCACAGCTGCGCCGCGCGCAGCGCCTGTCCCGGCTGCAGCCCCTCCCGGCTCAGGTAATGGTGCGTCATGTACATCAGCAGGGACGTCGCCTCGTCGGGCACCGGCCACAGCGACCCCACCACCGAGCGGGCGCCCGCCACCAGGAACGCCGTCGCCAGGCTGTACGCCTCGTCGTAGCCGCGCCCCGACACGTTCGTCCGGCACGCCGCCAGCACCACCAGGCCGAGGCCCTCGTAGCGGGCCGCGCCCTCCGTCAGCTCCTCGGCCGCCAGCCGCCCACCCGCCAGCGCCAGGTACGCGCTGTGCCGCTCGCCCTGCTGGACCTCGCCGTGGCAGGCCAGGTGCAGCAGGCCGCCGCGCTGCCGGGCCAGCCAGCCGGTCACCGCGGCGGGCGTCGCGTCGCCCGGCCCCAGCAGCAGGCCGCCCGGGTGGAACGTGCGGTGGACGGCCTCCGCCTCCTCGCCCGCGTGCGGCAGGTCACGGGTCGGATTGCCGACGACGAGGGCCTCCCCGGGCCCGGGCGTCGCCCGCCGCCCGGCCACCTCGCACAGCAGGCGCGCGGACGGGAGGTACGAGATGCGGGCCTCCTCGCAGGCGTACCGGTGGCGGCCGCGGCGGCCGCGCAACCGGGCCGCGTGCCAGGGCACCATGCCCAGCTCCGCCATCGGCACCAGCACCACCGACGGCACCGTGCCGAAACCGCGCGGGATCTCCTTCAGCAGCGGCTCCATCACCGTGCGCCCCGCCCAGTCGCACAGCCGCTCCAGCGCGGCACGCCCCGCGTCGGCGGACGGCCGGGGGCGCGGCACCCCGCCCGGCGGCGCCGTCGGCGGGCCGCCCGCGTCACGGCCCGGGGCGCCCACGGCCCGGTAGCCGGCCAGCTCCGGGGCGTCGCCGTCGAGTCCGGGCAGCCGCACGTGGCGTACGGCGCCGTCGGGCGTCACGACGACGGCGAAGCCCGGGATGCCCTCGCCGGAGGGCAGCAGGTAGACCAGGGCGGTCGCCCCCAGGGTGTGCAGGGCGGCGCCGATCTCGCGCACGGACGGGACGTCCAGGAGCCTCCGCCGCTCCGGGGACGCGGACAGGGCCTCCAGGACGCGGCGGCGCAGCCTGCTCGACGGCCCGGACGGGCCGGCCTGTCCGGCGAGTACGCCCTCGGGGCCGGGCTCGGGGGCCACGGCGCCCGCCGCCCGCCACTCCCGCGCGAGGTCCGTGTGCCCCAGGGCGGTCAGCATGTCGGGGACGGTGGCCGCCACGGTCGCCGCGTGCAGGACGAGTCCGCGGCCGCCGTCCAGGGCCCGTACGGCCTCGTCGTACGCGCCGTCGGACAGGCACCAGCGGGCCAGTTCGAGGGCGTCCTCACCGGCGCGGCGCCCGGTCTCCGCGGCATGCGCCGTACCGGACTGGAGCAGCGTCGTCCACGCCACGGCCTGGACGGCCTCCAGGCCGATCCGCCGCGACTCGTCGAGGTTGCGGCGGGAGACACGGCGGTCGAAGGCCATGGCCTTGCCGCGGGTGCGGTACGCCATGGCGAGGGCCATGCTCACATTGGCCCACAGCGGGTACTCCGGCCCGCCGGCGAGCCGCCGCGCGTGCCGAGCCCAGGCGATGCCCTGGTCGAGATGGGCGGGGCGCTGCGCGTGCGGCACGGTACCGAGTCCGGCGAGCGCGATGTGGCACAGGGCGAGGCAGGACGTGCAGCGGATCCACCGCTCGTCGTCCGGTTCGAGCAGCTCCAGGGCCGCCTCGAACAGGATGATGGCGTCGCGCATCGCTGCCGCGTCCCGGGCGAGGGTCGCGGCGCCGCTGCGGGCGATGCCCGCCTCGCACAGCTGGTCCACCCGCATGTGCGCGGGCAGGGCGGCGACCTGCCGACGCAGGTCGTCGACCGGGGTGAAGCGGGCCGCCTCCGGGTCGAACCGACCGGTGCGGCGCTCCCGCAGGACGACGAGGTAGCTGCGCATGGCGTCCAGGTGCGACTCGAAGCCGAGGCGGTCGACGTGGTCGGGCGGCAGCCGCTCCATGACGGTCTCGAGCTCGGCGATCAGCTCGGCCAGCCAGGTCTCGTCCTCGCGGCGGATGGCCTGGCGGCAGCGGAACACGGCGATCTGCCCCGCCATGGCGAGGCGCTGCGTGGCGTCGAAGACCGGCGCGTCGGCCAGCCTGACCAGGTCGTCGACCGCCGAGTCGAAGTCGTCCTCGCCGCCGCCGGTCTGGGCGAGGTGGGCGCGCACGCTCGCGTGGGTGGCCTCCAGGGGGATGCGCTGGGGGCTGTCCGGCGGCATCATCGCCATGGCCTCGTCGAGGCGGGACAGCGCCGCCTCCAGGTCGGCGGGGCCCGCGTTGCCGTCGAGCAGGGACATCTGCCCGCTGATGCCCATGACGTTGGCCTGCCAGCCCGTGTCCGGCGGCCCGTACTCCCGGAACTCGCGCAGCAGCTCCTCGCGTTGCTCCGGCGTGGCGGACAGGTGCTCCAGCTGCAGCATGGGGAGGACCGCGAGGATCTGCCCCGCCCGCATGCCGGAGAGCAGGGTGCCCCGCGGCAGCGCGGCCCAGTCGCCGTACAGCCGGTCGAAGGCCTCGCGGGCCGTGGCGCAGCCGAGCCGGTCGCAGACCAGTGCGGTGAGTCGGGCCACGTCCTGCCGGTTGCCAGCTGCGGCCGCTCCCGCCTGCTGGATCTCCCACATCAGGGCGTTCAGGTCATAGGGCATCGCCGGAGCATCGTCCATCCCCCCACGCTAGCGCCGCACACTGGCCTCAAGTGGGTTGTCCACAGGCCGATTTGCGGGGCTACAGCGGATCGCCGGGCACCCGCTCGTACGTCTCGCGCAGCGCGCCCAGCACCGGGTCGTCGGTGGCCAGGGGCCGGCCGTCCACGGAGGCGAGGGCGCGTACGCCGATGCCGGTGCTCGTCGCGAAGCCGGCCCGCATGCCCCGCGCCTCCGCGACCGTCACGGGGCGCGCCACACAGGCGTACTGCCGCCGGATCAGCTCCAGGGTGACACCGGGCAGCACGTCCCCCTCGGGCAGCACGACCCGTCCCTCCCCGTCGACGAACCCGGCGTTCCACGTCGGGCCTTCCGTGACGCGCCCGTCCGGGCCGTGGAACAGGGCGTCGTCGTACCCGTCGAGCTGGGCGCGCCGCCGCGCGTGGAGGGCGCCGAAGAGCCCGACGTGCTTGACCGCCGCCAGGTCCCGTACGTACGGCACGGTCCCCACCCGCAGCGGCGGCAGGCCTGCGGGGGCCCCGGGCCGCGTGGTGACCAGCACGTGGGGCTCGCCGGCCGAGGCGGGGCGCCCGATGTCCAGGCCCGGGTCGAAAACGCTCACCCGCACCAGCGGGGAGTCGCCGCCCCGCTCCCGCAGCGCGTGCCGGACGTACGCGCGCACCCGTGCCGTGTCGAGGTCCGCGCCGAACACGGCCCGGCAGTCCCGCTCCAGCCGCTCCAGGTGCAGGGCGAGCCCCCGCACCCGGCCGTCGTCCACGCGGAACGTGGTGAAGTGCCCGTAGTTGGCAAGCGCGAGCGCCCGCACGGCACCGGCATCGGCGGGCTGTCCGTTCAGTTCGTCCACGACCCCCAGTCTGTCAGCCGCGCTATGAGGGCCCGCCGGTCGCGGCAGCCGACCGCCGTTCCGCCACGGCTAGGCGGCGGCTGACGGCCGTCGTTCCGCCGCAGGCGCGCGATGGCTGACGCCGCAGTTTCCCTGCGGCTCGCGCCGCCATTCCTCGCCGTGGGCAGGCGCCGCTGTTCCTCGCCGTGGGCCGGAGCCGCCGTTCCTCGTTGTGGGCCGGCGCCGCCGTTCCGTCGTTGTGGGCCGGCGCCGCCGTTCCGTCGTTGTGGGCAGTCGTTCCGCAGGGGGGTCCCCCCTGGACGTAGTCCTTGGGGGAGGAACGGGTGGGCACAACGACGGAACGGCCACCCGGCCTGAGGGCCCAGCCCCGGCGCGCACCACGACGGTGGGTGAGTCCGGTGGCGGCCCGGGGGTCACGTGCTCAGATTGGCTCGCTCGGGGCCATGAGAGCGAGGCGTCCCAGCACCGCCAATCCTGCGCGCGCGACCCCCGGTCCACCCCCGTCCCGTCGTCGGGCGCCTACCGGCCGGTGGGTGTGGGGGTGGGTGGGACCGCCCGCATGTGGGCGGCTCACCCCCGGCGGGGGGGTGGGTGGGGCCGCCCCGCATGTGGGCGGGTTACCCCCGGTGGGTGGGTGGGGCCGCCCCGCATGTGGGCGGGTTACCCCCGGTGGGTGGGTGGGACCGCCCGCGCGTGGGGCGGGGTCGGCCTCAGCGGCCCGTCAGGCGTGCGCGGGCCGCGGCGAGCAGCGGGGGCAGGTCCGGGGCTGCCGGGTACCAGCGCTTCTCGTACTCCCAGCACACCCACCCACCGCCGGGCCCCACGAGGGACAGGCAGGTGTCGAGCGGCAGGACGCCCTCACCCAGCGCGACCGGCGTGGTGTCCTCCCGGGACGCGATGTCCTTGACCTGGACGTAGCCGAGGTACGGCGCGAGGAGGGCGTACGTCGTCTCCGGAGCCTCACCCGCGCGCCACGGGTGCATCACGTCCCACAGGGCGCCCACGTGGTGGTGGCCGACCGCCGCCACGACGCGCGCCACGTCGGCGCCTGTGGGGTGCGAGTCGTGCGTCTCCAGCAGGATCCGTACTCCCAGGTCGGCCGCGACCTCCGCGGCGACGCCCAGTCGCCGGGCCGCGGTGGCGTCCGCCTGCTCCCCGGGCCGCCCGCCGGGGAAGACCCGCACGTGGGGGGCGCCCAGGTCGGCGGCCAGGTAGAGGAGCTGGTGCAGCTCCTCGTACACGGGCTCGTCGTCACCGGCCTCCGCCACGCGCGCGTAGCCCGCGACGGTCAGGATCTCCACCCCGGCCCGCGCGAACTCCGCGACCACCGCGCGGCGTTCGTGCGCGACGAGCCCCGGGTGCACCGGCTCCTCGGGGTGGGCTCGCAGCTCCACACCGTCGTACCCGCAGTCGGCGGCGAGCCGGACGACATCGGGGACGGCCATTCCGGGGACGCCCAGCGTCGAAAACGCGTACCTCATGAGGCGACCGTACCCACCAGAATGTCCTTGTGACGTTTCTCGACAGACAGCTCATCGGCCTGTGGGACAGCGCGCCCTACGACCTGGGCGCGATGGAGACCAGCGAGATCGTGTTCCTGGCGGACGGCCGGGGGTGGAGCCGCTTCGAGAGCATCACCACCGAACTGGTCATCGGCCGCTTCCGCTGGCACTGCCCGGCCCCCGGCCGTCTGGAGCTGCGCTACACCTGGCAGGTGCACGGCCAGTGGGGCCGGGGCTCGGACGGCTTCGCGTCCGTGGACCACAGCGGCCCTGACGACGAGGTCGTCCGCACGGGCTACCGGATCGCCCCGGAGACGCCGCGGGGCGACGACGCACCCGTGCCGACGCTGACCCTCGACCGGGCGGTCGAGTACGCCTTCACCTTCGCCCGCGGCCCCGTCCGCGTGTCCCCCTCCGACGACCCGTCGTCGGACGTGGTCCCGTACGCCCCCGGCCCCAAGCCGGGCCCGCCCCACCGCCCGGGCGCTCAGTCGTAGGAGAACCTGTACCCGGTGAAGTCGGCTACGTGGACGTATCCGATGCGCTGGTAGAGGGCGTTGCTGGTGGGGTTGGCCGGGTCCGCGAACAGGACGACGTCCGTCGCGCCCGCGGTCAGCGCGGCCCTGCTCACCTCGACCGTCACGGCGCCCGCGTAGCCGCGTCCCCGGAGGCGGGCCGGGGTGTGGACGGGGTCCACCCGGACCATGCCGCCGACCATCGACGTCGAGCCCGCCAGGGAGACGGGAGTGCCGTCCGGGGTCTCCCAGAAGGTGAAGTGCTTGTCCGCGAAACGTGTGTCGGACCAGGAGCCGGCGTCGATGGCGTCGATGGTGACGTTCTCTCCGACATCGACGCAGAACTCACGACACCAGCGCACGACGCGCGCGTGATCCTCCGGGCCCGCGACACGGCCCCGGCCTTCGGGGCGGGGCCGCGGTGGGGTGAGCGTGCCGAGACGGTAGAGATGCGTCCGCCAGAAGGGCACCGGCGCCGCGCCCGTGTGCCGCTGCCATGTCTCGGCGAAGGCGGTGGCCGTGTCGTGGTCCGCGATGACGTCGGAGGGGAAGTGGCCGAGGCCGGCCAGGTGAGCGGCGAGGGTGCCGGCCTGCTCGGCGGAGAGGGGGGTGAGGCCCAGGCGGCCGCGCGGAGTGCGGTAGAAGACGGCGCGGACCTCCCCCTTCGACTCCAGTCGGCCGAAGACGGTGGTGTGCGCGCCTTGGGTGTCCGCCTCTCGTGTGCGCAGTTTCTCGATGTCCGTCAGCGGGGTGTTGTGCAGGGCCGGGCGGGAGCGCAGGAAGTCTCCGGCTCGGGCGAGGAAGTCGTCGACGTCCTCGGTGAGTTGCCAGTCATCCGGGAGCATGCTTCATGTTCCCGGATGTACCGCGGTCGGCGTCGGGTCACCACTGGGCGATGAGCGGCGCGTCCGGTTCGTGCCGCCGCCAGGCCTCGGTGAGGCGGACGAGGCGGGCGGGGGCGGCGATGCCGCGCACGGTCGCGATCCTGCCGTCGGTGACGTCGAACGTCACGGCGCCGACGACCTGGCCGTCGACCACGAACAGGATGGCGGGGGCGCCGTTGACGAGCGCGTAGTGGACGGCGGGCGTGCCGCCGGCCAGTCGCCGCTTCGCGGGTGTGGGTTTGAAGCCGGCCCGTGCGATGGCGGCGATGCGCTGCGGAGTGTCGAACCGCAGCAGCTTCTCGGCCAGGCCGGCGCCGTCGGAGATCGCGATCGCGTCGTCGGTGAGCAGCGCCACCAGCCGTTCGGTGCGGCCCGATGAGGCAGCGGCGAGGAACTCCTCGACGATCCTGCGGGCGGATGCCGGGTCGACCTCGCCGCCGCGGCGGCCCGTGGCGGTGACGCGGCGCCGCGCCCGGTGGAGGTGCTGCTGGCTCGCGGACTCGGTCATGTCGAGGATCTCGGCGATCTCGGCGTGGCCGTAGGAGAACGCTTCGCGCAGGACGTAGACGGCCCGCTCGACGGGTGACAGGCGCTCCATGAGAGTCAGCACGGCCAGGGAGACCGATTCGCGCTGCTCGAAGGTGGCGGCCGGGCCGAGCATCGGGTCGCCGTCGAGGAGCGGTTCGGGCAGCCAGGCGCCGGCGACGCGTTCGCGGCGGGCTTGCGCCGAGCGGAGCCGGTCGAGGCACAGGTTGGTGACGACCTTGGTCAGCCATGCTTCCGGCACCTTGATCCGCTGCCGGTCGGCGGCCTGCCAGTGCAGGAAGGCATCCTGCACGGCGTCCTCGGCATCGGTGGCGGAGCCCAGCAGCCGGTACGCCAGTGAGGCCAGCCGGTTCCGGCTGGCCTCGAACCGACCGGTGTCGAAGCGATCAGTGGCGGTGCTGTCCATGCGGATCACCCTAGGCGGCCACGCGCTTCTCGGCGGCCGTATCCGCGGCGGCCAGGCGGTGCTTGCGCTTGGGCATGCCGAAGGTCGGGTGCGAGGTGGCCCACAGCGAGATCTTGAGGATGCCCGACTTGATCCGCGCGGCCTTCCGGCCGCCCACATACGTCGGCTTCGCCTGCGCCTCGCCGTCGACCATCTGCAGGATCCCGTCCCGCCGCCCGAGGCTGATGTGGTTGCCCGCGTAGTCCAGCTTGACGTTCGCGATCTCGCGGCCGGTCAGGCGTCCCACGATCGCTTCCGTGGCCTGCCGGCCGGTGTAGCCGGCCGAAGCGCAGGACATCGGCAGCGGCCGGCCGTTGTCGCCGATGGCGTAGGCGCTGTCGCCGGCGGCGTAGACGCTCGGGTGCGAGACCGACCGCATGGTGCGATCGACGACGATCCGGCCGTCCTCGGTGACCTCCAGCCCGCCGGCGGCGGCGATCGGGCCGGCCGCGAACCCGGCCGCCCACACGGTCGCGTCGGACGCCAGGGCGGTGCCGTCGGCGCACAGCACCCGCGTCGCTTCGACCGCTTCGACGGTGGCGTGCTCCAGGACGGTGATGCCCAGCCGGTCGCAGGCCCGGCGCAGGTGGTCGCGGGCTCCGGCGGAGAGCGGGGCACCCAGCTCGCCGCGGGCGACCAGCGTCACCGACAGGTCGGGCCGGGACTCGGCGATCTCGGTCGCGGTCTCGATGCCGGTCAGCCCGTCGCCGACGACCAGCACTTCGCCGCGCCTGTCCAGGCCGTCCAGGCGCTCGCGCAGGCGCAGCGCCGAGGCCCGGCCGGTGACGTCGAAGGCGTGCTCGGTCACGCCGGGGACGCCGTGGTCGGCGACGCGGCTGCCGAGCGCGTAGAGGAGCGTGTCGTAGCCGAGTTCGCCGCCGCCGTCGGCGTCGGCCACGGCGACGACCTGGCGCTCGGGGTCGACGGCGGTGACACGGGCCAGGCGCAGCCGTATCCCCGTGCCCGCGAAGACGTCGGCGAGCCTGCGCGTCTCGATCTCCTGGCCGGCCGCGAGCTGGTGCAGCCGCAGCCGCTGGACGAAGTCCGGCTCGGCGTTGACCACGGTGACCTCGGTGTCCGCCGGGGACAGCCGGCGGGCCAGGGTCCCGGCCACGTAGGCCCCGGCATAGCCGGCGCCGAGGACGACGATGCGGTGCTTCATCTGTGCCTCCTGTCGGTTCGCTTGCTCCCGGTGAGTGAGCGGGATGGCGCGCGGATTCCTGACAGGAAGCGGACGTGACCTGTGTCACAGGGCGATGGGGCCCCCAGGGTGCTTCGCGCCCTACTGCCGCGGCGCGGCCGTCGACGCGCGGAGCGTCAGGTCGCCGCGGATGGTGGCGACGCCGCCCGGAGGCGGGGCCTCGGTGCCCATCGCGAGGCGGCCCGCGCGGACGCCCGCGTCGTGCAGCGGGAGCCGTACGGTCGTCAGCGCGGGGACGGCGTCCACGGAGAACGGCAGGTCGTCGAAGCCCGCGACCGACACGTCGTCGGGGATGCGCAGGCCGCGCTCGCGGAGGGCGGCGCAGGCACCGAGCGCGACGGTGTCGTTGGCGGCGACGATCGCCGTGAGGGACGGTTCGCGGTCCAGGAGCCGGAGCGTCGCCTCGTAGCCGGAGCGGCGGTCGTACGAGCCATGCACGGTCAGCCGTTCCTGCTCGGGGCCGCCCAGGCCCGCAGCGGCGAGGGCGGCGCGGTGGCCCTCCAGCCGGTGTCGGGTGGTGGTGCGCTCGGCGGGGCCGGCGACGTATCCGATGCGGCGGTGGCCGAGGCGCAGCAGGTGCTCGGTGAGCCGGCGGCCCCCGCCACGGTTGTCGAAGGCGAGCGTGGCGGTGACGGAGTCGCCGGGCACGGGCGGGCGGCCGCACAGGACGACGCGCGTGCCGGCGTCGCTCATCTTGGCGAGCTTCGCGGCCATGGCGGCCGTGTGCCGGGGATCCTCCAGGGCGCCGCCGGTGACGATGACGGCGGCGGCGCGCTGGCGCTGGAGGAGCGTGAGGTAGGTCAGCTCGCGCTCCGGGGAGCCGCCGGTGTTGCAGACGACGGCGAGCTTCTCGCCGCCGGCGCGCCCCGTGCCGCTGCCGATGGCGCTCTGCGCGGCGCCGGCCATGATCCCGAAGAAGGGGTCGGCGATGTCGTTGACGAGGATGCCGACGAGGTCGGACGTGGCCGCGGCGAGCGCGCTGGCGGGGCCGTTGAGGACGTAGTCCAGCTCGTCGACCGCGCGCAGGACCCGTTCCCTGGTGGACGCGGCGACGGGGTAGTTCCCGTTGAGGACACGGGAGACGGTCGCGGGGGAAACCCGCGCGCGTGCCGCCACATCCGCCAGGGTGACTGTCATCGCGTCCCTCCGAGGAGAAGTCGGGCGCGGCTCTTGTACCGGCCGCTGTCCGCAGGCTAGCGTCAATGAGGATAGAAAGCGCTTGCTACGACGTGGACCGACGCGACTCGATCGCCGAGCCCAGCAGCACGACCTCTAGTACGACCCGTAGTACGACGCTCAGCACGACCCCAGCACGACCCCCGGCACGACTCAGCACACCCAGCACACTCGGAAAGTGGAGGGACCTTCGTGACACGCAGGACAGTGCGGATCGCCATGAACGGCGTCACCGGGCGCATGGGCTACCGTCAGCACCTCGTGCGATCCATCCTCGCGCTGCGCGAACAGGGCGGCCTGGACCTCGGCGACGGCCAGGTCCTGTGGCCGGAGCCGGTCCTGGTGGGCCGCCGCGAGCACGCGCTGCGCGAGCTGGCCGACCGGCACGGCCTGACGGAGTGGTCCACGGACCTCGACGCCGTCCTCGCCGACGACAGCACCGACATCTACTTCGACGCCCAGGTCACCTCCGCCCGCGTGGACGCCATCAAGAAGGCGATCGCGGCCGGCAAGCACGTCTACACCGAGAAGCCCACCGCCGGGGACCTCGCCGGCGCCCTGGAGCTGGCCCGTCTCGCGCGGGCGGCGGGCATCAAGCACGGCGTCGTCCAGGACAAGATCTTCCTGCCGGGCCTGCTGAAGCTGAAGCGCCTCGTCGACGGCGGCTTCTTCGGCGAGATCCTCTCCGTACGCGGCGAGTTCGGCTACTGGGTCTTCGAGGGCGACTGGCAGGAGGCCCAGCGACCCAGCTGGAACTACCGGGCCGAGGACGGCGGCGGCATCGTCGTCGACATGTTCCCGCACTGGGAGTACGTCCTGCACGAGCTGTTCGGCCGCGTCACGTCCGTCACCGCGCACGTGACGACGCACGTCCCGCAGCGCTGGGACGAGCAGGGCAAGCCGTACACCGCCACGGCGGACGACGCCGCGTACGGCATCTTCGAGCTGGAGAGCGGCGCCGTCGCCCAGATCAACTCCTCGTGGGCGGTCCGCGTCCACCGCGACGAGCTGGTCGAGTTCCAGGTGGACGGCACGCACGGCTCGGCGGTCGCCGGGCTGCGCGGCTGCCGCGTCCAGCACCGCTCCATGACGCCGAAGCCCGTCTGGAACCCGGACCTGCCGGTCACCCACTCCTTCCGCGACCAGTGGCAGGAGGTCCCGGACAACGCCGAGTTCGCCAACGGTTTCAAGGCGCAGTGGGAGCTGTTCCTCCGGCACGTCGCCCTGGACGAGCCGTACCACTGGGACCTGCTGGCCGGCGCGCGCGGCGTGCAGCTCGCCGAGCTGGGCCTGAAGTCCTCCGCCGAGGGCCGCCGGCACGACGTCCCGGAGCTGTCGCTGTGACCGACCGGACGCTCCCCCCGATCCACCTGCCGGGCCCGGACGGCGCCACGCGCGCGTACCGGCCGCGCAGCACCCCGCGGGCCCCGGCGGCGGGCGGGCCGCTCGTGTCGCGGGTGGTGTTCTCGGCCGCGCACGTCGTGGCCGACCCGTACGCCGACACCACCCCCGACTCCCCCGCCGCGGTCGACTGGGACGCCACGCTCGCGTTCCGCCGCCACCTGTGGTCGCACGGGCTGGGCGTCGCCGAGGCGATGGACACCGCGCAGCGCGGGATGGGCCTGGACTGGGCGGGCGCCGCGGAGCTGATCCGCCGCTCGGCCGCCGAGGCGAAGGCCACCGGCGGGCGCATCGCCTGCGGGGTCGGCACCGACCAACTGGCCGGCCCCGCGGACCTGGACGCGGTCCGCGCCGCGTACGAGGAGCAGCTGGCGCTCGTCGAGGAGACCGGCTCGCAGGCCATCCTCATGGCGTCGCGGGCGCTTGCGGCGACCGCCCGGGGGCCCGAGGACTACCTGGACGTGTACGGGCATCTGCTGCGCCAGGCGTCCGAGCCGGTGATCCTGCACTGGCTCGGCCCGATGTTCGACCCGGCGCTGGAGGGCTACTGGGGCTCGGCGGACCTGGACGCGGCGACGGACACGTTCCTGGAGGTCATCGCCGCGCACCCCGACAAGGTCGACGGCATCAAGGTGTCGCTGCTCGACGCGGAGCGGGAGGTGGCCCTGCGCCGCCGGCTGCCGCAGGGCGTGCGCTGCTACACCGGCGACGACTTCCACTACCCCGAGCTGATCGCCGGCGACGACCAGGGCTTCAGCCACGCCCTGCTGGGCATCTTCGACCCGCTGGGCCCGCTGGCCGCCGAGGCGGTCCGGGTCCTGGACACGGGCGACGCCAAGGGCTTCCGGGAACTGCTCGACCCGACCGTGGAGCTGTCCCGCCACCTCTTCCGGGCGCCGACCCGCTTCTACAAGACGGGCGTCGTGTTCCTGGCCTGGCTGGCCGGCCACCAGGACCACTTCGCGATGGTGGGCGGCCTGCAGTCGGCCCGCTCGCTGCCGCACCTGGCCACGGCCTACGAACTGGCCGACGGGCTCGGCCTGTTCCCCGACCCGGAGCTGGCGCGGCACCGCGTGCAGTCCCTCCTCACCGTGTACGGAGCGGCCCGATGAGCGACACGCACGACCTGTCCCGGTTCAGCATCAACCAGATGACGGTCAAGCAGCTCGCCCTGCCCGACCTCGCGGCCCACTGCGTGCGGTTGGGCGTCCCCGGTGTGGGGCTGTGGCGCGAACCGGTCCGGGAGTACGGCGTGGAGGCCGCCGCCAAGCTCGTGCGGGACGCCGGTCTCGCCGTCACCACCCTGTGCCGCGGCGGCTTCCTCACGGCGGCCGACGCGGCCGGCCGCGCCCGGGCCCTCGACGACAACCGCGCCGCGATCGACGAGGCGGCGACGCTGGGCACGGACACCCTGGTCCTGGTCTCCGGCGGCCTGCCGGGCGGCCACCGCGACCTGGCGGCGGCCCGCGAGCGGATCGCCGACGCGCTCGCCGAACTCGCCCCGTACGCCGCCGAGCGGGGCGTACGGCTGGCCATCGAGCCGCTGCACCCGATGTACGCGGCCGACCGGTGCGTGGTGTCCACGCTGGACCAGGCGCTGGACCTGGCCGAGCGGTTCCCGGCCGAGCGGGTCGGGGTCGTCGTGGACACGTACCACGTCTGGTGGGACGACCGGGCGCCGGCGGCGGTCGCGCGGGCGGGCGCCGCGGGCCGTATCCACTCCTTCCAGCTCGCCGACTGGACGACCCCGCTGCCGGCGGGCGTGCTCACCGGGCGGGGGCAGATCGGCGACGGCGCCGTCGACATGCGGGAGTGGCGGGAGCGGGTCGACGCGGCGGGCTACTCCGGGCCCATCGAGGTGGAGCTGTTCAACGACGGCCTGTGGGCCCGTGACGGGGTCGAGGTGCTGGAGGAGACGGTCCGGAGGTACGTCCTCCACACGCTCTAGGCGGCGGCCGGGATTCCGGAAAAATTACCGGGCGCATTCGTGCAACCCTTCCGGCGTGACCGGTGTCGTATAGGAAGTCGGGGCCTCCGGGGAGGGGATCTGGGGGGATCGGGAGGCCTGCGACGGGAGGGGGAGGGCGGGGCCCGGTCCATCGGACCGGGCCCCCATCACGTCGACGGCCGCGTCCTTCAGGGCACTTTCGCCTCAACGGCTCCGCCCGTCAGGGCACTTCCGTCCGTACGCGGGCCATCGCCGTGCCCCAGCGGCCCGGCCGCCGGGCGGGCCCGCCCGCGTCCCGGCTGCCGGAAGGCGGGGCCAGTCGCAGGAGCCCGCCGTCGCCCGTGCCGCGCGCGGCCGTGGCGGAGGCGCCGGGGGCGGCCAGGGGCGGCAGCCGGAAGGGCGCGACGTTCAGTTCGTTCTCGGCGACGATCACCTTGAGCCAGTCCCGGGCGAAGGCGCCCCGCTCCACGGCCCGGCCGGGCGGGAGCCGGAGCCACACCGGTTCGCCCCGGCGGGCGAGGCCCGCGCGGCCGGGGCCGACGAAGTCGCCCTCGTAGAGGTGCGGGGACGAGGCGTAGCCGTCGGTCAGGTCGAGCAGGACGCACCACAGGGGCCTGGTCCAGTCGTTGTGGACGCGGACCATGACCTGGGGCTCGCGGTGGTCGGGCGTGTAGGCGCAGACGGTCTCCCCGTCGGCGGTGCGGCGGACCGTGCCGACCAGTGGGGTGTCGACGGTGACGCGGACGAGCGACGAGAGCCACGGGTCGGGGTTGGTGAGGTCGCGGATGTGGTGCCAGCGCGCGATGTGGGCGAGGCGGTCGGCGAGGTGCCGCGCGTCGTCTGCCGTCCGCAGGGGGAGCGGGTCCAGGGGGTGACCGTCGCCGCCGGAGACGGTGGCGCGGCCGTCGCGGGCGTCCACCCGGAGGGCGAGGCCCGCGCCTGTGCCGGTGACCGTGCCGTCGTGCGGGGTGAGCCAGGGCGAGCCCACGGCCCGTGTGAGGAGGGCGACGGCCTCGGGGTCGCCGGCGGCCGTGACCGTGGCGGGCGGGAACGCCAGGGCGGACGGGGTCACCGCGTACACCGCGTCCCGGTCGCCGAGCCCGCCGCCGGGCAGCCGGCCGCCGACCGGGGTGACGAGCGCCGTCTCGGGGCGCACCTCGCGCACGGCGACGGCGTGCCCCTCGTGCGGCGGGAGCAGGGCGAACTCGGCGCCCGGTGTGCGCAGCCCGTGCGCCTGGCCGCAGTCGACCTCCCACCCGGCGGCGGTGTGCCGCAGCAGGAACGGCGCGCCGGGCACCGGGTCGCCGTACAGGAAGCGCCGGTCCTCGGGGCCGTGCAGCTCCGGGTGCTGGGCGTGGTGCCGGTCGCGCACCAGGGCCTCCACGCGCGCGTGGAGGGTGCCGTACGTGGCGGTGGGGCCGAGCCGGTCCAGGGCGTGCAGCAGGGCGTGGCTGAAGTAGCCGTGGGTGAGTCCGTCGAAGACGGTCTCGTGGGCGCGTTCCTGGGGGCGGCACGCGGCGAGCAGGACGTGGCGGCGCGGTGCCGGTCCCGGTGCCGCTCCCCCGCCGTCGCGGCTGCCGGGGGTGGGCGCCGGTGCCGTGGTCCACCAGGGGCGCCAGGTGACGCCGCGCGCGGTGACCGGGCGGCCGTCCGCGTCGGGCGCGGTGTCCCGGGTGGCGCCGCCGGCGTGGCAGCAGTCGAGGACGGCGAGCACGTGCGTGCCGCGGGCGGCGATGGCGTCGAGGAGGGCGCCGAGTTCGGTGTCCTGGAGGAGGGGCTGTCCGCCGAGGTGGAGGCTGTCGTGGCAGACGAGGGCCTGGCACATGCCGGTCGCCTCGCGCGGGTCGTCCGTCGGCCGTTCGGTGCCGTGGCCGCTGAACCACAGCAGGGCGGTGTCGCCGGGGCCGCCGCGCCCGAGGTGGCCGGTGATGCCGTCGATGACGGCGGCTCTGGTGGCCTGTGCGTCGTGGAGTGTCCGGATGTCGGGGTCCGGACCGGACTGCCGCCGCAGCCAGTTCTCCGCCGCGCGCACGTCGTTGAGACAGCCGCGCAGCGGCTCGCCCGGGTAGTCGTCGATGCCCACGAACAGGGCGTACACGGTCCGCATGCGGTGATACTGCCAGGGGGCCGTGGTGGGGGCGGGGCGTTTTCCGGGCGGTCCCGGGGCGGATGCGGGGCAAGTGGCGGTCGTTCGGGGATAGGACGATGTCACCGCCGTGCGATAGGAGTTGACTGTTCTTCAGCCAATTCCGCAGCGCCCCAGGGAGGGGAGCCGTCGTGTCGTTCGGGGGACAGGATCCGCGCGGGGGGAACCCGTATTCAGGCAGTCCGTACGGCGGGAATCCGTACGGGCCGGGCGGGTACGGCCCGGGGCCGTACGGACCGGGTGGGTACGGCCCGGGACCGGGTGGTCCCGGCGGGCCGTACGTGCCGGGGCCCCGGCTGCCGTACGGACCCGGGCCGGGCTGGGGCCGGCCGTCGTTGTGGCAGCGGTTCCGGGACGACGAGTGGCCGACGCTGCGGGAGGTGCTGTCCTACCTGCGCGCGGGCAAGGGCTGCGTGCTGCTCGCGTTCCTGTGCTGCGTGTGGCCCACGCTGTTCGTCGTCATCGGCTATCCGCTGGCCCGGTGGGCCCGGATCCTGGCGCGGCGGGTCTTCCCCGTGCACAGCCGCAGCATCACCGACCCGGACGTGATCCGGACGCAGAAGGTCCGGGCGTGGGTGGCGGCCGTGGCGTCGTTCCTCATCCTGGCCGCGTACGGGACGGCGGAGGACTGGGAGCAGGCGCAGGAGCAGTTCTTCATGCGGCTGACGCTCACCCCGTGGCTGCTGCTGCTCACCACGCCACTGGTGGTCCTCGTCCTGTTCCTGCTGGCGCCCGCGTCGGCGAGACCGGGCATGCGCCGGGGCATCTGGCCCGCGGGGCGCTCGGCGCTGTGCTACTTCGGCGCGTTCACGGCGACGCCGCTGCTGTTCCTGGGCGGCATGTACGTCGCCGAGCTGATGGAGCAGAACCTGCTGGGTCTGGCGGTGCGGATCGCCGTGCTGCTGCCGCCGCTGTGGACGTTGCTGTTCGTGGGATTCGCGTCGGGGCGTGCGGTGCGTACGGCGTTCAACACGACCGAGGTGCACCCCACGCTGCCGGCGCTGCTGACCGGCGTGCTGGTGTGGGAACTCGCCGCCGTGAACCTGCTCTTCGGCGGCCCGCCGCCCGGTCCGCCCGCCGTGCAGATCCTCGCACTGCTCTGCGGCCCGGCCTCGGTGACGGCCGTGGCCTGGTGGGAGGTCCACCGGCTGCGCACGCGGTACGGCGTGAGCCTGCGCCGCTGAACGCGCCGTCCGCCCCGGCCCCGTACGGCTGACGTAGGGGAGGCGTCGGCCATCCGCACCAGATGCCGTGCGACCGGGCGGCGCGGGGGAACCCGGGGCGGGGGCGGCCCGTCCAACCGGGCGTGCTGCTGGTGAGTCACCGCAGAGCGGTGTCGGCTCTCGTTCGCTGGCTGCGATCGCCGACTCCCCCTCCCGCCGCCTGCGCAGCGCAGCACCCCGCCGCCGGTGTGCCCCCTCCTCAAGCGCCGGTGGCGGGCCCTCCCCGCCGCCGCACCGCCCGCTCACCTCACGGTGACAGGGCTGTGCGCGCGTTCTTGACCTGGCAGTTACTTTCGCCTAACGGTGACACCTTGGAAGTTTCCTTCAACTCTCGTCACGTACGGCCGGAAGGAGCACCAGTGCACTACCGCGCCACCACCAGACGCACCCTCCTCACCGTCACCGCCGCCGCAGCCGTCGCGGCCGCCACCGGAGTCGCCGCCGGGGTCACCGCCCCCGCGGCGGCGGCCGTGAGCGAGGACCTGCTCGCGCGGATCGTCGCGGGCATGTCCCTGGAGGAGAAGGTCGGCCAGCTCTTCGTCATGCGGGTGTACGGGCACTCCGCGACCGCCCCGGACCAGGCCGACATCGACGCGAACCTGCGGGAGATCGGGGTCCGCACCGCCGCGGAGCTGATCGAGAAGTACCACGTGGGCGGGATCATCTACTTCGCCTGGGCGCACAACACCCGCGACCCGCACCAGATCGCCGACCTGTCCAACGGCATCCAGCGCGCCGCGCTCGGCCGGCGGACGCCCGTACCGGTCCTGATCTCCACGGACCAGGAGCACGGCATCGTCGCCCGCGTCGGCGAGCCCGCCACCCTCATGCCCGGCGCGATGGCCCTCGGTGCCGCCGGGTCCCGCGACCTGGCCCGCCGCGCCGCCCGGATCGCCGGTACGGAGCTGGCCGCCCTGGGGATCCGGCAGAACTACGCGCCCGTCGCCGACGTGAACGTCAACCCCGCCAACCCGGTCATCGGCGTCCGCTCCTTCGGCGCCGACCCGCAGGCCGTGGCCCGGCTGGTGGCCGCCCAGGTGAAGGGCTACCAGGGGGCGGGCGTCGCGGCGACCGCCAAGCACTTCCCCGGCCACGGCGACACCACGGACGACAGCCACACCAAGCTTCCGTACATCCACCACACCCGCGAGCAGTGGCGCACCCTCGACGCGCCGCCCTTCCGGGCGGCCGTAGCCGCCGGCATCGACGCGGTCATGACGGCGCACATCGTCGTCCCGTCGCTCGACCCGGCCGAGGACCCGGCCACCCTCTCCCGGCCCATCCTCACCGGCATCCTGCGCGAACAGCTCGGCTACGACGGGGTGGTGGTGACGGACTCGCTGGGCATGGAGGGGGTCCGCACCAAGTACGGCGACGACCGGGTGCCCGTCCTGGCCCTCAAGGCCGGCTGCGACCAGCTCCTCAACCCGCCGAACCTGGCGCTCGCCTGGAACGCCGTCCTGGGCGCCGTACGGAACGGGGAGATCAGCGAGGAACGCGTCGACGAATCGATCCTGCGGATCCTGCGGCTGAAGGCGAAGCTCGGGCTGTTCCGCGACCCGTACGTGACGCACGCGGGCGTGGAGCGCGTCGTCGGCAGACAGGCCCATCTGGACGCGGCCGACCGGATCGCCGAGGAGACCACCACGCTGCTCCTCAACACCGGCGGCCTGCTGCCGCTCGACCGCCGCACGCACGGCGACGTGCTCGTGGTGGGCGCCGATCCGGCGTCCCCGTCGGGCACGACCGGCCCGCCCACGGCCACGCTCGCCGCCGCCCTCACCGAGCTGGGCTTCACCGCCACGGCCCTGTCCACGGGCATCAACCCGTCCACCGGCCGCATCGAGGAGGCGGTGGCCGCGGCGGCCGGCAAGGACGTGGTCGTCGTCGGCACGTACAACGTGACCGCGACCAGTCCTCAGCGCACGCTCGTGACGCGGCTCGCGACGACGGGCGTCCCCGTCGTCACCGTCGCCCTGCGCAACCCGTACGACATCGCCCGGATCGGCGGCCAGCGGGCCACGCTCGCCACCTACTCCTGGACCGACGTCGAACTGCGCGCCGCCGCACGGGTGATAGCCGGCCTGACCGGGCCTCGGGGGCGGCTGCCCGTGCCGGTGCAGCGCGCGGACGACCCGGCGCAGGTGCTGTACCCGATCGGGTACGGCCTGACGTACTAGCCGTACGAAACGCCCCGGTCCGTCTGGCGTGGACCCGCCACGGCGGTTCACGCTGGACGGACAGTCGGGGGCAGGTCGTGGGAGGGCGGGGGCTCTCATGCGGGTCGTGCGCGGGGCGCTGGTCGTGCTGGTGGCGGTGCTCGGCCTGCCCGGATGCGCGGCCGCGCCGGGGCCGCGGCCCGTCGCGGCGACCTCCGCCGCGTCCTCACCGTCGTACGGGGCGGTGTTCCTGGGCGTGGGTGAGTGCGGTACGCGCGGGCCGGTGTTCCGCGAGGTGTCGTGCGGGAGCGAGAAGGCGGCGGCGCGGGTCCTCGGCCGGTACGCGGGCCGTCCCGTGGGACGGCCGCTGTGCCCGGCGGTCACCGACTACGTCCTGCACATCACGCTGGACGCGGCGGCGCCCGGCGACCGGCGCGGCTATGCGTGCATGCGCAATCTGGAGCCGCCGCACCCCGGCGACCCGGGGGGCGGCGGGGGCCCGCACACCGTCGTCGGCGACTGCCTGGACGGCTCGCGCGGCGGGCAGGTCAGGGAGACCGCCTGCGACGGCTCCGGTGAACGCCCGCCGGAGTTCCAGGTCGTGGCGGCGGTGGAGCATCGGTCGCGGTGCCCGGCGGGCACGGATCTGTACGTGCGGCTGGGCGGCGAGCGGGCGGTGGGGTGCGCGCACCGGCTGTGAGGTCACGGCCGGTGCGCGCGAGGCACGGTTCGTGCTCAGGGCAGGCGCGGGAGGGTCAGCTCCCGCCGGATGTCCTGCTTGTCGAGGCGTACGTCGAACCGCGCGAGCGGCTTGGCCTTGTCGGGGTCGGCCTGGACGGTGGCCGGGGCGACGCCCGCCCACTCCAGGAGCCTGGCGGTGGCCAGGGTGCGCTCGTCCTCGTTCAGGCCGGCGATGTTGGCGCCGTGGTTGGCGCCGGGCGCGGTGAACACGTAGCTGTCCTTCGCGCCGCGGTCGACGCGGAACGGCTCGGCGCCCCACGGGTCGTTCTGGCCGTTCACGAACAGCATGTGGCGGGCGTTGCGGCGGACCCAGTTGTCGACGTCACGCATCACCCAGGGCTTGAACCGGGTCGGGATGTCGTCCGGGACGAAGGTGTGCGCGGGCTGGTAGCCGTAGCGGGTGAGGCCGTCGAGGTGCGGCAGCCGCAGGCTGGGCGAGCCGAGTTCGGTGGCCGCCTGGTAGTAGTACGGCGTGTAGGGCTCCAGGCCCTGGTCGGTGTAGAAGTCCCAGCCGGAGTACGTGCCGATGGTGTCGTACACGGTGTCGTCGGTGGCGGTGGCGGCGTCGGGGATGCTCGCGCAGTCGGCCTCGCCCCAGTACTGCCAGAAGGCCCAGACGAAGTCGAGGACGACGGCCTCGTACGCCTTGTCGACGCTGCCGACGGTGTGGAACGTGGCGCCCTCGGCGGTGGCCCAGTCCTGGTACTTCTTCTGCAGGCTCGTGCGGCGGACCAGTGCCTCGCGCTGCAGGGCGTTCAGCCGGTCGCGGCACTCCTCGGTGCCGACGTTCGCGAAGAACCGGTCGTAGGCGGCGTCCTGCTTCTCCACCACGTCGTTGGGCGCGACGTAGGCGACGACGCCGTCCATGTCACGGGGGTAGAACCGCTCGTAGTACGTGGCGGTCATGCCGCCCTTGGAGCCGCCGGTGGCGATCCACTTGCGGTCGTAGACCTTCTTCAGCGCGGTGAACAGCCGGTGCTGGTCGGACGCGGCCTGCCAGATGTCCAGCTTGGACCAGTCGGCCGGCTGGGGGCGGGACGGGGTGAAGAAGCGGTACTCCAGGGAGACCTGGTTGCCGTCGATGATCCGGGTCGGCTCGGAGCGGCGGGGGTTGGCGTTGACGTGGTAGCCGCTCGTGTAGAAGACGGTGGGGCGGCTGGTGTCCTTGTGGAGCAGGGTCAGCCGCTGCGGGAAGCTGCCCTTGGAGGGGCGGCGGTGGTCCACCGGCTGGGTGTAGCTCAGGACGAAGAAGCGGTAACCGGGGTACGGCTTCTCCTCGATCAGGCTCATCCCGGGGATCGCCAGGATGCGGTCCTTGATGTCGGCGGAGCTGCCCGCCGGGGTGGCGGTGGTGCTGTCCGGGCCGGCGGCGGTGGCCGTGCCGGCCGCGCTCACGGTGCCTATCAGCACCACGAGCGACAGCAGCCATCTGAGCGTTCTGCGCATGCGCCCTCCACTGGTTCACAACGGTCGCCGCGAACCTAGCGGTGGCAACAGGCGCGCCGCCACCCCCAGTTGCGGGGGCGGGCGGGTTCGTCGGCGCGGTTCAGCAGAGGATCCAGCCGGTACCGCCGCCGTGGCCGGCGACGGCGCCGGAGGCGCGGACGCAGCGGTTGAGGGCGTGGACGGTCACCGGGCCCGCCTGCCGGGCGAACCGGCCCTTCTCGGTGGCGGCCCGCCCGCCGCGTGCCTGGAGGGTCACGGACATGGAGCGGCGGGCGCCGGGCTTCTTGGCGACCGTGATGGCGCAGGCGTACTGGCGGCTCTTGTAGATGCGCAGCTCGCCGGTGGCGAACGGCACGGTCTTGGCGAGCCGCCCGGCGCATCCGAGGGTCACGGCGTCGGCGGTGCCCACGCCTGGCCCGGCGACGGTGAGGCAGGCCGCGGCGAGGAGCACCGCGAGCCCGCACGCGAGCCGTCTCGTCATGCCGGCCGTGGCGGCCGTCGCACCACTGAACACGTTGCTCTCCTTCGCCCACACGCACGTACATGCGTACGACGCAGGAGGCCCCCAAAGGGTTGCGCCACCGGACCGGGCGGCGGGCCGGGCTCGCGCACGCCGTGGGTCCGGTGGCGGTGGCGTCCGACCGCCGGCGGGAGCGGGCCTCGAGCCCGGCGCCTACGCCGTCGCCGGTTCCGTCTCGCCGGTGAAGGTGCGCCACAGCTCCGCGTAGCGCCCCTCCCGCGCGAGGAGTTCGTCGTGCGTCCCGTCCTCCGCGACGCGCCCGCGGTCCATGACCACCACGCGGTCCGCGCGGGCGGCGGTGGTCAGCCGGTGGGCGACCACCAGGGTGGTGCGGCGGCCCGCCAGGCGGTCGGTGGCCTGGTTGACCTGCGCCTCCGTCGCGAGATCCAGCGCCGCCGTCGCCTCGTCCAGCAACAGCACCTCGGGGTCGACGAGTTCCGCCCGGGCCAGCGCGATCAGCTGCCGCTGCCCCGCGGACAGGTTGCGGCCGCGCTCGGCGACCTCGTGCAGGTAGCCGCCGTCGAGCGTGGCGATCATGTCGTGCGCGCCGACCGCCCGCGCCGCCGCCTCCACCTCGGCGTCCGTGGCGTCGGGCCGCCCGTAGGCGATGGCGTCCCGCACGGTGCCGGGGAACAGGTACGCCTCCTGCGGGACGACGCCGAGCCGGTGGCGGTACGCGGTGAGGTCGAGGTCGCGGAGGTCGGTGCCGTCCACGGTGACGCGCCCGGCGGTCGGGTCGTAGAACCGTGCGACCAGCTTGACGAGCGTCGACTTGCCCGCGCCGGTCTCGCCGACGAACGCGACCGTCTGGCCGGCGGGGATCCGCAGGTCGACGCCGCTGAGGGCGGCCTCGTCGGAGCCGTAGGAGAAGGAGACGTCCTCGAAGGCGATGTCGCCCCGCAGGGCCGACACGGGCTTCGGGTCGGGAGCCGGGGCCGTCGACGTCGGCTCGCGCAGCAGTTCCTGCATGCGTCCCAGCGACACCGACGCCTGCTGGTAGCCGTCGAAGACCTGCGAGAGCTGCTGCACCGGGGCGAAGAACAGGTCGATGTAGAGGAGGTAGGCGACCAGGGCGCCCGCCGTGAGGGTGCCGGCCTCGATCCGGCCGGCGCCGACGACCAGGACCGCCGCCGCCGCGAGGGACGACAGGAGCTGGACGAACGGGAAGTACACGGAGATCAGCCACTGGCCGCGCACCCGCGCCTCGCGGTACTCGCGGCTGCGCCGTACGAAGCGGGCGCCGCCCGACCGCTCGCGGCGGAACGCCTGGACGATGCGCAGGCCGGCGACGGACTCCTGGAGGTCGGCGTTGACGACACTGATCCGCTCTCGGGCCAGCTCGTACGCCTTGACGCTGGCGCGCCGGAAGAAGAAGGTGCCGACGATCAGGACGGGCAGCGTGGCGAAGACGACCAGGGCGAGCTGTACGTCGATGACGACGAGCGCGACCATGATGCCGAAGAAGGTGACGACGGAGACGAAGGCCGTGACGAGGCCCGTCTGGAGGAAGGTCGACAGGGCGTCGACGTCCGTGGTCATCCGGGTCATGATGCGGCCGGTCAGCTCGCGTTCGTAGTAGTCGAGTCCGAGCCGCTGGAGCTGGGCGAAGATCTTCAGGCGCAGCGAGTAGAGGACCCGCTCGCCGGTCCGGCCGGTCATGCGCGTCTCGCCGACCTGGGCCGCCCACTGCACGACGACGGTCACCAGGGCGAGCGCGGAAGCCGCCCACACGGCACCGAGGGCCTGCTGGGTGACGCCCTCGTCGATGCCGTGCCGGATCAGTACGGGCAGGAGGAGGCCCGCGCCCGCGTCGACGGCGACGAGCAGGAGACTGATCAGGAGGGGCAGCCCGAAGCCGCGCAGCAGCCTGCGCAGGCCGTAGGAGTCCTCGGGGCGGACGGCGCGTTCCTCGTCGACGTCCGGGGTGTCGGTCGCCGGGGGCAGCGCCTCGACCTGGGCGAGGAGTTCGGGCGTGGCGCCCGGTGTGCTGTCGGTGGCATCGGCGGCGGCGTCGCGGTCCCACAGGGTGGGGGTGATGCCGCGCTCGGCGTCGAACTCGGCGTCCAGTTCGGCCCGTACGGTGTGGTCGTCCTTCTCGGCCGCGGGGAGCTGGAGGATGTGGCCGGGCGATACGCCGCCCAGCTCGTCGGGGTCGGTGAGGAGGCGCCGGTAGAGCGGGGAGCGGTCCTGGAGTTCGTCGTGGGTGCCGATGTCCGAGAGGCGGCCCCCGTCGAGCACGGCGATCCGGTCGGCGAGGTTCAGGGTGGAGCGGCGGTGGGCGATGAGGAGGGTGGTGCGCCCGGCCATGACGGAGCGCAGGGCCTCGTGGATCTCGTGCTCGACGCGGGCGTCGACGGCGGAGGTGGCGTCGTCGAGGAGCAGCAGGCGCGGGTCGGTGAGGATGGCGCGGGCGAGGGCGATGCGCTGACGCTGTCCGCCGGACAGGGTGAGGCCGTGCTCGCCGACCTTCGTGTCGTAGCCGTCGGGGAGGTCCGCGATGAACCGGTCGGCCTGTGCGGCCCGGGCGGCGGCCTCGATCTCCTCCTGGGTGGCGTCGGCCCGCCCGTAGGCGATGTTGGCGCGGACGGTGTCGGAGAAGAGGAAGCTGTCTTCCGGTACGAGCCCGATGGCGGTCCGCAGGGACTCCAGGGTCAGCTCGCGCACGTCGTGCCCGCCGACCCGCACGGCTCCTCGCGTCACGTCGTAGAAGCGGGGCAGGAGGAGCGAGACGGTGGACTTGCCGCTGCCGGAGGAGCCGACGACGGCGACGGTCTCGCCGGGGCGGATGGTCAGCGAGAACCCGTCGAGGACCGGCCGCCCGTCCTCGTACGCGAAGGACACGTCGTCGAACTCGACGCTCGCGGGGGCGTCGGCCGGCAGCGCCGTGGTGCCGTCCTCGATGGTCGGCTCGGTGTCGATGAGTTCCAGGACCCGCTCGACGCCGGCGCGGGCCTGCTGGGCGACGGTGAGGACCATGGCGAGCATCCGGACGGGGCCGATGAGCTGCGCGAGGTACGTGGAGAAGGCGACGAACGTGCCGAGGGTGATCTGGCCGCGGGTGGCGAGCCAGCCGCCGAGCGCGAGCATCGCCACCTGGCCGAGGGTGGGCACGGCCTGGAGGGCGGGGGTGTAGCGGGCGTTGAGGCGGATGGTGCGCAGGCGGCCGGCGAACAGCGCCCGGCTCGCCTCGCGCAGCTTGCCGGTCTCCTGCTCCTCCTGCCCGAAGCCCTTGACGACCCGTACGCCGGTGACGGCGCCGTCGACGACGCCCGCGACGTGCCCGGCCTGCGCCTGGGCGTACCAGGTGGCGGGGTGGAGGCGGTTGCGGCTGCGCCGGGCGATGAACCACAGGGCGGGGGCGACGGCGACGGCGACGAGGGTGAGCGGCACGGACAACCACGCCATGACGCCGAGCGAGATGAAGAAGAGCAGGAAGTTCCCGATGGTCATCGGGAGCATGAAGAGCAGGCCCTGGATCAGCTGCAGGTCGCTGGTGGCGCGGCCTACGACCTGCCCGGTGGACAGCTCGTCCTGCCGCTTGCCGTCGAGCCGGCTGATCGTGGCGTACATCTCGGTGCGCAGGTCGTGCTGCACGTCGAGGGCGAGGCGTCCGCCGTAGTAGCGCCGGATGTAGGTGAGGACGTAGACGGCCACGGCCGCGGCGATGAGAAGCCCGATCCACAGGGCGAGTGAGCCCGTCCCCTCCCCGATCACGTCATCGATGACGATCTTGGTGATGAGCGGGACGAGCGCCATGAGCGCCATGCCGCCGAGGGAGGAGCCGAGGGCCAGGACGACGTCCCCGGGGTGGCGCCAGGCGTACTCCCAGAGCCGCCGGGCCCAGCTCTGCCCCGCGGCCGGTGCCGCTCGTTCCCCCGCTGCCGCCACTGTGTGCCTCCCGGTGTCCTGTCCTACCGGAAGGCACCAACAGGGGAGGCCCGGCTTTTCATCCCGCCCCTGGCCGGTGGCGCCGAAGTCCGGACTTTCGTCCTAGGACCCGCGTCGCCCCTCCGCCACGCGGAGGGCGTCCTCCAGGCTGTCGGCCAGACATTCGGCGAGGTCACGCAGCTCGTCGCGGTCGGCGTAGGGGAAGAGGCTGCGGGCGCGGGCGAGAGTGTGGGCGGCCGCCCGGAGCAGTCCCGCCTCCACGCCGTCGGCGAGGCGGGTCAGTGGACCACCCCCGTCGGTGATCAGGACGCAGTCCTTCCCCTCGGCCCCACCGCTGTGGATCAGCCGCACTTCGGTAGGGGGCTCCATCACACGGCCTCCGCCCACACCGGGCCGGTCAGGTAGGGCCGGACCAGGGGGCCCGCGTCCCCGTCGAGGACGGCGGCTTGGGTGATCCCGTAGGGGCTTCGATGGGCGGGCAACCGCAGCCCGACGTGCCGCGAGGCCCGAGTCCGTGCAGCGCGGCTCGACTCGGCTCGCCGCCGCCCGGAACCGGGCGCGAACACCCCCAGCAGGCGTGCGCACACATGGATAATGCTCACTGTCGTCAGCTCCTCTGAAGCTGGTGGCCATGCCCCGGGGCCCTGCCAGGCCGCCGGGGTCTCTGTTTGTCCGGAAGACTAGCGCCACTTGTCAGGTGATGTCAGGTGACGTCACCTGACGACAACCATCGTCGTACGTCAAATACGGTCGATATATGACTGTTGACCTCGAAGGGCCCGAGCCGCTGTACGAGCAGATCGCGGCCGTACTGACCGCGCGGATCGCCGACGGCACCTATGCACCTCGCCGCCGAGTCCCCTCGGAGGCGGCCATCTGTGGGGAGTTCAAAGTGTCGCGGCCGACCGCGCGAGCGGCCGTCCAGCTCCTGAGCAAGCAGGGCCTGATCATCACGGTGCGTGGAAAGGGCTCGTTCGTCGCCGAGCAGCCGACCCTGCCATCGCCCGAGGACGGCGAGTCCTCTGACTGACGAGCCTGACCGAAGGTTGGCCCATCCCGGCCAGGCCTCCTCTGCGGAAGGCCCGCACGAGCTGCGCGCCTGCACGGGAACACACGAGGACGCTTCCCAACTGCCCGATTGCCGGGGAGATTTCCCCTAGACTCGGCACATCCCACTCGACCCGAGAATGGATTGCCTGCACATGGCGCGGATTGCTCGGCAAAGCGACAGGATCACGCGAGTCAAGAACCTGACGAGCCCGAGGCTGCCGGACTCGCTGCGCCGGGCGGATATGTCGAGAGACGTCCTGGAGGACGATGTCATCATCCGGGGAGTCGAGTTCGACGGGACGCCATTCATTGCTCTCGCAGCAGAGGCGGCCGAGGTCGAGGGATGCACCTTCGAGAACTCCCGCTTCACTGGCGCCCGATTGCGGCAGAGCCAGTTCAGCGACTCACGGTTCACCACATGCGACTTCGCCGAGGTAAGCGCACAGGACGTGTCCTTGATCCGGTGCGCCATCGCGGGAAGTCGCTTCACCGGGTCGTCCTGGAAGTCAGGTACCTTCCGGGATGTTCGTATCGAGAACTGCGTCATTGCCCCGGGCCTCTTCCGGCACATGAAGCTTTACGCCGTCACCTTCAGCGATTGCAAGATGGCCGGCGCGGATTTCCAGGGGGCGGAGATGCACAACGTGAGGTTCGAGAATTGCGACCTCACTGGCGGGCAGTTCGCCAACGCCAAAAATCTTGGCGTCGTGCGTTTCGAGAACTGCACGCTCGTCGATGTCTTCGGATCGGCCGGCCTGCGGGGGGCCGTCGTGCAAGGCCCGGGATCGATGGAGCTCGCCCTGAGCCTTGCACGGGAAGCAGGGCTGGTGTTCGAGCCGTAGGTGACCGGCCGGTCAGGCTGCGACCGCGGGCCTGTAGCCCGCGTAGTCGGGGCTCGAGATCGCGCGTGCGACGTGGTCGAAATCGATCGCCTCGCCGAAGCGGCACAGTTCATCGAGCAGCAGGCGTCCGTACTCGGTGAAGTGCGGGCGCTGCCTCTGCAGGTCCTCACAAGCGTCCCGCAACGACTTGGTGTAGAGGTCCACGAGCGTCGTCCTGCCCTCGTGGTGCTCCATGAGCATCAGCGGAACCGTCACGATCGCGGCGTGGAACGCCTTGTCGAGCGGACGCCTCTGCCCGATCTTGACGGCCGACAGGGCTCGGTACTGCTCGGCTTCGAGTTCGGTGGACGAGAGCCGGAAGGTCCCGTACACCTTGTCTGCCAAGAAGAGGTTCAGGTGCATGCCCTCGTGGACGAGGCACATCGCGTAGTCGAGCACCCCCCAGTTCTGGCCGGGGCTCATGACGACGACGCCGGGGATGTGCGAGGCGGAGCCACCGCCGTCCGCTCCGCTGTTGAGGATGACGAGGTCGGTGACCAGTAGGTCTACCATGCGGCGGAGGTCCGGGCTGATCTCCTGGACGAGGTCGAGGGCGTTGGCGACCTTGTTGTCCCAGCCCTCGCGCGTCGGACCGTCGGAGGGGCCGGCGCCCTTGAAGATGTGCTGGAAGATGCCGTTATCGGTGCAGAACTCGGCCCAGGCGCCGTTTTCGTACGAGAGGGAGATACCCTCCCCCTCGACCGGCATGGGACGCAGTTCGGGATTCGAGACGGCCGCCCTGTAGGCCGTGCTCAGGTCCTCGGCGGCCGGGTATTCCCCGGTGACGGCGTGGACCAGACGGGCGGTGTTCTCGTAGGTGTGTCCGATGTTCATGAAGTGCACGTGGATCTCTCCTCAAACGGTGTCCTTGTGGTGCGTGCCCGGGACGGGAGCCCGCCCCGGGCACGCTGCGGGGAGTCAGCGCCCGTGGCGCAGCAGGCAGCGGTCAGGAGGTCCAGCCGCCCATCATGCAGTTGTTCGCGTCCTCCTGGGACCGCTGGACCGACGCCTCCACGCTGGCGCTCAGCTCGGGGGAGTCCTCCTTCACGGCCGCGACGGGGTCGGAGAGAACCTCGCGCGGCATGGCCGCCGTCTCGACCTGTACGGTCTTCTTGGGGCTCATGTGTGTCTCCTCATTTCGATGGATTGGTGCACTGCCCTTACTGACCCGTCCTGGCCGCATAACCGTGCGAAGGGGAGCGGCCAGGACGGGGGTCTGATTACCCGGCCTCGCGTAGTGGGACAGGGTTGTCGGGGGCGTCGAGCCATACCTGGTAGGCGGGCCCTCCTCGCGTGGTGAGGCCGAAGCGGTCGAAGTCCGGCCGGCCCTGCTGATGCCACCACCGGTAGGCCCCTTCGAGTTCCTCCCACAGCTTCCGTGGTCCGGACTGGGCCACCTCGAAGTCTGAGCGATTCTCCGCGTAGTCCGCGGTTGCCCAGCTGGTGACGCCCGTGTCGAAGAGCCACAGGCGGTAGGAGCCACCCTCACCCCAGGTGACGCGGCAGAAGAGGTCCGGTACCTGCACCCCGATGGCAAACATGCAGATCCAGTCACCCACGTCGTCGGGCGACAAGGTTGTCCTCGACCTCGCGGCACCGAGGGGCCACTTCGCCTGATCGAGAAACCGGTCCGTGGGAGGCAGGTTCTTCCGGTGCTGTCGGAGACGCATGAACGCGGAGGAACCGACGAAGCGCCCGCTTGCCACTCCCGTCTCGTCCACGACGAGACGGGAGACCGCCTCCCCGCCGTAAACGGGTCCCCACGGGGTGACGATGACCGCCCCTGGGTGCGCCTGCCCGATCCACTGGGAAGGGATGGTGCCCACGGAGGCAGTCGCGATGATCCGGTCGTACGGGCTCCGTTTTCCATAGCCGATGGCACCATCGCCAACGACCACTTCAGGCGCGAGGTCGGCCGCGAAGAGCCGTCCGCGCGCCTCGGACGCAATGGAAGCGTCGACCTCGACCGTCACCACGTTCTGGTCCCCGAGCCGGTGACAGAGGAGGGCCGCGTTCCAACCCGTTCCTGTGCCGATCTCCAGGACGTGGTGACCCGGCTCGACGCTAAGGGCGTTCAGCATCGAGAACACCATCGTCGGCATCGAGGAGGAAGAAGTCGGCGTCTTGCCCTTCCCGGGCCCGTGTAGGCGCCGTCGTCCCACTGCGTCGTGATCGGCGCGTCTGCATAGACCGCCTCCCACCACGCCTCGGGGTCCTCCGAGCGAATGACGCGGCCGCCCTGCCGGTTCATTCCGGCTCGACCCGGCCAGATCACGTCCGGGACGAAGCGGTCGCGCGGGACGGCGTTGTATGCCGGCATCCAGTCCGACGTAAGTGTGCCCTGATCGCCGAGTTGGCGGGCCAGCGTTTCGGGGCTGACCTCAGCCGCCATCTCGGGGGCCACCTACTTACCGTCCGCCGGACTCTGGCCGTCATTCGTATTGCCGCCCTCGTCGGAGCCGCCGCCGCCGTGCTTGTTGCCGGAGTCGCTGTCGTCCTGCGGGCCGCCGCCCGTGGCCTGAACAATCCACCAAGACCTCATCTGAACTCCTCCTCATCCGTCCCGACCGTCGCGTGGTTTGGTCTCCCCGCACTGGCTTGTGCCGCACGGAGACCTTTCTCATGAGTTCGCTGTCTGTGATGAGTCAACTACGGCATCCGAAGATCAGTTCACACAAACCTTGCACAACGCGAGCCGAAGAAGGTTCAGTTGAAGCGCTGCGCCCTATGAGGTGGAAGAGTGAGGCCATGGAGAGCACGCCCGCCGCCGGTGACAACATCGCGGTTCTGCGCAAGGCGCGTGGCATCGGCCAGGCCAAACTGGCACGTCAGATGGGAATCACCGTCTCGTACCTGAGCAAGATCGAGACCGGCCTCCGACCCGCCACGCCACCGGTCGTCGCGGCTGCCGCGAAGGCGCTACGGGTCACCACCGCGCGGATCAACGGACAGCCGTTCACCGACCCGTCCGAGCAGTCCGACCTACTCAACGATCTGCGAGGGGCGGTGCGGCGTCACACCCTGCCGAAGGAGGACACGCCGCCCCGCGAGGAACTGGCCAAGGGTCTCCAGAAGGCTGCCAAACTCCGCGCCGAGACCAAGTACCTGGAACTCCTCCGCGAGCTGCCCAAGCTGCTGGGGCAGGCCACCGCGACGGCCCTGGACGCCGGTGGCGACTCCGTTGCCTGGGGTCAGGTCTCCGACCTCTACGGCTGCGCGTACGCGGTTGCACACCGCCTCGCCCAGCCCGATCTGGCCGACATGATCGTGTCTCGCCAGCAGTGGGCTGCGCAGCGTACCTGGAACCCGGCGGCGGAGGCCGCCGCGGCATGGAACGAGGCGGGCACGTACCAGTCGGCGGGGGCGTACGACGACGGTCTCGCCATCGTGGAGCGTGCCATCAGTCAGTTCGAGGGCTCCCGATCCAGCGGGCCCGAGGCCGTCATAGTTCTCGGCTCGCTCCACCTACGCGGGGTCGTCCTGGCTTCGCGGCACGAGGACAAGACCGCCACGGAAGCTCACCTTCGGCATGCGAAGCGCTTGGCATCACAACTCCGGCAAGACCAGCTCCTTCACAATCTGACCTTCGGCGAAGGCAACACCGCCCTCTACGAACTGGCCGCGCGTATCGAGCTGAGGCAGCCGGACAAGGCTGTGGAGATGGCCGATCCCATGGTGGGAAGGCCACCCGCCGGGCTGAAGCCGAACCGCGTCGGCAGGTTCTACATCGACCTGGCTCGGGCACGGCTGGCGATGAAGGACTTGCAGGGAGCTGAGGACGCGCTGAAGCTCGCCTTCCAGGTGGCGCCGCAGATGGCCGAGATCCATCCGATGAGCCGCGAGGTCCTCCGGGTGTTGTTCATCATGCACCAGCGCAGCCGCCCCGACCTGCTGGCCATGGACAAGCGCACCGGTTTAGCCGTGTAGCGACATGCTGACCACCTTGAGCCACCGGTACCGTCACCCCCATGGACAGCAGCACCGAGCCCGCGCACGCCTCCGTCGTCGTGGCCCGTGACGCCCATGGGCTCGTCGCCCTCCTCAGTGCCGACTTTCCGCGCCACGGCGGTGATTACCTCTTCCTCCCCGGTGGCCGGCAGGAGTCCGGCGAAACGCCGGAGCAGTGCGCCCGCCGCGAACTAAGGGAAGAAGCGGGGATCACCGCTGAGGTTTGGCGCTCGCTCGGCTCCTACGCCATCACCCCTGAAGCCCCCGCCCGAGTGTCCCTGTTCACCGCCGAAAACCTGACGCTGGGACCTCAACAGCTCACCCCCACCGAACAGGACTTCAAGCTCACGTGGTGGACGCTGAGCGACGCGATCACGGCTGCTGCGGATGGCCGCTTCCTCTTGCCGGCCGGTCCGCTCGCACTGTTCCTGGCACAGCGATCACGGTAGGAGATGCCCGCTCCGGCCCACACCTTGCGGGCCGAGGCGGATGCGCATGCGCATGCGGGGACCGGGCCTCCAGGGTCAGCGTGAGCAGGCTCATCCTTGGAAGAACGCCGGGCGTGGGGCTATGCCGAATGGGCTGACATTTCGGCAGGGTGGACACCAGCCAGGCGCTCCACCGGGGGGCACCGCTGGAGCCAGGGCGGGCCGCCTCTCCAAGGGGCCCGCCTCACCCGTACCCGACCAGAGAGAGCACCATGGACGAGATCACCTTCGGCCGCGTCAGCCTGACCCTGCCCGGCCTCGATGAGCCCGGCCTGTACCTGTCGAACGTCGAGTCGCTGGAGAACGGTCGCGGCATCGTCCAGGACTTCCAGTACACCGGGGCTGATCTCCGCGCGCTGGACCTCGCCGATGTGCAGCTCCTCACGGGCCGCATCGCCGATCTGCGCGCCGCCCAGTTCCGCCTCAGTGAGGTACGCGTCAACTCGGTCGTGTTCGACACGGCCGACCTCGGAAACGCCAGGTGGAGCGACAGCAAGCTCTCCCGCGTGGTGTTCCGCAACTGCAGGGTCATGGGCGCCACGCTCGCCGGTCTGACCCTCGAAGACGTCCTGTTCGACAACTGCAGGCTGGACTACTGCACCTTCGAGAAGAACCGCGCCGTCGGCCCCGTCGTCTTCTCAAAGTGCTCCCTTACGGAAGCCTCGTTCTTCGACTGTGACCTGAGCGGCGCCGTATTCGACGACTGCGTGCTTCGGCGGACCGAATTCGGCAAGGGCCGCTACCAAGGCACGGACCTTCGCGGCAACGACTTGTCGGCCGTATTCGGGGTCGCATCCCTGTCGAAGGTCATCGTCGACCGCGTCCAGCAGGCCGACATGGCCCACGCCCTGTTGTCCGAGCTGGAGGTGACCTTCGGCGACGTCCTCGACGGCGACCGCTAGCCGCATGCCGGGAGCTGCCCGAGGCTGCCTGAGCGACCGGGCAGGAGCGGTCTGCCGGGCCTCAGCTCCGGAACGAGGGCCCGTCGTCAATGCGCGCATGGCGCGATCGGCCAATCGACCCGACAACGACCACTGACGATCCCGGCTGCCTGCGCGTGGTCCTCGTCGCGCCGCTCCTCCTGCTGACGCTCATCACTGCCTACTTCTGCTGGACGGCGCTGTCGATCCGTCCGTCCGGCCCTTGGGACGACGACGCCTACGCCGGAATCACCTTGTCGTGCGTACTCGCCATGAGTGCTGCCGGTGCTGTGACGGCGGTCTGGATCCTGCCGTCGGTTCGGCGGGCCCTTCCGTGGTGGTGCGTCAGCCCGTCGCTGTGCTGGGCATGGTCGCGGGTATGCGGTGAATGACCGGCGGCCAGGTCCTGACCGGCGGGTCATGGTTCAGAGAAAGAGTTCCCGGGCTCGACGGGCGATCTCGCCCGGCGTCAGGTCCTCCAGGTGCGTGAGGAAAATCCAGACGTGCCCGTAGGGGTCCCTCAGCATGGTCGTGCGATCGCCATGGAACTGGTCGGCCGGTGGCTGTAGCAGTTCCGCGCCGGCAGCGACGGCCTGTTGCGCGAGCGCATCGACGTCATCGACGAAGACGTGCAGGCCCACGGTGGTGCCGCCGACGGTGGTCGGTGCGCTGAAGAGTGGTCCCTCGGCGTCGCCCAGCATGATCGTGGAGCCCTGGATGCTGACCTCGGCGTGCACGATGCGCCCGTCCGGGCCGTCGATGCGGAACAGCTCTTCGGCGCCGAATGCCTTGGTGTAGAAGTCGATCGCGACGGCGGCGCCGTCGACCATGATGTGGGCGATGACAGCGTTGCGGTAGGTCTCGGGAATGGCGGTCGTGGTCATGGGAACTGGCTCCTTGGTTGGCTGCTGCCGATGACCACGAAGGTAGGAGCTCAACCATAGTTGAGGTCAAGCGTGGATCAGGTGGACGGCCGAGCAAGGCGCTGTCCGGAGCCATAGCCGGATCGCGGTGACGGTGACGGTGCCATGGAAGACGTAGGCGCGCTTGTCGTATCTCGTGGGCCCGGCCCGGAAGTTCTTGAGAGCGTTGATGGTCCGCTCCACTTCGTTCCTGCGCTTCGTCTGGTCGAAACGGTGGGTCGGCCGCCCTTGCTCCCGCGACGCCAGCGGTTGGCCCACTGAGCTTCTTCCAGTTGGCCGCCAATCGGGTGATTGCGACTGAGCGCTTCAGCGTCGAGTGGGCGGCTGCAGCGTCCGGTGTCAGCAGCTTGGTGAGCCGGGACAAGGGGCTACTCGAAGCTTGCCGGCCTGAACGCCAACCCGGCGGCAAGGCCGGTGAGCGACGATCAAGCTGTTGTCAGCCGCTGGTTCTAAGGTCGGCCCTATGACATCAAACCTGGTCCAGGACTCATGGACTCGCATCGACGCGTGGCTACGCGAGCACGCGCCCCGCACGTTTGCCACGCTTCGGCCGCCCGCAGGAGACGAGGAGATCACAGCAGCGCAACAGGAACTGGGGGTCACCTTTCCTCCGGACCTGGTCGCTTCACTCCTCCGGCACAACGGGGCGCTGGAGGGACCTGAGGCTTTCCGCTTCAGCACGGGCGACCGGCTGCTCGGAGTGAGCGGAATCCTCGGGGACACCGGGTTCATGCGCGGCATCGACCAGGGCCTCGGCGGGGAGACCGAGGGCTACTGGCTTCACGATTACGTGAAGTTCGGTTCTTACGACGTGACGTCGGACGGTCTTCTGGTGGATTGCCGTACCGGGCGGGACTCCTTCGGTGCGATCGGACGGTTCTTCGACGAGACCGGCACCAGTTTCGGGCAGGCCGACTCGCTGGGTGAGTATCTGGCCGAACTGGCCAACACGCTTGAGCGCGGCCATGACGCCGGTGTCGTCACGTTCAACGGCCGGCTGTTCTGGGAGGGGCTTCCGCCTGCCAGGCCGCAGTACAGTGCCGACGAGCCCCTTCCCGCACCGGATGAGCAGCTGCCAGAGCTGGACCTGTCCTACAGTCCCACCGACCTCCTCCATGTGAGCCACCTGGACGGGCATGAGGAACTCGGTGCGCTGATCGCAGTCCTGCCGTATGAGCAGGTGGTCGACGCCGCGCGGAAGCAGCTGCGCAGACTGGCGGTGGAAACGGGCCTGAACAACTACCCCGAGGTCAAGACAGCCCTGGACGCGTGGGAGCGCGGTGTGGCCCCGCCACAGCCGGACCAGACCGGCCCGCTCGCCTTGCGACTCCGCGCGGTGCTCGCACAGGCCGACACCGGCCGAGACCACACTCGCAGGTGGGCCGCGGAGAAGATAGCCCTCGGGATCTGGGGGTCCCCGTACAGGTCCGTGTGCGAGAGCGCGGAGACCCGGAGTCACTTCACTCTCGACTGGCGTGCGGATCTGCATGCGGACCTGGGCCATCCGCCCCTGCCACCGATACCCGACGACCGATTCTGGGGGGCGCTGCGCAACCCCGCCATCGACTCCAGTTGGTACGCGGCCCAGTACAGCCAGGATCAGGACTGACCCCAGGGGTTTCGGTTCCGGGTGAGCGCTTCATGTGGCGGTTATCGCCAGACGAAGCGCTCATTAAGGATCTTCAGCGCTGCCGCTCCAGCGTGAGGATGGCCTTGACGATTGACGTCATGCGGTTGGGACTGCACCGGGACCTGCGGAAGATCCGCCAGGACTTCAGGCTCGCGACACCGCGTTCAACGGGCGCTCGTGCTACGGCCAGCGCCCGGTTGAGGGTCTTCTCGGTGGGAGTGAGTTCCTGGAGTGGCTTGCGTTTGATGCCGGTCGTCAGCCACGGTCCTGCGCCTTGGTAGGCGAGATCGGCCAGGATGGGAACGCCCTGGCGCTCGCAGATCCGGATGATCCGGTGGGTGCGGGCGGCGGTCAGGTCGTGTGTGCGGCCCGGCAGGGCGGGCGAGAGCCACAGCAGCCGGCCGTAGGGGTCGGTGACGACCTGCACGTTCACTCCGTGGCGCCGGTGTTTGTGGGAGTAGTCGGCCCGGCCGTCGCCGACCCGGTCGCACTCGGTGAGGGTGCCGTCGAGCAGGATGAAGTCGGGATCGTGCTCGCGCAGCGTCTGGAGCAGACCCGGTGCTCGTTCGGCGAGCAGGTCGACTACTGCGCGGGTGTAGGCGTGGGCGGTGGACTCGCTGATCCCGAACCCGGCGGCGATCTTCGCCAGAGTGGTGTGCTCTCGCAGGTACACCAGTGCCACCATCGCCCGCTGAGACGGACGGAGCCTGCAGCGCCGGTCGCCCTCACGAGTGACAACCAGCATGGCGACCCACTCCACGAGCGCATGCGGCAGGTCGAGCGCGGCAGGATGGATGACCAACGAGGCCCCCGAGCAACGTGATTGAGATGTCAGACATCTCGATCAACAGCTCGGGGGCCTCGTTCGTTGCGCTTCACGACCATCACCCGATCGGTGGCCAACTCGAAGAAGCTCACTGGTCCTTCGGTGCGTAGCGGCGGTTACGGCGGGAGGAGTACGCCTTGTCGCCACCGAGATGGCCCGGGCGGGTGCGAGGATGCCCGCCGCCGATGCGGCGACGCGGGCACGTTCGAGGACTGGATCATCTGCGGGGCGTCGCCCCACTGGCCCGGCGTGATCACTCCTCTCATCGCCGTGCGCCCGCTCGTACCGGCTGGCGCGGCAGCGCCAAGAAGCACAGGACATCCCGAAACGAACCCGCCCGCTATTCAAGTTTGACTAGACTGCCGGTATGGAGAAGACGATCCCGATCCTGCCCTGCCGGACCATCCAGCCTGTGCTCGACTTCTACACCGCCCTCGGGTTCGAGGTGACCTTCCTGCAGAAGAGCCCCAACCCGTACGCGGTCGTGGAGCGCGGCGGCATTCAGCTCCACTTCTTCGGGATGAAGCAGTACGAGCCGGCCGAGTCATACAGCACGTGCTCCATCCATAGCGATGACGTCGACGGGCTGCACGAGGTCTTCCGGGCCAGCCTCAAGGCGGCGTACGGGAGAGTCCCGACCCGCGGGCTGCCGCGAATCGGGCCGCTGAAGGACACGTCGCACGGCATGCGGCAGTTCCTTGTGACCGATCCGGGCGGCAACTGCCTCCGAATCGGGCAGCAGACGAGCCAGGACCAGCACCACCGGCCCGCACCCAAGGAAACCTTTTCCCGAGCCCTCCATCACGCCTCCCTGCTCGCGGACTCGAAGGAGGACCCCGCGGGCGCCGCCAAGATCATCGATCGGGTGCTGTGCATCGAGGACGAGCGGCCCACACCCGTGCAGTTGCTACGCCTCCTCGTGCTGCGTGCGGATGTCGCCGGGCGCCTCGGTGACGAGGAGGCCGCGAGGTCCGCGCTCGCCCGGGCCGGCGCAGTCCACCTCACCACCGAGGAGCGGGAGTCGGTCCCTGACGACCTCGAACGTCTCAAGGAGCTGGGGGGCTGAGGCTGCTTCGCGAGTGCTGGTCGCGGCCACTCGTCGATGGCTGCCACGACCGGGACGATCCCGGGGCGGCACAGATGGTCCATTTTTGATGGACAGTCAGAGCTGGTCGGCCACGGCCGTGGTGAAGCGCGCCGCGAGTGCCATGACCGCGGCGCGCAGCTCTTCCCCGCCCTCGACGCGGAAGGCGAACGGCAGCCTCGCCAGCCATTCCTGGGCGTACATGGCCGGGTTGCGCGTGCTGCCGACCAGCACGCATCCCTCTCCCAGGGGTTCAAGCCGTCCCATCGGCGGCCGGATCCAGGGGGCCACCTCGGTCAGGGGGAGGTCGAACACCACGCGGGTGGAGAACTCCCATCCGACGCCCAGGTGCTCCTCCAGCACCGCCACCGGGTCGAGGTCTTCGGGTGGTTCGAACCGGTTCCCGGTCCGCCGGACCGCGCAGACCCGGTCGACCCGGTACGTGCGGATGGCGTCCACGCGATGCGAGTGGCACAGCAGGTACCAGCGCCCGTAGCGGACGACGAGGGACCAAGGATCCACCTCCGCCTCCCACTCGTTGCCGGCCTCGCTGCGGTACGTGACCACCACGCGCTGCCGGGCCGCGACGGCATCGACCAGCTCGCTGGTGATGTTCGGATCCGGCCGGGCCTCGTACGGGTCCGGTGCGGCCGACGCGTACTCCCGCAGCGTTGCCGCGTGTCGGCCGACGTTCTCCGGCAACGCCTTGACGACCTTGCCCAGGGCGGTGCCGACGAGGTCGTCGGCACCGGTCGCGCTCGGCTGACCGCTGAGTACGGCCATCACCAGGCCGAGGGCCTCGGACTGCGTGAAGTACACAGGGGGCAGCCTCGTCCCGCGCCCCAGCCGGTATCCGCCGTGCGGCCCCCGGGCCGACTCCACGGGGATGCCGGCCTCTCGGAGTATCCCGACGTATCGGCGCGCGGCTCGCTCCGTGACGCCCAGCCGTACGGCAAGTTGCCCGGCCGTCGTACCGGGGCGGGCCTGGATGATCTCCAGGGCGCGCAGCGCTCGCGCGGTGGGGCTGAGATCGTTCGGCACGGGAGCAGGCTAATCCGCTCCGCTGAGCCCCTGGGCCAGAACGGGGTCCGCGGGATTCCCCAGCCCGTGGGGCGAGGGTGGCCGGACCCGCCACCGGGCTTCGCCAATGCGCCCGGGTGGTCGCCGGACAAACCGGCAGTGGATTGTCCGGATCTCCTCCTACGGTGACAACCGTGAAGCAGAAGAAGGGGAACCGACCATGAACATCCTGCTCATCGGTGGCCTGTGGCTGAACGGATCCGTGTGGGGCGGTGTCGCCTCCGCGCTGGAGGCCCGCGGCCATCGCCCTGTGCCGCTCACCCTCCCGGGCCAGGGGGACGGCTCCGTATCCGCCACGCTCGACGACCAGGTGGAGGCGGTGCTCGCCGCTGTGGACGCGGCGCCCGGCAAGCTCATGGTGGTGGGGCATTCCGCCGCCTGCTCGCTGGCCTGGCTGGCCGCCGACCGGCGGCCGGGGCGGCTGGCCAAGGTCGCCCTCATCGGCGGCTTCCCGGCCCCCCACGGTCAGCCGTACGCCGACTTCTTCGAGGTGAGGGACGGTGTCATGCCCTTCCCGGGCTGGAGCCCGTTCGAAGGACCGGAAGCCGCCGACGTCGACGACGAGGCAAGGCGCGAGCTGGCGGCCGCCGCGATCCCCGTGCCCCAAGGCGTGGCCGGGGGCGTGGTGCGGCTGGCGGACGACCGGCGGTTCGACGTGCCGGTCGTAGTCGTATGCCCGGAGTTCACACCCGCGCAGGCCCAGGAGTGGATCAACGCCGGCGACGTCCCGGAGCTCGCCCGCGCCAAGCACCTCGACTTTGCCGACATCGACTCCGGCCACTGGCCCATGCTCACCAAGCCCGCCGAGCTGGCCCGAATCCTGGCCGCGGCAGCCGACGCGGCGTGAGGGGGTGGCGGGCCCGCACCGCATCCCGCGGCGCGGCCTCCCCGCCGAGTACGGCCCCTGGAGCCGGGCGTACGGCATGTTCCGCCGCCGGCAGCGGGGCGGTACCTGCGGCATAAGCCCGGGATCCGCTCAGCGCACCGCCCGGTGACCGGAGTTCCGCACGCGAGGTCGGCCACGTCGGCGGGCAAACCGAGGGAAGGCCCGGTGGGGCGTCAGGCGCGGCAGCGCAGCATCTCCAGCGGGGGGTTGGCGTGGAAGTCCGCCCAGAAGTCCGCGCCGAACTCGCGCACGCCCGCCTCCGACACCGTGATCGGGACCCAGGTCAGCTCGCTGAATCCGGCCGCCCGCAGCGAGTTCTCGTAGACCTCGCGGCGCGGGCGGTTGGCGACGAACGAGACCGGCGGGTCGAGCAGCGCCGTGGTGCGGACCCGCGGTCCCGTCTCGGCCTCCTCGCCGGTGAGCACGCTGCGGAAGCCGTACCTCTCCGGAGTCGGCCCGTCGAAGCGGAAGTCGGGCGACTGGTTGAGCAGGAAGAGCTCGCCGCCGGGCTTCAGGCTCCTGTGCAGGTTGCGGCACATCCGCTCGGTGGTGGCGATGTCGTCCGCGTAGTTGAGCAGCTGGACCGCCAGGCCGATGTCGAAGCGCTGCTCGAGGGGCCGCAGTTCGGACACGTCGCCCACCTCGTAGCGCACACCCAGCGGATCGCGCTCCTCCAGCGCCTGTGACACGGAGACCATTTCGCCGGAGATGTCGATGCCGAGCACCTCCGAGGCCCCGCGCCTCTTGAACTCCCTGCTGTAGAAGCCGGTGCCGGAGGCCAGGTCGAGGACCGACTTGCCCCGTACGTCCCCGACCATGGCCAGGAAGCTGGGCACCACCGCGTACTGCTCCAACGGCAGGGCCTTGAACCCCTCGTACGCCTCACCGATCTCGTCGTACTGCTGCACGCTCATCGTGCTGTCCTCCCCGTGCTTCCGCATGTCCTTCGGCCTCGGCCTCCCGTCCCCGGGGCACGCCGCGGCCCGTGGTGGGCAGTCTCTCCACATCCCGGCGGACCGCCGTACTGGCAGAACCCACAAAGATCCGGACACCGTCCCGGCCTCATGCACAGGGCCCGCGTTTAATCGCTGGTGTGCGGCTCGGCGGGCCTTGTACGTTGGCGTCGCGACCGCGCCTCCGGTGCGCTCGGCTGCGGCTACTTCCTCTGACATCAAAGTGACGCCGCCGCCCCTTTTGATCTCGGCAGGCGCGGGCGTCTTCGCCCCGTGGGACCCATGGGCCCGGGGCCGTCCCATCCTTTGAATCCGGGGGGATTCACTGCCTCGTCACACCCCACGCGTCTCCAAGATCTGGTCCGAGATGCTCGTGGCCCCGCATGTCGCGGCGACCGCTCGCTCCCTGCCCGCACCTCAGCACCACCACCGGCCCGCCCGGCGGGACTTCCGCAGCTACCCGGGCGGCCCGGCCTTCGTCCGGGAGCCACGCGAGGAACTCTTCCTGCTCGCAGTCGGCAACTTCGTCTCCCAGCAGACCTTCTACGAGAGCGGTGAGGAGCGGGACGACCGGTACACCCGTCTCGTCGGTGAACTCGCCGTGCAGGACCCCGTGTGGACGGCCGGTCTGCTGCGCTGGCTGCGCGGCGAGGGCAACATGCGCACGGCGTCCCTGGTGGGCGCCGCCGCCTACGTGCGGGCCCGGCTCGACGCCGGGGCGTCCGGAGGTCCGTCCAACCGGTCCGTGATCGACTCGGTGCTCCAGCGCGCCGACGAGCCCGGCGAGCTGCTCGCCCGCTGGATCCCGGCGTACGGGCGGAACGTGCCGCAGCCCGTGAAGCGGGGCATCGCCGACGCCGTACGCCGGCTGTACACGTCCCGGTCCCTGCTCAAGTACGACACCGCGTCCAAGGGCTTCCGCTTCGGCGACGTGCTCAACCTGGTGCACGCCTCCCCCGACCCGGACAAGCCCTGGCAGGGCGCGCTCTTCCGGTACGCCCTGGACCGCCGCCACCACCCGGAGCGGGCGGTTCCGCCGGCCTCCGACCACCTGCTGACCGCCCACCGGGCGCTGATGGAGTCGGCTGTGGACGAGCGCCGGGCGGTGGTGACCGGGCCGGGCGGCTCCGAGCGGCTGGCCGAGGCGGGCATGACGTGGGAGGCCCTGGCGGGCTGGCTGCACGGACCGCTGGACGCCGCCGTCTGGGAAGCCGTGATCCCCACGATGGGGCCGATGGCGCTCCTGCGGAACCTGCGGAACTTCGACGAGGCGGGCGTCTCGGACGACGTCGCGGCCCGGGTCGCCGCACGGCTGTCCGACGCCTCCGAGGTGGCCCGGTCCCGGCAGTTCCCCTTCCGCTACCTGGCCGCTCACCGGCACGCGCCGTCGCAGCGCTGGGCGGCCGCGCTGGAACAGGCCCTCGCACACTCGCTGGCCAACGTGCCGTCGCTGCCCGGCAGGACCCTGATCCTCGTGGACCGGTCCGACTCCATGTTCTGGGACACCGTCTCCGAGCGGTCCACGCTGACCCGGGCGGACGCGGCCGCCGTGTTCGGCACCGCGCTGGCCATGCGTGCCGAGCAGGCGGATCTGGTGGAGTTCGGCTGGCACAGCAAGGCCGTGCCGTTCCAGCCCGGAGAGCCGGTGCTGGAGGTACTGAAGCGGTTCCACGATCTCGGAGGCACCTACACCGCGAAGGCGGTGCAGAAGCATTACCGGGAGCACGACCGGGTCCTGATCGTCACCGACGAGCAGGCCGCCCCCTACCCCTACGGCCCCGGCGGGCCCGGCGGGCCCGCCGAGACGGTCCCGGCCGACATCCCGGTCTACACCTGGAATCTGGCGGGGTACCGGCCCGCGCACGGCCCCACGGGCCCCCACCGGCACACCTTCGGCGGCCTCACGGACGCCGCGTTCCGGATGGTCGGCCTCATCGAGGCCGGGCGTGAGGCCGCTTGGCCGTGGACCGCCGATCCGGCCTGATTCCCCGGCAGCGGCCTGATCTCCCGGCAGCCCGGAGCCGCCGATCCGGAGGGGCGCCCATGGCGACGGCCCGCCGGTCGGCCGGCGGGCCGTCAAGTGTGGTGCGGGTCAGGCCGCTCGTGGCATCACGCGGGCCTGACGATGACGCTCAGCGGTATCACCCGCCGCACCAGGTGACCAGGTCACCTCGGCACGGGCGTGAACATGGTGCTCGGCTGGTACCAGTTGCTGCACTCGGTCACCTTGGCCCCGGCCTTGGTGGTGATGTCGGCACAGGTGCGCCACCAGTAGTCGCCGTACGCGACATTGTTCTCGGTGTGTGCGAAGGCCGGCTGGGCTGCCTTCTTGCCGTACGGGCCGGTCCAGGTGGTCGGGTTCGGGCCGGTGGTGGCGCGTTCGAACCACACGTAGTGAACGGTGCCGCCGTTGCGCCTCTCCGCGTACCCGAGCATGGTCTTCTCCGGCCGGCAGTAATTCCACATCATGCCGATCCGGGTTTCGGGCCGGAAGTCGTACTCCTGCCGGAAGCCGTTGAACGGCATACCCGCATTCTTCTCGCAGTCGTACTCCACCGTCGTGACCTGCGGCTGCACGGTCGCGGCGGACGCCTGGACCGTGCCCAGGCCCATGACACAGACGGCTGCCGCTGACGCGGCCAGCATGCGACGAAGCACGCTGTTCCCCCTTCGGAACTGAATGGTCGTTTTCCTCCGCCATCCTTCGATGGCCGCTACAAGAGATCCAGGAAGAAAAGGCGGCAGAAGTCGCCGATTATGCCTGTCCGGAAATCACCCCTTGACCGGACATAAATCAGGGTCAAGAGATCGAATTCATCCGGCGCCAGGACGCGCGGAAGCCGCCGTAGCCCGCCTCAGCGGCATGGAGCGGCGCCGGAACATCGGGCCGGCCCCCACCGGCCGACGGCCCGCCATGCCCCCAATTGCAGCAATTTCGGCCAGAACGGCGCGGTCATGACAACGACACAGAACCGACGCCGCACGTTCACACAACGGTGACCGTGTCCATGTCACTCTCCCCTTGCCGCACCAGTCAACTCGCGTAGACACAACCCAGGTTCTACGCGTGTCACCGCAACGGGAAAGGACTCCCCCACCCTCATGTCCTCGCCAATCCCGCGCTTCGTGCGCCGCTGGAAGATCCCGGTCATCGCCGCCGCGCTCCTCGTCGGCACCGCCGCGCCCGCCGCCTCGGCGGCACCGGCCGGTGTGGAGGGCGCGCAGACCGCCGCCACCGTCACCGCGTACGACGACACCTACTACCAGGGCGCCATCGGCAAGTCCGGTACGGCCCTCAAGAGCGCGCTGCACACGATCATCAGCGACCAGAGCAAGATCTCGTACTCCGCGGTCTGGGAAGCGCTGAAGGTCACCGATCAGGACCCGAACAACACCGGCAACGTGATCCTGCTCTACTCCGGCGTCTCCCGCAGCAAGTCCCTGAGCGGCGGCAACACCGGGAACTGGAACCGCGAGCACGTGTGGGCCCAGTCGCACGGCGACTTCGGCACCTCGGCCGGCCCGGGCACCGACCTGCACCACCTGCGCCCCGAGGACGTGACCGTCAACAGCATCCGCGGCAACAAGGACTTCGACTGGGGCGGCTCCGCCGTCAGCGGTACGTACACCAGCTACACCGACTCCAACTCCTTCGAGCCGCGCAACGCCGTCAAGGGCGACGTCGCCCGCATGATCCTCTACATGGCCGTCCGCTACGAGGGCGGTGACGGCTGGCCCAACCTGGAGCCCAACGACTCCGTGAACAACGGCAGCACGCCGTACCACGGCCGTCTGTCCGTGCTGAAGCAGTGGAACGAGCAGGACCCGCCGGACGCCTTCGAGCAGCGCCGCAACGAGGTCATCTACGGCACCTACCAGCACAACCGCAACCCGTTCATCGACCACCCGGAGTGGGTCGAGGCGATCTGGTGACCGCGGCGCCTACGTGTGCGTGGGCGCGAACATCCTGAGCACGGCCTGCAGGACGACCACGGACGGGCCGGGGGTGGCCAGAGCCGCCTCCAGGTCCGTCCGTAGCGTTTCCGGGGTCGTACGGGCCGCGGGTACGCCGAAGGACTCGGCCAGGGCCACGAAGTCCGGCCGGGTCAGCTCGGTGCCGGTGGCCTCGCCGAAGGTGTCCGTCATGTACTCGCGCAGGATGCCGTAGCCGCCGTCGTCCACGATCAGCCACGTCACGGGCAGGTCGTGCTGGCGGGCGGTGGCCAGTTCGGCGATCGAGTACAGGGCGCCGCCGTCGCCGGACACGGCCAGGGCGGGGCGGGTCGGGTCCGCCACGGCGGCGCCGAGCGCGGCGGGGTAGGCGTAGCCGAGGCCGCCCGCGCCCTGGGCCGAGTGCATGGTGTTCGGGCGGCGCGCGTCGAAGGCGGACCAGGCCCAGTAGGACAGGATCGTCATGTCCCAGAAGGCGGGCGAGTCGTCCGGGAGGGCGGCGCGGACCGCGGCCAGGACCTGCTGTTCCCGCGCCAGGTCCTGGGCGTCGAGGCGTGCCCGTACGCGGCCCAGCAGCGCCCGTACCCGCTCGGGGGCCGTCGGGTCGTGGCGCTCCTCGACCGTCTCCAGCAGGGCCGACAGCGCCAGGCGGGCGTCCGCGTGGATGCCGAGGGCAGGGTGGTTGGACTCCAGCTTGCCGAGGTCGGCCTCGATCTGGATCACCCGGCCGCGCGGCGCGAACGTGTGGTAGTTCGAGGAGAGTTCACCCAGGCCCGAGCCGACCACGAGCAGGACGTCGGCGTCCTCCAGGAAGTCCGTCGTGTGCCGGTCCTCCAGCCACGACTGGAGGGACAGCGGGTGCGTCCAGGGAAAGGCGCCCTTGCCGCCGAAGGTGGTGACGACGGGCGCGTCGAGCCGCTGCGCGAGCGCGCGGAGCTTGCCGGAGGCGTCGGCGCGGACGACGCCGCCTCCCGCGATGATCGCGGGGCGCTCGGCGTTGCTGAGCAGGTGTGCGGCGAGCGCGGTCAGTTCCGGGCGGGGCGGCAGCTCCTCCGGGGTGGCGTCCACGGCCGTGACGACCGGCAGGGCGGTCGGGGCGTTCAGCACGTCCTGCGGGATCTCCACCCACACCGGCCCGTGCGGGGCGGTCAGCGCGGACTTCCAGGCGGCGGCGATCGCCGAGGGGATCTGCGAGGCCGTCCGCACGACGTGGACGGACTTCACGATGTCGCGGAACGAGGCCTGCTGGTCGCGCAGTTCGTGCAGGTGGCCGTGGCGGCCGCCGCCGAGGCCGGCCACGGGGACCTGGGCGCCGATCGCGAGGACGGGCGCGCTCGCGGCGGCCGCCTCCTGGAGCGCGGCGAGCGCGGTGAGCGCGCCGGGCCCCGCGGACAGCAGCAGCGGCGCCGCCTCTCCGGTGATCCGGCCGTACGCGTCGGCGGCGAAGCCGGCGTTGTTCTCGACGCGCAGCCCCACGTACCGCAGGTCGGAGCGGCGCAGCGCGTCGAACATGCCGAGGGCGTGCTGGCCGGGGAGGCCGAAGACCGTGGTGGCGCCGAGGCCGCGCAGGGTCTCCATGACGAGGTCGCCGCCGATCCGCCCGGCCGGCGGGTTGAGGGCGGCCTCGGTCTGCGCGGCGGTGGGCCGCAGCACCAGGTCGTGGTCATGGGTCATGGTCCGTGCTCCGGTCTCCGTACGGGATGGAACGCCACCGGGCCGGGGGGCCGGGTCGGTGCCGTCACCGGCCGCGGGCCCGGGTCGGTGCCGTCACCGGCCGTGGCGCCGACCGGTGACGGCACTGGCCGTGGCGCCGACCGGTGACGGTAGCGGGCCTACGGCCGGTGACGGCATCCGGGTTACTGCGCGCCGCCGGAGCGGGCCGCGGCGATCTGCCGCGACATGATCGTCGTCAGCTCGTACGCGGTGTGGGAGGCGGCGACCGAGGTGATCTCGGCGTGGTCGTACGCCGGGGCGACCTCGACGACGTCCGCCGAGACCAGGTTGCAGGAGGCCAGGCCGCGCAGGATCTCCAGCAGCTCGCGGGAGGTCATGCCGCCCGCCTCGGGGGTGCCGGTGCCGGGGGCGTGGGCCGGGTCGAGGCAGTCGATGTCGATGGAGATGTACAGCGGGCGGTCGCCGATGCGCTGGCGCAGCTGGTCGGCGATCTCGTCGGCGCCGCGCCGGTAGACGTCGGCGGAGGTGACGATGCCGAAGCCCATCTTCTCGTCGTCGGTCAGGTCCTGCTTGCCGTACAGCGGGCCGCGCGTACCGACGTGGGACAGCGCCTCGGTGTCGAGGATGCCCTCCTCGACGGCCCGGCGGAACGGGGTGCCGTGCGTGTACTCGGCGCCGAAGTAGGTGTCCCACGTGTCGAGGTGGGCGTCGAAGTGGAGCAGGGCGACCGGGCCGTGCTTCTTGGCGACGGAGCGCAGCAGCGGCAGGGCGATGGTGTGGTCGCCGCCCAGGGTCATCAGGCGGGCGCCGGTGGCGAGGAGGTCGTCGGCGGCGGCCTCGACGGTCTCGACGGCCTCGTTGATGTTGAACGGGTTGACGGCGATGTCACCGCCGTCGGCGACCTGAGCGAGGGCGAACGGGGAGGCGTCCTGCGCCGGGTTGTACGGGCGCAGCAGGCGGGAGGCCTCGCGGATGGCGTTGCCGCCGAAGCGGGCGCCGGGGCGGTAGGAGACGCCCGAGTCGAAGGGCACGCCGATGACGGCGACGTCGGCGGTGCCGACCTCGTCGAGGCGGGGCAGCCGGGCGAACGTCGCGGGACCGGCGTACCGCGGGACGCGGGAGGAGTCGATGGGGCCGCGGGGCGTCTGCTCGGTGCTGCTCATGGTCGCCTTCTTTCCTGCGCTTCGTCGGGTATGAGACCGACGGTACGAGCGCGGAAGCCCGGACTGAAGTGTACGTTTCCTCCATACGTGCGATGTGGAGTGGAGGAATCATCCATGAGGGGCCGTCCATGACGCAGCCGCCTGTGCCGTTCGCGCCGCCCGTCCGGCTGGCCGCGCTGCTGGCCCGCGAGGAGCTGGGGCTGCGGCTGGTCGCCGGCGACGCCGGGGCGGGGCTGCACTGGGTCCACACGACGGAGATGGCCGACCCGTACCCGTATCTGCTGGGCGGTGAGCTGCTGCTGACGGCCGGCGTGCAGCTGACCGACCCGGAGCGGTTCGCGGCGCGGGTGGCCGAGGCGGGCGCGGCGGCGCTCGGCTTCGGGGTGACGCCGGTGTACGACACGGTGCCGGACGCGCTGGTCGAGGCGTGCGCGCGGCACGGGCTGCCGCTGGTGGAGGTGCCGCCCGGGACTCCGTTCACGGCGGTGGCCCGCGCGGTGTGGGCGCTCATGGTGGAGGCCCGCCACCAGGAGCTGCGCCGCCTGACGGACGCCCAGCGGGCGCTGGCCACGGCGGCGGCGCGCCCGGACCCGGTGCCGGCGGTGCTGCGGGTGCTGGCGGCACGGCTGGGCGGGCGGGCCGCGCTGTACACGCCGGAGGGCGCCGAGTACGCGGCGGCCGGGCGGGGGCTGACCCCGGAGGAGGGGGCGGCTCTGGAGCACGTGGTCGGGGTGGTGGCCGGGGCGGCCCGGCCGGCGTCCGCGACGGACCGGGTGGCGGGGGTGCGGCTGGTGGCCTACCGGCTGGGCGCGGCGGCCGGGCCGGAGGGGCTGACGCTGGGGCTGGCGATGGCCCGCCACGAGGAGGCCGACCAGCGGATCGCGGAGACCGCGATGGTGCTGCTGTCGCTGCTGACGGCCCCGCACCAGGGCGCCGACGAGGCGACCCGCTCCACCGCGCTGGTCCGGCTCCTGCTGGGCGCGGCGGTGGAGGAGGTGGCGCCGCTGCTGGGCGAGGCGCCGTGGACGGTGGTGCACGCGCGGGGCGCCGATCCGCAGGCGCCGCCGCCGGCGCTGGGCAGCCCGCTGGTGGACGTCCACGACGCCGGCGTGCGCGTACTGCTTCCGGCGGGCCGCGAGGTGGCGCCGTACCCGGGCTGGACGCTGGGCGTGAGCGCCCCGGCCGCGGCGGAGGACCTGGTGGCGGCCGACGCGCAGGCGGCGCGGGCGCTGCGGCGGGCGGAGGCCGCGCACTCGGGTCTGGCCCGGCACCGTACGGGCGGGTTCGCCGCCCTGGTGGAGCCGCGCGAGGCTGCGGCGCACGCCCGGGCGCTGCTGGGGCCGCTGGAGGACTCCCCCGCACTGGTGGAGACGCTGCGGGTGTGGCTGTCGCTGCACGGCAGCTGGGACCGTACGGCGACGGCGCTGGGGGTGCACCGCAACACGGTGCGGCAGCGGATCGCGCGGTGCGCGGCGCTGCTGGACGCGGATCTGGAGGACGCCCAGACGCGGATGGAGCTGTGGTTCGCGCTGGGCTGGTGGTGACCGGACACGGTGCCGCCGGAGAACCGACCGGGCGCCGGCGGCGGGCGTGGTGAGAGCCGACCGGGCGTGGGCGACCGGCTCGTAGTGAGGTCCGACCCCGTCGCCTCCGCGGGCTGGTTGTGAGCTGAACAACCCTGGACAGGCAAAGCGACTCCCCGGTAACTTCGCTATGAGCAAGCGCTTAGTCGAAGTCGGATCCAGGCCGGAAGGGGCGTTGTCGTGCGCCGTACCGTATTCAACGAGGACCACGAGGCGTTCCGGGAGACCATCCGGGCCTTCATCGAGGCCGAGGTCGTACCCGTCTACGACGAGTGGTTCGCCGCGGGCCAGGCGCCGCGCGACTTCTACCACAAGCTCGGTGAGCTGGGCCTCTTCGGCATCAACGTGCCGGAGGAGTTCGGCGGCGCGGGCCTGGACACCCACAAGTTCGAGGCGGTCCTCTACGAGGAGACCGCCCGCGCGGGCGTCCAGTTCGGCGGCTCCGGCGTGCACGTCCTGCTCGCCCTGCCGTACATCAAGATGCTGGCGAGCGACGAGCAGAAGAAGCGCTACCTGCCGAAGTTCGTCAGCGGCGAGGAGATGTGGGCGCTCGCGATGACCGAGCCGGGCACCGGCTCCGACGTCGCGGGCATGAAGACCACCGCCAAGCTCTCCGAGGACGGCACGCACTACGTCCTCAACGGCGCCAAGACGTTCATCACCGGCGGCGTCCACGCCGACCGCGTCATCGTGTGCGCCCGCACGTCCGCCCCGACCGAGCAGGACCGCCGCTTCGGCATCTCCCTGTTCGCCGTGGACACCAAGTCCGAGGGCTACTCGATCGGCCGCAAGCTGGACAAGCTCGGCCTGCGCACGTCCGACACCGCCGAGCTGGCGTTCGTCGACGTCAAGGTGCCGGTCGAGGACCTGCTCGGCGAGGAGAACAAGGGCTTCTACTACCTGGGCCAGAACCTGCCGTCCGAGCGCTGGGGCATCGCCTTCGGCGCGTACGCGCAGGCCAAGGCCGCCGTCCGGTTCGCCCAGCAGTACGTGCAGGAGCGCACCGTCTTCGGCAAGCCGGTCGCGCACTTCCAGAACACCAAGTTCGAGCTGGCCGCCTGCCAGGCCGAGGTGGACGCCGCCGAGGCCGTCGCCGACCGCGCCCTGGAGGCCCTGGACGCGGGCGAGCTGACGCCGGCGGAGGCCGCGAGCGCCAAGCTGTTCTGCACCGAGGTCGCGCACCGCGTGATCGACCGCTGCCTCCAGCTGCACGGCGGCTACGGCTACATGAACGAGTACCCGATCGCCCGCCTGTACGCGGACAACCGCGTCAACCGCATCTACGGCGGCACGAGCGAGGTCATGAAGTCGATCATCGCCAAGTCGATGGGCCTGTAAGCACCGGTGAGCGAAGCACTGGACGATCTCCTCGACCTGCTCGACCTGGAGCGGGTCGAGGAGAACATCTTCCGGGGCCGGTCGCGCAGCGCGATCGTGCCCCGGGTGTTCGGCGGCCAGGTCGCGGCGCAGGCACTGGTCGCGGCCGGCCGCACGGTCCCCGACGACCGGATGGCGCACTCCCTCCACGCGTACTTCCTGCGCATGGGCGACCCGGGTGCGCCGATCGTCTACACCGTGGACCGGATCCGCGACGGCCGCTCGTTCACCACCCGCCGGGTCGTCGCGGTCCAGCACGGCCAGCCGATCTTCCACCTCTCGGCGTCGTTCCAGACGTACGAGGAGGGCCTGGAGCACCAGGCGGACATGCCGCCCGCGCCGGACCCCGAGACGCTGCCCACGGCGGAGGAGGCCCTCCCCCGCCACGCGCACCTCTTCGCCCACCCCAGCGTCGCCGAACGCATGCTGGAGGCCCGCGCGGCCGTCGACCTCCGGTACGTGTCCGAACCGCCGTACGCCACGGCGGGCGAGCCGCGCGAACCGCGCTCCCAGGTGTGGTTCCGCACGAACGGCAAACTGGCCGACGACCCGCTCCTGCACGTCTGCCTCGCGACGTACGTCTCCGACATGACGCTGCTCGACTCGGTGCTGCTCGCGCACGGGCGCGGCGGCTGGGCGGTCGGCGACGTGGTGGGCGCGTCCCTGGACCACGCGATGTGGTTCCACCGCCCGTTCCGCGCCGACGAATGGCTGCTGTACGACCAGCACTCACCGTCCGCGTCGGGCGGCCGCGGCCTGGGCCAGGCCCGCATCTACACCCAGGACGGCCGCCTGGCGATCTCGGTCATCCAGGAGGGCGTGGTCCGCGTCCCGCACGACCGCTAGTGCGGTGACCGGAACCTTTGCCGGGCTGCTCGTTGTGCTGGGTGTCAGTGACGACACGGCAGGGGGCAGGCAGGGCACCCCCGGTGAGGGTTCGCCGACTGACCGAGCAGCAGGGGCGGAAGCTGCAGCCCTCGGTGGTGGGGTGGTGGTGTCCAGGCGCTCGTGCAGCGAGCAGAATCCGCTTTTGCGGCGCCGCAGTTCGCCGACCATGCTCACCAGGTCCTTGCGCGAGCGGCCGGAGCGGTCGAGCGCGGCCGCCACCAGGGTGTCGCCGGCGGCGAGGACGGAACAGCAGTGCTCTCGCCCGAACGCTTCAGCGTCGGCGGCGGTTGAGCACCCCGATGAGAACGGCAAGGTCGGCGGCACCGGCCGGGTCGTCCGCGTAGCGGGTGGTCTGGAGAGGGCCGACCTCAGGAAGGACGATGTCCTCCCGGGCCAGAACATGGACCAAGGTCAACAGCGCGGCACGGGCATTGCCATCGGTGAAGGGATGGAAGAACGCCACATCGAGGTAGGCGCGGGCCGCGCGGGCCGCCAGCGGGATGTCCGGGTCGGTCGTCTCGCGCAGGCAGGAATCGAAATCGGCCTGCGTCCGAGAAGTCAGGCCGTAGCGCTCGCGGTCGCCCTTCGCATAGGCGTCGCTCACGCGGAACGGTGCCTCTGTTGCGGCAAGGATTTCGCGCTGCCAACCGGCAAGCAGAGCGAAGTCCAGTGGGGTGCGCCGTGCGGCATCTTCTCGGGCCAGGGCATGTGCGGCGAGCAGGCGCTCGGCGCGAATCGGGTCGCGCCGGCGCACCGGTCCCTCGCACCAGGACCGGAACCCATCGCGGTCGGGCGCGACCCGCTGTAGGGCCGGTGCGCCTTGCCAGTCGACCTCACGGCGCACGCGCAGCCAGACCGAAAGGCTGTCAGTAGCGGTCATGGAGATCCTCCAGCGCCGCCCTTTCACGGTGGTCCCGGTACGGGGCGTGGCCGGTGAGGCCGGCGGCCAGGTCCTCGCCGACGGATTCGATCAGCGTCCGTTCCGGGGTGACCCAGCTCTTGAACCGGCCACCGATCGCGTTCTCCACCGCTCGCGCGGCTTCGGCTCGGTCCATGCCGGTGCTGGTGAGGAACCAGCTCAGGACGATTGAGGCCTGGCCGTGCCAGCCGCCCTCCGCGCCCGAGTCCAGCGTGTGGGTCACGAGCCGGACGCAGGCCCGCTCCAGGTGCCAGCTGCGATCCTCGGGTGAGGCGTCCGACGGCGGCGCCAGTTCGGCGAAGCGCCGGGCCGTCCGCTCCAGCCACTCCCGCCACTCCAACAGTGCGGCGACGACGCGTGCCGCGGTCTCGTCGGGGGTCGTCACCGAGCTTGGCCCACTGACCCAGTTGCCGATGGGCCCGCCGTCGCGGTAGCACCACCTCCACCCCCAGGCCCAGGTGCCGTATCGCTCCCGGATGACCGCGTCCACCTGGCTTTCACACCAGCGTTCGCCCTGCCACCAGCCGGCCATACCGGAGAGCACGGGTGGCACCCACTCGCGGACCAGCGAGCGGAGGTGGGACTCCTCGTCCTCGTCCCAGGCGAACGGGTGGCGGGCCGGGTCGAATGCATCCCAGTTCCGAATGCCCTCGTAGGTGATGGGGGGCACACGGTTCTCGGGGAAGGGCAGGGTGTCACGGTTGTACGTCAGCGCTGGCCACTCTTCCTGTCCGATGTGATCGACCCACCAGTCTCCGCTCGAAGCGCCCGGGATCGCGAACGGATTTTTCGAAGACGCGATCGCGTCGATCACCTGCCGGTGATCACGCCACCGCCCACCCCGCTTCGGCGTCCGATCCGGCAGCAACGGCTCGATCCGAGCCCACTGCCCATCGGTCGACGACACGCATCGGCCGACGATCGGATGATCCGAAGGAAACGCCTCAGTCCACCCCGGGCGGAACGCGCGTGGCCTGGTGGTAGTACATCCGCCAGCCAGCCGCCCCGTCCCCCTTCCGCCAGATCGAGCTGTGCCTGGTCCTGAGCTCGCCGAGCATGGTCTCGAACGTCAGGTGCACCAGACCCGGCGCGAGCAGCACTCCCGAGAACTCCGAGGGCTCGAAGCGCGGGGCGTCCGCCGAACTGCCCGGGTGGTCGGGCAGTTCGGCCAGCATCGCCTCATACGTCCAGCGCCGCCCCGACCCGCCGACTTCCACGAACTCCGGGTCCAGCAGCCGTCCGGCGAGCTCCCGCGAAGAGCGCACCCGCGGATCCATGAGCCGCAACTCGCCCGCGATCGCCTGCTGCACGTCGTCCGTCGCACCGTTCATGGACGCATCCTCGCTCGGCGCACCGGTCCCTCCGCAACCGCGTTGATCCGCCGCACGGCGCTCACAGCAGTCCGGCCGCGTCCAGCAGGTAGGCCGTCATGGGCTCGTAGAAGCGCGGGTCGAGGACGTGGTCGTCGAGGGGGACGGCGACCTGGAGGGTGCCCTCGGCCTCGGCGATGAAGAGGGCCGGGTCGTTGCAGTCGGCGTAGCCGACGGAGTCGATGCCGCGCTGGCCCGCGCGGCCGGCCCAGCCGTGGTCGGCGACGACCAGGTCCGGCCGGACGTCCAGGTGGTCGAGGATGGCGTTCATCGGCTCGGGCGAGTGGGTGTGCCAGAGCGTGGCGCCCCGCTCGAAGACGGCGACGTCGGCGAACTGCACGACGTACCCCTCGTCGGCGGTCAGCCCGCCGGGGATGCGGACGATGTCGCAGCCCGCGGCGCGCAGGGCGGCGGCCGTGCGGCTGTGGACGTCCAGGAGGGCGCCGGGGTGGCCGGTCGCGAAGAGGACGCGCTCCTTGCCGGCGGCGGCCTTGCGCAGGCGCGCGGCCATGCGGTCGAGACCGTCGACCGTCAGTTCGGGGTCGATGGTGTCCTGCCCGACGCGGTGCTCGGGGTCGTCGTTCACGCCGCACCGCTCGGCCATCACGGCGAGCACGTCCTGCTCGTCGGTCCAGCGGTCGCCCAGCTCGAGCCCCAGCCAGTAGTGGCGGTCGCCGTTGGCGAGCTTCCGGTAGTGGGAGAGGTTGTTGTCGCGCGGGGTGGCGACGTCCCCCGCGATACGGGTACGGACCAGGTGCTCGACGAGGACGGGGCGACTGGGTATCGGCATGGCCCCATTGTGCCGTCCGCCACGGGGCGTGGTCGCGGCATTCCGGCGGGTGGACGTGTCGGGCCACCACCGGCCGTGGCGGGCGCCGCCGCGGCAGCGGCATCCCGTCGCCGGGGCTGCGCCGCCCCGGCGGATCCGGACGCGGCTCCCCCGGCGCCCAGATGGGTCAGGACGCGACGCTCAGCGAGTCGAATGCCCCGTGGGCCAGACGGCGCAGCAGGTCCTCCGTGGCGGTGCGGGCCGGGAGAGAGCCCTCCGTGTGGGCCGGGCCGAGGTGCGGGGTGGAGTTGAGGAGGCCGAACACGGCGTGCACGGCCGCCCTGGCCTGGGTCTCCGTCTGCTCCGGGTAGAGCTTGCGGACCACGTCGACCCACAGCTCGACGTACTGCCGCTGGAGCTGGCGGACCAGCTTGCGGTCGGTGTCACGGAGGCGGTCCAGCTCGCGGTCGTGCAGGGTGATGAGCGAGCGGTCGTTGAGCGCGAAGTCGATGTGGCCGTCGATGAGCGCGGCGAGCAGCGCCTGCGGGTCGCCGTCCGACTCCTCGACGCGGCGCCGGCCGCCGTCCAGGAGCCGTTCGCTGATCCCGACGAGCAGCTCGGCGAGCATCGCGTCCTTGCCCGCGAAGTGGCGGTAGAGCCCGGGGCCGCTGATGCCGACCGCCGCGCCTATCTCGTCGACGCCGACGCCGTGGAACCCGCGCTCGGCGAAGAGGCGGGCGGCCTCCTTGAGGATCTGCTCGCGGCGCGTGGGGGCGTCGGTCCTGGTGCTCATGGGATCGATTCTAGACAACGCGGTTAGCGCTCGTTAACCTGAAGGAAACGAGTTAACGATCATTAACTCACGGTCGTACGGGCAAGGGGGCTCGACACGATGCAGCAGGCACCTGTGCTGGCCGGCGCGGCTGATCCCGCGTCGGCGGCCTGGCAGGCCAACGAGGCGGCACACCGGGAGCTGGCCGACGACCTGCGCGCGCGGCTCGCCGCGGCCCGGCTCGGCGGTGGCGAGAAGGCACGCACGCGGCACACCGCACGCGGCAAGCTGCTGCCCCGGGACCGCGTCGACACGCTGCTGGACCCGGGCTCCCCGTTCCTGGAGCTGGCCCCGCTGGCGGCCAACGGGATGTACGGGGACCAGGCGCCCGCCGCCGGGGTCATCGCGGGCATCGGGCGGGTCTCCGGGCGCGAGGTGGTGGTCGTCGCCAACGACGCCACGGTCAAGGGCGGCACGTACTACCCGATGACCGTCAAGAAGCACCTGCGGGCCCAGGAGGTGGCGCTGGAGAACCGGCTGCCGTGCGTCTACCTGGTCGACTCGGGCGGCGCGTTCCTGCCGATGCAGGACGAGGTCTTCCCCGACCGGGAGCACTTCGGGCGGATCTTCTACAACCAGGCCCGGATGTCCGGCGCCGGGATCCCGCAGATCGCCGCCGTGCTGGGCTCCTGCACGGCCGGCGGGGCGTACGTGCCGGCGATGAGCGACGAGGCCGTGATCGTCCGCAACCAGGGCACGATCTTCCTGGGCGGCCCGCCCCTGGTGAAGGCGGCGACCGGCGAGGTCGTCACGGCGGAGGAGCTGGGCGGCGGCGAGGTCCACTCCCGGGTCTCCGGTGTCACCGACCACCTCGCCGAGGACGACGCCCACGCCCTGCGGATCGTGCGGAACATCGTCGCCACGCTGCCCGCGCGCGGCCCGCTCCCCTGGTCCGTCGAGCCGGCCGAGGAGCCGAAGGTGGACCCGGCGGGCCTCTACGGTGCGGTGCCGGTCGACTCGCGCACCCCGTACGACGTGCGGGAGGTGATCGCGCGGATCACCGACGGGTCGCGGTTCGCCGAGTTCAAGGCCGAGTTCGGGCAGACCCTCGTCACCGGCTTCGCCCGGATCCACGGCCACCCGGTCGGCATCGTCGCCAACAACGGCATCCTGTTCTCCGAGTCCGCCCAGAAGGGCGCCCACTTCATCGAGCTGTGCGACCAGCGCGGCATCCCGCTCGTGTTCCTGCAGAACATCTCCGGCTTCATGGTGGGCCGGGACTACGAGGCGGGCGGCATCGCCAAGCACGGCGCCAAGATGGTGACGGCCGTGGCCTGCACGCGGGTCCCGAAGCTGACCGTCGTCGTGGGCGGGTCGTACGGCGCGGGCAACTACTCCATGTGCGGCCGGGCCTACAGCCCCCGCTTCCTGTGGATGTGGCCCAACGCCAAGATCTCCGTCATGGGCGGCGAGCAGGCCGCGTCCGTGCTCGCCACCGTCAAGCGCGACCAGTTGGAGGCGCGCGGCGAGTCCTGGCCGGCGGAGGCCGAGGAGGAGTTCAAGGCCCCGATCCGCGCCCAGTACGAGGAGCAGGGCAGCGCCTACTACGCGTCGGCCCGGCTGTGGGACGACGGGGTGATCGACCCGATGGACACCCGCCAGGTGCTGGGTCTGGCCCTGACGGCGTGCGCCAACGCCCCGCTGGGCGAGCCCGGCTTCGGCGTCTTCCGGATGTGAGGGACCTGACGACCATGACGATGTTCGACACTGTCCTCGTCGCCAACCGCGGCGAGATCGCGGTCCGGGTCATCCGGACACTGCGGGCCATGGGTATCCGCTCGGTGGCCGTGTTCAGCGACGCCGACGCGGACGCCCGGCACGTCCGCGAGGCCGATACGGCCGTACGGATCGGGCCGCCGCCCGCCGGCGAGAGCTACCTGCGGATCGAGCGGCTCCTGGAGGCCGCCGCGCGCACCGGCGCCCAGGCCGTCCACCCCGGCTACGGCTTCCTCGCCGAGAACGCCGCGTTCGCGCGGGCCTGCGCCGAGGCGGGGCTCGTCTTCATCGGGCCCCCGGCGGACGCCATCTCGCTGATGGGCGACAAGATCCGCGCCAAGGAGACCGTCCGGGAGGCCGGCGTGCCGGTCGTGCCCGGCTCCTCCGGCAGCGGGCTGAGCGACGCCGAACTGGCCGCCGCCGCACGCGAGATCGGCATGCCGGTGCTGCTGAAGCCCTCGGCGGGCGGCGGCGGCAAGGGCATGCGGCTGGTACGGGACGAGGAGCGGCTGGCGGACGAGATCGCCGCCGCGCGCCGCGAGGCGCGGGCCTCCTTCGGCGACGACACGCTCCTGGTGGAGCGGTGGATCGACCGGCCCCGGCACATCGAGATCCAGGTCCTGGCGGACGGCCACGGCAACGTCGTGCACCTCGGGGAGCGCGAGTGCTCGCTCCAGCGCCGCCACCAGAAGATCATCGAGGAGGCGCCCTCCGTCCTGCTGGACGAGAAGATCCGGGCGGCCATGGGCGAGGCGGCCGTGCAGGCGGCCCGCTCGTGCGGCTACCGGGGCGCGGGCACGGTCGAGTTCATCGTCCCGGGCGGTGACCCGTCGGCGTACTGCTTCATGGAGATGAACACCCGCCTCCAGGTCGAGCACCCGGTGACCGAGCTGATCACGGGCCTGGACCTGGTGGAGTGGCAGCTGCGGGTCGCGGCCGGCGAGGAACTGCCGTTCCGGCAGGAGGACATCACGCTGACCGGGCACGCGATCGAGGCCCGGATCTGCGCCGAGGACCCTTCGCGCGGCTTCCTGCCCTCCGGCGGCACGGTCCTCGCGCTGCGCGAGCCGCAGGGCGACGGGGTGCGCACGGACTCGGGACTGAGCGAGGGCACCGAGGTGTCCAGCCTGTACGACCCGATGCTGTCGAAGGTCATCGTCCACGGACCGGACCGGGCCACGGCCCTGCGCAAGCTGCGCGCGGCGCTCGCGGACACGGTGACGCTGGGGGTGCCCACCAACGCCGGGTTCCTGCGCCGGTTGCTGGCCCACCCGGCGGTCGTCGCGGGTGAGCTGGACACCGGCCTGGTGGAGCGGGAGGCGGACGGGCTCGTCGGCGACGGCGTCCCGCCGGAGGCGTACGAGGCGGCCGCGGCCGTCCGGGGGGACGCGCTGCGCGCCCGGCCGGACGCGGGGGGCTGGACCGACCCGTTCTCGGTGCCGAGCGGCTGGCGCATGGGCGGCGACCCGCTGCCCGTCACGCACCACCTGCGGGTGCCGGGGGCCGAACCCGTCACGCACCGCGCCACGGCCACCGGAGGCACGGTGACCGAGGACCGCGTCACCGTCACCCTGGACGGCGTCACGCACACGTTCCACCGCGCCGGCACCTGGCTCGGCCGGGACGGCGACAGCTGGAACGTCCTGGACCACGACCCGGTCGAGGCCTCCCTCACCCGTTCGGCGTACTCCGGCGCGGACTCCCTCACCGCGCCGATGCCGGGCACGGTCACCGTCGTCAAGGTCGCCGTGGGCGACGAGGTCACGGCCGGGCAGGGCCTCCTCGTGGTCGAGGCGATGAAGATGGAGCACGTCATCTCCGCGCCGCACGACGGGACCGTCGTCGAGCTGGACGTCACGCCCGGGACGACGGTCGCCATGGACCAGGTGCTCGCGGTGGTCGAGCCGCACGCCTCCGAGGAGGAGGCGTCATGACCGACGGACTGCCGATGACCGTTCCCGCGCCCGGGCTCCCCGCCCGGGTCCGGATCCACGAGGTGGGCCCGCGCGACGGCCTGCAGAACGAGCCGGGCGTCGTCCCGACCGGGGTGAAGGCCGAGTTCGTGCGCCGCCTCGCCGGCGCGGGCCTGGACACGGTGGAGGCGACCAGCTTCGTGCACCCCAAGTGGGTGCCCCAACTGGCCGACGCCGAGCAGCTGTTCCCGCAGGTGCGCGACCTGGACGTGCGGCTGCCGGTCCTCGTGCCGAACGAGCGCGGCCTGGACCGGGCGCTCGCGCTCGGCGCCCGCGAGGTCGCCGTGTTCGCCAGCGCCACCGAGTCGTTCGCCAAGGCCAACCTCAACCGCACGGTGGACGAGGCGCTGGCCATGTTCGCCCCGGTCGTGGCCCGCGCCAAGGCCGAGGGGCTGACCGTGCGCGGCTACCTGTCGATGTGCTTCGGCGACCCGTGGGAAGGCCCGGTCCCGGTCGAGCAGGTCGTAGGCGTCACGCGCCGCCTCGCCGACCTGGGCTGCGACGAGCTGAGCCTCGGCGACACGATCGGCGTGGCGACCCCCGGGCACGTACGGGCGCTGCTGACGGCGCTCGGCGACGCGGGCGTCCCCGCCTCGGCGCTCGCCGTGCACTTCCACGACACGTACGGCCAGGCGCTCGCCAACACGCTCGCCGCGCTGCAGTACGGCGTGACGACCGTCGACGCGTCCGCGGGCGGCCTCGGAGGCTGCCCGTACGCCAAATCCGCCACCGGCAACCTCGCCACCGAGGACCTCGTGTGGATGCTCCACGGCCTCGGTATCGAGACCGGGGTCGACCTCGGCCGGCTCACCGCCACGAGCGTGTGGCTCGCCGAGCAGCTGGGCCGTCCCAGCCCCTCCCGCACCGTCCGCGCCCTCGCCGGCGCGGCCTCCCACAAGGAGTGACCGATCCATGTCCCTGGACCACCGGCTCTCACCGGAGCACGAGGAACTGCGCCGTACCGTCGAGGAGTTCGCCCACGAGGTCGTCGCACCGAAGATCGGCGACTTCTACGAGCGCCACGAGTTCCCGTACGAGATCGTGCGGGAGATGGGGCAGATGGGTCTGTTCGGCCTGCCCTTCCCGGAGGAGTACGGCGGGATGGGCGGCGACTACCTGGCCCTGGGCATCGCCCTGGAGGAGCTGGCCCGCGTCGACTCGTCGGTCGCGATCACCCTGGAGGCGGGGGTCTCGCTGGGCGCCATGCCCGTCTACCGGTTCGGCACCGAGGCGCAGAAGCGGGAGTGGCTGCCGCGGCTGTGCTCCGGCGAGATGCTGGGCGCGTTCGGGCTGACCGAGCCGGGCGCGGGCTCGGACGCGGGCGGGACGCGCACGACGGCCGTGCGGGACGGCGACGAGTGGGTGATCAACGGCACGAAGTGCTTCATCACCAACTCCGGTACGGACATCACGGGTCTCGTGACGGTCACGGCCGTGACGGGCCGTACGCCCGAGGGCAAGCCGCTGATCTCCTCGATCATCGTCCCGTCGGGCACGCCCGGCTTCACCGTGGCGGCGCCGTACTCGAAGGTCGGCTGGAACGCGTCGGACACGCGGGAGCTGTCGTTCTCGGACGTCCGCGTGCCGGTGTCGAACCTGCTGGGCGAGGAGGGGCGCGGGTACGCGCAGTTCCTGCGGATCCTGGACGAGGGCCGGATCGCCATCGCGGCGCTGGCCACGGGGCTGGCGCAGGGGTGTGTGGACGAGTCGGTGAAGTACGCGAAGGAACGTCACGCCTTCGGCCGGCCCATCGGCGACAACCAGGCCATCCAGTTCAAGCTGGCCGACATGGAGATGCGGGCGCACATGGCCCGGGTCGGCTGGCGGGACGCCGCGTCCCGGCTGGTGCTGGGCGAGCCGTTCAAGAAGGAGGCGGCGCTGGCGAAGCTGTACTCGTCGACGGTGGCGGTGGACAACGCCCGTGAGGCGACGCAGATCCACGGCGGCTACGGCTTCATGAACGAGTTCCCGGTCGCGCGCATGTGGCGGGACTCGAAGATCCTGGAGATCGGCGAGGGCACGAGCGAGGTGCAGCGCATGCTGATCGCCCGCGAACTGGGCCTGTCGGCCTGACGTCGTACGGCGTCGTGGGCGGGCGCCCCGGCCACTGGACATGATCTGAGGTTAGGCTAACCTACCTTCGAACGTGCCCAGTGGCCGGAATTCGGCCGTATGAAAGCGATCCCGCCATGCCCAGCAACGCCCGAGCCACCCGTCTCACCCGTCGCGGCCTCCTCACCGCCGGCGGCGCACTCGGGCTCGGAGCCGCGCTCGCCGCCTGCGGCACCCGCGGCAGGGACAAGGACACGAACGGCTCCGGCGACAAGGGCGCCGCCTCCGGCCCGTGGAAGTTCACCGACGACCGCGGCACGACGGCCGACGCCCCGTCCACCCCGAAGAACATCGTCGCCTTCACCGGCATGGCCGCCGCGCTGCACGACTTCGGCGTCGAGGTGAAGGGCGTCTTCGGCCCCACGAAGACCGCCGACGGCAAGCCCGACGTGCAGGCCGGCGACCTCGACATCAACAAGGTCAAGATCATCGGCAATGTCTGGGGCGAGTTCAGCATCGAGGAGTACGTCAAGCTGGAGCCGGACCTGCTCATCACGGACATGTGGGAGAAGGACGCCCTCTGGTACGTGCCGGACGAGTCCAAGGACAAGATCCTCAAGCCGGCCCCGAGCGTCGCCCTGTGGGCCGCGGACCACTCCATGCCCAAGGTGATCGAGCGTCACGTCGAACTGGCCGCGAGCCTCGGCGCCGACGTGCGGACCAAGGAGATCGCCGACAGCAAGACCCGCTTCGAGAAGGCCGCCGCCCGGCTGCGCGCCGCGGCCAAGGCGAAGCCGGAGATCAAGGTCCTCATCGGCTCGGCCGCCGCCGACCTGTTCTACGTCTCCACCCCGGCACGCCCCACCGACACGCTCTACTTCAAGGAGCTGGGCGTGAACCTCGTCGTGCCGGGGAAGCTCGACCAGGGCGGCTGGTTCGAGAGCCTGAGCTGGGAGAACGTCGACAAGTACGCGGCGGACATCATCATGATGGACAACCGCACGTCGGCCCTCCAGCCCAAGGACCTGGCCTCCAAGCCCACTTGGGCCCAGCTGCCCGCCGTCAAGGCCGGCCAGGTCATCCCGCGCGTCACCGAGCCGATCTACTCGTACGAGAAGTGCGCCCCGCTCCTGGAGGACCTCGCCAAGGCGCTGGAGAGCGCCAAGAAGGTGGCCTGACCCCGATGACGACGCCGGCCGGGACCGCTCCGTTCCGTTTCTTCCCCCTCCAGGTCGCACGGACGCGGCGGCTCGGCCCGTCGCTGGTCCGCGTCACCTTCACCGGTGCCGGGGACGAGGACCTCAAGGGCTTCGCGTCCGGCGGACGCGACCAGTCCCTGTCGCTGTTCCTGCCGCATCCGGGCCAGCCGGAGCCGGTCATGCCGCCGCTCGACGACGGCGACCTGTACGCGGCGCTGGGCGCCTGGCGGGCCATGCCCGACGACGTACGGGCCGTCATGCGCTCGTACACCGTGCGGGAGCAGCGCCTGACGGGCGACGGCGGTACCGAGGTCGACATCGACTTCGCCGTCCACGAGGACGGCGGCCCCGCCTGCCGGTGGGCCCAAGGGGCGTCCGAGGGCGACCGGGTGGTCGTGCTGGGCCCGGCCGTCGAGACGAACACGGGCGTGCGTTTCCAGCTGCCCGAGGACGCCGACGAGGTGCTGATCTGGGGTGACGAGACGGCGCTGCCCGCCGCCTCGGCCATCCTGGAGTGGCTGCCCGCCGGGACGCGCGCGCAGGTGTGGCTGGAGGTCCCGCACGCGGGCGACCGGCTGGAGCCGCGCACCGCCGCGGACGCCACCGTCACGTGGCTGGTCCGGGACGAGGGGGCGCCGCCGGCCGTGGAGGCCGTCCGCGCGGCCGAGGTGACCGGTGCGGCCCCGTACGTCTGGATCGCCGGTGAGTCCGGCGCGGTGAAGGCGCTGCGCCGGCACTTCGTGAACGAGCGCGGGTTCGACCGCCGCCGTGTCACGTTCGTCGGCTACTGGCGCAAGGGCCTGAGCGAGGACGCCCTCCGCGAGGCCCCCGAGGCCGGGACCGAGGCGGACCCGGACAACGACGGCGGCCAGGTGGCACTATGACGACACCGCGGGTCGGCCGGGGCCGGACCGGCCGGGTGCACCGCGCGAGGACCAGACGACCCGCTCGACCCCGAGAACTTCGTTCACACCGAAAAGTACCTGGGAGAGAACCTTGTCCTTACCTCATGACGTCGTCGGTATCGGACTGGGTCCGTTCAACCTGGGCCTCGCCTGTCTGACCGAGCCGATCGCCGAGCTCGACGGGGTCTTCCTGGACGCCAAACCGGACTTCGAGTGGCACTCGGGGATGCTCCTGGAAGGGGCCCACCTCCAGACGCCGTTCATGTCGGACCTCGTCACGCTCGCCGACCCGACCTCGCCGTACTCCTTCCTCAACTACCTGAAGGAGAAGGGCCGGCTGTACTCGTTCTACATCCGCGAGAACTTCTATCCGCTGCGGGCCGAGTACAACGACTACTGCCGCTGGGCCGCCGCCCAGCTGAGCAGCGTCCGCTTCGACACCACGGTCACGAAGGTCGAGTACGACGCCGGGGCCGAGGTGTACGTGGTGCACACCGACGCCGGGGACACCCTGCGCGCCCGCCACCTCGTCCTGGGCACCGGCACCCCGCCGTACCTGCCCGACGCGTGCAAGGACCTCGGCGGGGACCTCGTCCACACCTCCCGCTACCTGCCGAGCCGGGACGCGCTGAAGGCCAAGAAGTCCCTCACCGTCGTGGGCAGCGGCCAGTCCGCGGCGGAGATCTACTACGACCTGCTCTCCGAGATCGGCGTCCACGGCTACCAGCTGAACTGGGTGACCCGCTCGCCGCGCTTCTTCCCGCTGGAGTACACCAAGCTCACGCTGGAGATGACGTCCCCGGAGTACATCGACTACTTCCACGCCCTGCCCGAGGAGACCCGCTACCGCCTGGAGTCCGAGCAGAAGGGGCTGTTCAAGGGCATCAACGGCGACCTCGTCGACGCCATCTTCGACCTGCTGTACCAGCAGCACGTGGAGAGCGGCGGCCCCGTCCCCACGCGGCTGCTCACCAACTCGTCGCTGAACACCGCGTCGTACGACGAGGCCACCGGCACGTACACGCTCGGCCTGCGCCAGGACGAGCAGGGCAAGGACTACGAGCTGCGCACCGAGGGCCTGATCCTGGCCACGGGCTACAAGTACCGCGTGCCCGCGTTCCTGGAGCCGGTCCGCGACCGGCTGCGGTGGGACGGCCGCGGCCGCTTCGCCATCGCCCGGAACTACTCCGTCGACGTCACCGGCCGCGGCGTCTTCCTCCAGAACGCGGGAGTGCACGCCCACTCGATCACCTCGCCCGACCTGGGCATGGGCGCGTACCGCAACTCCTGCATCATCCGTGAGCTGCTGGGGACCGAGTACTACCCGGTCGAGAAGTCCATCGCCTTCCAGGAGTTCACCGTGTGAGCCAGGGCACCTGCGGCGAGCGGTAGAAGGCGATGCCGAGCGCGTCGAGGCGCGGCCCCTGCGCCGCCAGGCGCACCTTGTACGCCTCCCAGTCGTGCGCGGCGGCCGGGGCCCAGCCCAGCTCGGCGGCGCTGAGGAGGCGCGGGAAGGCCATGTGGTCGATGTGGGCGCTCGTGGAGACGGTCTCCGTCCACAGGGGCGCCTCGACGCCGGCGATCGCCGAGGGGGGCGCGCCGGGCAGGTAGCCGCCGGGGTCCCAGTCGTAGGAGCGGCGGACCTCCACGTACCCGGCCCAGGCCAGGCCGAGAGGGGTGTCCTTGGTGTACTTCATGTCGAGGTAGAGCCGGTCGGCGGGCGAGAGGACGATCCGCGTGTCGCCCCGGGCGGCCGCGGCCACCTGCTCCTTCTCGGCGGGGCTCGTACGGCCGAGCCCCCAGTACTGGGCGAGCGCGCCGGGGGCGGGGCGGGCGCCGGTCAGCTGGTGCCAGCCGACGACGGTCTTGCCGTACTTCGCGACGACGGCCTGGGCGCGGTCCATGAAGGCGACGTAGTCCTCGTGGCTGGTGGAGTGGGCCTCGTCGCCGCCGATGTGGAGGTAGCGGCCGGGGGTGAGGGCGGCCAGCTCGCGGATCACGTCGTCGATGAAGGCGTACGTGAGGTCCTTGCGCACGCACAGTGAGCTGAAGCCGACCTCGGTGCCGGTGTAGAGGGGCGAGGCGACGCCGTCGCAGTTCAGCGCGGCGTACGAGGCGAGGGCGGCGTTGGTGTGGCCGGGCATGTCGATCTCCGGCACGACCTCGATGTGCCGGGCCGCTGCGTACGCGACGAGGTCGCGGTACTGGGCCTTGGTGTAGTGGCCGCCGGGGCCGCCGCCGACCTGGGTGGAGCCGCCGTACGTGGCGAGGCGGGGCCATGAGTCGACCGCGATGCGCCAGCCCTGGTCGTCGGAGAGGTGCAGGTGGAGGGTGTTCACCTTGTACAGGGCGAGCTGGTCCACGTACCGCTTGACCTGGTCGACGGTGAAGAAGTGCCGGGAGACGTCGAGCATGGCGCCCCGGTACGCGTAGCGCGGGACGTCGGTGATCGTGCCGCCGGCGACGGTCCAGGGGCCGGTCTGCCGGGTGCGGGCCTCGACGGAGGCGGGGAGCTGCTGGCGGAGCGTCTGGACGGCGTGGAAGAGGCCCGCGGCGGTGCGGGCGGTGAGGGTGACGCCCCGGCGGCCGGACTCCAGCCGGTAGCCCTCGTCGCCCAGGGCGGCCTCCCGGGGCCGCAGACGGAGCCGGATGCCGCCGGGGCCGTCGTCGGGGGTCACGGGCAGGGCGTAGCCCGTGGAGGGCCGCAGGAGGGCCGCCAGGTGGCCGGCGGCGCGGGCGGCGGCCGGGGTGCCGTCGACGCGGATGCGGGTGGCGGGGGTGAGCGTGTAGGGCTCGCCGCCCGGGCGGACGGAGGAGGGGGCGGGGACGACGGCGCCGAGCGGCGTGGTGGCGGGCGGGGGCGGGGCGGCGCCCGCGGCCGGGGCGCCGGTGACCACGGCGGTCGCGACGAGGAGCAACGAGCCGAGGAGGAGGGGGAGGGTGCTGCGCTGTCTCACAAGCGGTCCCTTCGACGGGCCTGTGGTGCGGACAGGTGCGCTCACCATGCGTACCGAGCCTCACACGACCCGTCAAGGTATAGACCAACCCCGTTTCCGCACCCGATCTTGAAGGTTCCTGCCCGATATCGGGCAGCTTTCTTGCAAAGAACGGCGGCGACCCCTCAATATCTACGGGTGCTCGATCGCCGCCCGTCGCATGACGACCTCATCGACCACCTGGTGCGCAGCACCGCGCTCCAGCGCGGTGAGGCCACCCGGGTGGTGCTCGACGTGCTGGCGTACTTCGACGAGACGACCGAGGAGTTCGTCCGCCGCCGCCACCGAGAACTGCAGGCGGGCGGCGCGGTGAACTCGGAGATCTTCGAGCGCATCGCGGCGGAGCTGCCGCACCGCGCCGTGGCGCCACCGGAGCTGTCGCTCCGGCAGCTGCGCCGCATCGTCTACGGCTGAATCGTCCACGGCTGATCCGGCCCGCCCGGAAGACGCCCGAGCACACACCCGAAACCAGGAGGGGTAACAACTCTATGTGCGGAATTGTCGGTTACATCGGTAAGCGTGATGTCGCCCCGCTGCTGCTGGAGGGCCTGCAGCGGCTGGAGTACCGCGGCTACGACTCCGCGGGCATCGTCGTCTCCAGCCCGAAGTCCTCGGGCCTGAAGATGGTCAAGGCCAAGGGCCGGGTCCGTGACCTGGAGGCCCGCATCCCCAAGCGCTTCACCGGTACCACCGGCATCGCCCACACCCGCTGGGCCACGCACGGCGCCCCGAGCGACATCAACTCGCACCCGCACCTCGACCCCGAGAACAAGGTCGCCGTCGTCCACAACGGCATCGTCGACAACGCCGCCGAGCTGCGCGCGAAGCTGGAGGCGGACGGCGTCGTCTTCGCCTCCGAGACCGACACCGAGGTCATCACCCACCTGATCGCCCGCTCCCAGGCCACCACCCTGGAGGAGAAGGTCCGCGAGGCGCTCAAGGTCATCGAGGGCACCTACGGCATCGCCGTGATGCACGCGGACTTCAACGACCGCATCGTGGTCGCCCGCAACGGCTCCCCCGTCATCCTCGGCATCGGCGAGAAGGAGATGCTCGTCGCCTCCGACGTCGCCGCCCTGATCGCCCACACCCGCCAGGTCGTCACCCTCGACGACGGCGAGATGGCCACCCTGAAGGCCGACGACTTCCGTACGTACACCACCTCCGGCGCGACCACCACCGCGACGCCGGAGACCGTGGAGTGGGAGGCCGCCTCCTACGACATGGGCGGCCACGACACGTACATGCACAAGGAGATCTCCGAGCAGCCGGACGCCGTGGACCGCGTGCTGCGCGGCCGCATCGACGACCGGTTCTCCACCGTGCACCTGGGCGGCCTGAACCTGGACGCCCGCGAGGCCCGCACCATCCGCCGCATCAAGATCCTCGGCTGTGGCACCTCGTACCACGCCGGCATGATCGGCGCGAGCCTCATCGAGGGCATGGCGCGCATCCCCGCCGACGCCGAGCCGGCCTCCGAGTTCCGCTACCGCAACCCGGTCGTCGACCCGGACACCCTGTACATCGCCGTCTCGCAGTCCGGTGAGACGTACGACGTGCTGGCCGCCGTCCAGGAGCTGAAGCGCAAGGGCGCCCGCGTCCTCGGCGTGGTCAACGTCGTCGGCTCGGCGATCGCCCGCGAGGCCGACGGCGGCGTGTACGTGCACGCCGGCCCGGAGGTCTGCGTGGTCTCCACCAAGTGCTTCACCAACACGGTCGTCGCCTTCGCGCTGCTGGCCCTGCACCTCGGCCGCATCCGCGACCTGTCCGTCACCGACGGCAAGCGGATCATCGAGGGCCTGCGCAAGCTGCCCGAGCAGATCAGCGAGATCCTCAAGCTGGAGGACGAGATCAAGGAGCTGGCGGCCGAGTACGCCGGCGCCCAGTCGATGATGTTCATCGGCCGTGTGCGCGGCTACCCGGTGGCCCTGGAGGCCTCCCTGAAGCTCAAGGAGATCTCCTACATCCACGCCGAGGCCTACCCGGCCTCCGAGCTGAAGCACGGCCCGCTCGCCCTCATCGAGCCGGCCCTGCCGACGGTCGCGATCGTCCCGGACGACGACCTGCTGGAGAAGAACCGCGCGGCGCTGGAGGAGATCAAGGCCCGCAGCGGCCGGATCCTCGCGGTCGCCCACCAGGAGCAGGAGAAGGCCGACCACACCATCGTCGTGCCGAAGAACGAGGACGAGCTGGACCCGATCCTCATGGGCATCCCGCTCCAGCTCTTCGCCTACCACACGGCCCTCGCCATGGGCCGCGACATCGACAAGCCGCGCAACCTCGCCAAGTCCGTCACGGTCGAGTGACCGCGTAGCAGCGCACGCACCGGGCCCGGGGGCCGGCCGCACGGCCGGCCCCCGGGCCCCGTCGTGTGTCCCGGCCTACCGCGCGGGCGCGTTGAAGTGCACCTCCGGGTTCTGCGCCGTCGGCCCGTCGAGCAGCGGCTGCGGCCGCTCGCGCAGGTGCAGGTCGAAGAAGGCCCCGGTGTAGGCGCGGACCAGGGCGACCGCGCGCTCCGGCCGGATCGTCGGGGGCGTGCCGGGGTGCGGCAGGTTCAGCTGGTCGAAGAGCAGGGGCGCGTCCGAGAACGTGAGGTGGTCGGTGCCCGCCACGCTGAGCCAGCGCTTCCAGCCGTCGAGGTCCCGCCAGGCGTCGTCCCAGGTCTTGTCCAGGCCGCCGGGCAGGTGCGAGCCGTCGTGGGTGCCGAGCATCATGAACGGCCGTCCCCCGAGGCCGCCTTGCGGTACGGGGTCCCCGAACGTGCCGTCCATGTTGATGCCCGCCCGGACGCGCCCGTCGCGCGCCATGACGGAGGCCGACGCGGCGCCGCCCAGCGAGTGGCCGGCCGCGCCGATCCGCTTCCGGTCGATGAGCGAGGCGGCGTACGGCCACGCGGGACGCGGCCCGGTCAGCCGGTCGACGACGAACGACAGGTCCCCGGCGCGCTGGACGGTGGCCTTCCGCATGTCCTCCAGCGTCTTCGCCTTGTCGCACGCCACGCAGGTCAGCACGCGGCCGCCGGGGAAGACCGTGCCGGACGTCTCATAGGCGTGGTCCACGGCGGCGACGACGTAACCCCGGCTTGCCAGGTCCTCGGCGAGCGTGGTCAGTGTGTACCGGGGCATCCCGAAGCCGGGTGACAGCAGGACCAGCGGGTGGCGGCCGCGCTCCGGCCGGGCCCCGGCGACGCCGTGCGTGCGGGTGGCGCTCAACTCGGCGACGGTCGCCTCGTCCCGCACCCCGGCGGCCTCCAGCAGCAGCCGCGCCTCGCGCGGGTCCGCGTACGGGGCGGGGGAACCGCCCGCCGAACGGGCCGGGTAGTACAGGTCCACCACCAACTCGCGCGCCCGGTCCGGCATCCACAGGTCCGCGCGGCTCCGGTCGACGAGGTGCAGCGTGGAACGGCCGACCGCCGCCGGCCCCGTGGGAGCGGGCAGAACCATCCCGGCCGTGCTCCGCGGGGCGGCCGCTGCCGCCGGTGGAGTCCGGTCGGTGAAGGTCTGCGCGTGTGCGGCCGGGGCGGCGAGGGCGATGACGAGGGCCGCGGCGGCCGCCGGGCGCAGCATACGTAACGTCTTCATGGCACGGGACGTTAGGCGGCCCCCGCGGCCGTCGGCGTCGGCCCCCGGTCTTCGAAGGGTCCGCCGTGAGGCTGATGTCCGGTGCGCCGCAGGGTGGTTGACGCGCACGCCAGGCGGCCCCCCGTGTGTGCCACCAGCACACGGGGGGCCGCCTTTTCGCCCGGCCGGTGCCGCCCTTGCACCGGCCTCGTGGCTCAGCCCGCGGCCGCCGCGCTCCGGCGCGCCGCGCGCCCCGTCAGGCTCGGCCATCCGGCCAGCGACGCCGTCGCCCCGTACCAGGCCGCGAGGCCCGCCACGGCGGCCACCCAGCCGCCCGCCTTGCCGAGCGACGCGGCGTCGGCGAAGGAGCCGATGCCCTGCAGCAGGAGGGACAGGGACAGCAGCCCGTACACGCCCTGTCCGAGCAGCCCCGTACCCGAGGCGGACGCGGTCAGGGAGAGCGCCAGCAGCGCCCACAGGAGCAGGAACAGGCCGCCCGCCTCCGCGGAGGTCTCGGGGCCCGCGCCGGTGCCCCAGGTGAACCAGAAGGCGCCGAGGCCCGCGAACGCGGTGCCGCCGCGCGCGTCGCCGTCACGGAAGGCCAACAGTCCGGCGACGAAGAGGACGACTCCGCCGACCCAGGTCGCGAGTGCCGAGGCGTCCGCCGCCCCGACGTGGTCGATCACACCGGTGGTGCCGATGCCGAACGCCAGCAGCGTCAGCCCGAGTGCGAGGTGGCCGAGAGTGGAGGTGCTGCTCCCCGCAGAGACGTCGTTGTCCACGGCGGGCTCCCTTCATGTGCAGTTGTGCTGCTTCCCAGCCATGGCGATATACCCTTCACAAACGCACAATCCACCTTCTGACGGCGCCTTAATTCATTTGTGAACTACGCCGGTTGGCCGGGCCCACCAGGGACGACGGACCGCTGCGGAAGAAGGGCCGGTTACGGGATGACGACGACGGGCCGCTGCGCCCGCCGTGCGAGACGGCCGGCGACGGAGCCGAAAATGCGCCCCACGATGCCGTGCGTCGAGCCGACCACGATGGCGTCCGCCGCGTACTCGCGGCCGACCTCCTCCAGTTCGTGGCAGATGTCACCGCCGCGCTCGACGAGGATCCAGGGGACCTCGGAGAGGTGGTCCGCGCAGGCCAGCTCCAGGCCCAGCACCTCGGTGCGGTGGTCCGGCACGTCGACGAAGACGGGCGGCTCGCACCCGGCCCACACGGTGGTGGGCAGCCGGTTCGCCACGTGCACGATGATCAGGCCGGAACCGGAGCGGCGCGCCATGCCGATCGCGTAGGCGAGGGCCCGCTCGCTGGAGGTCGAGCCGTCGAAGCCGACGACCACACCGTGCCGGAACGCCGGATCGCAGGAGTGGCGTGCGTCGTCCGCCGCCAGGGGGTCCACCGCCGAATCGGCGACCTGCCTGCGGTCCGCGGGTTCAGGGAATTCGTGACCGGCCATCGGTGTCTCGGCGAAGAAGGTCCTTGTGGGGAGGGGACGGGAAACGGCATCGGGCACCGGAGCTGTGTCCGGGAATCATCTTCCCAACCCCATACCCCCAAGGGTACGGCGCCACTCCTCACGTGCCCAGAGCCGCCTTGGCGCACACGGCGTTCCAGGGAGCATGCACGAGCCCGTCCCCCGATGGCAATGCCGGATGCCCCCTACAGGTGTCCTTTGGCGCGTACCGGACAGCGACCACAGCGTCACGGGACGGCTTCCCGCAGTGACCGGAGCACTCCACTCCTCGTTGGCAACGCGGCCCGCAACGCGGCCCGCCCCGACTCGCCACCAGGGAGCCTTCCGTGTCCGTACGCCAGGCCGCCGCACCGAGCCGTCCGAGCCCCGGCCCCGGGCGCGCCGGGCCGCCCGGCCGCCGCGCGCGGGCCGTGCCGGTGGCCCCGGGCCCGGGCGCCGACGCGGCGACGGACGTCGTGCGGTGGGCCGCGTTCAGCTGCGCCCTGGTCCCCTTCGTCCTGCTCGGCTACGGCACGTCCTTCGCCGGTGCCGCCGCCACCGCGCTCGGCCTGGCCGCCGTGACCGCGGCCTGCCGGGTGCTGCTGCGCCGCTCCGAGCGCGTCCCGGCCCGGCTGCTCCCCGCGCCGACCGCCCGGCCGGCGCGGGCCGCGCCGCACCGGGGCCGGCACTCGCGCACGGGGACGGGGAACAGGCCGCCACACCGCGGAGGCCGCCACGGAGCGGGGTGTGCGCCCGTGGATTGACGTCTTCGCACACCCGCACCCGTATGTTTTCAGCCAACTTCGGTGAACCCGCCGATCCCTGCCGGAATGGCCTGCGAAGCCCCTTGCCACCAGGGAGGAAAGGACCTCAGGGGGCTCGCGCACCCTACGCGGATGGGCCATGAGCGTCAGACCCACTTCCCTGCGGGGTCCTCCGGGTGAAACGCTTCGTGATCGAATGCTTCGCGCCAAGTTGCCTTGTCGACTTAGTGCCGGATACGGAACTTGTCACGCCGGCGCCGCGGGACGCAGTAGATTCGATCATGACTATCGGAGAACGGGGTCTCGTGCAAAACCGAGGGGAAACGTGCAGGAGCGACAGGACCTAGGAGACGCGAACACCGAGGGGGGCTTAGCGTCATGAGCCAGGACTCCGCCGCACCGGAGACCGGACGCAAACTGTCCGGACGCCGCCGTCGCGAGGTCGTCGCTGTCATGCTGTTCAGCGGCGGCCCCATCTTCGAGAGTTCCATCCCACTCTCGGTGTTCGGGATTGACCGCCAGGACGCCGGAGTTCCGCGCTACAGGCTGCTGGTCTGCGCGGGCGAGGAAGGGCCACTGCGCACGACCGGGGGACTCGAACTCTCCGCACCGTACGGCCTGGAGGCGATCAGCAGAGCGGGCACCGTCGTCGTACCGGCCTGGCGGTCGATCACCTCGCCGCCACCGGCCGAGGCGCTCGACGCGCTGCGCCGCGCCCACGAGGAGGGCGCCCGCATCGTCGGCCTGTGCACGGGTGCGTTCGTGCTCGCGGCCGCCGGTTTACTGGACGGGCGGCCCGCCACCACGCACTGGATGTACGCGCCGACGCTCGCCAAGCGCTACCCGTCGGTCCATGTGGACCCGCGGGAGCTGTTCGTCGACGACGGCGACGTACTGACGTCCGCGGGAACGGCGGCCGGAATCGATCTCTGTCTGCACATCGTGCGGACCGACCACGGCACGGAGGCGGCCGGGGCACTCGCCCGGCGGCTCGTCGTGCCACCACGCCGCAGCGGCGGCCAGGAGCGCTATCTGGACCGGTCCCTCCCCGAGGAGATCGGTGCGGATCCGCTCGCCGAGGTCGTCGCGTGGGCGCTGGAGCACCTCCACGAGCAGTTCGACGTGGAGACGCTCGCCGCCCGGGCGTACATGAGCAGGCGGACCTTCGACCGCAGGTTCCGCTCGCTCACCGGGAGCGCGCCGCTCCAGTGGCTGATCACCCAGCGGGTGCTCCAGGCACAGCGGCTCCTGGAGACCTCCGACTACTCGGTCGACGAGGTCGCCGGCCGCTGCGGCTTCCGCTCGCCGGTCGCGCTGCGCGGGCACTTCCGCCGCCAGCTCGGCTCGTCGCCGGCCGCGTACCGGGCCGCCTACCGGGCCCGGCGCCCGCAGGGCGACACGGCGCCGCCGTCGGTGGCCGAGGCCGTCCTGCCGCCGCAGGGCACGTCCCCGATGGGCGGGCCGGGGATGCGGCGCCCGACGGCGGCGGCCGGGGCCGGGCACGACCCGGGCAAGCCGCACTCGGACGCGTTCACGCCCGGCCGGGCCGCGACGCTGCCGGGCCAGCGCAGCGCCCCGTAGGCGCTCGCACCGCACGTCCCTGAGGGACCGCCGGGGAGGGGGGTACACGAGACCGCCCCCGTCCCCCGCGGTCCCTCTAAGGTAGGACGCATGAACGATCGCATGGTGTGGATCGACTGCGAGATGACCGGGCTCTCGCTGACGGACGACGCACTCATCGAGGTGGCCGCGCTGGTCACCGACTCGGACCTGAACGTGCTCGGCGAGGGCGTGGACATCGTGATCCGCCCGCCGGACGCGGCCCTGGAGACCATGCCGGACGTGGTGCGCGAGATGCACACCGCCTCCGGGCTCCTCGACGAACTCGCGGGCGGCACGACCCTCGCCGACGCGGAGGAACAGGTCATGGCGTACGTGCGCCAGCACGTCAAGGAGCCCGGCAAGGCCCCGCTGTGCGGCAACTCGGTCGGCACCGACCGCGGCTTCCTCTCCCGTGACATGCCGACGCTGGAGGACTACCTCCACTACCGGATCGTCGACGTCTCCTCGGTCAAGGAGCTGGCCCGCCGCTGGTTCCCGAGGGCCTACTTCAACAGTCCGGAGAAGAACGGCAACCACCGGGCGCTCTCCGACATCCGCGAGTCCATCGCCGAGCTGCGCTACTACCGCGAGGCGATCTTCGTTCCGCAGCCCGGCCCGGACTCCGACGCCGCCAAGGCCATCGCGGCCCGCCACGTCCTGCCCCCCGAGCCCCCGAAATAGGCCCCGGGACGGGGCCCGCGGAAACGGTGGCGCGAGCACCCTCTCGGACCCTGTACACTTTTTCTCGGCCGGTCGGGAAGAAGACCGGTCGCGGTGGGTATAGCTCAGCTGGTAGAGCACCTGGTTGTGGTCCAGGATGTCGCGGGTTCGAGTCCCGTTACTCACCCTGAATGATCAAGGGCTGGCCTGTGGAAACAGGTCAGCCCTTCGTCATGCCCAGATCCCTGGGAACACCACGGGAACACGGGTGGCGGTCCCCAGTCGTATCGTCACATGGCGCCGCAGCTGGTTCGGCACCCCGGGCACCCTTCCTCCCGGACCAGGTCTGGCGCCAGACCCCAACCCGGCCTACCGAATCTGCCTTTACGGCGCCGGTGACGTCCGCGTCGAGAGCGTTCCCGAGAGGCCGCTTGCGCCATGGGGGCTCCCCGCCAGACCGGTGACGGTACCGGCCTGACGGGGAGCGCCTCCGGTCAGGTGAGGTTCTTGGTGAAGAACTCGTCCAGGGTGTCGAAGGGGATGAGGTCCTTGCGGTCGTACAGGTCGACGTGGTCCGCGCCCGGGACGATCACGAGGTCGACGGTGTCGGGGGCCGTCTTGTGGACGTCCTCGGAGTAGTAGCGCGAGTGCGCGTCGGCGCCGGCCACCAGGAGGGCCTTGCGGGGCGCCAGCATGTCGATGTTCGTCATCTGCCGGAAGGCGAAGAACGACATCGGCGTGGTCCCGGTCCACGCGGTGGTGGAGTTGATCGAGCGCGGGTGGTAGCCGCGCTCGGTGCGGTAATAGTCGTAGAAGATCTTTGTGATCGGGTCGGCGTCCGCCGGAAGGGTCTTGGGCAGGACGCGGTTCGAGGGGGCGACGTTGCCGTTCTCGTCGAAGGGGACCTCGTGGGAGAGCCGCGCGTAGGTGCCGTTCTCGGCGTCGATCCAGCGCTGCCGGCTGAGGTGGTCCACGACCTTCTGGCGCTGCTCACGCGTGTAGTAGTCCTCGTGGCCGCGGGACATGCTGCGCGACATGTCGTACATCGCGGCCGTGGCGACCGCCTTGATACGGCTGTCCGCAGCCGCGGCGGTCAGTGCCATGCCGCTCAGGCCGCAGATGGCCTGCAGGCCGATCCGCTCGCGGTCGACGATCTTCTGCAGGCCGAGGAAGTCGACGGCGGCGCTGAAGTCCTCGGTGTAGATGTCGGGCGAGCCCACGTCGCGGACGCCGCCGCCGCTCTCTCCCGTGAAGGAGGGGTCGAAGGCGAGGGCGACGTAGCCGCGGCGGGCGAATTCGTTGGCGTACAGGCCGGAGGACTGCTCCTTGACCGCGCCGAACGGGCCGCTGACCGCCAGGGCGGGCAGCTTGCCCGTCGCGTTCTTCGGTATGTAGAGGTCACCGGCGACCTCGATGCCGTAGCGGTTCTTGAACCGCACGGAGGTCCGCTTGACGTTCTTGTCCAGCGCGAAGGTGTAGCCGCCCTTGGCCGTGGCCTTGCCCCGTCCTGCGGCGCCGGTGGTGCGGCCGGTCTGCGAACCGAAGGCGGGCAGAGCCGTGAAGGAGGCGGCGGTGGCGGCGCCGGTGGCGGCGATCAGTCCGAGCGCTTTGCGACGTTCCATGGAGTGGACCTCATATCCGATCGGGGGGAAAGGCGCGACGGTCGGTGCTGTCGTGACCGAGGCGCGATTCCAGAGAACCGCTTCCGCGCCGGGCGTGGCAGGTCGGGTTTATGGGGGGTACAACCTCGACCCCCCATGCCGCAGCGTGTGCGTCGTAGCGCGGAAGGCTCGGCACACCGGCACCTCCCGGACATCCGTGTCGCCGCGTCAATCCACTGAGTTCGTCAAGACCGTCTGAACTTCGGGACGGCCTGGGCGACAGGCCGCTCAGCTGGGTCGGTCAGTGGGCTCTGCCGCCCGGGAGCGGGTCGCCGCCAGGCTTGCGAGGAGCTTGAGGTGGTCCTCGGAGGTGCTGCCCGGTTCGGCGGTGTAGAGGCTCAGGCCGTGCACAGCTCGCTGCGACACGGGCAGGTCCAGAGCCTGGTAGGTCAGCTCCAGGGAGCCAACCTCGGGGTGTTGCAGCCGCTTGATGCCCTCGTGGCGGATACGGACGTCGTGCGCGGCCCACATGGTGCGGAAGTCGGCGCTGAGGGTGGACAGCTCGCCGATCAGCTCGCGCAGGGCCCGATCATGCGGTTCACGCCCGGCCTCGGCCCGCAGCAACGCGACGGTGGCGGCGGCACCGGCCTCCCAGTCCACGAAGAAGTCCTGGGAGCCAGGGTCGAGGAAGTGGTAGCGGGCGAAATTGGCACGGCCGCGCTTGTCGGTGGTGGGACTGTCGAACATCGGCGCGTGCAGGGCCCGGGCCAGCGGATTGGTGGCAACGACGTCCAGACGGCCGTTGCGTACGAAGGCGGCGGACATCGTGATGGAGTCGAGCAGCCACTGGACACGGGGCGGGGTCTCGACGTCGCGGCGGCGCGAGGGGGTGCGGCGGGCGGGGCGGGCGGCGCGGGCCAGGTCGAACAGGTAGGTGCGTTCGTCCTCGTCCAGCTGCAGGGCCTGGGCGACCGCGGCCAGGACGTCTTCGGACACTCCGCTGATGTGCCCTTTCTCCAGCCGGGTGTACCACTCGGTACTCACGCCGGCGAGGACGGCGACTTCCTCGCGCCGCAGGCCCGGGACCCGGCGCCGGCCGCTGGTGGGCAGCCCCGCCCGCTCCGGGGTGATCTTGGCGCGGCGGCTGGCGAGAAAGTCCCGGATCTCCGCCCGGTGGTCGCGCTGGTCGTCCATGCGTTCCACGGTAGCCACGGGCGGCGGCTGAGGGAGGTCGAGCTTGTACCCCCGATAAACGCGACCTTCTCCACCTGCGCGGATGCCCCGCCCCCGCCGTGATCGTCCTGATCGCCCTGCGCCACCCCCGCCCTGCCGCGGCCGGCGCCGGGCCCCATTGAGCTCGTATCCCCCGACAAACCACCCTTCTCCGGGCGCGACCACGGCAGCTTCCGGGCATCCGCCTGCGGGACGGCCCTTAGGTCATCGAGTCCCGTTACTCACCCTGATCGGGAAGGCCCGGTCCGCTTCGGTGGGCCGGGCCTTTCGCGTGCGTCACACAGGGTCGCCCAGCTGCGCGAGGACGGCGTCCAGCTCCTCCGGCATGACCGCGAGCTGTACGGGGCCCGCGGGGGACGTGCACTCCAGGATCCGGGCGCGGGGGTTCAGGACGACGGACTCCTTCACGGTCGGCCGGCGCGTGCCGGTGTGCCGGAGGCCCTCGGGGAAGTCGACCGGGCGGCCGCCCAGGGACGGCTTCCACACCAGGGGGCCCGGGCCGGTCCGCAGGCGGCCGGGCTTCCAGCGGCCGCCGGGCCCTCGCAGCATGCACGGGAAGCCCGCGGGCCCGCCGGCGGCCACCCGCGCCGCCCGCTGCCGCCCCGCGGCGCGGAACGCCAGCCCGATGAGGGCGGCGACAAGAACCAGAGACACCAGTTCGACCATGCGGGCATTGAACCAGCTGGGCTTCCCCATCGGGGCCGGGATGCGCGCGCGGCACCCCGGCCCGGGGTCACGACACCGTGGTCGCGCAGGGTGCGCCACCGAGCTTGATGACGGTCGGCGGCCTGTTGCTCCCCGACCACGAGCCGGTGAAGCCGAACGCGAGGGTGCCCAGCGGCTGCACCGTGGCGTTCCAGCCGACGTTCCTGACGGTGACGTCGGCGCCGTTCCGGGTGGCGGCCGCGTTCCAGATCTGGGTGATCTCCTGGCCGTCGGGGAAGGTCCAGCCGGCCTCCCAGCTGTTCCAGGCGGTGCTGCCGGTGTTCTTGACGGTGACGTCGGTCTGGAAGCCGCCCTGCCACTGGTTGGTCACCTTGTACGTGGCCTCGCAGGTGGTGTTCGGGGGCGTGGGATCGGTCGGGTCCGTCGGGGTGGTGGCGGAGGTGTCGCCGTAGACGATGCCGCGGCCGTTCGTCGACACGTACACGCGGCCGTAGACCCGCGGGTCGCCGGTGATGGCGGCGCCGGTCCAGCCCCACTGGTGGGCGTCGTCGTTGATACGCACCCAGCCGGCGCCCGCGTCCGTGGAGCGGAAGATGCCGCGTACGCCGCCGATCTTCGCGCTGGTGTAGAGCGTCGGGTACGCGGCGCCGGGCGCGGCCTTGCCGAAGCCGATGGTGTCGGCCTGCTCGACGCCCTGGACCCTGGTGAACGTGGCGCCCGAGTCGGTGGAGTGCCACAGGCCGTACGCGCCGTCGGGGGCGCCGCCGGCGAGCCAGATGTCGCCGCCCCGGCCGGGGACGGCCTTGAAGCGGACGTCGCCGGTCGCGGGCAGGCCCGTGGCCCGGGCGGTGAAGGTCGCGCCGCCGTCCGTACTGACGTAGAAGGTGCCGGACTTGAAGCCGTAGAACTTCTTCGGGTCCACGCGGTCCGACTCGACGGTCGCGCCCGCGGGGATGCCCTGCGCGGCCGTCCAGGACGTGCCGAAGCCGGCCGTCGTGTGGACGCCGGTGCCGTCGGGGCTCCACACGAACCTGCTGCCGTCGGCCGCCGCGGCGACGGTGCCGCCGCCGGAGACGCCCGAGGGCTCCTGGCCGGCGAACCAGTTGGCGCCGTTGTCGGTGGAGAACGCGATGCGCGGGCCGCTGTCCAGGTTGCCGGTGCGGACGACCGTGTTGGCGTTGGCCTCCGCGTAGTCGAGGCTGGTCGACGTCGTGAAGTTGGGCTGGGTGAACATCATCGGCGGAACCTTGGTGAGGTCCGTGTGGCGGAAGCCGCCGACGTCGCCGAGCGCGCTGATCAGCGGGGCGCCGGAGGGCGGTGCGATCAGGTCGTTGACCGCGGTCTCCTCCAGGCCCTGGACCATGGGCCTGATGGCGATCTTGCCGCCCGTGTCCCACTGGGTGAGGTTCTCGGTGCCGTAGATCGTGGCGCCGGTGCCGTACATCATGCGGTTGGAGTCGAACGGGTCGATCTCCAGCGCCTCGGTCATCCACCCGAGCTTCGGCGTCTCCTCCGGCGGTGAGGGGTTGGCGCCCCAGGTCAGCCACGGGGACGACGACACGTCCATGGTGTAGCGGTTGGAGCGGTTGGGGTACGAGGTGAACTCCCACGCCCGGGTCCAGGTGGCGCCGCTGTCGGTGGTGCGGAACATCCGCGTGTCCGGCCACCAGGAGCTGTAGCCGGTCACCATGACCGTGCCGGGTTCACGCCGGTCGACGGTCAGGCCGCTGAAGCCGTAGGAGGGCTCGGCGTCGGGGGTGACGTTCTGCCAGGTGCCGGTGGCCGTGGCGTACCGCCACACCGCGCCCTTGCCGCCGTCGTAGGGGCCGCCGGTGTCGCTGTAGGCGAGGTAGAGGTGGCCGTTCGCGGTGTCGAGGACGCCCTTGTGGGCGAGGAGACCGGTGGGCTGGCCCGGCAGGCGGGTCCAGGTGGCGCCCGCGTCGGTGGAGCGGTAGACGGCGTTCTCCTTGTCGGCGACACCGACGTAGATCGTCCTGGTGGCGGTGCCCGGCGTGCCGGTGGACTCGTCGAAGGTGACCCAGACGATGCCCTGGTTGTCGGAGGCGTAGCCGCTGGTGTCGGTGGGGTCCTGGGCGTAGTTGCCGGGGTTGGGGAACGCGGTGACCTGCGCCCAGGTCGCGCCGGAGTCGGTGGAGCGCCACAGGCCCTTGCCGCTGGGGGCTCCCAGGTACAGGACGCTGTTGCGGTGCGGGTCGATGGCCAGGCGCTCGCCCATGCCGCGGCCGGGCATGTTGCCGCCGAGCTTGAACGGCAGGTCGGCCTTCTGCCAGGTGGCGCCACGGTCGGCGGAGCGCAGGACGGCGCCGTTGCCGGGGTCCCAGCTGTTGGTGTACGTGCCGACGGCGGCGTACACGCGGTTCGGGTCGACGGAGTCGGTGGCGAGGCTGACGACGCCGGTGTGGCCCCAGCGGTCCCAGCCGACCGAGTCGAGCAGCGGCGTCCAGGTCTTGGTGGACTGCTGCCAGCGGTAGGCGCCGCCGATGTCGGTGCGGGCGTAGGCGAGGTCCTTCTCGGAGCGGTTGAAGACGATGCCGGGGACGAAGCCGCCGCCGTCGATGCGGACGTTCTTCCAGGTGTACGTGTCGGCGGCGATCGCGGCCGGTTCCGCGGCGGCCTCGGCGGCCGGCGCGGCCTGTGCGGCCGGTGGCACGCCGGCGAGCAGCCCGGCGGCGAGGGCCAGCCCCGCGAGCAGGTGTCGTTTCATGCCGGTGTTCCCTCTCGGAGCGGGGGACGGGAACAGCCGGGTGGGCCACGGGCAGCGCGGCCCACCCGGCTGGTGCGTACGCGGAGTCACGCGGGGCTATTCGAGGAGCTCCGCGTACGAGCCCATGGCGAGGGCGATGTCCGCCTGCGCCCAGAACCGGTGGTAGGTGAAGACGGGCGCGGCGCCGCCCGCGAGATACGTCTCGATCTTCGACCAGGCCGGGTCGTCCTGGTAGAAGGAGCGGATCGAGGCGAAGGTCGACGAGGAGTCGACGCGGTCCCCGTTCGGCATGGCGCCGGTCCAGCCGCTCGGCACGTACACCGGGTCGTCGAACCGGTTGTAGTCGGCGCGGGTCTCCGGGACGGCGATGCCCAGCGGGTCCTGGTGGTGGGTCCACATGCCGTCGAGGAGCGCCTTGGCGACCCGCTTGGCGTCGGCGTCGCCGGACTTGGCGCCGTAGTACGTCAGGGTCTTGGCGTACGCGGCGGCCACGCCGACGTCGTCGGTGTAGTCGGCGACGGTGACGTGCAGCCCGGTGTTGGCGCCGGGTGCGGACGGGTTCCAGGTGTCGGGCTTCCCGGACCACTGGAGGGTGGAGGGGAAGCGGTAGGTGCCGTCGGGGTTGACGGTGGTGTGGGACAGCGCCCAGCCGACCCACTTGTCGAGGACGGCCTTCGCCCGGGCGTCCCCGGTCTGGTGGTAGTACTCGGCGACGCGCTCCATGGACCAGGCCTGGAAGCCGAACCACTGGTTGGACGGCGGGTCGTGGTAGACGGGCTTCTCGTCGTAGAACAGCCCGTAGAAGGTGGGCGTGCCGGCCGGCGGGGTGGCGTAGCGGCCCTGCCAGCTGTTGGTGGCGCCGCCCGCGATGGCGCCCTCGCTGGACTGGAGCCAGCGGTAGAACTCGATCTGGCGGTCCAGGCTGGTCGCCCAGTCCTGGGCGGCCGTCGCGGACTTGGGCTTGAGCGGGGCGTACGCGCTCAGCGCGTACGCGGCGAGCGGGTTCTGGTAGCCGCTGTGCGCGTGGCTGGAGCCGATGCGCCAGGACCAGCCGGCGGAGGTGTCCGTGGCGCCGCCCCAGGCGTAGTACCAGGACATCAGGTAGTGCGAGCTGTTCTTGCCCGTGCCGGCGGGGCAGGCGGTCGGGCCGACGCAGTCGCCCGCCTTCTTGAAGTACTTGTCGTACATCGAGTAGCGCAGGTAGTCGCCCATCTTGGCGGCCTTGGCGACGGTGGCCGAGATCTGGCCGCCCTGGCCCCGCTGCTTGGCCCACAGGTCGGCCCAGTAGGCGGCCTGGACGGCGCGGGCGTCGGCGTCGGGGGCGTTGGTGAACTTCCACTGCTTGGCGTAGGAGGCGTCCCCGGTGAACAGGTCCAGGTAGCCGTTGCGTCCGCCGAAGGTGAAGTTGTCGCAGGTCGGGTGGGTGACGGTCTCCCAGACGGACTCCTGCGGGCCGCGCTGGAAGGTGTTGATGTACGACGGTCCGGTGGCCGTCGGACCGGCGGAGCACTTGCCGGGCTCGTTGCCGAAGCCGTAGACGTTGTCGACGTCCTGGAGCCAGTGCATGCCGTAGATGTCGTCCGTGCCGTACGCGCTCTTCAGCTCGCCGGCGATCGGGTCGGCACCCGCGGTGACGCCGGAGTCGAGGCGCGCCGGGTACTGGGACGGCAGGTCGTGCTCGGGGGCGTAGGTGGCCGGCTTGGACGCGTTGTACGTGGAGTTGGTGGGCTGATCCGCCTTGGTGGGGATCATGTACTTCTCCATGGTGTCCCACGCGCCGTTGAACTTGCTCCAGTCGCCAGTGATCTTGCCGTACATGGCCTGGAGCCAGATCAGGTAGCTGTACGCCTCCGACGTCGTCTCGTGCCCGTGGTCCGGGGCTTCGACGATCAGCGTCTCGACCGAGTGGTACGGGATGCCCTCGGGCGAGAAGTAGCCGTTCGCCGGGTCGGTGATCTTGGCGTGCAGCGCGAGGAACCGGGCGTCGTACGTGGAGTCGGCGGCCAGCTGGGCGACGGTGACCTCGGCCTTGGCGTGGCCGGGGGCGGTCGCGGTGAACACGGCGGAGCCGGTGCCGGTCGCGGCGGCGGTGACGGTCACCTTCTGGGCGGTGTTCCAGTTCGCCGGGGTGAAGGTGAGGCTGGTGGGGGCCGCGGTGAGGTTGGTGTTGCCCGAGGTGCGGGCGACGGTCACCGTGACGTTCGCGGGCGGCTGGGTGGAGAGCTTCAGGTCGAAGCTGCCGGTCGTGCCCTGGCGTACGCCCAGCTGGGCGGGCGTGGCGACGAGGGCGGGCCCGGCGGCGACGGTGATGCCGACGGGCGCGGACTCGGCTGCGGCGCCCATGCTGTCGTACGCCTTGGCGTAGAGCGAGTGGGAGCCGGCGGCGAGGCCGGTCGCGCTGAACGTGTACGGGGCGGTGGTGTCCGTACCGAGCAGGGTCGTGTCGCTGTAGAACTCGACCTTGCCGATGGTGGCCCCGTCGGCGGCCGCCGCGGTGGCGGCCAGCGGGACGGGGTCGCCCGCGGTGTAGGTGGCGCCGGCCCGCGGGCTGGTCAGGACGGCGATGGGCGGCTGGTGGGCGCCCGCGCAGACGGTGCCGTTGACGGTGAAGGACGTGGGCGCCGCGTTGGCGCCGCTGTAGGTGAACTGGGCGCCGGTGGTGACCGCCGCGCCGGCGGCGACGGTCCGGTTCCAGGTGGCGTTGGTGACGCTGACGGTCTTTCCGCTCTGGGACCAGGTGCCGTTCCAGCCGTTGGACAGCTGCTGGTTGCCGGTCTGGTCGTAGCGGAGGGTCCAGCCGTCGAGGGGGTCGGTGCCCCGGTTGGTGAGGGTCAGCTCGGCGGTGTAGCCGGAGCCCCAGTCGTTGGTCTTGTAGTCGACGCTGCACTGCACGGCGGCTGCGCGTGCCAGTGCGGGGGTGTCGACGGCCGCGGTCAGCCCCAGGGGCAGGGCGAGGGCTGCGGCCAGGGCGGTCAGTAACCGTCTCCGTGGTCCTGGCGACATGCGAGGTCTCTCCTAGCGGCTCAGCAGGACAGAGTGGGGTGGTCAAGCCTTGAACCAGTGGGAGCGCTCCCACTATGGAGACGGCGGCGTGCGGGGTCAAGGTGCTTGAAGAGTCGAAGAAGTTCGAAACAAAAACTTTGCCCTCCCTCTGTTGCTTGACGGCGGGAGGGCGCTACGGTCGGCGGACCAGTGGGAGCGATTCCATTCCAGTCGGCGCATTGTCAGGTACGCGCCTGAACTGAAGGAGTCGCTCATGCGACACCCCCCGCGCTTCTCGATCCTGCTCGCGGGAGCCGCGCTCACCGCAGCGGGCGCGCTCCTCGGTCCGGTCGGCACGGCTTCGGCCGGGACGGCCTCTGTCGCTGATTCCGCGCCGGCTTCCGCCATGGCGGCGGCCGCCCCCGTGTGCACGGTGGAGTACACCACCGTGAGCCAGTGGGCCGGCGGCTTCCAGGGCTCGGTCACGGTCACCAACAACGGCTCCGCGCTGACCGGCTGGAGCCTCGGCTTCGACTTCGCTGCCGGCCAGCGGGTCACCCAGGGCTGGGGCGCCCGGTGGTCCCAGTCCGGGACCTCGGTCACCGCGGCGAACGAGAGCTGGAACGGGACGCTCGCCACGGGAGGGAGCGTCACGGCCGGGTTCATCGCGTCGTTCCCCGGGTCCAACCCGGCGCCGACGGCCTTCACGCTCAACGGGACGGCGTGCAACGGCGATCCGGGCGGCCCGACCGACCCGCCGGACCCGCCGGACCCGGTCGAAGGACCGCCCGTGCTGACCGTGAGCGGCAACAAGCTCGTCGACGAGAACGGCGCCACCCGCCGGATGCTCGGCGTCAACCGCTCCGGCGGCGAGTTCATGTGCGTCCAGGGCCGCGGCATCTTCGACGGTCCGGTGGACGACGCGTCCGTGAAGGCCATCGCGGACTGGAACGCCAACACCGTCCGTATCCCCCTGAACGAGGAGTGCTGGCTGGGCCTGGACAACATCGGAGCCGAGTACCGGGGCGAGGCGTACGTCAACGCCGTCAAGGACCTCGTGCGCCGCGTCGAGGCGCACGGCATGACGCCCGTCGTCGAACTGCACTGGAGCTGGGGCCAGTACACCGGGAACTCCGCCGGCTGTGCGGACATCCACGCCAGCTGCCAGAAGCCGATGCCGAACGCCCGCTACACGCCGGCGTTCTGGACCTCGGTCGCGAACACCTTCAAGGACGACCGCCGCGTGGTGTTCGACCTGTTCAACGAGCCCTACGTGGACCGCGCGACGCCCACGGCCGCCGCGGCCTGGGCCTGCTGGCGGGACGGCGGGAACTGCCCCGGCATCGGCTACGAGGTCGCCGGGATGCAGGACCTGCTGGACGCCGTACGGGCCACCGGGGCGCGCAACCTCGTGCTCGTCCCCGGCGTGGCGTACTCCAACGACCTGAGCCAGTGGCTCGCGTACGCCCCCACCGACCCGGCGGGCAATCTGGCCGCCGCCTGGCACGTCTACAACTTCAACACCTGTTCCCACGAGTCGTGCTGGGACTCCACCCTCGCCCCGGTCGCCGCCCGCGTACCGCTGGTGGCGGGCGAGATCGGCGAGAACACCTGTGGCCACGGGTTCATCGACCGCGTCATGAAGTGGTTCGACGACCGCGGCCTGTCCTACCTGGGCTGGACCTGGAACACCTGGGACTGCTCCGCCGGCCCCGCCCTGATCCGCAGCTACGACGGCAGCCCCACGCCGTTCGGCGCAGGGCTGCGCGACCACTTGCGGGCGCTGCGCGGCTGAGAGCAGGAAGCCCGTAAGTCACGCACCTCCGCACCTCCGCACCTCCGCACCTCCGCACCTCCGCACCTCCGCACCTCCGCACCAAAGGACTCGCACCGCAAGGAACTGACGAAACCGAGAGGAACCCCATCCCCATGAGCCGCACGAGCCGCACGACTCAGGCACCCCCGAACCGCCGCAGGACCGCACTGCTCGCCGCCTGCACCCTGATCGCCACGGCCGGCGCCACCGCGACCGCGCTCTCCTCCCCCGCCGGCGCCGCGGCCCCGGGCTGCAAGGTCGACTACACGGTCACCAACCAGTGGAGCACCGGCTTCGGCGCCAACGTCACCGTGACCAACACGGGAGACCCCGTCAGCGGCTGGACGCTGGAGTGGTCCTTCGGCGGCAACCAGCAGGTGACCCAGCACTGGAACTCCGCGATCACGCAGTCCGGCGCGGCCGTCACCGCCAAGAACGTCTCGTACAACGGGTCGCTGGCGACCGGCGCGTCCACGTCGTTCGGCTTCAACGGCTCGTACAGCGGGACGAACGCCGTGCCGACGACGTTCAAGCTGAACGGCGTGGTCTGCAACCAGAACACGCCCGGCCCGACGGACCCGCCGGGACCGACGGACCCGCCGACCGGCACCAAGGTCGACAACCCGTACGCGGGCGCCAAGGTCTACGTGAACCCGGAGTGGTCGGCGAATGCCGCCGCCGAGCCGGGCGGTACGAAGGTCTCGAACCAGCCGACCGGGGTCTGGCTGGACCGCACCGCCGCGATCAACGGCGTCAACGGCGGCATGGGCCTGCGCGCCCACCTGGACGAGGCGCTGCGCCAGAAGGGCAGCGGGGAGCTGGCCGTCCAGCTCGTCATCTACAACCTGCCGGGCCGTGACTGCGCCGCCCTCGCCTCCAACGGCGAGCTGGGCCCCACGGAGATCGACCGCTACAAGCGGGAGTACATCGACCCGATCGCGGCGATCCTGGCCGACCCGAAGTACGCGGGCCTGCGCATCGTCACGACGGTCGAGCTCGACAGCCTGCCGAACCTCGTCACGAACGTGACCCCGCGCCCGACCGCCACGCCGAACTGCGACGTGATGAAGGCGAACGGCAACTACATCAAGGGCGTGGGCTACGCGCTGGCCAAGCTGGGCGCCATCGCGAACGTCTACAACTACGTGGACGCGGGCCACCACGGCTGGCTGGGCTGGGACGACAACTTCGGCGCGTCCGCGCAGATCTTCAAGCAGGCGGCGACGGCCGAGGGCTCGACGGTCGCCAACGTGCACGGCTTCATCGTGAACACGGCCAACTACAGCGCGCTGAAGGAGGACCACTTCACGATCAACGACACCGTGAACGGCGTGTCGGTGCGCCAGTCGAAGTGGGTCGACTGGAACCGGTACACCGACGAGCTGTCGTACGCGCAGGCCATGCGGGCGGAGCTGATCCGGATCGGCTTCTCGTCGAACCTCGGCATGCTGATCGACACCTCCCGCAACGGCTGGGGCGGCACGGCCCGCCCGACCGGCCCCGGCGCGCAGACGAACGTCGACACGTACGTCGACGGCGGCCGCTACGACCGCCGCATCAACCCCGGCAACTGGTGCAACCAGGCGGGCGCCGGCCTCGGCGAGCGCCCGAAGGCCAGCCCGGAGCCGGGCATCGACGCGTACGTCTGGATGAAGCCCCCGGGCGAGTCCGACGGGGCGAGCAAGGAGATCCCGAACAACGAGGGCAAGGGCTTCGACCGCATGTGCGACCCGACGTACACGGGCAACCCGCGGAACAACTACAACATGTCGGGCGCCCTCCCCGACGCCCCGCTCTCGGGCAAGTGGTTCTCGGCCCAGTTCCAGGAGCTGCTGAAGAACGCCCACCCGGCGCTCTGAGGCCCGTAGCCGGCTCCTGACCGCGAGCCCCCGCACCCGGCGCCGCCTTCCCGGGTGCGGGGGCTCGCCACCGCGTCGCAGGGCCCGTCCCCTGTGCGGGCCCTGGGGGCGGGACGCTCAGCGGCCCGGGGGGAGCGTGCCCGGAGGAAGCGTGCCCAGGTAGGCGCGCGTGGAGCGGGCGGCGCACAGGAGCACGACGCCGAGCGCGAGTACGAACGCGGACCCGAAGCCCAGCATCCGCGTCGCCCACTCGTCGGGCGGCAGATCGCCGTCGAAGAGACCGTTGACCAGCGCAATGCCGGACAGGCCCAGTGGTACGGAGCACACGCCGCCCAGCGCCGCCCCGGAGGCCCGCCGGCCGGCCAGCAGCCCGCGGCCGTGGCGCAGCATGGCCACCCCGAGCCAGACGCCGAGCAGGCAGAAGACGATGGCCAGGACGCCGCCCACCATCCGGTTCTCCCCGGCGTGCGCGTCGCTGATCCACAAGATCGTCCACACCACTCCGAACGCGGCCCCGCCGGCGGCGCCCGCTCCGAGGACCGTGCCGAGGACGCCGGCGGCGGTCGCGGTGGTCGGCCGCGGACCGCTCGGGCCGATGTTGGGGTCGTACATGTTCGTGCCTCCCGTTGACTGCTGTCGATCGCGGCCCGCGTGCGGGCCGTCAGCGGCGAGTGTGGCGCAAGCGGACCCCTGTTGTAGAGACCTTTTCTAGAAAATCTCTTCAGAACAAGCGATCGCCCGCGGCCGGGTTACGTCGGCCTCCGCGTGGCGCGTTCGGGGGCGACGGAAGATCCCTTGACCTCAAGTGCCCTTGAGGTTTTAGCGTCGTGGCGACATCCGACGACGGAGGGAATGCCATGACCGTCCTGGTCACCGGGGCCACCGGGAACGTGGGCCGCCATGTGGTCGAGGAACTGCTCGGCGGGGGCCACAAGGTGCGGGCGCTGTCGCGCGACCCCGCGGGAGCCGGACTGCCGCCCGGCGTCGACGTGCGAGCCGGCGATCTGTCGGTCCCCGACAGCCTGGCGCCCGCACTGGAGGGCGTGACCGCCGTGCACCTGATCACCTTCGACGGCGGGAACGGCGCGATGCTGCGCACGGGGCCGCAGATCGCGCGGCTCGCCGCCGACGCGGGCGTCCGGCGGATCACGATGCTGTGGAGCGGCGAGCCGGGCCCCGTCGAGGAGGCCGTGGCGGCCGAGGGGCTCGCGTGGACCACCCTGCAGCCGCAGGAGTTCATGTCCAACGCCCTCAACTGGACCGGCTCGGTCAGGGCCGAGGGCGTGGTGCGCGAGCCGTTCGGCGCCACCCGCAGCGCCATGATCCATGAGGCCGACATCGGCGCGGTGGCCGCCAGGACGCTGACGGAGGAGGGCCACGCCGGAAAGGAGTACGTGCTGACCGGGCCCGAAGTCCTGGACGTACCGCGGAAACTGGCCGTCCTGAGCGAGGCGCTGGGCCGCGACATCCGGTTCGTCGAGCTGACCGAACAGGAGGCGCGCGAGCGGATGCGCCGGGCGGGAGCGTCTCAGGAGGCCATCGACCACGTCATCGGCTGGTACGCCGACCCGCCCGAGGAGGCGTACACGGTGACGCACACCGTGGAACACCTCCTCGGCCGCCCGGCCCGGACCTTCGCGCAATGGGCCCGGGAGAACGCCGAGGCGTTCCGCTGAGCGACGAGGGGACGGGCTGACGGGCTATCCGTCGTACCAGGCGAAAGCCGTGATCCGCCAGCCCTCCGGGGTGCGGACCAACTGGAACGTCTTGGTCCCGCCCCCCTCGAACGGCTCACCGTCCATGACGCCGGACTTGCGGTACTCCCCGAACCGGGAGGCGATGTCGCCCGCGATCTCGGTACGTTCGGAGGTCTCCCACTCGGAGAACCCGACCAGCCGGCCGCCGGAGAGCAGCTGCTCTCGCGGCTCGATGAACTCGTCCACGGTGTAGACCGCGAACTTGGGGCCGGTGACGGCGATCACCCCACCGGGAACGAACAGCCGCCGTAGCCGGGCGAGGTCGGCGCCCTCGCCACCCCGGTTGTCGAAGGCCCCGAAGAAGTCGGCCACCACCGCATCGATCTCGATCTTGGACATGGCGGGAAGGTAACAGCGGGGGCCGCCGGAGGCCATGGCTCCGGCGGCCCGCCGTCATCCGCACGCGTGCGAGAGGCGGTCCGCTAGCCACCCGGGTGGACCAGCGCGTCAAGAATCCGGGCGGGGCTCCGAAGCCAGACGCCCTCGCCGCCGGGGGTGACCGTGAGGCCGAAGTCGGCGTGGCCGGGGCAGCCGAGCCGAACGTACTCGGCATGTACGCGCTCGACCTCCCGCCACAGGTCACGGGCCCCGTACTGCCATACGTCCTCCTCGCCCGCCGTCGCCGCCGAGCCCTTCTCGTCCTGGAGCCAGACGCGCACATCAGGGTCCGTTCCCGAGTGCCACATCCGTACGCCCGGCAGCCGGGCCCCCGCGTAGAGGGCGAAGCCCAGCGACAGCAGCTCGCGTGGGGCGAGCACACCCGCGTACCGCCGGGCCGTCGAGTCGTCGACCGGGACGGCGTCCTGCTGCCGGTGTGACCGCATGGGCATGTACGAGGCGCCGCCATGGAAGCGGCCTTCAGCCGTGCCGTCACCGTGGGCGGTGAGGCGGACCAGGGCACCACTCCAGAAGTCGCGTGCCATGGGTGCCACGAGCACGCCTCCATAACGGAGTTGCTGGACCAGTGCATGCGGGATGTGACGCAGGGCGCATGTGACGACGATCCGGTCGAAGCGCGACTCGTGCGGTGCGGGCCAGCCCCACTGCCCGTCGGCACAGGCGAGGTGCGGCTGAAGATTGACGGCGTGCAGTGCGCGGGCCGCGTGCGTGGCCAGGCCCTCGTCGACTTCGATGCTGTACACGTGGTCGTCGCCGAGGCGACAGGACAGCAACGCGGCCAGGTGCCCCGAGGCCGTCCCGATCTCCAGAACTCGATGACCGTCCTCGACGGCGAGCAGCATCAGCATCCGGGCCACCATGCTGGGCTGGGAGTTGGACGAGGTGGCGATGCCGGGCCCATCCGCTCGACCGTCATCGACCTGGATAACAACCGGCTCGTCGGCGTGGATCAGCGTCAGCCACTCGTCCTCAGTGGTGAGCGGGACGCACCGCGTGGCCTCCTGGCGCCACGCCTGCTGCGGGATGAAGGGCTCTCGGGGAACGGCGTACCAGACGTCCCGCCATGTGTCGTCGAGCAGACCGCGCTGATGGAGTTGTTCCACGAGCGCGGCGTGCCCAGCCCGGTGGGCGGTGATCACATCTGCTCCTCTCCTACTTGGCGGGGCCGCTGCCGTCCGGAGAGGGCGGCGCGGGGGGCGGTGTCCAGGGCTTGTCGGACGGCTGCCCGGAGTGCTTTCCGTCGTCGGTCATGGTGTGCCTCCTGTCGTGCGATGGTTTCCAAGGTGGTGCGCCCGTCTGGCCGGGGCCGAAGAAGCAGTGGTCGCCGGGGCGGGATTGTGGCGTCCGCTCTTGACCGGTGGCGACAGCGGAGGGGGATCAGGTGCACTCCGTGCGCCGCCTGCGTGCGATGAGGTCCAGCGGGTCCGGCTGCGGCGGGAAGAGCGGCGCACAGGCCGCGCAGGCGTAGACGTTGAAGCCGGGACCGCTTCCGGCGTGTACCTCGGAGAGGAGCACCGGTGCGTCGGTGACCTGGGCACAGCGCACACACATGCGGATCGGCTGCCTGCCGGGCGTCGAGTCGCTCACCGGACGACGACCGGTCGGTGAAGCCTGTGGCGAGGCGCACAGCGTCGCAGGCTCTCCTGCCCCGGCAAGTCGAGGTACGGGCGGACGAGGACGTTCTCGCACCCATCGATCGGCTCCATCAGCCCGTACGGCGACCGAATCTCGGGCAGACGCAGCGCGTGAGGCTCTTCCGGAGCAGGAACGGGCTGCATGCGCCGCCCATGCAGGGAAGGGTACTTGGACGTACGCCGACGGGCGCGGTGCCGGCCTCTTCCCTGCGGCGCGATGACAAGCAGCGCCCGGAGAATGACGGCACGGATAAGGTTTGGCATGTCGACCTGCTCTCTCAGGTTGTCCACGCCCCGGGAGGTCTAGCCACCTCGCCGGGGTTCTTCCTCTGTTGCGGCGCCATCGATCTCCGCCCAGACGGAGGCCCTGTCGGCGGTGACGTCGTGGCCGTACCGGTCGGCTATCGCCAGGGCTGCGAGCAGGGAGACCCGGAGGGAGACCGAGAGGCCGCCCGGCAGTTCCACTTCGATCCGCAGGCCCGGTCGCCCTTCCCGCATACGCGGGTCATGACCGGTGAGCGCCTTCATCCGGGCGGCAAGCGCCTCCGCCCTTGAGCCGACAGTGCACACAGGCATCCCCCGCGAACGTACGATCACGCGCCGTATTTCTACTTAAGTAGCTTCCACCTGATGCAGTAGCTTGTCAATGTCGAGTGGAATTGCACCGCCCGCCCCACACGGGCAATCGGAGAGCCGCCAATGCCCCGAGAGGCGCCATACCTTGAGGTCGCCGACGCGCTGCGCGCCCGTGTGCTCGCCGGAGAGTGGGCCGTCGGTGAACGCCTGCCCTCCCGTGCTCAGCTCGCCGAGGAGTACGGCGTCGGCCGCAACGTCACACAGCGGGCGGTCGACCGTCTGATCGTCGAGGGGCTTCTGGAGGGCAGGGCGGGCTCCGGCACATACGTGCGCAAGCCGCGCCAGCGGATGCGAATGGTCAGATCGCGCCACCGGGAGCAGCGCGGCGGTTCCCCGTTCCGCGCCAACATGAAGGAGCATGGCAAGCCTGGTACATGGGAGGCGCACAGTACGGCGCGGACGCCGGCACCGGACCACATCGCGGAGCGGCTCGCCATCGACCCCGGGGATCCCTGTGTCGTCACGCGGTACGAATTCATGGCCGACAGCCAACCCGTGCAGCTCTCCACGTCATGGGAGCCGATGGCGATCACGGACGGGACACCCGTCGTACTCCCGGAGATGGGGCCGCTCGCCGGCATGGGCGTGGTGGAACGGATGCGTTCCCTCGGTGTCGTCATCGACACCGCCGTCGAGGTCCCGCGCCCGGCACGGGCAACCCAGGAGCAGGCGAACCTCCTCGGCATCCACCCCGGCGACCTTCTGCTCGTGATCGAGCGCACGTACTACGACACCGAGGGCCGACCCGTCGAAACAGCGGACATCGTCGTGCCCGACATCCGCTGGGAAGTGGCGTACGAGGTCGCCATCCACCACCCGTGACCTGCGGCGCACGGGGAGGGTTCCGAGCCCGTTCGCCCAGCCGCATGCGCGGATCTTGCGGGCCGAGCAGCCACCGTCCGCGACAGGCGTGCGGCCGGGCCCCGGGCCGTCGTGGACCCGGCCGGGCGATGCGGTGAGCCACATGACGGTTCGAACTGGGCGCAGTCGTCGACGTTCCCGGCGGTCAGGGTGAAAGCGAGCGGACGCCCGGATCCGTCACAAGCCAGATGGGTCTCCCCAAGACCTACCTTTCGGGGCCCGGGTCGCATGCTGTTGAGCCACGGAGGAGGCAACGCCTGCGCCTCATCCGTCGCTTGCTGTCTCTGCACCACGCACGAAGCAACCACCCACCCACCTTCCGGACATCACCGAGGGCCTGTCCCGGCAGCAAGGCCCGCCCAGTCGCCGACCGAGTTCACTCACACCGTGATGTCCTGATCGTGAACGACGACATCGAGCGTGCGGCTCGAATGTGTGCAGTTCAGGGGTGGTTCGTTGTGATCATATGGAGGTATGACGAGGACCCTCTACCTGTTCTGCTCCGCGGCTCCGCCCGTGTTCGACGTCGCCTGGGTGATCGAGGAGGCGCAGGCGCGCGGCTGGGACGTGTGCCTCGGGCTGACGCCGACCGCCGCCGGGTGGCTGGAGGGCAGCCTCGACGGGCTCGCCGCGCTCACCGGGCACCCGGTGCGGTACGCGTACCCGCGGCCCGGTGAGCCCGAGGTGTGGCCGGCCGCCGATGTGGTGCTGTTCGCTCCGGCGACCTTCAACTCGGTGAACGCGTGGGCGCTCGGGCTCACGGGGACCTTCGTCGTCGGTGTGGTCGCCGAGGGCATCGGCAAGCGCCTGCCGATCGTGGCCGCGCCCTGCCTGAACGAGGACCTCGCCCGGCACCCGCGGTTCGAGCGCTCCCTGGACGTGCTGCGGGGCGCGGGCGTGACCGTTCTCCACGGGGACGGAGGGCCCGTCCCGGGAGAGCCGTATCCGTGGACGCTCGCGCTGGACGCCGTGGAGGGCGCCCGTCCCGCCGCGGGCTGACCGCGGCGGGCCTCACGTCGACTCGCGTACCACCAGTTCGGTCGGAAGCACCAGTTGGCGCGGTGCGTCGTCCGCGCCCGCGATCTCCTGGAGCAGGACGCGGGCCATCACGCGGCCCATCTCCTCGATCGGCTGGCGCACGCTGGTGAGGGGCGGGTCCATGTGGCGGGCCACCGCCGAGTCGTCCACGCCGATCAGGGCGACGTCCTCGGGGATCCGGCGGCCGGTCTCGCGCAGGACGCCTCGGGCGCCCGCCGCCATCACGTCCGACGCGGCGAACACCGCGTCCAGGTCCGGGCGCCGCTCCAGGAGCCGGCGCATGGCGTGGCGGCCGCCGTCCTCGGTGAAGTCCGCCGAGGCCACCAGGTCCTCGTCGACGGGCAGGCCCGCCGCCGCCAGGCCCTGGCGGTAGCCGTCGAGGCGGCAGCGCGCCACGTACATGTCGAGGGGGCCCGCGATGGTGGCGATCCGGCGGCGGCCCCGGCCGGCCAGGTGGTCCACCGCCGAGCGGCCCGCCCCCACGTTGTCGGAGTCGACGTACGCCGCCGGCTCCGCCTCCGAGCGGCGGCCGTTGAGGACCGCGGGGATCCGCAGGTCCCGCACGACGTCGGGCAGCGGGTCGTCGGCGTGGACCGACACCAGCAGGACGCCGTCCACGCGCTGGGCCGCCAGGTACTGCTCGAAGCGCTGGCGCTCCTTGCTGGACCGGATCAGCGTGAGGAGCAACTGCTTGTCCGCGTCCGCGAGTTCCGCGCCCACCCCGCGGATGATGTCGAGGAAGTACGGCTCGGCGAACAGCCGGGCCTCCGTCTCCGGGATCACCAGCGCGACCGCGTCGGTGCGGGCGCCCGCCAGCGCCCGGGCGGCGCGGTTGGGGACGTACCCCAGCTCGGCGATGGCACGGCCGACCGCGGCCTTGGCCCGGTCGCTCACCCGCGGCGAGCCGTTGATGACCCGGGACACCGTGCCCCGGCCGACGCCCGCCCTGGCCGCGACCTCCTCCAGCGTGGGCCTGCCCGTCTGCCGTCCGCTCACCGCCATCTGTCTCCCATCGAATGCGAGGGCTCCGGTGCCCGGGCCCATCATGCCGTTCAACCTACCTCTTGGCACGCCCCCTGTGGGAGCGCTCCCATCGCAGGGGCAGCCTTCAGGAACTGGCGGCACTTCCCGCCCTGCGGACCGGTACCGCCCCCTCCGGCAACAATTCGCGTTCACGTCTTGACACCCGCACCCGCCAGGCAGCAACCTTCCGGGCATACGAGAGGTGGGAGCGCTCCCATGAACGCCCGCCCGCCGGCCGGAAGCCCGGCTCGCCCCCGAACCCCGCGCCCCAGCACGTCGCACCCTTCGGCGCACACCGGCACCACCCTGGACGAGGAGAGTGGAATGCGCACTTCCAGCACCCGCGGGAGCACCCGCGGCAGAGCGACCCACGGCAGAGCGGCCGGCGGCACCACCACCCCCGGCGCGGGCCGTCGCCGCCGCACCGCGCTGGCGGCCACCGCGCTCGCCGCCTGCGCGACCCTGCTCGCCGGCTGCGCCGACGGTGACGGGGGCTCCGGCACGGGCGGCGGCGACGAGCAGATCACCCTGCGGATCGGGACCTTCGGCTCGTTCGGCTACGACAACGAGAAGGGCGCCAAGCTCTACGCCGAGTACGAGAAGCTCCACCCGAACATCAAGATCGTCGAGTCGAACGTCGCCGACGGCCAGAAGTACTGGGACACGCTCAAGCTGCGCCTCTCCCGCAACAGCGGTCTCGCCGACATCCAGGCCATCGAGGTCGGCTACATCGCCGAGGCCACCGGCCCCACCATGGGCCCCAAGTGGGTCGACCTGTCCAAGACCGGCGGCGCCGACACCTCCGCGTACCTGGACTGGAAGGTCAAGCAGGCCACCACCGCCGACGGCAGGGTCATCGGCCTCGGCACGGACATCGGCCCCATGGCCATCTGCTACAACAAGGACCTCTTCGCCAAGGCCAAGCTGCCGACCGAGCGCGAGAAGGTCGCCCAGCTGTGGGCGGGCGACTGGGCGAAGTTCGTCGCCACCGGCAAGACGTACCAGAAGGCCGCCCCCGCCGGCACCACCTTCCACGACTCCGCCGGCGGCCTGTTCAACGCCGTCCTGTCCAGCCAGCCCCAGCAGTACGCCGACGACAAGGGCGAACTGGACTGGGAGAACAGCCCCGGCGTGAAGAAGGCCTGGGACCTCGCCGTCGACGCCGCGCGCAGCGGCATCACCGCCAAGCTGCGCCAGTTCGACGAGAAGGGCACCTGGAACGCCGGGTTCAAGAACTCCCGGTTCGCCACCGTCGCCTGCCCCAGCTGGATGACCGGCATCATCAAGGACCAGGCCGGCCCCGCCAACCAGGGCAAGTGGGACATCGCCGCGCCGCCGGTCGCCGGCAACTGGGGCGGCTCCTTCCTCGCCGTACCGAAGGCGGGCAAGCACGCCGAAGAGGCCGCCAAGCTGGCCGCCTGGCTGACCGCACCCGAGCAGCACGCCAAGGTCTTCGGGGTCAACGGCAACATCCCGTCCACCAAGGACACCCTGGCCTCGGCCGCCGTGCAGGACGCCAAGATCCCGTACTTCGGCGACACGCCGGTCGGCAAGATCTACTCCGCGGCCGCCGCCGGCATCACCCCGGCGCCGGTCAGCCGCCACGACGGCCAGGTGAAGACCTTCATCACCGACAACGGCATCCTCGACATCGAGCAGCGCGGCACCGCGCCCGACCAGGCGTGGAACAACGTCAAGAAGCTCATCGAGGACAAGATCGACCAGTAGCGGGCCGTCGGCCGCCCGGCGCTCCCCCGCCGGGCGGCCCCCGTACACGTACGTACGACGCACCGATCACGTACGCACGCACCGACCGACCTGGAAGGACGCCCCCGTGGCCACCTCCGTCCGGGCGGCGGCCGACGGCACCCCGTCGCACTCGCCGCCGTCGCCCACGCCCTCCACCTCCCGGAAACCGCAACCGAACCCGGCGCCCGCCGGCTGGCGCAGCCGCCTCTACCGCTGGGACCTCAAGGCGACCCCGTACGCGTTCGTCGCGCCGTTCTTCCTGTGCTTCGCCGCGTTCGGGCTCTTCCCGCTGATCTACACGGGCTGGCTCTCGCTGCACCGCGTGGAGCTGGGCGGCGAGCCCGAGTGGCGCGGCTTCGACAACTACACCGGGCTGTGGGACAGCGACTTCTTCTGGAACGCGCTCGCCAACACCTTCACCATCGGCGTCATCTCGACCGTCCCGCAGCTGCTGATGGCGCTGGGCCTGGCGCACCTGCTCAACTACAAGCTGCGCGGCCGGGGGTTCTTCCGGGTCGCCGTCCTCGCCCCGTACGCGACCTCCATCGCGGCGGCCACGCTGGTCTTCGCCCAGCTGTTCAACAGCGACTACGGGCTCATCAACACCGTCCTCGGCTGGGTCGGCTTCGACCCGGTGAGCTGGGAGTCCTCCAAGTGGCCGGCGCAGATCGCCATCTCGGTGATCGTGACCTGGCGGTGGACCGGCTACAACGCGCTGATCTACCTGGCCGCGATGCAGGCCGTGCCGCAGGACCTGTACGAGGCGGCGGCGCTCGACGGGGCGTCGCGCTGGCGGCAGTTCATCAGCGTCACCATCCCCTCGATCCGCCCCACGATCCTCTTCACGATCGTCGTGTCCACGATCGGCGCCACCCAGCTGTTCGGTGAGCCGATGCTGTTCGGCGGCAGCCTCGGCGTCAGCGGCGGTTCCGGCAACCAGTTCCAGACGCTGAGCCTGCTGATGTACGAGAAGGGCTGGGTCACCGGCGCGCTCGGGCAGGCGTCCGCCATCGCCTGGGTGATGCTGCTGCTCCTGCTGCTGATCGGCGGCCTGCGGCTGCTCCTCGCCCGTGCCAACCGCAAGAAGCTGGGGGCCTGACCCATGAAGCTCAAGCAGACCGCGGGCCGCCAGCACCACGCGGGCCCGGTCACGTACGTCCTGCTCGGCCTGGCCGCACTGGTCTCGCTGTTCCCGCTGTACTGGAACCTCGTCGCCGCCTCGCACACCGGGGAGCGCGTCGTGGAGGCCCCGGCGCCGCTCCTGCCCGGGCCCCGGCTGTTCGAGAACCTCACGTTCGCCTGGAACCAGGTGGACATGGGCGAGGCCCTCGTCAACACCACCGTCGTGGCCGGCCTGGTGGCGCTGTCGACCGTGCTGTTCTCCACGCTGGCCGGCTTCGCCTTCGCCAAACTGCCGTTCCGCGGCCGCAATGTGCTGCTCGCGCTGGTGGTGGCGACGATGACGATCCCGCCGCAGCTGAGCGTGATCCCGCTGTACCAGATCATCACGGACCTGGGCTGGGTGGACCAGCTCCAGTCGGTGGTGCTGCCGTCCCTCGTCGCCGCGTTCGGTGTGTTCTTCATGCGGCAGTACCTGCTGGAGGCGCTGCCCGTCGAGCTGATCGAGGCGGCGCGCGTGGACGGCGCCCACAGCCTGCGGATCATCTGGCACGTCGTGTTCCCGGTCGCGCGGCCCGCGATGGCCGTCCTCGGCATGCTGATCTTCGTCCAGGCGTGGAACGACTTCTTCTGGCCGTTCATCGCCCTGACGCCGGACGGCAATCCGACCCTCCAGGTGGCGCTCGCCGGCCTGGGCTCGGGCAACCACACCATCAACCAGGCGATCGTCCTCACCGGCGCGCTGATCTCCACCGTGCCGCTGCTGCTGGTCTTCGCCCTGCTCGGCAAGCACATCGTCGGCGGGATCACCTCGGGCGCGGTCAAGAGCTGACCCGCCCGGGGCGGGCCTCTCCTGCCTCTGTTCCGTCCCCGCGTTCGGGTCTCCGTCCCCGGCGTTCATGTCTCCGTCCGCGCGTTCATCCGTCCCCGCGTCCACCTCTGCGTTGATCTCCGCGTTCATCCGTCTCTGCGTTGGGAGCGCTCCCATATGACTGCGTCCGAAACCCGGCCGCTCACCGCGACCCGTCAGTTCCCGCCCGGATTCCTGTGGGGCGCCGCCACCGCCGCGTACCAGATCGAGGGCGCGGCGGCCGAGGGCGGCCGCACCCCCTCGATCTGGGACACCTTCTCCCACACCCCGGGCAAGGTGTTCGGCGGGCACACCGGCGATGTGGCGGTCGACCACTACCACCGGTTCCGCGACGACGTACGGCTCATGAAGGACCTCGGGCTCTCGGCGTACCGCTTCTCCGTGTCGTGGTCGCGGGTGCAGCCGACCGGCCGCGGCCCGGCCGTCCAGAGGGGCCTGGACTTCTACCGCGAGCTGGTCGACGAGCTGCTCGCCGCCGGGATCAGCCCCGCCCTGACCCTCTACCACTGGGACCTGCCGCAGGAGCTGGAGGACGCGGGCGGCTGGCCGCACCGCACCACCGCCGAACGGTTCGCCGACTACGCGGGCATCGTCGCCGACGCCCTCGGCGACCGCGTCGAGCGCTGGACCACCCTCAACGAACCCTGGTGCACCGCCTTCCTCGGATACGGCTCCGGCGTCCACGCGCCCGGCCGCACCGAACCCGTCGCAGCCCTGCGCGCCGCCCACCACCTCAACCTCGCCCACGGCCTCGGCGCACAGGCCCTGCGAGCCTCCCTGCCGGCCCGTGCCGAGGTGGGCGTCGCCCTGAACCTCCACCAGATCAGGCCGCTGACGGAGGCGCCGGAGGACCGGGAGGCGGCACGGCGGATCGACGCGGTCGGCAACCGCGTCTGGCTCGGCCCCATGCTGGACGGCGCCTACCCGGAGGACCTGGCGGCGGACACCGCCCGGCTCACGGACTGGGCGTTCGTGAAGGCGGGCGACACGGCGGCCGCCCACCAGCCGCTCGACTTCGTGGGCATCAACTACTACACGCCCACCGTCGTCTCCGCCGCCCGCGAGGGCGACACCGGGCTGTCCGACGGCGGGCACGGCGGTGGCGCGCACTCGCCGTGGCCCGGCGCCGACGAGGTCTCCTTCCACCAGCCGCCCGGCGAACGCACCGCGATGGGCTGGTCGGTGGACGCCACGGGCCTGTACGACCTGCTCATGCGCATGGCCCACGAATATCCGGACCTGCCGCTCTACATCACGGAGAACGGCGCCGCGTACGAGGACGTGGTGGAGGCCGACGGCACGGTCCACGACCCCGACCGGATCGCCTATGTGCACGGCCACTTGGAGGCGGTGCACCGGGCCGTGGAGAGCGGCGCCGATGTCCGCGGCTACTTCCTGTGGTCCCTGCTGGACAACTTCGAGTGGGCGTACGGCTACGACAAGCGGTTCGGCGCCGTCCACGTCGACTACCGGACGCTGGCCCGCACCCCGAAGTCCAGCGCCCTGTGGTACGCCCGCGTGGCCCGCACGGGCGAGCTGCCGGCGCCGGGGCAGGGGTGAGGGAGCGGCCGACGGCCGGGGCCGGCGCGCCCCGGCCGCTTCTGCCGCCCCTGCGGCGATCGGGTGAGCCGCGCGGCGCCCCGCCCGTGTCGGGGCCGCGGCGGCGCCGGGGTCGCCATCCTGCTGCGTGAGCCCCGTGGCCGGCGAAGCGAGGAGACGAGAACCATGCCGGAGCCCATCTTCTACGTCGACCGCTCGGACATCCGCGAAGGGCGGCTGGAGGAGGTCCGCGCGGCCATGCGGGACCTGGCGTCGTTCGTCGAGGAGCGCGAGCCCAGGCTGCTCTCCTACAACTTCCACACCGACCCCGACGGCACCGGGATGACGGTCGTGGCCCTTCACCCGGACCCCGCCTCCCTGGAGTTCCACCTCGACCTGGGCGGGCCGAAGTTCCGCGCCTTCGGCCCGCTCATCACCCTGCGGGCGATCGACGTGTACGGGGACCCCGGCGAGGCGGCGGTCCGCCGACTGCACGACAAGGCTGCCCTGCTCGGCGGCGGCACGGTCACGGTCCACACCCGGCAGGCCGGCTTCAGCCGGGTCCAGCTGGTTCCTTGAGCCCCGGACGATCCCGTTCCCTCCACTTCCTCCCCCTCCTCAGATGGGAGCCTCCTTTGTCCGCCAGCTTTCCGCCCGGCTTCCTGTGGGGCACCGCCACCGCCGCCTATCAGATCGAGGGCGCCGCCCAGGAGGACGGCCGGGGCCCCTCGATCTGGGACACCTTCAGCCATACGCCCGGCCGCACCCTGAACGGCGACACCGGCGACGTCGCCGCCGACCACTACCACCGGCGCCCCGAGGACGTCCGGCTGATGGCGGACCTCGGCCTCACCGCGTACCGCTTCTCCGTCTCCTGGCCGCGCGTCCAGCCCACGGGCCGTGGCCCGGCGGTCCAGAAGGGCCTGGACTTCTACCGCGCACTCGCCGACGACCTGCTCGACCGGGGCATCACGCCCGTCCTGACCCTCTACCACTGGGACCTGCCGCAGGCCCTGGAAGACGAGGGCGGGTGGCCGGCGCGGGACACGGCCCGGCGGTTCGCCGACTACGCCGGTATCGTCGCCGACGCCCTCGGCGACCGCGTCGAGCGCTGGACCACCCTCAACGAACCCTGGTGCACCGCCTTCCTCGGATACGGCTCCGGCGTCCACGCCCCGGCCGCACCGACCCCGTCACCGCCCTGCACGCCGCCCACCACCTCAACCTCGCCCACGGCCTCGGCGCACAGGCCCTGCGAGCCTCCCTGCCGGCCCACGCCCAGCTCTCGATCAGCCTCAACACCTGTGCCGTCAGGGCCAGGACGGCGAGCGCCGCCGACGAGGACGCCCGGCGCCGTATCGACGCGCTCGCCAACCGGATCTTCACCGGCCCCCTGCTCCAGGGCGCGTACCCCGAGGACCTCCTCGACGACACCGCGCACCTCACCGACTGGCCCTTCGTCCACGCGGACGACCTCGCCGTCATCCAGCACCCCCTGGACTCGCTCGGCATCAACTACTACGCACCCACAGTTGTATCGGCCGCCACTGACAGTGACGGTTCGGCCGCCGACGACGGCCACGGGGCCAGCGACCACTCCCCCTGGCCGGGCGCCGATCACGTCTCGTTCCACCAGCAGCCCGGCGAGCGCACCGACATGGGCTGGGGCGTCGACCCGACCGGCCTGTACGACCTGCTGATGCGCTGGACGCGGGAGGCGCCGGGCCTGCCGCTGGTCGTCACCGAGAACGGCGCCGCCTACCCCGACCGCCCGGCCCCGGACGGCACCGTCCACGACGTGCGCCGCATCCGCTACCTCCACGGGCACCTGTCCGCCCTGCACCGGGCCCTGGCCGACGGCGCCGACGTGCGCGGGTACTTCCTGTGGTCCCTGCTGGACAACTTCGAGTGGTCGTACGGCTACGGCAAGCGGTTCGGCGTGGTGCGCGTCGACTACGACACCCGGGCGCGCACGCCGAAGGCCAGCGCCCACTGGTACGCGAAGCTCGCCCGCACCGGGGTGCTGCCGGACGTGCCCGGGGCGTAGCGGGAGGCGCGGGCAGGGGTGCGCGCTCCGGCCGGGTGGGGTGACGGCCGGAGCGCGCGGTGTGGGGGGTGGTCCCGGAACCGGGCAGCGGGGAACGGGCGCGGCTACCGGTAGGCGGCGAAGGCCTTCGTGAAGGCCAGCGGCTGCTGCAGGATCGAACTGCACGTGGCGTCGGCGTGGTTCACCGCACCCGCCGCGCACTGCTTGTCGCGGGTCGAGGACCACATCGAGAGCCAGCCGATCCCCTTCGACCGGGCGAACTCCGCCAGCTGTGTCGCGTCGTCGACCTTGAAGATCTCGGTCGTGACGTCGTTGACGCCGATCATCGGCGTGACGGCGACCGTCTTCCAGGCGGCCGCGTCGGACAGCCCGAGCACCCCCTTGAGCTGCGCCTGCGTGGCGGTCGCCGCCTGGATCGCGTACTGGCCCATGTCGCCGCTGTAGGCCGGGCCGTAGTCCATCGCCATGATGTTGACGGCGTCGACGCGGACCCCGTTCTTCTTGGCGTCGGCGAGCAGGTTCACCCCGGGCTGGGTGAGGCCCTCGGGCATGACGGGCAGCGTGAAGGACACGTCCAGGCCGGGGTGGGTCTTCTGGAGCTGTGCGATGGCCTGCGCGCGGCGGGTGTTGGCCGCGGTGTCGGGCAGGGCGGCGCCCTCGATGTCGAAGTCCACCTTGGTCAGCCCGTACCGGTCGACGACCTTGCCGTACGCGGCGGCGAGGTCGGCGGCGGTCGCGCAGTTGAGCGCCAGCTCGTGGCCCGCGGCGCCGCCGAACGACACGCGCACGTCGCCGCCCTTGGCGCGCAGGGCGCCGATCTGGGCGGCCACCTTGTCGCTCGCGAGGTCGGTGACGCCGCCCCACAGCGGGGTGCAGCCCCCGCCCGAGGTGATGAAGGCGAGGTTGAACTCCTTCACGCCCGTCCTGGCCGCCGTGTCGAGCAGGTCGTACGCGGGGTAGAGGGAGGTGTCGACGTACGGGGCGAAGCGCGCGCCCGCGCCGGTGCCGCCGGTGGGGCTCGCCGTCGGGGTGGGCGTCGGCGGGGCGGTCGGTGTCGGGGTGGCCGTGGCGGTGGGGGTGGGCCGGGGCGCGGTGGCCGTGGCAGTGGGGGTGGGCTGTTGGGTGGGGCGGCCGGAGGGCTGCGGGGTCGCGCCCCCGCCGGCGGCGCACTTCACCTCGTTGATGAGACAGCCCGCCGGGTCGCCGGCCGCGCCGCCGCTCGCGCCGGTGACGAATCCGACCGTCACGGAGGCGCCGGGCGCCAGTTGCTTGTTCCAGCTCGCGGGCCTGACCGTGACGTGCTGTCCGGAGACGGTGTGGTCGCCGTTCCAGAGGGAGTTGATCCGCGTGCCGGCGGGCAGGTCGAACTCCAGCGTCCACCCGGACTGCGCCGTGCCGGTCGTGTTGGTGATGACGTACTGGCCGGTGTAGCCGCCGTCCCAGGAGCTGGTCCTGGTGTACGTGGCGCTGACGGCGGCGGCCTGTGCGGTGCCGGTGAACGCGAACGCCGCGCCTCCGGCCACCGCGGCCGCCACGAGCGCGCCGATCGCCTTCGCCCTGCCGCTCGTCCGGCGCCGGTGCGTCACTGTGCCCATGCGTGTGCCTGCCTCACCTACGGGTGTCGGGGGGGATGCGGCAGCACGCTAGCGAGCCCGAATCGGACAAAACTCCACTTCGGGGCGGGGGCGGCGGATCTTAGGACGCGCTTAAGGAACCCATCGGAGCGGGTTAAGCGTTCGCCCCACGGCGGCGCGTGACGCGCCGCCCCACGCGGTGGCCCCTGCGCCCGCCGCCACCGGGCCGGCGCCCGTCCAGGCCCAGCCAGACCCGTACCTCGGTGCCGCCGATCACGGAGTGGCCGATGCGCACGTCGCCGCCCGTGGACTCGGCGACGCGGCGCACGATGTCCAGGCCCAGCCCCGTCGAGCCGTCCCGCGCCCCGCTGTTGCCGCGGGCGAGCGCCGCCTCGGGGTCGGCGATGCCGGGCCCGGCGTCCGAGACGAGGACGATGACGGCGTCGTCCCCGTTGTGGACGTCCACGGAGAACGCGGTGCCCTCCTGGGTGTGCCGGAAGACGTTGCCGAGCAGCGCGTCGAGCGCCGCGACCAGCTCGGGGCGGGCGACCGGGATGCGGACGGGCCGGTCGACGCCGGCGAGCCGGACCTTGCGGCCCTCGTCCTCGGCGAGCGCCGACCAGAAGTCCATGCGCTCCCGTACGACCTCCGAGACGTCGCACCCCGCGCCCGGTCCGGTGGCCTGCGTCTGCGGCTTGGCCTCCCGGGCCGTACGGATGATCGTGTCGACCTCCCGCTCCAGCTGCTCCACGGCCGCCCGCGTCTGGTCGGCGGCCGGGCCCTCGCCCAGCGAGGCCGCGTTGAGCCGCAGCACGGTGAGCGGGGTCCGCAGCCGGTGCGACAGGTCCGCGGCGAGCTCCCGCTCGTTGGCGAGGAGCTGCACCACCTGGTCCGCCATGGAGTTGAAGGCGACCGCGGCGGACCGCAGCTCGGCGGGCCCCTCCTCCGGCACGCGGGCCCCGAGCCTGCCCTCGCCCAGGTCGTGCGCGGCCCGCGCGAGCCGCTGGGCCGGCTGCACCATCCGTACGCCGAGCCGGTCGGCCACGGCGACCGAGCCGACGATCAGCGCGACGCCGACACCGGCGAGGATCAGCCAGGCCGTGGCCAGGCCGTTGGTGACCTCGCCCTCCGGGACGAAGACCTCGACGACGGCGATCTGGCCGGTGCTGATGGCGATCGGCTGGAGCAGCGCGGAGCCGCCCGGCACGTCGGTGATCGAGGCGCGCGGCTCGCGCCGCACGGTGGCCAGGTCCTCCTCGGAGGCCCGGCCGGTGCCGATCTCCATCGCACGGCCCGCCGGCGCGTCGGGCGGGGCGGGGATGTGCACCGCCATGCGCCCGGCGGCGCCCGCCTGCGTGGAGGCGACGGCCCGGTCGAGGGCGGCGCGGTCGGCGGTGATGGACAGCGTGGGGCCGATCGCGGCGGCCTGCCGCTCCGCGTTGCCGAAGGCCCGGTCGCGGGCCATCTCCTTGATGACCAGGCCGAGCGGTACGGCGAAGGCGACGACGACCATGGCGGTGACGGCCAGGGCGACCTTGACCAGTGCCCATCTCACTGCGGCGGCTCCAGCTTCACGCCCACGCCCCTGAGCGTGTGGAGGTAGCGGGGCCGCGCGGCGGTCTCGCCGAGCTTGCGCCGCAGCCACGACAGGTGGACGTCGATGGTCTGGTCGTCCCCGTAGGCCTGCTGCCACACCTCGGCGAGGAGTTCCTTGCGCGGCACGACGACGCCGGGCCGCCCGGCGAGGAAGGCCAGCAGGTCGAACTCGCGGCGCGTCAGGTCGAGCCGCCGCCCGTCCAGTTCGGCCTGGCGGCGCAGCGGGTCGATGGCGAGGCCGCCGACCCGGATGACGCTGCTGGGCGGAACGTCCCCGGCGGTGGCGCGGGAACGGCGCAGCACGGCGGCCATGCGGGCCGACAGGTGCTCCACCGAGAACGGCTTGGTGAGGTAGTCGTCGGCGCCGTCGTTGAGGAGCCGTACGATCTCCGCCTCGTCGTCGCGCGCGGTGGCGATGATGACCGGCACGTCGGTGATGCCGCGCAGCATCTTCAGCGCCTCCGACCCGTCGAGGTCGGGCAGACCGAGGTCCAGGATGACGACGTCGAAGCGGATATGGGCGACCTCGCGCAGCGCCTCCAGGGCCGTGCCGACGCTCCGTACCGTATGGGAGGCCTCGGTCAGATGCCGTATGAGGGCGGAGCGCACGAACTGGTCGTCCTCGACCACGAGCACACTTGCCATGGGCGGCACCGTACGCCATGGGGCGGAATGAGGGGGACCGGTGTTGACGCCGTGGCCGAGTGGTGCACTATGGCCCGGATGCGAAGAGGACTCGTTCATTCCCTGGCGTGGTCGCTCGCCACGGGCGCGGCGGTCACTCTCTCGTGGTGGGGCGTGCACACCGTGATGGCGGGCACGGCGTACGACCGTCCGCTGGCACGCCCGCTCGCCCCCGCGGAGACCGCCGCCGGCTCCCCCACCGGCCCCGAGGCGGAGCCGCGGGCCTCCTCCACGCAGCGCCCCAGGACCGCACCCGCTCTCCCGTCCCGCTCGCCGTCCGCCACGCGCGGCGAGAGCGGGCCCACGCGCGAGCCCACGCCCTCGCGGTCGTCCGCCGCGCCCTCACCGACCGCGGGCACCGGGGGCGGCACGGTGAAGAGTTACGCGGTCGACGGCGGCCGGGTCGCCTTCGACCTCGGCGACACCTCGGCCGAACTGGTGTCGGCGACACCGGCGTCGGGCTGGCAGATGCAGGTGTGGAAGCAGGACACGTGGATCCGCGTCACGTTCACGCGGGACGGCCGGGAGATCTCGGTGTTCTGCGTCTGGCACGACACGGCGCCGCGCGTCGAGATCGACGACCGCCGCACTTAGGGCCTTTCCGACAGGCCCTGGCCGCTGTCAGCGCTCGAAGACCGAGGCGGGCGGGGCGGGCGAGGCCTTGGCCGTCGCGTCCGTGACGGCGGCCGCGCCGCCCGTGAAGTCGGCCAACGCCCGCCCGTGTTCCACCCGCCCGGGGTGCGGGTCGCTCGCGACGCGCCGGGTCAGCTCCGCGACGGGCAGGGGGACGTCCGAGGCGACCAGCACCGCGTTGCCGAAGCGGCGGCCCCGCAGCACGGTCGGGTCGGCGGCGAGCGCCAGCTCGGGGAAGACGGCGGCGGCCGTGGCGATCTGGCCGCGCAGATGGGACAGCGGCGGCCCGTCGGCGAGGTTCGCCAGGTAGTACCCGCCGGGCTTCAGCACCCGCCGTACCTCCGTGAGGAACTCGGTGGTGGTCAGGTGAGCGGGGGTGCGGGCGCCGCTGAAGACGTCGGCGACGACCAGGTCGGCCCAGCCGTCCGGGACCTTGCCGAGCCCGGCGCGGGCGTCCCCGCCGCGTACGCGTATACGGGCACCGGGGTCGACGGGCAGGGCACGGCGCACGAACTGGACGAGCGGCGCGTCCA